>CP193501.1:0-1277500 GCA_050845955.1 Erythrobacter sp. HA6-13
TGCGCCGATCGATCTGTCGGATATGCGGCTCTACAATTGGTACGGACAGTGGCATGCATCCAATTGGGACAATGCCTGGTCCTCCATCCCGTTTCGCTATGATCATGTAATTCAAGACGAAAGCGGCGATACGCATCTCATTTTCGACGAGAATGGCGCCCCTGAACTCAAAGCTCAGAACGGGCATCCCTATTCGACAAAAGCGTTCTATGAAGTCGACGTGACCTTGCCGGAATTGCGCAGCGGAATGGTCGTAGCGCCTCTATGGCTATGGCACGATCACACACGCGATGAAATCGATTTCGAGTTTGTCGGAGCGAACTCCCTGCAGCTCACAATCCACTCGTACCGGTCCGGCGAGCACAGGTCGCAAGACTACCGGATCGAAGGCAATTTTTCCGGCCAGCGGATGAAGCTCGGCATTGCTACAGACCTCGAACGCGGCGAGATTGATATGCTGGTGAACGGGCAAGTCGTGCACACTTTCTATAACAATACCAATGCTTTCCCGACCGGAGAGATGCGCCCGGTGATCTCCATGTGGGTGGGTGATGCGGTGAGTTGGGCTGAGCCATGGACCGGACCTTGGGAAGGTTTTGCGGAGGGTGAACAGTTAGTCATGACAGTGCATGGCTACCGCTTTGAACAGCGCTAAGGCTGCAATACAATCGCTGTATTTCAATAACTTGCAGCATTAATCTCCGCGCACAAATTGCACCGCTTCGAGACACTTAGCCGCAAGGCCGGTTCAGCCCTCGCTCATTCGTGATAATGCAAAAGCCTGATCAACCCCGATTGAGGCCTACCGCATGAACTCGCCAGCTTTTTCAGCAAAATCAAGTCTTTCCGTTGCAGTGACGATGGCATTCGTGCTGCTCGTCGCCGCCGCTCCCGTTAGCGGGCAAGACGCTGCCGAAGGCTCCGAGACAGCGGGAGATACCCCGGAGATAAGTCGAGATAACCCGCAGATGATCGCAGATGATGCGGACACCGCGCCAGTAACCGGCGAGACAGACGCGCAATCGCAAGTCACAGTGACCGGCGAACGCATTGCGCAGCCCCTGCCAGAGCCCAACACAGACTTGCGCTTGCCCCGTATCTACCTTTCCGACATGCAGCCATGGAACTGGAACGGCATGTGGCACGCCAGCGAATGGGCCAATGGCGATTCCACTATTCCATGGAAGTATGGCCGCGTGCGCCAGGCCTTTGGCGGCGACACGCACTTTGTTCTGAACGCAAGCGGCGCGCCAGAGCTCAAAGCGCAAAAGGGCCATCCGGAATGGACGCAAGGCATGTATCAGGTCGAGGTAACGGTCCCTGACATGCGCCCCGGCCTCATCGCGACACCGATCATGCTCTATAATGACCGCACCGAGGAATCGATCGCGATCCAGATCATCGGCAAACGCCATCTCCAAATCACCATTCAGGGCGCGCCAGAGGGCCTTCGCAAAGCTGAAGAATTCCGCTTGCCAGGTGACTATTCGGGCCGCCGGATGCGGATCGCTTTGCGACGCCATGCCGAGCTTGGCCTGATCGATGTGTTTATCGATGGCGAGAAAGTGCACGGCTTCAATGAAGAAAGCCCGGCTTTCCCGCGTAGCGCCATGCGGCCAATCATTTCCATGCATGCCGCTGACAAGCACGGCTGGGCCAAGCAATGGGCCGGCAGCTGGCAACCGCTCTCTTCAGGCGAGCGTGTCCGCATGACAGTGCACGGATATCGCGCAACCCCGTTTGAAGCGCTTCGCGGCGGCTAACTAGCCCGACCGCAGCGCGTCAACAGCAGGAAAAGTTCCGTAATTGGCGCGCGCTTCAACCGCGGCAATTTCGCTCGCGATCCGCGTTTCGTCCCAGCCGAGCTCTAGGGCCATAAGCCGCGCAATCGCATCCAGAGCGGCCGCAGGCGGCAAGGACGCGCTGCCAAGATCCGTCCGGCGCAAGACGACATCTGCCAAGCTCAGCGCTTGCTCGTATTGCATGGCGTAGGAGACTTCGCCTTTCAGGATATGCGTGCCGGCAATGAATTCGAGCGGGCCGAGCTTGCCTGCATGGCGGAGCACCTCTGAAAAGCCCGTTCCGTAATGCTGCATAAGCCGCGCGCGTGCGGCGCGTGGCAGCGCATCCATCACGCGTTCGGCCTCGCGCCTGAAATCTTGAAGCTGCGCGATCGCACCGCCCCAGATCGGCAGTTTAGCGGTCGTTGCAGGCGCTTCCTTGCCAAGCTGTTCGCACACCGCATCAAGCGCCTCTTCTGCCAGAGCGCGCGCTTCGGTTAGCTTCACTCCCGCAATACCATATAAACCGCGCAGTCCATCAAGCGCGCCATGATCAAGCACGCGGCCTTGCTTTTCTGGGTTAGGCGAGCCTTCGCTGGCAGCAGGCAAGACACCCCAGAACACGCGGTAGACATCGCCGCGCTTGAGCTTCGCATCAGGCAATGCGCGATTGACCGCATCAATGTAGCGGTCGACTTCGTTTTGCGTGATACTGGATTTGTCGGCTGGCCCATCGAGCGGCAAATGCATTGTCCCGAGGATCGACTTGCCACGCCAAGGGACCGCAAATTGCAGGCTTTCCCCGCGGTCCACCAGCGCATCACTATCGTGATAGGTTGGCGGCACCGGGAAGGACAGAACATGTCCTTCGCACAATGATTTCGTCACGAGGCCGAATGCGCGCGCTAGCGGAACACGCGTTTTCGCGCTTGACCATCCGGTGAGCGGCCCGGTCGCATCGATCACTGCAGAGGCCTGTATCGTCAGAGCCTCTTCGCTCAATTCATCCCGCGCGAACACGCTTTGCACTGCGCCATCGGGCGCTTTGAACAGCTCTTCGGCTGCGATACGGTTCGCAATGACTGCGCCTTTTTCCGCAGCGGCGCGCAGCACGCCGATCACTAGCCGCTCTGTATTGGTGACCAGACCTTCCGGCCAGACAGCGCCTCCGGTCAGCTTCTCAGGCGGGATCAGCGGACAGGCTGCCAGTGCCTCCTCGCGCGACAGCATTTTCGAAGACGGAACGGCCAATTCCGGATCGTCCGAGCGTCGCCATTCGCGGCTCAGCCAGTCATAGATCGCGGTGTAAATACTTACGGTCTCGCGGCCCTTTATGCCGTGCCCGCGCACCGGCATCAGGACCGGCACATGCTTCATGATGTGCGGTGCGTTCGCGAACAGAGCCGCACGCTCCTTGGCGGATTTCTTCAAGCGTTTGAGGTCGCCATGCTGCAGATAGCGCACCCCGCTATGCGCGACTTTGGCTGAGTTCGCGCTAGTCGCGCAGGCAAAGTCATGGCTTTCTATGAGCGCTGCCTTGAGGCCGCGCGATGCTGCATCGAGCACACAATAGGCACCATCAATGCCGCCGCCCACGACAAGCACGTCAAAGCTCTCATTCTTCAATCGCGCTGTATCGCGGACCAGGGCGGAAGCGGGCAGGTTCATGCTGCCTTCGCTTGCCGGGCAAAGCTGCGCCACGCCATGATGAGCACCGGGATTGTGACAAAGGCTTGCGCGGCAGCGACGCTGAGGATCACGCCGATCAGGCCATAGGTTGACCCGAACCATGCAGCGATCAGCGAAGCGATCAGCCCTCCCCAACCTGCAAGGTTCAAGGCATGGAGCATGCTGACAGAGCCGAGCGCTGTGATGATGGCGCGCGCCAATGCTTGCCCGATCATGACCAAACCGCTGCAACAGGCCGCCAGCACCAGCCAATGGCTTGCTTCATAGCGTCCGTCGGTTAGCCAAGGCATCAGGTATGGGACAAGGAAGACCAGCACGCCCGCGCCTGCAATCATAAGCCCGGTAAGCGCGATCATCTCCAGCCGCACGCGCGCATAATTGCTCGCAAGTTTGTCGCGGTCGCTTAGTTGCGGGGTGAGTGCAAAGCCCATGCCTGAGCTTATCAGGCGAAACGGGAAAATGGCGAGCGAAGAGAGCAGGCTGAATGTTGCAAGACTGCCCAGGTCGATCAGCGCGGGCAGGATGAGCCTTTCCATCTGCAGAGTGAGCGTGCCGAGAGCGGCGAGGCCCAGCAGCGGCAAAGCCTCTGCAAAACGATAGCCGGACGCGCCTTTGGCAAGCCCTTCCCCGCTTGCCGCTTTGATCAATGCCAGCACCATCGCAATGCCGGTCCCGCCTGCATAGAGCCACAGGACATTGGCAAGGCTCAAGTCTGACCAGACCTGCGCAATTGCAGCGATCAGCAGCAAGCCCAAATTCGGCAGGACATAAATCACCAGCGCGACAAATGTGCTTCCGCGCCGCCGCAGCTCCGAGGTGGCACCGACCATGACGCCGCCCAGCAGGATCGAAACGGCAAGCGCATGCGCTGCATTAGGGCTCATATCGACATAGAAACTCGCACCTAACGCGAAGGCGAACCCGACCAAGCTGCCTGCAAAGATCTGCGCGAAGATCATCCGCAGCGTGTAGCGCATGGTGCGCCTGATACTGAGCTGATCCATACCCAGCGGCGCGACCAGTGCCGCGACATTGTAGACCGCAATCGCCAAGGCAAAGCGCGCATAGGCTTCGACTTCCAGCCCTCTTGCAAGCAGGATATTAGCGAGCGCAAAGGCTGCGCCGCTCGCGGCAAAAATCAGCGCAGAGCCGATTGTCGCATTCTTGAAGGGTGCGATGAGCGAAGCGAGCTTCATGTCTATTTCACCGCATTGGGCGCGCTAGCTACGACGCAGCAGCTTTTGCCGCTCGCCGGTCAGCGCGTCTTGCGTCAGCTCGATAGTCACCGGGACTTTGTAGCGAGCGAGGCGCGCGCTGCAATGTTTGCGCACAGCCTTGCGCACAGCGGCGGTGTCTGCGCCTTCGACTGTACGGATGCGCGCTGCGATAACCTTGCCGAGTAGTGGGTGCGGATCGCCGCGCACGATAACTTCGCGTACTTCCTCGAGCTCGCGGATCACGTCTTCGATTTCAGCGGGATAGACTTTCTCGCCGCCGACATTGATGAGCTCGGATTGGCGGCCGATGATGCGGATCCATTGCCCGTCTTGTTCGACGCTGTCGCCGGTCGCGATCCAGCCGTCCACGACCGACGGCTTCTCTTCGCCGAGATAGCCAATCATTGCGGTCGGCGCGCGGACATGAAGCATGCCGTCTTCGATGCGGATGCCGACTTTGCGTTCATCAAGCTCGATAAAGCGCTTGTCTTCGGGCTTGGTACGCGCAGGGACGACGCCGAATTCCGACGTGCCGAATTTCTGGATGAGCTTGGCATCAGGCAGCATGGCTTCGAGCCGCGCAAGCGTTGCTTCGTCCATCGGCTCTGAACCGTAAGTGATGGTGCGCAGCGACTGGAGATCGCTTGCGGCATCTTCATCAAGGCACAAAAGCCTTAGGAACGAAGGGGATGCAGGCAGAACTTCAGCTGATGTCGAAGCGATGACGTTGCGCACGGTCGTGGCGCGGCGATCCTTCAATGCCACCAGAGTGCCTCCAGCGGCGAGCGTGTAGCAGGCGGTGTCGAGCCCTGCGATATGATCGAACAGCAGGAAGCCGATAGTGGTGTGCGCTTTGCTCGCATCATCGAACCGCGCGATGAAACGCGCTGCGTCATGCAGCACAGCTTTGGGTTTGCCGGACGTGCCGGACGTGAAGATGACCAGGCCTGGTGTGTTCGCCTGCCGAAGGATTTCGAGCTGCGGATGGGGTTCGCCTTTAGTGCATTCGAGAGCCGTGATGCGCTCGCTGTCCACCAAGTGGCTGGCCTGGCACAGCTCCAGCAATTCCGTGTCCGCTTCGCTTGCTACCGCCAGCAGCGCAACAATGGCTCCCTGCCCTAGAGCTGCAAACAGGTTCGCGATGGACGCGCTGTCATAATCGGCTTTGAGCGCGATCACATCGCCCGCGGCAACGCTCACCTCGGCCAAGCGTCCGCGCGCGACGTCGACGCTTTCAACCAGCTCAGCAAAAGTGACAGTCCGCCCGTCCGCTTCGATCAGCGCAGTGCGGTCTCCATATCCTTCAAACCGCGCAAGCAGGCCCTCGAGGCCCGACATGGATCAGCACACTCCGCCCATATAGACGACTTGGCCGGTCACAAAATCGCTCTCCGGCTTGATGAAGAAGTCGCAGATATTGATCACGTCTTCGATCGTGCCTTTGCGGTGAATGGCCTGCCGTGCGACGAGCGCATCCATCTTGTCCTGTGGCACCGACTTGATGAGATCGGTATCGACCGGTGTCGGCCCGACCGCGTTCACAGTGATGCCTGACTGGCCGAGCTCCATCGCCAGAACTTGCGTCAGCGATTCCACCGCAGCTTTGGACGCGGCATAGGCAGCCTCACCCTCAAGCCTCAAGGGCGTTGCGACGGTTGCAAAATTGACGATACGCCCGCTCTTCTTCTGCATCATCACCTTGCCAACCTCGCGGCAGAACAGGAATGTCCCGAAAGTGTTGGTGGCAAAAATCTGCTCCATTTTCGCAAGCGGCGTCAGGAATGCATGGTTCATCGAAGCGATGCCGGCATTGTTAATGAGCGCATCAATCTGGCCAAACTCGCGGCGCACCGCGCCAACCATCCGCACGACAGCTTTCTCGTCCGCGACATCCACTTCGAAATGGCGATATCCCTCAGGCGCATCATCCCACGCACCGCGGCTGCAGCCCGCGACTTTCCAGCCCTTCGCCAGATAATGTTCGACAATACCGCGACCAATGCCTTTGCGGCTGCCGGTGACAATCATGACGCCGCTCATGCCTCGGCGAGCTCCCCTTCGATGAATTCAACAAGCGCGCCAATACTGCGAAACGGGCTGTTGCGCATCGACATGGCTTTCTCGCTTGCGATCACGATGGCTTTGTCAAACTCGTCATTGATGCGGGCTTCGGTTTCACCCACCAGCATCACCAGCGAAAGCGAGTCCAGCTCGCTCTCATCGCCATACAGCGGAGTTTCGTCCGTCGGATTTGCGAACTGCTCCATGTCGAGATCTTCATTGATGTCCTTGATCGCACCAAGAACGATTTCTTTTACGCTGGCCACTTCTGCCTCCGTTTATGCCCGGACCGCGCCTTAGCGACGAGCAATGATCTTTGCCGGGTTGCCTTGCAAGACAACGTCAGCGGGAAATTTTCGCGTCACAAGCGAGTTCGCGACAACGATGGTGTTGTCGCCAATCTCAGCGCCGTCCGTGACTGTTACACCGGCGCCAAGCCACACATGATCGCCAATAGTGATGCCTTTGGAGATCACATCCATGTCCTCCAGATGCACACCCTTTTTGGAATAGCTGTAATTGGCTGCGACAATGTGAACATGCGGTCCGGCGATGAAATTATCGCCAATCGTTGTGCCTTTGCCGCCATCGATAAATGCACCGACAGCAATGCGTCCGCGATTGCCGATCTTGAGGACGCCATCGGTTGCCTTTATCTTGGCAAAGCTACCGACATGACAATCATTGCCCAAATGCAGTTTCGGCGACATTTCAACTTCAGCCTTAGGGCTGATTTTCGCCTTGAATTTCATGAAGTAATAGAGCGACACGACAAAAGACGGCGTGAGCACACGCGCAATGCCTGTCCAGGCTGATTTCTTTCTCTCGCTCATGCGATCCTATCTAAGCAAATCAGAGGTTTGCGAAAGCCGCTTGTCCACAGTGTCGCAGAGCGGGCCACACTAGCGCGGAGGAAGTAAATTTTCCTCGCGATACCATTCGATCGTGCGGCGAAAACCCTCTTCGATGTCGACCTGCGGCTCATAGCCTAGAACGCGGCGCGCCTTGGAGATGTCGAACGCGCGGTCATGTTTGAAGAATTTGAGCCTGCGTCGATAGAGCGGCGGATTGAATCGGAAGATCAGGCCGAGCTTTTCGAAAGTCCAAGCAAGCGCCATCATCGGCTGCCAGGGCAGATTGATCCATGGGTGCTTCGCGCCCAGCATATCAGCCGCTGTGTTCACATAATCGCGCAATTTGTGATATTTGGCAGAGCCGATCACGAAGGTTTCGCCTTTGGCTTCCGGCTTTGTTGCTGCGAGCGTGATGCCTTGAACAAGGTCATCAATGAAGACGGGATGGAAATAGGCATCAAACTTGCCCGCGATAAAAAACGTGCCTGAGCGGATCATTTTGAACATCTTGAGCATGCGCAGATCGCCCGGGCCATAGATCGCACAGGGCCTGACGATCGCGACTTCGATATTGCCCTGTTCACCGCGCGCACGGCACATTTTCTCTGCTTTCAGCTTGGTACGCTGATAGTCGTCTTGCGGGGAGAATGGCGCGGTTTCATCCGATGGAACCTGAGGCACACTGCCATGCACGCCCATAGTCGAAATATAGACAAAGCGCTTCACGCCCGCTTTTTCAGCAGCATCAAGCAAAGTCTTGGTCATGCCGACATTAACCCGCTCGAACTCGTCCGTTGTGCCAACATCGCGGAACATCGCCGCGACATGGATCACGCAATCGACGCCTTCGACAAAGCGTTCTGCAATGCCGGGCTGATCAGTCGTGCCGATGATCGCTTTATTTCGCGCTTGTTCAGGCAAGCGCGCAGCATCCCGCGCAAGGCACACCACGTCATATCTATCCTGCAGAAGCTGTCGCACTAAGGCTCCGCCAGTGAAGCCTGTGCCGCCCGTTACGCCAATGCGCATAGTCTACTCGCTATCAATTCGGTCAAATCGGGCGACCGCCGGGTTGCCGATTATTCGTGTGAGCCCAAGCCCGCGCGCTAGAGCTTCGATGCCCTTCATCAGCCCGTTGCTTCCGATAGCCCGGTGCACTGCCATGGGTACGAAAAATTGTCGTTCCATGACATTCAAGCGAAATCCGTTACGCTTAAACGCTTTGATCAACTGTCTGTCAGAAACGCTTGTGAATTCACGCGTGTCACGCTCAATGCGCTTCTTGTATTTGAACAACCAGCGCGAAAACAAGTTGATGCTGCGTTTGCTTGGGTAGTCGATGATCACAGTATGACGCGCAAGCCTGCACATCTCTGCAACCGCTGCATCGACATTATTGGTATGAGCCAGCAAGCGAACACAGATAACACCGTCGAAAGCTTTGTCGACTGCATTGAGCGCGTGAAGCGATCCGACAATCTTTGCATCGGCGGTGTTCGCGCGATCGATCAGATTGATCGAGGACGCGCTGACCGTTCTGGCATAGCCGCACTTTTCCAAGAGTGGCGCGACTTGTCCGTGCGTACCTGCGTGATCAAGAACGGACGCCCCCGCGACTAAGCGCGGCTGAGCACAAAGCAAACCAGCAAGCGAGCGCTCCTGCACTCCCAGCAGAAATGCTCCTGCATCGCCTGAGAAGCGCTGTGCATATTCGTCAGATGCGGTAATAGAATCGGGCAATGATCTGACCTTGATTTCGTATTTAAGCTGTTGTTTGCCTAGCTTTGTTTTGCGAGTTCAGCTTCTACAATTGTGCAATCTGTATCGGTTTGATCCAGTGGACGATCCCATTGGTAAAGCTGTAATGCCTTGTGATCCATCGCCACAGGCTTTGCCCTTGCTTCGATGACGGCCATTGTCTCCGGTGGTAGGTAAAATGTCCCGGCTTTTCTGGACACCAGAAGGATGTCTGCTGAAGGCAAACAATCGAGCGCAATTTCCAGCTCTCGCGCATTGCCTATACGGACCTGTCCGGTCTTGCGTTCGTAATTGAGCGGTTGGTCATCGTCATTGCGCGGATTGATCAAAAGGAATTGCGCGGCCTGTCCGTGATACGCCTGGATCCATGGGTCGCTTGCGATCAGGACGCTGTCCCCGGTGCGCAGTTTTGTTGCCGCTTCCAGTGATGCAGCTCGCAACGCAGGATCAAGCGGTTCGCCGGAGAGGAGCGGCTTGCCCGCAAGCGTCGCGCCGCCATCGCGCAAAGCCCATTTTGCTGACTCGCGGAAAGAGAGATTCCCAGCGAGAGCGAACGCGAGGACAGCCAAGGCCGCGCTGTTCGACAGCCAATGGCCGGGACCGGCATTTCCAAATGGCACGCGGTCGCGGATCATGCCGGCAAGCCACAGGAAACCGCTCCTGAGGCCAACAGCCCATAGCAGGATGATAAACGGTACTGCCTGCATGATGTAGCGCGGCGCCTTCATACCGCCGATCGACTGCACCAGCAGAACCGGAATGATGACGCTAAGCGCGAGAAGCACGGCCTTGCGTGAATGCGACAGACCGATGAGCACCGCCAACGGAGTGAGCGGCCACAGCACGCCGTACATAGCGCGCAGATAGTCATCATAATAAAGGAAATTGTTCGCATCCTGCGCTGACCAGGCTTGCGTCGCGCGCAGTTCCGGCCACATCATTGCAGCGCCTGCCAGACCAACGACAACACCGATTAACAGCGCAATCGCCGCAAATGTGCGTTCGCGTGAAGGCGTTCGGGCAAACTCAAGCGAGAAATAAGGCGTGCGAGTGAACAGGAAAAGGACCAGACCCGCAATCCCGAGAATGGAGATGACCTGCAACAACAGTGCAAGTGCGATGAGTGCAAGCGCGGCTGCACCAGCAATGGCTGTGCGTCGAACGTTCGCTCGCGGCGCGCCGAAACTTGGCCCTGCAAAGATGCAGGCAAGGCCGAGTATGCATGCGGTCTGCATGGTATAAAAGCGCGACAGCTGGCTCCATTCGATCGCCATGTGGTCGACGGTGAGCAAGGCAGCGGCAATCAAACCGACAGCAGGCGACGCCGTCCGCTTACCAAGTATGTATATAAGCCAAACGCAGACGATCCCGGCGAGCAGCGCAGGAAAGCGCGCAGCGATAAAGCCATCGAAGCCGAGCCATGAATGTGCCCATGCGGTCGAAATCGTGAACGGCCAAGCACGGTCGTAAATGCCGCGAATGAAAGTCAGGCCTTCGCCTTCAGCCCAGCTCGCGCCGGCCAGCACATGGTACCATTCGTCGGGGTGGATCTCTCTCGAGGACAGGCCCACGAGACGCAGGATAGCAGCGATTACTACCAGCCCGAGCGCTATCCAGCCGGCACGGCCAAGGCTCAGCCCGGTGCCTTTGTTAAGCGGTCCATCCGCCTCTGTCTCAAACTGGTTCGCCTGCATTTCCGTCACTACTATCGAGTCGCTTCCTTGCCGGACTTACGGTAAAACTCTTGATAAATGGATTTAATAAAACGCTTTGTCGCGACTTGGGACGGGCGTTCACCACCGCATAACGACTTTGGGGGGCATACCAGACCGTGATCAAGTCCGTATCGATCGTCGTTCCTCTCTATAACGAGGAAGACAATGTCGAACTGCTGTGCCGCGACATCGCGGCGCATTGCGCGGACTTGCCGGGCATCGAGGTCGTGCTCGTCGATGATGGCAGCAGCGATGCGACCTTGTCAGAGGCGCGCCGCATGATGCTGGAAATGCCCATGGTCAAAGTCGTCGAGCTCGATGGCAATTTCGGCCAGACCGCTGCAATGGCAGCCGGCGTTGAGCTGGCAAGCGGCGAAGTTGTCGTGACGATGGATGGCGACCTGCAAAACGATCCGCGCGACATTCCGCGCTTGCTCGCATTGATCGAAGAAGGCCATGACATCGCAGTGGGCTGGCGCAAGAAACGTCAGGATGGCGGCGCACGCGTTGTCATCTCGAAGATTGCCAACCGCATGATGGGCAAGATCCTGGGCGTCCAGGTTCAGGATAGCGGCTGCTCGCTGAAAGCATACAAGGCGCCGCTCATCAAAGGCATCCCGCTTTATGGCGAGATGCACCGCTTCATCCCTGCACTTTGCAGCCTTGCGGGCGCCAAGCTCGCAGAGATCGAAGTCAATCACCGTGCGCGCCAGTTCGGCGTCTCGAAATACGGCTTCTCGCGCATCCAGAAAGTGTTCTTCGACATCATCTCGATCCGCGCTTTGCTGAGCTATGCGCGCCATCCCTTGCGCTGGATCCAGTTACCGCTGCTGTTCGGCTTGATCCCTGCGATCGTTATGCTGCTGGTCGGCTATTTCACCAATGGCTATGTGTCAGTGATCGAAGCAGCGGTGGCTTTCGTCTTCTTCTCCTTTTCCATCTTCATTCTCGCATGGGGATTGCTGGGCGCTTTGTTTGCACAGATCGAACCCAGCGTAGCGCGATATGCGCGGCTCGCTGCAGGCCTGCCGTCAAGCAATCGCGAAACGCTCGAGCAATTGATGGACCAACAAATGATGGACCACACCAACAATGGTTGATGCCAATATGCCTATAGATGTTTCCGTGATCATCCCGGTTTGCGGGCGCTTTGACGATGTGCCCCGTTTGCTTGAGGCGTATCGTGATGCTGTGAAGGATCACGTCGAAAGCCAGGAGGTCATCTTCGTGGTCGACGGCGCTCAGCCTGCCTTTGAAGAGAGCCTGGCTGGGGTCGACAAGGACAAACAGCCCGATCTCGTGCTGCGCATGCCGTCACGCTTCGGTGAAGCAGCCTGCCTTATGCAAGGCGCGCGGCGTGCCCGCGGCGAGCAGATCCTCATCCTGCCTGCATATTTCCAGCTTGAGCCTGGCCATATCGGCAAATTGTTCGAGGATGAAAGCGGCGCGGACGTCGTCACTGCAGCACGCGACCGCAGCGAAGATACGCCGATGAATCGTTTGCGCGGGTGGTTCTTTGACCGTTGCGCTTCGCTTGCCGGTTCTCCCTATCGCGATCCGGGCTGTGCAGTGCGCTTGCTGCGCGCGAATATCCTGCCAGAGCTCAATCTGCAGGACGAACAACACCGTTTCCTGCCGCTCATTGCAGAGCGTGCCGGATACAGTGTCAAACTGCTGATGTTGCCGCAGTCGGAGATGGACCGGAAGTTCCGCTATCACGCGCCCACCGATTATCTGGGCGCATTACTCGACCTTATCTCGATGGGCTTCCTGATGCGCTTCATGCAGAAGCCGTTCCGTTTCTTCGGATCGATTGGGGCGACCTTTATCGCAGCGGGCGTCTTGCTTGGCATTTACATGGTGATCGAGCGCACATTCTATTCTGTGCCGATGGGTGATCGCCCGATGCTGCTGCTGGTGGTGCTATCGATCGTTTTGGGTCTGCAGATCGCCGTTGTCGGACTGATTGCAGAAATCGTCATGTTTACGCGCGCGCGCAAATTCTCGACCTATCACGTACGCTCGGTTTCCCGTGTTGAGGAAAACGCCGAGATAGATAGCGAAGACAACGAGCCCGTCAGCGATGATGCGGATACACCTGACACGCCTGATTCCGGTCAGAATGTTCTGCCGATCAAGCAGGTGAAGTGACACTGAGCAGTGGCTTTTCAGCCTGACATCTTAAGCGACATGACTTCAACGCAGAGTATTGCGATGGACGGGCATGTCCATTTGCAACGCGATATGCCGTGGGATCGAATTGCCGCAAACTTCGAACGCGCCGCGCCTGATCATCTGCATGTCTGCTTGATCGTCGAATCTGCCGGTGTTGATCGCTTTGCGGAGCTTGAACGCACTCATCAGCCATGGGGCGAACTTGGCCTCAAGGATGAAGCGACCGGTTTGCACTTCATTGCCGGACGGCAGGTCGTGAGTGCTGAAGGGTTGGAAGTGCTGCATATCGGATCGCGCGATCAATCGCTTGAAGGTGCTTTGGCTGATCGCGTCATCGCCGCAGGTCTCGATCGCGGCGCTGCCGTGTGCCTGCCGTGGGGCTTTGGCAAATGGCTGGGCGAGCGCAGGCGTTTGGCAAGCGAGCTCTACGCACGGCTCTCTCATCAGATCCTGCTCGGCGACATTACCAATCGCCCTGCCCTGTGGCGCGAACCGATGTTCTCCGGTGAGCGTGTGCTGCGCGGAAGTGACAATCTGCCTATGGCCGGTTCAAGCGATAGCGTCGGCGCGTTTGGCTCCGCCTTGCACGCGAACTCTGCACCAACCGGCGCGCAGGACATCATTGCAATGCTGCGCGACCGGACCGTGCCGCTGACAGGATACGGACAGCGCAAGAGCGCGCGCGCCAGCGTCGGCGAACAGCTGCGTTTACGGCTTGCAAAAGGGGATCACTAGGATGCGTATCCTCCTCGTCGCCCCGCAGCCTTTCTTTATCGAACGCGGAACGCCCATCGCTGTGCGCTATCTGGCTGAAAGCCTCGGTGCGATGGGGCACGAAGTCGATCTGCTGACCACGCATTTGGGTGAGGATGTCGATATGCCCGGTGTGACGATCCACCGCGCAAGCAAGGCATCTTTCATCAAGTCGCTTCCCATCGGATTTTCGCCTGCAAAGCTGATGGTCGATGGCGCGATTGGCGCAGCGATGGTCAAGATGGTTCGCGAAAAGCAATATGATGTGATCCATGCGGTCGAAGAATCCGTCTTTCTTGCATTGCCGCTTTGCCGGGGCAAAGGCCCTCGCCTGGTTTACGATATGGATTCAGTGCTCAGCGATCAGCTGATCGAGAAGTTCTCCAAGCTCCGCTTCCTGGGCACTGCCATGGAAGCATTCGAGAAACGCGCGGTTCGCAGCGCTGATCTGGTCTTGCCTGTATGTGAAGCGATTGCTGATCGCGCGCGCGGATGGGGCGCAAAGGCTGTTCAGGTTTTGCCTGACATTGCCCCTGAAATGCCAGCAAGCGATCTTGCTGGCGCCCATGTTCCGTCAATCCGCGAGAGCGAGACCAGACCGCTCGCGCTCTATGTCGGAAACCTTGATCACTATCAGGGCATCGATCTGTTGCTTGATTCGCTGGCAAAACTGTCACCTGAACAGCGGCCCGACATGGCCGTTATCGGTGGAAACGAAGAAAGTATTAACGCCTATTCATCGCAAGCCAAATCGCTTGGATTGGGCAATGATGTGCGTTTTCTAGGTCCCAGACCTTTGTCCGATTTGATGCATTATCTCGCTCAGGCGGATATTTTATGTTCACCACGGATCAAAGGCATCAACACGCCGATGAAGGTCTACGCCTATATGGCGAGCGGTGTTCCCATCGTCGCGACCGATATTCTCAGTCACACACAGGTCCTCGATAATTCAACGGCTTATCTGGGTAATATAACACCCGAAGGCTATGCCAATGCTTTCGTCAATGCCTTGAATGCAAAGGCTGAAAGAGTGGCAATCGGGCAGGCCGCAGCTGCTCGGGCTACGCAGGAATACGGAATTGATCGTTTTCGCAAACGCTTGTCTCACGCCTATGAGCTGCTGGAGCAAGCCAATAATGAAAACGACGAGCGGATCGCCTGAAGCGACAAATTTTGCGCCGCCCACAGATGTGGGCTTTAACCATACTGAAATATTCGCTAGAGAGGACCTCCCTCCGGGGCAAAAAACGCAAGAAAATAACGCGGGCGCAGAGGAAGTCGTAATGATTGGTGTTCAACTACCGGTCACAGCTTTAGCAAAAGCAATGGCACTGAGTGGTCTTATGTGGGCTGCAATTGTCTACCAAGCAGTGATCTGGTTTAGCTAGCACTAGCTGCCTTGAAAGATCCGAAATTCCGGCGCGGAAACATCCGTGTCCCTTTCACACGCGCCCATTCAAGGTTCGCGTGCCAAGCGCGTCGAACGGTTCCGAACTGACTGGTCTGATGGCAGTCATGTCGGGCTCAGTAAGAGCCGCGACGCAGCAGCACACATGGCACCGTAGCGAACAGGATACCCAGATCCACCAGGAAAGAACGATGCTTGCTGTAAAGCACATCGTACGCAACGCGGCGACGATAGGAAACGTCGTTGCGTCCGCTCACTTGCCACAGGCCAGTAATGCCGGGACGAACTGAGCAGTATTCGCGGAAATAGCGGCCGTATTTCTGGCGCTCGCTCTGCACGATCGGGCGCGGTCCAACCAGGCGCATCTCACCCTTCAGAACATTGAACAGCTGCGGCAGCTCATCAATCGAGCTCTTGCGCAGAAACTTCCCGATGCTGGTGATACGCGGGTCATTGCGCAGTTTCTGATCTTGGTCCCATTCGCGCCGAGCCTGAGCATCGGTCTGAAGCAGGATTTGCAAACGACGTTCTGCATCCACTTCCATGGTGCGAAATTTGAAGCATGAGAATTCCTTGCCGCCGCGCCCAATACGCGCTTGGCGGAACAAGACATTACCGCGGCTTGTCGCAATGATCGCGACGGCTGTCGCGATTAGCAAAGGTGCCAGGAAGATGATCAGGAAAAGCGCGAGACCACGATCAAGCCATTGAGCGGAATCGGGGTCCTGCGCGCCATTCTCCATGTTAAGGGACGCAATTGGCGTCGGATGAAGAACTGCAGTGGTGGACACGGTTGCCTCTCATTTGTCTGCACAGCCCTAATTGCTGCGCTGCAATGTTAGTAAACCGTTAACGCGATTCTTGCAACTTAGGTTCCCGCCCTAAGCCCCTGAAAAACAGACTTGTATTAAAACGACGCAATAAGAGTTAAGATATTAACAGGCCTAATGAGGACCAGAACGCGGCGCAGCTACCCACAATAATCGCAGCCCGGGCGAGCGCGGGATACCTGTCGCTCTGCGATTGCGCGATATCCCAATGCGTAGCGCCACCCTGTGATTGAGCCGGAACAAGGAAACTTGCTTCGACATGGGTCGACTGCGCTTTTGCAAAGGTTGGGTTAGTCTCGTTAGCCATGCAGGCAGGATAGCCTGCAAATTCTTATCAAATTCTTTCCCTGATCTAAGAAAGGGCCCTGCAAGAGAAAGGGCGCAGAACCCCAATCGAGTGCTGCGCCCTGTTCGAAATCTTTCGCATTGCTTGCCGGCGCTATTCCGGCATCAAGCGCACTTTTGTCTTTGGATCAGATGCGGAAACGCAATCCGACAAAGAAAACGTTCTCGTCAAAGCGAAGGTTGTCGCTTGAAGAGTTGCGCTGGAAGTGGCTGAAGCCGCCGGTCAATGTGATCTGGCGATTGACCAGCAAGCGTCCAGTGATGTTCGCTTCGAACTCGTCGCTTGAGATACCGATGCCGCGCGGGCTGATATCAGCATAGCGGACACTGCCCGAGAGAATAAAATTGCGCTTCAGCTCGTGATCGACCTGACCGGAAATTTGGGAGCGCAAATTACCCGCAAGATCAGGTGCAACCACTTCATCAATCGATCGCGATGCAGCAACGCGCACAGACGTAAGCGGAGTCACGTTCCAAAAGAGATCAGAATTAAGCGACAGTCCGGAAATGTCTTCGACGCGGTTGTCATCGAAATTTTGTTCGAGATAGCCGACAAACACACGCAGATAGAGCAGCTCGCTGACCTGACGGCCATAGCCGACTTCCAGGCGATAACCTTCTGAAGTCTGATCGAACCCGCCAAGTGGGAACAGCGGATCACCCGGACGGACATCCTGTTCACGCTTGTCGTAAGTGGCACGGGCAATCAGCAAGTCATTTGGTGAAAGCGCAAACTCGCTGCCAATCGTGCCTTGATAAATGGTCTGATCGCGGAACGAGAAGTCGACAAGGTCGCCGACTTCATTGCGCGCGCTGCCATAACTCAGATCGCGGACACGGCCGCTTACCAGAAGATCAAGATCACCGAGATCCTGACGAACCTCTGCAAAAGCCTCAATGCTGTCGCGTCCCAAACGGGTTGCAAGGCTGTTTGCTGCATCAAGCGCGCGGCGGCTTTCATTGCCTGCCCTATATGTGACGCGGAACTGCGCTTGCGTTGGACGACCACGCCCAAGAATGCCGCGCAATGTCGTGAAATAGGCGTCAGTGTTCTCTGACGTATTGTCCGCAAACCGCTCAAAATCCGCACCCGCTCGCAGCCGCAGGTCAATCACCGGGCGGTCGAGCCGAACCAGTACCTCAGGACGGAGGCGGAAAATCGTGTCGGAAATCGTATTCGTGTCATCAGCAAGGATGTTGTCGTTGAACGAAACCGATGTGTTGAGCTCAGGACGAACAATCAGGCTGCCTACACGCAGGCCATCGCCTTCATATTCCGGGCGATCGCGTTCCAGTACAGACTGGTTCTGCACATCGTCCTGCGCCAATGCAGGCACAGCAGAAACAGAAGCGAGCGCTGCAACAGCGCTCGCTGAGAGAGACAGGGCACGCTTGCGGCTCAGCCGCATTCCCTTAGTCAACATAATACCCCCTGAATTTCTTAGTGTAACCGTAGACGTCTCCGTCACCGGTACTGGCATATTTGCGAATATCAACTTGTGTTAGCGCGACCCCTGACACAGTCGCGTTAGTATTGCGTAAAATCTCGATAACCGCCTGGATCGCATTGGCGCTGGTTTTGCGCCATTCGCACAGCGCCAGAACACGGTCTGACATACGGGCCAGCAAGCGCGATTCTGCAACGCCAAGGATCGGAGCGGTATCGATGATAATCACTTCATAACGTTCTTTAAGCTCAGCCAACATCCGCTCTATATTGCGTTCGATGAGCGGATTGACCGGGCTCGACTGCGGCGCCTTCACGCCGAGGACGTGAAGCCCGGAAGCCTCATCGATGACCAGTACTTCGTCCAGTGTCGCTTCTTCGGCGAAGTAATCGTAAAGGTCAGGCTTGTCTTCCGGGATCCCGATGAGCTGACTGGTTCCGCAACGACGCAGATCAGTGTCGACCAGGATCGTTGGAAGCCCTTCCATTGCGGATACACGACCAAGACATACCGCAGTCGTCGATTTACCTTCTTGCGGCAGCGCAGACACGACCGAAATCGCGCGAGGCTCTGACTTGGCACTCAGCAGTAGAAACGCGCGGATAGAACGGAAAGCTTCCGTGAACAGCGCCTGCGGGTGATTGACTACATAATCCTGCGGCGATTCCACCGCTGGACCATCAATGGTGGACTCCAGGGTCGGTACGGCCCCGGCATAACGCACGCCAAGCTTTGCCTGCACATCACGCTTCGTTGCGATCCCTGTGCGCACATATTCCGCTACGCCGATTGCGCCGACACTTGCCGCAAGTGAACCGACCAGGCCCATCAGAATGAAAAGCAGCGTATTCGGTGAAGAGGGCGAACGCGGTACTGTTGCGCGCTCAGCCAGTTTGATATCCGGCAATTGCGCGAATTCCAGCGCTGCGGTCTCTTTCGAACGCGCGAGGAAGTTCTCGTAGATGGTGCGCGCCGCGTCGGCTTTCTGCTGAAGCTCGTTCAGACCTGCCTGCGCACGGCCATTCGCAGCAAGCGCGCCGGTGGCCGTACCGCGGCTACCTGCAAGCGAACCAACGCGCGAGCGTGCTGTCACCACTTCTGCTTCCAGACTGGAGAGAACGCGGTTGATTTCCTGCTGGATTTGCGACCGGATATCGGCAAGCTGCCGCTCGACCTGGCGGCGTTCCGGATGAAGCTCGCCATATTTCTCAGTCAGCACAGCCAGGCGTGCACTGGAGTCGGCTTCCTGAGCGCGCAATGTGCCGATTGTCCCGGAGCCGAGCGCCGCTCCGACATCTGCACCGCCACCGCCACGTGCCAGCTGCGCTCGTGCCGCGCTCAATCGGCCTTGCTTTTCAGCAAGGTCTGCGCGTGCCATCGCAAGCTGCTGGTTAATGGTCGAAACTTCCTGCTCGGCAATAGTTGCGCCCTGTGCGCTCAGAAGGCCGCGCTCGACCTTGAAATTGTCGACCGCTGCCTGCGTGCGGATTGCATCGGCTTCGAGTTCAGCCAGCCGCTCACGCAAAAACGCATTGGCTCCGCTCGCTTCGGCTTGCTTGCCTTCGAGCTGCCACTGGATGAAGCTTTGTGCCACCAAATTGGCAACGGTCGCGGCGAAAGACGGATCGGTCGAATTCGTTTCGACATTGAGAACGCGCGTATCGCCTTCACGGATGACAGTGTAAGTCCTTGAAACGCGGGAAGCCAAGCTTTCAATTTCGTCTTCTGACCACGCATCACCATCTGGAGAGAGCGTGTCGATTGCGTAAGCCTGCGCAGCACGCTGTGCAATCTCAGGCGATTGCATTAGCCGCATTTGCGTGTCGATCGCTTTGTCGTCAGTCGATGCAGTGTTTGGCTGGTTGAGGTCAGGCGTGCGGATCACTGAGTCCGATGGCGCAATCAGCAAAGCCGCATTTGCTGTGTAGCGCTTTTCCTGAAGGAAGTAGGCCAGACTGACCAGAGCAAGGACCGCACCTGCAACGGCGAGAAACAGCTTCAGATTGCGGCGGAAAATCTGCCACACCTGCATGGGATCAGGCAGCAAAGGCAGGCCTCTGCTTTGCTCAATCGGCGCTTCAATCGCAGCGTCTTGCATATTCTGTGCGTTCATCTTTTTAGTCCTTGGCCCAAGCACCGGCTAACGAAGGTCTTGTCTGATTCTCGATTAAGTTCCGCATTGCAGTAGCAAGTACTTGAAATCAATCGTTTAAAATCCCTCGCAGCCGGATCGCTCCGCAATAAGAGCTTCAGCCATAGCGTAAGTAAGTCAGCAGCACATCACGCCGCCTGAAAGCTTCGCATGTACGTTTCATTGTTGGACAGCCCGCCTGTAGCTGGTTACCGCCCCGCGACCAGTGAGCGCTACACTATCATGGTCTATCAAACTCTTCACTTGAAAAAAGCTGTCGGGGAAGAGGAGATGGAGCTGCAGGCGAGAGTTTGTCTTTTGCAATGTTGCTGGCGACAGAGAAGAGCTGGTTAGGCGAGCGGGCGAGACGAGCCGTGGCAGGCAGCAGGCCTTCGCTACGCTTGCGATCGAGAAACCGGCGGTGAGCAACCTTTGCATCCAGCGCAGCAGCATGCTGCTGCATCAGATCCTTTGCCAAACCCCGAGGCAAGCCGGACATGATCTCGCGCGAAGCGGTGGTCAAAGCGGCCAGATCATCGGAAGAGTGATTGCCGCTCAGCGATCCAGAACGCTCGATTGCGCCATAGCCGCATGCTTCAGCGAGAAGGAACTTTGCGCCTTTCTCCAATGCCTCAGCATAAAGGATAAAGTCCTCTCCAAGCCGCAATTGCTCGTTATAGACAAGGTTGTTCTTCTCGAGAAACTCGCGTCTCATCAATGGCTTGAGAAAACCCAATTCGCTTCTGTCTGCACCACGTTTGCTTATGTTGCGGCGAGCAAATTCGGCAAGATCGATTTTGCGTGTGCGCGGTGGCCCTTGCCTCTCGGGCGCGGGCATCGCCGCGATGGTTTCAGCATTGCCGGCAAACAGAATGTCGTCAGCAACAAAGTCCCAATCCTCTTCAATCGAGAGCAAAGTGGCGAACCGACCGGGAAGAAACCGGTCATCGGAATCGAGCACTGCGATATAGGGCGACCCGCTTTCTGCGATTGCGCGGTTGCGCGCAGCAGACGGTCCTTGATTGACCTCTTGTCTAAGGAGTTTAAGCCGCCCCGTTCCGTCATCGGCAGTGGCGGCAGCGTCCAGTGTTTCATCGCCTGAAGCATCGTCCACGACCAGCACTTCAGCCACTTCCGGCTGCGCCAGAGCCGATGCGACCGCGTCCGCGATGCACCACGCAGCCCGATATGCCGGGATTATGACTGCGATATTGCCTGACACAATTGACCTCTAGTCTGAGCCGCTCATTGAAACCAAGCGGTGCTCCTAGCGCGGATTGGTAAACGCGCTGTGTGTTGAAGGCCAGCCCTGGATATGCAAAGCAGCGCATGCTTCGAAGCTTAAGCGCCGCTAACCGCGTCGAAGCGGCTATAATTTTTCAATTTACGAGCGATTTCTTGACCTTGCGTATCGGCTATATTGTTCACGATCTCAACGATGCAGCGGTTGCCAAGCGCTGCGCGATGATGGTGCGCGGCGGTGCGACAGTGCAACTTGCGGGCTTCCGCAGAGCCATGGCCCCATCGCAGGTTCAAGGCATCGATCCGGTTGATCTGGGTGAAACGGCCGATAGAGCGCTCGCGCAGCGCGCGATAGCAGTGATGCGCAACGTCACACTGCCAACGAAAGTGCGCGAAGCCATGCACGGCGCGGATATCCTGATCGCGCGCAATCTGGAATCGCTCGCTATCGCTCAACGCATCGCTGACGGACGACCGGTTATCTATGAGTGTCTGGATATTCACCGCAGCCTGCTCAATGAAGGCGTAGCGGGAAAGACCATTCGAGGCATTGAAGCGAAGTTGCTAGCCAATACCAAAGCGATCATCACATCTTCGCCGGGCTTCATTCGCGAATATTTCGATCAACGGCCCACTGGCGATGCCGAGATCAAGCTGATCGAGAACAAGATCCTGCTCGATCCAGACGAGACCGTCGCTCCGTTAGAACCGCTTGCTAAACCGGCCGGACCGCCATGGGTCATCGGCTGGTTCGGGATGCTCCGCTGCAAACGCACATTGGCGGAACTTACCGCGCTTTCGGCCAAGCTGGACGGTGCAGTGAAAATTCACATCGCTGGCAAACCATCACCGGCTGAACTTCCCGACTTCGAAAAGCAGGTCGCAGCGGCCCCTCATTGCCACTATTCCGGCCCATACACGCCTGCACAATTGCCGGAGCTCTATGCGGCCTGTCATTTCGCTTGGGCGATTGACTGGTTCGAAGAGGGACAGAACAGCGAATGGCTCTTGCCCAATCGGCTGTACGAGGCAACAGCGCACGCAACTGTGCCTATCGTGTTGAAACGGCACGAAGTCGGCCGTTGGTTGGCAAAGAGAGATGCGGGTCTGCAAATCGTGGAAGCTACGGAATTACATTCGGTTTTTGCCAGTTTGGATGCGGCAGGCTACGCTGCGCTTCAAACACACGTGTCCACTATTTCGCCTAATGCGATTATGATGGGGGATGCTGAGTGCCGTGAGTTTACGGCCTGGCTCGAGGAACTGGCTTAGAGACAATGCGCACGCTGGTCGTCATTCCCTGCCTCAATGAAGCAGCGCATTTGCCGCGCTTGCTGCAAGATCTGCTGGCTGATCCCAAAGCCGACATGATCGTTGTGGCGGACGGTGGCAGCAGCGATGGCAGTCGCACAATCGTGTCGGACCTCGCCGCAGATAATGCCCGCATCGCTTTGCTGGACAATCCGGATCGTATCCAAAGCGCCGGTGTCAATCGCGCGGTTGCCCAGTATGGCGAAGGCTATCACTGGCTGGTGCGGATCGACGCGCACAGCTTTTATCCGGAAGGCTATGTCAGCACGCTACTCGATGCGGCTGAAAAGAACCGCGCGCGCTCTGTGGTCGTACCCATGGTCACACGCGCGCAGGGGTGTTTTCAAAATGCAGTGGCGACCGCGCAAAACAGCGTGATCGGCACAGGAGCAGCCGCTCATCGTCACGTTCAAGACCAAGGCAAATTCGTGGATCATGGCCATCATGCGTTGATGGAGATCGAAGCGTTCAAGCATGTTGGCGGATATTGCGAAGCGATGCATTGCAATGAAGATGCCGAGCTCGACTTTCGTTTAGGCCAAGCAAATGTGTCGATCTGGCTGGAGCCGGCAGCGACCATCGGATATTTGCCGCGCTCTTCCCCAAGTGCCCTGTGGCGGCAATATCTGCGCTATGGCCAAGGCAGAGCGCGCAATGTTCGCCGCCATGGTGGCCGTCTTCGATTGCGCCAGATCCTCCCGCTATTTGTGCCTTTCGCGTTTCTGAGCTTGTTGCTCTCGCCGATCAGCGCGATCGCGGCAGTACCGGCGCTTTTCTATATCGCCGCTATCCTGCTCTTCGGAGTAGTGGTTGGAGCGAAAGCCGGAAGCGCATGCGGCCTGTTGTGCGGCATTCCCGCCATAATCATGCATGCCGCCTGGGGCACAGGCTTTTTGCAGGAACTTGTCAAACATCCACGCGGCGTGCCTGCACGACTGGGTTTTAGCCGCTGTTCCGTTGATTGACGTGCCTATCCGAAAGCTGGTGATCGACGCTCTGCCGTTTCTTCAGGACGATTTATGACCTCAAGGGAAACCCTTACGATCGCCATGTGCACTTTCCGGCGCCCTTCGGCGTTTGAAACGCTGGATTCATTCAAACACCTTGAAGGTCTCGAGGATTTTGACGTTAGTGTGCTTGTCGCGGACAATGACGAAACCGACAAAGCTCGCATTGCATTCGAGAAGTACGCTCAGGAATTTCCCCTCCCGTTGCGGTATGTCCACGCTCCGGCAAAGAACATTTCCATCGCGCGCAACGCTGCACTGGAAAACGCGCAGTCGCGCTGGCTGGCTTTCATTGATGACGATGAAATAGCGACTGAGAACTGGATCCAGCACCTGATGGCAGAACGAGAAGGGCATGCTGCCGTCATTGGCAAAGCTCAGGCTGTATATGGAAGCGAGCTGCCGTTATGGGCAGCGAAATGCGATTTCCATTCAAGCAAAATTGCAGCCGACCTCGCCAATGCCTACACAGGCAATGCCTTGCTGGATCTCGATTTCGTGCGAGAAAATGATCTTGGCTTTGCAATCGAGCTTGGGCGCACGGGCGGCGAGGACACGCTGTTCTTCCAGCAATTGTCAAAGGCCGGCGGGGCAATGGCTTACAGTCCCAATGCAGTCGTCTACGAACCTGTCCCTCCGGCGCGCGCGACCATGAAGTGGGTGCTGCGCCGACAATTCCGGTCCGGCCAGACCCATGGCATGGTGACTAAGCTGCTGGAACCACAAGCCTTTGGCAAACTGTTCTGGACCGCTACCCCCAAAGCCCTTGTCAGCATCCTGATGGCGGTTCTCACAATTCCTGGAACCACCCGATCGCGCCGCTGGCTTTCGCGTGCAACACTGCATTTCGGAGTGCTTGCCTATTGCATCAATCCGAAGCTGATTGAGGAATACGGCTGAAAAGCGCGAGCAAATGCCGAGGCGATTACTCTTCCGACCAGATCGGGATCGTTTTGACGCTCTTCTTCTTTGCGAACATGACCGCGCAACCTTCGCCTGATAGGCGGATGCAGGAAAGCTTGCCGCTCTTCCATGCCTGCGTATCGAGTGCGATGCGATTGTTGAAGAAGGTCACATTGTCGACAACCGAATGGCCGTGCACCACGATCGCGCCGAAATCTTCCTGCGTTTCCAGAAACGGTTTGCGGATCCAGACCAGATCATGCGGATCCTGCTTTTTCAGCTTTGTACCGGGGCGTACGCCTGCATGCGCGAAGAAATACGTGCCTGAGCGATAGGACGTTGGCAGATTCTCAAGAAATTCAATGTGCTGCTGCGGAATGGCCTCAGCCAGACGCATTGCATATTCCTTATCGCTTTCCTTCTTCTTCCGCTTTTCATCGCTGTAAGATTTGAGCGTTTCCCAGCCGCCGAGCTTCAGCCAGCCTTTAAGCGCTGCCTTGTCGCCCATCAGCGCGCTCATCAGCAATTGTTCGTGATTGCCCAGCAGGCACATCGCATTCTGCGTGCGCGTCAGATCAAGCACCAGCGACAGCACAGTCTTGCTGTCCGGCCCGCGGTCGATGAGGTCGCCCAGGAACAGAATGCGCGCGGTACGGCCATCCTCCGTGCGCGCCATATCATCCCAGATCGCAGCCAGCATCTGCTCCAGCAAATCGGCCCGGCCATGGATATCGCCGATGGCATAGATACGCTCGCCCGCAGCTGTGTGCGGGTGCCGTTTCCAGAAATCCATCAAACTCTTGCCGATTTTCTTTCTACCTGTGCGAGATCCTGCCCGAATGTCCGAGCTTGCTCCTGATGCTTCTATAGGTAGAGAAAGAGTCATGGAAATACGAGGTGGTTCCCCAATGGATGTGACATTTGCAGTCGCGAACTTCAATTCGGGGCAATACCTTGAAGAATGCGTTAACTCTGCACTCGCGCAGACAGATATTACCTGCGAAGTCATAATCGTAGATGACGGAAGCTCGGATGGGAGCGATTTGTTTGCAGAGAGCCTCGCGCAGAGGGATCCGCGAATTCGTTTCTTTCGAACACCGAAAAACCTGGGACCTGGCGGCGCTCGCAACATCGCCTTGGAGAATATGCGCGGTGACTGGTACGCGGTCCTCGATAGTGACGATTTGGTTGTGCCTGAGCGTAGCAAAAGCCTGCTGGACGCAGCGCAGCGCAATCAAGCAGACATTGTCGCAGATGATCTGCTGTTGTTCGGCGAAAACATCGAAACCACCCGTTTCCTCGCCGGTTCGGAAATTTCCGGCTCGAAGCTGGATCTCGATATCTATTTTCGCAACAGCATCATGTTCGGCCCTTACCCCAACCCCGGCTTTCTCAAACCGATGATCGCTCGCTCTCTGATCGAGAAATCCGGCATCCGCTATGACGAGAAGCTCAGAGTAGCTGAAGACGATGATTTGATCATCCGCCTGTTAATGGCGGGCGCGAATTATCATGTCGTGCCTGAAGCAGGCTATCTCTATCGCAAGCACGAACAATCAATCTCGCACCGTTTGTCACCCAAGCACGCTGCTGCCATGGGTGAGCGTGCAGAGAAACTGGAGCGCGAGATCAAAGCAGCAGGCCTAGATAGCGCTGGGTTTCGCGCGCGCCAGAAAGCCATGCGGCAAGCGGTTGCATTCACTCATGCCGTCGAGGCCCTCAAGACCGGAAAACCCATGGCTGCATTGGCTCATGTATCGAAGCAGCCTGCCAGCATTCGCCACTTCGCGATGCCAATTCAGGCACGGCTGAAACGGCTTGCAGGCGGCAGTTGAATATCGGGATAGGTCGCTCGCAGCGCGGGGCTATTCGGCCGTTTAAGGTGTTTGACAAATCTGTCCTCGTATGGGGCAGCGCTCGCAAGAGCGATGCGGTTGCCTCACTGGCTAACTAAGGATACTCTTCAACCGTACAAAGCCCGGCAAGGGTTGATTGGCGGGTCGGCTAATATGTTTGAAATTGCCGGATAATTGAGCCTTCAAAAGCGCTCACAATGGGGAAAATCGTCATGCTACGCATATCGCAAATCTTCGCACTTCTGGGTGCCATGCTGCTGGGCTTGAGCGCCTGCGCTTCAGGAACACCGCCTATCGCCGATGCTTCAATGGATGCACCGTCCTATCGGATTGGCGCCGGTGACCGCTTGAAAGTCACAGTGTTTGGTGAAGACGCACTCAGCAATGAGTATGTTGTCACATCTGTCGGCGACATCGCGTTCCCATTGCTCGGAGCGATTCCGGTCGAGGGCAAGACAGTCGAAGAATCAGCCAAGCTTTTGACTGAACGTCTTGCAAGCGGCTATCTCAACGATCCGCGTGTAAGCATGGAGGTGCTTAATTATCGCCCGTTTTACATTCTGGGTGAAGTCAGCAGCTCAGGCGAGTTTGCTTACCGCGCCAATCTGACAGCAACGCAAGCGATTGCGCTTGCCGGTGGCTATTCGTACCGCGCTGACAAGAACAAGGTCTTCATCCGCCGTGCTGGAGAGACTGAAGAGCGCACCTATATTCTCAAGCCCGATCAACCGGTCTGGATCCTTCCAGGTGACACCGTGCGCATCGGCGAGCGCTTCCTCTAAGCTCTAGCGGGGTTACCACACCAACATGGAGCAGGTCGTCAGCCGTCAGCCGAATGCTGTCTATCTGAATAACCTCAAGAGCGGTCAGGGCGCGTTGATAGTCGACACGCTGCTGGCCGCTCTTCCCATTTTCGCTTGCCTGTTCAACAGCAAGTTGGGGCCGCTTACAGTCCTGTTGGTATTCGGTTCGGTTGTACTAACCGCATGGCTGCGGGTGGAAAAGCTGCCGACCGCGATTGCGCGCAGCTGGCCGATCCTGCTCGTCCCGGCGTTCGCGCTCGCTTCGTTTATCTGGTCGGTCGAGCCTAACGCGACGATCCGCTACGGCATCCTTTTTTCCATCACAGTCGTCTGCGCCATATTGATAGCAACATGCCTCGACCGCCGAGCCGTGCTGATCGGCGTCATGATTGCTTACCTTGCATTCCTGATGACCGGCCTCGCAATCGGAGACACGCGGCGGGTCGGGTATAACACCGGTGAAGTCGCATTTATCGGTATCGCGCCAAGCAAGAATATGGCGGGAAGCTCGTCAGCGATTGCAATCCTGCTTTCGCTTGCCTGCATGTCGCTTGCGCATCAGATCCGGTCTTTTGGCTTGCTTGCTGTCGCTGTCGTTTTGATGCCTGTGGCACTTTATTGCCTCTACATGGCGCTTTCTGCCGGAGCGTTGATTGCAGGCGGCGCTGCGATTCTTTCCTTGATGATGTGGATCACATCGCAGCGACTGCCGCGACAAGTGCGTGCATCGATCCTCATCGCGATTGGCATCATGGTCTTCGCCGCGCTGGTAACTGTCGAGTTCTGGCTGCCGGTCCTGTTCGAACTGGTCCTCACCGGATCGGGCAAGGACGCAGGGCTGACGGGGCGCGTTGAACTCTGGCGCAAAGCCGACCAGCTGATAGCCCAGCGTCCCTTCCTTGGTCAGGGCTTTGCCGCATTCTGGATACCTGGGAATTTCGACGCAGAAGCGATCTGGCGTGATTTCGGCATTATGAACCGCACCGGCTTCAACTTCCACAACACCGCTAAGGAAGTTCTTGTTTCGCTCGGTTGGGTCGGCTTCGGACTTTGCATCATTGTCTTCGCGACATCAGCCGGTTCGCTGTTCTGGCGCACGATGGTGCGGCCTGATCCCGCGCGCATATTCTTTTGCGGATGGCTCGTATACTGGACGCTTCGTACTTACTTCGAGAGCACGGGGCTTACGCAGATGTATCCGGAGACGATCCTTACTTACGTTGCGCTCACGCTAGGCTTTGCGAAGGATGATTTGCCGCTCAATCCAGCGGAAAAGGCTGAGATGCTCGCTTACAGCAAAGCGCACAGCGTCAGCTGAGGCGCAAGTCCAAAGCGCCTGCCAAGACCATGACACAATCGTCCGCATCCCCTGCCCCTATCTTTATCGTCGGAGCCCCGCGTTCTGGCACTACCCTGCTAGCCGCAATGTTTGGCGCGCGGCCCGATTATGCCGCGGGGCCTGAAACGCAGTTTTTCTCCAAGCTCAATGGCGAAGTGCTGGAAGCCGCGACCGATGCTGCAACATGGCCGGACAATGCGGTTTCGACCTTAGCAAGCCTTACTCTCGCCGATCAGTCGGTGTTGGATCTGTTTGGCACTGACGCAGAAAAAGTCCGCGCTTTTCTGGCGCAGCGCGAGCCGTCGGTCGCCGCGATGCTCGAAGCGCTCACTGTCCCATTTGCCGGGGCGCGCGGGAAAGACGGCTGGGTCGAGAAGACACCCAACCACATTTGCAATCTCGCGCAAATCCGCGAGCTTTGGCCTGAAGCGCGCATCATCCGCATTGTGCGTGACCCGCGCGATAGTGTGGTCTCGACCTGCAAGCTTCCGACGTTCAGCAATTCTCCGCTCGCCAACGCCTATGTCTGGCGCGAATGGCAGGACGCAGGCGAGCCAATCCTTGCGACAGATCCGCTTGCAGCGACCATCCGCTACGAAGATCTGATGGCTGCGCCTGAAACAGAGCTAAGCACTCTATGCGCAAAGCTTGGCATCGAATTCGACCCGGCCATGCTACGCTTTCAGGACGCGGCCGAAGATGTGTCTTCCGACGGCGAAAGCTGGAAGGCACAAGTTTCGGACAAGCTTGATGCTTCGCGCGTCCATGCTTGGAAAAACACGCTCGACGAAGACATGGCGGCCGGCATCAGCTTGATATGCCACGAATGGCTCCGGCACTTTGGCTATGAAGAAGGCGCGCCGCCTTTGCGCACTGTGCCTGCTTTCGGACTTTCGTCTAGTTTCGTTGAGCAGTTCGAAGCCTTCCTGCTGCGCGATGCAAGCTATCAGGTCCGCTGGCTCGAAGCTGGCGACGTGTCCGATGCGCATCATGTGTTCGATCACCCACGCTATTACCGCTTCCGCAGCCCGGCAAAGCTCGCGCGGCTTGCGCTCGGCAGACGTTTTGCGAAACGGCAGCTCAAGAAAACCGGCCGTTGGCTCGCCGTCAAAAAGCGCGAAGAGGCAATGGCCAACTCGATCAACTATCGCGAGCAAGGCTGATGCGCGGGACCTATCGCTTGAAACTGCTTTATCGCAGTTGGCGCCAGCGCTGGCTGGAAGTGGCGGCAGAGCGCGCTGTCGCGTCTTTTCCGCGCATTGCTGACAAAAAGCCGCATGGGCTGGAAACGCCGCTATTCGTGACGCTGACATCTTTTCCGCCGCGCTTTCCGATGCTTGGCAAGACCTTGAAAAGCCTGCTGGATCAGGAAACGCGGGCCGATAGCGTGATGCTGTGGCTCGCACATGAGGACATCGATCAACTTCCGGAAGACGTCTTGTCACTCAAGAGGCACGGTCTTGAAATCCGCGGGTGCGACGACACGCGCAGCTACAAAAAGCTGATCCCGGCATTGGCCGAGCGGCCCGATGCCACTTTCGTAACGGCAGACGACGATGTCTACTATCCGCGCGATTGGCTTACCGGCCTTGTCGAAACCGCCAAAAAATACCCGCAAGACGTTATCGGCACCCGCGCCCACATGGCTGAAGTCGGCGAGGACGGCGCGCTTACCTCCTATGCGGACTGGCAGCTCGCAACAGACGCGCAGCTACCACGCCAAGCGAATGACCGTCTCTTTCCAACCGGGGTTGGCGGCATTCTCTATCCGCCTGGCTCTTTGCATCCTGACGTTATGGACGAAGCGCAGTTCAAAGCGCTGTGCCCCAATGGCGATGATATCTGGTTTTTCTGGATGGCGCGCAAAGCCGGACGGCAACATCGCCGCACTGAGGCATGGTTCGATATTGTCGAATGGCCAACCGACAACCGCATTTCTTTAAGCGATGACAATTATTTGGGCGATGGTAACGATCGTCAGATAAAGGCCATGGAGCAAGCCCTGGGGATGCTACCATGAGTATCGCATTGGCCTTGCAATCCGATCAATCGACCAGAGTGTTTCCATGACGCGCATCAGTTTCCTCATGCCGACTTTCAACAGAGCACATCTGATTGAAGAGTCGATCATCTCTGTGACATCGCAGATGTCAGCTGACGATGAGCTGATCCTGATTGATGACGGCTCGGACGATGACACGCCTGAGGTTTTGAAGCGCGTCGCCGGGGACCATCGTATCATCCGGCAGGAGAACAGCGGCAAGGCTGTCGCGCTCAATCGCGGGCTGAGCGAAGCACAAGGCAAGTTCATCTGGATCTGCGACGATGATGATGTGCTGCGCGAAGGCTGTGTGCGACTGATGGTCGCTGCCATCAACAAGCCCAATACGGACATGGTATTCGCGCGCTATTCCCGTTTCAATGAAGTCGATGGCGAGCGACAGGATATGGGCACTGGTTATTGGCCGGACCTGTCAAGCGGCAGCATTGCGCGCCATGTTCTCGAAGATTCCTTCGTCATGCAGAACGCCACGCTCGCAACGCGTGAGGCCTATGCGACCGTCGGTTCGTTCGATGAGAAACTTCTGCGCTCGCTCGATTATGACATGGCAGTCCGGCTCGCGACGCAAGTGCGTTGCCGCTATGTCGATTTCATTGCCTTTGATCAGCGCAAGCATGATGGCGCGCGCGGCCCCGCCAGCATTCGTCATGCTGCTGGCAGCTCGGAAACGGTGTGGCTGGATTATGATCGCCGCATCTTTGAGCGCCAGCGCCAGATTATTCCGCTAAGCTTTTACCAATCCATGTTTACCCACACCGATCCGCGGCTGCGCAAACGCGCAGCTTTGCTGCAACGCGCTTGCGTGTCGGCTCGCCATGATATGTGGTCTGATGCAGTAATGGATCTGCGCGCCGCTTCGGCGCTTGCACCAACGGTTGCTCTCGGCTCAGTCGAGCGAGACATTTGCCGGCGCTCAGTATGCGGCAAACACGGTTTTCCCGGCGCTCTTGATGACGAAATTATCGCTCAACTGCGCGCGCTGGAAGGCGAAGGGGGCAACGCAACGGAGATCGTGGAAACAGTGTTGCGCGGCATTCTTTGGCGGCTGCGCGACGACGACAAAACCATGCGTCAGTCAGCCAAGGATCTCATCAGAAGCGTTATTGGCCTCAGCGGTCTTGCGCGCCTGTCGGCAAGCCATCTGGTCAGTCGAATGGGATCTGAAAGCGATAACGGGATCGTCGAAAACCGTATGATCGAACCGCTTATCGTGGCAAATCAGCAGGATAAGAAGATTGACTCGCTGGCTGATGCGGGCCCTCCGGGACATTGAGCCGGATGACTTTCACTTTCCCACAGCGGCGGCATTTACGGATAAGTCGGTCAGCGCGATGCGTCGCAGGGCGACTGACCCAATCGTGGATATGCATCTTGCAAAGTGTGTTCATCAGACCCGTTCTAACCCTTGGTAAATATGGGATTGTTGGATCGCGTATTAGCGAGGGTTGCGCGAGTGCCTCGTCGCAACTGTATCGCAACGGGACGCAACCGGCATGAGCGGTGAAGGATCGATTGAAGAGCTCGGCCGGCGTGACAAGCTGGTTGCAGGCGCCGCGTGGGTGGGTGGTGCGCGGATCGTCAATGCAGCGATCTCGTTTACCAGTATTATCCTTTTAGCACGGCTACTTGCACCCGATGACTTCGGGCTTTTTGCGATCGCGACAGCCGTTTCATTGCTTATCACGATGGTCAGCGAATTGTCGGTCAGTCAGGCGCTGATCCATGTCGAGGACCTGGAAGACGGCCACTTCGATTCTGCGTTCACCATCAACGTCATTCGCGCTTTCTTGATGAGCAGCACAACGGCGATCCTGGCCATTCCGGTCGCGCAGTTTTACGATGATATGAGGCTCGTCGAAGCACTCTATATTTTTGCAGCGACAGCCTTCGTCGGTGCAATGATCAGTCCGCGTTTTATCCTGTTTCAAAGAGAGCTTGATTTCCGCGCGATGGTCGCGCTCGACATGGCGGACAAACTGGTCGGCTTGGTTGTGACAGTCGCGATTGCCTGGGCAACAGGCAGCTATCTCGCGCTTCCTTTCGGCATTCTTGCTTCACAGTCTGCCCGCGTGCTGCTGTCCTATCTTTTCGCACCATACAGGCCGCGCTTCACGCTCTCGCACTGGCGGGAACTGGTGCATTTCTCCATCTGGATGACACTGGGAACATGGGTGCAAACGATCAACTGGCGCACGGACCCGCTCGTCCTCGGCCTGTTCGTCCCGTCATCAGCCATCGGACAGTTCTCCATGGCAGAGCGTACATCAGGCATTATCTCGCGCGAGGTTCTGCACCCGGTTTCGCATATGCTTTTCCCTGCATTCTCGCGCATCCGCTCCGAAGCAGCGCGGCTACGCAAGGCTTACATCGATGCACAGGGCGTGCTGGTGACAGGGATCCTTCCCATGGCGGTCGGGCTCGCTCTGCTCGCTGACCCTGCGGTGCGGCTGTTGCTAAGCGACAAATGGCTTCCAGCTGTGCCCTATATCCAGATTCTAGCCTTTTGTGTCGCCTGTCGGCTGTTGCAGTCATTGAACCCGGTCGCCATGGCGACTGGCAATACAAAGGCGCTGTTCAATCGCGATCTGCGCGGGATGCTGATCCGGTTGCCGCTTATGGCCTTAGGTATCCTGTGGGGTCTGAGGACAGGCAATGATGTGATACTTGGCGCGCTATATGGGCGTGCGGTGGCCGCTGCGATTAATGCCCTGCTCAACATGATGCTCATCGCGCGGATCAGCGCTGTAACGGTGTCAGATCACGCGAGGCTGGCGGCAAGACCGGTGATTGCTGCTTTGGTAATGAGCGCGGTCGTTTGGACTGTTTCCAAAAGCTTTGCGCCGTCGACATACCTGTTCGAGATCGCAGTGGAATTCGGACTGCTGGTCGCGCTTGGCGCGATTACCTATTGCGCGACGGTTGCTGGCCTGTGGTTCGCGCGAGGCCGCCCAGAAGGTGCGGAAACGCATATGCTCGATATCGCGAAGTCAGGCCTAGCGAAAATCCAGATCAAAGCGGGCTAATCCGCCTCTTCGTCAGGCTTGATCCGGCGTGCAGGCGAGCCGCCAAGAACAACTCCGCCTTTGAAGGGCCGGTTGACGAGCGCGCCGGGCAACACTTGCGTATCATCACCCAGCTTTGCGCCATCGGCAACCATAGCGCCTGCTCCAATCGAGACCCGGTCCCCGATCACAATGCCTTTGGATGAACCGCCGAGGTCCTCCAAGTGCACGCCTTTCTGGTCATAGCGGTAATTGCCGCAAATGACCTTGGCATCGGGCCCTGCGACAAAATCGTCGCCAATCATCGTCCCGCCTTCGCGCGAGGTGATGAAGCAACCCGCTTCGATCCTGGCCCGCGCGCCGATATGCAACGGGCCGGTAAAAGCTTTGATCTTTACGAACGGACCGATGCGGCAATCGCGCCCCAGGACGAGATTGGAGTTTAGCTCCACTTCCGCACGCGGGCTCACCCGGGCGCCATATTTGAAGTAGTAAATCAGCGAGACGACTATCTTAGGCGTCAGGACGCGCCTGATCCCCAGCCACATTTTCTGGCGCGCCGTCAGCATGGCGCCAGGCCTGATACCGCTGGCTCAGTCAGGATCACAGAAGATCGCGTTCGCGGTACCATTGGACAGTCTTGCGGGCCCCTTGCGCGAGATCGACGCGCGGCTCGTAGCGCATCCGTTCTTGCGCTTTAGTCAGGTCGAACGCGCGATTGTGTGTGAAGAAGCCCACCCGGCGACGCGACAATGGCGGGCGAATACCGAACGGCTTGCACACCAGCTCAATCGCGGTCGCGAGCAGCATAACCGGCGCCAGTGGCAGCCGTGTATCGGGATTCTCCATATCAAGCGCTTTAGCGATGACTTTGACTGCATCGTTCAATGTGATCGGCTTGCCAGAGGCGATGTTGAACGCTTCTGCATGAACCTGATCGCGCGGCGCGACAGCGGACAGCAACAGCGAGTCCACCTGATCATCGATATAACCGAAATGCGCGAGCGTGTTGCCGCTCCCAATCATCACGAAATTCTCGCGCGCAATGAGGCGGAAGAGCTTCAGCTGCCGCATATCACCCGGGCCATAGACCATCGCCGGGCGATTGACAGTGATGACCATCTCATCCTCGCCAAGCTCGCGGGCCATCATCATGATCGCCCGTTCGCCGGCAAGCTTGGAACGGTGATAGCGGTCCATCGGATTAAATGGCGATTCCTCGGTTGCGGGAATCTCCATGACATCGCCATGCACACCCACGGTGCTGACATGGACGAAGCGCTTTACCCCGGCATCATAGGCCGCTTCTGCAAAAGCGCGGGTCGCGGTTTCATTGACGTTGAAATAGTCGGCCTCGGACGCTTCCGTCTCATTGAACATGGCAGCGACGTTGAAGACATATTCAACGCCTTCGAGCAGCGGCACAGCATCCTTCGTCTCTGTCAGATCGAATACAGCCGCGCGGTGCCCTTTGCTGCGCAGCGCATCGCATTGTTCCTGATCGAGCGTCGTCCCGAGCGCGTCTGCACCAATATCGCGAAGGCGCGTGAGCAAGGCTCCGCCGATAAAGCCGCCTGCCCCTGTCACCAGGCATTTCTTGCCTTTAAGTTCGCGCTCCGCCGCGCGCACGGCCATCATGGAACTGTCCGGCAGGTTCACGTGCGGCGCGTCCCTTCAATGAGAAGAACACTCGTAAACAGCTTGCCATGGCGCAGGAGCTGACGCTTGCGAGCCAGCACTCGCACGTCTTGAAATCCGACTGATTGCATTATCCCCATCAGCTCCCCGGTATCAGCGAATTCGACACCGTCTTTCAGAACAAATTTGTGTAATGCGCCCCATAGCCGTGTGAGGACTGAGCCTTGCGTATCACGCTCAACCAGCACCAGCTTGCCGCCTGCATAGAGGCTTTCCCTGATATGCGCCAGTGCCACTGTAAGATCGGCCATATAGTGCAAGCTGCTGAGCGCGAGGACCAAGTCAAAGCCGGGCTGAACAGCGTGTTTGCCAGCCGCGATTTCCGCGCCCATCTGCTCCCAATCGCCCTGATGGAAGGTGAGATTGGCAAGCCCCTCTGAGGCGGCGCGCTGCTCTGCCTCTCCGATCATCTTTGGCGATAGATCGATACCGTGAAACTCGATTTGCGGATGCTCACCCGCGAGCTGCCTCAGCGCCCAGCCTGTCCCGCAGCCAATGTCGAGTACGCGGCGGACATTTGCTAGATCGAGATGCGTGAACACCTCGCGCGCATGCATCTGATACCACGGAGCGAGCCTGCCGCTTTCATAGCTCGGCGCCCAGGCATCGAACTCTGCTGTGATCGCAGCGCGCCGCGACGCGGCCGCTTCATCGCTTTTCTGATTGGCCCCCGCACTCATAGTGGCGAGCATTAATGCGAGCGAACCCCTTTCGCTGCAACCCCCAACCCTATGGCATAGGCACTAAGCCGCTTGCGGTGCGCTTGCTTCTGCACGCCGCGCCGCGTCCATCGCATCCATCACTTCGATGAAATCCTGCCGCAAAGTGACGAGCATATTCTCATCATAACGGATCGTGATCTGCCGCACTTGCAGGCTCGCTGCGCTATAGAATTCGCGCAAAGTCGCGCTCATCGGATTGGCGGGATCGACCGCGCGCTCCAGACCGAGAATGATCTGCCCTGCCCGGCTCAGTGCATCGGCCAGCCCCATGCGATCATCGCGCTTGGCCGCCGCATGTGCGCCCGCGAGCGCCTGCACCACAGCCTCAAGGCAAATCTGCGTCAGTTTCGTGCCATTAGACCCTTCGATCCGCGCATCGAGTTCAACGCGGCGATAGGCTTCAGCGGGATTGGCGGTGAACGGCATCATCATCAGTTATTCGTGCTGTTCCAGATCTCGATCTGAGACCGGATAAAGTCCAGGGTCGACTGCGAAGCCGACACATTGCGATCAGCCGCGATAAATTGGCTCGTCATGGTTTCTCGCAGCTTGTCCTGCTGCTCCGTCACGCGCGCCAGCCGCTCATCATTGCGCTCCACTTGCTGCGTGTAGCGGGCAACTGACCCAGCGAGCGAACCGGGATCACCCGGCGCCCCCATTGAGCGCGAAATGTCGTCGACAGTTGCGAAGATCCCAAACAGGCCGGTGGTGAACATGGCTGCCGTGGCAGTCGGATTCTCAGCCAGGCTCTCATTCAATCGCGCACTGTCAAAACTGAAAGACCCGTCGCGGTTGATGGAGACACCAAGGTCCGACAACCGGCTCGGTTCACCGGGCGCTGCATTGGGCATGATGACTTCAGACGTCAGGCCGGACAGAGCACGCTTTAGCCCCCGCGCACCGGCATCACGGCCCAGCTCTCCGCCAAGCGGATTGGCGACATCGCGCAGGTTGGCTGTGATGTCATTGAGCGCAGCCACAAGGTCGCCCATCACAGCGCCTATCGCGTCATTGCGCGAAGCAAAGCTGATTGTTGCAGGCGCGCCGATATTGGTGGACGTCAGCTCAGCGCTGAGCCCGCCCGGCAAGTCAGAGACAGTGTTGGACTGGCTGCGCATTTCGATAGTGTCGAAGCGGAAGATCGCATCCTGAGCGGTGCTGCGCTGCTGGCCTGTATCGCTCGCCGGATTCCAGCCGAGATAGTCGAGACTGCCAGGCGCGCCGCTTGCCCCGCCAGATGGCGCTGCTTCCAAGACAAAGCCGTTCGCATCGCCTTGCTCGCCTTTGAGCACCAATTGCGCGCCATTCGTCCCTTCAGCAACATAGGCCGTCACACCGCTGCCTGTGTCGTTGATCTTACGCGCGACATCGGCAAGCGTGTCATCGGGAGCGATGGCAATATCAATCGCTTCGCGCTCAGCGTCCGCGGTGAAGCCCCCGCCTGCAACAGTACCGAACCGCAAAGTCAGCGTGCCTTCGCCGACCAAATCCTCGCGACTGCCATAAGCGGGCATGACCAGCGTCTGCGCGTCCGCCAGCTGTGTCACTTCGAGCGAATAGGTTCCGCTTGGGTTTGCGCCCGGCAGAACCGAAACGTCAGCAATGGAAGGGTTGGTTAGGCGCGCTGCAGGCGCAAGGTCGCCATTGCGCATCCGGTCGCCCAATGCGCTTGAAAGCTGCGAGAGCTGGTTGCGCAAATCCGAGGCTGCACTGATGCGGGTCTGAAGCTCTTCATTACGCGCTTCAAGCTGCGCGATGGCAGGGGCAAAACGGGCTGCAGACAAGTCCGCTGCGAGCTTGACCATGTCCACGCCGCTACCGCCGCCAAGCGTTCCGACAATCGATGAGAGAGCTGTTTCCATGCCCTCTAAAACGGCCATGCCGCGCGATGCTTAAGCCTTCTGCAAATTGCCTTCTGCATCAAAACGCAAAGCGAACGGTACATCGACCTGCGGACGGCGCGGTTTCTCGCCGCGTTTCAACGACATGACGAAGGCGACGAGCGAAGCAATCGCGATGTAGAGCTCTTCGCGGATGACTTGGTTTTCGCGCGTGGTGAAGTAAACCGAGCGAGCGAGCGCGGGGTATTCGAGCACCGGCAATTTCTTCTCCGCTGCCAGCTCGCGCATTGCGAGTGCTTTCTCCCCGCGACCCTTGGCAAGCACAATCGGTGCGGGCGCGAGCAGCGGATCGTAAGTGAGAGCAATCGCAAAATGGGTCGGGTTGGTCAGCAGGAATTGCGCTTTCTCCATGGCGCCTGACACGCCTGCTCTCGCCATGTCGCGCTGGCGCTGTTTCTGTGCCATTTTCTTTTCCGGAGAGCCTTCGGTTTCCTTGGTCTCGTCACGCAGTTCCTGCTGTGTCATCTTGAGCCTGCCGATGCGGCGCACGAGCTGGATCGGGTAGTCGATCAAAGCAATCACAAACAGGCCAAGCGCGAGCAGCCCGACCAGCATGACCGCTGCATCCCAGCCCGCGGCCAATTGTCCTTGAAAGGCACCCCGCCCCAGCTTGATCAGCCCCGGCATATTCGACCAGGCCCACCACATGGCAATGCCGCCAAGCAGGATGAGCTTGAGCAAACTCTTGCCGAGCTCGATCAGGCCTTGCGTGCCGAACATGCGCTTGAGCCCTGAAAGCGGATTGATGCGCGAGCCCTTGGGCGCGGCATTGGCATTGACCCAGCGCCCGTCGCCGAAGACCAGTTGCGATGCGACTGTAAAGATCAGCACAGTGAGGCCGAGGAACAGGATCGGCGGCAGCAAAGCCTCCAATGCATGGTTGAACCGCGCGCCTGCCGAGAAGCTCTCCAGCGCGCCGTGATCGAAGCGGAAGCCAGCTTGTGCAACGCTGCGCAAACCTTCCAATAGCCATGGCCCGCCCATCAGGAGCCACCCTCCGCCGACCGCCACAGCAACGGCGGTTGCGGCTTCGCGGCTGCGCAGGACGTCGCCTTTCTTCGTGGCATCGCGCAGCCGCTTCTCCGTCGGCTCAAAACTCTTCTCGCCTGCCGGTTGATCGCTCATGGTGCCACCACCAGAGCGCCGACTTGTTCAAGCGAGAGCTCGGACAGATCGACGAATTGCTCGAACAGGATGGCGGAAGATGCGATCAGCGCCGCAAGGCCAGCGAGCACGCCCGCAGGCAAGCCCAAAGCGAACAGGTTAAGCGATGGCGCGGAGCGGCTCAAAACGCCAGTGACGATTTGGACGAGCAGCAGGACCAACACAACCGGCAAGGCAATCGCAGCGGCTGTGAGAAAGCCAAGCCCTGCGAAATTGACGACTTGCATCGCGCGTTCCGGCGTGAAGATCGCAAGACCCGGCGGCAACGCGCGATAGCTTTCCAGGATCAGCTCCAGCCAGATCAGATGCGCGCCAATGCTGAGGAAAATCAGCGTCATCAGCAGCGAGAAATACTGCCCGATCGCCCCTGACTGCGCGCCGGTATTGGGATCAACCGACGTCGCAATCGCAAGCCCCATAGTGCCGGAGATCTGCTCGGCTGCAATCAACGGTATGGCAAAGGCGATCTGCAGCACAAAGCCCAGCGCAACGCCTATCAGCGCTTCCTGCAGGATGATGAGCACCGCCTCTATCGACAGCATCGGCGGCAATTCCGGCAGCGGGACCCAGCTCATGATGAAGAGCGCGAGCACAAAGCCGAACAGAGCGCGGATCGTCACCGGCACGCTCATCATGCCGAACATGGGCGCCGCCATCAACGCAGCCCCGCAGCGGATCGACAGGATCAGCAGCGTCCAGAGCTGCTCGTCCAATGCGCCGAAGCCGAAATCAGTGACATTCATGGATCAGCGCGCAATCGCTGCGATCTGCGCGAAGATCTCACGCGAGAAGTCCGTCAGCAAGCTCATCATCGCGCCGCCCATCAGCACCATGATTGCAGCGGTAATGGCCAACTTGGGGACGAAGCTCAAAGTCTGCTCGTTGACGGATGTTGCCGCCTGAATGATCCCGACGATGAGGCCTACCGCAAGCGCTGCGACCAGCACAGGGCCAGCGACCAACGCTGTGATCCACAGCATCTGGTCGGCAAGCGCCATGATCTGAGCATCATCCTGCATGGGTCAGCCCCCGCTCACGCAAAACTCATGGCGAGCGAGCCCATCAGAAGCGCCCAGCCGTCAACCAGAACGAACAGCAGCAGCTTGAACGGCAACGAAACGATCGTCGGCGATAGCATCATCATGCCGAGCGACATCAGGACGCTCGCCACTACAAGGTCGATCACAAGAAACGGCAGGAACAGCATGAAGCCGATCTGGAACGCGGTCTCCAGCTCGCTTGTCACAAAGGCAGGCAGCAGGATCGAATAAGGAATGTCCGAGGGCGAAGCGAAACCGGGATTGCCCGCAATATCGGCAAACATCGCCAGATTGGCTTCGCGCGTCTGACGCAGCATGAACTGGTGAAACTCCGATCCGGCAGCCACAATCGCCTGATCGGCTGTCAGCTCGCCTGCCATATAGGGCGCGAGCGCGAGCGTGTTCACATCCGCCAGCGTAGGCGCCATGATGAATAGCGAGAGGAACAGCGCAAGGCCCACAAGCACCTGATTAGGCGGGCTTTGTTGCAAGCCCAAAGCCGTCCGCAGGATCGCAAGCACAATGATGATCCGTGTGAAACTCGTCATCATCAAAACCAGCGCGGGCAGGACCGTGAGCAGACCCATGACCAACAGCAGCTGGAGCGAGACGGACAAAGGCGCGTCAGAACTCTCGGCCCCTGCCCCGAGAGCGCGCTCGATTGCGCTGCCCACGCCTTCAGTCGCGGCAGGCGGGACCGGCGCTTGCGCGTACGCAATGCCCGGCGCGATCACAGCCATCGCGCTCAGCGCAAACGCCAGAACGAGCAGAACTATCCGCCCGTTCATCGCATCTGCTCCAGCGCCTGCGGAGCAGCCGCCTTCGCTTCGCGCGCTTCCACTTCGGCAAGCCGCGTCAGACCCTGTTTCGAGCAGCCGAGCAGGATCTCACGGCCGTGAAACTCCACCACCGCCAGCCGAATGCCCGGCGCGAGAAAGCTCGTCTCCACCAGCTTGATCGCTCGCTCGGACGAACCGCTTTGCGCGAGCCGGTTTTGCATATGCCGCGTCAGCTTAAGGCTGCCCCAGATGAGCAGCGCAAGCAGCGGCAGGACAAAGGCGAGCTTAGCGAAATACCACAGCATGGGTCACGCCCCAGCAGGCGGAGGAGGCACAGCAGATGCAGCCTCACTCAGGCCGTCGGCCGCCGGACTTGGGCTGTCAGGCACAGGATCGGGCATCGGGCCGACGCCCACCAGTTCGACAATGCGTAGCGCGAATTTGTTTTCCTGCGTCACGACCTCCGCACGCGCGATGGTGTGCCCGTTGACCATCACATCGAGCAGCTCGTCAGTCAGACGATCAAGCGGCACGACGCTTTCCGGTCCCAAGGCCAGCACTTTCTTCAAAGGCAGGTCGACGCGGCCCAGCTCTACCGAAACTGTGACTGCAATATCATCGAGCAATTTCGCGTGGTTTGCTGCAGCGTTCATGATGTCATCTCCGGGGAGGAAAGGTTTGAAATGCGCAGCGCAATGCGCTCATCGAGCGCGCCTACGCGGCCATGTGCCAAGGTCTGGCGACCGATCATCAGTGGCACTTCGCGCGCCGGGGCGAGCGGGATCGCATCGCCGGGAGCAAGCCGTGCCAACCGGCCCAAGGGAAGTTTGAATTCAGCAAGGATCGCGCGGGCGGGCAGCGGTATGTCCGCGAAAGGCTTGGCATTGGGGCTTGCGGCCGCACTGCCTTGCACTGTGCTGCCGCTGCCAGTGTCCAGCACAGCGTCCAACGCTTGCTCTGTTGTCATCAGCAGGAACGACCAGTCACCGCGACCTTCCTGTTTGACAGTGACTGTCCAGCTCAAGCAGTAATCGCCGCGCGGAAACACTTCCATGCGGGCAAATTTCTCATGCTGGCTAAGGATTTGCGGCGCAGGTTCACGCTCAAGTGTTTCAGCAATAGCGCGCGCGACAGACAGCCCCACTTCCTGCAGCGCCAAAGCGCAGGATGCAGGTAGCGCTTCCAACTCCTCTGCGGGTACTTCGCCTTCGCCGCCGAACAGACGGTCCGTCAGAACCATCGCCGTCTTTAGGTCGAGCGAGAGCGCGTAAGGGTCGGTTGCATCCGCCACACCAAGCGCAAAGTTCGCTGCACGCGGACCGATGGTCTGCGCGAGCGAGCTGGCTGTTTCCGGCCCGCGCGGCTCGATTGCGACTTGCACAGCCTTGCTCGCCAGCAGCGAACGCATGCCCGCTTGGAGCATCCGCGCAAGGCTTTGCGCAAAGTCGCTGCGCGCTTGCTCGATACGCTCAGGATCGCGCAGAGGTTTGCCGATCAGCTCAGCGCAATGATTGGCAAGAGCGCGCTCTGCCACAAAGTTGTGATCTGTCTTCATTGGACGAGGAACTGCTCGAAATAGACTGCATCAACGCCGCCAAAGCCCTCTTTTTCTTCAAGAACTTTGTTGATCGCTTGAGTCAGCCGTTTGGACATGCGCTCTTTGCCGTCCGCGGAGAACGCATCTTCTTCCGGCGTTGCTGCAAGCTCGACCAGGATCGCTGAGCGAACCGCAAGCTCATGCCGCTTGAGCCACTGCAACACGCGGCCATCGCGCTGTGTGGAGGTTGCAAGACTGACCTGGATGATGCCAGTGGAGTCGGCAAAATTGGACGTGAAGCTGTTTTCGAAGCGGAAATAGGCAGTGCGATATTTGCTGCCGCCTTCACCGAATACGGCGGCATCAGCCGCGGCATCCTTGCTGTCGGATGGCGGCGCATAGGGATCATCTTCGCCTTTGAGAACCAGCGCCGGACCTTGCGGTTCAGCCGCAGCAGCCGTCGGGCCGAGCAGACCTGCCGCCATGGCGCCATAGACGCCGCCAGCGCCTACGCCGAGCAGCAACACAGCGCCGATAATCAGCTTGAGCTTGCCGCCTTTGGGCTTCTCGTCAGCATCATTGTCTTCGTCTTTCTTTGCCATAATTCCAGTCTCAAAGTGTCAATTGTGTGTGCTGTCGCAGCTCAAGTTTCGTGCGGTAAAATCAGGCGTAAAGCCCGCTAGAAGTCGGGGCTGAAGGGGGCATTTCCGCGCGCTGCTCATCGCTGCCGCGCGATGCTTGCCCACTCATGGAATCGCGCTCGCTTTGTGCTGAAGACTGGTCTCCCGAGCTTCCACCCTGCTGAAGCTGCGCGCTAGAATCGCGTTGTTGCTGGCCGCCGGAAGAGCCTTGCCCAGCCGCGTTATCCTGGGCGCGTGACTGCGCACTGGAACTGTCGGTGACAGCGGCAACACTGCGTTCCGCGATCGCATTTTGCGCCGCGAGAGCGAAGCCGGGATCGCGACTGTTAAGCGTTGCCTTGAGCTCGCCTTCCATCGCCGCGAGCTTCATGCTGACGACGCCGAATTCCTCGTGCCGGACAAGCATTTCGCCTTTGGCTGCGCGGCCGGTTTCGCGGGCCTGGGCCAAATTCTCGATCAGCGTCTCAAGCTGGCTGCTATCGCGCAGCGCGCTTTCAAAGCCGCTTGTCGAGAGGCGCTGTGTGCTGGCATTCGCTGTGTCATTTGTCGCCAGAGTGGTGATGCCCAACTGATCGAGCGCGCGCGAAGCCGGTGCCGGATCGCGCATGATTTCCTGCACGACGGCAAAGCGTTCGCGCACTTCGCCGGCGGGGCGGCCTATGGCTTCCGCAAGCCGTTCAAGCGTGGCGGAGCTCTGTAAACTTGGCAGCTCGGCATCTTGTGTCGGCGCGATCTGCACCGATGGATCGGCAGGCTGCGCGGCTCTGCCCATGAGGGCTTCCAGTGCGCGTTCAAGCCCTGCCCGGCGCGGCTCTATGCCGTTGGCTTGGCGCGCGGCTGCGGGCTGACCTACGTCATTGGTGCCGGTCTGGCTCAGCAGCGATTGCAGCCTCGCGATGCTCGCTGCGAGTGGCGGGGTGTTGGTTGCGGTGTTGGCGGAAGTTTCGGTTTGCGGAGTCGAAGGTTGTGCCGCGCTTGTCGGCGTCAGCGGCGTCTCACTCGGAACTACGGTCTGGAGCCGTCCATCTATCAACGCGATGCGTTGATCTCGGCTGATCTCGGGGTCATCTCGAGTTATCTCGGGGTCATCTCCAGCAGCTGCGGGGGCGCCATCCGGCAAGAGATTGCCAACCAATTCGAGCGGCGCGCTCTCACCCGGCAAGCTATTGCCGCCCGGCAATTGCGGCTCGCCTGACACCAGCTGCACTTCGCCATTCTCGATCTGCAACACATCAGCAAGTGCTGCGGCAAACTCCGCGCTCAGACCGACTTCAGTGAGCGATTCCAGTGGTTTGTCGCCAGCGATACCGGGTCCGCCGGTGGGCTGACTTGTCATTGAGCTTGGCAATTGGATCATCGCAGCGGTTCCTTTTTCTCCGCACCAGACGAAGCAATTCTCGTGCCAACATGACGCGACGGCGCGGCTTGGCTGAGCGCGCGCTGTGCTTGCTTGCGTTCGACAGCGCGCTCGGCATCGCGCCTACGGGTATCCAATGTTTTCAATCGGTTATCGAGCCGCGCGAGCGTTTGAGCGCTGCGATCCGCTTCACTTTGCGCCACATCACTCATCTTGCGCGCATCATCACAAACACCGTGAAGCGCGCCGCTGAAGCGAACTAAACTGCTTAGATCGCTCGCATTTTTTGCTGACAATCGGGCCGCGCGATTATCTGCAAGAGCCTGGCTGCGCTCGGCCAAAGCATGCATCCGGGAGCGCTCGCCTTGTGCCTCTGCCAGCTCGCGCAAAGCCAGCTTGCGTTCGATTGCACCGATGCGCGATTGCCGCGCGAGAAGCGCCGCTTTCTTCTTCTCGCAGCTCATGCTTCTGCCTCAAATCTTGTGGCTTCAGCCAAGGCAGCGACACTCTCGGCAAGCGTCACTCGCTCGCCTGCATCCTGTTGAAGAAACGCGTTTATTTGTGGCATTGCGGCCATGCCGCGGTCGAGCAGCGGGTCAGCGCCGGGGCGATATGCGCCCATCATCACAAGGTCGCGATTGGTCTGAACCGCAGACACGAGCGAGCGCAATTCTCGCGCATGAAGGCGATGCTCTTCGCTCACAATTGCGTCCATCACGCGGCTGAGCGAAGCGGGAATATCAATCGCGGGATAGTGCCCTTGTTGAGCCAGCTCGCGCGATAGAACGATATGGCCATCAAGGATCGCGCGCGCCGTGTCGACCACCGGGTCATCCTGGTCGTCCCCGTCGGCAAGCACTGTGTAGACGCCTGTGATCGCGCCGCCGCTTCTCGCGGAGTTACCGGCGCGCTCGACCAGCCTGGTAATGGTCGCAAGAGCCGAAGGCGGATAGCCGCGAGCAGCACCCGGCTCCCCGAGCAGAAGCGCAATCTCGCGCGCGGCATGTGCGACACGAGTGAGGCTGTCGAGGATGAGAAGCACGCGCTTGCCCTTGCTGCGGAAATATTCCGCCAAAGCGCAGGCATATTGCGCCCCGCGCAGCCGCAAATTGGGCGCATGGTCGGCGGGAACCGCCACCATGATAGTGCGATTTCGCTGAGCGCCGCTCATATGGCGCGAGACGAAATCCGAGACTTCGCGCGCGCGTTCACCGATCAATCCGACAATGGTGATGTCCGCGTCCGCGCCATGCGCTATCATGTCGATCAGAACGGATTTGCCGACGCCGGAGCCCGCCATGATCCCGATCCGCTGGCCGACGCCCATGGTCGTAAGCCCGTTGATTGCGCGCACACCGCAATCGAACGGCTCCAACACACTGCTGCGCTCCAGCGCGCTTTCACGGATACCACCAAGCGGCCACAGCTCGCTGACATCCGGTCGCTCGCCGCCATCGATCGGGCGCATACTGCCGTCGACAGCGCGGCCAAGCAGCGCTTCGCCGACATGCACCATGCCCGGATCGCCATCTGCGCGCACATCTGCGCCAGGTTGCAGCATGACGGTATCGCCGAGAAGCATCATCAAGCTGTGCCCGGCGCGAAAGCCGATGACCTCAGCGGTGCATCCACGCGGTTTGTCTTGGGTTTCGATCCGGCAGAGCGTTCCAATCGGCGCTGGCAAGCCGGAGACTTCGACCAACCCGCCATCGCAAGCGACCACGCGTCCGACCCGAACAGGCGCTGGATCGACGCTGCGCGACGCCATCGTCTGCAGCTCTTTTTCTAGCGCTGCGATCATGTCCGCACCGCCGCTGCAATGGCCCGCCGCCAATCCGCCGGTCCGTCAGTGAAGCTGCCTTCCGGCCCTTCGAGACGAAGCGAGCCGCGCTCCATCTCGCCATCCTCGCGGATGGTAAGGGCCTCGCGAGTATGCTCCTCAATGCAAGCCGCATCATCGGGATGGACATGGAGGACGAGTTTGTCGGTCACGTCCTTGAACTGCGCGGCCAGCGTCTCGCAGCGGGTCTGCAAGCTTTCCATGTCTAGGGCGAAATCGCTGAGGATCGGCTCGCACAAGGCAAGCACTGTTTGAGCCAGCTGGTCCGAAAGCGCCGCATGCGCTGCCTCGTCAAATTGCGCCAAGGTGAGCTTGAATTTCTCCTCCAGCTTTGAGGCCTGTTCTTGCTCCGCGAGAGCTGCCGCACGCCCGGCGGCTTCCCCTTCCGCATAGGCCTGCGCGCGCATTACGTCTGCGCTATCAGCATTGCTCGGCGCCGTACTGAGAGAGGCCCGATGGAACAGCCCATCGACAAAGCCATCGCTCCCTTGAAGCGCTTCGATCCAGGAAGGCTGCGGCGAAGAAGAAACCGGTTGTTCAAGAAGATCAGACAAACTCGTCATCATCCCCGCCCAGACTGATTTCGCCTTCGTCCGACAGACGGCGAGCCACTTCGACAATCTTCTTCTGCGCTGCCTGCACATCCTCACGCCGCAGCTTGCCGCGCAGCTCGATCTCGTCTTTCACACCGTCAGCAGCGCGGCTCGACATAGCGGAGAAGAACGGTTCCTGATCGTCTTCGGACAGGCCCTTCAAGGCATCAACGAGGACATCGTTTTCGACATCGCGCAGCAAGCGGCCCATGCCCATCCGGTCGAGCGCGTAGAGCATTTCGAAGGTGAACATTTCTTCTTCGATCGCCGCAGCTAGCTCTGCATCGCGCTGCTCGATAGCGGGCAATACCCGCTGCCCCACAGCGCCCGCTGCCGCATTAATCAGATTGGCTGCTTCGCGCGCTCCGCCAAGCGTAAGCGCTGCTGCACCAAATCGCTCACCGATACGTTTGGACAACAAAGTGTCGAGCATATCGATGGTTTGCCCTGAGACCGGGCCCAGCTTTGCAATGCGTTCGACGATGCGCGGTTGGACGGATTCCGGCAGCAAAGAGAGGATTTCCGCCGCAGGCTCCGCCTCCATCATTAGCAGAAGAACCGCGATCACCTGCGGGTGCTCGTCTTCAATGAGGGGCGCGACAATCGACGGCGCAAGCCAACGCGCCAGTTCCAAAGAGCGGGGCCGCTCTTCGGGCTGGATACGCTTCATCACGCTTTCTGCTTTCACGTCGCCAATGGCATTGACGAACAGCGAGCGGACATGATCTTCACGGCCGTCGGCGGACAGGGCTTGACGGTCGGCCTCTTCCACAAAGCTCGCGATTGCTCTCGCGATGCGCGAGGGATCCACTTCACCAAGCTGGCACATGGACGCGCCGACGCGCTCAAGTTCGTCCGGGCCAAGTCGTCCCAGCAGTTCAGCGGCATTGCGGTCTTCCAGCAGCAACACGAAGACAGCAGCGCTATGCGCCTGAGAGATTTCAGCAAGCTCGCTCATCATACCGCTTCCGGCTTTTCAGGTGCTACGAGCATGCGCTGAAGGGCTGCCACCGCACGGTCCGGACGCGCTTCGGCCAAGCGCCGAGCCAGAGCCACTTGCTCGGCAAGATCCGCCGGTACGCCTTCGCTGCGGGCCTGTGCTGCCAGACGTTGAACTTCAGCGGTTTCCTCTTCGCTCAGCTCACCCCCGTCCGCATCCAGCAGCGCTTTCTGTGCTTCTTGTGCGCGCTCCTGCTCAGCCTGTTTTGCTTCCTTCAAGCGTTTGAGTATGGGCCGCACCCCGAGCAACAAGACCAGCAAGACCGCGAGCACGGCTGCGCTATACCGCACAACCATTTCAAACCATGGCTGCTCATAGAATGCTGGCTCTTCCACCGCAGGAGCTTCGAACGCGCCAGTAACGACAGTCACAACATCGCCGCGCTCAGCGTCCGCACCCACCGCTGCTTCCACGAGCGCTTGTATGCGTTCTTCGTCAGCTGGTGCGATGGCTTCCAGAGCGCTCGCGCTGACTGCCACGGCGACGGATATGCGGTTTACGCCGCCAGGGCGCGTGCTGGTGACAGCCACTTCGCGGCCGATTTCATAATCCCGGCGCGCGCTGGTTTCGCTGTCGCCGGGTGTTGTCTCAGCCGGTTGTGCTTCTCCGCCCTCAGGCGCTTCCTCGACCAACTCAGCGGGCGGTGGGGGAGTATTGGCAAGAACGCCAGGCACACCGCCAACCTGTGTGCCGCCGGCGCGCGACGCACTGGTAGTGGCTTCGCTCCGCACCACACCTTCCTGATCGTAGGTTTCGCGTGCAGAGGTCACTTCCTGACGGTCGAGATCGATCTGGACTTCGCTGGTGAAGTTTCCTTCGCCCAGGAGCGGGACCAGCAATTGTCCGATCTGATCGCGCAGCTTGGCTTCGAACTCCCGCTGCAACATCAGCTCATCAAGCACGCCATTGCTTTCAGAGGTCAGCAAGCGGCCATTCTGATCGACGACCCGAACTGCATCGCTCGCAAGGCCCGGGACCGAGCCTGAAACAAGGTTCACGATCGCATCAACCTGATCCTTCGAAAGGCTGCGACCGCGTGAAAGGCGCACCATAACCGATGCGCTTGGCGGGCTGTTCTCTCGCACGAAGACAGACCGCTCTGGCGTTGCCAGATGCACCCGAACGCTGGAGATGCCGTCGATCTCCTGAATGGTCATCATAAGCTCACGCTCGCGTGCGAGACGCAAACGTTCGCCTTCAAGCGTGCGGCTTGAACCCAGCGGGATTGCATCCAACATTTGAGACGCGTCTTGCGGAGCAGCAAGCCCGGTATTGCTCGCGACCAGCATGCGGGCTGCATAAAGATCATCTTGCGCGACTGTGATCATGCCGGTGCCCGGATCGATTTCATATCCGATCCCGCCGCCGGTCAAAGCTTCAGCGACGCTTGCTCGCTCGCCATCTGTCAGATCCGAATAGAGCACACGTTGAGGGCCGGCTGTGATAGCCATGTAAGCAAGGCCAGCGGCAGCGATAGCCGCCAGCCCACCCAATGCGGGGATTGTGCGCTTCACAGCAGGCTGCGCCAAGAATTCAGACACACGCGCAAACGGAGAAGCCACTGCACCGCCTTGAAGCTGTGCAGGTAGCGCTGCGGTTTCAGCAGGGATCGCGGGAGGCGGATTGCTAGCCACCTATCACACTCCCATCCGCATGATGTCTTGATAGGCCGTCAGCAGCTTGTTGCGGACCTGCAAGGTCGCTTCAAAAGCTACGCTTGATTCCTGACGAGCGAGCATGACCTGCGCTACATCGGTGACCTCGCCGCGCTCATAGGCAGCTGCCATGTCCGAGGCGCGTTTTTGCGTCGCGTTTACTTCCTGCACTGCGTCGCTCAACGTCTCGGCAAAGTCGACGCCAGCAGTTTTGTCTGATGGCGACGTGGGCGCGGCTGTTTGCGGGGCTGCATTGCGCAGTGTTTGCAGCGCGTCGCTGCGTTCAGCGATCTGCTGGCGCAATGCGAGCACTTGCTGCAAGCCTGTTTGCGAACCGATCGTGCTCACCGGCCTGCTCCTGCAACCGCGAGGCCAGCTTCACGCATATTCGCGAGGCGATAGCGCAAGGTCCGCTCTGAAATGCCGAGCTGCTCAGCGGTTTTGCCGCGATGGCCATTGCACCGCTCAAGCGTGTCGAGGATCGCCTGTGCTTCCGATTCAAATGCGATGTCTGAGAGAGACCGGTCCAATGAACGCGCTTCTGCAAGGGCACGATCACTTGCCGGATGCGAAACGACTTCACCGGTCCGCATCGCTGTATCATTCGCGGCAATCGAGCGAACCGGACGATCAAACTGGATGTGCTCAGCTGTGATTGCCTCGTCGGTTCCAGCAAGAACGATCGCGCGGCGGATTACATTTTCCAGCTCGCGGACATTGCCAGGCCAGTCATGCGTTTCGAGCACGTCGATCGCATCTTTATCAATCCAGCCAGGCATGTTCGGACGCGCCGCATGGCGCAGCAGCATACCGAATGCGAGCGGGGCGATATCTGCACGACGCTCGCGCAATGCGGGCATATGCAGCGGAAAGACGTTGAGCCTGTAATAAAGGTCTTCACGAAAGCGACCCTGCGCGACTTCGCCGGGCAGTTCACGGTTGGTGCAAGCGACAATGCGGACGTCGACTTTGACCGGCTTTGTCGCACCAAGGGGCACGACCTCGCCTTCCTGCACTGTACGCAGCAGTTTAGCCTGAAGGGAAAGTGGCATCTCGCCAATCTCGTCGAGCAGCAGCGTGCCACCGTCCGCCGCGCGAAAGAAGCCCTCGCCCGCTGCGCTTGCGCCAGTGAACGCGCCTTTGCAGTGCCCGAACAGCAAAGCTTCCAGCATCGCTTCAGGCATGGCCGCGCAATTGACGGCAATGAAAGGCTGGTCTGCGCGCGCGCTCGCATTGTGGAGGAACTGCGCGAGCACTTCCTTGCCGGTGCCGGTCGGACCTTCGATCAGGACAGGAATGTCACTTGTCGCGATGCGTCCGGCGAGCGTCAGCAGAGCGAGCGTTTGATTGTCGCCTGCAATCGGCATGCCCGGCTTGGTCGCAGCGGCGATACACGCATTGCGCGCGCTTTCAGGTGCGCTGAGCGAATAGGAAAGCTGGCGCGCTTTCTTTGTAAGCTGCTCAAGCCGCGCTTTATCGCTGTCTGACAACGCCAGCACATGGCCTGGTTTCGAGATCGCGAAATCGCCGCCTGCATCCTCAATCCGCAGATCGGCAGGCAAGCATGGCTCAGCCAAAGTCGAAAAAACACGCTCAATCAATCGGCGATGCTTTTTTTCAACCGCTGGATCTGCCTGTATCGGAAGCATTTGCGTAAACCCCGTTTTGCCCTCGTTTCGGGGCTTTTGGCGTGGGCACGTCCAAAGTAGCGCTAAATTAAGGCCACGTAGAACCACCTATGCCTGTCAACAGCAGGATCGGACTTGGGGGGTTAAAGATCGCTCCAGACGGACGCTCTTGTATGCGACAGCCACGGCAACGACCGGGCTGTGGCTTGACAATAGGAGTTACACAAATGTCTGTTATCAATACGAATATTTCCGCCCTGCGCGCTGCAAATGCATCAAGCAGCGCATCACAGATGATGGGTCAGGCGATGGAGCGCCTTTCAACCGGCACACGTATCAATGGCGCAAAAGACGACGCAGCCGGCCTCGCAATTGCGACCACTATGACTTCTGACATCCGCGCGATGAACCAGGGTGTTCGTAACGCGAACGACGGTATCGCTCTTGCTCAGACTGCTGAAGGTGCGCTCGACGAAGTCACCAACATGCTGCAGCGTGTTCGCGAGCTTGCTGTGCAGTCACGCAACGGCACATATGACGCGACCGACCGCGGTTTCATGAATGCAGAAGTTACACAGCTTCAGGAACAGATTTCTTCTGTCCTCTCCAACACGCAGTTCAACGGCGTTAACGTCTTCAGCACGACTGCTGGCACTGACGTAGCCGTTGATATCGCCACCAGCGCGACAGAAACAGTCACTCTGACCAGCACTGCGATTGACGGCACCAGCATCGCCCCGGCTGCATTGGATGTGAGCACGGATGCACTTGCCGGCACGACCATCACCAACGTTGATGCCGCGCTCGACGATGTAAACGGCACACGTGCATCGCTCGGTGCAGGTCAGAACCGTCTGGAATCGACGATCGCTAACCTGACGACAAACGTGACCAACCTGACGGACGCACGTTCGCGGATTATGGACACTGATTATTCAGCAGAAACCACGCAGCTCGCTAAGGCACAGATCCTGAGCCAGGCATCGACAGCAATGCTCGCACAGGCAAACCAGAGCCAGCAGAACGTATTGTCACTGCTGCGGTAAGCTTAGCCGAAGTCCTCCATCGGACCTTGCAAGGCCCGGCGCTCTATCCCCGAGCGTCGGGTCTTCTTGTATGCGCAATGCTGAGCTGAGAATTTGCGGGTTACAAATCGGCACTTGAGACAGCCGGGCAAGGCCGATTCAAGGCAAGCACAAAGCTATGCGATCTGTACCATGAGACAGGGGTGCAGTGCCTCGCAGGGCGGAATGCGGCGAAGCTGTTGGGGAAAGAGTATCCTGATGCGTGCCTGAGGCCTGAAACAAACCGACGAGAGCAAATAAGCAAGCTCAGATCTTCGGTGCGCCAGTCGTCTCAGTCGGAACAGGCTGGAGAAGTTGAGCCGTAAGCTCAGGCCCCTTCAAGCGCGCTTATGTCAGATGCAGACAGCAACAGGATAGACACGCGACGATTGCGCGGGTCAGCCGGATCGTCCGGGATGAGTGGTTCGCGCGCTGCTACCCCTTCAATCCGGACGAAGCGGTTTTCCGTCAGCCCGCCTCGCATCAATGACTGACGCACGGCTTCCGCACGGCCGGTAGAAAGCGACCAATTGTTCGCTTGGACGCCAGGACGCCATTTTAGCGAGTCCGTATGCCCGCGCACGATCACCTTCTGCGGTTTGTCTCCGATCGTGTCGGAGATCACTTCGATGAGCTCACGCGCTTCCGGCATCAATACAGTCGTGCCCAGCGCAAACATTGAGAATTCCGCGTCGTCGACCAGGTCAATCCGCACACCGACTGGCGTTCGCACGACTCGCACCTGTTTAGCGAGCCTTCTCAGCCGCGTTTTCTCGCGCAGTTTCTCCTCGATCTGCTCTTTGAGCTGGTCCGCTTTGAGTTCACGAACGGCTGCACCGCCTTCCATTTCCCCACCTGAGGAGTCGAGCGGAATTGTGATCGCCTGATTCCCCGTTTGCCCTTGGCGATTGGGATAATTGTCGACATCCGTGATCGAGCTACCACCGAGCATTCCATCAGATCCGGCACTTTGCTCCTTCAGCTTGACGAGCGTGGGCGTGAAATAGTCAGCCAGCCCTTTGCGCTGATCTTCCGTGGTTGCCCCGAGCAACCAGAGCAGCAGGAAGAACGCCATCATGGCCGTCACAAAGTCGGCATAGGCCACTTTCCAAGCGCCGCCGTGGTGACCGGCTTGCTCGATGGTGATCTTCTTGACGATGATCGGTGCTGGCGGAGTGGCAGCCTCGCTTTTCTCAGGCGTAGCCACTTTACTTGCCTCGCAGCATATCAAGCAGCTCGGTCAGCTTCGGACGGTGCGCAGGCGGGAGGCCAGAACGAGCCGCCTCCACCACCATTGGCTGCGGATAGCCGTGCAGCGATGCGACAATGACCTGCTTGATCGAATAGAATATCTGCTTGTCATGCGCATTCACCTGATTGAGGCGCCCGGCCATTGGCCCGACCAGGCCATAGGCCAGCAAAACACCCATGAACGTACCCACCAAGGCTGCGCCAATCATCTTGCCGAGAACCTCTGGAGGCTCATTGATTGAGCCCATGGTCTTGATCACGCCGAGAACCGCCGCAACAATGCCCAAGGCCGGAAGACTGTCAGCCAGCGTCTGAATGGAATGCGCAGGCTCCTCCATTTCATGAAGCTGTGTCTTGATCGCATTGTCGATCACATCTTCGACCGCATGCGTATCAAGCGTACCGCTCGAAACCACCAGCAGCGTCAAGGAATCGCAGATAAGATTGCGCACTGCATCATCAGCGAGCAAACGCGGATATTCAGCAAATATGGGCGAATTCTCAGGCTCCATCACATGGCTCTCCAGCGCAACAGCACCTTCAGAACGCATCATTTTCAATAGCTTGGAGGAAAGCGCAATCGCATCGATGTGATCCTGATCGGTATAACGCGGTCCCTTGAAAACCTTCGCAAACCCGCCGAGCAGCAACATCAGTTCGTGCTTGGTGTTACCAATCAGCAGAGCCCCTAAGGCGGCGCCCCCGATAATCATCATTTCGATAGGGAGAGCTGCCAGAATTGGCATAATGTTGCCGCCGGCGATGATGAATCCGCCGAACACCATGAATAACAGAACTACGATCCCAATGGCGGCGAACATGGTTAATTCCCTTAGTCAAAAAGAGACGCAGCACGGCGGCTGCGTCAATAGAGTTCAAATGGCGTCGAACAGGCTCAGTGAAGTGACGCGCGCAAAGCTCGCCTGGCTGGCTTCGAGGACTGTGAGTGTTTGTTGGAGCTGAGTGATAGCAACGCTGAGATCGGTTCCGCCGATCTCTCCGCCTTCCTGTGCGCGGGCTTCGCTGCGCACAGTTTGTGTTTGCTGGACAGAGTCGATCCAGGCGAGACGCGCGCCATAGATCGCCTGCGCACGGCCAAGCGTATCTATCGCGCCGTCCAGACCTTCAACTGCATCACGCGATGCCGCCGCAGGGTCAGCAACACCGCCACGCAATGCAGCAGTCAAATCGGCCAGAAATGCGAACACGTCCGTCGCTGTCCCGCCATCATCAAACTGAAGAATGTTAGGGCCGGTAATGCCGCGTTCGATCGTCACGCCTTCGCCTATATCGATCACGCCGCTATCAGCTGCGCCGATATAGGTAACGTTGCCCGCGCCATCCATTGCATAGGCCGCGCCATCAATGTCGCCTCCAAACAGTGAACGTCCCGTGTTGGTAAAGCCATTGGCGTTAGCGAAGATGGTTTCGCGCAGCTGGTCGATTTCAGTCGCGATCAACTCACGTTCGCTTGCGCTGGTGGTGTCATTGCCCGCCCAGATCGCCAGCTCACGCGCGCGGATCACCAGATCTGCAATGCTTTCCACGCCTTCTGCCGCTGTGCTGAGCTCATCGCTTGCACGCGAAGCATTGCGCGCATCAATGTCCGCCAGCCGATCCATTCGCGACAGCGTGCGCAGCCGCGCGGACGCGACCGGATCATCCGATGACCGCTCAAGCCTTTGGCCTGTGGCAATCTGGTTCTGCAGGCTTTCAGCCGCGCCGAGTAGTTGTCCCAGCTGGCCCAGCGAGCGCTGATAGAAAGCAGATGTCGAGTTTGTGATGTTCACCATCAGCTTCTGATCCCGAGGATGGAGTTAAAGATGTCATTCGCGGTCTGGATAACCCGGCTAGAGGCCTGAAAAGCCTGCTGGAAGCGCACCAGATTGACCGCTTCCTGCTCCAGATCGACGCCGGTTTCCGCGACCAAGGCCGTCTGTGCGGTCTCTGCAATAATCGCTGTCGCATCGCGGGTGACTTCACGGCTGCGCACGGCATTGGCCAAGTCGAACAGCAGGCTGTCGGCCTCGCTCGCAGGTCCAGTGTTGGACGCTAGTGTTGAGCGGAGCGCTTCGAGATTGCTGGTGTCGCGGCTTTGCGCAGGCGAACCCGCAGCAGCAGTGGCTATACCTGCGCCGCTAGCCAGAGCGACGGTAATGTCCCCTGCCGTGCTGCCTGAGAAGAATGGCTGGCCGGCTGTGCCATCTGGAGCGGCGCCGTTTGCCTGCGCTGCGTTGACTTGCGTGACAGTAAGCGCTGCAAGATCGTCCAGGCGTTGGCCATAATCTCGCTGAGTGAGGAGCGCTTGTGCCTGCCCTGCCAATTGTCCGCTTGCCAAAGTGACAGCCGCGCCGCCGACTGTGAAATTCACTGTTCCATCAGCGTTAGTGGTCAGCGCGAGTGGCGACGAATTTGTGCCTGATACGAGCAGAGGCCCGCTCGCATCGCCTTGCCTCACAGCAACAGTACCATTGATGTCGTATTCAACCGCAATGCCAAGCTGGTCGGACATCTGGCTAAGCGCGCTGTCGCGCTGGTCGAGCAATGCAGCAAAGCTCGATGTACCCGGCTCAGTGCGGACGATCTCAGCGTTAATCCGCGCAAGCTCGCCCGCATAAAGATTGACCTGTTCAACACCGGAATTTGCTTCAAAACGGAGCTGCTCGCCCGATTGCGCAAGTGTGCGATTAGCAATATTCAGTGTCTCTGAAAGCGCGCGCCCGCTTTCCAGGACAGCCGAGCGCAGCGCCCCGTTCAGCGGATCGGATTGCAGCTCCGCCAGCGACGCTTCGAAGTCGACAATCGCAGGGAAAATTCCGGTTTGATCAATCGCAGTCTCAACCGCGAGAAGGCCTGAGAGTTCAGCATCGGCACGCGCAAGATCGCTTCCCGTACGCCTCGCCTGGTTTTGCAGGAAAACCGCATCGCTGCGCTGGATCTCATCAATTCGAACACCGCCGAGCGAGCTCGATGAAAAGCCGCCGATACTGCCTGTTGCAAGCAGCTCGGTCTGCGTAACCCGGCGGCGCGCGTAATCGGGATTGTCCGCATTGGCGATGTTCTGAGCGGTGACTTCCAGCGCGCTGCGTGCTGCAATGGTCCCTGCCCGGCCAATGATGATGAGATCGGATGACACGGCTTAAGGCTCCTCGCGACTTGCGGATACGGATGCCTGCGGCACATGCGCGCTCAATTGCGCTTCGATGCTTGCCGCAATGCCAAGCGTTCCGCTTTTCGATGCGATGTCGGCGAAATGGTCATCGAGCATGGTCTGGAATTGCTCCAGGCCCGGCCCTGTAAAGGGCGTTTGCTCGGCCATGCTGCTGGCGCGCGCGCTCGCAAGCAATTGCCGTAGCATTATCGCTTCAAAACCTTCTGCAGCTTCGCGCAGCTCTATCTGCTCGTTGGTGAGCGAGGATCGCGGAGCAATGCTTTCAAGAGGGCTCGCAGGCGTGATCATAGAATTACCATTTCCGCTTGCAGAGCTCCTGCTTGCTTGAGCGATTCCAGGATCACGACCAAATCCGCCGCGCCTACATCAAGCATGTTGAGTGCATCGACGATCTCAGACAACGATGCTGCCCCAGGCATTAAAGCGACCCGGCTTTCGTCCTGCTCAACGGTAATCTGCGTATCTTCCTCAATGGCGGTTTCACCATTTGCAAAGGGTAATGGCTGGACCACCAAGGGATCTTCCTCGATGCGGATCGTCAGATTGCCGTGGCTGATCGCGGCCGGCATCAGCCGAACAGACTGATTGATCACGACAGTCCCGGTGCGGCTGTTGACGATGACGCGCGCAGGTTGCGGGGCTGGCGTGACACTCAGCATCTCGATCTCAGCGAGCATGGCTGAGCGACGGTCATTGCCGAGCGGCAAAGCCATTTCGACGCTCACACCGTCAAGCACGCGCGCTGTGCCGGGATACAGATCATTCACGGCATCGCGCACGCGCGAAGCGGTCAGGAAGTCAGCCTGATGCAAGTTGAAGCGCAGCAGACCTTGCTGGTCGAAACCGGTCGCGACTGCACGCTCAACAGTCGCGCCAGCAGCGATACGCCCGACAGTTGCGACATTGACAGTAAGGCGCGAGCCATCGCGTCCGGACACGCCCAGCCCCCCTACAGCGATATTGCCTTGCGCCATCGCATAGATCTGTCCGTCCGCGCCATAGAGCGGTGTCAGGACCAAGGCTCCACCACGCAGGCTCGTCGCCTGGCCCATGGTCGACACGGTTATGTCGATCCGCTGGCCGGGCTTTGCAAAAGCGGGAAGCTCCGCCGTGATGATAACCGCTGCTGCATTCTTGAGCGCGGGCGAGACACCCGGAGGCAATTGCAGCCCGAGCCTGCCGGAAACGCCGCGCATGGCCTCTGTCACATATTGCAAATTGTTGTCGCCGGTTCCTTGCAAGCCGACAACCACGCCATATCCGGTGAGCTGGTTTGCGCGCAGCCCTTCAAAGGTTCCAAGATCACGCACGCGCTCTGCTGCAGCATGCGCTGGCATCAAGAGCGCCATGATGACGAGCGCCAATGAAAGAAGCTTTTTCATGAGTTTAGCTCCTTCACCACGGCGAAATCGCACTGAAGAAGCGGGACAGCCAACCGGGCCTGCTTGCACGCTGGATAGAGCCGCGGCCGGAATAGATGATTTGCGCATCGGCCACTTGGCTCGAGAGCAAACGGTTGTCGCCATCGATGTCAGCAAGACGCACAGTCCCAGCGAACTGGATCCATTCTTCTCCCTGACTGAGCGACATCTGTTTCTCTCCGACTACACGTGCGGTTCCATTGGAACGCACTTCAGCGATGGTCACAGCGACCGCGCCGTTAAGCGAACTGCTTTGCGCAGCTTGCCCTTGCCCTCTGAACGACGCTTCTGACGCAGCTTTAAGGGCATTGGGGTTTAGGAAAGAGAGCGGTCCGGCAGTCGGCGGGGTGATCGAAGCAGAGCCATCGCGCTGCGTTCTGGCCGTCGTGCGCTTGGTGGTATCGACGCTTTCAACCAGCACGACTGTCAGCATGTCACCGACGCGGCGCGCACGGGTCCCTTCGATCAAGCCAGCGTAGCCATAGGCCGGCTGGAAGATCGCGCCATTGGTTGAAGCAGCGGGCGGCTGGACGCCTGTTTCGACAGGCATTGGCGACGGCGAAAAGCCCGGTCGAGGGCCTGAAGACCCCCCGAGACCACAGGCAGATAAAGCGAGACCAAGCGAGATGACCCCTAGATGGCGGTGCAATGTCATGAGATGCCTCACAATGTCTGGTTAGCGTTGCGGAGCATTTCGTCGACCGCGCTAATCATGCGCGAATTGATCTCGTAAGCACGCTGAGCTTCGATCATTCCGACAAGTTCTTCAACGACATTGACGTTGGAGGCTTCCAACATCCCTTGCCTGATCCGGCCGCGCCCATCCAAGCCGGCCACACCCACTTCGGCAGGACCGCTTGCCGCTGTCTCCAACAGGAAGTTTTCGCCATTGGCTTGCAAGCCTGCCGGATTGACGAAGTTTGCAATTGTGAGCTCGCCCAAGGCTGCTGGCGCAGCATCGCCGGGAACAATCGCGCTGACTGTGCCGTCCGGGGCTACTGTGATGGATTGCGATCCGGCTGGCACCTGAATTCCAGGCTGCACCGGATAGCCTTGTGCTGTCACCAGCGCGCCATCTGCGCTCAAAGTGAAATTGCCAGCTCGGGTATAGCCGAGCTGCCCGCCCGGGAGCTCAACCTGAAAGAACCCGTCCCCATCAAGCGCCAGATCAAAGCCATTGCCGGTCGTGTTGAGCGTGCCTTGCTCGTTGATCCGCGTTGTCCCCTGGACCGCAACGCCAGTGCCGAGATTGAGACCAATCGCGAAGGTCGTCTCAGCCGTCGATTGCTGACCTGCAACGCGCGTATCCTGATAGGCGAGCGTTTCAAATTCGGGCCGGTCGCGCTTGAAACCGGTCGTGCCGATATTCGCGAGATTGTTCGCGATTACACGCATGCGCACATCCTGCGCTTCAAGCCCGGTGCGGGCGACTTGCAAAGCTGAAGTAGGCATTACGAAAGTCCTTTCAGGAGAAGAGAGTTAGCTGGCGCCAAGCGCCATCAGGCGCGCGCCAGCAGCATCGAGCTCACCGGCCGTCGCGATCATTTTCGAGCGTTGTTCGAAGGCGCGTTGTGCTTCGATCATTTCAACCAGCGTTGCAGCAGTGTTGATGTTGGAGCCTTCAAGCGCGCCGGTCGTGATCCGGGCAGTGGGGTCATCCGGCAGGACGCCGCCTCCCGGCACTTTCAGAAAACCGTCAATCCCTTTGACAAGCGGGCTTCCATCGGGATCAGCGAGTTTGATGCGTCCGACCAGCTCAGGCTGAGCGCCGGGCGCGCCAAGATCAGTTGCAAAAACCGATCCATCATCGCCAAAGCTGATCCGCGAGCCTGCAGGCACGGTCAGCGGTCCGCCTTCGCTCATCACCGGCAGGCCGTCGCCATTTTCGACGAGCCCGTTTGGTGTGACGCGAAGATCGCCGCGCCTGGTGTAGACTTCGCCGCCATCTGCCGCTTGCAGCGCGATCAGCGCTTCGCCTTGCACAGCGATATCGAGCGCACGGCCGGTATCGTTGATGCTGCCGAGCGCCATATTCGCGCCGCGCACTGCGCCTTTCGCCATCGCCCGCGCTTCGAGCGACGGCCCTTTGAGCGTTGCAGGCGTGACGGCAAACTCCTCTCCCCGAAAGCCGGGAGTTGAAGCATTGGCAAGGTTGTTGGCAATCGCGCGCTGGCGGTTCATCGCCGCGTCCATGCCGGTGAGCGCAGTGTAGATCAGACGGTCCATCGCGCTTACGACCTCAGGTTAATGACAGTCTGCGAGATCTGCGTGGCCGTATCGATCGCCCGCGCGTTGGCCTGGAAGTTCCGCTGCGCTGTAATCAGCGCGACGAGCTCTTCGGCCAAGTCCACATTGGATCGCTCCAATGCGCCGGAGAACAGTTCGCCGGAATTACCAAGGCCGGGCAAGTTGAAAGTCGGAGGCCCAGACAGACCGGTCTGCTCCCAGCGCGTCTGGCTGAGCTGGCGGAGGCCATCAGGTGCAACGAAGGTCCCCAAGGCGATACGTCCGACCGCTTCGGTTGAGCCATCTGAATAGGATGCAAAGACCACACCGTTGTCTTCGATCACGACGTTGGAGAGGTCCGCGCCGCCACCATTTGTAATCGGGACCACCGCATTGATCGTAGCTGCAGTGCTGGTCACATTGCCTGCTGCATCGGTGGGAAAGACTTGAAGATTTTGCCCTGTCGCGTCTGTCAGGTTTCCGACGCCGTCTAAGCGGAAGTTACCGTTGCGGGTGAACGTCAGTGCGCCGCTTTCCGGATTGACGGTCGCAAAGAAACCATCGCCATCGATCGCGACGTCAAGATTGCGTCCAGTCTGCTCCAACGCACCTAATGAAAAGTTCTGCGTGGTCGAAGAAACCGCGGTTCCGATCCCGGCGGTAATGCGCGGGTCAGAAGCGGAACCGCTTGCGACAATGTCAGCAAATTGCAGCGAGCTTTTCTTGAAGCCCACGGTTTCAGAGTTAGCGATATTCTGCGCGATAGTGCCGAGATCGGCTTCCGCAGCACGCAGTCCGCTCAGGGAAATAAAGAATGACATTTGGTTTGGCTCCTCGGTGTAAAATCAGATGGTTGTGACGGGATCTGCAGACTCAGTCGCAACTCCGCTGTTGATTTGAGTGATCGCATTGGCAGCAGCCATGCTCGCTTGTCGCGCGGCCATCTGGACCTGAATCAGGGCATCGAGTTTTTCTGAAATCTCAGCCAGCCGATCATTGGTGGTGTCGCTGCCGGCGAGCGCAGAGAATTCCGCCATCTGAGCCAGCATGTCCTTATTATCCATCGGCTCGAACGGGTCTTGCTGTTGCAATTGAACAGTCAGCAAACGCAGGAAGTCGGCCTGCCCCAGATCGGAAAATCCATTGCTGAGAGGCGTTGCACCGGGCGCATTAAGCCCGTCGATTGTGCGCGGCGCATTGCCGGAAGATATCGTGTTTGGATCAGTCATGGATTATCGGCTCCTCAAGGTTTCGAGCATCAATTGCTTGGCTGTCTGAAGCGCGCCGATGACGTTCTGATACTGGCGCGCACTTTCCATTAGCTCGACCATTTCAGACGCTTCATCGACTGGCGCTTCCCACACATCGCCATTGGCATCGGCGAGTGGATGATTGGGATCGTGGCGCTTGGTCGGCTGGACCTCAGAGCGGATAACTTCGCCCACGCGCACGCTGGAGAGGCCAGAGGCGCGGTCGAGCTCGCTTTCAAACACAGTGCGCAAAGGCCGGTAGGCTTCCTCAGCGCTGGCCGAGACCGAACCGGCATTGGCCAGGTTCGACGCGGCGACATTCATCCGCACCATCTGCGCAGACATACTGTGCTGCGCGACATCAAAGATGTTCATGCGATTATCGCTCATCGTCATTCACCCTTGAGCGCGCGCGTGACGGTGTTGACCTTGCCTTGCACGAAAGCGAGCGTCGCGCTGTACGCGACAGCATTTTCCGCAAAGGCGACTTGTTCATTGGCAAGCTCGACTGTGTTGCCATCCAGCGATGGCATTACTGGCACGCGGAACTTGGTGTTGCTGAGAACGGCAGCTGATTGATCCGCGCCACCTTCGCGCGATTTGAGAGCCGCTGCGAAATCCAGATCGCGCGCTTTGTAGCCAGGCGTTGCTGCATTCGCGATGTTGGATGTGAGCATCCCCATGCGCTGCGAGCGCAGTTCCAGCGCTTTGCCGTGAATGCCGAAGATGGCTTCGCTCATTTGCATCAATCCTTCCTGCCGCGCTGCTTTGCGCGAGCTCGGAATTGAAAGAGCAAGGGGCGTGCCAATTTGCGCTTTCGCAGGCTTCATCCGCAAAATTACGGGTCCGGAACTGCCCTTGCGGCAAGCGCTTGCCGGACACTGGCAAAGGATCGCCGGATTGCCTGCTTCAAAAGCGCATGTCGGGCTTAATCGCGCTCGTTTCTGACCGTCCTAGGAAGGGTAAGACGAGAAGTCGTCGGATAGGACCCAATTAACGTGACACTTCAGCACCTGTTCGATCCCGTGGCGCTCTGCATTGTGCTTGGCGGAACGATACTCGCTGGCTTCGCACGCAGCGGGCTGAGCGATTATCGCATCACCGCTACACATCTCCTCGCATTGCTGCGTCCGCGGTTTGATGCAGCCAAGGCACGCGCGCATCTTGCCCCCCGCGTTGCGCGGATGCAGCGCGATGGGGTGATTCGCTCCAATGCGCCGGATTTGGCAGACCTTGAGCTTAAAGACGCAACCAAAGCGCTGATCCGGCACCGTTCAACTGATGCCATGATGGCAGAGCATGAACGCCATGTCGCAAGCCGTCAGAAGGCGCGCGAGCGTGCGATGCGTACTCTCGATTCCGTGGCTGAGCTTGGCCCGGTGTTTGGCCTTGCGGGCACCTTGTTTGCTCTAAGCCAGCTGCCGCGCGAGTTTGACGCGCTCTCTGGCCTCACGACATCGGTATCAACAGCAGTGGTTTCGACACTGTATGGCCTGATGCTCGCACATATCGTGTTCTATCCATTGGCCCGAGCGATCGAGCGACGTGGAGAGCGCGAAGAAGACGCGCGCGAGAAGCTTGTCCAATGGCTGGTCGCCCAGCTCAAGCAGGCCTGCCCCGTCGCCCGCCCCCTTGAGCGCGGGTCGCCAGAGCCTCAACAACAGCGCGCAGCATGATCACGCGCGCCGCATCTTCCTGGCAAGTCACGCTTGCTGACCTCTCGCTTATTCTCTTTCTGGTGACGCTTACCGGACTGAGTTCCTTGAACACTGCGGAAGTCACTCAGGACATCAGCTCGGATACCTCCGCCACTCAGCAAGAAGGTGGCTCGCTTGAAAGCCTTTACCTTGCGCAAAGCCAATCGCTGTTTCGCTCAGAAGAAGGCGCGGACAGTCTCGCCGCGTGGCTGAGCGAGCAATCGCTTGATCCGCGCGTGACGCTGACAATTGTTGTCCAGTATCCCGTTGGCGATCAAAACTGGGCGGTGGCGACAGCAGATGACTGGCTCTCGGCGACCCGGAATTCTGCGGTCAATACGCGCGTTCTCATGCAGCCAGGGCCGAGCCGCGATGCGTATGCCAGCCTTGGGTTTGAGCGCAGCAATGATGTAGGCGAGCAGCTCGTGAACTGAGCGCTATGCTTATCCGAGCAGGACTTTGTTCCGCCCTTCGGCCTTGGCTTGGTAGAGCGCTGCATCCGCCCGGCCCAGAGCTTCGCCGAACTCTTCGTCCGACTTAATTTGCGTGACCCCTGCAGAGAATGTGACTCGGCCGATGGGCTGATCAGAGTTGCGGCTTTTGAATTTTCGCGAGGCGAGCGCGCGTCGTGCAGCGTCTACCTTGCACCAGGCTTCTTGATCCGAGACACCCGACAACAGCAAGGCGAATTCCTCGCCGCCATGCCGAGCGACAAAACAATCCTGACTGATCATCTCTTTAAGCGAAGCTCCGATCACTCTCAGAACCCGGTCCCCGGTTTCATGGCCATGCATATCGTTGATGCGCTTGAAGTGATCGACATCGCAGAAGGCGACGCTGACAGGGTTGCCCAAACCATCCGCTGCACCGGTCACCTCTTCAATCTTGCGCTGAAATGCGCGGCGATTTGGCAGTTGAGTAAGCGGATCGATGTCGGCCTCAAGTCGCGCAGTCGCAAGCCGCTTGCGGAGTTGTTCTGCTTCTGCCTGCGCTTGCTCCATCCTGCCTTCAATTGCTCGGATCTTCGCCAGCATCTTTCGAGAAAGCTGCATGAGCGGCCGCAAACCATCTTCATCGGGCTCAGCTTCGAGCGCTGTGACTTGGTTTGTTACTTCAGCGCGATATTCTGCCGTGGCATCGCCAGCAGACTTGCTGGTTGACGCAAAGCTGGAAAGCATGTTCTCCAGCTTCGCCATCAGCCGGTCCATTTCCGCTTTCTCGCTTGCCGCATCGTCCTCAGCAGCAAGCAAGCTGTTGATCCAGTCTTGCTCGATCGGAGCGCCAGACATTTCCCGCTTGGCCAGTTCGCCCGCCCAGCGGACTTTCGAACCGGTCAATGCCTGCTGAGCAAAGCGCAGATTGTCTGTCGACACCGCAAGTCCGTTTTTGATGAGAAGCGTAGTGATGCGATCGAGCAGCTCCCGCTTTGCCGCGCTGGCAATAGATGGGGCGTTTGGCTCAACGGACTGACTGCCTACTTCTACCGGCGCCATATGCACCTCATCCCTCTTGCGTTTCCAGACCAGACCCATGGTTTTCTCACATTTCTCCGCGACCATTAGCGAAGCCGCTTGGTTTCTCATTGAGCGCTGGGAGGCTTGACGCTTGCCGCTCAAAACTTGGTGAGGCCGGACATCAGCAATTTCCCTGAGGGCAACTGATCAAGGCTATGCAACGAAGGCGCATGGGCTGAGCTGGCACGGAGTTTGCTTTGGATGGAGGCAATTGTTCCGCCCAAGAAAGGTCAAAGCTATGCCGATGCCAAGCGAACTAACCACAAGCCCCAATCTGCGCATGCGGATGTTAAGCGCTGTGATTGCTCTTGGAGGATTGTTAGCAGGATCGCTTGCAATCGCGCAGGAGCGCCAGTTCACTGAGCCGGCTGAAATTGACAGGGCAGTCACTGCGTTCACCGGCGTCCAGGTCGGACTTCCGGGTGGAGCACGTCAAAATGCCGATAGCCGTCTTAGACTGAACGCTTGTGGTCGCGAGTTGCAGACCAGTTGGCACGGGACACGAGGGCGGACCGTGCGCGTGGCTTGCGAAGGCGCAGGCGGCTGGCAAATTTTCGTGGCGCTTACACCAGCACCACAAACAGCGAGCGCTCAAGCGAAGACGATTGTCCGGCGCGGTGACCGCATAACCGTCCAAGTCGACGGACGCGGCTTTTCGGTCCAGCGGCCCGGAGAAGCGCGCGAAAGCGGCGCTGCCGGAGACTGGATTTCGGTTCGCTTTGACCGCGGAGGGGATTTCGTCAGTGCGATGATTGTAAGGCCCGGTCTCGCGATCATCCCGCAATAGATACAGCGCGCGCTTAAGTATCTACCCCGAGCGAAAAATCAGCGTGCACCCCTTAAAGCCTGGCCAAAGTGGCCGTTCTGCAGGCTGAGAATGTAAAAGGAGACAACCGATGTCCTTCCCCGAAGTACAAAGGTTACAAGGTGTTAGCCCCGCTTCTGCGCTGCAGGCACGTGACCCTGCGGTTGGAGAGAAAAAACCTGCAAGCGATACATCGCAAGGCTCGACCGCCGCGCCTAATGCTGGCGTTCAAGTCGACGTTGCCGATGGCATCAAGGCAGGCGAGCCGCCTGTGCAAGAGGATCGGGTTGCTGCAGTGCGCGCCGCTTTGCGCGATGGTTCCTACCCGCTTGTTCCAGCAAAGATAGTCGACGCGATGATTGCTGCTCGGGTCAGCATGGGAATTGACTCATGAGCGCTATGGCCCAGCAAGTAGGCGATGATCCGACGCCGGAACTGCCGGAACAACTTCGGCAAATGATTGCCGTTCTTGAGCAGGAGCGGCAAGCGCTTGCCGCTATGGACCTGGACGCACTCACGCTGACCATCCGCGACAAAGACGCACTCTGCGGCAAACTCGAAGGTGTTGGGCCTGATGGGATTGATGACGAATGCCGTTCGCTTGCAGAGACTGCGCGCCAGCTCAATGACGTCAATCGCCGCGTGCGCAACCTGCTCGCGGCAAACGTGGCTTCGCGCCTCGAAGCTTTGGGCGGCAAACCTGTGAGCTATCGCCCACCACAGGCGGCCATCGCCTAAGGTTCGCATACCCGTTTGGCATAGGGCTTGCTTTGATCTGACTGCAATCAGTCAGGGGACACAAAGTGAGCGACGGGCAGATACAAGGCGCCAAGCCACCGGCATTGCCAATGCCGAGAGTTACCGCCACGCCTCTGCGCTCCAGTCCATCCAGCGCAGAGGCGAACGCGGCCAGCGCCAATCCGGTTCAGCGCGCGATCGCAACTGCTGCCCGCGAGACGCAGACAGATTTCGATTTTCTTCTGGCACAAGCGAAGCTGGAATCGAGCTTAAATCCGACCGCCAAGGCCGCCACTTCCAGTGCGAGCGGCCTTTTCCAGTTTATCGAGAGCACTTGGCTCGAGACGCTCTATAAACACGGCGACAAGTTGGGACTGGGTGCAGTGGCAAGCCAGCTCCGCAAGGGGCCAAACGGTGTTCAGGTCGCAAATCCAGCCATGCGCGCGGACATTCTTGCTCTGCGTAATGATCCGCAAGCTGCCTCGCTAATGGCGGGCGCGCTTGCACAAGATAACCGCGCGATGCTCAGCCAAGCGCTGGGGCGCGAACCGCAAGCACCGGAACTCTATCTTGCGCATTTTCTTGGAGCGGCTGATGGGTCCCGGTTTCTTTCAGCGCTAGAAAGCAATCCTGCGCAGTCGGCAGCCTCTCTCTTTGCTCAGCCTGCCGCTGCAAACCGGGCGATATTCTTCGCCAGCGGAGGCGCGCCGCGCAGTCTCGAGCAAGTCATGGCGTTGATTGACCGCAAGGTCACAAATGCGATTTCCGTTAGTGGGCAAGGCGACGTATCCGAACTCGCGAACATGGCTCAACCTGCCAAGGCTCGCGCGCAATTTGCGCAGTGGGCAGCCCCGACAGCCCCCGCTTTGCCGACGAGTGAGATGCTCGCTTCCCGACCATTGTCGGCTAGCCTTCGCGAAAGCCTCAATGGGATTGAAGCGCTGTCACCTGATGCTGGCCAACATGTCAAAGCGGCATATGCTCGGTTGGAGGCCTTCGGACTATGACGGGTCGGTTGAGCCTTGCCCCAGTCGCTTTCGCGCTGCCGATAGGGATCCTTGCGCTGCTCGTGCTGATGGTCATGCCCATCCCCACGCTGCTGCTCGATCTGTTTTTCGTGCTCAATATCGCATTGTCGGTGGCAATCCTGATGGTCGCATTGAACGCGCGCAAACCGCTTGATTTCTCCAGCTTCCCGACCGTCTTGCTGTTCGCAACGCTGCTCCGCCTCGCGCTGAACGTGGCATCGACCCGAATTGTGCTCATCAATGGCCATGAAGGCGGTTCAGCCGCAGGAGAGGTTATTGAAAGCTTTGGCGCCTTTCTTGTCGACGGAAATTTCGCCGTTGGCCTGTTCGTCTTCACGATCCTGATGATCATCAATCTGATCGTCATCACCAAGGGCGCTGGCCGCGTCTCGGAAGTCTCTGCCCGCTTCGTCCTCGACGCGCTCCCCGGCAAACAGATGGCAATTGATGCAGACATTGCTGCCGGCCTGGTTAGCTCGGAAGACGCGAAGAAGCGCCGCGAGGAAGTCTCCGTCGAAGCCGAATTCTACGGTTCGATGGATGGCGCATCCAAGTTTGTCAAAGGCGATGCGATTGCTGCGCTGCTGATCCTCGGCGTCAACGTTATCGCCGGCTTTGCTCTGGGGATGATCAGCCATGACCTTTCCGCAGGCGAAGCGGCGGAGCGATATATCACGCTCGCTGTCGGCGATGCTTTGGTCGCGCAGGTCCCTGCCTTGCTTCTGTCCATCGCCGCCGCTGCGATCGTCACACGCGTCGCGGACACGCGCGATCTGGTCGGGCAGATCTCCGGCCAGTTTTCGGATCCGCGCGGTTGGTTGCCGGTTGGCCTCGTTCTAGCGGCACTCGGTGCGGTCCCTGCTATGCCGCAGATGATCTTCCTGCCCGCAGCCGCCTTTGCGTTCTGGTTGTGGTTCAGTCTTCGAAAGCGAGAAGCCATCGCTGCGACGGCTATTGAAGAGCCAGAAGAGAAGCCTGCGCCTGAAACCATCACAATCGAAGATGTCAGCGAGCAGACGCTCGTCACTGTCGAGCTCGGCTATGGTCTCGTCCATCTGGTCGATGAGGACAAAGGCTCGCCGCTCGTCGCGCGGATTACCGGCATTCGCAAACAGTTGAGCCGCGAGTTCGGTTTTGTCCTGCCGCAATTCCGCATCAAGGACGTAATCGACATGCCAGCCAATGCGTACCGCGTGCAGCTGGGCGGCGTGACACTCGCACAATACGAGGTCCAGCCCAACCGCTTGCTCGCGATTGATCTTGGCGAAGCGAACAAGCAGCATCGCTTGCTGGGCGAAGAAACGCGCGACCCGAGCTTTGGCTGCCCCGCGCTGTGGATTCACAAGGACGAGCGCGATCATGCAGTCGGCGAAGGTTTCCTGACAGTCGACGTCAGCACTGTCATCGCGACGCATATCAACCAGTTACTGCTGGCGCGCGGCGAAGCTTTGCTCGGCCCTGAAGAGGTTCGCGACCTGCTTGATGCGGTCAAGGAGCGGGCGCCAGGCCTTGTAGAGGCGGTCTACCCAGACCCGCTGTCGCTCGCCGGCCTGACACGCGTGTTCCGCGCTTTAATCGCAGACGGGGTCAGTTTGGCTTACCCGCAGCCGATCCTCACCAGTCTGGCTCTCGCGCTCCAGCGCACGCAGGATTTCAACGAGTTGATCGATCAGGTTCGTATTGACCTTGGCGCACAGATTGTCGGCCGCATCACGCCGCCCGATCAATCGCTCAAAGTCGCAACGCTCGATGCCTCACTGGAAGGCGCGATCTTGGGCAGCCTCACCGATCCGGCGACCGGCCAACCCATGATCGAGCCGAGCTGCGGCCAAATGATTGCCGAGCGGCTCAATACCCTAGCAGAGGAAGCTGGGGGCAGCATCGCGCTGATTGTCCAGCCGCCGGTGCGCCGCCCCCTTGCCAAGCTGCTGAAGACGCGCGTCCCACAATGTCTGGTGCTTTCGATTAATGAACTGCCGGCGAGCCAGCCGGTAGAGGTTCTCGCGGTCATCGGGGAAAATGCGGAAGGCCCGGCTAACGCAGAACTACCTAGTCCTGCGGATAATCCACCGCTCGCAGCATGAGCCACCCTGCCCCCTCCTTCGCTGGCGCCAAGCCTTATGGCGCATCGCCCTACCACTCGAAAGATGTGGTCGAAGATCGCGTGCGCCGATTCCTTCCCATGGTACGGCGCGCGGCGTGGCATATCTATGGCGTCGGGCGCGATGGCCTCGATGTCGACGATTTGATGCAGGCCGGCGTTGTCGCTCTGACCGAGGCGGCGACCCGCCACTCAGGTCCCGGAGAAGACGGCTTTGCAGCTTACGCCAAGATGCGTGTGCGCGGCGCGATGTTCGATCAAATCCGCAAGCTGATGCCGGACAGCCGCACGACTGTGCAAAGACGCAAACGATATGAAGCAGCTTGCGACGAGCTGCGCGGCATTCATGGCCGCGAAGCCACGCGTGCAGAGATTGCCGAACGGCTTGGTTGCAGCGATACCGAGCTTGCAGAGCTTGAAACCGCTCGTACGCAGCTCACCACCATCGATGACAGCTATGACGAGACCAATCCGGCCTTCGCAGACGAAACGCCTGATCCGTTTGAGATCCTCGCTGACATGGAGGATCGCGAGCGCATCCTGCACGCGATGCAGCAATTGCCCGAGAGGCTTCAGCTGGTCCTGCAGCTCTTCTTTGTCGAAGAAATGAACCTGACGGAAATCAGCGAAGTGCTCGAAGTCAGCGTCCCGCGCGTCCACCAGCTGCGCGGACAGGCGCTCAAGAAACTCAGAGCGCTTATGACTGAGGACTAGGCTCCACTCCGCTGCCAAAGGAAAGTCGCGCGCGGTTTCCGAAGACAACCAGATTGGTCAGAAGTGCAACCGCCACAGAGCTTGCGAGGACGAACAGCATCACATCGATGTAATGGACCCACGGCAACCCGATGGTCGCATACCAGCTCACTCCGCCGAAGTTCTCAGGCACATAGAGATAGAATGTGTGGAAGGCATATATCGAAAAGCCCCACACGAGGCCCGCGACAGCCGCCCGGGCATCCATATTGCGGAACAGCAACGCTGCGATAAAGGCGCTGAGGATCGGCATGGACAAAAGCCCGTTTAGCTCCTGAAGCAGATTGATGATGCTTTCTGCACCCGCATAGACTGGGACCAGCGCAATCGAGACGAGCATGGCGATGATGCCGACAACGCGGTTTAGCTTGCGCACATCCACCTCCGGATTGATGAACTTGCGGTGGAAATCGACTGACCACAGCGTAATGGTCGCGTTCATCACAGCCGAATAGGTCGTGAGAACCGCTGCTGCGATCATCGCTGCGAACATTCCGCTGGTCCAATCGGGCAGAACTTCGCCAACCACCATGGCATAGGCCCGGTCATCGACATCGCCGAACAGCTTGAATGCGACGATGCCAGGTATGACGACAATCGGAGGCACGATCAGCACGCGGATGAATGCCGCAGCGATCACGCCCTTTTGTGCTTCCTTCACGTTGGGGGCGGCAAGCGCCTTTTGCGTGATGTTCTGGTTGGTCGACCAATAGAATATCTGGATGAAAAGCATGCCGGTGAACAGCGTATGGAACGGGATCGGGCTATCGAGTGAACCGACCATGGTCAGGCGTTCTTGCGGGACACCGGTTGTGATGTCCCAGCCCACCGCTTGCATCGCAAGAAACACAACGACAAGCGCGAGGGCAAGTATGCCGACGCCAGCATAGGTGTCTAGCACCGCCACCGCTCGCAGACCTCCCAGGATCGCATAGGCCGCTCCAACAGCCGCGAAGACGGAGGCGATGGCTGTGACTGACGCTTGCACTCCGAACAGCGTCTGCATGAACAACGCGCCGGAATAGATCACCGCTGGCAGGTAAATCGCGAAATTGCCAAGCAAGAACAAAGCGGAGATTACAGTGCGAATGCTGACGCCGTCATAGCGCTGCTCAAGCAGCTGCGTGATTGTCGTGCAGTTGTTGCGATAATAAATCGGAACGAAGACAAAAGCGAGCAGCAGCAGGCCGATAAAACCCGCAAGCTCCCACCACGCTAGCAAAAGCATCTGGTTGCCGTTCATGCCGACGAGTTGGTCAGTTGAAAGGTTGGTAAGGGTGATTGCGCCCGCGACGAAGAACCAGCTCAGCCCGCCGCCAGCAAGAAAGATTTCGCGATCAGCGGAGGCGTGGCTAGCCGCACGTGAGGCAGCAACTTTGCGCCAGGTCATCCAGGCCAGCAAGGCCATCAATCCTATGAAGACGACCAATTGCTCCCACGACCCAGAAGCCTCAAACATGTCTCTCTCCCCCGCCGATCCAGCTATCCAGATGCATCTGGCGCTCTATTATGCTTGCGGGTTTACGCCAAGCTGGCCAATGCACAAGCTTCAGCGTCGTCTTGGGGCCTCGATTGTGCCCAAATAAGGGGAGGATAGTCAGATTAAGCAGCCCGCGTCGCCTGAAGCAAACGATAATGGCGTTTCTTATGCCATGCTCCGCGCCGGCGGCGTGACCGTAGCCTTAAAAGCGACCACCGGTGAGCAGCCGGAATTCCTGTATTGTGGCCCCGATATCGAAGGTACGACGGCCGAAGAGCTTGCATTGCTCCAAACGCGCCAGCACGTGCCTGGCGGACCGACGTCGCCTGTCAAAGGATCGCTACTCAACGAAATCGGGACCGGCGTTTCAGGTCCATCGGGCTTGCTTGCGCATCGCGAAGGAAAAGACTGGGCGATTAAATTACGCGTAGTGAACGTGGATGAGGCTGATAGGCATACACTTACCTTGCTCTGCCGTGATGAGAATACAGGCGTTGAAGCAACCCACGCGCTTTCACTTGATCCTGAAACGGGCGTTTTGACCGCTGCGACCGCCATTACCAACACTGGCGATGCCCCGCTCACCATGGACTGGTGCTCGGCTCTCTGCATCCCGATTGATCGGCGGCTAAACAAAGTCTTGAGCTTCACCGGGCGTTGGGCTGGAGAATTCCAGATTGAGGACATCGATGCATTCAGAGGCAGCATTGTCCGCGAAAACAAGGCCGGGCGCACCAGCCACGATGTATTTCCGGGCATGTTTGTCGGGTCCCCGATTACCGATGAGCAGAACGGTCTAGCCGCGGCATTCCACCTCGCTTGGAGCGGAAATCATCGCTGGCGGGTAGATCGTCAAAACGATGGTCAGACTATTTTACAGATGGGTGAGATGCCTCTTCCTGGGGAAATCCGTCTCGCGCCGGGAGAGGAATATAAAACTCCCGATATGATCGCATGCTGGTCGCGTGACGGGTTTGGCGATGTGTCACGTCGACTGCATCACCATCTGACCACTCACATCCTGGAACAGCGGCACATCGCGAAGCCGCGTCCGGTGCACTACAATACGTGGGAAGCGGTCTACTTCGCTCACGATATTGGCGTGCTCGCAGAGCTTGCTGAAAAAGCCGCCTCGGTAGGCGCTGAACGCTTCGTGCTCGACGATGGCTGGTTCGGGGGACGGCGCAACGACCAAACCGGGCTAGGGGACTGGTGGGTTTCAGATGACGTCTATTCTGATGGCCTCAGGCCGCTGGTCGACAAAGTGCACTCGCTAGGCATGGAATTTGGCCTCTGGTTCGAGCCTGAAATGGTCAATCCGGACAGCGAGCTCTATCGCAAGCATCCGGACTGGGTATTAGGTGTCGAAGGAGTGGAACCTGTGCCTTCAAGGGGCCAGCTGACACTCGACCTCACAAAACCCGAAGTCTTTCAGTATCTTTTCGAGAAAATCACCGGGTTGGTCAGCGAACTATCGATCGCTTATATCAAGTGGGATATGAACCGGGACACGCACTTCCCGGGAAGCCATGGCCGCGCTGCCATGCATCGTCAGACGAAAGCGGTCTACAAGCTGTTTGAGGCCATCCGCCAAGCGCATCCTGACCTGGAGATCGAAAGCTGTTCGTCCGGCGGCGCGCGTGCTGATTACGGAATTTTGCGCCACGCGGATCGGGTCTGGACATCGGACAATAACGATGCCCGCCAGCGTCAGGACATCCAGCGCGGCGCGAGCTACTTCTTGCCCTTGAGAGTCCTCGGGTCGCATGTAGGACCAAGGCGTTGCCACATAACCGGACGTCGCTTCACTATGGAGTATCGCGTTGCAACAGCGATATTCGGTCACATGGGCATGGAACTCGACTTGCGGCAAGAGAGTGAAGCCAGTCTCGCCGTGTTGCAAGCTGGGATTGCGTTCTACAAACAGCACCGCGGGCTCATCCACTCTGGCGATTTCCATCGGTTGGAGAAAACTTCATACTCAAACCTCGTCGGATGCGTTGACCAGTCACAAGATGAAGCGCTTTTCTCTTGGGCAATGACCGATGCAAAGCCCGGCCCTGAGCCGGACCATATACGCTTTGGCGGTCTTGATCCGGCAAAGCGATATCGAGTGCTACTTGTGTGGCCCGAACGCAATCCATCGCTCAATTCGCCATCAATTGTCGACGCGGCAGAATTGACGGGGCAAGGAAAAGTGTTTTCAGGTTCCGCCCTTATGGACCATGGTATCAAGGCACCGCTGACCCTTCCTGACACTTGCCTGATCTATCACTTGAAAGCTGAGCATTGACCTCTGATAAGACTTACGACCTCCTCGTCATTGGCGGCGGGATCAACGGCGCAGGGATCGCGCGTGACGCGGCGGGACGCGGGCAATCCGTGCTGCTGGTTGAAAAAGACGATCTTGCTCAGCACACCTCCAGCGCTTCGACCAAGCTGGTCCATGGGGGCTTGCGCTATCTTGAGCATTACGAGTTTCGCCTGGTTCGGGAGAGCCTGATAGAGCGCGAGCGGCTCTTGAAGATCGCTCCCCATATCATCTGGCCGCTGCGCTTCGTGCTTCCGCACGATGAAGGCCTGCGTCCGAAATGGATGCTCCGTTTGGGCCTGTTTCTTTATGACAATCTGGGTGGCCGAAAACTGCTGCCCGGCACGCGAACGGTGAGCCTGCGCGACTACCCCCATGCGGATATCCTCGAGGATCGCCTCAAGAAGGGTTTTGAGTATTCCGATTGCTGGGTCGAGGACTCGCGGCTTGTCGTCCTCAACGCAATGGATGCGAAGGAACGCGGCGCTGAAGTGCTGACGCGCACCGAATGTGTCGCGCTGGATCGGCGCAAAGACCTCTGGCTGGCAACGTTGCGCGCTGCGGATGGCAGCGAACGCCGGATCAAAGCGCGCATCATAGTCAATTCGGCAGGCCCTTGGGTCGATGATGTGCTGGGGCTCGCCAAGCCTGGAAACAACGAGCGGAACTTGCGGCTCGTCAAAGGCAGCCATTTGATCTTCCCGAAGCTTTATGAAGGCCGTCAAGCTTACATCTTCCAGAACAAGGATGACCGCATCGTTTTCGCGATTCCTTACGAGCGCGAATTCACGCTGGTCGGGACAACCGACGTCTTGTTCAAGGAAGACCCCAACACTGTTGCGATCTCCGATGAAGAGCGGACTTACATCTGCGATGCTGTAAACGAATATCTGCGGGTCGATGTGACACCGGACCAAGCCGTCTCGGACTATTCCGGTGTTCGCCCGCTTTACGAAGACAATGCGTCTGACAACTCGACAGTGACCCGCGACTATGTCTTCGCCCTGGACGAAGACGGCCCGCCGATCCTGTCGATTTTCGGCGGCAAAATCACAACCTATCGCAAGCTTGCCGAGCATGCGCTGGAGAAGCTTGGTCTAGGCGACGGCGAGAGCTGGACCGCAAAAGCTGACTTACCCGGCGGCGACATTGACCCTGCCAGGTTCGATGAATTCTTTATCGAGTGCATGACCCGCTATCCGTGGTTTGGCCCGGACGGGATTCTGCGTCTGGCACGTGCCTATGGAACGCGGCTGGATCAGATCCTTGGCGATGCGAACGGGTTGGAAGACCTTGGCGAGCATTTCGGCGGTGACCTGTACGAAGCCGAATTGCGTTATCTCATAGATCACGAATTTGTGACCACTGCCGAAGATGTGCTCTGGCGCCGAAGCAAGCTTGAATTGCACCTGGACGAAACCGCGAAAGCTCGCATCGCCGACTGGTTTGCGCGGCAAAGGCAGCCCGTATGAGCGATCAACAAAAGCTGAGGCGCGCGGTCGGAGAGGCACCAGTCTACCGCCGTGATCATCGCAAGGCCGATGGGCGCATGCTCTATCTATATGGGCATGAAGAGCACAAACTTGCGACCATGCCGGAAAGTGCGGACGAGATCGCGCAAGGCGGTGAAGTGCGCTTCCATCCTCTGCGCGGCGAGTGGAATGTCTATGCAGCGCACAGGCAAAGCCGTACGTTCAAGCCGTCTGCTGCCGACGATCCACTTGCACCAACTCGGGCAAGCGGACCGGAGACTGAGATACCCTTTGAAGACTTTGAGCTCGCTATCTTCGACAACAAGTTTGCAGCTTTTCACAGCTCGGCATCTGACGCGGCGCAGCTGACCGGCATTGCGAGCGAACCTGCCAAAGGCGCGTGCGAAGTCGTTGTCTATGCGCCTGAGGCGAGCGGCAGCCTGCATACGATCGGCCAGGACCGCCGCCGCGTGCTCCTCTCTGCAATCCTGGACCGTTATGACGCGCTGTTCTCAGCGGGTTGCAACTATGTGCTGCCGTTTGAGAACCGGGGCGACGAAGTGGGCGTAACGCTCCACCATCCCCACGGGCAGATCTACGGATTCAAGCACATCCCGCATGTCCAGAAGCAGGCGATGAGCGCCTTCGCCGATGGCTATGATCTCGCTACGGAGATCAATGCCGCGATGCCGGACTATGGCTTGGGTGAAAGCGGCGGGATCGCAGCGTTTGTTCCGCGATTTGCGCGCTTCCCCTTGGAAGTCTGGCTTGCCCCAACGCAGCGCCGCGCAGGTCCTTGGGATTGCACAAACAATGAGCTGGAAGCGCTGGCGGAGTGGCTCGGTGAGATCACCCGCCGTTATGACGCTTTGTTCGAAGGGCCAGCAGCGACCATGATGGCATTTCATGCGGCGCCCAACCCAGAAGCGCATGCAGCGCCAGGTTACCATTTCACCGTCCAGTTCTACCCGCTGTTGCGCGCGCCGGGCCGTGTAAAATATCTCGCCTCAGTCGAGCAGCATACCGGGACGTTTACTGTCGATGTCATGCCCGAAAGCGCAGCTGAAGCCTTGGGCAATGTCTGAGAGTTTCAGCGCCTTTTGCCCGGCCCGCGTCAATCTGATCGGTGAGCATATCGACTATAATGGCGGCACTGTGCTGCCAGCCGCACTTGCGATCGGAATTACAGTCGAGCTGACACCGCGCGATGATCGTCAGGTCACGATCCGCTCGGCCCAGCATGAAGGGCTTGCCACCAAGTCCCTGGACGACGTGTTCTCCGACCATTGGGCGGACCCGGCCCTTGGCGCGGTGATCGAAGCCAAGTCGCTTGGTCTGCTTTCCGGCGGTGCGGATATTGCGATCAACTCCACCATGCCCGCTGGCTCCGGCCTCTCGTCTTCGGCTGCGCTGATGGTCGCGATCCTCAAGGCTGCCCGCGACGCGAACGGAGACGGGCCGGACGATGTCGAGCTGGCCATCGCAGCGCGCCGGGTCGAGAACGAGTTTCTTGGCGTCCCCTGCGGGATCATGGACCAGATGGCGGTCGCTCTCGCTTCTCCGGGGAAAGCGATGGCACTCCAGACCGAAACGCTCGACTGGCAGTTACTCGACCTCATTCCCGGCTATTCCATGGCAGTTATCCATTCAGGCATCACGCGCAAATTGACCGACGGGCAGTATGCCGCACGAAAAGTCGAATGCGATGCGGCGAAAGAGTATTTCCAGACCGCCGACCTGTGCCACCTCGATCCCGCGGCGATTGAAGCGGCGGATTTGCCTGCCAATGTTCGTCGGCGTGCACTTCACTGCGTGACTGAGAATACCCGTGTGCTTGCCGCGATGGAGGCGCTGAGCCGCGCCGATGCCGCCAAGTTCGGCGCTCTCATGAACGAAAGCCATGTGTCGATGCGGGACCTGTTCAAAATGTCGCTTCCGCCGATTGACGCCCTGGTCGAAGATGCGGTTCATTTTGGCGCGGTGGGCGCGCGATTGACCGGAGGCGGATTTGGCGGCTGCATTGTGGCCTGTGTTGCGGACGATAGGCTCGACGAGTGGCAAAGCCGGTTGCTTGCCGCTCATGAAAGCGCCTATCCGATTGCCAGCGTCAGCGGGCGCGACGCCTAGCCGCACTCATTCCAAGCTTCTTCGAGGATCACATTCATGAGCACCTCTTCCAAGCCTCCCGTTCTTGTCACTGGCGGTGCGGGCTATATTGGCAGCCATGCCGTGCTCGCGTTGAAAGACGCAGGCTGGCCGGTCGCGGTGATCGACAACCTTACGACAGGCTTCCGTTTTGCTGTGCCTGACGATGTGCCGTTCTACCAAGGCGACATCGCCGACGCTGACTTGCTCGCGCGAATTTTTGCCGAGCAAGGTATGGGCAATGGTGCCAATGGTCCAAGGGGCGGGATCATGCATTTTGCGGGCTCGATCATCGTGCCTGAGAGCGTGGAAAACCCGCTTAAATACTACCACAACAACACAGCGAAGAGTGCTGCCTTGGCAGAGGCTGCTGTGAAAGCTGGCTTGCCGCACTTTATCTTCTCATCCACTGCCGCGACCTACGGCATCCCGGAAAGCTCGCCGATTGCTGAGGATAGCCCAAAGTCTCCTATCAACCCCTATGGTTGGACGAAGCTGATGACGGAGCAAATGCTCAGCGATGTCTCTTCCGCCCATCCGATGAACCATTGCGCGCTACGCTATTTCAACGTTGCCGGTGCCGACCCGCAGGCGCGCAGCGGACAGTCAACCGCAGGCGCAACACACCTTATCAAGGTTGCCGTCGAAGCAGCTCTTGGCAAGCGCGACCATGTCAGCGTGTTCGGGACCGATTACGATACTCCGGACGGCACAGGTGTACGCGACTACATCCATGTGGCTGACTTGGCCAACGCACATGTGCTGGCGCTGGAAGCATTGATCGAACAGCCCGAGCGCTCGCTCACCATGAATTGCGGATATGGCCGCGGCTTCTCCGTCATGGAAGTGCTTGATGCAGTCGATCGCGTGACCAACCGTCCGCTTGACCGCCGCATTGAAGGTCGCCGTGCAGGCGACCCGGATTCGCTCGTGTCTGACCCGGCGCGGATCAGAGCCACTGTCCCTTGGCAGCCTCAGCATGATGACCTGGAAACTATCATAACACATGCGCTCCAATGGGAGCGGCGGCTGAGTGAAATTCGCGAGGGAAGCTAGTCTCGACCTTGTAGGAAACGCATTGTAGGAGTTCGCATATTGATCACAAAAAGCGAACATTGCGATGCTGAACTACAACCATTTGCGATATTTTTGGGCAGTGGCGAAAGAAGGCCATCTCACCCGCGCAGCTGAGCGATTGAACGTATCGCAATCGGCACTTTCCGCACAGATCAAGAAACTGGAAAACCAACTTGGCCATGCGCTGTTCGAGCGACGCGGACGCGGTCTGGTCCTGAGCTCTGCCGGGCAAATCGCCATGGCCTATTGCGACACCATCTTTGCACACGGTGAAGCGCTGCAAAGACGCTTGAAGGACGGGCTGGAAGATAGCCAGCCGGTGCTGCGCGTCGGGGCGATTTCGACACTGTCGCGTAACTTCCAGCTTGGGTTGCTTCGCCCTTTTCTGGCCGATGGATCGCATCGCATCGTCATCCGCTCCGGATCCATGGCGGAGCTCCTCGCAGCGCTCGAAGCGCATGTGATCGACTTGGTCTTGGTCAATCAGGTCCCCTTGCGCGATTCCGCAACACGTTGGACGGCGCGGGTTCTTGACGAGCAACCGGTGAGCCTGATCGGGACGCCGGAGCGTGTTCGCGGCCGCACGGACTATGCAGAGCTGATGACCAGCGAGCCACTTATCCTGCCAACCGGTGATAGCGGACACCGCAACGACATTGATCTGATCGCGGAGCGTTTGGATCATGCACTGACCATTGCAGCTGAAGTCGATGACATGGCCATGCTGCGCTTGCTTGCGCGCGAGGATGCAGGGCTAGCTGTGCTTCCGCCTATTGTCGTGCGCGATGAGCTTGCTTCAGGACAATTGGTAGAAGCGTGCCAACTACCCGGAATTGTTGAAGAGTTTAGCGTGATTACCTTGAAGGACAGGTTCGCTCATCCCGCTCTTGAAGCGTTACTCGCGGCATAGATGACGCTCCAAATGTATTCGTTTTTGAAGAACGTTTTATTCTAAACATACTATTTTACCGAACTAGATTACACCTCTAATTGGCTCTGCGAACCACCGATCTCGCGGAGCCACTTTCCCCCATGGACCTTCTCGCCAACTTCGCTTCGAGCTTTGTCTCGCAGCTGCAATCTCCGACCCTTGCCTTCCTGATCGGAGGTATGGTGCTCGCTGCAACAGGCAGCAAGCTTGCCATTCCGGATGCGGTCTACCGCTTTATCATCTTCGTCCTGCTGATGAGCATTGGTCTGCATGGCGGCATGGAAATCAGAGAGGCTGATCTTGCGGCGCTTGCCCTCCCCGCTTTGTTCGCCGCCCTTATTGGCGTGGTAGCGGTCTTGCTGGGCGTTCAGACTCTTGGCCGGCTGCCGGGCGTGAGCAAGGATGATGCGTACGCGACCGCTGGCCTGTTCGGTGCAGTCAGCGCATCGACTTTGGCGGTTGCTATGGTGGTTTTGGAAGAGAGGGAAATCCCGTTCGAAGCATGGGCACCCGCGCTCTATCCTTTCATGGACATTCCGGCGCTCATCCTTGCCATCGTCCTAGCAAGCCTCGCGAAGGCCAAGCAGTCAGGCGAGAAGGCGAAGCGTGTGGCGGTTGGCGAGATCATCAAGGACTCGCTGCGTAGCTCGGCTCTCTCCGCTTTGCTGCTCGGCCTCGCTATCGGTTTCATCGCTGAACCTCGCCAGGTGCATGAAGGCTTTTACGATCTGCTGTTCCGCGGCTTCCTTTCCGTTCTCATGCTGGTCATGGGAATGGAAGCGTGGGCGCGCTTGTCGGAACTGCGGCGGGTCGCACATTGGTATGCAGCTTACGCTTTCATCGCCCCGATCGCGCATGGCCTGATCGGCTTTGGCTTGGGCTACATCGCGCACGTACTCGTCGGCTTCAGCCCCGGCGGCGTGATAATCCTTGCGGTGATTGCAGCTTCGAACTCGGACATCTCAGGACCGCCAACTTTGCGCGCGGGCATTCCCGGAGCGAACCCGTCGAGCTTCATCGGCGCTTCAACGAGTGTCGGTACGCCTATCGCAATCGCAGTGTGTGTCCCTCTGTTCGTAGCGCTGGCCGAAGTGGTGTTCGGGCTGTGACAGTTTCTCTGCTAAATCGAAATGCGAAGAAGGATCAATGACAATGGCAACACCAGCGACAACAGTCACAATCATTGCAGAGCGGCTGCTTCAAGCGAAGATCGTCAAGCTGCTCGATGAGACCGGAGCCAGCGGCTACACTGTCGTTGAAGGCAGCGGCAAAGGTCATCATTTGACCCGCACACATGAGCGCCCGTCAATCGTACGTGATTTCGACATAGTGCGGATCGAATTTGTCATGACCGATGGCGAACATGCCCGTGAGATCGCACAGCAAATCGCAGATACCTACTTCAACGATTACTCTGGCATTATCACGATTTCGCCGGTTGAAGTGCTGCGACCGGAGCTGTTTTAGGGCTGAGCTGCAAGTTGCGAGACAAATGCCTTAGGCGACACGCAAGTCGGAACCTTGCGTTTCATCTTCCGTGACAGCGTGCTCGCGAGGTTCCGGACGACCGATATGATAGCCTTGGAAACATGCGCAACCGAGTTCTTGCAAGATCTCCAACTGGTCTTCCGCTTCAATGCCTTCGGCCGCAACATCGATATCAAGCGAACCAGCCAATGAGACGATCGCTGACACGATTGCCTCGCTGCGACGCGATCCGAGAGCAGCCTGCTGCACAAAGTTGCGGTCGATCTTGATCATGGAGAAACGGATCTTCTCGATGTAGCCGAGTGAAGAATAGCCGCGACCGAAATCATCCAGCGCGAAACGCACGCCAAGCTGGTTCAGGCTCGCGAGCAGCGCGTCAAGCTCGTCATCCATCTCAAGCAGCATTGTCTCTGTGACTTCCAGCACCAGACGATCCGCCGCAAGTCCACTCGAAGCGAGTGCTTCCACGACTGTTCCGAGGAAAGCATTGGTGGAGAGCTGCAAGGCTGAAATGTTGACGTTAAGTTTGACATGCTCCGGCCAAGTGACCGCTTCCTTACAAGCGCTACGCAACATCCACGCGCCAAGGCTTTCGATAAGCAGCGATTCTTCAGCGATCGGAATGAAAACATCCGGCGGAATGTTGCCCCGCGTCGGGTGCGTCCAGCGCATAAGTGCTTCGTAAAACTGGACTTCACGGCCCTCACCGCGAACAATTGGTTGATAGTGAATGGACATTTCGCCATTCTTGAGAGCGTCAGCCAGGTCGCTTTCCAGCTCGGCTTTTTCTTCCAGCCTCATCCGCATGTGCGATGTGTAGACGACTGCTGTTCCACGGCCACGCGCCTTCGCTTCATAAAGAGCAAGGTCAGCATCGGTCATCATGCCACTGTTTGTGTCCGAGTCTTCGCCAATCACCGCGATACCGATCGAAGCACCGACGTTCATTTCATAGCCGTCGATCTCAAATGGCTCGCTCACACGAGCAATGATCTCGTGAGCGATCGGTGTCGCTTCTGCCGAATTGTCGAGGTCGCTCAGAATGATAGCGAATTCATCACCGCCAAGTCGGCCCATCACGCCGCCGTCGCCGACCACAGCACGGAAGCGTTCGCCCAGTTGCGCGAGCAATTGGTCGCCAGCACCGTGACCGTAAACGTCGTTCACTTGCTTGAAGCGGTCCAAGTCGATCAGCATAAGGACGCTTGCCGCTCCGCCTGCTGCGCGACTGGCTAACTTTGCGTCCAGCAACTCACTGAAGTGATCGCGCGAGAACAGCTTGGTCAGGCTGTCGTGTTGCGTCACATAGGTGAGCTTCTGGTTAGCCTCTTCAATCGCTGCACGGCTACGATTCACGTTGCGCAGCACCAGTAGCGCGCCAGCTACCGCCAGAATTGCGAAAAGAATACCAAGCGTCAAAAGGATGACGCGGCTCTGTTGCGCTTCAAGCTCGACATCCTTCGCCTGCTTCTCAGCCGAGAGACGCGCGATACGCTCCTCGCGTTCAGCAGCATCGAAGCGCGCAGCAAGGATCGCGTTGTTTGCCTTCGCACTCAGATCGCGGGCCTGACTGTCCAACCGTCCGAATGCCTCAAGATGATCGGCTGCGAGGCGATAGTTTCCCAGCCCGCGATACACTTCGTATGCGGTCTCGTGAAAATCGCGGAAGAATGGGCTTGTAGCGGTTAGCTCCTGACCATCGAAAGTACGCTTCAGGAAAGCCTCGGCCTGATTGAGATTTCCCCGCTCGAAGGCGACTTGAGCACGAACCCCATAGAGAAATGGTGCCCATTCCTGAGCACCATCGCGGGCCAGAGCCAGACCTTCCAGCGCACTCTCGTCAGCCGCAGAAAGCCGTCCACGAAGCAGCTGGGTCGAAGCAATATTGTTATAGATCCGCGCTTCCAGCAGCGGGCTTCCCATGCGCTCTGCTTCTCTGAGCGCCGTACGGAAGGCTTCTTCGGCCTCTTCAAGGCGACCGAGATCGCGCAGCGCGTTGCCTTTGTTGTTGTGCGCTGAAAGCGAAAGCGCCGGGTCATCCGGATAGACAGCGTTTGCTTCGCGATAATAGCGCAGGACACGCTCATAGTCGCGCGCGTCGGAATAGAGCGATCCGATGTTCTGCAATGCAAGTGCGGCGCTGCGCTTCTCGCCCAAAGCAGTGTAACGTTCATGTGCCTTCAAAAACGCTGGCAGTGCCGCACCATAGTCGCTCGAGGTTGCAGAGATCGAGCCGTATGAGCGTAGCAAGTCAGCATAAAGCTTGCTGTCAGGAATAGTCCGTTCTGCTTCGGCAAGTGCCGCGCTTGCGATTTCTGAAGCCTCGTCAGCGCGGTTCAAGCGAAGCAGCGCTTCAGCTTCCAACCAACTGGCAGTGAGCTGCGCTTCTTGCGCTGCTGCATCTTCGCTATCGACTTGTTCCGCTGCTGCGCGCGCGTGTTGCAACGCTGCAGCAGAATCGGCCATCATGGCTGTCTTGGCCTTGGCGATTTCGGCTTCGAACTGCTCGCCTTGAGCAATCGCCATGCCAGGCATGGTTGCGAGCGCAAACCAAGCCGACATGCCAATTATCAATGATCGAGCGCTACGCTTCACAAAGAATTGCCTCCCTGCAGTGGACCCTCGTTAGGTCCTACCTCTTAAAAGCCTGTATATTTCGCGGAAATTTCTTGCTCAGCACTCGTTAGAAGCGGAAGCCGATATTCGCGCCTACAACGAAGGCCTCTTCCTCACCCGGATTGCCTTCCGTGAGATAGTTGCCGAAGATGCCGAGCTGCGTGCGTTGACCGATCTGCGTCCCATAGAGGAACTCGCCGGAAATGCGGCGCTTGGTAGCGATGTCAAAGCTCTGCGTTACAGCGCCCGTTTCACCGGTGACACGGTCAATCACTTCGAGTGATGTGAACTCGATATCGCCTGCTTCTACGCTCAATGGCTGAGCGACCGAAACACGCAATTTGTCAGTCGAGTTCAACACGCCGCGCTTGCTCACGGCGAACTGACCCGCAGTCGAGAGGACACCTTGTGAAGTCGCGTAGATTTGACCGCTGCTCGCATCGGTCCGCGCGCCAGTCGTCGACAGGTCAAGCGCAAGACCACTACCCAGATCGACATGGGCCGATACTGTGACAGCATTGGTCACAGTGCCTTGATCAAGACCGCCCGGTAGCGTCGATTGCACACCGAGTAGCGCTTCGTCTTCGCGCAGCCGGGTCCATTGACCGTTCAGCGAAACGCGCGGCGCGAGCTTGTGCTCTAGCGACAATGTCATCGCAGAAGCGGTATGCGGCTTGAGTTCATCCAAAGCGAAACGCTGAGCTTCGCTGATGCCAGGCACTTCGTTTGCGGTCTGGCGGTTCTCGGAAAAGCCGAAGCTGACTTCCGTGTTCTTGCCCAGCTTGTAGCTCGCCGCCATGAACGTTTCGCCTGAAGCGAAGCCCAGGATCGGATTTACGCCGCCGGTGTAACGGTCATAGTCGTGGATGAGACCGAAGCCTTCGCCGCCAGCCAAAGCCATCGCGCCCTGACCGTGGCCTAGCGTCAGCGAAAGCTTGCCGCTTGGATCACGCAGCGTGGCTGCGGTGTGGACCATGTCGATCTCGCCGTTTTCGGTAAAGCGCGGCATCACCGCATCATATCGGAGCGCCCAACCACCTGACATTTCACGGTTATCCGAGCTGACCTGTGTGATCCCAGCAACGCCATCGCCATTGCTGTCGGTTCCGCCGGAGCTCAACCACTGCGAGAAGCGCGCAGAGATAAAGTCCTGCATGTAGAGCATCTCGCCAAGAGCGCCATTGCGCTGACCATACATGGCAGCAGACATTGGAACCTGGAAATCGCGATATGTGTCACCGATGTCTTCAAACATAGTGAAGAACACATCGTCATTATCCCACCAGCTTTGAACGCCGCTTTGAACTAGGCTACCAGCAGACACTTCATGGCTGCGATGCCGACCGCCGCGATTCTGGAAGAAATGGAACTCCAGTGCGTTAAAATCGAGTGGCGATTGAGCCGCTGTAACGTCGAGCAGGCCCCAGCCATAGACCGGATCAACGCCAGGGGCGCCAAGGTCGCGAGCTGATCGGAAAATGATCTCAGCCGTTTCTTCCGGATGACGCTCCAGCCAAGGCCAGAAGTCATGCATCAGCGAGATCGCACCCGACACAAGCGGTGCGGCAAACGACGTACCAGAACGGCGGACTACGCCGCCTTGCCCGTCAGAAACCAGCAGCAGCTCGCCAGGTGCAACGATGAAATGGTTCATCAGTTCATTGCCCGAGCGGCACACACCATTGTCGAGCAAGCATGCAGCGCCAGGCGTGTTTGAGAAGCTGGAAATCTCACCGGCTGGATCGATTGAACCCACGAAGATCACTGCATTTTCACTGACGCGCTGACCGCTAGAGTTTGTACGATAAGCCCAGTCAATGTCGGTCGCTTGTGCAATACCGTCATTACCCGCAGCGATCACGTAGACAGTATCGCCAGAGAAATTTGTGATTTCTGGACGAGCTAGAACATCGGCAAGACCTTGTGAGGCGACCCAGCCAGCTTCGCCAAGCGACATGTTGATGACGCTAGCGCGATTTCTCGCGCCAACTGCTGCATCGAGCGCGCTGTTTCCATAGGATTCCAGTGCAATGATGCCTTGCGCAACATCATCCCAGCTGGCGGTGCCGTCAGCAGCAAACGGGTTGTAAGCGGTCACAAGCGCGTTTGGCGCGATCCCCATGACGCCTTCGCCATCATGCGGCGCATTAATCAGGCTGATAACACCCGCGCCGTGACCATCAAGGTCCGCGCCATTGCGGCCGTTGTAAACAACGTTCGCATCGGCCTGACCAAGGTCGGAATCGATGATGCCGATGATCGTATTGCCTGACGCATTCTGGATGTGCGTGACTGCAGGTGTCCAGTTCACAGCAGACATCCAGTGATCGACCTGATCGATGCCGGAATATTGCATCAAGTTGTCATGCCAATCGAGGAACAGCGCAGCGCGATCTGCATCGCTAAGGCCTGCAAGTGACACCTTGTCGTTCAAGTCAACGCCGTGGCGCGCAAAGAAGTCGACTACGAAATCATCGCGGAATGACTTGCCGGTTTCCTGCTCGTAAGCCGCACCAAATTGTGTCTCTGCGAGTACGATAAGCTTTTCGAGCTCATTCAGAATCTTATTCGGCGTGCCGTCGTAGACGATGCTGTAAGAGCCGCCATTGCTCGAATAACGCAGTTGAGACCAAACATCATCTGAAGCTGTTACCTGTTCAGCGGTTGTGTGCCAGAAATCACCCAGTTGCGTCAGACGGTCTGAATCGAATGCAATGATGTCACGATAGAACGGATTGATGTGACCCCAGAACGCGATGATGTCACCGTAGAACGGATTGATATCGCGATAGAACGGATTGATGTGGCCGTAGAAGGGGTTGATGTGGCCCCAGAACGCATTGATATCGCGATAAAACGGATTGATGTCGCGATAACGAAGATCAACTCCGCGCGTCGTCACAACGCCTGAGGTCGAAACGCCGCCCGCAGCCAGTTGGTGCGCTTCTTTGGAGCCCAGCACCTGGAGCGGATCGACTGGCGCAGGCGCGCCAAGCGTGAGCGAGGTGCCCAGAGCGCCGGAAGCGACTGGCTCGTCAATCACAGGCGCAAAGATTACATCGCTTTGGTCGAAGGCTGGGGCATCCACGCTCGCATCTTCCTGCGCAAAGGCCGCACCGCTGGTCGAAACAGCGATGGCCAGTGCGGCAGTCCGGATTGCCAAGGGCGTCTTCATAACATCAATCCCAAAAATCGTCGGTGAAAGCCTTTTGGCCTTCAATCTCATGGGACGTGTTCTACCCGCGCTCCTCCTCAAACGAGGTTCATCGGAATAGTTAATTTAGTAAGAATCTCAGCAGAGTGGCGGGAATTGGCGGTTTTATGCAATTTTTCGGCAATGCCGCGCTCTCTCGGCTTAACAATCCCTAACGCGAAGTAAACGCACAGGAATCGCCCGGTCGCAGCAAAAATTAATTTCTCCGCAATCCTAACACTCTGCTCTGCGAGGCGTGTTTAGGAAGTGATGATCGCAAGGTGATTCGAGCGAGGTCTTGAACAGCGATCTCAGCTACAGTCGCCGCTCATCTGCGCGATCCATTCAGCGATCAACGCAGCGCCTTCATCATGCGCTAACGAGCGCCCCAATTCGGGCATCATGATCGACGGATCGGTTGAGGTCATGCGATAGGTGAAGATCGATTGATCAGGCTCGCCAGGGACGATGCCAAACACCCGTCCACCGGTGCCTTTTCCGGCTGCAATCGGCGGCTTACAAAGGCCAAGCGAGGGTCCAATCGGCGCGTCATGTTCAAGCAGCAGGCCTGAAGTGTCTGCAGGACCAACGCGGTTGTGACAATGCGCGCAATTGATATCGAGATAAGCCCTAGCGCGGTCTTCCAGTGATGCTGACGCATCTTCCCACACTGCATTTCGAGGCGCTGTATCAGCCGCGCCGAGACCGCTGAGCAAGCCAGTCTGCGCCCAGGCAGCGAGCTGGTTCAGCTCTCCATCCGAGTAGGCAAAGACCTTATTCAAGTGCCGCGCTTTAGGACCAATGGGTTCGATCGCTCGGGTTGTCGCATTGGTCGCGTGGCATCCCGCGCACTGGTTTGCATTAGGCACAATGTAAGTGAATTCTTCCGCCTCACCGTCAGCATTGACTAGCGACAGTCGCTGCGCGTCTCCGGTACGCTTAAGCACTGCATCGTTTTGGTCAGCATCCCAGACATAGGGAAGCGCCAGCCAGCCTTCTTTGCGATGGACGAGCAGGCGCGTCTCAATCAGCTGGACATCTGCCAGCACAAAGCCCGCGGACAGCCGCTGCGCGGATTGATCAGGCTCCAAGGACAGCTCTGCCCCGTCGGACCTTGGGTAGTAGAACGTCTTGGAAATGACAGTGCCAACGGGAAAGTCGAACACTGTCTCAGCATCATATTGCGCCGCCTGCCCTGCGGGCAGCCACACAGTACGAAGCTTGTGCGCGTAATCTGTGAACAGCGCCGAGTTGAGATCATAGGGCGTGACGCGGTCATTGAGCGCAAGCTCGCCTGCTTCAATGCGCACCAGATTCCAATCGCTTAGGCGTTCAGGCATGCCTTCTGCGTGGAATACAGGCGTGGTTGATACGGCAAGCTCAGGGCTTTGCCGCGCATCATCGCTGCAAGACCCAAGCAAAGCCAATGCGGCAGACAATCCAGCCGCAACCAGTAAGCGCGGTGTTCTCATTCTGCCGCCAGAGCGAGCTCAACTGCAGGAAGCTTCGGCAGTGTGCATTTATGCGCAGTATCGTCGGTTGAAGGATCGGAATAGTCGTTCGGCCCATCGACGTTGATGATCCCGGCATCTCCATTGTCGATGCAAATGCGTTCCTCGACAGGCAATGCGCCGTCAACAAGCTTGTCCTCGTTGAAGAATCCATCCCACAGCACATCTGGAAACGCGCCATTGATGCCGAACATCACAGTTTTGAGTGTTTTCAGATCCAATCCGTCAGGAGAATCTCCGCCGCCGGACAGGTCATTGCCATAGATGTAGATCCCTTCCGGATAAGGATCGTAATTCGGCTGCGCGCTCATGCCAGAATAGTTGGTCGAATACACGCTGGAGACGATGATGTTGGCGGTCTGATTGTCTTTTATCTCGTTGTCGAACACCTCGACCTTGTCATTCGACGTAATGACGATGCCGGAGCCCGCAGGAACGCTAGCAACAGGCGTTCCTTCATGACCGAAATTCTCGGTATTGTTGCTGACGACCGTGTTGTTGAAGACGCGTGTGCGCTCGCCCAGTTGCGGCAGGTTCGGCATGTTGAAGACAAGAATGCCGCCCGTATTGTTGGTGGCGACATTCTCGTAAACATCGGCATCGACTGTGTTTTCGATCTCGATCCCTGCAACATTGTACTCAGCGCGGTTGCGCCGCACGATCACATTGGCGGACTGCCCCACGTAAATGCCGGCATCGGACGCACCGATCGCGACATTGTCTTCCATCAGGACATTGGTCGTTTGAACCGGATATATGCCGTAAGCGCCATTTTCGGTCTTGTAGCCATCGGTCCACTCGGTCCGAACGCCGCGAATGATGATGTTTGTCCCTTCACTGATCTTGAGAGCGTCGCCCACTGTATCTTCAATGGCCAGGTTCTCGATCGTGAAGTCGTTTGCGGTAACGAGCAGGCCCTCTGCGCCTGCGACCTGCCCTGCAAAGGACAGGATCGATTTGTCCATTCCAGCCCCGCGAATGGTAACGCCATCGACTGTCAGACTGAGGCTGCGTGTGAAGGGAAACTTGCCTTCCGGGATCGTGATGACATCGCCTGGCTTTGCGTCGAGCAGTTGCGCTTGCAGCTCTTCTTCATAGCCCGGATCGCCAAGCGGCATGTCGTCCTTGGCGCTTTCATTCGTACAGCCAGAAAGCACTAGCAATGGTGCAACGAATAGCCCGACCCCAAGCGGAAAACGCATGACATATCTCTCCCAATTCAGCGCGCGAGGCGCCTGATCCCGCGTGCGACTATGGCCAGTCTTTATTTGCCACGCAAGTGCGACAGACCGATGCCAAGTCCTGTCCCTTCCCTTGGCGGCTGCTCTGAGATAGATTGCACCGTGCAACTCACACGGCTGCACAGGCCAATCGAAGGACAATCATGGCGAAATTCACTCTGAACGGAGAGCCGCTGACCGCGGACGTTGATCCCAACATGCCGATCCTTTGGGTTGTTCGCGAGACCCTCGGCATGAGCGGAACCAAGTTCGGCTGCGGGATCGCGCAATGCGGCGCTTGCACGGTTCATCTGGATGGTCAGCCTTTGCGTTCGTGCTCGACACCGATCTCCGTTGCAGAAGGCCGCTCAATCACGACGATTGAAGGGATCGCGGGACCTGATGGGGAATTGAGCGCGGTCCAGAAGGCATGGATCAGCGAGCAGGTGCCGCAATGCGGCTATTGCCAATCCGGCCAGATCATGGCGGCCACCGCTCTATTGCGCGATAACCCTCGCCCCAGCGACGAAGACATCGACAATGCCATGTCCGGCAACATCTGCCGTTGCGGGACTTACACCCGCATTCGCCGCGCGATCAAAGTGGCTGCTGGCATTGAAGTCTCGCAGGCCGAGGGAGACGCCGCATGAGCACTTTGAAGAGCAGCAAGCCAGAACGCTCGCGCGCAGCCAAATGGACACGGCGAGGCTTTATCGGAGCTGGCGTTCTAGCCGGCGGCGCGCTCCTCATCGGTGTGGGCGTTCGCTCCGGGAATCCCGTCAGCAAGTTGAAACCGTTAGTGGCCGGCGGCGCAGGCGAGGAGCTCGTGAACAGCTGGGTCAAGATCGACGCGGACAATATCGTCACAGCCATCGTCCCGCATTGCGAGATGGGCCAAGGCGTGCACTCTGTGCTGGCACAAATGCTCGCAGACGAGCTTGATGCAGACTGGAATCTCGTGCGCGTGATGCAAGCGCCAACCGACGGCAGCTATGTCGTCAATGACACCGCACGCATGTTCCTGGCCCCGTTCACAATGAATGCCGCCGATTGGCTCGAGCCGACCTGGGACGGGCTGTTTAAACAGATCAGTCGCTTGGGTGACGTGATGATCACAGGAGGCTCATCCTCGATCCGTTCGACCGGGCAGTACCAGATGCGGGTCGCCGGCGCAGCCGCGCGCAAGATGCTGGTTGGCGCCGCAGCGGACGCCTGGGACGTTCCGGCAAGCGAGATCGTTACGCGCAAGAGCATGCTGATCCACGAAGGCTCCGGCAAGGAAGCACCATATGCCGAGTTTGCAGCCGCAGCTGCAGACCAGCCGATGGACCAGTCACCCAAGCTCAAAGACCCGAGCGAATACAGACTGATGGGCAAGAGTACGCCGCGCACGGACATCCCTCCGAAGATCAAAGGAGCTGCACAATTCGGGATCGATGCCGCTCCTGAGGGGCTCGATCTGGTCTATGCTGCAGTTCGCCGTTCCCCTGCCCCCGGCACAACAACCACAAGCGTCGACGGCTCGGCGGCCGAGGCAATGACCGGCGTAGCCAAGGTCCTCGACATGGGCGATTTCGTCGCTGTGGTTGCAGACGGCTATTGGCATGCGCAACAAGGCTTGAACGCTGTCAAAGCTGATTTCAGCGAACCGGAAAGCGCGATCCGAAACACGGCAGACCAGTTTGCTGTCATCACATCGGCGCTTGATGAAGCGGGCCTTGAAGGCGGCGATACTGCCGCTGAGAAAGGCGATGCTATCGCAGCGTTCAACAACGCTGAAACGAAACTCGAAGCGGAATACCGCGTACCCTATCTCGCCCATGCTCCGATGGAGCCAATCAATTGCACGGCTTGGGTGCGTGATGAGGATGGCGACACCAAATGCGATATCTGGACCAGCACGCAAGTGCCGCTGATGGCGCGCAGTGCAGCGGCCGACGCGCTCGATATCAGCAAGGATGATGTCACTATCCACCACCCCTATCTGGGCGGCGCATTCGGGCGCCGGCTGGAGAATGACTACGTCACTATGGCAGCGCGGATCGCGAAAGAGATCGGCCAGCCGGTCAAGATGATCTGGTCACGTGAGGAAGATACGCAGAAGTCCAATTATCGCCCCGCGGACATCAGCCGGTTTACAGGCGGACTGGACGAAAACGGCAAGCTCGTCAGCTATAACAATGTCTTCACGCAGCGCCTTGATCCCGCAGAAGCCAGCGTTCCCGGCATCTATTCGATCCCCAACACGCTTGTACGTACGGCGGAAGCGGAGCTGCTGCTGGGAACGGCCGCATGGCGTTCTGTCGACCATTCGCAACATGGCTTTTTCATCGAGAGCTTTATTGATGAAGCAGCAGAAGCGGCAGGCCAGGACCCGGTTGCCTATCGCTTGAGCATGCTTTCAGAAGCCCCGCGTCATGCCGCTGTCTTGCAGCGCGTGGCGGAGCTTTCCAATTGGAACGAAGAACGCGAAGAAGGCACCGGCAAAGGCGTGGCGATCGTCGAAAGCTTTGGCACTATCGTTGCGCAAGTCATTGACGTCGAAATGAGCTCCGGCGCGCCCAAGCTCAACAACATCTGGGCCGTCTGCGATGCAGGCTATGTCATGAACCCTGATGGTTTCCGCAACCAGATCGAAGGCGGGATTGTCTTCGCACTGACAGCCGCGCTCTATGGCGAGCTAGATCTGGTCGATGGCGCCGTCCAGCAAAGCAACTTCCACGACTACCGCATGATGCGGATGAATGAAGTGCCGGACATCACTGTCGACATCATCAACAGCGGCCCTGTGCCTGTTGGCGGAGCAGGCGAGCCCGGAGTGCCACCGGCGGCTCCTGCGCTTACCAATGCGATCTTTGCCGCGACGGGCGAACGCTTGCGCGAGCTGCCGATTGCGAAACGTTTTGCTTGAACGGCGTAAGCGGGCTTAGCCGACCCATACATCGAGCAGGTAGCGTTCCTGCTCCATCATCTGGTCGATCCACTCCGCAGCTTCATCTGCGCTGCAGCCGCGCTTGTCCGCGCAGATCGCGATTAGCGCGCGCCGCACGTCGGGCTCCATCCGTGCGCCATCACCGCAAATGTAGATATGTGCGCCTTGCTCGATCAGGCTCCAAATCTTGCCCGCTTGCTGCGTGATCAGGTCTTGCACATAGGTACGGCCTGCTTCCTCTCGCGAGAAGGCAGTATGCAGGTCCACAATCCCGTCGCGGTCATATTGCTCCAGCTCGTCGCGATAGAGGAAATCGTGGTCGCGATGGCGGCAACCGAAGAACAGCATGGCTTCGCCAAGGTCCTTGCCTTGCTCTTTCAGGATTGCGCGTTGCTGCAGGAATCCGCGGAATGGCGCGATGCCAGTGCCGGGTCCGACCATAATGATCGGGGTCGCAGGCTCATCGGGCAAGCGGAAGTTCGCGGTTGGCTTGCGAACAACGGCCTTGAAGTGCGCGCCCGGCTCCAGCTCCGCCAGATAATTGGAGCATGTCCCTTTAAACTCGCCTTTGCCCGACAGCGCTGGATCTTTGACGACACCGACAGTGATCGAGCATTGACCCGGCGCTGTTTCTGGCGAGGAGGAGATCGAATAATAGCGCGGGCTCATGAACGGGATGAGCTCAAGGAAGACCGCCAGCGGCAATTCGCACGCCGGGAATTCTTCCAGCAGATCAAGCACCGATTTGCGTTTGGCCAGCACCTCGCTTGCATAAAGGTCTTCGCCATCATCGGCAGGCTTTGCCAGTGCTTCAAGCGCAGAGCGCGAATTGGGGCATTCGGCATGGCGCGCGAGCGTCGCGACATCCTTGCGCGTTGCAACCGCTTGTAACTCACCAGCATTGCGCGCGAGATTGAGGACGGAGAACGTGCTGCCACTAGGGAACGGACCACGCATATCGCTGCGCGATTCCACACGGACATAGGTGTCGTGATCCAACCCAAAGCGGCGCAGTAACCGTGCGACAATCGCGTCATCATTGACCGGCACGACGCACAGATGATCGCCCGGCTCGTAGTCCATCCCGTCTGCAAGTTTCACTTCGATATGACGGGTCGAGCGCGCATCGGGGATGCTCGTGTCTTTCAGCTCGACATTGCGAAGCATTTCGACAGGCTGCGCACCGACACGGTCAGCGACAGGGTCAGCTGTGACGCTGTTCGTGACTTCGACTTTGTAAAGCGGCTCGGTGACCGCCTCTGTCGCCAGATCGAGATCGACACCGAAGGTCTTCGCGACCTCAGGCACAGCAGCATCAAGCCAATCATGGAACTGCGTATCGACATCGCCGCGCGCATCGAGCTCTTCAGTGCTCACAATCCGGTTGGCGCCCAAAGCCTCCAGTCGCGCATCGATCTTGCGCGGAACTTCCTGGAAAGTCGCCGCCCAGTCCGAATTGCCGCAGCCGAGAACGCAGTATGACACGCCTTCGAGCGTGTCTTCGGTCTCTTCCAGCCAGTCGACGAACTTGGCAGCATTGTCCGGCGGCATGCCATTGTAGGATGCGCAGGCGATGGCGACCGCGCCTTGGGTCGGAACCTTGCCAACGTAAGCATCAAGCGAAGCCATGGTCACATCAAAGCCGCTGAATTCCGATCTCTGCGCCAGCTCGCGCGCAAAGCTTTCGCTCGAGCCCAGATTGGAACCGTACAGAACCAGCAGCGGCGTCCCGTGCGATGGGACAGGCTTTGCGTTGGCTGGAATGACCGATGTGGTTTCCTCAGCAGTCTCCACCCCACCCCGCTCAACATCGTCGCGCAGCCGCGCTTTGATGAAGAACTCATCCGGCTTGATCGACAGCGTTTCCTTGATGTCGAGCTCGTATCCATTGGGGTCGAACAGGTCGAAGCGCTGCAGGATCATGCCAAGCACAAGGATCGCTTCCTGCATCGCGAACTGACGGCCAATGCATGCGCGCTGGCCGTTACCGAAAGGCTTGTAAGCGGCCGGATTGCGCTTCGCCTCAGCCTCAGCGCTGAAATTATCCGGATTGAAGGCTTCGGGATTGTCGCCCCAGACGCTCGTGTCGCGGTGGAGCGAGGGGATGAGGACAGTCGTGAAGGTGTTTTTGGGAATGAGGTACTTGCCGCCCAGAACTTCGTCCTTGAACGGCGCGAGCCCGAATGCAGGTGCAGTCGGCCACAGCCGCAAAGCCTCAAGCAGGATTGCGCGAACATAGCTCAGCTTGCCAATGTCGGAGAGCGTTGGCACGCGGTCGATATTGCGCCCAAGCACTTGATCGACTTCCGCATGGGCGCGCTGCAACACATCGCGGTTCTTCAGCAGGTAATAGAGCGTGAAAGAAAGCAGGCCGGATGTGGTTTCATGACCTGCAATCAGGAACGTGTTTATCTGATAGCGGATATTCTCGTCCGACAGCCGCTCACCGGTCAAAGGATCTCGTCCGGACAGCATGAAGTCTAGCAGATCTTCCGGTCCATCTCCGCCTGTCTGCCGTCGTTCTCGAATGATCTCGTCGACGAGATTGTTCATATACGCCGCATCTTGGCCCAATTGCTCGATCTGCTGGCGCTTCATCAGCTTTTCGCCGGGCAGTCCGCGCATAGTGAGAGTTGTCTCAAGAGTGCGGGTCAAAGCGGCGATAAAGGGATGAAAATCCTCGCGATAAAAGGAATTGAAGCGGTACCCGAAGCCGCATACGCCGATCGTATCCAGCGTCAGACGGATCATGTCTTTGGGCACATCAATAACATCATCGGAATTCAGCCGCTCCCATTTGAGCATGAGCTGGCTCGCGATGTCGATCATCATCGGCAGATAGCTGCCCATGGCTTTCTGGCTGAATGATGGCAGCAAAATATTGTGTGCTTTCGACCAGTTAGGGTCGTCCGTATCGCCTGTGAACAGGCCGTCGCCGCCGATCAGGCGCAAGCGTTTCAATGGGCCGCGTACTGTCTTGTCGAAGCGTTTTTCATCACAAACTTCAGCTACAAGATCGGCACCGGAGACGATGACAAGCGACGTGCCCATCATGTCGAGCTGAAAGATCGGTCCGTATTCCTCCGCCAGTTCCATCAGCGACTGGATCTGCCGATTGGCATCAACGGTTAATGCATTGCCGATAATCGGCTGGCCGGGAGGTTGCGGGATTTTGGTGAATTCGGTTGTCGAAGCCATAGGCGCCATTTCTGGCAGACATTCTCAAAAAGGCAAAGAGGAGTTCGCACACATGAATGTCGGCAGCCAAGCCTAAGAACTTCTGCAAGTCCACGCAATTTTCGTGCCGCAATCTGACACGTCCTGAAACAAACAAGTCCTCTGACGCGAAAATGGATGACAGCAGGCCCAAGTAACTCTACTTATTCGACTATTCGAGAATCCAGTTGCGCAACGGGGTCGCGCGTGGGTTGAGCAATCGGGGGACGGGTCATGAACGTAATCACTGGAACAGATGATCCTGAAGTCATCAACGGCACTGAGAACGATGATGATATTCAGGCACTCGGCGGCAATGATGAAGTCTTTGGCGGCGAAGGCGATGACACAATTGATGGTGGTGACGGCGATGATCGTCTGTTCGGCGAAGCAGGCGATGACACCATTGATGGCGGCGAAGGCAATGACCAGATCTTCGGCGGCGGCGGAACGAATATCCTGCGCGGCGGCAATGGCAATGACTACATAGTATCTCGCGGCGAGAACGACCTTGTCGAAGGCGGGGCTGGCAACGACGAAGTACTGGTTGAGTTCTCTAGCCTGGACCCGGAACCAGATGCTCCTCCGGGCGTGAACCCGACCGTCACTACTGGCGCGGGTCAAGACAGGGTTCGTTATGGCGCAGAAGGCGCTGGCGGATCAATAGATCTTGGGGCCGATGATGATCGGCTCGATCTATTGCTTTTTGGGACCGGCGTGTCGGTCACACTGGGGACAGGCTCGGATGTCGTCGCGCTTTCCTCTCTACCCCTGGTGGATCCCGGAATTGCGACGTTCACGGACTTCGAAGCAGGCGATAACGGCGATGTAATCGATTTCTCACAGCTTCAGGAAGTCGAGCTGTTTGATTATGACGGATTTGCCAATCCGTTCGGCACCGGCCATTTCGTGCTCGAGGCCAATGGCGAAGGCTCTGTCATCCACATCGCTCCATTTGCTGACGCCTTTTTTGCCTATTCGCTGTTCTTCCCGAATGTCGCGCCTGAAGAGTTCACCGCATATAATTTCGGCGGCATCCTGCCGAGCGGCGAAAACCAGTTTGGTCCGCCACTTGAAGGCACTCCGGACCCTGATACGCTCGACGGGACAGATCTTGCAGAAACCATAAGCGGCTTCGACGGGAATGACACAATCAACGCTTTGGGCGGAGACGACACCATCATTGGTGGTGCAGGCGCCGATACGCTCAATGGCGGCGATGGCGATGACCTCTTCATCTTCGACTTCTCCAGCGAGCCCGGCCTCGATCCTAGCGAAAATCCAGCGCTAGATACGCTTATCGACGGCGGCGCAGGGACCGATACGGTCCGCGTAATTGGTTCAAATCAGGGCGTCGAACTGGTCGAGTATAACATCGGCACAGACTTGCCATTCGTCAGCATCGAGCGGATCGAATTTTCCGGCAACACCTATCTTGAAGGCACGGCGGCCGAATTCGCGGCATTCGAATTTATTGCTGCAAGCCGCATGCGTATTACCGACAACACACCGTTCACGCCAACCGGTGGTTTCGAAGTAACAGAGCTTTCGTTCGGTGATGGAGGCAACACGGTCGATCTGTCCGGCCCTGATATCTACGTGCTCAACGTCGTTAGTGGCGATGGCGATGACAATATCATCGGACCGGATCAAGGGATCGCAAATCCCTCATCAAACCAGACAGATATCGAAGTCGGTATCGATGTGCGTGGCGGCAACGACACGGTTGTAGTCGGGGACATTCGAACCCGCGTGGTCTCGTCGGGCGGCAATAACCATTTCACCGGCGGCGCTCAAGACGACGGTTTCAACCTGTTTGGCGACGGAGATAATTTCGTTAATGGCGGCGGCGGGAATGACGGCATCGCAATCAACGGGGTTGGAACCGCCACGGTCTTTGGCGGCGCGGGCGATGATACAATATCAATAGAGTTCTTCGACGCTACTGACCAGATTAGCGGTGGCGACGGCATCGACACCCTTAACCTGAACGCGCCAGGCGGCGAGCTCCTGGACCTGACCGGCTTTACGCTGCCGGCCGATATCGAGAACCTGAACGTAAATGGAGCGGTTCTGCTCACCATCGCACAGATTCAGTCTTTGCAAGGCTTGACCGCGACAGAGCTACGGATTGCAGATGGCGGCGCGCTTGCTCTGTCTGTCGCACCAGGTTTCACATACCTCAGCCCAGACGGAAATACCGTCGACTTCCGCGGAGTTACAAACACCTCCGTTTCGGTTTTCGGGAATATCGGGGACGATGTCATCTTCGGTGGCGCTGAGTTCAACAACCTCGTGGGCGGGTCCGGCAATGACCGTTTGGTCGGTCAGGATGACGACGATAGCCTTCAGGGCCAATTCGGTTTCGACATCCTCGAAGGCTTTGGAGGGGCGGACTCCATGTTTGGAGGCGCGCTTGATGACCGCTTGATCGGCGGCCTTGGCGATGACTTTATGAATGGCGGCACGCATATCGATACGGCTGTCTTCAGCGGCAACCGGGCGGACTACACCATAACCCAAACGCAACTGGGCATTTTCCAAGTCGTTGGGCCTGATGGCACTGACTGGCTAGAAGAAATCGAGTACGCTGAATTCGACGATGAGACTGTGCGTCTTTACCGCGGCGAAGGCATTGCCGTGAATTTCGATACCGTTGACCCAAGCGTTTATCAGGATGCGATGTTCAACATCCGTGACTTCGACGGCAATGGTCTGGGTGGCGATGGCTTCTGGCTCCGTATCGGAGCAGCGGACATAAATGGCGATGGTGACATCGATCAGATCCTCGTCAACTTCGCGATCGGACGCTTTGCGACCGTCGCGACCGCAGAAGATGGATTGGTCTATTTCGAGGATTACTCTTGGGGCGGCGAAACGCGCGTTGCAGGCACATATATCGATCCGCTAGTGGCATCAGGCGATGTGGTTGCAGGCGGCCCGTTTGACAGCCAGACGCGGTTCCAGAACGATCTGGCAATCCAGAACATCAATCGCGTCCTTGGTGCGGACGACTATGACGGGGACGGCATTCAGGAGGTCTTCTTCGCACTGACAGACGGAACAGCCTATCTGCGCGCGCTGATGCATGCCGATGGGAACATTCGATATGCCAACTACCAGTCAGAACAGCAGGTGATCGATTATCTGACCGCCAATGGGTACGACGAAAGCACTTTTGGCGACTGGTTTACGACTCCTGTTGCGGCAGCTTCCCAAACCGCAAGTGCTTCTGACGAGCCAAATGATCCGGTATCGCAACCCTTGGCAGTTGACAAAAACGACAATGATGGCTCGGGCTCGACTGGTACAGGTTCATTGGTCGGTGAAACAATGATCGGCGATATGTCGAGCGCAATTGCGCTTTCAGATGCCAGAATCGCTGGAATGTCTCTCGTCGAACAGCAAATGTATGCGGAGTTCTTTGGCTGACGGCGGTCGTGTCCGGATGGACTCATCGCAAAACACTTTCTGTTTACCATTCCTCGCATTGCGCTGGTAAGTTGAATCGCTTAGTTTTTGAGAAGTAGGTCGGAGAAATTGAGCGTAATCCATGTTCGCCACAGACAAATTGTTTATCGCGATAGCGGCGACCTTGGTATCGCAATCCGTTGTCGCGCATGAGAATGCCTCAAGCAATTGCTCAATTTCCGGCATTGAATTTGTGAATACAAGCGCGTCGCCGATGGCTCTGTGTGAAGGTTTTGAAAAGCGTATTGATGTCGTGCTTGGGGATGGTGAAGCTCACGATAAACGCGATTTAACGCTGGAAATTCAGAAGCGCGGATCAATTCAGGCCACACTCACAACTCACCCGTTAAAAGGTGCTGAGAAGACGGTGGTACTTGGTCTGGATGTAATGGACAGACCCGTTTTACAAAAAGACTTGGACGATCTTGTTGATGCTGTTGCGCGGGCAATGGCTCAATAGATGGCAGAAACGCGAACCGGGATCGGTCGCGATTTCTTGAAGGAATGATAGGGACTACAAATGCTTGAACAGTCGATGATTGATGCGCGCCGGGGCGATGTGTTTTTCAGCACATCCAATTCGCTCACCAACAGCACACAAGGTGTGACGAAGACTCCTTTCCACTACGACGGATGCGCTTGTTCAGGCTGTCACGCTCATGACGGGGACGGCAAGGAGTTTCAGCCGGGCAATCCCACCACCAATTCGACAGATACAATCCCTGGCGACACTTCGACGACGGAAACGCTCACTCCAGGCTCTTACGTCACAAGCACAATTGACACGGCGGCTGACGCTGACTGGTTTGCTATCAACCTGACAGCTGGTGAGACTTACACTTTCACTGTCTTTCTGCCGGGGGGAGGACTGCCGGATAGCGAGCTGACTCTCTACGACAGCAATGGCAATCAACTCGCCTATAACGATGATGCCAATTTTGGTGCGCGTCTAATCTATTCAGAGATTATTTTTACTGCCACGACCAGTGGAACCTACTATCTCGGCGTGGATGGCTGGGATACGTCCACCGGGCAATATTTTCTTTCAAGTTCACGCCCGACCAATGATGATGTGGGCGGCACAGCCGCGACGGCAGGCAATATCACACTGGGCACAACCGTCGACAGTTCGATAAACCAGACGGGCGATCGTGACTGGTATGCAGTGACACTCACTGCTGGCGAACGTTATGAGTTCCTGACCAATAACACTGGTGGCGGCAGCGATGCAGACACCACTATTACTCTGCGCGATGCCAACGGAAATGTGATCGCCTGGAACGATGATAGCTCAGGCACCTATTCGCGAGTACTGGCCAGCGTTGAGACAAGCGGCACTTACTACATCGACATCGGCGGTTGGGGGGACGGCTCTTCGGGGGCATATCAGCTGGAGGCGCGAATTGCGCCGCCTCTGCAGGAATTCAATAACGACCAGATCGCCGATCAGCTGCTTAGCGGCTACTGGGGTGGCGATGGAAATGAGCGCCGGTTCAATGTTTCCGAAGGCGGGACCATCGACGTCAATATTACCGCTCTCACAGCAGAAGGCCAATTCCTTGCTCGCGAAGCCTTAAGCTTGTGGAGCGACGTCATGGGTGTGTCATTCAATGAAGTGGCTTCGGGCGGCCAGATCGTTTTTGACGACGATGAAGACGGCGCGTTCGCGCGGACCTTCCGCGAAAATGGTTTCATCACGCTTTCAGAAGTCAATGTATCAACACAATGGCTCGTCAACTCTGGAACAACGCTGAACAGCTATTCCTTCCAGACTTACATCCACGAGATCGGCCATGCGCTGGGACTCGGTCATGGTGGTAATTACAATAGCACAGCGAGTTACGTTCAAGACGCGCTCTATCTCAATGACAGTTGGGCAACGACTGTCATGTCGTATTTCAGCCAGCGCGAGAACGCCTTCTTCAACGATCAGGGCTTCAGCCGCCTCTTCACTGTCACGCCTATGAGCGCCGATATCGTCGCGATCCAAACCGCATATGGTGAAGCGACAAGCACCCGTACAGAAGACAATGTCTACGGCGTAAACAACAACACCGGACGCGCGGTTTTTGACTTCACGTTTGCCTACAACAATGCATTCGCGATTATCGATCACGGTGGTGATGACCTGGTCGCGTTTACCAACACCAGTGCAGCCCAGCTCATCAATTTGAACCCTGAGACGTTTTCCAATGTCGGCGGGCGCACGGGGAATATGAGCATTGCGCGGGGAACAATCATAGAGCGTGTAGCCTCAGGCTCCGGCAGTGATACATTGATCGGCAATGATGTGGCAAACTGGTTAAGCGGCGGCGGCGGCAACGATCAGATCGACGGCGGCAGCAATGTCGACACAGCAGCCGTGTCCGGCAATCGTTCGGCATATACCGTCACTCAAACCTCGATCGGTGTGTGGCGCGTCGCAGGAGCTGATGGCACAGATACGCTGACCAATATTGAATTCCTGCAATTCGACGATCAGACTATCCGGCTCCTCCCTGGAACCGGTATCTCAGTGAATTTCAACACTGCTGATCCCAGTGTCTATCAGCAGGCAATGAACAACGTCCGCGATTTTGACGGGAACGCTTTGGGCGGCAACGGGAATTGGTTGCGGATCGGTGCGGCAGACATCAATGGTGATGGCGACATCGACCAGATCCTAGTCAATAACGCGATCGGTCGGTTTGCGACCATCGGCACCGCCGAAGACGGACTGGTATACTTCGATGATCACAGCTGGGCGGGCGAAACGCGTGTGGCCGGCATTTACATCGATCCATTGGTCGCATCCGGTGATGTTGCGGCGGGAAGCCCTAACGACAGTCAGGTTCGCTTCCAAAACGACCTTTCGATCCAGAATATCAACCGTGTGCTCGGCGCTGAAGACTACAACAATGACGGCATTCAGGAAGTCTATTTTGCCCTTACAGACGGCACGGCTTATCTGCGCGCACTGATGCATGGCGATGGAAATATTCGTTATGCTAACTATCAGTCTGAGCAGCAGGTCATCGATTATCTGACAGCCAACGGTTATGACGAAAGCACTTGGAGTGACTGGTTCGGTGAAACAGCCAGCCAAGAGACGACCTTCGATACCACAAAGTCTGATGATCCGGTCGCAAGACCTGAACTAGCGGACAAGGACGGTAGCGACACAGGCGGACCGATGGGTTCAGCCAGCGGCGGCGGAGCAAGCGATCCTTGGGCAGCTGAAGTGTTCGGCACAGATTTGATGGGCCTGAATATGTTGGCAGATGTGCGCCTTGCAGGCCTCTCAATGCTCGAACAGCACATGCAGACCGAATTCTTCGGGTGAGTTGAGACATGGTGAGCCGGGTACTTCTAGGTTGCCGGCTCACACCTCCCTTGCTCGTTACGTGACCGCAGAAAGCGTCTGATATTCAGCGCGCTCCCATTCCCGCTGCTCACAAACTTGGCGCAGGCGCTGTACCGCTCCGACCATATCGGCAAAGCGTAGATAAAGCGGAGTGATCCCGAAGCGGATGGTGTCCGGTGTCCGGAAGTCACCGATCACGTCGCGTGCCTTCAAGGCTTGCACCATCGCATAGGCATTCGGATGCGAATAGGCGACATGGCTCCCGCGTTGCGCCGGGTCGGTCGGGCTTGCGAGTACGAAGCCAAATTCCTCGCAAAGCGGCTCCATCTCCTTGACCAGAAGTTCGGATAGCGAGATGGACTTCTGGCGGACGGCTGCTGGATCAGCCCTGAGAAGCTGATCAACCCCGGATTCAAGAGCTGCCATGCTTAGAATAGACGGGGTGCCACATTGGAAACGGTCAATCCCGGCAACGGCCTCATAGTCTTCCTCAAATCCGAATGGACGAGCGTGACCAAACCAGCCGGACAGGATCGGTTGAGCATGATGATGACGTTTCGCAGCGTAGAGGAAGGCAGGCGCGCCGGGGCCTCCGTTCAAATATTTATACCCGCAGCCAACCGCAAAATCAGCGTTCGCACCATTGAGGTCGACCTCAACGGCTCCCGTGCTGTGGCTTAAGTCCCAAACGACAAGAGCACCGACTTCGTGTGCGCGCCGTGTTACTTCTGCCATGTCATACATGGACGCAGTCTTGTAATGGACGTGGGTCAGCAAGAGCACTGCAACATCGTCATTGAGCGCTTCTAAAATACGGTCGCGGGGAACGGCTAGGAATTCGTAAGCAGCCCCGCCAGACTTCGCCAAGCCTTGCATCATATACGCATCAGTCGGGAAGTTTCCGGCTTCTGTAAGCATGATTTTGCGATCACTCTGTAGTGACAAAGCCGCACTCAATGCCTTGAAAATATTCACTGAAGTGGAGTCGCAAGCCACAACCTCTCCTGCGCCAGCTCCGATCAATGGGGCTATTTTGTCAGCAATCCGTCCCGGCGCTTCGATCCAGTCCGCTTCTGTCCAGCTGCTGATAAGCCCCTGCCCCCATTCCTGCGAGAGTGTGTGCTGCATTCGTTCAAGCGTCGTTTTAGGAAGCGCGCCCAACGAGTTCCCATCGAGATAGATCAGCCCTTCGCGCAAAACGAACTCTTCGCGAAAATGCCGCAGCGGATCGGCCGCATCCATAGGCTCGACAGCTTCCAACATGCTTGCCATCATCCTATCTCCCGGAGGACAGCCCGCACCGGGCTTGCATCCCCGCCTTCAATCGCAAGCGGCAGCGCGATAAGCTCATATTCTCCAGCTGCAATTTCATCGAGCACGAGGCCTTCCAGAATACGCATGTCGCCGCGCAGCACTTCCTTATGCGCATCCATGGTCTTGGAATTCTGCGGATCCAATGAAGGTGTATCCGTCCCGATCAATAGCGCACCGCTATCACGCAAACGCGCCACAACCTCTGGAGCAATCGCCGCAAAGTTCTCGTCCCATCGGTCATGAGGGAACTTCTCATAAGTTCGGAACAGAACACGCTGAGCCCCTGAAAGTGCATCCCAGTCGCAGTCTTTAACTTCTACTCGCCCACCACAGCCGCGCACATCAGTCACAACGCAAGGCCCCATATAGGGCTCCAGCTGCGTATCAGCGCTAGCCGCGCTATTATTGCTGTAGTGCAAGGGCGCATCGGCATGCGTACCTGTGTGTAATCCCAGAGTGAGCGCTCCGACATTGACGGGGCAATCGTCGCCAATTTCAGCATGGCGTGAAAGCTGCACGGACGGTTCTCCCGGCCACAGTGGTGTCGAAGTTCCGATGCGTTGGGATATGTCCCAAATTGGCGTGGCTGAAAGCGGCATCAAGAGCGCTCAGTTCAGCAAGTCGTCCACGGGAACGTAGTCGTAACCGAGCTCTTCAGCCACCGCTTGATAAGCGACCTTGCCTTCATGGACATTGAGACCAGCCGCCAGGTTGCTGTCAGCTCTCAACGCTTCCTTCCAGCCCATTTGAGCAATGCGCAATGCGTGGGGCAACGTCACATTGTTAAGCGCGTAAGTGCTGGTCCGCGCGACCGCACCCGGCATATTGGCCACGCAGTAATGCACGACATCGTCGACAATATACGTCGGTTCCGCATGCGTCGTCGGCTTTGATGTTTCAAAGCATCCGCCCTGGTCGATCGCAACGTCAACGAGCACAGAACCGGGCTGCATGTCCTTAAGCGTTTCACGACTGACAAGTTTTGGAGCAGCCGCGCCCGGGATGAGGACCGCACCAATTACAAGGTCCGCCTGACACACTGCATCGTACAGGTTCGCAACATTAGAGAAGCGCGTTTTCGCACGGCTTTCAAAATGAATACCCACTCGCTCGAGCACCTCGGGATCGCGGTCAAGGATAGTCACATCCGCGCCTAGGCCAGCGGCCATTTGCGCCGCGTTGAAGCCTACGACGCCCCCGCCAATGACCGCGACTTTCGCTGGCATCACCCCCGGTACACCGCCGATCAATACGCCTCTGCCGCCATGGGCTTTCTCCAAAGCGGTCGCGCCTGCCTGAATGCTCATCCGGCCCGCGACCTGGCTCATCGGCTTGAGCAGCGGCAATGTGCCTCCTGGCCCTGTCACTGTCTCATAGGCAATCGCGGTAACGCCAGACTTGACCAGATCGGCAGTTTGCTCCGGATCAGGTGCCAAATGAAGATAGGTATAAAGGATCTGGCCTTCGCGAAGTTTCGCGCGCTCTTCTGCCTGCGGCTCCTTAACCTTCACCACCATCTCGCATTCAGCGAAAATGCTGTCCGGCCCTTCAACGACTGTCGCACCTGCAGCTGAATAGTCGCTGTCATAAGCGCCGATACCTAAACCTGCACCGCTTTCGATCCAGACTTCATGACCGTTAGCGACAAGCTCGCGCGCGCTTTCAGGCGTCAGGCCAACGCGATATTCGTGATTCTTGATCTCTTTGGGACAACCGACACGCATAATTGCAATCCTCAACCGATGGTGAAGAACCTATATCAGACTGCAACGCAAAGTGGATGCCTTTCCACTGGTTTGCGAGCGGTTGCCCTATGCGGTCGCAGCACTTGGCCGCGCTTCCTTCGGCAGGAACGCGAAGGCCAAGAGGTATACTGCACCAACAAGGATCAGCAGATTATTGTAGCCAAGCAATAATGCGGTGTATTCCAAACACCCGCCAACAATCGCACCCAAAAGATTGATTGCGAAAGCTGCCTGAGAATCTCCAGATTGCTGGAAGCGTTTGGAGAATGCGACGTTTGCCAGGAAGATCGGAAGGAACGCGAGCCCACATGCCGCAAAGGCGCGCGGTATGGCTGGCAATTGCAGCAATGCCGCGTCGGGCACGAACCAAGAGAGCGCAAGCGAAGCTACAATCGCGCAATAGATGACTGGCAGCGAAGGCGTTTTGAAGCGCCGCGTAAGCTCCACCGCCAACAATACGACCAACAAGACCCCAGCGAACACGATGGCGTTCACAAACCACGTGGTGCCGAAAAGCAGCGCAAATGTCGCGATGCTGCGAGTTTGGAGCAACAGGAACGCCACACCCATGAAAAACAGGTCAGCATAAGGACGCATGGGCGCAAGTGGCCCGCCCAAAACGCGCACTGTCGCAAACGTCAGCAGCACAATGCCGATGATTGTGATGAGATAGATTTGCGGGAAGCTATCGCCTTTGAAGTACAGGAAAGGCGCATCATCGCTTGAGGCAACCGATGCTGGATCGGCGTTCTCGACATTCCATACCTCATCGCATTGCTGGTCAGACGGCTGCGCTGCGATAGTGATCACGGCCTGCATCTTCGCATGCGTATCAATGCAAGGGGCATGGCCGAAAGCGCCCTCAGCAGTGCGCGCCAGACGGTCAATCAACCAGCCTTCGCGGTAATAGTTGTACATCGCAAAGCCGCCATCGGGCTTCAAGCGCTCTCGCACTGCAGCCATTGCTTCCTCTGTAAACAGGAAGGATTCCAGACGGATCTGTGAAGCGCCGCTCACCAGCGTCAGCGAGTCCGGCAAAGCAAACAGGATCAGGTCATACTTCTTGTCGCTGGCCTCGAGAAACGCGCGACCATCATTGACGTGCTCTACCACGCGGGGATCAGAATAAGGCTGGTCGGGATTGAGTTCGCGCCCGATCTGCATGATCTGCGGATCGATATCGACAGCATCGATGTTCTGTGCACCTTCCTTAAGAGCGATAGCCACGTCAGAGCCTGAGCCTGCCCCGATGATCAGAACATCCTGCAAAGAGTTCTCTGGAAGCCTCTGGTACGGCATTTCATAAATGCCTTCGCCCTGTGCGAGCTTCCACTCAGTCGAGCCGATAACCTGATGCGGAACGCCATTGGCAGCGATGCCATAGACGTCCTCGTCCGTTGGCGAGGCTTGCGTTACAATCTTGTAGTAAGGCGACCAACGCACTTCCGGGCGCAGCGATTTACCGCCAAGCACAGCCAGCATGCCTAGCATCATGCCGATTAGGATCGGTCGACGTTTCTCTGGCTCGTACAGCACCCAATAGAGCGGAAAGACGATGAGGCCCCACACCATCGAAGGAGCGTGCAGGAAGCTCAAAACTCCAAACGCGATAATGCCTGCGAGAGAACCGATGAGGTCATAGCGATAGGCGATGAGCGGCGGCAATTTGGCAAAGCAGCGCCCGACCTGCTCGGCAGGGCCAGCAAGCACGGCAGCCGTCGCGAGAAAAACCAGCGGCAACACGACCCAAGCAGGCGGGCCGCTCATATCGAGCGCAGTGAAATAGATGATCTCGTCGCCTGCCCGCTCAACCTCGAGTGGGACAATGGAAACAGCGAAAATGAGCACAGTCAGCAGAGGCAGCGACCACGGCCAGATCGACCAGCTCTTGCGGCTGATGAGGAAGCCGGCGCCAATGCCCAGGAATGAGCCCAAGAGCACGAAATTGGAAAAGTAGGAAAGGTGGACGACGTTTGCGCCGAGCCAGCGGATGAGAACCAGCTCAAGAAAAAGCATGAGGAAAGCTGACGCGACGAGCCTGCGAACGACATTTGTATCGATCGGCTCGGCACTACCTGCCGACTGCTTGTCCAACGCAATTTCCATGTGTCCCCCTCAAAACCCCAGCGCCGCGCAACACGACCGAACGCCAAAGCACCTCAAATTGAAAGAAAATTCAACTTAAACCAATACGTATCCGCACAGCTGACGCATCTGAGCGAAAATTTGGTTAATTTCGCCCGCCCAAAAGTTAGCCAAAGACAGTGCGTGATGCCTTATTTGCGCTCGCCTTCTGCTTCCGCACAATTCCCGTAAAGATAGGACATGACATTGCGCCCGCGCCTGTTGGGCCGTTCGCCTGAGTAAAGCAACTCGCATTCGTCAGCGATATATTGCCGAAGCTCGTCGAGGGCTCCGGGATAGGGTTCGCGGAACCAATCCTCAGTTACCGCCACAAATTCAGGCTTCGTTGCAAGGATTCGTTTGAGCTCATTTGTCTGATTGAATGGGGAAGTTCCGGCCTCCGAAGGACTGACGAGATGCCATGGGAATACGGCGGGACTCATGCGCTTAACCTTGGGATGAGCGAAGATCAGCATCGGACCTTCGTAGATGAACAGCGTCCCCCGATCGGCGTTCTCGGAGATCGCTTTCTCCATTCCTTCGAAGGTCTCGCGCGAACGCTGATGACTTTCGAAATCGAACGGATTCGTCAGCGCAACCGAACTCAGAACAATGACAAAGCCGAGAACCGTACCGGCGAGCGATCGGCCAAAATGGGCTGCGCAGATGATCGCAAACGGAATGAGGAGCGGCAAAGCGTAATGGTCGAGGAAGTAAGGCGCGCTCAAGAAGCCTGCCAAGGCTGCGATCAACCAGCCGATAAAGAACGCGCGATGCTCTGTGAAAGACGGATAGCGGTTGGCCATGATGAGAGCTGCGAGCGCTCCCCATGGCAAAAGATTGAGCGCGTGAAGCAGTACAGGAATGTTGACAGTCACCGCTGCTGAGACTTGCGAACGCGCAAGGTTGGATGTGACCATCGCAAACCAATACTCATCCCAATATCCCGCAGACCAATACCACAGGCCAATGCTGACAAAGGGCAAAGCGCCGAGCACTGCAAAGCCCGCTGCAAGCTTTGCGATGTGAGGCACAGAGGCCCCAGAACCCCACAGCAGCCACATCATCCAAAGGCCCAGAAATATGCCTTCGAACAATGTTGTCTGTTTGATGGTCAGCGCTAGCCCGCACAACAGCATGGCCGTAAAGGACCGCCATGTGACCTGGCCGTTTCTGAGGGCCTGCCCCTCTATCAGCACCAACCAGACTGCGCTGGCGATCAGAGCGTTGTAAAACACCGGCGTTTGTCCGCCATGGCCGTTGAGCGGCAAAAGCAGCGCGATGTAGCAAGCTGCAGCGAGGAGGCCCGCAATGCGAGGCCCAAAGCGATAGACAATCTGCGCGATGGCCCACGCGGTATAGGAAGCGGCTAGCCAAGCAGCGACCTGGTATGACAGCACCGAGCTCGAAATCCACGCCAGCGCAGAGTAGAGCACAAAAAGGCCCGCAGGCTTGCGATCCCAGATGTCGACATAGGGAACAGCGCCTTCGTGCATCTCCAAGCCCACATAGAAGTAAAACGCCTCATCCATGTGAATGTTGGGATCACCAAACGTCGCGATCCGCAGCGACAAGGCAAAGGCGAGACACACGGCAAGATCGACGGCACGCGTGCTCGAGGTGCTCGCGAACGCAGGCGAGGCGACCCTGGCCATTCTATTCGCCCTGCTCTTTCAGCCGCCATGCGGAGATCGTACGCTTGCCGATCTCTTCCTGATGCAACAGCTCGTAGTCAGCTTCGATGGCATCGCGAACCATCGCAAAAACAGCGCGGTTCTGGCGTGTAACAGGACGGTTGGCAACAACGATAACTGGAGGCCGCGTCGCTAGAATTCTGCGTGCTTCTGCGGCCTGATCGATGCCAATCGCGCCAATTTCCAATCCGTTATTGAGGTGATCTGGATAAAGGAAACGTGACGGTGTGCAGCTGCCGCTCGCGTCGTAGAGCGATGTGGGGCCATCGTGAATGTAGAGACATGCTTGATCCTGATCGACTAACGGAGCGATGGTTTTAGCCATGCGATCAACAGCGACGGCGCTCGTCCTTGCCTCTTGCCAGCGTTGATGCGGCGTGAGCGCTACAACAGCGACTACTGGCAGTATGAGCGGGTGGAACCAACGCAGTGGCCCGCGCGCATCGAGGACCGGGATCGCGACCAGAACCGCCCCAGGTGCTAGTGCTGCCAAGTAGTAGAAGTAGATCGTGCCCGGCAGCAAAACCGATCCAAGTGAGGCCAGCGCCCATAGCGAAACCAGCAGGTAAGTCTCGCGATTATCAGTCTTAATCAATCGGACGGCGCCATACCAGCCGCCCGCCATCAGCAGCAGCAATGGCAATCCGAACATCCAGACATGGGTTGCAAACCTACCCGCAGGCTCGCGGAGGAAGAAGCTTTCAAAATTGGCGAACCACCACAAATCCCATGCACCTAGCGAGAGGTAGATCGCCCCCACGACTGCGGTGGGTAGTATCCCCAAGACCGCGTAGAGCACCGCTCGCAGTGTGATCCGCGGCAATGTCTCTCCACTGCGATAATGCTGGAAAAGCGCGTAGCAACCAAGCGCGATGCATTGCGGCAAGACTGTGTACTTGATCTGCAAAGCGATCCCGCCGAGCAACATGGCGATGATTACACGCGATTTGAAGCGCGCCGCCTTCGCATCGCGTAGCAAATAGACGATCCCCAGCATGAACGGCAGGAAGAAGATCTCCGCCTGGCCGGAGCGTGCGCCGTACACGGTCAGCAATATCTGAATGAGGACCGCTGCTCCGGCAGATGTCAGAACCCCGGTTAAATCGCGCGCGATGGCGTAGCTCAACCATGCACATACCAAAGCCGCGATAGCCGCCATGGCCTGAAACGCCTCAGGACCAGGGCCAAAGAGACCGTGGGCCAAGCCGAATATTGCAAACAGACCAAAAGGTTTGCGATCCCAATGGTCTATGTAAGGCCACTCGCCTTCAAGAAGCCTTGCGCCGATATACGAATAGAGCTGCTCGTCGAAATCGACCGCTGGATCACCCCACCAGATTGCACGCAATGCGAGCGTCGCAAACGTGACCGCAACGATCGCGGCGATGCTTCCCCAAGCAGGCGTGGGCTGTTCGATGCACGCTTGATCTGCCAAACTCTTGCCCCCCCTTAGCGACGCCTTGCAAAAGTACCGCAGTCGCAATGCTCGCATAGCGACAAGCTTAAAGCATCCACGTATCTTCAGTGCGTTGCAAGTCGCAGGGTTAGGCAATCAAAGGAGTGTGTCTGTGCGAGGCAGAAAGGTACTTTTTCTTACAGCGGCGTCGCTAGCAGTGCTGGCCGGCTGTGCTCATAGCCCAGCCCCGAGCGAGCCTTCGGGATACTCGCAAGAAGACGAAGGGGTGTTCGTCCAGCGCTTCGATGCATTGGTCGCTTCCTTCGCTTCCGGCGTCGGCTTGCAGAGCTACGACCCGGTTGTTGCAGTCGAAGGCAAACCCGGTCCTGCTCTGCCAATTGCATCCAATCAAGATCGCACCATTAGCGAAGCAGCGCTTGCAGAAGCGCGCGACTATGCGGAAGCCAATCGCAGCAGTATTTTGATCGTTTGGCGCAATGGAGCGATCGAAGCGGAGCATTTCTTTGGCAAAACAATGCGTGACGAGCTGCTAAATTCACGCTCTTTCGCAAAACCGCTGACTGCCATTGCCATCGGTCGCGCGATCGAACTTGGCCACATCACATCGCTCGATCAGCCCGTGGCAGATTTTGTTCCCTCATGGCGCGATGATCATTGGCGGTCCAAGATGCTTGTGCGCCATTTGCTCGACATGCGCACAGGTTTTTTGCCGCAAGCTGCTGCATTCGATCCTCAGCACATCCTCAATCGTGCTTACCTGCACCCCCGGCATGATGAAGTCATCATCAATGACTATCCGCTAGTCATCGAGCCGGGCGTTCGTTACGACTATTCCAACGCCACATCAGAATTGATTGCACCGGTCATCGAAGCAGCAAGTGCCATGCAGTATGAGGAGTTCATAGCTCGCGAAATCTTGCAGAAAATCGGTGCTGCAGGCGGCGAGGTATGGATCAATCGCGAAGGCGGGACCGCGCATTCAGGATGTTGTATCCTGCTGCCAGCGCATGACTGGCTGCGTCTCTCTATCTTGCTGCTCAATAATGGCGAATGGGAAGGCAAACGTTTGCTGGACCCGGCGTTCGTTGCCGAGATGCAACAAGGAACACCGCAAAACCCCTATTACGGCATGGGCGTATGGCTGGCAGGCGAATACATCGCAGAGCGCGGTGTCGCGAACCCGGACCGCCGGGAATACACGACCTTGCATAGCGAGCCTTATGAGGCGTCTGATCTCTACCTGTTTGATGGCAATGCCAATCAGGTCAGCTACATCGTCCCGTCAGAAGGCCTGGTCATCCTGCGAATGGGCGCTTCGCCGCCGCGTGGTACGCGCTGGGACAATGCCTACCTACCCAACACGATCATCCGCGGCATCACGCGCGATCGTGGCAGCAGCGTAAAACAGCCAGTCCCAGCCGATTAGCCTGTTACGGCTTTTGCTCGCATTTCTTTGAGCATCGGTTCGTCCAGCCGGTAACGCAGCAAGAGAGGAATCGCGATCACGCAGAAAGTCGCCGGAATGATCGATGCACCCCACAGCACCGCTTGCAATACCTCTGGTGGCTGCTGAACGTTCGGATCCTGAGATTGAATCAAGCCATTTGCCTGGAGCAGCAATCCGACGATGAATGGACCGAGTGCGCCAGCGACATTCTCGATGAATGTCCACGCGCCACTCATGATGCCTTCGCGCGCTTCGCCAGACTTCAGCCGGTCATACTCCATGGTATCAGGCAGCATCGCGAGCGCACAAAGCAAGGTCCCGGTTGAGAACGAGCCGATCAAAACAGCGCGTACAAAGAAGAACGCGGTGTTCTCATCAGGTGTCCAAACTATCCACGAGCTGAGACTCAGCGCGTAGAGAATGATCAGAACGAGATAACATCGGCGCTTGCCAAATCGGGCAATCAGCCAGCGGTAGATCGGGACAGAAACGATTCCTGCAACGCCAAATGCACCGTAAAATGCGCCGATCTCTGCCTGCCCTAGCTCAAGCACGTAGCCGAAAAAATAGGGAGTGCAGGCGAGTACTGTCGACAGCACCGCGAGCTGGCAGAGTTTCACCAGCATGAGTTGGCGGAAAGGCGCATTGGAAATGACCCGCGCAATGTCAGCAAATGGGCTGATCAGCAAAGCCGTAGCATCAAGCTTTTCGGGTTTTTCCGGCCGCTCTGACTGCGGCAGCCATGCCGCGCCCACAAACACCAGAACGCAAAGTGCGGTTGCGGCAAGACCAAGGATCAGACCCATCAAGCCATAGCCACCCTGATCACCTCCGCTCATAGCAATCAATGCCGGCGCTCCAACCGACCCCGCCATTACGCCTGCCAGTTGAAAGAATACTCTGAAACTCATCAGCCTTGTGCGTTCATCATATCCGGGTGCGATTTCCGGCGGCATCGCGACATAGGGGATGGTAAAAATCGAATAGGCCGTCGAGTATAACAGCAGCAAGACCGTGACGAGGAAACCTGCTTCCGTGCCCGCAACACCGAGCAATGAAAGGTTGAAGAAGGCGATGAATGTCAGACCAAGTCCGATGGCACCGATCAGCAAATAGATGCGCCTCGGACCCCAGCGATGCTTTGTGCGATCGCTGAGTGAACCGATTAGCGGATCAATGATGCCATCATATATCCGCGCAACAAGGATGATTGTCCCGGCAACCGCTGGCGCAATACCGAGCACATTGGTCATGAAGAACAGCGCAAATAGCGCCATCGCATTGAACAAAGCGCCGGTGGCGAATGAGCCGGAAGCCCACACGATTTGCGGCACGACACCGACCTTTGTTGGAGCTACCGCCTGTGATGCGCTCATCCGAAAAAGACCGACTTACCGGGCGTATTCAAGCGGTTCATCACATAAACGCCGCCCATGCTACCGAAGTTGATCCGCATATCCTCGTCGCAATAGACGACATCGGAATGCAGCTTTGGCGGCTTCAATTCACGCCGTAGCGGGCTGCCTGCCTCAAGGCCAAATTGCTCGCGGAATGCACCCTCGTCGACACTGTCCGGTGGGATCATCTCGACCGCATAAAACTCAACGATGTAGCGCTGTGGATTGTCTTGCTCGATGGCGTACCGGCCCCAGACAACGATGCGTCCGCGATGCGCGCCATCAACCGTCGTAATATCAACAACGTTGTTGTAATGCGCGCCTTCGACACGGATTTCCTGCTCAATCTCTTCCACTAGGACGGGATGATCGGGAAAGGTGGCGAAGCTCTGGAGCTTGAGTGAGGTCTGGTGCTTGATCGGTTTGCCTGCGGTATGTTTCGGCCCGAATTGTGCAAAGTGCGATCCCCATGGCGATTCCACGAAGTCCTGATTATCGATCGGGCGCGGTGTAGGCGAATGCGGGACGAGTGCATTCACCAGCTCGTGAATCTGATCGAACACGTCGTCATCATAAGTCCCATCGGGACGGCAATTGTCGATCGCTGCACGCAGGTCTGTCTTAAGCGCGGCAATATCAGTCATGGCTACCCTCTTTGGATTAATTGGCCTCTTCAAACATCGTGGTCGGGCACGCAAGCCGCCCGACCAAACTTGGACTAGAAATCGGCGCTTGCGCGAATGCCCCACATCCGGCGTGGCGGCGCATAGATGTTCACGCTGCGCCCAAAGGTCGACAGGTCGAAATTGTTCTGGGCTGAGCGAACCGCATCTTCCTTCGTCAGGTTCCGCACGAAACCCTGAATTGAGAACCGGTCAAACTCGATGCCCAATTGCGCATCAACATTGGTATAGGATGGCAACTTCAAGCGGTTCGTCTCTGTGAGGAAGCGCGATCCTTGATATTGAAGCGACGTACCAGCCACCAGTGTAACGCCCGGAGAGACCTCCTGACGATACAGCATATTCGCGACGAACTGATGCTTAGGCGCACGTTCCAACCGGTTGCCGTTGTATGTGACTTGGCAGACCGGGGAACCGTTGAGATCAACCACTGTACAATTGGCTGCCTCAGTTACTGTGAAGCTGCTGGACGTAAGGATCGTGAAGTCTGTGTACTCAGTATCGAGGTAAGTGTAACCGAAATCGAAGCTAAAGCCCGGAGCAAAGTCAGGGCGATAGACCAGAGAGAGATCTGCACCGTAAACTTCAGCTGCGCCAGCGTTGCGGACCGAAGCCCTGAAGCCGCTTGGCGCACCCGGATCCTCGACCAGCTGAGTGACCTGCTTGTCCGACCAGTCCATGTAAAATAGCGCGCCGTTCAAGAGGATCTTACCATTAGCGAGCGTCGACTTGGCGCCTATCTCATAGTTCCGGACACTCTCAGCAAGGAAGCGGCTGTCGGTCAGCTGTGACGCGAAATCCAGCTCGCTGATGCCTGCCGGTTTGAAACCCTTGGCAACCGACGCATAGAGCAGGAAGTCGTCGTTCGGCGTATATGTCAGCGAGAAGCGCGGCACGATGTCATCATCGGTGATGCTATCGCGCTGGATCGGATTGACAAAGCCTGGCGCGATCGGTGCGAAGGCTGCCTGCACGAAATCCGAGCGGAAGACTTGCGTGTCTTCGCTAATATAGCGTGCTTCTGCACTCGCCGTCAGTGTGTCAGTGAGGTCATATTCGACAAGGCCGTAAACCGAATAGCTGTCGGTACGCCGACGGAATGGTGATGCGGGGACATTGTCGACTGACGCAATGAAGAGACTGTTTCCGGAGAACCCTGCAACTGGTGGAGAACCTGCCAGAGGGAAGCCTGAAATCGTGCGGACTGAACGGCTCTCCTGGTTCATGTCCGAATGCCAATAAAGGCCTCCGACAGCCCAGCGCAGCGGCTCGGTATCGAGGCTCTGGAACCGCATTTCCTGACTGATGATTTCGAGGTCATTGTCGAAATCGACATAGTCGTAAAGGTTCAGTGGCTCAGCCGTTCCGTCAACAAAGTCGGCATCCGGCAGACCGAAGAAATCGCCATCATAGATAAGGCGCTCCTTCTGCCGAAGATATGCTGCGTTATAGACAAACTCAAAGCCGCCAAGATCTGCCGTCGTATTGAGCGTAGCAGTAAACGTATCGCCATCAGATCCCGGCAAGTCCTCGCCCGTCCGCGGATCGACAGAAAGTCCGGTCACACCTGTGAATGTGAGCGTCTGGCGCGGCGGCACATTTGACGGCAGAACCGGGCCAAACGGACTTGTCAGTGCTCCTCCAGCAACACCGGCGGCAACTGCTTGTCCTTCCGGCGTATCCGGCCCAGGACGCGACACATTACCGGCGATAAAGCCGCTCAGTGATTGAAGCGCGGGTTGGCTATATTCGAACTCGGAATAAGACAGCCGCAAATACGCTTCGAAGTTGTTGGCATTATCAAACTCAAGTCCGAGCGACCCGCCGGTCGTGCTGTACGCGTTGAGGTCATCGCCGCTAACCGGATTGTCATAATCGCCATCCGATTCCGCATGCGCGACATGGATCCGATAGCCGAAATTGTCATTGATCGGGCCGCTGATGGCTCCGCTCGCTTCTATCGTGTTGAAGCTGGCGAAAGACCCACGCGCTTCCACCTGAAACTCCGAAGTCGGGCGCTTTGTGATGTAATTGATCGCACCAGCGAACGCCGCCCGGCCATATAATGCGGACTGCGGTCCCTTGACCACTTCGATACGCTCGAGGTCCAGCAGGCGCGCATTGAGAAGCGATCCACCGCCAGCGTTACCCAACGCTTCGGTTGAGATGTCAATTCCATCGATAAGGACACCGACCGGTGGACGACCGCGCGTTGCGGGAAGCCCACGAATAACCGGGCGCGTGTCCTGCAAGCTGATTCCGCGATCAAACACGAGACCAGGTGTGTAGTTCGCGATGTCCTCAGCATTAGCAATGCCGCGTAGCGCTATCTCATCAGCGCTGAGCGTATCGATAGCGATAGGAACAGATTGCACAGACTCAGCACGACGCCGCGCTGTTACAACAATCGCGTCATCCAATTCCTCTGAAGAACTAGCTTCAGCCTCGCTGTCATTTGTTTGTGCAGCAACGGGCGTAGTGGTCAAACCAAATCCGCCAATTGCAGTGGCGGCGAGCAGCGACTTCCTCATTAGGTCTCTCCATCAAAAGATGTTCCCCCCGGAATCCGAGACCGTCCAAGATTTGCCGGAGTAGTGGTCAGAAGGCGTTTTACCTGCGACCATCGCTGATTTGACCGCAACGCGGATATTTAGCTCCCCGAGCTGCGCCGGCAAGCGGAGGAGGAACCACAAGCCCTCAGCCCGCTTAATATGCGGGGAAATTCTCAAGGCAGGCATCAAGAATGCGATCGACATTCTTTCCATCCGACGCCGCGACACTAGGCGGCAAAGCCTGCATCTTTCCAGGTGGCGGGAAGCTCCCATAGCCAGCGAAGAGGCAATGCCAGCTCAGACTGCCATAAGCTTCTTTCGCATAGGTCTTTCGGTTGGCCTCTGCGATATCGCCATGGGTGAACCACGTCGTCATCATCGCTTTCAAGCTCTCCGAAAGAGCCTGGTTGGAAGCATTGGCGCGCCAATACTCGCTGTCGCTGCGCTGGTTCATGCGGTAATGCGCGACGATATAATCGCGGATCGCATCATAACGCTCGCCAATTGAGCGATTGAAATGATCGCGATGCTGCGCAGAGAAGCCGCCCGCTTCGTAGGCTTGAGCAAACTCAAGTGCAGTCACAATCACGATGTGGAGTGCCGTGGCCTCTAAAGGCTCTATGAACCCCTGTGATAAGCCGGCCGCCAAGCAATTGCGGTTCCAGCTATCAGCAACGCGGCCGACCTTCATCTTGAGGAAGCGTGCATCCTGTTCCTCTGGCGAGACTCCGATGGCGGCGCGCAGCTCTGCCTCCGCATCCTCGTTCGAAATAAAGCGCGACGAGTAGACATAGCCATTGCCAACCCGCGTTGTCAGAGGGATCGACCAGCGCCACCCGGCGCTCATCGCGATGCTCTCCGTTTGCGGCGTCAGTGGTTCACGGTGCTTTGTCGGCATCACCACGGCGCTATCATTGAACAGGTTTTCACCGAAAGAAAGAAATTCACCGCCGAGCGCCTGCTGCGCAATCACACTGCGAAAGCCGGTGCAATCAACGAAGATATCGCCTGTGATGCGCTCGCCGGTATCGCAAATCAACGCTGCGACATCGCCGTCATCCGCAAGCTCGACTTCAGCAACCTTAAGCGGGCGATGTTCCACTCCACGAGGCGTTGCCCAATCGCGCAGGAACGCGCCGAGCTTGTACGCATCAAAATGGTAGCCATAGCTTGGCGCGAAAGGGAAATTACTGCTTGCGTGAGGCTCTCGCCGATCATCCGCGATGCGGCTCGCGAGAAACCATCGGTCGGGATGTGCGTCAACTTCAAAGCCTCGGCGTGCCAATGCGCAATTGCGCTCAAAATCGGGCAATGTGTGAACATCGGTTGGCCCCGGGAACGGGTGGAAATAGCTTTCAAACCCCTCACGCTCGCTCCACCCGGCAAAGCGAATGCCCAGTTTGTAGGTCGCATCGCAGGCGGCCATCCATTCACTTTCGGCGATCCCGAGATGATCGAAGAATGCCTTGAGCTGCGGCGTTGAGCCCTCGCCCACGCCGATAATCCCTATCTCAGGGCTTTCTATGACAGTCACCCGACCCCCGCGCGCATGCCATTGATGATGCAGCAGACACGCCGTGATCCATCCGGCGCTTCCGCCGCCCAGAACGACTACATGAGGTGGAGTGGGTTCGCTCACTATTGAGTTGGTATCAGCCTCACAGCGAGACCGCCACCCGATGCCAGCCGCACGGTGTAGGTGCTGTCTCTGCTGATCGAGAGTGTTTCATAAGCAATGTCATGACGCGCTTCGGTCAGGTAAGTCGCAGTCGGACCGTCTTTCCAGACTTGTGCGGTGTAGCTCGCACCTTCGTCGAGGAACTCGAACGACAGCGTAACTTCGCGCTCTGTCGCATCGTTGACGCCGCCAACATACCAGTCGGAACTGTTGCGATCCTTGCGTGCGAAGATAGCATAGTCGCCGACTTCACCTGCGATAAGGTGGCTGTTCTCCCAGTCTGCAGGCACAGCCTTGATGAACTCCAGCTCGCGCGGATGCGCTTCTAGGCTTTCAACAAAGTCTGATGCCATCTGGATCGGCGAGTAAATCGCCAAATAGAGGCCCAGCTGTTTGGCCTTCGTTGAAGCCATCGCGACACCTTCAGAGCCAACCAGTCCCATTACGCCCGGTGTGTAGTCCATTGGACCCGACAGCATGCGCGTATAGACTAGCGTCGGATCATGCTCCGGGCCGTTATTAAATCGGCCCCAGGCATTGTATTCCTGACCGCGAGCACCTTCGCGCGCGACCCAGTTGGGATAAGTGCGGCGCAAGCCGGTCGCCTTGACGGGCTCATGCGGATTGATCGCAATCTTGCGCTTGGCGGCTTCAGTAATGACCTTCATGTGATGCTGCACCTGACGCTGGCCGTCATGCCATTCCATCACCTGGCCTTCGCACGGGTCAGCGATGTCCGCATTGCATGAGATGATTGAACCGGCATCCGCGACATAGCCAGTCTTGATCACGTCGACGCCGTTTGCCGCATAGAGATCCAAGCCGTCTTCAAGCTGCGCTTCATAGACCGCGATATTGCCGCCAGTTTCATGGTGGCCGATCAGATGAACGCCCTTTGATTTGGCGTATGCAGTCACTTCTTCAAAGTCGAAATCAGGATAGCTTTTCGTAAAGCTGTAATTGCGGCCATTGCCGAACCAGTTTCCGTCCCAACCGACATTCCACCCTTCGATCAGAACTCCACGGAAGCCATGTTCGGACGCAAAATCAATATATTGCCTGGCGCGCTCCGTGGTTGCGCCGTGATTTTCGCCTTGCGCCCATGACCAATCGCCGCGGATCATGCCCCACCAGATACCGATATATTTGGCAGGCTCGAACCAGCTGACATCGCCGAGCTTGTTGGGCTCGTTCAAATTGAGCTCAAGATCGCTTTCAACAAGGCCCGCTGCATCAGATGAAATGCGAAGAGTGCGCCATGGCGTCGTGAACGCACCAGTGCGAACCACCTTTGCTCCGCGCGAGGATGGCGCAAGTGTTGCACGCAGCCGCTGTCCGTCCATGCGCTGCAACCACATGCCCGAATAGTCGACTAGCGCCGCTTCATGGATCGACATGTGGGTGCCATCTTCAAGCCGGAATGTGATCGGCGTGTGCGCTGTTGCAACCGAAGTGATCGGCGTTTCATGATAGATGTATTCGTAGCGGTTCCAGTCGCCTGCCTGGATCCACCATGCCGTGCCTTCAGGCGTGATATTGAACTCGGTCAGCTCATCAGCGATGCGCCACTCAGGCTTGTCCTCTCGCTCGGGAAACTCGTAGCGGAAGCCAACGCCATCATCGAACACCCGAAAGCGTACGCTCAGCTCGCGCCCGGTCTCGCCATGGCTGAACATCGTCAGCAATTCATTGTGCCGGTCCACGACAAAGCGACGCTCGCCCCATGGCTGCTCCCAGCGTTCATCGCCGCTGCTTGTCGCAGTGCTAGTGAGTTCCAGGTTGCGGCGCAGCGGGTCTTCATCAGCAAGGTTGAAGCCGAGGCGCGAGGCCGCAATCAGCTCTTCACCGTTGCGAGCGACGCTGTAGACAGGCGTGCCTTCGCCATTGACGTCAATCGTGACAGTGATTGATCCGTCTGGCGATGTAACGGTTTCATCCGCAAGAGCAGGCGTCGCAAACGCAAGAGAAAGCGCGGCAGCAGAAAGCAAGCGTGCAGTAATCATAAGGCAATCACCATTCCGGAATAGGGGGGAAGCGTTTCAGCGGTCGCATCGTTGACCGAAGCAATGATGCGGCCGCTCGAAAGGTCGGTATTGACGGCACGCATTTGCGAACCGAGGTTGAAAAGGCAGCGCAGATTCTCGCCCGCATGACTGCGCTCAAGAATGAACAGATCGCCATCCTCATCGCAGCGTGTCACAGCGCCCAAGCGCAAGGCGGGCTGATCCTGCCTCAACTTGAGCATGGCGCGGGTATGCTGAAGCAGAGAGCCGTCATCGCTTTCCTGCAAGTCGACAGCGCGAGGCGTATTCTCAGCGCCCACCGGCAACCACGGATCGCCTGAAGTGAAGCCAGCATTTGCTTCGCTAGACATCCAAGGCATGGGCGTTCGCGCACCATCGCGTGACAACGTCATCGGCCAGTTCGCAATCGCCTCGGGGTCATGCAGCATATCAAACGGGATCTCGACCTGCGTAAGGCCAAGTTCCTCACCATAATAGAGGATGATGTTGCCGCGAAGACACGCGAGCAGCATCATCTTCATCCGCTTAGCGCTTGCCCGCTCATCCGGAGCCCACCAGCGCGATGCGGCGCGTGGCGCATCGTGGTTTTCAAACGCCCAGCTTGGCCAGCCAATTCCTGGCTGATCCGGCCATTGCTTCAACGCGGCGCACACCAATTGCGGAGTGAGTTTGTCTGCATAGAGGAAGTTGAACCCGTAAGCTGAGTTCAAGTGGCGATCATCAGCCGTGAACGCCTTCATCTCGCTTTCCGCTTCGTCGCCGCCCACTTCAGCAACTGTGAAGATTGCGTCGTAACTGTCAGTGAGCTCGCGGATACGGGCAATGAAGGCCGGGATGTCCGGGTGCGACTGGTTGTAGATGCGCTTCTGGAAATCGAACGGACGGCTGCGTGCCTTATTGCTCGGCGGCGCGGCTGGATTGTCGCGCAGCTCAGGGTCATGCATCGCGAAGTTCAAAGCATCTAGACGGAATCCATCCACGCCGCGATCGAGCCAGAATCGTGCGACATTGAGCAAAGCTTCCTGTACATCCGGATTATGTCCGTTGATCTGCGGCTGGCTCGCGAGGAAATTATGCAGGTAATATTGACCTCTGCGCGCGTCCCAGGTCCATGCAGGCCCACCGAACACGCTCTGCCAGTTTGACGGCGGCGACCCGTCAGGCTTGGGATCAGCCCAGACGTACCAGTCGGCCTTGTCATTACTGCGGCTCGAGCGACTTTCGGCAAACCATGCATGCTCGTCCGAAGTATGCGAATAGACCTGATCGATCAGCACTTTGAGCCCGCGAGCGTGCGCTGCTGCGATCAGATCATCGAAGTCATCAAGTGTCCCGAAGATCGGATCGACGTCACAATAATCAGCAACGTCATAGCCAAAGTCTTTCATCGGGCTGGTAAAAAACGGGCTGATCCAGATCGCATCGACGCCCAGCGAAGCAACGTGATTCATCCGCGAAGTGATGCCCGGCAAATCGCCGATCCCGTCGCCGTTCGAATCCTGAAAGCTGCGCGGATAAATCTGGTAGATGGACGCACCTTTCCACCAAGGTGCTGGATCTACCAAAGCTGCCTTCTGCGGCTCAAGGATGGGCGCTGAACTCATTGAGCAGTCTCGCTTACGCGGCAGATTGCCCAGCCGAAAGCGGGCAGATCGAACGCAGCGCTTCCTGGTGCTGTCACAGCTGAGGGACAAGAGCCTGAAAGCGTTTCCAGCGCCCGCGCATCGTAACCGAGCATAACATTACCGGCGCGCGGTTCATCGACGGTGTTGAACACAGCAAGATACTCCGAGCCGCTTTCCGCATCGAAACGGCTAACTGCAAAGAAGCCCGCTTCTTGCTCATAGTGACGAACCACCTGACGACCCTTCGCAAGCGCCGGATGCTGTTTGCGGATCGCAGCAAGCTCAGCAATTAACTGATAAAGCGGATGGGCTTCATCGAAGTTCTCTTCTGCTGTCGTCGCGTCAGTCCCGATCAGATCATTGTCGTTGTAGCTGTCAGTTTTCGAAGGGAACATGTTTTCGCGCGCGGCCTGATCGATGCCATCGCCAACAAAGCCTTGCTCATCTCCGTAATACAGAACGGGCGAGCCGCGCAGCGTCAACAGCATCGCATGGCCAAGCTTCACACGGGCGAAGAGTTCGTCTTGCGAGATGCCAGGCATATTATCTCGGATATGCGTCGAAAAACGCCCCATGTCGTGATTGCCTAAGAATGTCGGCATGCCAAGTGCAGCTTCGTCACCACCTTCGTAAAGCACATCGCCATCGAACAACTCGTTGAGGATGTACGTGCCCTGCCCCTTGGCAATAACTTCGCGCATGCTGTGCTGGAATGCGAAATCGAGGACTGCGGGGAAGCCGTCACGGCGTGTGTATTCGGCAATGTAGCCATTTTGGCGATCATCGCGTGCCACTTCTCCGAAGATATGAAAATTCGGGATGCCTTCTTCGCGTGCTGTTTCCAGCATGGCAGGCACGAACTTTTGCCAGAATTCCGGATTGACGTGACGCGCTGTATCAACGCGGAAACCATCAATGCCAAAGTCGCGGATCCATGCCGAATAGATCTCGATCATCCCGTCCACGACGCGTGGATTGGCGGTAAAGAGATCATCGAGCCCGACAAAATCGCCTAAACGGCTGCTTTCGCCGGTAAATGTCGTGTCGCCGCGATTGTGGTAATAGATCGGATCGTTGAGCCAAGCGGGAACCTTCACGTTCTTTTCGGCATCCGGAATGATCGGCGTATAAGCGTAAGTCGGATCGGTCAGCTTGGCGAAGTTTTCTTCCGTTTGCACCTCATCGCCGAGGAAGCCTTCATTGATGGGCTCGCCTTCAAGGCCAAGCTTACGCGAGTAAGGGAAGTTGGCTTTACTGCGATAGGAATAGCCTGTCTCTTCGCCCTCTGCATAGCCGATCACGTCAGCCGTGTGATTGGTGATGATGTCCATATAGACCTTCATCCCGCGCGCATGGGCAGCTTCCACGAAAGCCTTGAATTCCTCACGCGTGCCGAAATGAGCATCGGGCCGCGTAAAGTCGGTCACCCAATAGCCATGATAGCCCGCGCTTTTGTTTCCATCGGGGCCTTGTACAGGTTTGTTCTGGAAGATCGGCGCGAACCAGATCGCAGTGACACCCATGCGCTCAATGTATTCAAGCCGCGCTGTCAGCCCTTTGAGGTCGCCGCCATGGAAAAAGCCCTTATGCGTAGGGTCGAAACCGGTGACCAATGGCCCGCCTTCAAGCCCGCCAAGATCATTGGTCGTGTCGCCATTCTCGAACCGGTCAGGCAGCACGAAGTATACCACTTCTTCGGACGGTGCTCGGTCACGAAAAGCCATGTCCACGCTATCGTTCGCTTGGGTAGCGCTACAAGATATCAAGGTTCCAGCGATCAATGGCGCTAGCAGGCGTTTCATGCAGATACTCCGGGTTGAATGTGTTGCATCATAAAGGCTTTGAGGAAAGGCGCATGCTCAGGCATTTGCTGGACTTCGGCAGCAAAGCCGCTTTCGACCTGGTCGAGCATGACTTGCAAGTCAGCTTCCGAGATCGCGTCAGCGCCAGGGTTATAGCCCATCGCTTCAACGCCTTGTCCGACGAGCACCTGGAACCAACCCACTTCCGTGAACAGCTCCTCATGCTCGCGATGGATGTGGCCTGCTGAGCGCCATTGATCGAGCTTTGCCTCCAGCGTGTCAGGCAATTCCAGATTGCGAATGTCATCCCAGAACGGCTGGCCCTCGCGGCCATTCGCGACATAATGCAGAATGAGAAAATCGCGGATACGCGACCACTCAAACTCGGCTTGCGCGTTAAACCAGTCGATGATGGCCGGGTCGCCGCTGCCTGACGGCAAAACGGTCAGGAAACGGCTGATTGCGCTCTGAATCAAATGGATCGATGTGCTTTCCAGCGGCTCCATAAAGCCTGCTGCAAGCCCTACGGCCAGGCAGTTGCGTTCCCAGTGACGCGCCGAAGTCCCCGTCGTGAACTTGAGGATCCGTGGATCGCCCTGCGGCCTTCCGTCGAGATTGGCGAGCAGTGTCTCGCACGCTTTTTCTTCGCTTAGATTCGCTGAGGAAAAGACGTAGCCATTGCCGATCCGATGCTGAAGCGGAATGCGCCATTGCCAACCCGCTTCGCGCGCAATTGAGCGCGTGTAAGGTGTGAAGTCACCGGCTGTGCTGCACGGCACCGCAGCCGCACGATCACATGGCAAGAGATGCGACCAGTCGGTGTATGGCACGTCTAGCGCTCCGCCAATCAGCAGGCGGCGAAAACCCGTACAATCGATGAAAAAGCCGCCATCGATCCGGCGCCCATCCTCCAGCAAGAGCGCTGAAATATCGCCGCTATCCGCATTACGCTCAATGGATGCGATCAGCCCCTCATGGCGAGTGACCCCCAGCCCTTCCGCATAGCGCCGCAGGAATCCTGCATAGAGCCCGGCATCGAAATGGTAGGCGTAGGGCATCTCGGGAAAATCTGGAGTGCGCTGCCCGCGCTGCATCTTGCCAGCACGCCCAGCAAGCTCGTTCAGCGAGTAGCGCGAAAGATCGTGGGCAATGCCGAGTTTCTGGCCGCGCAGCCAGTAATGATGGAACGGCAGCAAGCCTGCGGCCCGACCTATTTGGCCAAAGGCATGCATGTAGCTGTGCCCTTCTTCGCGCCAACCATCGAAAGCGATGCCAAGCTTGAAAGTGCCTTTGGTTTCGAACAGGAATTCCGCTTCGTTGATACCCAAAGCGCGGTTGAGCAAATGGATCTGCGGGATCGTAGCCTCGCCGACGCCGACTGTGCCGAGCGCATCGCTTTCGATAAGCTGGATACGCGTACCCGGCGGAGAAAAGCGCGCGAGCGTTGCCGCTGCAATCCATCCGGCGGTCCCGCCGCCTGCGATCACGAAATCAAGAGGTTCTTTCTCGTCCATTTGCTCTGACCTTCATGGCTGCATGCTTCACTGCATACTGCGATTCAGGTGCTGCGTCCTCAAGACACAAAATGGGCTCTCGTCAGCCGGCGGAACGCCATTACCAAGCGTTCCGCCAGCTTCAGGGAGCTCATCCAAGCCGGTCCTTAGAACCGGTAAGTGAAGCCAGCGAGGAACCGGCGACCATATTCCTGGTTGTCGATCACTGCTTCGCGCACAGGCACGTTGAACTGCGACACAAAGGGCGCGTTCGTCAGGTTTTGTCCTTGGATGTAGAGCGATAGACCATCGAGCGGCCCGCTTTCGAAATCGTAACCGATTTGCGCATCAACAATCGTTTCGGCACGAGCCAGACGGCGAGTGATGTTACCACCGAAGCCTGTGAAATCGGCCAGGAATTCAGAACGATAGCGGACACTACCGCGAGCGTTGAACCCGCCACGCTCGTAATAGAGCGTGCCGTTCGCAACCCACTTGGAATAACCAGGAATGACGTCCAAATTGCCGTTGGCATCTTCAATCTTGGTCTTCGTGTAACCGACGCCGCCGGTTGCACCGAAGCCTTCCAGCGCAGGGATAAACGCGTCGAACGGCACCGTTGCAGACAGCTCAGCACCGTAGAAGTCGCCGCCGCCCGTGTTTACTTCCGAACGAAGCAAACCGATGGTCGAGGCAGGCGTATTCCCCGCAGGAAGCGGGAAGCCAGCATAGTCAAAGACTTGAACGTCACCGTCAATGTAGCTGACCAAGTCTTTGTAAAAGAGCTGCACGGCAACGACGCCTGCGCCGTTTGCAAAGTACTTCTCGATGTTAAAATCTACCGCGTTTGCGCGATATGGGCGAAGAACAGGATTGCCGCCGCTTCCGTCGATATACGGGTATTCGCCAGTCGGGCTCTGATCGTTGTCGATTTCGATCAAACTGTAGCCAATGGCAACGCGCAAATCATCGATCTGAGGGCGCTGAATCTGACGCGATGCCGCGAAGCGGATGATCCAGTCGCTGTCGAGACGCAACGATAGGTTCAAACTTGGAAGGATATCCCAGAAGTTATCTCCAACCGACAAGTTGATGCGATCATCAACGTCGTCGCCGTCAATGTCCGTGAACGCAATACCGGTCGAGTTCTGCTCGGTGTTTACTGCCTGGACGCCAAAGTTACCCGTCAGCACACCGCTGCCCAGCTCCTGCTCAACATCGAACTGAAGATAGGCTGTCATCAGCTTTTCTGTAATACGATAAGCTTTCGCAGGAATGTCGTTTGACGGGTTGTCGGTCAGGATCAGTGTCCCATCCGCGAGCAACTGGCGCGGATCGTAGCTTACGATCGGACCGAGACCCAGATAGTCGAGGTTAGTTGGCTCAAGCAAAGCAGAGGCCGGGATCGGCAATTCCGAAGCATCACCAGCCGGTTCGACGAAGAATTCGTCCGGAGTGAGCTCCTTGCTGCGATCCGTGTAGGCAAGACCAAACTTGACTGCCGAAATGAAGCTCTCGGTCTCCTTCTCGACACCAACTCGGTACTGCTTCAACTCATCTTCGATAATCCGATCGTTAAAATAGCCAGCCTGGATGCGATCAGAACCGCCCCAACCAAGTGGATTAGTCAGAACAATCAAGTTCGGATCCGAATAGTCGAGAGTAGGGCTGAAAACTGTTCCAGAAGTGTCGGACGCAAAGCCGATCGTGTCAGCTGCGCCATTACCTTCGCCCGAGCCGGTTCCAGAGTAGCTCTCAATGCTCAGCTCGTTGCGATCTGTTTTCGAATAGCCAATATCGAAGAATGCACTCCAGCCATCATCGCCCGTGTATTCGAGATTGAAACCGCCTGAATAGAGGTCAGCCTTGCGCTGGAATACATCGTTGCGAACAACGCCTCTGACATTGGTGAATGTCCCGGAAGAGGCAAACTCGCCAAACTGCGTCGTAGTTGTGGTTGCTGTCGAAGGATCAAACTGCGTCCCGAAAGCACCAAAGCCAAGCGGAAGCTCGATGCCGCGCTTGATGCTGTCATCATTGAAGTTTGAATAGAAACCATCGAGCGTCGCCATGATGTTTGGCGAGGCTTGATACTGCAAAGTGCCATTAACACCGAACCGCTTCAGCTGCGTTGAGGTCACGAAGCTCTTGCTGCCACCGATCACGAACGGGCTGGTTGGTTCGCCATCACCTGCATAACCCCAGGCATTGAATTCCTGGAGCTGGTAAGGCTCATCCGTGTAGGCAGCCGCAAGCGCCAGACCCAGCGTATCGTCCGCGAATTGATCGACATAGGTCGCGTTCACGCGATAGCCGAATTCCTTCGAGCCTGCGTTGAGCGCACCGAGGTCCGCGTATGACCCTTTCGCACCGATGGCGAAAACTTGCTCTGTGGCTTCGAGCGGACGGATCGTGCGGACATCGATGGTGCCGACGAGACCCTGACCGACGAGATCAGCAGTAGGGCTCTTGTAGACCACGACCTGGTTCACAACTTCAGAAGGATACTGGTCAAATTCTACAGCACGGTTGTCGCCTGTCGATGTCTGCTCGCGGCCGTTCAGCAATGTTTGCGAGAAGTCGGGACCAAGGCCGCGGATGGCAATTACGTTCGCACGGCCATTGAGGCGCTGCGAAGTCACACCAGGCAGACGTGCAATCGATTCGCCGATTGAATCGTCAGGCAGCTTGCCGATGTCTTCAGCAGTAACCGATTCAAGGATCTGATCGCTCAAACGCTTTTCAGCGACGGCCGTTTCAAGTGCCTGACGGAAACCGCTGACGATGATGACATCGCCGTCGTTTTCGCTTGCTTCTGTGTCTTCAGCTGCTGCCTCGGCGTCCTGAGCCAAAGCGGCCTGAGGTGCCGCAGCAACCATTGCGATTGAAAATGCGGTTGCACTGATGCCGCCCGCAAGCGTGCTACGAATAGCCATCTAAATTTCCTCTCCCTGCACTTCGGATGATCGCGCCCCTGCGCCTCTCGAAGTGGTGTTCCAGTCCCGACCAGACAGACCCTCAAGTCTTCAGTCATCCCCATGCATAAGTGGTGAATTGGTTCGGTTGGAAGATAGCATACGTATACGTTCATATGCGCGCGGCAGTGAATGTTGCGGCTATGTGACAATGCACATCAGCCCACAAATGCGAACCGCGGTTTGCCAAATCCCTCCGTGCAACCTAGTCTCCGCATCACTGGCTTGGATGGGATTAGCCGGGACTGGAGAGAGGTGTGGGACGCAAGCCAACAGGTCGTCCAACCAGCTTTGATATAGCTTATTTGGCCGGGGTTTCGCAGCCCACGGTGAGCCGCGCTTTGCGTGGAGATAAATCCGTTTCAGCCAAGACAAGAGCCAAAATTGAGCAGATAGCGCGAGATCTCAAATATACCGTCGACAAGAACGCGTCCTCTCTTCGCAGCCAACGCTCCAACACAATCGCTCTGTTGTTTTTCGAAGACCCGACAACCGATGACAGCATGATCAACCCGTTCTTTCTGGCGATGTTGGGTTCGATCACTCGCGCTTGTGCTAATCGCGGGCTGGATCTGCTGATTTCATTCCAGAAGATGGAAGATGATTGGCACGTGCAATATCAGGATAGCCATCGGGCTGATGGACTTATCCTGCTCGGCTATGGTGACTACCAGCAATATGAAGAACGGCTCACCCAGCTGCGCGAGCAAGGAACGATATTCGCGCGCTGGGGGTCCGTGAGCTTTGATGAAAGCGGCGCGACGATCGGCTCGGACAATATCGGAGCAGGCCGCATTGCTGGAGAGCATCTCTTGTCGACGGGCCGCAAGAAAATCGCATTTCTCGGCGATACAAGTGAGAGCTGCCCTGAGCTTGCAGCGAGATATCGCGGGCTGTGCCAGGCCATGGAGAAGGCAGAGGTTCTGATCGATCCAGAGCTGCAAGTCGAAGCAATCACATCGGAAGCATCAGGCTATGATGCAGGACAGCGCCTGATTGCCAGCGGCAAGCCTTTCGACGCCATATTCGCAGCCAGCGATCTCATCGCAATTGGCGCCATGCGCGCCCTTTCCGAAGCTGGACTGAAAGTACCAGCAGACGTCGCAGTGATGGGTTTTGACGACATCCCCGCCGCAAGCCTTACAACTCCCGCGCTCACCACAGTGATGCAAGACATCAAAGGCGCCGGTGAAGGATTGGTGGAGCTGCTCCAAGCACAGATCAAAGGCGAGGCATTGCCGCCTCGACGTCTCCCGACGCAGCTAATCGTGCGAGGGAGCACCGCGAAAAGCTGACTGGCTTAAGTCGGCGGAGGCAGTGGATCGCATTCGTATGCGTCTTGTCGCCCGTGTACTTTCATGCCAGCCCACGCCGAACAGTCGCGAGCATTGACCATAGTCTGGCCCGACTGAGATACGTTCCATCGGGAGGGGACGCAGAACATGGATCAAGTCGCGACAGCGCCGCAATCAACGCTCCGTGAGAAGCCTACTCAAGGCTTTTGGGGACTTTGGAACATCAGCTTCGGCTTCTTCGGAATCCAGATCGGCTTCGCGCTTCAAAACGCGAATATGAGCAGGGTCTTCCAATCGCTTGGAAGCGCGATCGATGATTTACCTGCCCTCTGGGTCGCAGCTCCTCTCACGGGATTGCTTGTTCAGCCGATCATCGGGCACTTGTCTGACAAGACATGGCTCGGGAAACTGGGGCGCCGGCGTCCTTACTTCCTGCTTGGAGCAGTTCTGGCTGCGCTCTCGCTGTTCCTGATGCCACTTTCCGAAGTTCTTATCATGGCCGCGATCCTGCTCTGGGTTCTCGACGCTAGCCTCAACATCTCGATGGAGCCATTCCGCGCTTTTGTCGGCGACATGCTGCGCAAAGACCAGCACACATCGGGCTATGCAGTGCAGACAGCCTTTATTGGCGCTGGCGCGGTCATGGGGTCGATCATTCCATGGATCATGACGCAAATGGGCGTCGCCAATGTTGCAGCAGATGGCGGCATTCCGGACACGGTCCGCTACAGCTTCTGGATCGGCGGCGCAGCACTTTTTCTGGCGGTGCTTTGGACTGTGATCACAACTTCAGAATACTCGCCGGAAGAGATGCGAGCCTTTGGTGGCGGGAGCGACGACGGGGATGAGGCGCACACCGTTCGCGCTCTTGCCTCCAAGACCTATCTCAGCTGCGGAGTCTGGATTACCGCCGGGCTCGGCGTCATTTTGCTAGTCGCTTCTTTCGGGCTTGAAAAAGAGGTCTACCTGCTTGGCGGCTTGCTGGTGGCTTATGGTGTTTTGAGTGCCATCGCGATCTCGCTCGCCAAACAGGGCAACACAACCGGGATGTTGACGAGCATCGTCGGTGATTTTTCCGGCATGCCGGAAATCATGAAGAAGCTTGCAGTTGTCCAGTTCTTCAGCTGGTCCGCACTCTTCATCATGTGGATCAACACAACGCCGGTTGTAACGCAATATGTCTATGGCAGCACCGACACTGCGAGTGCAGCCTATAACGAAGGTGCAAACTGGGTGGGCTGGTTGTTCGCAACCTATAACGGCGTTGCCGCAGTCGCCGCCCTCACGCTATTGCCGTTGCTGGCGAGCCGCCTTGGCAAAGCAAAAACGCACATTATCGGTCTTCTTTGCGGTGCCGCCGGCTTTGCCAGTTTCTTTGCCATTCGCGACCCGCAATTGCTGCTGATCTCGGAGATCGGCATCGGCATCGCTTGGGCCAGCATCCTCGCCATGCCGTATGCAATTCTTGCAAGCAGCCTGCCGCAAGCAAAGCTTGGCATCTACATGGGCTTATTCAACGTGTTCATCGTCGTACCGCAGCTGCTGGTCGCCACAGTCATGGGGCAGATCATGAACTGGTTCTTCCCGGGAGAACCGATCTGGACGATGGCATTCGCCGCAGGGACTCTGGTTATTGCGGCGCTTGCGATGTTGCGCGTGACTGACGAAGTTTCGCGGTCCGAAGCCACCGAATAGTCACCGGCACGAAGTCATGGCGATAGGCATGATGGAAAGTCTGCGCTAACGCACAGATGATGGTCTCTTCGCTCGGCTTTACATTCGTCACATGCGTGCTGGTGATGGCACTGATCGCCTGGATCAGCTGGCGCAAGACACGCGGCTCGGTTGAAACGCGCGAAGGCTACTTCCTTGCTGGCCGGGGGCTAACTGCTGGCTTCATCGCGGGCTCGCTGCTCCTGACAAACCTGTCGGCTGAGCAGCTCATAGGACTGAACGGGTCAGCCTATGGGCACAATCTTTCCAGCATGGCCTGGGAAGTGACTGCAGCGATTGCGACAGTCGCCATGGCGTTCCTGTTTCTGCCGCGATACCTCGCCGGCGCATTCACCACATTACCTGAATTTTTGGCTGAGCGCTTCGATCCTACTGTCAGACGCATGTCGGTTCTGCTGTTCATGCTTGGATACGGTCTCGTGACTATTCCGAGCGTGCTTTACTCAGGCTCACTCGCAGTCATGCAGTTCTTTGATGTGCCAGCGCTGACCGGGCTAGAGCTATTCCCGGCATTGGTCCTAACCGTCATTGTGATCGGGATGACAGGCGCGGCCTATGCGGTGTTCGGGGGTTTAAGAGCTGTAGCAGTCTCTGACACGCTGAACGGGATCGGGCTGCTCTTTATCGGCCTGCTCGTTCCGATCTTGGGGATTGTTGCGCTCGGCGATGGCAGCTTTGCCGACGGCCTTTCGCGTCTTACCAACGATCATCCGGAGAAATTAAACGCGATCGGATCAAGCACTGACCCGACCCCGTTCGGCACGATCTTCACCGGCATGATCTTCGCTAACCTCTTTTATTGGTGCACCAATCAGTATGTGATCCAGCGAACCCTGGGCGCACAGTCACTTGCAGAAGGGCAAAAGGGCGTGCTTGCCTCCGGATTCTTCAAGATCATGGTCCCGTTCATGATGATGATCCCGGGTGTGATAGCGTTTCATCTCTATGGGGCGGGCTTCTCATCGATTGATGAAGCCTATCCAAGGCTGGTTTCAGACCTCTTGCCCGCCTATCTGGGCGGTCTTTTCCTCGCGGTCCTGCTGGGCGCGGTTTTCAGCTCGTTCAACTCGCTGCTCAACAGCGCTGCAACGCTGTTCACGCTCGATATCTATGCGCCATCGCGCAAGGGCGCGAGCGACGCGCATCTGGTGCGGGTCGCTAAGATCGCGAGCGTCGTGATTGCGCTGTTCTCTTTCGCTGCTGCGCCCATGCTCTACTTCGCTGAAGAAGGGCTGTGGCAGGTCGTGCGCATCTTCACCGGGTTCTACAACATCCCCACGGTGGTGATAGTGATCATTGGGCTTTTCACTGCGCGTGTGCCCGCCTTAGGCGCGAAGCTCGTCATCATTTTCCATGTCACAGCATACGGCTTGCTGCGGTTTGTATTCGACGATGTCGTGACGCTGCACTTCATCCACCAATATGCGATCCTGTTCGTCATCGAGACTGGCATCATGCTGGCTGTGGGTCGCTGGAAGCCGCGCGAGGTTCCTTATGCCCCGACCAACCGCCACGAGGTCGACATGACCCCTTGGCGCTTTGGGCGTCCGACTGCCTTCACTTTGCTGTCCGGCGTGGTGGCACTCTATTTGATATTTTCGCCCATCGGACTGGCGAGCGGCAGCGGTGCGTCCGGCTTGCTGATGATTCTGATGGGCCTGCTGATCGCGGCCAATCTCGCTGCCTGGGTGATGGCAAGCGGACGGTCAAAACCTGCGATCAGTTAATCAAGGATGCGAGCACCCGGCGCTTGCCTGTAAAAGGCCTGCGCCCATGCATGACCGCAAAATTGTCGACCAGAACGACGTCTCCGCTTTGCCATGCATGATCGTAGACCAGCTCTTCCGAAAGCGCGATTGCCGCTGCCATATGCACCTGTGTTACAGGCGCTCCATCGCCAAAGGTGATCGCCCGCGAGCCATCATTGCGGGTATCCGACCAGCCGCAAAAAGCTGCGATCAACTGGTTGAAAAACGCAGTCCGCCCATCGTTTAGCTCGCGCACTGCAGGAAGGATCGGAGTTGTGGCGCGCAGGCTGTCATCCGCTGTCCATTCCCACTCATAGCCAAGTGCCGCCAGTCTCGCCTCCGCGTCTTGGCGGTTTTCAACCCCCAGAGTGCTGCGCCAGCTGCGCCCCTGGCCTGAGCCTGCATCATTTTCGCCCGGCATCGTGTTGGAATAGCGCACGCCGCGCTGCTGAAATGCAGCTGCATTATCAGGATCGCGCTCTCTTAGTTCGGCGAACAGCAAATCGGAACGGCATAGCGGTGTAGCCCCGCCCTCGCCCGGCGCGATCTCGCAATAAAACATCAGCTTGGACGGATAGAGAGGGGTTTGCGCCATCTCGTGATGCATGAATATTTCGGTTTCCGGAGGCGCTTCATTCGCTGTAAAGACCCGTTCCGTCACGTTCACACGGACCGCATTCGAAAGCGATTCCTCATAAGTGAAGCTCTCTTCGCCATAGGCCACAACCGCTGCATCAAATGCCAGTGGGTCAAGCACACCAAATCCGCGAAACAGCACCGCACCCGATGCAGTGAGCGCGTCATCAACTGAGGCTTTGTTGACAGAGATATAGTCTGCCAGATCACCTTTGCCGTTTATCACATGGGGGAATGCATTCATGGCTGGCTCGCTCCGGAAGTCTGGAAATTGAGCTCGACAGGCAAGCCGGTGGCAATTGATTGCTGGGCTGCGACACCCATTGCGACCGAACGATAGCCGTCTTGCGCGGTGATGAGGGCCGGCGTCCCCTGCGTCAGCGCCGCATGGAAATCGAGCAATTGGAAATAGGTTGCGCCGTGATGATCGCCTGCGGCCAGCACATCATCAGGCGTGTCGACGGCTTCAACAATCGGACCTGACTTGTCACGCGGCGACCATATCACCTGCCCTCCGGGAAGCTTCACCTCCATCTTCCCAATGGGGCCGACTGCGCTGATTTCTTCCTGTTCCTGAGAGCCCTCTGCAAACATGCACAAATCCAGCACCGCGCGTGTGCCGCCAGCGAATTCCACCATCACGAATGCATTGTCGATGATGTCCGGCGTCTCGCCATCATAGCGTTCGTCCAGATGGTTCACGTCTTGTGCGCCGCTGGCAAAAACCCGGACAGGCTCGTCGCGCAAAATGTGCCGCATCAAATCAAAGAAATGGCAGCATTTCTCGACCAGCGTCCCACCTGAATTACGATTGAAGCGGTTCCAATCGCCGACTTTGACGAGAAACGGGAAGCGGTGCTCGCGGATCGCAAGCATCTTCAGATCGCCCAACTCGCCCGCATGCACGCGCTCAATGAACCGCGTCACAGGCGGCATGTAGCGATATTCAAGCCCGACCCAGAACAGGTGCTGATAGCGAGTGACCGCCCGCTCCAATTCAGCGGCATCCTCCAGCGTCGTGCACATCGGTTTTTCCAGCAGAACCGCGCTGCCCGCATCCATCACAAGCGTCGCAACATCGAAATGGGTGAAGTTGGGAGAGGCGATAATCACCGCATCTGGCGTACATTCCGCCAGCATTTGTGTCGCGTCTGTATAGGCCGCAATCGTCTGTCCGAGCTTGCCCGCCAGCGCCGTCGCCGCATCGCGCGATCCGGCATCCGGATCAGCAATCGCCACCAGCTCTGCATCCGGCACTAGCGCGAGGTTTTGCATATGCTCTCGGCCCATCATGCCGCAGCCAATGATCGCGTATGTTCTCTTGTTGCTCACAACACCCTCATGCGCGGGGATACGTAACCTTACAAGCTACAATCCCCTTGGGCCGACAGGATCCAGTAACTGCGACGCCGTGCCAGGCCGCATGCCTTGGACTTGGACCTTTGATGATTTGAAGCTCCTGGGATGGAGAAGCATTTTCACAAGATCGAACTAGTCTGGAGACAATCCTAGACGTTCCAGATTGACTGTCGCTGCGTTAAAGCCAGCTTCGGCAAGCCGTGCAGCCAGCTCCGCACGAACTGACCTGATTCTGGCATCCGCTGCACTTTGCTCGCGCAAGTTTACGAGGAAGAAATCGCCCGCGCCCAAAGCGAAACGCCGCTGTTCAGCTTGCACCATCAATTCGGATTGCTCGACCTCTTCGGATGCTAGCCGCGAAAGGAGTAACGCTGCTTCAAGATCAACAAGGATATTCTTTATCTCCAGAGTGATCTGTTCAGAGACCTGTTGCTCGCGAAACTCCGCTTCACGCAATTCCGCCTCAGCACGTTGAATACGGCCCTTTGCGGCGCGCCGCTGCAATGGAACGGTGAAACGCAATCCAACTACCGTGTCAGTCGAATCGCGCGAGCGGCCTCCTTCTGCAATCGAACCGATGTCGCGGGATAACTCCACATTGAAATCAAGCCGTGACTGCAGATCATTCTGACGTAAAGCAACCTCATTGCGCGCCCGTTCAATACCCAAACCAAGCCGCGCGAGGTCGGGGCGCTGTTCAATCAGTTGAGACAGCGGCGTTTCAACAATTTGACCGAAACCGGATTGAGCAGGGACTTCGGCTGCTTGTGGAAGCTGATCGCGGTTGGCCGGCGTCATCTGCCCGCTTTCGTCACGCAAAAACAGAGAGAGATTGTTTTCCGCTGTTACCATGCGCCGTTCCGCCTCTGTAACCAGGCGACGGCGAAGTAGAATGTTCTGGCGATTCTCTACCACAGCGATTTCAGGCATCGCGCCGCGCGCGACCTGGCGAGTAAGCCCGGCTTCACGGGTCTGCGCAATATCAAGCAAGTCTTCGTAAATCGCGAGCTCCCGGCCGGCGGTAACCCAGCGCCAGTAAACCTTGAGCGCCTCATGCTGCACTCCAAGCTGGGTCAGCAAGACGTCCAGACCTGCCTGATCGACGGCCAGTCTTGTGTCTTCAATCGCAAATCTGCGATCATCTACTTCACGATCGCGCAAAAGAGAGAACAGAGCGCCCAACTTGAATTCACCGAGCGAGTTCGTGAAATACTCATCCTCATAAATGGGAAAGCGGCCGTCAGAAATGCGATAGCCGGCATAGATTTCGCCAGCAAGGCCAGCAAGAGGCTGGCGCGCTTCCGCTTCAAGAACAGAACCCGACCAGAAGCCTGTTACACGGCTGAAGGCGTCGGCCTTGAAGACCAGATCGAATGCGCCAGCTGCTGTAATCTGATCACCGCGTGCAGCCGCTTCACGTTCGACGCTGGCGAGGATGGCTGGTGCCCACTGTGCAGAGCTTTTCAGCACATCGTCGGGCAACAAGACGTTTGTATCCCGCTCTGGCTGCTCAACTGACCTGAGCGGCTCAATAACCTGAGCTGTCAGCGGAGCGCATAAGCAACACACTAGAAGGCCTGCGAGCACACCGCGTATCATGCCGAACCCCCAGCGCTCAGCGCCGGATCTTGCGATGGGATTTCAGGGGGGAAATTGTTTAATTGGCGCCAGATTTCATATCCGACAGGAACGGTTTCTAGCAGGACCCATGCGCGGACCGCAGCACCGTATCGGACATAGCGCTCTTCCGGCCACGGATCAGGGGCGTCACGCGCCTCAGTAATGAGAATACGAAAGCGTCCGTCAGGCTGTGCAGAAGGGTCAACCGAAGTGACAACACCGTTGAATGTGCCGACCGCGACCGACGGCCAACCGCTGAACTGTACCGCAGGCCAGCCTTCAAATTGAATGCGCGCTTCCGCTCCGGCTTCGATCAAAGCCACATCCCGACCGTCCACGAAGACCTCGATAACACGCTCTGTCGAGTCCGGAACAAATCGAGCCACAGGATCGCCTGCGCTCACAATCGTGGCGGTATCTCCGGCGCTCAAGCTCTGGATGAAGCCATCGCGCGGAGCATACACGGTTTGCTCGGACTGACGGGACAGGTTCACTGCGATACGCGCGAGATTTGCCTGAGCTTCTGCAACGCGCGTGCGGAAGTCTTGCACGCTGATTTGAGCCTGCTCATAATCCCTCCGAGCGACCAGTCCTTCGTTGAAAAGATCGCGCATCCGATCGAGGTCAAGTTGTGATGTTGCCAGGCCGTTTCTAGCGGCTGAAAGCTGTATTTCCATTTGCAGGTTTTCAGCTTGCAGCCGTTCAATCAGCTGCGGGTCGAGATCGGATATCCTGACAATCGGATCGCCTTTCTTGACCGCGCTTCCATCACGAACAAACCATTCTTCGATCCGGCCAGAAACCAGCGCATTGATCTCCTGTTCGCGATCATCAGGGTTCAGTGCTGTGACTTGGCCAGCGCCCGCTGTGGTCTGCACCCAAGGGACAAATACCAGAAAGCAAAACGCAAAGACGCTTCCCACCAGAACCATGGAAACAACCGCTCGCATGATCCGCGGCATGCGCGTTGCATGTAGCGTTTTGAAATGTGCCATATCCTGTTCGAGGTAAGTCATGCTTACGGCCTCGCCTGACCAAGAGTATCTGGATCAATCAATCGAGGTCCTGAGGCCTCGCGTGGAGGTTTGCCGTTTACTGCTAGGCAGAAATCCTCGAACCGTTCGAAATATCTTTGTCGACTGGCTTCGATGAAGAGAAAGCGGTCAAATCCTAGATCAATGCGGCGATTGGAGAAGTGGACAACTGTAGTATCGCGGTTCGCTCGCATTTCCGCGATTGCCGCTGCCAAATGATCTTCATCGATCAAGTCGAACAATCGACTAAGGATCAGTATCCTTGGCTGTTCCAATAGCGCGTTTGCTAGCTTGAGCATCTGCAATTCTACCGGCGAGAGCGGCCAACCGGTTGACGCGATCTCCGTGTCGAGCCCTTTTTCGAGCGTAGAGATTGCCGGCATCAAGCCGACTGTTTCCAAAGCAGGCACGATGCGGTGATACTCACTGCTGTCAATTGCGAGATGCAGGTAGTTTCGTATTGTCATCCCTACGAACGATGGTCGCTCAAGGACATGGACAAGACGGCGCAATTGGTGGGCTTCGATATCAGCCATGTCGATACCGCCCAGCGTCGCAAAACCACGTGTAGGCAGCACATGCATTTTGATCAGGCTTGTGAAAAGCCGCTGTACTCCGTGGTGACTGGTGGCCGCCATGACAGTCGATCCGGAAGGTATCTCGAAGTCGAACAGCGCGTCTTCATGGCGCGCTTTTCCGCCCACTTGGTTGAACACCAGAGTGGCATTCAGGTCAGCCGTCTTACTGCTGCCGCTCGGTGTCTCTTGCTCAACCTCGTAAAACAGAGACAGCTCTTCGATTGCCGCACATAGATCGTAGAAATAGGTGAGATAATTGCCCAATTGGGAGACGCCGAAGAAAGCGACAGACAGGACCAGTTCTGCTGCTACCAATTGCCCCAAAGAAAGTTGTCCTTGGATGACAAGCCAGCCGCCCAGTCCGAGCAACGCAGCACTTGCAGCTGCGTAGAGCACAAGAAACGAGATTGTCTGGGCAAAATGATTGCGGAAATGCGCTTTGTGCTGATCGATATAGTCTTTCGTGTGATCGTCGGTTCGATCAAACGCATAGTCCACGCGGCGCTGGGATTTGAAAAACCCATTCGATGCCCCGAGTGACTCAAGCCACGCAGCGGTGGCATGCTTTGCATGAGAGAGTTCGATACCAGTTCGGATCGCTCGCGATCCCCACGTCAGCCATATGGCCCAAATCAAAGCGGAGACGACTAGAGTGAACACCAGAAACAGCGGATGATACAGTGATACCAACACAAAGCCGACAAACACTTGCAGGACCACTGTAAAGCCACCGATAAAAAGGACAGGAATCGCCTTTTCGACACCGATTACATCGAAATATCGGTTGAACAGCCAGATCCTGGTGTTGTCCGCGAAAAATGGGTTCTGCGCATAAGTCGAAATCAAGGAAATTTCAGCGACCATCCGCGCATAGAAACGGCGGGCAAAGAGTTCCATCAAGTGCACGCGAAGCGCGTTCAGCAGCCCAAACATCAGCAAAAGCACAAACAGAGTCGCCGACAACACAACGAGTGGCGCCGCCAGGCCTGTATTTGCAACAGTATTGATCAGAAATTGGACGGAAATGGGGGTTGCAAGCGAAAATAGACTGATCCCGATGCCATAGACTATCGCAAGCCAATAGAACTTGGCTTCAGGTCGCAATATCTGGAAAAAGCGCTGAAAGAATTCGCGCAATGAAAGCCGATTGGACTTTCCGGCAGAGGTATTCGCCATCGTATGGTCCTGCTCGCATTGCACCGTGGTCCGGCCTGCGAGATCGGCGGGATGGCTTTATCCATACCCTGAAAAGAAGACTTGGATTTCGCACGCTTCCGGCCATTAAAACGCCCACTGCGACATAAGGTTCCGCTACGTAAAGCTGCGCATGCCCTGACAAACCGCCATCCGAGCGGCGAGCTCTTCTAATATTGACAGCTTTAGCCAATGCACCGGTGCAGCGAGATAGCCGGTCTGCGCAAAGTCAAATTCGGCATTCGTTCAGCGATAATTGCAGGCGATGGTGTGATGCAATGCGCCGGCCTGACCGCGGGACTGAACGCATATCATAACGGGAACAATCAATTGACCATTCGACCATTATCGAGGGGTCTACCACCATCTTCGCCGCGAAATGTTGCCCAAATCGCCACCCTTATTGACTATTCGTCCAATTTATGCAGATTGGTGGCTTCAAGGGAGGAGACACCATGAGACAGATCAGCCTAAATTCGTTTTGCTCATTGCTCGCAATTGCTACTTGCGCGTCTGCGGCGCCAGCCTGGGGACAGGACGCCGAAACAGAAACCTCTGCTGCTGATGATGATAATGTCATCATAGTCACAGCACAGCTTCGCGAAGAAGACATCCAAGACGTTCCGATCGCCATTACCGCCTTGACGGGTGACGACCTCGCCGCAGCGCGCATTGAGGATGCACAAGACCTTCAATTCAACGCTCCCAACGTCATTCTTTCCGCCAACCGCAACCTCACCATTCGCGGCGTCGGCTCGCAATCGTTCGGCGGCAGCGCCGATACGAACATTGGCGTTCTCGTGAACGGTGTCTTTCTGCAAGCCGGAAGCACTTTCGGTGAATTCTTCGACCTGGAACGGATCGAAGTTTTGCGCGGCCCACAGGGAACGCTTTTCGGGCGCAATACGACCGGCGGTCTCATCAATATCGTCACCAAAAAGCCAGACGACTACTTTGGTGGCTACGCCCAAATCCAGCTGGAGACCTTCGATGGCATCCGTGCTGAAGGTGCAGTCAATATCCCGCTGGCCACCGGATTATCACAGCGTTTTGCAGCGCATGTGCTGAAGCGCGATGGATATACCGTCAATTTGACGGACGATTCCCGCATTGACGGGCGCGACCAGTATACCTTGCGATCAAGTACGCGCTTCGAGCCATCGAGCAACCTTTCTGCCGACTTGGTGCTGACGTATTTCCGCGAAGACAGCAATCGCGCGAATGCGGTGAAAAGCTTGTGCACTCCCGATGCAACATTCGTCTGTTCGCCAGAGACCGTTTCCAATGACTTTCCAACGTTTCTGCCGATCGATTTTGGTCTCCTGAGTAGTGCGGTTCGGACTGGAACTTTCTCAGCGAACCCCAGCGATCTGCGAGAAGTCCGCATCGATATAGAACCCGAGCAAGATATCGAAGATTTTCTCGCTACGTTTGAAGTCAATCTTCAGCTGGGCGCACTCACACTGACATCTGTCACTGGCTATCGCGACGGCAATAACGAATCGTTTCGTGACTTCGATCAGGGAACACGGCCAAACGCTTTTGAACCAGGCACTTACAATACCGCTTTTGGTCCGCTGACCATTAATGATGATGGCAACGGTAATGGCGTATTGACTTACTTCATTCGGGCTGGGGAAACGATCACTACGACAGACTATCGCACCTCTCAGGAGGCTTTTGGGACGCGCGAACAATTCAGTCAGGAATTGCGGCTTGGTTCCGACTTTGACGGCCCGTTCAACTTTATCCTTGGCGGTTATTATCTGTGGGCTGACTTCTCAGGTGAAGTCACAACCTATCTCCCTGTGAACCGGACTTTTGGGTTCACCGCTAGCGGCAAAACCGATGATGCCGACGTCCGAAGCCGGGCAATTTTTGGCGAAGCTTATTATGACATCAGCCCGACACTGAGCGTGCTGGGCGGACTCCGCTACACCAAAGACAAGAAGTCGATCACCACTGCAAGCGGGTTCATCGCTCTGGGCGCTCCGTTCTCCGGGGAAGCTTCGTTTGACGACGTGACTGGACGCGCGAGCATTAGCTGGCAACCTACGCCGGATAACAATGTCTACTTTACCTATTCAAAAGGCTTCAAATCGGGCGGTTTCAACCCGGGCAATGTCGGCAATCCGACATTCAATTCTGAATCGATCGATTCATACGAACTCGGCACGAAGAACCAGTTTCTCGACAATCGCCTCACTTTGAATGCGGCGGTCTTCCGTTACGATTACTCAGACCTGATTGTCGGCAACATCGTCGGGACTTTGGCAACAAACGTGAACATCCCTTCGTCTCGAGTGCAAGGTTTCGAGCTCGAAGCGGTTGCAGAACCTACCGAAGGTTTGAGGCTGGAAGGTTCCCTCGGTTTGCTCGACACTGAGATCCGCAGCGATTTCTTGTCTGCTGATCCAAGCAGAGGCGGCACATTCTTCGATATCCAAGGCAATTCCTTGCCCAATGCGCCGAAGCGTACACTCAAGCTTGCTGGTGAATACACCTTCATTGGCGGTGACAATTGGACCGTTCGGCCGCGCGTCGATTTCTACAGTCAGACCGGCTTCTACTCCCGCGAATTCAATGTTCCGGCGGACCGCGTGGACGGCTGGCAGCAGTTGGACCTATCTGTGCAATTTGCTCTCGAAGATCGCGACTGGAGCCTGACCGCTTTCGTCAAGAATGTCACCAAGCAGGACGATATCACTTTCCTCGAAGTGAACTCGGAACTTGTTGGCAGCTTCAGAAGCGCTTTTCTCATCGACCCGCGCATCTTCGGCGTCGCACTGCGGGTGGGCTACTAAGGCCCATGCCAGCACCCGCCTGCCAACCTCTCACGGCAGGCGGGTTACAGCCCGCTACGTACTCTCAGCAAACACAAACGGCAGGGACGATAGCCGATGACCAGTTTTTTTGATCTCTCAGGCCACGTTGCGATCGTAACTGGCGGTAATTCGGGGCTAGGTCTTGGTATGGCACGAGGGCTTGCCAAGGCGGGCGCAACGGTAGCCATCTGGGGACGTAATCCGGACAAGAACGCATCAGCTGTAAGCGAGATCGAAAGCCTTGGCGGCAAAGCGGAATCCTTTTCCTGCGATGTAACCAGCGCTTCTGATGTTGATAAAGCGATGCAACAGACCCTCGATACGTTTGGCCAAGTAAACAGCTGTTTTGCGAATGCAGGCGGATCCGGCGTGATGAAGAGCTTCGTTGATATGTCTCCCGAAGATTGGGACGTCGCGCTTGATCTGAACCTTAAAGGTGTCGCTTATTCACTGCGCAGCTCCGCCAAGCAGATGATTGCTCAAGGCACTGGCGGGAAATTGGTCGTTACGTCCTCTATCGCGGCCCTGATGGGTCTTCCGGGAGGTCCCTACTCTTCAACCAAGGCTGCGGTGACTGGCCTCGCGCGAAGTCTGGGCGTTGAACTCGCGCCGGCAGGTATACAATGCAATGCGATTTTGCCGGGCTTCATCGAGACAGAAATGTCGACCAACACGCCCGAGTTCTTTCAGAAGGCCTGCAAGCGCCGCACGCCGTCGGGGCAATTGGGCACAATTGAGGACATGGAAGGCATCGCGGTCTTCCTTGCTTCACCGCAAAGCAATCTCATCACCGGACAATCCATCGTCATTGATGGCGGCCAGTCGATTTATCCATTTTGAGCCTTAGTCAGGCTCGCGTCGACGCAAGGGACGCTTGCGCATCATGTAATCTGATCGGATTGAACCGAAAGCTCCGATAATCATCGTAGAGGTAATGTCTTCGAGCTGTTCGAGACTGAAATCGTGCCTCAATAAATACGCCCCTGCAGTGGCAGGCAAGCCAAAGCTGATATCTGTCACCGCCCTCGCGACATCTAGTGGCAGATTGAAGTTATCGGCGGCTATCGCTGCGAGGTAATCGACCGCCCCTTCGCGGCCATATTCGGTCGGATCGTGGATTGCGCTGACCGAAGGTTCGGCCTGCAATCGTTCAATAATCAATCCGCGCTCATCAATATATTTCAGATATTCATGCGTTACTGCACGGACCAATCCTTCGAACGTTTCAGCTTTCTCAGCCGCTTTGCTTTGCGCACGCCGCTGACGCCGCAACTCGCGCTCCAGCAGTTCGCTCAGCACTTCATTGATATTCGAAAAATAGTTGTAAACAAGCGACTTACTGATCCCGGCTTTGCGACCGAGACTGTCCATCGAGATTGCAGCCACTCCCTCTTCGGCGACGATTTCAGCCGCACAATCGAGGATGAGCGCGCGCCGCTTGGCCGGGTCTAATCTCGTCCGCCTTTTCGTGGAAGTTTGCGCCATATGCTGGTCTTAGCAGACGTGGCGTGTCTTTCTAGCTTTCTGCATCAGTGCCGGTTTGGGGAACTGGCCTGTCTTTCAACCAGAGCATGTCATCTATGGACTGATCAGTTGGCGCACTCACCCGTTCTTGAAACGCAAGGAGGTTGCCTTCCGGGTCGCGAGCATAACGTATTCTCCAGCCATTAAGCTCAAAGGCCGATCCGGCGAAGGCTATGCCTTGCGGCTCAAGCCTGGCGATCGTGCCAGCCAGATCGGTGACCTCGAACACGACACTGTTATAGCCAATTTCATCCAGTGTCCTCCGCGTGAAGCGATGAGGTGTCTGAGGTTTGTGATAGTGCCAGAATTCAAGTTCGAAGTTTGCGGTGCCAAACCAGCTTGCTGAGACTTCGACATCGTCAATGTTCACGACATCGTCGATGGTCTTGAGCCTGGTGAGCGGAATTTCGCGTCTGGGCCCATAGCCCAAAATCTTTGTATAAAACGCGACCATCGTCGCTTTATCGCCCGGTACGTTAGCAACATGCGTGACCCATGCGGGGTGTTCCATCCGCTTGCGCCCCAGTTCGCCTTGCGTCGCTAGGACGGCCGGATCGAGCTGCTCCATCTCGATCATGATCCCATCTGGATCAAATCCATAGGCATAGGTCACGCCATAGCCGCCAAGGTCCACCGGGCCATCGCCGCGCGAGAGCATCTCCATCCCGATCTCTTTAAAGCGATCATATTTGGGCGCTGTGGACGGCGACTGGAAGCAAATATGCGTATAGCCCGGTCCTTCGACAGGGCGGCGATTGGGCTGTGCCGTGCCATCGGGATCAGGATCAATCAGCTGGATAAAAACGGTTGGCGTCCTGATCAGGGCCACTTCCACTTCGCCGGTCCGCTTTTCCAAGATCTCTTCAGGGAAGCTTGATGCAGGAAGTCTGCTTCGCTCAACAAGCTCGAAAGGCACAGCAGCAGCGTAGAACGCGACGGTGTCATCGATATCGGAGACCGTAATGCCCACATGGTGCACACCTTTGATGGCTTCTGGCGAGGCAGGCGCATCGGGCACTTCAGCGGTCATTTCCGGAACAGCTGCACAAGACGCAAGCGTAAGACCGACAGCGAGAATACATGCGCTCAATTTCATTGTGCAGCTCCCTTGGGACGGTAGACGAGCAAGACATTGCCCGGGATTTCACCGAATTTGTCGTAGCCGGAATTCACAATGATCATGCCATTCGCGATAACCACACCCGCTCCATCGATCGATCCGCCTTTGGCTTCGACAGCGTTGACGGTTTGGAAGGCGCGATCGGTTTCATCCTTCCATAAAACTGTGCCATCGACAGCTGAATACGCGAGCAGTCGGCCATTATGAGCCCCTGCAAAGATCACTCCGGGCATTGCGCTCAATGGCGCTGAAAGAGCCGTCGCACAGCGATAGCTCACCTCGTCGCAGGTCGGCGGCTCAATCCGTGACCACAGCGGCTTTCCCGTACTCACGTCGAATGCATGAATGCCGGGCCGAGGAGGTCCCTCGGCAAACTTGTTGCCGGGCGTGTCAGCAATTCCGACCCAAAGCTGGGATCCGTTCGTCGCCATACCCCAGTGAATACCGCCGTTAAACCCGCCCATCCCAGCACGCTGGCGCCAAAGGATCGCTCCTTCATTATCCGGATCAATGCCGAAGACTTCACCCGACTTCTGACCGGCGAGGATGATATCCTTGCCGGATTTGTCCGTGATAAGAATTGGCGCCGCACCGAAATCGAAATCCGGTCCCCAGTCCTCAGGGCAATTGGCTCCTGACTCGCCGCGCTCCCTGCATGCCGCGTTCCATGCATCATCGGCTATGGTTTGCTGTACCCAGCGAAGCTGACCATTTCTCAAGTCGAGTGCGACGATTGCATCACTATATTCATTGGTCGGTCTAGAGTAATTTTCGCCTGTGCCTACATAAAGCAGGGCGCGCTCCGCATCGACTGTGGGGGTCGACCAGACCGGCGCTCCGCTTGGGCCAAACTGTGCAGCGCCTTTCGCGTTGACACCGATCTTGCGCGGCTCTGCCGTACTAAACCATCGCCACTTGGTTTCACCTGTCTTGGCATCAAGCGCCAGGATACCGCCGCGGAACGTGCAGCACTCATACTCGTCGGAATAGGCGCTCAACACCTCCAGCGATGACATCGGAACAAATAGCGTTCCTTCGTGCTGGACAATGCTACCCGTTATAGTGCCATCGGGATGATCGCGGACAGAGCGCGTCCACTTGAGCTCGCCCGTTTCGATATCAACGGCGTGAACATTGGCGCGCACATCGCCGAAAAACAGGGTTTGCGGCACACCATTGACGAAGCCGCCAACAAGCGGCGCATTGCGAACTTCATGCGTTGCATCATAAGTCCACCAGACGCAGCCGCTTTGCGGATCCAGCGCGTAGACAAGGCCGGACTGGCTGCCAGTAAAGATCGCTTCATCGGTCACTGCCGGTTGAGACCGGGCGCGCTGAGCCCCGGGAAACCCGAAAGCCCAAGCGAGCTCGAGCGACTTCACGTCTTCAATGGTTAGGCCTGCATTGCTAGCATCCTGAAAACGTGTGTTCGTGGGTGCCGCCCCCCAGGTTCCCCAGACAGGTTCCTTTCGGACCGCAAGCTGCCCATCACACATTGGGCCAACTTCGGTGATTTTCGGAGTCTCGCGCCCAAGATACTCTGCCAGCACAAGGATATCGAAGCGCCCCAATTGCGAGCCCTGTTGCTTCATAACGCCGTCGATCAGCGACGCTTTGATCTGCTGGATTGTCATTTGTTCCAGCGCTTCACGCGTTGGCGCACCCGAACCATCGCGATCATGGCAAGACGCGCAATTCTGCTCGTACAGCTTCGCCGCATGTGCAGTTTGGCCGCTAATCCCAACCGTCTCCGGCGCTCTTTCAGGCTCCGGCGAGCAGCTCGCGCACAGAACAAGCAATAACGCTGTGGCTATACGAATCGCAGGCACTTCCCGACACTCTCCCTATTGACTTTTTATCCAATAAGTGACTTCCTGTGTCAATGGATAGGCTGTTCCGATCTCTGCTGATCGCAGTGTTAGCTAGCTTCATTTCAGCTTGCAGCAACCTTGCCGGATCGCCGCTAACGGCCAGTCAGTCCACTGAGGACTCGATAGATCCAGCAGTCGAACTCGCAAATGAAATGGTGGGTGAAACTGATGCTTTTCGCTCAGGCTTTATCGGCGCAGGCGAAGACCGCATTCATTACGTCGAAGCCGGATCAGGCCCACCGATTGTCATGGTCCACGGCTTTCCGTCGTTCTGGTTCGTGTGGTTCGACCAGATGGCAGCACTTCGCCAATGCTACAGGGTCATTGCGATCGACGCGCCCGGCGCAAATCTCTCCGCGAAGCCAACTGATCCAGCATATTATCGCATCGGCAATCTTGCGCGAAGGCTGGACACTGTAATCGCTGAACTCTCACCTTCCGAGAAGGTCACTTTGGTCGGGCATGACTGGGGAGGCGCGCTCGCTTGGAGCTATGCCGAGAAGGATGCGAGCCGCATCGCAAAGCTGGTCGTTTTCAGTGCGCCGCCGCAAGACCTCTTGCTTGAAATGCTGCGTGACAATCCGGAGCAGCGCGCACGTTCTGGATATATGGAACGCTTTCATGCGATCACTCGCGAGCGGATTGTAAATGAGGCAATCCATGAAAGCCTGTTCGAGATCGGATATCGAGGGATGCTGGATCGCGAGGTTTTGAGCCCTCAGGAAGGTGAAGCGTTTCGTCGCGCCGTGGCCGATCCAGATGCCGTGCACGCCGGAATGGAGTGGTATCGTGCCAACATTCCTCTGTTCGACGAGATCGACCTCGAACGCGACGCATGGCCTTATCGGGGTGCAGCAACAGATGTACCGGTCCTTCTGATCCGAGGCGAAAACGACCGCACATTCGTGAAGGAAATGGGCGCTCTTGCTTCCGCTCATGCCCCAAATCTAACGATAGAGACTATCGCAGGTGTCGGTCACTGGACACAGTTCGAAAAGCCCGCGCAAGCGACAAGCCTGCTCAAAGAGTTTCTTGGCTCTAACACGCGAGGTTGTCCCTGATTGCTTTCGAAATCGCTGATGCCCCAAGGCAAGAATCGAAAAAACATCAAATGGGTTTGAAGGAGAGGCGCACCTTCCACTGCGCTTCGCACGGGCAAACCGCCGGCGACATATACTTCATGAAAGCAGGATTTTTTTGTGAGTGGATGCACGAGATAAGTGGCAGTGCTGTCAGTCTAACGCGAACTCCTCTCTGCTGGGCAAAGAACACCCTGCCCTCGCCGCTCCTAAAGCCATGCGGTTTTGCCGCTCAGCCAACGCCGCTGGGCGGTTGATATTGTAGGTCTGTCTGTCGATGAGATGTCGGACGGTTGATGTCGGAAGCAAACAGCGGACCAAACCTGTTCCACTATAACCGAACAGTCTCATAGCAAATGTCGATCCCGCGCTGGAACAGCAAATCCTCCACATTTCGCAGTGACAGCGGAAAACGAACGTACAACATCACAGCAAGCCGAATGCCCTCAGAAGATGAGTTTAAGCGTTTGAAGGCACTTTCTGATTTACGACGTCTGGGCGTCCAATCCATACTCCACGCCTCGACCCTCAATCAGGTACAGTTAAGCCCCAGAGCACCACAGCTTCGTCCTAAAAGCGAATAGAGGCGCCAACTCGATACTGTTCAGCATGCGTCAGGCCTTGAATGTGGGTTTGGAATTCTCCGTAGATCCGCACATTATCGAACTCGACGGAAAGTCCAGCACCTAACTCGCCACGCAGCTGATCGACATACCGCACCTGCTCATACCCGGGAACACTGGCAACTTCGGCGAAACGCAGATCCGCAACATAGCTTTCTGTACTGTCGAATGTGACCTGTGTTTTGATGTAAGGACTGACCAAAGTCTTGTTATAGCGGAGCATTGCGCCAAATTCAGCTGCTGCGACGGCGCGAAACAGTTCGTTCTTGCTGTTCTCATTCAGAAGATTCAGCCCCAAGTCGCCCGTTTCAGCGGCTGAAGAGCCGCTGGTAGAAACGTAACTCACGCGCAGAGATGGTTTTAGGTAGGCTTGCTCGTTCTTGATCAAGCCGGAAACACCCGCGCCAAGCTCCAGATAGGAAACATCCTGCTTTCCTTGAAGCGAGGATACAGTGCCAGGATAGACAGGAAGACGATCTATCGACTGGTCTGAGCCACCAATGGAACCAAATAGCCGGGTGCGTACTCCTGAGAATGCTTTCGCGAGCGAAAGCCCGGCGAACAACCGTTCTCCGTTGCTTAGAGCTTGCGGTACGACACCATCATTCCAATCGCGCGCCGCTGCGAAACCAAGGACCCAGCCATTGCCAAGAACTGTTTCAAAGCCGCCGGATAGCCGCTCATTATCGCTGCGCATGACTCCATTTTGGTGAGAACCGTTCTGTGTAAGATCGCGCCCCTCATATGATCCCCAAGCACAATTGACTGCCTCAGTCGCTGATAGATCCCAACAACCTTCCAACAGTTGCGTAAAACTCTCTCCAGCGAATGACATGTCAGCGATATTGTCCGCGTAGATCGTACCATTGAGGGTATCATAGATCATGCCCAGATCATCGATCGTCGGCACGAACAGCAAGCTCGCGGCCAGATCTTGCACCGCGTCATTGTCAGCACCATTGGCCACGCGATTGAGATACTGCCCAAATGCTTCGCGATTTCGGTTAAGTCCGCCACCGATCCCCGCAAAATCAATTGAGTAATCAAGAGACACCGATTGCGGTGCGAAGCTGAGACCGAATTGAGCGACTGCACTCGAAGGCAAGTCGCGCAAGGTCAAACCGTTGTCCGTTACACCGCCTGCCGCATTAATCAGCAAGGAGCTGAAGGTACCAGCCCTGAGCTCTGGAGCATTGGAAAGCTGAAGAACCACTTCGCCATTGACCGCAGCCGTTCCTGTCACATTAAGAAGATCGGTTAGTTGGCCAGCAGACGCAAAATCGAGGTCGGTTATGAAAACACTCGTGTCGGCTTGCACGAGAGAACCGGTTAGCAAGACATCACGCCGATCCGTCATTTCTCCGAGGCCTAGTGTACCTGCATTATTGAGCACACCGTTTTCACCAAGATCGATGAAATCGTAAGCTATAAGCACTCCATCGGCCAGATTGTTGTAGATGTTGATCTCGCCAGACGGAGCCGCCGCATCCATTGCTGCTTCAGCCGTGCCAGCCGAGGTCACAACTCCATCTTCGCCCGAAAGATCGATGTTGCCGAAGACCATCGAATGACTGTTAATGGTGTCATTGCCAGTCGTCGCTTCGATGGCGAGGCCGCTTTCCGCAGCAAGGCTACCGAAAAGCGTGAGCAGGTTGTTCTCACCGCCTTCGACCATAATGCCGCGACCGAAGATGGAGCCACCACGAATATCGCCATCGAGTTCTGCGATGATGTCGCCATTGCCATCTGTTCCACGGCTCTGGAAAAGAGCGGCAACCCCGTTCACGTCCGTAGCGATGAGATTGCCCGTGTGGGTCCAGGTCGCCGTACCGGCTTCTCCCTCAAGTCCCAACGAACCTGCTGTTCCCAGCACTCCCTGGCCGTTCCATAGGCCGCCTCCGCCGCCGACAGACTGTGCGAAGATCGCCACCGCGCCAACACCGGACACGTGGATATTGCCGGTCGAGGTAACCACAACATCGCCGCCGTCTCCGCCCTGTGCGCCAATCGGCAGAGGGACCGCCGGGGTAGCGAAATCGCCAATGCCGAACGACAGGTCGCCGGCATATCCGCCACCCCCGCCGACTGACTGAGCAAAAATGCCAATCGCACCGTATCCTTGCGTGACGATGTCGCCGGTATGAATGACCGTGACATCACCGCCATCTCCACCGCCGCCGCCAGCTGCGGGAATAGCCACTTCTGATGGGGTTAGCGATCCAGCGCCGCCCATGCCGCCACCGCCGCCAACCGACTGCGCAAAGATCCCGAAACTCAGCGTACCGCTGGTGAAGATCGACCCGTTATTTGTGATGGCAATGTTTCCGCCATTGCCGCCGCCGCCGCCTTGACCAGCGATTGAAACCGATTGCATTTGATACGGCCCGCCCACCAGCGCGAGTTCAGCCGCAATCGAAGGAAGAGAGTTGCCTGCTGCAAGCCCGGCTGTGACTTGTTCGCGCGTGCCGCCGCTGCCGATCGCAGGCAGCGTATCATTCTGAATGCCTACAGAGCCGCCAATGCCGCCACCGCCGCCCACCGACTGAGCATAAATTCCTGCAGCCAGATTGCCTTCGGTTACAATCTGCCCATCGTTTACGATCACAATATCGCCGCCATCGCCAGCCGCGCCGCCTTGGCCGCCGACGTTCAGCGCGCCCCCGCCTGCATTGCCGCCAACGCCACCGCCACCGCCGACGGACTGAACGAGCATCCCCATCGAACCGTCAGCGAGCGTCCAGATATCTCCATTGTTGATAGCAGAGATCATGCCACCATTGCCTGAGGAGCCGCCTTGACCCCCGATACCGACAGAGAAGTTGGGACCACTGGCGGGCTCTTGAGCTGCTTCTTGGAAGCCGCCAGGCAGAGTTACCAGGCCGCCTGCCGTCTCGATGAGGTCTGCATCGTCGGGGTCCGTTTCTTCAGGACCACCGGCTGCACCGCCAGTTCCGCCCCCGCCACCGATGGATTGGAGGAACACGCCGTGACTTATGAAGCCTTCGGTCACGATCGTACCGTCATTCACGAAATTGATTGCGCCGCCATCACCAGTTGAGCCACCTGCCCCTCCGATGCCGCCACCAATTTCAACATCTGCATCGGCGCCGTCCCCGCCATTGCCGCCACCACCGCCGATGGTTTGTGCAAAGACGCCATGCGAGCGATCTCCATGAGTGAAGATCAGGCCAGAATTGGCAATATCGAGCAAACCGCCATTGCCCGACGCTCCGCCAAAGCCACCGATACCGACGGTAATGGAACGGGCGCCGCCGCGGTTGGTGGAATCGACCAGATCAAGCGTGTCGTCCAACGGGCCAGACACATTGCCGCCATTGCCGCCACCGCCGCCTATGGATTGTGCGAAAACCGCATGGCTTCCTGCGCCAGAGGTCTCGATCACACCCTGATTGTCGACCGTAACGGTATTGCCGTCACCAGCCGCACCGCCAGAACCACCTATCGAGACTGACACAGCAAGGTTGTTGCGCTCAAGACGGCGCTCCTGCCGCTGCGAAACTCTACGGTTATAGACTGTAGCAAGTCCGCTCGCATCGCCGCCAATCCCGCCGCCTCCGCCGATAGACTGAGCCACGATGCCCATTGCACCATCTGCGAGAGTGACCAAGCTGGCAGTGTTGATGACTTCAACCACGCCGCCATCTGCGCCGGTTCCGCCTGTGCCACCCACCGCCACTGAGAACTGGCGTGTGCGCGAATTGGCAGACGCAGTGCCGCCGGTGATGCCCATCGAAGCCGCAACAGAAGTCGCAAGGCCAGCCTGCCCACCGCCGCCGCCGATAGACTGGGCAAAGATCGCGTTCGCTTGGAGCCCACGGGTGAGAATATCGCCATTGTTGAAAACACTGACCTGTCCTCCAACATTGCCGACGCCGCCATCACCACCAAGGGATACCGAAACATTTGTTGCGTTGTTTCCGGTTGAAATGGAGCCTTGAGGCAAAGTGCCGTCGACATAGTCTTCGAACAGATCGCTATCGAGTGAGGTCGCCCCGCCCGAGCCGCCGCCACCGCCGATGGATTCGGCGTAGATGCCGTGGCTGAGTTCGCCAAGCGTCTCAATCGTGCCATTGTGCGTTACTGTAACTGCGCCGCCCAGATTGTCGCTATCCGGGACCATCGCACTTCCGCCGCGGCCGCCAAGGCTCATAGTGATGTTGGTCGAATTGCCTGTCGCTCCAGGGCGCGTCACTGAAGTCGCCAATGTGCCAACCGAGCCGCCATTACCGCCGCCTCCGCCAATCGACTGAGCAAGAAGGCCAACCGCATTGTCGCCTAGCGTCAAAACGTTGCCCGAAGACGTGACAGAAACGTTCCCGCCGATGTTTCCAGCACCGCCCACGCCGCCAAGACCAATTGCAATATTCGTGGCAGGGCTATCGGAGATTGACCCTGCAAAGGACATACCGCCATTGCCGCCGCTGCCGCCAATCGATTGTGCGAGCACAGCATGCGAGCCTGCACCCATAGTCATGATGTCAGCTGTGCTGGCAACATTCACTTCGCCGCCACTTCCGCCAATGCCTGCACCGCCGCCAAGAGCGAGCGAAATGTTCACTGGGCGCCGGTTCGATCCCGGGCTGCCAGCGCTGTTGAAAGACAGAGCACCAGCCATCCCGCCATCGCCGCCTCCGCCACCGATGGACTGCGCCATGATGCCAAAAGACAAGTCACCCTCGGTCGTGACTAAGCCGTCCGCGACAACATTTACGGTGTCACCGTTGCCTGCTGCGCCGCCTTCTCCGCCTAAAGCAAAAGCGATCGAGGTCGCGCCAGTGGAGCGGGAGAGGTTGGCAGAAATCGCAGCGCCGCCCGATCCGCCACCGCCGCCAATCGATTGCGCGGAGATAGCGTGCGACAGCTCGCCCATCGTCTGCGCTGCGCTCAAGCTGCTGACTGAGACTGCACCGGCATTGCCGCCTACGCCCCCCGCGCCGCCAATTGTAACCGCTGCCGTACGGTTGGGACTGCCGCCCGAGCTCGTGCCTTCCAGCCCGCCAATAATCGAAGCTGCAAAGCCGCCAGACCCGCCGCCGCCGCCAATCGACTGTCCCAGGATTGCAACTGCGCGATCGCCCATCGTGGCGACTGCTTCATTGGCGATGACGGAGACAGATGAGGCATCGCCTCCACCTCCACCAGATCCACCAAGGGCAAAGGCTGCGCCTGTCAGAGGCGTATTGATCGAAGCCTGGGCCGCCACGGCAAAACCGCCAGCGCCGCCACCGCCGCCAATCGACTGCGCGATGATCGCATTTGCGTCGTCACCTTCTGTCAGGATCTGTCCGTCGCTAACTACACTTACCGCGCTGGAGTTCCCCGCTACGCCGCCTGATCCACCAATGCTGACACTGGCAGCATAGCCCTGTCCATTGCCGTTGAGGCCAACATCCAGACCAGCAGCGACAGAGCCACCACCATTCCCGCCGCCTCCGCCGATCGACTGCCCGACAAGGCCAGAGGCGCGTTGACCTTGCGTCCAGATCGTCCCCGAGCTGGTCACGTTGACCGCATCAGCGTCGCCGCCTGCACCGCCACCGCCGCCGACAGCAACATTTGCGCTAATCAGGTTGGAACCTGCGTTGATCGTACCGGCAAGGGCAAAGCCGCCACTACCGCCTCCTCCGCCGATACTCTGTGCCAGAATGCCCATAGCATCTATGCCTGACGTCATGACGTCGCCGGTGACGTTGACTGTCACTTCGCTACCGGAGCCACCTTCTCCAGCAAAACCCCCAATTGAAACGCCCGCACCTACTGCCCCGGCATTTCCGGAACCTGCTGCCGCGATAGCTGCGGACCAGCCACCATTGCCGCCCCCGCCGCCGATCGATTGCGCAACGATTCCACGCGCACGGTCGCCAAGAGTTACAATGTCGCTATCACCGCTGACGGTAACGAGATCGCCATCACTTGCGGTCCCTCCTCCGCCTCCGATGGCAACACCTGCTGCACGCCCATCATCTTGAGTTGAGAACGATGCGGCGCCCGCAAGCGCAAAACCGCCATTGCCGCCGCCTCCACCGATGCTTTGAGCGAGAATGCCATCCGCTTCGATACCGAGCGTTGTGACAGAACCATCGGCGCTAACGTTAACCTCGGCTGCATCGCCACCGCCATCGGCGGTCCCACCAATGCCGACCGCTGCGACAATGCCCGTGTTCTGCGCGAGGCCTCCGGCGAGTGTCGCGCTAAAACCGCCATTGCCGCCACCGCCACCGATGCTTTGAGCGACCAGGCCGCGACTGCGGTCTCCTGAAGTGAAGACATCGCCATCATGCGTAATGCTAACGCTGCCAGCGGTGCCGCCGCCAGAGCCTGACCCACCAATCCCGACAGAAGCCGCTATGGAGGACGTGCCAATTCCAACGCCCATGGCGAAGACTGATCCGCCTGAGCCGCCTCCACCGCCGATCGACTGAGCGAGAATGGCATCGGAATCCACACCTTCAGTCATCAGATTGCCTGTATTGGCAACAGCGACATTCAAGGAATCGCCGCCGGCACCGCCCGTACCGCCAATGCCAATCCCGGCAGACAAGGCTCGGCCCGTTGCAGCCGCAGCCGCCAATGAACCTGAGAAGCCGCCATTGCCGCCGCCGCCGCCGAGCGACTGAGCAAGGATCGCATGCGAACGGTTCCCTATTGCGACCATGTCACCGACATTGGCGACGTTCACTGTGTTGGCATTCGCGGCTGCTCCGCCGGTCCCGCCAATGGATACGCCGATTGCAGCGGCATTCTGTCCCGAAAAGCTGAGAGCGCCCGCAAGGCTGAACCCGCCTGCTCCGCCACTACCCCCGATCGACTGAGCGTGAATTCCGCTGGAGTCATCGCCGCGTGTTTGAGTGAAACCCTCTCGACTGACGCTGATCGTTCCGGCCTCTCCACCGTCGCCACCTGCGCCGCCAATAGCGACACTGAGTGCAGCGCTGTTCTGGCCGCCTATTGCAAGCGCGCCTGCGACCGAAAAACCGCCCGATCCGCCGCTGCCACCGATCGACTGCGCGAGAATGCCGTGGCTGCGCTGCCCTTCAGTGATCGCCTGGCCGATATGCGATACAGCAACGTCGCCTGATATTGCGCTTGTTCCGCCTGATCCGCCAATGGCCAGCGCGCCGGAAACTTGAGTCTGTCCAGCCGCCCCGATTGCAACCCCAACGCTGCCGCCGCCGGCTCCGCCATCACCCCCGATGGACTGTGCAATGATACCATGCGCATCATTACCAAGGGTCATGATATCACCGGTCTGAGTGACCTGAACGTTGCTTGACTGGCCACCGTCTCCGCCAGCCCCGCCAATCGATACAGCAAGGCTTGCGGCATTAGAAAGCGCAGCGTTTACAGCCACACCCACGCTAACACCGCCTGATCCACCACTTCCCCCGATGGATTGGGCAATTATGCCGCTCGAGCGCTCGCCGGCAGTCGAGATATCGCCGAGATTCGCGATATCGACCACTGGTGCATCTTGATTGATTACATTGTTCGCAGGGCTCGTTTCGTCGCGAACAGAAAAGACAGCCGAAGTGCCCCCATCACCACCAAGCCCGCCCAGTGTCACACTGGCTCCACCAGCATTCTGGCCGGCGGTCAGCGCGCCTGCCGCGGAGAAGCCGCCTGCGCCGCCATTTCCGCCGATAGATTGGCCGACAATACCGCCTGCATCATCTCCCAGTGTGACAATATCGCCTACATGGTCGATATCGACCAGCGTTGCTGTTCCGCCCGCGCCGCCATCGCCGCCAAGACTGACAGATGCCGCTGCGCCTACAGTCCCGCCTACGCCGCCACCAGCTGCAAAGCTGAAACCACCGGCGCCGCCATTGCCGCCGATTGACTGCGTCAAAATACCCGCAGAACCAGCACCCAATGTGGTGATATCTCCAATTGCACTTACGCGCGCGATGCCACTGTCTGCGCCATTGCCGCCGTTACCTCCAAGAGTGACTGCGCCACCGACGCCTGCGGTTCCGCCGATCCCAACGCTTGCACCGAGTGCGAAGCCGCCTGCGCCGCCACCACCACCGATGCTTTGAGCTAGAATGCCCTGCGCATAGGAACCTTCGGTCCAAATATCGGCCGTACTCCCAACAAGCACATTGCCAGCCACACCGCCGTCACCGCCTGCACCGCCTAGCGCAACTGAAACGCCGATCCCGGCCGTGCCGCCGCCACCAATCGCGAAAGCTCCGGACCAGCCGCCTGTGCCGCCATCTCCGCCAATCGACTGAGCAGCAATTCCGCGCGAGCGGTCGCCTTCAGTAAAGATATCGCTTTCGTGAACCACGCGAACCTGATCGGCGCGCCCGCCATCGCCCCCTGCCCCAGCAACAGAAACGGAAGCGGCAATACCGGCGGTTGTGCCAATTCCGCCCGAACCCGTGAGTGCGAAGCCGCCTGAACCGCCACTTCCGCCCAGAGACTGAGCGAGAATGCCCGAAGAATCGTGCCCAAAGGTGAAGAGTGCACCGTTGTTGTTGACGGTTACCTGGCCGGCCTCTCCGCCATCAGCGCCGTTGCCACCGATGCCAACCGACACGCCTCCAGCCGCGACACCCGCTGCCAGCGACATAGCGACGCTGAAGCCGCCCGCACCGCCATTGCCTCCAATCGATTGCGCCAGGATTGCATGGGAGCGTTCGCCAGTTGTGGCGACCCCTTCCCTTGAGTTTACAGTAACACTGCGGGCAAATCCGCCAGTTCCACCATTGCCACCCAGTGACACGTTAACCGCAGCCGCTCCCGCGCCTGCCGCAGCGCCGAGGGCCAGCGAGTTGCCGCCCGCACCGCCATTGCCGCCGATGGATTGTGCACCGATCCCGACTGCGTCATCACCGCGAGTTATAACCTCGCCGAATTGCGTGACTGAGACCGCCTGACTTTCACCGCCCGCGCCGCCTTCGCCGCCTAAAGTTACTCCGAGGCCAATTCCTGCCGCCCCGGCGCCGATAGCGAGCGAACCGGAGAAACCGCCTGCGCCGCCGCTTCCACCGATGGATTGCGCCAAAACGCCAGCTGAGCGGTCACCAATGGTGTCAACGATACCCGTATGTGAGATCGACACAGCGCCGCTGCTCGCTCCATTCCCGCCAGCACCGCCAATGGAAACGGCAGGCGCGATGCCTGCGCTTGGGCCAGCAGCGAGAGAGCCTGCGAAGCTGAAACCCCCTGCCCCGCCGGATCCGCCAATCGATTGAGCTAGGATGCCGCCTGCGTCATCTCCCATGGTGAAGATATCGCCCGTTTGGTTGATCAAGACGTTGCCCGAGATGCCACCGTCACCTCCAATGCCGCCCAAGGCAACCGAGGCAGCACCAGCGGGACCTGAGAGCGCCACGCCAACACTCACGGAAACGCTGCTACCACCGGCACCACCACCGCCGCCGATGCTCTGGCCAAGGATACCGCGCGACCGATCACCCCTTGTCGCAATGTTACCAGTCATTGCGACATCGACGGTACCGCTACCTCCGCCTGCGCCGCCTTGGCCGCCTATAGCCACATTCGCGTTCAAACTGGCGCCGCCCGATCCTGCAACACCGACTGAAACAGTAGATCCGCCATTACCACCACCGCCGCCAAGCGATTGCGCTGTGATGGCCGAGCTATCGTTACCTCGCGTGGTAATGAGGCCGATCTGAGAAACCTCAACCGCTGAACCGGCACCGCCTCCGCCACCGCTCCCGCCAAGATTGATACCAGCATTGATCGCTGCGCCGCCAGAAAGAGCCGCAGTCACTGATGTCGATGCACCGCCATTTCCGCCGCCGCCTCCAATCGACTGCGCCACGATACCGCCTGAACGGTCACCCAAGGTCTGGATGCCCGAGCCGCTCGCGACTTCGACGATATTGCCCGCGCTTGCCAATCCGCCGCTGCCACCGACCGAGACATTGGCATTGACACTGGCCCCGGCGCTCACGCTGCCTGAAATGCCCACCGTAGAGCCGCCATTGCCGCCCCCACCGCCGATGGATTGGGCAAGGATACCAGCGGAATTGCTCCCGCTTGTCGAAATGAAACTGTCAGAGGTGAGGTTGGAACTCACCATGACGATGCCGCCTGCACCGCCTCCCGCGCCGCTGCCGCCAAGATTGACTTGGCCAGCCGCTGCGCCACCTCCTCCCAGAGCAAGGCTCAGCCCTCCACTGAAGCCACCATTACCGCCGCCACCGCCGATGGATTGCGCGGTGATTGCTGCCGAGCGTTCGCCAAAGGTAACGATACCGCCTTCGTGTAGTACCGTTACTTCGTTGGCCGCACCGCCCGTATCGCCCGATCCGCCGATATTCGCATTGACTGAAAGCGCACCTGCTGGCGCAAGCGAGGCACTGAGGCCGAGCGAGAAGCCTCCATTACCACCGCCGCCGCCGATAGACTGAGCAAGAATTGCGCCCGCGTCATCGCCTGTCGTCGAGATAGTGAGACCACCGCGCGTATCCACGCGAACCAGCCCGCCAATGCCTCCTCCGCCGCCATTGCCGCCAATGCCGACATTCATTGCTCCGGCTGCAAAAGTACTGCCAGCAACAGCAGAGGTCACGCTGAAGCCGCCATTGCCGCCGCCCCCGCCAATCGCTTGCACCGAAAGACCGTTCGACCTGTCGCCAAAGGTCACAATTCTCCCGGCAAGCGTGGCTTCAGCCGTGGCGCCATTCCCACCGAGACCGCCAGCGCCGCCAACAGCAACCGAAACCGCCGGACCCAGCGCGCCGGAAACCACAGTCGAGGTGGCGATCGATCCGCCGCCATTGCCACCACCACCGCCGATCGACTGCGCGACAACACCGCGCGAATCGTTACCAATTGTTCTGACGTCGATGCCAGTGCTGCTCACCGTCGCGAGCCCGCCTGTGCCGCCGTTTCCGCCTGCTCCACCAAGGGCAAGGGAAATTCCTGCAAGACCGCTGACCGAGTTAGAAACCGCTAATCCGCCATTCCCGCCGCCACCGCCGATTCCCTGCGAGAGAATGCCGTCAGACGAATTGCCGAAGGTCATGATCGAGCCATTGTAGACAACCGAGCTTTGCAGAGAATTGCCTCCGCCTCCGCCGCGTCCGCCAATAGCTAGGTTGAAGGAGCCGCCATTGCTGATGGCCGCTCCACCATTGCCGCCTCCGCCGCCGATCGATTGAACCAGGATCCCTGTCGCGGAATCGCCGCGGGTGATAATGCTCGCTGTTCCATCGAGCGCGCCGACCTGAGCGAGGCCGCCTACGCCGCCCGTGCTGGCCGCTCCGCCAATCGAGATGTTCCCGACAGCAGTGCCACCGGTCCCGCCACCACCACCGATAGATTGAGCAAGTATGCCGACCCCTCTATCGCCAGCTGTGTCGATCTGGCCGTTGAACTGAACCGCAACGGAACCGCCGTTACCTGCCGCCGCTCCACTGCCACCAACCGATATAGAGCCAGATGAGGTGCCCCCCGCGCCGCCGCCGCCGCCGATCGACTGCGCGAGGATACCGATGCTGTCTGCGCCTCCAATTATGATTTCACCGGTGCCCGCAACATTCACCGTGACGGCGGCGCCTGAACCACCCGTCCCGCCAGCACCCCCGACAGCGGAATAGCCCACGCTCGAACCGCCGATGCCACCACCGCCACCAATGGACTGTGCAATCACACCATGCGAGGTTCGCCCGCGCGTCTGTATCCGCCCATTGACATTGACGATAATGCGGCCGCCATCATTGCCGGTTCCTGCAGATCCACCAATCGCGGAGAGGCCCCAACCTCCAGCCGAGGCGCCTCCGCCTCCGCCGATCGATTGTGCGATCACCCCATGTGAAAATTGTCCTGTTGTCAGGATCTGGCTGCCCTGACGTATCGAAACGATAACGGTTCCAGCATCTCCGCCGCTTGAGCCCGTGCCGCCTGTGCCTTCGAACAGGCCAGACCCGGTGGAGCCACCGCCTCCGCCGCCTGCGATACTTTGCGCAACAAAGCCGGAGCTAAAGCTGCGGAAAGTAAAAACGCGCCCATCGAGGAAAGCGTCTATCAATCCGCCATTGCCGCCAGGCGCGCCTGCGCCGCCGTCGACGACAAAACCTTCAGCCTCGCCGCCTGCTCCACCGATTCCACCAATTGACCGAACAAGAATGGCAGGTGCCGAGCCAAGAAATGCAGCGCTGGGATTGATCACTACATCGCCGAAAACCTGCAGTGAAATGCTGCCACCATCGCCACCTGTGCCGCCGCTCCCCCCAGTGCCAGCAAAGCCGAGGACATCGCCGCCTGTCCCGCCATTGCCTCCGCGTGACTCGACATAAATGCCCGCCTGCGGGCTGGTGGCGTAGATCGTCTCCGCAACGAACGTAGGCGAGCTGATCGACGGAAATGGCGGAACACCGACAGTCAGTTCGTCTAAGCCACATGCCTGGTAGACTATCCTACCACCATCGCCGCCATCACCGCCATCGCCCGCCGTCCCTGCGAAGAGGATGTCATCTCCTGTTCCACCATTGCCGCCACGCGTGATGAGGATGGTGGGCTGGATGGGGCCACTATCGTACTGGTGCGTTCCGCTGGCATTAATTTCGCCACCAGTGGATCCATTCCCTGCATCGATGTCGTCGGAATCGCCGTTGCTTCCCCTCGACCCTCGCGAGAAGACCAGGAAGTTTCCATCTGGTTGAGTGGCGATTTCTGGCAGCGTGCAAGTATCGACGCTCTGCGCGATCGCTGGCTGAGCTGCAACAATGACGCTGAGGGCAGCACCACAAAGCAGACCGGCCTTTTTCGCCAAACGGGCCCGATTTGCGTTGCTCGGATTTTCAGTACTCCGCGACATTCCAACACCCCCACCTGCGCAAGAAAATTAGGGGTTGTCACAGTCCGAATTCGACTGATCCTCAAGCTTGCCCCCAAAAAAACCCGTTTTGGAAACATGCGCGCCAATTCAGAGCGCTGGCGCACAAAGCGCATACAAAATTTGCTCTTCCGACTGAATGGCGGCATGAACACAGTCAGGTTGAGGGTTACGGGGCGAGACAGCGGTGATTTACCGATTTGGTGCGTTCACTTTCGATAGCGACTGTTACGAATTAACCGATGCAGCTGGCCAGTATGTACACCTGCAACCTCGCACGAAAGAATTGCTGCACCTCTTTCTTCAAAAAGGCACAGGGCGGCTAGCAAGCAAGTCCGAAATCATTGATGCGCTCTGGGATGGGAGGCATGTCTCGAGCGCAGCATTGCTCAGCCAGATCAAATCGCTCCGCAATGCATTGGGCGATACCGACCGGACTCGGCGCTTTATCGAGACGGTACATGCAAAGGGTTGGCGATTTGTGCCAGAAGTCGTCAGCTCTCTTCGCCTGCCTGCAGCACCAAGTGCTTTGTTGCACGATACTTCGGCCACAAGCGCTCAACCAAGCGACGGGAATATCGGGGAGAAGCCGGTTGTCGCTGTACTTCCCTTGCGCATACTTGGTCCTGCTGACGCGCCGAACGCTGCGGTAGCGCATGCATTGCCTGATGACATTATTTCGTCCTTGTCGCGGCTCAGGATGCTGCGGGTGATAGCGCGCGGGACCAGTTTCCAGTTCGGCGGTGACAGTGTTGCACCGTCAACGGTCAGAGCAGCGCTCAACACAGACTACGTTTTGCAAGGCCTAGTTGACGTCACAGCAAGCAAGCTGATCGTCACTACCGAATTGGTCGACGCTAGGACCGATGAAATCGTCTGGAGTGAGCGTTTCGAACTCGATCCGCGAGGAATCCATGAAATCCGTTCGCACATAGCTGGACGCGTAGCCCATGAAGTGGAACGGCAAATTCCACGTCATGAAGCCGACCGCTTGAAACTTTCAGCACCGCGCGACCTCACAGCGTGGGAAGCTTATCATCTGGGTAGTTCGCTAATCTACAGGCGGGGCATTGCCAATATTGAGAAAGCGCAGCAGTATTTTCAGCGTGCAGTGGCCATTGATCCAGACTTTGCACGGGCGCACGCAGGCCTTTCACACACCTATTGGTGGTTGCTCTTGCAACGCAGTTTGCACGACCCCGGAGACGCCCCTCAATTGATGAGAAAATCGGCTGAAGCTGCTGTTGATGCTGATCCAGATGATCCGTCCGCTAACCTGGCAATGGGCAAAGCGCTTTCGCTTAGCCATCAGCGTGATCAAGCGCCGGAATGGCTTGAACGGTCAATTGATCTGTCGCCCAGTTATGCGATGGGCCATACGCAGATGGCTGCATTTCATGCCTTTGCGGGCCCGTTCGAAGATGCGATGAAGCATGGTGAGGTAGCACTCTCACTGAGCCCTCGTGATCCGATGCGCTACTCAACCTATGCCGCGCAAGCGATTGCCCAATTCAATCTTGGCGACATTCAGGCAGCGGCTCATTGGGGAAGAATGGCGCAAAGCGTCCCTCATGAAGACCTGATGATCATGGTAACCGCGCTGTGCGCAATCTTTGTGACCGGCGAGAAACAAGAGGCTGCTGCAATCGCCGAGCACATTCGCAGCGTTTTTCCAACAGTCACAATCAACGGGATAGAGCGAGCGAATCCATTTATGGGAGACCGCGTTCGCCCCATCGTTCAAGCCATCCTGGCGGCCAACGGTTTTCACTAATGCAATCGTCGAAAGGCGTTTTCAGGGTGCTTTCAGTCTAACGCGCACCCGTCTTTGCTAGGCACAGAGCACCATATCCTAGCCCGAGTTCAAGCCATCAGGCTTTGCCACTCGGCCAATGCAGCGGAGCGGTTGTTCTTGCAGATATGTCTGTTGGTAAGGTGGCGGTGCTGTCAGTCTACCACGAACTTGTCTCCAGTCCCGGCCTAGAACGCGATCGCACCTTGGTGGGCGAGCGTTTCGCGTGCGAGGCTTTGCCCTGCTTCAACGCAGTCTTCGATGGATTTGCTCGACAGCCAGCCTGCGAGAAAGCCGCCGTTAAATGCATCGCCTGCGCCGCTTGAGTCGACAACTTGGACCGGACTACCGGCCATAGGACGCGGCTTGGGCGAACCAGCTTCGGCTATCACACAACCCTTCTCAGCCGCCTTTACCACCGCAGCACTGCAGCCCGTCTGAACCCATCGCTCCGCGATTTCTGCTTCGGACATTTGTTCGTCCCACAACTCACACTCGTCCGAGTTCGTCGGCAGACCAATTGTGCTTGACTTCATCGCCGAGAGCGATTCTTCGCGCGCTTGATCAAGGTTTACCCATAGGGCGGGTCTGAAATTGCTGTCATATGCGACGGCACGGCCCTGATCTTTGCGCTCAAACGCGGCCGACAGGAGTCGCTTCCGCCCCGCATCCCCGATGACCGCAAGCGTGATAAGGCTGAAGTAAAACAAGTCTGCGGAGCTCGCGAATTCCATTGCCGCGTCAATACCCGGCAGGCTGTACATATCCTTGGCAGCGCTCCGGTCACGCCAATATAAGAAGCTACGCTCTCCATGCTCATCCAAGTGGATCGCATAGATACCGGGATGACGATCAGGATGGCGCAGCACAAACTGCGTATCGATCCCTTCAGTGGCCCACGCCTCGACCAAGGCGTCACTGATAGGATCCGTTCCAACAGCTGTTATGTAAGCGACTTCGTGACCAGCGCGTGCCAAGTGGATCGCGGTGTTAAGCGTGTCCCCACCATAACGAAGGCCTTGCCCGCCATGGCTGTGGAACTCTAGCATGGCCTCGCCGACAATTGCAGTGGTCATCGCCAGTTCTCACATTCAAGGCGATCAGGAGAAGCCCAGACCGCCATTGATGTCGATATTGGCACCGGTAACAAATGATGCGTCGTCCGATGCGAGATATGCGACGAGATCGGCCGCTTCATTCGCCTGTCCCTGACGACGCAATGGAGTCGAATTGGCAACGTTCTCGCGCGCTGCATTGGGAGTGAAGGTGTCATGGAAAGTCGTTGCAATCATGCCAGGACAGATAGCGTTCACCCGAATACCTTTAGGGCCAAGCTCCTTCGCAAGCCCGCGCGTGAAAGTCATCACCGCGCCCTTGGAGGTCGCATAGGCAATTGCGCCCCCGCCTCCGCCATCGCGTCCTGCAAGGCTGGCAAGGTTCACGATTGAACCGCCTGCGCTCATGAAAGGAACCGCCGATTTACAGGCTAGGAAAGTCGAAGTCAGGTTGAGCTGCATCACGTGGTTGAAGAAATCCTCATCCATCTCTTCCAATGTCTTGCGTGCAACCAGCCCGCCCGCATTGTTCACAAGGATATCGATGCGGTCCCCAAACGCATCGCGGCTCGCTTTGATCAGCGCATCTACATCCGCTGCCTTCGTAACGTCGGCCTTGACCTTTATGGCCTTGCCGCCCCCGGCTTCTACAGCTGCGACCGTTGCGTCGGCATCTGCTTCATTGCTGTTGTAATTCACAACGACATTCGCGCCTTCGCTTCCCAATTTGACGCAGATCGCTCGACCGATATCGCGGCTGCCCCCGGTGACGATTGCCGTCTTGCCTTCGAATTTCATGGTGAAAGATCCCGTTGCTTGAATGGATTGAAGTCAGATTGATTTTGGTTTGAGCGGCTTAATGTCTGGGCACAGAATGAGCACCGAAAGAACCGTCGCGATCGCAAGTCCGGCGCCGACGATGAATGCCGGCGCGTAACTCGTGACTGTGATCACTGGGATCAGAAAATTGAGCCCAACGACCGCAAGCTTGGCAGCGGTTCCCGCAAATCCCGCTAAGGTTCCGACCGACTTCCCGCTGTAAAAGTCGCTCGGCAGCGTCTGGATATTGCCGACCGCGGTTTGGAAACCGAACAGGATCGCAGCCATCAGCAAGACCGCAAACAAAGGCGTTGCAGCCTGAGTAGTCGCAAGAAGCGAGACCAGCATGATGAGGCCGCCCAAGGCTATGACTGTCTTGCGAGTCCTGTTCACGGACCAACCGGCCTTGATCCGATTGCCGGCAAGAAGCCCACCGAACCACGCACCGAACATGGCTCCGACATAAGGGATCCACGCATAGATCGCGATTTCCTCGACCCCGAAGCCGTATGTCTTTGAAAGGTAGATCGGGAGCCAGCCGACAAAAAGCCACCAGATCGGATCGAGGAAAAAGGAGGCCATGATGACGCCCCAGCTTTCCTTCCGGCTGAGAATTTCCTTCGTGTCCGGCGCGTAGTCGGCAACCTCATTGGTTTCGACGTTGCGCTGCCCGGTCAGGATGTATTCGCGTTCCTCAGCGGAAATCCAAGGGTGCGCATCCGGCCCGCTTTTGTAGACGATCAACCACGGGACAAGCCACAAGAAGCCGAGCGCACCGATAGCGATAAAGGTTGCCTGCCAGCTTCCGAGCCAGACGAACAGAAGACCAATGATCGGAGCCGAGACTATACCCCCGATCGCAGCACCGGAATTGAAGATGCCTTGAGCAAGCGCGCGTTCGTCGATTGGAAACCACTCGGCATTGGCCTTTGTCGCGCCGGGCCAGTTTCCAGCTTCAGCCACACCCAGCAGCGCTCGAAAAATGGCAAATGTCAGAAGACCTCGCGCAAACGCATGCAAGATGGTCGCCGCTGACCACACTACGATCGAGAGAACGAAACCCATCCGCGTCCCGATCCAATCAAAAATCTTTCCGAATATCGATTGTCCGAAAGCATATGCGAAAGTGAAGACGTTGAGGATGATCGCATAATCGTACTCTGTCATCTCCAGCTCTTTCGAAATCTCCGGCCAGAGAAAACCCAAAGCACCACGGTCGATGTAGTTGATGACTGTCGCAATCGCGACGAGGATGACAATCCAATAGCGCAATTTGCCTTTCAACATGATCAGCCCCCTTCGCTCAGAAAGTCTTCTCGTGCCGGACTGAATGTATCGATCAGGACACCGGGCTCCAGACAGACAGCTCCATGATCCAGATGCGGAGCGATGTAGAAGCTATCGCCTGCACCCAGGATTTGTTTCGATCCGTCAACGAATACTTCGAATTTGCCGCTCTCGACAAAGGTCGACTGGCTGTGATGGTGAGAATGAACCTCGCCTACTGCCCCTTCTTCGAACCAGACCCGCACGATCATGAGATCCGGTCCGTAGCCAAGGATCTGGCGAGAAATGCCGCCGCCAAGCTCTTCCTTGGGCAGTTCAGATGCGGAAATGAATGCATCGCTGCCACTTAGCACTTTGCTTGCCATATTATTCCCCCTCCCCGGGGATATCGATGCGCGCGGCAAAGCCAGTCCAGGAATAGACTCGGCCGTCCACTGTCACTTCATGAGATTTGTCAGGATCATCATCGTAGGAAACCGCAAGCGCAGTCTTCTCGCTGCTAATGGATTCGACCAAGACGACATCTTTGCCCGATTGATGGTAGTGCTTAAGCGACGCGATCTGGCTTCGGCTGCCAACGGTCTGTTCTGTCGCACCGTCATAGAGACCATGCGATTCCAGCAGGCTGACAAACGTAGCATTCTCAGTCCCAGCGAGCCTCTGGATCACGATCGGCTCGCGTCTCAGGTTAAAGTTGGGATCATTTGCTCCGCTTTCGCCGAGGACGACTTCCATTCCCGCCTGAGGGACAAACCTGTAAGTGTAGAACCGGCCATCGAGCAGCCATGTGATAAAGCCGCGTTGAGTATCGGGAGTAGCGACGCCATCAACCCAGATGTGTTGGTAACCGTCGTCTGCGCCCAGCACCGGCCGCGCGGTGACATTACTGTCCAGCTTGAAACCGGTTTCCATCAGATGGCCGGAGTAATGAAGCGGCAGATCAAACTGGTGTTGCCCCGCGCCAGCGCCGCGCACAATATCAATCGCTACTGGCGCGGAAAGGCCATCGACTGTAACCAAAGCGAGCGTCCGCAGCATGCTGACGCTGTCTTCTGGATAAGCTGTATCGATCGCAGCGCTGCTGACTTGCAGATCGGGCTCTGCAGAAAAGTACATTTGGGTCGGTGCGAATTTGTCAGCAACCTTCTGATCGCCGTCAAAGTGGCTGGTTTCGTCAACCACAAGCGTGTTGTGCGCGATGGATTGCTTAGCCCAGCTTTCGTTCTCAGGCAGATAGCGACCGCCCTCTTTAGCCTCGATATTGAGAAAACGCGCCGCTCCATAATCGCGCACAATCTCGTGCCCGTTGTCATAAAGCTGCCAGCTCAGCTTGTCGAAATGGCCGTGTCCCATCCCTTGCGAACTGTTCTTCGCGACCAATGCTGTGTGACGTTCGCCTGTGCCATGACGCAGAATAGCAACTGCGCCCTGATTGCCGTCCGGTCCATCGCGAAGTAGCATCGATTGGAAACCGAATGGCTCAGCCATCCCGGCTGCAAGATCGCGAGAGAGCTTCAATCCGTTTGAGTTCAAGACTGTGCGTCCTTGCCATTCGGCAATTGATAGCAAGCCCGGATCACCCGTCTGCCCATATCCGATTGCCACGCCTTCATAGAGCTCGGCAGTGTTCAGGCTCTTGTCGCGGATCGCATCGTTGAATGGGAAGAAATACCCGCCATAGGTGAGCTGGATGGTAGTCGTGAGCGCTTTGACCAATATCCCATCGCGGTATTCGAAGATGCGTCTTTCAGGCTCGTTTTGCTCAATCGCATTCGCGAACACAACAAAAGGGAGCATGGCAAAGCGCTGATAATAGGGGCCTTCGGTGTAATACCCATCAGGCGAAAACAGCAGCTCGGTCTGCCGCAAGAAACCGGTCCGTCCGCTCTTGTCAGAGCCTAGCAGCGACCGCTCGACCAAGTCTTCATCGCCGAGCAGATAACCGGTCATCCCGACGCCCGCCGTCGCCCAGGTCGCATGGTTATGAATGCGGTCAAATGTCCTTTGGGAATCTACGGACAGAAAGTGTGCCGCATTGCGGAAGAGATCATTATCGATCTTCGCCCGTTCCTCATCCGTCAGACTGTCACGAATGTTAGCATAGCCCTGAACCGCATGAACCAGCCACATCGCATCATTGAGCACTTGCCAGAATAGTCGCCCGACATTCTGGTTGGCTTTAGCCGGATGATCGCCCAGCGTCGGATAAAGCGCAGCATATTCAAGCAGCATGTCTTTGACATAGGTCCGATATGCCTCGTCGCCTGTGATCTGGTACAGTTGACCGCCAAGATAGAGCGCGCGGAAATTGCGCTTGTGCTGCTCGTGCGTATAACCGCCCCCGGGGTCGTTCGGCACGGGAACGACGACACCTTGCTCCATCATTTGAGACACGAAGGACTGAGCGCGATCGACCTCGGCCTGATAAAGCGGTGGCAATGCTGCTTTTGCGTTCACTGCCGCATCGTGAGCAAAAGCCACAGGCACAGCAGCGGGAGCGCCCATCCCTGCCAGAATGGCAATCGAGGCGAGCAAGCGCCTCATGGAAGCGGTTCTCCATCGATCATATTGCCGCGCGTTTCGACACGTGGATCGCCTTCGAAGCTCAACTCTTCGAAAAGCGGTGCATCGGTTTTGACAAATGCGTTGTTGCTCAGTGCCGACTTCGGCGTTCCGACCGTGTGAACAATTCTGACTGGCGCGGAATTGTTGACTGCGTTGCGCGTGATCTGAGTCGTCTGAACGCCATGCAGGTGGAGCGATGCGCCCGATCCGTTCGTTGCAGCATGTCCGACATTTGCCAGAGCATTTCCTGAAACGGTCACGAACGGACCGAATGTGCTCTCGTCGCGGCCACCGCGATACACATCCGCTATCGCACCACCAATATCTGCAAAGCTGCTATCGATGATATCGAGATATTCGACATTGTATTGACCGAAGTCTTCCGTTTCCGCCGCAGCGGAGACAATGCTTCCGCTGATATTGGCAAAATCGCTGTTGCGGATTGAGACACGCTGCGCGAGCGCGCTCTTGCCAAGTGTGAGGACGTTAAACGACTTGTTGACCTCGAGATTTCGTACAGTCACGCCATCCATCTCAATCAGCATGTTCGACTGGATCGGATAGCTTGTTGTCCGGATCATCGAATTGCCAACCGAATCCGGAGCCAGTGCCCCGTCAATTTGCAAGTTCGCTAGCTGTAGATTTCCTCCTTCGCGTAACTCAAACAGCGATGGTCGCGTGAACATGATCACTGCCTTCTCCTGCGCTTCGCCGGAGTCGAGGGCAGATTTGATCGTGAGTGTTTTATCAAGAGCAAGTGTACGATCAGCGATGTGCTTGCCAGGGGCGAGGAGCAACACATCGCCGTCCTTTGCATTCGACACCGCCTCTGCGAGTGCGCCTTCCTCGGCGGGAACCTGCAAAACCGAGCCACTTCTACCGAACGGCGAGCGATCATCCGGCTTGGGATACCAAGAGACACCAACCTTGCTGAGCGGGATTGGCTGCAAATCCTTTGGAGCGCCCGTTTCCGCTAGCCGAGGATCGGCGGGATAAAGAAGGCCATTCTTGGCCCTAACCATTTCGGTGGAAGAGCGCTCAATCGACTGAATAGCGCTATGAGTGTTCCCTGTGATAATTGCATTGTCAGACAGCGCTATGCCGGAGATATCCGCATCGACCTCGATAAAGGCCCCACCCTCAAGCCCGCCAAACAAATTACGCTTCATCACGCTTGCAATCGGTGCAGCAGACCGCTCTTCATCAGCACCCGCGCCGAGCGTAATGCGCCTGCTGTCGATAACCGTGTTACGCTCGATCAGCGCGTTCTCCACCTGAACATAGCGGTTCACCGGTGAATTGGGCACGCCGTTCATGACGGTGAGAGCGCTCGAAAAACCGGTTCCGCGCAACCCCTCCATATAATTCTCGCGCACCGTCTGGTTGCGATTGATTACGCGAATGCCGCCAGTGTAGTCCTTCCCGTGGCCTAGGAAAACATTTCGCTCGACAAGGTTATCGTCGCCGTGACGCAAAGTGAGCGTCCCACGCGAACGCAAGAACAGATTGCCTCGAAAGACATTGCCGCCAGACTTAGACGAGATGATCTCCACCTCGCCATCGGTGCGATCGAACAAATTGTTCTCGACCAAGGTATCCGAGCGATGCATCGAATACTTGCTGGTACCGATGCGAAGTGTCTCGCCCCCATTCGACCCAAGGACTGGACGCGGCCCGAAGTAATTGTGATCTATCCTGTGGCCGTTTTTCTGGCTCTCTGGACTGTCCAGACGGACAGCAAGTGTCACACCCTTGTTTGTCTTTCCGACAAGATGGTTGTGATCGAACCGGTTGTTCTTGCCGTACATTCCGACCCAATAGTCAAACTCGTACCGATCCGGTTTGCTGAAGCCGTCAATCACGACTTCAGTCACGCGGCTATTGCGCGCCAAGTCTTGCTTGTTCCGCCTGAATGAAATGACTTCGCCGCGGGGGCTGTAGCCGTCCTTGAATACCAGCCCTGTTACCAATATGTATTCGCCGCCGATGCGAAGGCTCGATTGGCCGGTCAGGAATACCTTCCCAGCCTCTTCCGATATGACCGTGATAGGTTTGCCTTTGCGGCCCTTGCCAGTGATGACGAGCTCGAAATCTCGCCACTCCCCATTTGCCAGGATGATCACGTCGCCCGCTTCAATTTGCCTTAATGCGTGCGCGTACTCATTCTGATTGCGCACAAAGAAATGCTCGGCCGCCGCCGGCGCGGCTCCAAGCAATGCAATCATAGCTACAAGGAAAAACCTCGTGAGCATCCCCGTGCCCCTCTCATCCACTTATTGAATGAGACCATACGACAAGGTGTCAGATTGTCAATCAATCTGGACTGATAGTTTTAACTTTTTTTGTAATACCAGTTGGGCTAGCCGATATTGGCTGCGGCACTGAAGCGCTGACGGCTTTCCGACGCCTTCTGCTGCAACTCCTCAAGCGCTTTGCGCTCAGTCGCTTCAAGCATTGCGTCTATCAACCGGTGGAAATGCTCGCGCATAGCAGAACGAGCGCCCGCCGGATCGCGCACCTTTAGCGCGTCGAACACAGCCCGGTGCTCTTCCGTGCGTGACTTGGCATCATGCACGCAAACTGCCTCATAAGTCGCCTTCACCTCCGGGATCTCCTCGCGCATTTGCCAAAGAGATTTAATCGTGTGCACCATTGCCGCATTGTTTGATGCTTCAGCGATTGTCAGGTGGAATTGCTCATCAGCAGCGTTGGCGACCTCTTCATCATCAGAGGCCATTTGCTCAACGAGCCCCGCCAGCCGCTCGATCGCTTCTTCCGAAATATTATGGGCGGCCAATGCGGCTGCCTCGGATTCTACCAGAAGACGCGCTTCCGTCACTTCGAAGGCACTCGCTTGCGGTAGATTACCGCCGATTGCCGGCACCTTCTCACTAACGTAGACACCTGAACCCGTTTTGATCTCCAACCGTCCTACTGCCTGAAGCGCGATCTCTGCCTCTCTGATCGTGACGCGGCTGACCCCAAGCTTCTCCGCCAATTCGCGTTCTCCAGGCAGCCTTGTGCCGGGTGCATAGGCGCCTTGATCGATCAGCTCGGCTATTTGCTCTGCTACAGATTGGAAGAGTCTTTTTGAGGTCATGTGCGCTCGGCACCCCACGAATGAATTGAGTTAGAGTCTATACCAATTTTCCTAGTCGATTTGTTTTGGTATTTCCAGCAGCGAGGATTTAGCCGGTGCCACCAAGGGAGTGTGGCGGCACCGGCCAAGCCTTAGAACTTGAAACGGATACCCGCGAAATAGCGTGGGCCGTATGCAAGCACCTGACCCAGATCGTCGGGAGCACCGCGGAAATCAGTCCGTGGTTCACCGAAGAGGTTCAAGCCCTCCAGAGTGAAACGGACGTTGTCCGTGATCTGGTACGAAAGGCGCGCTTCAAACACGCCAAAGCCATCAGTGTAGCGAATTCGGCCGGGTGTGCTGATGAACTGCTGGAAGTAGGTGCTGCGATATTTGTAGACACCTTGCAGATCGAGGTCACCGATCGAATAGAAAGCTTGAGCTGAAAGAACATGCTTGGAAAAGCCAAACAGGTTCGCCGATGGGATCAAGCCATTTTGGGTTGTGAAGCTACCATCAGCGTTCAGCGTCGAGATCTCGCCGAGAGTGTCGTCTTCAAATTCGAAGTTGGAGTCGGCATAATTGTAGCTCAGCTTGAACCCAAGTCCGTCGAGCGGCTGTGGCAACCAGGTCATCGTATGTGCCGCAGTGATCTCAAGCCCGTAAATCGTGCTTGTCTCATCCGTGGTTTGCGTCGCAGCCACGAGAGCTTCGACCGGCGTTCCATCCACCACGAAGGTTTCCAACTGGCCGACTTGCTCAAAGCCACCATTGAAACTCTTATAGTACGCATTGAACGCAAGAATGGTGTCTTCGTTTGGATACCACTCGAGGCCCGCGTCAATATTCCATGACATCAGAGGGTCTGTAAACGGGTTGCCGGTTGAAGTTACGACACCGATAGCATCTTCAACGCTCTGAGGATTATCCTCATCGTTAATGCTGGAGAATTGACGACCGAAACTCAGGTCAGACGGATCGGGCCGAGACAGAGCGCGATACACTGCAAAACGGCCCAGCAAATCAGGCTGAAATTCAGCCACGAGGTTCATGCTGGGAAGCCATTCAGTGTACGAACCTCCTCCGCTGACTTCGACGAGGTTGGCGCTATCCTCGATGATAGTGACTTCACCTGTGTCGGCATCTGTTACCGAGCTGAGCGTCGTCCGCAGGCCAATGGAGTCGACCTTGGTGTTGACGATCCGTACACCGAAATTGCCCCGGACAGGTGTCGAACCGAACTCGCCTTCGAAATTGGCCTGAAGGTAACCTGCCCACGTCTCCTCGACGACATCGGCATTGCCGCTCGTGCCTACCGCTGCGGTTGGAAATACAGGGACACCGTCTGAGCCCAGAACCAGACCGCTTGGGTCATTGAGCTCCATGACTTGCGCCAAGCAGCGCGCATCGAATGCCGCATAGCTGTTGGTTGTCCCAATGACATTGCCGCTCGCATCGACGTTCGTAACCAGCGGATTGCCACCTGAAACGGAAGACAGGAAACCGCTTTCGGGGAAGTCAATGCGACACTCTTGGTTAGCAGCGGACAGCGCATCGCTATCATATCCGATCTGGAACCGCTGGCTCGGCGAAGCGCGGTATTCAAGCTCCTGATATCGGACGCCGCCCATTACTGAAGTGATGAAGCCATCCATATCGTACTCGGCATCACCGCGGAGACCGAAAACCGAGTTGAACCTTGCCTGGTCCAAATCGTAGCGCGCACGTGCATCGCCAGCAAACAGATCAGGGTTGGTTACGTCGAAATCCTGGACAACGAAGTTGACGATCTCGGAGCCGTTCTGGCGAATGAGATAAGCCACTTCCACGCGGTCATTCTGAGTGCTTCCGTCGCTCTCAACCCCGTCTGGCCACTGATCATCATCTCCGAAGACATTAAGCGTATCGCGCGTCCGCATCCGGATCTCGATTTGCTCTTCAAAACGCTCGGTCTCAGAATATGAAACGTCAGCAGAGAGTCGCAGTCTGTCAGAGGCATCAACGTCGATTGAGAGCCCACCACCATAGTAATCTTCGCGACGCTCTACTTCGTGACTGACTGATTCAATGCGCGATTCGTTCGTGAACTGACGCAGTGCACCAGTGTCAGTTACAATCAGATCAAAGTCGAGCCGGTTTGGGTCACCCTGACCATCAATCCGCCTGCCCTCGGAAAAAACGAGGTCACTGCGCAATTCCTGAAAATCGCGCTGCGAGTATTGAAAATCAGCATTGATATCTACGTTTGGCGAAGGCTTGAACTGCACCGCCGCGAAGAACGCATCGCGCTGGTCATCGGTACGATTCTGTCGATAGAAATAGCTGTTACGTGCGATCAGGAAATCGTCAGTGACAGACCCATCACGCAATCCGTTGATTGTGTCGGAACTTGTATCACAATTCCCGTCATCAAAGACGCCATCGCCTGTATCGGTCGGATCGATCACACATGCGCGAATGGTGTTGCTTACCCCGTTCTCCTGCTCGGGGTTGGTTGCCCGATTGCGTTGATAGCCAAGAGAAATACCAAGCTCGGCATCGCCCAGCTGGAACTGATCGACGAAACTCAACGTCCCGCGATAGCCGAAATCGCGGAGCCGCTGATCGGACGCGATGTCGAAGTTGTCAGGATTGTAGTTGAGCTTGAATTCGCCTTGGATCCGCTGCTTGCCGTAATCAAGCGGCTTGACTGTCTCGAGAACAATCTGACCAGCGACACCGCCTTCAACATAGCTTGCGGCTTGCGTCTTGTAGATGCCGACCTTGCTGAACAGCTCGGAAGGGAACTGGCTAAAGTTTACAGAGCGGTCGCCACTACCATTGGTAGCAACCCGGCCATTTATGACCGTTGAGCCAAGGAATGGTCCCAAGCCGCGAATCGAAATCTCCGTAGCCCCGCCCTGCTCGCGGTGAGACCCAGCACCGGTGAGCGTTTCAAGCGCCTCACCAATCGAAAGCGCGGGAAGGTCGCCAATTTCGTCAGCTGAAATAGCATCGAAGACTTCAATCGCGTTGCGCTTCTCTTCAATCGAGTTCTGGATCGTCTGACGAATACCAGTGACAACAATTGCATCGCCTTCATCGCTTGCAGCCGCATCTTCGTCTTGCGCAAAGGCAACACTTGGAACCGCAAACACTGCCAACGCTGTGCTCGTCATCAATTTCGCGATGTTACGTGAACAATTATTGACCGCAGCGCGGCCCTCACCTGACTTAGACATCTATCCCTCCCTCAGGGTTTCTCCGAGGGTTGTGATAATCACTAGACCACCTTTGTCAACCGTATTGCCTAGCCATTACTAATTTTTCTGTCATACCAATTGGATTGATGGCGAGGCCTTGAGCCCTATAGTCAATCGCTACCGGCCGGCGATAGCGGGGGCACACGCACTTGTTGCTGCCAGTCGTCGAAATCGCGGTACAGGCTGATATCCGCAGTGATGTAGAACGCCCCCCCTTAACGATTCCTCGAGCGTTTCCAGCATTATCCATTCGACTTTCTGCGCATTCCAAGCATTGGTGTCTGTACTTAGTCGCGACCTCAAGATGGATCGTAACCTGATCGCCACGTGCAGAACGGGGTGCTGTCAGTCTAACGCGAACTCGTCTCCACTTGGCAGAGCTTGCCCTACCTCCATTCGCGATCAGGCCATGAGGGTTTGCCACTCAGCCAAGGCAGCTGAGCGGTTGGTTTTGTAGGTCTGTCTGTCAGTTAGGTGGCGATCGGTGTTGAAGTGATTGTGGACATTGGCGTGGACGGAGACGAACTTTTGAAGTGACTTCATTCTCCTGAAGCGCTGCATGACGCGCTCTCTTCGTCTGAGGGGTAAGTGCGAGTTCTCCACCCTGTTATTGGCCCAGCGACCGATCTCCTGCTTCTGCTGGTTGCCCAGATCCTTCATCGCAGCTTTGTAGGACGGAAGACCATCTGTTGTGATAGCCTCTGCTGATCCATGCCGCCTCAGCGCCTTCTTCATGAACTTGAGTGCAGCCTTCTTATCCCGCTTCTTGGTGACGTAGCTCTCAAGCACTTCCCCTTCGTGATCGACAGCACGCCACAGATAGTGGGTCTCTCCGTTGATCTTCACGAACATCTCATCCAGGTGCCAGCGCCACTGTCTCAACCCGCGCATTCTGTTGATACGCTGGCGCTTGATATCGGCCGCAAACAGCGGCCCAAACCTGTTCCACCAGAAGCGCACTGTCTCATGGCAAACGTCGATACCTCTTTCAAACAGCAGATCCTCGACATTCCTCAAGCTCAGAGGAAAACGCACATACATCATCACCACAAGCCGAATGACCTCTGGCGATGAATTGAAGCGTTTGAATGGGCTATCAGGTTTAAGGCGTCTGGGCATCCGCTCGCACTACCCTCGCCGCACCCTCCGTCAATCAGGTACAGTTAGTCTGACAGGACCCGCAGTACAAGCCGGGAAAGCTGGATGCTCTCATGGAGCAGTACCCGTTTCTGGGTCGCGCTGAACGAGTGGCGTTAGTGCATCTCTCGAACTGGGAATCGGATGAGTTCGTGAGGCAAATCAGCCCGGAGTTTGCTGACTATAGCCGTTCGCGGCTGACCAAATTGCTCGCCACCCTGGACTGAGTGGGTGGAAGCTCTGCCCGAGAATATTGTGCATGACCTATCTAGGGACGCTAGCACTTTTATTAGACCGGCGCTTGATGATCCGAGCCAAGCTATCTCCAATTCAGGATTAGGCCGACTGCGCTCGACTTGAGTTTGCTGTTCGCAAGTCGTCCACGCGTATGCACCTTCTGTACGGCTCGACAAGATCAACACTGATGCTCGCTGTTGGTGCGACTGCCGCTAGATGCAGATCGCGCAATCCAGGTCCGCTAAGGCTGCTAGTCACTTGATAGCTGACGGTCTGCTTTCCACCCCATTAGCAGCCTTTAGTCGGACAAAGGTATCATCCCGCAAGCGGTCTGGCAGCTTTGCCAATGGATCTGACAAAAGCAGACTGGCTGTTCACGACCCAATCTCAGTCCCACACGCGGAGCATATTGTTTCCCAAAAGCGGACGCAATTTGGACTTACTTGCTATGTCGTAAGCTGGAGGTGGGAGCAGACGATCCGTATCTGCCCTCTCGCTTGGGCTTAAGATGGAATCGGGCCTAGTCTTAGACAATCATTGGTCCTTTGCGGCGCATACGAACCGGCTAGAATCACAGCTAGCTTAGTTGTGCCGATCAAGTGCAAGAGTCCAAGGTTGTGAAAGACACAAGAGCCGCCGGGAGTTCTATGAAAACCTTCATTGTCGACGCGTTCACTCAGGAGTTGTTTAAAGGAAATCAGGCGGGCGTCTGCCTTATCGATGAGGGGTTCGATACGGACAATTTCCCCCACATTGCCCGCGAACTCGGCTTCTCTGAGACTGGGTTTCTTCAAAAAACAAGCGATCCTACAAGATGGCTGATCCGATTTTTCTCGCCGGTCATGGAGATCCCGCTTTGCGGCCATGCGACCATCGCGGCCGCCGCGGTTCTGTTCGAAGAACTGGACGAGACATGCCTTACCTTCATCAACAACAATGACCTACACATACCTGTAAGCCGAAGTGACGATGAAATTTGGATAGAGTTTCCAAACTACCCCACAGTCCCAGCTACCGTTCCGCAAAGTCTGTTGAACGCGCTTGGTCTCTCAAGCACGCTCAACTCGCGCTTCAACCAAGAAACCAAGATCTTGATGCTGGAAATTGAGGACGTGGGCGTGTTGGGTAGTTTGAAGCCTGATTTTGCTGCGCTCACTGCATCTCACAAATCTATAAATGGGGTTCTGGTTACCGCTGCATCAATCGACGATCACTATGATTATCATTGTCGATACTTCTGGCCGTGGAGCGGTACCAACGAAGACCCTGCAACCGGTGGCGTCCAGACTTTCCTAGCACCGTATTGGGCTGAAAAGCTCGGTAAGAGGGTGCTCAAAGCCTACCAATCCTCAGAGCGGACTGGTGCGATGGATGTAGAGGTTTTTGACAATCTAGTGCTCCTCAAGAGCAATGCTCGGATCGTTCTGAGCGGCGAAATGCGCATCTGAAAGCGCTCCAGATCGCAGCGGTATTGGCTAGCGAAGTGTTCAGTCCAAGCGATCGAGTTCAGTAACGGTGAGTTCCGATTGCGTCTCACCGGTGTTCACGGTGGTGTCCGGTTCGAGCAGAACAACATCACAGGGAGTTTCCGCACAAGGCCTGTGTTCGGTGCCAGCGGGAATAATGGCAAAATCGCCTGGATTTAGAATTAGGTCGGGCTGGTCTCTCACTTCGAGCCGCAGGCGACCTTTTGTAACGAGGAAAAGCTCGTCCTCGCACTCGTGTGAATGCCAAACGAAGTCGCCTTCAAACTTGGCTAGCTTGAGATGAAAGTTGTTAATTTGACCAGCGATGATCGGCGTCCAGGGTTTATCGATCTTGGTGAAGGCCATTTCAATGTTCGTGGTTGTCAACATTATCGTTTTCCCTTTCTCGCTGTTGCAAAGGCGATGACTGGCATCGGAGGATGATCGCCTCATTGTTCTCGCTAAAACAGTAAGACGTCATGACGCCGGTGTGGCACGCCGTAGGCGGATCTTCTCAATCATCTTCTTAGCGTTCTCATTCTCTGGATCGAGCCGCAGCACTATTCGGTATCGGATCAGAGCTTCCTCCAACTCACCAGCTGCGAGCAACGCTTCTCCCAAACTGTGATGCACATTGGGCGAGTTCGGAAATTTCTCCGCGTTATAAGTCAATATCTTCACGGCTTCGTCGTGCCGTTCCTGCGCAAGGAAAGTATATCCAACCTCGTTCATGAAGGGCTCAATGTCGTCCAAGTCGTACCGGTTTTCCATTTCCTGGGCAGCGTCAATTGATGCAATTACCTCGTCAGCAGACATGTCGGCGTAACGTGGGGCAACGACCAACAAAGGCAATTGCGGTGTATCATCCGTGACAATTTCCTGGATCAGCATCCTGGCAAGCGGCATGGCCAATCCGGCGTTGCTGCGGTCATCTGTGCATATCATCACCCCAATTCCCGCATCCGGCGCGTAGCGCAGATTGGCTCGTGCGCCGCCGCCGCTATGCCCGATCGTGAGAATGCCGTTGGCGTACTCGATCACGCTCCCCAGGCTGTAATCGCCCATCAGATACGCATCTTGAAGGAGCGTGTCCTTCACCGTTTGTGGTGGCATCAACGCACCTGAGTTCAGAGCAAGAAAAAGGCGACTCATATCCGCCGCGGTCGTCTCATAGCCCCCGGCGCTCATTATTAGCGAGGCTTGTGTATCGTCCTCGATCGCCGGGTGAAATGTTGCCGTCATCCCGGCTGGTTGGGTAATCGCGGTGCTCACCAGATCGGCAAAGTCAGAACCCAGTTTTTCGCGCAGGATCATCTCTCCAACCGCATATCCTGACTGGCGATACCGGGAGACAGATCCCGGCTCGTAGTCGAGAGGCTCATCGCGCACGAGTTCATAGAGAGTTCTGTTGGTCGACAGTGGATCAGAGGCAACTTTTGCAAACTCGTCTTTGTTGACGACCATCGGAATGCCGGAGGTATGATTCAGCAGACGGAAGAAAGGGATATCCTTCCAACTTGCCGGTGCATCCTCAAGATAGGAACCCAAGGGGGCCCTCAAGTTCAACTTCCCTTGTTCTTCAAGCGAGGTGTAGACCAACGATGCCAAAACTTTGGTGGCTGAGAAAAGACCGCAAGAGGTTTCGGCGGTGAATGGCCGCCCATCAGCAGTTCGGCCAAAGCCACGCTGGACGACAACCTGATCTTGCGAAACGGCGGTCACGGCCAGTCCAGATACGCCGAAGGATGCCATGAGCTCGGGGATCTTTGCAACCGTCTCAAGCTGGTGATCATTGGGTGTGATGTATGTCGATCGAGCAGGTTCAAGGATTGTGGAGCATCCGGCGAGAAATCCTGCGAGTGCGATGAGGGAGCATCTCATTTGATCGACCTATTGTGAGTACAGGTGTCATCGCGGATGATCGGGGTGCACGGCGATGTCAATTTGGGTCTTGAGAGGTCTAAGTTTCGATTAAGATGATTTTCGATGCGTTGTTGACGACTAGCGCAGTCTTCATCGAAACCTGCATAGTTTGAGCGAGGCTGAACTCAAAGCGTTGATTCATCGAGGATAATGTCCTTGCTCAAGACATAGGCATAGGTCTTAGTTGACGCCCGCGGGAGTTTTTCGCTCTCATATCTGCGCCACCTTTCATTGCCATATCCGGTCAATTGGACCGCGGCATTGGACAAAAGTGGTCCAGTCCGAGCGCCGCTGAGGCGTTATCTGCGACAAGTCTATTCCGCGTCCCAGAACCGATTGTTACAAGAAGGCGAATGAACAAACCTTCCCGCTCAGCTTTGAACCCTTGCACCACGCTTGCGCTCGATCCTAAGAGCTCGACGCCCGCCTACGCGCAGCTCGCATCGCAGCTGCGAGCCAAAATTTTTGACGGACAGATCATCAAGGGGGAACGCCTTCCTGCCACCCGTCAGTTGGCAAACATGCTGGGTGTGTCGAGACGCACCATTGTTACGGTCTATGAAGTCTTGTGCTCAGAAGGGCTGATCGAAACCTATCGCGGTGATGGGACCTATTGTGTTTTTGACGAGACCATATCGGTTCGCACAAACCGGCCCTCGAGCCCGTCAATTAGTAGGCCCACTTGGCTCGGTCCGGACCAGACACAAATCCGCCTGGATAAAGCCTATGCAGTCTTGCCCCTTTCACCAAGGGGAATAGATCCAGGCGCGCTATCTCTAAAGGCTTGGAGCACGGCTGCGGCACGAGCGCAAAAAACACTGTCGGCTGGGCATTTCTTCGGTTCGGTTCCGGGCGGCCTTCCGAGGCTCAAAGAGGCCTTGGTCAAGCACCTTCTCGCCCTGCGGGGGCTGAACGTTGATCCTAGCCAAGTGATTGTGACTGCTGGTATTCGCGAATCCATCGATCTCGCAACAGAGCTACTGCCGGGATTGCAACGGGTGGGCTTGGAAGAGCCTTCCAATAAGCGCATCCGAAACCTCATGGTAAAGCCCGCTTTGCATGCACCGCATTTCGTGCCTTTGGCGGTCGATGAAAACGGTGCCAACTTTGATGCGCTCACCAGGAATAATCCCGTAAACGCAGTGCTTGTGACGCCCTCGCACCAATACCCTATGGGAATTACACTGTCGTCCAAACGGAGGCACGACCTGGTTGAGAACTTGAAAGGCACCGACACTTGGGTCTTTGAGGACGACTATGGCTGCGCTCTGCGATTCTCTGGTGCGAACATACAGCCGATCTTCCAACTCGATACTCGCAATCGCACCCTGTATTTCGGGACAATATCCAGCATCGTTTTTTCCAATCTGCACTTGAGCTTCCTTGTCGTGCCAAAAGAGATAGTGAGCGCTGTAATCCGCATCCAAGAAAGAAAGGGCAGCCTCGCTTCGATCTTGGCTCAAGCTGCCTTGGCTGAGTTCATGGAATGCGGCGCTTTTGCGCAGCACCTGTTGAATCTGCGGCGGTGCGGACATGCGAATTACAAGGCGTTGTTTGATGAGGTCCAGGAGAAACTCAGCGATTGGCTGACCCCTGTCGCGATTGATGGGGGCATGAGCTTTGTGGCCTTGGCCCGTGATCCCAAATTCGATGACAAAGCTATGGCACTGGCTGCGAAAGCGCAGGGCATATCACCGACACCCCTTTCCCAACTGTATCTGGACCAGGCTAATGCGCAACCAGGCCTGGTTTTTGGTTTCATGGGGACAAGCCCGCAAGAATCACGCAGCTCGGTCGACCGATTGCGGACGATCCTTCAAGCTGAGTTAGGGTGATATTGGATCACCAGAAGCTGCCAGTTTGGATCGCTACACGGGCAGGGCTTTGACGGATGAATATCGCCCATCATGCGTCGCGAGAGCAAATAGCTTTATGTCCACAGAGCACCTGTTCGCCTTCATCACCTTTGCAATCATTGCGTCGATCACTCCGGGCCCGAACAATCTCATGCTGATGGCGTCGGGAAGTGTTTTTGGTCTCAGGCGAACGATCCCGCATATTTTGGGGGTGGTGTTTGGATTTGCGGTCTTGCTTGGCGCCATGATCTTGGGTTTGGGGCTTTTGTTGGAACAGGTGCCAGCCGTCACGAAGACTGTACAGCTTGCAGGGGCAGTCTGGCTTGCTTGGCTTGGTTGTAAGCTTGCTTATTCGGCTCTGAGTTCCGCTGACCAACCAAGAGCGGGCCAAAGGTCTGCCAAAGATCGGCCACTCTACGCGTTTGAAGCGGCCTTGTTTCAATGGGCAAACCCAAAAGCGCTGGTGATGACCGCATCTTGTGCCGCGGCATTCGGCGCTTTGTCAGCCTCTGTTTCCGTTCGGTTAGCTGTCATGATCTCAGTATTTTCGATCATTGGGATCGTGACCAGCGTGCTGTGGGTTTTGGCAGGCAGCACGATTGCGCGCTGGCTTAACACAGGGTGGAGCGCGAGAGCCGCGCAAATTGTCATGGGTCTATTGTTTGTCGGGACCGGGGTTTACCTGGCGATTTTGTGACGCAGATGGCTCTGGGCCGGGCACACCGTCGCACTCCTCGAAAAGATTTATAGCCTTCGCGAACTTGTCCCGGCACCCAGGATTGCAAAAGCCGACCACATGCTCACGGTAAAAGGTCAAGGAATCTGGTGAGACAGGCTTGCCTGACCAGGGGCAATGCGAATTGATGCAGACATCAAGCGAGAGCCTAGGGTCAGTCTTTTTGACAGAAATATCGTTCATATCTTTATCCCTTCCAGCGCTTCAATATTTGCAGGCGTGATGTTGTCAGCCTCAGTTTCAGCAGCGCTCACAGCGCGCTCAAGGGTCTGCGTGACCGGCACGATGCCGCTCCAGACTGGCCAATCTGTATCGGCTGGATCATCGCGCGGTGGTCCAAACCTCATCTTTGCCGACACTCGATCAATCGGAATGCGCAAGAGTGCCGTGGCCTTCAGCTCTTGCTTCGACATCGGGCGCAGATCCGCATCTCTTCCCGGTGCGATCCGTTCCATTAAGGCATGAAGATGAGCTGTTTTTTCATCATCCGGGACGGCTTGGGCCTTGCCGAAGATCATGACAGAGCGGTAATTTGCAGAGTGATGAAAGGCTGACCGGGCAAAGACAAGGCCATCCCAATGCGTGATGGTAATGCACACCTCATCCCCCGCACTGGCCAACATTGCCCGACTTTTTGTCGATCCATGCCAAAAAATGAAATCGCCTTGGCGCCAATACATCATCGGGACGCAGACCGGGCGAGTGTCATGACAAAAGGCGATATGTGCACAGTATCCTGCGTCAATGATCTGCGATATCTCCCGCCGATCATAGGATGCGTTTTCGTGCCCACGTCGGACGCGAACGTCCTCGTCCTGCTTTGTCATTTCGTTATCCAATCGTGATTTTCACTCGCACATGCCTCGGGCATCTCTGGTTGCGTCGATAGCGCCAATTACGTGTGGAGCGGTGATCCAATGCGATGGTCTCCTCCGATGTAGCTGGACCATTGGATTGCTAGAAATTGGCGCTGACCAAAAACGCCTCGATGCGCCATCAACTGCTCCGAGCCAAAGAGGCCAGGCGAGCCAACCGTATTGAGGAGAGTAGACCAATGGCGAGCGAGCACACCTTCCCCTCCCGCATTGTTTGGACAGGGAACACAGGGCGTGGCACCCAGTCTTACAAATCCTATGAGCGCACGTGGGACATCGCGATGCCGGGTGTGCTGCCAGTAGCATGTTCAAACGATCCAAGGCTTGGAGGCGATCCCAGCAAGCCCAATCCAGAAGACCTGCTCATCAGCGCTTTGGCGGCGTGCCACATGCTTTGGTATCTTCATCTTGCAAGCGAGGCGGGTGTTGTTGTGCAGGCCTATGAGGATTGTCCTCAAGGCATCGGACGGTCTGAAAGTGATGGATCTGGCCGGTTTGTAGCTGCCATTTTGCGGCCCAAAATCACTTTGGCCCCCGGCACAGATCTGGACCGCGCCAGAGCGATCCATGGCGAGATCCACAAAGTGTGTTTCATCGCGCGATCAGTGAACTTCCCTATCGAAATCGAACCGGAGTTTGCATCGTGAAACTCATTATTGGAAACAAGCGTTCGTCTTCGTGGTCCTTGCGCCCTTGGCTGCTTATGGAGGTCAAGAGCATCCCGTTTGAGGAAGAACTCTCCCCCTTTGATTTTTCCACTAAACCGCACAGCCAACACTTTAATGAGTTCTCGCCAACGAAGATGGTGCCAGTCATGCTGGTTGGCGGTAATACGATTTGGGACTCCCTGGCGATTATGGAAACCCTTGCTGAGTTGTCTCCTGATCGCCAACTGTGGCCTACTGAGTCTATGGCTAGAGCGCATGCACGCGCTATATCTTGCGAGATGCACAGCGGTTTTCGTGCGCTTCGTTATGAATGCCCGATGGATATGACAAGGAGTCCATCATCGCTCGAAGTATCTGACGAATGCAAGGCAGATGTTGAGCGTATCGAGACGATCTTTGGAGAATGTTTTGACACCTATAAAGGTCCGTTCCTATTCGGGGAATTCACTATAGCCGATGCTATGTTTGCGCCCGTGGCGAATCGCTTGAGAGCATATCAATTGACTCGAGACTCGGCGGCTGTTCGCTTCTGCGAAGCTATAGAAGCACTGCACGCCTGGAAGGCTTGGAGTGATGCAGCCAAATCGGAGCCATGGGAATATGATCTGTTTGCGCTCTAGACGATAATCTGATGGAACCGCCAAGTTGGGTTAACAAACGAGAGGTTTGATCGACGCTTTCGCGGTCGTAAATCTGTCCTATTATGCACAATGCACGAAGCCTCTAAATCAGAGATTTCGGGTCATGCAATGACTGAAGGGATCATCGCGATAACTGCCGAAAGGCTTGCAGTCAGAGAAACCAACTTTCCTGTACAGGTCACGCGATGCGCTGAATCCGTCACCTTTGCCAGTTTCCAGGCTGACCCTCGTCATCCCTAGACTGTTCGCCTCTTCCAATGCTTTGGCCAACAAACTCTCTCCCAATCCAGAGCGGCGAACGTCGGTGATAACATGCAAGCTCTTGATCTCTGCATGCGTTTTATCCAGCAGACTTAGGCCGATGGAGCCAACTGGCTTTCCGTGTTGAATAGCGAGCCAGAACTGAATTGGAGTACCCGTCACAACTTCCGGCTCAATTGCGTGCCCACTGCCTTTCGGTGTGTGTTGGGCACAGTACTGCGCATGGATCTTCAACAGCTCTTCCAGTCCCTGATCTCCGCGGCTAGCGGGTTGGATGTTGATACCAAAAGGGCTTTCGTGGGGCATGATAACTCGATGCGAAATAAGTGGACGGGCTTGGCGATAGGGGACCTGCATGCGACCAAACAGGACCAAAGTGAGGCAGATTTGAGAGCCAATTGATCCGGGGCTTAAGCGAGGCGTGCCCAACTCCGCTGATCAAGAGCTTGGCTGCATCGGCTCAGGTTAGACTTCTTCGAAGCAACAAGAAATGGGTCACCAGGAGTTATAAGGGCCTCGGCGTAATAGCCTCTGCTTCGTCGGTTTCCATTTTCCAAAACAGACCTTCCGCCTCCCACCCCAATTTCGTAAGTTCCTGCGATCATTGGACGGTACTGAAAGCGGTCGAGATCGGCTGTCTGATTTAGACCTAATCGCCCGATCTGGCGGTGGGTGTTCTTCCGTGGCAGTATGGTACAGCGGTATGGAGCAAAACGTCACACGGGAAATCGGACAATGGGGAGTTCACCAGAAGACCAATTAGCCACCATGATGGCGAATATTCCTGAAAAGACAGGGAAGCAGCTGTCGGAATGGATTGAGATCATCGCGAAGAGTGGACTGGAAAAACACGGAGCCATCCTCAAGCTACTCAAGGAAGAACACGGTGTAACACACGGCTTTGCCAACCTGATCGCGGCAAAGGCGCGCGAAACGGGCGAGGAAGTCGATCTGGTCGCCGCTCAATATGCGGGACCCAAAGAGGCGTTGCGCCCCCTCTACGAAGACATTGTGAAGTTTGCACAATCGCTCGGTTCCGATGTCGAGATCGCTCCCAAGAAGACGAGCGTCAGTCTTCGTAGAAAGAAGCAGTTTGCCTTGATTACTCCAGCCACCAAGACACGCATTGACTTGGGCGTGGCACTCAAAGGGGAAGAGCCGACCGCGAGGCTGGAAACCTACAATGCCATGTGCAGTCACAGGGTCCGTTTGGAGGCAGTCTCTGACTTCGATGACGAGGCCAAGGGCTGGGTCAAGGAAGCCTATTCCAGATTAGGCTAGATGCCCTAGCCAAGCGTCTGCTTCTCACCCCAGAAACAGACGTTCCAATGACGACCCAATTGCGGACGCTACTGGACCCGCACAATAGTTTGATAGCGGGGTTGTAAGTAGCACCTGTCGTAGCCATCTATCCTACCAGCTACCTGTCGCAATCGACGGTCTAAGGTTTCCTAAGCGAGAAGCCATTTCCTTCAGTTTCGCCTCTTAGTCGCAGCCGGGTCAATTCTGGCGCGCTGCATTCTCGATTGAAGGAACTGTCAATGACACATTTCGGCAAGATCAAAAGCTACGACAGCAGCGCGGGCACCGGCTCAATCTATCCTGAAAGCGGTGGAGACGCACTCCAATTCAGGAAAGCGGACCTCCAGGAGGAAGGCGAGGTGCCCAAGATCGATCAGCGTTACAGCTACAACACCCGCGAATTCGATGGCGGCAAGAAGAGCGCGATCAACCTGCAGCACCAACAGAGCCAAGAAGAACAGGCTCGCAATCAACAGGGCTGACGATGCCCATGCGCTCGGTTCATAAAACCCTTGTGGACCGGGCCTCCATCCTTCCGCGCATGAGAGGCATGGGTTCGTGAACCAGGATCAGTTGATCTTCAATCACCAGCTCGCATCGAGGAATGCGAAAGCATCCCGCTCGCTTGTCGATCGCCGCACCTATTTTGATTTGGTTGATTATTACGCCAAGCGAATAGCCAGGTGGAAACGCGACCATGGTGTTTCAGAGACGGCTTGGCTCCGAGACGAACGTACAATTGATCGTCTGAGCGGAGGTGCATTCAAGGATGGAAAGCCGTCAGCACACTAAGATATGATGAGATGCGGGAAAGGCCTGCAATAGTGCGACCCGAGGGATCTGGGGGCAAGTTGCCTTTTGATCTCCAACTTTAGCCCCCGTCGCTAGTCCGCGGGGGTTTCTTTTTGTGGTTGTGGTTGATTGTTCCGTGCTTGTGCAAGCGCATCACTGAGATTGGTGTATCGATAGGCACCAACCGTATAGCTTCCCACCAGCGTAAGAATAATACCCATCTCACGAAGCTCGGTCATGTCTTGTGCCAATGCCTCACATTGAGAGATGTCAACACTGCCGTCCTCACCCAGCATATGGGGATGGCAGCGCGAAAGAAATTTGTCTGGGGTCATGAAGTAACATCCCTCTTGAAGGTAAAGTTTGAAGTCTCCCAGCTGGAAGACATGTGCCTGCTTTTGAGGCTGAAGCCGGAAGCAGTGACGCTTACGGCATCCTCATCACTCATGCCGAGCTTTCGCCTGCAGGACTGGTTGCTTCCAGCTGTCGTTTTTCGATTGCCGCGTCCTCGAGGTCTATTTCGATCAAATAGGGCGCTACGAAGCCCGTATAATCGTTTTTTCGTTGCTGAGGCAGATCCCTCCAGCCGGTGATCGACCCGCGACAATTCTCGTACCCACATGCACATGAACCGGCGAAATGTTCGATCCGGTAATTTCGCATGGCATAGTCGTAAGTTGCTTCGTCTCCTGCTGCGATATCGCGCATCGCGACGATGTTATGGCCGCCTGCATCATTGAGAATGATGCCGCAGTTCGGATTGCATGAGTGGTTGAATTTGGAACTCAAGCCTGTGTGGAATCCGAACTTGGTTTTGCTGATTTGTGAGGCATGCGAATGGTTGCCGATCGATCTGTCATCAAGCACTCCGATATAGAGCACGTCGCCTTTGCTGAATGATCCCAAGGCAAAAACTCCTTGGCCGCGGCCATGTGTAGTGCGCTCTTCGATGATTGCTGTCATGTGAGCACCCTCAGGCAGCAATGGCTTGGTAGGACCGCGCGCTACCGGCCATTAGGTTTGGGACAGGGTATTGCGCGACACCAAGCTGCTGTCGGGCTTTTCGCAGCAAGTTCTCTTGATGATTGACGCAGTCGCGTTGCGCAGCGGCGTCTCCTGCCATTGCGGCGTTCATCAGAGCGATCTGGTGATCATAAAGAAGTCTGTTGAGGTTCAATACGCTTTCTCCCTAATGCGGGAGCGCGATTGTCTCTCAGTCGAAGAGGCGCATTGCTGTATGCTCTCGATGTGATCGAAATGGTTATGGTAGCCACGTTTTACAAGATGCTGGCGAGCCAAATTTGACCGACACGACCAGCGGCAAGGTCCAATGTCTGCTTTCCACCCCAGTTCTGGTCATTGAACAAAGTCTCGACCTGGGCCTGAAGCCGAAGGTCTGGTTTTGTAGAAAGAGTGCATACCACTCATGCTGAGTGACGCGCAGAGGGTCCCACATGCCAGCGTGTTTGCCAAAATAAATTCGGCAATGTCAGAATGAATGTCGAATTGACTTGATGTTTCTCTCCGGAAGAGCGTGTGTGCTTATCCGAAAGAAGATATCAATTGGGAACAGTTACTTACTCTGGAACAGAGGTAGCGTTTATCGCAGGGGCGATCGTCAATCAAATGCCAAAGGCGCCAGCAGATTTCGAGGTGCTGGACCTGATGTTGGACCGTGCGATTTCCGCAATCGAATAACTTGACGATGAAGTCATCGCGACAATCGAAAAGCGTAGGGAAGAAGCCAGAGCGAAATTTGAACAATCGCGGAAGGAAAAGTCATGAATTCGAGTGTCGGCTTTTGGACGACCTGAGCAATAGATCAAACGTCTAAAACTAGGGCGCATTCCGGTCATTCGTGCACCTCCCACCATTCGGGCCATTTAACTTTGTGGGGTGTACGCGTGTTACCGAAGACCTCTTGCTGTTCGGCGACGGTTAGCCGCCTGTCACTAAGCTGCTCAAGCGCGGCTTGGACGATCCATGGGTTGAGCTCCCATCGGACACGGGTTTCATCGGTGGGATATTTGAGCATGGCGATCCCGAGGGTATCGAGGATTGCATCGACCCCGCTGTTGATCGAGGCGAAGACGATCTTTCTCGGCCTGTCATGGCTGATGCTTCGCGCAGCGCTCGCTTTCTCGATCGCTTCGAGCGATGCGCGTGCTGCCGCGCTGTCTCCGGCAAGACCTCTTTGGGTAAGTTGCAGGAGGAAGGCCTCAGCGGCGGTGACCCGGCGTTCCTTCCCGCCCTCGCGGATTGTGACCATCTGGCCAAGGACCGCATCGTATGGGATCTCGCGATGACGGTTTCGCGGGCGCCCTTTCGGATTGCCCGATTGTCCCTTCTTGAACCGGCCTGATGGTGGAGGCTGTTTGTAGCCCACGTTCTCGCCCGCGCTCACTCTATCCTCCCGGGCGGCCAGCGCAGGGTACCAGCATCCTTGGTAAAGAACTTGATCTGCTCGACCTCGCGCCTTGGCAGCTTCTTGCGTCCAGGCCTGCTCAAGGCAGCTTGTGTTGCCCAGGCATTGAGCTTCCACCTTTTGGGATGCGATGGATCAGGCTCTGCAATGTCAAGAATGCGCATGGCTTCATTCGCATTGTCCGCATCATGGTGCGTCACCATGCTAACGGGCGTTTCGCGCGGTCTGTTCTTCTTCGCAAGCGCTGCCTCGCGATTCTCGATCATCTTCAGGACCTGGCGGATCGCCATGCGCTTGCCGGCCAGCGCGTCCTTCAGGGTCTGCTGCTGCAAGGCTTCTTCAACGCTTGCTTCACGTGGCTTCCCATCGCGGGTGGTCTCAAGCGTCTGGTCCAAGATTATCTCGAACGCGGATAGGTGCGGCCTGCGCGGCTTTCTGGGGCGCCCTGCCGGATTGCCCGATTGGCCTGGTTGGAACTGCGTATCCTTGCTCATGCCGCAGCCTCCGTTGCAGGCTCACGGTGAACAAGCTGAGGTTCCTTGCCGGTAAGACCGCTCCAGCGCTGGATAGCAAGATCGACATAGGCCGGATCGATATCGAGCCCTCGGAACGCACGGCCGACGCGCTCAGATGCGATCAGGCTAGTGCCTGAACCTAAAAAGATATCGAGCACGAGCTCGCCTTGCCCCGTCACATCGCAGATCGCATCTGCCACCATGGCCACCGGCTTGACCGTGGGATGCAGCGCGAGATCTTCGCGGCGCGAACCCTTCATCGAGTTTACGCTCGGATAGTCCCACACATTAGTGCGATTGCGGCCATGCTTACCGAGCTCAACGGCGTTAGTGTGCTGTGCGTCGCCTACCTTATAGACGAACACCATCTCGTGTTTGGAACGATAGAGCGAGCCCATGCCGGCATTGCTCTTGTTCCACACGCAGATGTTCAACAGATCGGAGTATATGTCTCCAACCGACGCGGTCACATCATCCATATGGCGCCAGTCCATACAGACGAAGTGCACAGCGCCATCGCGCGAGACCTCAGCGCAGGCGCCGAGCGTATCGCTCAGGAAGGCGCGGAACTGGTCTTCGCTCATCTCACCTGAGGCCATGGCGAACTCGCGGTGGCGGCCTTTAGCATTGGCGTGCCCATTGATCTTCACATTGTAAGGCGGATCGAGAAACGCGCAGTCGATCATGTTCCCATCGCCGATCAGACGGCGCAGGAAGTCTACATCGCGCCCATCACCGCAAGCAACGCGGTGCTCGCCTAGCTGCCAGATATCGCCGGATTGAACGCGCGGGGCTTGAGGAACTGCCGGGATGACTTCGTCCTCAGGATCGGGCGTATCAGCGAGCACCACATCGATCTCGCCAGGGCTAAACCCTGTAAGACTGAGATCGAACTCGATTTCAGGAAGCGAGAGATCAGCCAGCTCAAGCTTAAGTATCTCTGCATCCCATCCGGCGTTCAAAGCGATCTTGTTGTCGGCAAGCCGCAGCGCTTTCTTCTGAGGCTCAGTGAGACCATCCAGCACGATCACTGGGACAGTCTCAAGTTTCATTTCTTTGGCCGCGCGCAAACGCCCATAGCCTGCTATGAGATGGCCTTGAGGATCAGCCAGGATCGGATTGGTAAATCCGAACGCGCGGATTGAAGCGATGATCTGTTCGATCTGTATCTTCGAATGGGTGCGCGCATTGCGTGGGTCAGGGGTAAGCTCAGCAAGCGTCTTATAGACCACTTGGAGCGGGCGATCGGCAGGAGAGGATGCCGTGTTTCGGGGGATTTGCATAGCTCTCATTTTAGCAGAACAGGATGGCAACAAAAAGGGCGTGATCGCTCCTAAATGCCTCATTTGCTTGTGGATAGCCGGGATAACTCCTTTCGACTGGACTCCGGCCAAAACCTGAGCATTGCTGTCTTTCGCGCCCGGCCTGCTCGGGCTTGTCTCAGTGACGGCGGCAATTTTGGCCGATCGCAACACCGGAGACATGCAATGACCACCACAACCAATACGGCAGCAACGCCGGCGAAGGCAAAAGCACCAACCAAGCTCGACGAGCTTGAAGCCATGCTTCTGCGCAAGAATGGCGCCAGCATTGCCGAGATGATGCAAACGACCGGATGGCAACAGCACTCCGTGCGCGGCGCAATGGCCGGCGCTTTGAAGACGCGCGGTCTTTTGATCACCAGCGAAAAGAAGACGGACACGCGCCGCTATCACGCGAGCCGCGCATAATGAACGAGGATATCACAGCGCTCGTGAGCGCAATCGATCAGATGGACCTCAATGAGGTTCGCGCCGAGTGGCAGCGGCGCTACGGCGCCCCGCCACAGCTGCGCTCGCTTCCCATGATGCGCATGCAACTTGCCTGGCGGCTCCAGGCAGACGCTCAAGGCGGGCTTGATGCCGCAACCCGCAAAGCGCTTGCGCGCAAGGGTACAGCCGATCCCGAAGGAAAGGAGCTTGGCATAGGCGCGCGTCTTACTCGGGGCTGGCAAGGCAAGCAGATCGAAGTCGTGGTCGAGGACGGCGGCTTTCGGTGGAAAGGTGAGCTCTATCCGTCCTTGTCAGCCACGGCCCGCGCCATCACCGGCATTCGCTGGAATGGACCGGGCTTCTTTGGTCTCAGGCAATAGCAATGGGTCAGACCACGCCCACAGCAAAGCCTGCCGCGATCCGCTGCGCCGTCTATACCCGCAAGTCATCCGAAGAAGGCTTGGAGCAGGATTTCAACTCACTGGATGCGCAGCGCGTAGCGGCCGAAGCCTATGTCCAAAGCCAGGCGGGTGAAGGCTGGACGCTGCTGCCTGAGCTTTACGATGATGGCGGGTTCTCCGGCGGCAATATGGAGCGGCCAGGCCTCAAGCACTTGCTGGCCGATATCGAAGCAGGCCTCATCGATGTCGTGGTGGTCTACAAGATCGATCGGCTAACCCGCTCGCTCACCGACTTTGCCCGCATCGTCGAGACCTTCGAAGCCCACAGTGTAAGCTTTGTCTCAGTCACGCAGTCGTTCAACACAACAAGCTCCATGGGCCGGCTGATGCTGAACGTGCTGCTCTCCTTTGCGCAGTTCGAGCGCGAAGTGACCGGCGAGCGGATCCGCGACAAGATCGCTGCCTCCAAGGCGCGCGGCATGTGGATGGGCGGATTGCCTCCGCTGGGATACGGTGTCCCGAAGGAGGGCTCGCGCACGCCTCAAGTCATCGATGAAGAAGCTGAGCGCGTGCGCCACATCTTCACGCGTTATCTGGCGCTGGGCTCAGTCTACACGCTGCAGCGCGAGCTCGAATCTGATGGGATCATGTCCAAACGCCATGTGACAAAGAAAGGCAAAGTGCTTGGCGATGCCCCGTTCAGCAGAGGTGCTTTGTTCCATCTGCTGCGCAACAGGATCTATCTGGGCCTCATCACCCACAAGGACGAGATCTACAAAGGCAAGCATACGCCCATCGTCAGCCAGGATCTCTTCGATCAGGTGCAGCACCAGCTCGATGCGAACTCGCGCCGCCGCATTCACGGCAAGGAACGCTCGGTTGCAAGATCACCGCTTGCTGGCAGGCTGTTCGATGCAGAAGGCGAACCCATGACCGCGGCCTTCACCCGCAACCGCCATGGCAAGCTCTACCGCTACTACGTTTCAGCTCCGCTCCAACAGGGTCAGCCGGTTCCTGACGATGACATCGTGCGGCGGCTGCCTGCCGCACAACTGGATAACCTCGTCACAGATATGCTTGCGCGCTGGCTGCCTGCCATCGCGGAACTGATGGCGACGCTCCAAGAGGTGCGTCTTGCTCAAAGTGGTCTGATGATCACGCTGACTGGCGATCACTCAGTCAACTTGCACAGCACGCTTGAGGATGGCGAGCACCTGATCACTGCCAATCCAATAAGGTCGGTGATCAAGGTCGAACTCGCGCTCCCCTTGCGTGGCGGCAAGCGTCATATCGTGCTCGGTAAGCGCAGCCCGCAGCGCAAGGACAAAACGCTCATCACAGCACTCCGGCGAGCACATATGATGGTGGCAAAAGATCGGGGTCATCCGCTCGCAACTGAAGTATCGGCCTCGCTTTACGAACGCCGCATTCAGCGGCTTGCTTTTCTTGCACCTGACATCCAGCGTGCAATTATCGATGGCGCACAGCCCGTCGGCCTCAACCTCGAGCGCCTGGTCAAATCCGATATGCCAATATGCTGGATCAAGCAGCGAAACCTGTTTGGATTTGAAGCATTCACAGCTTCCTGTTCGCGCTAGGAACTGCTCCTGTTACAGGCGATAAAGCTCCCTGTTATCGCGATTAAATACCCTGTTCCGGCGAATAACAGGGAAACGCCTATTTGGCGCCAATAACACACTGTAATTGCGACGGTAATCTGGGCACTGCTTGCGCCGATCCACCGCAAAATCCCTGTTTTGGGTATCAAATGCACAAAATTCCCTGTTCTTTCCCTGTTTAACAGGGAAACCGAACCGATTGCGAACGGGCCAGAGACGCCACGCGCAATTCCGCCCTCAAATCGCCAGAGACGACCAGAAGATTGCCATCACATGACGGATTGGCCCTGAATTGAGCCCACACTTCCGCCACTTACAAATCGGCCCTGATTTCAGAGACCTGTTCCGGGGGTGGGTGGCGGAGACGGTGGGATTCGAACCCACGATACGGGGTTACCGTATACACACTTTCCAGGCGTGCGCCTTCGACCACTCGGCCACGTCTCCGCTGGGCTCGCTCCCCTAGCTGTGAGAAGCTTGTCGTGCAAGCGGTGTGATGGCACAAAGTCATTATGAAATCATACATCCTTACCGCAGCTGCGCTGTGCGCGCTCATCTCGCCCATCCACGCACAAGAGACAGAGGCTCCCGCGCCCTCCCCCAATCAGATCGTCGACGCGGCAGAAGCCGAGGACTGGGTAAGCATCCCGGCTGAAGACTTGCTGGTGATGACGCTTGCGCCAGCATCAGATGGAACCCCGCGCGAAGTTGTGATCCAGCTGATGCCGCCGCCGTTCAGCCAAGGCTGGGTGCACAATATCAAACTGCTGGCGCGTGAGGGCTGGTATGACGGGATCAGCGTCAACCGCGTGCAGGACAATTACGTCGTTCAATGGGGCGATCCCAATTACGACAACCCTGAAAGCGATGGCGCGAACAAAGTCCTGCCTGACGGGCTGAAAGTGATGGGGGAAAGGTGCTACACTAGCGACTTCACGGCTGATATTTGCGACGACACGAAAGACAACCTTAGTATTGAGCAAATGACGGCGGACGCAGCAGTTGCAATGGCAGAAGCTGCGATGGATGCCGCTTCCCAAAGCGACCGACGTGAGGAGATACCCTTCGACATAGTCGGAACGCGATCTGAAAAATTCCCCGAAGGCTGGCGCGAGCGCGATCCCTACACCGGCTGGGTGGAATTCTACAGAGGCTGGCCAGTTGCTGGTACGCAAGGGGAGGAAGAATTCGAGTTCTGGCCGACCCACTGCTACGGCATGGTGGGAGTTGGGCGAAACTACTCACCGGACACAGGCTCCGGCGCAGAGCTATACACCGTCATCGGCCACGCCCCGCGTCATCTGGATCGTAACATCGCTCTCGTCGGAAGGATCATCGAAGGGATGGAGCATTTGTCATCGCTTCCGCGCGGCAAAGGCACGCTCGGCTTCTATGCCGATTTCGAGAAAGACAAGCGCACGCCGATCCTCTCCATACGCGTTGCTAGCGACATTGAGGACAAGGACTTCAATTTCGAATATCTCAGCACGGAAAGCGAGACCTTTGCCCGCTATGCTGAGGCGCGCGCGAACCGCCGCGATCCGTTCTTTATCGTACCGGCAGGCGGCGCAGACATCTGCAACATCCCGGTCCCTGTCCGCAGGGTCGCAAGCGATTGACGGAAACCGTCACTACCACGCTTCCCCTCATCCGCTGGCAAGGGGATCGCGGCACTTATCACCTCGTCACAATCGATGGCAAAGTCGCTGAAGCGATTACAGCGCATGCGACGCTGCGCCGGCTGGAATTTGGCCGGCAACGCGGCTTTGGCTCTGTCAAAGTCATCGCCCGGATCGACGAGACCGAATGGAAAACCTCTGTCTTCCCGATGAAGATCGATGACATGTCGCGCCGGTCGAAGAACTGGACGCTGCTCATCAGCAAGAAGGTGATGCGGGCAGAGGGGCTTGCTCCGGGCGATCCCGTCAATCTTGAGCTCGAGCTACTTTAGACCCGCTCTGCCTGTGCGATAGCGTCGCTTGCGCGTAGAGCGCTCACGATCCGGGTAAGGTGCGCAAGGTCCTGAACTTCGGTATCAATCTCGTAAGTGGTAAACGGATGATCGAGCTCAACCTGGTCAAGGCTCGTCACATTGGCCACATTCTGGGCGAAAATTCCTGCCATCTCAGCAAGCGTGCCGGGCCGATCATAAAGCGTCACGCGCAGGCGGCCTAACGCGCCTTGCGAACGCTTGTCCCACGACAGGTCGAGCCAGTCAGCATCGACGCCGGTGGCAAGCTCCAGGCAATCAATCGAATGCACTTCAACGCGTTCACCAGGCTTACGGAGCCCGACGATCCGGTCGCCCGGCACCGGATGGCAGCAAGTCGCGAGTTCAAATCCAACGCCCGGCGTAAGGCCCCGGATAGAGATCGCATGCTCGCGCCGCGTCCAGTCCTCGTCTTCGTCAAATTCAGCTGTACAGCCCGGAACGAGGGCTTCCATCACATCGCGATCTGACAGCTTGGCGGCCCCGATCGCATACATGAGGTCCTCTTCCTCATCCATTTCCAGCCGCTTGACCGCTTCGCGCACCGCTTTCTTGCCGATCTTGGCCGGTACTCGCGCTGCGATGGCATCGAACAGCTTGCGGCCAATCTCGGCAATTTCGGCTCGCTCCTTCAAACGAACCGCTCGGCGGATCGCTGCCCTCGCCTTGCCCGTCACCACAAAGCTGAGCCAAGCAAGCTGAGGCTCAGCCTTCTTCGCTTTTATGATCTCGACAACGTCGCCATTGTTGAGCGGCGTGCGCAGCGGCATGTGCCGACCATTGATCTTTGCGCCCACTGCCTGCGCGCCCAGATCGGTGTGCACGGCAAATGCAAAATCGACAGGCGTTGCGCCTTTAGGTAGCTGGAACAGACCGCCTTTAGGCGTGAATGCGAAGATGCGGTCCTGATAAATCGCCAACCGCGTATGCTCGAGCAGTTCCTCTGCATCATGCGCTGCATCGACGATCTCGATCAGATCGCGCAGCCAAGCAACTTGGCCATCGGGCCTGTCGCCTTGCTTGTACGCCCAGTGTGCGGCGAGCCCGAACTCGTTACGCTGATGCATCTCACGCGTGCGGATCTGCACTTCGACCCGCATCGAGCTTTCATACATCAGCGAGGTATGCAGACTGCGATAGCCGTTTGATTTCGGGGTAGAGATGTAGTCTTTGAATTTGCCGGGCAGGAACTGCCACGTCGTGTGCAACACGCCCATCGCGCGATAACAATCGCTCACGTCATCGCAGATGACGCGGAACGCCATAATGTCCGTGACTTGCTCAAAGGACACGTGGCGTTCGGACATTTTCTGCCAGATCGAGAACGGATGCTTCTCGCGTCCAGAGACTTCGACTTGCAAGCCTGCCTCTGCCAGCGCCTGTTTGATCTTCAGTGCAATGGCGTCGACTTGCCCGCCATCCTGATTGCGCAAGTCTTCCAGCCGGTCATTGATGGTCTTGAACGCTTCGGGTTCGAGCTGTTCAAACGCGAGCAGCTGCATCTCGCGCATATATTCATACATCCCCACACGCTCTGCGAGAGGCGCATAGATGTCCATCGTCTCCCGCGCGATCCGCTGACGCTTTTCCGGCGATTTGATGAAGTGCAGCGTGCGCATATTGTGCAAGCGGTCCGCCAGCTTCACAAGCAGGACGCGAATATCCTCGCTCATCGCGAGGAGGAACTTGCGCAGGTTTTCCGCTGCCCGCTCATCCTCCGGCATCGCTTCAATCTTGGAGAGCTTGGTTACGCCATCGACCAGCCGCGCAACATCGGTTCCGAAGTTCTCTTCGATATCGTCGATCGTTGCGAGCGTATCTTCCACTGTGTCATGCAGCAGAGCGGTGATGATCGTTTCCTGATCAAGCTGCAGGTCTGTCATCAAACCTGCGACTTCTACCGGATGGCTGAAATAGGGATCGCCTGATGCGCGCTTCTGCGTGCCGTGTTTCTGCACGGTGTAAACATAGGCACGGTTGAGCACCGCTTCATCAGCGTCGGGGTCGTAGGACTTCACCCGCTCAACAAGTTCATATTGCCGCAACATCGTTCCAAGAACATGTGAGCATCACGCCCAATTGTGCAAGCGCGAAATGCGCTTGGGTGGCAGATCAACCAAGCGAAGCCGGCTTTCGCCCCATCCACGCGCTCCGCATAAACCCGTATTTGCGGTTTCAATGCTCGTTTCCCATGATCGCGCTAAGGTTTATCCCCATGGCGACTTTCTGGCGCAAATTCTGGCAACAATCCGGCCAAACGATCAGCATAATCCTGATCATGGGGGCAGTTGCATTGTCGATCACGCTGCTGCTCAATCAGGGCATGCTGTGGGATATCGCGATCCCGCTTACGGTTCTTTCAGTTAGCAGTGTGTTGCTGCTGTTCCTTGTTCGGGAGAGCACCTCGCAACGGCATTTTCACCAGCAGCTTTCCGACTGTCAGGCTCAGATACGTGCGGGTGAAGAGAAGAACCGGTGGCTCAAGCTTACTGAAGCGAATGCGCATGTCGGGCATTGGCGACTCAATCTTTTGACTAACGAAGTTTATTGGTCGGACGAGACTTTCCGCATCCATGGCCTGTCTGGCCCGACGCCGCCTCCGCTGGATGAGGCCGTTCGTTTCTACCACCCTGACGACAGAGCGCTTGTCACTAATGCGGTCGAAAGCGCGCGAACAACGGGTGAGCCTTTCTCTTTTCGAGCGCGTCTGATGCGACAGGATGGCGATATTCGTCACGTGGAATCGGTCGCGATGCTCGAATATGACGAAGCGGGTCAACCCGCTATGCTGTTCGGCGTGCTCGCGGATCGCACAGCGGAAGAAGCCATGCAGCGGGACCTTCGCGAAGCGCGCGATGATGCCCGTGCGATGGCAGCAGCGAAAAGCGCATTCCTCGCAAAAATGAGCCACGAAATCCGCAATCCGATGAACGGAGTATTGGGGTTTGCAGAGCTGCTTCTCACCAGCGATCTGACAGATGCGCAGCGTCGCCATGCTGAGTTGATTGCTGAGTCCGGTCGTAACCTGCAAACGCTTTTGGGCGATATTCTGGACCTGTCCAAAGTCGAAGCGGGCCGGCTGCAAATCTATCCCAAACCGGTCAATTTGAGCGAGCTACTGCAATCTGCCGTCAGTCTCGCAGAGCCGATCGCACGCGAGAAATCGCTTACGCTCGACTATGAAATCGACCCGTCACTCCCGCCGATCCTCGAGATCGACCCTATCCGCTTGCGGCAAATCCTCACCAATCTATTGTCCAATGCCCTTCGCTATACTGATCGCGGCAGCATTGCCGTAAGCGCGGAGGCATTGGAAGCGCAGCTGGTTATCACAGTTGACGATACCGGCATTGGTATCGATCCTGAGGCTCATGAACGGATTTTTGATCCTTTCGCCATGGTCGATCCTGAAGACTTCGATCATCGCGGAGGAACCGGGCTCGGCTTGCCGATCTGTCGTCAGCTTGCAGGACTAATGGGCGGCAAAATCGCCGTCGAAAGTGAAGCAGGACAAGGAAGCAGGTTCGTGCTCACCTTGCCACTGGTTGCAGCAAGTCAGATGCCCTCCCCTGTCCCGAGGAGCAGCGATACTGATGGTCGCACGCGCGGGCTAAAGGGGGCACCCATCTTGCTGGCGGAAGACTTCGACATCAATCGCGAGCTCGTGATGGAAATGGCCCGGCGGCTCGATCTGGAAATGGACACCGCTTGCGACGGTGCAGAAGCGGTCGCGATGGTCCGCGCTGCGGACAAAGCGGGACATCCCTACAGCTTGGTGCTGATGGATCTGCAGATGCCGGTGATGGACGGTTTTGCTGCAACGCGGGTTATCCGCGAAGCCGGGTTTGATCCGGCAAGCCTGCCGATCATTGCGTTGACTGCGAACGCCTATGCGGAAGACATTGCCGCCTGCAAGGAAGCAGGCATGCAGGAGCATTTGGCAAAGCCGCTATCGTTCGAAGCCTTTCGCGAGGTGCTGGAGCAGTGGCTTCCCGGCGAAAATGCGAAAGCCGCGTGATCTCCTCAAGTCACTATGACCAGGTTGCTCGCGGAGGCAGGCTCATCAGGATCGCATCGATATTCCCGCCGGTTTTGAGGCCAAACAGCGTCCCGCGGTCATAGACCAGATTGAACTCGGCATAGCGCCCACGATATTCGAGCTGCGTTGCAACATCCGCGTCAGTGAATTCACTGTTCATCCGGCGACGGACCAGCTGCGGGTAAATGTCGAGGAAGGCTTTGCCTACATCCTGTGTAAACGCGAAATTGCGCTCAAACGCCGCTTCGTCTTCGCATTCCAGATGATCGTAGAATATCCCGCCCACGCCGCGATGGACTTCGCGGTGGGGGATATAGAAATAGTCATCCGCCCATTTCTTGAACTTCTCATAATAGGTCGGATTGTGCGCCATGCAGGCTGCACGATAGCGCGCGTGGAAGTCCTCTGTGTCTTCGTCGTAAGGGATCGGCGGATTGAGGTCCCCGCCCCCGCCAAACCATGCTGCCTGCGTTGTCAGGAAGCGCGTGTTCATGTGCACCGCGGGCACATGCGGGTTTGTCATATGCGCGACGAGCGAAATGCCGGTTGCAGTAAAGCCGGGATGCTCAGCGCTTGCGCCGTTTACCTGGCCTGCGAACTCAGGTGAGAAGCTACCTTTTACGGTCGAGACATTGACGCCGACTTTCTCGAACACCTTGCCTTTCATAAGGCCCTGAACGCCGCCGCCCGGGTCTTCATTGCCTTCTTCTTCACGGGTCCATGGCGTGTATTCGAAGCTCGCGTCCGAGCCTGCCTCCCGCTCAATCGCTTCGAAGGCTGCGCAAATATCGTCGCGCAATCCTTCAAACCATGCCTTTGCGCGCGCGGTTTGCTCAGTCCAGTCAGCCATGTCGTCTCCCGTCAATCTGGCGTTGTCCGAGCGATCCCTTGCTCTTTTCGCCAGCAAATATCTCTGATCTCAATCAAAGCGTTGGCGCCCTCTTGCCAAAGCCGCGCGCCATGGGCAAGTAAAGCTCATGGTTCCCGTTTCGTTCGCACCCATGGAGTTTGCTGGAGAAGAGCTTGTGCTCACCTCTTCACGCGCGCTCTATTGGCCGCGAGAGAAAGCTCTGCTGGTGGCGGACCTGCATCTCGAAAAGGCAAGCTGGTATGCCAAGCACGGGCAGATGCTGCCGCCATATGATAGCCGCGAGACGCTGGAGCGGGTGGCCGATGCGGTGAAGCAAACCGGCGCGCGCCGTGTGATTACGCTAGGTGACAATTTCCACGATGATGCCGGCACGCAGCGATTGGACGACTATGCGAGCGGCATGCTCGAAGCGCTCACACGCTCGCTCGACTGGGTCTGGATCACTGGCAATCATGACGAGCAGATGGCACGCGGCTTTGGCGGCGAAGTATTGGGCGAGACAGAAATCGCAGGGATCGTCCTGCGCCACGAAGCGCAGCGCGGTGAGACCAAGCCTGAACTGTCAGGCCATTATCACCCCAAGATGCGGCTGCGAGTGCGCGGACGCCATGTCAGCCGCCCTTGCGGCGTTGTTAGCCGCAACGAGACACGCGGCGATCGCATGATCTTGCCCGCATTCGGCTCGCTCACTGGAGGGATGGATGCAGGCGCACCGGAAATTCTCGATGCGCTCAGCCCCGCCAGCCGGATCGACGCTGTGCTGCCTGCCAAAGGCAAGTTGGTGCAGTTTCCGTTGTATCGAGAGGCCGCGTAGGTGAGTTTTGCCGCGCTGGAATATGTCTGGAGCACGATCACCGTTTGGCATTTGCTGGTACTAATCGCGTTTTTGGCAATTATTGCGTTGCCTTGGAAGAAATCGAAAGGTGACATGCCCTTCCTTCTCAGGCTGCACGCAGGTTTCCTCGCCTCCACCGGCTTCTACTTCATCGCGTCACTTGCTATTGGCCAAGTCTTCGGCGCTAAGTTCGACTGGTCCAGTCTTTGGCCAAGTTGCTTCGCGGCTAGCTCATTATTCGCCACCTGGGTGTTGTTCCCGACAATGGCTGCGGCATGTTCCAAGAGGTCTCTTGATTTGCTGGCGTTTTCCGTCTTCGCGACGCTACTCGCCGTCGTTTTTTTTGGCTTTGGTCTTTCCGCGATGCTCTGGGCCGTACCTCGCATCATCGGTTTCGGAGTGATCGACTTCCCCCAATACAGCTGGGCGGTCCAAATCTGACCCAAAGACTCATCTGGCTTTCTCGGTAGATAATCCCTACATAGCGCCTCTGCGCTGCAGCGCAGACTCGCACACGACCCAATACAGGCTGAAACAGGAGAATACCCCATAGCCCGTCCACCCCGGCGATCGATGGCCCCGCCAGTTAAAAGCGGCCCTCGCTACGACAATTTCATTCAAACTCCTACGGTCCGCGTCATCGACCATGAGGGTGAAAATCTCGGCGTGATGAATACGCGCGAGGCGATCGAGCAAGCTGCCGATGTCGGCCTGAACCTGGTCGAAGTTTCTCCCAACGCAGACCCGCCCGTGTGCAAATTTCTGGACGTTGGCAAGCACCGCTACGAAGCGCAGAAGAAAGCCAATCTCGCGCGTAAAACGCAAAAGACGCAAGACATCAAAGAAGTTAAAATGCGTCCCAACATCGACACGCATGATTATGACGTGAAGATGCGCAACGTGAACAAGTTCATCGACAATGGCGACAAGGTGAAAGTCACTTTGCGGTTCCGTGGCCGCGAAATGGCGCACCAGGAACTCGGCATGAACCTACTCAAACGCGTGCAGGAAGACGTCGAGGAAATCGCGAAAGTCGAAGCCTTCCCGCGCCTCGAAGGTCGCCAGATGCTGATGGTGCTCGCGCCTAAGTAATCGCGACAAAAGGCTCGCAATTTCAAACAGCTCGAAGCCATGCGCTTCGAGCTGTTTTCATTGTGACATGCCGCTACTCGATCAAATGCGTTGGTGGATCGATCAACGCCGTGGCGCGTATTGACAAGTGACCGCTCATAACGCTGCTTGCGAGCACACCATTTTCTCAGTGAAAGACCCACCCCCATGGCAATCCGATCAACCCGCCGTATCCCTGCTTTAGCCACTGCAGCGATGGTCTGCACTGCGCTCACCTTGCCGCTTGCCGCACCTGTGTCTGCGCAGCGCGAAGTGACCAACACTCTCGCGATCTCAGCGCCCGCATTCGACCAGTCATTTGCGCGCTTCACGCCGTCGGCCGACCGGATCGCGCATAAAATCGATTACACTGCCTGGGACGAGGCGATGCGCTACATCGTTTTCCCTATGGGCCGTTCCTTGCGTCAGTCTCCGGGACGGCCGCAACCGGGTCTTGGCACAAGACGCATGTTCGGGCACGATTCGCGCTATCGCTTGGAAGGCAATCGCGTGATGTTTTCGTTTTTCGACGACGAGCTACGCCAAAGCATCCGCGAGTACCGGATCGAGCTGGAGCGGACGCCTGACCTTATAGAATTCACGCGCATCCCGCGTAACGAACAGCTCGCTTTCTGGATCAACCTTCACAATGTCGCACTGCTCGACCAGATCGCGCATTCTTGGCCTGTGCGCGAGCCAAGCAAGATTGAAGTCGATGGCGTTGCGCTTGATGAAGCGAAATTCATCAGTGTCAGCGGTGTAAAGATGAGCCCCAAGGACATTCGTACGCAGATTGTCTATCGCAACTGGAAAGATCCGCGCGTCATCTACGGCTTCTGGCGCGGCGATATCGGAGGCCCCTCTATCCAGCGCGCGGCATTCAATGCTGAGAATGTCGAGCGTCTGCTGGACCGCGGAGCAAGCGATTTTGTGAATTCGCTACGCGGCGTGCAAAAGCTCTCTGACCGTTTACAGGTCTCCAAGATTTACGAAGAGGCAGCGCCGTTCTATTTCCAGAATTGGGAAGCCGATCTTCGCACGCATATCTCCAAGCACGCGGAAACCGAAGTCCAGCAATTGCTCAGTAAAACCCAGACGGTTGAAGCATCGCTGTATGAAACGGATATAGCCGATCTGGCCGGTGGGCAGCGTGAACCGACCTATAGCAACATCACCAGCGATGGTTTCGCGCAGCGTTTCCGCATCCCGCAGGGTATGGCGCGACTTCTGCAGGAACATGGCACGAAGATGGAGCGGATCGAGCGCGAAGGCCGCACCGGGTCAGTGTTCTTCATGGATATCCAGCTGCCCGGCGAAGAGCCTGTCGAAAACGAGATCGATTAAGCTTCACACTCTGGTAGGCCGAGCGCTCGCCAATTCGGTAAAGCAGCGCTAACGTGCGCTTTGCCTAATCGCAGGGGAGCTACATGACAGCGCGCGTAATCGGTCTTGTTCTTGGACCGCTCGCCTTTGCCATCACTGTATTGACGGCTCCACCTGCTGGCATGCCGGAACCTGCCTGGCTCGTCGCCGGGCTGGTCGTCTGGATGGCGACCTGGTGGATGACTGAGGCCATCCCCATGACGGCAACCGCGCTTCTACCCTTCGTCATACTGCCTTTCGGCGGGATCATGACAGCAAAGCAAACGGCGGGCGCGTATTACTCCGACATTCTGTTCCTGCTGCTGGGCGGCGCATTCTTGGCGCTGGCGATTGAGCGCACAGGTCTCCATCGCAGGCTCGCTGTCCTGATCCTCAGCAGCCTCAAAGGGCGCGGCGGTCAGACGGGATTGCTGCTTGCATTCATGATGAGTGCGGCGCTCCTTTCCATGCTCATTTCCAACACGTCGACCACGCTCATCATGATGCCGATGGCTTTGGCTGTTCTGGCGGCGGGCGAAGCGAACAAGCGCGCAAGCACTGGCGGCGCGGAACTCGCAATCAGCAAGGACGGGCTTTCCGGCGCGCTGCCGTTGGGCATCGCTTTCGCAGCAAATATCGGCGGGCTTGGGACGCTAGTCGGATCGCCGACCAATGCCATTGCCGTCGGTTTGTTGGACGAGTTGATCGGCGTCACCATCAGCTTCGCGCAATGGATGATGTTCGGCTTGCCGCTCGTAATTGTCGGCATTCCCATCGCGGCGTTCGTCATCATCAAAGCGCAGCGCGTTGGCGAAACCCCGTTCGACGCGAAGGAAGCCACTCAGGCGATTGCTGACAGCTCTCCATTAAGCAGCGCGGAGAAGCGCGTGCTCGCTATTGTCGCGATCACCTTTGCCGGATGGATGACGCGGCTGCTGCTCGCGCCTTATCTGCCCGAAGGCTCATGGACGGATGGGACAATCGCGATCATCGCCAGCCTTGCGCTGTTTCTCTTGCCTGACGGCACAGGGCGGCCATTGCTTGTGTGGTCAGAGGCAGACCGCGCGCCATGGGGCGTCATCATGATGTTCGGCGGAGGACTGGCGCTGGCGGCAGGCATGAAAGCATCCGGCCTCGACACATGGCTGGGCGATGCCTTGCTGCCGCTGGAAATCTTCCCGCTGCTACTCGTTGCCATGGGAATTGTCGCGATGGTGATCCTTGTGACGGAGTTTGCGAGCAATGTCGCAACCGCCACTGCGATCATTCCGGTCGTTGCAGCACTTGTCGTGGCATTGGGCGTCGATCCAATCCTGCTCGCTCTGCCAGCCGCGCTCGCCGCAAGCTGGGGCTTCATGCTGCCCGCTGGCACAGGGCCGAACGCGATTGCCTGGGCGACAGGCCGCATCAAGATCGAGCGCATGGTGGGCGCAGGCTTCATCTTGGACCTGATCGGCATCGTGCTGATCGTCGCAATGGTCTGGCTGATCGCAGCTGTTGTTTAAGCCCGTTGATATCCGACTTGCAGCCCGCCTTTCAATCTAATATCAAATGAAACCAGTTGGTGTGACGGAGAGGCGGTCCTGCGGAGGTTAGGATCGGGGGCCGTTGCAGCCACCAGATCAGCTCCTGCCTTCCTGGGAGCATGCAACAAGGAAGGATCGCCCGCATGACGGACGCCATCGACCCGATCGATCAACCCACGCCGCGCCGCAAGCCGAAGGACCCGGTGACCACTATCAATGGCCGCCCGATGAAGCCCAGCACGCTGATGATGGGTTATGGCTATGACCCGGTCCTGTCCGAAGGATCGCTTAAGGCACCGATCTTCCTCACCAGCACTTTCGCGTTTGAAAACGCAGCGGCGGGCAAGCGCCATTTCGAAGGCATTACCGGCAAGCGCGCAGGCGGCGCGGAGGGCCTCGTCTATTCGCGCTTCAACGCGCCCAATCAGGAAATCCTGGAGGACCGCCTCGCGATCTGGGACGGTGCAGAAGAAGCGCTGAGCTTCTCCAGCGGGATGACCGCCATTGCTGTGCTGATGCTCGCTGCGTGCAAGGCAGGCGATGTGATCGTCCATTCCGGCCCGCTCTATGCCGCGAGCGAAGGCTTCGTTGCGAAGATCATGGCGAAATACGGCGTGACCTATGTCGACTTCCCCGCAGGCGCGACGCCTGAAGAGCTCGACGCGGCAATGGCCAAGGCCAAAGCGCAGGCCGAAGGACAAGGCGGCGAAGTGCCGCTCATTTATCTCGAGAGCCCCGGCAACCCGACCAATGCGCTGGTTGATATCGAAGCCGTACGCGATGCGCGCGACAAGCATTTCGATGCGGATGCTTGCCCTATTGCGATCGACAACACGTTTTTGGGGCCGCTGTGGCAACGCCCGCTTGAGCATGGCGCAGACTTGGTAGTCTACTCGCTAACCAAATATGTCGGCGGTCATTCGGACCTGGTTGCAGGCAGCGTCTCGGGCAAGAAGCGCTTCATCGATGCGATCCGTGCGCTGCGCAACACGATGGGCGGCATTGCAGACCCCAACACCGCATGGATGCTCTTGCGTTCGCTGGAGACAGTCGAACTGCGCATGGAGCGTGCGGGCAAGAATGCGGAGAAGGTCTGCGAATTCTTGCGTGACCATCCCAAGGTCGAAGGGCTGGGCTATCTCGGCATGATCGAAGATGCGCGCCAGCAGGACATTTATGACCGCCATTGCGAAGGCGCAGGCAGCACCTTTTCTGTTTTCATTAAAGGCGGCGAAGCCGAATGTTTCCGCTTCCTCGATGCCTTGAAAGTCGCAAAGCTTGCCGTGAGCCTTGGCGGCACGGAAACGCTCGCGAGCCACCCTGCATCCATGACGCACCTTAGTGTTCCTGACGAGCGCAAAGCAGCCCTTGGCATCACTGACAATCTCGTGCGGATCAGCATCGGGATCGAGGATCCGGATGACTTGATCGCTGATTTCGGGCAAGCCTTAAAGAAAGTCTGACCGCAACCCGGAGAACCAATGCCCTTCACCACAAAGATCCTGCTGCTTGGCTCTGGCGAGCTCGGGCGCGAGTTCGTCATCTCAGCCAAGCGGCTGGGCGCTTATGTGGTGGCTTGCGATGCCTATCCGGCAGCGCCCGCAATGCAAGTCGCGGACGAAGCCGAGGTTTTCTCCATGCTTGACGGCGATGCTTTGCGCAAAACCGTCGCCAGGCATCAGCCCGATTTGATCGTCCCTGAAGTCGAAGCGATCCGGACCGAAGTGCTTGCCGAGATCGAAGCGGCGGGCAGCAATGTCGTGCCCTCTGCACGCGCGACGCAGCTCACCATGAACCGCGATGCGATCCGCGATCTGGCGGCAGGCGAGTTGGGCATTACGACTTCGCGTTACCGCTATGCGGAAAGCATCGAGGAAGTCCGCGCGGCGGGCGAGTTCACCGGTTTCCCTTGCGTGATCAAGCCGGTCATGTCCTCAAGCGGCAAAGGTCAGAGCAAAGTCGACAGCGCGGCGGAGCTCGACGCGGCATGGGACTATGCGGTCGACAATATGCGCGGCGACCGCAAGCGTGTGATCGTCGAGCAATTTATCGACTTCGACTATGAGATAACCCTGCTGACTGTGCGTCACGCCGCTGGGGTCACCTTCTGCCTGCCCATCGGGCACCGCCAGGAGCGCGGCGATTATCGCGAGAGCTGGCAGCCCACGCCCATGTCGGATGCCGCCATTGCAGCGGCGCAGGACATGGCAGCAAAGGTGGTCATGGCGTTGCAAGGCGATGGCAGGGGCTTCGGACTGTTCGGCGTCGAGTTCTTCATCCGCGGTGACGAAGTGATCTTCTCCGAACTATCCCCTCGCCCGCATGACACCGGCATGGTCACGCTGGTAAGCCAGAACCTCTGCGAGTTTGACTTGCACGCACGCGCAATCATGGGGCTGCCAGTGCCGGAGAATATCGCCGCGCGCCCTTCTGCAAGCTCGGTCATTCTGGCCGATCGCGAAAGCGAGCATGTTGCATATTCAGGACTGGCGGAGGCGATGGCCGATGGCGCGGATGTGCGCATTTTCGGCAAGCCCGTGACGCGGCCTTATCGCCGCATGGGCGTCGCGCTTGCCAATGGACCGGACACCGATGCGGCGCGGGCGAAAGCCAATGCAGCGGCGGATAAGGTTACGCTGCATTATGGAGACGCAACATGAGCGATACACGCGAACCTGTCTTTCTCGTCATCGGCGCCGGTGCAGGCATAGGCGGCCATGCTGCGGCTCGCTTTGCTCGCGAAGGCTATCACGCAGTGCTGGCGCGGCGGTCCGACGAAGAAGGTCTCGGGCGCCTTGTTGCGCAGATCGAGGACGCGGGTGGCTCAGCCTCAGGCACGCTGCTCAATGCGGCGGATGATGGCACGATTGAAGAGCTTGTCGAGAGGGTCGAGACCGACATCGGTCCGATTGCCTGCGCGCTCTACAATTTGGGCGCACAGATCGGCAATCGCACGCTGGACAACACGCCTCATCGCGCGTTCGAGCTTGGCTGGCGGTTGGGCTGCTTCGGCCTGTTCCGGCTTGCGCATGTGCTGATGCCGAAGATGGTCGCGCGAGGGTCAGGGACGCTGCTAGTCACTTCTGCTACGGCAGCAGTGCGCGGCAATACCGGCCAGCACAGTCACGCAGCAGCAATGGGCGGACGGCGAATGCTGTGCCAGACGCTCAACGCCGAATTCGCACCGCAAGGCGTGCACATCGCGCATGTCGTGGTCGACGGCTCGGTCGATGCGCCGGACACGCTTGGCAAGCTGCTCGGCGACAAGTTCGAGGCGTATAAAGCGAGCAAAGGCGAAGACGGGGTGATCGATCCTGCTGCGCTGGCTGAGACCTATTGGAGCCTCGCGCAGCAACCGCGCAATTGCTGGACGCATGAGATTGATGTGCGCCCATGGACCGACGTGCCGTGGTGGAATGACAATCCCATTGTGGCGATTGATAGGGAGTAATTAAGCGTCAAGTTCGAATACCTACGCGGGTGGGTCATACTCGGTCGGTCTGTTGATCACGCGACCATCTTGCAAAGTAACATGCGATGGCAAAGTCGAACGCCGAATTTTTCCTAGAGTAATTTCAAACAAGGCTCGACTGTTGCGCCCCTTACGACCCGGCGGAGCCACGAGATCAATCAGTTTATCCCCTGTTTCGGCACGAGCTAGGTCCACAGCCGCATTCAGGTCTGTGTCTGCGCTGATGACCAGCGCTCGGTCAAATCGATTCTTCAGCGCGTCAGCAACAAGGTGCGCCCCTATGTTGACGTCTGTCTCTTTCTCCTCATGCGTCCAGAAAGTTGCTCCGCATGTGGCCTGACACCGGACCGACTTGCGCTTAAATCTTCCGATAATCGGTGTCACACCGTGATGTTCGAGTGCCTGAATATATCTTTGATGCCGGCGATAGCTTGACTGCCGCCAAGTTGCATATGCTGTGAAGTATTTGACGCACGCCAGCTCTTCTTTATCGCGGATCAGTGATTCTGAAAGCTTCCAAAGATCGAGCCACTTAAGGTGATCTTGGTTCAAAGCACAAAGTGCATGATATAAATTAAAGCCGTCAATATAGACGTATGTTCTTATTCCCATAACAACGACATAACATGAACTCGACAAATAAAAAGCCGCCCCCGAAGGGACGGCCTATCCAGAGGGCGAACCCATCTGGTTGGATGTGTAATATATACACACGGGTACACATTACTTCAAGTTATTAAGATGTAATTGACACTACGCTCCCACTAGCCGCGCCACAGTAGCTCCGCCCTAAGAGGCGAGAGACCTGATGGGCTCATGTCAGAACCGGCTTTGCTGCGAGAGGATTGCTGTGTGTGCGCGCGGCAAGGATGAACCATCCGAAAGACAGGATCGCATGGCCACGCTGTGTGAGGCCTCGATAGTCCATCGGATCAAGGCCGACGAGCAGGAACCACATGTAGACCAGTCCGATAAGCGTGACTGCGAAGGACGCCTGCTTGAATACAGGCGAGACTTCAAATTCAAGGCAATAAAATACCGGCAGGAGTACGGACAGAACGGCGAGCCCGTACATGCCGTGGAACGGGCTACCCATGGGGACAATGCCGGCAGACATCATCGCGATGCCGAACAATGCTCCGATGAGCGCGCTCCAATATCCTCCGCGCAACAGGACACCCACAGCAAATACGAAAATACTGAGGCCCGCGATGAAAGGCAGCACACGGATAACAATCTGGGCAGCCGATGTACCAAGGATGAGCTCGCTCATATGCTGGCCGATTGAACTATATTGCGGCTCGAACAGCGAATAGATCATGATGAGGCCCATCGCGGCCGCCGCAATCCAGGATTGAGCGATGCACAGTCGCGCGAAGGAATTTCCGGCTGACGATCCCAAAACTATCTCCATCCATTGTGGCTCAAGCGCGAGCCATCTCGGGGGTATCTATGTGAATTTCCGGGTGATCTGTGCAGTTTTGAACTTCATCTCAAGCGTAAATTCAGAGAGTTGCGGATTTATCCGCGCCATTCTCTCCGTTCCTCACCCGCTTTGAGCACTTCATAAGCGAGCTGCAGCGCCTGGAATTGCTTGGCAGCTTCTTCGTCACCCGGCTTGACGTCAGGGTGTACGAGCTTCGCTTTCGCGCGGTAGGCTTTCTTCACAACGGCAAAGTCTGCATCCGCTTCAAGCTCCAGCAGTTCCAGCGCGCGCATTTCATCGGCGCTGCGCGAACCATCGCCTGAGCCGGACCAACCGTAATGCGAAGCCTCGGCATAACCAGCGCTTTCCTGCCGCTCGGCCTTAGCGCGTTGTTCCTTTTCTTCTTTGTCGAGACCTTCGAAATAATCCCAACCCTTGTTGTATTCCGCCGCATGCTTTTGGCAGAAATACCAACGATCAGGATTGTTTGGCGACTTGGGAGCCGGGCAATCGCCCTTTTCCTCACAGCCATGGCGATCGCATAGCCTTACAGTGGTCGTCTCCCGCGAAGCACTGTAGCCACGCCAGCGCGGGAAGCCCCAATCATTTGATCGGCGAGCCTTAGGCATGAGCGGGCTTCCGTATCTCTGCTGACAATGTCGTTGGTCCGACGTTCATGGGGCTTAGTCTAGGGACCCTTGCGATTGATTGAAAGAGATGGGAACCAGTTTCGATAAGAAATGTTGCATTGCAACGTATTCTTCATAAATCGAAGTCAACAGGACATCATGAGCAAGCAACTCGCCATTTCCAGCGCATTCGCCGTCTTCGCCATGGCTGCAATGACGCTTACCATGACGGCTGAGAACGCTTCGCATGGTCCCGGCAAGCCGGTTGTGCAGTTTGTGGCTGACCTGCCGGATTTCGAATTGCCGACGCTGTTCTCTTTCTAGAGACAGCCAGCTCTATCCAAACTCAAAAAAGAAAGGCCGGACAAATTGCCCGGCCTCTCCGATCAGTCCAAGCGACTGAAATCAGTTGATCACGACGCTGACCGCACGGCGGTTCTGCGCCCAAGCCTGTTCGTTTGAACCGGTTGCAACCGGGCGTTCCTTGCCGTGGCTGACAGTCTGGATGCGGCCTGCATCAACGCCAAGGCTGACAAGATAGTTCTTCGCCGCATTGGCGCGCCGCTCACCCAGAGCCAAGTTGTATTCGCGGGTGCCGCGCTCGTCCGCGTGGCCTTCAACAGTAATCGAAACTTGCGGATACTGCCCGAGATACTGCGCTTGAGTTTGCAGGGCCGCTGCATCCGCGCTGTCGATGTTGAAACGGTCCGTATCGAAGAAGATCACGTTCTGGCCGTTCACTGCGTTCTCGAAATGCGCCTGGCTGCCAACGCTCGGTCCAGCAGGCGTCGTGTCTACCGCAGGAGCAGGCGTCTCAGTCGAGGCCGGCGGTGGCGGCAGGTCTTCCGGCGCTTTTTGGCCGCACGCAGCAAGCGCAACGGTCGAGCTGAGAAGTACGAATGAAGCGAGTGTCTTGTTCATTTGCATTATCCTTCATGAAGGCGCGGGCTTGTTCAGGGGATTCGCCCATACGCGGTTATAGCACGTTTCAGGGGAGGATCGGTCCCCATGCCGGATCGGACGCGTCCACCGGCGTCCGTAGTTTCCTTTCGTTACGCCCGGTCAAATCGACCTGGTGCAAAGCGGTCCGCCCCGTATTTCGCTCGGTGCGGAAGAACTGAATGATGCGGCCATTAGGCGCCCATGTCGGGGCTTCGTCCTGCCAGCCGCGCGTCAAAATGCGGAGGTTACGGCCGCTTGGCTCCATCACCGCAATGTTGAAATCGCCCGCGATACGCGTGAACGCAATCTGATCGCCGCGCGGGCTCCATTCCGGCGTTGCGCAGCGTCCGCCATGGAACGAAATACGCCGCTGACCGGTGCCGTCTGCGTTCATGACATAGCACTGCTGGCTGCCTGAGCGATCGCTCTCGAACACGATCTTGCTGCCATCAGGTGAGTAGGAACCGCCAATGTCGATGCCCGGCGTGTTGGTCAGCCGTACGCTTTGTCCGCCGGTTGCCGGCACGCGGTAGATATCGGTGTTTCCGCCAACGGCCATCGAATAGAGGATATAGCGGCCATCAGGTGACCAGCGCGGTGCAAGTGTCGGATTGCCTGTCTCTGCCACCAGCTGCTGCCGCCCTGTGCCAATGTCATAGACATAGATGCGCGGGTTGCCGTCGACATAGGAGAGGTAGAGCAGCTTCTTGTAATCAGGCGAGTAACGCGGCGTGAGCGCGGTTGCGCTACCCAATGTCAGGAAGCGGTGGTTGGCACCATCGCTGTCCATGATCGCGAGACGTTTGACCCGCTTATCCTTGGGTCCGGTCTCAGCAATGTAAGCGATGCGGCTATCAAAGAACGGGCTCTCGCCGGTCAGGCGCGAATAAATGAGGTCCGAGCATTTGTGCGCGGCGCGGCGCCAGTCTGCTGGCGGGACCACCCAGCCTTCGCGGATGAGCTCGTCCTGCAAGGCGACATCATAAAGATAGCAGCCAACGACCAGCCGTCCGTCCGCTCGGCCTTGCACATAGCCATGAACGAGCATCTCATTGCCGCGTCCGGCCCAAGTGCCCCAAGCAGGGCTGGAGATTTGCGGGAAACCGGGCTGCGGCAATTGGTCCGGCCCGATGGGCTGGAACAGGCCGTTATTGCGCAGGTTAGCGGTAATGACGCGTGCGATGTCTTTGCCAAGGCCCGCTGTGCCGTCATTGCTCGCAGCAGTTGGCACATCGCGGTCGGTTGCAAAGCCGGGAATGGCGATGGTCAAATCCTGCCAGTCGCTTTCGTCGGTTGTTGATCCGGTGAGGCCGCCCGTTTCCTGATCTTCAAAGACCGTCTCGACTTCGCCACCCTCTGGTGCAGGCGTGCTCAGATCCTGATTTTGCGCAGCCAGCGGCGATGCAATCAGAGCAAAAGCAAACAGGATACATTTCTTCATGCGTTAAAGCCTTCTGTCGAAACGCCATTCAGACACATTGCGCCAGGCGTTGTAATATTCGGGCGGCAAGTCGAAGGGTGCCGCACGTTGAACTGCACGAATGGCGCGCTCAGCATGCAAATCTGCTTGCGGCCGGTTTGAAGCATTGATCCCGGCTTGCCGTACGACACGAGGACGCCCGGCAAGCGTGCCATCCTCGTTCAAGCGGAACGCAAGGATAGTAATCAGCTGTTCGGCATCGAGACCCGATGGCGCATTCCAGTGAGGCTTGATCTGACGAGAGATAGCCTGACGTAGCGACGCTTGCGCACTCGCGCCGATCTGGCTTGCGGGAATGCGCGCATCTTCGCTGCTCGTGGAATCGCCGGACCCGGTCAGAAAATTGTCTCCGATACGGCTGCCTGTTCTGCGCTCTGGCGGGGCTTCGCTTGTGCGCGGCTGAGGACGAGTGGCTGTCGTCGTGTTCCTCGGTGTCGCATCGACACTGCGCGTCACGTCCGGCACATCTTCAGGCGCGGGCGGTGTGACGGTGTCGGCCAGCTCTGAAGCGATCGACGCACGGCTTTCCGGAACGATTGCAGGCGCGGTGTCTTCTAGCCCGACATTGCTTGCAAGGCTGACTGTCATTCGCTCTGGCAGAGGCATGATTTCGCCGCGCGAAGGCTGGATCAGAAACGCCAATACAAGCAAGAGGTGCAGCCCCAGCGCGACGCCGAGCCCGATCCGTTCCTCTCTATTGGCAGCTATTGCTTGCATGCTTGTCTCAAGAATTATGGCGAGGCGGATGAACCGTCTGTGACCAAAGTGATCTGGTTGAACCCCGCCCGATTAAGCTCGCCCATCACGGCCATGACGCGCGCATATTGCAGCGCTTGATCGCCGCGCAGCACGACAATGGGTGGCTGACCATCCGCGCGCGGCTCGATCTGCGCTAGCGTAGCCGCAAGCTCGCCATCCGGCACAGCCGCGTCTTCAACGAAAATCACGCCGGTATTGTCAATCGATACAGTCACTTGCTCAGGCGTCTGGTCAATCGGATTGGCGCGGCTTTCTGGCAAATCCACCGGCACTCCTGAGGCGAGCAGAGGGGCTGTCACCATGAAGATGATAAGCAGCACCAACATCACATCCACGAACGGCGTCACGTTGATCTCTGCCATAGGCGCACGCTTGCTGCCGCGTGCTCGTCTCCCGACTGAAACGCCCATACCCATTTACGCGCCTCCCTGACGGTCGGAGGCGGCGCCAGCCCACGCCCCCTCCCGACCACGCCAGATCATACCCTTGGGTGGTCGGGAGGGGGAGCGGGCCGGAGCCGCGCAAGCCGAAGCAAAGCGAAGGCGGTTCATGCACTTCATGACTTATCCAGCTCGCGGCTGAGACCAGCATGCACCTTGTCGGCAAAGCGCTGAAGCCGCGCTTCAAAGCGGTTCACATCGTGGCTGAAGCGGTTGTAAGCGATCACCGCGGGGATTGCGGCGAACAGGCCAATGGCAGTCGCGAACAGAGCCTCGGAAATACCGGGCGCGACCACCGCAAGGGACGAACTTTCCTGCGCGCCAATCTGGAAGAAGCTGTTCATGATGCCCCAGACCGTGCCGAAGAGGCCCACAAAGGGCGCAACGGAGCCGGTCGTTGCAAGGAATGTCAGTCGCTCAGCCAGTTTATCCGCCTCTTCAGCGACTTGCCCTTCCATCGCAGTGGCCGCACGTTGACGAACCCCGTCGCGGTCAATCTTGCCTGCCTTCGCGCTTTCTTTCCATTCATCGAAGCCTGCAGCGGCAACGCGAGCGGAAGGAAAACCGCGGGTTGATGCTGTCCCCAGCACAGCCTCCTGATCGCGCGCTTGCCAGAAATCCGCTTCATATGTGTCCGCCGCGCGCTCAAGCTTCTTCATTCTCAGCGTGAAGGACACGATAATCATCCAGACCCAGATGCTCGCCAGCACGAGGCCGAGCATAACAGCCTGAACAACGATGTCGGCTTGCAGGAACAGGTCGAGCGGATCGAGCCGGGTAGATCCGGCAGCTGCCGCAAGAATGTCAGTTGAAAACGTCATTATCGCTTTATCTTTCCATGAAATTCTTGAACGCAGCGCGCCATTCAGCGGGTTGGCGCACCGGGCGGCCTGAAGGATGGACGAACCCTACGCGGAGCTCAGCTTCGCAAAGCACGTCTTCACCGCGTCTCGCCCATTGATGCATGCGGCAGCTGGCAGCGCCCAGCTCTGTGCAAATTGTTTCGATTACGACATCGTCATCGAGCTTCGCCGGCTGCAAATATTTAAGGTTCATCTCAGCGACGGCGTAAGCGCCCTCGCCCGCCTCGATTGCTGCGCGTTGATCGATCTCAAGAACGCGTAGCAAGTCTGATCGCGCCCGCTCGAACCAGCGCAGATAATTGGCATGATAGGTGATGCCTGAAAGGTCGGTATCCTCATAATAGACGCGCACCGCGTACAGGTGACGCGAGCCATCAAGGATACCGCCGGGAGGAACTGGCATATTCATCTGAGCAAAGCCGTAGCGCAGCGACGATTCACTGCAAAGCCGCCATTGCCCCGAGACAGCTGAACGGCGGTGAAACGAGTCGCAGGCGCGACCAACAGCGCCCGATCAGCGTTTCCAGATCATCGGGCCCAATGGCTCACCGCCAAAGATGTGCACATGAAGATGCGGCACTTCCTGCCCGCCATGCGCGCCAATATTCGCCATCATCCGGTAGCCTGGCTCCACCAGCCCTTTCATCCGCGCCACTTCCCCGACTGCGCGCACAAACCCAGCGATCTCGTCTGCAGACGCCTTGGCAGAAAAATCGTCCCAGCTGACATAACGCCCTTTGGGGATAACAAGCGTATGGATATCGGCTTGCGGGTTGATGTCTTCAAAGGCGTAGGACCACTCATCCTCATAGACCTTGGTCGATGGGATTTCGCCGCGCAGGATCTTTGCAAAGATATTGCCGTCATCATACGGCAAAGTCGGATCGATCGGCATCAGGCTTCTCCTCCTTTTGGGCCCCAGAATACGACCCAGGTCGCAAAGTCCTCACTGAAATCGACGAAGCGGTGGTCCATTCCTGCCGGCACAAACAGGACATCTCCGGCTGAAACCGACACCCGTTTGCCATCACGCATGAAACCGCTCGTGCCGGCATGGACGATGTAGAGCTCGTCCTGTTCATGCGGTGTTTGCGTATCCGTGCCGACGGGCCGAAAGAGTTCGACAGTCATGGAGCCATGGCTGAGCCCCGTGAAAAAGGGCGTGGCCGACGCTTCAACGCCACGGTCAAATTCAGCAAACGAGGTGAGCCAGTCGAACTTGTCAGCCATCAGACCTGCTCGCTTTTTCCTCGAGGCCCGAAACGCCTTCGCGGCGATCGAGTTCAGCCATTACCTCATCAAGGGTAATCCGGCGTGCTTGCAACAGCACGAGCAAGTGAAACAGCAAGTCCGCGCTTTCGCCAACCACTTCCTCGCGGCTGCCTGATAGGGAAGCGATGACGGTTTCTGTCGCTTCTTCGCCGAGCTTCTGCGCGATCTTCTCAATGCCCTTGGCGTTGAGCTTTGCGACATAGGAGCTGTCAGGCGACGCATGGCGGCGTTCAGCGATGACTTGTTCAAGACGTTTCAGAGTTTCCATTCCGCTCGTCCTTGCTCAAATACCGCGTGCAGGCAAGAATCATATCCCTCTGGCCGGGAGGCCGGCAGCTCTAAGCGCATCATGCGCTTCGCTGATCGTGTACGTACCGAAGTGGAAAATACTTGCGGCCAGCACTGCGCTGGCGTGGCCCTGTGTCACTCCATCGACCAGATGTTGCAGATTGCCAACTCCGCCGCTCGCCACAACCGGCACGCTTACTGCGTCTGCGATGGTGCGCGTCAGTTCCAGATCATAACCCGCCTGCGTCCCGTCGCCATCCATCGATGTGACGAGCAGCTCGCCTGCGCCTAGCTCTGCGACCTTCTTGGAATACTCAATCGCATCAATCCCGGTTGGCTTGCGGCCTCCATGGGTGAAGATTTCCCATTTAGGCGCTTGCTCGCCCGTGCTTGGCACCACCCGCCGCGCATCGACACTCGCGACAACGCATTGACTGCCAAACTTCGCGGCGATCTCAGCCACAAGTTCAGGCCGCGCAACGGCCGCTGAGTTGATCGCGACTTTGTCTGCGCCTGCCAGCAGCAGTGCTCGCGCATCGTCCACACTGCGCACCCCGCCCCCGACGGTCAGCGGCATGAAGCAAACCTCTGCTGTGCGTTTGACGATATCGAGAAGCGTGCCGCGGCCTTCATGGCTTGCGGAAATATCGAGGAAGCAAAGCTCGTCTGCACCGGCGACATCGTAGGCCTGAGCTTGCTCGACCGGATCGCCTGCATCCTTCAGATCAACAAAATTGACTCCCTTGACGACGCGACCATCGGCGACGTCCAAACACGGGATCACGCGAATACGGACGGTCATGATGTGGCCTCTGCGGTTGGCTGCGGTGCAGGCGGCTCTGCTGCAAGGCACTCATCTCCGACACAGCCAGACCCCATCCGCGCAAGGATCAGCGCATAAGGCCAGAGGAAGGACACAAAGAATGCGCCTGCCATGCCGTAAACCAGTCCTTGTTCGCCATATCGCGGCTCAAGGAAACGTATGACACCCAGAGCGAGCGCGCAGAAAATCACGCAATTGATGAGCGCGTATTCGATGCTTGCAACAGTGATCCCTGCAAGGAAAGTGAGACCCAGAAACAGAAAGGCAATCAGCCGGATCACTCAGTCGGCCTCCACAATTGCGTTCAGTGACATTGAGCCGACCTCGACCCTCAGCTGATCGCCAATCTCGAACTGAGGGATAGTGTCGCTACTGATCCCCTTCCAGCGGAAGTTGATTGCGCTGCCTGCTATCTCGAACTCCGATACCTCATCGCCATTGCGGAAAAGACGAAGTGTTCCGTCGTGATCCGCAGTCAATTTGTTCAGCCGCAAGCTGAAACGCTCTTGGCCATCGCTCCAGCGGTCCTGGCCAAGTTTGCCGTGATACATCGTGCCGCTGCGAAAACGGGCTTCGACATTGTGTGTCTTGATCACACCTGGTCCGGTCACAACGACGCTCGCGCTGTCTCCGTATTTACCAACCAGACCGAGGATCACAAGGATCCCGATCACAATACCAATGATGATGGCAAGGGTCATGCCCGCGCGCCCATGGCGATCGCTGCTGAAAGATCGAGCCGCCCTTCATAAAGCGCGCGTCCTGTGATCACGCCTTCAATTCCCTCATGCGCGTGGAGTGAGAGGACATGAATGTCGTCGAGGCCCTTGACCCCGCCGCTCGCGATGACGGGAATATCAACCCGTTGAGCCAGTTCGACGGTCGCGTCGATATTCACGCCTTTGAGCAAGCCATCGCGGCCAATATCCGTGAACAGCAGGCTGGCAACACCCGCATCCTCGAACCGCCGCGCGAGATCGACAACCGACACGTCAGAGACCTCCGCCCAGCCCTCCGTCGCCACCATTCCATCGCGTGCGTCGACTGCGACAACGATGCCGCCTTCCCACTCTTTCGCCATCTCCTTGACGAATTCCGGGTCTTTGAGTGCCGCTGAGCCCATCACGACGCGGGCGACGCCGAGGTTAAACCAACCTTCGACGGCTTTTGCATCGCGGATACCGCCGCCCAATTGCACGTAGCCCGGATAGGTTTCGATAATCGCTTTGACCGCTTCGACATTGCGGCCTTCACCGGCAAAGCTGCCATCCAGGTCGACGACGTGGAGGTGCTGCGCGCCAGCCTCTGCAAACATCATCGCTTGTTCAGCCGGGTTGTCCCCATAGACCGTGGCACGGTCCATATCGCCTTCAGCCAAGCGGACCACTTCGCCGCCTTTAAGATCAATGGCTGGAAATACGATCATGAGGTTTTCCTTGTGGGGTGCGTCCCGGACATCCGTCCGGGCCGTGGGCCAAGCCACCCGCTCCCTCCACCCTTCCACCCGGAGCCTACCGGGATACCATCCGGGTGGAAGGGTGGAGGGAGCGGGTGGCGCAGTTTCGCAATCGATGATTCTACGGTCTCCATTCAAGAAACCTCTCAAGCATTGCAAGCCCGTAAGCCTGGCTTTTCTCCGGGTGAAATTGCACTCCGATGATGTTGTCGCGCGCGATCGCCGCCGCCAGCCCTTCACCGTGATCGGTCATCGCGAGCACATTGTGCGGATCGTCGGCCACGAAGTGATAGGAATGGAGGAAATAGGCTTCGCCTTCTTCAAGCACGCGGTGCCCTTTCGCATGCGGCATCAACGCGACATCGTTCCAACCCATATGCGGTATCTTGATTTTAGGATCGCTCGGCTCGATCAGCCGAACCTCACCTGAAATCCAGTCGAGCCCTTTAGTGGTTCCATGTTCCAGACCTCGGGTCGCGAGCATCTGCATGCCGACACAAATCCCCAAGAACGGCGTTCCGTGATCGAGCACGCGCTCTTCCAGCGCGGCGATCATCCCTGAAATATTGCGTAAACCATCGAGACAGGCCTTGAAGCTTCCGACACCGGGCAGCACGATACGTTCAGCTGTACGCACGACATCGGGCTTGTCGGTGACCGCAACCTTCGCGCCTGCTCTCTTCAGCGCATTGTGGACCGAATGGAGGTTTCCCGCGCCGTAATCGATCAATGCGATTTTTTCTCGGGCCGTCATCTACGATGACTCCCGATTGGCGGTACCAGCCCGCTCCCCCTCCCGGCCACCCAACAGGATCATGCCATGGGTGGTCGGGAGGGGGAGAGGGCCGGTGCCGGGCGCAGGGCAACGCGCAGCGATGCCCGAACCGACGCCAACAAAATTAACCACCAAGCTGCCCCTTTGTGCTCGGGATTGCGCCACCTTTGCGCGGATCGAGCTCAACCGCCGTGCGCATCGCGCGGGCAAAGCCTTTGTAGATGCTCTCGCAGATATGATGGTTATTCGTGCCGTAGAGCAGCTCGATATGCAGCGTCAGGCCCGCCGTCTGCGAAACCGAATGGAACCAGTGCTCGATCAGCTCTGTGTCCCATTCGCCCAGCTTTTCCTGCGTGAAACCAGCTTTCCAGACCAGATAAGGCCGCCCGGACACATCAAGCGTTACGCGCGACAAAGTCTCATCCATCGGCGAATAGGCCGTGCCGTAACGGCCAATTCCCGCCTTATCACCCAGCGCATCGACCAGCGCCTGTCCCAGCGCAAGAGCAGAATCTTCCGTCGTGTGATGCTGATCGACATGCAGATCGCCATCGACCTTCATCGTCACGTCGATGAGCGAATGCTTGGAGAATTGCTCGACCATGTGATCGAGAAATCCAATTCCTGTCGTCACATCATAACTGCCGGTGCCGTCGAGGTTTACTTTCACCTCGATCGAAGTCTCCGCGGTTTTCCGCTCTATTCCGCCAATACGCATAATGCGTTGCGCTATAGATGCTGCGCGGCGGCGTGCAAGCATTCTGCGCCCTTCAAGCGCAATCCTCGGTTTGCGGCGGATAATCGCTTGACCCGCGCCGCTGGCATAGCCACCTATGGGTTGCTATGAGTGAAGACGCGCCAGACAGCCTGATACCATACGATGAAATCGTGCAGGAGGCTCTGCGTGCTGTTGTCGGTCGTGTGCTCGGTGAGATTGAACAAGGCGGGAGCGAACTGCCTGGAAATCATCACTTTTATATTACTTTCAAGACAGGCGCCGCAGGGGTCTCTATCCCGCCGCACCTGCGCGAGAGATTCCCGGACGAAATGACCATTGTCTTGCAGAATAAGTTCTGGGATCTGGAAGTGCGCGAAGATGGCTTTGGCGTTGGACTTAGCTTCAACCAAGTGCCTTCAAAGCTGGACGTCCCGTTCGCTGCCATCACTGCTTTTGTCGATCCAGCGGTCGATTTCGGCCTGCAATTTCAAGCGACTGTGTCGGATATGGCTCCTGAAGCCCATGATGATGCGGAAAATGACGGTACGGAACACAGCAGCGCCTCGGACGTTAAATCGAGTGAAGACGGCTCGAATGTTGTTACAGTTGATTTCGGCCGAAAAAAGTAACTGGGCCTGCTAACCGAATGGCGTGGCCCGAAGGCTGATATGCCAAAGGGTTTGATATGCAGCACGTCACAGAAACCATCGCTGACAACATCGAAGATGTCCCGGAAGATTTTCGGACTGAGAAAGCGAAACCCAATGCTTTGCCAGGCCCTAGCACTAATCCAGCGACTAACCTGCTGATTGCGGACATTGCACTTCGGGGGATCGGGAGGATTATGCGCAACTCGGTACAAAAGAGCGTGTTGCGCACTCGATATGACCGAAGGAAGGCCGCTGAAGCGATTGAGAACCGCTCCATCGTGACAACCCTAGCGATCTACGGCGTTACAAAATTCGCGACCCGGTCGATACCAGGCGCGGCTCTCGTCGCGGGCGGGCTTTTGGCCAAAACCGTATATGACCGCAGCCGATCAAGAGTAGAGGCGAAACGCGCGGGCGACCAGTTGGTCAATCAATTTGCAGAAGAGAAATCGGAAGAGAAATAAGCATCAATTGGTGCACTCGCCCTTGATTCGCGGCCCTGCTTTGCGCCAACAGCGCACATGGCTGACCAAGACACACTTCATCGCCGCGGATTGCTCTTCATCCTGTCGTCGCCTTCAGGTGCGGGCAAAACGACGATCTCAAGAATGTTGCTTGAGCACGAAGAGGCCATCAAGCTTTCCATCTCCGCCACGACCCGTCCGCCCCGTCCCAACGAGGTGGATGGAAAGGATTACTACTTCGTCTCAGATGCTGAATTTGATCGCATGGTCGAGGAAGACGATTTCTATGAATGGGCACATGTCTTCGGCCATCGCTATGGCACTCCCAAGGGAATAATTCGGCAAGCTCTGAAGGACGGGCAGGACTTCCTGTTTGACATCGATTGGCAAGGCACACAGCAGCTCAAGCAGAAAGATGATCAGGACGTCGTCACAGTGTTCATCTTGCCGCCTAGCATAGATGAATTGCGGCGGCGGCTCGAGTCCCGTGCTTCAGACAGCCCGGACGTGATCGATAGCCGGATGGAACGCGCCAAGGCTGAGATCAGCCACTGGGCAGAATACGAATATGTTGTGATCAACAATGATCTCGATGCGTGTTTCGAAAAGGTGCGCGAAATTCTTGCGGCAGAGCGTATGCGTCGGCAACGTCAAACGGGACTGATCCCGTTTGTGCGCGAGCTGACGGAGTAGCTGACTGCATTCTGACGGAAAAGACTGGCACGAGGTTTGGACAATCCGCTTAGTGTTGCCTAGAACGCAAGTCACACATCAGCGATGAGGTTCTGTGATGCAGAATTTGCTTGCGAAATATGGCCAGATCACCCCCTTGCAAAGCGAAGAGGAGGACGCGTTTCGCAGCCTTTCTTCCACCAAGCGAACCTATGCTGCCGGCACTCAACTGATTGCGGGCGAGCTCGACGAGCCTGACCAGTTGTTTATAGTCGAACACGGACGTTTGTTTGCGTCCTCGGATTTACCCAATGGCGAACGCGCCATCACGCGCCTCTACTTCTCTGGCGATATCGTTGGCACAGCCAACATTCCGTTCGAGCATGCCACACACACCGTAACCACTAATGCGGAAACAGTGCTTTATGTGTTCCCTCGCAGGAACCTAATCGAAGCGTTTCAGGAGCTCCCCCGCATTGCAGCGATCTTCTACACTTTTGCAGCGATGGAGAATGCGATCCTGAACGACCGGCTGGTGTCGATCGGACGCACGCCCGGGATCGCCCGCCTCGCTTCGCTAGTGCTGGAGATCGCGTCTCGCCGCAATCTCACGCGGGAAGAACCGGAATTCGATTTCAAACTTGGGATGACTCAAGCGCAGATCGGGGACGCGATCGGGCTTACCGATGTACAGGTGAACAGGCTTTTCCGCACGCTTGGCGATGACGGGATAATCACGCGTTCAGGTGGCCATTTGCAGATCCGCGACATCGACAAGCTGCGCGATATTGGCCAGTTCAAGAACCGCTATGACGACTTGGACATGGGTTGGTTTTCTGACGGTTTTTAGCCAGAAAATACCCCGCCGACGTGGTGGGCACGCCGGCGGGGCGAGACAACTTACCGCCGGTGAGCGGACACATTGCCTCTTTCCTTATCGAATGCGGAGTCCTTGCCCATTGGCATGGCCAAAACACACTCGAAGACGGGGAAGCGCTTTATTCTTGCGAATTTTTGCTGGTCGGCCTGACCAACCAGACGCCGGTTTCATCGACGAGCTCTATCCGGCACAACAGCAAGTCGCCTTCAAACAGCTCAGCCCAATCGCCGCGTGCACGCTCTTTTGCGACCTCCAGGGCCCCACCAACAGAACGTTCGTGGAAAGTAAGCTTTTCCACCCCTGACTTCGTGTCAGCGGCAAATACCAGCGAATATTGAGTCAACGACCATCTCCCGTGAGGAGGGTCTTTAGCTGTCGGGCTTCACAGCGCCTTAACATATGTTTGGGCGCCATGACTTTCCTTCACGCTTTTAGCGCCGATTACATCGCAAACCGAAAAAGGCCGCCGGATTACTCCAGCGGCCTTTACAGAAAAATCAGGGATGATCGGGTGGGATCAGCCGCCCGAGGGATCGACGAAATTGCCTGCGCCGATATTGGCGTTCACAACGCCGCCATCGATCGGGATCGTCGTTCCGATCACATAGTCACCTGCACGGCTGAGCAGGTAAATAGCACCAGCTGCCATATCCTCCGTCACTCCGACGCGCTTGGAAGGAATGCCTTTCTTGACCAGCTCTTCATTGTCGCGCGCGGCTCGGTTCATAGCGCTCGGAAAAGCGCCCGGACCAATGCCGTTGACGATGATATTGTCGCCCACCAATTCTGCCGCCATCCGGCGCGTCAGGTGGATCAGACCCGCCTTCGACGCTTGGTATGGGTAAGTCGGCCAGGGGTTCGACTTCATCCCGTCAATCGAAGCGATCATGAGAACCTTTGCGGGGCGCTCAGGCGTGCCTGCGGCCTTCAACAGGCCATGCAGCTTTTGCGTCAGGAAGAACGGGGTCTTCACGTTCAGATCCATCGTGCGGTCCCAACCGGCTTCGGTGAACTTATCGAACGGCTCACCCCATGCAGCGCCTGCATTATTGACCAGCAGATCGAGCTTGTCTTCGCGAGCAGCAATCTCGTCAGCCAAGCGCTGGATGCCGTCCATCTGGCTGAGGTCTGCAGGAATGCCGATGACCTTGTCGCCAAGTTCGTTGCAGGTTTCCTCGATCTCATGGACCTTGCGCGCGCTGATGTAGACCCGGGCGCAGCCTGCCTCCAGCAAGCCTTCGACGATCATCTTGCCAATCCCGCGGCTCCCGCCGGTGACCAGCGCCACGCGGCCTTGCAGACCGAACAGTTCTTCCAGTTTCATCATGGTATTTTCCTTTCTCTCGCGGCGTATCGGCACGAAATACTTTCGGCCGACGCCTCCGAGGGGGCGGCCTAACGGCCGGCGGCCGGTCGGCCTTGCGGGGAGGCCCCGCCTCCCCGTCTAACCTTTAGTAACCGCTCAGTTCAGCCACACGGCCCGCATGGTAATAGGCATCTCCCATGAACTCTGCGAGCGCACGGTCGCGCTTCATATAGAGGCCGATGTCATATTCGTCGGTCATGCCGATCCCGCCATGCATCTGAACGCCTTCCTTGACGGCCAGGCTTGCTGCTTTTGCAACCTTTGCCTTGGCCACACTCGCCATGAGGTCAGCTTTCGGGCTGAGCTCATCACCGCGATTGGCGTCGAGCAATTGCTGCGCCTTGATCGTGACGGCACGTGCAATCTCGACTTCGGAGTAGAGATGCGCTGCACGGTGCTGAAGCGCCTGAAACTCGCCGATCAGCTTGCCGAACTGCTTGCGCTGCTTGAGGTAATCGACGGTCATATCCATCGCGCCTCTGGCAACGCCTACGCCTTCCGCCGCTGAGCCGATACGGCCCGCTGCAAGCATATTGTCGAGCAATGCGCGTCCGCCATCGACTTCGCCAATGACTGCATCGCCATCAAGTTCAACCCCGTCAAACGTGATGTGCGAAGCCACAGAGCTGTCGACCAAGCGAACCGGGTCCTGCGTCATGTTGGCCGCATCTTTCGGCACAGCAAACAGGGTAATTCCGTCGCGGTCGTTGTCAGCACCCGAGGTGCGCGCGGCGACGATAATCATGTCAGCTGCCACAGCCTGGATCGCGAAGGATTTCTTGCCGGAAAGCTTGAAGCCATTGCCGGACTTCTCTGCTTTGCAAGCGATGTTTTCAGGGCGATGCTTGTTGCCTTCGTCGATTGCGGCAGAGAACACCGCGTCGCCGGACACGAGCCCCGGCAGATAGCGCTGCTTCAATTCGGCATTAGCGCCATCAAGAGCCGTTGCCGCGACGACAGAGCTCATCAGGAATGGCGACGGAGACAGGTTGCGGCCGATCTCTTCAAGCACGATGCCTGCCTCGACATGGCCCATGCCAAGCCCGCCATCCTCTTCAGAAACGAGAATGCCGGTAAAGCCCATTTCGCCGAACTGGCTCCACAGCTTGTGGCCGAAACCGTCAGGGCAATTGCCGTCGCGGTAATGGCGCAGCTGCTTTGCGATCGCGCCTTCGTCAGCCATGAACTGGCTCGCGCTGTCAGCGAGCATGGCCTGATCTTCATTGTGATAAAGTGGCATGGATCAGGCTCCTGGAAGGTCAAGAATGCGTTTGGAAATGACGTTCAGCATGACTTCGCTTGTTCCGCCTTCGATGGAGTTGGCTTTCGTGCGAAGCCAGCCCCGCGCAGCCTTGCCGCCGCTCGTTTCCTCGCTTTCCCATTCAAGCGCGCGGCTGCCGCCCGCAGCCATCATCAACTCATGACGACGCTTGTTGAGCTCAGTCCCTGCGTATTTCATCATGTTGGGCTGAGCGGGATGCGCTTTACCGACTTTAACTTCATCGAGGAATTTCTCGCCCATGCAGCCATAAGCCAGCGCATCGACATCAAACATGGCAAGGTCAGCGCGCAGCACAGGATCGAGCTCTCCGTTCTGGCGCTTCATCGCAGCGCCAATTGCAGACGTGTAGCCGCCACCGCCAGCGCCGGAAATCATCTCACGCTCATGGCCGAGCAGGTACTTCGCGACATCCCAGCCGCGATTGATCTCGCCAACATAGCCGGGGATGCCGTCGCCATAGCTCTTAGGCACAGACACATCGTCAAAGAAGGTTTCACAGAACGGCGAGTTGCCGCTGATCAGCTTGATCGGCTTGGTCGTGACCCCTTCGCTCTCCATGTCGAACAGCATGAAGGTGATGCCCTGATACTTGTTCTCCTTGTCCGTGCGGACAAGGCAGAAAATCCAGTCCGCCTCATCGGCATAAGAAGTCCATATCTTCTGACCGTTGACGACCCAATGATCGCCTTTGTCTTCGCCGAATGTCTGCATGGAAACCAGGTCAGAACCGCTGCCCGGTTCTGAATAACCCTGGCACCAGCGGATTTCGCCGCGCGCGATCTGCGTAAGGAAATGCTTCTTCTGACCTTCCGTGCCGAAGTGCAGCAGTGCAGGACCAAGCATCCAGATGCCGAAGCTGGAAAGCGGAGGGCGCGCGCCGATGGCTGCCATTTCCTGACGCAGGATCTTGGCTTCTGCAGGGCTTAGGCCCGCTCCGCCGTAATCCTTTGGCCAATCGGGAACGGTGTAGCCCTTCTCGACCGCCGCTTCGAACCAAGCTTTCTGCGCATCATTCTTGAATGTCGCGCGGCGACCGCCCCAATAGACATCTGCCTCATCACGGACAGGTTTGCGCATTTCAGGCGGGCAGTTGGCTTCGAGCCAAGCGCGTGTTTCTTCGCGGAAGGCAGCCAGTTCAGCTGTTTCTGACATCGGGGGACTCCTCTCATTGTCTCCAGACTTGACGTTTACGTTATCGGAATTTTGAAGCAGCCTGCAAGAGGCACTTTTTTAGCCCCCGATGCCGTAGCGTCATGCAGCGAAGCGTTGACGCACAGCGAAGCAAGCGTAGGCTGGTGGCAAAATGAAATGCGAATCTTTGGAGAGGTATTCGTGATCCCCATTGTGCCTGAACTGACGCGGCAAAGCGTTACTGCGTGAGCTTCGTCAACGGACCCTTGCCTCTCAGGCTAAAGCTCATTCACGGCTTTGGAGCCGTGGCTTTCGGCGTCAAAGATGGCGGTTTCCTGTTCTTCCTGCTGTTTTACTACAGCCAGGTGCTTGGCATGGATGCAGGTCTCGTTGGCCTGATACTGCTCGGCGCTTTGTTGATCGATGCCTTTGTCGACCCGATTATCGGCTATCTTTCGGATCGCACATATACTCGCTGGGGCAGGCGCTTGCCCTGGCTTTATGCCGCGCCCATCCCGCTGGCGTTCTTCTGGATATTGCTGTGGTCGCCGCCCGGGGGTGAAGCGCCGAGTGCTCTCGGACTGTTGGGGATGATGGTCGCGGTTCGGCTGCTGCTTTCCGCCTGCGAAGTCCCTTCGACGAGCCTCGTGCCTGAACTGACTTCCGACTATAATGAGCGTACGGCGCTGTTCCGCTATCGCTACCTGTCAGGCTGGATGGGCGGCATCCTGATGATGGTGCTCGCCTATACCGTCTTCATGCCGGGCGAAAACGGATTGCTGCAACAGGAAGGCTATCCAGCCTATGGTGTATTTGGCGCGATCCTGATGGCAGTTGCTGTGTTGGGTTCTGCATTTGGACAGCACAGAATTGTTGCTCAATTGCCTGAGAAGAAGCCCGCTCCCTTCAGCTTGAGAGACGCTTTTGGCGAGATCAAGGAAGCCTTCAGCGAGCGCGCCTTCCTGATCTTCGCAGCTGGAGGCCTTGCCGCCTATGTGAGCCAGGGGATGACATTCTCCATCTCCAACTACCTCAATATCTTCGTGTGGCAACTCGACCGCGTGACATTCGACTGGGCGCCCGCATGGCTCAACGGGCTGACCGCGTATCCCTTCGTGCTCGGCATCTCTGTAGTGGGCATGTTCATGCTGGTCGGGCCGATGCATCGCAAATTTGGCAAGCCGAAAAGTGCGGCAGTCAGCGCCGTCATCGCTTTGGTCCTCGGCCTTGCGCCTTACATGCTTTACCTGGCCGGCATCTGGCCAGCAGCGGGCACGTTCAGTTCAACGTTGCTGTATTTCGCTTTCACCATCTTCGCGAATATGTTCGGCGTCATCATCATGATCAGCGCCTCTTCCATGATTGCCGAGATCGTTGAAGCTTTTGAGGATAGGACGGGTCGCCGCGCAGAAGGATCGTTCTATTCGGGTAACTGGCTGGTGCAGAAATGCGCGACCGGTCTTGGCGCAGCGCTGACCGGACAGATCATCGCCATTTCTCAGCTTGAGCAAGGTGCCAATCCAGAGACAGTGCCGTTCGAGGTGCTCAGTACGATGATTGTCAGCTTTGCCATCGCTACAACCGTGCTCGCATTGCTCGCAGCGTTCTGGCTGGGGCGCTTCCCTATCAGCCGGGAAGACCACGAGGCGCGCCTCGCTGCCCGCGCTGAGGCACTATTGGAGACTCAGCGCGCTTCAGGAGCGAACTGACACAAATCAACACTTGGCGCGAAGGTGGCTAACTGCCACGGTCATATCCAACAGATTCGATTGCATTTAAGGACTAGAGAGGAACACACCCATGGATTTCGAACCCACAGAACGGCAAACCTATTGGCGCGACCGGGTACGTGACTTCATCGAAACGCATGTCCGCCCCAACATGGACACCTACAAGCAACAGGATGCCGAAGGTGACCGCTGGAAAGTGATCCAGATCATCGAAGACAAGAAGAAGCTCGCTAAGGAAGCGGGCATCTGGAACCTGTTCATGCCGCCGCGCAATGACAGCCATCATCATGTCGATGACACGTTCGAATTCGAAGGCCCCGGCCTCACCAATCTCGAATACGCAATGTGTGCTGAGGAAATGGGCCGCATTGGCTGGGCAAGCGAGGTGTTCAACTGCTCCGCCCCTGATACCGGCAACATGGAAGTGTTCCACCGCTACGGTACGCGCGAACAGAAAGAGCAATATCTCCAGCCGCTGATGAATGGCGAGATCCGCTCTGCCTTCCTCATGACAGAGCCGTTCACTGCCTCTTCCGATGCAACCAATATCGAAACCCGTATCGAGCGTGATGGCGATGACTATGTCATCAATGGCCGCAAATGGTGGTCATCGGGCGCTGGCGATCCGCGCTGCAAAGTCGCGATTGTCATGGGCAAGACCGACTTTGAAGCCAAGCGCCACGCGCAGCAGTCCATGATCCTCATGCCGCTTGATGCGCCAGGCGTGAACATCCTGCGCCATCTGCCGGTGTTCGGCTATGACGATGCGCCGCATGGCCACATGGAAATCGAGCTGAAGGACGTGCGCGTCCCGGCTTCGAATATCCTGCTTGGCGAAGGACGCGGTTTCGAAATCGCACAAGGACGCTTGGGCCCGGGCCGTATCCACCACTGCATGCGCACTATCGGCGCGGCGGAAGAAGCGCTCGCTAAGATGTGCCGCCGCCTGCAAGAGCGCGAAGCGTTCGGCAAGCCGATCTACAAGCACTCGGTATGGGAAGAACGCGTTGCGCGTGCCCGTATCGACATCGACATGACCCGTCTGCTCTGCCTCAAGGCGGCAGACATGATGGACAAGGTTGGCAACAAGTCGGCCAAGCAGGAAATCGCCATGATCAAGGTCCAGGCACCGAACATGGCGCTGCGGATCATCGATGATGCGATCCAGGCCCATGGCGGTGGCGGCGTATCGGAAGATTACGGCCTTGCGGCAGCCTATGCAGGCCAGCGTACGCTGCGCTTGGCGGACGGCCCTGACGAAGTGCATGCTCGTTCCATCGCCCGGATGGAATTTGCCAAGCATGCGCCCAACCATGGACCATCTGCCAACGCTTTGCGCGACGGCAAAGGCCCGGTCACAAGCGGTGACAGCTTCAGCTCTGGCGATATGGGAGCGACCCGCTAATGGCGAAGGCGGCCATCCTCGAAGAAGCCGGCAAAGGCCTCGTCATTGGCGAGGTCGAGCTGGCGGAACCCGCGCCGCATGAAGTCCTGATCGATACGAAGGCCTGCGGGCTTTGTCATTCGGACCTGCACTTCATTGACGGCGCCTATCCGCATGCCATGCCTGCCATTCCGGGTCATGAAGCGGCAGGCGTCGTTCGCGCGGTTGGGAGCGAAGTGCGCACGGTGAAGCCGGGCGATCACGTGGTTAGCTGCCTTTCCGCATTTTGCGGGACTTGCGAATTCTGTGTGACCGGCCGCATGGCGCTCTGCCTTGGCGGAGCGACGCGCAGGGGTAAAACCGACGCACCGCGCATCACGCGCGACGGTGGCGAAGCGGTCAATCAGATGCTCAACCTCTCAGCCTTCAGCGAGCAAATGCTGATCCATGAGAATGCCTGCGTCGCGATTGACAATGACATGCCATTCGACCGTGCGGCAGTGATTGGCTGTGCCGTCACAACGGGCGCTGGGACGATTTTCAACGCGGCTAATGTTACACCAGGTGAAACCGTGCTCGTTGTCGGCTGCGGAGGGGTTGGCTTGGCAGCTGTCAATGCAGCCAAGATTGCCGGGGCCGGAAAGGTAATTGCGGCTGATCCGCTGCCTGAAAAACGCGAACTCGCAAAAGTTCTCGGCGCGACGCACACAGTCGATGCGATGGCGGAAGACGCTGCAAAGCAGATCCTCGATATCTCGGGTGGCGGTGTGCATTACGGGATTGAGGCTGTCGGCCGGCAAGCAAGCGCTGACTTGGCTGTCGCGTCGCTCCGGCGCGGAGGCACAGCGATCATTCTCGGCATGATGCCCTTGGATTGCAAAGTCGGGCTTGGCGCGATGGATTTGCTGGGCGGCAAGAAGCTGATGGGCGCGATTATGGGCATGAACCACTTTCCGGTGGATCTGCCGCGGCTCGTCGACTTCTACATGCGCGGTCTGCTCGATCTCGATACAATTATTGCAGAGCGCATCCCGCTGGAAGAAATCAATGCTGGTTTCGACAAAATGCGAGCAGGCCATTCCGCACGCAGCGTGGTGGTGTTCGACTAGGCCAATCGGATCCTCGTGGCTTCCGCCTGTCCTACTCGGAACAGGTCCAGTAGGAAGAGTTGGAACACCGCATCAACTCAGGCTTCGGCATCATGATTTTTGGAAAGTCACACTCTCGCACAGCACTTCGCCCCTTAGATGGCGGAAACGCTGGGTTTGCGGGGATTTTGCAAAGTTTCGAAAAACACAGTGAGCGTATCGCTGAATGCGCATCAAAGGCTCAAGGAAAGGCGCCATGACGGATATCGATTTCGACAGAGAAATGGTCGGTACGATCGAAGTACCCGAACGGGACCAGCTTGATCTCGACAAGCTGACCGCGTGGTTTGAAGCCAATGTCGAAGGCTTTTCAGGGCCGATCAGTTACACCAAGTTCAAAGGCGGCCAGTCGAACCCGACTTACAAGATCGAAACGCCAGGAATCGATGGGGGGGGCACGAACTACGTCCTGCGCCGTCAGCCTTTTGGCAAATTGCTCCCGTCAGCCCATGCGGTAGACCGCGAATACAAGGCCATGACGGGCCTTTATCCGACCGGCTTCCCTGTCCCGCGCACATACGGATTGTGCGAAGATCCAGAAGTGATCGGGGCGAAGTTCTTCGTGATGAGCATGGCGGACGGGCGCTCGCTTTGGAATGGCGCATTGCCCGGTGTCTCACCTGAGGAACGCCGCGAAATCTACCATTCGCTAATCGATACGATGGCGGATTTGCATCTGAACAAGCCGGACGAAATCGGGCTTGGCGATTATGGCAAGCCGACCGACTATTGCGCGCGCCAGATCAGCCGGTGGTCAAAGCAATACAAGCTCTCAGAAACCGAGCACATGCCGGAGATGGAAAAGCTGATTGAATGGCTGCCGCAAACCATTCCGCCGCAGCATGAAAGCTCGGTCGTCCATGGTGATTACCGGCTCGACAACGTGATCTTTCACAAGGATGAAAACCGCGTGATTGCGGTGCTCGATTGGGAGCTGTCGACATTAGGCGATCCGATTGCGGATTTCAGCTATCTGATGCTCAACTGGTTCCAGCCCGCCGATGGCCGCGCGGGTCTGCTAGGCCTTGATCTGGAAGAGCTGGGCATCCCCACGGTTGAGCAGGCGGTGGAACGCTATGTCGCACGCACTGGCTATCCCGTCCCGCCAATGGACTGGTACTTCGCGTATAACCTGTTCCGGCTCGCCGGGATCATGCAAGGTATCAAGAAGCGGGTGATTGACGGGACTGCGTCCTCAGCGCACGCAAAATCGATGAGCGAACGGGTCAAGCCTCTGGTTGACCGCGCTTATCAGTTTGCGCTCGATGCAGGCATGCCTGCTTAGCGACCACGCATGGATCATCCTTGCGGCAACGCCACGCGCAAGCTAGCAGCGCCGCCACGCACCAAATTCTTGCAAGGACACAAGCATGTCGAGCGAACTGGCTGAAAAAATTGAAGCTGCCTGGGAAAACCGCAGCGAGATCACTCCAGCAAACCGCGAGGTCAAGGAAGTCGTCGATGCGGCTCTTGCGATGCTCGACAATGGTGAAGCGCGCGTCGCCGAACCGCGCGAAGATGGGTCTTGGCAAGTCAATCAATGGCTCAAGAAAGCTGTGCTCTTGTCCTTCCGTTTGCGCGACAACCGCGTCATGGAAGGGGCTTCGGCAGGGGAGCCGGCCTTTGATAAGGTCCCGAACAAGTTTGCCGGTTGGGGCGATAATCGCTTTTCAGAGGCAGGTTTTCGTGTCGTTCCAGGCGCTGTGGCCCGCCGCGGCAGCTTTATTGGCAAAGGCGTCGTCCTCATGCCGAGCTTCGTAAACATCGGGGCCTATGTAGACGAAGGCACTATGGTCGACACTTGGGCTACAGTCGGCTCTTGCGCGCAAATTGGAAAGAACGTGCACATCTCAGGCGGGGCCGGGATTGGCGGCGTGCTGGAACCCTTGCAGGCGGAGCCTGTCATCATCGGCGATGGAGCCTTTGTCGGCGCGCGCAGCGAAGTCGCAGAAGGTGTTCGTGTCGGCGAAGGCGCTGTGCTGTCAATGGGCGTCTATCTCGGCGCATCGACCAAGATCGTCGATCGCGCGACCGGCGAAGTGCATATGGGCGAAGTGCCTCCTTACGCGGTGGTGGTGCCAGGCAGCCTGCCGGGCAAACCACTGCCTGATGGATCTCCCGGACCGAGCTTGTATTGTGCAGTGATCGTCAAGACTGTGGATGCGCAGACGCGCTCCAAGACCGGAATTAACGAACTTCTGCGCGACTGAATGTGAGCGGCGAACTGCAGGAACGTTCGACGCGCTGCACCGTAGATGCATTACAGCGGGGTGCGAATTGCAACCCAAAGGGAGGATGAAATGGAAAACAAAGACGACGCAATCCATATCGAAGACGATGATGCGATGGCAGCACACACAACAGGGCACATGCGCTGGGTGCTGGGTATCGGTCTGTTTCTTGCGATCGCAATCCTGTCGCTCATCTGGATCACAGGCGCTCTCTCTCAAGGTGAAGTAGAGGAACGCGCAACAGTCTCCGGCACGCAGGAAGCGATGTCTGATGACGGTGTCAGCGACGAAATTCTGGTGCCAGATGAAACAGTCGAGACTTTGCCGCAGCCTGAGCCTATCGACCCGGACGCAGGCGCTGCAAACTAGCGCTTCCGCCGCGGCGTCTTAGCAAAGATTGGGCTATCCTGCGATTTTCGGAACGATCAGCTGGCTTCTTGCATTTTATCTTCAGATACAATTCTGGAGATAAACATGAGCAATTCCAATAGCTTTCAGACCAATCAGTATGTGAAGTGGAACTGGGGCAACGGGACCGGCGAAGGTCAGATCAAAGAACGCTTTGAGCGCGAGGTCACTCGCACTCTGCAAGGGACTGAAGTCACCAAAGACGGCGATGAAGACAATCCGGCCTATCTCATCGAACAAGAAGATGGCGATGAAGTTCTGAAGCGCGGTGGCGAGCTCGAGGCGCAAAATTGATGCCTGAAGCCAAAAGCAAAGCGCAGCAGCTAGTCAGCTAAAGACCCTCTCAATCGTCGCTGGTCAGTAGCGTCTCAATGGCTCGAGGCCCTTCAACGGCCTGCAAGGCGTTCGCGACCGCCTCTGCGTCGCGCAGTGCTCGCATGATATTGCCTGAAGCAATCTTCTCAAGCTCCAGCTGGGTATAGCCGCGCTTTGCGAGTTCGACGAATAACGCCGGATAGCCTGTCACGTCTTCCATCCCGACAGGGCCTGTGGGCATGCCGTCATAATCGCCACCAATCCCGATTGCGTCGATGCCCGCGACAGCCTTCACGTGATCAATATGATCAGCCATGTCCGAAATGGTCGCCATCGGGCTGTCATTGGCTTCGTCCCACGCAGTCAATCGGGCGGTTACGATGTCCGGCTGCCCCTGAAAGAGCGCTTCCAGGCGTGCTTTTTCTGCTTGCCGGCTCGCAAACCACTGACGCTGCTCTTCGCTCAAGAACCCCGGTAGTCCCACGACCATAACAACACCGCGATTGGCAGGGAGACGGGCGAGCACGCTGTCCGGTACATTACGCGCATGACCATTGATTGCTCGCGCGCCGGAATGGCTGAAAATTACAGGTGCCTGAGCGATATCCAGCACATCGTTCATGGTTGCTTCGCTGACGTGGCTGAGATCCACCAGCATGCCGATCCGGTTCATTTCGAAGACTACGTCGCGGCCAAAACCGGTTAGTCCATCATGTTCTGGATCATCGGTTGCACTGTCAGCCCACGGCGTGTTGTTGGAATGCGTCAATGTCATGTAGCGCGCACCCAATTGATACATTTCGCGCAAAACAGCGAGGCTTGAACCAATCGAGTGTCCGCCTTCCATTCCGATCAGCGAGGCAATTTTGCCTTCGACCATCGCGGCCTCTGCTTCGGCAGCCGTCATTACCAGCGCTAAGTCATCAGGATACCGATCAATCAGCCGGCGCGTCACATCGATTTGCTCCAGCGTCATGACCACCGCTTCAGGCTCATCGAGCGATGCGGGTACGTAAACCGACCAGAACTGTGCACCCACTTTGCCTGCCCGCAGCCGGACCAAGTCTGTGTGCATCGGCGCGCCGCGCGGATGCGTTTCGGCAGTGGGAAGCGTATCATTGAAATCGAATTCGTTGATCTGGTTGTTGAAACGCACTCGGAGCTGGATCGGGGCATCATTATGCCCATCAAACACCGGTGCAGCCTCCAACGCCGCCATTGCGGTCGCAACAGCTTGTTCTTCGCTCACTTCCTGAGCGGCGACGGGTGCTGAAAGCAAAGCTGCCGCAGCAGCGGCCGCGATGGAAGTGGATAGACGGTTCGTAAGCTTCATAGCTGCGCTCCTCAGTCCTGTTGCCGGACAGGCTTCACAATTGTCTTCACAGCAATTACTCGGATTTGATAGAAAAGAAAGCGGCTGAACGCGGAAGGAACACCACGCGCGCAGCTTTGGGGGGAAGCATTTACAATGAGCGTTGCGCAGACACTGATCGACAGTCTTGAGCTCAAACCGCATCCTGAAGGGGGCTGGTTCAAGGAAACGTGGCGCGGCCCAGCTGGCCCGGACGGTCGCGCAGTCGGAACTGCGATCCACTTTCTTTTGACCAATCAGCAACGCTCTCACTGGCACCGCATCGATGCGCACGAGCTTTGGATCTGGCAAGCGGGCGATCCGCTCATTCTGTTAACCGCAGCGGATGAAGCGAGCAGCGCGACCAAACGGACGCTTGGCCGTAGCGTATCGCAAGAACAGCAATTGCAGGCTGTGGTTGAGCCGGGCGAATGGCAGGCGGCTCAACCGGTCGCTTCAAGCGCGGGTTACACTCTTGTCACATGTGTAGTGACACCGGGCTTTGAATTCGATGCTTTCGAGCTAGCGCCAGAAGAATGGCACCCCGGTCGCACACCGCCAGCTTGGTGAGGCGGATCTCGCCCAGAGAATGTTCAAAACCAAAAAGGGCGGCGCGAGGCAAACGCCCCTCACCGCCCTCTTCAGATAGTTCAGCGACTTAGCTGAGGTGCTTCGACACCGCAGCAGTCATCTTAAACATGGAAATCTCTTCCTTGCCGATGACACCGCCCAGCTTGTCGTCCGGAACGATCGTACGCTTGTCGGTTGGTTTCTGCAGGTTGTGTGCCTTGATGTACTCCCACACCTTCGACGTAACCTGGGCGCGGGTCATAGGGCCCTTGCCAATCACATTTTCCAACTCAGCAGAGAGCGTTACCGGCTTCTGCAGTGCGTTGTTCTTGCCAGCCATGACATATTCCTTTCCTAGTTCAGGCTAGTAATACAAAGAAGGCGTGGGCAGCTGATCTTCCCTGATGCGGGCCGATCAGTCCCATTCCTCCTCATCCCATTCTTCTTCCTCGTCGCTGCTGGTGTATGTAGCAGCCAGAACAGCACTGGCTGTCACATGCCCCTCCATCTCAGCGAAAAGCTCTTCTCGTGTCGCGCCAGGCATCAATGTGAGTGGCAAATCCAGCGCGAACATCTGAAATACATAAGTGTGCGGCTCGCCCTTGGGCAGATCCGGCAGAAGCCATTCGGAATTGCCGCGCCCATTCTTTCCTGCTCGTTGAGGCACTTCGCCCTCCAGCAGCTTGCCCTTCTGCCCGGGCAAGCCCCATACGAGCCAGTGACAAAGGGGCACATCGCCATCGATCGTGGCGTCTTCAACGACAATGGCGAGTTCCTGCGTCCCCGGAGGCGGCGCAGTCCATTCCAAAGGAGGCGCGACGGAGTCCTCTTCGTCAGCCGTGAAACAAGGGTCAAGTTCCTCTCCCGCAGCAAAAGCGGGGCTGGACAAGGCAAAGCCGCCACGGCCCATTGCGCGCGCATCGCTTAAATTGGCTACAGCCAATTCCGGATGACGGGCAGCAGGCGGTAATGCTGATGCAAGCCAGTCAGGAAAACTCGACAAAACTCATCTCCTCCTAGAGTGTTGGCTACGCCTTTTACGGATGGAAGGCGAGGAAGCCGAAGGGGCCGAGAGCTACTTTTCCCCGCCTTGGGGCGGTTTTTTCCGTCTCAGAGGGAATTTGCCATGCGATTTGCGACCAATTGAGTGCAAATTGCTCTCAATTCGGAGGATTTGACCAAGTTCAGCTAGATCGGGCGCACTCGCCGCGCTGAGGACGACTCACAAGATGCGGCATCCATTTAAATGTGAACTTCGGTGCTGGTCTCGGACTATGCGCGATCTTACGGCGCGACTTGGTCAAGTGCCGCTGCGATAACCATTTCAACCGGAGCTGGCTTCGCAATACGCTCGGCCTGCAATGTGCGGATGCGCTCATTATGGCGATCAAGATCGCCTGAATGCAAAATATAGGGAATGCCCCTGCGCTGCAGTTCGTGCGCAACCGGGAAGCAAGTCTGGCCTCCGCCCAGCGAAACGTCGAGAATAGCAGCGTCGATCGTCTCACTATGCTGCTCCAAAAGATCGAGCGCGGCCTTCGGATTGGAAGCTGTCAAAGCTTCACACCCGCAGTCTTCTGCTGCAAACTCCAAATCCATCAGGATAAGTGGTTCGTCTTCCAGCAGCAGTAGAGTGAGCTTAGGTGTCATTTAGCGTCCTATAGGGGTACCTTGATAACGGCCTTGAAGCTGCTTTCGTTCCACTCGCGCTCGATTGTACCGCCAGCGCTTCGCAGCAATCGATCAACGATCGCAGAGCCAGTACCGGGCTTGATCGCGTCCCGATCTATTGCTGGACCGCCGCGCTCTTCCCAGGTGACGCAAAGTTGTTCAGTTTCCTCAGGCACTTGCCAGTCTACGTGAACAACTCCGCCTTCCTGAGACCAAGCACCATATTTTGTCGCATTGGCGGAAAGCTCGTGCAGAATCAGGCCGACAATCGAAACGAGGCCGAATGGCATGCGCACGCCATTGCCTGACAATTGTAACCTCTCATCGTCTTTGCTGTAGGGGGCCAGAACGCTGCGGATGGCCGGCCCTATCTCTATGCTGCCTGACGAAGCATCGTCGAGTGTCGTTTCATACGCGCGGCCCAAGGCCTGAATGCGCGCATTGATCTCTGTTGTTTCGTCCTGAATGCCGCGTACGCGACCTGTGACATTCACGATGCCGGAGATGACAGCGAACATGTTCTTCATGCGGTGAGAGAGTTCGCGCGCCATTTCGCGCGCGTAACGTTCTTCGGCTCTTGCGGCGCGCACATCGGAAACGTCCCACTGGCTGCCGAAGAAGTAGATCAGTTCGCCTTCATCATTGTAGATCGGGCCCAGGTGCAAGGCATTCCAGAAAGAGCTACCATCCTTGCGATAGTTCAGAAGCTCGACCACGATGACGTCTTCCTCCGCAATCGCCTCGCGGATACGAGCGACCGGTTCGGGGTCGGTGTCCGGCCCCTGAAGAAACCGGCAATTGTGTCCAATGATCTCTTCTTCGGAATAGCCGGTAAGGCGCCGAAACGCACGGTTTGCAAAAACAATCGGAAGATCGCTCTCCTTGGGATCAACCAGACAGATTGCCATTCGGGTTTGCGCCATGGCCTGCTCGAAAAGCACGCCTGATGCGCCTGAGAAGCGGTCAGACTTATGACCTTCTCGAAAGCGTTCGGGCGCGTCGTCAAAACGCAGTTTGGATTGGTCCCCATGCCGGGGACCTGTGGGATCGTCGGTACTCAATGGAATGTCCTTTGTGTGGGCCGTCTGCGATACAGCCCCCTTTTCACTCCCAACTAAGAACCGTTCGCAATGTTCCCGATCTGGCCCTCTTCAGGCCTTCGACATCTTGCCTATTCTGGCCAAGTGCTTGATATTGGAGCGAACAGATTGAGAGAAAATCACAACCATGCCTGTCCGCTATAAGACATTCACCGAGTTCTGGCCCTTCTACTTGCGGGAGCACAGCAAGCCTGCAACCCGCGCCTTGCATTACATCGGTACTACTTTGGTTGTCTGCATAGCGATCTATGCCTTTCTTACTCAAAGCTGGTTGTTGCTTTTAGCGTTGCCTGTAGCAGGCTACTTCTTTGCATGGCTCGCGCACTTCACAGTCGAGAAGAACCGCCCAGCGACATTCACCTATCCGCTGTGGTCTCTTTTTGCCGACTTCAAGATGTGGGCGTACTGGCTTACCGGCAGGCTGGGCCAAGAGCTTGAACGCGCAGGTGTTACGCAACGCCCACTGGGCAAAACGGGGAGTTAAGGCGCCTCGTCACCTGTGAAAGGTTGTTGGTCGGTGTAACCGCAGCCGTTAAGCTGCTCACCGCCGACAGTGACCGTTGCGGTAAAAGGATATGTCCGGTCGCTCATGGCGTCAGAGCATTCGCCTGGTGTGATGGCGATTGCGAGCGGCTGCTCCAATAACTCTCCTGCCATACCCAAACCGTTATTGCCTTCGAACCGCGAAACCGTCGCCACTTCGCCCTCAAGGTTCTCAGGCGTTGTGTAGAGCAAGGTGCCTTGCTTGATTTCCATGCTCCAGAACGGTTCAGTGCCGACCAACGTAATCACTTCATCATCTGCGATGCCATCGTAGCTTTCGACTTCGCCAGGCCGCTCCTGATCGCTTCCGCAAGCAGCGAGGCTGGTGCAGGCGCACACGATGGCGATACTGAGAAATGCAGGAATTCTTGTCATTTGCCTCTCTTAGTCGCTCGTAGCAGCATCATCAAATTGCATTGCATAACCCATGACGCGCCCCAAGGCGCCGCAGCCTGTTGGATACGCATGTTACACAGTCCTTGGCGGAAAAAAGAAGCAAGCGAGACTGCCCTTACAGAGACAATGCTCGAGGGCGCGCGGAAGTGTTCGGGTCGATGAGACATGTCCGCTGAATTACTCGTAAGCAAGGCTGGTAGGAAAGCTGGCTCAGAGGCAGACAGCGCCAGATCGAAGGGCAATATTGTGGCTGTGCCGTATTCCTTTGTCACGGCATGTATCATTGGCCGATTCTGAAAGCTGGCGTTCATTCTCACTCGCGCTTTTCACATGCGAGCCACGCATTCCCGTGCGCTCGGACATGCAAAGGAGAATGAACCATGATAAAGACATTCGCTGTAGCAACCGGATTGATACTGACCGGGATAGCGACACCCGCACTCGCCAATGACGGCCCACGAAGCGAGGTTCGTGAACGCGCGAACGAGCGGATCGACAATCGCCAGGACCGGCAGCGCTCGCGCATCGGTAACGGGGCTCGCTCAGGTGATCTGACCGGCCGCGAGACGTCTCGCCTGGTGCGTCAGCAAGCCAATATCCGGCAATTCGAACGCCAGTCGCGCCGCGATGGTCCGGGCATCACTCCGCGCGAACGTGTGCGGATTGAGAATATGCAGGACCGGGCCAGCCGAAACATTTTCCGTGCGCGCAACAACAATCGCTCGCGGCCCTGATCGGCGGTTATGAACCGAGCCGGGCGGGTGGGCGCCCGGTTCTTGCCGCAGAACTACATTGCCTTGTCAGGACGAGGATCGTGCTGGTGTTTCGATTCCTTGCCCAGCACCCGCTCCAACCGCTCCGCCATCGTTGATGCTGCGCGCCGCGCTGCTGTATCCACATCACCAGCATGTTCGGTCACGCCGATTGGGCGGCCTCCGCGCGGTCGCGCTTCGATCATGCAGGTCTTGTCATCGCTGCCGCCCTTGCGCGCATTCTCGTCCGAGACATGGACTTCAAGCCGTGTGAGGCGGTCTTCGAACCGCGCCAGCTTGCCGCGCACCGATGCTTCGATCCGCTCCGCAACATTGTCCGTGCCCATCACAGAGCTGTCGGAGTTGAACTGAAACTGCATATCTCTTGCTCCTCTCGATAACGCCCCCGTTACTCTTTCAAGATGGTGCTTCGCGCGGCAAATTCCAGCAAAATCGGTCTGGAACCCCGTCGATTTCTGACGGTTCTTGTGAGGCAATGACATGGAAACCTGATCGCACCACCGCCCTCGCCCGGCTTGACGCATTCCTGCCGCGCGCGGGCCGCCAATACGCTAATACCCGCAACCACGATGACGGGCCTGAGCGCAGCAATGTCTCGCAGCTGTCGCCGTGGCTGCATGCAGGCCTCATCAGTGAGACCGAAGTGCTGGAGCGCGTGCTTGCCGAGCATTCGCCGTCCGCCGCCGATAAATTCGTGAGCGAAGTCTTCTGGCGCATCTACTTCAAAGGCTATCTCGAACAGCGTCCCTCCATCTGGGCTGCCTATTGCGATCAACGCGACGCGGCGCTCGCAAACGTCGAGAGCAATTCCGGCCGCGCAAAAGCCTATGCCGAGGCATGCGAAGGCCGCACCGAGATCGCCGCTTTCGACCACTGGGCGCGCGAGCTCATTGAAACCGGATATCTACACAACCACGCGCGCATGTGGTTTGCGAGCATCTGGATCTTCACCTTGAAGCTCGACTGGACGCTGGGCGCGGACTTCTTCCTGCGCCATTTGATGGACGGCGATGCGGCATCCAACACGCTAAGCTGGCGCTGGGTCGGGGGCTTGCACACCAAGGGCAAGACGTATCTCGCAAGGCCCGGCAACATCGCGCAATACACCGAGAACCAACCGGATGGCCCCTTGCAAGCTGACGGGCTTGCGAGCGAAGCGCCCGCGCTGGAGGAGCCGCAAGAGCATGCCCGACAGAAGCTTGACTTGCCGCAGGCGCCCGCTTCGCTGGACGGGCCCTTCGCGCTGCTGCTGCATGACGAGGGCGCAAGCCATGCCCCGCTCGACCTGCCCCAAGCTCCGGCTCTCGTGATAGGCGCTGCACGGCCAGAAGCGCGCTCGCCCTTGCCCACCAGTGACACAGCGCGAGACTTTGCGCTTGGCGCGGTCCGCAGCGGGCTGGCTGACGCTGGCGAAGCTTTCGGTTGTCCAACCGTCGAATGGACCAGCGAAGGCGAACTTGCGGCAACGCTTGCCGAGCATGAGATCACTCGCGTGGTCACGCCATATCTGCCGACCGGCTGGACTCGCGATGCGTTGTGGCCCGAGCTCGAACGGCTCGCGGATCGCGGCGACCTCACCGAGCTGTTGCCGGAGGTCCAGCGCCTCACCTGGCCGCATGCCAAGGCAGGCTTCTTCGGCGTGAAAAAGCAGATCGAAGGCGTGCTTGGCGAGGTCGGCATCGGGTAGGAACGCACGCCGGACGGCGTGCGGACAACCAGATGTTGGATACGCATGTTACACAGTCCTGGAGCAAAAATATTTCCCTCGCCAAAGCCCGCCATTTGCACCGCATTGGGCAGCGTATTTTCGCGAGGATTGGAGCTGAGAGACCCGTGCGTCATGCCGCGATGGTTACGCACACATTGCGTGAGTAGGAAACGCAGGCCCGCGCGCGTCACGGAACTCCCCCTAACCCGCTTGGTTGTTTGAGCATGACCTTGCTCGCATCCACGCCTCGCGCCGCCGTCCTGCCCCTGCTGTTTATGCTCGGCGCTTGCGTCGGCTCACCCGGTCCGGTCGGCAATGCCAATGTGCCTGAGCCTGCCAAGCCTGTCGCGCTCAATGAATATCTCGGCACATGGTACGAATATGGCCGCTATGAAGCGCCATTTCAGGAAGGGTGCGAAGGCGTAACAGCGGAGTACTCGCTGCGCGATACGTCAGGACACGCCAAGATCCGCGTGGTCAATTCCTGCTACAAGGGATCGCTGGACGGTGAGTTCGACCAGTCGACCGGCAAGGCCAAAATTGTCGAAGGCTCTGACGGCGCGAAGCTCAAAGTGAGTTTCTTCGGCCCGTTCTATGGCGATTATTGGGTGCTCGACCGCGGGGAGGCAGGCGCGGATGGATTGTACGACTGGTCCATCGTCGGCGAGCCAAGCGGGCGCTATCTATGGATGCTGACGCGAGAGGCGCAACCCGACGCCGAGCTACGCGCGCTGCTGGAGCGCCGCGTGAAAGAGCTGGGCTATGATTGGGAACTGGTGCGGCTGACTGCGCAAGCTGCAAGTTAAGACGGATTTGCCCAGGCTGATTGGCTCCGCGCTATATCTGCCCTAATGCGCAGCGATGCCCGATACCCTGACCATCCTCGTCGATGCCGATGCCTGCCCCGTGAAGGAGGAAATCTACCGTGTGGCCGAGCGCTACAAGGCACTCCCTCACAGTGTGCACGTCCGCGTGGTAAGCAACAGCCCTTTTCGTGTGCCGGTGAGCGAGCGGGTGAAGCGTGTAGTGGTCTCTGACGGTTTTGACGCGGCGGACGACTGGATTGCGGAGAATGCGGACGAACACAGCGTGGTGATTACCGCGGATATATTGCTGGCCGAACGCTGCCTGAAGGCTGGCGCTCGCGTGTTGAAGCATGACGGACGCGAGTTTGACGCGGCCAGCATCGGCAACGCTATCGCCACCCGCGCGATCATGGACGATCTGCGCGCCGGGATGGACGGGATTGGAGGAGGCCCGCCGCCGTTCAGCAAGGCGGACCGCTCACGCTTCCTGCAGGCGCTGGACCGGGTGCTGGTGGGGATGAGGCGGGGCTAACGCGCAACCTGACACAGAACTACGCGCGCTGCTGGAGCGCGGCGTAAAAGAGCTGGGCTATGAGTAGGGGGTGGTAAGGATTACGGAGCAGCGGTGATGTCTAGGGTAGGTCCAATCGTCGTTAATCTCAAAAGACCGTCATCCTGAACTCGTTTCAGGATAACAAATCCGCCAGACCCATTTCAGGTGCAAGATTGATCCAGTCGGGATTATTTTCCTCAACAAGATTGATCTTCCAGTCTCGGTGCCAGTTCTTAAGCTGTTTCTCGCGGGTAATGGCTTCGTCCATCGTCCCGTAGAATTCTAGCCGCACGAGACGCTTGCAATTGCGGCGCTCGACGAAGCTGTCCGTCTTACCCTCGCGATGTTGATCAAGTCGCCTCGCAATATCCGAAGTGACGCCGACATAGATATAACCGCGCCTTCCGCTCGCGAGGATATAGACGGCTGGTTCCCTGGCCATTTGTACAGGCTAGACTACTGTTATCCTGAAACAAGTTCAGGATGACGAGGATGCTAGCGCTAAAGGATAATTAATCCGAGCGACGCTTTGTCGAAGGTCACTTAGCGCAAGGCTGCAACTAGGCTTTCAGGTTTTCAGCTGTCATGCTGGCGCGTGGCCGTAACGCGCGAATACTTCGAGCATGCGATCCGGTGTAATCCCAGATCGCTGCGCAATGCCTAGTGGGTGGTCTTCGTCCACCACCCAGAGTTTGGGACGCATCCGATCGAGGCTCGGCCTCACTTCAAGTAATAGCGGGTCCGGCTCCTCGTTGAAGCTGGCAAGTCGGTTCATCAGCCACCCGTCCCACGGACCCATGTCTGCGTATTCGCCGCTGTCGAAGCCATCGATGTACTTGTCAAAATTTGCGCGAGACAGTGTGGACCAGCAGCCGAACGCGAAGTCTCCCTGCAGCCCGATCACCGGAATAGGCAGAACCGCACGAACCATGAAGTATTTGCCTTCCAAGACGCAGAAGTCCTCGGAAAGGAAATCCCCGTCCAATCGCAACGCGCTGTTGTGTTCGTATTGAACCTCATGCGGCCACACATCGGGGCAGTCAGCCGCAAGGTCGAACGGCCAGCCATGGTCTTCATCACAGCTGGCACAACGCCAGGTACCCTCTTCAAGACGCGCGGCAGCGTCCCTTTTCTTTTTGCCGAAGCCAAACAGTCCCATCACCCCTCCGGCAAATACAGCTTCTGGCCCATGTCTTTGTACTTTGCGCTCATCTCTTCCATGCCTTTCAGAGCGGCCTGACGGCTTGCTTCTGCAGCCTCGGCACCGGACTGCCCGCTTTCCAGGAAGCTGTCCGCGCCCTGGTTTTGTTTGCCGGCAAACTCGCGAACCTCCTGGCTGATCTTCATCGAGCAGAATTTCGGCCCGCACATGGAGCAGAAATGCGCGGTCTTCGCCCCCTCTGCCGGAAGCGTCTGGTCGTGGTAGTCCTCTGCCGTATCGGGATCGAGCGAGAGGTTGAACTGGTCGCGCCAGCGGAACTCGAACCGCGCTTTGGATAGCGCGTCGTCCCGCACTTTTGCGGCCGGATGACCCTTCGCCAGATCTGCTGCGTGCGCGGCGAGCTTGTAGGTCACAACGCCTACTTTTACGTCATCACGGTCGGGAAGCCCCAAGTGCTCTTTCGGCGTGACGTAGCAAAGCATCGCGGTGCCGTACCAGCCGATCTGTGCAGCCCCGATGCCGCTGGTGATGTGGTCATAACCCGGTGCGATATCGGTGACGAGCGGCCCAAGCGTGTAGAAGGGCGCTTCGCCGCACACCTCCAGCTGCTTGTCCATATTCTCCTTGATCTTGTGCATGGGCACGTGGCCCGGTCCTTCGATCATGACCTGCACGTCTTCTTTCCACGCGCGATGAGTGAGCTCACCCAGCGTGTAGAGCTCTGCAAACTGCGCTTCGTCATTGGCGTCCGCGATGGAGCCGGGGCGCAGGCCATCGCCTAGCGAATAGGCGATGTCGTAGGCCTTCATGATCTCTGTGATCTCGTCGAAGTGCTCGTAAAGAAAGCTCTCTTTGTGGTGCGCGAGACACCATTTCGCCATGATCGAGCCGCCGCGCGAGACAATGCCCGTAACGCGGTTCGCGGCGAGCGGGACATAAGGCAAGCGTACGCCTGCGTGTATGGTGAAATAGTCAACGCCTTGCTCGGCCTGCTCGATCAACGTGTCGCGGAAGATGTCCCAAGTGAGGTCCTCTGCTACGCCGCCGACTTTCTCCAGCGCTTGATAGATCGGGACCGTGCCAATGGGGACCGGCGAGTTGCGGATGATCCATTCGCGCGTGTCGTGAATGTTGCGACCTGTGGAGAGGTCCATGACCGTGTCCGCGCCCCAGCGGATCGACCAGACCATCTTGTCGACTTCGCTCGCAACGTCCGAGGCGACCGCGCTATTGCCGATATTGGCGTTGATCTTGACGAGGAAGTTGCGCCCGATCGCCATTGGCTCGGACTCAGGGTGATTGATATTATTCGGGATGATTGCACGGCCGCGCGCGACTTCCTCGCGGACGAATTCCGGTGTGATCAAGTCAGGGATGGCCGCGCCCCAACTCTGCGCACCTTCACGGTTCGACGCGATCAGGTCCGCTGCCATTTCGCGGCCCAGGTTCTCGCGCTCAGCGACATATTCCATCTCAGGCGTGATGATCCCGCGGCGGGCATAGTGCATCTGCGTGACATTCGCGCCTGCTTTCGCGCGCAGCGGACGCTCCACGACATTGGGGAAAGCAGGAACACCGCCAGAGCGGTCCGGGCCCAGCTGGCCGTTATCTTCCGGGCGAACTTCGCGTGCGTCATATTCCTCGACATCGCCGCGCGCCATGATCCATTCGCAGCGTTTGGCTTCGAGACCCTGATTGATATCAATCGCAACATCGGGATCGGTGTAAGGGCCGGACGTGTCGTAGACGCGCACCGATGGCTCTTCCCCTTCAAGATCAATCTCGCGCATCGCAACACGAATGCCGGAGCCTGTGCGCGCGCCGACATGAACCTTGCGGCTGCCTCTGATGGGGCCGGTCGTCACGCCGATTTCGATGGGGGAATTGATGTCAGCCATGGGAAACTCTCCAAATGCGGAGAGGAAACATCTGGCCCGGGTTTGGCAAGCAGGCCGTCCGCTCCCTCCGCCTGTGTTAACAGGTTCAGGTTCAACGGGTCGTAGGGCGCGGCTCCTACCTCTCAGCCACTCGCTGGCTCCCCGGGGATGAAATGGTGTTAGGCGCTATTCTTCTTCTGGTCCAGAGGTCACTGGAATGACCCGCGTTTCGCCGAGTTTTGAAAAGTAATCCTCGCCGCTTGCAACAAGCTCAGCACTTGCACCCTCCGGGTTTGCGCGGGTTCCGACATGAATGCCGATGGCCTTCTCGGCATTGAGCGTGTTTGTGATGACATCCTTGCCGCCATCCTCCAGCAGCATCCAGTATGGAACGAAGGCCAGCCCAGTGCGTGCTTCTGCAAACAGCGCCTCATGCGGCGCAAAATGTTTGGGCTGACCATCGGCATCGCCCAGATGCATGACGCGATGATTGGGCGTTAGTGCAACCCGAAAGACAAGGTTTTCCAAGCCTGCATTGCGGTCCGGATAACCGATATGAGGCACGCGCACCGCGTCAATCCGCATCGAGCCCAGCTGATAGCGCATGGCCTCGCCGAAGTCTGGATCAACTCGCTCCACACGCTCGTCAAACTCTAGCTTCCAGTCAGGATGTGCCTCCAGCATGGCGGCGACCTGCGTTGGGACGAACAAGCGCAGGTCCCGCTGCGCGGCAAGAAGACGGATGACATAATCGGCATGGAAATGATCGCGATGCGCGTGACTGATGAAAACAGCGTCGACACCATCGTAAGGCGCAAGCCCATCGATAATCGTCTGCGCAAAGTCGTCATTCATCACTGGGCGGAGACCAGGCTGGAAGAGCGGATCAAACAGGATCTTGGCATCGCCTGCTTCAACCATGACACCTTCATTCGCAATCGCGCTGGCTTGCCCCGTCTCAGGATCATGCGCTTGAGCGGCAAATGGTGCCGTACAAAAAGACAGTGCGGCGAATGCGATCAGAAATGGTCGGAAACTACGATCGAACCGAACGGAGGATATTGTGCTCATGCGAACCGCAAGAGCCGAAGGCGATGCTAAGGTCAAACTTCAGCAGGACGAACAGCATATGGAATTCTACCGCTGCCTCTGCGCTCAGAAAGTGTAAGCAATCCCCAGCGCGCCGAAGAGCTGGTTCGCATCGCCGCGAACGCTCGTATAAGGTGTGTCTGCAGCATCGCCTTGCAGCCGCGAATAGCCGCCAATGACCACGCCTGAAAGCCCGCCATTGGCAAGATTGCCATCGAAGTCGATGATGAAAAGCGCGTTCGCTCCGATGCTATTGAGACCGCCTTCCGCCTGAAACAGCGCGAGGCCAGTCGCGGCGCTCTGCGCAGTATCAACCGAGAAATAATAGTCTGCAAAATCATCATCGACGAACTGGGCGCTCACGTTGAAGATCCCGACCATCCCGCGATTGATCGGCGTGAAATAGGAGATCTGCGGCTCGATCACACGGCCTGAATGCGCGCCTGCGATATCCCAGCGCACATCGACTTCAAACCCGAGATTGTCGCCGCGCTTGAACACCTGGCTGACGCCGATCCCGCCGGAGATACCGAGCTCGAACGCGCGATCGAGTTCGCCGGCGAGCTCCACCACTTCGTCTTCGATATCGTCTGCACGGTCGCTGCGCAGACGGAAGCTTGGGCCAAGACTGTAAGTGATCCGTCCATCGCCATCAGGGATGAAGTCTGCGGCTAGGCCGGCAGGACGCGGAGCCAGCCGGATACCGCCAATGCTGCCTTGCAGGACAGGTGCTGGAGAGATCCGGTAATCATCGGAGCCAGAATAGGTGGAGCCTACACCGACACCGATGCCAACGGTCACCCAGTCGCCATCGAATACGCTTGGCGGACGGCCACCGGGAGGACCATTGGCCGCGCCTGGTGGCGGACCTGCCTGACGAGCTGTATCTTTCGCTTCGGGCTGAACATCTTCGTTTGCAACAAGGGCGTCGCTTTCTTCCGCACGCTCGTCTGCAAGTGCGGGTGAAGCCAGACCGCACATCAGTGCAGCACCTAGAAGAATGTATCGCGTCATATCCGGCTCGCCCTTTCAGCTTCACGCACCAACCACTGGGCGCGGAAAAGGGTTCCTTGCCCGCGCTTGCACAGAGGATTTAGAATTCAGCGGATTAATCGGCGGTGAGTGCTTGCGCTGGGTATCAGCCGTGCGTGCTCGCCGCCTGCCATTCTGCGATTGCTTCGATCGGGAACAGCAGCATGATGACATTCAGCGTCAGATTGTCACGCACCACGTAGCCAGCAACCAGCTCTCCGATAAGGGCGAGCGCAATGGTCACTTTCACAGGCAGTCGCAGCGCCAGCCAGAACCCGAAGCTCATCCAGCCAATGTCAGCAAAGGAATTGAGCACGCTATCGCCGGAATATCCGAAATTTGCAGTCACAGAGCGGAACCGGTCAATCACCATCGGCGTGTTTTCCAGCACTTCCCAGAAGGCCTCCAGAAACACCGCCAGAGGCAAGCCCCAGCGAAAGGCATCTTTGCCGCCCCATCCCTTTTTCACGAATGCCCACCAGCCCAGCGCGTAGAAAATCATCCCGTGGATGATGTGGCTGGGCGTGTACCAGTCCGAAATGTGCTGTGAATTGCCGGCATCGTTGATGAGGCCGTGCCAAAGCTTCACATAGCCGCACTCGCAAATGGGCGGGCGACCCATGGCAAGCAGGATCAGCACTGTCGCCACAGTCATGGCAACCGATACGATGATGGTTTTCCGGTTCGGTATGAGTGTGCCCATCGGCTGCAAGAGATGAATCACCATCAGTTAATTCGCAAGCGCGCCGCTCTCGTTGACTGGGGATAGATGCTGCGCTCTCATACGAAGCATTGCCCCGCTCTGCACGCTCGCCTAGGGCATCTGCGTAATGAGCGAACGGGCGTATGATGTAGCGATTGCAGGCGGCGGGCTTGCCGGCGGACTGATCGCGCTCGCGCTGCATCGACACGCGCCGGACGTGCGGTTTATCGTTCTGGAAGCAGGCGAGGTTCTCGGCGGCAATCACCGCTGGAGCTGGTTTGAAACGGACCTCAGCGAAGACGGTGAAAAGCTGCTCGGCGATTTCACGCTCAATCGCTGGGATGAAGGCTATGACATCGCCTTTCCCAAATACGAGAAGACGCTGGAAACCGCCTATCGTTCGCTCGCGAGCGAAGACTTCCATCGCTATTTGATTGAAGAATTGCCAACTGAAAGCGTGCGATTTGGCGCGCGGGTGGAAACGCTGGACGAAAGCTCCATCACGCTGACCGGCGGCGAGCGGATCGAAGCCAAACGGGTCATCGATTGCCGCACGTTCAAGCCGAGTCCGCATCTGGCCGGCGGCTGGCAAGTCTTCCTCGGCCAGCATATCCAGTGCGATGAGCCGCATGGCCTGACGCGCCCGGTCATTATGGATGCAACGGTCGACCAGGTCTCACCGCATGGCAACGGCTCGGCCTACCGCTTTGTCTACGTTCTGCCCCTGAGCGAGACGGAAGTCTTTATCGAAGACACCTATTACGCCGATCATCCCAAGATGGACAAAGAGCAGCTGTGGAGCCGCACTCAGGCCTATGCTCATCAGCGTGGTTGGCATGGCGAAGTCATCGCCCATGAAACGGGCATTTTGCCTGTGCTGAGCGGCGGCAATCTTGATGCGGCATTGTCGGAAAGGCGTGTCGCAGGCGTCGCAATGGCAGGCGCACAAGGCGGCTTCTCGCACCCGCTTACCAGCTACACTCTGCCGTTCGCCGTTGAGAACGCGCTGGCGATTGCTGAGCTGCTGAACAGCCAGCCACACACCACCGGATCGGACCTCGCAGCGTTCTGCAAATCGCGCAGCGAGAGCCATTGGCGCCGCACCAGTTTCTACCGCATGCTTTCACGGATGTTGTTCGAAGCGGCCAATCCTGAGGAACGAGTTGTGGTGTTCCAGCATTTCTATGACTTGTCCGATGATCTGGTCGAACGCTTCTATGCAGGCGGCTCGACCTGGTCGGACAAGATCCGCATCCTCAGCGGCGAACCGCCCGTACCTATCTCGCGGGCTATCAAAGCGTTGCTGTCTCGCGGCACGCCCCTTTCGACGGAGAAACCGGCATGAATGTCGAGACTACTGTGACAAACGACATCGGCACGGCTGACGGTGCAGTGATGGAAAGAGACCGCGGCAAATATGACGGCAGGCGCGCATGCGTTGTTGGCAGCGGTTTTGGCGGCATGGCGCTCGCGATCAGACTGCAATCAGCTGGCATTCAAACCACTATTGTCGAAGCGCGCGACAAGCCGGGTGGCCGCGCCTATTTCTGGGAAAAGGACGGCTTTACTTTCGATGCCGGGCCGACCGTTGTTACAGACCCTGACTGCCTTAAAGAGCTGTGGGCGCTGTCCGGCCATGACATGGCGGAAGATGTCGAGCTGATGAAGGTCATGCCGTTCTACCGACTCAACTGGCCTGACGGCACGAATTTCGATTATTCCAATGACGAGAATGAGCTGAACGCAGAGATTGCGAAGCTCAATCCGGCTGACGTGGCGGGTTATCAGCGGTTCCTGGAATACTCTGAGAAATGCTACGAGAAAGGCTATCTCGAGCTTGGCCATAAGCCGTTCCTCGACTTCAAGTCGATGCTGAAGGCCGCGCCTGCGCTGATGAAGCAGCAAGCATGGCGCAGCGTCTATTCGATCGTTTCGAAGTATGTCGAGAATGAGAAGCTGCGCGAGGGACTGTCGTTCCACACGCTGCTTGTCGGCGGCAATCCGATGAAGACGAGCTCGGTCTACACGCTCATTCACAAACTGGAAAAAGATGGCGGCGTGTGGTGGACCCGCGGCGGCACCAATCGCTTGATCGCAGGCATGGTGCGCCATTTCGAACGCCTCGGCGGGACGATCCGCGTGGGCGATCCGGTGGTGCAGGTTCATACGATCGGCAACAAAGCGAGCGAAGTCGAAACTCAAAGCGGGTGGCGCGAACGCTTCGATGCGGTCGCGAGCAATGCCGACATCATGCATTCCTACAAGGACTTGCTATCCGGCTCCAAACGCGGCCAGAAGTACGCCAAATCGCTCGCACGCAAGAAGTTCAGCCCATCGCTGTTCGTGGTCCATTTCGGGCTCGACGGAACGTGGCCGGGTATCGCGCATCACATGATTTTGTTCGGGCCGCGCTACAAAGGCCTGCTGCAGGACATTTATGACCATGGCGTGCTGCCGCAGGATTTCTCGATCTATCTGCATCACCCGACAGTGACTGACCCCAGCATGGCGCCGCAGGGCAAAAGCACATTCTACGCGCTCGTACCGGTCGCGCATCAGGGCAAGCTGGCGGTTGATTGGGACGAAGTCGGACCGATCCTTGAGAAGCGGATTCTCGATGAAATCGGGCGACGTCTGATCCCCGACATTCACGAGCGCATTGTGACGAAATTCCATTATGCGCCGAGCGATTTCTCGCAGGATTTGAATGCGCATCTGGGTAGCGCTTTCAGCCTTGAGCCCGTGCTGACACAGAGCGCATTCTTCCGCGGGCACAACCGCGATGATGTGATCGACAATTTCTATCTGGTCGGGGCAGGCACGCATCCGGGCGCGGGCATTCCCGGCGTTGTCGGCAGCGCAAAAGCAACCGCAGGCTTGATGCTGGAGGACTTGGCGGTAAAGACCGCCTGATGAAACGCTTGGCTGTTTATTGCGGCTCTGCTTCGCCAGAGGACCCGCGCTATCTCAAACTCGCCCGCAATGTCGGGATGACGCTCGCTGCCAAAGGCATCGGCGTCGTCTATGGTGGCGGGCGCTTGGGCCTGATGGGTGCGGTAGCAACCGGCGCGCTGGAGCAAGGCGGCGAAGTCATCGGGATTATCCCGGAAGCGCTTGCAGGCTCTGAAATCGCGAACACGGATTGCACGGAGCTGCACGTCGTCTCCGGCATGCATGAGCGCAAGCAGGCCTTCACGGACTTGTCCGACGGCTTTGTGACCTTGCCCGGCGGGGTCGGCACCATGGACGAGCTGTGGGAAGCCATCAGTTGGGCACAATTGGGCTATCATTCTGATCCGGTCGGCGTGCTCAACGCTTTCGGTTTCTTTGACGAGCTCATCGCGTTCAACAAGAAGATGGGCGATGTCGGTTTCGTGCGCCCTGCTCATCAGAACATCCTGATCCATGCGGACAAGATGTCGGATTTGCTCGACAAGATGCAGGCTTATGAGCCGCATACACCGATCTTCCGCATGAAAGCCGAGGACTTGTGAAAAAGGCCCACTCATTCGTCATCCCCGCGAATGCGGGGACCCAGAGCGGAGCCACAACTGCTGTGAAATGGGTTCCCGCTTTCGCGGGAATGACGACGTAAATTATGACTGGCACTGCCGAAGATCCAACTAAACGCCCGCTCGCACCGTCGCAATTCATGCGCGAGACCATTCGCCAGCCGGGCGGTATGCGTCACCGCGCAGCGCTGGTCGAAAAGTCCCGCTTAGCTATCGCGGACGGCTCGAAGAGTTTCTCTGCCGCCAGTCGCCTGTTCGACAAGGAAACTCGCGAGCGCGTCTGGATGCTCTACGCCTGGTGCAGGCGGTGCGACGACCTTGCCGATGCGCAGGACATGGGCGGAGCGCTCGGCGATCAGTCCGACATTGGAGAAGCGGTCAAGCATATCCGGTTGCTCACGCGAGCCGCATTGGACGGCCAGCCAACCGCTGACCCTGCCTTTGACGCCTTCGGACAAGTCGCGTCCGAAGTCGGGCTGACGATGGAAGATGCCGACGCTGTCATAGCCGGTTTCGAGCTTGATGCGGATGACTGGCGTCCGCGTAGCGAAGCGGACTTGATGCGCTATTGCTGGCATGTCGCAGGCGCTGTCGGTGTCATGATGGCGCTTGTCATGGGCGTAAAGCGCGAAGATGCGTTCACGCTCGACCGGGCGGCTGATCTCGGCTTTGCCTTCCAGCTAGCGAATATCGCACGCGATGTCGTCGAGGATGATGCCGTGGGTCGTTGCTATCTTCCCGCAATCTGGCTCGTCGAAGAAGACATCGAGCCCGGCCAGCACACCAAGCCGCATCACCGGCAGGAACTGGGAGATATGGCAGCCAAGCTGATCGCGCTGATGGAGCATCACGCTGCAGCCTCAAGGATAGGCGCGGCCAAGCTCCCATTCCGCAGCCGCTGGGCGATCCTTAGCGCCGCGCGTATTTACACCGCTATTGGTCGCGCAGTTAGAGACAAGGGGACCGCCGCGTGGGATCACCGGGTCTACACGTCCAAAGCGCAGAAGCTCGGCCATGTGGTGGCGGCTTTCTTCGAGAGTCTCCGCAACCGACCGCCGAGCCTCGAAGCCATGCCTAAATGGACGCGCGGGAATTTTGCTGAGTTCTAGAACTCCGTTTGTCCTGAGCCTGTCGAAGGGCGAGGCGGCTCCGGACAATAGCGCATACTTCGACAAGCTCAGCATGAGCGGTTTCTTTTTTGGTCTGCCCGAAGTAACCCGTTTCACATGATACGAAAATTACTCATCGCCAATCGCGGCGAGATTGCTTGCCGCATCATCCGCACTGCGCGCGAAATGGGGATCGCGACCGTCGCGGTCTATTCGGATGCCGATGCCAAGGCGCTGCACGTGCGCCAGGTGGACGAAGCGGTGCATATCGGCCCTTCGCCTGCGGCTGAAAGCTATCTCGTCGGCGAGAAGATCATCGCAGCGGCGAAGGAGACCGGCGCGGAGGCAATCCATCCGGGCTATGGCTTTTTGAGCGAAAATGCGGGCTTTGCGCAGGCTGTTATCGACGCTGGCCTGATCTGGGTCGGGCCGAAGCCTTCGAATATCGAGGCGATGGGCCTCAAGGATGCTGCCAAGAAACTGATGCGCGAAGCGGGTGTGCCCGTGACACCCGGCTATGAGGGCGAGGACCAGTCGGTCGAGCGCTTGAAGACAGAAGCCGACGCCATCGGCTATCCCGTGCTGATCAAGGCGGTTGCGGGCGGCGGCGGCAAGGGGATGCGCAAGGTCGATGCAGCGGTGGACTTCGAAGCGAGCTTGGAAAGCTGTCGGCGCGAGGCCAAGGCCAGCTTCTCCAATGACGAAGTGCTGCTGGAAAAGTGGATCACTTCACCGCGTCATATCGAAGTGCAAGTGTTCGGCGACAGCCACGGCAATGTAGTCCACCTGTTCGAACGCGATTGCTCACTGCAACGCCGCCACCAGAAGGTGATCGAGGAAGCCCCCGCCCCCGGCATGGACGAGGCGACCCGCGAAGAAATCTGCGCCGCCGCCGTGCGCGCCGCGAAAGCGGTCGATTACGAGGGCGCGGGCACCATCGAGTTCATCGCCGACGCTAGCGAAGGCCTGCGTGCGGACCGCATCTTCTTCATGGAGATGAACACGCGGCTTCAGGTGGAACATCCGGTGACCGAGGAGATCACGGGGGTGGACCTCGTCGAATGGCAGCTGCGGGTTGCCAGCGGCGAGCCGATCCCGCTGAAGCAGGACGAATTGAGCATCAATGGCTGGGCGATTGAGGCGCGGCTCTATGCAGAGGACCCGGCGAAGGGGTTTCTGCCGAGCACGGGGCGGTTGGAGGTGTTTAATCTTCCACGAGAAATACGACCAACCAAGTGGCTCGACCCGCTATCACAAACTCCCATGGAAGCCGGTCCAGATGCTAAGGTTCGCATTGAGACTGGTGTCGAAGAAGGAGATGAAATCAGCCCATTCTACGATCCCATGATTGCCAAGATTATCTGCTCAGCAAGCGAGCGTATCGAAGCGAACGCGGCTTTGACAAAGTTATGCAGCGATGCGCTTGTATGGCCGGTAAAAACCAATGCGGCGTTCTTGCATTCTCTTTTGGCAAACCCTGACTTTGTTCGGGCAAAACTGGATACTGGATTTATCGAAACCCACGAGCATGATCTTGCGCTTGAGCCCTATCCGCTTGCCAGATCAGCTCTAAACAGTGCTGCGAAAGAGCTATCCTGTAAAGCGAACACAACAGCTGGCTTCCGGTTGAATGCTGAACCTAAGTCGGCGGTACATTTTTCAGTGAATGGGGAGGTCCAAACAGCGAAACTGCACGAAGCGGTGTCTTTCGATCATCGCCATCACGCCCGTTACGAGACTCGTGACGACGCTGTCTTCGTCGTAGAAATGGGGAACACCTATCGAGTCTCTGCCGCACGCCACGACGCTGGCGGAGCCGCCTCCGCCGCAGATGGTGCAATCCTCGCGCCTATGCCGGGCAAGGTGATCACGGTTGATGTTGCTGAGGGCGATGCGGTCACCGCAGGCCAGCGGCTCATGGTGCTCGAAGCGATGAAGATGGAACACGCGCTCACCGCGCCGTTCGATGGCACTGTGACTGAGCTTTCCGCCAGCCAAGGTGGTCAAGTGCAAGTGGAAGCGGTTCTGTGCGTCGTGGAGCCGAGCGGCACCGATGCATAACCATTCACCGTTCGATTGAGGTATTTATGACCACTCTTCCCCTCCCCCCAACCCGCCGCCAGCTTGGCGCCAGCGGTATCGAAGTCAGCAGCCTCGCCTGGGGCATGTGGCGTCTCACCGAAAGCTGCGAAAACGCGTCCGAAGCTGTCGCACTATCGCATGCCGCGCTCGAGGCGGGGATCGACTTCTTCGATACCGCAGACATTTACGGCTTCAATGGCAAGGACGGCTTCGGTGATGCTGAGGCTCTGTTTGGCAAAGCCATGCGCGAAGATCCGTCCTTGCGCGAGCAGATCGTGCTCGCCAGCAAAGGCGGGATCATGCCGCCGCTGCCTTATGACCAGTCGCGCGCCTATATGGATAGCGCGCTGGAGGCTTCGCTCTCGCGTCTCGGCGTTGAGCAGATCGACCTCTACCAGATCCACCGGCCTGACATTCTCACGCACCCGCAGGAGCTGGCGGGATTTCTGGAAAGCGCCATCGCCAGCGGCAAGGTCCGCGCGATTGGTGTCTCCAATTTCACGACAGCGCAGATCACCACCCTTAGCCGCTTTCTCGATACGCCGCTTGCGACCACGCAGCCTGAGATCTCGCCGCTACGGATCGAATGCTTCGACAATGGTGAGATGGATCAGGCGATCCGGATGGGGCTTACACCGCTTGCCTGGTCGCCGTTGGGTGGCGGTAGCCTGATGCGCCCTGAAAGCGAGCGCAAGCATGCTGTGGCCCGCGCGCTGGGTGCTGTGGCCGATGCCAAAGGCGTCGACCGGGCGATCGCGGCCTATAGCTGGCTGATGGCGCATCCGGCGGGGATCATCCCTATCATTGGCTCTCAGAATGCTTCGCGCATTGCCGAAGCGGCTGAAGCGCTCAAGGTCCAGTGGACGCGCGAGGAATGGTATTCGGTCTTCGCCGCATCTCGTGGCGCGCCCATGCCCTAACGGGGCGGAACCACAGGGGGGAGTGGAAATGTCAGTTTGGGTCAGAGCGGGTCTGTGGGCGTTTATCCTGCTGCCTGCTGGGATCGTGCTGCACGAACTCGGCCATTATCTGGGCTATATCTATTATGAGTTGCCCAACCCTGCTCTTGCCTACGCCTCGGGCGGATTCGAAGGGATGCGTGATTTCTGGATCTTGCTGCGAGAAGGCAAAGAGACCGCCGCAGCTGATATTGCTCCGATCTTTGCCGCCGGCGTCTCCTCACTCCTTGGTCCGTTGGTGACAATCATTTTGGGTGGCAGCGGCCTTGCCTTGCTCGTTATCCGCAGGTCTGTCCTTGGTGGAGCGCTCGCTTTCACAGCATTCTTTCGCGCTGCGCCGATTGCGCTGCAATATGCAACTGGTAATACGATTCATTCTGATGAAGCGCATATCGCGATCACATTGGGCATTCCCGATCTGCTGGTGTTTGGTGCGCAGCTAGCGGGTTTGGTCGCGTCGATTTGGCTCGTGACACAACGCTTTGGCAAGGCCACAATGGCTGCCATGATTGTCGCCAGCTTCATTTCGCTTGCCGCGTGGATGCTCCTTCTAGGCCCCTTGGTGTTACCCGAATGAGCTGGGAGCGCGAACTCGAAGAGCTGCGCGAACGCGAAGTGCTCGCTGAACAGATGGGCGGCGAAGCCAAGGTCGCGCGCCAGCATGGGCGCGGCAAGATGGATGCGCGTGCGCGGCTTGCTGCACTCGTCGACGAAGGTTCCTTCCGTGAGATCGGCAAGATCGCGGGCAAAGGCCAGTATGACGAAAACGGTGATCTAGTGGGCGTCACCCCTGCTCCCTTCCTGTTCGGCAAGGCCACTATCAATGGCAGCCCCGTCGTCGCCACGGCGGACGATTTCACCATTCGCGGCGGGGCCGCGGATGCTGGGATCAGCCGCAAGATGGTGCAAGCGGAAAAGATGGCGCATGAGCTGAAGCTGCCGATCATCCGAATGATTGATGGCACGGGCGGTGGCGGCTCAGTCAAGACGCTGGAGCAGATCGGCGCGACTTACATCCCCGCTGTTCCCGGTTGGTCGGATGTCGTCAAAAACCTCGACACAGTGCCGGTGGTGGCGTTGGCGCTTGGCCCCACCGCAGGACTTGGCGCAGCGCGTACCGTGGCCAGTCATTACTCGATCATGGTGCGCGGGCTTTCTCAGATTTTCGCTGCCGGTCCCGCAGTCGTCGATGGCTTGGGTAAAAGCTACAAGGGTTCAGACAACCACCAGCAAGCCAAAGAAGATCTTGGCGGTTCGGACATTCATACGCGCAATGGTGTGGTCGATGATGAGGTTGCAAGCGAAGCCGAAGCCTTCGCCCGCGCGCGCCATTTCCTCAGCTTCATGCCGGAGCATGTCGGCCAGTTTGCGCGGCGCACGGAGAGTTCCGATCCCGTTGACCGGCGCGAGGAAGCCTTGCTCAGCCTTGTCCCGCGCGATCCCAAGCAGGTCTATTCGATGCGGCGCTGCCTCGAAATGCTATTCGATTCCGGCTCAGTCTTCGAGATGGGCCGCATGTGGGGGCGTGCCTGCATCACTGCCCTCGCGCGATTGGATGGCTGGCCTGTCGCAGTGCTGGCGAGCGACCCGAGTTTCCTTGGCGGGTCATGGGAAGCGAAGACATCAGAGAAAGTCGAACGCTTCGTCAAGCTCGCCGACCAGTTCCGACTGCCCATCGTCCATCTGGTCGACAATCCCGGCTTCATGATCGGACGCGAAGCGGAGATGGCGGGCACGATCCGTTACGGCGTCAACGCGATGAACGCTGTCTACAAGGCAAGCGTGCCCCTGAGCTGCATCGTCTTGCGCCGCGCCTATGGCATTGCCGGCAGCGCGATGAGCAATGCGGAAGCCTTCCAGTACCGCTATTGCTGGCCGTCAGGCGATTGGGGCTCTCTTCCCATCGCAGGCGGTCTTGAAGTGGCTTACAAGTCGGAGCTGGAAGCGGCCGAGGATCCAGCCGCAGAGCTGGAAGCGATCCGTGAGCGGCTCGACAATGTCACTTCTCCCTTCCGCAGCGCAGAGCGTTTCAATGTCGAGGACATTATCGACCCGCGCGACACGCGGCCGTTGCTGTGCGAATTTGCAGATCTCGCCTGGCGAAAGCTGAAGGCCGAGGCTTAACCTCTCAAAATATCATGCAGGATCATATACCGCCGTGCCTGGCTAGGTCGGCGGAAGAGCTTGCCGCGTTCACTATAGAGCACCATTGCGAGCGCCGCGAGTGCGCAAGCGACCATGGCAAGGCTCAGCGGCAGAGCAGTCCCGTCATAGGCTTGTCCAATCGCTGCGCCAAGAACAGCGCCGGTGATCATGCGTACACTCGTCTGCGCAGACGAAGCAGCGCCCGCAATATGCTGGAATGGCTGCATGGCAATCGAGCTGAAATTCGCGCCGACAAAACCCAGCACTGTCATGTTGAGCGCGAGCAGCGGAACGAACTCCCACAAGGTTTGCTCGCCATCCCAGGCCGAGATCGCCATCAAGCTGCTGATAATCAGGAAGGCAATCACGGCCGAGTGGCTGACGCGGCGCGCACCGAACTTTTCGACGATGCGCGAATTAGTAAAGCTCGCGACGACCATGCCCACAATCGAGGCACCGAAGATCAATGCGAAATAGTCGCCGGCTCCAAAGCCTTCAGCAATCAATTGCTGGCTTGAATTGAGAAAGCCGAACAGGGAGCCGAAAACCAGAGCGGCGCCCAGCACATAGCCTACGGAAACCCGGTTGGAGAGCGATACGCCCATATTCTTCAATATCGTAACCGGATCGATATCCTGGACGTTCTCCTTTGTGAGCGATTCCGGCAAGCGGAGCCACACCCACAGGCCAACCGCCAGGCCCATGAAGGCCATCATGAAGAAGATTGCGCGCCAGTCTGCCACCATCAGGATCAACTGCCCCAGCGCGGGCGCGAAGATAGGAACCGCAAGGAAGATCATGATGATAAGGCTCATCATGCGAGCCATTTTGTCACCACCCACCCGGTCTCTAACGATGGCCGTCGGCACGACGCTCAGCCCCGCGCACGTGATCCCTTGAACAAACCGGATCGCGACGAGAGTCCAGAAGTCGGTAACCAGCGCGCAAGCGAGAGACAGGACGACATAGCTTGCCAGGCCAAAGAAAAGCACCGGACGCCTACCAAAGCGGTCAGCAAACGCACCAGGAATGAATGCGCCAATGCCAGAACCGAGGAAGTAGGATACGATGACATATTGTCGCTCATTGCCTGCGCCGCCCAATTCCTCTCCCATCACGCCGAGCGCAGGCAGCATGGAATCGATGCCAAACGCCTGCAGGCTCATGATCATAGCCATCAGAAAAATCAGCTCGCGCTGACTTAGAGTATCTGATGGGGCGGCTGCGGAGATCATGCTTATGTCCTTGAGCGCGTTTTCCAAGATTGAAAAGCGCGTTTTGTTGGAGATCAACCAGCGAACAAGGGCGGCAGAGGTTCCCTCAAGAGCCGTCACACTCTACTTTGTTCGCATGGCGAGTGACGCTTCGATTGATGATCAACCCGGCGATGAGAGTAATGCGGAAGCCAATATGGGCCTGCGCAAGATCATCCATATCGACATGGATGCGTTCTTCGCTAGCGTCGAGCAGCGCGACAATCCGGAGCTGCGCGGCAAGCCCGTCGCGGTCGGTGGGTCAGGCGGGCGCGGAGTCGTAGCTGCTGCGAGCTATGAAGCGCGCAAGTTCGGGGTGCGGAGCGCGATGCCGTCTGTCACAGCCAAACGGCTATGCCCGGACCTCATTTTTGTGCGGCACCGGTTTGACGCCTACAAGGAAGCGAGCCGGACAATCCGTGCGATCTTCCATCATCACACACCGCATGTCGAGCCACTGAGCCTCGATGAGGCCTATCTCGATGTGACGGATGATTTGCTCGGCATTGGTTCAGCAACAAGAATTGCAGAGCTCATCCGGCAGGAAATCCGCGCAAAAACCAAGCTGACTGCAAGTGCTGGTGTTTCGTACAACAAGTTCCTCGCGAAGATTGCGAGCGATCAGAACAAGCCAGACGGGATGTGCGTAATCCGCCCGGGTGAAGGCGCGGATTTCGTTGCGCAGCTACCGGTGCGCCGCTTCCACGGTGTCGGCCCCAAGGCAGAGGAGAAGATGCGCAAGCTTGACATCGAGACAGGCGCAGATCTTGCTGCAAAGGACATAGACTTCCTTCGCGCCAATTTCGGCAGCTCAGCTGATTATCTCTATCGCGCCGCGCGAGGCATCGACTTGCGGCCGGTTCGCGCGCATCGCGAACGCAAGTCAGTCGGCGGCGAGCGCACATTCAGTGAAGATATCTCGTCTGGCCCAGCCCTGCGTGAAACGCTCGACAACATTATCGACATTGTGTGGTCGTCGATCGAGCGCGCTGAAGCCAAAGGCCGCACAATCACTTTGAAGATGAAATACACAGACTTCCAGACCATTACCCGGTCTAGGTCACTTTCAAGCCCGGTCGATGGCAAGGCGACCTTCGCAAAGACCGCGCATTCCATCCTTGACGAGACGCTGCCGCTCGCCATGCCGATCCGTCTTATGGGGCTGACCTTGTCGAATCTGGAACGCGAGGGAGCGAAGAAAGACCCGCCGAAAGATACAGCACAGCTTTCGCTGCTATAAAGTCAGGGGCGCAGGCTGCCGCGGTAATTGATCAGATATTCATCGACATAGATGCTGCGGCGGTTCGGCAAACGATCAGGCGCGAACCATCCGGCTTCTTCGATCTCGCGCTCGTCAGAACTAGGTCTACCTGTGGCAGAGCCCGCAAACACATGAACGACATTGGTCGCGCCATAGAGCAGCTTGCGCGTTTCGCCGAGCGACCGCACCCCCTCCACTTGCAAGCCCGTTTCTTCAACCACTTCGCGTGATGCCGCTGAGACAACATCCTCATGCTCGGCCACTCCGCCGCCTGGCCATTGCCACAAACGCTTGCCGTAGGAAGGTCTCACAAGCAGGATTTCGCCAGCGTCATTTTGCGCAATCATTGCGCAGCCATGGATGGTCGGGCGTGTGATCCGCCAATAATAAGTGCGCACCTTATGCGCGACACGGTAAAAGGCGCGATGCAAGGGCTTGGGTATCAAGCGAAGCATGTTACCGGCCTTTTGCTTTGTCCGATCGCGGCATTGAGGAAGCGCGCGATAGGCAAATCATGCTTGCGCTTTAGCGCGGCGTCAAACACCTCCCACTTGTCTTCCGCTCCGCCGAGCGTGAACAGCACGCTATCGGCATCAACGAGCGCGGGAATCGTCAGCGTGATGCGATCAAACGGCGCATGCGGCGGCAATGGATCAGGCGTCAGACGTCTCACTGACTGAGGATCATCAACCTGCGGATCGGTATTCGGGAAGAGCGATGCGATGTGCCCGTCTGCGCCCATACCAAGCCAGCTGACAGCAAAGCGCGGCGGCTTACTGTCTTCACTCAATGCGTGGACATGCGCGCCAACCGGTTCGAATAGCGCGCGGATCTTGCCGGTGTTGGAAGCCTCGTGGTCTTCCGGCACAACGCGGTCATCTCCTGGCCAGACATGCAGTCGCGCAAAGTCGAGATTGCGCTGCACCAGTTCTTCCATGATCGGGAACGGCGTAGACCCGCCGGGTACACAGATCGCCACCGGAGCGTCCGAACTCTCGCCAAGCGCCTGAGAGAGCCGGCTTTCCAACCAGTCGGCGACTTCCCTGGGCTTTGCGCGCAATACGATATCGGCCTGTATCATTGTGCGCTTGGTACCAAACCGGAGAGACAAGGACAAAGCGGCTGAGCAACAAATGCACCGCTATTTTCAGGTCTGTTTCGTCTTGGCGCAGCTTGGTTCAAGCGCCGACGTTCAGCCCAATCCAAAGGACCATTGCTGCAACCACCAAAGCAAGCACTGCCAGCGTCACACGCAGGATGAGAGCAGCGCGCTTACCTAAGGCTGCATGGGGCGCAAACCATGCAAGTGTCAGCACAGCGGCAGTTCCTATTGCTCCACCGGAACCTGCTGGCATTGGAGCTGCGATCATCGCAGCGCCTGCAAAGACAAAGAGCCGTGCGGGGTCCATCGCTTGCCTTGCGAGCAAGACCAAGAAGATCGCGCCCAGCGAGCGCGTCGGCTCCTTCGCCAATGCGGCTGAGCGATTTCCCAGCAGCATCGCTGCCGCAATTGCGAGAACGCCTGCGATCAGGGCCGCCCGTTCAGCTCCAATCAACTGCTGCGCGAACCACGCGCCAGCCACAGCGGCAAAGGCACTCGTCAGCATTGCGCTAATCAGCGCGACAAGGAGCAAACCGGATGATCGCCCAAGTGACGTCGCCAGATGCGCGACCAGTTCGCGCGCAGTGCCAACCTGAGCAGCAGAAGCTGCGGCCAGAAAGGCGGCAATCGCTATTTCCAACGAAGCGCCTTACGCAGCGTTCTCTGCCCAAGGGCCTTGGATCGCGAATGTCCGCGTTGGAGAATAGGCGTTTACAAACAGCCACTTGCCATCAGGCGAGAAGCACGCACCGGCAAGCTCTGTCTGCATGGTGAGGCGCGCAAACACGTAAGCCTCTCCTTCCGGCGTGATCCCGATCAAACGGTTATCGACCACGTCCGTATACTGGTCTTCGCAAACGATCAGATGGCCATTGGGCGCCACACAGAGATTGTCGCCATAGTTGAACTGGTCCTTGTTCTCGCTTTCAAAGAACAGCTCCAGCGTGTCATCCGCGCCATTGCGGCCAGGCGTCAGGCGGAAGATCTGGCCGACCTTCGCAGCGCCGCCGCTGGTCGAGCAGATGTACACCTCGCCATCGCCCATATGCATGCCTTCACCGCGTGCAACGACGAGCGCGCCTTGCGCAGCGCCGCGTGTGCGCAAATCTTCATTGGGGCTCTCCGGATCATCGAGATCGATCCAGCGCACCGCATACTTCTCGCCGACTTTCATTGTTACGGCGTCCCAATTGCGGCTGTCTGTCGGGCCATCGACCAGCGCGAGGGCCTGCAATTTGCCGCCTGCCGCCAGCCGGCCTGCTTCAGCGGGAGTAAAACGATAGATCAGTCCATCGCTCTTATCCTCTGTCTCGAAGATATAGCCTGTCACGGGATCGACAGCCGCCGCCTCATGGTTGAAGCGGCCCATGGCCTTGAGCGGCACCGGGTCCACCAGACCGTCCGCATCAGCGGGCACTTCAAATGCGTAGCCATGGTTCTTCAGCTCAAGTCCGCGCGAGCCCGGCTCTTCGCAGCTGAGCCACGTGCCCCATGGAGTTGTGCCACCTGCACAATTGCGGATGGTTCCTGCAAGTGTGCGATGCTGTTTCTTGATTGCGAGCGTCTCTGCATCAAGGATCACATTGGTCGTGCCGCCAGCCATGACTTTGCCGTCTGGCATTGTGTCATATCCGGTGGTGACATCGCCGCCCATATCGTCCCATGGCAGCAACTCGTGATTGCGAACCAATGCGATAGTACCATTGCCCATGTCGATGCAGCCCATACCATCGGCTTTGTCCGGCACTGTGCCGCCGTCTGTCATGGCATCGCCAAGGCTCGAAATGAGCCGGTACGAAAACCCCTCTGGCAAATCGAGCATGCCAGCAGGATCGGCTTTGAGCGGACCGTAAACGTCAGCGGCCAGCATGGCGGGCGCTGCCGGTGCACTCGCAGCAGATTGCGGCGCGCGCACAGTGCAACCGCTGGCAATCAAGGCAGCAAAGGCGGAGCCAGTGGCTCCAACAAAAGAGCGACGGTTCATCGCAGCAGGCATTAAAAACTCCGTATCATCCAGTCCTGTCTTGCTATTGCGATAGCAAGATGAAGCAATGATGACACGGGTCAATTTCTCAACCGGTGTGCGAAAATCCTCAAACTGGCCTGGCTGGAGATCAGCGCGCGAGAAATCCACTGATGGCAGCGGCGGCAATGGGCTCGTCAAGGATGGGCGCATGGCCACGATCAGGCACTTCAACGTACGCCATATCGCCCGCGCGGCGTTTCGCCATTTGCATGACCGTTTCCGTAGTCAGTATATCGCTGAGCGCGCCCCGGATCGAAAGGATCGGAATGGTCTGCAAGGCATCCCACAGAGCCCATAGATCAGGCGGCACTGTAGCGGTGTCGTCTTCTGCCATGCCTTGCGAAATGGCTGGGTCATAGGCGAATTCGACAGTGCAATCTGGAAGTTCGCGGCACGTCCGCTTCGCAAATGCCATCCAGTCATCGGGTGTGAAGCCCAGCAGTGCACTGCCATTGATTGCTGCGCAGCGAGCAGCCGCATCGCCCCAGTCCGCAATGGGTTCTGCAGGGCCGACATAGCCACGTATACGCTCAAGCCCCTCTTCGGAGACCTCCGGCCCCACGTCATTCAAGACGATACCATGAACCCGCTCAGGCGCTTGCGCGCCCATCACCATGGATATGAGGCCGCCCATCGAAGTCCCGATGCAAACGACCTCATCGATCCCAAGCCCATCGAGCAGCGCCCACATATCGGCCGCATAAACATCTGGTCTGTAGTTGGCTGGATCGGGATCGTATTGCGAAAGCCCTCGCCCGCGCTGGTCGGGCACGATCATTCGCCTTGTTCCCGCGCCAAGCAACGCAATCAGCGGTTCGAAATCCGCTGAATTGCGCGTCAGCCCATGCATCATCAACAAGGGCACCCGATCTGCGCCTGCCTCATCCGCAGGGTAATCGCGCGCGAACACGTCAAGCGACCCGTCCGCGCTACGATAGATATGCTCGCGATAGAGCTTCGCCTCAGTCACAGCTCCGCCTCGGATCAGAAGCGGATTTCACCTGTTACAAACACGCGCCGAGGATCGCCATAGAAGCCGGTCAGTGTACCATCCAGGCCGAGCGTCGAGGTGAATGGAGCGCCGCCCGTGCCGCCTGCAACGAAGTTGTACCCGGCGACAATGTAACGCTTGTCGAACAGGTTCTTGCCGTGAATGCCGATAGAGAAGAAGTCGCTGTCGTCGGTGTAGACAAGGCTCGCATCGACGAGCGCAAACCCGTCCTGATCGAGGAATTCATTGGGTACTTCGAACTGGCTCGCATCAGAACGGAGCGACACGGAGCCGAGGAAATCGACCATACCGCTGGCCACCGGGATGCCGAGATTGAAGCCCATATGCCCGGTTACGTCTGGCGTGTTCTGGAACACTCGCTGGTCTGCCACATCGACACCGAATGCATCGATGAAGGTGTTAAAGTCAGCGTCCAGAATACCGAGCGACCAGTTTATAGAGAACCGGCTGCCGTCGCCCGCAAAGTCGCGGCCGACCAATGCATTGCCTTCAAACTCGATGCCGTTCACGTCCGCGCTTGCTGCGTTGGAGGTAATGCCGACGAAGCTTTCGAAAACGCCGTCATTGTCGCTGTCGACCCCGACAGAGCCAGGGATCTGGACGTCGTTATAATCGCTCTTGAAGATCGCGAGCGCGATATTCACGGCATTGTCGAGCAGCGATGCTTTCCAGCCGAGCTCGTAGCTGTCGACCGTTTCCGGCGCAAAGCGCAGGAACTCGAACTCGTCATCGAAATCAATGTCGCCATCACCGTCGAGATCGGGCGCGGCGCTGGTCTGACCACGCGGGTCAAAGCCGCCACCTTTGAAGCCGCGCGAATAGGTGAAGTAGAAATTGTGGTTCTCGTTCGGCTGGAAGCTGATCGATGCGCGCGGGGTGAATTCCTTGAAGGTCTCGCTGCCTTCAAAGTCTGACGTAACAGCGATCGGAATGGCTGCGCTGTCCGGATCAAACAGATCGGAGAAGCCGCCGATGAAAGTCGTACGCAGCACGCGGCTGGTGCGTTTGTCATTGGTGTAGCGGCCACCTAATGAAATGCTCCACTGGTCTGAAATGTCGTATGTGAAATCACCGAAGATCGACCAGGTCTCAGTCTCGACGTCGCCGAGCGTTTGCGCGTTCAGGCCCGGCAGGCCAACAAATGGCAGCGCGCCGGTGGTGAACAGCGCTACGTCGAAAGCCGTGAACGCGTTCGCATCGAGATAATACGCGCCCAGCACACCAGACAGACGGTCGCCCTCGTAAAGCAGCTGCAATTCCTGGCTGAACTGATCGTTTTCATAGATCGCCGGCACGTCCAGATCAGCCTCTGGCAGGCTGTCAAAGTCGATTGGCGTTGTGGACTTGTCTTCGCGATAGCCCGTGATCGATTTCAATGCGATCGTATCGCTAAGCTCAACCGCAATGTTGAGCGAGCCGCCATAGGCTTCGACTTCCTGATCAACGATATCGAGACCTGCGCGGGTATCGTATGGATCATCGAGCACAGGCGCGCCGGTGAACAGGCCGGGGATCAACCGGCCGCCTTGGCGCGCTTCAGAGTTGTCTTTCACATAGTCGCCAGCGAGCCGGACGAAAACCGGGCCATTGTCGAACTCAAGCGTGCCGCGCGCGGCCCACACATCTTTGTTATAGTTCTCTGTACCGAGTTCCAGATTGTCCCCAAAACCGCCGCGCGAAAGCCGCGCACCGCTCGCGCCAATACGCAAGCTGTCACTGATCGGGGTCGACGCGCTGATCACAAGGTCAGCCTGATCGTAGGAGCCATAGGTTCCGCGGATCTTGACTTGCGTTTCACCAGGCAAGCGCGCGGTCACATATTTGATTGCGCCGCCGATGGTGTTGCGTCCGTAAAGCGTGCCTTGCGGACCGCGCAGAACCTCGATCCGTTCGACATCATAGACATCAAGCACCGCGGCTTGCGGACGGTTCAGATAGACGTCATCGACATAGAGGCCGACGCCCGCTTCAAAGCCTGCCACCGGATCCTGCTGACCAACCCCGCGAATAAAAGCAGTGAGCGTTGTGTTCGTACCGCGGCTGACTTCCAATGTGAGGTTAGGAACTTCCTGCGCAACTTCCGTGATTTCCAGCGTGCCGGAGCGTTCAAGCTGCTCAGCTGAGATCGCCGTGACTGCAATCGGCACATCAAGCGCGCGCTCTTCGCGGCGACGCGCGGTTACAACGATCACATTGCCCGCATCGTCATTGCTCGCTTCTTCCGTCGCAGAATCATCCTGAGCCATCGCAGTTGTCGGCGCGATTGCGGCTGCCATCGCGAGACCAGCCGTACCAATCAGAAAACGGGCAGCATTGCGCTGAGTGAAGTGTGCCAAGATCCCTCTCCTTCAAAACTTATTGCTTGCCCCATTATTGAAAGTTGAACCACCTTTCAAGTTTATTCTTGCGTGCGCCTGATCGACTTTGGTATTAGGAGCGGTCACGAAGGGGACGCATGATCGACAATCCGGCACCGGTTTTGGATAAAACACCGCGCACAGAGCGTGGTCGCAAGACTATGCGCAAGCTGCTCGATGCCGCTGCGGTTGAATTCGGTGAAAAAGGGTTTCACGCCGCATCCATCAGCTCGATAACCCGGCGCGCGGAAGTCGCGCTCGGCACGTTCTATACTTATTTCGATAGCAAGGACGCGCTGTTCCAGGCGCTGGTCCAGGATATGAGCGGCCAAGTCGCAAGCGGCGCTGCATCAGCAGTCGCAGAGCTCAAGGCTCACGGCGAGCCTAGCGCGCTCGACATTGAAGAAACCGCTCTTGCGAGCTTCCTTGCCTTCGCTGCTGAGCATAAGGAAATCTATCGCATCATCGACGAGTCCGAATTCGTCGATCCAGCCGCCTATCGCGCGCATTACGAAGGCACGGCCGCGCGTATTTTTGAACGCTTGCAGGCGGGTGCTGCGAAAGGTGAATTGCGAGACAATGTAGATGAAGCTCACGCTTGGGCGCTGATGGGAATGAATGTCTTTCTGGGGTTACGCTATGCGGTCTGGAGCGAAGGCGCTGACGAAGACAAGGTGGCAGGCCTTGCGCGCTCCATCTTGGAGCGCGGCCTCGCCAAGCCACCTTCCTGAAGTCTCAAAATTGCGCCTCAGAACGAATATTTCGTCGACAATTGAACCTTTTGCAAATTGCCGGAGCGACCATCTTCCAGCGTTCGCTCTGCGTACATGACCTCAATCCCTATATCGAGCGGCGCGACTGGCGAGAAGATGATGTTCGCAAGCGCGTTCCAGCTTTCATCCGTCACTTGATTGCTCGTCAGCAAGACCGGATTGTCCGCTTTGAAATAGGATGCACCCAGCGTTGAACGAACCTTGTCGCTCCAGAAGTGGCGATAGGCGGCAAAGCCTGAATAGGTGAAGATCGGATCGAGATCGCCGGTCGCCACATCAATCGCGGCATCATTGACGATATTGAGACCGATATAGCGGCCAAGACCATCGCCAGCGGTCGCCATGAAGCGCAAATCGTCTTTGCCACCCAGCTTGAGCTTGCCTGACAGGCTCAGGCCGTAACCCATTGCACTGTCATTGCCGGTGCCAAAATCATCGTCGCGAACCCGCAGGCTGCGCAAGATACCGGCGGCTGACACAGAGCCCCAATCTCCACCAAAGTTGTAGCGGGCGACAACGTCAGGGAGCGCGTCGTCGCCCGCCAGGACCCGGCCACCAGAGGGAGAGGTTACGGTGGTCTCAGGTTGTTCGACAGCGATCTGCAGACCGCCTTTGGTGTAACGGATCATCGGCTGACGCTCGAATACTGTGCCGGGTGTCGTGCCGATAAAGTCGAGGCTTTCAGGCAACGCGCCGACATTCTGGAATGTCGACCAAGCCTGCCCGAACAGCCAATTGTCATAGGTGATGAAGGCTTGGCGCAATCGCGGCTGATAGCTGTTGGAGATGCGCTCATCTCCGCCCGGCGTAACCATGAAATCAAGCTCGATCTGTGAGTTGAGCGTGTGCTCTGCGCCGACGTCAGTCGCGGTCTTGAAGATCAACCGCGATTGCCGCGCGCTGAAATCGGTGTCGAAGCCAGAGCCCTCACCACCAACGGGGATCGCTCCGGGAATAAGGAAATCGCGCACGATACTGCCCGTGCCGATTTGACCGCCGCTGGTGCGCTGAGAAATCGCATCGACTTTGACATAGCCAGCATAAGCGATTGTCGTGTTGCCTACACGGAAGCCTTTATCTTCCTGTTTCTTGGGCTCAGCGATTTGCTCTGCCAACTCAGCCTGACGCGCCTGCAGTGCCCGGGTTTCCGCCATGGCAAGCTCTGCTGCTGCGGCAGTCTCGGCTTTTGTGGTGTCCATCTCGCCTTGTTGAGCATCCATCCGCTCAATCAAAGCGCCAACCATCGCTTCCAAGCGATCCAGCCGGTCTTCAATACTGGCCTCAGCTGCTGCGTCCTGCGCAATTGCAGGCGTTGCCAACAAACAGCTAGCTGCGAGCAGGCCGGCGCGAAACAAGGGTCGCATAGTCGCCTTTGTCATGTCATGTATCCCCATCCCGGTTATTGTTGAGGCAAACATGACCGAGGCTGGGTTGAACGCACAGCTAGCGGATGGTCGTAAGACCTTTGTCTCACAGCATTTGGACGCGGAAAAGGAGTAGTAAAGATGGGTGACAGGGGGACTCGAACCATGAATGGCACCGTCAACGACTTCGTAATTCGTCCAGAGCAAACTCGCGCAACGCACTGCATTTCAGAGCAGTATGATGCGATGTACCGGCAGTCGGTCGAGGACCCGGACGCGTTCTGGCTGGAGCAAGCGAAGCGCCTGGACTGGTTCACGCAACCGACGAAAGGTGGTGATTGGTCATATGATCCGGTCGACATCACATGGTACGCCGATGGCGTCCTCAACCTTTGCTACAATGCTGTCGACCGCCATGTTGAAGCGGGCCGCGGCGATAACACCGCTCTGATTTTCGAGCCCGATGATCCAAGCTCGCAGGGTCGCACCCTCACCTATGCCGAGCTTCACAAAGAGGTCGTGCGCATGGCGAACGCCTTGAAAGCGATGGGCGTTTCCAAAGGCGATCGCGTCACACTTTACATGCCGATGGTGATCGAAGGCGTGACCGCCATGCTCGCTTGTGCGCGCATAGGTGCGATCCATTCTGTCGTGTTCGGCGGCTTCTCTCCTGAAGCGCTCGCAGGCCGGATCGAGGATTGCGAAAGCCGCTTTGTGATTACTGCCGACGAAGGTATGCGCGGTTCCAAGCGCGTGCCTCTCAAAGCCAATGTTGATGCTGCGCTCGCTCTGCCGGGCGTAGAGGTCGATGCTGTCTTAGTCGTGAAGCATACAGGCGGCGATGTCGCGATGGTCGATCGCCGTGACCACTGGTTTGCGGATATTGCTTCGGACGCAGATGTTCCGTGCGAGCCGATGGGCGCAGAAGACCCGCTGTTCATCCTTTACACCTCCGGCTCAACCGGAAAGCCCAAAGGCGTGCTGCACACAACGGGCGGCTATGGCGTATGGACAGCGACCACGTTCAACTATGTTTTCGACTATCAGCCGGGCGAGATATACTGGTGCACCGCCGATATCGGCTGGGTCACAGGCCATAGCTATATCGTCTACGGCCCGCTCATGAATGGCGCGACGAGCGTCGTGTTTGAAGGCGTCCCGAATTATCCCGACCATGGCCGGTTCTGGGATGTGGTCGACAATCACAAGGTCAACATTCTTTACACAGCACCTACCGCAATCCGCGCATTGATGCGCGAGGGCGATGATCACGTGACAAGCCGCGATCGCTCTTCATTGCGCTTGCTCGGAAGTGTGGGCGAGCCGATCAATCCCGAAGCTTGGCGCTGGTATTTCGACGTTGTCGGCAACGGAAACTGCCCGATCGTTGACACATGGTGGCAGACAGAAACTGGCGGCGTGATGATAACGACTTTGCCTGCTGCCCATGACATGAAGCCTGGCAGCGCAGGTAAGCCGTTCTTCGGCATTCAGCCGCAACTGGTCGATAATGATGGCGGCGTCCTCGACGGCGCAACCGAAGGCAATCTGTGTATCACCGGCAGTTGGCCCGGTCAGGCGCGCAGCGTCTATGGCGATCACGAGCGCTTCATCCAGACCTATTTCAGCACTTACAAAGGCAAGTACTTTACCGGCGATGGATGCCGTCGCGACGAGGACGGATATTACTGGATCACTGGCCGCGTGGACGACGTGATCAACGTATCTGGTCACCGTATGGGCACAGCAGAAGTCGAAAGCGCGCTAGTGCTTCATGACCTGGTCGCGGAAGCCGCTGTGGTCGGCTATCCGCACGACATCAAGGGACAGGGCATTTACTGCTATGTCACGCTGAATGCGGGCGAGGAAGGCTCCGATGAACTCTACTCAGAGCTTCGCAATCACGTGCGCAAGGAAATCGGCCCGATCGCATCGCCCGACCATATCCAGTTCACTGATGGATTGCCTAAGACGCGCTCGGGTAAAATCATGCGGCGCATCCTCAGGAAGATCGCTGAGAACGACTACGGCTCGCTTGGGGATACCTCCACGCTTGCTGACCCCAGCCTGGTTGATCGCTTGATCGATGGGCGTGAGAACCGCTGAGGATACGCTTGGAGGGAGCTTGCTGAGCCATGGCACCACGCATTGTTATCGCTGACGACCACCCGTTGTTTCGCACGGCGCTTAGCCATGCAGTGACAAAGGTTTGGCCTGAAGCGGAGGTGGTGGAAGCAGGCTCAGCAAATGCAGCCCGGGCAGAATTGGAAACAAGCTTGCCTGAATGCTTGCTGCTTGATCTTCATATGGAAGATTCCAACGGGCTGTCTGTACTGATGGATTTGCGGCAGGACTTCCCCGCGCTCCCAATCGTGATTGTTTCAGCCAGCGAAGAGCCGCGCGTCTATGCCGCTGCAAGCCAGTTGGGTGCAGCCGCGTTCATTCCGAAATCCGCCAGCTTGGATGCGATGCGCGAAGCACTGGCGGCGGTACGAGAAGGCGATAATTGGTTTCCTGAAACAGATGCCGGAGCAGACGATGATCTTGCTGCAATGGCGAGCCTCACGCCAGCTCAGCGCCGCATCCTCAGCCAGATGAAAGCAGGCCTTTTGAACAAGCAGATCGCTTACGAGCTCGACATCAGCGAAGCGACAGTCAAGGCGCACATTACGGCGATATTCCGCAAGCTGGGCGTCGTGAGCCGAACGCAGGCCGTGCTGCTCGCAACAAAGCTCGACGTCGATCAGCCTGCGGCGGATTCTGCCTCGGCCTGAGCGTTGGTTTCCCCCGCCGATGGGCGGGATTTGCTTGCAGCATCGGCAATGAGCGCGCGCAAGGCTGCTGGCGAGGACGGCTTCAGCAAACGATTGGCATCCATACGCTTGGCCGCTTGTGCTGTTTCTTCGCCACTTTCTGCCGTAAGCAGAATGGCCGCAGGATGCGCATCCCAGTTTTCACACAGCGCCAGGAAGACTCTATCGCCGCGTGCGTCACCGTCCAACCGGTAATCCATGATCGCAACGTCAGGCGCCTTGGGGCAAGCTTTCAACGCCTCTGCCTCGCTGGCGGCACACACTACTTCCAAACCCCATTTGCTGAGCAACGCAGATGTCGCCGAAAGTGCAGCGGGGTCATTGTCAACGACGAGCACACGCGCCTCAGTCAGGTGTGAGGATTTGCGCCTTGCTGATTTGACGGCGTTGTGCCGTTCCCACTTCTCAATCGGGACATGCAAGGCGAAGCAGCTGCCTTGCCCCACCTCAGACGATGTTTCGACATGCACTTGCAGCAGGGCAGTGATACGCCGCACGATTGCAAGCCCCAAGCCAAGGCCTTCGCGATCCGTTGCGGAGGCGCGCTGGAATTCATCGAAGATTGTTGCGACCTCGTGTTCCGCAATCCCGCGCCCAGTGTCGTAAACGCAGATCCGAGAGTCTCGATCCTTGCGGCGAACCCCGAGCAGCACGCCGCCCTTATCGGTATAGCGGATCGCATTGCTCAAGAGGTTGCGCAGCACGCTCGTCAGCAGAGCGCGGTCTGTCTCCATCCATGCGCTCGTGCGGACGCGCCGCAAACGCAAGCCTTTCGCTGTCGCTTGCACACCCAGTTCGCGCACAAGCTCGTCGAACACTTCATCCAAAGCAAAACCTTCGATCTTCGTTTCTATACCGCCGCCATCCAGCTTCGAGATATCGAGCAGAGCGCGGATCAGCCGGTCCGCTGATGCTATCGAGCCGTCGAGGTCCTTGACCAACCGCGTCAATTGCTCGCGATCGCGCACTTCCTCGCCAAGCGCAGAGGCAAACAACCGCGCAGCGTTGAGCGGCTGGATCAAGTCATGGCTTGCTGCGGCGAGAAAGCGGGTCTTGGACTGTGTTGCAGCCTCCAGCGCTTCGTTTGCCTTACTAAGCTGCGCCGTGCGCTCGGTCACTTTCTCCTGCAGCACTTGCTCGGCCCGGCGATCCGCAGTCACATCATTGTACGATGTCACATAGCCGCCGCCTGGAGCGGGATTACCAATAATCTGCAGGATACGGCCGTCGTGCTGCTCGGTCTCGATCCGGTGTTCGCGGCCAGCCCGCATGTGCTCAAGCCGCCGCGCCACTTGCTGCTCAATCTCCGCATCGCTCATTCCGGTGCGTTGCATATTGAAGCGGATCAGGTCTTCAATCGGTGTACCAACCGTCACCATCGTATCATTGAGGCCGAACATCTGCTGGTAGCGACTGTTCCAGGCAACCAGTTTCATGTCAGCATCGACCAGTGCGACGCCCTGATCGATGTTTTCTATCGCGATCTGAAGCAAATCGCCGCTAAAGGAGAGGCGTTTGCTCGTCTCATCGAACATCGCCATCACTTCTGCCAATGGCACTGGATCGCCTTGCGACCAGCTTGCGACCAGCATGCGGGCAGAGGATGCCCCGACGACGCCTGCAATGGTGCGCTCAGCCATGGAGAGCAGTTCGTCATCAGCCGGATCACTGTTGCGGTAGAGCTCAGGCATAGCTGCAATCACCGCGTCGGCACGGCTCCGTCCGATCAACTGAGCAAGCAACAAACGAATGTCGGCGACACGCATTTGTGTTGCGCGTGCTGGCACACTTCCAGGTGTCGGCACGCCGACAAAGGCAGCCGCTTGTGATGCGTCAAGCAAGCTTTCGCGGCCAATATTCGAGCCAAGCCAATAGCACGCGACATTCGCGCCAAGGCTCAGCATCACGCCAGAGACCAGCGGATCGGGATGGATAGCAAAAGGTGGCTGGGTGCCGGTCGCCGCCGGAATAATCAGTAGCATCAGCCACAGGATGAATCCGGCGACGAGCCCTGCAATCATCCCGCTGCGCGTCCCTGCTTTCGACAGCATTCCGAGCACAAGTCCGGGTGCAAACTGCGCCATCGCCGCAAAGGCGAGCGTGCCCAGGCCTGCAAGGCTCGTGACTGCGCCAAAGCCGAGATAGAACAAATAAGCAAAGAACAGCAGCGCGCCGATCACCAGCCGCCGCATGGTCAACAATTGCTGCGCGAGGCGGGCTCTGTCACCGCCGCCTTGCAAGGTTTTGCGGAAGAACAACGGCGCTAAGAGATCGTTCGTAATCATCGTAGACAGCGCAACACTCGCGACCACGATCATGCCTGCAGAAGCAGAGAATCCGCCAACGAAAACCAGGAGCGCGAGCGCATTGCTGTCCATGGCGAGCGGCAAAGCCATGACGATGCTGTCAGGGCTGGTTCCTGTCGGCAACGCAGCCAGCCCTCCCAAAACAATTGGAATGATGACAATTGAAGTAAGCACAAGATAGGCAGGAAAAATCCATCGCATCGGTGCGCTCGCGCGGTCGCTTTGTGCTTCGACGAAGGTCATGTGAAACTGGCGTGGCAGGCATAGCGCTGCGCAGGCTGCAATCAGTGTGAGGACCGCAAAGCGGGCATCAAACTGTGCAGGTGTAAACACTTGGCCAACCTCTGGCGCGCGGTCCCCACTTATGGCGATCAGCGCGAGTATTGCGACGGCGATTAACGCAACAAGCTTCACCACCGCTTCAACCGCAATGGTCAACACCAAGCCAGCGTTATTGCCCGCTCGCTCGCCTCTGCTTGAACCGAACAGGATCGCGAACAGCGCCATCAGGCCCGCCACAAGCAATACCAACTCGTCCAGCGCGACGTTCGTGGCCAGTTCCGGATCGATAAGCAGCAGCGATGATCCAACCGACTGCAATTGTAGCGCCATGTAAGGGAGCGAACCAATGGTCGCGATGATGGTCACAAGCGCTGCAACGCTCGCGCTCTTGCCATAACGGGCAGACAGGAAGTCAGCGATGGAGGTCGAATGCTGGGCTTTTGCGGTCGCGAGAATACGCCGGACCAGACCAAAGCCTAGCGTGAAAACCAGAATTGGCCCGAGATAAATTGGAAGGAAGTGCCAGCCATTGGTCGCAGCGCTGCCAACTCCGCCAAAGAACGTCCAGCTCGTGCAGTAGACTGCAAGACTGAGGCCGTAGATCCAGCCTTGCGCTGAGCTGTTCTCAAGGCGTCCTTTGCCCGCCTCGTGCTCCCGATCGCGGCGCGCAGCGAGCCAGAACAGAAACGCCAGATAGATGGTCGCTGCCGCAATCGCGGCCCCGAACAGCATAATTCTCTCCCTCTCCCGAGGAAGAGGCTACCAATTCTGATCGATCATGCAAGCAAAAGGGGCGATGCAAACTGCACCGCCCCTTCCGTTTTGAGAGCCCTCAGCGCTCGTCAGTTACAGCTTGCAATCAGTGTGCGTGAGCATCACCTGCTCCGCGGGGAACACGGATTGAGTCGACCAGCTTGCGGATTTCAGCAGGCGGAGCCGCAGTGACCTTGGCAACTGCGATAGCGACGCCGAAGTTCAGCAGCATGCCAACCACGCCAATGCCTTCCGGTGAAATTCCGAACAACCAATTGTCCGCTACGTTCGCAGCCGGGTTCGCCAGCTTGAAGTAGAAGATATAGGTGAACGTGAAGACTAGGCCTGTGACCATGCCGGCAATCGCACCTTCTTTGTTCATGGACTTGGAAAAGATGCCCATGAAGATCGCCGGAAAGAGGCTTGCTGCGGCAAGACCGAAGGCAAAGGCCACAACCTGCGCCACCCATCCTGGCGGATAAATGCCGAGGTAACCTGCCACCACAATCGCTGCTGTCGCTGCCAAGCGCGCCGCAAGCAGCTCGCCTTTCTCCGAAATGTTCGGACGGAAAGTCGATTTTAGCAGATCGTGACTGACCGAGCTTGAGATCACCAACAGCAGTCCTGCCGCAGTGGACAGTGCTGCCGCCAATCCGCCTGCAGCGACCAAAGCGATCACCCAGCCCGGCAGATTACCGATTTCAGGGTTGGCGAGCACCATGATGTCACGGTCGACATAGACCTCGTTCGCGCTGTCTGCGACAGGCGCGTTAGTGACAACACGTTGGCCCGACGGCCCACTGCCTTCTGCGAATTCAGGCGAACCTTCAAACGCATTACCTGAGCGGTACTGCATCACGCCGTCACCGTTCTTGTCCTGGAAAGCGATGAGATCATTGCTTTCCCAGTTCTTGAACCAGTCAGGTGCCTGGCTGTAGCTGGTCTCGTTCACAGTATCGATAAAGTTGATACGAGCGAACGCACCAACAGCAGGAGCGGTGGTGTAAAGCAGAGCGATGAAAACCAGCGCCCAGCCTGCAGATTTACGCGCATCCGATGCCTTTGGCACAGTGAAGAAGCGCACGATCACGTGAGGCAGACCGGCAGTGCCGACCATCAGCGCCATGGTGATGCAGAACACATCGATCATGCTCTTGGAGCCTGCTGTGTATTCTCCGAACCCTAGATCCAGCAAGACCAGATTGAGCTTTTCGAGCACGTATAAACCCGATCCGTCATTGACCGTCGACCCTAGCCCCAGCTGCGGGATTGGATTGCCGGTAATCATGAAGCTCAGGAAGAATGCTGGCACCATGTAAGCGAAGATCAGCACGCAATATTGTGCGACTTGCGTGTAAGTGATGCCTTTCATGCCGCCCATGACCGCATAGATGAAGACGATGCCCATGCCGATAATGACGCCCATTGTGATAGGCACATCAAGGAACCGGCTGAACACAATGCCCACTCCGCGCATCTGACCAGCAATATACGTGAAGCTGATAAAAATCAGACAGATCACCGCGACAACGCGCGCAGCCTTGGAATAGTATCGCGTGCCGATAAAGTCAGGCACGGTGAACTGTCCGAACTTGCGCAAATAAGGCGCAAGCAAAAGCGCGAGCATCACATACCCGCCGGTCCAGCCCATGAGGTAGACAGATGCGTCATAGCCGAGGAAGGCGATCAGGCCTGCCATGGAGATGAAGCTTGCCGCGCTCATCCAGTCAGCAGCGGTTGCCATACCATTGACGACAGGATTGACTCCGCCGCCTGCGACGTAAAACTCTTTCGTTGAACCAGCGCGGCTCCAGATCGCAATGCCGATATAGATCGCGAAGCTAATGCCGACGAAGATGTAAATGAGAGTTTGCGTTTCCATTATACCCTCCCCCTCAATCGTCGAGATCGTATTTGCGTTCGATCTTCCGCATCGTGACGACGTAGTAGAAAATCAGAACCATGAAGACGTAGATTGAGCCTTGCTGCGCAAACCAGAAGCCAAGCGGATAACCGCCCAGCATGAACTGGTCCAAGAAGTCCCTGAAGAGAATCCCCGCGCCAAAGGAGCAAGCAAACCAAATCGTCATAAGCGTCACCAGCAAGCGGATGTTCTCGCGCCAATAGGCGTCCTCCACTGCGCTGGTCTCGCCGGTTTCCGGGCTTGAGCTGCTGGATGAGGAAGGCGACGTATCGCTTGTGTCCTCACTCGACATCTCGAAATCACCGGGATCATCGGCTGAAACTGTCTCGTCCATGTCCATCCCCTTCCATATTCTTGTTGAAGCACGCGAGAGCTTTCTCGCACCTTCCCAAGCAGGGTAGGTCGCAGCGCGTGCGGGAACGAGAGAGACTTTAGTCTTAGGGGGATTGCGGCCTGTTTTCGCTCAGCTCTTCTCAAAGCGCTTGAGACTTGCATCTGCACCCGAATGCGCAAGCTGTGCTTGAAGAAGCTCCGCTGCAGCGAGCGCATCGGTCAAAGCATCATGCGCATCATATTCCGGCAGGCCATAGCGCGCGCGGCACGCACCCAAGCGGTACACGCCTTCACCGACAAGATTGGGATGCAATCGGCGTTCCAGCTCCAGTGTGCAGATTGAGCGAATAGGCAAGGCCTCGCCAAACAAGGTTTGGGTGATGCGCTGCAAAGCGCTCCGTTCGATCCCTGCCGCATGGGCAACCAGGATACGGCCGCTTAAAGCGCTGATAAGTCTTGTGATGATTTCGCGCGGACGCGAACCTTCAGACGCGCGCTCCGTGCCTATTCCATGCACGGTAACAGCCACTCGGTTAAGGTCAGCATAGCTGCGAATGTCATGCACTTCAGCATCCGCCATAGCGATGCTGGGGCCTTGAAACGGAACCCAACCCGCTTGCAGCAAATGCGCATTACGGGTCAGTCCGTCGAGTTCGAAGTCCAATGCGAGCAAAGGTGCATCTCGCACCGGTATCGCGGGATCAGGCCAATCCACTTCGGCGTATCCGGCGAGTGCTGGCTCGTGCGACTCCGCGAGCTTCCTCAATGCGCGTTCGACCCGCCATTCCGACAACATCTCAGGCCCCAACCATGTCAGGCGATGCCGCCGGCGAAATTGCGCCGCAGCGAGTCGAGCGCGCTGCGGATAACCGCGAACGCGTCCTTCAAATAATCTCGTTCAAGCGGTGAAAGATCATCGGGTGCAATGAGGTTGTCCGGCGCCTTGCCCGCTTCAACCTGACGCGCCTGATGCGCGATACGCATCTCGTTGACCAGCAGCATCGCATCTTCAAGACTCTGTGCATCATCGCTGTTCATGGCGCCCGTGGATGCAAGCACCCGCAGACGATCGATCGTACCCACTTCGCTTAAACCTGCTGCCAGAGCGTGCGTTCGCGCGATATCGACGATAGGCATGATCGCCTGCCGCTTGGCATCGAACACCTTCTGCCCATCCTCGGCCCGGTCCAGCACCAGATTGCGAAAAATCCCGAGAGGTATCTTGCTGCGCAAGGCATCGCGCGCGAGGAAGCTAACGAACAGCGGGCTGTCTTTGAACAGGTCGACGTGGTCCTGTCGGACTTGCTGCGAGAGAGTTGCATCGCCGTGGACATGCCGCATGTCAAAGAATATCGTCGCGCGAAGGATCCGGTCTTCATTAGGCCGTTCGATCCACTTCGCATAGCGTTCCTGCCAGCCGCTAGCCGTGCGGCGCTGCTCGGCAGTCTTCGCCATGATCCCGCCGTTGCAATAGACATAACCGCAGGCGTCCAAGATGTCCGAGATCCGCGTGCCAAGCCGCTCGAAATAGGAAAGATCTGCTTCCGTCGCGCTGTCATGGATCACAAGACCGTTGTCCTGGTCAGAACCCACCAATTGTTCGCTCCGCGCGAGCGATCCGAACACGACCAATGCGTAAGGCACAGGCGGGGCTCCAAGCTCCTCCTCGGCCAGTTCAGCAGCGCGGCGATGCACGGCTTCCCCCAAGGCGGAGGTAAACCGCATCGCATGACTTGCCTGAACGCCTGAAGCGACCATCGCAGCAAAACTTTCCGGCACCTGGCGTGCAGCCGCGATCAGATCATCTTCGGACTTTGACCGCGCAACTGCCATGCCTGCGTCAATCGCGTTATTGCCGAGGAATGAGAGGATATCGGTCGCGCTCAATATCCCGGCAAGGCCGCCATTCGCCGCCAAGAGAGGGATATGCCGGAAGCCGCCCGAAGCCATCATCGCCATCGCTTCTGCGACACTAGCATCACCTGAAAGTGTTCGCGGATTGGCTGTCATGACTGCGCTAATCGGCTGGTCGATCGGTGTATCCGCAGCCACAACACGGCTGCGCAAATCCTTGTCGGTAAAGATGCCAAGCAACCGCTCATCTTCGCAGACTGCCAGCGTGCTGACATTGCGCTCGCTCATCAGCTTTGCTGCAGCGCGGATGGTTGTTTCCGGAGTGCAGGAAACAGGCTTTCCGCACGAGACGAGGTTTTCCAGCAGCGTCCGGTCAAGCTGCAGCGACTGCGCTTTGCGCTGCCGCTCAAGCGCATGGCGGATGCGGGCATTCTCATCGCGTGCGTAATATTCGCGGAAGCGCGGCTCGCTTTCACGCAGGCGATGAAAGTGCTCGGCAGGTATGGAATAGAGAAGCGTATCCTCCAGCGCGATTGTCGTATTGCGCACTTCGCCCCCGCGAAGGAGCGAGGGATAGGCGAAACTTGCGCCAGTGCCGATCCGCGCGGTCAGCTCTTCGCCGGCGAGGCGCAGTTCGACCGCGCCCGATCTGACAAGATAAAGGCTTTTATTGTGCGACCCTGCGTCCAGCACGGTTTCGCCGCTACGAAAGTAGGTGACGCTCACTGCGCGCGACAGCTTGGCACGTTCCTCCGCGGGAAGCGCGTCGAAAGGCGATGTGCCTTCCAGAAACTGGACAATCTGAGCGATCTCGCTGGCCATGCGGCCAGTCTATACGAGAGTAGCAGCGCGCGTCAGCCACTACTTTGGTCTTAAAGATGCTGACCCGAATGGAGCGGGTGAAGGGAATCGAACCCTCGTCGTCAGCTTGGGAAGCTGCTGCTCTACCATTGAGCTACACCCGCAAGGCGCTGATTGCATCGCGCGGGAGCAGCCTTTGCATGATGCCTGATTACCGGTCAATTCTATTGGCCGCTGCTGTTCGCGATGAACAACCTGCCTGATCCCGATTGCCATGCGCACCGGGCTTTGGCACAGTCTTCCAAGGTCGCGCAGCGAACGGCTGCGCTTAGAGGGGAATTTACCGCCAGATGCGCAAAAGCACGGCATGGGATGTCGCGGAAAAGGCAGGTGTCAGCCAATCAACGGTCAGCCGGGTTTTCACAGGCTCTGCCCGGATCAGCGCGGCAACGCGTGACCGCGTGCTGGAAGCGGCCAAAGCGCTTGACTACCTGCCTGACAAGCGCGCATCGCGATTGCGCAGCGGCCATACCGGCGTGCTTGCGGTCGTGGTCGTGACCCGGCCTGAAGACAGCGCGCGCGATGTGAACCCGTTCGCCTATGCCCTGCTTGGGAGCATCTGCAAGGCCGCCTCTCAGCGGGGCTATGAAACGCTGGTTGCTTTCCAATCCAGCCCGGACGAATTCTACGGCCGCTATGTCGAGCAGCGCGATGCCGATGCGATGGTCGTGATCGGTACGACACAGAACCAGCCTGCATGGGATTATTTCAGGCCGATCCTTCAAGCAGAACCGCAAGCGATTTGCTGGGGCTTGCCGTTTGCAGAAGCGCATTCAGTACGCTCGGACAATCACGGTGGCGGGCGGCTTGCCGCTGAGCATTTGTGGAAGCAAGGCTATCGCAAGCCTGTGTTCCTCGGCCCTATCGAAAGCGAACAACGTCAGTTCAACGAGCGCTTCGAAGGCTTCAGCGCTGCGCTCGAAGATCTTGGCGGAGAGGTCATTGTAGTGCGCGACACCTCGTCCAATGACCGGTTCGAGCAAGGGCGCGATGCGATTGCGAAGCTGGATGAAGCCGACACGCAGTACGATTCGATCTTCGCGGCTTGCGACTTCATCGCTTTGGGCGCTCTGGAAGCACTCAGCGCGAAAGGCATGCGCGTGCCGGAAGATGTCGGCATCGTAGGTTATGACGGGCTTGATGCAACGGCGCATGCGAACCCGCCGCTCACCACGATCAAGCCTGACCTGGAGAAAGCGGGACAGCAACTGGTCGCGCATGTGCTGGAGCAGGATGAGATTGAACAAAGCCCGCTCGCGCCGGTCGAATTGATCGCGAGGGCGAGCTCTGGCCGGGCTTAGGACCGGCCCCGCTTAGTTGATGAAACACCTGCGCAAGCTGGACGAATCACTGAAAATAGGGCACTCTCGTTTCAAAGAGAGGAAATATTAATGCGTCAGATTGAACATTTCTTAGCGAGCGGGATTGCCTCTTCCGGCACGCGCACGCATCAGGTCTGGAACCCGTCGACCGGTGAAGTGCAGGCTGAAGTGACGCTCGGCGACGCGGCGCTGCTTGAGCGCGCGGTTGAAGCAGCCAAGAAGGTTCAGCCCGAATGGGCCGCGACCAATCCGCAAAAACGCGCGCGCGTCATGTTCAAGTTCAAGGAACTGATCGAAGCCAATATGCAGGAGCTCGCCGAGCTTCTTTCCAGCGAGCATGGCAAGGTGATCGACGATGCCAAAGGCGATGTCCAACGCGGACTCGAAGTCATCGAATATGCTTGCGGCATCCCGCAGGTCCTCAAGGGCGAATACACGCACGGTGCCGGCCCCGGTATCGACGTCTATTCCGTCCGCCAGCCGCTAGGCATTGGTGCAGGCATTACACCGTTCAACTTCCCCGCGATGATCCCGATGTGGATGTTCGGTATGGCCTGCGCAGCAGGTAACGCATTCATTCTGAAGCCATCAGAGCGTGATCCGAGCGTTCCGGTGCGCCTCGCTGAACTGTTCCTGGAAGCGGGCGCGCCTGAAGGCTTGTTGCAAGTCGTCCATGGCGACAAGGAAATGGTCGACGCAATTCTGGACCATCAGGACATTGCCGCAGTCAGCTTCGTCGGAAGCTCCGACATCGCGCATTATGTCTACAAGCGCGGCGTTGAAAACGGCAAACGCGTGCAAGCCATGGGCGGCGCGAAGAACCACGGCATCGTCATGCCGGACGCAGATCTCGACCAGGTCGTCAACGACCTTGCAGGCGCGGCATTTGGTTCCGCTGGCGAGCGCTGCATGGCACTGCCGGTGGTTGTGCCGGTGGGCGAAGACACAGCCGAGCGCTTGAAAGAAAAGCTCATCCCCGCAATCAACGCGCTGCGTGTCGGCGTCTCCAACGATCCCGAAGCACATTACGGCCCGGTTGTTACGCCCGAACATAAGGCCCGCGTTGAACAATGGATCACAACAGCAGAGGACGAAGGCGGCGAGATCGTTATCGACGGGCGCGGCTTTACTCTGCAGGGTCATGAGAAAGGCTTCTTCATCGGACCGACGCTGATCGACCGTGTAACGCCGCAGATGAAGTCCTATCAGGAAGAGATCTTTGGCCCGGTGCTGCAGATCGTGCGCGCCAATGACTTTGAAGATGCGGTCCGCCTCCCAAGTGAGCATCAATACGGCAATGGCGTCGCGATCTTCACGCGCAATGGCCATGCCGCACGTGAATTCACTGCGCGCGTCAATGTCGGCATGGTCGGCGTCAATGTGCCGATTCCTGTGCCGGTGAGCTATCACAGCTTTGGCGGGTGGAAGCGTTCGGGCTTTGGCGACACCGACCAATACGGCACGGAAGGCCTCAAGTTCTGGACCAAGCTCAAGAAGGTCACGCAGCGCTGGCCCGACGGTGGCGGTGACGGATCGAACGCTTTCGTCATTCCGACAATGGGATAAGCAGTATGCGAAGCGTCCTCTTACTGGCTCCAGCGACCCTCATCAGCGCTTGCGCAACGCCGCCTCCGCCAGCGGATGTAACCATGGACGAGATGGACACTGACCGGAAGTTCCTATGCGCGGCAGAAAGCGTTCAGTCCTATGTGGGCCAGAACGCAGATCGCGAAACTGGCATCGCAATCCTGAAAGCAAGCGGTGCGCGCATCTTGCGCTGGGGCGCGCCGGACAGCGCATGGACGATGGACTATCGCGAGGACCGCGTAAATGTTCGCTACGACCGCGCGATGACAATCACTGACATCACTTGCAGATAGCATTATGCGCGAACGCACCACGTCTGGCTCACCCTTTGAAGATCAATTTGGCTTCTGCCGCGCGGTCCGTGTAGGCGACCGCATCGTTGTTGCCGGCACCGGGCCGGTTGAGCCTGACGGTTCAACCACTCCCGGCGATGTCGCGGCACAGGCCCGACGCTGCTGCGAGATCATCATACACGCGATCGAGGAATTGGGCGGCTCAGCGAGCGACGTTGTTCGCACTCGCATGTTTCTTATCGATCCTGATGATCAGGATGCGGTGGGTGCAGTGCATGCACGCTATTTTTCAGCGGCCAAACCAGCCGCGACGATGGCAGGGACCGCTTGGCTCTGCCGCCCGGAATGGAAGGTGGAAATAGAGGCCGAGGCAGTGCTAGGGGCAGGCTCATGACAGGACAATTTGCACTTACAGAAGACCAGCTGGCGATCCAGGAAATGGCCCAGCGATTTACCGCTGACAACATCACGCCGTTCGCAGCGGAATGGGATGAAAAAAGCCACTTCCCACGCGATGTGATACAGCAGACAGGCGAGCTCGGCTTTGGCGCGATTTACGTGTCGGAGGAATCGGGCGGGATCAATCTCGGACGATTAGAGGCAGCGCTGATCATGGAAGCGATGGCCTATGGCTGCCCGGCGACCAGCGCTTACATCTCGATCCACAATATGGCCGCTTGGATGATCGACCGCTTCGGTTCGGATGAGCTGAAATCGCGCTATCTGCCGAGCCTCGTTACGATGGAGAACATCGCGAGCTATGCTCTCACTGAACCGGGTTCAGGATCGGATGCGGCGGGCCTCAAGACCAGCGCGGTCTTGGACGGCGATCACTATGTCTTGAACGGCACGAAGCAGTTTATCTCAGGCGCCGGGTTCAACGATATCTATGTCGTGATGGTCCGCACAGGCGATCACAAGTCCAAGGGCATCACTTGCCTTGTGATCGAGAAGGACACCCCGGGCCTCAGCTTCGGCAAGCCAGAGAAGAAGCTTGGCTGGAACGCCTCGCCTACAGCTCAGCTCATCTTTGAAGATTGCCGCGTGCCGGTCGCGAACCGTGTCGGTGCTGAAGGAGAAGGTTTCGGTTTTGCCATGGCGGGTCTCGACGGCGGGCGGCTGAATATCGGTGCGTGTTCGCTTGGCGGTGCGCAAAGGTGCCTCGACGAAGCGGTGAAATACACCAAAGAACGCAAGCAGTTCGATACGCCCGTTGCCGACTTCCAGAACACGCAGTTCATGCTGGCGGACATGGCAACCGAATTGGAGGCATCGCGCGCGCTGCTCTACCTCGCAGCAGCCAAGGTCACTGAAAATGCACCGGACAAGACGCGCTTTTCAGCGATGGCAAAGCGGCTTGCGACCGATAGCGGCAGCAATGTCGTCAACAATGCGCTGCAACTGTTTGGCGGCTATGGCTATCTCAAGGAATACCCGATTGAACGCTATTGGCGCGACCTGCGCGTGCATTCGATCCTGGAAGGCACCAATCAGGTGATGCGCATGATTGTCGGGCGCGATCTGTTGCGGCAAGGCTGATTTCATGACCGATCAAGTTCTCATTTCAACCGACGGCCCGGTTGGCCGCATCACGCTTAATCGACCCAAGGCTCTGCATGCGCTGACGCTGGACATGTGCCACGCGCTGAGCACGGCGCTGACCGAGTGGGCCAAGGACGACGCGATCAAGGCCGTCATTCTCGATCATGTCGACGGCACGCGCGGCTTTTGCGCGGGCGGCGACATCGCTTTCCTGCGCAATTCCGCGCTGAATGATGGCGGCGTTTCAGGCCGCAAGTTCTTTCACGACGAGTATCAGCTCAACCACCAGATGTTCACTTATGAAAAGCCGATTGTGGCGTTCATGGATGGCATCACTATGGGCGGCGGCGTGGGCATTGCCCTACCCTGCCAGTTCCGCGTTGCGACGGAAAACACGCGGCTTGCCATGCCGGAAACAGGCATTGGCCTGTTCCCCGATGTCGGCGGCGGATGGTATCTCTCACGCCTTGGCGGGCGGATCGGCCAATTCTTGGCGCTGACCGGTGCGCGGCTGGATGGATCTGAGTGTCTTTGGGCGGGCCTCGCCACGCATTATGTGCCTGCTGAAATTATCGAGAACATCAAGGCGCGGATCGTCGAAAAGCCGGATCGCATTCGCGGTATTCTGTCGGAGCCGGTGGGCACGCCGCCCGATGCGCGGATCGAAGCCAATGCGGTCAATATTGCGCGTCACTTCGCATCCGACCGCTATGAGGACATTCTTGCAAGCCTCGAAGCAGCCATCGCCGACGGCGATGAATGGGCGGAGAAAGAGCGCGACACGCTCGGCACAAAGTCTCCGCAGACCTGCAAAGTGGCTTTGCGCCAGCTCGCTGAAAGTGCTGAACTCGAAGATTTCGCGGACAATATGCGGATGGAATACCGCATAGCGTCGCGCGTGCTGACCCGCCCTGATTTTGCCGAGGGCGTGCGCGCGGTCATCACTGACAAGACCAACGATCCCAAATGGGATCCCGCAACGCCTGCGGATGTGAGCGAGGAGCTTGTCGACAGCATTTTCGCCCCGCTGCCAGCTGACGAGGAATGGAAACCCCTATGAGCTACGAAACCATCACCGTTGAAACCGATGCGCAGGGCAATGCCGGCGTCACGCTGATCACGCTCAATCGGCCCAAAGCGCTCAACGCCTTGAACAGTCAGGTGCTCGACGATCTGACAGCAGCTTTTGCAGCCTATCAGGCCGACAACAGCCAGCTCTGCGCGGTTCTGACCGGCTCAGGCGACAAGGCATTTGCTGCGGGCGCGGACATCAAGGAAATGAGCGAGAAAGCGGCAGCTGACTTTTATCTGCAGGACTTTTTTTCGCCGTGGACCAGCGAAGTCGTCAAGAAGACCCGCAAGCCGTGGATCGCTGCGGTCAACGGTTTTGCATTGGGCGGCGGCTGCGAGCTTGCGATGATGGCGGATTTCATCATCGCATCGGACAATGCGAAGTTTGGCCAACCTGAAATCAAGCTTGGCGTTGCTCCGGGTATGGGCGGATCGCAACGACTCACCCGCGCGATTGGCAAATCCAAGTCAATGGAAATGTGCCTGACGGGCCGGATGATGAGCGCGGAAGAAGCTGAACGCGCGAACTTGGTGGTGCGCGTTGTGCCGCAGGCAGACCTTGTCGCCGATGCGCTCAAGACCGCCGCGACCATTGCCAGCATGCCGCCCATGGCTGCGATTGCTAACAAGGAAATGGTCAACGCGGCGTTTGAAACAACGCTCGATCAGGGCCTGATTATGGAGCGCCGCATCTTCCAAATCCTCACTGCAAGCGAAGACAAGGCCGAAGGCATGGCCGCCTTTATCGAGAAGCGTGAGGGCGAGTGGAAGGGTAGATAGTTTGATTTGAACCTCGCCACCCACTCCCTCCGCCCTTCCACCCGGATTATCACACCGGGTTAAGTTCCGGGTGGAAGGGCGGAGGGAGTGGGTGGCGAGGTCATCTGGGAGAAAACTCCATGAAAATCGCATTTATCGGTCTGGGTAATATGGGCGGCGGGATGGCCGCGAACCTGGTCAAGGCTGGTCACGAAGTCCGCGCCTTCGACCTCTCTGACGAGGCGATCAAGGCCGCAGAAGCCAATGGCTGCGTGACCTTTGGTTCAGCGCGCGATGCGGCGGAAGAGGCCGATGCGGTCGTCACCATGCTCCCTAATGGCGAGATCGTGCGCGACGTCTATACGACTGACATCATTGGCCAAGCGCCCGAAGGCGCGATCCTGATAGATTGCTCGACTATCGATGTTGCAACCGCGAAGGACGTGATCGAGCAGGCTGTCGAAGCCGGCTATGACATGGTCGATGCACCCGTTTCCGGCGGGATTGCCGCTGCCAATGGCGGCACGCTCACTTTCATGGCGGGGGGCACTGACGAGGCTTTCAAGCGCGCTGAAGAGGTGCTGAGCGCGATGGGCAAAGCGGTGATCCATGCAGGTGATGCAGGCGCAGGGCAGACCGCAAAGATCTGCAACAACATGCTGCTCGCCGTGCATATGATCGGCACATGCGAGGCCATGAAAATGGCCGACAAGCTCGGGCTCGATCCGCAGAAGTTCTACGAGATCTCCTCGCAATCCTCCGGCTACAATTGGTCCTTGAACGCCTACACGCCGCTTCCGGGTGTTGGTGTCGAAAGTCCGTCGGACAATGACTATCAGGGCGGGTTTGCAACCGCGCTCATGCTCAAGGATTTGCGGCTCGCGATGGAAGCAGCGGAAGGCTCGGACAGCGCAGTACCGCTGAGTTCGCGCGCGGCGGCGCTTTATGAAGACTTTGCCGGTGCAGGCAATGGCGGCCTGGACTTCTCAGCGATCATCAAGACTTACTAATCTCAGCGATAATCTGCGCGAGCCATTCGCGCGGGGCCGACCTTCGTCCGATGTCGGCCACGAATTCCTGACCGCGCGCAACACTCTTCAGCCGCCCGCCTCTCAGCCAGCGGTCCTCGCGATCATGATAGCTTAGCCCGCCGCGTTTGAGCCAGTCAGGTCGCTGCCACAGGCTCGGCGGCCCTTCCGGCACAGTCAGTCGCAAGGTATCGGAAGCGCGCTGCGCCACCCTTCCCAGCCCGCGATAAATGACGTCATTCTTGTGATGCATGCCGAGCGCATGCGGGTGCGCAAGCTCTAGCAGTTCGTCAGGCGCGCCGTCTGCCAGCGCCACAATGCTTTCAATTTCAAGCCACCCAAAGATGCGATGATGCGGATCACCGCCATTCGTGTAGTCGCGGAACAGCCCAAAGAATATGAACACATCGCCTTCGCGCACGCCTTGCCGCTCTAGATGCGTTTGCGCGGCACCACATTGACCGAAAAGACACTCGCCATCTTCTGTAAACATCGGATCGTGATGGCAAAAATCAGCAGCGCCTAGCCTCCCTTTGCTTGCGCGTGCGGCCTCCTCGCCCAACCCCAAATCGCCATAAGTCGTGCGCGAAAACCCGCCGCTCGGGATCGGCAAAGTGACCGGTCTGCCGTCGATAATGGGCGACGGACCGCCTCCGGCAGCGCTGTCAAAACCTTTGCGAGAGAAGATAATCCGCATAGCCCCGCCTTGCTGCATGCACAGGCGAACGATGACAAGGCTTTGCCTTGCCGCAATTCGGGACTATTGGACTTTCTATGGACGGGAAAATCACAGCCTTAATCATGGCCGGGAAGCGTTCCGGTGTTCACGACCCCCTTGCACAGCGTGCGGGCGTCTCGCAGAAATGCGTGGTGCCGGTATACGGCGTGCCGATGATCGAGCGGGTCATCCGCGAAGTTGCAGGCTGCGACCGGATCGGCGCAATCCATGTGGTCGCCCATGACCATGAAGAGATCGCCGCACAGCCCACTGTCGCCAAGCTGATTGAGGAAGGGCGGCTGCAATTCCGCGAAGGCAAGTTCAACATTGTGGACTCGGTTTTCTCCGGCTCTGAAGGCGCAAGCTTCCCGCTGATGATCACAACCGCGGACAACTGCCTCGTGACGTCCGATGGCTATGCCGAATTCATCGACAAGGCGCTTGCGGCAGAAGCAGGCGCGGCAGCGGCATTGGCACGCAAGCAGGACGTTCAGGCCGCCGATCCGCAGGGTCAGGCCAAATTCTATGAGTTCACAGACGGCGGATATTCCAACTGCAACACGTACTGGATCGGCAGCGAACAAGCGCTCTCTGCTGCTGAAATCATGCGTGAAGGCGGACAGTTCGTGAAATTCCCGCGCCGTATCGCGAAGGCGTTCGGCTGGATGAACCTGCTGCGCTTCTACATGGGCTGGGGCACGAAAGAGATGATCTTCCAGCAGGTCTCGCGCCGCTTCGGCTTCAACATGGTACCCATTGTCATGTCCAACGGCGAATATGCGATCGATGTCGACAATGAGCGCACTTTCGAAGTGACAGAGCGATTGCTCGCTAAACGAGAGGGCGCCGCGGCCTAGCCCCGCACGTTCAGGCCTCCCCTCATGAAACGCCTCTGGCAAAATATTGGCTGGCTCCTCACAGGACGCGGCTTCAATGCTGTGATGAGCATTGTCTATGCCGCGCTTGCTGCACGTACGCTGGGGCTGGAGGGATTTGGCTTTTTCGCGATCATTGTCGCGCTCGGGCAGACAGTTGCAGGCCTTGCGAGCTTCCAGACCTGGCAATTTGTTGTGCGATGGGGCGCGAATGGAAGCGGACCGGCTGCTGCAACAGGCTTTGCGATAGCGCTTGATTTTCTCAGCGTCATTCTCGGTACAATCGCTGCTGCGATCATCGTGTGGACCGCGCAGTTGTGGCTCCCTTTGCCGGATGAACTGCTGTGGCTGACCTTCGGCTTTTGCGTCGTCTCGCTGCTTACCATCCGGAGCACGCCGATTGGGCTGCTGCGCCTTCGGTTCGAGTACAAACGAGCGACAGCAGCCGAAGCGGTACAACCCGCCGTAAGAGCCGTCGGAGCCGTTCTGGCATGGGTTTACATGCCGACGGTCACTGGCTTTATTCTCGCTTGGGCGGCGGCAGAAGTGGCTGTAGCAATCGCTTTGTGGGTGGTCGCGACACAGCAACAGAACGTCGACTTTTCTGCGGTTAGCCTCAGAAAGATCCCCGCACAGCATAAAGATGCGTGGCGCTTTGTCTGGTCGACCAACATGTCCGGAACGCTGACAATCGCGGGCAAGCAAGTGATGCTCCTGCTGGTCGGTACATTTGGTGGTGCCGCGCTCGCTGGCGGTTTCCGGATAGCAAGCCAGCTGGGCCAGGCATTGGTGGTCCTCGCACAGACCGTTTCCAAAGCCATCTATCCCGAGCTTGTTCATGCCAAGGACGAAGCGCTGTTGATGGCGCGCCGCATGGCCAACATCGCGCTTATTGGCGGTGTCTTGGCAGTGTTGATTGCTCTGTTCGCAGGGCGTTGGGGGCTGGAAGCCTTCGCCGGAGAAGAGTTTAACGGATTTTACTGGGCGATGGTCATCCTCGCCATCGCCGGCGCGGTTGAGTTGGTCGGCGCGAGCCTTGAATTGCTCCTCGTCAGCGCAGGCAAAGCGCATACGGCGTTTATGGTTCGCGCTGTCCCGACAGTGCTGGCACTGGTTCTACTCGACACAGCGATTGGCTGGAATGGCGCGAAAGGCGCCGCCTTTGCCGTTCTTGGCGCGAGCTCGCTATCCGTGATCGGGTTTTACATTGCCATCATCAACTTGCAGCAAATCAAGATCACCATTTCCCCCGACACCGACCCGGCCGATGACATGGCAAGGGACAGTTCGGACGGGTTGGACGAGGACACCGCAGCAAAGGCGCCCAACGCCAACTAGCTTTCTTCTGGTTCAGGCTCCTGCCAGGCGAGCTTGGGTTTTCTCGCAGCAAGCGTCTCATCCAAACGCCGACGCGGCGCATAGTATGGCGCTTCCTTCATGCTTTCATCGCCTGCTTTCGCGCGTTCTGCGACATGGCGCAGTGCGGTAATAAACTGATCGAGCGAAGCTTTGCTTTCCGTCTCGGTCGGTTCGACCAGCATCGCGCCATGCACCACCAGCGGGAAGTACATCGTCATAGGGTGATAGCCTTCATCGATCAGAGCTTTCGCCAGATCGAGTGTGGAAAGATCGCCGCCAAAACCTTCATCACCAAACAGCGCTTCATGCATGCAAGGGCCAGCGGACGCATAGGGCGCTGACAGCAAGTCTTCGAGCGAACGCAGGATGTAATTGGCGTTCAGCACTGCATCTTCAGCCACTTGCTTCAGACCATCGGCGCCGTGGCTCAGCATGTAAGTCAGCGCGCGGGTAAACATGCCCATCTGACCATGGAAAGCAGTCATCCGGCCAAAACTTTGCATGACGCCGCCGAAATGCTCTTCGGAGAAGGCATCCGCGCCTTCCTCTTCGATCAGATGCACTACGCCGTCTTTTGTCCTTGCTGTGTAAGGCAGCGGCGCGAAAGGGCCGAGCGCTTCGGAAAGCACCACTGGCCCAGAGCCCGGGCCGCCACCGCCATGCGGGGTGGAGAAAGTCTTGTGCAGGTTGATGTGCATCGCATCGACGCCAAGGTCGCCCGGGCGAACCTTGCCGACAATTGCGTTGAAGTTCGCGCCATCGCAATAGACGAAGCCGCCTGCTTCATGGACCGCGTCCGAGATCGCTTTCATGTCACGTTCGAACAATCCGCAAGTGTTGGGGTTGGTGATCATCACCGCAGCCACGTCAGGCCCCAAACGCGCCTTAAGCGCTTCCAGATCAACGCGTCCGTCGGGCGTCGCAGGAATGTCTTCCACACGGTAGCCCGCAAAAGCTGCAGTCGCAGGGTTCGTCCCATGCGCGCTTTCCGGCACGAGCACAACTTCACGCGCATCGCCGCGCGCTTCGAGCGCTGCGCGGATGCAGAGAATTCCGCACAGCTCGCCATGCGCGCCCGCTTTGGGGCTCATTGCAACGCCGTGCATGCCGGTGAGGTCGATCAGCCAGAAAGCGAGCTCATTGATGACCTCAAGAGCGCCGCGCACAGTCGAAACCGGCTGCAATGGGTGCACATCGGCAAAGCCGGGCATCCGCGCGACTTTCTCGTTCAAGCGCGGGTTGTGCTTCATCGTGCAGCTGCCAAGCGGGAAAAGACCCAGGTCAATCGCATAGTTCTGACGGCTAAGACGCGTGTAGTGTCGCACAGTTTCCGGCTCGGTCAGACCCACCAGACCGATCGGTTCTGTTCGCGCAAACCCACCAAGCTTGTCCGAAATCCCCTCCGGCACATCGGGTAGATCGACACCCGTCACATCAGCTTTGCCGCGTTCGAACAGCAGCGGCTCCTCGAGCATCAGTGCACGGTTACCAGTGACTGTGCTTGGCCCTTGATGCAGGCCGTCTTCGCTTGTCGGCGTCATTTCAGGCTTCCAGCCGGAGGTGTTCGGCGCGTTCATGAGCATGCCTCCTCAAGTGCTGTCGCAAGGGCTTCGATATCTTCCTCGCAGGTGGTTTCCGTAACCGCGACGAGCAGGCCGTCTGCAAGCTCGCCATTGCCCGGATAGAGCCGGCCAAGCGATACGCCCGCGAGCACATCGTCAGCGGCGAGCTTGCGCACAACTTCGCGCGCATCCTTGCCGAGCCGGACAGTAAACTCGTTGAAGAAGGTCGTGTTGAGCACCGTCACGCCCGACACTTTGGCCAGACGGTCGGCTGCAAGACAGGCCAGGCGATGGTTTTCTGCAGCCAGTTGGCGCAGACCTCTCTCGCCCAGCAGAGACATGTGAACGGAGAATGCGAGCGCGCACAGTCCGCTGTTCGTGCATATGTTCGATGTCGCTTTCTCACGGCGGATATGCTGCTCGCGCGTCGAGAGCGTCAGCACAAAGCCGCGCTTGCCTTCCGCATCGACGGTCTCCCCGCAAAGCCGGCCCGGCATCTGGCGGACATGCTTGGGATCGCGCACTGCGAACAGGCCAAGATAAGGCCCGCCAAATTGTAGCCCGACGCCAAGCGCTTGCCCTTCACCCACGACAATATCCGCTCCGAGATCACCTGGAGCCTGGATCGCGCCCAGCGCGACCGGCTCGGTGTTCACAGCAATCAGCAACGCGCCCTTGGCATACGCTGCATCAGCGACTTCCTGCAGGTTTCCGATCCGCCCGAGGATATCGGGATATTGCACGACGACACATGCGGTCTCGTCATCAATGCGCGAAATAAGGCCTGCATTGTCTGGCTCCGCCTGAATAGCAGGCTTCGCATCCGCGATCTCGTCACCAGTGAAGCGCGCCATGGTCTTGACCACTTCAGTGTAATGCGGGTGCAGCGCGCCAGAGAGCACAGCCTTTTTGCGGCGTGTGACACGCGTTGCCATCGCAACCGCTTCCCAGCACGCGGTCGAGCCATCATAGAGCGATGCGTTCGCCACCGCACAGCCATAAAGCCGCGCAACCTGCGTCTGGAACTCGAACAGCATTTGCAGCGTGCCCTGCGCGATTTCCGGCTGATACGGCGTATAAGCCGTCAGGAACTCGCCGCGCTGAATGACGTGATCGACGCTCGCCGGGATATGATGGCGATAGGCCCCTGCCCCCAGAAAGAACGGCGCATCGGCCGCTGCAAGGTTCTTCTTCGAGAGCCTGCGCATATGCTTTTCGACCGCCATTTCGCTCGCATGCAACGGCAAGCCTTCGATCGGGCCATTAAGCCGCGCTTCTTCGGGCACATCGACAAACAGATCATCGATCGAATTGGCACCGATCACGCTCAGCATCTCGCTGCGATCAGCATCAGTTAGGGGTAAGTAACGCATTACATTTAACCTTCGTCATTCCAGAGCAAGCCGGAATCTCTTGCAGTAAAATCAGACCCAGCGGCCTGAGATCCCAGCTTGCGCTGGGATGACGTTAGAGGGAATCCACAAACGCCTTGTAAGCCTTGTCGTCCATCAGGCCTTCAAGCTCGGCCTTGTCGCCAATGGTCATGCGAAAAAACCAGCCATCTTCTTCCGGCGAGGAATTGACGAGCGCCGGGTCGTCTTCCAGCGCTGCATTCGCTTCGGTCACTTCGCCGCTGATCGGCGCGTAAACATCGGACGCTGCCTTCACGCTTTCGACGACAGCCGCATCGCCGGCCTTGTCGAGCATCGTGCCAACCGAAGGCAGCTCGACAAACACGATGTCGCCCAACTGTTCCTGCGCATAGTCTGTAATTCCGACCGTGGCGGTGTCGCCTTCTACATCGATCCATTCATGTTCGTCAGTGAAATAACGCGGCATAGAAATCAGCTCCCTCGGTAATAGCGGTGCGGAACAAACGGCATGGGTGTGACAGTGGCGGCCAAGCGCTTGCCGCGCACTTCGCATTCCAGCTGTGTGCCTTCGGCGGCATGAGCGGTCGCGACATAGGCCATCGCAATCGGAAGCCCGAGCGTCGGCGAGAAGCCGCCAGACGTGACGCGGCCGATCTTCGTATCGCCTGCATAAACCTCGGCGCCTTCGCGCGCTGGCATCCGGCCATCGAGCTTCAATCCGACGCGCTTGGTGGCAAGCGTACCAGCTTCAACATCAGCAAGCCGTCCCGCGACAGCCATATGACCGAAATAGCCGCCTTCCTCGCGGCGCTTCTTCGAAAGCGCAAATGTCAGATCAGCGCTCACCGGATCGATATTCTGATCGAGATCATGTCCGTATAGCGGCAGGCCCGCTTCCAGACGCAGCGAGTCCCGCGCGCCTAGCCCGGCAGGCTTCACGCGCTTATCCGCTACCAGCGCATCGGCGAGCGATTCAACCTTACTTTCGTGGATCGCGATTTCGAAACCGTCTTCGCCGGTATAGCCCGCACGGCTTACCCAGATATGCCCACCATCATATTCAAACAGCCCTGCAGTCATGAAAGTCAGCGCGCCAGTGCCGGGAATCAATCCTTCCAGCACTTCACCCGCCTTCGGCCCCTGCAAAGCCAGCAGCGCGAAGTCGTCAAAATGGGTGAGCGTGATGTCGTCAGGCAGATGCTCGCGCAGATGCGCAATATCATCCCACTTGGATGCGCCATTGACCACCAGCGCCAGGTGCGGGCCGGTATTGGTGACCATCAGATCATCGATGATCCCGCCCGCCTCGGTCAGCAGCAGCGAGTAGCGCATCTTGCCGGGTTTGAGATTGGAGATCGCGCCGGGGAGCAACTTTTCCAGCTCATGCGCGGCGTTCTCACCTTTAAGCGCTAGCTGCCCCATATGACTCACATCGAACAGGCTTGCGCTTTCGCGCGTCCAATTGTGTTCAGCGACGATGCCTTCATACTGGATCGGCATTTCGTAGCCTGCAAAGGGCACCATGCGAGCGCCCCGCGCGCGATGCCAAGCATCAAGCGGCAGCGTGCCCAGCTCTTCGGTTTCAGGTGTTTCGTCGCTCAAATCATCAGTCCCCGACAGGTGTGGTAACGCGCCATATCAGCACGCTGTTCCGCACCCCCTCTGTCGGGTGACCTGAGAGCTTGACCGCGGAGCTATTACAGCGCCGCGACTTACCCCTTCGGTGGCGACGGATGGTCCGCCGCGCTTTCCAGAGTACCCATCGGTCCAGCGGTCCCTTGTACCTGAGAGTTTCCGGGGCGGTTGCTCCTTCGGTGCCGCGCGGCGAATTACTTCGTCGTGCGGGCTCTCCCGCTGATCCGTCTCCGAGAATCGCTTCGCGGAGGGGAATGATGTGTCTGCGCGATGCCGCGCTCAGCGTCAATCGAGATTAGGACGTAGCCAGCGCTCCGCCGTGGATAGCTCAACATCGCGCCGCTTTGCGTAGTCCTCCAATTGATCGCGACCAACGCGGGCAACGCCGAAATACTGGCTTTCCGGATGCCCGAAATAGAAGCCGCTTACGGCCGCCGTCGGCCACATCGCGAAGTTTTCCGTCAGCGAGAGGCCAGTGTGTTTCTCTGCATCAAGCAATTCGAACAGGATCGGCTTTAGCGAGTGATCGGGACACGCCGGATAGCCGGGCGCTGGACGAATGCCGCGATATTGTTCCTTGATCAGCGCTGCATTGTCGAGCTGCTCACCTGGAGCATAACCCCACAAGTCTGTGCGGACATGCTGGTGCAACGCTTCCGCAAAGGCTTCAGCAAACCGGTCCGCGAGCGCTTTCAGGAGGATATCCGAATAGTCATCCTTATCAGCAAGGAAACGCGCCGAATGCGGTTCGATCCCGTGAATGCCGACCGCGAAACCGCCAATCCAGTCGCCATCAGGATCGATAAAGTCAGCCAAGCACATATTGGCGCGGTCGCGGCTTTTCTTCACTTGCTGGCGCAGGAAAGGCAGCCGGACGTTTTCTTCGCGGCGGACGCGGTGGATCGTCACGTCGTCGCCATCTCGAGCACAAGGCCAGAAACCGGCCACACCGCGTGCTGTCAGCCATTTCTCCGCGATGATCTGGTCGAGCATCGCATTGGCATCGTCGAAGAGCTGGCTTGCTGTTTCGCCAACAACCTCATCCTTCAGAATGCCGGGATAGTTGCCGTGCAGCTCCCAGGCGCGGAAGAAGGGCGTCCAGTCGATATATTCGCGCAGGTCGGCGAGGTCCCAGTCCTGGAAATCATGAACGCCGGGTTTGAGTGGCGGCGCAGGTTTGTCGCTGAGGAAAGCATCGTAATAATTCGCACGCGCTTCTTCGAGGCTTAGCAGCACGCTCTGGCCTTTGCCTTCGCGCGCATCACGGACCTTTTGATAATCACCTGCTGTCTCACCGACGAAATCATCACGCTGCGTATCGGACAGCAGCTTGGATGCCACACCCACCGCGCGGCTGGCATCCAGCACATGGATGACCGGACCTTCATAAGCCGGATCGATCTTCAGTGCGGTATGGACCTTGCTGGTTGTGGCGCCGCCGATCAGCAAAGGCATCTGCATGTTTGCCCGCTGCATCTCTTCCGCAACGGTCACCATCTCGTCCAAAGACGGGGTAATCAGGCCGGAAAGACCGATCATATCGGCTTTGTTGTCGTTCGCCGCTTTGAGGATGTCCGGCCACGGCACCATGACGCCCAAATCGACGACCTCATAGCCATTGCACTGCAACACCACGCCGACGATGTTCTTGCCGATGTCATGCACATCGCCCTTCACCGTCGCCATGATGATCGTGCCTTTGGAGCTGCGCTCAGCCTCCGGCAGCAATTCCTTTTCCGCTTCGATGAAGGGGATGAGATGCGCGACCGCTTTCTTCATCACCCGCGCGGACTTCACCACTTGCGGCAGGAACATCTTGCCAGAGCCGAACAGGTCGCCAACAACATTCATGCCGTCCATCAGCGGGCCTTCGATGACTTCGATCGGGCGGCCGCCGGCCTTTTCAGTCGCCGCGCGCATGATCTCTGTATCGTCGACGATATGCGCGTCGATGCCTTTGACGAGTGCGTGCTCCAGCCGCTTTTCAACCGGCCATCCGCGCCATTCCTCGGCCGCCTTTTCGTCAGCAACGGACTTGCCTTTATAGCTTTCTGCAAGATCGATCAGGCGCTCGGTCGCATCCGAGCGGCGCATGAGGATTACATCTTCGCATGCCTCACGAAGAGTTGGGTCTATGGTGTCATAGACATCCAATTGCCCGGCATTGACGATCGCCATGTCGAGCCCGGCGGGTATGGCGTGATATAGAAATACCGAGTGCATCGCGCGGCGCACGGTCTCGTTCCCGCGGAAGCTGAAAGAGAGGTTGGAGAGCCCTCCGCTGGTCTTGGCATGCGGGCAAGCCGTCTTGATTTCCTTCACCGCTTCGATGAAGTCCAATCCGTAGCGGTCATGCTCTTCAATACCCGTCGCGACCGCGAAAATGTTGGGATCAAAGATAATGTCTTCTGGCGGAAAACCGATACTGGTCAGAAGCTTGTAAGCGCGGGTGCAAATCTCGACCTTGCGGTCCTTGGTATCGGCCTGGCCCGTCTCGTCAAATGCCATGACAACCACAGCTGCGCCGTAAGCCATGCATTTGCGCGCTTGCTCAAGGAAGGGTTCCTCGCCTTCCTTCATCGAGATCGAATTGACGATGGGCTTGCCCGAAACGCATTTGAGGCCCGCTTCAATCACGTCCCACTTGGAGCTGTCGATCATCACCGGCACGCGCGCGATATCGGGTTCTGCAGCGATCAGCTTCAAGAAAGTCGTCATCGCCTTCTCAGCGTCGAGCAGGCCTTCGTCCATGTTGACGTCGATCACTTGCGCGCCGTTTTCGACCTGTTGGCGTGCGACTTCGACGGCGGTCGTATAATCGTCCGCCATGATGAGCTTTTTAAATCGGGCTGAGCCGGTCACATTGGTGCGCTCACCCACATTGATGAAACGCGCGGAACTCGCTTGCCGGTCCATCAGGCGGCCACCACGAAAGGCTCAAGGCCGGCAAGGCGCATGGCGGTTTCAGGCTGAGGCACTTCGCGCGGCGGCAAGCCTGTCACCGCATCCGCAATCGCAGCGATGTGTTCCGGTGAAGAACCGCAACATCCGCCAAGGATATTGGCCTGTCCGTTCTCTGCCCAAAGCTTGACCAGCGAAGCGGTCGTTTCCGGTAGCTCGTCATATTCGCCAAGTTCGTTCGGAAGACCCGCATTTGGGTAAGCCATCAGCAGTGTATCCGCGAGACCAGAGAGTGACTGCACATGCGGGCGCAGCTGATCCGCGCCGAAGCTGCAATTGAGACCAATCGTCAGCGGATTGGCATGCTTCACTGCATACCAGAACGCCTCGACTGTGTGTCCGGAGAGGTTGCGGCCAGACAGGTCGGTCAGGGTCATGGAGATCATCACCGGCACATCCCGTTCGAGCTCCGCCTCAAGCTGTTTGACCGCCATGATACCGGCTTTCGCATTGAGCGTGTCGAACACTGTTTCGATCAGAATGAAATCGCATCCACCTTCGATCAATGCGGCGGCCTGTTCCTTGTAAACTGCTACAAGCTCATCGAAATCGATTTCGCGAAATCCGGGGTCTTCGACATCCGGCGAAAGCGAAAGCGTCTTATTGGTCGGACCGATTGCTCCTGCAACAAAACGCGGGCGTCCGTCTTTGGCTGCATATTCGTCCGCCAATTCGCGCGCGATCTTGCCGCTCGCGATATTGATCGCAGCGACTTGCTCCTCGGCGGCATAATCAGCCTGGCTGATCCGATTGGCGGAAAAGGTATTGGTCGAAACCACATCAGAGCCAGCATCCAAATAGCTCCGCGTAATATCCGCAATCACATCAGGGCGCGTCAGCGCGAGGATATCGTTATTGCCCTTCTGATCCGCGGACAGCCCAAGATTGCCCGCATAGTCTTCTTCAGTCAGCTTGCGGTTCTGTATCTGAGTCCCGAACGCGCCATCAAAAATGAGGATGCGCTTGGCGGCTTCGGCTTGAAGTTGTTCGCGAGCAGTCATCACGCATTACCTTTGGGACGCGCGCCAAGCATATGGCAGATCGCATAGCTGAGCTCTGCGCGGTTGAGCGTATAGAAATGGAAATTGCGCTCGCCGCCTGCGTAAAGCTTGCGGCACAGCTCAGCTGCGATTGTAGCGCTGACCAGTTGACGCGCTTCCGGGCGCTCGTCCAAGCCGTTGAATAGACCCGCCATCCAGTCAGGGATTGCAGTGCCGCACATGCTCGACATACGCTGTACCGCAGCAAAGCTCATAATCGGCATGATGCCCGGCACAATTTCAGCATCGATACCAGCCGCCGCCGCCTTGTCGCGAAAGCGGAAAAAGCACTCAGGGTCGAAGAAGAATTGCGTAATCGCGCGGTCAGCGCCTGCGTCGAACTTGGCTTTGAGATTGTCCAGATCAGTCTGTGCATCAGGCGAATCCGGATGCACTTCCGGATAGGCCGCAACGGAGATTTCAAAATCTGCGACTTTCTTGAGGCCGCCGATCAGATCGACCGCGTTCTCATAACCGCCCGGATGGGGCGTGTATTGTCCGTTGCCATCGGGCGGATCACCACGAAGCGCGACCAAATGCCGGATGCCGCTCTCCCAATAGTGCCGCGCCACTGCATCGACTTCTTCTCTTGTCGCATTGACGCAAGTAAGATGAGCCGCAGCAGGGATGCTCGTTTCTTTATTGATCCGCACGACTTGCTCATGCGTGCGTTCACGTGTCGAGCCACCTGCACCGTAAGTGACGGAGACAAAGCGCGGCCCCAAGGGTGCGAGGGTCGCAACACTGTCCCACAGAGTCTGCGACATCTTCTCGGTCTTAGGCGGGAAGAACTCAAAGCTGATGCCGATATCGCCAGGCAGATCAGAAAACAGCGGTGCACCTGCGGCCGTCCGCGCCTCAGCCGCCGGATCAAGGCCCTGATTGTCGGTACCGCTCATGCGGCTTTCTCCTTGTCTGGTTTTGCGTTGCTCACTGCGGTGCGCCGTCCAATCCATATCTTCACAGTAAGCTCACCTCCATCCAGGGCTTGTACCGCTGTCATCTCAAACCCTGATTGGCTGAGCAGTTCCTCGACTTGTGCATCCGAAAATCCGAGCCGCGCATGTGCATGTTTTTCGCGCAGTTCTTCATGTGCGTGCGCCGCAAAATCGACGATTGCGATGCGCGCGCCAGCACGAGCAACTCGCGCAGCTTCTGCCAACGCTTGCTGAGGCTCCTGCGCGAAATGCAGCACCTGATGAAGCAATATCGTATCGAAACTGGCGGAACTGAAGGGCAGATCGGTGAAATCGCCTTGCACCAGTTCAACCTGCTGGGTCGGCAAATGCTGAAGTTTAGCACGTGCCACTCGCAGCATTTCCAGGCTCTTGTCGAGCGCGACAACATGCTCTGCAGATTGCGCAAACAGCTCTGCCATCCGCCCTGTACCGGTACCAATATCAAGCACACGGCCTAAAGAGCCATCGCCAAGCAGTTCAGCGAGCTTGGCTTCGACCAATTGGTCGGGGCTATGGAGGCTGCGCAATTCATCCCATTCAGATGCATGGCGGGTGAAATAGTCTTCTGCGGTGTCTTGCCGTGCAGAACGAATAGCGTTCAGTTTGCGCCGGTCTTCTTCGCACTGCGCTCCGAATTCGGGATCTTCCTGCTCAGCCTCGGCAAGAAGGCGGGTAATGCCTTTGCTCACATTGGAGCTGTTCTCACTGCCGGTTGCAGCGCGCAGGAAAACCCAACTGCCTTCGCGGCGCCGTTCAGCGAACCCTGCATCGCAAAGGATGCCGACATGGCGAGAGACGCGCGGCTGGCTCTGTCCAAGCACTTGCGCAAGCTCGCCTACGGCAAGCTCCATCGCGCCCAGCAAGCGCACAATGCGCAATCGGGTGGGGTCGGCCAAGGCCCTGAAGAGCGATTCAACCTGCATTACGAAAGCGGATATAAAGATATTTTTATATGTGTAAATGATGCAGGTGTTTTGAGCTTTCGAAAAGCTTCATGCCATCAGCAAGGCTGCGCAGCACTATAGTTGCGTTTGAGCGCCGGAAAAGGCGTTTGAGAGCATCGGCGCAAACAGGCAAGTGGTGCCGCTTAGCAAACTCGAACTGCTGACCCCATCATTACGAATGATGTGCTCTACCAACTGAGCTAAAGCGGCACTTGCGAAGGCGCGCTGCGCCATTGCAGGGATGTGGAGGCCCGAGCCGGAATCGAACCGGCGTACAAGGATTTGCAGTCCTCTGCGTCACCACTCCGCCATCGGGCCTCGTCCGTCCTTTCGGAGCGAGATGCGGCACCTAGCGATTCCGTGCGCGCAAGGCAATCGCCTTTGCAGTGCAAGGCAAACAATCATCAGCCCAAAGACGCTTTACGTTAAGTCAGTCTGGACGAAGGCCGCACAATTCGCAAAAGGGCATGGGTCATGAGCATTTCAGACCTGATCGACCCTATTACAGCAACTGGCGGACCGGTCAGTCTGTCCGCGCATGAGACCTGGGCGCAAGGGCGCGCGGTCTATGGCGGGGCCTCTGCCCTCATTGCTTACACGTCCGCGATCCGCGCATTCGATGGATTGCCGCCGCTGCGCGCTGTACAAGCGACATTCGTCTCGCCGTTCGGGCCAGAGATCGAGCTTAGGCGTGAAATCGTCCGGCAAGGTCGCAATGTCGCACAAGTGCGCAGCGAGATTTGGACCGATCAGGGCTGCGCTTTTACCGCGTTCTTCCTGTTTGGCTCTGAACGCGAGCCCAATGCCAAGCATCCCGCAAGCAAAGTTGCAGACTGGCCGGGCCTGCCGCAGGACAATGAGATCGTTTCAACCGAGCGCGCGCCTGAATTCCTGAAACAGCATTTCGAAATCCATCGTGCGCAGGATCAACGCGGTCCGGGCGAGCCGACTGTGCGTCGCTGGGCGCGCCTCAAAGATCGTGCAGAGCTTGACCGCATAAGCGAGCTGGTCCTGCTGGGTGACGTTCTGCCGCCAGGCGCCATGCGCGCCATGCAGCGCCAGGGACCGATCAGCTCGATCAATTGGTCGTTCAATATCTTGGACCCGGAGCCTGAAACCGAGGACGGGTGGTGGCTTTCAGAAAATGCGAGCCAGCATGCAGACCATGGCTATTCATCTGAGCGCCTGCGCGTTTGGAATACAAAAGGCGAGCAGATCCTCGACGGGATGCAATGCGTGGCGGTGTTCGGCTAATTTTAGCCCACGTCCGCTCACACGTCAGTAAAGTTCGCTGCGCGCTTTTGCATTTCCGACATGACCGCTTCCACCTGATTGGGTTGCCGGATAATTTTATCCTGCTCCACGCTTTCCGCCATCAGGATCGCATCAGTCGGCTCATCGTCCATCACGTCCTGCAAACGCTTGGCAGCGCGGATTGCTTCGGGATTTTTGTTCGCAATGATCTCTGCGAGCGCCATCGCGCGGGCAAGGGGATCCGCATCGACATGCGTCGCGAGCCCCAGCTGAAGCGCCTCTTCGCCGCTAAACTCGCGATTGGTGTAAATGAGTTCGCGCAAGACATCGCCGCGAACAAGGCCGCGCCATAAGGCATAGCCGCCCATATCAGGCACCAAGCCCCATTTCATCTCCATGATCGCCATGCGCGTGTCCGGCGCCACAATGCGAATGTCCGCGCCACTCGCGATCTGAAGGCCTCCGCCAAAGCACACTCCATGGACCGCAGCGATCACAGGAACCGGGCATTTGCGCCATGTCATGGCCACTTGCTGCGGCAAGTTCGAGTTGCCGTGCGTACGCTCTGTAAGCGACTTCGCGCCTGAACCGGTGGGCTGCGAGAAACCTGAAACATCGAGCCCGGCACAAAAAGCGCGTCCCTCGCCTGAGAGCACGACCACGCGCAGACCTTTCAAGCTAGCAAGCTCTTCGCCGATCGCTGCGATTGCATCGAACATCGCAGGGTCCAGCGCATTCATCTTGTCCGGCCGCGACAGACGGACATGCGCCACCCCTGCTTCAATCAGTTCATAAGTGACACGCTCGCAATCGCTCATCGATGGTCCTCTCAGATCAAGATCTTCGAAGGCCTTCCTGACTGAAGTCAGTTACGCTGTCCACACTCAGTTTACGAGTTATTGCAGGGCAGACAATTTACCAGGGCGCGCGGCTGAAACGGAAGCTGCTCGGCCCAATCGGAGCGTTCAAACGGTACCCGCCGTCGGGTAGAGTTTCGACCATATGATCGAGCTTGAACGGCTCCAGCTTGGACCGCAGCCGAGAAATATGGACTGCAAGGCTGTTTGTTTCCGGATCGAAATTGATCCGCCAAACATCTTCCAACAATTGCTGGCGCGTCAAAGCCTCGCCTGGACTTTCTGCCATGCGCCAGAACAAAGCGAACTCTCGCGGATGCAGATGAAGCCACTTGTCCTGAACTCGCCCATCCCGATGGAACAGGTCCAGTGTGACATCGCCTGCTTCCATGAAGCGCGGCATCATGATGTTCTCGTCTTCCGACAGACGAGAGACTGAATTCATTTTCATTGCGCCCTCCCAGGCTAGTGCAAGACTTGCAGGCTTTTCGTCGTTTCCTCGCTGCAAATTCTTGCCCTCATATTCAGAGTAATCGTAATCAGTCCCAATCAGGCCAATGCCTTTCGACGCCAGTCACGATAATCACCCCAGATTTTTTTGCGTTTCAGATGGTAAGCAAGGCCACCAAGCAAGATCAGCAATTGGAAATAAGAGGGAGAGATCGCGAGAATTGCATAAGCGATGGGCTTCATCATTTCAGCAATCTCGCGTGCGACGTGAGCGGTCGTGGCGACCAATTGGAATGCTGCAATCCACAAGGGGTAAAGCCTGTTAGCTTGCAGCGCGATGCCGACCAGCAGCACTGATGCCGTAACATCAAGCACTGCGTGGCCAACATCGACATCGCTCAGCTCGAACCCTGCTCCAAAGATCAAGTGATAGATCGCATCACCGACTTGAAATACCAGCAGCAGTACAAGTGCTGTCCAGCGCTCCGGTGCACCGCCCCAGCGCAGCGCGCAAAGGCAAATCACGAAGCCAAGAACGCGCTGTCCTTCGTCACGGTATTCCAGGATGAGATCGAGCATGAGCGTGTGGAACTTATGCGGCTTGGAGAGTCTTTGCTGGCGAGCCTTCGTCAACCAAACCTGACGGTTCCAATTCTGTCGGGATGTCCTCGTCCATTACAGCGGTGGTACGCGCGACCTTGCTCAACTCATCGTGGACGCGCAACAGGCTTGTCGACATAGACATTGCTTGCTGTTCCGCCTGAGTGAGGCGCATCAAAGCGCGCTGCCCGGTGTCGACTTCGACTGCGGGGTTTTGTCTTGCGGCGATCATCGCCTGACGCAGCTTTGCGAATGCGAGCATGGATTCGTCTGCCAAGGCCTCAGCTTCACGGATCAGTTTCTTAAGGTTGTATGCGTCTGCAAGAATACGGTCAGTCATTGAGTGGTCTCCATCTGACCACCGTGCTCCTGCGGTGGTCACAGATTCTCCTCGGGGACGGCAGCAACACCTTCCATCGCTTCGCTCAATGCCAATGCCGCTGTAACCGACAACACCACTGCAGCAAGGATTCCGAATGCAATCCCGACAATGGCGGCAAGGCGAAAGATGACAGCATTCTCGCCGTCGAGCACCCCGGGGACAATGTTCGGTTCTGACTGGTCCGCTCCTGATGCCATCAAAGACATCACGGGAGCGTACGACCCAGCGGACTGATCCGAAGCGCTGTCCCGGAGCCGGTAATCGGCCAAGGCTGTTTCTTCGGGGAGCTGCTTTTTACTGTATTCAGGTTTTCTGTAGGGGGTGGTTTCAGGTGCATTCGCTTGTGCGCGCTGACGAGCCCGGTATTTCTCCACCAATTCATTCAGGCTACCAGCTTCAAAGATATCTTTCAGAGCGCGAATATGCTGATTGATGCGTGTTTCGGAGACACCCAGTTCGCTAGCGATAACCTTGATAGGGACGCGCCGATCTATGCGCTCCATTACGGAACGCTGACGCGCAGTCAGTTCCTGCACGATCCTGGATCTCGCCGAATCTTCCTCAAAAGCCATAATCATTTAACTCAACCCTTCGGCTAACTTTTAGCTCCGAAATGGTTCAGTCAAGCGGGCTATTTGAAAGTCGCTGTTTTCGAAGGATTTAATTTCCGGCGTTAATTCCCAGTGAACCAAACCAGCGTTTAATGTTGCGAGCGGCTTGCCGCAGACGCTGTTCATTTTCGACCATGGCGATGCGAACAAACCCCTCGCCTTCTTCGCCATAACCGACGCCGGGGGCGACTGCGACTTCAGCTTCCGTCAGCAATTGCTTGGAGAACTCCAAGCTGCCCATGTCCTTCAAAGCGGGTGGCAAGGGTGCCCATGCAAACATGGACGCAGGCGGTGCCGGGATTTCCCATCCCGCGCGCGCAAACGCTTCGACCATCACATCGCGGCGTTTGTGATAAAGCTCCCGATTGCTTGCGACAATATCTTGCGGGCCGTTGATCGCGGCACATGCTGCGGCCTGGATCGGCGTGAACGCACCATAGTCGAGATAGCTTTTCACGCGTGTCATCGCTGCAATCAGCTGCTTGTTGCCAACTGCAAATCCCATGCGCCAGCCGGCCATGGAATAGGTCTTGCTCATGCTCGTGAATTCGACGGCAACATCCTTTGCACCTTTGACCTGCATGATCGAAGGCGTTGGGTTGCCGTCAAAATAGAGTTCGGAATATGCAAGATCAGAGAGGATCCACACGCCATTGTCGCGCGCCCAATCAACCAGACGCTCATAGAATGCGAGATCGACAACTTCAGCAGTCGGGTTCGAAGGATAGTTCACAACCAGCACGCTGGGACGCGGGACTGTGAAGTTCATCGCGTTCTCAAGCGCGCGCCAATATTCTTCGTCCGGCGTCGTCGGCACTGCGCGGATAGTCGCGCCTGCGATGATGAAGCCGAAAGTATGGATCGGATAGGATGGATTGGGCGCAAGAACGACATCGCCCGGGGCTGTGATCGCGTTAGCGAGGCTCGCAAGACCTTCTTTCGAGCCCATCGTCACGACGACTTCGGTCTCAGGGTCGATATCGACCCCGAAACGGCGCTCGTAATATCCGGCCTGTGCTTTGCGCAATCCCGGAATGCCGCGAGATTGCGAATAGCCATGCGCATCCGGCTTCTGCGCGACTTCGCACAATTTCTCGATCACATGCGCGGGCGGCGGCTGATCAGGATTGCCCATGCCCAGATCGATTATGTCCTTGCCCGCACGACGCGCCGCATGCCGCATGCCGTTAACTTCAGCGATAACGTAAGGCGGCAAGCGCTTCATGCGGTAAAATTGGTCGTCCATAAGTCCTATCGATCTGCCTTTGCGGCTGTTGTAATGGGCAGGAACCAACTGCCCTTCTCTGCATAGGAATCTATGCGAATATTACGTGAAGTGGGAAGCCACTTTCGCTATTCCATCGAATATTAATCCAATCTGCTATCGGAACGCATCACATGACCAAGGACCCAAACGAGCTCTGGAGCGAGGCAACCGGCCCGATGCGTGCACTTTTCGATATGCAGGGCGAGGCCATGCGCGAGCTCGCCGGTGGCCTTTCCGACAAGCTTCCGTTGGTCAATCTGCTCAAGGGGACCGCGGGCGATAGCGAGGAAGCAGCCACTTGGGCCGCAACTGCGCAAGAGCTCAAAGACATCTGGCTGCAGTTTGTCCAGCAGCAGTCTGACAATGAAGATAACAAAAGCGGGGCCAACCCGTTTGATCCGATGCGTTTCATGCTGATGACGGAATCTCTTGCCAAGCAAGTTCCGTCCGGTCCGTTCGCGCTTCAGGCAAAGCTGGCTGGCGATACCATGGCAATGTGGCAGAGCGTCTTTCAGCGCTTTACATCGCTCGCGACAAAGCCGGATGCGGAAGAAAAGCCCGTATTGCCCAAACAAGATCGCCGCTTTGCTGATCCGGCCTGGGCGGAGCACCCGGCTTTCGCTGTCCTCCATCAGACCTATCTGATGCTGGCTGAGTATTTCATCCAGTCCGCCAAGCAGGTGGAAGGTATTGCGCCAGAGAAAAAGCAGCAGCTGGAATTCGCGACAACGGCGCTGGTGGAAGCGATGAGCCCGGCCAATTTCCTCGCGACCAATCCGGTTGTTTTGAAGCGTACACTGGAGACCAGGGGCCAAAACTTGATCAACGGCATGCGCCATCTGGTGAATGATCTGAAGCGCGGTCAGCTCACTCACACAGATTCCGACGCATTTACGCTTGGAGAAAACCTCGCTGCAACGCCAGGAAAGGTGGTTCATGAAACGCCGCTCTATCAACTGGTGCAGTACAGCCCCTCGACAGAAGAAGTGCTTGAAACGCCGCTTGTGATCTTCCCGCCATGGATCAACCGGTTCTACATTCTCGACCTCACGCCCAAGAAGAGCTTCATCAAATGGGCGGTTGATCAAGGGATTACGGTATTCGTCGTCAGCTGGAAGTCGGCTGACGCGAGCATGAAGGATGTCGTTTGGGATGATTACATCCGCTCGCAGATCGATGCGATCGATCATGTGCAGGCAAGGCTCAAGGTCGAAAGCGTCCATACGATCGGCTATTGTGTTGCCGGAACCACCCTGGCGGCGACATTGGCCGTACTGGCGAAACGCAAGGAAGCCGATAAAGTCAAAAGCGCGACTTTCTTTACAGCGCAAGTCGATTTCGAAAAGAGCGGCGAGCTCAAGCATTTCATCGACGATTCCCAGCTTGAAATGATCGAGAGCCTCTCGACAGAAGGCTATTTGGACGGGCGCTATCTGGCCGCGACGTTCAATTCACTGCGCGGCAAAGACCTGATCTGGAACTACGTGGTCAACAATTACCTGCTGGGCGAAGACTACCCTGCCTTCGACTTGCTGCACTGGAATGGCGATGTGACCAATCTGCCTGCCAAATGGCATGGCGATTATCTGCGCGATCTCTATCGTGACAATAAACTGGTCCAGCCCAATGCTCTTGAGGCTGACGGCACCAAGATCAATCTCACAAAGGTGAAGACACCGACATATGTGCAGGCCGGCAAGGAAGATCACATCGCCCCTGCCCCAAGTGTGTGGCGGATCACAGAGCACTTCCAGGGGCCGCTGACCTTTATCCTCGCTGGCTCCGGCCACATTGCAGGCGTTGTGAACCCGCCAGCGGCCGGGAAATATCAGTACTGGACCGGCGATAGCAAAGCGAAGTCGCTTGATGATTTCATTGCAGGGGCACAAGAGCATCCGGGCAGTTGGTGGCCGCATTGGCTTGACTGGCTGCACGATCAGGATGCGGAAAAAGTCCCTGCGAAAGGCAAGCGCAAGCCGGGCGGAAAGGGTGATAAAGTCATCGAAGACGCACCCGGCCGCTATGTAAAAACGCGCTAAACCACTCAAACTGCAGCGCTATATCGGTTATTGTGCACTGCACAAAAAATGCTTGACTTCGCAGTTGCAATGCCTATTTTGTGCACTGCAACAAAGACGAGGTTCTCATGGCTACTAATGCCACATCAAAAATCGATGCTGCTGCTGAAAAGGCATATGCTGACGCGGCTGCAAAGAAAAACGTAAGCGAAAAGGCAGTTGAGAAAGCTGTCGAAGCTGACGCGCCCAAGCCCAAGGTAAAGCCTGCGGCGGTCAAGAAGGCAGTAGCTAAGAAAGCACCTGCCAAGAAGACTGCAGCGAAGAAGGCTCCGGCCAAGAAGCGTGCTGCGGCAAAGAAAGTCGCTGCGAAGAAAGCGCCTGCCAAAAAGGCAGTAGCGAAGAAAACCGCAGCGAAGAAAGCTCCAGCCAAGAGCGCTGCGAAAACCAAAGTTTCAACCGACAATCCTGTTATCCAATTGAAGGACAAGATCATGGCCACTGCCAAAACCAACGATTTCACTGCTCAGGCCAAAGACATGGCTTCTGACGTTCAAGAGCGTTTCAAGACCGCTGCTGCCAAGGCTGGCGAATTGGCAAGCGAAGCTGGCGAGTTCAACAAGGCTAACATCGAAGCAGTCGTTGAAAGCGGCAAAGTGATGTTCGCTGGCGCACAGGACCTGGTTCGCGCTGATGTTGAAACCGGCAAGACCGTGGTCGAAACCGTCACTGCAGACGTGAAGAAGATGGCTGCTGTTAAGTCACCAACTGAACTCATGCAGCTTCAGGGCGAACTGGTTCGCCGCAACTTCGACGCTGTTGTTTCTTACAGCTCGAAGCGCACGGAAGAGATCGTAAAGCTGTACAACGACGCTTTCGCACCGATCTCCAGCCGCGTGAGCGTTGCTGCAGAAAAGATCTCGAAGGCTGCATAAGCCTTTGAACGTTCCATACGGGCTGGCCTCCCTCTCCCTTTAGCCAGCCGTTGGAAGTACAGACCGAGGGGATCCCGAGTGGATCTCCTCGGTTTTTGTATTGGGCAGACAGGTGTTTCCAATAAGCATCCGCTGAGCCCAAATGCCGCATTCATGCGTTAACTTCATCGCACCACCTTGCGATTATGCAATTGGATACGATATTGCGCCTGACCTCATGATGGACCGAACCCGCCTTTCTTCGCCCGATCGGGCAGAATTTGCGCCGCAAGGCGCTCGGGTAATCGCGCCTGTCCGTCTCGCCGGCACTGATGGCGATGATGCCGATAGCGAAAATGAAATCGGTATTGCGACCAAGACCAAGGCAAAGCCAAAGAAGCCGAGCCAGTACAAAGTCCTGATGCTGAATGACGATTACACGCCGATGGAATTCGTCGTGATGGTGCTGAAGCGGTTCTTCAACATGGATCTGGAGGAAGCGACGCGGGTCATGCTGCATGTCCATCAGAAGGGCGTCGGTGTATGCGGCATCTTCCCTTACGAAGTCGCTGAAACCAAAGTGAACCAGGTCATGGATTTCGCGCGGCAAAACCAGCATCCGCTGCAATGCACGCTGGAAAAGGCCTGACCCTCAAACCAACCAAGCGGAGGCATGTGCATGCGCCAGCCGCATCATCCTGAACCTGATCCCGTAGAGCCCGGACAGGAAAGCGTGTGGGACTACCCTCGCCCAGCGATTGCTGAACCAACCGATCGCCGCATCCAGATCATCCATCGCAGGACTATACTGGTCGATAGCAGACACGCGTGGCGCACGCTCGAAACCAGCCATCCGCCGACCTATTACATTCCGCCAAGCGACATCGCGATGGAGCATCTGAAGCGCAATCCGCGCCGCTCCTTGTGCGAGTGGAAAGGGCAGGCAAGCTATTGGGACATTTCGCTGGAAGGTGAGCGTATTGAAGCGGCCGCGTGGTCCTACGAACAACCGACACCCGCTTTCACGCCTATCGCAGGCTATCTCGCATTCTACCCCGAGCCTTTCGATCAATGCTTGGTTGATGGCGAGCAAATCACCCCGCAGCCGGGGAGCTTCTATGGCGGCTGGATCAGCCAGTATGAAGCAGGGCCTTTCAAAGGCATTCCGGGAAGCCGCTTCTGGTAAGCTGCCAGTCATCTGCGAGAACGCATGCAAAGCATGACGCGCGGGAATTTTCCCGCTAGAGGCATTCACGTAAGCATTAACCAATAGCATCCGAGCGCCGTGGAACGATTTTTTCCCAGCATAGACCGCTATATTTTCAAGCTGGTCCTGTTCCCCATGCTGGGAGTGTTCGCGCTGGCTGCAACGCTGCTGCTGCTCGACAAGATGCTGCGGCTGTTTGACTTTGTCGCGGTAGAAGGCGGGCCCATCGGCGTGGTCTTCAAAATGCTGGGCGCGCTGATCCCTGAATATGCGAGCCTGGCGATACCGTTGGGCTTACTCCTCGGCATCCTGCTTGCTTTCCGCAAACTCGCGACATCGAGCGAGCTTGATGTGATGCGCGCGGTGGGCCTCGGCTATAACAGGCTGCTGCGCGTTCCTTACATACTCACAGCGATACTGATGGTTGTGAATGTCTCGCTGGTCTTCTTCATCCAGCCTTTGAGCCGCTATTACTACGAGCAGATGGAGTATGAACTCCGCTCCGGCGCGCTCGGTGCGTCGATCAAAGTCGGTGAGTTCACAACGCTGGCTGACCGGATGGCGCTCAGAATTGAAGAAAGCGAAGACGATGGGCGCAGGCTTGTCGGCATCTTCGCCCGCGTTGCCAACACCAAGGGGCAAGTGCTGTCGATCAGCGCGCGCGAAGGCTCGTTTCTCGCGACCAGCGATGATCCTGATACCATCATCCTTCGCCTCACTGACGGCACGATTGTGCAAGACACTGGTGCCGAAAACACCACGCCCAGAGTGCTCAGCTTCACCCGGCATGACTTGCCCATCGACTTGCCGACGATCGACGAGTTCCGCGCACGCGGCGATGCTGAGCGCGAATATATCCTGCCTGAACTTCTTCGGATCGGCTGGAGCGATGATCAGCCTGAAGCCAAACGCGATGCGAGCCAGGCGAGTTTCAACTTCCGCCTGGTCGAAGTGGTTATGATGATCATGCTGCCGATGCTGGCGGTCGCACTTGCGATCCCGCCTAAACGATCAACCAGCGCGCTTGGAGTGTTCGTCTCCATCATTATGGTCGTCTCCTATCACAAGGTGAACCAGTATGGAGAGGACGTGGCAGCGCTAGGCAGAGTGGACCCGATCATTGCCTTATGGGGGCCGTTTTTCATTTTCGCGGCGCTGATCCTATGGATGTATTACCGGGTCGCATACGTTCCGGGCGGACAAGCGATTGGCGCGCTGGAGACGGCGTTTGGCAAGCTCACCAAGCGTCTGCGCAAACTGTTCGCGCCCAAACGGCAACGCGTGACTGCGGAACGCAGCGATGCAACGCTTGAATCTGCACCGGCAGAGTAGCATTAGACAGCGCCAGATATGCAGCTCGACTTCTTTCCTTCCAAGACGCTGACTTTCTACCTCGCGCGGCTGTTCGTCGTGCGCATCTTTGCTGTGCTTGTGATGCTGGTTCTGGTGTTGATGATGCTCGACCTGCTGTCCAATAGCGGCAAGATCCTTGCAGTCGAAGGCAATGGCCAAGGCGAGCTTTGGACCTATGCGAGCCTTCGAATACCGCAGCTGATCGCCCGCTTCCTGCCCTATTCCGTGCTGCTTGCAACCATCATCACGCTGATCACCCTCAATCAGAATTCCGAAGTAATCGCCATGAAGGCCGCCGGGCTTTCCGCGCATCAAGTGCTCGCGCCTCTGCTAATGACAGCCGCCGCTGTCTCTATTGTGAGTTTTGCGTTCAATGAGAGTGTCGTGACCCGCGCGAGCGGCACACTCAAGGCATGGGAGGCAACCGATTACGGAGCAGTGCCGGAAAGCGCAGAAACGCGTGCCAACATCTATCTGACCGATGACGCGAACATCATGACAGCCGCGCGGCTGAACGGCAAAGGCACGGACACTGTCATGCAGGATGTGACTTGGTACGAGCGCGCAGCTGGCGGGATGCTGCGTCAGCAAGTGAAAGCCAGCAGTGCTGTCTACGCAGGCCCCGGCTGGGAATTGCAGGACCCTGTGCGCTTTGATGTCGCAGCCGCAGCCACTGACGAGCTGGACGGCCTTGTCGTTGGCCAGGGGATCACACCAGAACAGATCGAGCTGGAAGCGGTCGACCCTGATTCCACAGGCTTTTTCGAACTGGGGCAAGCGATCGACGACTATGAAGCGGTCGGCAAACGGACTGCAGAATTAAGAGCCAAATGGTGGCACAAGATCTCTGGGCCGCTGTCCGCTTTCCTTATGCCTTTGCTAGGCGCGGTGGCCGCTTTTGGTCTTGCGCGCTCCGGCCAATTGTTCGTGCGCGCCATCATTGGAATGGCCTTGGGCTTTGCCTATTTCGTCGTCGACAATGCCGCGCTCGCTATGGGGAGCTTCGGCGGCTATCCGCCTTTCCTCGCCGCTTGGGCGCCTTTCATGCTGTTTCTGCTAGTCGGCGAAGCAGTCCTTATCCGCACAGAAGAATGAGCGCCAAGCGCAGCGATTGGTCGCTCCGCCTTGCGCGTTTGCCAGATGCCGCAGCAATGCCAGCAATCGAGGCCGCAGCGGGCGTGCTCTTTAAAGACGCAGAAGGCCTTGCCGGGATCGCGGGGACGCATACTCTCCCGGTCGAGAAGCTGGAGCGATATATCCGCAAAGGGCACTCTCTGGTCGCGCATGTCGGGGAGGCAATGGCTGGCTTCCTCGTCAGCGAGCCCTTCCAACGAGAGCTCCATATCTGGGAAATGGACGTTCACCCCGATTTCCAGCAACGCGGGATTGGCGCCGGCCTGCTGCGCGCTTGCCTCATCGATGCGCGCAATAGCGGCTTCAAGGCTGTGACGCTGACGACCTTTCGCGATGTCGCATGGAACGCTCCGTTTTATGAGCGGATCGGTTTTGAAGAAGTGACAGCGCTTGATGCTCATCCGCGCCTTGCAGGCGAATTGGCAGTGGAAGCGGATCACGGTCTCCCGCCGGAGCGGCGCTGCGCAATGATCCGTTTTCTGGACGAGTTTTAGCGCGGCACCATCGTGCTGCGTGCGATCTTTCCAACGAGAAACAGCATGCCCGGATGGTTCGCGCCGTCATAGGTTGACGCGTCGCCCAGCTGTTTCTTCAAGCGGCGATGCGCTTCCGGCAGATCGTGATACGGCATGGACGGCATCAAATGGTGCAGCGCGTGATAGCGCAAGCCAACCGGCGCCCAGATTTCAGCAGCAAGCCCCGGCGGCGGAACATTCACACTGTCGAGGAACTGCGCGGTTACCGTCATCGGCTCGCCTTCATTCTCCCACAGATGCGCCACCAGTGTACGCAGCTGATTGAGCACAGCGGTGAGCGAGAGGATTGCCAGTGCGATAAGCAGCGGACGCCAGCCCAGCACGCTGGTGCTTGCCAGAATGGTCCAGGCCCACAGCATCCCGCCTGTCTCTTGCCACAGCACTCGCTTGCGGAATGCGCCTTCGGGCGGCTTGCGGCGGAAATCGGGATTGATGGAAAGCGAGGAAGCGCGCCCCCATACAATCCTCCGCACTGGCGGAATGATCGCGCCAAGCGGTACGAGAACGGAGAAGCGCAAGAGCAGACCGATCGGCGCAAGCAGTGCGATCAGCACAAAGACCGGCAAAGACCATGGCTTCATCAGCGCGAGTGGCAGATATTCCGGATCTTCGATCGTGCCATATTGCGTGCGCTTGTGATGCAGCGTGTGCACACCTTCATACATGAAGCTAGGCGTTAGCAGCGGGATACCGACCAGCAGGTTCCAGCCAAGCCGAAAGCCCGGCAGCGCATCACGGTGAATATGCGTAAGTTCATGAATGAACATGAGCGCGCGATAGAATGCCAGCGCTGCAATGAGACCGCTCAATATCGCTAGCGGCAGCGAAGATGTCAGAACCGCAAAGGCAATCCCGCCATATCCCACAGCCGCTGAGACCAGCATGTCGGGCCAATAGATCGCGCCCTTTGCCTGGCCCAGATCCTTCACAGCATCACGCGCAGCACGAAGCATGTCCTTATCATCGCTCGACAGGAAATCGAGCCGCGTTGGACGGGCTATTTTTGCCGGATCGGCAGGGTCGATGGCTACGTTTGCATTCATGATCTTCAATTCCAAGCTGCCCCTTACCGCATTTTCCGGTGCGAGGACAAACTCGGTTTCTCTAACAGAGTAATCGCTTGAGTTGCTTGACTTGGCGCAATGTGCACACGCAGAGCTAATGCAGCCTGAATATACCAATGCGGATGGGGTCAAACGAGTGAGCGACGCGCAGATAGTGATCGAGCCGGTTTCTGGCAAGAAGGGACGAGCGCAATTCGTTGATCTGGGACGCGATTTTGCGGCTCGCCTGCCTCACTCCGTGCCGCAAATTCGCAGCGAGCAGCTGGAACTCGTCAATCCGGACAAGAACCCGTTTTTCGGACATGCGCGCGCTCAACTCTTCATCGCAAAGCGTGGCGGGCAAGCAGTCGGGCGAATCTCTGCGCATATTGACGAACTCGCGCTGACCATGCCTGCCGAGCAAGGCTTTGGTCCAGGGACTGGCAATTTTGGCTATTTCGACGCAGCCGATGAAACCGTCGCGAAAGCGTTGCTCGCGGCCGCTGAGGACTGGCTGAGGCGCGAAGGCATGACCCGCGCGCTAGGCCCCATTTCCATGTCTGTATGGGAGGAGCCCGGCTTGCTCGTCAAAGGTCAGGGCCATGCGCCGATGATCATGATGGGCCATCATCCGGCTGAATATCGCGGCTGGATTGAGAATGCAGGTTACGCCAAGGCCAAGACGCTGCTCACTTACGATCTTGATGTCACGCAGGGTTTTCCGCCGCTGATCCAGCGGATTGTGAAGTCCGGCGAGCGCAACGAACGCATCACGGTACGGCAAGTGCGCAAAAAGGAATGGGACAGCGAAGCGGCAATCATTCTCGGGATCCTCAACGATGCGTGGTCCAGCAATTGGGGTTTTGTTCCGTTCACGCCCGACGAAATCGCTTATGCTGGCAAGAAGCTGCGTCCGATCATCCATGAAGAACTGAATATGATCGCAGAAGTCGACGGCAAACCCATGGCTTTCATGCTGACCTTTCCGGATGTGAACCATGTGCTGAAGAAAGTGGACGGCAAGATCTTCCCGTTTGGCTGGTTTCACTTGCTGAGGTGGATGCGCAATCCAACAGGGTCCGGCATGCGCGTCCCGCTCATGGGCGTCATGAAAGAGTTGCACAACTCCCGCATGGCGAGCCAGCTGGCCTTTATGATGATAAGCCAGATCCGGATCAACGCGGTTGAGAAGTATAACAGTCAGCGCGGCGAGATCGGTTGGATCCTTGATGACAATGAAGGCATGAAAGCCATCGCCGATGCGATCGATAGCAGCATCAACCGCGAATACTGGGTGTTTGAAAAGGCGCTCTGACGGCTGGGAACGACATTCTGCAGAGCTCAACGAAAAAGGCCTCCGTTCACCAATGGAGAACGAAGGCCTTCGGGATCGTATCACCAGCCGCTTGGACGGGAGGGGGGTCTCGGCGGTGACAATAAGAGAATGCCCCATTGAAACAGGGGTTCCCGCGCGATGACATTTTTTGAAACTTTTTTCGGACCCGAGTGGTTTCCCTGAGTAGAAGACCGGATGACCGGGTTTAACACTGCGCACAGTGATCCCCACATACGCGCAGCACGGGAGAGATATACCGCATGGCACTCAGTGAAAAAATCGCCGCTCAACTTCCTTATCTCAGGCGGTACGCGCGTGCGCTAACCGGCTCACAAGCAACAGGGGACGCGTTTGTAAGAGCTACTCTGGAAGCTGCACTAGAAGACAGTGCGCTCAAACAGTCTCTCGAACAGGGACGTGTTGCTCTGTATCGCGCTTTCAATTCTGTCTGGTCGTCGGCTTATATCGATATCGAGCAGAATGAAGGCAACGCGGCCGACAGCATCGCTTCTGCCAAGCTTACTGCGATCACGCCTTTGAACCGGCAAGCCTTGCTGCTGACGACCTTGGAAAATTTCAGCATTCCGCAAGCCGCTGAGATCATGAATCTGGAACCTCAAGCGGTTACCGGCCTCATTGATGAAGCCATTGCCGAGATTGATCGCGAAGCAGCGACCAGTGTTCTCATTATCGAAGACGAGCCGCTGATTTCCATGCAGCTTGAAGATCTTGTCTCAGGCCTTGACCATGAGATTTTCGGAACGGCTGCAACCCGCACCCAAGCGCAGGAACTGGTCGCTGATAAGACACCCGGCCTCGTACTGGCGGACATTCAGCTTGCCGATGGTTCTTCCGGCATTGATGCCGTGGGAGATATTCTTGCGATTTCAGACGTACCGGTGATCTTCATCACAGCCTATCCGGAGCGGCTGTTGACGGGTGACCGGCCAGAGCCGACTTACCTGATCACGAAACCGTTCGAAGAGCGGACGGTACGCGCAGCAATCAGCCAAGCCCTGTTCTTCGGGCACAGCAAGCCCATCTGAGCAATCAGCCTAATCGTCTGACGAGCTGCGCAATTGAAATTCGCCATGCTCGCGGACGGGCACACGCAACGTACAGCGCACGCCATTCTCGTGGAATTCCAGATCGACGGGATGGCGTAGCTCGTGCGCTACGATCTTCTCGATCAGATCGGTACCAAACCCCGGTTTGCGCTCTGAAACCACCGCAGGGCCTCCGCTTTCCACCCACTGCACGATGGCAAGGTTCTCGCTCGCAAGCTCCCAGCTTACATTTACAGAACCGCTTTCATCGCTGAGAGCACCAAACTTGGCTGCATTTGTCGCAAGTTCATGGATCGCTAGCCCGAGCGACAGCGCATCATTGGGCGCAAGCTCAACTTGAGGCCCCGACATCTGCACTGCGCCACTATGCTCCTTTGAATAGGGTGCTACCTCGACCTCGATGACGGACCGGATTGGCGTTGTACCCCACTCAGAGTTGGTCAGCAGCGCATGGGTTGCGGAGATCGCTCGGATGCGCCCTTCCAGACCATTGGCGAATTCGTCCAGATTTGAAGTGCGCCTGCGCGTCAGCGATATGATCGACAACACATTCGCAAGCGTGTTCTTAACCCGGTGGTTGAGCTCACGCGTCAGCGAATCCCGGATAGAGACCTGCTGCGCAAATCGCTCAAGCGCCTTTTCATCTTCGACGGCCTGTTGCGTAAGAAGCCGCGCGAGCAACATCAGCAGGCTTGCAACAGCCAGGCCGAAAAGCAAAGTCGCCATCGATAAGGGGGAAAGAGCGCTGCGATGCGCCGCACGGATTTCCATAGCGAACGGACGGTTTGCGATTTCGACATTCTCTCGCGTGATCATAGTTGACGGTCCCACGTCGCCAACAGTTGCGAGCAATGTGTCCGGGTCAACGCGAAGATCATACAGGCTGACACTGACCTGACGCGCGCCGGACAATTCGACTGCATTCGTAAGGAAATCGCGCGCGTTGAAAGGGCTGTAAATGAACCCCTTCAGCCTTCTCCCGCTCTCGAAGTCTTCAAAAACAGGCATGTAAACAAGAAAACCTGGTTCATCGCTTTCGCCTTCCTGAGCGAGCACAATCGGTGCACTCGCCACAGGCCGCACAGATCGTGCCGCTTCGTCCATGGCTGCACGTCTGACCGGCTCTGAGTACATATCATACGCGAACGCACGCCGGTTGCGTTCTGTATCAGGCTCCAGAAATGTGACGGGGACTAACAGTTGAGCATTTGGATCTGGAGTAGGAGTAATCTCGATAGCACGGCTCATCTGGTCGCCAATACGAGCCTGATAGGACGCCAACTCGCGTGGCGTAAGCGCTTCAGCCCAACCAATACCTTCTGCGCCGCGTGTATCGGCATCCAACCGCAGCTCATAAACAAACCGGCGGAACAGCGGCAGGTCAATCGTGTCCACGGATGCCGCTAGAGCGGCGCCAGCACGCAGATAAGATGCGCTGGTGTGTCCGCGCCGATCAATGGCTGCTGCAACAGATTGGGCCGCATCGTCCAGCGCAGCACGCTCGCGCTTGCTCTCGCCCTTCTCAATGGCAAAAACACTAAGGCCGGTGATCGCAAGGATCGCGATGAATATCGCAATTGGCACAGCACGCGGGTATTGCATCAACCATGCACGACCACGCCGGCGTTGAGTCTCGGCCTGATCGAGCTTCTCAAGCGGCACCGGTGGTTCGGTCACGCTCGGCTCTCGCTGAGCTTTAGAGGCTCTTCGGGCGGCCTGTTGAGAGAGTGACGATTGATCCATCTTTATGCGTAGATATGGCTGCTTATCCGTTTGCTGGGAACCAAAAACTAGACCTTTCGTTCCCTATTCGATCCGAGCAACGCAGTGTTCGCATCCATTATGGAGGATCAGGGGGGGTAGTCACTCGCCGGGTCGCGAGGAAGGATACAATGGGATCGGGTAAAGAACTTCAGGACAAGCATTTCAAGCAGCCGTCAGAGAAATCTGGCGCACCAGCTGCTGGTCAAGCGCCAAAGCCGGAATGGGCCGATGGTCTGCGAAAGATGTATGATTCCGTTGTCGATGAGCCCTTGCCTGACAGTTTCAAGGATTTGCTCTCTAAGCTGGACGAAGCTGAAAGCGGCGGGAAAAGCTGATGGCGAAGGCAAAGACAACCGACAAGCCAAAGCGCACCGCGTCTGAAAAAGCGGACTTCAAGCGTGAATTGACAGAAGTCGTCCCGCATCTGCGTGCATTTGCGCGCGGTCTTTGCGGAAGGCCTGACATGGCAGACGATCTCGTACAGGAAACCTTGCTAAAGGCATGGGCCGCTCAAGAACGTTTCGAGCCGGGCACATCAATGCGCGCCTGGACCTTCGTCATCCTGCGCAATGCCTACCTCACCGATATGCGCCGCAACCGTTTCCGCGGTGAATATGACGAGACCGTGGCTGAGCGCATCTTGACCGCTCCAGCAGGCCAGGAAGAACCAATCCACTTGTCTGACATGCACCGCGCATTGCTGACACTTCCACCTGAGAGGCGCGAAGCCTTGCTGTTGGTTGGTGCGGGCGGTTTCTCTTATGAAGAAGCTGCGAATATCTGCGGATGCGCGGTTGGCACGATCAAAAGCCGGGTTGGCCGCGCGCGTGCAGCGCTGAATTCCATGCTCGCTGAAGGTTCGATCCCGCAACGCTCTATCGAAGATGCAGGTGCGCATCGCGCTATCCTGCAAGAGCTCGATGATGTTGCTGCAGGCAATGGTTTGGCTGCCAAGCCTTAAATCTCAGGCTTAAATCACTCTCCCAAAACATAAGCCCGACCGCATCCATCGATGCAGCCGGGCTTTTTTCATGCAGAACTAAGCGGTTCTTACGAAGCGTAAGTCCAGGTCGTGCCGCGCGCCAGGTTTTCGCTTGCGAACGCCCAATTGAGTTTCTGCTCAACGACAGCATCGAGATAGGCAGGACGCTTGTTCTGGTGATCGAGATAATAGGCGTGCTCCCACACGTCGATCGTCAGAAGCGGATTGAAATCACTGTCTGCCAGCGTGTCGCCATCATGCGTCTCTTCAATGGAGAGCTTGCCATCTTTTTCTGCAAGCCAGACCCAGCCGCTCGCGAAGTGACCGGCGCCGCGGTCTTTCAACTGCTGCTTGAGCTCGTCGATTGACCCGAATGCTTCGTCAATCTTTGCAGCGAGCTCAGCAGAAGGTGCTGTGCTTTCAGCTGCCATGGAGTGCCAGTAGAATGCGTGGTTCCAGCTTTGCGCTGCATTGTTAAAAAGGCCCTGATTGGAACCGCGCGCGGCTGCGACAATGTCTTCCATGGCAGCGTTAGCGTGATCCGTGCCTTCAATCGCCGCGTTCATCTTGTCGATATAGGCCTGATGGTGCTTACCGTGGTGGAAAGACAGGGTTTCAGCAGAGACTGCCGGGGCCAGCGCGGTATCGGAATACGGTAGTGGTGAAAGTTCAAAAGCCATGATCGCTCCAAATCTTTGTCGATGTGAGAAAATTGTAGGGACGAAACCTTGCACCTTCAACGCATAGTTCCGGTTTTCGTTGCATAGCACTGTCAGCGATCTGGACATCAGTGACACTCGCTCTTCCCTTTGCTTGCTAACAATGGCTAAAGCCAATGCACTTCGACAAAGCAACGGGGCCGATAATGACGCGCAAATTCTTCGGAACTGACGGGATCAGAGGGCGCACCAATGCCGGCGTGATGACCGCGCGCACAGCAACCAAGGTTGGACAAGCTGCGGGTCGCCACTTCAAGCGCGGCGAGCAAAAACACCGGGTCGTGATCGGCAAGGATACGCGATTGTCAGGCTACATGATGGAAAGCGCGCTGGTGGCCGGCTTCACCAGCGTCGGCATGGACGTCATCATGACAGGGCCTTTGCCGACACCCGCAATTGCGCTGCTCACACGCGAAATGCGCGCTGATCTGGGCGTGATGATTTCGGCAAGCCACAACCTTTACGAAGACAATGGCATCAAGCTGTTTGGGCCGGATGGCTTCAAACTCTCCGACGATGATGAAGCGCAGATCGAAGCGCTCATGGCAGAGGACCCTGTTCTGGCAGACCCTTCTGACATCGGGCGCGCACGCAGGATTGATGATGCGCCCGGGCGCTATATCCATGCGATCAAGCAGTCGATCGGTGCTGACATTCGCTTCGATGATTTGAAAGTGGTGATCGATTGCGCGCACGGGGCGGCCTACAACGTCGCGCCAACAGCGATCTGGGAACTCGGCGCAGAGCTCATAACCATGGGCGTTGCCCCCAACGGGACCAATATCAATGACGGCGTGGGCTCAACTTCCATCGAGGCGCTTCAGCAGAAGGTCGTTGAGGAAGGCGCGCATATCGGCATCGCGCTGGACGGTGATGCAGACCGGTTGATCGTCGTCGATGAAAAAGGACAAGCGGTTGATGGCGACCAGATCATGGCACTGATCGCGACACGCATGGCGCAGAAAGGCGCGCTGACGGGCGGCGGTGTTGTGGCGACAGTCATGTCCAATCTCGGGCTGGAGCGATATTTGCAAAGCTTGGATTTAACGCTTGAGCGCACCAAAGTCGGCGATCGCTATGTGCTGGAGCGCATGAAGGAAGGCGGCTTCAATGTTGGCGGCGAGCAATCAGGCCATATGATCCTTCTCGACCATGCGACTACAGGCGATGGCACTATTGCTGCGCTTGGAGTGCTCGCGAGCCTTGTTCGCACCGGCAAGCCGGCAAGCGAGCTGCTGCATCTGTTCGATCCGGTGCCGCAGCTCTTGCGCAATGTCCGCTTCGATGGCGGCAAGCCTCTTGAAAACACGAAGGTCAAGCAAGTCATTGCTGAGGCCGAAGCAGAGCTAGAAGGCAAGGGCCGCCTGGTGATCCGCCCCTCTGGCACAGAGCCTGTCATCCGCGTCATGGCAGAAGGCGATGACAGCGCTCAGGTTGAAGCCGTTGTCGCGCGGATATGCGACGCAGTGAAGGAGGCCGTCTGATGCTGGAAATGCGCCCCGATTGCGAGAAATGCGGCACTGACCTGCCTGCTGAAGCGCCCGGCGCTTTCATCTGCAGCTTTGAATGCACTTTCTGCGCGCCCTGTGCAGAGGAAGCCGACGATGTCTGCCCCAATTGCGGAGGCGAGCTGATGGACCGCCCCACCCGCGCCAAAGCGCTGCATGAAAAATTCCCGCCTTCGACGGAGCGCAAGTTCAATGGCGTCTAAGCCCCCTCCCCGCGTGCTCTCGATCGCCGGGTCTGACAGCTCTGGCGGCGCTGGGATCCAAGCCGATATCAAGACCATCACGATGCTGGGCGGTTACGCGATGACCGCGCTCACCGCCGCGACGGCGCAGAACAGCGTCGGCGTACAAGCGATTGCGCCTATGGGACCGGATTTCGTCGCTCAGCAGATTGCGTCCTGTGTCGAGGATATGGGCGTCGATGCCGTCAAGATCGGCATGCTGCATGATCGCGGCATTATCGAAGCGGTCGCGAAGGCACTGGAAACGCTCGATGAAAGTGTACCCATTGTGCTTGATCCCGTGATGGTCTCCACTTCCGGCGTGCCGCTCATCGCGCCAGATGCCATGGCCGCGAATGAAGACCTGTTGTTCACGCGCGCAACGATCCTCACGCCCAATTTGCCAGAGCTTGAGCTGATGGCTGAGACTGAGCTGCGTTCGCTCGACCTGATGGCGAAAGCAGCAGAGGAGCTTGCCAAGCAATATGGCTGCCATGTGCTCGCAAAAGGCGGTCACACTGACGATGCCCGCGTGATCGACGTGCTGCTTGCGCCCGATGGCAGTCAAGCGATCAGCTTCAACCATGCGCGGATCGACACGCCGCATACGCATGGCACAGGCTGCACTTTGTCCGCCGCCATTGCAACGCTGCTAGGCCACGGACAAAGCCTTGAACATTCCGTCCGGCTTGCCCGCAAATTTGTGTTTCAGGCGATCCAGGCAGCACCCGGCTTTGGCGAAGGCAATGGCCCGCTCGGTCATCACGCGGTGCGAAGTTTGAGTTAAAGGGCCTTATTGGGTGAAGCTAAACCACCCGCTCCCTCCACCCTTCCACCCGGATGATCTCCCGGTAGGCTCCGGGTGGAAGGGTGGAGGGCGCGGGTGGCTTGGATCTGCGTTAGATCTTAACGATCCAGATCGTAGAAGTCTGCGATATGTTCCCATGCTTCGTCAGCGGTCTCGCACCATTGGAACAGCTCGAGATCCTTCTTCGAAATTGTGCCTTCTTCGGCGATCGCATCGAAATCGACCACACGGCTCCAGAAGTCCTTGCCAAACAGCAGGATCGGTAGCGGACGCATCTTGCCCGTCTGGATGAGCGTCAGCAGCTCGAACAGCTCGTCAAAGGTGCCAAAGCCACCCGGGAAAACCGCGACGGCCCGCGCTCGCAGCAAGAAATGCATCTTGCGCAGTGCAAAGTAGTGGAAGTTGAGCGAGAGGTACGGCGTCACGTAAGCGTTTGGCGCTTGCTCATGCGGCAGAACAATATTGAGGCCGATGGACTCTGCGCCCGCATCGCTCGCGCCGCGATTGGCCGCTTCCATGATCGAAGGGCCTCCGCCTGAGCACACCACAAACTGGCGCTTGCCATCTTCGATTATGGCTTTCTCGCTCACCATTCGCGCAAGCGTGTACGCTTCCTGATAGTACTTCGCTTTGTCAGCGAGCCGCTGCGCGACTTTCTGATCATATTCGCTGCCATCCTTGGCCGCATCGATCTTGGCCTGCGCTGTTTCCGGCGAAGGAATGCGGGCTGAACCATACATAACAAGCGTTGAGCCAACTCGCGCTTCATCCAGCAACATTTCCGGCTTCAACAGCTCCAGCTGGAAGCGCACGGGGCGCAATTCTTCGCGCAGCAGGAATTCCGTGTCGCGGAATGCGAGCTTGTAAGCGGGATGTTCGGTTTGAGGTGTAGTCTCCGGGCATTCGTCGGAGAAACGGGCTTCTTGTTCAGCCGGATAGAACCGGCGATCCATCAAATCTTTTTCAGTCATTGCGAAAGCACTAGGCGCGGCTCGCGCATGGGGCAAGCGAGCAATGATCGCGCATGGTGACGAAGTAGATTAAATGGCGCTAGCAACGACTGCCGATCACCAGCTTGCCAATTGACAACTTCGCACCCATATGATACTCGAATTTATATCATATGAGGATATTCATGGCTACTGCAATCAAACTTGTTGAACCGCAAATACGGCCCGTGGCTGACCGCGACGAAGTATCGAAGATCGTCAAAGCGGTTGTCCGTGCTGCAGCAGCGTGGGATTTGACCAGTGCAGAAGCAGCAGCCCTTTTCGACGTGCCTTCGGCTACTTGGAGCCGCATGAAGGCGGACGCATACAGAGGCAAGCTCGACCGCGACAAAGTGACGAGGGCAAGTCTCATCATCGGGATTTTCAAGGGTCTGCGATTGCTGTTCAACGGACCTCTTACCTACAACTGGCCAACGCTCCCCAATCGCGGAGCGCCCTATAATGGCCAGCGTCCAGTCGATGTGATGATTGCCGGAGGCATCCCGGCGATGGCTTCTGTGCGGCAGCATATCGATGCACTGCGCGGCGGGCTCTGATCCGGAGCCGTGGCTGACAAGCAGCCCTCCCCGCTTCCTCACGGTCTTAAAGCAACCGAGATTGCAGAGCCGGACACAATCAGGCTGATAAGCACAGCCTATATTGATGAACCTGCCATGGCACCGCTGGTCGATGACGAGGATGATCTGGATTTCCTCGCAAAGATCGAACGCAAGACGTCGCTGCGCCAGAATGAGGACTTGCCTCTCCCGCCCGATGTCGATCGGCGCGAACTCCTGACCGACGCATCGGGTTATGGCTGGAGCTTGATCAACGCGGCATTCTGCTACACCCGGCCTGCGGGAAACCGCTTCAACGATCAGAGACGCGGTGCGTGGTATGCGGCATGGGGAGACGACGCAGCTGACACTGCGATCGCAGAGGTCTCGTTTCATCTTGCAAGAGAGCTGGAAAATGTGGGCGTGTTCAAGAACACGACCGACTATCGCGAACTGGTGGCCTCGTTCATCGGTCCTTTCGCCGACCTTCGCGATAGGACCGGCGAAGCATGGCTCGATCCCGATCCAGCCGTAGGTCACTTGGCAGGTCAGCTGCTTGCGAAGGAACTCAGGGGAGCGGGCGCGAATGGCGTCATCTATCCCTCGCTCCGCTATGCTGGAGGTTTTTGCCTCGCTGCCTTTCGCACAAACCTTGTACAAAATGTCCGCCAGGGATCGACCTGGCGCTTGACCTGGGATGGTGATCCCACGCCTTCGATTGCCAAAGTCTGATCGGCGCTCACAAGCAAAGCGCGCTCAGTCGCAAGTCAGGTCGATTTCGGAAGTTCTGGATGCCCCGTGAGGATTCGAACCTCAATTGACGGAGTCAGAGTCCGTAGTCTTACCATTAGACGACGGGGCAAAATTATCTGATTAATTTCAGATACTTATCGATTTCATACAACAAAATCGATGCAACAAAAGTCCGAATAAGGGCGTTTGTTGCATTTCGCAAGCCCATTGCTGGAAATTCGCCGGATTCCCAGAGCTTAAGATGTCCAGTCGTAAAACAAGGCTACTGCCAAGAATTGCTAGACCTTGATCGTGCAACTGAGTTTCGTTCATGTAATTCTTCTTTCTGCATTAAATGCATGGAGTCCGCATGGCCGATGAACTTGTTCTCCACTTTGAAACTCTACCAAACCATTACCCAGATACGGCGATCGCTGCCCAAGCTCTGCTGGACTGGGCTGAATTGGTTAAGACCGCGTTTGCGGTCGTTGAGCCTGAACAAGGGATCCGACTAGAGATCATCGGGGTCCACCCAGGCAGCACAAGATTTCCGCAACTGCTCAAGTTTCTTGATGAGCAAGCAGGACGGGTTCGCTCGGCCTGGGACGATTATCCTCATTTGAGAAGTATAGTGGCAGGCTCTGCGCATACTTTGTGGACAGCGACGGTCGCAGGAGGTGTATCTCTAGCAATGCTGCCAGACGAGCAGAGCGTGCGCTTGAGCGAGAAAGATCGAGAGCTTCTTCAAAAAATTGGTGAGACACCCGAAGTTCAGGCTGCGAGCAATCAGTTCTATCAGAGGCTTGAGCGCGACAGCGCGATCAGTGGCGTTGGCGTTGCCAACGATTGGGAGGAATATCCGCCGCTGATCGTCCCAAGGTCTGAGTTTCCGGAGCGAAGTGGGCTATGGGTCAATGATAGCCAAGACGTTCAGCAGCGGACTCACAGCGACCAATGGAATGTCGTACTGCTCCGGCCGGCGCTGATAAGCACTCCCCAATCATGGCAATTTATGCGCGACGGTCTAAAATTCAGCGCGAAGATGCATGATGCAAAGTTCTTGGCAGCGATAAGAGATGGGCGTGTACCGCTTACACTCCAAGAGGGCGTCGTAATGAACGTGCGAATTGAATACGACGAAATCCTGGTTGGTCAGATTTGGGAACCTGTTCCAAATTCGCGGCGGGTCGTAAAAGTTCTGTCGCCGCTTCCAACTCAGGATTAGTTTCGCTCTTTCCTATAACCAATCCACCATGACACTGCGAGCGTTGCCAAGAGACATGCGCCTGCCGCAGCAACCACAGCCCAAATTGATATCGTCGCAAAGCTGAAAAGTGAGATTATCGTCACGCATGTGACGATGATGCCACTTAGCCACGACGCTCCTGACGACCTGGGTGGATGATCTTTCCTCTTCGGCATCAAAATCTGGATTGCATCAACACGATGTTGAGACAAGCGTTTATGCAACAAAATCGCCGAACAGAAACAAAGTTGCACGAAACTAATTCAGTAAGTGATTGTTTTTGATAGGTTTCGGGAAACCTTACCATTAGACGACGGGGCATCAGTTGCGCGCCGGTGATCTGATTACCTGAAAACCTCAGGTTCTCTAGCGGCAAGCGTGGCGCATCTAGTTTCGCGCATCGCTGAGGTCAAGCTCTGTGATTGCTGGCTGCCACAAGCTCTATCACGGCGGGCAAATACCAAAGGTTAAGACGTAATCTTGTCTCACAGGGCGCATCGCGCTAGTTTGGCGTCAAGTCCTTGCGGGAAATCCTCGCAAGAGGAACAAGAAAGACACCAGTTGTATGGCGGATGCCCAGCCGCCGGACACACATACCAAGACCGGGAAAAAGAGGGGCAGCAAGTCCGGTAAAGTAGCCGATTTCCGCTACAAACGTCCCTCCCGGTCAAAAGATGGAAGCTCTGCAGCGCGTAAAGGCAGAGGCAAGCGTGGCGGGCGCGATAATCAAGCGCGCGGCAACGCGAATGGCTCTTCCCAGCCAGTTGCTCAGAAGCCCCGCTTTACAGCCGATCACTCTAACAAGCCGCGTTTCTCAGGACCTCGTCCCAACCAGGCTTATGCCGCGTTGGACCTCGGCACGAACAATTGTCGCCTGCTGATTGCGCGACCCTCCGGCGAGAATTTCACAGTCATTGATGCCTTTAGCCGCGTGGTTAAGCTAGGCGAGAACCTCGCCAAATCGGGGCGCCTGAGCGATGCGGCGATGGACCGCACGCTGGAAGCGCTGAGAGTTTGCAGCGACAAGCTGCGCCGCCGCAATGTCCATCTGGCGCGCTCTGTCGCAACTGAGGCCTGCCGCCGCGCGGAAAACGGTGCGGAGTTCATCGAACGTGTGCGCGAAGAGACCGGCATTGTGCTCGATATTATCTCAGCGGAAGAAGAAGCACGGCTTGCGGTGCTTGGCTGCCATATCCTCTTGGAGCAGGGCCGCGGTCCCGCGATCATTTTCGATATTGGCGGCGGTTCAACCGAGCTCGTGCTGCTGGAAGCAGGCGGTCCGATCCCGCAGATCAAGGATTGGTTGAGCGTGCCCTGGGGTGTCGTTTCACTGACGGATACTGTCCCGCGCAAAGCCAGCAGCGATGAAGCGCGCGCTGAGCGCTATGCGGAAATGCGGCGGCTGGTGCTGGAAAGCTTTGCGCCCTTCAAAGAGCGTATCGGTGACGCCGTTAATGCACCCGGCATCCGTCTGCTGGGCACGAGCGGCACTGTCACGACGCTGGCAAGCTTGCATCTGGAATTACCTGCCTATGACCGCAAGGCCGTCGACGGGCTGATCGTCCCGTCGCAATCCATGCGCGATATCAGCGCGCGCCTGTCCAGCCTCAGCCGCGATGACCGCAGCGCGCTCCCCTGCATCGGCAATGACCGTTCCGACCTTGTTGTCGCTGGCTGCGCGATCCTTGAATCGATCCTGGATATCTGGCCGGCCGACCGGCTTGGTGTGGCGGACCGCGGCATTCGCGAAGGGATTTTGCGCAGCCTGATGGCGACAGAGCTGACCGCTGCGCGCGAGAACGGGCAAGCATCATGAGCCGTTCCGGCAAAAACGCCGACCGGCGCGTGCGCACTGCCAAAAAGCGCACGGCTTCCTCGACCCGCTGGCTAGAGCGGCAATTGAACGACCCTTACGTGAAACAAGCCAAAGCAGACGGCTATCGCAGCCGCGCTGCCTACAAGCTGATCGAGCTTGACGAGAAATTCCGCCTGATCCGCGGCGCGAAGCGCGTCGTCGATTTAGGGATCGCACCGGGCGGCTGGGCTCAAGTTGTGCGCAAGCTCGCGCCCAAGGCAGGTATTGTCGGCATCGACTTGCTGGAAACCGAGCCGATTGAAGGCGTGACGATCCTGCAAATGGATTTCATGGATGATGCCGCGCCTGATGCGCTCACTGAAGCGCTGGACGGTCCGCCCGATCTCGTCATGTCAGACATGGCCGCAAACACGGTCGGGCACAAACAGACCGATCACTTGCGCACCATGGGCCTCGTTGAAGCGGCCGCATGGTTTGCGATTGAAACGCTGGAAGAAGGCGGGACTTTCGTCGCCAAGGTCCTTGCAGGCGGAACCGACACTGAGCTGCTCTCGCTGCTGAAGTCGCACTTCAAGACAGTGAAACACGCTAAGCCGCCAGCGAGCCGCAAAGGTTCATCGGAATGGTACGTGATTGCGCAGGGCCTCAAACCCCGCGCATAATAAACAACAGCGCGCATCGCTAGCCCGCTGGCTGATCAGGCGCCCGCTTCGTCCTCTTCGACGATTTCCTCACCGGTCACTTCTTCAACCGCCGCTTCAACAGCGTCTTCGTTCTCGACCGCTTCTTCGGCTGCGTCTTCTACATAGGAAGGCACGGGCAGGTTCGAACCGTAGGAGTTGATATACATCGCAACCGCGGCGCGATCTTCGATCTTGTTGAGACCGGCAAAGCTCATGGTCGTACCGTCAGCAAAGCCGCGCGGGTTCTTGAGCCAAGCATTCATGGTTTCCCAATCCCACACGCCGCCAACGCCTTGCAGAGCAGAACTGTATGCAAAGCCCGCCGCATGATTGCCGATGGTCGCGCCCATGCTGGCATAAAGGTTCGGACCGATGCCGTTTGCACCGCCTTGCTCGATTGTGTGGCAAGCCTGGCACTTCGCAAACACACGCTCGCCCGCAGCGATCAGCGCATCAGGCGTGTCCATGTTGAGCGCTTCTGCCATGGTCATTTCCGCCGGTCCCGCAGCAGCTTCGGTCTCAACGCCTTCAATGACATAGCCCAGCACTTCAGGGCGTTCAGCCTTGTCAGCGTGGAAATACTTGCCGCTCAAGATTGAGAAGCCCAGCGCGATAATGCCAGCGAACAGCACCCAGCCTGCGATAGTGTTGAAACGATCATCCATGGTAAGTCTTGTATCCCGAGAACGTGTCTTATGCGTTTGCGCGCCGCATTAGTCGCGGACAGACAAAGGCGCAAGACCATACGGCGCATTGCTGAGTGCAAGACGTGCAACACTCTTGCCGCAGGGCCCGCCTGCGGATAGCAGACGATCCATCATGCAGAGCTTTCCCGCACCCGCCACCAAGATGGTCGAAACCATGCAAGCCGCCGCGGCTGAGACGCCCGCGAACGCAGTCGCTTTCCAAGGCTGCCCCGGCGCGAACTCGCACCGCGCAGCGATGGAAGCTCTTCCCGAAGCGCTCCCGCTGCCGTGCTTCAGCTTCGAAGATGCGCTGGACGCGGTAAAGGATGGCCGCGCGGGCTCTGCCATCATCCCGATTGAAAATTCCCAGCATGGCCGCGTGGCTGACATCCATTTCCTCCTGCCGGAAAGCGGATTGTCGATTGTAGGCGAGCATTTCATGCCTATCCGCCATGCACTGATGGCGCTTGGCGATGGGCCCTTCACTGCCGCTTACAGCCACCCGCAAGCGCTTGGCCAATCGCGGTTCTTCCTGCGCGAGCGCGGGATCGTGCCGCTCAGCCATGCTGATACAGCTGGCGCGGCAGCATTTGTCGCAGAGAAAGGCGATCCGAGCCTTGCTTCGATTTCGCCACCGATTGCTGCTGAACTCTACGGCCTCAAAATCATCGAGAACGATGTGCAGGATGCCTCGGACAATATGACACGCTTTGTGATCTTGGCGCCCGAACCGAATGACCCGGCATCGCTGGCAGACGAGGACGCGATCACGACCTTCGTTTTCGAAGTGAAGAACATCCCTGCTGCGCTTTATAAAGCGATGGGCGGCTTTGCGACGAATGGCGTCAACATGACGAAGCTCGAAAGCTACCAGATCGGAACGAGCTTTACCGCGACAGCCTTTTATGCCGACATTATCGGGGCGCCCGGCGATCCGGCCGTGGACCGCGCGCTGGAAGAACTCGCCTTCCATTCGAAGGAATTGCGGATCCTTGGCACCTATCGGCAGGCCCGCGCCCGGAACTAGTGTGCGCAACTAAAACCGCGCTCAATTCTTAACCGCCTCCTAAAATCGAAGCCATTTATCTGCGATTTAAGCGGTTTTGACCTTAGCTGGCAGTTGCGTGGCTAACCTCTGCGTGCCAACACTGTGACCAATGTCGAGTGGCTCCCTTACACCGCCAGCAATTAATGACGCTGAGGACGAGGTCCTGAGCGGTGAGCCCGTTAACGAGACTGGTAACGAACCGAGCGACCTGTCTGGCTGGCAAGAGCTGCGCGACAACGGGGATATCCAGTTTGAACCCATTGTCTTTCCGCCGCGCGAACCGCGCGAACCGGGCTGGTTTGAGCGGTTCTTTCGCTGGCTGATAGAAAACCTCAATCTGGGTGAGTTCTTTGTTGGCGCATGGCCGATCCTGAAATGGGTCTTGATCGCGCTTCTTGTGGCGGCCGCAATCATGCTGCTCGTCCGCCTGCTTGACTTGCCCATGCTCGGCAATCGCAAAGCCGATGCTGCGGGCGAGGATGATGCGCAATGGGTGCCCAACCAGCAGGAAAGCCTGGCCTTGCTGGAGGACGCAGACAAGCTGGCTGCAACCGGGCAATTTGATAAAGCAACCCATTTGCTGCTGAAACGCAGTGTTGGACAGATCGCAGCTGCTCGGCCTGACTGGGTCGAACCCTCTTCCACTGCGCGTGAGCTTTCCGTCTTGAGCGATCTGCCAAAGGCCGCGCGCGAAGCCTTCGGCGTGATCGCAGAACGTGTAGAGCGCAGCCTGTTCGCCTTGCGCAGTCTGGACCAATCCGATTGGGAGGCAGCGCGCTCTGCCTATGCCCGCTTTGCGCAAGTGCCGATGAAAGGCAGCGCGTGGTGAGCGCCGCGACCGCAGCCCCTCAACAGGCAAGCCACCGCGCGAGCCCTTTCAGCAAACGCACAGTCCTTGCGCTGGTGATTGCAAGCTTCCTCGCTTTCATCGCATTCCTTGCGCTGATCGGGGCCGGCCAGACCAGCCGCCAGTCCAATGATGGCGGAAGCCATGCCTCTGCCAATGGCCTTAATGGCTATGCCGGGCTGGTCGAACTGCTGCGGCTGGAAGGGCGCGACGTCACAGTGTCACGAACGCCGAGCGGAATGGAAACCTTTGGCCTGTTGGTCCTGACCCCGCCGATGAATGCCGGTGCAGACGACATTCAGGCGATCCTTGAAGATCGCTATTACACCGGCCCGACGCTTGTCATCCTGCCGAAATGGTATGCGCAACAAGTCCAGGACAATCCGGCGGACGATATCGAAGTCGAGGATGGCTGGGTACGGCTGCTGTTTACCGCGAAGCCGGAATGGATCGAGGAACTGGAAGAGCCGTACTGGCTGACTATCGAGCAACCTTGGCAGGAGGAGCTCAATGACCAGCGCGACGAAGCTGAGGGCGGTGAAATGGGCAGTGATGAAGCGGGCGAGGAAGATGCACCCGTCGAAATCGCACTCCCGCCGCCTTCTTCAGACGAAGTTGAGCAGCTCGAACCTGCGAGTTGGTCAGGCCTAGGACTGTCTGGCAAATTGCCCGATGGTCGCTACACCACCAGCATGCCAGCGCCCGGTCATATGCCGCTGGTCACAACGCAAGATGGCGGTATTCTCGTCAGTTCCGTCTTAGGCGAAGAAGACAGCGACTTCTTCGTCGATGCTTATCCCATTACGATTGTGGCCGAGCCTGACCTCATGAACAATTATGGCCTCTCGGATCGCGCTCGCGCGGCGGCGGCTCTCGCGATCATTGACGAGGTTGCATACGATGAATTTGATGAGATCGTGTTCGATGTGACATTAAACGGTCTCGGCGGTTCAGAGAACCTGCTGACGCTTGCTTTCCGCCCGCCATTTCTTGCTGCGACGCTGTGCCTGATCCTCGCGCTGCTCATCATCGGCTGGCGCGCTTTCATCCGGTTCGGCCCACCGCTAGCAGAAGTGCAAGCCATGGCTTTCGGTAAAAGGCGTCTGGTTTCGAACGGTGCAGGCCTGATCCTGCGCGCGCGCCGGTTGAACTTGCTTGCAGAGCCTTACATCTCGCTCACAACGCGCCGAATTGGACGTCGTCTCGGCATATCTAGGGGTGATCTAGGGGTCATCTCGCAAGCTCTTTCAGAGCGTCTACCGGACGAAGAGCCCTTGCTCAACAGAGCCAATACCTTGCGTAACGCACGCAAACCTAAAGACATTTTGCGAGCCGCTGGCGCGCTGAAGGAACTGGAAAGGAAACTCGAGAGATGACCATGACGCTAGACCAATTGCGCGATCTGGCCGGCAGTATTCGCAGCGAAGTCAGCAAGGCAATCGTCGGCCAGGACGAGATGATCGAGCATTTGCTCATCGCTATGGTGAGCCAGGGTCATGTTTTGTTGGAAGGCCCACCGGGGACTGCAAAAACCTTTTTGGGTCAGAGCTTTGCGACTGCATTGGGACTCGATTTCGGGCGTATCCAGTTCACGCCGGACTTGCTGCCGGGCGATATTCTCGGCTCCAATCTGTTCAATTTCCAGACCAGCCAGTTCACGCTGACCCGCGGCCCGATTTTCTGTGAGCTGCTGCTGGCAGACGAGATCAACCGCACGCCGCCCAAGACGCAAGCCGCTTTGCTCGAAGCGATGCAGGAACGCCGCGTGACACTGGATGGTGAGACGCACGCCCTGCCCGACCGCTTCATGGTAGTGGCAACGCAGAACCCGATTGAAAGCCAGGGTGTCTACCCTCTGCCGGAAGCGCAGCTCGACCGTTTTCTTTTCAAGCTGTTAGTGCCCTATCCGCAGGAAAGCGAAGAGGCCAAAATTGTCGCTCAGTTCGGCCAGAGACAAGGCCCGCCGCGCCCTGCAGAAATCGGTGTGACCGCTGTCGCTGACCCTGCCAAACTCGCAGAAGCGAGCGCTGCGGTCGATCAAGTCACTGTCGCCCAAGAGATTATAGATTACGTCGTGCGGCTGGTGCGGGCGACGCGCGACCATGCGGACTTGGCCGTCGGTGCAAGCCCGCGCGCTGCTGTCATGCTTGCCAATGCAGGCCGCGCAAGAGCAGCGCTCCATGGGCGCAATTACATTATTCCCGATGATATCAAGGCCTTGGCAGTGCCAGTGCTGCGCCACCGCCTCACGCTTTCGCCTTCAGCAGAAATCGAAGGGCGCGATGTCGAGGTTCTGGTTGCCGAACTCATCGAAAGCACTGAGGCGCCGCGCTGACGCATATGCGCTGGTCGCTTCCTCTCGTCCCCACCGCCAGAGCAGCCTGGCTCGCAGCGATTGCAGCGCCGGTCGCGCTTGTCATCGGCGCGGTCAGCCCGGGCGCATGGCTTGCCGCACCTGTCGCGGCAATAATGCTCATGGCGCTGATCATCCTCGATGGTCTTCTAGCCGGCAAAATGAGCGTTTGGGAAGTTATCACGCCCGGCGATGCGGAGGTAGGCGAGCCGACGACGCTGACAGTCGAAGCGCGCTTTGCAAGCAAGCCCGCTGGCGCAGTGGAAGCGGCTCTGCAATTCGATCCGCGGCTTGGCGAAGGCGGACGCGCGGACATGACGCTGTCGCCCTCCACTCAGCCCGGAACGTTCGCTGGATCGATCAAGGTCGAACCTAACCGGAGAGGCACTGCCATAATCGACCGCGCCTGGCTGCGCTGGACCGGACCCTTGGGTCTCGGGGCCAAGCAGCAAGCACGCGCGCTGGATGACGATGTGCGCATCTGGCCTGACTTGTCGCCTGTTCGCGCGCCGGAATTGCAGATGTTCCTGCGCGATGCTCAGATTGGCCTCATCGCGCGGCGCATTCGCGGCGAAGGCACACAATTCGAAGCTTTGTCCGAATACGAAGCAGGCATGGATCGCCGCCGGATCGACTGGAAAGCCTCTGCCCGCCATACCAAGCTTTACGCCCGCGAAAACGAAAGCGAGCGCAACAACCAGATCGTGCTCGCGTTCGATTGCGGCCAATCCATGTGTGAGCCCGTCGACGGCCTGCCGCGCATTGACCGCGCGGTCTCCGCTGGCCTCACCTGCGCTTATGTCGCACTTAAAGGCAATGACCGCGTATCTCTGTTCGGCTTTGCAGAACGGCCGGAAGTCTTCACGCCTTTTGTCAGCGATGTGCGAGGTTTCAACCGCTTGCAAAGCGCGGCCGCAGGCCTGGATTATCGCAACGCAGAAGCCAACTTCACGCTTGCATTAGCGACACTTTCTTCAAAGCTGCAACGCCGCAGCCTGATTGTGCTTTTCTCCGACTTTGCGGATCCGACAGCTGCGCAGCTGATGGTCGAAAGCATCGGGCGGCTTGTGAAGAAGCACTTGGTGCTATTTGTGACGATCGCCGATAGCGAGCTGGAAGAGCTCGTCAGCGAAGAGCCTCACGACCTGGCGACACTCGCCCGCAATGTTACTGCCGACACGCTTGTGACGCAGCGCGCAACCGTGCATGAACAATTGCGTCAGCTCGGCGTCGATGTCGTTGAAGCCCCGTGGGAAGACATCGGCTACAGCCTAATCGACCGCTATTTCGACATTCGCAGGCATGAGGCAATCGGATGAAGGCTCCCGTCATCTCAAGCTGGTTCGGCCGCGGCAAGATAGAAGCGCCGACTGACGTTGAAAGCGCAGCGCTCAGCTCTGACCGTTTCCGGCTGGAGCGCGAAGCGGAATGGACGCAATTGGAGGACATCCTGCGCCGGATGGAAGGCGGCAGCATGCGCCGCGTGACAGACGAGGAACTGCTCGCTCTGCCTGCGCTCTATCGAACCGCTGCTTCCAGTCTTTCTGTCGCGCGGGCGACCTCGCTTGATGCGGCAACGCTTGCCTACCTGGAGTCGCTCGTCCAGCGCGCGTGGTTCCAGGTCTACGGACCGCGTCAGGGCCTGTGGCGCTGGCTTAGCGGTTTCCTGCGCGGCGGATGGAGCCGCGCTGTCCGCGAGATCTGGCTGGACGTGTGCATCGCTCTGTTCGTGATGGTTGCTGGCACGATCGTGGGCTGGTTGCTCGTCGCAAGCGACACCGAGTGGTATTACCGACTTGTTCCCGCCAAGTTCACTGACAGCCGCGTGCCCGGAGCCAGCCGCGAAGTCCTGGAGCAAACGCTCGCTGTGGAGAACGAAACAGGCGGTTTGTCGGTCTTTGCGGCGAGCCTGTTCAGCAACAATGCCGGCGTTGCGATCCTCGCTTTCGCGCTTGGCTTTGCCTTCGGCATCCCCTCGCTGATGTTGCTAATCCATAATATGGCGGTGCTTGGCGCGATGCTGTGGCTTTTCTCAGGTCAAGGCCTGACCGTCGAGTTCGCCGCATGGCTTTCCGTCCACGGTACAACCGAGTTGTTCGCAATCCTTCTGTCCGGCGCGGCGGGGCTTCATATCGGTCGAAATATGGCTTTCCCCGGCGATCGCACGATACTTGCAGCAGCGTCGGAAAGCGGCAAGCGCGGTGCGCTCGTCATGGTGGGCGTCGTCACCATGATGGTGGTTGCAGCTCTCCTCGAAGCCTTCCCGCGGCAATTGGTCGGAGGGGCTGAAAACCGGCTGCTGATCGGCGGAACATTCCTGATGCTGTGGCTGGCCTATTTCTTTGCCTACCGCGGCCAGCCGCAAGAGGAAGAGCAGTGAGCCTCGCGGTCAGGCATATCGACAAGCGCCGCCGAACGGTGGTGACGCCGGAAGGCGTTGCCATGCCAGTGACTGTTGCATCACGCGGCGCACGGGTGGCTGCGCTGCTGCTTGATTTCTTTATCCTTTATATCGGCATGTTCCTTTTCTTCATGCTGATCCTGTGGATGGCAGCCGGTGTTTTTGAAGACGCCATGGCTGAAGCGGAAGAGAGCGTGTCTGGCGCAGGCGAGTTTCTCATTATCGTTATCATCCTGTTCTTCTTCCTCGCGCGCTATGGGTATTTTCTCGCCTTCGAGCTCGGGCCAAGAGGTGCGACACTTGGCAAGCGCGCTTGCGGCATCCGCATCGCTGCAAGGGACGGCGGCAGATTGACTGCCGAAGCTGTAATCGCGCGGAACCTGCTTCGCGACATAGAGATGTTCCTGCCCATCGCTTTCCTTCTCACCGCGCCCAGCGGCGATATGGGCAATGCCGGGATCGCAGGCATGATCTGGTTTGTCCTGTTCATGGCGTTTCCCTTCTTTAACAAGGATGCTTTGCGCGCCGGCGATGTGGTTGCAGGAACCTGGGTGGTAGAAGCTCCGCGAACGAAGCTCGCTGATGCGCTTTCCACGCAAGGTGCAGCTGACGGGCGCAGCGATTTGACCGGCACCACTTACGAATTCGGCGAGGCAGAGCTCGCAATCTATGGCGAGCACGAGCTTCAAACACTGGAGCGGGTGCTGCGCGCAGGCGATGAAAAAGCGATGGGCGCTGTCCACGAAGCGATCTGCAACAAGATCGGCTGGGCCCCTGGCGCAGGCGATGAACGCGCCTTCCTTGAGGCCTTCTATGCGCAGCTGCGCGCGCGGCTGGAAAGCGATATGCGCTTCGGCAAACGCAAGGCAGACAAGTTCTCTGAAAGCGCCTGAAGCCGCAAGCGAGCTACACTTCGAGAAACCCGAACTGAAAATTCTGATACTGGGATTTCTCGGATACCCCATTCTCGTGCTAGGCCCGTAAATCAGCATTGAGGGGGAATTCTAGAATGCAAATAGGTAATTATCGCTTTGATCAGGCGGTGGCGATGGAATTGGCTGAAAAGGCCATTCTCGCTATCGCCATACTGCTTGTCACATGGGCGCTAGCAAAGGCCGCAAAATGGGCTTTTGAGCAGCTCGTCGACACAGTCAAATTCTTCAAGCGCGGCACCAGTGGAGGGGAGAGCATTGGCAGCGCGCTCGGCAAGATCGCTTCTCTTCTGATCTGGTTGATTGGCCTCCTGGGCATTCTGCAGGTTCTGGAACTGCAAGGCGTTGCAGGCCCGATCAACGAGCTTTTGAACACCGTCATGGGCTACATCCCGAGCCTGGTTGGCGCTGGCCTTTTGCTGTTCATCGGCTTGATGATCGCTGGAATTGTTCGCGACATCGCTGTCACAGCCATGCAAACCATCAATCTCGACAAATGGGCCAATAAAGGCGGTGTCGATGATGTTACCGGCAACACCGCAATCAGCAAGACGCTGGGCACAATTGTCTATGCTCTGATCGCCATTCCGGTCGCGATTGGTGCGCTGGGTGTCCTCAACATTAAGTCTATTTCAGGCCCGGCGACGCAGATGCTTAGCATGATCATGAGCGCCATCCCGAACATTATCGCAGCGGGCATTTTGTTGGGCCTCGGCTACCTGATCAGCAAGTTCGTGGTCGGCATCCTTTCAGAGCTGCTGACGGGCCTTGGCATTGATCGCCCGATCAACGCTCTGGGACTGCTGCCGGAAGGCACGAGCGCATCGAACGTTGTCGCAAAGATCGTGCAGATTGCGATTATCCTGTTCTTTGCAATCGCAGCGACACGGATGCTCGGTTTTCCCGAACTGACTGCGATCCTCGACCAGATCCTTGAGCTTGGAGCGCGAGTGATGTTTGGCGCCGTTGTAATCGGCGTCGGTTTCCTGATTGCAAATCTGCTCGCAAAGCTCGTGAGCGGCGCGGATGGCGGCACGCTGGCGGGTTCCATAGTTCGCTATGCGGCAATCCTGCTGTTCACTTTCATGGGCCTACAATTCATGGAGATCGGCGAAGAAATCGTACAAACGGCTTTCAGCGCTGTGGTAATCTCCGGTGCTGTCGCGGCGGCGCTTGCCTTTGGCCTTGGTGGACGTGAATGGGCCGCGAAAAAACTCGAAGAGTTTGACCGCAAGGACTGAGGAATGATGGCCGGGCGACGTTCGCGTTGCCCGGCTAACCCATCTATATTGAGAAGAGATCAGTGATCAGGCGTGTCAGCTGCGCCTGTCGCCTGGCCTCCGAATATCGCGATTTCGTTCATGCCGGTGCTGTCCGCGCGCCCGCGATACATGCCGGTCGTGTTGAACGAGAACAATGCGTCGCCTTCTGGTGTGACGAGGATGACGCCTCCGTCTCCGCCGAGCTCATTGACTTCCGCCATGACTTCGTCAGCCAATGCCTGTGCATCATCAGGATGAATGTAGGGTCTCGTCCAGCATGAGTCGTATGTCCCATCGTCCTTGAGGATTGACCCCCCGGTGCAACTCACATGCCTCGGTGAGCGTTCAATCCGAATCGACGAGCAAATCTCCTGCGCGACACCCACGCGGATAAAGAACTCGCCCCAGCCGGTCGCAGAGACCGCGCAGCTGCGATTATCCGCATAAGTGCCTGCGCCGATCAAAGGCGAGTCCCCGACCCGCCCCCAGCGCTTGCCGGTCATGCCGCCGGTGGAAGTTCCTGCCGCCAGATTGCCTTCCATATCGAGCGCAACCGCGCCGACAGTGCCGAACTTGTGATCGACATCGAGCGCTGACAGCTCTTTCGCTTTCATCCGCTCGAGCGAGCGCTTGCGCCTCTCTGTGGCAAAGTACTCAGGCGGCGCGGTTTCAATCCCGTTCTCTCCAGCGAACTGTTCCGCACCATCGCCTGCGAGCATGACGTGGCGGCCATCCTGACGGATCGCTTCGGCTAGCAGGATCGGGTTCTTGATCCCTGTTACGCCAGCGGCTGCCCCGGCGCTGCGATCCCGCCCATCCATGATCGAAGAGTCGAGCTCATGCGTGCCGTCCCAGGTGTAAACCGCGCCGCGTCCTGCATTGAACAGCGGGCTGTTCTCCATCGGAATGATTGCGGCCTGCACAGCGTCCGTGGCTGTGCCGCCAGCCGCCAGCACCGCTGCGCCAGCGTCCAAAGCTTCTTGAAGAGCGGCTTCGTATTCGGCCCGGCGCTCCGGCGTCATACGGTTTGGATTGAGCGTTCCGGCACCGCCATGGATGGCAATAGACCAGCGCGGCGTTTCAGTTTCCATCGCGTCCTCCGCTTGAAGTGGTGCGGTAGCGCCGAGCAACAATGCCGGCACGATGAGAGCAAATAGCTTTCCGAATACAGTCATTCGAGAAGGTCTATCATGGGACCCTTCCTTTGGCAGCCTCTTTAGCGGAGGAAGTCCTCTACCAATGCAAACGTGTCTTTTGCTTCTCTGCTTGGAACCGCGATCATATAGACATGCGGTGCACCGACATATTCGTACAAGCGCGTTTGCACGCCTGCGTTCGCAAGCTTGGTCGCAAACGTTCGACTATCAATGACGAACAGATCATGCGTGCCAACGAATATTGCAGTTGGCGGCAGTGCTGCGAGTTCAGCCTCGCTCGCATAGAGCGGGCTGCATTGTGGGGATGTCAGCTCGCGGTCGCCCGACCAGATCTCGCCCATTTTCCTTAAAGCACCAATCTTCAGCATGATGTCATGCGGCTCGATCGCTTGCATCGCGGGATCGGCCATCGACACATCCAGCCACGGCGCAAACAGCAATAGCCGTCCAGCCTGCGGCTTCCCCCGTGCGCCGAGCCGTAAAGCCAGCGAGAGCGCCATGTGAGCGCCAGCGCTATCGCCCGCGAGTACCATATCTGAAGGGGCCCAGTCCTGCGTCAGCTTGTCATAGGCAGCATCAGCCAGCTGCTCAGCATTGATATAGCTGTGCTCTGGCACGAGGTCATAAAGCGCCACAGTAATTCTGACGTTCAAACGCTCAACCATATGGCCGAGCATAACCCAGTGCTCTTTCACAATCGGCAGGACAAACCCGCCGCCATGAAAGTAGAGAATATGCTGCGTACCTTTCGCGTCGCGCGGATGAAGCGTCACGCACGGTTGGCCTTCCAGCTCCCAATTCTCAACCACGCACTTGGCTGCAACGCTGTCCGGAAGCGGCGCTTCACTTGGGGGATTGCGAGTATTGAGGAATGCTTCAACCGCCTCAGCTTCTTGCGGGAATATGGCAGAGCGCTTTGACACAACCCATTTCACCAAACGCATGACGAGGCTGAGCTTGTGGCTACGCGTCTCGTGAATAAGGTTGCTACTCAATTTGCTCTCCCTGTCGCGGGAGAAGTTGTCGAGCATCGCCGGGAAGTCAAGCGGTCGTCGGATTGACCGCTGCGATCAGGCCATCATTGAGCCAGCGCCCGAGCATCGCGCCAGCGCGCATCGCTGCTTGCTGGACCTCTTCATCCGAAGTGGCTTTGCGCGCGAGGAGCGAGCACGCTTCTTCATAGCTTGCGCCTTCAATCATCGCGTCGAGGGCCGCGCCTTCATCCACGGGGACCAGCGCAAAAACCGGGCGCTCACCTTCACGCCACACGACGCAGGATCGCGGGGCTTCCAGCGCGGCGTCAACACGTTCGAAGTCGTCCGAAGACAGCGTGTTCCAAAGCGCGAGCAGGTCGTGCCGCACTTTGCATTGCGTCGTACCGGGAAGGAATGCCAAGCGCATCGCGCCCCAGTCACTTTCCGCAAAATTCGCGGTCGCGGCAGCAAATCCTGCCTGATCGATCGACGCTTGATCGCGCATGGTGAAGATGTCGAGCATGGTCCATTCGAGCCACGCAAGCTCTGCCACTTCGGGATCGCCTGTAAACAGTTCAGCGCAGGTGAGATCAAAGCCTTGGCCCGCTGCGTCCAATGTCCAGCTTGCAGGCGGATGCATGATGATGTGATGCGCGGCCGCCTGACGAAAAGCATCTTCGCCAACCCAGCGCGCGGTGCGCTCGTAGGTTGAACGCAAGGCTTCGACGACCGAGCTGCGGTAATTGTTGCGATAGACCGCCATGCCTGCGCTTTGATTATTGCCCCATGCAGGTGGCAACGCCGCTTCTTCATCTAGAACTTGCGCCATGAATGCAGCTTGTGAGGATGCGAGGCTCATGCCGGAACCGCTTGTGCTGTGCGTGCCAGATCGCGGGCTAGCTCAAGCTCGCTCAGCAATTCAGGCAGAGGCGGGATCTTGTCATCACGCTCGATCATAGTCGCAACGTCTTGCGGCATCATCGCCATGGCTTTCGAATAAAGCGCCCAGACCGGCTCGCACACTTCGCGGTCATGCGTGTCGATGATCAAGTCGCGGCTTTCATTGGCCGGATCATGGCCCGCCAGATGGATCTGACGCACGCGCTCAAGCGGCAATCCGTTGAGATAGTTATCCGCGCTGAAGCCGTGGTTCTGCGCGCTCACATAGATATTGTTGATGTCGAGCAGCAGATAGCAACCCGTCCGGCGCGCCATTTGGCTCAAGAACTCCCATTCGCGCATCTCGTCTTCGGGGAAAGCGAGATAGCTCGACGGGTTCTCGAACAGCATGGCCCGACCTAGGGTGTCTTGGGCCTCAGAAATATTGTCGCACACCGCCTGCAAAGCTTCCTGCGTAAGCGGCAGCGGAAGCAAATCGTGGCTGTTATGCGCGCTGGTGCGCGTCCAGCACAGATGGTCGCTGACCCAGAGCGGATCGATCCGCGCTGCCAGCGTTTTCAGACGCTGAAGATAGGCTATGTCGAGCCCGTGCGCTGAACCGATCGACATGGAAACCCCATGCAGGATCACAGGATGCTTGGCGCGGATATCTTCCAGCACGCGCAGCGGTTTCCCGCCTTCGACCATGTAGTTTTCGGAAATTACCTCAACAAAGTCGACATCGACATCGCCCTCGAGAAAGTCCGCATAATGCGTCCGTCTGAGGCCAAGTCCGAAGCCGGAGAAAGGGTCGATGGTCTGCATTGCTGCCATTCCGATACGGTTTAAAGGGTGCGGCCCGACACCGCTAGAGGGTCGGGGGGTTGGATGGGTGCCGGGCCGCGAGGGGGTAAGCTTAAGCCTTAGCCGAGGTCGCCGATCGTGCCGCCAGCGGACAGACATTCGCCTGCCTTCATGGCCTTGAAGCCGTGACCCGCGCATTCGTTCTGGCCCTTACAGGCGTTTTCCGTGGTCGCGCAGTCAGCTTGGCCCTTACAGGTATGGACGCCATAGCAGTGGACGGTGTCGTCGCTGTTGATCGCGCGGCCAGTGGAGCCAGCAGGCGGTTCAGCGGCAAACGCGGCCATAGATGACAGCGCGAATACAGCAGCGGTTGCAGCGAATACTGGCTTGCGGATTTGAGTGCTCATTAAATCTCTCCAATCAAATAAAGGGGGTAGTCAAATTCAGAGTGCCCCCTCCTTCTCTCGCGTCCAAACGCAGCGGGGACATGGCCGGGTTCGCCGCTTTCCTATATCCGGTTACAGCCGAAAAAATTTTTCTTGGTCTGTAACGCTTCTCCCAATCAGGCCGAACCAGCGAGCAGTTCCGACACACAAGTCGGGGCGCAAAATACTGAATGTCCCCACTCGTTCTTTTGATTTGGAGAGAAACCATGAAGACCAATTCACTCGCCGCACTCGCTGGCCTCGCAATGACCGGCGCTGCTGCTGCCACACTCATCGCAACCCCTGTTGCCGCACAATCAGGCGGCATGGAAAAATGTTACGGCGTTGCCAAAGCAGGCAAGAATGACTGTGCTGCAGGCCCGGGCACCAGCTGCTCAGGCACATCGACGCGCGACTATCAAGGCAATGCCTGGAAGCTCGTCAAGAAGGGCACATGCACCAGCATCGAAACGCCCAAGGGCAATGGTTCGCTGACACCGATCAAGCGTTGATCGCAATCGTCTGAACCGCAGGAGGAGTAATGATGAGCAGTGTGATTTCTTTATATAACAGGCTGACAGGTTTCCTGTCCGGCCGTATGTTCGAAGGGCTCGCACTGCTCTTCACCCGTGTTGCGCTCGCGGGCATATTCTGGCGCTCTTACGCAACGAAAGTGGAAGAAGGGACCTGGTTCCAGCTCTCTGACATCACATACTTCCTGTTCGAGAGCGAATATGCCGGCGTACCGCTACCAAGCAATATCGCAGCGCCAATGGCGACCTATGCGGAGTTTTTCTTCCCCATTCTGCTCGTCCTTGGCCTTGCGACGCGCTTCGCCTCACTCTCGCTTCTTATCATGACGCTGGTCATCCAGTTCTTCGTCTATCCCGATGCCTGGTGGAGTGTTCACTTGGTGTGGGTCGCTATGGCGCTGGTGCTGATGTCCCGCGGAGCAGGCGTGTTCTCGCTTGATGCGGCAATTGCCGCTAAGGTGAAGTCATGATTGCTGATGAAGCCACCCTTGCCCGCTTGATGACCGCATCACAAGGCGGCGACAAAACCGCCTACAATGTGCTGCTGTCTGAAGCGGGCCTGTGGCTGGAGCGGTATTTCCGCCGGCGCGTCCCTCCGCATCAGCTCGATGATCTGGTGCAAGATGTACTGCTCGCAGTTCACAACAAGCGGTCCACCTGGGACAAGACCCGTCCGTTTCTTCCCTGGCTCGCTGCCATTGCACGCTATCGTTGGGTCGATCACCTTCGCAAAGTCTACAAGCATGAAAGCGACCTGCTGGAAGACAATGACGCGATCGAGGAAAGCGATGAAGAAGCCATCGCAGCACGCGTCAGCCTGGAACGCCTGTTCATCCATTTACCCGACAAACAAGCCGAAGTGATCGAGCTTGTGAAGATCGAAGGCCATTCCATCAGAGAAGCGGCTGAACGAACCGGCCAGAGCGAAAGCCTGGTCAAAGTGAATATCCATCGCGGCCTGAAGAAATTGTCCGCGCTCGTTGAGAAAGCAGAATAATAATGAACGCCTCTAGAGAAAACATGATCGCCAGCCTGACGGAAGATCTGGAACCGGTCCGCGCCTTCAGTGCGCGCGACGGAGCCTTTCTGGTCGCAATTGCTGGCGCGATCAGCGTCGTCGGTGTCCTGCTGTTTGAAGGGTTCTGGCACGGCATCGTCGAAGGCGAAGCAGCGCCTTTCTTCTGGGTCACAAGCGGCCTGCTGCTGGTACTCGGCTTGGCTGCCGCATCCTCTGTCATCATGATGGCAAGCCCGCGCGTGGGCAATCGTCACGACGCGCCGAAATGGGCGAGCGCTATGCTCGCAGTCCTTCCGCTTGCTGCGATTATGAGCATTATCCCTGCAGCGCATGAAGGCCATGTCGGCCTTGGCAACCTGTTTGCGACGCACTGCATCACATCTTCGCTCGCTGCATCGCTGGTAACGGGCGCTGCGCTTACGCTGTGGCTGCGCCGCGGTGCGCCGGTCTCGCTCAACCTTGCCGGCTGGTTCACAGGGCTGGCGGCTGGCGCGCTTGGCACAGCGGCTTTCGGACTTTCCTGCAGCATCGATAGCGTGACGCATCTGGGCATCTCGCATGTCGCGCCTGTCGTGATCATGGCGATTGTCGGACGCCTCGTCGTACCGCCTCTGGTACGCTGGTAGAACGTCAAGTCCGATAAGCTTGAAAGGCGCGGCTAAGCGAAAGCTTCAGCCGCGCCTTCTTGTCCGTGGTCTCGATCTTCAGGCAATCGCAGTACGAACACTACGCCTGCGGCCAATACAAAGATGAGCGCTAATGCAATGAATGCATTGCCAACCCCGCCCCAGCTTTCGAGCAGTGCGAATGCGAAGCTACCAAAGACAATCCCCTGATTGACCACGGCCATATAGATTGAAAACTGCGTCGCGCCCGTTTTGGGATCGCAGAACGTCATATTGATGGCTGCGATCGGTGGGCCAGTGAGGGTATAGGTGATTGTCTGACCAACGACGATTATCATCATCATCAGAGGGGTAGACCAGCTTGGTTCCAAAAGCGCGAAGCAAATAATCGCTGCGGCATAGACTAAGAACGTGCAAATCTGCATGGGCTTGGCCCCCAATCTGGACGTCAGATGCCCCCCAATCGTCATCACGATAAGCGCTGCAATCAAGTTTGCAGTCCCATTGGCTGAGCCAAGCTGGGCTTCATTCCAACCGGCATAATTGGCAGCGATGAGCGGTATGGCGACCGCCATGAACCCATAGCCGATCCCTCGGCAAAACAATGGCAACAGCCAGATGATACTGTGTTTGCGGAGCAGCCTTTTGAGAGCAACTTTGAGCAGGTTGAGCCAATCAGTTGGCTTAATCGCAATACTGATGGGATGCGCCTCCCCTTCACTCCAGGGCAGTCGTCTTTCTCCACTTCGCTCCCTCACCCAGACAAGATAGGCGCAAACGGCAGCCATGCAGATGCCGCAAGCAAGGAAGGCTGCGGAGATACCGAAGAAGAAGATGATGGTGCCTGCCAATGCTGCTGCAATCGCGATCCCCAACGCTTGTCCGCCTGACATGAGCCCACCGGTAATTCCGCGTTCTGAGCTCAATGAAATGTCCACCGCAAGCGCGTCGGCAGCGACATCCTGAAAGACAACTGCTGTATAAACCGCAAAGGCAATCGCCCCCAACAAGACATAATCGCGCGGAGCTGGATCGATGAAGGCCGCTGCAATCAGTGCAGCCACCATGACGAACTGTGAGCCAATCAGCCACGCTCTGCGTCTTCCCATGGAAAGGAATGTGTAGCGATCAATAATCGCGCCATTGATGAACTTCATCGCCCAAGGCATGCCAGCCAGGCCAATGACATAAGCGATCTCGAATGCGGTTGCGCCATTCGTCGCCATCCATGCCGGGATCGCGAAGTCTATCAGGCCAATCGGGATTCCCTGCGCTAGATACAGCATCAGGATCGTGAACAGACGAAAGCCTTTGCTGTCCGTCATCGTTGGATTGGAAATCAAATGCCGAGCCCCCCTTCGGCTATGCAAGCGGTCAATACGCTCGTGGACGACCCTCTGCACAATCAACGTCTAAGTCAAACGGCCACTCGCAGATTGTCGCGTTTCGACAAGTCGGCCTGTTCATTTCCTAGGACGCCAAGCGATGCTAGGGCGGCAAATGATGGATTTTCTGCTCGCCTTTCGTCGCACAATTGCCATATCCGCAATGCAAGCCCGTGCGAGCGCGGAACTTTTAGTCTCAGGACTGTGTAACATGTGTATCCAACAGGCCTCTGGCAGACAGGGAAAGTGGCAATAAGATGAACGCAATCAGGCCCTGGAGAACGATTGAACGGCGCGATTGCCGCCAGATCATGGTTGGCGATGTGCCTGTCGGCGGCGATGCGCCGATCACAGTTCAGACCATGACCAACACGCCGACTGAAGACGCGGTCGCGACGCTCGACCAGATCCGCCGCTGCGAAGAGGCAGGCGCGGACATCGTTCGTGTTTCCGTGCCGACGGTCGAAGCGAGCGCAGCCTTCAGCAAGATCACCAAGGCCGCGCGTGTGCCCATCGTCGCGGACATCCACTTCCACTACAAACGCGCGCTTGAAGCCGCCGATGCTGGCGCAGCCTGTCTGCGTATCAATCCGGGCAATATCGGCTCATCAGATCGTGTGGCTGAAGTGGTCCGCGCAGCAAAAGCGAACGGCTGTGCGATCCGTATTGGCGTCAACGCTGGCAGCCTGGAAAAGGATTTGCTTGAGAAGTATGGCGAGCCTTGCCCGGAAGCGCTGATCGAAAGCGCACTTGATCACATCAAGCTGCTGCAGGATCACGACTTCCACGAATACAAGGTCGCGGTGAAAGCCAGCGATGTGTTCCTCGCGGTTGCAGCCTATCACGGGCTAGCTGATGCAGTGGATTGCCCGCTCCATTTGGGCATTACTGAAGCAGGCGGCCTAATCGGCGGTACAGTGAAATCGTCGATTGGTATTGGCTCGCTGCTCTGGGCTGGGATTGGCGATACGATCCGCGTTTCGCTTTCGGCAGAGCCTGAGCAGGAGGTGCGTGTCGGCTTTGAAATGCTGAAAGCGCTGGGCCTCAGGACGCGCGGTGTGCGTGTTGTGTCATGCCCCAGCTGTTCGCGTCAGGGCTTTGATGTGATCCGCACGGTGGAAGCGCTTGAAGAACGGCTCGAGCATATCAAGACACCGATGTCGCTCTCTGTGCTCGGCTGCGTCGTCAACGGTCCGGGCGAAGCACGCGAAACCGATATCGGGATCACCGGCGGCGGCAATGGCAAGCACATGGTCTACCTCTCCGGTGTCACCGATCACCACGTGCAGAGCGATGACATGCTCGACCACATCGTGAAGCTGGTTGAAGAGAAAGCCGCTGCGATTGAAGCCGGCGAAGCGGTCGCGTTCGACCCGCATGCTGAGGCGCAAACGGAAGCTGCGGAGTAGGCACTGCTCCACGTCGTTCATCACGCTGACTACATGGCCCCGCGCCCGACGCGCGGGACGTTCAAGTTCGACAAATACTACCTCGTGATGGAAGCTCTGCGGGCAAGCGGCGAAGCCATTACCGAGCACGCACCAGAGCCTTGTCCCCGCCAATGGCTAGAAGCGGTCCATTGCCCGACCTATGTCGAAGAAGTCTTCAGGGCCGAGGTCCCGCGCGAAAAGGAACGCCGGATCGGGTTTCCCGTCACGCCCGCCATTGCCAGCCGTGTGCGGCACACCAATGGCGGGACATGGCTCGCCGCCAAACTCGCGATGGAACATGGCTATGCCGCAAACTCTGCTGCTGGTAGCCACCATGCTCTGCACGGCACCGGAGCCGGCTATTGCGTGTTCAATGACCTGGCAGTGGCGACCAACCGCTTGATCGCAGAGGGCGATGCGTCGCGCGTACTGATTGTCGATCTCGACGTGCACCAGGGCGATGGCACAGCGAGCTTGCTGGCAGGCCGCGAAGATGTTTTCACTTTCTCCATGCACGCAGAGAAGAACTTCCCGGTGCGCAAAGCGCGCTCCAGCCTGGACATAGGCTTGGCTGACGGGATCGATGATGACGGGTTCATGGAAACGCTGTCGCGCCACTTGCCGAAAGTGCTCGATCAGTTCGCGCCCGATTTAGTGTTCTATCAGGCAGGGGTCGATCCACATGCTGAGGACAGACTGGGGCGACTAAACCTAAGCGATGAGGGCTTGATCGCGCGTGACACCTTTGTGGTGGATCAGTCGCGCGGCCGCACATTACCGGTCGCATCGGCTCTCGGTGGCGGCTATGGCGATGATCAGCGCGCGGTCGGACAAAGACATGCGCGATCTATGCTGGCCATGGCGCAAGCCAATCAACGCTGGTCTGCCACGGCAGCTTCAGATAGGCGAGAGGCGGTCGTTGAGCAGATAACTCCTAGAAAGGGACATAGCCTTGGCCAATCTTGAAACGGACTACCTCATCATCGGCGCGGGCGCCGTCGGCCTTGCCTTTGCGGACACGCTGCTCGACGAAGATCCTGATTGCCATATCACCTTCGTTGACAAGCACTCGAAGCCCGGCGGCCACTGGAACGATGCCTACGGGTTTGTCGCGCTGCACCAGCCGAGCCGTACCTATGGCGTCAATTCGATGGCCTTTCCCAGCGAGCATATCGACACGCACGGTCCCAACAAAGGTCTGCACGCGCTTGCCAGCGGCACCGAAGTTCTCGCTTACTTCGAGAAAGTGATGAACATGCGCCTGCTGCCCTCGGGCCGCGTTGATTATCATCGTTTGAGTGAATTTACCGGACGCGATGAAGATGGCACGGGGCGTTTCAAGTCAATTCTCTCAGGTAAAGAGACAACGATCACCGTGCGCCGCAAGCTGGTCGATGCGACATTCTACCAGACATCCGTGCCTTCTACGCACAAGCGACCCTTTGCCGAGATTGGCGATGTTCAAGTCGCACCACCGGGAGATTTGCCGCAGCTTTGGAAAAAGCCCGATGATCTGCCTGATCACTACGTCATCTTGGGAGCGGGTAAGACCGCGATGGATACAGGCGTCTGGCTGATCCAGGCAGGCGTTGACCCGGACGCCATCAGCTGGGTGCGCCCGCGCGAAAGCTGGTTGTGGAACCGCGACTATGTCCAGCCGGGTGAAGACTTCATCGAAGCCGTCATGGAAATGCAAGTCGGGCTGATGGAAGCCGCCGGCAAGGCTGAAGACGGCCCAGAGATGATGCGCATGATGGCGGAGAAAGACTATTATTTGCGCATTGACGAAGAGGTTGAGCCGGAGATGTTCCACTTCGCGATTATCTCGCGCGGTGAGATCGAAATCTTGCGCCAGATCAAGCACGTCATCCGTGCAGGCCATGTTCTGTCGGTCGAGCCCGGCAAAATGGTGCTCAAGGAAACCGAAGTCTCCGTGCCTCAGAACACACTGTTCATCGATTGCACGGCGTCTGCTGTGCCATTCGAAGCGCGCGGAAAATCAGGCCCTATCTTCCGCGGTGACACTATTGTGCTTCAACCGCTGATGGTCCCGCTGGTGGTTTACAGCGCCGCGATTACCGCATGGCTCGAAGCGAATTATGACGATGACAACAAACGCAATGCCATGGCTGCTCCAGGCCCGTTGACGGATACGCCCGCGACATTCCCCTATTCGCAGTTTATCAATATGATGAACCGCGGATCATGGATGCAGGACGAAAAACTCAGCGCCTGGATGAGCAAATCCCGCTTGGATATGACGGGACCCACCTTTGCCAAGATGGCAGCTGAAGGCAGCCCCAAGCTTGCTCAATTTGCCAATGTTTCCAAAGTGATGAAGGACAATATGCCGGGTCTTATCAAGCTTGGCATGGCTGCCAAGGCGATCCACGAGGCAAGTTGAGCATAGTGAGCGATTGGTTGTTCACGGGAACTATAGAATTGCTGTATTAGTCTTAGAACCATGAAACGGCGCGAAATCCTCAAAGGCACGATTGCCGCCAGCGCTGCCTTAGCGCTGCCGACGCGCGTGTTTGCTCAGGCACGCAAGGGTTCGGCGCGGGATCGCGCGCTGTTTGAGCTCGCCAAGCAGCAGCTCGATAAAGCCGGAAGCGCTATCTGGAAGCGCGATATTGTCGGGATCGCTGATTACGGCTTGCACTCGTCAAAGCCGCGCTTTCACTTCGTCAATCTCGGGCTTGAAGAGGTTAATTCCTATTACGTGACGCACGGCTCTGGCTCTGATCCAGAGCATGACGGTTATCTCAATCAATATTCCAATGTCGAAGGTTCCAATGCGAGCAGCAAAGGCGCCTATGTCACGTGGGAATGGTATGTCGGCCGCTATGGAACGTCGGTCCGCTTGGGCGGATTGGATGCGACCAATGAAGCGGCTCTGCGCCGCTACATAGTGATGCACCGCGCGGACTATGCCGAGCCGAGCCATATCGAGAAGTGGGGCAGGCTTGGCCGCTCCAATGGGTGTTTTGCGCTGGGAACCGAGCAGTTCCGTATTGCGCTGCTGAACTTGTCAGGTGGCCGGATGATCTACGCGGACAGCCTCGGTTGGGAAGAAGACGGAAGCATCAACCTCTCGTCGCCGAGCGGAGCCTATGAACATTTGCAAGCGGGACAAGCCATGCGCCCTGCCCGCGTTCCGATGGGACAAGCGCGTTACTAATCAAGCAGAATGATCAGCCGCCCACGCGCGGGTCATCTTCGATCACAATGACTTCATCATCGCTTTCGCCCGAGCGGTTCTGGACGCGCGGCGCATCGAGACTTGCCAGCACCGGTGCATCGCGATCGTAGATGTCCTTGAAGGTCGAAAGCTCGCCATTGATGTCCGTCGCCATAGTGAAATAGGTGATGTAGACCGGCATCTCGCGCTTGATCGGAACCTTGGTGTATTTGCCTGAGGTGGCGACTTCGATCACTTTTTCGCGTTCAGCACCCTTGCCGAGGATCGCCATGGTGATGGCGAGCTCGAGCGCACGTTCAGTGCGAATGCAGCCATGGCTGAGCGCCCGCATATCATTGTTAAAGAAATGCTTTGACGGCGTGTCATGCACAAAAATCGCATGCTCGTTTGGCATGTCGAGCTTCATCCGGCCGAGCGAATTGCCAGGCCCCGGCTGCTGCACGACACCGACCCAGCCATTATATTCCGTGCGCTTATAGCCATTGCGCTTTGCCCAGCCTGGGTTGTTCTTGACCTTGTCGCCCAGCCCCTCGCCGACAACGATCGACTGCGGCACAGTCCAGGTCGGATTGAAAACAACGCCTTCAACTGTCTCTGCCAGTTGCGGTGTCGCGGTACGTCCGGGCTTGCCCACGACAGTGCGATAGGTCGATATGATGTTGTCATTGACCGTCAAACGTAGCTGGTACTCTGGCACATTAGTGATGAGATATTGCTTGCCCAGATCACGGCCAAGCCAGCGCCACCGGTCCATGTTCGCACGGATCAATTTGCGCTTCGTGGTATCCTCTTCAGATGTTTCGGCAAGCGCGGCCTTCAGCATCGCATAATCTGGATGTGTCGGATTAAGCTGGGCAAGCGTGCCAGCAATGTTACCGCTTTCAACGGCCGCTGCGAGCAAATCACCGCTGCGGAAGCGGTCCCGGTCGGGGTCGACTACGAACCATTGTTCGCGCGCTTCCATCGGCGTGCGGCCATCGCGCAAATCCTCGGCCAACCAGATGAAGTTCTTGCTGGCGAGCTGATCAAGCTCTTGTGTTGGTCCAGTCTGAACCGCCGTTTGTAGCGCCTGCAAATCGTAATCTGCTGGATCGAGGCCTTCGGAAGCGATCCCTTCAATGACAGCGATCAGCCGGTCGACGTTTTCAACGCTCCATGGCTGGACGAGTGGCACGGGTTCAAAGGCAATATCGCCTTGAACCATCGGGTCAGAGACCATGCCGGGGAAGGCTTCTTCCATGGTCGATGGCTGAGCCTCAGCGGGCGCTTGCGCGTCCTGCCGCTCCTCGGACTGTATGTTAGGCAAAAGGTTTTCCGGCTCGCTATCCTGCGCGAAAGCCATGCTGGTTGCGCTCAACAAAGCGAGCGCTGCGACACCTGAATTCAATACTCGTCCCACGATTTTCGACCTTTACCGACCAGTCCTGCTTGGATTCATACTGCAACTTGCGACGATTTCGTACAAGTTTCGAGCTGTCGCAGGGCTGAATTGCCCATTTTTGATGACGAACCGTGCGCGCGGTACTAGGCGCATGCAAATGACCCGCAACCCCGCCCTCCTGCCGCTTTTGGCGACGATCGTCGGGATCGGGTTCTTCTCGGCCATGGATGCTGTGATGAAGAGTGCCGCGATCGCGATCGGCGCTTACAGCGCATACTTTTTGCGCTGCGCCATCGGAGTGAGCTTTGCGATGCCAATCTGGGCTCTCACCAACCTGCGCAGGCCCGCGCGCGAAGTCCTGCGCATCCATATCATCCGAGGTGTGGTAGCCGCATTTATGGGCCTGAGCTTCTTCTACGCCATCGTGCGCTTGCCGCTTGCGGAAGCCATCGCACTGTCCTTTATCGCTCCCTTGATAGCGCTCTATCTCGCTGCAATCCTGCTTGACGAAACCATCGAGCGCAAAGCGATTATCGCGGCCATCCTCGGATTGCTTGGGGTGGTCATTATTGTTGGCGGGAAGATCGGACGCGAGCGTATGACAGAGGACGCTGCGCTAGGCCTTGCGGCGCTTTTCCTGTCTGCCGTGCTCTATGCCTGGAATCTCATCCTGCAGCGCCAGCAAGCGCTCGTCGCTAGTCCGATAGAAGTCAGCGTCTTCCAGAATGGGATCGCTGGCAGCGTCCTATTGATCGGAACACCATTTCTCCTCGTGATCCCGCAAGACCAGTCGGTGTGGATCGATCTGGTATCGGGTGCCGTACTCACCATCCTCGCCGTGCTGTTCTTGTCGTGGGCCTATGCGCGCGCTGAAGCGCAAGTGCTCGTTCCGATCGAATATACCGGCTTTCTATGGGCAGCTTTATTCGGCTGGCTCATGTTTGACGAGAGCGTCACGCCAGCAACGGTGGCTGGCGCAGCCCTCATCGTTATCGGATGCTGGATCGCGACGCGCCAGACCCCGCCTGAACAGACCTCAATTTAGCCGAAAAGCGACTAAAGTCTGAGCGCTTTACGCGGCGGCAGACCTTGACCTCGCGCGCGCGAGAGCGCAGGTGGCTCGCAAAGGCGAATCCCCGCATCGGTCGAAGCGGCGGAACGCTCAGCCAGACAAAACTCGCAGTCCCATGAAAGGATGGCACGCGCCCATGACACAGGTCGGTAAAGACACGCTCGGAACACGCTCCACTTTGAACGTAGGCGGCAAGGATTATGCCTATTATTCCTTCGCCAAAGCGGCTGAGAAACTTGGTGATGTTTCCAAGCTCCCGATCAGTTTGAAGGTCCTGCTGGAGAACATGCTGCGCTTTGAGGACGGTGGTTTCACTGTCTCTACCGACGACGCGCAGGCGATTGTCGACTGGCAGAAGAACCCAGTCACTGGCAGCGAGATCCAGTACCGTCCGGCGCGCGTACTGCTGCAGGACTTTACCGGCGTTCCTTGTGTGGTCGACTTGGCTGCGATGCGCGATGCCATCAGCAAGCTTGGCGGCGACACGGCGAAGATCAATCCGCAGGTACCGGTAAATCTCGTGATCGATCACTCCGTCATGGTCGACGAGTTCGGTCACCCCAAGGCGTTCGAGAAGAACGTCGAGCTTGAATATCAGCGCAATGCGGAGCGTTACGACTTCCTCAAATGGGGTTCGAAGAGCTTCAAGAACTTCTCTGCGGTTCCTCCCGGCACCGGCATCTGCCACCAGGTGAACCTCGAATATATCGGCAAGGGTGTCTGGTCGACCGACGATCAGGACGGCGCGCTGGTAGCCTATCCTGACACATGTGTCGGCACAGACAGCCACACCACCATGATCAATGGCCTTGGCGTTCTCGGCTGGGGAGTTGGCGGGATCGAAGCTGAAGCGGCTATGCTCGGCCAGCCGATTTCCATGCTCATCCCTGAGGTCGTCGGCTTCAAGCTGACAGGCAAAATGGCTGAAGGCGTCACTGCGACTGATTTGGTGCTTACCTGTGTTCAGATGCTGCGCGAAGTTGGCGTGGTTGGCCGCTTTGTTGAGTTCTACGGCCCCGGCGTTGCGAACCTCAGCTTGGCTGACCGCGCAACCATCGCTAACATGGCGCCGGAATATGGCGCGACTTGCGGCTTCTTCGGGATCGATGACAAGACGCTGGATTACATGCGTCTTACGGGCCGCAGCGATGAGACCATCGCGCTCGTCGAAGCCTATTCGAAAGAGCAAGGCATGTGGTTCGAGCCGGACAATGAGCCGATCTTCTCGAACACGCTCGACCTCGACATGAGCTCGGTTGTGCCTTCGCTCGCTGGTCCCAAGCGCCCGCAGGACAAGGTCATCCTCCCCGAGGTGGACGAGCTGTTCAATGGCGACTTGGCCAAGGTCTACAAGAAGTCTGCGCCTGAGCGTGTCGCAGTCGATGGCAAGGACCACGACATCGGCGATGGCGACGTCGTCATCGCGGCAATCACGAGCTGCACCAACACCTCCAATCCGGACGTGCTGATCGCAGCTGGTCTCGTTGCTCAGAAGGCGCGCGCGAAGGGTCTTGCGCCCAAGCCTTGGGTGAAGACTTCGCTCGCGCCCGGATCGCAGGTTGTGACGGACTATCTCGAAAAGTCGGGCTTGCAGGATGATCTCGACGCGCTTGGCTTCGACCTTGTGGGCTATGGCTGCACAACCTGCATCGGAAACTCCGGCCCGCTTGCACCGCCGATCAGCCAAGCAATCAATGGCAATGACATCGTTGCCGCATCGGTGCTTTCAGGCAACCGCAACTTTGAAGGCCGCGTCTCGCCAGACGTACGTGCGAACTTCCTCGCATCGCCGCCACTGGTGGTGGCCTACGCGCTTAAAGGCACCGTTACAGAAGACATTACGACGACCCCGATTGGTCAGGACCAGGATGGCAATGACGTAATGCTTTCCGACATCTGGCCGAGCAATGCGGAGATCGCCGAAAACCGCGCGGCAAACATCGACCGCTCCATGTTCGTTGACCGCTATGCCAATGTCTATGACGGCGACGAGCACTGGCAGTCGATCAAGGTCGAAGCCTCGGACACTTACAAGTGGAACCCGACAAGCACTTACGTCGCGAGCCCGCCTTTCTTTGAAGGCATGGAGATGACTCCGGCACCGGTTGCAGACATCACCGATGCGAAGCCGCTTGCGATCCTCGGTGACAGTGTCACGACTGACCACATCTCGCCAGCTGGTGCGATCAAGGAAGACAGCCCAGCAGGCTCTTACTTGAACAGCCATCAGGTCGCGAAGAAGGACTTCAACTCCTACGGTTCGCGTCGCGGCAACCACGATGTGATGATGCGCGGCACCTTCGCCAATATCCGCATCAAGAACGAGATGGTTCCCGGCGTCGAAGGCGGTGAGACTGTCTACAAGGGCCAGCAAATGCCGATCTATGATGCGGCGATGAAGCACAAGGAAGATGGCACGCCGCTCGTTGTGATTGGCGGCAAGGAATATGGCACCGGCTCGTCACGCGACTGGGCAGCCAAGGGCACGATCCTGCTGGGCGTGCGTTCCGTCATCGTTGAAAGCTTTGAGCGTATCCACCGCTCAAACCTCATCGGCATGGGCGTGCTCCCGCTGCAGTTCAAGGATGGCGACACGCGTGAGACACTCGGCCTTACGGGCGATGATACGTTCAGCATCAAAGGCCTCGCATCGCTTGAGCCGCGCCAGGATGTGGAAGTTGAAGTAACCCGTGCGGATGGCACTGGTTTCACCTTCAATGCACTCTGCCGTATCGATACCGCGAACGAGATGGAGTATTACCGCAATGGCGGTATCTTGCATTACGTTCTGCGCAAGCTCGCCGCTGCCTGATGCAAGGCTTCAAGCTCATCGGCGCGGCGCTTGCGCTTACTCTAGCAGGCTGTGCCAGCCTCGATGGTGCAGGTCAGCCTGCGACGTCAACGCAAGCGACACTTGCAGGCGCTTCAGTTGAGACACTGCCAGCCAAAGAACTTGCTAGCCTGATCGAAGCCGGTGAAGTTGTGCTAATCGACGTTCGTACGCCGACTGAGTTTGCGAGCGGTCGGCTGTCCGGAGCGCTCAATGCGCCAGTGGGTTCGTTCGATGCAGGGGCTATCCCGAGAGACGCAACGCGCGAAACGATCCTCTATTGCCGGTCAAGCGGACGCTCCAAACGCGCCGCAGAAATGCTGGCGGCTGAGTGGGGCACACAAGTTCGGCATCTCGAAGGCGGAATTCTCGCATGGCGCGAAGCGGAGCTTCCGGTAACATCGCCTGACTGAACCAGGAAAGTGCTTCCTTAAAAAAGTGGGCGGCACCGGGATGAGGCGCCGCCCGACCAAGGTTGCGGCTCCATGAGGGCGCCGTAGCGCTTCCGCAAGGAGTGCCAGCCGAGCAGGCGGCTCGAAGTAATCGCCCGCTCTGGCTGACGCATAAAACAAGCTTTGACAGACGATCCGCGCAAGAGCCTGGCATGGTGAGCTAACAACCGGTCTCGCTACATTCTCCGGAATCCAGATACTTACACGGGCGCGAGTCTCAAATCGATACATCTACAGCGCATTTTTAGTCGCGCGTTAGTCTTCAAACAGACCCGACTGCGCGCCGCTCCCACGCGAGTCGTTTCCTCGGGGAGGCTGCATCTCCAGATGCTTCCATCCGTCATCGTTGAGCACGCGTCCTCGCGCTGTGCGTGCGAGCAAACCAAGCTGGATCAGATAGGGCTCGACGACTTCCTCGACTGTGTCGCGCGGCTCAGCGAGGCCTGCCGCAAGCGTTTCAACGCCAACCGGACCGCCTTTATACGTGGTCGCAATCATAGTCAGATAGCGCCGATCCATCGCGTCCAAGCCCAGTCGGTCAATCTCGAGCCGGGTCAAGGCATCATCCGCAATCGCACGCGTCACTGTCCCCTGCCCTGCTACATGCGCAAAGTCGCGCACGCGGCGTAGCAAACGTCCGGCCACACGCGGAGTCCCGCGTGAACGGCGAGCAATCTCGCGCGCACCGTCCGGATCGATATCAAGCCCGAGCAGCCGCGCGCCGCGCGTCACCACCAGATCAAGCTCGTCATGAGTGTAGAAGTTCAAACGCACCGGAATGCCGAAACGGTCACGCAAAGGCGTCGTCAGCAAGCCTTGGCGCGTGGTCGCACCAACCAGCGTGAAGGGCGGCAAGTCGATCCGCACGCTGCGCGCTGCCGGCCCCTCGCCGATGATGATGTCGAGCGCGCGGTCCTCCATCGCAGGATACAGCACTTCCTCGACAACCGGGTTCAAGCGATGGATCTCGTCAATGAAGAGCACGTCATGCGGCTCAAGATTGGTAAGCAGCGCGGCCAAGTCGCCCGCCTTCGCAATCACAGGGCCGGACGTCGCACGGAAGCCGACGCCCAGCTCGCCCGCGATGATTTGCGCAAGCGTCGTCTTACCCAGCCCCGGCGGGCCGAAGAATAGCGTGTGGTCCATCGCTTCGCCGCGCGACTTCGCGCTTTGGATGAAGACACGAAGGTTCTCACGCGCCGCCTCTTGCCCAATGAACTCGGCCAGCGATTTCGGACGCAGGGCTGCGTCGGGATCGTCCGGCTGCCGGTCTGGCGAATGGATGGGAACAGGATCGGTCATTGTTGAGCTGGCACTGTGTGGTCATGACCGCAATTCGCGCAAGAGCGCGCGGGCAGGAAATGCATCAAGTCAAACTCGGCCTTGTTCTGGCCAGACACCGAGCGGTCGAAAATCGACTGCCCGCATTTGCGGCACTCGGATGGCGGCAATTTGCCTTGGAACAGCTTATCGGTGAACCAATCGCGATTCCAGTCATCCTTGGCGTGCTTGGCCAACTCTTTTTGCTGCATGAATGCGAATGCTCCGATCATCATCGCGATAAACAGGCCTCCAACTTCAAAAACTGCAAGGAGGAAAAGTACGGCAGCTGCAAGAGGCACGACACGTGCCATCGTCCAGGCGGCATGGGGCGAGGCTTTTGTGGAATTCTTCCCACCGATCACTGATGGCCCGGAATCTTGCGGGGTCGGAAACGAGGTTTCCGACGGCTTGATATCGTCCAGCTTGATCGGCTTGCCATTGAGCATCACGTCGGACTTGCCGGGTGGCGGGCCGATCGTCTTGCCCTTGGAGCGTGTGTCGGGAATGCCAGCCATCATTAACTCTCTGAAATCCCGTCATGCTGCACTCGTTTCAGCATCCATTCCTCTGCCTGAATCACCTGAGCAATTGGAGAAATGGATCCTGAAACAAGTTCAGGATGACGAGGTAGCTGCCGCTCAGGCGAGTGGATGGGGACGGGGTCAGTCATAAGATCGCAAAAAGTGCCACGAAAGCTCCTAGCAGGAATAGAACTAGGCTCGAAAAGAGACTCAGGAACGCAAACACGGCAGCGTTGTCACCCCTAATATCCTTCGCCTCGGTATCAACATCCGTGTCGGCTAGTCTGTCGCGAGCAGCATACATGTAGTTCGATTGAGACACATACGAAGGGAAAAGAGCGAACAGCGCCGAAGCCAGGCCCAAGCCAAGCCAGACAAATGACCAAAACATCCCTCTCGGTCCGGCTTCCACATCGCTATTTCCGATGAAGGTCAGCAAAGCGATCAGCGCGCCTCCATTCACCAAAATCAAAGATTTGACGGCCGACTGTGCATACTCGACAGCTGCCTGGTGACGTATCTTAAAGTCGTCCCAGTGATCATGTGATCTAGGATCATCCATCACCCTGCCGCCCTCTTGAGCGCGACGCGGATCAGATCGCTTTCGTTCGCATCCTCGCCGAGTTCGCTTTGCGCGCGGGCCACGGCCTGCGCAGCGATAGCCGGTTTGAAACCAAGGTTTTCCAGAGCCGACACTGCATCCGCGCTCGCGCCGCCCGCTTGAGAGATCGCTCCAGCCGGAACGCCCGCCATGCCCCCGCCCGGTAGCGCGCCCGCCTTGTCCTTCAACTCGTTGACGATCCGTCCGGCAAGCTTCGGCCCGACGCCTTGTGCCCGCGCGACCATCGCCGCGTCTCCGCCTGCGCAAGCATCGCGCAGCTCTCCGGTCGAGAGCGCAGACAGGATCGCAAGCGCAACTTTGCTCCCCACGCCTTGCACCTGTGTGAGCAGTCGGAACCAGTCACGCTCTGCGCTTTCCGCAAAGCCGAGCAAACGCATGTCATTCTCGCTCACTTGCAGGTCGGTATGGACTGTGCAGGCTTCGCCAATCTCGCCCAGCGCGCTCAAGGTCTTGGCTGAGCAATGCACGAGATAGCCCACACCTTGCACGTCAACGATGGCCCAGTCCGTGCCAGTCTCGTCGAGCAGTCCTTTGAGCTTTGCGATCATGTTCCGGTTTTGGACCAATGTTGCTGTTCGCGCCAGCATTGAGTTCTTGTTTTCCGCAAGCGCATCCGCGCTCGCGATATCCTCGCTTCCGGGCAGGCAAGCTGCCCACGCTGCGGGCGGGCGGTTGCCCTTGCGGCGCTGCGCGCCGTTTGTCGCGAGCAAGATGGCTTGGTCACGGCAGTCAAAGGCCGGAAGCGAAGTCGAAGACGCAGCTGACCAAAGGTCACCTGCAAGGCCGTCGCGCCTTATGGCGCGGTAGCCAAGCGAACGGATGTGAGCGCCGGCGCCTGAGGCCAAAACAGGAATGTTGGTTACACATGTTACACAGTCCTGGAGCTTAAAAATCCCCCGCGCGCACGCCTCCCTACAGCGAGCAAATACAGCAGGATAGCGCGCAATCATCATGCCTCATTCCTCCCACATGTGAACGATGTAGGAAATCGAAGCGTCTCGACAGGCTCACAAGTTGCGCTAAGAGGCTTTGCCATGAGCTGGAACACATTCGGACGGGCATTGCGATTCACGACCTGGGGGGAAAGCCACGGGCCTGCGCTGGGCGCAGTGCTGGACGGGTGCCCGCCCGGGATCACTCTGCGCGAAGCTGACATTCAGCCATACATGGATGCGCGAAAGCCGGGGCAAAGCCGTTTTACAACGCAGCGCAAGGAAGCTGACCTCGTCAAAATCCTCTCCGGCGTGTTCGAAGACACGACGACAGGCACGCCGATTTCCATGCTGATCGAAAACACCGATCAGCGCAGCAAAGACTATTCGGAGATCGCCAAGAGTTATCGGCCTGGCCATGCCGACTACACTTATGACGCGAAATACGGCATCCGCGACTATCGCGGTGGCGGACGATCAAGCGCGCGCGAAACGGCAGCTCGTGTGGCAGCAGGTGCGGTCGCGCGGCTGATCATCCCTGAAGTCAAGATCACAGCCTATGTCTGCGAACTGGGCGGAGACCGGATCGATCATGATGCGATCAACTTTGACGAGATCGACAAGAACCCGTTCTTCTGCCCTGACAGCTGGGCCGCGAAACGCTGGGAAGAAAAAGTCGATGAAGCGCGCAAGAACGGCTCTTCATTGGGCGCAGTCGTCGAATGTGTTGCCGAAGGCGTTCCTGCCGGATGGGGCGCGCCGGTCTATGCAAAGCTCGACAGCGATCTTGCAGCGGCCATGATGACCATCAATGCGACCAAGGGCGTGGAGATTGGCGCAGGCTTTGAAGCCGCGAGACTGACGGGCGAGCAGAACGCTGATGCGATGAGCCCGGGAGACGACGGCAAGCCCCAATATGCTAGCAATCATGCCGGCGGGACCGCAGGCGGCATCTCGACCGGACAGCCGGTTGTGTGCCGCGTGGCCTTCAAGCCGACGAGCTCTATCCTGACGCCGGTGGACTCGATCACATCGGATGGCGAAGCAACACAGGTCCGCACCAAGGGCCGCCATGACCCTTGCGTCGGCATTCGCGGAACGCCGGTGGTCGAAGCGATGATGGCGCTGGTGCTGGCCGACCACAAGCTGCTGCACCGCGCTCAAGTTGCGTAAGCGGTAGCGCCTGCCAAGGAAGCGCTTAGGTCGGTTGAACACAAAGCGTTTCGATCAACGCTTTCTTAAACGCGCTGGGTGAGGCTATACTCAGGCGCAGTTCCGACATTGCAATGGGATGGACAATGCAGGATTTACATGAACCAGACGCTGCGGAAGCGGTTAATCCGCGCGAATGGACCAAGCGACTCGCAGAGTTTCGCACACCGCGCCTCAGCCGCAGTTCGTGGGAGCTAGCCTCAACGCTCATCCCATTCATGGCTGCGTTTGCAGCCATGCTCTTCGCGGTCGATGCGGGGTATTACGCTGGTCTTCTGCTCGCGCCGCTAGCAGGTCTGCTTTTGTTGCGCCTGTTCATTATCCAGCACGATTGCGGGCATGAGGCATTCCTGAATAACCGGCATGGTAACAAATGGGTCGGCCGCGCGATTGGCGTGCTGACACTGACGCCTTATGATTGCTGGCAGCGCAGCCACGCGCTCCACCATGCCAGCACAGGCAATCTGGATGCGCGCGGATTTGGCGATGTCGATACGCTGACAGTCAACGAATATATGAGCCGTGGGCGGATGCAGCGCCTGTTCTATCGGCTCTATCGCCACCCGATAGTTCTTCTCGGGTTTGGCCCGGCTTATCTCTTCCTGCTGCGCCATCGCCTACCCATCGGCTTGATGAAGGCAGGCGCGATTTACTGGATCAGCGCGCTTGCGACCAATGTTGTCACTGCGACAATCCTTGTCGTACTCGCGCTGATCTTTGGCGCTGGAACGGTAGCGATCGTGTTTCTGCCAGTGCTGCTGATCGCGGCGTCCACCGGCGTTTGGCTGTTCTATGTCCAGCACCAGTTTGACGAAGCACAATGGGATTACCGCGAGGAGTGGTCTTTCCATAAATACGCGATGCTGGGTAGCTCTTATCTCGACCTGCCGCCGATGCTAAGCTGGTTCACCGGCAATATCGGCGTCCATCACGTGCATCACTTGATGAGCCGGATTCCGTTCTATCGCCTTCCCGATGTGCTCGAGGCCTATCCGGAGCTGCGAGAAATGAACCGGATCACGCCGCGCCAAACACCGCGTCTTTTCCTGCTCGCGCTCTATGACGAGAACCGGCGGCGGCTCGTCAGCTTCCGCGAGGCCAAGCGCGCGATAGCCTAGCGAAATGGTCGCCTTATCTCGATTGGCGTGCACTTGATCGCAAGGATCGGCAAAGGCCCTCGCTTATCCAGCTGAAGACGTTCTAGGCCCTTCCCCATCACGGTGAGGGGATCACAATTGCTCAAAGTTTCAGCGGCTTGGGCCGCATTCACTGCTATTTCTCTGGGAACGGCGGCAACACTCGGCTCAGACAATGCCAGCGTTGAAACAGCGCAGATTGCGCAAGCCGAAGCGCCTTCGACGCCAATGCCGGTAACACTTGCGAACAGCGAGACCTTTCGGGTCACATCCAAGCACACGGGCGGCGAGCACCTCATCAAAGTGGCTTACCCCCGCAACTACCATCAGACCGACAAGCGCTATCCTGTGGTCTATGCAACAGACGCAGAGACCAATTTCGGCGCGATGCAATATGTCGTGCAGCGGCTCGCCAAGGACAAACTGATGCCCGAGGTGATCCTGGTCGGGATCGCCTATGACGTCGATTATGACACGTTCTACAAGCTGCGCGAACGTGACTTGCGCCCCGCATGGGACGAAAGCTTCGGCGCAAGTCCTGAGCAGGCGGCCCAGACCAAAGGCAAAGCGCACAAATTCAGCGCATTCCTTCGTGAAGAGCTGATCCCGCAAGTCGACACTGAATTCCGCACCGTTGAAGGAGACCGCGCAGTCTACGGCCACTCTTATGGGGGCCTCTATGGCACCTATGCCTTCCTCTATCAGTCCGACCTGTTCAATCGCTACCTGATCCTGAGCCCTTCGCTGTGGTGGCCTTGGGATGAAAACCGCGAGAACATCCTTGTCGATAGCGCAGCCACGCTCGACTTACCGGAACGCGATGCGCGCGTTTTCATGGGATCAGGCGAACTCGAAGGTCAGATCGACACGCTACAGACGAAGTTTGCAGATCGTGTAAGGCCGAACCTCGATCCATCTGTCAATTTGCGCGCGGAAGTCTATGACAATGAGACTCACCGCACGATCTACGGTCGCGGTGTGATGGACGGGTTTCGATACCTGTACGAGGAGTAATAATGCACCGGTTTCAGGGCGATTGTCACCGTTGACCCGGAACCAATTTGTTCCTGAAAACTTGATTGGAAAATTCGATTTAAACAATCGCGTTTCTTCGCTTTTGTGCATCGCAGCAATCACTATGTGCACAGCAGCAATTCATACCTCTCCAATCAAGGGACACACAAATCATGGGTATCATCGGTTCGACCATCAAGCCGTTCAAGGCGACTGCATTCCAGGCTGGTAAAGACTTCTTCGACGTCACTGACGAAGACGTGAAAGGCAAATGGGCAGTGTTCTTCTTCTACCCTGCGGACTTCACTTTCGTGTGTCCGACCGAGCTCGAAGATCTGGGCGAGAAGTACGAAATGCTGAAAGGCATGGACGTTGAAGTCTACGGCGTCAGCACTGACACGCATTTCAGCCACAAAGCATGGCACGACACTTCCGAGAAAATCGGCAAGCTGCAGTTCCCGTTCCTGGGCGACCAGAACCACGAGCTCGCTCGCAATTTCGACGTTCTGCGCGAAGGCGTCGGCCTTGCTGACCGCGCGACCTTCGTGGTCGATCCGGACGGCGTTATCCAGATCGTCGAGCAAACGTGCGAAGGCGTAGGCCGCAACGCCAACGAACTGACCCGCAAGATCAAGGCTGCACAATATGTGCGCGCCAACCCCGGTCAGGTTTGCCCGGCAGCGTGGGAAGAAGGCAGCGAGACGCTGGCTCCTTCGCTCGACCTCGTCGGCAAGATCTAAGGTCGCTGGCCTAGGGGTTCTTCCCGGGGGCCCCGCCAACCAAATCGAGTAACCACGCCCGCTAAGGCGTGGATCGAAGCAAGCCCGCGCCTTCGTTTTCTGAAAGCCGGGGTCGCAAACTGGCCCGGAGCGCAACCTCCCTCTCCCTCCCACCCGCGCTCCGGGCCACACTTCCTCCCCAGGACCAGATCATAATTCGCCGCGACATTGAGTTCTGCGGCCCAATCGCAGTCAGTCCAAGGAGTTCGCCTGATGCTCGAACAAGCCATGAAAGATCAGCTCTCAACCTATCTCGCCAATCTGCGCGAGCCGATTGAGCTCGTCGCGACGCTGGGCGAGTGTGAGAATTCGCAGAAGACCCGCGCGCTGCTTGAAGACATCGCCGCGCTGCATGACATGGTCACCGCGCGTTTTGACGGGACTGAAGGGCGCAAGCCGAGCTTTATTATCCGCCGCGCAAGCGATGCTGAAAAGTGGGTCCGTTTCGCAGGTCTTCCGATGGGCCATGAGTTTACGTCGCTTGTCTTGGCGCTGCTGTGGGCAGGCGGACACCCGCCCAAGGTCGATGCCGATCTGATCGAGCAGGTGCGGGCATTGGAAGGCGATTTCGAGTTCGAGATGTATTTCTCGCTCTCCTGCCACAACTGTCCGGACGTGGTGCAGGCTCTGACGCTGATGTCGCTGGAAAACCCGCGGATCAACGCAACGCTGATCGAAGGCGGCGCCTTCAAGGAAGAGGTCGAAGAGCGCGGCGTGCTGGCTGTGCCCGCGACATTCTTGAACGGCGAAAGCTTTTACAACGGCAAGATGGAACTGGCGGAGATCCTCAGCCGGCTGGACGATGGCGCGGATGCGAAAGCGGCAGAGAAGCTTTCTGCGCAAGAGCCGTTCGAAGTGCTGGTGGTCGGCGGCGGCCCGGCAGGCGTTGCGACCGGCATCTACACCGCGCGCAAGGGCTTCCGCACAGGCATTGCAACCGATCGATTTGGCGGGCAGCTGAACGATACTCTCGGCATCGAGAACCTGCCGGGCACAGTATACACCGAAGGCCCCAAGCTCGCCGGCGAGCTCGAGCGCCAGGTTGCCGAGAATGACATCGAGCTGATGAAGAACGCGCGCGGCGTCGCGTTGAAGCCCGCGACACAGGAAGGCGGCTTGCACACGCTTGAACTGTCCAATGGGGGCATCCTGAAAGCGCGCAGCCTCGTGCTTGCAACCGGTGCGCGCTGGCGCAATCTCGGCGTGCCGGGCGAAGCGGAATTCCGCAACAAGGGCGTTGCGTATTGCCCTCACTGTGATGGTCCGCTGTTCAAAGGCAAGCGCATCGCTGTGATCGGTGGCGGCAATTCAGGTGTCGAAGCCGCGATCGATCTTGCGAAGATCGTCGGTCACGTCACGCTGATCGAGTTTGACGACAAGTTGCGCGCAGACGCTGTCCTGCAAGCCAAGCTACACTCCCTCAGCAATGTCGAAATCCTGACATCGGCACAGACCACGGAGATCACCGGAGCGGACGGCAAGGTCGATGGCCTGGTCTACAAGAACCGCAAGACCGATGAAGAGCATCGCGTCGAGCTGGAAGGCGTGTTCGTCCAGATCGGCCTCGTGCCGAATACGGAATGGCTCGCAGACGGTCCGGTTGAACTGTCAAAGTACGGTGAGATCATAGTCGATGCGAAGGGTGCCACAAATGTGCCCGGTATCTTCGCCGCTGGCGATGGGACGACTGCACCTTACAAGCAGATTGTCGCAGCGATGGGCGACGGCGCGAATGCGGGCCTGACTGCGTTCGACTATCTGATCCGCACCGAGCCGGCTGAAAACATCGCCCAAGCCGCGTGATCGGCTCAGGCAATTAATAATTCTCAATTAATCGATTGGACGGATTAACCCGAAACCGTCATCTTGACCTTCGATAGAGCGACTCACCCCCCCGAGTCTCTGACAAGTCGACAGGAGAAGATGACAATGGATGCGAAGACCGGTTCAATCGAAGGCTGCCCGTTTGGCGGTAAGGAAATGCGGACTCTGCTGGGCCGTACCAACCGTGACTGGTGGCCAGAATCCGCCAATGTCGAGCTGCTGATGCAGGGCGGACGCTCGCCTGATCCGATGGGCGAGGATTTCGACTACGCAGAAGCCTTCAACGCGATTGACTATAATGCGCTGAAGGCAGACCTCACCGCGCTGATGACAGACAGCCAGGACTGGTGGCCGGCTGACTACGGCCATTACGGTCCGTTCTTCATTCGCATGGCATGGCACGCGGCTGGCACTTATCGCACCGGCGATGGCCGCGGCGGCGCAGGCAGCGGTCAACAACGTTTTGCCCCGCTCAACAGCTGGCCGGACAATGGCAACCTCGACAAGGCGCGCCGTCTGCTCTGGCCGATCAAGCAGAAGTACGGAAAGCATATCAGCTGGGCTGACCTGTTCATCCTGACAGGCAACGTCGCCATCGAAAGCATGGGCGGCCCTGTGTTCGGATTCGGTGGTGGTCGCGCTGATGTCTACGAGCCTGAAACCGTCTATTGGGGTACGGAAGAACAGTGGGTGGATACCGGCGCTGAAACCCGCATTATCCCTGATCAAGGCAAGGCCCTTGAGAACCCGCTAGCAGCGATCCAGATGGGTCTCATCTACGTCAATCCGGAAGGACCGGGCGGCAATCCTGACCCACTTCAGTCGGCCCGCGATATGCGCGAGACTTTCGCGCGAATGGCGATGAATGACAAGGAAACCGTCGCGCTGACCGCTGGTGGTCACGCGTTCGGCAAGGCTCACGGCGCTGCTCCTGCCGACACGTTTGGCGGCGCGCCTGAAGGCGAGCACCTCGCTTTGCAAGGGTTCGGCTGGCTCAATGATGAGGAAGAGATCGCCGCTGGCAATATCACGACCTCGGGCATTGAAGGGTCATGGTCGAACAATCCAACTTCGTGGAGCCACGACTATTTCCGCCTGCTGTTCAAGTATGACTATGAACTGACGGAAAGTCCGGCTGGCGCGAAGATGTGGACGCCGGTCAACCCTGATCCCGAAGATCTCGCACCAGACGCGCGTGATCCGAACAAGAAGGTTCCAACCATCATGACGACCGCTGACATGGCGCTGAAGATGGACCCGGACTACCGCAAGATCTCCGAGCGATTCCATGCGAACCCAGAGCAGCTAGATGACGCGTTCGCGCGCGCATGGTTCAAGCTGTGTCACCGCGATATGGGGCCCAAGGTTCGCTATCAGGGTCCGGAAGTTCCGGAAGAAGATCTGATCTGGCAGGATCCGGTACCTGCAGGTGCAAAGCCATCGGACAGCGATGTCTCTGCCTTCAAGTCCGCAATCCTCGGTTCAGGCCTTTCGGTGAGCGAGCTCGTGAAAGCGGCTTGGGCCTCCGCGTCCACATATCGCAACTCTGACCACCGCGGCGGTGCCAATGGCGCGCGTGTGCGTCTCGCTCCGCAGAAAGACTGGGCGGCAAACGACCCATCCGAACTGGCTGGCGTTCTTGCGAAGATCGACGAACATCGCGGCTCACTCTCCATGGCAGATGCGATCGTCCTTGCGGGCGTCGCAGCGATCGAGAAAGCAGCGAGCGATGCAGGCAACTCGATCAACCTCTCAGTCACAACCGGTCGCGGCGACGCAGGCGACGAGCACACCGATGCGGAAAGCTTCGAACCGCTTGAGCCGTTTGCCGACGGTTTCCGCAACTATCTGCGGACCAAGGCGAGCATCAAGACCGAAGACATGCTGATCGACAAGGCGCATCTTCTCGGCCTCACGATCCCTGAGATGACAGCTCTGGTTGGCGGTATGCGCGCGCTTGGCGCAGTCAGCGGCAATACCGGTCACGGAGTCTTCACGGACCGTCCGGGCCAGTTGACCACTGACTTCTTCGTCAATCTTCTCGATATGAGCACTAAATGGGCTCCGACCGACGAGACAGAAGAGACATATGTCGGCACGTGCCGCAAGACTGGCGCTGAGAAATGGAAAGGCACTCGTGCCGACCTGATCTTCGGTTCCAATTCGCTTCTGCGCGCTCAAGCGGAAACCTTTGCGGAAAGCGGCAATGAGCAGCTGTTCCTCGACACCTTCGCCAAGGCATGGACAAAAGTCATGGATGCAGACCGCTTCGACGTCTGACCATACATAACCCCCGTTGAGCAGACAGTTCGCAGTCTCTCAACACTTCAGAAGCCCCCGGCCTTGATGGTCGGGGGTTTTGTTTTGGACAGCGCTCAAACGACGAATCGCACGTGACCGATTTTGCGACACTGTGCGCATGCTGAGTTTTGCCGATTGACCTGACAAAAGCGCAAGGCGACAAAGCGGTTTCGGATCGTTTAACTGAGTTCGCGTGCAACAAAGCTTTGACTATATCGTCGTCGGCGCGGGGGCCGCCGGGTGCGTGATGGCCAATCGGCTGTCTGCGAACCCGTCGACACGCGTGTTGCTGATCGAAGCGGGGCCCGCTGACCGGTCTCCGCTTGCCCGTTTGCCCAATGGCATGGGCCCGATGTTGAAGCGCCAAATCTACAGTCATTTTTGCAAGACAGAGCCACAAGTGCATCTTGGTGGCCGTCAGCTGGATGAAATTCGCGGTCGCGTGCTCGGCGGCAATACAACGATCAATGGCGCGCAACATGCACGCGGTGCTCCGCAAGATTTCGACCATTGGGCAGGACTTGGCAATGCGGGTTGGGCATTTGAAGATGTCTTGCCGTTCTTCAAGCAGTCGGAAAGCGCAAAGCACGGCGAGGATGCCTATCGCGGACGCAGCGGCCCCTTCAAAGTCAGTCAGGCTCCGCTTGACCATCCGTTTGCCCAAGGATGGATCGAAGCGGCGATCGAGGCTGGGCACAATTTCAATGAAGATCTCAATGGCGGAATTTCAACTGGCGTAGGTGCACCAGACCAAGCGGTCTTCGAAGGCAGGCGGACCAGCTCGTCTAGCGCGTATCTGAAACCGGCAACGACGCGGACTAATCTTGCCGTTTTGACCGGAGGACTGGTCGAGCGGCTTCTTATCGATAAAGCGCGATGCAATGGCGTTATCGTCCGGCACAAAGACAAGGTTCAGCGCTTTGAAGCAGGCCATGTGGTCGTGAGCGGCGGCACTATCGGCTCACCCCATTTGTTGCTTCTCTCAGGCATCGGGCAGCCCGATCATCTGCAAGAGCACGGTATCGAAGTGCAGGTGCCTTTGGTGGGCGTTGGGCGTAATCTCAAGGATCATCTGGGCTTCCAGATCGGAATGACAAGCTCGCAGGATCTGTCGGACTTGCGCTTTGCAGGCCCCATAAAAGGCGGCAAGGCCATGGCGCGCTATCTGCTCACACGGCGCGGGTTTTTTGCGCATAGCAGCGTGCGGGCCATCGGCATGCTGTGTTCGGACATGGCCGCTGATCGCGAACCGGGCTGGCCTGATCTCAAACTGCAGCTCGCCAGCGTCTTGCCGGATGAAGAAACGCCTATGCGTGCAAGCGAGCACGGCTTTCATGTCCGCATTTCCATGACGCGACCCAAAAGCAGCGGCGCGATCCGATTGCGCTCGGCAAACCCCAGCGCGTGTCCTGCGATCAATGCCAATTACCTGGCAGAGCGCGAGGATCTGGAGCGCGCCCGCTCAGGCATTAAGCTGGCGCGGGATATCTTCGCTCAAAAGCCGATGTCAAAGTTCACCGGCAAGAGAGTGTCGCCTTCACTCGACGTTGCGAGCGATGAGCAGTTGGAACGATGGCTGCGGGATCACGCAGGCTCTGATGCCCATGCGATTGGCACATGCCGCATGGGGCTAGACGAGGATGCGGTTGTCGACCCCCAGCTGAATGTACGCGGCGTTGCAGGCCTGTCGGTCGTCGACGGCTCCGTCATGCCGACCCATGTCAGCGGCAATACGACCGCGCCGATCCTCATGATCGCTGAGAAAGCCGCTAGCATGATGCTGAGCGAGCAAAAAGCCTGACGGCTAGCGGCGGCGCTTCATCACGAGATAGAGCGCGCCTTCGCCGCCATGGCGCTGATGTGCTTTCCTGACAGCTGCAATCGAAGCCTCGTGACGGCTTGCCGCAATCCAGTCGAGCACCTTTGCACGGATCGCGCCGCGCCGTGTCGCGCGGTCTGCCGGATCAACCGGACGCGGTCTTCCTGTAATCAGCAAGACGACCCGCGCGTCGATGGCACGCGCTTGATCGAGCCCGCTCATCAGGCGTTGATAGGCTGCATCCAGCGAATGATCGTGCAGGTCCAGGGTAACATCCGGCTGCACCCCGCCGCCTTTGAATTTGCGCTCCCAATGCGAATCGAGACCTGCATGTGTCGCAGGCTGCTGTGCAGACATCGGTGCGCGGGGGCGAGCCAATGGAGCTTTGCGCTGGCGTTTGATCGGCACGGCATGCGATGCAGCTTCGAGCAGTTCGGCATGGCCGGCAACATGCGCTTTGGCCTTGGTCTCAACCGTTCTAGGCGCGACCTTGCCTTCCAGCGGAGTGACAGACTGCGCCAGTTTCGCCCAGGCAGTGGCTTCTTCAGCAGTCAGTCCGCGCGGAACGCTCACCGTTCGCGCCGGTTTTGCGGGGCATCGGGTCCGTTGAGTGGATTGGGCGGTGCACCATAGCGAGCATTCAATCGACCAACTGTGCCTTTAGGCAGGAACAGAAGCACCTCTCCGCGCGCGCTCATGCCGCCCGCGATTTGGCGCGCATCTTCACCGGCGCCCCAGAACGTATCGAAACGGTTCGCACCTTTGATCGCGCCGCCTGTGTCCTGCGCGACCCACAACCCATCCGCTTCATTCCGGTCGAAATCGAGCCATACCGGCGCACCAAGCGGGACAAAGCGCGGGTCAGCGGCGACAGAAGTCTCGCGCCGCACCGGAATTCCAAGCGCACCGAGCGGCCCATCGCCCGTCAGCTCGCGGAAGAAAATCCAGCTCTGATTGGTGTTCATGATGTCATTTGCCTGCGCCGGATTGTCACGCAGCCAGGCAACGATGCCTTGCATGGAGGTCGGGTACGATGTGCCATCCCCAATCAGACCGCGCTCGCGCATGACCGCACCAATCGCTGTGTAACCGCGCCCATTCTGTCCGGCATAGCCAATGCGAATGACTTCGCCATCAGGCGCTTTCAATCGGCCAGAGCCCTGGATCTGCAGGAAGAAGAACTCGATCGGGTCCGCAACGTAAGCGATGACCGGTGCTTTGCCTTTCAGCGCGCCGCCAACAATCTCCGAACGCTCGTAGTAGCGGACGAACTCGCTTTGATCATTATATCGGCCGAGTGGAGCTCGGCCATCGCCCGTCCAATCGGGTTGACGGATCAAGTCAGGCGGCATCGCGTAGACAGGCGTATCGCAGCCAGCACGCGGCGTCCGGCACCCGGCAATCTCCGGCTCGAAATAGCCGGTAGCAAAGCCGCTTCCATCGCCGATGCGGGCTGTCTCGAAATGCTTGACGAAGAAAGTGCGTGCGTCCTTCAGCGGCCAATCGGCAGCCGCGCTGCACGCTTCCTGCCAGTCCGCGCCATAAGTGAGGAGGCTCTTATCCTCGCGGCGTAGCAATTGCGGGCAGCTGTCGAGAAAGCCGACAAGCGCCGTTCCTGCATCCGCATCATCAAAGGGAAGCGCACCAATGCTTGGGCCGCGCGCCACGCCTGCGGCCGCAGCGTTCTCATATTGCGGGGCGGGCTGCTCCGGAGCGGTCGGTACTGCCGTTTGTGGTGGCAAGGCATCAGGGACCAGCCGCACACAAGCGCTGAGCAGAGCAAGCCCCGCCAAGCCAATCAGGCTACGCTGTACCCACACACGCCGCTCCTTCATTGCCGAAGCGGCCATGGCAAGTCCTTATCCTTCGTCGGTTTCGTCGAGAATCCAGTCTGGCGTCGGCGACTTTACATCGCGTGAGAACGTCCAGACGTCGCGGCTTTCCACCGCGTCATCCAGGCTGCCAGCGACCACATTGCCGTCTGCATCGCGGGTGACCGCTGCAATGTCAGCAATGAACAGGACGGATACCCGCGCGATGCGGCCATCCATTTCAGCGCCCATGATCTTGTAATCTTCGATCCGGATCAGCTTGTTATCGAGTGTATGGCCTGCCGCTTCGCGCGCATCGATAGCGCCGGCAAAGCTCGCATATACATCATCATCGCAGAGTTCGCGCAGCGTATCCTTATCGCCTGACCAGAACGCCTCAAGCACCATACCGTAAGCGCCCTTCGCGCCTTCGAGGAAGCCCATGATGTCGAAGCTGTTGTCGGCTGCCGCAATGGAACGCACTCCGCGCTCTACCGCGGGAAGCATGCCTTCAAGCTGCTGCACGGGCTGCGCTGGACGCAATTGCGTTACGTTTGGAGTGACTTCGCCATTACGCTCGTCATCACTGGCATCAAAGCGATGCGGGATCGACTCCTCTTCATGCTCAGCCCTGCGGCCCAGCACGGAATAGAGGCGCAGCCCCAAAAAGGCAGCAATCATAGCGAGGATGACGATTTCGACTATCACAAAAAACCAGCCTATTTCTGCAACCAATTCCCCATCGGCTGCGCGTTAACCCCTCCGTGCCTTACATAGGAGGGAATTACAAATTCTCAACGTCATTTACGCCCATTTCGCATGTTTGGACGCACCCGTTGTACAATTGCCCGCTCAGCGGACCGTAAGTGGCGCTGAGCTGCGGCAGTTGCGGGCAAGCATTCGCAATGCTAGGCGCATCGCCGCATTTCAGCTTGGCGCACTATTCGCCGCCTTGGCTGAGCCTATCCTTAACTGAAATTCCTTAACTGAAAGATGTCTACACCATGGCCGACGAAAACGACGTCCTGAGCGATCTCAACCTTGATGCAACCCAGCCCAATGGCGCTGACAACCAGCCGAGCGTTGGCATTATTACGCAATATATCAAGGACTTGTCCGTCGAAAACCCGAATGCTCCTGCAGTCTATCAGTGGCAGGAACAGCCCAATATCGACCTTCAGTTCAATATTGGCGCAGACAAGATCAGCGACGAAGTGACTGAAGTCGAGCTCAAAGTGAATGTGGCTGCAAAAACGGGTGAAGGCGATGCTTACCTGATCGAGCTGTCCTATTGCGGCCTTGTTGGCATTCGTAATGTGCCAGAAGACCAAGCGCATGCTTTCATGTTTGCAGAGGCACCGCGTATGCTCTTCCCGTTTGCACGTCGCATCATCGCAGATGCCGTACGCGATGCCGGATTCCCGCCATTGATGATCGATCCGATCGATTTCAACGGCCTCTACATCCAGCAGCTGCAAGCCAAGCGCGAGCAGGAAGCAGCAGCCGGTGGAGCAGGCGCACCGCCAGCAGGCGAAGCCTAAAAGCGCACAGGCTTTGTTGACCTGCCCGCAAGGCTAGGACAGTCTGGCTTCAAACGGGTTGGGGATGCTCCGCAATGAGCCTGCTCAAGAATGTCGGAACAATTGGCGGGCTGACAGCTGTCAGCCGGGTGTTCGGCTTTGTCCGCGACATCATGCTCGCCCGTGTCCTTGGTGCAGGCGGCGTGGCGGACGCATGGCAGCTCGCTTTCCAGCTTCCCAACCTGTTCCGACGCCTGTTTGCCGAAGGCGCATTCGCAAGCGCGTTTGTGCCGCTGTTCAACCGGCATATGACCGAAGGTGAAAGCGAAGCTCGCCGCTTTGCTTCCGAGGTCCTTGCGATCCTTCTGCCGATCCTGGTCGTGTTCGGCGCGATAATGATGGTCGGCATGCCATGGATTTTGTGGCTGTTCGCCAATGCCGAGATGCGCGGCGATGCACAGACTTATGGCTTGGCGGTCACTATGGGCCAGATCGCGTTCCCCTATTTGATGTTCATGAGCCTCGCTACGCTCACAGCCGCTGTGCTCAATTCGCTGTCGCGCTTTGCGGCGGCAGCAGCCGCACCAATCCTGCTCAACATATGCTTGCTGACAGCCTTGTTCTGGGGCGCCTCTCAGCCGGCAGGAGAAGAGACCCGCCAAACGACAGGTTTCTTGCTTGCGATTGCAGTGTCAGTCAGCGGATTGCTCCAATTTGCCTGGCTGACCTTCTGGATGCGGCGCGCAGGCTTTTCGATCCCGTTCGGACGCCCCAAGATCACGCAGCGCGTCAAGGAGATGGGTGTGTTGATCGTGCCTGCCGTCTTTGGTGCAGGCGTCTACCAAATCAGCCGCTTCATCGATCTGGCATTCATTCGCGGCCTTCCTGATGGAAGCCTGACCTACATGGCGATGGCGGATCGCTGGAACCAGTTGCCGCTCGGGATCATCGGCATTGCTCTTGGCACGGCTATTCTGCCTGCACTCTCGCGTTTCATAGCCAAAGAAGAGCGCGATGAAGCACAGCGCCTGCAATCGAACGCGGTTGAGCTGGCGATGTTGCTCACAGTGCCCGCAGCAGTCGCGCTGTTCTTTACGGGCAGCGCTTTCGTGCGGGTATTCATGCAATCAGGCGCATTCACTGCCGAAGACGCTTTGATTACCGGCCAAGTCGTGTCGGGTCTCGTCATCGGCTTGCCCGCCTATGTGCTGGTCAAAGTGCTGACGCCCAACTTCTTTGCCCGCAAAGACACGCGCACACCGGTCTACACTGCCGCGACTAGCCTGCTCGTGACTGTCGCGCTCAATTTCTACTTCATCTTCGAGCTCGGCTTGGGCGTTCTCAGCCTTGCGATTGCCGGCGCGATCGGGGCCTGGGTCAATACTGCTTTGCTCTACGCGATCCTTGTGAAGCGCGACTATTTCCGGCTCACCACAAGAGTCGTCGGAAGACTGCTGCGCATTGCAGTGGCCGCAGGCCTCATGGGCATCGCACTTTACTATGCCATGCCGGTCGGCGACCCGTATTTCAGCGGCACAACTACCGAGCGCGGCCTTTCGATCCTTAGTTTGATCGCGATTGGCGCGGTGACATACGGATTGGCAGCGATTGCACTTGGCGTACTCGACAAGGCGACCATGCAGCGCTTAATGCGCCGCCAGACATAGAATCAGCGAGATCTCTTCATGCGCGTCGTTTCCGGAATTCAACCCACAGGCAATCTGCACCTCGGCAACTACCTAGGGGCGATCCGCAATTGGGTGCGCATGCAGGACGAGATGGAAGAGGGATCGCAATGCCTGTTCTTCCTGGCTGATCTTCACGCAATCAGCATGCCGCACGATCCGGCAGAGCTTCATTCGAATACGCTTGAAATGACAGCGGCGCTTGTCGCTTGCGGGCTCGACCCGAACAAATCGGTCCTGTTCAATCAGGCTCAGGTTCCAGCGCATGCTGAGCTACAATGGTTGCTGATGGGTACGGCGCGGATGGGCTGGCTCAACCGCATGACGCAATGGAAGGATAAGGCGGGCAAGAACCGCGAAGGCCAATCGACCGCCCTGTTCAGCTATCCTGTGCTGCAAGCGGCCGATGTCCTTCTCTATCAGGCAACGCATGTGCCGGTAGGCGAAGACCAGAAACAGCATCTGGAGCTGGCGCGCGACATCGCACAGAAATTCAACAACGACTTCGCGGCTGAGGACGCGCCGGTCTTTACCCTGCCTGATCCGTACATCCCGCCACAGGCTGCGCGGATCATGAGCCTGCGTGACGGCTCAGCGAAGATGAGCAAGTCGGATCCTTCTGAGATGAGCCGCATCAATCTGACGGATGATGCGGATATGATCATGAAAAAGGTCAAGAAAGCGAAGACCGATCCCGAGCCGCTTCCATCCGAATCGGAAGGTCTGGACAATCGCGCGGAGGCCTTGAACCTTGTGTCGATCTATGCGGCAATCTCCGGCGAAAGCGTCGATCAGGTGCTCGGCCAATATGGCGGTCAGGGTTTCGGCGCGTTCAAGCCTGCTCTTGGCGAATTGCTGGTGGAATCGCTTGATCCGATCAACTCGCTGTTCCGGGGATTGCGCGAAGATACAGAAATGCTTCAAGCGATTCTCGCCCGCGGCGCTGCAAAAGCGCGTGAAATCGGCACGCCCACCCTGGATGCCGCCTATAAGGCGCTCGGTCTCGTCAGAGGTTAACCCTCTGATTTTATTGATTAAATATCCTCAATAAAGGCCTGCCTCGGCGTTCAAATCTTGTTCACTTCGCCTGCCCTACAACACGCATTATCGACAAGGGACTGGGCAGATTTCGAGGGTCATCTGGCCCCAGTTTGGTCGATTGTGCTTGCGCAAGAGGCGTGAGCGACTGACGTTGATCGAGACAAAAGGTGTGACATCATGAGTGCAATCAACAATCGGGCGAAGACCCTCAAACTGGCATCCATTTCCTTGCTGGCGGCAAGCCTTGCTGCTTGTGCGCCGAGCTTCAAAGCGGACGTATCGCGCTTTCAGGCAGAGCTTCCTGCACCTGCAGGTGAAAGCTTCGCTGTTATCGCAGACGATCCAGCGCTGGCCGGCGGACTTGAGTTCGCGCTTTATGCAGACGAAGTCGAAGAAGAGATGACCAATCTCGGCTATGTCCAGGCGGCAAGCCCGGAAGAAGCGTCGCTGCTGGTCCGCTTCGACTATGACGTAGACAATGGCCGCGAGCGCGTGCGCACTGTTGGCGCAGCAGCCGATCCGTTCTTCCATCCCTGGTACGGCTATCGCTCACGCTTTTATCGCCGCCCGATTGGTTATTGGGGCTATGGCTTCCACGATCCGTTCTTCGGCGGACCGGAAGTGCGCAGCTACACAGTCTATACGAGCGGCGTGGAATTGAAGATCGACCGCGCGGCAACCGGCGAGCGATTGTTTGAAGGTCAGGCGCAAGCGCTCTCGACTTCGAACCGCCTGCAATATCTCGTCCCTAATCTGGTGGATGCGATGTTCACTGATTTCCCCGGCAATTCCGGCGAAACCGTTCGCATCACGATCAAGCCGGAAGAGAAGAAGATCCGCCGCGTCAGCAACTGACGCGATAAGCCTTCAGCGATTTACGAGAGGGGCAGCGCCTTGCGGGTGCGGCCCCTTTTGTTTCGGGCGAGAAGGCAGTGCCTCAAAGCCTTTAGTAGCCGCCGGTTGAGCCGAAGCCGCCTTCGCCGCGGTCGGTTGCATCCAAGTCGTCAACCTCGTCCCAGCTCGCTTGCGTCACAGGCGCGAGCACGAGCTGCGCGACGCGATCTCCGCGCGCAATCGGGAATGGCGCCTCGCCATGATTGATGAGGATGACTTTCAATTCGCCGCGATAATCGGAATTGATCGTGCCCGGCGTATTGGGCACTGTGATCCCGTGCTTCAAGGCGAGGCCTGAGCGCGGACGCACTTGAATTTCGTACCCTTCCGGGATGGCCACTGCGAGGCCCGTTGCCACAGCGTGCCGAGAGCCCGATGCAATCGTCACTGTCTCAGCCGAGACAATATCCATGCCCGCCGCGCCTGACGTGGCGTACTCAGGCAAGTCCAGTCCTTGCCCATGCGGCAGCCGCTTGACCTTCACGGGCACAGTCGCGCTCATTCGGCTGCCTCCGGCATAGTCAGCTTGTCAGCGATCCGTTCAAGCAGCGCCATCGCAACTTCGATCTTCGGCATCTGCTCAAGGCTTTCAACGCCTTCGTCGCTGACGATGTGGACGCGGTTTTCATCTCCGCCCATGACATCGCCGGACACGTCGTTCGCAACGATCCAGTCCGCTGCCTTGCGCTTGCGCTTGCGCTTCGCGTTCTCGAGAACGTCTTCCGTCTCAGCTGCAAAGCCGACAACCAGCGTAGGTCGTTTATCGGACGCGCCGACATTGGTGAGAATATCAGGGTTTTCCGTCAGAACGAGAGCAGGCGGCGCAGAACCGCGCTTCTTCATCTTCTCGTCGCGATATTCCTTCGGACGCCAATCAGCCACAGCGGCGACCATGATCGCAACATCAGCCGGCATCGCATCTTTGACCGCTTGCGACATGTCCGCTGCGCTTTCAACATCGATACGGTCAACGCCTTTAGGCGTTTTCAAAGAGACAGGTCCGGCAACAAGCGACACTTTCGCGCCGAGTGCGGCGGCAGCGGCGGCAATCGCAAAGCCCTGTTTGCCGGACGAGCGGTTGGCAATGTAGCGAACCGGATCGATGGCCTCCCAGGTCGGGCCTGCCGTGATGAGGACATGGCGTCCTTCAAGCGGCTGATGGCCTTTCTTGACCTTGATAGCCTGTCCGTCGAGCGCGTCTTCGTCTGCCGATTCCACATCGTCCGGTGCAATCGGTGCGGGAGGTTCTTCCGCAGCAGGTTCTGGCGCAGACTGGCGCTCATTGACTTCGTGGTTGATCGCGTCGGGGTCGATCGGTGGTGCAGCAGACGCCGCACCTTTCTTCGCCATCAGCGGACCACCAAGATCAGGCACCGCGTCCGGATCGGTTTCTGGAGCATCGCCAGCATCTTCAACGACGCCATCTTCTGCTTCAGCAGCCGCTGCTTCTTCCAAGCGCGCAGCTTCTTCTGCGGCCGCTTCCTCTTCGATGCGCGCTGCTTCCTCTTCTTCGAGCTGCTGCGCTTCAATGTCTTCTTGCGAACGCTTGGGCGTTGAACGCGGAATGATGGAAGAGAGCAACCCCCCTAGGCCGCCGCTCTTCGTTTCCACTTCCGGTTCCGGCTCAAGCGCTTCGAGAATTTCGTCCGCACTCTTGTCAGCCGCTGCAATTTGCGCAGGCTCGATGACTTCAGGCGCTTCAACTTCGATATCAAAGTGACCGGCAATCGCGGACCAGATCGCATGCGGTTCAGGCAAGCGGCCATAACCGAATTCGCCGCAAGCCATCGGGCCTTCATCAGGATCAAGCACTTGGACACCGGCGTCGCGCAACCAGCCGACATTGCGCTGTGTCGCTTCATGCTCCCACATGCGCACATTCATTGCTGGAACAGCCATGACCGGCTTGTCTGTCGCAAGGATCACTGTCGTCGCAAGGTCATCAGCGATGCCTGCTGCCATCTTGGCCATCATGTCTGCGGTGGCCGGGCATACGACTATCAGATCAGCTTCGCGGCTGAGTTCGATATGGCCCATTTCGACTTCGTTCTTGAGGTCCCACAGGCTCGTGTAGACTTCGTTCTCGCTAAGCGCTGCCAGCGCCATGGGCGTGACGAATTGCTGTCCGCCTTCCGTCACTACGCAAGTGACTTTGCCGCCGCCCTTGCGGATCATGCGAACCAGCTCGCAAGACTTATAGGCTGCGATGCCGCCGCCTATGATAAGCAGGATTTTCGGATGCGGTGCGCTCACAAAATCCGTCCCTAAACAACGTCCATAGACACGAAGCGATGGTGGGTAAAAACCTCCAACGCCTCAAATTCGATCGATCAAAAGCGTGTCATACGGTAGAGTAGCCGCACTTTTCGCCTTGTCCAATTGTGAGGAGTAGTGGTTAAATTTTAGCTAGCAAAGGGCTAAAAGCACTGATGAGTGGACATAATTTTGAGGGGGAGCGAGCAAATGGTCACAGTTTTGAGAGCGCTGCTGCTGTTAGGCGGCATATTCTATATCGGGCTTGGTGCGGGCTTTCTGCTTGATCCGGCAAGCAATGGGCCTGATTTCGGCGTGATCCCTGACGGTGCCAAAGGGCTTTCTTCTATCCGGGGAGACTTCACCGCTTTCTTCTGGGTTTCTGGTGGTTGCCTGATTATTGGCGCGTGGAAACGCTATGGCGACATGCTGCTCGTCACAGCGGCGCTGATGGGAACGGTACTGCTCGGCCGGACAGTCAGTCTAGCCATGGACGGAACCTATGAAGGCTGGTGGACACCGATGCTTGCTGAGGCAATCACTGTCATTCTCGCGCTAATCGGCAGCCGGGTTTTGCCGCATGATATGCTCGGGAAAAGCGAAGGCTTGCCGGGCTGAGCCCCAAGCGCATCCAGCGGGCTTAGCCAAGCCAGCCCATCTCGCCTGCTGCAATAACCAGCCCTGCACCGATTACAGCAGAGAACAGGTAGCCTAGCCAGCTGCCGCCGCGCGGGCTTGTGCGGCGTTCCCACATCAGTTCGACATCTGTCAGCGGAGGCGGCTCAGGCGCGCCGCCTTTTGGCGGGAATTTCTCTTCAAGACGTCGGATGAGGCCCGGTAAACGAAACAGCGTTTCCGTATCTGTCTTGATGCGGTCCGCCACGGCTGCTTCCGGCCCCAGCTCGTCACGAATCCAGCTGCGGACATATGGCGCGCTCGTGTCCCACATATTGATCTGCGGATTAAGCTGCGTCGCAATCCCTTCGACCATCACCATGGTCTTTTGCAGCAGCAGCAAATGCGGCTGCGTTTGCATGTCAAAGTCGCGCGTGATCGCGAATAGCCCGTCGAGCATTTGCCCGACACTGAGTTCGCTTACTGGCTTGCCGCGCATGGGTTCACCCACAGCGCGCAAGGCGGTCGCGAATTCGTCAACCGAGTGGTAGCTCGGCACATATTGCGCTTCGAAGTAAATCTCAGCGACGCGGTAATAGTCGCCGGTTGTGAGGCCATAGAGGATCTCGGCCAGCCAGACGCGCGCCTGCCGGTCGATCCTTCCCATAATGCCGAAGTCGATCGCCACTATGGTACCATCGTCTTCGACGAACAGGTTCCCCTGGTGCATGTCAGCATGGAAGAAACCGCCGCTGATCGCTTGGGTGAGAAATGCAATCACAAGACGCTCGGCCATGTCCGGCAAGTCATGACCGCGCGCGATCAATTCTTCGGTCTTGCTGATCTTGACGCCGTCGATCCATTCAACCGCCATTACACGGCCATTGGTGCGGTCCCAGTCGATCTCCGGAATGCGGTAGCCGTGAATGCCTTGCATCGATTGCGCGAGCTCGCTGGCAGACGCCGCTTCGCGCCGCAGGTCAAGCTCGCTTAGCGTCCAGCGCTTGAAGTTCGCGATCACCAGACGCGGACGCAGCCGGGAGGCTTCCCCGCCTAGCGCTTCGAGATGCGCCGCCGCCCATTCATAGGTCTGAATATCCTTGGCGAACTGTTCCTTGATGCCAGGGCGCAGGACCTTCAGCGCAACCTGCTTGCCATCGGTTGTCACCGCGCGGTGCACCTGCGCGATCGACGCTGCACCGACAGGCTCTGGATCGATTGACTGGAAGAGCGTGTCGAGCGGCTGCCCGAAGCTTGCGGCAATCGAAGCTTCGACTTCCTTGAAATCAACCGGCGGCAGATCGTCCTGCAAGCTGAGGAGATTGCGCGCGGCTTCCTCGCCTACGAGATCTGGCCGGGTCGCGAGCGTCTGGCCGAGCTTGATCGCAGCCGGACCAATCGCACGGAATGCACTCGCATAGTCAGGTTCAGCCGGCTGGAAGGTTCCAAACCGCGCCAGCCGCGCGAGACGCTTAACCGGCGTTGGCGTGTTCGGATCGTTCTCGATCCCGCGCAGCGCGCCATGCTTCGCGAGCGTTCGGCCCCACTTCAGGAGCCGGAAAATATGGGTTGCGGGACGGGTCATGCGGCAGAAACGTCTGAGACCTCAAGCAGTGCCATTGCTTCAGATTTTCCAGCCTGAGTGAATCGCGACTGCGCCGCCGAAAATTGCTTCAACGCGTGTGTTCGCAAATCCAGCATCGCGGATCATCCGCTCGAATTCAGGCATGGGCGGGAAACGACGGATCGACTCGGCCAAATAACGATAGCTCTCTTCATCTTGCGCGATGATCTTGCCCATTTGCGGCATGATCTTGTGCGAATAGACGTCGTAGATTTCCTTGAATCCCGGCCAGGTCGTGGTCGAAAACTCCATGCAATAGAAGCGCCCGCCATGCTTCAGAACGCGGTGAGCTTCACGCAAAGCTGCAGGAATGTCTGTCACGTTACGAATACCGAACACGATTGTGTAGGCATCGTAGCTGCGCGAGGGATAGCTGAGCTTCTCCGCGTTCTGACACGACCAGCTGAGCCCGGTGATCCCGCGATCCATCGCGCGCTCGATGCCAACGTCAAGCATGTCCTGATTGATGTCAGCGACAGTCACTTCGGCTCCGCGCGCCGCCATCCGGAATGCGATGTCACCAGTGCCGCCCGCCATGTCCAGGATCGCTTCACCCGGCTGCGGTTTCACGCGCCGGACAAAACGGTCCTTCCAAAGCCGGTGCATGCCGCCTGACATCGCATCGTTCATGATGTCGTACTTCGCCGCAACGTTGGAGAACACTTCGCCTACTCGGCGCGTCTTCTCTTCAGGAGCTACATCTTGATAGCCGAAAGAGACTTTGTCTTAAGTCATGCGAGCGCCTTAGAGGGAATTGTCACAGGGGCAAAGGGTGTTAGAGCGTTTGTTTGAATGGTGCCTAGCCACCCGCACCAAAGAAACGAGCGTCAGCGAGCAAGCCAACAAATGCCTGAATTGCCAGAGGTTGAAACAACTGTCCGCGGGCTCGCGCGGCTTCTCGATGGTGCGCGGATCACGCGGGTTGTTCTTAACCGCCCCGATTTGCGGCGCCCCTTCCCGCCTGATCTTGTCCAAGTGATGACGGGCGCGACGGTTACGGGCCTTTCGCGGCGGGCGAAATATGGCCTGCTTCATCTAGACCGCGATCAGACGATGATCTTCCATTTGGGCATGAGCGGGCGCTGGCGGATCGATCCGGAAGAAGCCGATACGCACGACCACCTTATTATAGAGACAGCGAGCAATCGTTTTGCGCTGTGCGATCCGCGACGTTTTGGTTCGGTTGATCTGGTGGGTACCGCAGAGCTTGACCAATGGCCGCAATTTGCCGCGCTCGGGCCGGAGCCTTTGAGCGATGATCTGACCCCGCAATACTTGAAGACCGCGCTCAAGGGCCGAGCACAAGCCATCAAGCTGTGCTTGCTCGATCAGAAGATCGTGGCGGGTCTCGGCAATATATATGTGTGCGAGGCGTTATGGCGGGCAGGCATCCGTCCGCGCAAAGCAGGCGGCAAGGTCACCAAGCCGCAACTCGAGCGCCTCGTACCCGCTATCAAGGACGTACTGTCGCAATCGATCAAGGACGGCGGATCCTCCTTGCGTGACTACGCGCAGCCCGATGGCGAGCTGGGCTATTTCGCGACGCGATTTGATGTCTATGGCCGCGAAGGCGAGCCATGCCGCCGCGCAGATGGAGGGATCATCCGCCGGATCGAGCAAGGTGGGCGGAGCACCTGGTTCTGCGCAAAGTGTCAGAGGTAGGTTGAGTGCGCTCAGGACATCTGTCCTGAGCTCGCTGCCAGTGCTTCCCCAGAAACACTTGCCTTTCCCCGCTTCTCGCACTAAATGCGCGCCTTTCCGGCGATGAATCGCCACATCTGACATTGAACACACAAGAGCAATCGGTCGCCCAAGCGGCGATCTGACATAAGGACGAACATGGCCAATACGCCGCAAGCCCGTAAGCGCATCCGTCGCAACAACCGCCGCGCCGAAGTCAATGGCGCACGCATGAGCCGCATCCGCAACTTCGTAAAGAAGGTCGAAGCGGCATGTGAAGCTGGCGACAAGAAAGCCGCCGCTGAAGCATTGAAGAACGCACAGCCTGAATTGGCGCGCGGTGTTGCTCGCGGTGTGATGCATAAGAACACCGTGGCACGCAAAATGAGCCGACTCAGCAAGCGAGTCGCAGCTCTCTGATTCGACTTTACGTGGTTTCCCGAAAGCGTTTGGGAAGCAAATCGTAAGGATCGAAGTTGTAAAGGGGTCGGCCTGAAAGGGCTCGACCCTTTTTCATTTGGGCAATCGCGTAAGGCAACCTCGCGCAACCCTAGGATTTATCGCGATTCGCATCGCACAAATTGGCGAAACGCTTTAAATTCAATGACATCAACGCAAGCCTGCGGGGTTGCGACGAGTTAACATTTTTATTTCGCTTTTTTGACAATTTCCCCCCTTGTCTCTCGCGCTGAGGCGTTCATAAATCATATCCGTACTCGGGGCGGGACAGCCTGAGTTCTTACATTATCGTACGACAGGGATTGCTCCCAGGTTTCCGATTCCGGACCAGGGCGTAGCTTTGTCTGTCGCAAAAAATTTGGGGGACTTGCAAAGCAAAAAACTGCTTTGCGAGAGCGAAGAAGGTTTGTCTGGGAATGGTCAATAAGAGCGACAAGGTTGGGGTGGCAAAGTCAAAGGATGCAGACCTGATGGAAGACATGGAAGCGGTTAATCTGGCCGCTGACTGGGCCGACATCAGCCAGGGCCTGCGCAAGGACCTTGGACATCAATTGCACAGCCAATGGATCAAACCGATCCAGGTCGGCGGCTTTGAAAAGGAAACCGGCACGCTCGATCTTTTCCTGCCAACCGAATTCTCAGCCAACTGGGTCAACGACCGTTTCCATGACCGCTTGCAGCTCGCTTGGAAGATCATGCGAAGCGAAGTCCGAAAAGTGCGTATCTCTGTGCATCCTGGCCGCCGCCAATTGCCTGAGCTACGTCTCGATGATGGCCGACGCCCTGCCAATGATGCTGATGCGAGCGCGATCGCGGTTGCAGCCGGGACGATTGGCGAAGCAGGCTTCACTAGCTCTGTAGGGCTCGACCCGCAGCTGACCTTCGCGGCCTTCGTGACCGGCGAGACCAACATCCTTGCCTGCAACGCCGCACAGCGTATGGCAGCGAACGAGCAGCCGCAATTCTCGCCGCTCTATCTCAAGGCCGCGACCGGCCAGGGTAAGACGCATTTGCTCCACGCGATTGGCCATGCGTTCCTGCAAAGTCATCCGCGCGCGCGTATCTTCTACTGCAGCGCTGAGCGCTTCATGGTCGAGTTCGTCCAGGCGCTGAAGAACAACCAGATGATCGAATTCAAGGCGCGGCTGCGCAGCTTCGATCTGCTGCTGGTTGATGACATTCAGTTCATCATCGGCAAAGCGAGCGCTCAGGAAGAGCTGCTCTACACAATTGACGCGCTGCTTGCTGAAGGCAAACGCCTGGTGTTTGCAGCGGACCGCGCACCGCAAGCACTCGACGGAGTTGAGCCGCGCCTTCTATCGCGTCTTTCCATGGGTCTGGTCGCTGACATCCAAGCAGCAGACATTGAACTGCGGCGCAAGATCCTCGAATCGAAACTTACGCGCTTTGCACCACTCGATGTGCCAGATGATGTGATCGACTTCCTCGCCCGCACTATCACCCGCAATGTTCGCGAGCTTGTTGGCGGCCTTAACAAGCTGATCGCTTACGCGCAGCTGACCGGTCAGGAAGTTTCGCTCAATCTGGCTGAAGAGCAGCTGACGGATATCTTGTCTGCCAATCGCCGCCGGATCACGATTGACGAGATCCAGCGCACCGTGTGCCAATTCTACCGGATTGATCGCAGTGAAATGAGCTCAAAGCGCCGTGCGCGCGCTGTGGTCCGTCCGCGTCAGGTCGCGATGTATCTCGCGAAGGTGCTCACGCCGCGCTCCTACCCGGAAATCGGCCGAAAATTCGGTGGTCGCGATCACTCAACGGTTATCCACGCCGTGCGGCTGATCGAAGACCTGCGTCAGCGCGATGCGGATATGGACGGCGATGTGCGCAGTCTCTTGCGGCAGCTAGAGAGTTAATTCGCACATAATTTCAACACGCTGCGAACAGTTAATCGACAGGGCTATGCACAGTCCTGTCGACAGCTTCTGCACAGGCTGTAAACAGCTTGTCCCATGAGTGTCACACCGCTTTCTCCACAACGCCTGGACCGCTTTGCGCGGCACATTGTGCTGCCTGAGATCGGCGGCGCAGGTCAGGCAAAGCTTGCGGAAAGCCATGTCGTGCTCGTCGGGCTGGGCGGGATAGGAAGCCCAGCCTTGCAATATCTCGCCGGCGCAGGGATCGGGAAGCTCACGCTGCTCGACGATGACACGGTCGATGCGAGCAATCTCCAGCGACAGACGATCTATTCCACACGCGATGTGGGGCATGGCAAAGCAGTGGCGGCGCGCCGCTGGCTCGCCAATTTCGACGAGGCATTGCAAGTCGAGATTTCTGACAAGCGGATCGATGCTGGCAATGTCGGCGATTTGATCGCAGGCGCTGATCTCGTGCTCGACGGGACAGACAATTTCGCGACGCGCCTGTGCGTCTCGGATGCCTGCGTTGCCGAGCGCACGCCGCTGCTCTCTGCTGCTGTCGGCCGTTTCCAAGGACAGGTTGGAGCCTTCGCCGGACATCTCGTCGGCCAGGCCTGCTATCGATGTTTCGTCGGCGACGCGTTCGATGCCGAAGATTGCGATACTTGCGCGGAAGACGGCATGCTGGGCGCAATGGCAGGCTGGGCAGGCACATTCGCCGCCATGCAAGCCGTACGCGTCTTGCTCAATGGCGTGTCGCTATTCGGCGATCCGATGTGGGGTAAGCTTCATATCCTCGACGGCATGAAACCCGGCATGCGCACGCTCACGATTGCAAAGGATGAAGCCTGCAAGGGGTGCGGCTCAACCTTAGCGCCCGAATCGGCAGCCTGAATCTACGCCGCAATCGCTTGCGCTGAGCCATCTTCTCCGCTCGTTTCGCTCGGGCTGGCTGCACAATCAAACCGCGCTATGCCCGCTTTCAACTCAGCGGCGCGGTTTGCAAGTTCTGTTGAAGCGCTATTGGTCTGTTCTGCCATCGCCGCATTTTGCTGCATTGCCCAATCAAGCCCTGTGATCGCCTTTCTGATCTTTTCAAGCCCTGCCAGCGACACATCCGAGCGCTCCGCAATATCGTCGATGCGCGACGCGATTTCAGTGAACTGCTCGACTATCGTAGCAAGCAAGGCGACCATTTTCTGGACGCGCGCGACGCCCTCGCTAACCTCCGAGTTCGACTGCTCAATCAGTCCTTTGATGGCTGTCGCCGACTCGCCGGAGCGCCGCGACAGTTCGCGCACTTCGTTTGCGACCACGGCAAAGCCTTTGCCGGCATCGCCCGCTCTCGCCGCTTCCACGCCGGCGTTCAATGCGAGGAGATTTGTCTGGAAAGCAATCGAGTCGATGAATGAAACCATTTCGACGATCTTGTCGGACGAGGTTTCAATCCGGCGCATGGCATCAACCGCATGCTCGATCATTTCGCCGCCACGATCGGCATCGCCCTTTGCCTTGAATGCAGTCTTCTGAGCATCCGCCCATAGAGCAGAATTCTCCTGGAACTGCCTCGCCAGCAATTCAGTCGTCTGTGAAACGCGCTCGATCGAGGTGGATTGTTCCTCGGACTGCATCGCGAGCTGCTTCGATGCTTGCTTCAACTCGCGCGAGCCGACATTCACTCTCTGCGCCGTTTGAGCGGCGGTCCCGACCAATTTCTCCAGCTCAGCGCATGCATCGTTCAACACTTGCCGAACTGCTTCGTAATCGCCCGGGAATGCGTCATCCAACCGGCCCCGCAGATCGCCTGCGGCAAGCGCTTCAAGACGTCCGCTAACCGCACTCAGGACCCGCGATTGCTCTAATGAGATTTGCTCGCGTTCAGCGTCGACTTCAGCCTTTCGGCGTTCGCGCTCAGCGAAGACTTCCGCTTGTTCGCGCTCGCGCTCTTCCCGCGCCTGCGCCAATCCCACGACCAGCGATTCCAGTCGTACACACAACAGGACGAGAATACCCGCTTCGATCAAGACGATCGCTGCGTGGAGCAGAACTCGCAAGATATCTCCATCGGAATCAAACACAAAGGCCGGGGCGAGGAAGTTGAGTCCAAGGTGATGCGCGACAGTGATTACTGTTGCCACGATGATGGCTCGCCAGTCCGCCATGATCGCAAGAGCAGCGAGCACTGCGAAGAACAGCATGTGCATGTCAATAATCCAGCCTGTATCTTTCGCCATGGCCAGAAAAAGAGCCGCAAATATGGGCAGTGTTGCGGCAAGCAAAAGCCGGGCGCGCAGGTCAAACCGGTTTGTCCGCGCGAGATAGAATGGGCCGCAGCACAAGCCGAGTGCAGTAAAGCCGAACACCCAATTGCCGCTAACCACGCTCCAACTCAGCGCAAGCACGGCCAAGATAGCGCACAGACCAGCGATCAAGCGCACCCCTTGTGATCGCAAAGCCCTCAGATCATCCATCTGTTTCAGCCCTCTCTTTAGGAGACGCACTGCACAAGGCGGGTACCGCTGCAATTGGGAGCAATCCTGCTTTAATCGCGCGCAGCGCGCTCTCTGTGCTGGGCAGGCCAGCGATGACGATCACTCCGCCCGCTTCGATACTTTGAAGCATCGCCCCTTCGCGTGATGCCCAATTGATGCTGGACGAAGCATGTGTGGTACCCATCGGTAGCAAGGCAGTCGCTTGTCCCGCACGCGGCCAGAATGTCGCGATGAGCACGGCCACGACGACCAAGACTATCTGCATAACGGCCAGCCCTATGGGCGTGGGTTTGGAAGCTTCAGAACGAACCATAGGTCGATCCGGTTACACCCGATTGGGTGAATTGTGGTTGCTCGATAATTAGGGGATTCTACCAGAGCAGAGTGTCGCTTCCCTTAGCTCGAGTCAGCCTAGCACCTCATCTACCCATTGAGGCACAAGTTCGCCTGCAGGGCCAAGCCGCGTTTCATGGAACCAATGCGAGCCTTCTGAGCGCTCAAGATTGAGTTCAAGCGTCTTCGCGCCGCAATCCAACGCATCGCGGACAAACCCAGCCGCCGGATAAACCGCGCCGGACGTGCCGACGCTCACGAACAGGTCCGCTTGCCTGATCGCAGCGTAGATCCGCTCCATTTGATAGGGCATCTCTCCGAACCACACGACATCAGGTCGCAGACTAGGCGCTTGGCACACAGGGCAAGGTGGTCTTGCCTGCATTGTGCCATCAAACGGCGAGCGCATTTCGCAGGACAGGCACAGTGCGCTCTTCAGCTCTCCGTGCATGTGGAGCACATCGCGCGCGCCGCCCCGCTCATGCAGATCATCGACATTCTGCGTAACGAGCAGCAGATCACCCCCAGAACGCGAGGCCCACTCTGCCTCAAGCCTGCCCAACGCATGGTGCGCTGCATTGGGTTCGACCTTGGTTAATGCCTCGCGCCGCATATCGTAAAAGCCGAGCACAAGATCAGGATCCTTCGCAAAACCTTCAGGCGTTGCGACATCCTCGACCCGATGCTGCTCCCAAAGCCCGCCCGCATCGCGGAAAGTGTCGATCCCGCTTTCCGCGCTGATCCCGGCACCTGTCAGGATGACGATGTTGCGAAGTTCACTCATGCGCGTAATGAAGCATGTGGAACGGAGGTCATGCAATGGCGCAGTTTGGCATTATCGGGCACAAAGGCCGCATGGGTCAGGCGCTGTTCGCAGCGATTGAAGAGGCTGGCCATGGTGCAGCGGGCGGAATTGATGCTGGCGGCCAGCCGGGCCCGCTTGCGACGCAAAGCGATGCGCTGATCGACTTTTCCGCGCCAAGCGCTCTGGAAGCGAGCATTGCCGCAGCGCGCGTCGCAGGCATTCCAATCCTCATCGGCACGACCGGGCTTGAAGCCGAGCATCACATGATGATCGACGAAGCCGCAAGCGTCATCCCTGTGCTTCAAACCGGGAACACTTCGCTTGGCGTGACCTTGCTTGCCCATCTGGTCGAAACCGCTGCCGCAAAGCTTGGCGATGACTGGGACATCGAGATTGTCGAGATGCATCACCGGCACAAGGTTGATGCGCCGTCAGGGACCGCCAAGCTTCTGGGCGAAGCGGCCGCAAAGGGACGCGGCATTGAATTGGAAAGCAAGACAGAAAGCGGGCGTGACGGCATGACCGGCGCGCGCGAAACGGGCGCGATCGGCTTTGCGAGCCTTCGCGGCGGGACCGTTGCAGGCGATCACAGCACTATCTTTGCCGGCAATGAAGAGCGGATCACGCTCAGCCACAATGCGGAGAACCGTATGATCTTTGCGCGGGGAGCCGTGAAGGCAGCCGCGTGGCTGATCGGTAAGCCGCCAGCGCGCTACACTATGAACGACGTGCTGGAGCTGTGATCTCTCAGCAATGACAAAAGAACAGATTTTCGAATTCTTCCGCCGCCTGGCCGAAGACAATCCCGAGCCTGAGACAGAGCTGGAATATGGCAATGCCTATCAGCTGGTCGTCGCGGTCGCGCTTTCCGCTCAGGCCACAGATGTCGGCGTCAACAAGGCGACGCGCGCGTTGTTCGCCAAAGTCAAAACGCCGCAACAAATGCTTGATCTCGGCCTTGAAGGCCTGATCGAACACATCAAAACCATCGGCCTGTTCAACTCCAAGGCGAAGAACGTCATCGCTCTCTCGCAGCTGCTGATTGACGACTATGGAGGCGAGGTTCCGGATACGCGCGAGGATCTGGTGCGGCTGCCCGGTGTGGGCCGCAAGACGGCCAACGTCGTCTTGAATTGCTGGTTCCGCCAAGAGACCTTTGCCGTCGACACGCATATTCTGCGGGTCGGAAACCGGACGGGCCTTGCGAAAGGCAAGACGCCCGACCACGTTGAAGCCAAGCTTGAAAAGCGCGTGCCGCAGCCTTTCCGTTTGCACGCCCATCACTGGCTGATCCTGCACGGCCGGTACACCTGCAAAGCGCGCACACCTGAGTGCTGGCGCTGCGAGCTCACGGATTTGTGCAGCTTTCGCAAGAAAGTGCTGGAGAAACCGAAAGGGCGATGACCGGGCGCTGAGCCGCGCCAGAAATGGCAGGTTCAGCCAAGGAGGCGCTTACTGGCGTCTCAAACAGGAGAGCCGTCATGATCCGTCCATCAATGCTTCGCTATGCTCTGCCCCTCGCTTCGCTGCCTGTGATCGCCGCTTGCGCGCCGGTCGAAGGCGACGATGATTTCGTCTCGCGAGCGCCGGCTGCCAAGACTGTAGGCGAAGCGCAAAGCTGCATCGCGCTGTCGGGAGTGCGCCAGTCGACAGTGCATGACGATCGGACAATCGATTTCCGTGCACCCGGCGGCAAGATCTATCGCAACACGCTCACGCGCAGCTGCCCTCGCCTGGGCTTTGAAGAAGCCTTCACTTACGAGACCTCGATCAACCAGCTTTGCAGCACGGACATCATCTATGTGCTGGAAAACTTCGGTGGCGATATCCGGCGCGGACCGGGCTGTGGTTTAGGCAAGTTTGTGCCAATCGAGTATGTTGAGGAGGAGGATGAGGGGTAGTCACAACAATAGCTTTAGGCACGCTCAGGCAGTCCCCTTATGTCGCGCCAGTACTCTTGTGCGGCGTCATCATCGACTTCGATGGGACGCGAACTCTGCGGATAAAGTCGATCCTGGCCGTCTTTGCGCGGGCCAGATATCCAAAAGTGATCGCCGTTGTCATCGGCCACATGATTGTATTTGTAACCCGAACCCACTTTCGAAAATGTGCGTCCGCCATAGTGAACGGAACGACCAGACTTGGAATATGTGACCCTCCCAATGCGTGCCGGACCATTTAGTCCCTCGGACTTGTCCTCAATATACATGATCCGAGTTCGTGGTTTAGACACGGGGCTTAAACATCATCCGCGCTGATCATTTCAGCCCGGTCGATCTCGTCTGTCAGGCTCGCGACGGTTGTCGCTACCGCAGCATCTCCGCTGACATTGGTCGTCGTGCGCATCATGTCCATGATCCGGTCGACACCCGCCACGAAGGCAATCGTCTCTAGCGGTACGCCGACAGCGCCAAACACAAGCGCCATCATGATAAGGCCCGCGCCCGGAATGCCTGCCGCGCCGACTGCACCCAAAGTGCCGAGGATGGAGATCAGGAAGTACTGACCCAAAGTCAGCTCAACCCCGAAAATCTGCGCGCCGAACAGCGTCGCAAGGCCCAAATACATCGCAGTGCCGTTCATGTTGATTGTTGCGCCTAGACTTACGACGAAGCTCGCGACCGAGTTCGAGACACCGAGGTTCCGCCGCACGCAGCGCAAGGTCACAGGCAGTGTCGCGTTGGAGCTCGCGGTCGAATAGCTCACCGCAATCGCATCGATAATGCCGCGGAAGAAGTCGATCACCGGCAGCTTTGCGATGAACTTGATCATCCCGCCATAGATCAGAGCAATGATCAGCAGGCAGCCCAGATAATTGAGGAACACAAGCTTGCCGAGCGCAGTAAGCGCGTCGAAGCCCAGCGTTCCTGCGACCCATGCCATCAGCGCGAAGACACCGAACGGCGTCAGCTCCATCACCACCATGGTGACTTTTTGCATGACGACGCTGCCGCTTTCGAAAATTTTCAGGACCGGCTCGCCCTCTTCCTTGGCCATCAGGATGCCGATGCCGATGAGCAGCGAGAAGATAATCAGCGGAAGGACGTTGACGTCCGCCATGACTTGCACAGGGCTTTGCGGGACCATGCCGAGCAGCATGTCGCGCCAGGTCGTCTCGTTAGGCTCCGGCACTGCGCCCATCTGGATCGCGCTGGTATCAACGCCTGAGCCGGGTGCGAGAAGCGTGCCTAAGCCAAGCCCCAGCCACACAGCGATCTGGCCGCTGACTACAAATAGCAGCAAAGCTCGTCCGCCAACCGCGCCCAGTTTCCGGATGTCTCCGATGGCTGCAACGCCTGCGACAAGGCTGAAGAAGATCAGCGGCACCACCAGCATCTTGATGAAAGCGATAAAGATATCGCCAATGATCTTGATGCTTTCTGCCTCGGGACCCCACAAGCGGCCGACAATGATGCCGAGGATCAGCGCACCGATGACGCGTTGCCAGAGTGGAATTGCGAACCAGGCTTTCATGAGCGCCCCTTTTGTCTCGTCTTAGCGAAGCGCCGCCTTGGCGATCCGCGCGTAGATACGGCTTAGCGTTGCAAGGTCCTCGACCGCAACCGCTTCATCGCGCTTGTGCATGGTCGCATTGCAAAGGCCGAACTCGATCACCGGGCACACAGCGCGCAGGAAACGTGCATCGGACGTGCCGCCTGTGGTCGATGCTTCAGGCTTGATGCCGGTCTCAGCTTCCACCGCTTCGGATACCATTTGCGAAAAAGCGCCAGGCTCTGTCAGGAACGGCTCGCCGGAAATCATCGCGCGCGCGCTGCCGCCATGCTTTTCCGCAATGGCTGTCACGCGGTCAGACAGCGAAGTGCCCGAATGCAAATCGTTGAAGCGGATAGAGATGCGCGCTTCAGCCTTGGCCGGGATCACATTATGCGCCGGATTGATCGCGGAAATATGCGTGATTTCCAGATTGCTCGGCTGGAACCAGTCCGTGCCTGCATCCAGCGTCCAAGCGTCAAGTTCAGCAAGGATCCCCGTCAGCTTGGGCAACGGATTGTCCGCCAGATGCGGGTAAGCGACATGGCCTTGCGTGCCTTCAACCGTCAGCCAGATATTGACGGAGCCACGCCGTCCGATCTTCATCATGTCGCCTAGTTGGTTGACGCTGGTCGGCTCGCCAACAAGGCACAGGTCCGGCACGATGCCTTTTGCATTCATATGGTCGATCAGAGTGCGCGTGCCGTGTAGCGCGGGCCCTTCTTCATCGCCTGTGATGATAAAGCTGATCGTGCCAGCCTCCTGCGGGATGTCTGCAAGGCTTGCGACCATCGCCGCAATCGCGCCTTTCATGTCGACCGCACCGCGACCATGGAGCAGCTCGCCTCTGATCTCAGGCTCGAAAGGGGCGCTCGCCCAGCCTTCCCCCGGAGGGACAACGTCCAGATGGCCGGCAAATGCAAAGTGCTTGGAGCCTTCAGGACCATTGCGGATCGCGAAGAGGTTTTCGACCGGCGCTTCATCGCTGCCCGCTTCGCCATCGCCGCGTGTAAAGCGATGCACAGCAAAGCCATGGGGCGCGAGCATTGCTTCCATCGCATCGAATACTTCGCCTGTCGCAGGCGTCACACTTTCAGCTGCGATCAGCTTCTCGGCAAGGTCCAATGCTGTGCTCATGCTTCGGCCATCTCGAACTGCTCGATGACCCATTGCTCATCTTCGGACGCGCTGATCCAGTCCTGCATCCAGTCATGCTCCCAGATGGCTTCCATATAGGTCTGCGCAAAGCCGGGCACTGCAATTCCATAAGTGATAAAGCGGCTGACGATCGGCGCATAGAATATGTCTGCCGCACCGAATGTGCCGAACAGGAATGGCCCGCCCTGCCCGTGCCGCGCGCGCGCCTCTGCCCACAGGCCAAGGATGCGGACGATGTCGTGCTGGGCTTCTTCGCTAAGGCCGCTGAGCTGCACTCGCGCACGCACATTCATCGGGCATTCGCGGCGCAGCGCCATGTATGAGCTGTGCATTTCGGACACCATGGCACGCGCCATGCCGCGCGCGCTTTCATCCTTGGGCCAAAAGCGGTCGCGCCCGACCTTGTCGCCGAGATATTCCATGATAGCCATGCTGTCCCAGACAACGGTTTCCTCGTCCCACAGGATCGGGACTTTGCCGCTGGAGGGTTGGAATTCGCCCTGATTGCGCTTCGCAGCTTCCCATTCCTCGCCACCAATATTGACGATCAGCTCTTCGAAAGAGAGGCCCGATTGCTTGGCCGCGAGCCAGCCGCGCAAGGACCAGCTGGAATAATTCTTGTTGCCGATGATGAGTTTCATGAAGGGCCTTCCACCATTGCCTAGTGATTCCCCTAACCGTTCATCCTCAACGTGTCGATGCTGAACAACGCGAACATCCGTCATTCCAGCGAAAGCTGGGATCTCTTGCAAACAAGCGCTTTGTCGATTGCGATCCCAGCTTTCGCTGGGATGACGAGAGTGGTAAGGAGGGAGGATGACACTGCGCCCGTTTCATCTCGCCTTTCCGGTTGATGATCTTGCCGCAGCGCGCGCGTTTTACGGCGATGTCATGGGCTGCGAGGAAGGCCGCCATTCCGACCACTGGGTCGATTTCAATTTCTTTGGTCACCAGCTTGTCGCGCATGTCTCGCCACATGGAGCGGGCGATCGATTGAGCAATCCGGTCGACAAGCATGACGTGCCCGTGCCGCATTTCGGCATCGTGCTGACGATGGAGCAATGGGAGTCGTTGGCAGCGCGATTGCTGGCGGCGGAGACCGAATTCGTGATCGAGCCGACCGTGCGCTTCAAAGGCGAAGTGGGCGAGCAAGCGACGATGTTCTTTCGCGATCCCGCTGGCAATGCGCTGGAGTTCAAGGCGTTCGCAGACGATGCGATGATCTTTGCGAACTGACCTGGCAGAGCGTCTTTATGAGACCCATTTACGGGCATTCTCTATTGGCATAATGAAATAGACATGAAGAATGTCTTGTTTGTTTGCAGCCAGAACCGGCTTCGCAGTCCGACGGCAGAACAGATTTTCGCGTCTCACGATTCGATTGAAGTTGCGTCAGCGGGAACCAACAACGATGCTGAAGTTCCATTGTCCTCCGAGCTCGTCAAGTGGGCGGATATAATCTTCGTGATGGAGCGGACCCACCGGAATAAACTCAAGAAGCGCTTCTATCATGACTTGAAGCACGCACGAGTGATATGCCTCGATATTCCGGATGAGTATGAGTTTATGGATGAGGGCTTGGTCAGATTGTTGAGAGCAAAGGTCTCGCGTCACTTACCAGTCTAAGACGCGTTTGAACTGAACCCTTACCCCAAAGCATCCTGAACGACCGCCGCGCGCAATTCCGCGATGCCCATGCCCTTCTCGCTGCTCGTCACATGAATATGCGGGAAGGCGGCGACGTGTTTCTTCGCTTCTTCCACGACCTTCGCGACGGTCTTGTCGAGCTCTGACTTCTTGACCTTATCCGCCTTGGTCATGACGACGCGGTAGCCGACAGCGGCTTCGTCCAGCATCGTCATCATTTCGCGGTCGACGTCTTTGAGGCCATGGCGGCTATCGACCAGCACCAGATTGCGGTTGAGGACCTGACGCCCGCGCAAATATGACCGCACAAGCTTCTTCCATTTGTCGACAACCGCGACCGGTGCTTTCGCAAAGCCATACCCCGGCATATCAACCAGCCGGAATTGGGTGGGATCGCCGACTTCGAAGAAATTGAGCTCTTGCGTACGACCGGGCGTAACCGAAGCGCGCGCAATCGCCTTGCGGCCCGTGATCGCGTTCAGAAGCGAGGACTTGCCCACGTTCGAGCGCCCGCAAAAGGCGATCTCCGGCACAGTCGGATCCGGCAGGAACTTCAGCTGCGGCGCGGACAGCAGGAATTCAACCCGGCCGGAAAACAGCTTGGCTGCTTCCTGTTCGCGGCGGCGTTGTTCTAATTCTTCCTGATCCGTCATATCAAAATTGACCTAAAGAAATCCGTTCGTCCTGAGCCTGTCGAAGGACGTGCATCAAGCGCCCCACTCACGTGCTTCGACAGGCTCAGCACGAACGGCGAGAAGCAGCCAAACCGTTGCCTCAGCTCTTCTTCTCGCGATCCGCCGCGCGCGCTTTGTCGGCCTTCTCTTTCTCCGCCGCCGCTTTTAATTGCGGGTGCTTGGAATAGAGATAGGTCTGCTGCGCGAGCGTCAGGATGTTCGAGGTTACCCAGTAAAGCAGCAGGCCCGCTGCAAAGGGCGCCATTACGAACATCAGGATCCACGGCATGAAGTTGAAGATTTGCTGCTGGACCGGGTCCATCGCGGTCGGGTTCAGTTTGAACGTCAGCCACATGGTCACGCCCAGCAGGATCGCGAGGATACCGATGCCGAGGAAGCCCGGCGGATCAAACGGCAGAAGGCCGAACAGGTTCAGGATCTTCCACGGATCAGGCGCGGAAAGGTCCTGAATCCAGAAGTCGAGAAACGGCTTGTGACGCATCTCGATCGCAAGGATCAGCGCCTTGTAGAGCGCGAAGAAAATCGGGATCTGGATCAGCAGGGGCAGACAGCCCGCGAGCGGATTGACGCCTTCATCCTTATAAAGCTTCATCATTTCCTGCTGAAGCTTCTGCTTGTCGTCCTTATAGCGTTCCTGCAGCGCTTTCATCTTGGGCTGCACCGCTTTCATCGACGCCATGCTGGCAAATTGCTTGTTCGCAATCGGGAACAGAAGTCCACGGATGATAACTGTCAGCAAGATGATCGCAACGCCGAAATTGCCAACGAAGTCATACAGCGTGCGCAACAGCCATAGCATCGGCTTCACGAACCATTCGAACCAGCCCCAGTCGACCGCCTTGCCGAAGCGGGCAATGCCCAGCTGGTCGCGATAAGTGTCGAGCAGCGCGCTTTCCTTTGCGCCCGCAAACAGCAAACTGCTTTGCTGCGCTGAGCCGCCAGCCGGCACTGTGACCGGCGCGTAGATCATGTCTGCGCGATAAACGTTCTCACCCAGCGAGCGGAAACCGGGTGTTGCTGCCGCATCGCCGCGCGGGATCAGTGCGCCCAGCCAGTAAATGTCCGAAAAGCCGAGCCACTCTGGCGTGCCTTCAGGTGCGTAGGCTCCATCTTCCAGAAGGTCATCATAGTCCGGGCCGTATTCGACTGTGTCGCTGAACGCGCCCATCGGCCCTGCATGCACGATCCACTGGTCCGCGCTAGCAAAAGCGCTGTTGCGGTTGAGCAAGCCATAGGCCTGCACGACGACCGGACCCGTGCCGTTATTGATCATCGTCTGCTCGGCAGTGAGCATGTAATTGTCATCAATCGCCAGCTTGATCTGGAATGTCTGGCCTTCGCCATTGTCCCAGGTGAGCGTGACAGGCGTGTTGGAGGTCAGCGTCTCGCCATCGGCCGTCCACAGCGTCTGCGCATCAGGCAGTGTCACGCCCTGGCCGATCCAGCCGAACTGCGCGAAATATTGTCCTTCGGTCCCCTGCGGCGCGAACAGCTGGACCGGACCAGCATTGTCTTCAACACTTTCGCGGTGGTCGATCAGTTCGATATCGTCGATCCGCGCACCAATAAGATTGATCGAGCCTTCAACACGTGGCGCGTCGATGCGCACACGCTCTGGCGCAGCGAGAGCTGTCGCCAGATCAACCGGTCCGGTAGGTTGTGCTTCCGGCGCAATGTCTCCGGAAGTCGCGGCAGGCGAGCCGGGTGCAGCAGGCGTCGCAGTCGCCACTTCCTCCACCGGATCCGCCCCGGCAATCGACGCTTCAGGATAGAAATATCGCATGGCAAAGTCCCATCCGAGGATGAGCAGGCCGGAAAGCGCTACGGCGAGCAACAGATTACGCTGATTGTCCAAGATTGTGTCCTGAGATTACCCGAATACTGTGTTATGTAGATACTACAGTTACAATGTGAAGAGGCCGGATTGTCGCCCTATGGCACCGGATCATGCCCGTGCCCGCCCCAAGGATGGCACCGCATTAGCCGCTTGAACGCCATCCATCCACCCTTGATCGCACCGTATTTTCGCAAAGCCTGAATGGCGTATTCGCTGCAGGAGGGGGAATAGCGGCAGGTCGGCGGCAAAATGCGGCTCGGGCCGAGCTGCCAGCCGCGCGCAATCAGGATGAGAACCTGCTTCATTTACGCTTGCTTTTGCGGTTACCGCGCCGTGGCGGTCTGCGCGGATCGCCCTTGCCTTCGCGTGCGCGCCCAAGCGCCATCGACAGCTCTTCGCGCAGCTTTACAAAGTCGCGCTCGATCCCGCTATCGCGGCCAATCAGCACATGATCGTGATCAGGCAGGCCTTGTTCAGGCAATGCGTCGCGCAGCAATTCGCGAAAGCGCCGCTTCATGCGGTTGCGCACCGCCGCATTGCCGATCTTCTTAGTGACTGTAATGCCGTAGCGCTTGCCTTTGCCGGAATTTGGGTGGGCTAAAAGCACGAAACCGGGGCGTGCAACGCGCAGGCCCCGGTTCGCAGCAAGAAAATCCGCGCGGCGCGTGAGCACCGCGATTTTCTTCGAATCAGTTCTAGTCGTGCTTACGCACAAAGGTTCTTGCGACCGCGCGCACGACGCGCACGCAGGACCTTGCGACCACCAGGGGTCTTCTTGCGAGCAAAGAAACCGTGGCGACGCGCACGCACGAGATTGCTTGGCTGGAATGTCCGCTTCATATCGTCCTCGAATAATTTAGCTGGCAGGTCCGTATCTCAACGGCGCCGCACCAATAAAAAGGGCCGCCCGTCAGCAGGCGACCGCCATATCGAGCGCGCGATTAAGCGAAGCGCTCGCTTGAGTCAAGGAATTGTGCAGCGCGAAGCACGGCTTGCGATCACCAAAACCATGGCCTGATTACAATCCTGTTATCATGCGCGTGCTGCTCGACAAAAAGCCTCTGACCCAACAGGACGTAAGTGACTGGGACTAAAGGCACGGGGGGCCATTCGCCGCATGGTCGCATTGGTCAGGACTGTGGCCTATCTCGGGCTGGAAGCGCGCAGCGTCGAAGTGCAATGCTCTGTCGCGCCCGGATTGCCCAAATTCAACATTGTCGGCCTGGCTGACAAAGCGGTTGGCGAGAGCAAGGAACGTGTGCGCGCCGCGCTGTCCTCCATGGGCCTTGCTCTCCCTCCTAAACGGATCACCATCAACCTCTCGCCTGCCGATCTGCCAAAAGAAGGCTCGCATTATGATCTTGCGATAGCGCTCGCCTTGCTCGCTGCAATGGGGGCGACGGACGCCGAGCAATTGGGCGACTGGCTGGCCGTAGGCGAGCTTGCATTGGATGGCCGGATCGTTGCTTCGCCGGGCGTATTGCTGGCGGCCTTGCATGCGAGCGAAGAGGAATGCGGCCTTATCTGTCCGGCGGCGCAAGGCGCGGAAGCCAAATGGGCGAGCGATGTTCCCGTGCTGGCTTCGCCTGATCTCATCAGCTTGCTCAATCATCTGAAAGGCTCGCAGCAATTGCCTGAGCCTGAGCGCGGCGAGGTTGAACCCGCACCGCCAGCCGCTGACCTCAAGCAAGTGAAAGGGCAGGAAACGGCAAAGCGCGCGCTGGAAATTGCTGCGGCCGGCGGTCACAACATGCTGATGATCGGCCCGCCGGGAGCCGGCAAAAGTCTGCTGGCAAGCTGTCTTCCTGGCATCCTGCCAGAGCTGACACCTTCTGAAGCACTGGAAGTTTCAATGGTGGCCTCGGTTGCTGGAACGCTTGAAGGCGGACGCATCAGCCGCGCACGACCCTTTCGCGCGCCGCATCACTCCGCCAGCATGGCAGCGTTGACCGGTGGCGGCCTCAAGGTACGCCCGGGGGAAGTGAGCCTCGCGCATCTCGGCGTGCTATTCCTCGACGAATTGCCGGAGTTTCAGCGACCCGTGCTCGATTCTCTGCGCCAACCACTTGAGACAGGCAGCGTCGATGTTGCGCGCGCCAATGCGCATGTGACTTTCCCGGCACGCGTGCAATTGATTGCGGCGATGAACCCGTGCCGCTGCGGGCATCTGGGCGATCCGGCGCTGGCTTGCAGCCGGGCACCGCGCTGTGCGGCTGACTATCAAAGCAAGGTCTCCGGCCCGATGCTCGACCGGATCGATCTGCATGTCGAAGTCGATCCGGTCAGCGCCGCGGATATGGCTCTACCGCCTTCGGCCGAAGGGTCTGAGGAAGTGGCCGCGCGGGTTGCCAAAGCGCGCGCGATCCAGACGGCAAGGTCCGGCAGATCAGGCGCGCGCAGCAATGCGGAGCTAAATGGCGAAGCGCTGGAGCGATGGGCGGCTCCCGATGAAGCGGGACAGATGCTATTGATGCAAGCGGCTGACGCGCTGCGTCTCTCCGCACGCGGCTACACACGGATGCTGCGCGTTGGGCGCACGATTGCAGACCTGGCTGGCGCGGAACGTGTCACACGCATCCACATCGCGGAGGCTCTGAGTTACCGCAGGCAAGCGCCGCGAGCTTGAGAGAACTCTGATGAAGTGAGAGACCACTAAGCAGGAGGAACAGATGCCATTTTATCTGCGGAAGTCGGTCAGAGCCGGACCATTTAGGTTCAATTTCTCTAAAAGCGGCGTTGGTCTGTCAGTAGGCGTCAAGGGGCTTCGGGTTGGAACCGGCCCCCGAGGCCACTATATTCACGCTGGCCGCGGTGGCCTTTACTATCGAGCAACCATTCCAAATGTGAGCGGCCGGAATAACTCGAGCGGAAGTGGATCGACAAAGGACAGGCACCCTAGAGCTCAGTCCAGTGTCGAGCCAAATGTCGAAATGATCGATGTTTCATCAGCCGATGTATCGGAAATGATAGATTCTCGTTTCGCTGAGCTGCTCGCAGAATTGAATGAGCTCCAATCTACCATACCAATGTCTGTTGTGCTTGCTTGGGTCGGAGCAGCTATAACGATATTAGGTTTGCTTTTCGCGGGATTTGTGGGACTTTTTGTAGGCGTCGCCTTCACGTTCTGCGCTTACACTCTTGGAAGCTGGCTGGATAACCAACAGCGTTGCTCAGTTCTGATGTATGATTTGGATGAGGATGCCTCAGTAGCCTATCGTACGGTGGTCGACGCCTTCGATGCCTTGGATAGCTGCGTTGGAAAATGGCATATCAATGCTGGGGGCGCAGTGAGGGATATTCACACGTGGAAAAGGAATGCAGGCGCAAATCACATTGTCGACCGTAAGCCCACGACATTTGGGTATGGCCTGCCCAGCATAATTAAAAGCAACATCACGCCTCCCAAAATTCAAAGCGGCAAAGAGACACTTTATTTTCTTCCAGACTTTCTGCTGGTAGTCCACGATAAGATTGTTGGAGCCGTTGGTTACGACACGCTCAAAATTATAGGGCAGCAAAGCAACTTTGTCGAAGAGCAAACGCTTCCTTCGGATGCTAAAGTGCTTTGGTATACTTGGCGTCACCCGAACAAGAGTGGAGGTCCGGATCGACGCTTCGCAAACAACTATGAAATCCCTGTATGCGAATATGAAAGCATGCACTTGTCCAGTGCGAATGGCCTCAACGAGTTATTACAGCTGTCTCGTGCGGGACTTGTCGCGCCATTCCGCCAAAGCTTGAACCTGCTGTCAAAATCGAACGGTTCAAGCGACAAATCGAGGTTGCTGCCTAACTTCCAAACCTGACTAGAAGCCCCCTATCCTACAACCTCACGCCTAGGCTACGTCCTCGCGCATGACAGCCGCGAATTCTCCAAGTCTCTCAGCACTTTACCGCGCGGAGACCCTCCGAAGTTTTCTTTCCCAGGACTGTGTAACATGCGTATCCAACATTCAGGTGCCGCGCCTCGCTCAGCTTGGTGAAAGGTCGCAATTGCGATACTCTGGCTGCTCATCGCAGGAGTCGCTCATGCTTGCCTGGTACCGCCGCCGCTATCTCGACCTGTTGGGGTCGATCTACATCTATAACGAACATCGCGGATACACTGCGCTCGACCGCGTGCTGGAAGCGGTGCGCGCGCGCTGCAAGCCGGACGATCCGCTGATTGGCCTCATCGAGAAACACCGCGCGGACGAGCGCAAGCATTACGTCATGTTCAAGCGCTGGTTCGAACTGCAAGGCAAACGCCCGATGCATCTCGACCGGACCTTCGGCCATATCGACCGCTTCATCGAGATCATGTTCGGCACATCCATCGATGGTCTGGACACCGACCAGGTGATTGCGCGCGATGAACTGTTCGAGCGGCTGTGCCGGGTGATCTCGCTTACTGAACAGCGCGGCTTCAAACAGGTCGAGATCCTGCTGGCGAACAGCCATGTGCAATCCGACCCGGCGCTCGTGAAGATATTTGAAGTGATCCATCGCGATGAGCCGAGCCATTGGGCGCCCTATGATGGCTGGCTCGCAGCCAATGCCAAGCGCGATCCGAAATGGTGGGAGAGGATGGTGGATGGCTTCATCCATTCCGAACTACTGTTCCTCAAACTGCCGATCCTGTTCCTTAATCCATTCGTGAAACGCCGGACCGACTGGGCCGATGATGGAGAGGAAGCGCCAGATCGCTACAGCGAGCGCTTGAAGCCGGTGACGCCGCGAGCCGCACCTGCGTGAGCGCGCCATTATCGCAAGCTGAACTTCCGAAGGGGAGCCTGTTCTCGCGCCTTTTGCGGGTGCGCGTAGGCTGGATGCTGGTGCGCAACACAGTCGTCAGCTCAGGCGTATTCCTGATCGGGCTTGGCGTGTTGTGGTTGCTGGTCGAGCGCGCTGGAATGGATGAAGTGCCTGCCTCCGGCATCGGCTTTGTCGTCGCCAACAGTCTGCACTACATCCTCGGGCGAGCATGGATATTCCGTGGCACTACGCGCGGGGTCGCAAGCGGCTTCGCACTGTTCCTCGTCAACGGACTGATTGGATTGGGGCTCACCATGGCGCTCATGGCCGTGCTGCTGGCACTTACGCCGATCAACTACCTGATCGCGCGCGTGCTGGTCTCCGTCTTCGCAGGACTGACGATCTTCGTGCTAAACGCGGTGTGGAACTTCCGCCGCGTCTAGAATGCCCGATTAGCTCGCCGCCTTGCGGGCGGACTGCAAGTCAATAACATCGCCCCGCTCAAGGCCGCAGCATTCGTCCATCTCTGCGATGGTGCCATCTGCGCGCTTTCCTACATTCTCGCGCTTCACTAGCCACAAATCCTGGTGCGTGAGGATACGGCCATCATGTGCGAGAATGGAGACCGGGCCGATCGGGAGCCGGTCTTTTTCGTCGACCAGCACAGGATCTTCCGAGAATTCCGCGCCATACTTCTGACCCCATTGGCGAAGCGCAAGCATAGCAGGCAAAAGGTCAAAGCCCTTTCCCGTCAGGCGATACTCGATCTTGCGACGGTCATCAGCACATGGCTCGCGCTTGAGAATTCCGTGCTCGACCAGTTTGGCCAAACGGTTGGAAAGAATATTGCGGGCAATGCCGAGCTCGCTGAGAAACTCTTCAAAGTGGTGCAGGCCATTGAAGCTCGCGCGCAGGATCATGAACGACCAGCGCTCTCCCATCACTTCCAAAGCTTGCGGCAAGCCGCATTCAATCAGTTCGCGTAGCGGTTCCCGAATATCGCCCATAAATTGAGTCCTTTCCCTGAAACCTTTTTAGCGCGGATTTGTTGATGTGCAAATTCAGCTTCCACACCGCGTGTGATTTCGTGCTGATTGCGCCTTACAAACCTTGCGGAAATAAATTTCAGTTTTTGGTTGCAACTTAAAACCTATATGACTAGGTAGTGATTCGCAACTGGTATTCAATTGAGACTTATTCGACTGAAACCGGTGCGGTGCAACGCAGGCCTGCACTGTCCCTCTCCACGGCCTGAGAATTTGAAAGGACGCAAGATGACCCTCTCCATCCCCCGCTCCGGCCGTTTCGGCGTATTGGCCCTCGCTCTCGCTTATACAGGCGTAACCTTCGGCGCGCTGACTGCCCCTGCCCCTGCCATGGCAAGCTCTGGCGCGTACTACACCGCTGAACTGGCTGCTCCTGCGGACGAATCGCGCACCGTCGCAAGCGGCGTTGCATGGTCATGCAAAGGCACAACCTGTGTTGCGAAAAAAGGCACTTCGCGCCCGCTGCGCATCTGCCGCGGTCTGAACCGTGAATTCGGCGAGATCGTCAGCTTCACAGCCAAAGGCGAACAGCTCGCTGAAGAGCGCCTTGCAAAGTGCAACGGCAAGTAAACTGACCAGAACTTCCCCCCACCCGGCTTACTCTCCACAGCGGGTGGACTGAGGGCCCAGCCCTCATACCCCCGGCGCTCTCCCCCAGAGACGCCGGGGGTTTTCTTTTTGAAGCTCAGATCAGTCCGCGCGAGGTGAGATCCCGCTCCAGCCCTTCCGCACCATGGAAGTGATGAACGTTCCAATTGAGCGCGCTCGCCGCTGTAATATTGGCCGCATTGTCATCAATGAAGAGCATGTTCTGCGGCGCGTAATTGAATCGCTTGGCGGCCAGATTGAAGATCGCAGGATCAGGCTTTGCCATCTTCTCCACGCCTGACACGACGATATCGCCGAAATGCTCCAGAACCGGCTGAGTGGGACGGAACATATCCCAGAACTCAGCGCCAAAGTTAGTGATCGCAAAAAGCGGAATGCCGCGCTCAGCCAAGCGCTCGATCAAGTCAGCGGTGCCGGGAACCGGCCCAGGCACAGTCTCCAGAAAGCGCGCCGCATAGGCATCAATCAGGTCCGCATAGTCGGGGAACAGAGCTTTGCGTTCTGGCAGCATGTCCCCCAATGGACGGCCGGCATCATGCTCGAAATGCCATTCTTCAGTCACAACGTACTTAAGGAACCAGTCGAGCTCGGCTTCATCCTCGATGAGCTTTTCGAACAGCGCGCGCATTTGCCACTGGACGATTACGCGCCCGACATCGAATACAACCGCTTTGATTTCCTGCTGGCCCGGCACTTGTCTGCTCCTCAAACAAGAAAGGCCCGCTCACCTTGTCAGGTGGCAGGCCCAATCCTTATCGCTTGCTAGCGCGCTATCGGCATCAGCATAGGCTGACGCACATAGAGCGATTAGCCCTGGCGCGCCTTGAAACGACGGTTGGTCTTGTTGATCACGTAAGTACGTCCACGGCGGCGAATGACGCGGCAATCGCGGTGACGACCTTTAAGCGATTTGAGGCTGTTGCGAATCTTCATGATTTTGCTCTTTAAAATAAAAGACGCGCCGGAAATGGGTCCGACGCGCGGAATTTCAAGGGGCGCCACTACATAGCAGACCCGCATAGGTCAAGCAGACTCGCGCTTCTGATCGGCTTAGTTTAGGCTTTATGTAACAATAGAGGTGCACATAAAGGCTATGAACAAGACACTATTCAGCATCCTTGTGGCATTGCCACTTGCAGCATGCGCGACCACAGCGCCGCCAAGCCCGGTTGAAGTCACGCGTTTCCACGAGGCAAACAGCCTTGCACAATTGAGCCAAGGCGCGGTGTTCGTCGCTGACGCACCCGCGACAGAAGGCCAGAGCGAAGGCTCGCTTGAGACCTCCGTTTACAAGGCGGCTGTTGCGCGAGAGCTTGCGAAACTCGGCTATAGCGAAAGCGGACGTGATGCCGCTGGCCAAGTCGCTGAAGTGCGATTGGATAGGTACGTGCTGGAAAGCTCAGGCTCGCGCCGCGGACCGGTTAGCGTTGGCGTAGGCGGTTCAACTGGCGGCTATCGCTCAGGCGTTGGTGTGGGACTTGGATTTAACCTCGGCGGCGGCGGCAGCGGTGAACGCGTTGTTACAGAGCTCGGTGTTGTCATCCGCGATGTTGCATCCAATGCTGTGCTGTGGGAAGGCCGCGCTGAGTTTAGCGTCGGCCCCGACCACCCTCTTGCTCAACCAGCAGCGAACGCGGAAGTGGTCGCTGATGCATTGTTCCGCGAATTCCCTGGGGGCCAAGGCGAGACGATCGAGGTCAAAGTTCCCTAACAAGGATTTCAAGTGAGCGATATTACCATCGATGCCGAGTTCGACAGCGGCAACATCGGCATCGAAGCGATTGATGGTGCGCGCGCTACGCTGACGATCCCCAAGGATCGCATGTCGGAGTTTGCGCAGTGGTTCCACTTCCGCGTGACCGGTGGGAAAGACCGCGAACTCACGCTGAAACTAACCGACCTCAACACCTCCGCCTATCCCGGTGGCTGGCCGAATTACGACGCTTGCGTGTCTGAAGACCGCGAATATTGGGCGCGCGCTGCCAGTACATTCGACAAGGACGAAGCGGGCGGAACGCTGACCATCACTTACACGCCGGCGAGCGATGTCGCTTACTTCGCCTATTTCGCGCCCTATCCGATGGAGCGGCATCACGATCTTGTTGCAGAAGCCGCCGCAAGCGAAGGCGTCGATCTTGTCCGTCTGGGTACGACGCTCGACGGCCAGCCGCTTGATTCGCTTGAATTGGGAACAGGCCAGACGAAAGTCTGGCTCTATGCCCGCCAGCATCCGGGTGAAACGCAAGCCGAGTGGTGGATGGAAGGTGCGCTGGAATGTCTGACTGATCCAACCGACCCGGTCGCGCGGGCGCTGCGCGACCGGTGCCGGTTTTATATCGTGCCGAATTGCAATCCTGACGGTTCACGCAGAGGCCATCTGCGGACGAATGCCATCGGCACGAACCTCAACCGCGAATGGGAAAATCCCAGCGCGGAGAAATCACCTGAAGTGCTCGCGATCCGCAATCGGATGGACAAAGTCGGCGTCGATTTCGCGATGGACGTCCACGGCGATGAAGCGATCCCGGCTGTTTTCCTTGCTGGTTATGAAGGCATTCCGAGCTGGAGCGATGCATTTGGCGAGCAATATTATCGCTATGAGCGCATTCTGGATCGCCGGACACCGGACTTTCAAACCGAGCTTGGCTATCCCAAGACGCCAGCCGGTAAAGCGAACCTTTCAATCAGCACCAATCAAGTGGCTGAACGGTTCCATTGCACGGCAATGACACTGGAGATGCCGTACAAGGACTTGGCTGCTGCGCCGGAACCTGAGCAAGGGTGGAGCCCGGAGCGCTGTAAAATGCTTGCGCGCGATTGCTTGGCAGCGCTGCTGGAATATCTCGAGACCGCGTAAAGCTTCAGGCTTTCGGTGCGCCTTGCACGCCTTCACATAGTGTCCAGTCGAGCGCGTCACCGTGCAAGACGGAGACATCGCCGGTTGTCTCCAGCACGACTGCCCGAACCTGGTCTAGGCTTAAGACATTTGCTTCGCGCAGCTTTGCCTTGAGGTCGGACTGCGTAACCCGATTGGCCTTCAGAGCATCTTCGTCGAACTGCCCGTCACGCATCAAGAGACATGGCGAATTGCCAATAGTGTCCTCAACCCGATCAGAGGATTTCCTTAGCGTGGCCGCAGCATACTGAGCTACGAAAAGCGCAGCCATAGCAGCGAAGATTTGCCACACACTGTTCCATTGAGACGCTTGTCCTGCGCCAGCGAGCAGCGAGCCGAGAGCAATCGTCATCACGAAGTCGAAATTCGTCATCTTGGAAAGCGCACGCAGGCCGTTCAAACGAATCAGGACCATCAACCAGGCAAGCGCGATCAGTGAAAGAATAACGCCTCTAGCGATCGTATCGGCCAGCCAGTGATCGAAAAACATCATCCTCTCCTTCTCATGCGGTCCATTGTTCAACGCATAAGAAGAGGTGATTGTGCCATCTATCTATCAGGGAGACGTCTCGACCACACGTCTCGCAATAGTTGGCGTGTCGCCGCGCATGCCGAACAGATATTCGCCGTCCATCGAAAGACCGCGATCTGCAAAGTGCATCTCGTCCTCAGCAAGGAGCAGATACTCCTCAAGCTGGATGCGCTGGCCGTATGCCGCTGATTGAAATGTGCATGCCCCCGGATCCAGCCTTCCGATGAAGTGATCGCCCTCCCACGTCCAGAACAGATCGCAGCCGGCCCAATTGACCGTGGCTTCGGGGTCGAGCCCGTCCAGAAGGGAAGGATCCCGCCAAGCACCTAGAAGGCTTTCCTGATCGTGGGGCACGTAGACACGCAAGCGAATTGCCTCGCGCTCTTCATCAAGCGAGATCACATAAATCCGCTGACGATAAACTTCGCCTTCCGGCGGCGCGTCGGCAAGCCAGCGGCGCTGCTCAGCGTAAAAAGTGATCTCCCCGAAGCGCGGCAGATCGACCCGCGTGAAGATCGAATGGCGCCGGTAATTGCGTCCGTCCTCAGGCAAACCTGCTTCGGCTTGCTCCAGCGTCTGCGGCAGACTGTCATAGGTTCCGGGAAACCATGCCAGCCACTGATCGAGCTGCGCTTCCAAAGTCGGCGGATCGGCCTCTTGCGCTTGCGATGGCATTGCCAGCAGCAGTGCTGCAACAAGAGCGATACGCTTAATCAAGATGCGCCGGTCCAAAAGCATGCGGCAACAGGTCTGACAGTCTGACTTCGCGCACTTCATCGTTGCCGACGCACAGGATGCGCGGATCGGTCCCGCCGAGCGCTGCAAGCTCGTTGAGCACTTGGCGACAACGCCCGCAAGGCGTGATCGGCGCGCCATCACCGCGATCCTGCGGGCCAGTGACGGCCACTGCTTCCAGCTCGCCGCGCTTACCGTCGGCCATGGCCTTCGCGACCGCGACAGTTTCTGCGCAAAGCGCCAGGCCGTAACTCGCATTCTCTATATTGGTGCCGGTGACAATCGTCCCGTCGGAAAAGCGTAGGGCCGCGCCCACTGCGTAATCGGAATAGGGAGAGTAGGAGGAAGCCGACGCGATCCGCGCCGCTTCGATCAATGCCTTATCCAAGTCACTTAGTTCCATCCGGTCCTATCCCGTTCGCTGCTCCGCGTCATGGCTGTACCACCAGCCATTCCACCGGCTCTGGCGATGTTTCGATATGGCGCGCGCTGTTTGCGCTCCATATCAGCCATGGGCGCGCAGCATAGCGCGGCGCAAGCCTGTCGCCTACCACCCACAGATCGCGGGCAATACTGCCAGAGGTACGGTAGCGCTTCTCGAACTCCCGCGAGACCCGGAGGATGACAGGCTTGCCGGAATGCATTTCGATCTGGTTGATGAGCGTCATCAGCTCGCTCTCGACCGCCGCATCACTGACGGCCTCCGGGCAGTTCTGAGCATCCATGTCGAGCGCGATCGCCGCTGGCAGCAAAGCCTCGTCGCGCGGTACCATCGTCACGAACCGAGCGGATTGCGGATCAGCTTTTGCACAAGGGTCGAAACTGAGAACAGCGCCTGTCTGCAAACCGGCTTCGCGCGCTTCTGCCATCGCTTCGATGAGCCCGCCATCACGCGGCGCGCCGTAAGGGCCGATGTTGAAATAGACAAACTGGCTGCCGAGCGCTTGCAAGGTTGCGAAGCTGACTTCGGTTTGCCCCATGGCTAGCGCTGTGCCTTGCTCGGGATATTCGTCTTCAAGCGGGGTCCAGCTGCGCATTGTCCACCAATACCAGGCTGCAAGGCCCGCCAGTCCAAGCGCAATCAGTGCGAGAAAATAGCGCCGCCATGGCCGCGCCTTGCCTTTGCGCCGTGCCATCTGCTCAGCCTTTGATATGCAGCACGCAAATCAGCGTGAAAAGCCGCCGAGCGGTCGCGAAATCGGTTTCAACCTTGCCTTCCAAGCGCTCCAGCAACAATTCAGCCGCATTGTCGTGAATGCCGCGCCGCGCCATGTCGATCGTTTCAATCTCAGCCGGCGTCGCTTTACGGATCGCTTGATAATAGCTGTCACAGATCGCGAAATACTCGCGGATTGGACGGCGGAAACGCGCAAGGCCGATCAGCAGCGTCTCAAGCGGCTGCTCGTCTTCGCTCTGGATATCCATGGAGAGTCGCCCGTCCTGCACAGACAGGTTCAAACGGTAAGGGCCGGTTGCACCGCGCTCAAACGAGCGGACAGGCTTGAACCGGTTTTCTTCGATCAAATCAAAGATCGCCACCCGCCGTTCCTGCTCGACATCGGCATTGCGCCAGATGATCGTCTCTTCATCAAGAGCGATGTGCGCGATGCGTTGACGCGGATCGTGAGTGGGTGGAGGAACCATGATCACATGCGCTTTCGCAGATGCCACCCCAACAATTCAAGCGTTTCGATACGCCATCCCCGCTATCCACAAGCGAGTGCGGCGAATTTGCAATAATTGCCTCTTGCGCCCGCCCCCCATTGGAGCGCAAACAGCGTCGCCATGGCCGACACCGATTTGCTCTTCCCATCCGCTGATACAGCTCAAGACACCCATGCCAAAGGTGTGCGCTTGCCTTCCAATATCGAAGCGGAGGCCGCATTCCTGGGCGCGGCTCTGATCGATAACCGCGTGCTGGAAGAGCTTCGCACGCCGCTGCGCCCGGACCATTTTTTCGAAGCGCTGCATGGCCGCATCTACGAGCGTATCCTCAAACTGGTGGACCGCAATGCGACTGCAAGCCCGGTCACACTAAAGCCCTATTTCGAAGGCGATGAAGCGCTCGCGCAGCTGGGCGGGACGACTTACCTTGCGCAGCTTACCGCTGACGGACAGGGCCTGCTTGCAGCGGCTGAACTCGCTGAGCAAATCTATGATCTGGCGCTGCTGCGCGAGCTAGTCAGCGTCGGTCGCGGTCTCGTTGAAGGCGCGCTCGACACCTCGGAAGACGTTGATCCGATGGACAAGATTGCGGCGGCTGAAGCGGATCTGTTCAAAGTCGCAGAAGGCGCGACCACTGGCGGCGAAGCTTCAAGCTTCAAGGACGCATCGCTCATCGCGATCAAGATGGCCGAAGCTGCGATGAATTCAGGCGGCGGTTTGTCCGGCAAGACCACAGGGCTCGATTCGATCGACCAGAAAACCGCTGGCTTGCACGATTCGGACTTGATTATCCTCGCTGGCCGCCCGGGTATGGGCAAGACCTCGCTTGCCACCAATATCGCTTTCAACTGCGCGGAAGAGCACTTGAAGTGGCAGCGCGACGGTGGCGAGTTCAAATACGGTGCGCCGTGCGCTTTCTTCAGCCTGGAAATGAGTGCCGACCAGCTCGCAACGCGTATTCTGGCCGAACAAGCAGAGATCAGCTCTGAAGCCCTGCGGTCTGGTAAACTCAATCGCGAAGAATTTCAGAAGCTGTCCTTTGCAAGCCAGCGTCTGGCAGAGCTTCCGCTCTATATTGATGACACGCCTGCCTTAACAATCGCAGCACTCAGAACACGCGCGCGGCGATTGAAACGGCGGCACGATATCGGCCTGATCGTTGTCGACTATTTGCAGCTGCTCCAAGGGTCCGGCCGCGCGAACGATAATCGCGTCAATGAAATCTCTGAGATCAGCCGCGGGCTTAAAACGCTTGCGAAAGAATTGGCCGTGCCGGTGATCGCACTTTCACAGCTTAGCCGTGCGGTCGAGCAGCGCGATGACAAGCGCCCGATGCTCTCTGACCTGCGCGAATCCGGCTCGATCGAGCAGGATGCCGATATGGTCTGGTTCATCTATCGCGGCGATTATTATCACTTGGCTGTAAAGCCGGATTTCCCCGACGCGAACTCTTCCGCCGAAGCGCAGGAAAAATACCGCGCTTGGGAAGAAAAGCATGAAGAGCTAGTTGGCCGTGCCTCGCTGATCGTAGCAAAGCAGCGTCATGGCTCCACCGGCAATGTGCCGCTGCACTTCCAGAGCGAGATCACCAAGTTTACCTCGCCCAATATGAAGGATTATTCCGAATGGGGTGAGAGCTAGTCTCGACCAATGGGATTAGATGCCGAGGTTAAGCCTGCGCGTCACTGTGTAGTCGATACTTGAGACGATAAACCGGCCTAGTCGCCAACGGATGCGATTATACCAGGTCGCATTTTCAGCCAGCCATTCGTCCGTGATTTGCTCCGACGCGCTGTCGAGTTGGTCGATCATCTCGCGTAGTTTATCCGCAAGCCCGGTATCGACCACTCTGACCATCAACTCCAGGTTCAACCGGATAGACCGATGGTCAAAATTGGCGCTGCCAAAATAGCATGTGTCGCCAACAACAATCAGCTTCATATGGAGTTTGCAGGGTTCAAACTCGGAAATCTCAACGCCTGACTTGTGCAATCCCTTATAGAGACTGCGCGCTGCCGCGATGGTGGTGGTATTATCCGATTTGCCTGCCATTATCAGTCGTGCCGACCCTCTGTCAGCAAGCCTGCTCATGACCTGCCGAAAACTGCGCGGCGGTGAGAAATAAGCCATGACCATGTCCAAGCGATCAGAGTTCGCCATGTCTTCTTTTATCCGGATGGCCCATTTGCTGGGTGATTTTCCGGGGCCCCCAATCAGCAATTGCACCGGTTCGTCGGTCGGATCCCATTCTTGGACCATTCGCCGGATAAGGCGGAAATCTGACGACGTGTCCTCTTTCCAGGCTTTGAGTTTATCAAACCATTCGCAAAACTTTTGAGTGATCGGTCCTTCGATATGTACGCCCAGGTCGCACCAGCCATTGTCGACCGGGCCGGAAAAATAATGATCGGAAATATTGAACCCGCCAGCCATCACGCGTTTGCGATCCGCAATAGCCATTTTCTGATGATTGCGGATCAAGTAGCGGACACTCAGCCGCGGTGAGAACAAATCGAATCGAGCCCCGGCATCTTCTAAAGGCTTAAAGAACTCATTCCGTGCATCGGTGCCAAAATCATCCAGCATTAATTCGACTTCGACACCGCGCTGGGCGGCCGCGATCAAAGCGTCGCGTACCTTCACGCCGGAATCGTCTTCCTGAAACATGAAATAGAACATCTGCATGCATTCCTGCGCGCTTTCGATGTGCTCGAGGAGTTTTTGCAGTCGGTCCTCACCGTCAGGATAGAAAGAAAAAGTGTGCCCGTGCGCGTCAACAGTGAAGGGCTCAGCATGCGAATAGGATTTCGCTGCGTCTTTCGCCTCCTCACTCGCATCTTGCTGCTCTGCGAATTCTATCGTCTGTCTCCCTGCATTTACTCCGTCTCAAGGCCTGCAATTCCTTGACTCGTGGGCTGCCTGTCCCTACGTGCAACGCCCTTCCTACACTCAAGTTTCCAATGGAGTGCCCCTATGGCGCGCGTTACTGTCGAAGATTGCGTCGACAAGGTTCCAAACCGGTTTGATCTCGTCCTGCTGGCCGCTCAGCGTGCACGCGAAATTTCAGGCGGTAGCGAACTGACCATTGATCGCGACCGTGACAAGAATCCGGTTGTAGCATTGCGCGAGATTGCCGAACAGACGATCAAGCCAAAAGAACTCAATGAAGCGATCGTCATCAACCTGCAGAAGATCCTGCCGGATGATGAAGACGATGCCGATGAAATCGGTTCGCTGAGCCAGTCGGCAGAGGCACTGCGGATCACCGCATCTGCGCCGACCCGTACAACAACGATTGCAACGGATTACGAAGGCTAATCTGCTTGGTTTTTCGAGCAAAAGAAGGGCCGCTCCACTCGGGGCGGCCTTTTCTTTTCGGATACTTGTCCCTCAACGCAACATAGTCGGAAAGAGAAGATACGTTCTCTTTCCAGTTCGACATGAAACTGTAACAGAGCTTCGTGCGTAATAGCGTGTGATGCGCGGCAAGCGCGAATTCGAGGACCTGAACCGAACAGCATGGCTCGCATAGCAGTCTACAGCGTGAAAGGCGGCGTGGGTAAGACCACGATGGCGGCAAACCTGGGTTGGTGCGCTGGTGAGATCTCGCGCAGGCGAACGCTGGTGTGGGATCTGGACCCGGCCAACGGGTCCGGCTTTCTGCTTGGTGTAGACGCGAAGAAAAAGCGCGAGGCTCAATCCGTCGTCTCCGCCGATCGCAGTCCGGAAAAGCTGATCCGCAAGACCGCTTACGAAAACCTGCATGTCCTCCCGGCTGATGAAAGCATCCGCACGCTCGACCGGCAGTTTGGCGCAATCGGCAAGCGCAAGCGGCTCGCAAAGATCGCCGCAACCCTCGACAAGCAATACCAACGGATCATCTTCGATTGCCCGCCGGTGTTGAACGAAGTGAGCGAGCAGGTCTTTCGCGCGAGTGATCTCATCATCGTGCCGCTGCCGCCCTCTCCGCTTTCGACCCGCGCTTTTGAAACAGTCGTCGATGCCATCAAGCAGAGCGGCAAGAAACACCCTCCGATCCTGCCTGTCCTTTCGATGATTGATATGCGGCGCAACCTTCATCGCGACACGCGCAAGGCCAATCCTACTTGGCCGTTTATCCCGGCGGCCAGCGCGATTGAGCTTGGCGCTGTGCGACAAGAACCGGTCGGAGCCTTTGCTGCGCGCAGTCCTGCGGCGCAGGCCTTTGCCAAGCTCTGGACGGCGATTGAGCGGAAACTGATCACAGGTTGAAAGCGCAGGGGTTAGAGGCCCTCCGCTATTCAGAGTTTGAACGTGCGCGCTCCTTAGCTATGCTTGGCGCGGTTTGGGGGCGTTAGATGGGCGACATCACGGATGGCTTAGGCACAGCGGTTGAAGGCGGGTTGCTTGCGAAAGCGGTTGAGCCGGATGCCAGTGATGCCACGGAGCTTGGCGAGCCGAGCGGCAAGACCTGTGACAATTGCGGAACGCCTCTCCTGGGTCTGCATTGCCATGTTTGCGGTCAGAAAGGCGAAGTACATCGCAGCCTATCAGCTATCGGACATGAAATCCTTCACGGCGTGCTTCATCTGGATGGCAAGATCTGGCGCACGCTCCCTTTGCTGATGTTCAAGCCGGGCAAGCTCACCCGGCGCTATATTGACGGCGAGCGCGCGAAATTCGTCAGTCCTACTGCGATGTTCCTTTTCAGCGTCTTCCTGATGTTTGCGGTTTTTCAGGTGCTAGGGATTTCAGCTCCGACAGATATCCAACCTTCGGAAGGGGCTGTTGCTGAAGTTCAGAAGGCAGGTGAGAACGCACGTAGCGAAACGGCGGAAAAGCGAGGTGAGCTCGAAGCAAGACTCGCGGCTTTGCCACAAGATTCGCCCGAGCGCGCGCAAGTGCAGGCTGATCTGGACGAGCTTGTATTGGCTGAAGAGGTGATCGGACAAGCAGAAGCGATCGCACTTGGCGAAAGCAGTAGTGGTCTGAACAGCCAGCTCTCAATTCAGGATTCCGAGATTGATTGGCTCAATAATAACGTAGTCAAGAAATGGCGCGAGAACCCGGGACTGATGCTCTACAAATTGCAAGCCAATGCCTACAAATTCAGCTGGTTACTGATCCCGCTATCGATTCCCTTTGTCTGGTTGATGTTCGCCTGGAAGCGCCAATTCAAAGCCTATGACCACGCGATATTCGTTACCTATTCGATCAGCTTCATCACTTTGCTTTTTATTGCGCTGTCGCTGGTGACCGCAATTGGAATTGGCGGAGGTTGGCTGTTTGCAGCGCTGGTCTTCATTCCTCCCATTCACATGTACAAGCAGCTTAGGGGCACTTACAGCCTTTCCCGATTGTCCACTGTGTGGCGGCTAGCGCTCTTGCTGCTGAGCATCATGTTCATCCTCGTGCTCTTCCTTCAAGTGCTGATCTTGCTCGGCGCGTTCTGACACCTCTAGCCTGCCGTAGCTTGGCAAAGAAAAGGGCGCTGGAATCGCTCCCAACGCCCTTTGATTGGTGTCGTATGAAAAGGTCAGGCGCCTTGCGGTGCTGCTCCACCTTCTCCGCCGAACTTCTTGCCCGCTTTAGGCACTGCGGAGCCGGAGATCGGCTGCGGCTTTAAAGGTCCTGAAGGCTGATCAGGACGGTCAATTTCGCCGGTTTCAAGTAGCTTGGTGATCTCGTCACCGCTCAGCGTTTCATATTCGAGCATCGCTTGCGCGAGCAGATGGAGCTGGTCTTCATGCTTCTTGAGGATGTCAGTCGCGCGCTTGTGTGCGCCTTCAACGAGACCTTTGATTTCCGCATCAATCAGCTTGTTCGTCTCTGCGCCGCCCATTGTGCGCGCAGTCTGGCCCATGCCGAGATAGCCTTCCTGGCTTTGCTCGTATTGCAGCGGGCCGAGCTTGTCGGACATGCCCCATTTAGTGACCATGTTGCGCGCCAAATCGGTCGCGTACTGGATGTCCGAGCTCGCGCCTGAGCTGACCTTGTCGTGGCCGAAGATGATCTCTTCAGCGACACGGCCACCCATGGAAACCGAGAGGTTCGCATGCATCTTGTCGCGGTGATAGGAATAGCTGTCCCGCTCCGGCAAACGCATCACCATGCCCAGCGCACGGCCGCGCGGAATGATCGTAGCTTTGTGGATCGGGTCGGACGCTTCCTCGTGGACAGAGACGATCGCATGGCCTGCCTCGTGATAGGCGGTCATTTTCTTCTCGTCGTCGGTCATGACCATGGAGCGGCGTTCTGCGCCCATCATGACCTTGTCCTTCGCGTCTTCAAACTCCTGCATTGCGACCAAGCGCTTGTTGCGGCGCGCCGCCAGCAAAGCTGCTTCGTTGACCAAGTTCGCCAAGTCTGCCCCTGAGAATCCCGGCGTACCGCGCGCAATCGTGCGCGGGTTTACGTCAGGTGCGAGAGGCACCTTCTTCATGTGAACGCCGAGGATCTTCTCGCGGCCATCAATGTCGGGGATCGGCACAACAACCTGACGGTCAAATCGGCCCGGACGCAGCAGCGCAGGGTCAAGCACGTCAGGACGGTTGGTCGCCGCGATAATGATAATGCCTTCGTTGGCTTCAAAGCCGTCCATCTCGACCAGCAGCTGGTTGAGCGTCTGCTCGCGCTCGTCATTCGAGTTGCCAAGGCCATGGCCACGATGGCGACCGACCGCGTCAATCTCGTCGATGAAGACGATGCATGGCGCGTTCTTCTTCGCTTGCTCGAACATGTCGCGCACACGGCTTGCGCCAACGCCGACGAACATTTCGACAAAGTCTGAACCGGAAATCGTGAAGAACGGGACACCGGCTTCGCCTGCAATTGCGCGAGCGAGCAGCGTTTTACCGGTACCGGGTGAACCGACCAGCAGCGCACCTTTCGGTATCTGTCCGCCAAGTTTGGAGAAGCGCTGCGGGTCCTTCAGAAATTCGACGATTTCTTCAAGTTCTTCGCGCGCTTCATCGATGCCGGCGACATCTTCGAAGGTTACACGACCTTGCCGTTCAGTCAGAAGCTTGGCCTTGGACTTGCCAAAGCCCATCGCGCCGCCACCGCCGCCTTTCTGAACCTGGCGCAAGGCAAAGAATGCGATGCCGAGGATCAGCAGGAACGGAAGGGTCTGAAGCAGGATGTAGAGAAGGACATTGCCCTCTTCCGCTTCAACGCCAGAATAGACCACGTTCTGCTCTTCAAGAAGAGGCACAAGAGTATCGTCGTCCTGCACCGGGATTGTCGAGAACGTGCTGTCATTCTTCAAAACGCCTGTGATCTTGTCCGGCGCGACCCGCACTTCCTTGACTGAACCTTCCGCAACCTTGTCACGGAAATCGGAATAGGTGATCTGCGTCGCAGGGGTCTGCCCGGCATTGCCGAACATGGACACAACCAGCAGCAAAGCCATGAAGACCCCGCCCCAGATCATCAGGCTCTTCATCCAGGGATTGGGGCCGTCCGGACGCGGATCTTGCGGTTCGTTCTCTTGGTTCATCGACTTCGATTCCTTGTTGGAAGCCTCAATGTAAGCGCGACACGGTAAATCGCAAGATAACGAGGCTCCGAATTTGCACCGACTAACGCAGGGAAAAACCGATGAGACTGATCGGTGGTTCCCCAAGAGCAAAAGGCATGCATACGCCGATGAGTTGAACGATCATTCAAATTTTACTTGATCAATCACTCAAGTTCTGCTGAGTTGAACGCTCAATCAAGAGGTGATTCGATGAATTCTGCCACGCGACAACGTATCGTCATGACGGCGCTCGAGATGTTCTATGTGAAGGGCTATAACTCGACCTCGATTGCGGACATCCTGAGCCGCAGCCAGGTTCATTCAGGCAGTCTCTATCACTTCTTTCCTGGCAAGCAGGACCTGCTGGTCGCTGTGCTCGAATTCTATCGCGATGGCATCAAAGAGAACCTGCTCGATGTTGCCTGGGCAGAAGTAACCGATCCGATTGAGAAGATCTTCGCATTGCTGAATGGCTATCGCACCGGACTTGTCATGAGCGATTTTCAGCATGGCTGCCCAATCGGCAATTTGGCACTTGAAATCAGCGAGCCTGATCCACGCATCCGCGAATTGCTGGACGTAAACTTCAGCAATTGGATTGAAGCGATTGTGGCCTGCCTCGATGCAGCCAGCAACCGGCTGCCACCTGACACCGACACGCGCGCTTTGGGCGAATTTGTCCTCACGATCATGGAAGGCGCAATCATGCAGGCGCGCACCGCCAAGGATATCGGCGTGTTCGACCGCAACGTCGCTGTGCTGCGCGAACATATCAACTTGCTGCTTGAGAAAGCGAAGGAGCCGTCATGAAATTCATCGCAACAGCCTTGGCTATCGCCGCTGTACTCGTCGCTCCGGTCTCTGCATTTGGTCAGGAAACCAAATCGGAAGTGATCGAAGAGAATGACGGCACACGCACGCTCATTCATGAAGCCGTGATTGATGCGCCAGTTGCAGATGTATGGGCGTCACTGTCCACCGAAGAAGGCTGGAAAATGTGGGGCCCGAGCAAGGCCTGGTTCGACTTGCGCCTCGGTGGTTCAATCGAAACGAGCTATTACCCGGACGCCGTCCAAGGCGATCCGCGCAATATCGTACACCGGATCATCGCATTCGTTCCTGAGCGCATGATGGCGCTGCAAGTCGTTCAGGCGCCTGAGAATGGCCCTGTAAGTCTGGAGACAATCAAGCAGACATGGGGCGTTTATGAGCTCGAACCGATCAGCGAAATACAGACGCGCATGCGCATTATCGGCCTGGGGTATGGCAGTGATGAAACGTCTTCCCGGATGATTGAATTCTTCAAGACCGGCAACGTCTACTCGATAAATCTGCTGAAAAAGAACCTTGCGGACGCTCGTGCGCAAGCGAGCCAGGAATAACTGTCACATCAAGGGGGAAAGTCATGGATATCAATTGGATCGGAATTATCGCGGCGACTGTCTCAGCGTTTGTTCTGGGCGGGATTTGGTACGGGCCGCTGTTCGGTAAAAAATGGCAAGCGCTGGTCGGGCTGAGCGACGAGCAAGTCAAAAATGCGAATATGGCGAAAGTGTTTGGCGGCGCGTTTGTGCTCACATTCATTGCCGCATTCGTCTTCGCAATGTTCCTCGGCCCGGACATCACTATCCAGCAGGGAACGGCCTACGGCGCGTCCGCGGGTCTGTGCTGGGTCGGCGCAGCGCTTGGGATCAATTATCTGTTCGCGCAAAGACCGTTCGCGTTGTGGCTCATCGACACAGGCTATATGACGCTGATGTTCACATTGTTCGGAGCACTTCTGGGAGCGCTCTAGCGGATTCGCTTCTGGGCGCTTCAGCTGACTGAGTGCGCTTTCAAGAAGACATCGACTGCGCCTTCCAGACGGCGGCGATCATCGGCATCTGAAGGCGTCGCGCCAAAGCGCCGCTCAAGATCGCCCATTCCTTTGCACATGGAGACAAACTGCTCAGCCGCGAGGCGGGGGTCAGCAATCGATAGCTCTCCCCGCTCGCTCGCCATGGCAAGGAAACCGCCAAAGCTCTCTTTCATGCGCCACGGTCCGGCGGCAAGGAAAGCCTGGCCTATCTCCGGCTCGTCTTCAGTCTCTGCTGCGATGCGGCGTTCGAACTGGACCATTTCAGGCCGCGAGAGAAAGCGCATCATTGCTTCTCCAATCGCCAATAAGCGTGTGCGGATCGGAGCATCGGGCGGGAAAGCTTCGATAGAGAAATAGCCGCGCATTTTCTCGCATTCTTGCTCGACTGTGGCGGTGAAAAGCCCGCGCTTGTCACCGAAGTGGTTGTAGACGGTGACTTTGGAGACGCCTGCATCAGCTGCGATCTGTTCGATCGAGCTTGCTGCATACCCCACATCGAAAAAGGCTTGTGCGGCCGCATCTACGATAGCTTCGCGTTTGGCCGGGTCCACGGGCCGACCGCGCCCTTTGCCAGCAGCCTTGGCTGGCTTTTTTTCTACCCCTTTGGAACCGTTGGCAATTTTGCCAGTTGACAAAATGAACTCCCCCGTTCAATTAAACGCGACCGTTCAATAATAGGCATTAAACCGAGTCGGCGCAACCCCAGCGGTGCGCTCCTACTCAACCGACAAACGCAAAGAGGTTTCCCCCGACCTATGCTCTGGATTGCGATCCGAATGCTGACTGGCGACAAGCAGAAGTTCTACGGGCTTCTGTTCGGGATCGCTTTTTCGACTTTGCTCATCACGCAGCAGTTGACGATTTTCGTCAATCTGGTCGAACGCGGCGCGAGCGGAGTATACAACGCCCCGGAAGCCGAGATCTGGGTTATGGACCCGGTTAGCCGGACCACTGATGTCAGCTATGCGATGCCTTCAACAGCGCTCGACAAAATCCGCGCGGTTCCCGGCGTTGAGTGGGCCGTCCCCCATTTGCGCTCGGTCGCCTCTGTCCGCACCAGCGAAGGCGATTTGGAACAGGTAGCGATCATCGGCGTCGATGATGCAACGCTGATCGGCTTGCCGAAAAATCTCTCCGAAGGTGACAAGAGCGTGCTCGCCCGGCCGGACTCGGTGATCATCGACGATGGCGGCGTGTTCAACATGTTCGGAGAAGACGCGAAACCTATGGGCGAACGGCTAGAGCTTAACGACCAGCGGGCCGTGATCCGCGGAATTGCGGACACGATACCTTCATTCACCAGCACCGCCGTTCTCTACACCAAGTATAGCCAAGCGTTGCGCTATGTCCCCGGGACGCGCAATCGCCTGACCTTTGTGCTTGCCGGTGTGAGCGACGGCCTCACCGCTGAGGAAGCCGCTGCAAAGATCGAGCAGCAGACCGGCCTCAAGGCAGAGACCCGCGACGAGTTCGCCAGAGCCGGGGTCGATTTCATTATCGAAAATACCGGCATCCCGACCAATTTCGGGATCACTGTCATCCTCGGTTTTGTCGTCGGCGTAGCGATTGTCGGCCTCACCTTCAGCCTGTTTATTCGCGACAACATCAAGCAGTTCGGAGCGCTCAAAGCGATCGGAGTGACCAACGCGAAGATCATGCGGATGGTTGCTGTACAAGCGGGCCTTGTCGGCTTTATCGGATATGCGCTCGGAGTGATGGGGACAGCCGTGTTCCTATGGTCATTTTCCGGCAATCCGTTCTTCAAGGGGTTTTACATCCCCTGGCAGATCCCGCTCATCAGCCTGGTCGCAGTGATCATTATCCTCGCGATCACAGGATGGATTGCCTTGCGCAACGTGCTGAAGACAGAACCAGCAGCGGTGTTCCGGTAATGGCGACGAAACTCGACACCACTTCAATAGGCGGCTGCTCGCCGGAGAGCGCGATCTGCGCGCGCGGCATCGTGCGCGATTTCCAGGCGGGCCAGCAGACCATCCGCGTCCTGCACGGCATCGATGTCGACATCGAGCCCGGCCGCATGACCTATGTCGTAGGCGAAAGCGGCTCCGGCAAAACGACTCTCATTTCCATAATGTGCGGCATTTTATGGCCGACCGAAGGCGATGTGCGCGTGTTCGGCACGAACATCTACGATCTCGATGATACCGAGCTCGTCAATTTCCGGCTGCAGAATATCGGCTTCATCTTCCAGCAGTACAATCTCATCCCGTCGATCGATGCCGCAGCCAACGCAGCGGTCCCGCTCATCGCGCAAGGCATGGCCATTGACGAAGCGCGCGAGAAAGCCATCGTGATGCTGGAAAAGCTCAACATCGGCGATCAAGCAGGCAAGCTTCCGAACCAGCTTTCCGGCGGCCAGCAGCAGCGCGTCGCTATCGCCCGCGCACTGGTTCACGAGCCGCGCTTGGTAGTGTGCGACGAGCCTACCGCTGCGCTTGATGCCCAGTCCGGACGCCGCGTCATGGACCTGTTGCGCGAAGTGGCAGTCTCTCCCGATCGCGCTTGCATCATCGTGACGCATGACAACCGCATTTTCGACCTCGCTGACCGCATCCTCGAATTGGAGGATGGGCGCATCAAACATGACGGCACTGAAATGCCGGACGATCACTGACAGGACCTGACATGGCTTTGCTTCCTGAAAATCTGAGCTTCTCACGCAAAATCTTGCCAATCATCGCGGTCGTCGCGCTGATTGGTGCGGTGATCTACGTCCTTGCGGGGCTACCCGATCGCGAGCTCTCCGATCCCGAAAGCCAGCCGCCCAGCGCAAATGGCGAACTAGCCAATAGCGCGCGTGTAGCAGGCGCAGGGGTTGTCGAACCATCCAGCGAAGTGATCGATATCGGCACGGCTATCTCCGGTCTGGTCACCAGCCTTGAAGTTGCGCCCGGCGATTTCGTGGGACTGGGCCAGCCACTTTTCGTCGTCGACCAGCGCTCGGCTCGCGCGCGCCTGCAAGAGGCAAACGCTGCGATCGGAGAAGCCCGCGCCGCTATCCGCGATGCGCAAGCCACTAGCGCCACCGCGCAGCAACAGCTCGCGCTGTATTCTGAGCTCGATGATCCCGCCGCAGTCAGCCGCGCAGAAGTGATCCGCGCAGAAGGCGAAGCCTCGGCGGCCAGCACTCGGCTTGAGCTCGCCCGGGCAAGGCTTGCGGCAGCACAAGCCCAAGCGAGCAGCGCGCGTACCGAGCTTGAACGTTTGACAGTCCGCGCGCCAATCGCTGGCGAAATCCTTGCCGTGAACATCCGGCCGGGTGAGTTCGTCTCCAATGTCGGCGGCGCACCGGAAGCTTTCATCCAGATGGGCGAAACACGTCCGCTGCATATCCGCATTGATGTCGATGAAGACGAAGCCATGCGGGTGGAGCGCGGTGCCAGCGCATTCGTCTCTCCGCGTGGTGATGCCGGCAACCAGATCGAAGCCACATTCGTGCGGGCTGAACCGCTGATCGTACCCAAGCGCTCGCTCACCAACTCAGCGGCAGAACGCGTCGATGTGCGCGTGCTGCAGTTGATTTACGCTCTGCCGGACGATGCCCGCGGCAGCTTTACCGTGGGCCAGCAAGTCGATGCGTTCATTCCGGCGGTTGAGAGCGCGCAATGAAAACGCGTATGCTCCTCATCGCTTCCGCAGCGCTGACCCTCAGCGCATGCGTTGCCGGCCCGCCGCCGGAGATCGCGACGCCAACGCCTGAACTGCCAAGCGAGTTTGTCTATTCGCCTGACGATGGCGAAAGCGGCGCATTGGCAGACCTGCTTCCCAATGAAGACCCCGCCTTTGCCGCATTTACCGGCGCTGCGCTGGAAAACGCGCCGAGCCTTGCTGAAGCGCTCGCCCGTGTGGATGCAGCGCGCGCGCAGGCCCGAAGAGCTGGCGCCGAGCGGCTCCCCAATATTGGCGCTGACGCCTCTGTCACAGCGACGCGCATCAACCCGGCGCAATTCGGATCAGACCTTCCGCCCGGCGTTGAATTTGCGACCGAGCAAACCTCTTACGGCGCTAACATCGTCGGTAGCTGGGAGATCGACATTTTCGGGCGATTGAAGGCGTCGGAACGCGCCGCGCTTGCCCGCGTCAATTCCGCCAGCGCTTCTGCGGAAGCCGTGCGGATCGCTCTGACCAGCGAAATTGCAGGCGCCGTGATTGACTGGCGCACTCTGGCCGGACGCGAAGCTGCCTTGGCGCAAGATCTTGCAGCCGCAGAGCGGCTCGCCGGCCTTGCTGGCGAGCGCGAGGAAGCGGGCCTTGCGCCGGGCTTTGACCGCGTTCGTGCAGAAGCTGCGGCAAGCCAGTCTCGCTCTCGCCTTGCTGCGCTCTATGGAGAGCGCGCGCGTATTCTTGGCCGGCTGGTCACACTGACCGGCCTTGATTCCGTCACGATCGGCTCGGTTCTGCTTGAAGAGGCGATTGCAACTGATCTGCCTGCAGCGCCGGTCGCGATGCCCTCCACGCTTCTGACCACACGGCCCGATGTACAGGCCGCCGGTGCAGAGCTGCTGGCGTCAGACGCCGATTTGGCCGCTGCTGCGAGATCACGCTTCCCGCGCCTCACTTTGTCCGGAACACTCGGATTGCTCGCGTTCGATCTAGGCTCGCTGTTTGATAGCGAATCCCAAGTCTACACAGCAGGCGGCAGTTTGCTCGCGCCATTGCTCGATTTCGGGCGCATCCAGTCGCAGATCGATGCAGGCGCTGCGAACAAGCGCGCGGCCTTCGCTGCCTATCGCGGCGCAGTGTTTACAGCGCTCGGCGAAGCGGAAGCCGCCTATGGTCAAGTCACGGGCGCTGACCAACAAGCCGAAGCGGCAGCACAAGAAAACGCTGATCTGGAGCGCGCAGCCAGTCTTGCCGAAACACGCTATAAAGCGGGCCTTGCGGACTTTCTCACTGTCTTGGAAGCGCGCCGGGCAGCAGATGCGAGCGGAGAACGGCTAGCCATCGCCATGGGTCAGGCGCAGCGCGCGCGGGTGGTTTTGTGGCAGGCCTTGGGCGGCGCTGAAGCTACGCCACAACCCGATCAATCAGCCAGTAACTCGCAATAATTCCAATCGTATAGGTCGCAAATTTGAGCGATGGCGCTTCAACCTTGGGCGCGAGCCTGATGATTGCTGCGCGCAGCAACAGCACTATCGCAATCACCGCAATCTGACCCGCTTCAATGCCGAGGTTGAAGGCGAGCAGAGCGGTTGGCACTTCACCTTCCGGCAGGCCGATATCTGCCAGCGCCCCAGCAAAGCCGAAGCCATGAAGCAGGCCGAAGGCAAAGGCGACGAGCCACGGCCAACGCCGCGTCCATGTCTCGCGATCACCTTGGGTAAGCTCGACAGCAAGGAACAGGATCGACAAAGCGATCAGGGCTTCAACCGGCGCTTGCGGCAAGCCCGCAAAGCCCAGCACGCTCGCCGCGAGTGTGATCGAATGCGAAACTGTAAAGGCGGTTGCTGCGCCAACGACCGCCCAGCCGCGCTTCACCAGCAGCACCAGTGCGATGACGAACAGCAGATGGTCCCAGCCCATCAGAATGTGCTCGGCCCCGATGATGAAGTAACTGCGCAGAACTTGCATCCGGTCCGGCTCTGCCAGAATGGTCGCTTGAGGCACGCGAGCGGTCAGGCGCAAGGATTGCACGGGTTGGTCCAAGGGTGCGACCCGTAGCAAGGCATCGGATTGTCCCGGCAGCTGCGGCAAAGCGAAGGTTTGGCCACCGAGCGAGCCATCGCAAGTGAGCTCTGCATTGCCGCGATAGGCGGCATTGGCGCGGCGGATCGTCGGACCGCTGGCATAGCGGCAATTGGCTGGCGGTGTCGGCTCGATCACCGCAGCCGTCGGATTAGAGACAGGCTGCTTCCAGACCAGCGACCATTTGCCCGGCACTTCTTCTGTCAGGTCGAGCGCCATGGGCCGCACTTCGTCAGCTGAAGCCGGGACCGCGAAAATCGCCAGCAGGAGCGCAAGCAGCAATCTCACCGGTCAATCTCGACAGTGTAGGCTTCGCGTAAGAGTTCGTAAGCGGCTTCCTTGCGCTCAGTAGCCGTGCCGGAACGCCAATCAGCTTCCACCCGGTCGCGGATTTCGCTGAGCGGAGGCAGTTCGGACGCTTCGATTGCTTTTAGCCGGACAAGATGCCAGCCAAGGCCTGACGGGATCGGCCCTTGCCATTCTTCGCTTGGGCGAAATGCGTCCAGCTCACGCGCGAATTGCTGTCCGAACCGGTCGAGGATTTCACTGCGGGGCATCTCGCTTACTGTCGCAGGCAGCTCGATGCTGGCGCGGTTATCTCGGACCATCTCGGGTTTATCTCGATTTATCTGTGCCTCATCTGCAGCTTGCTTTTCAGCAAACCAGAGCTGCTCGAATGTGTATTTTGCGTCACTTGCGAAGCGCGCTGGATGGGCTTCAAGCCAGACCTGAAGCTCCTCATCAGAAGGGCTCGCAGCCTCTGCTTGAGCCGCTGCAATCAAGTCCATTTTCTGCGCGAGCCGGCGTCTGACAATCGCATCATCCTGGTCGAGCCCGAGCCGCAAAGCTTCGCGATAAAGCACTTCTTCGCGGATGAAACGTTCCGTGAGATTATCCAGTTCAGCATCGGTTGGCGCGCGGCTCATCTGCTGTTCGAAGCCGCTGGAAATCGAAGCAAGTGTCTCAGAATCAATGGTAATATCGCGGCTCGCCGGATCAGACGGAGTGCCCGTCCAGGCAAAGAAACCGAACAGGATTGCGCCGCCAATCAGGAAATGGACAAGCGGCTCTTTCAGCCATTGTGGCATGTCGCGAACCGCCGTTTATGCTGCAGGCTTGAGCCAGATCGGGGAGGAGTAAGCCCGCTCCTGCGCCACCGCATCAGCCATCGCATCCTCGCTCAAAGTGATGCCGAAACGCAGCGCATCAAAGAGCGTCCAGCGCGGGGTCGGGATCTCCAACACACGTAAATAATAGAACGCACGCTGCCCTTCGACATAGTCGGGATCAGACCATGTGACCTGTAGGTTTGCTGCACCTATCGTATTGGTATAGCTTGCTTTTTCACGATCTACGGTGTCGCCGACAGCAGGCACTTTACCGTTCGCCATGCGGCGATCTTCCATGTCGGACCACACCACATCATAGACCTGTTCGCGCACTTCGCCTGAGCCATCGACCCAGCCTTTCACAACTTGGACCCGGTCAAGATTTGCGCCGTCAGGATCCTTCTGCGCAGAGATCATAAACACCGGCGCCTTGCCATTGCCAGTAAGCTCGCCGCCCATCGGAACCCCGCGGGTATAGCCTACCCGAACCCAGTCCTCGTCCCAGTCGCTCGCAGTGAAATCGAACCCGCCGAACATGCGCACAACCATGCGCGGACCTGTGGTGGCGTAGACTTCGCGGCGCTTGAACGCATCGAAGATTTCCGCTCGTGTATTGCCCCGTGCCCAGGCAGCTGCATAGCCGCCTGCAAGATAATGCCAGCCGAAGCGCCCTTCTCTTGTGCCGAGGTTTTGCGGCTCAAGCGCTCGCTTCGTATTCGCTTGCTCATTGCCTGAATGCTTGCCCCAGAAATTGTCTTCATCGCCTGTCGCGAGCGAGGTGTGGCTGTCGGTCGAACCGATCATGCCAAAGGCATAGGGATTGACGCCCAAGCGCTCTTCCAGCGAGAGGCCGCGCTTCAAGGCTTCACGCGCGTAGTTCCCAGCGAGCATATCGTCGCTAGTCGGCGCGGTAAGCGGCAGATTGCCAAGCTCCCAACCCGCGTCGCCAAAGCCTGCAAACTCGTCATTGGGCGAAAGGAAGCTGTGCGTCTCGCTATCGCCTTTGATCTGCGTGACTTCGACAACCGGCTCTGCGGCTGCACGCTTGCGTGCATATTCCGCCGTCATCGGCCCGCCATCCGGCATAGTGAGCTCAAACATCAAGCCATTGGAAAGGTTTGAATTGTGCGGGATCGCAAGCGCTTCGCCGCCGGTCTTTTGCGCATAGGCGATCATGTAATCCCACAAGCCTTCGGCGGTGGTTGAAAGGCCGGGATACGGCACAACCTGCTTAGTACGGTCGCTGCCATCGCGAAACATGACGACGCGGTGGAGGTTATTGCCGTCGGGCATCAGCGTGTATTCAAAGCCTGCAAGCGCCGTGAACACACCCGGCTCGTTGAACTGATCGAGCGTATCGAGGTGCGTCTCCCAGATATCCTTCGTCGCTTCAGCCTGTCTCTCCGGATCGCTCAGCGCCTCAGGCAAATTTCCGTCCGCTGCTGCTGTGATGAGCTCCGCGATAGCCAACTGCGACTGCTCGGGGCTTTCATGCATCATGTCATACCAGCGCAGCAGAGTGTCATCGCCCATCGCGACCACACCCAAGCGCGGCGCATCATAAAGCCGCCGCGTCGCGCCGAGACCATCGGAGTGGTCTGAAATCACGAGGAAATCGAGCGGACGTGCAAGCTGAGCCTGCGCACCCGTGGTGGCAGTGACTTCTTCACCGCGCGCAAACCGCAAAGCCGCTTCTGGCCCAAGACGAACGCCAAAGCCGAAAGCATCAACCGAGTTGTCAGTGTGAAGGTGCGTATCGCCCCAATAAGGTCGATCGGGAAACTCAGCTAGTTCAATGGTGTTCTCGCCATTGCCGCTTTGCTCAGGGGGCGGTTCGTTTCCGCAAGAGGCCAACGCAAATGAAACGCTCAATGCAAGCGCGGAACGTACTGAAAATCCTCGCATAGTCCCCTCCCAGAAACTTATGTTGCAAAGGCACTGTGCGCCTTCGCTGCCCCACCCGTCAAGGCGAGCGGCGCTATGCGAGCGTGCCGTAACGTCAGGCGGGCTTTCGTTGGAGCAATGCAGTACGCAAACAGCGACAAACCACCTCATCGCGCTGATTGTGCATCTCATGCTGGAAAGTCACGATGCCAGCCTCAGGCCGAGACTTACTCTCACGCAGTTCCTTCACTTCGCTCGAAGCACGCAAGGTGTCACCGATGAAGACCGGCTTGGGCGTGACGACATCGGTAAATCCGAGATTGGCCACCAATGTGCCGAGCGTTGTTTCTCCGACAGAAAGACCAACTAGCAGCGAGAACGTGAAAGTCGAGTTCACGAGAATCTGCCCGAAGCCGCTTTCCTTCGCTGCCTCTATGTCGAGATGCAGCGGCTGCGGATTATGAGTCATGGTCGAGAAGAGCAGATTGTCTGTCTCCGTCACAGTCCGGCGTATTTCGTGCTCGACCCGATCGCCGACCCGCCATTCATCAAAATACTTGCCTGCCATGCTCTCTATCCCTTTGCCGCCCAGCGTTTGACGACTTCTTCGCCGTTCATGGCGCTTGGCCTCACTGAACCGGGTGTGCGGTCAAAGCGCGGCGCAGGCGCGGTATGCCAGACGCCGTCATGCTCTTCGTAAAGGCCTCGCGCCTTCATATGCGGATGATCGCGCGCTTCTTCGACTGTCAAAACCGGGCCGAAGCACACATCTGTTCCTTCGAGAATTTCCGTCCATTCCGCAGCGGTCTTGGTCTTGAACAGAGCTTCAAGCTTGGCAGTGTACTCTTGCCAATTGGCCGGGTTCATCTGGCCCTCGCGCAGCTCCTCTGGTGCGTCCACCCGTTTAAGTAATTCCGCGTAAAACTGCGGCTCAATTGAGCCTAACGAAATCTCTCGCCCGTCAGCACATTCGTAGCAGCGGTAGAAGTGAGCCGCACCGCCAAGCATGCCTTTGCCGCGATCTGTCGTCAGATAAGGCATATGCCTCATGCCGAAGAAAAAGCTCATGAGGCTGTTTGTGCCATCGACGATAGCGGCATCGACGACTTGCCCCTTCCCGCTGCTCTCGCGTTCGAACAAGGCTGCCAGAATTCCAAGCGCACAATACATCGAGCCGCCCCCGAAATCGCCGACCAGGTTCTGCGGCGGCACAGCCGTTTCGCCTGCGCGGCCCACAGCGCTCAATGCGCCTGTGATCGAGATATAGTTGATGTCATGTCCTGCAGCTTGTGCAAGCGGCCCGTCCTGCCCCCATCCGGTCATGCGAGCGTAAACGAGGCGCGGATTCAGCGCGAGTATCTCCTCAGGCCCCAAGCCCAGCCGCTCCATCACGCCGGGGCGAAATCCCTCGAGCAGCACATCAGCTGATTTAAGCGCTTCGATACAAAAGGCCCTGCCGCCCTCGCTCTTCACATCAACTGCCGCGCGATGACGCGCGCGTTCAACCACTTCATTGCTGATTTGCGTACCCGGACGTTCAATCCGTACAATTTCAGCTCCCATGTCTGCGAGCAGCATAGCCACATGAGGTCCCGGCCCGATCCCGGCGAACTCCACAACTTTTAAACCAACCAATGGCCCTGATGGCTGAGACATCAATTCCTTCTCCCTTTACAGTTGGGTGCATGGCGCGGGCCGTGAATGGAGGCAAGCGAAAGGTAGACTGTGTGAAAACACGTAGAGACGGGTGGCAATAGAATGCTGCGCCGTATTAAAGGGTTTTCAAGCAACTTGATGTCCTCGGGAACACATAAGAAAGCCAAGCATGTCGCTCGAAGATCACCAACCGGAAGGCCATGGGAAAGCGCGCCGGCTGAACTTTTTCGGTACGCCGATTGACTTGCTTTCTTTGGACGAGAGTGTCGCATTTGCCGAGCGTGCCATGGAACAAGGCAAGCCGATCCGCCACACCGCCCTCAATGTGGCGAAGCTCATGAAACTCGGATCGGATGACGATTTAGCCGCTGACGTGCGTGGGAGCGACATGATCGGGATCGACGGTCAAGGGATTGTCTACGGCTTGACACTGTTCGGAGCCGATAATGTCGAACGCGTGGCAGGCATCGATCTATTTTATGCCCTGCTCGCACGGTGCGCTCAAACAGGCCGCAAGCCGTTCATCCTTGGCGCGAAGGAAGATCAGCTCAGAAAAGCGATGGCGCAAGCACAGCGACGTTGGCCAGGGCTCGAATTTGCAGGTGCAAGGAATGGCTATTTCGGCCCGCAAGATGAAGCAGAGATAGTCGAACAAATTGCAAGTTCGGGCGCAGATTGCCTGTTTGTGGCGATGCCTACCCCGCGCAAGGAACGCTTCCTCAACAGCAACGCTGATCGCCTTAATGTGCCATTTCTTATGGGCGTAGGAGGCTCGGTGGACGTGCTTGCCGGACATGTCTCGCGCGCGCCTATGTGGATGCAGAAGGTCGGATTGGAATGGTTTCATCGGTTGGTGAAAGAACCTCGCAAAATGTTCGTGAGATACGCAAAGTCCAATTCTGCCTATGCGTGGCTACTACTGCGCACTTGGATCAGCCGCGGCAAACCGATCGAATTTCCGTTATCGAGCTGATGCGATCTCTGGACCAGCCCACCAACAGGAGACAGTTTTGACACAACCGGTGGAAGACTTTGATCTTCGACCTGAGGAAGACACTGCATTCGATGTCGCAGTGATCGGGCTCGGCTATATCGGCTTGCCGACAGCTGCCGTGCTGGCGAGCTCGGGGCTATCTGTATGCGGCGTAGATGTGTCTCCAAAAGTTGTGGAAACAGTATCCTCTGGCGGCATACATATCGAGGAAACCGACCTCGATACGTTGGTCCATGAAGTGGTGTCGTCTGGCAAGCTGACGGCCTCGCTCGAAGTGCCTGAAGCACGTTATTACGTGCTGGCTGTGCCCACTCCGCTGAAGGCGGATAACCAGCCATGCATCGACTATGTTCTATCCGCTGCGGAAGCCATCGCGCCAAAGATGGCCCCCGGGACTTGCGTCATCGTGGAGTCGACTTCGCCGGTCGGAACGACAGAGAAAGTAGCCAGACGTATCTCTGGACTAAGGCCCGACTTGCGCATTCCCAATGCAAGCTCAAGTGACGCGAACGATGGGCAATTCGACATTGCCATCGCTTACTGTCCGGAACGGGTGTTGCCAGGAAAAATCCTTGCTGAGCTGGTTTCAAATGACCGTGTGATCGGCGGCCTGACTTCAGCTTGTACTAAGCAAGCGAGCGATCTCTACCGCCACTTCGTCAAAGGCGCACGGCTTGAGACAGGCGCGCGATCTGCGGAGATGGTGAAGCTCGTCGAGAACAGCTTTCGCGACGTCAATATCGCTTTCGCAAATGAATTGTCCTTGATCGCCGATCACCTCGATATCGATGTGTGGGAGATCATCCGGCTTGCCAACCGCCACCCCCGAGTGAACATCTTGCAGCCCGGCCCTGGGGTCGGCGGACACTGCATCGCTGTCGATCCTTGGTTCCTCGTCGCAGGCGCGCCTGAGCAAGCGCGGCTCACTCGCACCGCGCGCGAAGTCAATGATAGCAAAACGCGGCATGTCCTCGATCGCATCAAAGGAATGATGGAGGCTGATCCGCAAACAAAAACCGCGTTGCTGGGTCTTGCGTTCAAAGCCAACATTGATGATTTCCGCGAGAGTCCCGCTCTTGAAATCGCAGATGAGCTGGCTCGCGATTATGGCGAGCGGCTACGCATCGTCGAGCCCTTCGCAGAAGCGCTTCCAGGCAAGCTTGCCGACTCTGGAGCCAAGCTTGTAGGCCTCGGCGACGCTCTGGCGGAAGCTGAGCTTGTCGTCATTCTCGTAGATCACAATGCGTTCAAACATCTCCCTCAAATGAACCTGAAGGGTCGCATGGTCTACGATACGCGAGGAATGTTGGCAGTATGAGCAAACCGCGTATCCTCGTCACCTTCGGCACGCGTCCGGAAGCGATCAAGATGTTTCCAGTTGTGCATGCGTTGCGCGCTTCCGGATCCTTCGACGCGCGGGTTGCCGTGACAGCGCAACACCGCGAAATGCTGGATCAAGTACTCAATATCGCTAACATCACACCCGACATTGATCTAGATCTGATGCAGGCCGGACAAAGCCTTGATCAACTTGCCAGCCGGATCATCCTTCATTTTGGAGAAGCGCTGGACAAAGAGCGTCCGGACCGCGTCCTGGTGCATGGCGATACGCTCACGACCATGATGGTCTCGATTGCGTGTTATTTCCGCAAAATCCCTGTGGGACACGTCGAAGCTGGGCTTAGAAGCGGTGACAATTACGCACCTTGGCCGGAAGAGGTAAATCGGCGTGTCACAGGTGTGATTACCGATTTGCACTTTGCGCCTACACAAGGTGCAGCGGATGCTTTGCTGCGCGAAGATACAGCCGCTGAGACAGTTCATGTGACAGGCAACACTGTGCTGGACGCGCTTCTCGCCACTCGAGCCAAGGTCCAGGACAATCCCGCGATTGCTCCGGTTATAGGAGAGTTGCGCGCGCGATTTGCTGGAAAGCGCATCGTCGCCGTGACAGCGCATCGGCGCGAAAACTTTGGCGAAGGCATGCAATCGATCGCTAGCGCTCTGGAAGAGCTGGCGCAGCGGAATGACGTGGCGATAATTTACCCCGTTCATCCCAATCCAAACGTCGTCGATGTTATGAAGCCACGCCTAGGGCATCTTGGCAATGTCGCCTTGATTGACCCGCTGGAGTATCCCGATTTCGTAGCGCTTATGGACGCATCAGAGGTTATCCTGACCGACAGCGGCGGCATTCAGGAGGAAGCGCCAAGCCTTGGCAAACCCGTTCTGGTCATGCGCGATGTAACTGAACGCCCTGAGGGAGTTGCGGCTGGTACAGCGAAGCTACTGGGGACCGATGTGCAACTAATCGTAGAAACGACCAACACATTGCTTGACAACCAAGAACAGTACGAGGCCATGGCGAAAGCTCACAACCCGTATGGTGATGGCGAGGCCGCTCGACGCATCACAGCGATCCTTGAAGAGCACTACGCCTAGAGAAATGCGTCCCCACGAGGCCTAAGGGCTGCGCACTTTGCGATTTGCGCGACGTTGGTACACGAGGGCAGCAAGTCCAATTGCTGAGGCCGCTCCTAAATCAAGCAGCCAATTGAGTTTCAGCGGGCCGTAAAGCAACCAATCTGTCGTGTGCCAAGAGATCATCCGCAGAAAAACAAGGCCGACCATCGCGACGCCTGCCAACAAGGCGGCCGCGCACAAGCGGTCACGCTGGCCTTTCATTCGAGCTTGCAGAAAATGCTTCAACCTCCACAGAATGAGGAGGCCTGCACTCATGAGGCAAAACGCCAAGATTGCTTGCGGAATGCGTCTGATTTCATAGGCCTGTGACCCGCGCAAAAATCCACGCACTTCCTCTCTGACCAAATCTTCGATCGAAAAAATGCGCAACATGGTGAGTGCAATAAACAAGTACCCAAGCCCCATCCAAACGGCTCGATGCCATAGCGGCGCTCTTACTGTTGTGCGGAAGGCCAACAGACAAGCCAATGTAATACAGACATAATATCCAATTGCGGTCAGGCTTAGCAATGTGGGTGCTGTAGAGTTCACGGTTCCCGCCGAAAAGCTACTTTCAAACCCTCTTACTGATTCGAACGAGCTTGCCAAGACGCCGCAATCCACGCGACCGACAGCCCCCATTACATTCCATCTGTCGTTTCTGCAGCACAATTCGAGATAAAGCGACACCGGATCAGTGAGGAAATCGTAACCATAGTTGCGTGCCATGACGCCGCTGGCTAAGCGTTTGTACTTAGGACTTTTGAGCGCGGCGGGACTACTCAATGAATGATCGATCAATCATGCAGGCACCAGAGCCCGGGCGTGGCGGTGTTTGGGTCGATCGGTATCTGCCCGTCGAATGGGAAGAAACCCAGCCCTCTGCTCCGAAACTCATCGATGCTGACGTGCTGCGAGGCATGTTGTTCCGCCAGCGCTGGTTGATCGCGATTACAATCGCTGCAGCATTGATCCTGGGCGTTGTTGGCACAATGCTAATGACCCCTATTTACGAAGCCAAGGCGTCGATCGTTGTAAGCAGAGATGGCAACATCGTTGTCGAAGGTCAGGAATTGGCCCCTTCAATGCCCAGCAATGAATTCGACAATTATATGGAGACGCAGGGGGTTGTCATCCAAAGCCGCAGCCTGGCCTATGAAGTGGTCGATGCCCTGAACCTTGTCGAAGATACGCCGCTTGTCCTCAAAGATATCGATGAAGGCCGTCCGGATGATGCAGATGATGCTGAATGGGCGAAGATCAAACGCACAGATCTTGCCACGATCTTGCAGTCCAGCGTAACCGCTGAAGTTCCACTTGGCGCGCGCGTCTTGACCATTGGAGTTGAATCGGAAGATCCCGAGTTCGCTACCCAAGTCGTGAATGCTTACGCTGAAGCCTATGTGCGATCAGATGCCAAGCGGGCTCTCGACGCCAATCAGTACGCCCAAGAATATCTTCAGGAACAGATTTCCCAAACGCGCGAAAAGCTCGCAGACGCTGAGCTCGCTGCAAACAATTATGCGAGGCAGAGCGGCATAATCAACCAGCAAACATCCGAAGAGGACGGCAACCAGACTATAACGGGCGCAAATCTAGTCAGCATCAACGACACGGTAACACAGCTGCGCGCACAACGGATCGCAGCGGAACAGCGTTGGCAAGCAGTTGCGAATATTCCAGCATCGCAATTACCGGAAGTTCAGCGCAGTTCAGCCGTGCAGGGCCTGCAGAACGAGAAGTTGCAGCTGGAGACGCAGCTTACAGAGTTACGGCAACGCTATAGCGACGAATACCCGCCGGTCATTCAACTGCAGGCTCAAATTGCTGCGATAGATCAGAAAATCGCTGCGGCAAGTGCAGACATTAAAGCGTCAATCCGCAATGAATTCGTCATCGCTCAGCGTCAGGAACAAGCGCTTTCGGGCGAGCTCGCGAACGCTTCCGAGGAAACTCTGGCGGAGCAGGACCGATTGGTCGAATATAGCGTGCTTGAGCGTGAAGCTCAGGCCATGCGAGATCAGCTGGAGTCTCTACTTGACCGGTTCAATTTACTCAGCGCTGCGGCAAACGTTCAAAGCGGCATGTTGACCAAGCTGGATGATGCAATCGTACCAATCAGCCCGGTTTCGCCTAATCTCTTCCGCAATATGCTGATAGCGTTGATTGGCGGGATCGGTCTTGCCGCAGGTCTGGCTTTGGTAAGAGAAGTTCTAGACGACAAACTTCGTTCGCTCGATGAAGTTGAAGAAAAGCTCGGCCATCCACTCTTAGGCCATACCCCTTACGTCGATGAAGACGAAATCGAGAACCAAGAGGCCAATCAGTTCAGCTCATTGATGGAGGCTTATTCCTCGATCCGCTCGACCGTTGATTTTTCATTGCCGCGCGATGGCGCAGTCATCCAATTGACCAGCAGCCAAGCATCTGAAGGCAAGTCGACAACCGCCTTGATCCTTGCAGATTTGTTTGCGCGTGCCGGCAGAAAGACTCTGCTCGTTGATGCTGATCTGCGCAAACCTTCAATCGCCAGATTGCTGCATGTCGAACGCCCTCAATTCGGCTTCGTCGATGTTTTGGCAGGACGCGTAGATTTGCAAAGCGCATTGGTCGATGGAACACGCGAAAACCTCGACATTCTTACGCTCGGCCCGATACCGGCAAACCCTGTCGAAATGCTCTCGTCTTACCGTTTGCGCGATTGGGTCGAGCGTCATCGTCAGGAATACGGTCTGATTATTTTCGACACATCACCGGTGCTAGGCATCGCGGATGCGCCGCTAGTATCGCGCTGCGTCGACAGCACCATCTTTATTGTCGAAGCCAACAGCGTAAACTTTGGGCAAGTTCGTACAGCCCTCAGGAGAATACGGAGCGTTGGCGGTAACATCCTTGGTATTGTCCTGACCAAATACAAGGCAATCCAGGCAGGGCAGTCATATGACTACCAATACCGCTATTATCAGTATGCTAAGGATAATGCAGTCGAAAAAGTCTGATTCTACAGTCGGGCTGAATGGCTGGCAGAGAGGTGTTGCGGGGCATGGCTGGGCACCCAGATAAACCGAAGATTTGGCATATCTCGGCCGATTTCCCGGATCCGGTTGAGCCCCAAAAAACGCAAGTTATTCGCCAGCTCGTCTCGTTGACAAGCGCAGAAGTCAATCATTTCGTAATCTCGATCAACCGCGAGAAACCTAGCTTCGGCAAGGTATTACCCATGCTTCGGGATCAGTCCGACATGATCAGCCACTTCCTGCAATTTGAGGCAGGAGTGGCGCTGAGTTATCGTGCTCCAGGAAAAGGTTTTTTTCATGAGACCATGCTTCGCCGACTTGGCGAGGAATTGGCTGCAAGGCTGAAAAATGAACCAAAACCTGATCTGATAATCGGACACAAATTAACGATTGAGGGCATAGTTGCAGAAAGGCTCGCCGCACACTTCAAGGTGCCTTTCGCGCTATCGATTCAGGGCGACACAGACACCAAGATTCTAGCAGCACGTCCGGATTTACTCAGTTCTTTCAGCCGAATTTTCCATCAAGCAGAAACAGTGTTTCCATTTGCGCCATGGGCCTTGCGAAAGATTGAAAGGAAGCTTGGTGAGCGGAAAGGCCGGACAATCCTCCTGCCATGCCCGTCTGACTTGGACGAGCCTATGGAACCGCGCGAACGTGGAGATAAGTTCATTAGCGCATTTCATTTGCAGAATTTCAAAAGAAAAAATCTTCGCGGCATGGTGAGAGCGATGAATTCCGAAACCATGCAAGGTAGCGGAATTGAGCTTGAAATTGTAGGCGGTGGGCCTCCCCAGTTTGTAGCCGCATGCAGACAGCTCGCGACCTCCGTACCGCAAATCAGTTTCGCAGGACCACTTGGCCGTGACGCGATCCGAGAACGGCTGAATCGGGCGATCGGATTTGTGATGCCATCGCACCGGGAAAGCTTTGGCCTCGTGTTTGTCGAAGCCCTATTCGCCGGAATCCCCATCATCTATCCATGGGGCCAATCCTTGGACGGCTATCTGGATGAGCTCCCCTTCGCGATCGCTGTAGATCCGAGTGCCACCGGTCAGATTGCCGAAGCTATGATCCACATCAAGGACAATGAAGCCGACCTTAAGCGAGAGCTTCGATCATGGCAGAGATCCAAAGTCGCTGAACAGTTCCGCCGACCTGCGATCGCTGAAACATTTGGTTCAGGTATTCGGGAGTCACTCGGGTAGCTCGGCCCCGGCAGCTGAACGCGCTCCAACGTGCCGAGCCGGAACCCCGGCCATGACAGCATAGGCTGGCACATCGTTCTTCACCACCGATCCTGCAGCGATGATAGCTCCCTTCCCAATCGTGACGCCGGGCAATATGATCGCTTTGGCCCCGACCCACACATCGGCTTCAATCTTTACGCTTGCTTCGGACATTCTCTGCTGCGTCACCGGTGACCCTTCGTTGAACAGGTAGGTAGCCGCAGTAACGAGAACATCTGGCCCAAACAGGACATCATCGCCCAATTCAATCGTTCCGGAAAGGTGACCTCCCCACAAAAAGCACCTCGAGCCAAGACTCACTCTCGCGCCAAGTGCAACGCGCTCGGGATTGGAGATGTTGACGTCAGGACTTATTCGGCAAGAAGGCCCCTTTGCCATTCTCCTAAGCGGAGCCACATGGGAATAATTGTAGTAGTTGACCAACTTGAAGAGATGCAGCCACGCTCTGGGATCAACCATCGAGCCGACCAAACGCAGGAAACGTTTCGAGCGGTCATAGGCCGGTTTTTTAGAAGTCACGCGCACCATTAGCTCAGTAACCTTGCAACCATTCGGAGCGCTGCGCCCATACATAGGCCCACTTTTCATGCGAGGGATCGGCGGCGTGGCCGAATGCCTGCCTGATCTTTGTGAAGACCAAACGTGTTCCCGACCCAACCCAGATTAGAAATAGACCAAGCGGTATCTTCCAGCTCGGCCAGTGATCACGGATGAGTGTCGTTCGGCCCTTGAGGACCTTCACAACCCGCTCTTGGTTGCCAGAATACGAGGCTCCGACGAGATGCATTATCTGAGCGTCGGGCGTTATCATGGGGCTGTATCCTGCTTCCTTAGCACGCAAGCATAAATCCGCCTCTTCGCCAAACATGAAGTATTTGACGCGAAAACCGCCAAGTTGTTTCCAAACCTTTGTGGTCGTCAAAAGAAGGCAACCGACTACGATGTCAACTTTCCGGACGCTATCCCGACGCCACCCTCCAATTGCCTCCGGATTAAACACGGTCGAGTTCGGAAACAGTCCGGTAAGTCCAATAGCCCGACAGAACAATGACCAAAGCGTAATTTGATCCCAGCAAGACGCTATGTTGAGATTGCCATCCGGAAAAACAGTTCGCCCGCCAACGATACCGGCGTGAGGGTTTTTCTTGGCGAATTCGAGCAAGTTCGCGATCGCGTTCGCGTGAGTCTCAGTATCGGGGTTCAGTAACAAGACATAAGGCGTATCTATGTTTTCGATGACCGCATTATTTGCCTTAGCGAAGCCAACATTCTCGCTGGACCGGATGAGTTCAATTTCAGGAAACGCTTCCGCAATTGCGTCCGCAGAGCCATCAGCAGAAGCGTTATCCCACACTACGACTCTCATTTGCACAGGTCCGGCGTTAGCGAACAGTGTCTCAAGCGCCTTAAGTGTCAAATCGCGTGTGTTGTAACTGACCATCACTACGCTTAGTTCATTCATGACCGCTCACCGCTGTATCGGGAGAGACGACCCGTGTCGGAGTCTAATGAAACGGGCACTCGACTTGGCCTTCTATACTGTAAATCAGAAGTCGGCTCTGCGCCAAGTGAGACACCAATTGCCAATAATATCACGAACCATATCCCCATCGATCCGAAGTAGGAGACAGTAAAGCCAGCGATTATAATTATCGCGAAGGTCGAAATAACCCCGAAATACAGCCGACGATCTGTTTCATTTGCTAGCATTGAGCGCTTCGAGAGCAGGACTATGACGCCTACCGCAACACCCAAGAGCAAAATCGCTGGCAACAGACCGTGCCGAATGGCCAGCATCAGCCAATGCGCATCCACACTTTCGGGCATCCATGCAAGTCTTTCATAACCTTCATAACCAATCCCGAAAAGGGGGTTGGATGCTATGGAATTCGTGCCGAAATGCCAAATCAATCTGCGATAAAATGCCGTGCCGGGATCTAAAGTGAATTGGCTGAGGAAGGGTATGGCACCGTTCTCAGTTGCGACCTGCAGGACCATCAACCCGATTGCTGAGAACGCGACAAAAATTCTCCAGCTTGCAAAGGAAATGGTCTCAACACACAGACGATAAAGCTGCAAACCCACGAATATCAGTAGACCCAGCAAGGCCGCAGAACTCAATGAAAACACAGCACCAATGCCTGCAAGCAAACCCAGCCAATAAGGCCATTTGCGAAGGCTGGAATTAAAGTAGAGCGGTACTAAGCTTGCAAGGAAGACTCCTGCCAAAATAGGGTGAGAAAAAGGGCCGTAAGCTCGCATTAAGCCAAGGCGCAGCTCACTTCTCACGTTGAAATCGCCAACCGCTACTCCGTCTTTATATTGCGGGAGATTACCGAAAATTGTCGCAGCCGCTTGGCGCAAAATTGGAGTATGGACAATGCTCTCGATGATCATGATGAAGGTGATGACTGCTAGTCCTGGTGCTGCAATCACGAGCATACGTCGCAAATCAGTAAGCGATCTTAGGCAAATTCGAGCGATCAGATAAGGGAAGACGAGGTCAAACGCTAACGCGCTACCCCGAGCGACACCTGAGAAGCCTTCATAAGTATAAGAGAACGACGCGACGAACCAGATGGCGGACATCAAAACCATGGCATCAAGCAGCCCAGGCCTGAACCTCCGACGCAACAGTTGAATAAGAATCCATGGCAAAAGCGCCAAGTACACCGCGCGATAGGCAAAGATCGTTTGCCCTGCGATATCGATGTGGACTTCCTGCGGCAGGAAGCAAGAATAGACCAATACCATGAGAGGTAGAAGCGGAGCTACAGCGGCACTCTTGGAGCGCCTCTGAATGGCGCGGAATTGCTTGCTGGATTTCTGGTTCTGCAAGGCAGCGGTAGCATTGACCATAGTCTCGCGATCCTTCGAGCTTTCCATTTGATTTTGCAGATCACAGGCAAGCGATCAATCGTCAATCTGCTGGCAAGCGACAATTTGTGCTTTCCTACTGCTCGAGTTGAAGCATAAACAGAGTTCTTCTTTTGTTCTCATAGCGGAGAAGAGCATGCCTTCCGACAAATTTCATAGCTCATCAGACAGCTTGATCGCTCCTTCGAGTTTTTGTTTCGCAATTACACCCAGTGACGCACTTGATCTGCCGGCGGTGACAAAAGCACTCTACGTGGGAACCGGCGGTAATGTAACTTTGGTGCCAGTCGACAATGCAGCTCCCGTGACCTTCGTCAATGTGCCCGGAGGCGCGATCCTGGACGTCCGTGTTTCTCAGGTCCGCACGACAGGTACCGATGCGAGCGACCTGGTGGGTTTGGCCTAATGGGACGGTTAGGACTCGGGTACCCGGCTGGAAGGCGCCGCATGGCTGGTCGCAAGCTCTCTCACGGAGTGGCCGCACTCGCGCCTTCGCTTCAGTGGGATGGTACGGCCGGATCTGGCTTTTCAGACCTGCCTACCGATCCGGTCCGGACGAGCGCCAAACCTGCAATCCGATTGATTGTCCCTCCTAATCAGCATTTCACCGACGAACTGCTTGTGGGGTTTTCTGCTTGGGCGAATAATGAAGGCTCAATGCTTGACCGCAATGGGTTGTCGCATGTGCAAATCATCTTTGAGGGGACTTCACACAGGATTCCAGAACCCACTTTGCGGTCTTTCCAAGATACAAATGGCGAGTTTGTGGCTTATCGAGCCTGGTGGGTTCGGCTTAAGCGTCCACAGAATCTGACGGGCGATACGCAGCTATATGCCGAGGCTGTTCCAGCCGATCCGACAATGCAAAGCCGAGTAATCGGACCATACACGTTCACGCTCACAGACAATCTGCACGACTTTGAGTGGACTATCGATCCGGATAACCCCAGCGCACCTTTCACATCCAGCGATATTTCCGACGGATTGCGAGCCGCGTGGCAAGCAGGCGCGAATAATCCTCGGATCCGGGTGGCTAAATCAGGCCAGTATTCGGTCGCCGACGTGGTTGTCGGCGCCCCTTATGCTGGCAGCGGATATGCCACGATTGAAGCCGACGAAGGCGTGACAGCCACAATCGCTCATGACGCTGATACACGTGGCGTGATGCGCAACAAATATGATCGTCTGCGCTTCAAAGGGGCAAACGTCATCTTGGACATGTCCTCTATCGAGGTCCTGTATAACGAGGGCATCGGAGATCACTGGTTGGACGGGTGCAGCCTGATTCACACCGGAGGGCACACTTCCCTTTGGAATGGCACCACCCGCAACGGATCCACTGCAGTACGCAACTCACCATGGTTCACGGAGGTGTCTTTCGAGGGGATCGACTCACCGGTTGCCAACGCTAACCTTGTCCGCGGATGCAAGGCCAACCATTGCTACAATGATTTTGCCGCTCAGCCACGCTGCCTCATTGGAAACTCGGTAACCAATCACGACAGCAGCTTCTTTCGGACGCAGATCGATGCGCTTTCAATTTTCTATAGCGGAAGTGATGATGCGACACTCTCGACTGTAACAGGCGGTTATGGTTCATCGGCGTACCGGCGCTTCACATTTCTTATCAATGGAACTGAGGTCGTAAGCTACGACAGCTTGACCGCGAACTGGCAGTCAGAATCCGGAACGTATTGGGTCAGCGACCTTGTCGAGTTCATAAACCAAAGCGCTGCTTTGTCATCTTGGAGCGCGGTGCTCCATGACGATACGCGTCAGGCCGGTCATGTGGGGCTAACTGGCGGTAATGGCTCGACCTTCTCAGCCGAACCAATCACATCAGCCGGGACGACTTTTCAAACCTTCATCGATCTGCACAGCGACTTCTCGCAGATGTCGGCAAGCGCCGACACGGAGAACACGATTATTGAGGCAAACCAAGTTCTAGATTTCCAAGGGCAGATCGTCTGGTTGTCTAGCAATTTCGATATCATGGACTGCTTCTATGTGAATAACACGTTCAATGAAGTCGAAGGCTTTGGCGGCTTCAGCCAAGTAAGCCGAACAGGCGCCAAGAGCCACATTGTCATTGCTCACAACACTCTAACCAACCAAGAATTGCTGCTGCGAGATGCACCGCTATCTGACTTCACATTGATCGCGAACAATGTCTTCGAAAACTTGACGAGCGATGGCGCTGGTATTGGTTCTGGTGAGATCAACGACAATCATGTTTACGGTTCAGGAAACACAATTCCTGGTGCAGTCGGCACGGTCTTGGCGGGCGGAGAGATAGACCTTTTCACAAATGCTGCGCAAGAAGACTTCACGCCCTCAGGCGATCTCCTTGCAAATACTAAGCAACCTGTCGTCGCTTACGATAGGCTTGGAGCAAAACGATTGTCGCCCGACGCAGTCGGCGCGCAATCAGTCCAGCTGCCAGATGCGGTCACGATGCTTACAGATTTGCATCTGGCACAGACCAAAGTCTCCGAGACAGGTCAGGCCGGCGATCTGGTCTCGACTATCGAAAACACGACCTTTGGCTCGTCGCTGAAGCTCAGCGATTCCGCAGGCGGCAGGTTCGCATTATCCAACCGCACGCTCGTGGTTGGCAGCGCACCGCTCGATTTCGAAGACTCACAAAGCTATCGGGTCACGGTCACAGAGACACATCATGATGCTGGAAATAGCCCGAGGAACACCTCATTCGATGTCACCGTGCTCAACGTGCTCGAAGTGGAGTTGGAAAGCCTTAGCTTAAGCGCGCAGACGATCCCGGAAGGCACAGCCCCTGGTGATATTGTAGGCCTCGTGCTCAATTCTTCCGAAGGAAGTAATCTGAGCTTGGTAGATGACGCAAACGGCAGATTTGCACTTTCGGATTCGAAGTTGATCGTTGGGCTGGAGCCGCTGGATTATGAGGCAGAGACCACCCACTCGATCACCATCAGCGAAAGTCATCCTGACAGTCAAAATGGTCCGCGCGAGACAACTCTTGCCATTCAAGTGTCGAATACAGCCGAGGAGCTACTCGGCGAGATTGGTTTGTCCATTGAAAGCGTGCCTGAAAATGCACCGGTAGGCTCACCAGTGGCGAACTTTACGAACAAAACGCCCGGCTCAACGCTCACACTCTTGGACGATGCAACTAGTCATTTCGTGATCGAAGGCGACATGCTTCTTTTGGGAGCCGAGGGCCTTGATTACGAGGTACAAGCCGAGCACCAAATCGTTGTTCGCGAAACACATAGCGATGCTATGAACAGCGCCCGAGACACCACAATCGCCATAAGGGTAGCAAACGTTGGCGAAATCACTCTTAACTCGCTCAATCTTTCAAGGCTCGACATCGAAGAGAATACACTTGCCGGCACGATCGTCGGATCGATCCTTGGACAAACCGATGGCTCGACGGTGACGCTGTATGATGATGCCGACGGTCATTTTGAATTTGATGGCCAGAACCTCATTGTTGGGCAAAAAGCAGCTGATTTTGAAGCAAATCAATCGCTCCAGATTGTTTTACGCGAAACCCATCCTGAGGGCGCAAACAGCCCAATGGACACAGAGATAGTCGTTAGCATTGGCGATCTTGCAGAAAGTGCTAGCCCAGTAGAGGAGTTGGCCGCTGCGTTGATAGGCTCATCGCAGTCAGGCTTCGCCGATCTGAGGCAAGCTAACGGGTCTTCCGATTGGATCGCGTCAGATCTTTCTGGCCATGGGAACAATTTCGTTCAAACTTTCAGCGCGCAAAAACCAGTGATTGATACTGAACTTGGAGCGATATTCTCGCCCGAAGCCGCGACACACAATATCCGCTATCCGATATCAGGGGGGCTGTTCACAGTCATTCTGTCGTTCACGAAACACCCGGACGATGTTCGTGGTACTCCCATATCAAACGGTTCAAGCAATCCAGGCCGTTATCAAGATGGTGGAGGTGGCGGCCTCACCGGCGACTGCTTCGTCGATGGCATGCAGGTATCGAATGCAAATGCTTTTCATGATGCGCTAGATGATGGCGAAGAGCACCTTATCGTATGGCAGAACATTGATGCGGCCGATTGGAGTGAGCTTGTCATTGGACGTGCGAGCGACTCATTAGGCGGTATTGTTCGCAAGGTTGTGACGATCGATCAGTCAACTGTTCAAGACTTGAGCTTCGGAATTGAGAAAGCCCTCGTTTGGTTGGCTGCAGAAGATGCATCTTCTTCACTTGCCGAAGAACCGGCCAGTTCGATCAGCTATCCGATGACACTTTCTGGTGCACGCGATGGAGAACTAGGGCTGGACCCGACCTACTGGCATGATGTCGCAGCCCAAGAAGCGGCATTGGACTTGTCTGTCGGGACCGCTACGCATTTCAGCGTTCGCAGCGGCAATTGGTCTTCAGCTTCAACTTGGGAAAACGGTAACATTCCAACCGCTGGCGCTATCGTCGAAATCCGCCATGTGGTGATTTATGACACGCTGACTCCTGTCGGCGATTCCAGCGTCGGAAAGATCCTTTCAGATGTTGAAGACGACGCAGCTGCGGCGCATGCGGCCTACGCGCCTTATGCGCTGAAGGGCGTTATTCTAACAACTGGCGCAAGGCTGCGGTTTGACCCTGCAGTTCAGACATTTCTCCTTACTGAAAATCTGTTTGCCCACGGCGGTAGTGAAATCGAAATCGGTAATGCAGGGAATCCTGTATCGGACAGTGGACTTACCTATGCCGAGCGAAGCGTTCCACAATCGGCGATTGGCCTTATTGGCCTTGAAGATCCGGCCGCTAGCATGCGCTTGGGCATGGTTACGCTGGGCAAGTTGCGCATGTGGGGCAAAGCAAAATCCGTAGCAGCCTTTGCGGAAGACGTCTCTGCGGGATCGCCGCAACTTAGTCTCGCGCAAGACGTGGACGGTTGGAACGTTGGAGACCGGATTCTTATTCCTGGAACCGCTTTCACTGACCAGGGTAGTCAAGATCCTCGATATACTGGACCGCTCTCATATTGGGGGCCAGCCAAAGCCAATTACGCGGACATGTCAAATGATTGGCCAGGTGATCAGCACGTTGCGGGGAAGTACAAGGCTAGCTCTCAAGACGAGATACGGACCATCGTTTCGATAGATGGTCATCTTATCGCATTGGATGAACCTCTCCATTATGATCACTTAAACTATCCTGACGTGCTGGACGACGGCACGCCAACAAGCCTTCAGTTTCCGGTTCAGAATCTGACGCGGTCGATCTGCATATTCGGATTTTGCACAGATGAGAAAGGGGCTGGCGCTTATCGTAGGGCGCACACAGCACACCTGTTCCATGACGATTGTGTGCGCAAGTTCGTTGAGTTCAAAGATCTCGGACGCAGCCGGATTGACCCCAGCCTATTCATTGCTGAGCAAAACGATACGAGCACAGGTTTACGAGCTTCACAAACGGGGGGCTTCGTGGCCAACCCCGAGAATGTAGCCGGTCGCTATGCTGTTTATGACCGCTGGTCCGGCCCCTTCCTTGGGCGGCGGGCCATCGTCTCCGAGGGGCTTGCGATTCACAATTCGCCGGGAACGGTGTCGCCCAGCCGCGGCTATGTGCAACACCACAGTCGCGCTCATGTAAAGGGCTGCATTGCCCACGGTTTCAGGGCGACCGGCTTTTCCTCTGGAACAGGCACCGAAATCGGCCAATGGGAAGGTTGCTATGCGTCAAACTTGCCTGGCGACGGGTTCACGCCAAGCGCGTTCGGCGATCGGCATGAGCTGATTTAATCGATGAGCGGCCACCAAGGCGCCGCATACCAAAGCGAGGCTGCTCAGGTTTTGCTCAAGAATTGCTGGGCAGGAAGCGCGAATTCCGCTTTCAGCTGGCGACAAAACCGCGCCGGTCCACTGAGCGGCCGTGGTCCAGATCATCGTAATTTACGCTATGCCGACCCTCTCACTGTGGGGATGCGGAATTCTCTTGCGCGACCACAGTGTGGCGAAGACATTGATGATCGCTACGGTCATCTTCAGGCCCAGATACCGCAGTTCAATGCTAATTCTTGCCACGATTGCGAAGAAGGATTTGTTGTCGCTCTTTGCAGCGATCCCGACAAATACGCTGTCGAGCCAATGACGAGCCAAGGCATCAAACTCCACTCTCGAGCCCCTTACAAGATCCCTCAAGATGCCTTCAACTACATGTTCAAGGACTTTTACTTCAAAGGTGATGGCAGCGGTGTCGCGATCGATATCGGTCCCAAGTGCTACAATTTCACGTTTGCCAATGGGCGGATCGCAGATTACGCGAGCGTAATCCGAGATGTGGAATTCAATTATCTTGGTTTGCTGACCGATATTTCGTACAACTGCGCCGAACTGCAGAACTTCGTGGAGAAAAATATCGGCACGAGCACGGTAGCAGCACACCCCCAAGCGAATATCATGGGGGACTGGCACGCGACCGATACAATAGATGGCAGTATCGTCGCCAGACTGCGCAGGTACGAAATCCTGGATAGCGGCAGCCAGCTTCCCAGCTATTTGCCTGCAGCCCCTTATAATCCAGGCGCTGCCGATGGATCGTCGGTTCCGCGCTTCGAGTTGTCAGCAAATGCGGGAGGCACGATAACGCCTAATGGCAGGAGCGAAGTATCGATCCGAGGCAGGATAACTGACCGAGCAGGCAATCGTGATTGGCCGAGCTTTCAACGGTTCGTCAGGAATGGCTCAGATGCAACTTCAGATCGCATCTCAGAATCGATAACCGGAACTCAGATCGTCGAGCGAAATGGTTGCTGGAACGATGGCAGCACGTGGCGCACAACTTTGTGGTTTGCAGATGCGGACCGCGTGGATCACACGCCGATCCTTATCGATGTCACTTGTGAGCTATCGGGTTTTGATGCAGATTTCTTGTCACAACATGAAGTAGCCAATGCGGAGGCGACGAGACCTACTTTGCCGCTTTCGCTCGAAGACTACTCATGGTCGAGTATAAAAAGTATCGAAGCTGAGATGGCGCCGTTTGCGCTAAACACCGCTTCCGATATCCCGCCGGAAAACTACGCGATCAGCGAGAGTGTTGTACGCGTAGCAAGACTTTCACATGGCCGAGCTCTCCCGGTGTCAGTCGAAGGCGGAGAATACCGCCTAAACGGTGGACACTGGTCGAGCGAGAAAGCTTTTGTCGAGCGTGGAGACGAAATCGAAGTGCGAACTGTGAGCTCTGCTAGTCCGGGACAGACAGTCACTGCGATGCTTTCAGTCGGAAATCACTCAGCTGGGTTTTCAGTGACAACTTGGGACCGGGTATCTCTCATTTCCGACAGGTTCGACACCTACGCGAACGGCTCGGTTCTTGAGGCACAAGGTAATTATCAGATCGTGGCGGGTTCGGGCGGAGCGATTACAGTGAGTAATGATGGCTTGTGCACCAACTCTCGAACAGACTGGCTTCGTCATCTCGACAATCTGGCGCGGGTAGATAGCCTACGGTTTACAGCGTGTTGGGCGCAAGGCGGAGGAGTGCGCCTCGGGCTTGCCGACCCTGATGATCCTGTCGGGTCACATTTCATGTTGTATCGAAGATGGGACGGGTCGTTCAGGATAAGTGCGGGATCGAAGACCTGGGTATATCCAGACTGCGGCAATCGAGAGGTCTGTGTCGATCTGGTTGACGGCAGTTGGACGGTCAAATTCGACGGTATCCTCCAGTTGGAAACTCGCGACTTAGCGCAGAAACTACCGCTCGCTTTGTCTGAGAAGTCCAGCGTTATGCTCATGTCACCTTCGGGCAACGGTGCCCGGCACATGACACTCCAAGAGTTTAGTGTGGAGCACCTTTGAGCACTCGATGGAGGCGAACCGCGCAGTCAACGGAATGAAGCGGTTTGCTTCAACCGATGGATTTTACGCTTGAAGCGATACGCCAGAGATTCTCGCTCCTCCTTCGAGTTTGCCCGGATGAAGGGGCCTTTTGGCGTGTCTGTACGGCCCAAAAACTGGCCCAGTTCTCGCCATCCATGACCTGCTTCCAAATCCATGACCAGCAAATCTGAAGGTCGATCAACAAAGTAGGAGAGCACCTGACGATTATGCTCTTCATATGCCTCGCGATATCGCGTCTCGTGGCCGACGGGACAGGGTGCATCCACGCCATAAGTCAGCTGCTGCATAGGGTCGGGCGTAGCTCCAAAGTGGCTCGTGATCGAATTGAACCAAGAGTTCGTATTACGCACCGTCAGGATGAATTTTGACCCAGGAAATGTGCGATCAAGCTCGCGAAATAGTAACGGCCATGGCATGTCTTCGACAGCATCATATTGCGCCGCAATTTTAAGCCCGTCCCTTACGTACTGTTCCGACAGGATTTCGAGCGGGAGATCGTCTCCAAAAACGCTCTTCACCCGATAGCCTAGCACGCTCAGAGCCTTGCTCATACTGGTCGTTCCAGTCTTCTGGAAGCCGATGCAAAATACTTTGGGCCGGAACGTGTTCAAAGGTTCCCTTTCGCCAGTACCGTTACTACAACGAACCACCAAGTTTTTGGCAGAACGCGTCACGATGGATGGCCTTCACGAGATGAAGACCTCGTGTGTGACTTACGGATGAGCCAAAAAAAAGTCCGGTTACAATGCCGTAAGCGGACTGGCTCAGCGCAAGGGTAAGGGTTCAAGCGAACGACCATATGCTCATTGCGATTGATCCCAAACTCAAGCTTGACTTAGGAATTGGCTTTGCGCTTAGGGCGCTCGGTGCGATTGCAAGCTTTGCATTGAGCTGGTTGATTGCGCGACACTTCGGCGCAAGCACATTGGGGCTGTTCCAGCTTGCATTGGTTTCCGCAGGCTTTGCATCAATCTTAGCGCTGTCCGGATTTGACGTTTTCCTGATCCGTCATCTGGGCGGAACCATCAATGAACAGACAAGAAGCGTTGCAACACGGCTTTACGCCCGATCTCTAAGGAATGTCTTGGTCTTCGCTGTGTGTCTGCTCATAGCGCTCATACTAAGCGCTTCTACCCTAACGAAATTGCTGGGCGCCGATCCTGAGCTCACTAGATATCTTTACATATTCAGTCCTTTAGTCCTTGCAATCCCGGTCATTCGCTTGTCCTGCGCTCTGTTGCGCACAGGTCGAAAGGTCCTTCTATCGCAATCGCTTGATGGTGTCGCTTACACCGGGCTCACGGCAATCTGCCTTTTGGCACTTATTGTATTGGACGTATCGTATAGCCCGTTATCGCCGGCCTACCTGTACACTGGCGGCGTTTTATTGGTCGTGATGGTAGCCGTCACAGCTTCGCGCAAACTCCTTGGCGGATTTACCGGGTTCAACAATCCGGTACCTGCGCAGTTTTCCGGCGTGGTCTTCGCTGCACCCTATTTGCTCGCAACGGCCAACGAATGGCTTCTGCTCTCGCTCGTCACATTCTTTGAAGGGGCCGCGAGCACAGGTGTCTATCGGGCCTCTTTCCAGATTGCTGGATTGATCATGCTCATCAATTCTTCGTTCACGACCATGGTCGGCCCTTGGCTCTCAAAGGCCGCCAATGAAGGAAACTATCGCCAAGTTGCAACCCTTGCTCATAAAGTCGGACTGGTCGGATTAGCGATGGCTCTGCCGTTCGCCATCCTGGTCTTCTGGAAGCCTGAATTCATACTCGGTCTTTTCGGCTCCGAGTTCACCGAAGGTGCTACCGCATTGCAAACGCTCATGCTCGCACAATTGATCAATGTCGCATTCGGCCCCATTGGCGCAGCTATAGTGATGGTCGATAGGCAGAAAGCCGCGTTGGTTGTCGAGCTGTTCGCCACATTGCTCGGCCTTACGATTGCTGTTGCCGCTATGCGTGAATTGGGTTTGGTTGGAGCTGCGCTTGGGGTATTGGCAGTGACGATAACGCGCAACTCCTTGTGTGCACTGGTCCTGCATTACACCACGCGCAAAAAAGAGAGCGCGCGCGCCGATCCGGCAGCGCAAAGCCGATGACAGTGTACTTTCTAGTCGCAGGGATGGGCGACATACCCAATGGAGGAACGCGCATCATTTACGAGCATGCGAACCGTTTGGCTGAACGCGGTCATGCCGTACAACTTATACATATCGGAACCTTCCCGAGTGAGCGACTACGGGGTGTTCCTCGACGGCTGGTGCGCTATCTCAAGCGCAAATCGCGCAGGGGAGCGAGCCCGCACTGGTTCCAATTCGATACGCGGGTAGAGCGGCGCTATCACTTCTGGCCGCGCGTGCCCGACATCGCGCCTGAAGAGAAAATCATCGCAACATATTTTCGAACGCATGAGATCTTGCCGGAAAGCGTGATCGCAAGCGGTCAGTGTTACTATCTGGTCCAAGGGGTTGAGAGCGAGTATGTCGACGTAGCGATTTTAGAGGACCAATGGCGAAGTCGATCGCGCAATTTGGTCGTGTCGCGCTGGCTTCAGCGCCGCCTCTCAGAAGTGACTGAAACGCCGCCCCTTATTCCTAACGCAATTGATCGAGAGTTCTTTTCTCCCAGCGCTGAAAAGGCCGCAAGGGACGTCCCAACCGTTCTGTTTTTCTCGATGAAAGACGCCAACAAAGGCAGTGCAGAGACCATTGCAGCCTTGAACTCACTTCAAGCGAGCGAAGTCGGGTTTCGAGTGGTTTCTTTCGGCAATCTCGACCCTACAACTGCAGGTTTGAAGGTGCCATGCGAGCATCACCAAATGCCCCCACAGACAGTCTTGCGCGACCTCTATCGCGACGCTGATATCTATGTAAGTTCAAGCAAGCAGGAGGGTTGGGGTCTCACTCTGGCCGAAGCCGCAAGTTGCGGTGCGGCGCTGGCAGTATCCGATGCGACGGGACATTTCGAATTCGCGAGACCCGATAAAAGCGCGCTGTTTCACGAACGCGGCAACCCTGAGCAATTGGCTGCAAACCTCAAACGCTTGATCAATGAGCCCGACTTGCGCGCTGCGTTGGTCAAGCAAGCGCAGGAAGACCTGGAACCTTTTAACTGGGCCAATGCCGTCGATCAGATGGAGCTGGCCTTGTTCGGCAAGATCTCTTCAACTGCCGAAAGAGTAACAGCCTAGTCCGCTTTCAGCAAAGGCTTCCACCAGTTCTCGTGATCCAGATACCAGCGTAGCGTGCTGCGCAATCCTTCTTCAAACCCGCGCTCAGGCGCATAGCCAAGCTCAGCACGCGCTTTTGTCTCATCGATCGCATAACGCCGGTCATGCCCTGCACGGTCCTCAACGAAAGTCTTGAGCTCCCGGCTGCTGCGGCCTTGTGCCGCCGGCGCGTCCGGATAGCGATCAGCTAGCCCCTCCACATGGGCAAAGGCCAAGTCCACTTCTTCGCAAACGCAATCGATCACGGCCATGTTGGGCAACTCTGCCCCGCCGCCGATATTGTAAGTCTCGCCCGGCACGCCGCGATCAAGACAGGCCTCGATCCCGCGGCAATGATCCTCGACATGAAGCCAGTCGCGCACATTCATCCCGTCGCCATAGATCGGCAGCGGCTTGCCTGAGAGCGCGTTCAAGAGAAACAGCGGAATGAGCTTTTCAGGGTATTGATACGGCCCGTAATTGTTCGAGCAATTGCTCGTCGTCACATCCAGCCCGAAGGTGTGATGGTACGCGCGCACCAGATGGTCCGAGGATGCTTTGGACGCCGAATAGGGCGAGTTAGGCGCGTAGGGGGTCGCCTCATGGAAAGCGGGATCCTCTGCTTCAAGCGAGCCAAACACTTCATCGGTTGAGATATGATGGAAACGGTGCGGCTGGCCTGAACCCTTATCAAGCCAGACCTTGCGCGCAGCCTTCAGCAGACTGTTGGTGCCGAGAATATTGGTCTCGATGAAAGCGTCAGGTCCAGTGATCGACCGGTCGACATGGCTTTCCGCTGCAAAGTGCACGATGGTTGTGATGGCGCGCTCACGCAGCAGTTTTTCGACCAGCTCCGTGTCACAGATGTCGCCCACAACAAGATCAGCCTGTTGGACGCAAGCGATCGTGGATTCATTGCCCGCATAGGTCAGCGCATCGAGCACAATCAGCGCGTCATCAGGGTGCTTCTCAGCCCAGTAATGGACGAAATTGCCGCCGATAAATCCCGCGCCGCCAGTGACCATCAGATTAGCCAAGAGCCTGTTCCTCTTTCAGCATTTCGCGAAGACTATCGCGCCAATGCGGCGCTTGCTTGCCCAGTGCCTCAGCAGTGGCAGAACAATCGAGCACTGAATAGGCAGGGCGGTGCGCAGGTGTCGGATAATCAGCAGTCGTGATCGGGACGACCTTCACCGGACTATCCAGCAAGCCCAAAGCCAGCGCCTCTTCCGCGATGGCCTCTGCGAACTGGTGCCAGCTTGCGGTTCCGCTATCCGTGCAATGCCAAGTGCCTGCCCGATTTTGCGCTGCGAGCGCCCATATCTGTTCAGCCAGACTGTTCGCCCAGGTCGGCGCCCCGATCTGGTCTGCAACAACGCGCACTTCGCCGCGCTCGCGCATCAACCGCAGCATGGTGCGCACGAAATTCGCGCCGTCCGCTGCATAGACCCAGCTGGTCCTAACGATTAGAGCGTCAGGTCCAGCGGCTACTTCGCCAGCCGCTTTGGATTGCCCATATACGGAGAGCGGATTGCGCTCGTCCACGGGCTGGTAAGGCTCGCTCGCTGCACCATCGAATACAAAATCGGTCGAGACTTGCAGCAAGCGCCCTTTGCCCTGCTCAGCAATGCTCTGCGCCAAGATACGCGGCGCTTCGGCATTGATCCGCTGCGCCAGCTCCGGTTCGCTCTCGGCCTTGTCGACGGCGGTGAAGGCGCCTGCATTAATGACCCAGTCCGGCTGGACAGAAAGGACGGTAGCGCGAATGGAAGCTGCATCGGCAAGGTCCAGCTGAGAGCGATCTGGCGCGGTCACGCTCCAGCCATCGGGCACGCTCTGAAGCAATGCCTTGCCCAGCTGGCCAGTGCCACCTGTCAGAAGGGCTTTCACGCGAAGGCCGGAATATCGCTCAAGGCCAGCCCTTCGCGATCCTTCACGCTTAATTGCACGTCAAGCCCGTCTATCGGCCATTCAATCCCGACATCGGGATCATCCCAAGCAAGCGAATGCTCATGCTCTGGCGCATAGGACGCGGTGCATTTGTACAAGAAATCGGTGTCGTCTTCGAGCGTCAGGAAACCATGGGCAAAGCCTTCAGGCACCCAAAACATCCGCTTGTTCGCAGCGCTCAGCTCTACCCCCACCCATTTACCGAAATGCGGTGAGGACTTCCGCAAATCGACCGCCACATCAAACACCGCGCCTGCTGTGACCCGCACCAGCTTGCCCTGCGGGCCCGGGTTCTGGAAATGCATCCCGCGCAGCACGCCTTTCTGCGAGCGGCTGTGATTGTCCTGTACGAAAGTGAGATCGAGACCTGCCTCGGCAAAGGCGACTTCATTCCAGCTTTCCATGAAGAAGCCCCGCTCGTCTCCGAACACGCGAGGCTCGATAACAAGTGGCCCGGGAATGTCGCATTTGATCACTTGCATGGGCGATCAGGCTCCGCGCAAAAGTGACAGAAGGTATTCGCCATAACCGGATTTCCGCAAAGGCTGGGCAATCTCTTCCAGCCGTGCATCATCGATAAAACCTTGGCGCCACGCAATTTCTTCAGGGCAGCAAATCTTCAGCCCCTGCCGCTCTTCAGTAATGCGAACATAGCTCGCTGCATCGAGCAGGCTGCCATGTGTGCCAGTGTCGAGCCAGGCAAAGCCGCGCCCCATGATCTGAACGCTGAGCGCGCCATCATCCATATAGAGCCGATTGAGGTCAGTAATCTCCAACTCGCCGCGGCTGGACGGTGCAAGATCGCGCGCGCGATCGACAACGGTCTCGTCGTAGAAATAGAGGCCGGTGACCGCATAATTGGATCTAGGGTTCGCAGGCTTCTCTTCGATGGACACCGCTTGGCCTGCCTTATCGAATGCAACCACACCGTAGTCCTGCGGGTTGTTGACGCGGTAAGCGAAGACTGACGCGCCATTGCTTTGCGCATCGGCGGCTTGGAGGACCTCAGGCAGGCCGTGGCCGTAGAAGATATTGTCGCCCAGTACGAGCGCGCTCGGATGGCCTGCTACGAAGTCCGCTCCGATGTGATAGGCCTGCGCCAGCCCTTCAGGCTTGGGCTGCTGAGCATAGGAAATCGCCACACCGAATTGCGAGCCGTCGCCCAGCACGCGCTGAAACTGCTCTGTATCTTCTGGTGTCGTGATGACCAGAATATCGCGAATGCCCGCCAGCATCAGCGTGCTGAGCGGGTAATAGATCATTGGCTTGTCGAACACCGGCATCAGCTGCTTCGAAACGCCTTGCGTCAAAGGATAAAGCCGCGTGCCGGAACCGCCCGCAAGGATAATGCCTTTGCGCTGTGTCCCTGCCACTTGCTGCTCCCTATTCCATCCAATCGCTGACTGTCTGAGCTATGGCGCAATCGCGCTTCGCCTTCAATCGCATCGGGCAGGCCTTCGACAGGCTTTCAACCCCTTTCACGCGCCTTCCAGCCAGCGCGAGAGTGCCAGGCGATCAGCTGCCGCTTTGTGCGATGCGTCGGAGGTCTTCGCGCTCGTGAACAGGCTGGCTTTGCGCCAGAGCCATTTGGGGTATCCGAGCCATCTCAATTTGCTACCTTTCGGATGGCCTGACAGCATACTGAGCTGAGCAGCATCCGGCTGGAAAACTCTGGCCAATGCTGCGCTCCAGCTCATTCGTCCTTGGGACCTTTCAGCCAGCCTGGAAAGCATCTCTTGCTGCTTGGTATCGTCATCGCTCGCCAGCATGGCATCGCGCGCGGCCTCGCAATGCGCATTAGGGACAGAGGTATTGCCGTTAAGCTCGGGCGGGACCCATGCAGCGCCATGCTCTGCCGCAAGCGCTGCGACCAGCTCGAGACTGCGCATCAGGCCCAGCGCATCTACCCGCGGCAAAACAGCATCCCAATCCCACTCGCTTGTAGATGCAAGGTAATGGAAATCAGCCAGAACCAGCGGGCCGTTTGCGAACAGATGGTGGAGCGTTGCATGTTCGAGCAGATGGAGGAAATTGTCCTTCGGGCTGGGAACTCGGGCCTCTTGGCCAAGTACAGAAGTAGTCTGCGCATTAGTTCGTATGGCTTGGACAAGTTCAGGCTCTTGCGGCCAGCCGCGTGCGTCCAGCCGATGATGCAGCTCGATGACAAGTCCCGATTTCCGATACCGGATTTCCGGCAGCTGATGGCTGTGCTCAACGCCATATTGCGCGACCTCTGGCACCCGCTCGAAATCGGAATGTGCGAGCAGAAGGGCTTGAGCTGCGAGCGCTTCTTCAGCGCTTAGGAGCAGGTCTATATCGCGTAGCGGACGCAGCGCAGGATCGGGATAGGTCTGGAAAGCGAGCGGCGTACCTTTAAGCACAATTGGCTCAAGCCCGTCTTCGCCAAGCACTGACAAGACGTGGACCAAATCATTGGCTGTCTGAAGCGCAGCAAGCGCATGAAAGCGGGCTTGCTCGCGCAGGTCGGCGATGGGTCTTGCAGCGTGGTCCGGGATGGTATTCCATCTGTCGATCGTCTGCACGACCAGCGGCGCAACTCGGCTTCTGATGGCGAGATCTCGCATCATCTGCCACTGATCTAGGGGTAATCTCGACAGCAGATTTTCATGGTTCCCCTCGGGAGCAGCACAAATACCGAGCATGGCCGCATGCGCTGCAGGCAATACCTCAGTCACTGGAATTGACCGTTAAGTCACTGAGATCAATAACGTTATCGGCAAGAGCTGCAAACTGCTCATCATGCGTCAGAATGAGGATTGTGCACTGCGTCCGCAATTTTTCGATCGTTGCTGCTATAGCTGCCTTGTTGGAAGCGTCGAGCGATGCTGTGACCTCATCAAGGATCAGCAATTGCGGTTTCCGCAGTAATGCGCGCGCCAAAGCGAGCCGCTGTTTCTCACCGCCGGAAAAATCGCGACCTTCCTCTTGAACAGGGCTGTCCGCACCTTCGGGTAAGCGGTCTATAAAATCCGCAGAAGCGGCATCCAGCGCTGACCTAACATCTTGAAAAGACCTGTCCGGCACGGCCCAGGCGATGTTCTCTGCAATGCTTCCCGCGAACAGGAAAGGGGTTTGCTCGGCATAAGCGACTTGCGCTCTCCATTGCAGGCGCGCTTGGCCGGTGAGCGATGTGTCATCGACGCTCACAGTGCCAGAATCGGGTTCGATCAGACCGCTGACGATATCCGCAAGCGAGCTTTTGCCTGAGCCCGAAGGACCAGTGATCGCAGTGATAGAATTAGCGGGAATGAACGCGGAAAAGTTCTGAAAAACAGGTGCTTCGCGCGCCTCAAACTTGAGGGTCACACCCTTCAATTCAAGGCTGCGTTCCAGCTTCAATGACTGGGACCCTACAACTGCTGGTTCAACTTCAGCATGATCGCGTGCCTCCCCGATCAGGCCGCGAAGCCGAGCAAGCGCAGGCTGTGCGTGACGCCACTGCCGGATGCCTTGCAAGATCGTCCCGGCGAGCGGCGCTGAGCGCGCCAGCAGCGCCAACAAAGGTACGAAGATGCTTAAGGCAACATCACCTTCAATCAGCGCGAAATAGACCAAACCCGCGAGCAAAATAGCCGCCACTGCCTGCACGATGGCGACCAGGACAAAGCCATGGCGAACATAGAGAAGCTCAGTGGTGCGGACCTGCTCACTCGCATCGGCAAAGCGCTGTTCCATGACAGAACCAGCCCCGGCGATGCGGGCAGAACGCAGGTGCGCTAGCCCGCCGGAAACTTCGCGATGAAGGCCTGCATAGGCATCTGCATAGCTTTCCGCATCTCGCGCGGTACGACCTTTAAGTATCAGGAATGGCAGAGCAAAAATGACTGCGATGGCCAATACACCAAGCGTCAGCACTGGAGAAATAAGCAATGCAGCCGCGATCAGCACCAGCAGCGTGATCGTTGCCGATGCCAGAAAAAGCGCTTGGTCCACCAGCATTCCGACCCGGTTGGCTTCCCCTAACAACAATGCCTCGTGATCCGCGCTATGCCGTCCTGCGAGCCAACGCCATTCCGCTCTGACCAATGCGCGGTGCGCGTCGCGCCGAAGATCGCGCGTGAACGATAAATCAATCTGAGTGCGCAGATAATTCGTCACATAAACCAACGCCGCGCGCGCACAAATCAATGCCACCACGCCAGTGAGCAAGGCGGCTGGCGGCAAACTCGCCCACTCAGCAAGCCAAGCGGGCTCAAGATTGTTTGTATCTATCCCAACGATGAGTTGCGTTACCGGTACAAGCAAGAGCAGGCCGAGGCCTTCGCTCAACGATGTCAGAACCAGAAGCGTGCCAAGCAACGCCAAGCGGCCGGGCCCCACATAACCGAGGATAAAGCGAAGTGCGTCGCCATGCGAAAGCGCGTGCCTTGCTTCGCTGCTCTCCAAGTTCACATCAGACCCCGACATTGCGTCGCTCGACATAGCGTACGAACCGCGCTGTCGATAGCGCTCTGCTCACGCCCGAGTGGATCTTTTGCTTCCAGCGGCCGGCCATGTCCTCACACCCATCCCAATTCCGCAAATCGCCTTCCAACCGATCAAGATCAAGAATTCCACCGATTTGACTATCGTCGTGCAGGCTCTGCAGTTCGGCGAGCAGTGCGCCCCGATCGCGCTGAAAACGCAAAGCCCAGTCAGGCGATTGGCGGCCAATGCGGCGCTCTTTCCAAACCATCTCTGGAACGCGTCCCCGTAGAAGACGGCGCGCAAGCCAGCGATCCTCTCCATCGCGCAGATACTGATCATCCGCTATCCCAGCAGTGAACTCGACCAATGGCTGAAACAGCGTGGGATCACGAGATGGGATCCCATGATGCAAACGAAAAGCGAGTTCGATTTCCGCTGCCTGGTTGAACATCTCTTCAAATGCTCTCGCGCGCCATTCACGTGAACTTCGCAAGGCGGGGAAACGCGGATCGAAGCCGGCTGCAAGAGCGCGATCCATAGCGCCGCTCTTCCCAGCATAGGCTGCATTCATCGGACACCAGCTGTCGAATGGATCGCTATCCCCTCCGCGCCTTTGCTGGATCGTATCCCGCACGCTTGCCGATAGATGAGGCATGACTGCCAAGCCGAGGAACTTTCGCAGCAAGGAACGCGGGTCATCGCGGCGCGCATTCAGCTCCACGATCAAGCGCCCAAGATCCCCTTCGCGTAGCCAAGTCGGATAGCCGGTCAGCCCGTCATAGCTGAATGTCGCATTGCCTGCGGCACCTGCAAAGATGGCATCACAGCCAAGGCCTGCCGCTTGCTCGCATGCCTCGTGAATCCAATGCAGATTACTCTCATTGCGCATGGGCCACCCACCCAGCTGCATGATTTCAGCAAGGTCACTGCCAAAGGGGCGATCCGCGCCAGTAACGAAGTGGGGATTGAGCTGCGGATACTGGTCTGCGAGAGCCCGGACATAGGGAGCTTCATCGCCGAAAGAGTACGGCTTCTCAGGCTCAGAATATCCAGGCTGTGGCACCGACGTGAATGTTTCGATGGGACTTTCAAACTGGTCAGTGCTCGCGAGATAGCTTGCGACACACTGAGAATCGAAACCGCCAGACAACAGGATAGCCGGACGCCGAATTCCTGCGCTTTCCGCGGCAACAGCACGGCGAAAGTGCTCGTCCAAGGCCTCGACATATTCCTCGTCGCGCACGAACCGGACCGGATTCACATTGTCGAGCGAGAAGAACCTTATGGTTCTGCAGCGGGCTGCGGTGTGCACCTCGTAGCTACCAGCAGCAACGCGATGCGCGCCTTGATACCAACTGCGTGTTGAATCGCTGAAATTCAGCAGAATACTGTCTTCCAACATAATTTTATCGATGCGTGGCTCGAGGCCAGCAGCAATCAAGCTACGCGGTAAGGAAGCAGCGACAATCCGGCTTCCGTCGCGCCAGACATGTAGTGGCTGCAGGCTCATGGGCGACCGAGCGAACCGAACAAGCCCTCGCTCTTCGTGCCATTGCACTGCGGCATAATCGCCGAGCAAATGCCCGTCACAGCGATCTCCATGGCGGGCATACGCTGCCGCGTAGATCGCTGCGTCCGATGCGCTTGGGGGAAGAGAGAAGCTCCGTTCCAAGACCGCTCTTTCCTGCAATCGGCCAACCAAGACAGTACGCCACCCATCTGGGCCTGCGGCTGGCTGCCAATCTTCAAATTGCCGCCCAGAAGGCTTGAAAGAGCAGTCCTCGCGAACCGCGACCACTCCCGACCGAATTGCACAGGTGGATAGGGAGCCCCCTTTGCCGGCTTCGAGCGATTGAACAATTGCATGAGATTGCTCGGAGAACCCACCATCATGCGCCAGATCCATGGCGAATGCGAAAAGGAGATGTCCCATGGTAATCGCTGGCCTAGCTTTGCGCGCCGCCAGCGGCTGGATCGATTATCGGCAAAAGGTCGAAAGCAAAAATCGGTCTGTACTCTGAGCGCTCGCAATGCCCGATGAGCATGGCATCGCCGAGTTCGACCCAGGCATGAAAGCGGTCTTCATCTTCAAGCAGCTGTGCGATTTCTACTTCGCTAATCAACCGGTCCCGTTTGCGCATTGCAACGACCAAGCGCGAGGGGATCCCATGGCGCCGTAATGACCATTGCAGCGCCATCGCCCTCGGCAGACATCTAGGCTCGTAAGGCAATCGAAAGGCAGCACGTTCGACGCGCTTTGCGCATTGCTTCGCGCATAGAAGAGCACTTTCGTCAGCGCTCAGCGAGCCTTCCATCAGTTCAAGTCCTGAGGATTTCACAACACCTAGACCGTGCTGCCATGACGCCAATGATCGAAAGCGTATAAGCCATTCCGCGCGCAATAGGTTCGCGATTTCGCGCGTCGTTTGAAAGCGAAGATGGGAAACCGCAACTCTACTATCAGGCTCGCCCGGTGAGCGACCATCATCCGACGGATGCGTCAGCTTGATATCACGAGAATTCCGCAAAGCCAGCGTCAACCAGCTCTTGCGCAAATCGATGGACAGATTGCTGGCATTGCTCTTTGCTGACCTCGTATTCGGCGCATAGTTTCTCGCTGATAATAGCAAGATCGCCAGTGTCGTCGAGCTTGTGCCAGATATCCAGTCCCACATCCTTTACTGCGAAGAATGCACCTGTATCGCCGTGGACAAGAATTAGCTCGCCATCGACTTCGCTAGCGAGAAACTTGTCAGAGGATTTCTTGAGCTGCGGCATAGTATCGATGAAACCGTAAAGCACAGATCGCAGGGCGCGTTAGAAACGGCAGCTCCAATAGCCCATTCGAAAGGTCAGCTTATCGAGCCCACTCCGCGTGCATCAGAATTGCCGCTCCGGCGCTGAGCAACAGCTGTCAAATCAACTGTCAGCTGCTCAAGCTTTGGCTCCTGCCATGCCTTGCGATCCGACATTGAGTCGTGTTGAACAGTCATTGATTTACGTGCTCCGAGCAAAAAACTATCTTTGAACTACCGACATATACTTAAAATTGCGTAATCTCAAGGCGGGGATTGAGGCGGGCTCTCGCTGAAAATGCCCAAGTCATCAATTCTCTTCGAGGAATTGCCATGATCCCGCTTTTCTCCAAAGACGGATTGATCACTCGACTGTTCGCAACAACCTTTCCACTTCGCCAAGTTCAGCTTGGAAATTTTGGGGCTCTTTCGGACGGGTCAGCGTCCATATCCGAAGCTTGGCAGCAAGTTCCGTCATTATCTGGCCATGGAGCTTATGATCGGCTCGCTTGATATGAATTATATCGCGATAAAGCGCATCCGGCAGGTACGTCAGCTTGTTATGGCCCTCGACAGGTTGAAGCGAAATTCTTGGGTCTTCCTGCAGCACGATAAGATCAGCCAACATACATGGCTGGGTCATTCGCCTCGCACTGTATGCATAGTGCTTGCCGGGAACAGCAGAGATCTCGTCGCGGCTATCCAACTTCAGAAGTTCGAGACTGTCCCCCCACAACTTCAGAGGCTTATTGTCAGGTAGCGCGACCAGCCCGTCAAATGCAGGGACCACAATCAAAGTATCATCACAAAGCTGGCTTGCTCCGCTTTTGGACAAGCTGGCAGCAAGAGTAGATTTTCCAGCGCCAGATTCCCCGGTAAACGCTATTGCGCGAGGAAGGGGGCTCGCATTTTCCTGTTTGTTGCCGCTCATCACTACACAACTGGCATGCAGCGGGATCATACCGTTCAGCCAAGCAACGGCGCCATAAACCGTTCCCCAGAGGAAAATTTCGTATTCCGCTTTACTTCCTGGGTCTGGAAGCCATGCCCTGACCGTGTCGCCGACTTTGTACGAAAACTGCACGCCAGCAGGTGTTTCGAACCAAAAAGCGTCATTCGTCAGGGCGAAATCGTTTTGCTCGTAAAGAATAGGCCCCTCAAGCTCGCCTCGGTCGAACATTCGACCGCTCTTTTCAGGCAGACACTCCATCGCATTTGCGATGACGTCCTGTGCGTTATGCGCTGCCTCAATTATAGGTAGCTCAAGCCAAGACGGGAAACTGCTCATGGACAGCCCCCTCGAAGGAAATCTTGGCCGACGCAAGCCCCCAAGGTGGGTATTCGATAGCCCCATCAACCAAATACGGTATCAATCCGGCCTTTTAAGCGCACGGGGCATCCTTTTTTATTCCATTATCCCAGCCATCCTCTTTGCAGCCGCGTCATTCCCGCGATATACATGAAATCCTGACATAATTTCGGTGGTTGCGCAGCAAGGTAGCGGTTTGCTAAGTACTTTGGTGTAAGAAATTGGATCGACGCCGTTTAGTGGTGCGGCTCAGGCATAAGCAAAGCTGGTAGTTTTTAGGAATTTATGATGATCAACGTGTTTTCAAAAACTGTTCTCATCGCAGCTCTTGCCGGCATGGCGCTCTCTCCTGTTGCGGCGAGCGCTCAGACGCGTGCTGCAACGTCACCAGTCTTCAACAATTCAGGCAATCTGATGCAAGGCGAGCGATCAGATGAAGAATTGCGCTCTGCAGGACGCATGCGCGACGGCCGGGTGTGGAGCGACGAAGCGCGAGCATGGGTGGATTCCGATGGTCGCCGCTGGTTGCTCGATGACGGCAAGTGGTATCCGATCCGCGGTCGCTTGCTGCCGGTTCTCTTTTTGTCCGCCATCGCCGCCTTGGCAATTGTAGCAGCAACCTCAGATAACCAGTCACCTGGTGCGAATTAGGCTGTAATCGCAACATGGTGCGGCTAATTCCTGCGCCCAAATGCTCGAGTTTTCCTAAATACCCTTGCTCTGATGCGTCACAGCTAATTGGATCGACCTCGTGATTCAGACGGTCCATGCCAATTCTTCCATCAGCGGACAATTGATACTGCTACTTATTGTTGCGGTCCTACTGGGAGGGGGCGGTGTCGCTTATGGGCTTAATAATCTCGCAGTACAGCTAGTCGCGCTTGCTATTCTTGCTTTCAATCGCGCTGCGTTTTTCGCTTTCTGGAACCAAGCGCCAATTTCACTGCGCTCGCTAGTTGGCGTGTCATTGGCGCTTCCGCTGCTGCATTTGATCCCGCTTCCGTTTGATTGGATCGCCAGCCTTTCGGGCCGCGATCATCTGATCGCAACGTCGCGGCTTCTTGAAATCGAGAACGCCGCTCCGCTGAGCATGGCGCCTCACAGGACCATCATCGCGGCTTCCGCTTTGATCGTGCCACTCACGATCCTCACTCTAGGATGGTCGCTCAATCGAGAAGACCTGAAAAGCCTAGTTTTAGCTGTGATCGGAATTAGTTTGTTCGTGGTTGCTCTTGGCTTCGCGCAAGTGCTCTCCGGCGATCAATTGCTACTCTTCTATCCTGAAAACCTGATGCCGAACGTGCTTTTCGGCACTTTCGCAAACCGCAATTCCGCAGGGTTGTTCTGTGTCACTATGCTCGGTTTTGCGATTATTCCGCCTTGGCACAGGCTATCGCGCGTTCTGCAAATTGCACGCTGGTCAATCGCCGCACTTCTTTTGCTTGCCGTGTTCCTTACGCAATCGCGCACGGCCATCGTGCTCGCGCTCATTCCATTGGGTATGATGGGCATGCGTCTACTCGTTCAGTTTGCCGATGGGAGGAGCAAAGGTCGCCTCAAATTCTTTCGTCCCGTTTGGCTGGCAAGCGGCGCAGCGGTTCTCGCCACGCTGCTTGTTGCAGGTCTTGCGGCAAGTTCGTCTGGGCGGATCGAGACAGTGATAGACCGCTTCCAGCAAAGCGGAGACGCACGAACCTACCTTTGGAGCGATGCACTCTACAGCGCTGGACGATATTGGCCTGTCGGCGCTGGCATGGGCGCTTTCGATGAGGTCTTCCAGAGCGATGAGGCTTTGGAGAATTTGACCCTCAAGACGGCGGGCCGGGCGCACATCGATTACCTTGAGTTGGCAATCGAAGGCGGGTTGCCTGCTATCCTGCTGTTGCTTTCGTGGTTCGCCTATTGCCTGTGGGTCACTCTTTCCGCGCGCCATTCTGCAAGCCGATGGAACGCCTGGTCTGGATCCGCTGTGCTCGCCATCATCGCGTTTCAGAGCGTTACTGACTATCCTATGCGCAATCTCACCATGCTCGCAGTTGCAGCCTTGGCGCTATTGTTGATGCTCCAGCGACTCGAGGAGCGAGGCTCGTGAAACAAGCACTCTGGTTCCTGTCACTACTACTCATTGCAGCTGTGACGGCGGCATTCCAGCTTGACCGTCAAAGCCGATACGCATCGCAATGGGCAGAATTTGTGCCGGAGCCTGCGCGCCACTTTGCGCAGACACATATTGCCGTGAAGGCTCTTCAAAGCGGGGACTCCGAGGCAGCGCAGGTCGAGGCAAGCACGCTCCTTTCGCGCCGTCCTGTTCCTGCTGAAAACATGCGGCTCTATGCTCAGGCCGCCATTCAGAATGGATCGGCCGAACAAGGATTACTAGCCTTGCAGCTTTCAGCACAGCGCGGCTGGCGTGACCCGATCGCTCAGGAAGCGATGGCACGGATAGCCTGGGCAGGCGGTGATGCCGCTGAAAGCGCCAGGAGACTCGCTGCGCTTTACGCCCGCGCGCCTGACGGTGCTGTCCTGCAAGAGCTGGCGGACGAAGTGCTCAGCAACCCCGAAGGACGCGATCAAATGGCCGAATTGCTTGCGGGATCTGCGCGGTGGGAGGCGGCATTTGTCAGAGCCGCTGCACGCGACCTGAGCACACCGACCTATAATGCTGTGCTTCTCGCAGCGCATGAAAAGGGCGCGAAACTGAGCTGCGCACCGCTGCAAAATGCGGCGCGCCAGCAGGCCCGGATAGCTGGGACCGGTGAGAATGAAACTGCGCTCGAACCACTGTTGGTGCGCAACTGCTAGGTTCGGCTCAAACGGCGACGACCGCCTGCTCAATAGCGCCAAAGATCGAGTGGTTGTCCTTGTCGCGCATTTCAACGCGAACGGTATCGCCCGGCTTCATGAAGCTCGTCTTAGGCGAACCGTCATAAATCGTTTCGATCATGCGGATCTCGGCTATGCAGGAGTAACCCAAGCCGCCCTCTGACACAGGCTTACCCGGGCCGCCATCCGCGCCCTTATTGCTGATCGTGCCAGAGCCGATGATTGCGCCTGCACCGAGACTACGCGTCTTGGCTGCATGCGCCACAAGCTGCGCCATGTTGAATGTCGCATCGACGCCAACTTCAGCGCGGCCAAAGGCTTCACCGTTGTAATCGACCATCAGTGGCAAATGGACCAAGCTGTCCTTCCATGCATCGCCCAGCTCGTCAGGTGTCACACAAACGGGAGAGAATGCGCTGGACGGCTTCGACTGGAAGAAGCCAAATCCCTTTGCGAGCTCACCCGGGATAAGACCGCGCAAGGACACGTCATTGACCAGCATGATGAGCTTGATGTGGCCTGCCGCATCCTCAGCACTCACACCCATCGGCACATCGTCGGTGATGACCGCGACTTCGCCTTCCATGTCGCAACCCCAGGCAACATCGCCAAGCGGAATATCATCGCGGGGCGCGAGGAAAGTGTCACTTCCGCCCTGATACATCAGCGGGTCGTGATAAAAGCTTTCCGGTACTTCAGCATCGCGCGCTTTCCGGACCAGCTCGACGTGATTGATGTAAGCCGAGCCATCCGCCCATTGGTAAGCGCGTGGCAGCGGCGAATGTGCTTCCCGCTCATGAAAACGCTCGCACGGCACCGCGTCATGTTCGACATCAAGCGCGAGAACTTCGAGCTTGGGAGCGATGTTATCCCAATCGTCCAATGCTGCCTGAAGCGTCGGAGCGATATTGTCAGCTGCGCAATAACGCGTGAGATCCTTGGAAACGACGACGAGTTTGCCGTCGCGCGTGCCGTCTTTCAGCGTGGCGAGTTTCATGCAGTTCCTATCCTGATTTCTTCGAGAGTGTCATGCGCGCCAATGCGCGATCAGTCCACCCCGTGTTCCTTGCGCGCAAGCTCATGCAGCCAATCCGCATGGCGCGGCGCTTTCTTGGTCTCGCTCCATTCGTCCAGCATCAGCGGAGCAACTCGCTTCAATTCGTCATATTGGTCCTGCGTGCCAATATCGGCAGCAAGCTCAACGCGGTGACCGTTGGGATCGAAGAAGTAGATCGACTTGAAAATGCCGTGATGCGTCGGGCCGAGTACGTCGATGCCTTGCGCTTCGATATGGGCCTTTGCCGCGAGCAATTCGTCTTCCGATGCGACCCGAAAGGCCAAGTGCTGCACCCATTGCGGGGTGTTCTCATCGCGGCCCATGTCCGGCTGATTAGGCAGCTCGAAAAAGGCGAGAATGTTGCCGTTCCCCGCATCGAGAAAGACATGCATGTACGGATCATATTCGCCCGTTGACGGAACATGATCCTCGGCAAAGGCCGTGGTGTATTCCATGCCGAGCACGCGGCCATACCACTCGACGGTCTCTTTGGCGTCCTTGCAGCGATAGGCGGCGTGGTGAATGCCTGAGGGTTTGACGGCCGCGCTCATTCGGCTGGCTCTGCAGTTTTCGTGTCGAGCACACCGCGCGCGATCTGATCGCGCTCGATGCTTTCGAACAGCGCCTTGAAGTTACCTTCGCCAAAGCCATCATCGCCCTTGCGCTGGATAAACTCGAAGAAGACCGGACCAACCTGTGCTTCCGCAAAGATCTGCAGAAGCAAACGCGGCTGGCCCCCTTCTGTCGTTCCATCGAGCAAGATACCGCGCATCTTGAGCTCCTCGGCATTCTCACCGTGACCCGGAAGCCGCTCATCGAGCATGTCGTAATAGGTTTGCGGCGGTGCTGTCATGAATGGCACGCCGAAGCTCTTCAGTCGGTCCCAGCACGCCACAAGGTCATCGCAGATGAGAGCGATGTGCTGGATGCCCTCGCCATTGAATTCGCGCAGGAACTCTTCGATCTGGCCCTTGCCGCCTTCGCCTTCCTCGTTAAGCGGGATGCGGATCTTGCCGTCAGGCGCCGTCAGAGCCTTGGAAGTGAGGCCGGTATATTCGCCTTTGATGTCGAAGAAGCGGATTTCCTGGAAATTGAAAAGCGTCTCGTAATAGTCCGCCCAGTACTTCATCCGACCAGTGTAAACGTTGTGCGTCAAGTGATCGATCAGCTTGAAGCCTGCGCCTTCCGGGTTCTTGTCAGCGCCGGGCAGATATTCGAAGTCGATGTCGTAGATTGAGAGGCCTTCGCCATTCTCGTCTTCATAGCGATCAACGAGATAGAGGATCGCGCCGCCAATGCCGCGGATGGCCGGAATTGCGAGTTCCATCGGGCCTGTTTCGACCGCGACAGGCTCTGCGCCTTGCTCCATCAAATGATCCCAAGCATCAGCTGCATTGCGCACACGGAATGCCATGCCGCAGGCTGACGGACCGTGCTCGCGCGCAAAGTACCAGGCCGCCGAACGCGGCTCGTAATTCGCGATCAGATTGATCCCGCCCTGACGCCACAGATGCACGTCCTTTGAACGGTGGGTAGCGACATGGGTAAAGCCCATCGCTTCAAACACCGGCTCCAGCTGACCCTTTTCAGGGGCGCAGAATTCGACAAATTCAAAGCCATCGAGGCCAGCGGGGTTCTCAAACAGATCGGGCATGAGCGGTACCTTTATTGGGTAAATACATACGGAGACGAGGTCATGAACATACGCTCGAATCCCTATTTAGTTTCGTTTGTAACTAAATAGGTCAATCCATGCGTTTTGTCAAAGGTCTGCGAAGGCAGAGCAGGCACCTCGCATGATTGCAATCGCGCGGCGTTGCAGGCAGGCTCTTCGCTCAAGGAGAGTAGTCCATGATCAAGACCACCGGGATCAACCACGTCGCGTTGGTGTGCCGCGACATGAAGGAAACAGTCGAGTTCTACACGCATGTACTCAACATGCCGCTGTTCAAGACCGTCGAGCTGCCCGGCGGCGGACAGCATTTCTTCTTTGATTGCGGCAATGGCAATGCAGTCGCTTTCTTCTGGTGGGCAGACGGTCCGCCTGCAGCCCCCGGCATCGCTTCAGTGAAGAAGTTTCCTTACGAGGCCAAGACTGCGGTTGGCTCCATGAATCATCTCGCGTTCGATATGGCGGAGGACGAGTTGGAAGCGGCGCTCGACCGTCTCGAAGAAGCAGGGGTTGAGCACACTCATGCGGTGGTCAATCACGATGACAGCCCGATGGGGATGAGCCGCGAATTGCACGAAGGCGTGTTCGTCCGCTCGGTTTATTTCACTGATCCCAACGGCATCATGCTGGAGTTTGCCGCCACGACCAAGAGCTTCAGCCCGGACGATGTGGCGCATGAACCGGCAACCGCCGCTGACCGGGTGGAGGCCTGATCCATGCCACGCTTGAGAGAAGTGCCGCGCGATGAAGCGGACAAAGACGTCGCAATCCCGCTTTACATGTTGCTGTTCGGTGAGCGCGACCCTGTCGCGGAGCCCGGCACAGCGACAGGGACACCCGGTGATTGGTGGACAGTATTCGCGAATTCGCCCGCAACGCTCAAGCATGCCGCACAAGGCTTTGCCTATTATCGCGACCCAAGCCGCAAGCTTGATCCGGTCCTACGCGAGCTTGGCCAAACCTGGGCGGGATGGGCGACGGGCAGCCAGTTCGTTTTCTCGCAACATTGCAAAAGCTTGCGCGGCCTCGCCTATCCTGACGACAAGATCGAAGCGATCCCCATCTGGCAAACTTCCGATCTGTTCGATACGAAAGAGCGGTTGGTACTTGCTTATGCCGACCGGCTGGTGACGCATCAGGGCCGCGTGCCTGATGCTTTGTTTGCGGAGCTGAAAGAGCAATTTTCCGACGAGGAAATCCTCGAGCTCACTTACACGACCTGCATGTATCTGATGCATGCCGTGATGAGCCGCGCGCTGCGCACCGAATTCGACGACCGCGACGATCCCATCACGGAAGTCCCTGCGCCAGAAGGCTTCGATGCGCTCGATTTTCTCGGCGGCAATCGCAAGAAGGATTAGACCGCGACGCGTCCGATATTGAGGCCGCGCTCATTGCGGGTGACCTGCAGCTTCGCGCCAAACGGCTCACCGCTTTCAAACAGCGCGCGTGTCGGTTCGTGTTCGCCATCCCCGTTGCCGACCACGCGCTCACCGGCGCTGTTGCGGCCAACATACATTATGCGAGGTCCCTTCTTGAGATGCGCTATGGTGTAGGTCTCAACCGTGCAGGTATCATGCGGATCGGTGCTGTATTTCTCGCGTTTGCGCGACATCGGCACGACCATATAGCGGTCATTCGATGACCAATCGGCCGGTACGGTTGAATAGATCCCGGTCGCATATTTGCCCATAACCCCGCCATTGGCACCAACCAGCGCATAAGCGCCTCGGTCATCGCGAACCCGCTGCACAGCTTCCGCGATCGCGTGAGCGGAGTAGTTGTTGCCGGGGCCACCGAAGAAGGGCAAACCGCCTGTCAGGGTAAGCCCGCGAGGGTCATCTGTCTCCATCAGCAGATGCTCGATCACATTGAAAACCGGCACGGCAAAGCAGCTATACAGATCGAAATAGGAGATACCGTCAGCAAACCTCCCTGCCCTTCCCAGCGCAATATCAAGCGAGCGCTCCGCAGCCTCGCTGCGGGATAGGTCCGGGCGTTGCATTGTCGGCAGTTCCTGCGCCGCTGAAACAGCGTGAATGTGGACCCAGCGCTCTTCCGGCACACCCAGATCGCGCGCCTTTGCGGCACTCGCCAGAATTATGGCAGCGCCTTGGTTCACTTGGTCGCGCGACACGACCATCCGCGGATAGGGCTCAGCGATAATCCGATTACGCTCAGTGACTTCTGCAAGCTCGTCCGCTGATCGCACGACGGGTGCTGCAGCATGCGGATTGTTCGCAGCAACTTGTGTGAAAGGCGCGAACAAGTCGCCGATTTGCTTGCGATAGTCTTCGAGCGAAAGACCTAGCCGCGCCCGCCTGGCATTCTCATTAACTGCATAGCCTTCAATGGGCCTACCCCCGAAGTGTTCAAGGACACCGGGCTCAGCATAGCGTTCAAGACCAAAGCCGCGATCTTCCAACTGGCCGCCGATGTCCTCGGACCAATCGGGATGTTCACCCGACTGAAGCAGATGTCGAACCGTCGAGATTGCTTCCGAACCAACCACGACGGCCATATCGCATTCACCGAGAGCGATATCGCTCGCGAGTTCGCCAACCATTTTCTGGTTGCCTTGGCCGCCTGTGACTTCGAGGATCGCCCTTCGCGGATCCGCACCAACCCGCTTGCCTATCGAACGCGGCGGATTATCGGATTTGCCAAACGGCACCATCGCGCCCGGAAAGGAAATCTCGAATTGGCGGATGGCGCAGATTGTGTCGATAGCTGCAGCAACATCACCAGCGGCATTCGCATCGGCTATGGCAGCCGCTAACGCCCGTCCTGCCAAGTCCATATAGGACAAAGCCTCATAGCCCGGCTCATCGAGCCGCTCGGAATATTGACCTACCCCGATAATGATGGGCGTGTTGTCAGCGATCATTGGCGTACTCAGTCGACGAAGTCGCTGACCCGCTCGACGATGATAGCCGGGGCCATACCGCCTGCCGCGCACATGGTCACGAGGCCATAGCGCTTGTCCTGACGCTCCAGCTCGTCAACCATTGTGCCGATCAAGATCGAGCCTGTCGCACCAATCGGGTGACCCAAGGCAATAGAGCCGCCATTGACGTTGACCTTGTCCCAATCAAGCTCAAGATCGCGCACGAACTTAGCTGCGACAACGGCGAAGGCCTCGTTGATTTCGAACAGATCGATGTCATCCAGGCTCATGCCTGCCTTCTCAAGAACGCGCTTGGCAGCTGGCACTGGGGCATTAAGCATCAGGGTCGGATCATCGCCCATATTGGCGGTCTGAACAATGCGCGCGCGCGGCTTCAACCCGTTGGCTTCGCAATATTCCTTGCTCGCCACCAGCACAGCCGCGGCGCCATCGACCACGCCGGAGGAGTTGCCAGCATGGTGGAAATGCTGGATCTCCACGTCCGGATATTTCTGGTTGATCAGGCCGCGGAAGGTCGTGCCGTTGGCATCGAGCGGAACATCAGCAATCTTAGTGAAAGCAGGCTCCAGTTCGCCCAATCCTTCCAGTGTGGTTTGCGGGCGTGGATATTCTTCCTTGTCGAGAATGACCGAGCCATCATCGGCCACAACCGGCACAACGGACTTGTCGAAACGTCCATCTGCAATGGCTGCTGCTGCTCGCTGCTGGCTGCGATAGCCAACCTCGTCTAATTCTTCGCGTGTGAAGCCTTCGATCGTCGCAATCGCATCGCCGCAAATGCCCTGGTGGCTCTGCGGATGAACCTTTTGCAGCCGCTCATTATAGCTGCCCATCATCATCGGCTTGATACCGGCCTGCATCTTCTCCTTGGTCATCGCGGCAGTGAGACTCATCATCTCAGTACCGCCTGCAACGACGCAATCGGCCATGCCGCTCATCACTTGCGCCGCTGCGAGGTTCACTGAAGTAATCCCGCCACCGCAGAAGCGGTCAAGAGTCATGCCGGAACTGGTCACATCATAGCCGGCATCAAGCGCGGCCATCCGGCCCAGGTCACCGCCCTGCATGCCGTCTTGCGTGGACACCGACCAAATCACATCGTCGACGGTCGCAGTGTCGAGCGAGTTACGCTCGGCAACCGCTTTCAGGACAGTCGCGGCCAGATGCTGCGGGTGTTCAGCGGCGAGTGCGCCCTTGCCTTGCTTTCCGATCCCGCGCGGAGTGCGCACTGCGTCAACGATATAGGCTTCTGCCACTGGAATTTCCTCTCTCAGACTCAAATTGGAGTTGACGTTTCCGTAAACGTTGCGCACCACTTGCACAATAATTGAGTTGCTAAAGAAAATGGGAGTGCCTGATGGCCGAAGAAGTCCTTACCGAAGTTCGTGACGGTGTGTTGATCGTCACGATCAACCGACCAGAAGCCAAGAACGCGATGACCAAAGCGGCTGCAGAAGGCATCGCCGCAGCGATGGATCGCCTGGACAGCGAAGATGATCTGCGCGTCGGCGTTTTGACCGGCGCTGGCGGGACATTCTGCTCTGGCATGGACTTGAAAGGCTTCCTGCGCGGCGAGACCCCGACTGTTGAAGGGCGCGGCTTTGGCGGCGTCGTGCAGGCCCCGCCGAAGAAGCCATTGATCGCAGCGGTCGAAGGCTACGCGCTTGCAGGTGGTCTCGAACTGATGATCGCATGCGATCTGGTTGTGGCGCACAAGGACGCGAAATTCGGCATCCCTGAGGCTAAGCGCGGCCTTGTAGCGGCGGCTGGCGGCGTGATGATGCTGCCCGATCAAATCCCAGAGCGCATTGCGATGGAACTCGCTTTGACAGGCGACTTTATCGGAGCAGAGCGCGCCTATGAGCTTGGCCTCATCAACCGGATCAGCGATGGCGCAGCACTCGATGGCGCGCTGGAGCTCGCGGCGAGCATTGCGGCGAACGGCCCGCTCGCTGTGCGCGTTTCCAAGCAGATCATGAAGGAATCGCGCGGTTGGGCGATGGATGAACGCTATAACGAGCAAGCAAAATTGATCGCGCCTGTCTTCGTGTCTGAGGACGCGCGGGAAGGCGCAGCCGCCTTTGCCGAGAAGCGCAAGCCAAACTGGAAGGGGAAGTAAAATGCCCGTTATCGACGTACCCCAACCCGCTTTCATGGAAGACGAGGAAATTTCGATCTTCGCTGATGCCGTGGGCAAGTTTTATCAGCAACACGCACCAGAAAAGCGCGTCTTGAAATGGCGCGACGACGGCCAGGTAGAACGCGAATTCTGGAATGAGGCGGGCGAAGCAGGGCTGCTGGGCGTCTCAGTGCCGGAAGAATATGGCGGTCACGGCGGCGATTTCCGCCACGACATGGTGGTTATCGACCAGCAGGCGAAGCACGGCGTCGAAGGCTTCGCGGCGAGCCTCCACAACACCATCATCCTGCCTTATCTAGTGCGTCACGGCACTGAGGAGCAGAAGAAGAAGTATCTACCCAAGCTTGTCACGGGCGAACTTGTCAGCGCTATCGCGATGAGCGAGCCTGATGCCGGCTCTGACTTGCAGAGCATCAAGACGACGGCTCTGAAGGACGGCAATGGTTACCGCTTGAACGGCTCCAAGACCTGGATCTCCAACGGTCAGACTGCAGACTTCATTATTGTCGTAGCCAAGACCGATCCCAGCGAAGGCGCGAAAGGCATTTCGCTAATGTTGCTGGAGACAGAAGGCGCGGATGGCTTCGAGCGCGGCAAGAAGCTCGACAAGATCGGGCTTGATGCGCAGGACACCTCCGAGCTGTTCTTCGATGATGTCTTCATTCCGAGCGACAACATCCTTGGCGGGGTCGAAGGCAAAGGCTTCTACCAGCTGATGGGCGAGCTGCCTCAAGAGCGTCTGGTGATTGCAATGGGCGCGATGACCGGCATTGAAAAAGCGCTCGAAGTCACAGTTGACTACGTCAAGAACCGCAAGGCTTTCGGCAAGACGATCTGGGACTTCCAGAACACTCAGTTTACGCTCGCGGATCTCAAGGCGCGCGGCACAGCGGCTCGCGTATTCGTCAATGATTGCATTGCCAAATTGCTCGAAGGCAAGCTCGATGTGGCAACCGCCAGCATGGCCAAATATTGGGTCACGGAACTGCAGAGCGAAGTCGTCGACAAGTGCCTGCAATTCCATGGCGGTGCTGGCTACATCAACGATTATGCGATCGCTCGGATGTACCGTGATACGCGCATCGCGCGCATCTATGGCGGTTCAAACGAGATCATGAAAATGCTGATCGCGAGAAGTATGTAGGGATTCTTGGAATGCGCTAGCGGCATGCGCCACTAGCGATTGCCGAGCCTACCCCCACCCCCGCCCTTCTCACCCCATAGTGTATCCTCAGGGGTGAGAAGGGCGGGGGTGCGGGCGGCTTCTGGAGAACGTACGAATCAAGAAGGGCGGCAGGGTCAGTGACCCGCCGCCCTCTTTTTCGTCCTCTCCCCCGATAGGACGAGCGTAGAGCTTAGAACTCTACGCGCAGTGTCACACCAGAAGTGCGTGGCTCTTGAATAAAGGCCGAGCGCGAGCCGCCCCGTAGCACTGTGTTAAAGGTAACACCGCGCGTCGAGACGTTAGTCAGGTTGTTGACCCACGCCTCCAACGTCCAACTCTTATCGGCTGCACCAAAGCCTGCACGCAGGTTGATCTTGGTGTTGCCGTCCTGAACGTCAAACGGAAGCAGAGGCGCTGCATCCACCGCAGCTTGCAAGCTTCCCGCGGCGGTAATCGCTGCCGCGTTCGGCAGAACAATCGCCTGCGTTGAGGTGCGACGATCGCTTTCCGTGCGGACCTGGCCAGCCAGGAACATGCGGAAGTCGTTGCCGATATCGCGATCATAGTTCGCACCGACAATACCAACCCATTTCGGCGCGTTAGTCAGCGAATTGCCGCACAGTGCAACCACGTTGACTGAGTCCGTCAAGTCACCGGCGCAATTGCTGGGATAGCGTGCGTCAGTGTAAGTCAAACCGAGATTAAAAGTGAGGTTCTGATCGGGACGAATGGTCGACTCGATCTCAAGACCTGTCGACTTCGCGCTCGCCACGTTGAAAGTGGTGAACTGAGCCCCTGTGAATTCCAGAACCTGGAAGTTCGAGAATTCCTCGTGGAACGCTGCGACGTTCAAGGTCACAGCATCATCCAGCATCTTCGCTTTGACCCCGATCTCGTATGCGTCAACTTCTTCCGAAGCGAACGTCGGATCAGCTCCGCCTGAATTAGCGGTGATATCCAGGTTGATACCGCCTGACTTATAGCCATGGGTAAAGCTGGCATATGCAGTTACTGGCGCAGCGAACTGATATGTCAGCTTACCGGTGTAGATGAGCTCGCTATCGCTAAACGGCACTTCAAATTCACGCGGCAGCGGGAATGCGATTAAATCGCTACCGATGGCAGGTGCGGTAAAGGCAAAACAGCCCAAGCCCAATGCGCTTGGCACCAGAGCCGGATCCCCGAGCACCGTGGCCAGCAACGGGACGTCAGACAACAGCGTCAAACAAGCAGGGTTTGTGCTTTCCGTCTGCTGGAAGCCGCCAGTCTTGCTTTCGTCAGAATAACGAAGGCCGACCGTAAGAGCCAAGCTATCCGTAATATCAAACGTGTTGTGAGTGAAGACAGACCAGCTTTCGCTGCTTTGTGCATAGACGTTGGTTGCTGTCGTACCGGCCGGGCTGATGCCATTGCCGTTTGGAACCGGATTTCCGTCGATCAGAATGTCTGTAAGAACTTGGATCGGAGCCGGGCCGAGCGCGCCGCCGAACAGAGCACCAGCCAACAGATCATAGTCAGCGCCCAGTGCAAAATCGATGTCGGCATTGATGTCTTCATCGGCATAATAGCCGCCGATCATCCAGGACAAACGGCCATCCATCGCATCGCCTTGCAGGCGCAATTCGTGCGTCATGGTTTCAATGTTGGTATTCAGGTCATCGACGTCGAACACATCCAGCGTCGAGAAGTCAGAATCATAATTCTCAGATGAACTGAAGTCACGGTAAGAGCCGATGTAAATGATATCAGCATTGTCGCCGACCGGGATTTCGATCTCGCCAGTGACACCCCATTGGTCAACATTGGCGAGCGGCAAGCGGCTTGCCGAAGCCACACGCTGACGCATCACGTCGCGGCCCGTTGCGGAATCAAAGGGGTCTGTAGCAACAATCGGCGCAGACATGCCGCCGCGTGGCCCGGGAGCGCCCAGTCCTAGCAAAGTTGCATCGATCGTCGAATCAGCCAGCATTTCAACCGCTGCACAGCACTGGTTTTCGCTTTCGCTGTAATCGAAGATCAAGCGTGCACGAATGCCGCTGTCACCTTCATATCCAAGCTGGCCGCGGACCAGGAATTGATCGATTGTGTTGGATTCGCCAAACTTTGTCACGGTATCATCGAGCACATCAATATAACCATCGCGCTCTCGATAAGCGCCTGTGATGCGCACTGCTAGAGTGTCTTCGATCAGAGGCGCGTTGATGGCTCCCTGAACGCTAAGAAGGTCATGGTTGCCATATGTTGCGTTGGCGAAGCCGCCAAACTCCGTCACATCAGGACGGCGGTTGGTGATGTTCAAAGCACCGGCCGACGTGTTACGGCCAAACAGCGTACCTTGTGGGCCGCGCAGAACTTCAACGCGTTCGACGTCAACAAATTCAGACAGCGCAACGCCAGGACGCGACTGATATGCGCCATCGACGAAAATGCCGACCGCACTTTCAAAACCGATATTGTTGGATGTTGTACCAACACCGCGAATTCGCAGGACGACCGAGCCTGACGCGATCTGGGCATTCGAGGTCGAGAAGCTCGGGCTGACCGAAGTGATGTTCTGAACGTTGACAACGCCTTGCTTGTCGAGCGTTTCAGGCGTGACCGCGGTCACAGCAATTGGAATATCCTGCACGTCTTCAGCGCGGCGCGTTGCCGTCACGATGATAACATCATCGCGCGCTTCAGGCGCTTGTGGCTCAGTGCCATCGTCTTGCGCAAATGCGGGGGTTGCAAGGCAGGTGCCGACAAGCAGTCCTGCCGCATAAGATGCGAGCTTACGTTCCATTATTTCCCTCTCCACAGGTTAGCACCTATTTTGGTGCTTTATTCCATGAGAGTATCCATGAAAGTCTTAAAGTTACAAGCCTGAACCGCGACTTGTCCTATTCGCGGTGCAAATTTACCACAGGAGCGTTGGCTAACCATCAGATGCCGTAGCGTAAGCCAATCCAGAACGTTCTGGGCGCTCCAAGGTCAATCGCGCCATTGGAGTTTCGAGTGACGATGGTCTCGTCAGTCAAATTCTCTCCGCGCAGGACTAACTGCAGACTTCCATTCAACGTGATTTTCGCAAATCCAGACAGTGTAGTGGCTGATGGCAAAGCATCTGTTTCCCTATCGTCCTCGAACTGTTTCGCCGTGTGACGAAGTTGTGCTGCAATCTGCCAGCCCTGTTCGTTTTGCCAGATCGCAGTAGCAGCCGCAGCAAAACGGGGAACTTGAGGGGGCCGATTGCCATCAAGCGCGACTGAGGCGCCCTCGCCTTTGATTTCCGCATCACTCCAGACAGCGCTTGCCTGCACTGAGAAACGCCCCAGCTCGATCTGTGCTGCCGCTTCCAGGCCTTGCGAGGATATTGCCGGCAGGTTCTGCCGCTGTCGCGAATTCGGCTCCAAGGTTACATTGGCGATTGCGCCTTCGACTTCATTGTCGAACGCTGTCAGCGAGAAGGAGACACCGGGCGCGAGCGTGAGGTCCGCGCCAACCTCGTAGCCTTCGAGGCGCTCATTCTGGAGAGCCGCGTTCGCCTGCGTAACAACCGGGAAAACAACAAAGGGCCGGTAGAGCTCGTTCAAGGTCGGCAAACGAAGTCCAGTGTAGGCCGCTGCCCGCAAGGATGCATTTTCATTCAGTTGATAGGTCGCACCCGCACGCCAGCTGACACTCCAATTGCTGCGCGTCGGCGCGATTGTCTCAGCTACAATTTCGCCGCCAGCGTTTTCAGCGCGAAAGAAGCCATCTGCAATGCGTGTGTAGTCGGCCCGCAGGCCTCCTGTTAGGAGTAAGCGCCCCGCCCGCCAGTCATCTTCAATGAACAAGCCGAGATTGCTGTTCACACCGCCAGCGCGGCGCCTTTCTCGCAAGGCGCCCGTGAACGCGCTGTACGCTTCTTCCTGCAGCTCACCATCCGCGCGTCGATAGTCAACGCCAAGCCGCAACGTGTGATCGTCGCCCACCGGAGGGCGCAGCTCAAGCTTGCCACCAAGGCCGGTCGAAGGCGTGTTGCGCTGATCGAGCACACGTACAAAGCGCGTCGAACTGATCACGATGTTAGAGAAATTGCGCGCTTGGACATAGGCAAGCGCATCGAACTGCCAGTCGCCGCGTCCGACCAGCCGCACGCTTGCATCCTGCCCTTCGCTGGAGGAATCGGCTCCATCGAACCGCAGCGTGCGTTCATCGCGAAATGCGAGTACTCGCGCTTGAAGCTCGACATCCGAGCTGACTGGAACGACTGAGCGAAGCCCCGCAGACCAGCTGTCGAAAGCGGCTCTTGCGCTTTCAGGCACGCGCTGCTCTTCAGGCGTTGTGAAGAATCCTCGCCCTCGATCCCACCGGCCAAACGCGGTCACCTCGCCGCTGCCCAAGCGTTGAGCGACAGTCGCACTCGCTTCTGTCTCGCCGCGATCATTGATGAGCGCGCTCGCCTGGAACGGGGACAGCGATTGAGCGCTCGCGCTTTCCAGTTCAATCGTGCCCGACAAAGCGCCTGCCCCGAACGGACCGGAGCCACCGCCGCGCGTCACACGAATGTTCGAAAGCCTTTCAGGTGCCAGTGCGCTCAATGGAATATAGCCGAAAAACGGATCCGCCATCGGCACGCCATCAAGCAGGACAAGCGCGCGGCTCGTCGCATTGCCACCAAGCGCTCTCAACGTCACCCCTTGCGCGCTGGGGTTTGACGAGCGGCTGTCAGAGCGCCGGAATTGCTGGAAGCCGGCAACCGAGCCGAGCGCTTCTTCGAGCCGTCCCGAGGGCACAGACAGCAGGTCCTCGCGATCAATCGCGCTTACGGCATAGGCGGCGACGGACGGAGCTTGCTCCAAGCCCTGACCGGTCACGACGATAACATCGTCGAGCGCGTCAGCATCGTCCTCTACCACGTCCTGCGCCATTAGCGGCGAGGCCAAGGGGATCAAAGAAGCGGCGATAAACAAGCGTGTGGGAATAGACATCGCGCGCGCCCTAACCCACTCAAGCGGCATAGTCAGTTGCAAAATGCAATGGTGACTCGCATTTTTGTCTGAGCTCGCTTACACATCTCTCGGCAGGCGAGAGGACACAGAAGCGATGCAAGCACCAGACACTGACGTTCTGATTGTAGGCGCAGGGATTTCCGGCATCGGCATGGCTGCGCATATGCAGATGCACAGTCCCGGTCGGACCTTCGCGCTCGTCGAGCAGCGCGAGAATCTCGGCGGAACATGGGACTTGTTCCAATATCCTGGCATTCGTTCGGACAGCGATATGCATACGCTCGGCTTTGTGTTCGAGCCGTGGAAGCATGAGAAATCGATCGCCGATGGCCCCTCGATCATCGAATATCTGAACCGTATCGTCGATGAGCGCGATATCCGCCAGCATATCCAGTTTGACACCAAAGTGATCGCTGCCGATTTCGACACCGATGCCGCTCAATGGAATGTGACTGTCGAAACCGGTGATGGCCAGCGCAATACGCTTACCGCGAACTTCCTTTATCTCGGCTCCGGCTATTACGATTACGATGATCCTTACAATGCCGGGTTCGATTTCAGCGCGTTCGACGGCGACGTCATCCACCCGCAATTCTGGCCGGAAGACCTCGATCACTCAGGCAAGAAAGTTGTGGTCATCGGATCAGGCGCAACAGCGGTAACGATCGTCCCTGCGATGGCGGACAAGGCCGCGCATGTGACCATGCTGCAGCGCACGCCAACCTGGATGATAAGTCGCCCCGCCAAAGACGGGCTGGCGAACTTCATGCGCAAGATCCTGCCGGAAGGTCTGGCTTACAAGATCACGCGAGCGAAGAACATCTGGTTCCAGGATTTCGCTTTCAAGATGGCGCGCAACAAGCCGGACAAGGTCAAGAATGCACTGAAGAAAGGTGTCGATCAGCATCTTGGTGCTGGCCAGTATGACGAAGCGGATTTCACTCCGCCCTACAATCCGTGGGATCAGCGCCTTTGCTTGGTGCCCGACGGCGATTTCTTCGAAGCGATCAAGACAGGCAATGCTTCGATCAAGACCGGCCACATTGAAGCGTTCGAAGCAGGCGGTGTTCGGCTGAAATCAGGCGAGCTGCTGGAGGCGGACATTGTCGTCACGGCAACGGGCCTCAGCCTCGCAATCGCGGGCAAGATCGCGATCAGCCATGATGGTACGCCGGTCAATTTCAGCGAGCGCTATTATTACAAGGGCTGCATGTTCTCGAACCTGCCCAACCTTGCGGTTGTGTTCGGCTATCTCAATGCGAGCTGGACACTTCGTGCGGACTTGAACTCCGAATATGTCTGCCGCGTCCTCAACACGATGCAAACTAAGGGCAGCAAGATCGCCATGCCGTACTTGCCGCCGCAAGCCGAAGCCAAGCTCGAAGAAGACGATCTGTTCGATTTCTCCTCCGGCTATATTCAGCGCGGCAAGCATATTATGCCCAAGAGCGCGACCGAGTACCCTTGGCGGCTCAACCAGGAATACCGCTTCGATCGGAAGATCATGCGCGATGGCGAGATAGAAGACGGCTTGCTGGCATTCCTGCCTGCGGGCGCTGAAACAGCGCAAGGCAAGGCTGAACAGCTGGAAGCCGCCGAATAGGGGTTTCTTCTCGTTGCCCTCTGTCCTAACCGAAGGGTCATGAATTCTCCTGAGAAAATCTGGACCGCAGGGCTTGTCATTATTGGCGACGAGATCCTGTCCGGTCGCACCCATGACAAGAACATCGCGCAAGTCGCAAGCTGGCTGCAGGTGCAAGGCATTCGCTTGGCTGAAGTTCGCGTCGTGGCCGATGACGAAGATAGAATTGTAGCCGCCTTCAATGCCTTGCGGGCCGAAAACGACTATGTCTTCACGACCGGCGGGATCGGACCGACGCATGATGATATAACGGTCGATGCGATCGCGAAGGCGCTGGGTGTAGAGGTTATCGTCCACCCGGAAGCGCGTGCGATACTGGAGAAGTATTACGCAGACAAAGGCGGCGTGAACGAAGGCCGCTTGCGTATGGCGCGCGTGCCCGAGGGTGCTGAGCTCATTCGCAACCGCATGTCGGGCGCACCCGGCATCCGGATCGGCAACATCTTCCTGATGGCAGGCGTGCCGCACATCACTGCCGGCATGCTCGACTCACTCACAGGCGAGCTGGAAGGCGGCGCACCGCTAATCGCAGAAACGGTCGGCGGCTTCATTCCGGAAAGCGAAGTGGCTGTGATGCTCCGCAAAGTCGAGCAAGCTCATGAGCAATGCCAGATCGGGAGCTATCCCTTCTTCAAGGAAGGCAAAGTCGGCTCCAACTTTGTTGTGCGCTCAACCGACCAGGCTGCGCTTGATGCGTGCATGGCGGATTTGTGTAAGGGGCTGGAAGAAGAGGGCTTCGCTTACACAATGGGCGGGATTTGACCAGCAAACTGGCGAACGTCCGCTAACGACCCAATTGCGGACGTTCATAGCACTGGAACTCCGACAGGTGAGGCGAACTGATTTGCTTACACCTATAGCTTCTCATAAGGGGCTAGATCGGAGCGCAGCTTTTGAGGTTACAAATGCAATTTATCCGCGAATCCCTCATTACTTTGGTAGCTGTTACAACAGTAAGTTTCGATGCGCAGACCAGTGATTCTTTGAAAGTTCGAGAGGTTGAGGCCGAGCAAGCCACATCAGTACCTCTAAAAGTTGCGGACCAAATTGCTCTGTCTGCATTCGAAGGCAAAGTAAATGACGCCTTGCAAAACGGTCTTGCACCTGGATTTGTTTTTCTGGTCGTAGACAATGGACAAGTGACTTTTGCCAAGGGCTATGGCTATGCTGACATAGAAGCAGATCGGCTAGCCTCTCCCGATACCGTATTTCCTCTTGGCTCGATAAGTAAGACCTTCATTGGCACCGCCGCAGCAATCGCAAGCACGGAAGGCAGTTTCAGTCTAACCGAACCAATTAGCGATTACCTATCGTTCCAAATAGATGACCCGAGAATGACAGGAAAAGACGTATCTTTCCTTCATCTTGCCACTCACACATCTGGGATTGTCGACCACGAGCCTTCTTATGATCGTGCTTATGCGATGGGCCACGATCGTCATCCAATCACGCTTTCAAACTATCTCCAGTCGTATTTGACCGCGCAAGGAGAACTCTACGAGGGATCGCAAAACTTCTCAGAGTATGCGCCGGGCCGTAATTATTCTTACTCAAACATTGCTTCTGGTCTCGCTGCTCAGGCGTTGTCGGATAAACTCGGGTTGCCCTTTGAGCTATACACTCAACAGAAGATATTCGATCCAATGGGTATGGAGGCAACAACTTGGTTTTTAAGCGATGTTGATCAGCGCAGCGCAGCCCAACTTTATGAGCGTTCAGACAACGGTTTCTCTGCATATCCACATTACTCTCTTGCTACGTGGCCTGATGGAGGCCTGCGAAGTTCGGCCAACGATCTAGCCCGATACCTTGTCGCCATGACCGAAGGGGGTCAGTTAAATGGGGAGCAAGTTATTCCAGCTCCAGCAGTTAGTCTTGCGGTTTCTGGTATCGACCTCACCGAAACGACTAATTTGCCTGATGGCGAGATTTCGTCTGGTTTGTTCTGGGGAACCAGCGCAGCACCAAGCGCGCTTCAGAACCGTCCACTCATGGGTCATAACGGTGCTGACCCAGGCATTTGGACCACAATGCAATTCGATCCGATTACAAATCGGGGCATCATCGCTATCGCTAACGCAGATATGGAGAACGGCCAACAAATTAGGCAGTTCTACAGCTTGGCGTACAGCCTATTTCTAGTCGAATTTTAGCCTTCCGCTTTCCACCCCAATTTCGGACATTAACGCACAACAATGAGAAAGGGCCGAGGTTTCCCCCGGCCCTTCGCAATTCCCAACCAAGTAGGAAAGAATGTAATTGGCTTGGTCCAACGAAACCGTAGGTTTCGCAAGGCCAACCGGCCGCCCGCAGCGGGGCCAGCTCTGCTGGCCGTCTAGCGAGGACGCACACGCGGATGCGTGTGCGAAAAGCCTTACGCCCCCTCGACCTCGGCGAGATCGATCTTGAGGCCTGGGCCCATCGTCGATGTGAGCGAGATACGCTTCACGTACTTGCCCTTCGCACCCGATGGCTTGCCCTTCACGATCGCTTGCGTGAGCGCTTCGAAGTTCGCCTTCAAGTCGTCGTCCTTGAAGGAAAGCTTGCCGATGCCGGAGTGGATGATCCCCATCTTCTCAACGCGGAATTCGACCTGGCCGCCCTTGGCGTCCTTAACGGCCTGCTCCACATTCGGCGTGACAGTGCCAAGCTTCGGGTTCGGCATCAGGCCCTTGGGACCCAGAATCTTACCCAAACGACCAACAACACCCATCATGTCAGGGGTCGCGATCACGCGGTCATAGTCGAGATTGCCCGCCTGCATGTCTTCCATGAGATCTTCTGCACCAACCTTGTCAGCGCCTGCAGCGGTTGCTTTCTCAGCATTGTCGCCCTTGGCGAACACAGCAACCTTCACGTCCTTGCCTGTGCCTGATGGCAGCGAAACCATGCCCCGAACCATCTGGTCGGCGTGACGCGGGTCAACGCCCAGGTTCATCGCCAGCTCAACGGTCTCGTCGAACTTCTTCGAGCCGTGTTCCTTCAGCGTCTTGATCGCATCGTCGACGGTGTACAGCTTCTCGCTATCGAGCTCAGCCAGCACCTTTTGCTTCTTTGTCAGCTTTGCCATTGCCTTAGCCCTCCACCACGTCGAGGCCCATCGAACGGCAAGAGCCTTCGATGATTTTCATCGCCTGATCGATATCGTTTGCGTTGAGGTCCTTCATCTTGGCCTCTGCGATTTCCTTGACCTGGCTCGACTTGATCGTGCCGGCAGAAACCTTGCCTGGCTCGCCAGAGCCTGACTTCAGCTTGGCTGCTTTCTTGATGAGGTAAGTCGCAGTTGGCTGCTTGGTGATGAAGCTGAACGAACGGTCGGCATAGACAGTGATGACTGTCGGGACCGGAGCGTTCTTTTCGATGTCGTCTGTGGCAGCGTTAAACGCCTTACAGAATTCCATGATGTTCACGCCGCGCTGACCCAGTGCCGGGCCCAGCGGGGGCGAAGGATTGGCGGTGCCGGCAGGCACCATCAGCTTGATATAGCCTTCGATTTTCTTGGCCACGAATGGCCTCCTTTCTCACTATCGAACCACTAGGCTTAGCGCCCGTTTGATGCGGCTCTCATGTTAAGCGGTCCAGCGGCCTGCGTGAGCAAGCCTCCCGCGCGGATTTCTCACTTTTGAATGAGAAGCGGCGCATCTAGCGATTCCGCAAGGAAATGCAAGCGTTTTGGGGGTGTTGAAGCGGCTTACTGAGCCACCCGCCGTGCTGTGCAATTGCGATACGCTAAGCGCGTTTTTCCAATAAAGCGGTTTCGCGCAGAAAATGTGCCTTTCCAAGGCTTTGCGCTTCAACGCAGATGTAAGAGTGTGACTTTCCATTTCCTACGGCTTTCCAATGATTTCCGCGACATCGCGGAGCCTGTTTGTTTTGCCGATGTGCGCGAAGGTAGGAAATGACGGCAATTGGCGGTGGGAAGCGGACGTTTGCCTTCCTGCGCCTTCCCGGGCTTATGTTGGATCAGCCTCCGCGTGGCGGCGCTCTTCTCGTTCGCGCTCGGCCTTTGCTCGGTCGATTACGACCTTTCGCGCTTGGTTCGCCAGTCCTCGCCAAGTCTTTTCTGCACGCAGGTTGCGTTCTTTCACGTTCTCGAGCGTAGCCTCTTTCGCTTCTTGAGCTGCTTCGCGCGCTCTCGCATCATAGAATTCGAATGTTTGCTTCATGGCTGCACCTTCCAAGTCTCATGCCCTGAATCGATGTCCCTCTCGCGCGCCGGGTCGCAGAAGCACGCGAGAGGAACTCAGGCAAACTGATTAATCAGCAGCAGACAGATTGACTGCGCTTTCCTTGCCATTGCGGCCAGTTTCTACCTCGTAGTTGAGGCGCTGGTCCTTATCGAGCGCCTGCATGCCTGCAGCCTGCACGGCACTGATATGGACGAAGCTGTCATTTGAGCCGTCGTCGGGCTGGATGAATCCATAGCCCTTATCTGTATTGAAGAATTTCACGGTTCCGGTCTTGCTCATCATAGTTCCTTTCAAGAAGGCATAGGGTTGCCGCTTCGCAACATGCGAAACGGTCGTGCATACAATCGTCAAATGAAAGGAAGTCGTCGTCTGTTTTGCGCCGGGGCCATCAAAGGCAAGCGGCGGTCGTCATAATCCGAAGTCCGTCGCAAATTACGACGCCAGCGAAACTCTGCTATCAGAGATCCAGCAAAAGGCCTAATCAATAATCGCCAGTCGAATAGCGGCTGTCTAGCCAATGTCTGCAAGAGGGCTTGCATTTCGCCATGATATTCCCTCGCAATTTGGATCGTTAGCCGACATCGCAAAAGAAAAAGGGCGCCGCAGCGGACGCCCTTTGATAATCTCGGGAATTCTGTGAGAGCAGATTACTTGACCAGCTCGACCTGTTCGAAGTCGAGTTCCACCGGCGTTGCACGGCCAAAGATCGAAACGGAAACCTTGACCTTCTGCTTGTCAAAATCGAGTTCTTCGACAACGCCGTTGAAGCTCGCAAACGGGCCGTCCAGGACCTTGACCTGATCGCCGATCTCGTAGTCGACGCTGATCTGTTGCTTGGGCGCAGCCTTCGCTTCTTCGACACCCCCGAAGTAACGCGCAGCTTCTTTTTCGCTGATCGGTTGCGGCTTGTTGCCTGAGCCGAGAAAGCCCGTCACTTTCGGTGTGTTCTTCACCAGGTGATAGACGTCATCTGTCATCTTGAGCTTGGCGAGGACATAGCCCGGCATGAACTTGCGTTCGACCTGAACCTTCTTGCCGCGCTTTACTTCCGTCACGGTTTCAGTCGGGACTTCGACTTCTTCAACACCATCGGACAAGCCAAGACGTTCCGCTTCAGAAATGATCTGGTCGCGGACCTTGTTCTCAAATCCGGAATAGGCGTGGATGATATACCAGCGAGCCATGTGGGTATCCTTTAGTCCCTGAAAGTCTGTGTGAGCCCGATTACGCCAGCGTCAGCAGCCAGCGCACGATCCCATTGAATACGGTGTCGACACCAAGGAAGAACAGCGAAAGGATGATCATCATGATGAATACGAAAATCGCAGTGCGCACGGTTTCTTCGCGCGTCGGCCACACAACCTTGCTGGTTTCCGTGCGGACCTGATTGACGAATTCCGCCGGTGATGTCTTGCGCTTCTTCTCTTCGGCCATGATGCGAGCCTACCGTCCTCGATAAAGTGTCGTGCCTTCAGCAACCTTGTGTTTCAGGTAGGGCTTCTCGCCGCCCCGAACAAGTGTTCGGGAGGGGCTCTATCTGATTCCAATGTCGGAAGACGGGGAGCCAGATAGGATCACAGCGCGGCAAAAGCAAGTATGTTGGTTGTTGCGTCGAGCCAATCACCTCTCTAGCGTGCGCGCCTTAATTCAGGGACGCATGAGGGAACCCCATAATGGCAGCTGTTGAGGCAGAGTCGGTCAGCCTGATCGACCGCGTGACAAATATATCCGATTTCATCTGGGGCGGGACATGGAATGGCGAATTGCTGCCATGGCTGTCCGTCGGTGGTCAGCCGATCCCTCCGATGGTGATCGTGCTGCTCGGCATCGGGCTCTACATCATGTTCGGGCTCAAATTTTACCCGATCCGCCAGCTTGGCAGCGCGTTCAAGGGCCTGTTTGCTGGTCGCAAGGGCGAAGGCGATGGAGAAATCTCGCCATTCGCGGCGCTCTCGACTGCACTGTCCGGGCAAGTCGGCACAGGTAACCTTGCCGGTGTTGCAACCGCAATTGCACTCGGCGGACCTGGCGCGATTTTCTGGATGTGGGTCACTGCGCTGATCGGCATGGCGCTGGCCTTTGCCGAAGGTTCGCTTGCGATCCGCTACCGTGAAAAGACATCGGACGGCGTCTATCGCGGCGGCCCTATGAGCTACATCATGATGGGCCTTGGCCCTAAATACACTTGGCTCGCGATCATCTTCTGCCTGGGCACGCTGTTCTCCGCGATGGTGACCGGCAACTCGATCCAGGCGAATGCGGTGGCTGACGGGCTCAATGAATTGTTCGGCATAGAGGAATGGCTGGGCGGACTGATCGTCGCGATTGCCGTGTTCGTTGTTATCATTGGCGGCATCAAGTCGATCGGTAGCGTTGCTGAGAAGGTCATTCCGTTCATGGCAGCCGCTTACATTGTCATGGCGATCGTTGCTTTGATCCTGAACATTCAGGACATTCCAGCGACCTTCGCACTGATCTTCCAAGGCGCATTCAACCCTCAAGCAGCCACCGGCGGCTTTGTCGGCGCAGCGATTGCGCTGGCGATCCGCGCAGGGGTTGCGCGCGGCCTGTTCTCAAACGAAGCGGGTCAGGGTTCGACCCCGATTGCACACGCGGTCGCGCAGACCAATGACCCTGAGCAGCAAGGCCGTATGGCGATGCTCGGCACCTTCATTGATACGATCATTATCTGTACCATGACCGCGCTGGTCATTCTGACGGTGCAAGGTGATTTCACCGGCGGCGGCGAAGCGGTCGCCCATGCGTGGAATTCGGACCTTGAAGGGTTTGCGATGACAAGCGGCGCATTTGCGGCCGCTTTCCCGGTGCAGGTTTTCGGCATTCCAATCGGCACGCTGATCGCATCGACCGCGCTGATCCTGTTCGTGTTCACCACTCTGCTGACGTGGAGTTATTATGGCGAGCGCGCGATCACTTTCATCTATGATCGCATCCCGGGTTCGACGCGCGGCGGCGAGAAGATCCTGCATATGATCTGGCGGGTACTCTGGTGCGTGGTGATCTACGTTGGCTCCACGCAGGACCTGACGCTGGTCTGGCGCTTGGGCGACATCTCCAATGCAGCGATGGCCTTGCCGAACCTGCTTGCGATCCTGTTGCTTTCAGGCGTGATCTTCAAGCTGGCGAAAGGCGACAAGACTGCGGGCAAGACCTATGGCCGCGAAACGCCGGAAGAGCCTAACGAGTATTGATGTTGATGGCAGATGTGAGAAGAGCCGGGCGCCCACCGCTCCGGCTCTGATCATACGCGCTCATAGCGCATCACTGTTCAGCGTGCAAAAGCGCGATAGTGCGCTTCGGCCTTACAGTTTGGGTCCAAGTAGCCGTTCGAGAAAGCTTGGCTCCTCCATTGGGCGGATACGCCCGTGTTTCATACGGCGACTGTTTGCATCACTGTGCGGGCGTGGTGCCACCCAATTGTCCGGGCGCGAAGTGCGGTAGGACAGACCTGACATAGTTTAACTCCATCATATTCGTCCTCCTCGTCCGTTGATTCAAAGACTTACCCGCTAAGTGGTTCCCGCTATTTTGGTCTTGCCCCGGTGCCAGATCAGCCAGACCATCGCTGCGCTAGCGAGCGGCATGAGGTTAAGGTGCAGCGGCAAAGCAATCGCGCGGGTCACAAACGGCGATAGCCAGAGCGCGAGCAGGATGAGCTTGTCCCACGGACGGAAGCCGCCTTCCCGATCACGCGCTTCGGCAACCAGCCACAAGGTCGGCAGGATGAGAAAAGCAAGATCGTAATTAAAGAGGTAAGGCGATGCGAGCGGTGTCGCCGCCAGAGCCAGTGCGCCGCTTGCCGCCATATCGCCGCCGAAGCGCTTCCAGCTAAGCCACACGAGAACGATCATGCCGAGCGCAGTCACGATATTGACGCCGAGCGCGATTTCATGGCCCACCCAGATACGCAGCTGGCTGTAAAGCGTTGCCATGCGCAGGAAGAAGTCGTCGTCATCCTGTGCCATCAGGATCGCGCTTTTCTCCCAACTGGTGGTGTATGCCAGCATAGTCTCTGTGCCGAAGACAGCCCATGACAGTGCGAGCAGTCCTACCGCAGATACACCTGCCGCGATAAAGGCTTTCCACTTCCCGCCTGCTGCCAACCAGAACGGCAAGAGGACCGCCAGATGCGGCTTGATCACCAGAGCGCCGATCATCGCTCCGCCGACAATCGGGCGCTTGCTTGAAAAGGCCACACCGCCGACCAGAAGCGCGCCTGTAAGCAATCCATTCTGCGCATGGCTCGCTGCGATCATCGCGCCAGGGTAAGCGAGGATAAGCGGCCAGAAGCGCGGATAGACTTTCCAGCTAATCGCGAACCAGATCGCAAACGTCGTCACGACCCAGGCGATCCACGCCACCGGATAAGGAAGCGCGCCGAACGGCGTCACGGCAAACAGGAATGGCGGCGGGTTTACGAATGCGAACACCTCGTCAAAACCGGTCGAGGCCTGCACCGCTTTCTGGAGCGCAATATCGTACGTTGCTGCAGCGCCTTCCGTCAGCGTAATCCTTGCAGCCCCCCAGAACGCAAGGAAGTCACTGCCCACGCCGCCCATGGCTTTAACATAGGTGTTTGCGATCATGCCGAGCGAACCCAGGAAATAGATAACCGCGTAAGCCCGTACCCGCTCTTTATCGAGCCAGTCGGCGTCCCGAATATGGGACAGCAATCCCCTATTGGCGCTTGCAGATGTGGTATGGTCCCCCGTCATGCTGCGCGTTTAGCCAATCAAGGTTAATGGATCGAGACCAAACAACCGCTGGGACCAATGAACCGCCTTGGTCCTGCTCAAATTGTCGCAACAGCTTAGGCGATCCCGAGCGAATCCGTGCTCAGCAAAACTCCCTATTCCCTCTTCAAGGACCCGCTCGCCAGCCATGGTTAAGCGCCAAGTAACGACGCGTTTAACAAACTTTAATCGCCTCAAACTATTAGCTTTTCTCAGAGTCGCGAAAGGGCTAGCGCGTGTATCGATCACAATCGACAGCTCACAAGAAAGCTGAATCGATCCTGCATGAAATCTATCGTCCGATCCTGCGGGGGTATTTTGCCGCCTTTGCGCTGTATTATTTCGCGATGTTCCCGACGCATCTCCTGTATTTCACAGGGCTTGAGCGCATCCAGATGGGGAGTCTCTCGTTCATCGCAGGACTAATCGGGACTTACGGTTTCGTACGTCTGCGCAAGCCCGCTCACCCTGACCATTCAGCCGCCATCTTCATGGTGATGAATATCAGCGTTGTTTTTAACGTGATGGCCGCGCTGACAATCAATTTCCAGCCGGAAAAGCTCACCTATTTCATCATGATGGTGATGGTGTTCGGTCTGGCGAGTTCAAACCTGCGACATTCCTTTTTGTCGATTGGCCTCGCTTTGCTCGCGATGCTCTATTTCCTGCCGCGCGCGGATGCGAGCACGGACCTTGTCTATGCCTTTTTGACGTTTGCAGCAGCAATGGCCTCGCTTTCGATCGCGTATCTGTTGCGTAATTCGATCATGGACATCGCCAAAGCCAAATTGGCAGCCCAAGGCCAGCTCGAAGAAGCAAAGGTTATCGGACAGGAACTGCGCGAAAAATCGCTATCGGACAGCCTGACCAAACTGCCGAACCGGCGCGCTTTCTTTGGAGCACTTCGCAACAGCCTGACCCGCGTAGCTGCTTCGCAAGTGAGCAATGACAATAGCGAGCGCGGCTGGCTAATGCTGATTGATCTCGATGGCTTCAAGACCGTCAATGACATTCATGGTCACATGACCGGCGATGCCTTGCTGCAAGAAGTTTCGCAGCGGCTCAAACTCTGCACGGGTCAAGGCACACATGTGAGCCGCATGGGCGGTGATGAATTCAACGTGCTTCTCACCAGCGCGCAAGATGATGAGGAAATCAGAGCCCGCTGTGAAGCATGGCTCATGGCCCTTTCTAAACCCTATGCGATCGATGGACGGCATGTGCAGATTTCTGCTTCGATCGGGTGCAAGGAGCTGGAGCCAGGTGTCAGTAGCCGCGCTCAGATCAGTCAGGCTGACTACGCATTGATGGTCGCGAAGAAGCAAGGCAAGAACCGGGTCGTCATCTTCAATGACGATCATGCCTTGCAAGCAGAAGCGCAACACGAAGTCGAACGCGCATTGCGTAATGCGAACCTCGCCGACGAGATCACCCTTGTGTTCCAGCCGCAATTCGATCTTGCGAAGAACCAGATCGTTCGCGCTGAAGCGCTCGCGCGCTGGGAAAGCCCGTCGATCGGCAATGTAGAACCGCGCAGATTCATCCGGATTGCTGAAGAGAGCGGTCTGATTACCGGCATAACGCTGACAGTTGCGCAAAAGGCATTCGCCGCGCTGACGCAATGGGATGATCCGCTGCCGATTTCCGTGAACTTGTCGAGCTTCGACTTGATGTCGGACCCGACAATTACGCAGATCATCAAACTCGCAACCGACTATGCCATCGATCCATCATTGGTCGAGTTCGAAGTGACTGAGACAGCCATGATGGCTGATTTCGATAAAGCGAATGCCAATCTGCGCAAGCTTACAGCACACGGCTTTACCATCGCACTTGATGATTTCGGCACAGGATATTCGAACTTTTCATACCTGCGCGCTTTGCCGATCCAGAAGCTTAAAGTTGATTGCTCTTTCCTCGACAATCCGAGCGACCCGTTGACAAGCCAGATCCTGAACTCGCTGGCAGGCATGTCACGCGTATTGGGGCTAAGCTGCCTGATCGAAGGGGTCGAAGACGAGATCGACTTGCTGATCGCCAAGCGATCAGGTGTTGAGCTGATTCAAGGCTTTTACATCGGCGAGCCAATGCTGGCAGAAGAACTCCACCGCATGCGGGCCGCACAGCCGCGTGATTTGCCGCCGCACGCAGTAAACGCGTAGGCACGCGAGTCCTCCGCGGTCCAGTCACCGAGTTACAAATACCGCTGTCAGGAAATGGCAGGGGTGACAGGATTCGAACCCGTGGCCCTCGGTTTTGGAGACCGATGCTCTACCAACTGAGCTACACCCCTGCAGCAAGGGCAGCCCTCTACTGCCAAGCGCAGCGCAGCGCAACCGGTGAGTTGCGAATTCATGCAATGGCTTTTGAACGCACTCTGCTAGAGCATCGTTTATGCACGCGCCTTTGCCTGAGCCAATACCGGTGGAAATGCTGTTGCTCGCCTATCGCAGCGGCATATTTCCCATGGCTGATAGGCGCGATGATCCCGACCTGTTCTGGGTCGAACCGCGTGAACGCGCGATCATTCCTTTGGATGGTCTGCGTGTGTCCAAAAGCCTGCGCAAAGCGCTGCGGCAAGAACGCTTCTCCGTCACCATCGATAAGGCCTTTGATGATGTGATCGCGGCTTGCGCTGCTCCGCGCGCGGGCCATCCGGAAAGCTGGATCAGCATGCGCATTCAGGCGAGCTATCGTCAATTGCACGAGGCTGGTCACGCGCATTCGATCGAATGCTGGCACGAAGGCAAGCTGGTCGGCGGTCTTTATGGCGTCAGCTTTGACCGGGTGTTCTGCGGCGAAAGCATGTTCAGCCGCGAAACGGACGCCAGCAAAGTCGCTTTGTGCTGGCTCGTCGCACTCATGCGCTATGCCGGGTTCCAGCTGCTCGATTGCCAGTTCATGACGGATCATCTCGCGCGGTTGGGAGCACTGGAGCTGCCGCAAGGCGACTATCTCGAACGCCTCGCAACCTCGCGAGGTTCAGCGAATATGTCTTTGCCTCAAGCGTTTCAAGAAATCCTGATAGACGCGCAAGCGCATCATTCCTCGCCAGGAAAATTCATTGCGCAGTCTTTGACCCAAACGTCATAGATCGGGTGCTCAACTACGTTGACGCTGGGCGAGTTCTTGAACAGCCAGCCTGAAAAGACGCGGCTGAATTCATCCGAACCGCGGTTCTGCACATCGACTTGCACGAAAGCGCCTGTTTCCTGCGGCATTTCCCACGGCGCAGTGCGCTCGCAAGCGGACAGCCGCACGATGACCGGGCCGATCTCTTGCGATTCGCCGGGCCGCAGCTCCAGATCCTGCGAGACATTGTTGCGCTTGTTAATGAGACCCAGCGTTGCGACACGCTCTTCCATTGGAGTGGCGCCGGCTACTTGCTCGTTCAATTGCTCGGGCGCCGCATCTTCGGCGGTCGCAGCGGCTGGTTGTTCCGTATCTTCAGAAGCTTCTGTCCCCGGCTCAGCGGTTTCATCGCTGCAAGCGGAAAGCATTAGCGCAGCGACTGCCGCAAAGCCAGAGAGCGCGAATGCGCGGATCATTCTCAGCTTTCCGGAGACCAGGCTTCGTAATCGCCCACTGCCGCTGCACGTTTACCGCCCCGCTCCAACGCGCCTTGCGGGCGATAGGCATGGGCTGTACCAGTCGCATTCGGGGTGTAGTCGGCTTCCCAGATGCGCGGTGCAGGCAAGAAGCTTTCCGGCACATCTTCACCGGAGCCGTGCAGCCAGCCATGCCATTCAGCAGGCACGCGGCTCGCATCATTAGCGCCGTCATAGATCACCCAGCGGCGCTCTTTGCCCGCCTCCTTCTCCTTGGAACGGAAATATTTGTTACCTTGCGCATCAGTGCCGACGTGCTCGCCTTTGCGCGCAGACCACAGCATCGTGCCGATTGTCGCACCATCCCACCAAGTGAAGATTTTTCCGAAGATTCCCATGGGCAGAGCGATTAGCGGATTCGCGCGGCAAGGCCAAGATGGAGATTGAGTCTTTTGCTAAGTGAACCATGCCACCCGCCCCCTCCACCCTTCCACCCGGAGCCTACCGGGACACAGTCCGGGTGGAAGGGTGGAGGGCGCGGGTGGCGACGGCCGTCTGAACTACTAAGACCCTTCCCAAGTCACCAGATCACCCGGCTTGATCCCAAGCTCTTCCGCGCGCCCTCCGATAATTTCAAATACCGCAATCGCAGGAGCGGCCGAAGGCACAGAATCAAGCGAATAGGGTTCAGCCATTGCGCCGATATTGATGATGCGGTTGTCCGGGCCGATGAAGATAATATCGAGCGGCAAAGGTGTGTTCTTCATCCAGAAGCTGCGCATTTGCGCGCCGTTCGAGGGGAAAAGCATAGCCTCAAACTCGCCGAGCTCGGTGCGAAACATCAGGCCTTGAGCTTGATCGTCTGACGTCGCTGCAAGCTCCGTATCAAAGATATAGGTGTTTTCGCCCGATTGGACTGTGACTTCGATAATCTCGAGGCCGGAAACGGGATGCGTCTTGGCGGCGTTATTGGTCGTACTTTGCGCAGTGGTCTGTGCGCTCGCACTGCCGGTATCGGCCGCTGAGCACGCTGCGAGCAGGAACGCAAAAAGCAGACTGAATGCTTTCACCATGATGTGTCATCCTCTTCATCTGCTGCCTCGATCAGCCATTGATCGAGCTCTTCCTCGCGGCTCGCTTCGACAATGAAGCGCGCGCTTGCGAAATCATGCCCTGCCCGCGCCATAGCTGCAATCTGCTTTTCACGGCGCGCCGGATCGACAGCCAGTTTTGCATATGGGCCGAAGCCGCGTTTCTGTGCGAGCCGGATCGCTGCTTCGCGCCTTGCATAATCGCTTGGCGCTATCTCCTCGCGCAGCTCTTGCGAAATGCCGGAATGCCGCAAGGTCTCCTCCACGCGCCGAGCGCCATAACCGCGTCGCATCAATGAGCCAGAACGCGCCAGCGCATAGGCTTCATCATCGACATATTTGAGTTCGACCAGCCGCTCGACAATGGCTCGCGGCTCCAATTCCTCGCCTTCAGCCACCCCGCGCTCGCGAATTTTGCGCTGCAAATAGCTCTCTAGCTTGGCTGCACTTGTCGCATAACGTGCGGCATAAGACAGCGCGAGATCGCGCAATCGCGTCTGATCGAGCGGCTTTGCCACTCGTCTTTGACGCTTGCGCTTTGACCGCATATTAGTTTCATCGGAAACCATAATGCCTTATTCGTGCCACACTCCTTGGGAATTGGTAAACCTTCTAAACTTGCGGGGGAGGGGTTTTCCCGCCATGGACACACGCATGGGTGCACTCAAAAGCACTGTAAACCACGGGTATCGCTGACTATTATGACCGACGCCGCTTTAACGCCGACGCCGAATGATTGTCCCTTACCACGCAAGCGGGCTGACTTCGCGACCTTCAATGAAGCCATCGATTACGCTGCGCGCAGCGAAAAGGGCCTCAATTTTCACGACATGCGTGGACAACTCTCACGGGTGTATACCTATGCAGAGATGCGCGATGACGCACTCGTTATGGCGCGCCGCCTGATTGCTACAGGCATCAAGAAAGAAGACCGCGTCGCGCTGATCGCGGAGACCTGTCCAGAGTTTGCAGCTCTGTTTTGCGCGTGCGTCTATGTCGGTGCATGGCCTGTTCCATTGCCTTTGCCGACCAGCTTTGGCGGCAAGGAAAGCTATATCGACCAGCTGGCGGTTCAGCTGAGCAGCTCAGATCCGGCCATCCTCATCTACCCTGATGAAATCGGCGAGATGGCTAGCGCTGCCGCTACCAAGCAAGGCTGCCGGGGTGAAAGCTGGGAAGACTTTTCCACCCGCGAAGCACCCGATTGCGAGCTTCCCGAAGCCGATCCGGAAGACATTTGCTACCTGCAATATTCCTCCGGCTCGACCCGCTTCCCGACAGGCGTAGCCGTAACGCACCGCGCGCTGCTGCATAACCTTTACGGTCACGCCGTATCGATGAATCTGGGCGAGAATGATCGCTGTGTCAGTTGGCTGCCCTGGTATCACGATATGGGTCTGGTGGGCTGCTTCCTGTCACTGATCGCAAACCAGTTCTCGGTTGATCTGCTCAAACCCGACGCCTTCGCCCGCCGTCCTCTGGCTTGGCTCGACATGATCAGCCGCAACAAAGGCAACACCGCTTCCTACTCGCCAACCTTTGGCTATGACATCTGCGCCCGGCGTATATCCAGCCAGACCAATGTGGCAGAGCGCTTTGATCTCTCGCGCTGGCGCATAGCCGGCAATGGCGCGGATATGATCCGTCCGGATGTGATGCAGCAATTCGTCAACGCCTTTGCAGACGCTGGATTTAAAGCGAGCGCATTTACGCCGAGCTATGGCCTCGCTGAAGCGGTGCTCGCTGTCACAGTGATGCCGCCGGGCGAAGGCATTCGTGTTGAACTCGTTGAAGAAGAGCGCTTGTCCGGCACGCCGCGCGACCTTTCCCGCCCTGCCCGCTACCGTGCGATCGTCAATTGCGGCAAAGCTCTGCCCGACATGAAAGTCGAAATCCGCGGCGAGAAGGGCGATGCGCGGCCCGACCACCACATCGGCAAGGTCTGGTGCAGCGGACCCAGCGTCATGCATTCCTATTTCCGCAATCAGGAAGCGACAGAAGACTGCCTGGAAGACGGCTGGCTCGATACAGGTGACATGGGCTATCTTGCCGATGGCTATCTGTTCATTGTCGGCCGCGCCAAGGACATGATCATCATCAATGGCAAGAATCATTGGCCGCAAGATATCGAATGGGCGGTCGAGCAGCTCCCCGGCTTCAACCACGGCGATATCGCAGCCTTTTCTGTCGAGACGGAGAATGGCGAGGAAGCGCCCGCAGTGCTTGTCCATTGCCGCGTGTCCGATCCTGAAGAGCGCGTCCGTCTGCGCGATCAGATCGCTGACAAGGTTCGCTCTGTTACCGGTATGAGCTGCGTGGTCGAACTGGTTCCGCCGCGCACCTTGCCAAGGACAAGCTCTGGCAAGCTTTCCCGTGCGAAGGCGAAAAAGCTTTACCTGTCAGGCGAGATCGCGCCGCTTGAAATGGCGGCTTGAAGCTACGTTAGTCCACTTCGCCCCAGCGCAAGGTCACTTCTGAGCCATTGCGAGTTATCACTCCGCGTTGAACGCGCTCGATGCCAGCATCGGCTAACTCGGTTTCCATGCGCTCGACCAAATCCTCAGGCCCAGAGACTACGAGCGGGAAGCCAAGACGCCGCGCAGACCAGATCGCCAGATCGCGAGACACCTGCCCTTGCTCGCTCAGAGCAACAGTCGGTGCTCCCTCCTCGTCACGGCCACGTTGAAACGCAACAGCGGGCAGTGGCTTTGCGGGCGGGATAAGTTCGACAGTCCAGTCAGGTTCAGTCGCGGCAATGCGCGCTTCAAGCACATTGTAGGTAGCAAGTGTCGCCCCTTCGAGGTCAAGCGCGCGGACTAATGCCCGCTTGCGGCCACGGTCGACCAGAACATCATCTTCAGTGACGCCAGCGACGAGTGCCAACCGTTTCGCGAGGTCCTCTGCCTGCTCGCGCGCAGTTGCCTCTTCGCGTTCACGCGCTGCAGAAAGCTGCGCTTGTTCAGCGGCGCTGGCGCTGGTGCCGACTTGGAATTGTGTAAGCAGCAGCTCGATATCTTCGCCTAAGCGGCGCTCCAAAGCCGCGCTGAGCTCCGCATCGGCATCATCCTGCAATCGCGGCGTGAGGACCGTTGCATCGACCACCAAAGGCCTATTGGAGAAGTCGATATCGAACTGGTCGATCCGCGCGCTTGGACCGAATGCATCCTGCAATTCACTCCGCACAATACGCTGTGCATTGGTTTCCCAGGCAATGTTCTGAAGCGAGATAAAGAGTGGAATGGCGAGCGCTACCACTACAGAAACGATTGCGAGGTTCTGAAACAGCGTATTGCGCTCGCTCAATATTGTGCGGAAGCCATAAAGGCGGGCCATGCCCCATGCGGTAATCGCAATTGTCAGCAGGTTAGTCACATAGAGCAGTAAAGCGCCTGAAAAGACCGTCCAGTTGAGCGTCGCCGCGCCATATCCGACCACGGCCAAAGGCGGCATCAATGCTGTCGCAATAGCCACGCCAACGATCGTACCTTCGCGGCCGCGGATCATGGCGTAGGCACCTGCCAGCGCGGAGAACAGCGCAACCAACAAGTCGAACAGGTTCGGTCGGGTCCGCGCGGCAATCTCAGGCGTAATCGTCTGGATCGGCGAGAAGAATACAATCAAGGCGCATAACAGGATCGCCATGGCCGAACCCCAAGCCAGTGAGCGCGCGGACTGTTTCAGCCAGCGGTAATCTCCGATCGCGAGCGCGAACCCCAGTCCCATGATCGGTCCCATCAAAGGCGACAAAAGCATCGCCCCGATCACAACCGCTGGTGAAGACAGCAACAGGCCGAGGATCGCAATGCCGCCCGACATCGCCGTCATGAACAGGTAGCGTTCAGACAGAGCGCATTCATCGCGCCGCTTCTCAATGACTGCAGGCTGATCAACCGTGCCGGTGACTTCCTGACGCCACCAGCGCAACAGGCTGAACTTCACACTCGATATTGATGGTCGCGGTGCCTCGCCTTTCGGCACGCTTTCATCCGAAACCCCTCCCTCTATCTCAGTCGGGCTAGGTATCGCGTCGCTTGCACTCAATTCTTTGTTGTCAGCCACCTTGCGGCATCCCCCACATAGCTCAAGCGACTGATTTACGCGGATTCGCAGCGCTCGCCTAGCTCAGAATTACAGGCCCGCTTTCGCTGGACCTTCGCCCGCGCATAAGGCACATTCCCTTGAAGATTGTGTCTTAGAGCACTAATACAGTAAAGATAGCTATGCGCCCGTCCCGTCCGGGCTGCCTGAGGGAGCGATACGCGAAGATATGAGCACGCAAGAAACGACGACTAAGACCGCAACCGATTTCGACCTGACGCCGCCTGATCCGGTGCCAGCGGTGGCCGCAGAGAAGGCGGCTGGCCTCGTTCCAGTGGAGCAAGAGAAGAAATCCAAGCTGGACGAGAAAGTCGACAGCTTTGTCGCGGACTTGGTGGCAGAAGATGCGAACTCGCCGGCGTTTGGTGAGAAGGTCGATCAGATCACCCGCATGGGTCAGGAACAGATCCGTGCAGCAGCAGCCATGTCGAACCGCTTCCTTGATCGTCCGGTCCGCGCAATGGATCAGGACAATGGTGTCGGCAATGACTTGCTTGAACTGCGCAAGACGGTGGAAGAGCTCGATCCGGGTCGCAAAGGAAAGATGCGTGGTCGCAAGCTGTTCGGAATCATTCCTTTCGGCAACAAGCTACAACGCTATTTTGACAGCTACACCAGCAGCCAGGGGCATATTCAGTCGATCCTTGAACGGCTCGCATCAGGCAAGAAGGAGCTGCACGAAGACAATGCAGCAATCGATGTCGAACGTCAGAAGCTATGGGAAGCGATGGGCGAACTGGAACAGATGATCCATATCGCCAAAACGCTTGATGGCAGGCTTGAAGAGAAAGCGGCTGAGCTTGACAGTTCCGATCCGGAGAAGGCGAAGGCGCTGCGAGAGAGTGCGTTGTTTTATGTGCGCCAGCGTACCCAAGACTTGCTCACACAAATGGCTGTCAGCGTGCAAGGCTATCTCGCGCTTGATCTCGTCAAGAAGAACAATGTCGAACTGGTGAAAGGCGTCGATCGCGCATCAACCACTACTGTCGGCGCGCTGCGCACGGCAGTGACTGTCGCGCAGGCGATGACCAATCAACGCCTTGTGCTCGGCCAGATAACTGCTCTGAACCAGACTACGACGGACATTATCGATTCTACCAGCACATTGCTGCGCGAACAGACCGGCCAGATTCACGAGCAGGCTGCATCGAGCACCATCCCGCTTGAGACGCTGCAACGCGCGTTCCAGAATATCTACGACACGATGGATGAAGTCGACGACTTCAAGGTTCGCGCTCTGCAAAGCATGAAGCAGACTGTTGAGACACTCTCTGGCGAAGTGGAGAAGTCAAAAGGCTATATTGCGCGGGCTGAAGGTCAGGCTCAGGCACAAGCCAAAGTCGCATCCGAGCCATCGCTATTGGCGCTTGAGAGCTGAGGCCTGACAACAGATGCCCGATAGTACCCGCGAATCCGATCAAATACTGAGCGCTGCTGGCAATAGCCTTGCCGTGCAGCGTGATGGCGGCACCCATCGCCCGGCTGAAAGCATCGGGCGCGGTTCGGCAGATTTGAAGGCGCGGCATTGGAAGAGCCGTATCAAGCGTATTCTGATTGCTTTTGCTGGCATTTGGGCTGCCGCAGTAGCCATCGGCCTTATCATTGATGGGATCGGCTTCACCGGCATCATGCTGACGGTATTGGCTGCCATCGTCGCAGTCGGTGTTCTGTCAAAATATCCCAAAATCAAGATCCCCAAGCGCGCTGACTTGAAGAAAGGCGATGCGCGGCAAATGGTTGGGCGGACAGAGCTTTGGCTCGAAGCGCAACGTCCGGCTCTGCCTCCTCCTGCAGTTCAGGTTGTCGACCAACTTGGCGTCCAGCTTGACGCGCTCGGATTGCAACTAGAGACGATGGATCAGAACAATCCTGCGGTAAACGAAGTGCGCGAGCTCGTGGGCGAATATATCCCTGAGACGATCGAAAATTATCGCAAGATCCCTGAGCATCTGCGCAAGGAGGCGCATGCCGGGAAGACCGCTGACGAGCGCCTGACTGAAAGCCTCACAAAGATCAGCGGCGAAGTCGACCGTGTGACCCGCCGCTTGGCTGAAGGCGCGCTCGATGACCTTGCGATCAAGTCCCGCTATCTCGATTATCGCTTCGGAGGACCTGAAGCTCTGGAGGATCACCGATAATGCGCGTCGCTCTGCCCCATGAACTCGGCAAGGAAGAAGTCCGCCGCCGCTTGAAAGACCGCAGTCACGAGATCGCGGATTACATTCCTGGCGGCATGGCTCAGGTTGAAACCGGTTGGGCAAATGACGACTGCATGACGTTGCATGTGGCAGCGATGGGACAATCCATTGATGGCCAAGTCGAAATTGAAGACGATCAGGTTATCTTCATCGTCGAATTACCTGCTGCGTTGGGCTTCATTCGCGGGATGCTGGAAGGTGCGATCCGCAAGAACGGCACTAAACTCCTCGAAAACGGATGATTTTGGCGCTTCGTGGGCGCGAAAATTCGCTCTAAGCCTTTACAAACTATGCCAATTGCGCCCAAACGGCTCGCGGAATTGGCGTGCTCTCGCTGATTTGGTCGACAATCGCTGGTGATTTGCTGAGTGCTCTTAGAGCGCTTGGTTATGGCGTCGAGCGAATGCGAACCATTGGAGCAGAGGGAGCGGGCCGACTATCAGCCATCACCGAACCCAGACCAGACTGCGCGATATTCTTCGCGCAAGCACGCGTGCTGCACATGACCGGCTCGATGCAGTCATGTCGCATAGTGGCTGGACGAGCGCGGCTGGGTATACGCAATTCCTGCAGGTGCAGCTTGCTGCGCGCGCGCCGATTGAGCACTGGTTTGCTGAGGACTGCCCGGAAGAACTTCAGCCGCCTCGTCAGACGCACCTCATCAAGCAAGACCTTAACGCGATGAAGGCAGCTATGGCGCCATCCATCGGCACGTTCGATTTGCCGCAGGGTGCCGACCCTTTGGGCGCGGTCTGGGCGCTTGCTGGCTCCTCGCTTGGCAATGCCATGATCCAGCGTCAGGTCGCGAGCTCAATCGCATGTGCGCATTTGCCGCAAAGCTTCTTGAGCGATCAGTCGATGCACCGCTTCTGGAAAGATCTTCTGCCGCTCCTCAACGCGACATATAGCAATGAGAAGGCACAAGCAGCATGCCAAGGGGCCAATGCGGTCTTTGCGCATTTCCTGCGCGCTGCAGAGACCAGCCAGCTTGAGGCTGCCGCATGAGCGAAGGTCCCCGCCGCTATGAGCTGACTGATTGCGATCGCGAGCCGATCCACATCCTCAATTACATTCAGCCCTTTGGCGGCCTGCTCGCGGTGAACCTCGATTGGAGGGTGGCCTACCATTCGGACAATGCCTCCGAGATGCTTGGCTTTGCGGACGATGATGCAGGAAATTCCGTCATCCGCGTTGGAGCGAGCCTCGATACAATCCTGCGACCATCAGCCCTGGAGCGTATCAAATCGAGCCTTTTCGCGCTCGAAACTGATGATGCGGTTGAACGCATTTTTGCCGTCGAGCTCGTGAATGACCGGATGTTCGATTGCGCCATTCATCGTACAGGCTCCACAATCGTCATCGATTTCGAGCCTCATTCAGCAGGTGCAGGACAAGAGCGTCCGTTTGACTTGCTCGGACCGCTCACATCACAGCTCGAAACGACGCATGACCTGCTGAAAATCTGCCGGATCGGTGCCGCCAAGCTGAAGAGCATCCTCGGTTATGACAGAGTGATGGTCTATCGCTTCCATGCGGACGGTACAGGCGAAGTGATCGCGGAAGAACGTGAAGCGGAGCTGGAGAGCTTTCTTGGGCTGCGCTATCCACGCACAGACATACCTGAACAAGCGCGCGCGCTTTATCTGCGCAACCGTTTCCGGATCATCGCAGACGTTGAAGCTGAACCAGTTGCAATCCTGCCCGAAGGCCGTTTCGGGGCAGAACCGCTCGATCTTTCCATGAGCACACTGCGCGCGGTCTCACCGATCCACATTCAGTACCTCAAGAATATGGGCGTGGGTGCATCTTTATCGATCTCCATCGTCCATCAAGGGAAGTTGTGGGGCCTGTTTGCATGCCACCACTACAGCGCGAAGCCCCTGCCCTTTGCGACGCGAACCACTGCAGAGCTCTTTTCGCAGCTGTTTTCACTTGCCCTTGATCGGGCGTTGCTGCGCAAAAGTGAAACCGTCCGCGAAGATGGCCGACGCTTGCATGACCAGCTAATGTTGCGGCTGGCACAAGGACGCACTCTTATCGAGAATCTGCCCATGCTCGATGAGATGCTGACTGAGACCATCGCGCATGACGGCATGTCCATCTACGCCGGCGACGTTTATCGCGCTCGCGGTGCAGCGCCGGATCGCGAAGAATTCGAAGCCATGCTGCCCGCACTTAATGGCTCGCCGCCCGGCAAGATCATTTCATCAGATTCGATCGTGAAGCATATCTCTGCCGCCTCTGCGTTTGCAGATCGTGTGGCCGGCGCACTCATTGTTCCGATCTCACGCAATCCGAGGGATTATCTCGCGCTGTGGCGTCGAGAGCTCCCGCAGAAAGTCGTGTGGGGCGGAAACCCTGACAAAGCAGTCAAAAAAGACAAGCGCAGCGACACGCTGACGCCGCGCAGCAGCTTTGCTGCGTGGGAGCAGGTTGTCTCCAACCATTCAGAGCGCTGGAATGCAGATGACTTGCAGATTGCTGAGGGCCTGAGAACAAGCTTGCTGGAGATCATCCTCAAGATGACCGATGACGCTGAGCGCGAGCGTCGCAAGTCTCAAGAACAGCAATCGTTGCTCATCGCGGAACTCAATCACCGCGTGCGCAACATCCTCAATTTGATCCGTAGCCTCGTGGACCAGTCAAAGCACGAAGCGATCGATGTCACTCAGTTTGTCGACATCGTCAGTGGCAGGATCAGCGCGCTTGCGACGGCACATGAGAACATCACGCGTGAAAACTGGTCGCCTGCCCCTGTTTCCAAACTGATCGAAGCTGAAGCAAAAGCCTATCTCAACGGCAAAAGCGACCGTCTGCGTTTAAGCGGCGAAGATGTGCTGGTATCTCCGCAAGCTTACACCGTTCTCGCGCTCGTCTTGCACGAGATGGTCACGAACTCTGCCAAATATGGCAGTCTGTGCGACCGGCGCGGCGAGCTTGAGATCGAACTTGCGCGCAGTCATGACGGTGATCTGGTCATTGACTGGAAAGAGATCGGGGGCCCGCGGGTGAAGGAGCCTACACGGCGCGGTTTCGGCTCGACCATCATCGAACGCTCGATCCCGTTCGAACTCAAAGGCGAGACGAAAGTCGATTTCAAGCCAACGGGTTTGGAAGCCCATTTCCGCATTCCTGCAACCTATATCGAAGAAGGTGGCGCGCTCCTCGCAGTCGATGCGGGAGAGGTCAGCATCCCTCAGAGGGGTGCGCTAGCAACGGCCTCGTCTGAAGGCGCTTCATCGCCCGCGCCGGACCATGTGCTGCTCGTCGAAGACAGCATGATCATCGCGCTCGACACAGCGGAGATCCTGCGCGGCCATGGCATTGATCGGGTTTCGACCTGCAGCACTGTGGCAGGCGCCATTGAAGCGATCGAAAGCGCCAAGCCCGATTTTGCGCTTGTGGATTTCAACCTTGGGGCTGAGACCAGCGAGCCCATCATTACAGAGCTGCGCGGCCGCGGCATCCCGTTTGTGCTGGCAACCGGCTATGGTGATGTGAGCGAGCGGGCCTTGGAACTGGGCGCTGCCGGCGTTCTGCAAAAGCCGTACGACCTGAGCGACATTCTTGGAGCAGTGCCTGGCTTGAGCGATCCCGCTTCGAGCTAGCTGGCGCTGGCAACGAGCAAAGAAACCGCGCCATCGCTGAAGCGAAAGGCCGAGAGGCTCTCAGCATAAGCACAGCTGCCCGCAGCTACCGGATTGCCGTTCAGGCTAACTTCGCCATCCAAAGGCAGCACCATGCAAGGCCGCGCGAACTGATTGGTAAGCGCGGGATCAGGCGATCCGATCATTCGCGTGAGCTGAAAATGTGGTCCGCTGACTAGCGCACACGTCTGATCGGATACCCGGGAGCGATGCTCAGCCGGATATGGTCCGCCATCGGCGACGGCAATTGCGCGATCAAGATGCAGATCACGCGGACGGCCATAATCATATAAGCGGAAAGTTGTGTCGCTGGATTGCTGGACTTCGACCAAAGAGATACCTGCGCCGATCGCATGGACCGTTCCCGCAGGAAGGTAGAAAAAGTCGCCCGCGTGAACGGAATGCCATTCCAGCAGGTCCTCGATAGATCCATCCAATGCAGCCTCGCGCATCGCATCCGCTGAAAGCTCTTGTCTGAATCCGATCGCGAGTTTGGCACCAGGGTCTGCGTCGAGGATCAGCCAGCACTCTTCCTTGCCGTCCTCACCTGACTGCGCCTGCGCATCAGACGGATGAACCTGAACAGACAGCTTGTCGCTCGTGAAGAGATATTTGACGAGGATCTCATCGAGTTCGGCAGGTGATGCGAACCATATCTCTCCCACCGGCTCACCTTCTGTAACGCGTCCACGCACTTCGCTTGCAAATGGCTCCGGCAAATCTTGCCTGCCCCAAACCTTCTCGACCGCACGGGTCGGAAGAATGCCCTGCCCACCAGCGCCGGGTTCAAAGGCGCCTCTTGCGCTCATCCTTTGGACGGGCCTTGCAACTTACCGACCAATTGCGCGCCCTCGCGGCTCGTCACCAGCACTTCATTTCCGTCGACGATCACGCAAATGTCATCCAGACCGACGACGGAAATGCGCGGGCCGTCGCTCATCGCGAGCACTTGGCGGGCTTCCTTGAATTCGGCCGGGCCCACCGCATGATTGCCATCGCTGTCTTTCGGCAGAGCATCTTGCAGCGCGGCCCAATTGCCGATGTCAGACCAGCCCATGCTTGCTTCAACAACAGCTGCGCGCGCAGTATTCTCCATCACCGCATAGTCGATGGAGTCGCCTTCGATCGCCTGAAAGCTGTCAGCATCAGGATGAAATTGCAGCCCGTCCCGCCTGCCTTCAGCGACAGCCAGTTTCACAGCTTCTGCCATAGCCGGGCGATGCGCGGCCAATTCACTAAGCAACGCGCCAGCACGGAAAGCGAAAATTCCGCCATTCCACGCATATCCGCCATCTGCCAGAAATGCTTGAGCGCGCGCGAGCTCGGGTTTCTCCACGAACTGGGCAACTTGATGTCCGCCTTCAAGCGATTCACCGCGTTTGATATAGCCATAGCCGGTTTCGGGCCGCTCTGGCGCAATGCCGATGGCGACAAGCCAATCCTCGCACGCAAGCTGAGCGGCATTCCTTGCGGCTGCAACAAAACTCTTATCATCAGCAATATGGTGATCGCTAGGACAGACAAGCATGACCGCGTCGGGATCAAGTACCGCTGCGGCCAAAGCGATAGCAGGCGCTGTATTCTTCGCAGCTGGCTCTACAACGATCTGCGCGCTGGTCCCCTCCGGTAACTGCGCTTCGATCAGCGGCACATGCGCAGCGCCAGCCACGATTACCGGCGCACCAAAAATCGCCGGATCGCTGGCACGTTCAATCGCGGCGCGAAAAAGCGTGCGATCTCCCACCAAGGGAATGAAGGGTTTAGGCGCGCTGCGTCTGCTGCGCGGCCACAGACGGGTTCCGCTGCCGCCGCAAAGTATCACCGGATAGATCAAAGGCTCGCTCATAATCTCAGTGTCATACCGGGAAAGTATGACAATCCAACCTGGGGTCAAAACCTAGCATCAAAACCAGCGCTGCCGCCAATAGAACGGTGCTGGTGTCGCATTTCCTCGTGAATCCTGCGCAGGACGAAAGCGCAAGCGTTCTTCGACGAGCTGGCACGTTATTCGGTCAGCATCAGGAAACGGGCTCGCGCGATAGACTGTGCAATTGCGCGCTCTTCCATCAACGCCCACGATCATTCGAACAGTCACTTCACTGCCTTTGCGTGCATTGCGTCCGCCCTCAGGGATCGGATAATCGCGCGCGCTGTTGATGCCACCTGAAATGTGGATGGGCTTCGTCACCGCGACCCCGCCCATACCGCCGCCTTCCCGGCCACTGCCAGTGCCAAGACCCGAGCCACTTGCCCCTGTCCCGTCACCATTATCTCGCGCACCTGAAGTATTTGCTGCGCCGGTAGAAGACGCACGGGGCATCGGATCATCCTGCTTGATCGGAACTTTCGGCGTTGGCGCGGTCAAAGGCTTTGGAACTGCGCGCTCGCCGGCCTCCCCTTGTGCACCTTCGTCCGGTTCCGGTGTGTTCTCCGGCGGGATTGGCTCGTCAGGCGCAGTGATAGTGACTGTGAAAGCTGAAACGACGCTGCGTTCTACCGATGCAGTCAAATCTGGCGCCAACATCCGCGCAAAGGCGTAAAGCGCCAAGACGTGCAGCACAGCGAGCAATGCGATCACTCCCCAACGCGTTGGACGGCGCTGTGATGAATATCGTGAGCTGCGAGCCATTCAGTCACCCTAGAGCAGGTGTCGACGAAGGCCAATGCCGCCCGAAACGTCAGTCTTCTTTCTACAATTCAAGTGGAAGAAGAAAATGGTCATGCAAGCAAAGCAGCAGAACTGGCGCGCTTGGGCGCAGTCAGGCGGCTACAGCGTCGTGCTGTTCGCCTGTGTGAGTGGTATGCTGCTGTTCGGGGGGCTGGCATGGATCAGTCTGGAGTTTACGCGCTTGGACAGCCGTATCGCTGCGGTTTGGGTTCCCAATGCAGTCGCTGTCGCTTGCCTGCTGCGCTTCTCGATTCCGAAAGAACATCTGTTCTTGCTGGCACTTTGGATAGGCAATTCGATTGCCAATATCGTCGGCGGCGACACACCGTTTTCAGCTGCTTCACTGGCAGCGTGCAATGCAATTGAGATCCAGCTCGCAGTCGCGCTAACCCGCGCATGGTGCGGCCAACGGCCTGACATGCAGAAGATTGGTCATCTGGCGTACTTCTTGGCTGCAGCTGCGATTATCGCGCCGATGTCGGCTGCCACTCTGGCTATGCTTGTGCTGCAAGATCATCCGATCGGTCCACTGGCTACGTGGGCGAAATGGGCGGCGACTGATGGATTGGGCATGGCCATGATTGCGCCCAGCCTTATGATCCTGTTCGATGCTTTGAGGAATTACACCAAGCCGAGTGGCAAACGTCTTGCAGAATGGAGCGTAATACTGATCGGAGGGGCGATCGCCATGATGGCGATTTTCGGTCAAAGCGCAGTGCCAGTCTTGTTCATGGCTTTGCCAATAATTGTGCTTCATGCTTTTCGCTTGGGAGCCGTTGGCACGGCGCTGGCGATGGCAACGACGGCATTCATAGCCGTAGAGTTCACCTCCGCCGGGCTTGGACCAATCAGCGCACTTGATGCCTCAGACACAATCAAACTGATCGTCTTGCAAGTCTATCTTGCGGCGGCTTTCCTAATTGGCTTGCCGGTTGCCGCCATGCTGGCCGGACGAGACCGCGCATTGGAAGAGCTGGCCGCAAAGCAAGCCGAAATCTCCTTGCTCACTGACAGCATCACGGATGCGGTGCTTCATTTCGACAAGGAGCGACGCTGTACCTATGCCTCGCGATCGGTTGAGAAAGTGCTTGGGAAACTTCCGGAAGAACTGATTGGCAAGATTAGCATACAACGCGCACATCCAGATTCAGAAGCACAGTTGGCAGAAGTGGAGCAGCGGCTTCTCAAAGGTGAAAGCGAACAGGAACGTATTGTCTTCCGGCGATCGCATGACGACTATCAAGGTCACCCGGTCTACATCGAAGCTGATTGCGCTGTCGTACGCGAGAAGCCTCAAGGTCCAGCGACGGGCATAGTCGTGTCAGCGCGCGAGGTGACTGACCGGATCGAGCTCGAAATGCAGCTCACCCGTGCCCGCCGAATTGCCGAGGAAGCAGCGCGGGGTAAGTCGGAGTTCCTCGCCAATATGAGCCATGAAATCCGAACCCCCATGAACGGAGTACTGGGTTTCGCAGAGCTGCTCTCGGAATCCGGCTTGCCGCCAGAACAACAGCACCATGCAAAACTGATCGTCCAGTCCGGTCGCTCAATGATGATGTTGCTCAATGACATACTGGACTTGGCCAAGATCGAAGCAGGACACGTCACAATCGAACGCGAGGCAACCGATCTGGGCGAGCTGATCCGCGATTGTGTACGGCTCCACCAAGCAAGTGCGCAGAAGAAGGGTCTTGCTCTCACATGCGAAGGCGCTCGCCACGGTCCCTACATCATCACGGACGATCTTCGGCTCCGCCAGATTTTGCTCAACCTCCTCAGTAATGCCGTTAAATTCACCGAGCGTGGATCAATTACACTGCGCCATTCGATCCGCGACGAATTTGTTGAAATCGAAGTTGAGGATACCGGCATCGGGATAAATGAAGACCGTCTGGCCACAATCTTCGAACCTTTTGAACAAGCCGAAAGCGACACTGCGCGCCGTTTTGGCGGAACTGGACTTGGCCTAACGATCAGCCGGCAGCTGGCCGAATTGCTTGAAGGACAGCTCGATGTTGCCTCGGCACCAGGCGTTGGCAGCCGCTTCATGCTTCGAATACCCTATGAGAAAGCACAGGATATGCCTCAGCCATTGGCTCCACAAACAGCTGATACTGGCAATGAGGTCACGCTCCAGCCCGCGCATATCCTGCTTGTCGAGGACCACGACATCAATCGCATGCTCGTTACCGCAATGCTGGAACGATGCGGACAGCGCGTAACTGTTGCGCGAGATGGGGAAGAAGCAATAGAAGCAGTGCTTGAAGCGTTCAGCGAAAGCGCCCCCTTCGATCTCGTACTCATGGACATCCAGATGCCCGGTTGCGATGGATATTTTGCAACGCGCACCATCAGAGCGGAAGGAATTCGCGCGAGCGACCTGCCAATAATTGCGCTCACTGCAAACGCCTATCCTGAAGACATAGCGGCCGCTCGTGAGGCAGGCATGCAAGGCCATCTAGCGAAACCGCTAGCGTTTGCGGACCTCGTGCAAGCCTTACAGCGATGGCTTCCCGTTCGGATTGTCGAAGAAAGGGCCGAGCTTGCGACTCCCGCCGTGCCTCAGGTTACTGGCCATGATCAGGCAGGCACAGTACATTCGCCCTCTTTGGTCGAGAAATGGAAGGTTCGGCGCCGGGAGACCCTCGACGCAGTCAGCGCAGCGCTGCGCAATAACGCGCTCAAAGGTGAGGACGCTGAGGCACTTGCTAAACTTGTCCATACACTTGCAGGAACTGCTGGTATGTTTGGAGAAGCAAAGCTCGGCGAGTGCGCATCGGCCTTGGAAAGATCGCTCAAAAGCGATGCTCAGTTTGGTGAGCGGCGAAGTCTCGCAAAGCAGTTGCTGGATGCAGCGCGTTCAGCCTCATCACTCAAAGGTCCGACGGCAGACAAAGAGTAGCGGCGCCGGAAATGAAAACGGCGGAGCTTCGTGATGAAGCCCCGCCGCTGTTTCATGCGATATCCAATCGGTGAGGATTAGAATTCGTAAGTCACACCAACCTGGACCTGCCAGACAGACGGGAATGTCGCGAAACGCTGGTTGATTTCGCCAGTATCTGGATCGCGCGGATCATCGAACTCTTCGAATACATAGTTGCCCGTCGCATCATCGATGCTCGCACCTACGATGGGCTGGTTATACTCGAAGCCGACCTGACGCAGCGTATTCCAACTGCTGTCGATCAGATTGAGAGCATTCTCAACATCGAGAATTAGGCGGAACCGGTCGCGACCGAAGAAGCCCGGAAGTTCCTGGCTGAAACGCAGATCGAGGTCCCAGTAATCATCCGAACGGAACGAATTGCGCTCGACAATCTGCCCGCGGAACTCATCCAGACCACTCTGTGCAAGGAACTCGTTGAAATCCGCGAGATCGAAATCATCGCCATAGATCACGTTCGCGTCGTTCTCTGCGGGAACATAGAGCAGAACACGGTCTTCGAAGCAGCGGCTGTCTCCAAACGGATTAATATCCGTAGCGTCGGAGCAGAATACTCCGCGCGGCACAGAGGTGTCGAAGTTGTAGCTAAATGGCTGACCAGAGCGATACTTCAAGAAGAAGGTCATGCTGGTGGTGTTGTCACCAATGATGTCCTTGTTCAGGTTCAAGCGGAAGATCGCATTGTGCTTGCGGGCAGCATTGGCGTTGGCCGCAAGAGGATTATTCACATCGACCTTTGAGAAGTTACCGAAGTTGGAAACAGCACGGCTTGATGTAAGCGGCTGAATCTCCGTCACATCCTGGAAGCTGTATGCGAGCGTCCAGCTGCCGCCGATGCCCAAGAAGCCCGCCTCTTGATCCCAGCGATTGCTTAGCGAGACGCTCGCAATGTGACCTCTGCCTCCATCGCCATTAGTCAGCAAGTAGTCGCTGGTGAAGCGGCCAGAGCAAACTGAAGCGTCACCTGGGTTTGTTGCGCAATCCGGATCCGAAAAGTCAACCTGACGATACAGCGGCCGGCCATCCGGGGCAGTACCCGTTTGTGCAAGCGTCAAGTCTTGGACAAACAGCGGATCATAGGATTTGGAATAAATGTAGTCCGCCATGAACCGCCAGCCATTGTTGAACTCATGATCAAGGCCAAGGTTCGCACGCAGGAAGGTAGGGATTTCGAAGTTCGGATCGATGGCATTGACTTCGCCGTCTCCTGCAGAAAGTAAAGCTTGCGCTCCTGCAGGAGGATTGAAGCCATCGGTGGTGAACCCATCAGCCAGATCGCGCTCGTCGATATCGTCCAGCGTGATACCGTTATTGGTATAACTGTTGGAGAAGATCACGGACGGATCGCCGCCTGAGAAGATGCCGACACCGCCGCGCACGACTGTTGTTCCAGAGAAGGTTTCACCAGCATCATAGCGGAAGCCAAAGCGAGGCTGCAACGCATCAAGGTTGTCGAAACCTGTTTGGTTAGTGAAGCCGTAGCGATCGATGAATGTCTGGTTTGCGACCGGAACTGTGCTTCCGTTATAGAAATCATAACGCAAGCCAAACTGCAGTGTTAAATCGGGCGTGGCCAGCCATTCATCCTGAATGTAGACACTGAAAATTTCCCGCTTGAAGCTAGCAGCCGCGTCATTCTGGTCACCAGACACCGCGCCACGGAAGTCGAACAAACTAGGCGTTCCTGCAGTCAAGCGATCAAATCCGCTGACAGCACCAACCGCTGTAAGATCGTCATCGTTGCGGAACACCGCGGAGCCGTTGCCATCCTGAATGAACAGGTTGAAGACATCGAAGCGGTCATATTCAGCGCCGATGGTGAAGTTGTGGTTGCCAGCAGTCAGGAAACCGGCAATTTTTACCTGATCAGTTACGACTTCTAGTTCGTTCGCTTGACGGAAGCTGTCCGGGCCAACGAAAATAGAGCCGCCGCTTGGCGTTTCAATTTCAAACTGCTGGAAGTCTGTGCCGCCAAGGCTGTCCTGCTTGTCGCTGTTGTCGATCCGCGAAAGGCGAATTTCAGTCGAAAAATTGTCCGACCAATCAGAGAACAAACGAAGTGAGTAAGAATCAATTTTGTTACCCGACTGATAGTAGTTGGATGACAGACCAAGTTCGTTGAAACGCGCGTTGGTATTTTGCGGAGTTACGAAGTCTTCGCGAGTGCGTTGGTAGTTGAACGCAGCGCGGTGGTTGTCAGACAAGTTAGCATCAAGGCGGAGCAAGATACGTTCCGTGCTGCGTGGAATGCTCAGCAGAAGCTCGCCAGCATCGAATCCATAAACATTCTGAAGAATGCTCTGAACTTCGGTAATCTCTGCCTGTGTGATCTCGTCTGCTTCATTCGCGACACCTGACCCCAGCGGGCCATCATCGAGGCCTTCAGATCCGTCTTCTTTGTCATAGGTAACATGGAAGAACAGCTTGTCTTTGATGATAGGGCCACCAAGGTATGCGCCATACTTTTTCGTATCGAACGAACCGACGGTTACGTTCGTTCCATCAATGGTGTCCCCAACAAGACTGTCGTCGTTGTAATAGAAGAACGCACCGCCGGAGAATTCATTCGTGCCCGACTTCGTTACCGCATTGATATTACAACCTGAGAACAGACCGTACTGGACATCAAACGGAGCAAACTCGACTGAAACCGAAGAAAGCGCTTCGAACGGGAAAGGCTGCGATTCGCTTGGGAAGCCAGAGTCATTCAAGCCGAAGCCGTCATCCTGACGAACACCGTCGACAGTCAGCGAGTTGACGCGCGTCGATGCACCCAGACAAGAGACTGTACCGCGGTTTGATGAGCTGTCCGGGAAAGTGGAGTCAAGCAGGACGCGCGGATCGGTCTGAATGATGTCGCGAATGTCGCGGGTCGCAGAAGGCTGGCTTTCCAATACCTGCAAATCGAAGGACGAGCCAGGGCCAAGTGCACGCGGCGTAGTCACAACCGCGGTTGCAGAGACGATGATTTCGTCCATCGCTTCTGTTGTGTCAGCCAATTCAAAGCGCAACGAGGTGGTATCACCGAGTGTCGCGAAGATGCCTTCGACGCGCTCACCCTGATAGCCAGCTGCATTTGCAGAAACTGTGAAAGGTCCACCAACTTCCAGGCTGCGGAAAGTGAATCCGCCTGAGCTCGAGGTCGTTACCGTCGAGGTACGACCGGTACGGGTGTCAGTGATCGTTACGCTTGCGCCGCCAACAGGCTCGCCCGCCTCAGTGGTCACAACACCCTGAACCGAAGAAGTCACTTCCTGTGCTGCAGCCGGGGCTGCAAAAGTCGCTGCCGCAGTGAGGCTGACTGCGCTCGCTGCAAGAAGATATTTGATTTTCATGTTGGTCTGTCCCTTGATCACATGAATGGAGAGAGAACGAAATTCCGTGATGATCTCCGCCTAGGGAGATTCCGAGACAGCCAAAAGGCGGTTTTGTGACAGAAATGTGAAAAACCACAGCTTTGCGCGAACACCCCAAGTATCACGCTCACTCCAACAACGCTGTAGCTACGGGAATCCGCGGGGTTGCGGCGCATGTTGCGGCAACGCAACAGACTCCGAAAAACAGGAGAGAGGCTGTAACCTTTTCTCGCTGGCTTAAGCCAGATTGATCTCTCGCAGCCTCTGCTGAAGAAATTCATGGCTGGAGATGGGTTCAGGCGCTTCCGATTCGCGCCCCTTTTCCACGCAGCTTTCCAGTGTCTCGATCACATAGTCGGGACGGAAATGCAGGAAGAAAGGCATCGAATAGCGCGAGCGTGTTTTCGCAGCGCCATGGGGATTCACAACCCGGTGAGTGGTTGAGCGCAGACGGCTATTCGTAAGCCGGTCGAGCATATCGCCGACATTGATGACGAGCGCGCCTTCCGGCACGTCCACAGCCTTCCAGTTTCCTTGCCTGGTCAGCAGCTCAAGCCCTGCTTCTTCGGCTCCCAGAAGCAGTGTGATTGTATTGATATCACCATGCGCTGCGGCCCGGATCGCACCATCAGGAGCATCTTCGCCAAGCGGCGGATAGTGGAGCAGCCGCATAACCGAATTGCCGTCTTCGACGGTCGAGGCGAAATACTGCTGGTCTAGATCTAAATGCAAAGCGATTGCTTCAAGAACGCGAAGGCCTGCTGTTTCGAATGCCGCATAGAGCGTGCTGAATGTCTCGCGAAAACCTTCAACTTCGTCGGGCCACATATTGGGTGCCATGAACTCAGCCAGAGGGTGACCCTCCGGCAAGGAGCGGCCCACATGCCAAAACTCCTTCAAGTCGAAGATCTGCGCGTCCTTGGCTTTTTCAGTTCCGAACGGCGTATATCCACGCGATCCGCCAATGCCAGGCTTGTGATAGCTGCGCTTCACATCCTCAGGCAGCGCGAAGAATTCCTTCGACTTGGCCTCCGCCTCATCGATCAAGTCTTGCGGGATGCCGTGATCGCGCACAACCGCGAAGCCATACTCGGCAAAGCTGCGGCCCAGTTCGTCAGCGATGGTTTCAAGCGGCTGGGCAAGGCTCACAACCGCGATGTCGTTTTGAGACTCAGTCATATCGGTCACTTTAGTCCGGCAAGATGATCTTAGTAAGGCAGAAACAGGCCTGCCAGCGCCGCGCTCATCAAATTGGCGAGGCTACCAGCAGCCAGAGCACGTAATCCCAGCTTTGCGATGACGGGTCTTTGATTTGGCGCAAGTCCTCCGGTCACAGCCATCTGGATCGCGATCGAAGAGAAATTGGCAAATCCGCACAGGGCGAAAGTGACGACAGCGCGGCTGCGCTCGGACAGGTCTTCCATCTGGCCCAGATCGATGAATGCGACAAATTCGTTGAGGACAATCTTTGTGCCGAAGAGGCCGCCAGCGGCACCTGCATCTGCCCACGGGATGCCGATCAGGAACATCACTGGCGCAAACACATAGCCAAGCAATTGCTGGAACGAGACATCGGGATAGCCAAACCAGCCACCGATCCCGCCGAGAATGCCATTGGCAAGCGCGACAAGGGCAACGAACACCATCACCATCGCGCCGACAGCCACAGCGAGTTTCACACCGGTTTGCGTGCCTTGTGCGGCAGCTTCGATAATGTTTGCCGGGTTATGGCCTTCCTCGAAAGTCTCAGACACCGCAACATCCGCCATCAGCTTGTCGTGTTCCGCAGCTTCCTCGGGATCGTCCGGCATAATGATCTTAGCCATCAGGATGCCGCCAGGTGCCGACATGAACGCGGCAGCAAGCAGATAAGGCACAGCGTCATTGCCGAGGAACGCCGCATAAGCAGCAAGAATGGTGCCTGCTACACCAGCCATGCCGACGCACATAAGCGTGAAAAGACGGCTTGGTGGTAGCGCTGCAAGGTAAGGTCGAACCACCAGGGGGCTCTCCGATTGACCCACGAAGATGTTGGCCGCGCTGCCCAATGCTTCGACTTTGCTGATGCCGGTAATCCAGCCGATCGCCCCGCCAACCCAACGCACCAGCCGCTGCATGATCTGGAGGTAATAAAGAATGGAGACCAGTGCCGCGAAGAACACGATCACCGGCAAAGCTGCAATCAGAAAGGTGTTCGCGAACGGGTTACTGTCCATCGGCCCGAAAAGCGTCTCGATCCCAGCGACAGAGTAGCTGAGCAGAGCGATCACTCCGTCGGACATGAATTCGATCACGCTCACTCCAAATGATGTACGCAACACGAGCACGGCGATGATCGCCTGCAACGCAAAAGCTGCACCAACAACGCGAAGCTTGATCCGTTTCTTGCCCGTCGAAAGCAGGAAAGCGATAGCGAGGATCACGAGGATCCCGGCAATATTTATGAGAAATGGCGGCATGAGACCCCTTCAGCGGCCAGAATCGATAGATGAGCAGCGTCTCGCCTTTTGTCGCGCATCAGTCAAATCCTGAAAGCCTGATCGCACACGCTTCCCACAGGCTGTCATCCCCGACATCTTCCCTTTTTAGCCGCTCGCGCATAGGCGTTGCGGATGAACGCAAGCGAAGAAATGAATGCAGGTGCGGGCATGACCATGCCGCGCGGATTATTTGTCTATCTGCTGCTGTATGGCGGTATGACTGTGATTGCAGGCGTACTGGCTTTCAAACAAGTCCAACTGTGGCCAACGCAGCTCGCCGTTGAAGCGGGAATCTTTGCGTTTCTTATGCTGGTCGTAATCTCGAGCACGATCGCGCAGCTCTACGGGGAGAGCATGGCCAAGCGCTTGGTGTGGTGGGGCTTCGTGCCTCTGGGCATTTCCGCTGCTCTCATTGGCTTGGTCAACATCTTGCCCGCTTCGCCTGAAATGCTGGAGTTTCGTGCCGGCGACTTGGCCGCATTCGAGACCGTGCTTTCGCAGACTCCGCGGATCATGCTTGCCGGTCCCGCTGCTTACATCGTCTCCCTGCTGCTCAACGTGTGGATCTTCTCGCGCCTTCGCGGAGATGGTGAAGCGGACACATTCGGCTTGATGATTCGAGGCGCGATTGCTTCTGCCTTGAGCCAGGCGATCAATTCTGTGATTTTCGTCACGCTCGCATTCTATGGCGAGTTCGACATTACAGATCTGCTGATTGGTCAGGTGATCGCGAAGGTCACTTTGAGCATAGTGCTGGTGCCATTCCTGATTACTGGCGGTGTCAAACTCGCGCGTTCGCTCGACAAGAAACCGCTTTGAACTAAAGCGAAGCGGCTACAACAGCCGCAGCGCGTTCACCGCTTTCAAACGCTGCTTCCATGCCTGTGCTAGAGCGCGCGAGATGCTCGCCTGCAAAGTGCAAGCGCCTGCCTGCGCGCCGGACGGTCGCCGCGAGATCGCTCGCCATCCCAGTCCCGATATGATGATAGATGCCTGCACTGTATGGCGAATTCTGCCAGCTGTAGAACGCAATGTCCTCTATCTGGCCTTGCGAAGATGGACGCGCCCGAGTGAGCCGCTCAGCGATCATCACTTTCGCAGTTTCATGCGGCAGACGGTCGAGCATATCTGACCCAGCCCCTGTCGTCCAAAGCTTCAGCATGGGAGGGCTATCACCAAGAACGAACACACGGCCAAGCAAGGGATCATCGGTCCAGGTCGTCGCGGGCAATCCGTCCTCACGCCAGAAAGGCGTCTTGGCTTGAATGAATGCAAAGCTCGCGCGCGTATATGGAAGCTCAGCGAGCATCCGCGCAGCGGGAGGTGTAAGCGGCGTTTCAAGCTTGATGTGGCGTAATGCTGCAAACGGTATCGTGCAGATCACTTGCCGTGCCTTTATCGTGCCCGCGGAGGTCTCCAAGACCACTCGGTCGACTTCTTCACGAATGGCAGCGATCTTCACACTTGTGCGCACTGACCCTTTGAGTGATGCCGCCATGGCTTCCGGCAGACGCTGGGTCCCGCCTTTCACGGTGTAGATCGGGCCCGGTTGGCTGCGGTAGATCGCTGCGCTGCGCAAGGCGTTGAGCTGCGAGATTCCAGCAAGCGAGTTCCCGTTGAAATTCGCTTCCATCAAGCGAAGCGCCACTTCATCCGCGCCCGCCTCTGCCAATGCGGATCGCAGCGAGATGTCTAGTCCTCGCGGTGCATCCATCCACGCTGCTGGCGTGGAAAGTTGCGGCAAGGCGCGCATATATGTGCGCAAGAGCACCGCAGGCTCTGTCTGGCGAAGCTGCTCAGCGAGTTTATTGGCTGAGCTGGTGGGCCAGGCATCAGGCGCAAGCGCTTCATTACCTGCGATAGCATAGGCATTTCCTGGCAAATCTGCGATGCCAACACCCGCTCCACCACCAGTGACGAGCTCTATGCCCAATGCATCAGCTGCGGCACGCAGCCTTGTATAGCCACTTCCGATCTGGATGCCGCCAGCTTCAGGCGCACCGGGCAAAATGTCGAGCGTATGCGCGCGCCCGCCTACTCTGTCGCGCGCTTCCAGCACCATAACTTTAGCACCTGAAAACTCGAGCATTCTTGCCGCCGCGAGACCTGCAAAGCCTGCCCCAATGACCACCACTTCGTCTTGGCTAGCAGCCCATGCCATGCGCGGCGCAGCCCCCGCGATGAAAGCGGCTGCACTGCCCTTGAGTGCCGAGCGACGGGTAATCATGACGGGTCCTCCTAAGACGTAGCTCAGGATCGCCCGCTGAGTGGTCCTAGGTCAAGGGAAGACTGATTGGAAAAGGTGGTGAGCCCTGCAGGGGTCGAACCTGCGACCTACTGATTAAAAGTCAGTTGCTCTACCGACTGAGCTAAGGGCCCCCACTTGTGGGCTCGCGCAAGACTTTACGTCGGTGCCTGCGCGAGACGGCTCACCTAGTGACACCGCGCGGGCGGGTCAAGCGTGCAAACAGCTGCGCTAAAGAAAGTCCGGTCACCGGGTCACGCCAGTCAGCAGCCACCGCTTTTGCAGGGCCAAGAACAAAGTCTCGTTCACGGAAGCGCGGATGCGGGATTGCCAAGTCTTTGATCGCGAAAATTCCGCCATCCCACAGCAAAATATCTATGTCGATTGTCCGCGCTTGCCAGGCCTGACCGCGGCGCTTGCGACCCAACCCATCTTCAACTGCGCGGGCAAGCAGCAGCATGCTGGGAGGCGTGCGATAGGTCTCAACCAAAGCCACTGCATTGATATACTCGCGGCTCGATGGCCCGACGGCGGCGCTGCGAATGAAAGGCGAGACGCTGTGAAACCAGAGCCCGAGGTCCTCTAGGTCCTCAATCGCTGCTTTGATCACATCGCTCGGGCTTCCAATACCCGCAACACGCATATTGGAGCCGAAAGCGAGCACATACCGATGCGACACTTTCGTTGCCAGATCGCCAGCAGGGTCCGCTAGCTCAGCTGCCGTGCTCATGTGTCCTCTGCGATACGGCCATAAAGCTGCGGACGGCGATCGCGGAAGAAGCCCATGCCAGCGCGGTGCGTTGCGGCTTGATCGAGATCGAGCGTCGCAACGAGGATGCCGTCCTCTTCCTTCCCGAATTCTACGAGTTTGTCGCCCCACTCATTGGTGATGAAGGAATGCCCGTAAAAGGCTTGGCCTTGCTCTTCACCAATCCGGTTAGCGGCGACCACTGGCATGCAATTGGAAACGGCATGACCTTGCATCGCGCGCTGCCACATGCGGCTGGTGTCCAGATCCGCGTCATACGGCTCGGAACCGATGGCAGTCGGATAAAGCAGCATCTCTGCGCCCATCAAAGCCATGACGCGCGCGCATTCGGGATACCACTGGTCCCAGCAAATGCCGACGCCGATCTTGGCTGAGCCGCCTTCGCGCAAGGCAATGTCCCAGACTTTGAAACCATCATTGCCCGGACGGAAAAAGAATTTTTCCTCATAGCCCGGACCATCGGGAATGTGGCTCTTTCGGTATGTGCCAGTGACTTCACCGCGCGCATCGATCATCGCAAGCGTGTTGTAATAGTGGTGACCGTCGCGTTCGAAAAAGCTCGTCGGGATCGTGACCTTCAGTTTCGCGGCAAGCTTGCGCATGGCGATGACCGAAGGGTGTTCCAGCGTCGGGCGAGCGAGCGCGAACAGCGCTTCGTCCTCGGTCTTGCAAAAATAAGGCCCGGAGAAAAGTTCGGGCGGCAGGATCAGCTCCGCATCGCGCGCAGCTGCCTGCTCGACCAGCTCGCTGACCGCAGCGATGTTCTCAGCCTCGTCATCGCTGCCAAGCGGAAGCTGAAGGGCGGCAACAGTGATCTCTCTCATGTGCCGCCCTTTAAGCGCAGTTTCCGAATCTGAAAAGTCAGTCCGCTTTCTTGAACAGCAGAGTCATGCGGTCGCTTTCTCCAATCGCACGGTGTTTCGCCTGCTCTTCTTCGCTCTGACGGCCGAAGCTCAGCATCGGAGGAAGCGTCCACACACCGCCTTCCCAATCCGCCGGGTCATTAGGGTTCGCGTTGATTTCAGAGCTATCGGCCAATTCAAAACCGGCCGCTTCAAATGTCGCAATGACATCTTCTGTGCGCATGTAGCCGCGCTGGCGCGCACCGTAATCGTCATAACTTGCGCCGTCAGGAGCACGGTGCTGGACGACGCCGATCATGCCATCGTCCTTCAGCAGCGGACGAAGCTTACGAAGAACACCATCCGCAAGGCTGTTGTGGTGCAGGCCATGCATGGAGCGGAAGATTACGACGCGATCGACTGTGCCGTTCATTTCTTCTGGCACTTCATCGATTTCAAACGCGTGCACTGCATCTGTCTCAATGCCCATTTTCTCAGCGACGGTGTTCTTAAAGTTCTCCGTCCAGCCTTTCGAGCGCGCTTCTTGAGCGCGGCTGCCATATTGACGCGCGCCGCTGTCCGCATTGACAGCGATATACTTGCCAGCAGGCATCAGATACGGTGCGAGGACACGGGTATACCAGCGGCCGCCCGGACCCCATTCGATCACTGTCATTGTCGGTTCAACACCGAAGAATTCGAGCGTCTCAGCCGGGTTGCGATACCGATCGCGCGCACGGTCACCATCGCGGCGTTCATGCGCGAGTACGTCTTCCAGCTTGGGTGCGGCAGAATGATCGCCATGATCATCGGCGAACGCCGGAGCAACGGGGGCCGCAAGAGCCAAGGCAGCAAGGGCAATAAGGGGCTTTTTCATGTCAGGTCCTCTCCATGGGGGGATGCGCAGAGTTGCAAATATCAGCATTAGTTGAGCGCAGGCAGATGACAAGCGCTCCTACAATACCTAACTGACAAGCAAGCAAGGAGTTTCTGCAAATGGCGAGGTTCTCATGATGGAAAAGGCAATCATAGCTGGCGGCTGTTTCTGGTGCACTGAAGCTGTGTTCCGCGATGTCGTAGGCGTTTCCGAAGTGGAAAACGGCTATATCGGCGGCACAATCGAGAACCCGACATACAAGCAGGTCTGCACCGGCAGCACTGGCCACGCCGAAGGCATTCGCGTGACTTTCGATCCAGCTATCATCTCACTGGCTGAGATTTACGACGTGTTCCTTGGCACGCATGATCCGACGCAGCTCAATCGCCAGGGCAATGATGTTGGCACGCAATACCGCAGTGCGATCTTTCCGTTAGATGATGCGCAGCAGTCCGAGGCCGAAGCAGCCATCGCGCGCTGGAACGACGAGCATCCCGGACAAGAGGCTGTCACGACCATCGAAGGCACAGAAGGTGGCCTCGCCGCGACATGGTTCCCGGCAGAAGACTACCATCAGGAATATTGGGAAGGCGAAGGCCAGCGAAACCCCTATTGCCTCGCTGTGATCCCGCCAAAACTGATGAAGCTTCGCAAGAGCTTTCAGGACAAGGTCAAGGCTTAGCAAAGCAGTCGCTAGTCATGCGATAGGCCACGCTGTGGGCCTGATCGAGCTTGAAATATTATATTGACTACATATGTAATCAATATACGCTGGGCCTCACTCTTGGAGGAGGTTCCAATTCTCAAGCATCTGAAAATTCTGCCACTTGTCGCTCTTGCGACAGCTTGCACAAATAGCTCCGATAGTGACGGGGAAGCGGAGCAGGCTCGCCTTGCCGCCATCGCTTACAATCCAGCTCCACGCATCGCTGTTGAGGGTGAACCACTGTCTTATGCTTCACTGCAGGACTATGCGGAAGAGCTTGGAATTCCGGCTGCTGGATATGCGCTTTTCAAGGATGGTGAGCTAATCCATCAGGAGTTCGTAGGCGACAATATTGGCCCTGATAGCCTGTTCCAGAGCGCGTCGCTTTCCAAGGCCGTGGCGGCTGCCACCATCGCCATTCTGGCTGAGCGCGAAGGCGTCAGCCTTGATGAAGACATTGCTCCATACATCACCAGTTTCGATCTGACGTCCGTGAAGGGTTACCCAGCGCCAGTCACGCTTCGGGAGCTCCTGTCTCACACTTCGCAAAGCGATGTCGGGGGCTTTGCCGGATACCCGCGCACCGACCCCATTCCATCGAATGCGGAAGTCATTTTCGGCTCTGACGAAACAAACTCCAAGCCCGTCGAATTCACACAGGAAGAGGGCAAATGGTATTATTCAGGGGGCGGCTATCAGATCGCTCAGGCCTTTGCGGAAGATGTTTCGGGAAAGCCTTTTGCGGAATTGGCCAAAGAACTGGTTCTCGATCCTGTGGGCATGGAACGTAGTGCGTTCGTCATTGCGCTCGATCCAAATGCGGTCGCGCCGCTTTCCCCGGTTGAAGGATTTGAACGCGGCGGTGCGGTTGAAGGTGGTTGGCACAACTTCCCTGAGCTCGCAGCAGCAGGACTTTGGACCACCGCTGAAGACTACGGAAAGTTCATCGTGGCCGTTATGGAGGCCGCAGATGGCGAAACAAACACTGGCCTTCCGACATCAGTTGCAAAAGATATGCTGACTGTTGTCGGCGATACAGGACGCTCGCGCGGCTATGGCTTGGGACTTGGAATCCTGATGGCTGAGGACGGCACCGTTGAGTCCTTTGAGCACCATGGCAGCAACACTGGATACCGCGCCAGTTTCAGCGCATTTCCAAAGGACCGCGCTGTTTCAGTCGTGCTGACCAACCATCCCGATGGCATTCAGCTGGCGACAGAAAGCAATCGCGGCTTTGGTGCAAATCTGGGTTATGAAGATCCTGATGCTCGTGCGGTCGTCCGCAAGGCCATGAGTGAGAAAGTCGCCGGATCATGCCTGGGCGAATTCTCCAAACAAGACGATCCAGCAAGCTCCATCACCTTGCTACTGCAAGACGGGAAAGCGGTCTTGCGCGACGAAGACGGGGATTACGGCCTCGTCCACCTTGGTGATGGTGAGTTTATTTACCCCAATCTGGGGATCACTGTGACCTGCGATCATTCAAAGACCCCATCACGTGTTTCCTTGCAAGGATCGACCTTTCTCAAGGATTAGAAATCACAGTGAGTGATTGCTTCGATCCCGCCCAAGCTCATGAAGCTGCGCAAGAGCTTTCAGGTCAAGGCGTAGGCGCGGCGCGCCACTCCGGACCGCTAATGATGAGATCGCGCGCTTCCAGTTGATCGAGCACGCCACCTTCTTCTGCAAGCACCCTCAGCGGCACAACCGCTAGCGTTACGCCCGTCTCATTGGCAGCATCGGCGATCATGCCTGTCCATTGATCACGGATTTCCTCTCCGATGTCTTCATCCGCCCAAGGCCAACATGTGCCGAGCGCGATCTCCAGCGGATTCTCCATGACCGCAGGCACATCATATTTGCGCCAGGCATTGCCTCGCTCCGCGATGATATCCTGACCTGCCCGAGTGGCATTCATAGCCGCTTCCAGACACGGAATGTGGCTCTCGGGGTGAGCTTCAGCCAGATCATCCAGCAAGTCTTCTCCACGAAAGCGCTCAGGCCGCGAAATCGGCACATCAGCGCGATCAGCGGCTTTGCGGACGACGTCTGTCGCGTCCTTGGTCGTGTCGTCGTCAAAATCGAGCCGCCGCGCAAGCAGATCGAATGATGTCATAAGAAAGCTGCGCCGATCATATTCAATGTCATACTCTGCTTCGAGCATTGCGAGCTCCGCGCGCTGCTCTGAAGACAGGTAATCGGCAGCGACTGTTCCTTTAGGCAGCTTGGTGATCCGCCCTCCCCGAAAGATCATGCGGAACACATCGCCCGGCGAGAATTTGGGCCGCGCGCGAATGATAACGCGGCTTGCCTCTTTTGTGGCCTCTTCAAGCCGGTCCGGCTGCCATGGCGTTGACTTGGGCACAGCTGTGATTTCGCCAACCAGAATGACCGTCCCGCTAGCCGTATCGATGGTCCACATCGGCGCGCCTGAGCGCTGGGCTGTGACGACGATTGCATTCTCCGAAGGGTCGTCCTGCGCTATTGCCGTGCTCGCACAAAGCGAGGCGAGGCCGGCTGCTAGAATGTACTTGAATGTTGGGGGCATGACCTTGCGGCTATCAGCCTGTGGCTAGACACTCGGTGAACAATAGCCGAGCTATGACAGCGAATTAATCCCGCTCAAGCTCGACCAGCTCGTAACGGTTCATCATGTACCCGTCGATGGAACCATAGACGAGTACGGAATCGCTGTCCGCAGTCACCCACATGTCAAAGTCAGGATGGCGTTCTCCGCCCATGCCTTCATCGCTGTCATCCACATAACGATAGCGACGGCATTGGAAGGTACCCGCTTCAACCGTCTTTTCCTCTTCGCCGACATATTCCATCGTCATGAAAACTTCTGCGATTTGTGGAGGTGTCGCGCCGCGATGGTCAGGCGATGGCAGGAAAAACCGCAATTTGCGGCGATGCGGGCCCTTGGAGATATCCATCAACCGCGTGGTGAACCCATCGCCCACTACCGGATGCGTTCCAAACGCATCGAACTCGCCTGCTTCGCGTGTTTCAGAATTGCGTCCGATCGACGGACCCTGGCTCTCGCAAGTAATCTGGTTCGCTGACTGGTCATAGGCCATCCAGCCCGAGCCGAGAAACTCGTCGCCAAGCGTGAGATGGACGAGCAGGTTCTGCGGCTTGCGGTCCGGGCCGATATGACAAACAATATTGCGCAGCACCGTGGGATCAGGCTCTTCTATCTCGCATTGTGCGCTCATAATGACTGAGCCATCGGCATGGTGAGTGAAGTTGAACCACTCGCGTCCGCGCTCCTGCCCTTCCATGCCAGGCTTCATCGATGAATAGCGGATTTTCCCGCGAACGTTTCTGTGTTGCATCAGATTATCCCTGCCCTAAATCAAACCAGCAGCGTCCAAGCGCTCAATGACCATTTCCTGCGCGCGTTTGAAATAGTCACGCTCAGGTATCGCAGGTTTCCCATCTGCCATCATGCCGTCCGCACGGTGGAAGTTGTCCGCCGCCGCTGCATAGGCTTCGGCCCACAATGCAGGCCGCTGGCGCGCAAGATAGTTGGTCATGGCGGGCGTGCGGCGAGCATCGCGCAAGCTGCCCAAATCGATGTTCGCAAAAGCGGTGAAGGTCTCGCCATCGCCCGATTGTGCGATCACGCGGCCTTTATAGTCGACTACCTGGCTGTTGCCTTCTGCGCTGCTAAGCGGAAGCCCTGCGCCTGAAATTCCGGCGGTGTTGGCGCTGACGACATAAGCGAGATTTTCGAACGCGCGGGCTTGCTTGGCGATGTCTTTATTGGTCGCTATCGGGCTGCCGACTTCGGACGATGAATGGCAGAATATCTCAGCTCCACGCAGCGCGAGTGCCCGGGCGATTTCAGGATAAAGGATTTCTTCGCTCGCAATCGCTGCGAGATTGCCAATTTCCGTCTTTGCAACCGGAAAGGCCGCTTCCAGCCCGTATTTGTCGAGATAAGCCTCCCACACATCGTGCGGGCTCGGCGCGAACATGGATATCAAGCGTCGATAGCGCAGAACTGTGTCGCCATTGGGCGCAACAACAAAGCTCGTCTGGAAGTAGAAATCCGGAAACGCTTCATCGGTCTCATAGGCATTGCCAGCGACAAACATGCCAAGCTTGCTCGCGAGCTTGCCCAGCGCTTCATATTCCGCACCGCCCGGCGCAAAGCCGACCTTGCGCGCGAAGTCAGGAATGGAAATGCGCCCGGGATAAGACGTGAAAAGATATTCGGGCAGCACCGCCAGCTTTACTGGCTTGCCGGCATATTGCTGCACAAAGATCGCGCTGGTGCGGATCGGCGTTTCCAGCTCTGCGATATGATCCTGGATCGCTTTGCGTGCGCTCGCTTCATCCGGCAGCCGCTCTAGCGAGCGAGCGGTCAACTGCATGGCGATGGCGGAGTAAGTGGCGGTATCAGTCACATCTTTGTCCTGTTGTGCAGCAAGCGGCGCGGCCAGAGGAACCGACCCCACAACCGCTGCGGTCATACCCGCTGCGATTGCGCGGCGCCGGTCCGTCTCGAACGCCATTTCTAGAGGCCTAAAGAGCCCGGGTTCATAAGTCCGCGCGGATCGACTTGCGCCTTGATCGACTTGAGCAATGCATCCGCTGCCGGATCGAGGCTTTCGCGATAACGATAGGCACGGCCGATCTGGAAGTGCGCAGCTTTATGTTCGAATAATATATCGATCAGCTTCTGCTTGAGCTTTTGCGTAAGCTCCCAGGCAGCAGGGTTCGCATCAAGCTTTGGCAAGCGCTTGAAATGTGCGGCTTCAATCGTATCGTCAATAAGCGGATTGCTAGCGTCCGGCCAGTACAGGCACGGCTCGATAATCACGCCTTGCTTTCCGACATTCGCGATCAATGTACCGGTATGGATCCCAAGCCGGTCCATTTCCTCTGAATGCTCAGCGAAGAGCGCGAGGATATCATCATAGCAAGCCTTGGCGCGGCTATGCGACAATAGGCCGTGGATCGGTGCCCACCGCTCACCATCCGGTCCCAGCATTGAATTCAATGGTCCGAACGGATTGGCGCGGATGACCTTGGGGATCGAATTTTCGACTTCGCGCGCGCCATTCTTCAACGCGATTTCGCGCGCCATCTCGATGTCAGCATCAGCCGCTGCCTGCACGCGGCCTTCTGCCAGAACATGCAGCGAGAAGTTCGCATCCTTCAGGAAGTCCCGCCCGGCGGCGACAACCTTCGCGCCTTCTTTGAGGCCCTTAAGGATACCGCCCTGCTTCTTCATCATGCCGACAAGCTGTTTGGCATCGCTCGTCAAACTATCGCGCTTCATCCGCAGCGCATTCAAGTTAGGGTCGAAGCCAAAGCATTCGCTTGCGATATCGCTGCGCTCTATTTCAGATGCCGCAGCAAGCCAGCTGGCATGATCATCGAACACAAAGCTCGCATATCCGTGCGCTTTAGCTTCGCGAACCAGCCGCAAAGTCACTTTCGCTTTGATGCCGAGCGCGCCTGTGTCCGCGCAGAACAATCCGGTGAGATCGGGGCCGTAGGGCCGGGTGAATTCGCTACCGGTGCGCATTGCAGTGCCATCGGCGAGAACCACTTCGAGCGAGACACAGCTCAGCGCAGCAGTGCCATGGCGGCCTGTTCCCCAGAAGATCGAGTTCTGGCTCATCCCCCCGCCAATGCTTGCCTTCAGACCTGAGAGCGTGCCCCACATCGGTGTGCGCAGGCCCTTGCCTTTGAGCGTCTCATAGAGCTTCGCCCAAGTGCAACCCGCCTCGACCGTCACAGTCATGTCGGCTTCGTTGATCTCCAGCACGCGGTCCATCTGAGCCAAGTCAAACAGCACCGTGCCAGGCGTGTCCTGAATATAGCCGCTGGTGTAGCTCATCCCGCCGCCGCGCGGTGCGACAGCATGGCCTGCATCGGTCGCGGCCTTCACAGCAGCTGCGAGCTGCTCTGTGTCGGCAGGCCGTACGACAGCGGCGAGATCTGCGCCGCGCGTGTACACATCATGCGCAAAGAAATTGAGCGAGGCGTCATCGTCGAGGACCTCAGCGCCAGATCGGCGAAGGTTCTCAATCAGGGGAGCTTCTGCGAGGGTTGCCATCAGGCGGCCTCCGGTTGAGTTTCAGTGGGGGTTACAGGCGTGCCAGCTTCATCATCGCTTTCCGGGAAGCTGTCGGGATAGCGGCCCAGGAACAGCAGCAAGCCGCCGCCGATAATGAAACCGAATATGGCGAGCTCCAGGATAGGATCGAAGCTGCCAGTGCGGTCGAAGACCTGTGCGTAAATCACAGGTGATGCCGCTGAGAAAAAGCCGAACGGCATATAGAGCATGCCGTAGATCTTGCCGTAATTGGCCATCCCGAAATAGCGACCTGTCAGATAGGCGATGAGATCGCTTTCAGCGCCTGCTGCGAAACCCAACAGAAATCCAGCCAGTGCTGCGAGCGGGAATGTGATGCTATCGCCGAGCAATATCCATGCAGAAATTGCAGGAAGGCACAGCAGCGGAAACGCTACAAAACCCTGCCAGAACCGGTCGAGCAAGAAGCCGGTTATCAGGCGGCCAGCGAAGATGCCGAAGCCCAGGATGCCCATCACGGTTGCAGCAGACTGCGCATCGACATCGCGCAAGCGCAGCATGGTCGGCATGTTGATGAATGCGCCACCAAAGCTCACTGCAATCAATGCAATGGAAAGCCAGATCAGCCAGAAGCGGTAATCCTTGAGAGCTGTGCCGAGCGTTACGCCCGTCAGCTTTCCGCTGGCCCCTGCAATGTCCGCCGGACGCTCATCTGCGCGCGGTTCGCGAAACAGGAAATAGGCAATGATGAGCGCTGCGGCCGGGAACAGGCCGATGATCGCAAACATGGCTCGCCAGCCATATGTCTCAATCGCCCAGACGGCGACCTGAGGTACCACCATCGCAGCAATACTCGTTCCCATCAGCAGGATGCCGAGCGCAAGCCCACGGTTCTTGAAGAACCACAGATTGATTGCACGGCTCCAAGTCACCGGGGTCGAGCCGATGCCTACGAGCCCCACCATGATCCACAGACCGTAATAGATGTAGAGCGTGGAGGCTTCGTTGCTGGTCGGGGTCAGGCTGATCGCGGCAAACGCAGCGCCAAACGCGAAAAGTGACCACAGCGCGACCGGGCGAACGCCAAAACGGTCCGCCATCCAGCCGAATACCGGCGCAAGAAGGCTTGCGATCACACCAAACAGGCTGATTGGCAAAAGAACCTGCGTCTGCGACCAGCCAAATTCAGCCTGCAAAGGCTCGGCTGTAAATCCGATAACATTATAGGGGATCGGTGAAGCACCGCACATAACGCCGAGCACGCCAGCGAGCAGGACTTTCCAGCCTTTGGAGAATTCGCCGCGGTCGTCCGTCACAGGATTTGCAGTTGTGGTCACTCAGTTGTTCCTTTTTGTGCGCTGGTCCCGCGCCATATCACATTAGGCAGCAAAGCGTCGTCCCATGCATCCGGCCAGTCTCTCGCTGCGCGGACGATAACGAGGCCTTTGTCTGGCATCACATAAGTCCGCTGACCGCCATGGCCATGAAAGACGATCACCTTCGGCGCAGCGAAGGCTTCGCTTTGCCACGGGATGAGCGGAACGCCCGGTGGACGCTCTCCGCCAATGCGCTGATTACCGGTCCACACCTGATAGCCGTAACCCGCATAGCCGGGTGAGGGTTCCACCATCTCAGCGAGCCAATCGCGCACAATGACCAGGCGCGCGCCGACCTTCTCAGCATCGACAAACAAACCGCCGATCCGCACCCAGTCTATGGGACGTGACAACACGCAGCAGCTCGACAAGACCATTCCGCCTTCGCGGTCTAAGGGCATCTTAGCGTCAGCAAGGCCTAGCGGCTGCCACAAGCGCTCGGACAGCAGGGTTTCATACTCTTTGCCGGTCGCGCTTTCGAGCACCATGCCGACGAGCTGATTCACTTGATTGTTGTAGTCGAAAGTCTCGCCGGAGGACCCGAGCTGATCGAGCGTCAGCAGGCGCTGCGTAAAATCGCTGCCGAGCGAATGGCGCACTATCGGATTGTCGCGCGTGACTTGATAGCCATAGCCATCATCGCCTTGCTCAAGTCCGCTCGCCATCCAGAGCATATGGCGCAAAGGTATTTGCCCGCGCGGATCGTCGGCCCATGCGTTGACATATTTGCCAATGGGATCGTCGACCGACGCGATCTCGCCCCGCGCTATCGCAATTCCGACGAGCATGGCTGTCAGCGTCTTTGACATGCTTTGCGGATTGAACAGCGTATCGCGGCCGGAGCCCTGCCAATAACGCTCGTGAACGATCTTGCCGTCTCTTGCGATAATCAGCGCAGTTGAATTCTGCGCCTTGGCCCAAGCATCTGCCGACGCGATAGAAGTCGGCGCAATTCCGGCATCTTGCGGCGTTGTCAGCGAATAAGGCTTCGGATCACCAGAAACTTCTGCAACCGGATCATACCAATCCACAGGGATGGTGAGCGGCTGGTAACCGCCTGCAGCCAGACTCTCCCAGCGCCGCTCAAAGTTCTCGTCTACTGGCTCTGCGCTATCCTGCGCCAGCGCAGGAGCCGCGAGCAGTGCAGCAAGTGCAAGAACAAGCCGGTCAAGGCGCATCATAGAACTCCGTAATCGCGCCATCGGGCGAACGGACTGCGAAGATGTCGACTGTTCCGATGCTGTGGACTGGCACGTCTTTCGCTTCATAAGCGATGGCGACGCTGCGTGCCTCGAGCATAGCGCGATAACCCGCCAAATCAGCGACTGGATAGCGGACAGAAAGCCAGCCAAGATTGGGAGGCGACGCGCGTTGGGACAGGTCTTCGCCTTCGAATCCTTCGATCTGCATGACTTCCACGCGGCCGGTTTCGCCGGGAAGTTCAGGCTGCAGAGCAGCCGCTCCGCGGATGATCTGCGGGGTGTAATTGAACGGAATGCCGAAGTTGGAAGGCGCAGGCTCTGAAGGTTCTGTCCCTGCGTCAAACAACACATCGAAGCCGAGCAAGTCCTGATAGAAACTCTGCGCGATTTTGCGGTCGCGTGTCATGCGCATCGAATTGAAGCCCTGGCTGATGCGGCCCACCGGGAAGTCGGTAAAATCGGGGCTGATTCGCTCGTAAACAGCAATATTGATCCCATGCGGTCCCTGGAGCACGACATTGCGCAGATCAGAGGTCCCGAACTGGAAACGAATAGGCCGGCTCTCCGCCCACCATCCAAGCTCCAAGGCACGGTCGAACAGAGCCGGGATATTATCAGAGCGCACCATGAAGGAATAGATGCCGCCTGTGTCCCAAGCCCGCGCAGCAACGCGGATCGGTTTTTGCTCGACACCAGCGAAGCGCACAAAGCGGATGCATCCTGTGTCAGCTTCGGGTGCACACCAGAGCTCGAATGCGCCGCTCGCTTGAGCGGGCAATTTCCAATAGTCGAGCTCCTCCTGCGTCATCTCACCGCGTTGCCGGAGCTCCCAATCGCCGGCTTCGCGAAACAGGCGGGTTGCCGGCTCAAAGTCAGTAACGCTTGCAACGGCTTCACTCCACGGAGCCACTCCGAACTGAGCGGCATTCGCGTCCTCGTCAGCCAAAGCAGTGGGGGCTGACACTGCGAACAGCATCAGCCCCACTATCACCCCGAAAACTTCGAGGCGTTTGCGCATCAGAATTCGTACTTGGCGCGAACGGCCCATGTACGTGGCGGGTTGAGATAGCTGTAGTTGGCAAGGGCCGACTCTACAGCCTCTTCATCGAAGCAGTTCTTGCATTCTGCCAGGATTGACCAGCCGCTCACACTCGACAGCGTAATCGAAGCATTCACAATCCAGCGATCATCGCTGAAGGACCCGGTCGCTGGAATGATCGGAGTGCCAACGCCCAGCGTGTTGAACGGATAGTCCGTGCCGGAATCGCCAGTGACTTCACCTTCGAAGATCGTCACTTCGCTTGTTCCGACTTCGCTTTCTGCACGCCAGTTGGCGTTAATTGCAGGGGTAAGAGACAAGTCGCCAAAGACGAACTCGTAGCTACCGCCAAGTGCTACTGTCCATTCCGGCGTCCGCACCGGTTGGGCAAGCTCGCCATTTGGCGCAACGATGCCAACGCCGCAGTCAGGCGCATTGTCCGGCCCCGCGGTGTTTGGAAGCAATCCGCCAGCCAATTGTGCTCGGCAATCGGCAAGCTGTAGGCCAACGGATTTGATGCCGAACTCGTCGAAGTCGGGGCCAGCGTCATCCAGGCGATACTCATCATCCTGATAGCCGATGGCGGCAAACAGGTTGAGGCCATCAGCCGGCGCAGCGGTAAGTTCCACCTCCACGCCTTTGTTACGATAATCTGCAAAGTTGCGCGTGATAAAGGCAAGCGAACCATCGCCGCGCACGAACGCTGAAGGCGTTTGCAGCCCGCCCACGTCCAGCCAGAAAGCTGTGAGATTGAATTGGAGCAAACGGTCAAACAAAGTCGTTTTCGCGCCTGCCTCATAACTCCATGCTTTTTCTGGAGCAAAGGGCAGCAACTCGCCTGCGGACGTACCGCGCGCGTTCCAGCCGCCTGACTTGAAGCCGCGCGTTGCGCTTGCAAACAACAGAACGTCGTCAGTCACTTCGTAATTGATCGCGAAACGCGGCGTCCAGATACCAACGCTCTGCTCGGTCGGAATTGCAACCGTATCGATCACCGGATCGAGGTTAACGTCGAGAACCACATCCCCATTTTCATCCCGTCGGAGAACAGGCGCAAACAGGTTTGACGTGTCGAGACATGTCGCTTCGATCGTGCCGTCATTGCATGATGCACGATTGTCGCGAACGCCGAAGCTCTTCTCTTCATCGGTGTAGCGAATACCGGCTGTGATCGTGAGCTGATCGGTGATGTTCAAGTCACCTTGAATATAGCCAGCCCAAGCCTCTGCGGTATTATCGAGCGTCCGGTCTGCCAAGACGAACGGGAAGCCGTCAGGAGCAGAAGCGAACGGCAAGGTGAAAATATCACCGAAGTCAGTCTTGTTGTCTTCGTAGAAGTAATAGACGCCGGCCACGACATCGAGCAGTCCGTCTGCGATGGAGCCGTTGAATTTCACTTCCTGCGTAAACTGGGTGTGCTGACCATCATTGGCGATGGTGAAGCCGCCAAAGGTGTAGCGCGAAGGGATCGGATCACCGAGTGGATCAGGATTAGGCGCAAACACCGCGGGAACCGGGGTGGCAACGCTGGGAAGTCCGCGGCCGTCGGCAAAGTCCAGCGCAAACTTCTGGCTGATGTCCACGAAGCCGGTGATGATGCTGACGGACCAGTCGGGGCTCAACTCAAATTCGAAGTTGGACGAGACGAAGTCCATCGTCGCCGTGTTGCCAAGGCCAAAATCGTTTTTGTCACCTGTGAGCAAATCGCCGAACGCGGAACTTGTGAAATTGCTGTCAGAGCGCAGGCCCGTGGTGACAAAGCGGCCATCGCAATTGGTGGGATCGAGCGGATCGCAATCAAAGTTCAAGACGTTCGCGCTGTCAGCAAAGGTGTGGATGTAAGAGCCTGTCCACCGCGCAGTATCTGATAATTCACCGCGCAAGCCCAGGCGAACACCCCAGCCATCGTTCTCGTTGGTCCGCTCACCCGTGAACGTGTTTTTGGCATAGCCGTCATCGTCCTGCCAATAGCCGGAAACTTTGATCGCGAAGCTGTCAGCAAGCGGCAGATCGACCGATGCGCGGACAAGCTTCTGCTCGTACGAGCCGTATCCAACTTCCAAATAACCAGAGAAATCGTCGCCTGGCTCGGACAGGAAAACGTTGACCGCGCCGCCGGTGGTGTTGCGGCCAAACAAAGTCCCTTGAGGACCACGAAGAACTTCAACGCGCTCCACATCGAACAGTGAGAGGTTGTTCGCATTCTGGCGCGAGAGATAAATGTCATCGACATAGGTGCCGATTGGCGGATCGAAGGTCGCGATGGATTCCGTGTTACCGATACCGCGCAAATAATAAGCGTTCGCGGTGCCTAGACCGGTGTTATTGAGGCCCACAAGGTTAGGCACGAACTGCGCAACTTCGAGTGCTGTTCCGATGCCGCGCTGCTCCAGCGTTTCCTGATTGAAGGCGCTAATCGCGATCGGCACATCCTGCACGCTTTCCTCGCGGCGCTGTGCGGTCACGATGATCGTGCTGACCCCGCTTTGCTCTTCTGCTTCTTGTGGATCAGTGTCAGCGTCCTGCGCCAGAGCAGGAGTTGCCATAGTAGCCAAAGCCAACGCCGAAGACGTGCCAGCCAGAACCACCGGGTTCAACTTACGGAATTTCATGAATTTTTCCTTCCCTGGAATAGGTACGCTTTACAGCAGCCATGCCGGTTTGCCCGGTCAAAGCCGCACCTGTCCCTCCGTCCAAGGCGGATTTGTCCGGACAAAGGGTTGCTTGTCAAGCAAAACAGTGCAATTTGCATCGCGCCGAGTAATAATATGTCGCATGGTGAGGCGCACGAGTAACACTGCTGCGGCAAAACTTCTCAAGGAGCGATTATGAGCTTCGCAGACCTCGCCTACCCCACGTTGGTTTACATTCACTTGCTGCTGTTTGTCTTATGGCTGGGCGCAGATGTCGGCGTGTTTTTGCTTGGTCAGCACTTCCGCAAGCGCGAGACATACACACTTGATCAGCGCATCGCCCTGCTCAAACTTCTGGTTGAAGTGGACATGGTCCCGCGGAGTGCCTGGGCGTTGATGGTGCCGCTTTCGCTGACGGTCGTCGATATGGGCAATTGGTGGGATGTGCCCACTGCGCTCTCGATTGCAGCATGGGTCATCGGGCTCGCATGGCTTTGGCTCGTGTGGGATTCGCACAAGCATGACCAAACCCCGCGCGCGGCGCGAAACCGCAAGATCGAAAGTGTGATCAGTTGGACAATTGGCGCGTTCTATCTTGGTCTAGGGGGGGTCAGCCTCACAACCGACGGGCCCTTGATGCCCGATTGGCTCGCTTGGAAAGCCTTGCTGTTTGGCGCAATCTTTGTCGCTGCCATCATGATTGATATAGCATTCAAGCCGGTTGGCGCACAATTGGGGGCGTTGCTTGAGAATGGGTCGAGCGACGAGACCGAAATTCCTCTGCGGCAGACAATGGACAAGACCCGTATCTGGGTCTGGATTGTCTATATCCTATTGATGATCACAGCCTTTCTCGGGAATTTGAAGCCGGTTTTCTGAGATCTCTGCGAGCGCAACAGGCGATCTGGATCACGTCGTCTGGCGTTGCAATCATATCACAAACATCCCGCCGAATTGGCCGCTTCTCAGCACATTTATCAAATTTGTCTGGACAAATTGTGCGCATGGCGAAACTATGCGCAGTGTAAGGCTTCGCGAACGGGATCGACGAAGCCGAAATGACAGGGAGACTCATCTATGATCCGCGCGACGCGTACGGCTCTTCTCGCCGCAACCGTTCTGGCAACGGGTTTAACCCCCGCAATTGCCATAGCTCAGGAAGCACCTGAGGAAGAAGCGACGAACGAAAACGTCATCATTGTGACGGCTCGTAAGAAAGAAGAGAGCATTCAGGATGTTCCGATCGCGGTCTCCGCGTTCACTTCGGAAGACTTGTTTGAGCAAGGCATCGGCAATATCGATGACCTTTCCAAGCGGACACCTGGCTTCATCTTTGACACGCCGTTCGGTCGGCAGTTCGACCGTCCGATCATTCGCGGACAAGCCAACATCCTTGGTAGTTCGGGCGTTTCCGTCTTCATCGACAATGTGAACGTCACTCAGTCGATCCGCAGCCTGAACTTCGGTGATATCGAGACAATCGAGATCATCAAAGGCCCGCAGTCCGCACTGTTCGGCCGCAACACCTACTCTGGTGCGATCAACATCACGACACGCCAACCGACCAATGATTTCGGCGGTGAGATCAGTCTGGAAGTGGGTGAAGACGACCTTTATGAGGTCCTTGCAAATGTGCGCGGCCCGCTGGTGGAAGACAAATTGTTCTTTTCCCTCGCTGCACGTTATTACGACTTCAAGAGCGAGTTTGATCGCCCTGAGAATCTCAATCCCAGCCTCGGCAATGAATCATCTTTCAGCGTTGGCGGCACCCTTGAGTTCCGTCCAACAGAGACTTGGACCAGCAAGCTTCGCGTAGCCTACAACAAGGATGATGACGGGCATTTCCCGATTGGTCTTGCAGGCTTTGAAACGCTGAACGTTAATGTCCCGGGCGGAATTGACCTCGGCGGCGTCCAGCCATTCTTCCAAGGCATTGTTCGTGCGCAAGGCTCAAACCCCAGCGGCAGCGATCAGTTGCCAAACATCATCGGCGAAGGTGGCGGCCTTGAGCGTGAAGAGCTGTTCTTTTCGCTGAATAACGAGTTCGAATTAGGCGACTACACTCTGGTTTCCACACTTGGTTATACGCGCGAGCGGTTCCGCGACCTGATTGATAGTGATGGCCAAGCAGGCTCATTTGGCACCGCTCGGATTTTTGGCCCGTTCCCGCTCGGTCCAGGGGTCGTCGGCATCGGTTTGCTGCCATTTGACTTTACCACCAATGACAATGACACGCAGAACACTTACGTCGCGGAGCTTCGTCTGGACTCTCCTCAAACGGAAGCATTCCGCTGGCGGATCGGCGGTTATTACTTCCGCAATGAAGAAAAAGACGACACGCTGCGCGATGCATTCACACCCGAACGCGAAGCAGCCATTCTTGCATCCCGCGATGCTACGCTCGCACAGGTTGCGGCTGCCTCGGGTGCTTTTGTCGCGGTCAACCTGACAGATAGCGAATTCGATGACCTTGGTCCGCCAGACATCGAAAGAAGCCTGATCGAAAACGTCTCGATCTTCGGATCGGTTGCCTATGATCTCTCGGATCGTTTGACGGCCACCGCCGAACTTCGCTGGGCAACGGAGGATCAACAGCTTCGGGTCTTCGACATCGACACCGGTAGCCTCATCTTCCTCAATGACGGCGTGACACCGTTCAACGTGGAAGCGAACTTCAAGGCCACTACGCCGCGCTTCATTCTCGACTTTGAAGCAACGCCGGACAACCTGCTTTATGCAAGTGCCGCAAAAGGCACTAAGCCAGGCGGATTTAACGGTGCACAAGGCTTCGAATTCGGCTTCGGCACGTTTGATGAAGAATCCGTATGGCAGTTTGAAGTCGGCTCGAAGAATGCATTCTTTGACAATCAGCTGATCTTCAATGCGGCTGGCTTCTTCTCGAAGCTGAAAGACTATCAGCTGACGGAAAACCTTGCTGCGCTGGGTGCAGCCTCAACCACCGGGTCTGTGACGGCGAACCTGGGCGATGTTGAGATCTTCGGTATCGAGCTCGATACCGTCTGGTCGCCTGCATCTCTGCCGGGCCTGACACTGGGCGGCTCCTATGCATGGACGGACACCAACTTCACCTCAGGCAGTGAAGCCACGCAAGGCGCTGTGTTCGGAGACCCCGATCTGACCGGCCAGTCTCTCCCGCGTCAGGCACGCCATCAGGCTGCGTTCTTCGGGGATTATGAAGCTGATCTGAGCGGTGACTTCTCGACGATCTTCTCGATTAACGGGAATTATCTCTCAAGCCGCTTCGCACAGGTCCAGAACCTTGCTGAAACAGGCAGCTCGTTTGAATTGGATGCACGCATTACATTCAAATATGGCGACAATCTGAGCCTCGCTTTCTACGGTAAGAACCTGACCAACGAAGATGCACCGCTCGGTGTGCTGCGCTTCATTGATCCAACAGGCGGCAATGGCAGCCTCGTGGTTGGAGGAACCAATATCACTAACGGCTTCAACCTGGCATCCGCAGGTCAGTCGCGCGGGTTCCAGTACAATAACCGTCCGAGCCGGCGTTTCGGGGCCATTTTGCGGCTCCAGTTCTAATCGTCCGGGATTACCCCATGCAAAGGCAGCGAAGCATCAGCGCGATGTTTCGCTGCCTTTTGCTATGTGTGATCGGCGCGCTGTCGCTTGCGAATGCTCAATCCATCATGGCGCCCGACGAAGGCGCAATCCGCGGCTCGCTTGAGACAGTGCGGATGGCCGCATTGGAAAGTGAACCGGGAAAAGCCGCGCCGATATTCGCGGACGATCTCGTGCTCGTTTCGCAGTCAGGCAAGGTTTACGGCCGCGACGCTGCTTTGTTCGATCTCGGCAACGGCTTTGAAGCGTGGGACAATAGCGACGTCGCTGTTCGTCTGAGCGAGGACCGCGCCATTGTCACATATATCAATACGCGCACACGCACCGGCATGAGCGAAGCCCGCTTTCGCGTAATGCAGGTATGGCAGAAGCGCGAGAATGCAGGCTGGGTCATCATCGCGCAATCCAGCGTCAGGCTGAAGGCGAGCAGTTAGCAGCTCACAACACTTCTCAACAAGAAAGGCGGGCGCTTCGGTCTGAAGCACCCGCCTTGTCCTCCTGCGACTATCCTGTCGCTTGAATAGCTGGCTCGCCGCTTAGTCTGAATGACCCGCAGCGGGAGCGGCTTCACCTGCCGCTTCGCGCCGCTCATCTTCGAGCATCTTGAACTTTGTCCAGGTGGTCTCGTTTTTGCGCGCGTCATCTTTCGGCGGCGCATACTCGTAGATCGGGTAGTTCTCGCGGATTTCGTCCTTGAGAACGTCAGGCAGCTCTTCGAAACCGCCGGGCAATTTGCGGCCCATCGCGTTGAAAACCATCAGGCCGGGCCGCGAACCCATCTTCATCCACGGCGCCCATTGCGAGATGCGCACCCAGCTGATCATCGGATAAGCGGTCGGCTTGTCAGTGTCGTAAAGATCATCCTTAAGCGCTGCAAAATCAAAGATTTCCATCGCATGATACTGGTTGCCGACATAGTCCTGATAGGCCCCTGCAAGCGGGTTTGTGTAGAACAACGGCACTTCGAAAGGGATGAACACATAAGGCCCAGCTTCGCGCAACGTGCTCATCCGCATCGGCGAGCCGTCAGCATTATAAGCGAAGTTCGGGCGACCGTTTACCGGATCATTATGGATCTGCATGACCTGATTGGTCTCGCCCGTGTAGGGATTTTCCCATTCATCAACGACTTCGCCCGTTTCCGGATCAAGCATCAGCATGATCTCGCGGCTGATCAACCGCCAGCCCTTCCCGCGCTCCGGATCATCAACTTCGACGCAGCGGCGAATATTCATGCCTTCGCCTTTGAACAGCAGCTTGTCACGGATGCCCGGCGAGCGGCCATAGATATTGCCTGACCAGTGATAGACCGCCGGCTCGTCCGCAGAGACGCCGCATTGCAGACGCTTGGAAATCTCCAGCGCGTCTTCGGGCACATTGGGATCAAGCGTGCGGGCCGTAGCAGGCGTTGCCGCTATCGTACCCGCAGCGACCAGCGCAGCGGCGCCAGCAAGCAAAGATTTAAGACGCATGGATCGGTTCCTCTTCCGTTGAACTGGCTTGACTGTAAATTTGTCCGGACAATTTGTGAAGGGTCAATTGCTACGCTCACCGATCCGCTCGATCTGTTGCAGATAAAGCCGACGGGTTAGCGGCATCAGAATGAGCGGAAGGATCGCGAACAGAACCGGCACGACAGCCACGGCATAGCGGATATTCTCTTCGCCAAAGACATTGCTGGAAAAATATCCCGTCGCGATTGGGCCTAGCGAGCCGAACCAGCTGATCCCGAGATAATAGAGCGCGATCACTTGGCCGCGGATTTGCGCAGGCGTTATACCGAGCAGGGCGGTCACTCCGATAGCCGAAACAATCCCAATACCGACGGTGTTGATGCACAGAACAGCGAAAGCGAGTTCTGGCGTTGGCATGAAGTAGGGCAGCACTCCTGACGGCACCATAATGAAGAAGCCGATATACAGGATCTTCAGCGGCGCATCCTTGACCCCTTTAGCAGAGAGCTTATCCGACAGGCTGCCGAATATCATCATGTTGATAGGGCCAATGATCAGCAAAGCGACACCGTTGATGAGTGCGTATTTCTGCGGGCTCCAGCCCCATGTGCGCTCGAATGTCGATGGCAGCAGACCCTGACTGTAAGCAATGGCAGTCATGCAGCAAACAGTCAGGATGACGCCCGCGTAGAGCGCGAAATTCTTGAAGATGTATTTGAGCGCATCAGTAAACCCGCTGCCTCCGACGACATCCTCTGTGACAGGCGAAGGCCGACGTGCCGGCTCTTTCATGAAGAGGAAAAACAACGCGAGCAGTATACCGGGCAATCCCACAACAATCAGCGTGAACCGCCAGGGCGAGAGCTCGCCGAACAGTGGCAGACTCTGCGATCCGCCTGAAGCAGCCCACGCTATGATCCCAGCGCTGACGAGCGAAGCCACACCTGCACCAATTGGCAGCGCGCTGGAATAAAACGCGATAGGCTTACCGCGCTTTTCCGGCGGGAAGCTGTCACCGATCATGGAGAACGTTGCCGGGCTCAGCGTCGCTTCACCAACCCCCACGCCCATGCGCGCGGCAAACAATTGCGCGAAGTTCTTTGCCATTCCGGTTGCGACCGTCGCCGCAGACCACAAGGCGATGCCGATGGACACGATCCACAAGCGTTTGCCGCGATCGATCAGCCACCCCATGAAGATACCCACAAATCCATAGACGATGGTGAAAGCGCTCAGGAGGTAACCGATCTGAATGTCTGAAAGGTCGAACTCTTCCTTGATTGGTTCAACCAGCAGGCCGAGGATATAACGGTCAACAAAGCTGAAGATGTAAGCGATCGTCAGCATGACCACGAGGAACCAGCCGGCAGTGGCCGACGGATAAGGCTTGGCTGCGCTTGCAGCGGCTTCGACTTCAGCGGGTGCGGCGGCTTCAGCAGGCATTATGCGGCATCCGGAATGAGGTAGATGACGACGAGATTGTCATCGAAATCGACAATCCCGATCTCGCGCCCGATCCGGCCATCATGTGTTTCCAACACGCCCTCCTCGTAAACTGTAAGGCCGAGCTCACGGCTTGCAGCCATCACGCCGTCCGGGTCCTGCGTTTCCAGCACAATTGCGCCTCTACGCGGATGTGGAACTGGCTGCATATCAATCGCTTTGATCTCTGACAGCGCCATCACTCTTGGCTGATCCGGCAGTGATAAAATCGCAAAGCCGAGCTCTGCACCATCAGGGATCTCGAACACCGGAATGGAATAACTGTCCGGATTGTGTCCCTTGCGATAGGACACTTCAAAGCCGAGCACGCCTTCGTAGAAAGTCAGAGCGCGATCCAGATCGCTCACTACGAAATTCGCGCGCTGGAAGCGCACCGCCGGTTTCTCACTCACACCCATTCCTCCGGTTCGCCCCTCACAGAGCAGCATTGCACGCCGACATTGCGGCCGTAATAGAGATTGGCGAGCGCGCGTGGCATCGCGCCAAAGCCCTGCTCGATGTCCTGCACTGGCTTCAATTTGCCGTCCGCGATCCAGCCGGACATCTCGTCCATCACGCGGTCCCAATCGCTCAAATGATTGTAAACGAAAAAGCCGCGCATCACGCTGTCAGTCGCACGCAGTCGCGTGTAATTGGAAAGCTTGAACGGCTCGTCGCGGGTATACTCGCTAATCGAACCGCACAGGACAATGCGGGCATGCATGCGGAGCCGCTCTAGACAAGCCTCGAGCGTTTCGCCCCCGACATTGTCGAAATAGAGATCAATGCCTTCAGGCCGAAGCTCGTCCAGCATCGCTTCGATATCGTCTGATTTGTAGTCGATGCTGGCAGAACATCCATGCTCGCGAATGAATGCGCATTTCTCCGCGCCTCCAGCGATCCCGACGACATCGCAGCCCGCGACATTCGCGGCCATCTGGCTGACCATGGAGCCGACCCCGCCCGCCGCGCCGGACAATACCATACGGTCGCCTTCCTTAGGCGCTCCGCAAGCAAACAGGCCCGCATGCGCGCTCAACCCCGTCATACCGAGTACGCCGGCTCCCAATGCCGCATCCAAGCCATTATTGGGCATCCGGAAGAACTTTTCCTGCGTGGTCATTTTGCTGACTTTGTAAGTCTGCCAGCCCATTTGCCCCTGCACGATCTCGCCTTCGCGCCAATCGGGATGACGGCTCTTGACCACTTGCGCAACGCCGCGCCCATGGATGACATCGCCGATTTCCAATGGCGCATCGCCGGTGCGTGCTGTTGCTTGCATGTAGAACCGCATGACCGGGGCAAGCCCAAGGTAATGCGTCTTCAAGAGGACCTCGTCTTCGTCAGGCTCCGGAATCTCTGTAACGGCAAACTCGAAGTCTTCCGGTCTCACATTGCCAACCGGCCTGTGCGCGATACGCCATTGATAGTTCGCATCATCATCGATGCGCTTGGCTGCCAATGCGTCAAACGCTGCGAGTTCTTCCGCAGCACCCATCAGCCGTGAACCTGCACCACCTGATTCACTTCATAGAAATAGCCGTCCAGATCCCAGAAGCTTGCGCCAACCATATCCTTTTGCTTGCCGTCCGCCCCGGTGACCGTCCAATCGAGCGGTTCGCTATGGATGCGCGATCCAGCCGCACGCGCGCGTTCGACTGTGGCACGGGTATCTTCAGCTGCAATAACGAAAATTGGCGCGCCAAAGCTTAGCTCCGTCGGAAGCTCGGCGGGTGCATCTTCGCGCTCGGGATCAACCCACTGGAGCAGGCCGATCATGCCGATGGTGTCATGTTCGGCCTTCATGATTACAAGGCGGGTCTTGTCGCCTTTCTTGCCTGCCGCAAGCTGCGTGCCTGAAAGCGTGAAGGGCGTATCCATCCAGCGGCTCATCCCAAGCACATCTTCATACCATTGCGCTGCTTTCTCCGCATCGCGAACCATAAGAGTTGTGCGCTTGATGATGTCAGCCATAGCTGGAAAGATTCCCCCTCAAATGCGTTGATATCCCGATTTGCGCTTGACTTTAGATTTGTCCGGACAAATTGTAAAACGAGAATTCAAGCGGCGCGAAAGCCAGCCGCCGGAAAGGTGCTTTGCTTAATGTTTGCAGCTTCAAGCCTGCTTTTTGTGCCGGGATCGCGTCCGGACCGCTTTGCCAAAGCAGGCGCGGCCGGCGCCGGGCTTGTTGTGATCGATCTGGAAGATGCAGTCGGGCCAGCAGACAAGGAAAGCGCGCGCGAGGCGGCACTTAATCAAGTGCGTGAAGCCGGCGAAGGCTTCGCGATCCGGATCAATGCTTTGACCACGCCCGAAGGTATTCGTGATCTGGCCGCGCTAACGCAAAGCGATGTTTTACCAGCGACACTGATGGTGCCCATGGTAGAAAGCGCAGTCGAGCTGGACATTATCGCAAGCGCTTTTGGCGAACGCTGCCCTGCCTTTATCCCACTTATTGAAACACCCAAAGGCCTGCGCAGCGCGCTTGCGATTGCAAGCCATGCCGAAGTCTCTGCTCTGATGTTTGGAGGCGCGGATTTCTCTGGTGAATTGCAGGTTGCTGTATCTTGGGAGCCATTGCTTGCAGCTCGCCAGCAGTTGGTATTGGCTTGCGCTGAAGCGCGCACGCCGCTGATCGATGTCCCTTACATCCATCTAGATGATGAAGACGGTTTGCGCCGCGAATGCGAAGCGGCGCGCGCAATCGGGATCACGGCCAAATCCGCCATCCACCCCAAGCAAGTGCCGATCATTGAAGATGTATTTGCACCAACTGCCGAGCAAGTTGCTGAAGCGGAAGAGGCGCTCAAGGTTTACGAGGAAACCGGCGGAAAGGCTGTTCGCCACAAGGGTCGCATGCTGGAAGCACCGATGATCAAGACATACCGCGCAATCCTCGCGCGACACAAAGGACAAGCGTAATGCGTGATGGAGTCATCGAAGTCGCCCCCGGGCGCTTTCGCGAAGTGCAAGGTCGCTATTTCGACGATTTCGTCGTTGGTCATATTTACGAGCATCGCCCCGGTCGCACGATCACTGATGCAGACAATGTCTGGTTCACGCTGCTGACCATGAACACACATCCTGCGCATTTCGACTACGAGCTTTCGAAAGACACGGAGTTCGGCAAACCGCTGGTCGTCAGCCCTTTCACCATCGCAATCATGACCGGCATGAGCGTCTCCGACACCAGCGGCAAAGCGATCGCCAATCTGGGCTGGGACGAAGTGCGCATGACGCACCCGCTTTTCGTGGGCGACACAGTCTATTGCGAAAGTGAAGTGCTAGAAAAACGCGAAAGCAAGAGCCGGCCTGAACAGGGCATCGTGACTTTCAAAACCACCGCCAAGAACCAGCACGGTGATGTGGTCGCGCATTACAAGCGAACGGTGCTCGTGTGGAAGCGCGGCTTCGGTAATCTCGACGATTAAGACGACAAAGACCTGAATACCTTAAAGGACAAATCCAATGGCAACCGCAGTACAGCTCGATGATGCGATCCGGTCAATCGATCCGGACGAAGAACGCGCGTTCATGGACGCGATCGACCGTTGGCTGGAACGCGAAGTTATCCCGGTCATCAAAGAGCATGACCACGGCGATATCTGGCCGGAAAAGCTTGTCGAGCAAATGGCGGAGATGGGCCTGTTTGGCGCCACGATCGGTCAGGAGTATGGCGGGCTTGGCTTGCCAGCGACGACTTATGCTAAGATCGTGATGAAGATATCCAGCCATTGGATGGCCATCACCGGTATCTTCAATTCGCATCTTATCATGGCAGCCGCGGTTGAGCGGTTCGGCACGCCGGAGCAGAAGGCGAAATGGCTTCCGAAGTTCGCGACAGGAGAAATTCGCGGCGGTCTGGCTTTGACAGAGCCCAATGCCGGAACCGACTTGCAGGCGATCCGCACAGTCGCGAAGCGTGATGGCGACGAATATGTGCTCAACGGCACTAAGACCTGGATCTCCAACGCATTGAATGGCCAATGCTTTGCGCTGCTTGCTAAGACCGATCCTGATGCAGACCCGCGCTATAAAGGTATGAGCCTGTTTATTGCCGACAAGCGCGACGGGCTGACTACGGGCAAGAAGTTCGACAAGTTGGGCTACAAGTCAATCGATAGTGCTGAGCTCATCATGGAAGACTATCGCATCCCGGCTGATCAATTAATCGGCGGTGTTGAAGGACAGGGCTTTTTCCAGGCAACCGGCGGGCTTGAGCTTGGCCGGATCAATGTCGCAGCTCGCGGCGTAGGACTGGCGGAGGGTTCGCTGCGCCACGCTACCGAATACGCACAGCAGCGCGAAACCATGGGCAAACCCATCGCGCACCATCAGGCGATCCAATTAAAACTGGGCGAAATGGCGACCCGCGCACGAGCAGCACGGCTGCTGACCTTGGACGCATCCGAAGCCTATGACAAAGGCGAGCGCTGCGACATGGAGGCCGGTATGGCGAAGTATTTCGCGTCAGAAGCAGCGGTTGAAAACAGTCAGGAAGCGATGCGCATCTATGGCGGCTATTCCTACTCCAAGGAATATGACATCGAGCGCTATTACCGCGACAGCCTGTTGATGTGTATTGGCGAAGGCACCAATGAAATGCAGCGCATCATCATTGCGAAGCAGCATTTGAAAGCAAACCCGATCTGATCATTCGCTTTCGCATGTAAAAACAACAAGCCGCGCGAAAAGCGGAACAGTCTGGGAAGGGAGCTGAAGATGCATCTGCCGCTTAAAGGCATCAGAGTCATCAGCGCCGAGCAATACGGTGCAGGCCCCTATGGCACGATGTTCCTCGCGCAAATGGGCGCGGAAGTCATCAAGATCGAGCCGCCCGGCAAAGTCGGTCCCGACGGCAAAAGGCGCGGCGGGGGCGACACCGCAAGGCTAGTCGGACCGCATTACCTTCGCAAAGGCGAGAGCACCTATTTCCAAGCTTTCAATCTCAACAAGCGTTCCCTCACGCTCGATCTGAACAGCGATGAAGGGCAGGAAATCCTGCACAAACTTGTCGCAACTTGCGATGTTGTGGCGAACAATTTGCGCGGCGATCTGCCAGAGCGGCTTGGCCTGACCTACAACGCGCTGAAGACGATCAATCCCGCAGTCGTTTGCGCACATCTCTCTGCCTATGGCCGCGACAATGAGCGCGCCAAATGGCCCGGCTATGACTATTTGATGCAAGCGGAAGCGGGCTATTGCCAGATGACAGGCGAGCCCGGCGGCGATCCGCAGCGCATGGGCCTTTCGATGGTCGACTTTATGACCGGCACGATCTTCTGCATTGGTCTCTTGGGCGCGCTTGTCGATGCACGATCCAGTGGCAAAGGACGCGATGTCGACACCGATCTGCTCAGCGCAGCGATCCATCAGACGAGTTATCCCGCCATCTGGTACATGAATGACGGCGATGAGACACAGCGCACACCGCGTTCCGCACACCCGCAAGCAACACCAAGCCAGATGTTCAAAGCCAAGGATGGCTGGATGTTTGTGATGTGTCAGCTGCCCAAGTTCTGGGACATTCTGGTCGAACGGCTTGGGCGGCCGGACCTGCGCGATGATCCGCGCTTTGCCGACAACCCTTCAAGGCTTGCCAATCGCGATGCGCTAACCGAACTTCTTGACGCGCATTTCAGCAAGCACACCATGGCGCATTGGCAAGAGCTGCTCGCTGGCCACGTGCCTGTTGCGCCGGTCTACGAACTGAGCGACGCGCTCGACAATCCCTGGCTCAAGACAATCGGGATGCGAGACGAAGTCCAGCATCCGGACAAGGATGATCTCCAAATCCTTGCAAGCCCGATCAAGTTTGACGGGCAGCGACTGCCTAACCGTGCAGCGCCGCTGCTTGGCGCAGATAGCGATGATGTGCTTGCCGAGCTCGGCTATGATGAAGACGCAGTTGCAAAACTGCGCGCAAACGGAACGATCTGAACGTTATGGGTAAACTCTCCGGCATTCGCGTGGTCGATCTCTCGATGTTCCTGCCGGGACCGATGATGACGGTCATGATGGCCGACCAAGGCGCCGAGGTGATCAAAGTTGAGCCGTCCTATGGCGATCCTGCTCGCGAACAGGCCCCGTTCGACACCTATGGCGATGCCGAGCATTCCGTCTGGTTTGCCAATCTCAATCGGGGCAAGAAGAGCGTTGTGCTCGATCTCAAGGCAGAGGCCGGGAAAGCGGCCTTGCGTGATCTCATCGCTAGCGCTGATGTGTTTGTCGAAGGTTTCCGGCCCGGCGTGATGAAGCGGCTCGGCTTTGATTATGACGCGGTAAAAGCGATCAAGCCTGACATTATCTATTGCTCGATCTCAGCCTTCGGACAAGAAGGAGCGCTCGCGCATCATCCGGCGCATGACATGGCTGTACAAGCACTAGCCGGTTTCCTCTCGGTCAATGACGGGGCGGATGGAACACCGGTCGTTCCCGGCGCACCGAGCGCGGATCTTGCAGCGGGCCTGACCGCTTTATCTGCGGTTCTGATGGCGCTGGTCGGGCGCGATCGCAGCGGCGAAGGCGCGTATATTGACTGCGCCATGTTTGACAGCCTGCTGCCTTGGTGCGCGCATACAGCAGGTAGCGCGATTGCGGGAGGAGAAAGCCCGCGATCAGCTTCGCAGCGAAGCCTTGGCGGTGCAGCATTATATCAAGTGTACACAACTGCGGATGAAAAGCATGTCGTGCTAGGCGGGCGCGAGCTCAAATTTGCGAGGAACCTGCTCACGGCACTTGGACGCGAAGATTTGCTCCCCATCGCTGAGCATCCTGCCGGTGAACAAGGCGAACTCATCGCATTCTTGCAAGAGACCTTCGCCTGTAAGACCCGTGAAGAATGGGTCACATGGTTTGCTGACAAGGACGTCGCATTTTCGCCGGTGCTCGATTACCGCGAAGCGCTCGACGAACCGCATATCGCAGAGCGGGGTCTGCTGGTCGAAGCCTCCAGCGGAGGCAGGCACATTGCCCCAGCCATCCGTTTTGCTGGCGAAGACTGGCGGCCGAGCGATGTACCAGGGCTTGGCGAAAAATGAGCTTAGCTGTCGACGTCGATATGCATCGCGTAAGCGAAACGGTCACCGGGGTGGTGATTGACCGAAATCTCGAATACGCGGCCTTTGGCATCGATGTAGCACCGCAGGATTTGCAGCACAGGACTTCCTTCTGGAACATCGAGCTTCTCCGCCATCGCACCATCAGCAGCAATCGCTTGAATATCCTGTGTGACCGTCCGCGCACTGACGCCAGCAAGCTGCTCGATCTGACTGAACAGCGTTTGCGAACTGGCATTCAAATCCAAGTTCTCGATCGCATCGCCAAGGCTTTCATGGAAATAGGCCAAAGTGGCGGCCAAGGGTTTTTCGCCAAAGTCCTGCTGGCGGATGCCGCTAAACATCGTCCAGTTACCGGAAGTGTTAGGCGCGATCTGCTCAGCAATATCGTTTGGCAAGGGACCTGTTCCGGCAGGCCGGTAAACGACCGCGCTTCCGCGCGCATACTGCAGTATCTCACCGACATTGCTCAGTGGTTGATGCAACGCGCCTCCGCGAGCCGCAGCTGGCTGGACCGTGGTGCCAGAGCCGCGCTTGCGCTGGATAAGCCCTTCCGCCTCCAAGCGGCGCAAAGCTTCGCGCACTGTGAAACGGCTCACATCGAATTGCTTGCACAACACGGTTTCTGTCGGGAATTGACCGCCGTCCGCAAAATCGCCTGCAAGGATCGCTTCGCGCAGCATACCGGCCAATTGCAGGTAACGCGGGGTCTTGCTCGATTTACCGGATTTGGCCTTCTTGGCCGCTTTGCTTGCCACTTAGTTCGTCTTCCAGTCCTATTGGGAGGATCGCTGCGATGAGCGAGCCTCTTCTCTCCCGACTTGTCCGGACATTAGCGCGTCCTGTCAGCAAAAGCGAGCGTCAGCGTGCAAGGCTGCATTTGCTCGACTGGCTAGCCTGTATCGCAGGCGCACGCGGCACGGAAGCTCATGCCATGGGTGGCGCAATTTCAACGCGCGGATGGGAAAGCGCGAGCTATTCCGGCAATGCGCTCGAGATGGACGACGTGCACAGAACTTCGCTCCTTCACCCTGGACCGGTGATCTGGCCAGCAGCGCTTTCCATGCCGAGCGCAGATATGGATACGCGGCTTGATGCAGCGGTGCGCGGCTATGAAGCGATGATTGCGATTGGCACCGCGTTTGACGCACATCACTACGCGCATTGGCACCCGACCGCGACGATGGGGGTGTTCGGCGCATGCGCGTCATTCGGTTCGCTGATTGGCTTCGCGCCGGTCGAATACGCCAATGCCTTGGGCAACGCGGGCTCTGTCGCAGGCGGCCTTTGGCATATGCGGCATGATAATGTGCTGACGAAGCAATGGCATATCTATCATGCAGTGCGAACTGGCCGCGATGCGGCACTGCATGTCCACTATGGCGCGACCGGGCCGCAAGGCATTCTGGAAGGTCCTCAGGGACTGTTTGAGGCTTTTACCAAAGAGCCCGGTGAGCTTGCATCTAATGGAGATGGCTGGCTGATCGACAAGGTTAGCTTCAAGCCATTCGCTGCTTGCAGGCATGCCCACCCTGCGATCGATGCGGCAATGGAGCTGCGCAATGCTGGCAAGCTCGAAGCGCCTTTCCAAGTCGAGACTTTCAAAGACGCGCTGACGTTTTGCGACAAACCAGAGCCTAAAACGGAGCTGGAAGCAAAGTTCTCGCTCCAGCATGCAATTGCGGTTGTAGCCGATGGCAGACAAGCCGAACCACAGGACTTCACAATGGAGGCGGTTTCTTCGCTTAGCGAGCTGCGCGCGCAAGTGACCGTCAGCGAGGACCCAGCGATTACTGCGCGCTACCCGGCCCATTTCGGCGCACGTGTGAACGGGTTTGAGTTGGTCGACACGCTCGGAGACCCGGAACGGCCGGTGAGCGAAGACGATCTCATTGCGAAGATGCACTCGCTCGCAAAATGGGGCGGTCTGCAGCCAAAAGAAGCGGAGAAGGCGGTAAACCTCGCTTTGCACGGCGAGGACGTCGATGCGATTGATGCGATGTTGGAGGCTTGGACCCGATGAGCCCCACTGAAAAACTGTTGCAGTTCGCAAGCGCGGACCATGAGCTTCCAGCGAATGTCCGCGCAGATGCAGAGCGCTTGTTAGGCGACACACTTGCGGTTGGCGCAGCGGCGGTTGACGCCCCAGGCGCGGATCAGATCCTTTCCGCAGCACGCGCTATGGGAGCTGGCACGGAAGCGCGTCTTCTCGGAACGCCCGAGATGCTTCCGGCACCAGCAGCGGCTTTCATCAATGGCTACCGTGTGCATTGCCTGGAATGGGATGCTGTCCACGAGCCAGCGGTGGTTCACGCGATGAGCACCGTTGTCGCAGCGCTTGGCGCTGCAATTGATCGCAAAGGTGGCTGCGATCCGGAAGAAGCGCTGGTGGCGCTCTCTATTGGCGTCGATATCGCGTCAGGACTAGGCCTCGCCGCAACAAGCGGTCTCAGCTTTTTCCGTCCGGCAACCGCTGGTGTGATGGGAGCCGCGCTGGCTGTCGCGCGAATCGATGGTGCACCGTTGGATGACGCGCTAGGCCTTGCGTACTCCTCTGCCGCTGGAACCATGCAAGCGCATGTCGAAGGACTTGCAACGCTGCCCTTTCAGATCGCCAATGCCGCGCGCGCAGCCATTACCGCGAGCGATCTCGCCAAAGCAGGATTTCCCGGTCCGAAGGACCCGCTGCAAGGTCCATTTGGCTATTTCACGCTGTTCGATGAGGGTGATCTCACATCATATACCGATCATCTGGGGGATGTCTGGCGGATCAGCGAGATTAGCGTGAAGCCCTATCCGTCAGGCCGGGCGAGCCATGCGGCGCTGGGCAAACTGGAAGAGCTCGCACTTGATCCAGATCAGGTCGGAAGCATTGAACTTGCCTGCCCGCCCCTCATCCGGCGCTTGGTCGCTAGGCCTTATCAGCCGGAGATGACGCCCGCTTATGCGCGGCTGTGCCTGCAATGGCTTGTCGCGCTGATGCTGACAGATGGGCGCATTGATCCGCGCCGCTTTACGCCTGAACACATGGCCGACCCGATGCTGGCAGCTCTCGCGCAAAAGTTCGCGCTCGTGCCGGACGACAATAAAAATCCCAATGCGCTGTTTCCCCAGTCTCTGACGGTTACTCTGAGAGACGGGTCCACCGAAACACATTCCATCGCAGCCACGCTCGGCAGCCCGGACAATCCGCTTTCGGAGACGCAATTCGAAAAGCGCATGTCGTTGGCTCGTGAGCTTGCGCCAGCCGATGCTGACCCGCGCATCTTCGACGATCCTTTGGATTATTTCACTCGGAAATCATGACTTACCCGACTTACTTTGAAGCCTTCGACGCCAAGCAGATGCTCGCTGATTACCCGGTCGGCGATGCATTCCTCGCACGCTATCGCAGCATAAGCCAAGACGAGCTTTTTGCTATCCAGAATGCCCAGTTCAAACGACTGATGAAGCGCGGTTGGGAAATCCCGTTTTATCAGCGCCTATGGGGCAATCACGGTATTGAGCCGGGCGATATCGCTGGTCTCGCCGACATCACAAAGCTGCCAGTCTATGACAAATCGGACTTAATGGCCTCGATCCATGAGCATCCGCCCTATGGTGATTTCCACGGCCTTGGCGAACCATCGATGCGCACGCCGTCCGTGTTCCACACAACATCCGGCACGACCGGCAAGCCGCAAGTCTTGATGTTCGGGCCCAAGGGACGCGAAGTCGGAAATTTGCTTGTTGGGCGGATGTATCGCTGGATGGGGTTGGAGCCGACAGACGTGGTCCAGTCAGTCTACGGACATGGCATGATCAATGGCGGGCATTACATCCGTGAAGCAGTAACAAAGTTTACGAACTCGGTCTTCTTATCTGCAGGCACCGGCATTGAAACCCGCAGCGTCAATCAAGTGCAGTTGATGGCAGATTTCGGCGTAACCACGCTGGTCGGCTTCGTCGACTACATCCGCAAGCTTGCTGAAACCGCCGAAGCCGAAGGCCTGTTTGACCGCATTAATATCAAGATGATCATAGGGCACTTGGGCACTGAAGATCGATCCGCGACTGAAGCTGCATGGCACGGCGCCAAGGCGTATGACTGGTACGGCGTAGGCGACACCGGTTCAATCGCAGGCGAAGGGCCGGAACGCGACGGGATGTATGTTTGGGAAGACGCACAATATCTCGAGCTGCTTGGTGTCGATGATGGCAAGCCTGTTGCCAAAGGCGAAACCGGCGACATGGTAGTTACCTGTCTTTACAAAGACGATGTAGCGCCCTGCATTCGCTTCAACACGCATGACATCACGCATGAGCTGGATGGACGCGGCGAGATTGCTTTCAAGCGGATTGCAGGCTTCCGTGGCCGCAGCGACAACATGGTCAAGCTGCGCGGCATCAACATCTTCCCTCATGCGATCGGCGCGATCATCGAAAACCGTCCGGATCTGACCGGCGAATATGTCTGCCATCTGTCTCGCGATGCGAGCGGCCGCGATGCAATGCGCGTCACGCTGGAAAGCCGCGGAGGAACCGACCAAGCGGCGCTTGCTGCAACGCTGAAACAAGGGCTAGGCGTTGAAGTCGATGTCGCGCTTTGCAAACCAGGTGGTACAGCCAAGGCGACAGAGATCGATACCCGTCAAAAGCCACTGCGCTTGATCGATGAAAGAAACGCATGACGCTCGACCGCTATAACGCCTTTGCATACCGCGATGATGCGGCAACAGGGAGCGAGGACGGCCTGCTCTCTGGCCTCAGCGTAGGCGTGAAAGCGAACATCATGGTCGAAGGCATGCCATTCCATGCCGGGATCGGCGCATGGGAGAATCGCAAGGCGGAGCGCGATGCAGAAGTCGTCGCAAAGCTTCGCGCAGCAGGCGCTGCAATCACGGGCGTGCTGCATATGGAAGAAGCAGCGCTCGGCTCCAAGACCGATAACCCGCATTTCGGCCCGGTCCAGAACCCGCACGGCGAAGGCTATTCGCCTGGCGGCTCGTCCGGCGGAAGCGGAGCAGCGGTTTCTGCAGGCCTTGTCGATATTGCGCTTGGCACAGACACGATGGGTTCGGTTCGCATACCGGCATCGCATTGCGGGGTATATGGCTTCAAGCCCGCAACTTCGCGTGTCAGTCAGGACGGGTTGGAGCCAGCGGACCTGTCCCTCGATGCCATTGGACCGCTCGCGCGTGATCTTGATACGCTTGAAAAGGCTGCGCGGGTCATGTCCGATTTCGGCGAAGATCAGGAGGCCTTTAACGGGGCCGTACTGGTCGATCATGGCGTTGAAATCGATTCCGAGGTGGCGCGCGCGTTCCGCCGCACCGTCGCAGGGCTCAAAGCAACACCAGCTGAAGTGTCGCTCAAGCAGCCCTGCAGCCGCATACGTTACGCGGGCTTTATTAAGGTCTCGAAGGTCATGGCAGAGCACTTGCAAGGCGTCGCGGCTTCCGATCATCTCGCCAAATTGCTGACCTACGGCCCTGCCCGCGCAAGCGAGAAGTGGGCAGAGGATCAGCACATTCTCGAACGAACATCCGAGACAGTGCGGGCCATTATCGCACAGCACGGCTTCCTCATCATGCCGACAGCGCCCAATCCACCTTTCAAGCATAGCGAACCCGAACCGCCAGCACAGGCAGACTTCACTTGCCTTGCGAATATTGCCGGTGTTCCTGCCTTGAGCATGCCGATGGGCTGCACGGAATGGGGCTTGCCACTGGGCGTGCAGATGCTGTGCGCGCCGGGCTTTGAGAAAGGCCTGTTCGCTCTTGCTCGTTTCCTCGATAACAATCTGCGCGCTTACCGCGCGCCTGCATGCTGAAGGAGAATATCCATGCGCATCATCGTTCCGTTCAATTTGAAACCCGGCACCGATGTGGGGGAATATGAGGAGTGGGCCAAGACCAAGGATGTACCCACGGCAAGCGCGCTACCTTCTGTCACCAGCTTTACCGTGCATAAAGCAACGGGCCTGTTCGGCGATCCGGATACGCCCTCACCTTATGCCTATTTCGAAGTGCTCGACATCACGAATATGGACGACTTTATCGCGGACATTTCAAAACCTGAGTTTCAAGAAGCAGCTGCGCCGTTTCAGGTCTACGCCGATGCGCCGCAATTCATTCTGACGGAAGACCTCTGAGATGGGCCAGTTCACAGGCAAGACGATCGTTGTCACCGGGTCAGGCAAGGAGAAGGGTCTTGGCCAAGGCATCCTGCAAACCTTTGCCGATGAAGGTGCGAACTGCGTCGTCTCGGACCTTGCCATCGATGCCGAAGCTGACGGCGTGGCAGAGGAGCTCCGCAGCCGCGGAGCCAAGGTTGCGACGATAGCGTGTGATGTTTCCAGGGCAGAGCAATGTCAGGCGCTCGTCGCGCAGACGATAGACCATTTCGGCGCCGTCGATGTGATGGTCAACAATGCGGGCATCGGCTTCAAGATGAAGCCATTCCTTGAAGTCGATACAGCCAGCGAATGGGATCAAGTGCTCAGCGTCAATCTGTCCGGCGCATTCTATTGCTCGCAAGCGGCGGCACGAGCGATGGTGGAGAAAGGCAATGGCGGACGGATCATCAATATCGCGTCGCAAGCGGCGAAGACAGGCTTCCCGCATTTGCCGGCTTACGTTTCATCCAAACACGGCATGGTCGGACTCACACGCGCCTCAGCGGTTGAACTCGGCGCGCATGGCATCACCGTCAATGCGGTGTGCCCGAACCACGTGACAACTGGCCTTGGCGCGCAGCAGAACGAATATTTCTCCAAGCTATTGGGCTTTGACACGGTTGAGGATTACCTTGCCAATATGAGCGCGAAAAACCCGATGGGCCGTCCCGGCCTGCCATCTGACACAGCCGCCGCATGCTTGTGGCTTGCTAGTGAGGCAGCGTTCTACGTCACTGGCGAAGCCTTGAATGTCAGTGGCGGAGAGGAAATGCATTGATGCCGCTTTCTGAAGAACGGATTGACTGGCCTGACGGCGCGAAGATGGCCTTGAGCATCGTCGTCAATGTCGAAGAAGGCAGCGAAATGACCATTGCGCGCGGCGATCGCGGGATGGAGCCGGTCGACGAGCTGGGCGTCTTTGTGAAGTCGAAGATCCGCAACTATTCGAACGAAAGCAACTATCTTTACGGTATCAAGGCCGGCGCCCCCCGCATCGTCAAACTGCTCAAGCAATATGACATCATGGCCAGCTGGACTGTTGCGGCGCTCGCCTTGGAAAACCATCCCGAGATTGCAGAAGCGATTGTAGAGCTGGGCCATGAGCCGGTCAGCCATGGCTATCGCTGGGTGCATCAATTCAAGATGGACGAAGATGAAGAGCGCGAGTTCATCCGCAAGGCTGTCAGCAGTATCGAAAAGACTTGCGGCGTGCGTCCTTATGGCTGGCTCAGCCGCTATCTTCTGACGGACAATACGCGCCGCCTCTTGGCGGAAGAGGGCTTCACCTATCACATGGACGATTACTCAGGCGACGTGCCGTTCTGGGATCGCAGCAGCGGCCCTGGCGGACCGCCTGATGGCAGCCCCATGTGCATCGTCCCTTATCAGCTCGACAACAATGACATGAAGATGTGGACGGACCCCGCTTTCACACCGCATCAATGGCTCGACTACGCCAAAGCCAATTTTGACCAAGTCTATCGCGAAGGCGTGGAAGGCAATCCTAAGATGATGAGCCTGGGTCTGCATTTGCGGATCATCGGGCGGCCCGGGCGCATCTGGGCACTGGAAGAATTCTTCAAGCATGTCCGCGCGCATAATGGTGTATGGGTGACAACGCGCAAAGCGATCGCGGATCACTTCATGGAGGCTAACCCGGCATGAGTTTGAGGCTGGAAAAAGACGGGGCCATCGCCCGGCTGCTGATCGACCGGGCGGAGAAGCGAAACGCGTTTAATATGGCGATGTGGGAAGCCTTACCGGCATTGCTAAATGAGGCTGTTTCCGATCCTGCGATCCGCGCGCTGGAACTACGCTCAGCGGTCGGTGGAAACGCTTTCTGCGCAGGTGCTGACATCAAGGAGTTGATGGAGAACAAGGACGACTCCGGTTGGCGAAATGCCAATCAGGCGGAGATCAACCGAGTCCAGCATGAGCTCGCCCGCGCTGACATTCCGACCATCGCCTTCGTTGAAGGAGATTGTGTCGGCGGCGGATGCGGCCTCGCAATGGCATGCGATATGCGCGTTGCAACAAAGGCCGCGCGTTTCGGGATCACTCCGGCGAAACTCGGCCTTGTTTATCCGCTTCATGATGTAAAGCTGCTGGTTGACCTCGTCGGTCCAGGCCAGGCCAAGCGAATGCTTTATACAGGCGAGCTGATTGATGCGACCGAAGCCCAGCGCATCGGTCTCGTTGAGTTCATTGCCGAGGATAGCGCATTCCTGGTTGAGCAATTGTTGGCTGCTTCCAGTCATACCGCGCGACAAAGCAAGCGGTTCATACAGCGTATTCTGGACGGGCAGAGCGAGGATGATCGCGAGACCCTTGGGATTTTCGACGCTGCTTTCACTCGTGATGACTTTGCTGAAGGCACAAGAGCTTTTGTCGAAAAGCGTAAGCCTGAGTTTTAGGCGATCCCGCTCAAGCGAGGGAACCCTTCTTGTGTCCGCGCGTCGATCAATTGCAGGCGCTTAAGTCGCAGGTCTGCTGCTTTGGGTTAGGCCGCAAGGGCTGATCCTGTCACGGGAGAGAATGCAGCGATGATAGAACACGGCACGATCCTCAGCGGGCTTTCAACAGTCCCCGACCTCAAGGCTGGCATTGCTGCATATCGCGATGTGCTCGGGCTGGACCTAGTCGAACAAGGCAAGCTTGATGAAGGCATTGCGGAAAGCTGGAGTTGTCCTGCGAATACTGGCTCTCCATATGCTGTGCTCCAACCCAAGTCAGGTGAGCCGTGCTTTCTGCGATTGGTCGAGCAGCCAGACTTTGGCGGTTTCAAACCTACCACGACCTATGGCTGGGCTGCGTTCGAACTGACAGTGGAAGATGTCTGGAAATGGCCGGACGCTTTGCCTGAAGATCACTTCACAATCGTCGGTCCGCCCAAGACGCTGGAAAATATCGAGCCGGCTTTCATCCCGATGCAAACGCTTGGACCGGGCAAGGAGATGATCTATCTCAACCAGGTTCTGAAGAATATGGACGACACGGATCTGCCGCAGGCGAAATCCGACGTGGACCGTATCTTTATCGTCATCCTTGCAACGCCTGATCGCAAGGCGAGCCTTGAATGGTATGCCGACAATCTGGGGCTTGAGCGGGGTGCCGATTACACTTTGCCATATTCCATGATCAACGATGCTTTCGGGTTGCCCGACGAAACACTGACGACGATCAGCATGGTCAAACAGGGCCGCTTGCCTATCGTCGAAGTCGATGACTATCCGCGCAGCGCCATGCGCCGACCGCGCCATGAAGGCATGCTGCCGCCAGGCAATGCGCTGGTTACACTCGCGGTGGAAAACCTCGATGAATGCGAAGCAGAATGGATTGAAGAGCCTTCCGTGCGCAAGGGCGCGATGTATGAAGGGCGGCGTGCCGCAACAGCCATCGGCTCAGGCACAGAACTCATCGAATGTGTAGAGGTAGGATAAGATAATGGCGCTGTATGCTTTCTATTGCCGCGACGGGGAGCATGGCGCGAGATTGCGTGAGCGAGACTTGCACGCGCATCTGGCGCATGTCGAAACAAAAATAGGCGACTATGCGGTCGCGGGCCCTTTGAAGCGCGGCGACGAGACCGTCGGCTCATTCCTTGTCATCAAAGCCGAAAATCAGGACGAAGCGCGGGCAAAGTTCGAAGCCGATCCCTATTTCGCAGCCGGCGTATGGCAATCTATTCGCTGCGAAGAGTTCATGGCCGTCGCCGGAGACTGGGTGGGCGGCGCGACCTGGAAACAGGGCTAGTCCTTCACGTGACGACCGGCCTCCCAGCCATGTCCTGTCAGCATTGTCTCAGCGTACTCTAGCGGCTCGGCTTCAAGCGAGGTCGCAAGCGTATCATTCCAACGGTTGAGAAATCCGAACATGGAGATCACTGCCATGATCTCGACTTGCTCGGCATGCGAGTAATGCTTTGATAGCCGCTCAAAATGAGCGTCCTCTGCTGCATTAGGCGTAGCGCCTGCCGCAAAAGCGAGCGCAAGCGCAGCGCGCTCAGCCTCAGTGAATTCCGCCGAGGCTTCGAAATCATACAGCGCGGAAAGCTTCGCTTCGCTAACGCCCAGTCCTTCTGCACCGTGCGCGGTGTGCGCCTGACAGTAGCGGCAACCAGCCGCAAGGCTCGCCGCGTGCCCTATGAGCCGTTTGAAACCGTTATCGAGCCTGCTCTCGCCATAGATCACTGAAACGAGCCCCCGAAAGGCAGTCAAAAGCTCTGGCCAATGCGCCATGGTCAGCACGGAGTTGGGCACATAACCCATCAATTGGCGGGCAAACTCAGCATTCTCATCGCCGCCGAAAGCTTCGGCAGGCGCGAGCGGCGGGATCCGGGTCATTGTGCGAATTCCTCGGTGCTGGCGTCCGGCGCAAGGTTGTCGATGTCACGCCATAATTTCCACTCACCGCCTTCCCATTTGTAGACAAGGAACGAGCGTCCGGCGACTTGGACAGGCTCTTGCCCCGGGAAGGTGATCGTCATCATGTACTTCGCTGTGACAAATCCGAAGTCGGGAAACGGGCCTTCGCCAGTGTGGACTTCTTCATTTTCGAACTGGAATTGCACCGTTCCACCAGCATTAGGAATGCGCTGTAGAAATGCGACGATATTGTCCGCGCCTTCGATTTTGGGCTGGCCTTGCGTCATCAATACAGCGTCGTCAGTGTAGAGCGCGCGCAGCGCTTCCCAATCGCCAGCCTGATACAGCGTCCTCCAACGCTCGCCTTCCAAGGAAAGCTGCATGGACTTGTCTTCAGCCATGGCAGCCCATTGCTGGCGCGTATTCTCGGACGGCGTGCAAGCGGAGAGCGCGAACCCGCAAAAAGCAAGAGCCAGAACCTGAAGTTTCGCCATCAACCGTCCTCCTCAACCCGGCTGCAACTGCCTTGGACCCAGCGAAGATTGATGCCCACCATGTCCGCATTGGGAGATGCCCAGCCATAGCTCTCAGCGCGAACAGGATCGTCCTTATGGACGTAAAGCACGAGCGAGGGCCGATTGCGGCTGCCTTTCGCCCAAGTCACATTGCGCATGCGAAATGTCACATCAGGGGCATCGCCATTACCATCGACGAGAACGCGCCCGCCTTGATCAAAGATCAGCAGATTGCGCGCGAAAGTCCAATCGGGTGAACCATCCTCTTTTGCCGCGTATTTCCGGACCGACACCCAACAGGCAAACGGATTGGAGCGGCGAAGCTCGCTCGCACCAATCTGCCAGCCGCCCCCTTCATGCTCCGTCAGTGCTGGAATCGCACCGGCAGACCACTGACCGTCGATCCCATCAACCGGTTTTCCGAAAGCATCGATGCGTCGCCATCGCCCGTCTTCCGAAATTTCCAAGCCCAGCCATTCGGCTTTCTCGCGGCCCTCTTCCTCAGCGAAATAGACATCCTCCGTGTTGGTCCAGATACCCGGCTCCAACCGGTCCTCGGCCTTGGCCGGAACAGCGAGCGCAAGCGCAATAAGGCTTGCGAAAACGATACGATTTTTCATGGAGCCTTGCTTAAAGCACGCAGGAGTGGTTGAAAAGCTGTCCGGACAAATTGCCGGATGCTGGGGAGAGCGAGCAATGCGCAAATGGTTGGGATCACTCGCGGCGATCGTTCTGGGCATGGCTGGCCTTGCGCAAGCCGAAGAGCCGACCAGCGCACGCGATGTCGTCGAACGCGGCATCGCGGTCCATGGCGGCGCGTTGTTTCTAGACCCGGGCACATTGCAGCTATCCGGCTCAGCCACTTTCTTCGACGGCCAGACAGGGCAAGTCCGCGCGGTTGCGGACGATTACATGATGGCGCGCGCATTCGAGCGCGGTCGGACTGAGGCCCATGGCGCAGACGGGAAAGTGCGCATCATCGCAAAATCCGGTGAGCGTACGATCTTCGCGGTTGGCTATGATGGCGAGACGACATGGACTGAACGCGGGATCATGCCCAAGGCTCAGGCGGACGAATATTGGGCCAACAATTTTGGTTTCGGGATCATCCGTTCAGCTTTGGATGACGGCTTTACGCTGTCGCTCGCACCGCAGCGTGATGTGCTTGGGGCTGAGACAGCCATGGTCCGGATCACGGACCCACAAGGTGCGGAAACGCTGTTCGGGTTTGACGTTGAAAGCGGCTTTATCCGCTATATGGCGTTTGATAGCCCGCGCGGCTGGCACGAGCGTTTGTACGACGACTACGTGAAGCTTGAAAATGGCTGGGTGCAGGCGCGCTCGGTCACGCTGCTTTATGATGGCATCAAGGCCAACACGGTGTTCTGGGCTGAAACGAAAGTGGGCGAGGCGATCGACCCTGCGATCTTCGCCCCGCCCGCTGAAATGCTTGCAGCTGAACAATCCGAGTAAAGCTTACTCAGCAGCCTCTGCATACTCGACATCCTGATCCGCCCATTTCGGCTGGATTGGTGCAGGAAGCCCTGTCTCTTCTTCGCAATTCGCACGAAGCGCCTCAATGCCAGGACCATAATCGAACAGAGGAAGCTCGCCGCGCGAGGCTTTCATCTCTTCGCGCAAGGTTGCAGTTGCGTCTGCGTCCACCTTGCCATCAGCATCGGCGACGACGCCATAGTCCTTCGCGCCTTCGGGTGTAACGAGGCCCTGGCGGATTTCCAAGCCGACGAGCTCAGGATCACGTTCCAGCGGGTCACCCCAGCCGCCGCCGCCCCAAGTGATGAAGTGCAGCACATCGCCTGAGGAAACCGGTACATCCTCGATCTTGTTGCCAACGATCTGTGTCGTCCCGTCAACTTTCTCGAGGATCTTCTTCGCGCGCTTGCCCGGATGACCGCCATTCACTCCCCAAGGCGGCACGAACCAGCGGTCATCGTGGATCGCGATATTGCCGTCCGCGAGGAAGCGATAACTCATCCGGATGCCATTGCCGCCGCGGTGCAAACCTGCGCCGCCGCTGTCCGGTTCCGTCGAATAGCGCTCGATCCGCATCGGGAAATAGCGCTCCAGAAACTCGTTGGGCACATTGGTGAAGCCCGGCCACAGCGAGTGACCGTCCGGACCGTCTCCCAAAGGACGCCCGGGAATGCCGCCAAAGCCGATCTGGAACAGCTGGAACCATTCGCCTTTGCTGACCTCGCGATTGTCCCACCCTGAGTAGAACAGGTGCGGGCTCGAGCTGAAGCCGGCTGCGTTGAGGAACTCCGGCGTACCTTGGCCGAGCAGACCGCCAAGGATGTCGAAGATGCGCCCCAGCGCGTGCGTGCGACCCGACAGAGCTGCCGGGAATTTTGGTTTTAGCAAGCTGCCTTCGGGGATGCGGACTTCGATGAGATCGTAAAAGCCATCATTGAACAGGATCTGCGGATCGAAGACCATGATCATGTAGATGCCGAAGAACATCTTGAACATGTTCTCGTTCAAGAGGAAGTTGATCGACGCAGCTGACTGCGGGTCAGTGCCGTCAAAATCGAGAATGACCTTCCCGCCTTCGCGCCACATCGTGCACTTCATTTTGTAGGGGCCAAAGCCCTTGCCGTCATCGCACAGATAGTCTTCGAAGCTGACCGGCGTTTCCGGAATAGCCTGACTGATGAGCGCTTCCATTGCCCGATAGTTGCGCGCAAGCAGCTCTTGCGTCGCGGAAACATAGACATCGTCGCCAAAGCGGTCCGCCATTTCAAGGACACGCTTGGACGCGACGCGGCAGCTGGCGATAAGGGCGTTCAAGTCCGCCTGGCACCAGTCCGGCTTGCGGGTCTGGTGCATGACGAGCTTCATCAGGTCATCATTATATTCGCCCTTCTTCCAGATCTTGACCGGCGGAATGCGCACGCCTTCTTCGAAAATCGAACTTGCACCGATGGGCATGGAACCCGGCACAGAACCGCCAATGTCGGACTGGTGACCGAACATCGCGGTGAAGGCGATCAGGCGGCCATCCTTGAATACCGGCAGCAGCACCAGCCAGTCATTCGAGTGGCTCACCGCGCCGTCGCAGGAATAGGGGTCAGACAGGAAGATCATGTCTCCATCTTCGATGGTTCCGTCAAAGCCTTTGAGGAAGCCATCAATGAAGCTGCCGAACTGACCGACGATCATCTTGCCTGCAGGATCAGCGATCAGCGGGAAAGCGTCGCCTTGCTCACGAATGCCGGGCGACATCGCCGTGCGCACCAGCGTCGCGTCCATTTCGATCCGCGCATTGCGCAGCGCATTCTCGATAATGTCGAGCGTGACAGGATCGATATCGATCTTGTCGAAGGGCTTGTCATTGGTTTCGATGATTTGTGCTGGCATCGGATCAGCCCTCCTCGTTCGGGTTGATTAAGATATTGCCGACATGGTCGACAGTCGCGGTGCAACCGCTCTCGACGAGTGTGGTCGAGTCCATTTCCGTGATGATTGCTGGGCCCGGGATGATGTCACCCTGGAGCAGCTTCGCGCGGTCATAGATCACAGCCGCCTGCTCCCTGCCATCCATCCACAGCGTGTGGTCGCGGATCTTCGCAGCTGACGGATCACCATTGCCTTTCGCAAGCTCTGCGGCGGGAAGCGCAGGCGCCTGACCCATTGCCACAGCGCGCAAATTCACGATCTCGTGCGGGGTGTCCATGTTGAACGTGAAGAGGCGGCGGTGCTCGTCATCGAAACGTGCGAGAATGCCTTCAATCCCGTCTTGATCGAGGATGTCCTGACTGATCGTCAGCGGCACTTCGAAGGCCTGACCCGCGTAGCGAATATCGACTTCAAACTCGCTGGTAATATCACCTTCCGGAATGCCGTCATTGAGCAATTCACTACGGGTCTGCTCAGCCATTTCATCAAGCACGGCTTTCAAGTCCGCAACGCTTGTATCCTTGGCAAGCTTCGAGAAACTGCGTGCAGTCTCGGTCCGCATCCGCGTGGTCGCATCGCCGAGCGCACACAGCACGCCGGGTGACACTGGGCTGACTGCTGGCCAGCTGTTCATCAGCTTCGCCACCGCATTCACATGCAGCGGCCCTGCTCCGCCAAAGCCCATCACCGCAAAGTCGCGCGGGTCATAGCCTTGCTGGACAGAGATCATTCGCAGCGCGCCGAACATGTTCTCGTTGACGATATCGATGATGCCGCGTGCGGCCTGCATCAGATCGATGCCGAGCGCGTCAGCGATTGTCTGGACGGCTTTCTTCGCGCCTTCGCGGTCGAGCTTGAACGTCCCGCCAAGCAGGTCTTCCGGCAGGTAACCGAGCACGACGTTTGCGTCCGTCACAGTCGGCAGCGTGCCGCCTTTGTTGTAGGCAACAGGACCCGGGACAGCGCCCGCGCTTTCAGGGCCGACGCGAAGCGCCTTAGTGAGCTCCGGCACGTGCGCGATCGAGCCACCACCTGCGCCCACCGTCTTCACATCCAGGGCCGACGCACGCACCGACAAGTGGCCGACTTCCGTCGTGCGCTGACGCCGTGGCTCCAGCCCTTCGATCAGCGCAACGTCAGTGGACGTTCCGCCCACATCGAGCGTGAGGATGTTCTTGATCCCGGCATTCTTGCCGACCCAAAGCGCGCCAGTCACGCCGCCCGCTGGACCGGACATCAGAATATTGACCGGATGCTCTTCCGCCTTTTGGCTGCTCATCAAGCCGCCATCGGAACGCAGCAGAGAGAGCTTGCCTGCAAGCCCTTCGTCTTCGAGCCGGTTGCGCAGGTTCGAGACATATTTGCCAACGACCGGACGCACGGCTGCATTGGCGACAGTCGAGAGCGTACGCTCATACTCCTGCATTTCAGGCAGAACTTCATGGCTCAGCGAGACTGGGATACTGTCGCCGAGTACTTCAGCCGCAATCTCGCCGATGCGCTTCTCATGCGCGCCATTGACGTAGGCATTCATCAGGCTGACGGTTAGCGCTTCGATGCCTTGGCCTTGAAGTTTCTCCAGAGCCGCGCGGATCGCATCTTCATCAAGCGGACGCACTTCATTGCCATCTGCATCCATTCGGCCTGGCACTTCGACTGTGTCCTCAAGCGCTGCCAATGGCTGAGGCTTGGGCCAAACGATCCAAGCTGCGAGCCCGCCCGGAACGAAGCTGCGCGCGATCTGCATGACATCGCGGTAGCCTTCGGTCACGATCAAGCCGACGCGCGAACCCTTGCCTTCGAGCACGGCATTGGTCGCGACCGTCGTTCCATGGAGGAAGTAGGCGATGTCCTTTGCAGCAACCCCGGCTTTGCTGGTGATCGCCTGCACGCCGTTCAGAATGCCTTCGGAGCTGTCGTGAGGGGTCGACGGCGTCTTGTGCCGCCAGAAATTGCCGGTTTCCTCATCGAACAGCAGCAAGTCAGTGAACGTACCACCGACATCAACGCCAAGCCTGTAGGTCATAGTGTCTCCCGGTTCCTCATATTGCCGGCGGTCTGTGGGAGCAGCCGCAAGCTTTTGATTTTGCTCAGGCCGCGCGTGCGACCAGCGAAGGCAGTTTGCGATTCAGCTTGTCGCCGAACCAGTGATTGGTCGTGATGGCAGCGTCGATATCAATACCTGTTTCAATGCCTGAACGCTCCATCATGTAGATTAGGTCCTCGGTTGCGATATTTCCGGTCGCATTGGGCGCGAATGGGCAGCCGCCAAGCCCACCAAGGCTTGCATCAAACACCCTGACGCCCGCCTGATAGGCCGCCCATGAATTGGCAATACCGGTGCCGCGCGTGTCGTGAAAATGGCAGCGCATGGGTATCCGCCCTCCGAGTAAATTGCCCAGCCGACCGAAGAGGTCCGTGACTTGGGCAGGCACGCCCACACCGATCGTATCGGCAAGCGCGATCTCTTCTGGATCCTCAGCCGCCATCTCTTCGGCGATTTGCATGACAGTCTCCGGCTTCACTTCGCCTTCAAAAGGACAGCCAAAGGCGGCCGAGATCATCACTTGCACCCGCATCCCTTCTGCCTTGGCAAAACGGATCATCTGACGGTTCTCTTCAATGCCTTCCGCAATGGTCTGGCCTTGATTCTTTTGCCCGAAAGTATCGCTGGCGACGATCACACATCCTGCCTGGTCGATGCCGCGTTTCCCATCTTCGCGTGTGGCAAGGCCGCGCATCACGCCGCGCTTGTTGAGCGTGAGGCCGATGTAGGTCACATCCTCGCGATCAGGCAGGCCGGCAATGACGGCTTCTGCGTCCGCCATTTGCGGCACTCGCTTGGGGTGGACAAAGCTTGCGACTTCCAAACGCCGTGCGCCGTAATCGATCATCCGGTTAATCAGCGCGAGTTTGTCCTCGGTCGTGATGATGTCCGGCTCATTCTGCAGGCCATCGCGTGGACCGACTTCGACCAGCTCGATAGCGGAGTTTGGCCCGGCAGCTGTCATGGGGGAATCGCCTTGCTTGGTTGTTCGCTGAGCGGTTCAATACGCAAATTGTATACAAATGCAAATTGTGTCTCTATAGGCGCGTCTCGGTTTTTGGCCGATGGGTCTTGCATTGAACGAAGTTCATCTCGCGAGATCTAGCGGTCATCTACGGGTTATCTCAGCTCATCTGCGCGCCGGACACAGGCGGCAGGTCGAGCGCGACACGGAAAGGATTTTCGCATGGGACAAGGCGCACTTGAAGGGCTTCGCCTGATTGAAATGGGCCAGCTTATTGCAGGCCCTTTCTGCGGTCAGCTGATGGGAGACCATGGCGCGGAAGTCATCAAGATCGAGCCGCCCAAAGTGGGCGATGCCATGCGCAATTGGGGCCAGGGCATCCCGCTGTGGTTCTCCGTTGTCGGGCGTAACAAGAAGTCGATCACGCTCAATCTGCGCGAGAAAGAAGGACAGGATATTGTCCGCAAACTCGCCGCCAAGGCGGACTTCCTGCTGGAAAATTTCCGACCCGGCACGTTGGAGCGCTGGAACCTTGGTTGGGACGAGCTTCACGCCATCAATGAAGCGCTAATCATGATCCGCGTCTCAGGCTATGGCCAGACTGGTCCTTATAGTCCTCGCGCAGGCTATGGCGGCATTGGCGAAGCTATGGGCGGCATGCGCTACATCGCAGGTGAGCCGGATCGTCCGCCAAGCCGCGCTGGCATTTCGATCGGCGACTCGCTCGCGGCAACCTATGCTTGCCTTGGCGCGATGATGGCGCTCAATCACCGCCACAATACCGGTAAGGGTCAAGTGGTCGATTCAGCTATCTACGAAGCGGTTCTTGCCATGATGGAATCGCTTGTTCCAGAGTATACCGTCGCCAACCATATCCGCGAGCGGACCGGCTCTATCCTGCCCAAAGTCGCGCCATCGAATGTCTACCCGACCAGCGACGGCAGCGTAATGGTTGCAGGCAATCAGGACAGCGTGTGGAAGCGCATGTCCGCTATGATGGGCATGGCAGAGCTTGGCGATGATCCGCGCTACAACAGCCATGTCGCACGCGGACAGAACCAAACCGAACTCGATGTGCTGATCGGTGAATGGACGAAGCAGCACACCAGCCAGCAAGTGCTTGATCTATGTGAAGAACATGGCGTTCCTGCGGGCAATATCTACCGCGCGCCCGAGATGCTCGAAGACCCGCATTTTGCCGCGCGCGAGGCGATTATCGAACGTCCGCATCCAAAGCATGACAACTTCAAGATGCAGAACGTGGCGCCGAAATTGTCCGAAACCCCGGGGCATGTCGATTGGGTTGGACCAGAGCTCGGTCAGCATAACGAAGAAGTCTATGGCGAGCTGCTGGGTATGGATTCGAAGACCCGTCAGGACCTTGAAGATCGCGGGATCATCTAAGCCTACAGCGGCAGGAAGCGGCGCTTATTCCGCCGCTTCTGTCGCATCGGCAAACGTATGAAAAGCGCGCCGCAGATGGCTCGCCATGACAGCGCGCGCCCAGCTTGCATCCTGCGCTCTGAAAGCTGCGATCAGCTCGTCATGATCACGCGCGGACTGACGCAGATCCTCGACCGAATAACTGCGCGCAGTGCGCAGGACGACTGGTGCTTCGACGAGCAAAGCCAGCACTTGAGCGAGCCGCGGAGAGTGGCTCGCTGCCGTGATAATCTCATGGAATTTGCGGTTCGCATCGAGGAATGTCTCGACGTCTGGCACGTCACCTGCAACGGCTGAATGCAGCTCAGCATTGACCGCTTCCATCTCAGCCAATTGTTCAGGCGTTATGCGTAATGCCGCGCGCTCTGCCGCGTGGCCTTCGAGCATCTCACGCAGCGTGAACATCTCGTCGATATCATCACGGCTCCAGTCCGCGACAAAGATACGTTTCGATGCATTGCGGACCAGCAGCAGCTCTGCTTCCAGCCGCCGGACTGCGTCGCGCACGGGCGTTCTGCTGACGCCAGCGATCTCTGCCAGCTGCTCTTCAGTAATCTGCGCGCCAGGTGCAGTAGCCCCGCTCAAAACATGGCTGCGAATCGCTTCATAAGCAGTGTCCGAAGCGCGGCTCATGATGCCTCCAAACCGCGCAAGAGACAGCCGGAGATGACCCCTAGATGCCCCCTAGATGACCGGTAGATACCCATGAGACCTCGCGAAATGCCGGTTAAATGATCGCAGACCGGAACTAGACCATACCAAGACTGTTTTTCTCTTGACGCCAATAAATTGTATACAATAAGTGAGCGCGTCAAGGGAGATTGTGGATATGACTGATCCCGCCCGGATCAAAGTTATCGTGCCTATTCCGATGGACGAAGCTGGCGTTGCCAATCGCGCTGAACAGCTTCCCGACGAGTTCGTCAGGCCCGGTTTCAAGCCAGAATTCGAAGCAGTCAAATGGGGCGCGGCCCTTGGCGACAGTTATCACGATACACTGCTGATGGACTGGACTGTGTTCCAGGCTGGCATCACCGCGGAAGAAGAAGGTTATGCCGGCGTCCTGATCGACACGGTCAGCGATAGCGGCATGCGTCCGCTGCGTTCGGCGCTCAGTATCCCCGTCGTCGGCCCCGGCGAAGCCGCCTTCGCGATGGCGATGATGCTCGGCAAGAAATTCAGCGTGCTGACCATGTGGCCTGAGTGGTTTCCGCTCTACGAAAAGACGCTCACGGAATATGGCTGGTGGTCGCGTTGCGCATCGCTTCGTTCGATCAACACACGGCCGGATGTGACCGAACTGCTCGAAGGCAAGGAAGAAGTCGTCTTCGAGAAACTGAAAGCCGAAGCAACCAAGGCGATGGAAGAAGACGGCGCGGATGTGATTGTGCTCGGCTCCACCACTATGCACCAGAGCGCAGCTTTCCTCGACAGCGAGCTGCCCATCCCTGTGCTGAATCCCGGCCAAGTCGCCTACAAGATGCTGGAGACGCAAGTCGAGCTCGGCATCAAGCATTCGAAGAAGGCGTTTCCCGCGCCCGAAGTCCCCAACCCTCAAGGCATTCTCAAAGGATGGTATTCATGAGTGAATGGAGTGAAGGAGGCGCGGGCCAGACACCGCTGCCCTACCCTTTCTACGTCGATATCGTAACCAAGCGGTATTTCGATGGCGTCGACAACAAGAACCTGGACAAGGTTCTGAATTGTTTCACGCCCGATGCGGTCCTGCATGAAGCGACAAGCGACACGGTCCATGAAGGGCGCGACGCGATCAAAGCGATGTTTGTGAAGCTGTTCGAGGACTTCGAGCAAATCTGGCATGGCAATTTCGTCCACACGGCCGACCCGCAGACGAACAGCATCAACAGCCAGTTCACTGTGCTGATCACGCCTAATGGCGGGGAGCAGCTGCGCTATGAGAATTGCAACCGGTTCTACCTTAAGGACCGCCTGTTCCACCGCGTCTACGTCTATATGAGCGGCGACAACTTGCTGAAGGAAGGAGACGCCTGATGCAGTACGAACCCACATTGAACCGTGACGAGCTGATCGACTTTGCGACGATGAAATACTTCGCCAATGTCGATGCGAAGAACATGGAAGCGACACTCGATTGCTTCCACGATGAAGCGCTATTCTGCGTCCAGACAGCGTTTGAACGCCATGTCGGCAAAGAGAACATCAAACGCATGTTCACAGACTTCTTTTCGGCATACGAAACGATCATCCACCGCGACTTCACATGCACAGTCGATGAAGCCAATGGCCGCATTTCAGCGAGCTTCGTGGCCGAGCTGCATGATGCGGATGGCAATCAGACACTGCTCTACAATACCAATTTCTGGCGGCTTCGTCCTGGCCCGGACGGCCCGAAGTTCCAGGAAGTCTATGTGTATATGAGCGGCGCTAACGTTCTGACTTGATTGGCTTTCATGCTGACCGGCCGGAATGTGTGAAGCGTTTTGGCCACAGCATGGCGGCAATTGCGAAGACCCGGCGGCACGGAAGACCGTTTCCAGCGTTGAAGCAGCCAGGGACGTAACAATTTTATGCGGCGCAGACCGCACACCATGAGGGAACTCACGATGAAGCACTTGAAGATTAAGTTTGCCTCTGGCGCCGCTTTTGCTGCGCTGATGACAGCCACCCCCGCCTTTGCGCAGGACACCGCTGCGCAGGAGAGCGCAGAAGACGCACCTGAAGGCAATGCGATCATCGTTACCGCGCGCCGCCAGTCTGAAACGCTGGCTGAAGTGCCGACCGCGATCACCGTTTTCACCGCGGAAACGCTGGAGAAGACCGGGATTGAACGCGCTGACGAATTCGTCCAGCTGACGCCGGGCGTCACGATCGTGACCGGTACTGCCGAGGCAGGCGATACACAGATCAATATTCGCGGCATTAACGGTGCGCGCGATGCGGAAAGCTCTGTCGCGCTGGTTGTCGACGGTATCCTCAAGACGAATACAGCTCAGCTGAACCAAGACCAAGGCACGCTGCGCCAGATCGAAATCCTCAAAGGTCCGCAAGGCGCACTCTATGGCCGTAACGCGGCTGCCGGTGCGATTGTCATCCAGACGCTGAAGCCATCGGGCTTCTTTGAAGGCGGCGCACGCGTCAGTGCTGCGGAAGACAACACTTATTCCGCCAGCGCTTACATCTCCACTCCTGTGGGTGAAGGCGCCGGACTGGTGCTGTCAGGCAGCTATTTCACAACCGACGGCTTCTTCCGCAACGACTTCCTCGATTCCAAGACGATTGACGATCAGGAAGTGTGGTCGATCGATGGCCGGTTTGTAGCCGATCTGGGTCCTGCAACAGAGATCGACGTGAAAGCTCGTTATGCCGAGCTTTCCGGCGCGTCGATCAACTTCAATGCGGCCTTCGCGCTAGAGAATTTCGGCGGCGATTTCTTCAAAGATGTGAATGATGCCGAGTTCGGATATTATTCCAACATCCGCCCGACGAACGAGCAGCAGACATTCGAAGCCTCTGCCAAGATCGAGCATGAGTTTGATGCAGTCACGCTGACCGCATGGGCACTTTACAGCGATGTTCAGCAGGCCCTGACCGCTGACGGCACTTCGGCAGACTTCGCGCGCTTCACTTTCCCGGGCGCGACGCAGGACTCAATCGATGCGGCTGCTAGCTGTGCTGCAACAACGGCTGATTTGACGGGCTTCCCGCTTAACTCGCCGGCTTTCATCGGCACGGTCCCGACACCGTTTATCTTCGATCCATTGAATGGTTCGACTTTCGGACCTTACAGCCCGACGACCTGTGACGGGACGCAGTACCAGATCCGCGAGCAGAGCGATTTCAGCTCCGAAATCCGTCTCGCATCGAACGGTGATGGCTATGTCGACTGGCAGGTTGGCGCATATTATTTGCATATCGACCGTCAGGTCGGGGTGAGCCTCGGTGCTGATCTGGGCTTCGGCATTACTGAAGAGCTGTTTAATCCGGCAGGTTCGAACAACCCGACGACCCAGCTTTACAACGATGACTTCTCGACGGACGTTTATGCGGTGTTCGGCTCGCTCGACTTTGAAGTCAGCGACCGCTTCGAGATCGGCCTCGCCGCTCGCTACGACATTGAGGAACGTTCGGTTGAAAGCCTCGTCCCGGCGGAATTCGATCCGTTCACAGGCGGACCGATCAACCCGGGTCAGGTCGTCGACATGGGCGTGATCCAGGCGATCCCGTCACAGTCGGAAACCTTCAAGCAGCTGCAGCCGAAGATCTCGCTGCGCTACCAGTTGAGCGATGACATCAACTTCTACGCAAACTGGGGCATCGGCTTTAAATCCGGCGGCTTCAACAATCAGGGCTCTGCCGCGATTGTCCAGTCGGCCTTCAACGATTTCATCGGCACCGACGTTCTTATCGAAGACCAGTTTCGCAAGGAAAAGTCGAGCGCATTTGAAGCGGGCCTCAAAGGCGAACTGCTCGATGGCCGCGTAACCTTCGACCTTGCTGGTTACCACACGACCATCGACGACATGCAGTTCTTCGAGTTCTTCGTGGGTGCGTTCGGCTTGCTGCGCGTAGTCTCGAACATCGACGAAGTTGAAGTCTACGGCGCAGAGCTGAACCTGACCGCAGAAATCCTGCCGGGCTGGGACATCTTCGGCGCAGTCAACGTGACGGAGAGCGAGATCAAGGAAAACGCCTCGCGTCCGGTCACTGTCGGAAACGAGTCGCCTTACACTGCAGACTACACCATCAATCTGGGCACTCAGCTTGATCTGCCAGTGACGGACACGCTCGATTTCGTGACCCGCGCCGACTATCGCATCACCGGCCCAACATGGTTCCACACCTTCCAGGAAAACACGACGCCAACGCTGTTCAGCGGCTTGCTGCCGGGCTCTGCTCTGATGGCACCGCCTGAGCTGGGCGATGCCAACTACGCGCTCACGCAGCGCGATACGTTCGGTGTCATGAACCTGCGTATCGGTGTCGAGACAGAGACCTGGTCGCTGACCGCTTTTGCCGAGAACCTCTTCAATGAGAAATATCTCAACGAAGTGATCCCGGCGATCGAGTTCGGTGGTTCGTTCATTTCACCCGGCGCGCGCCAGCGCTTCGGTGTGGAAGCAGGCTTCAAGTTTTAAAGCCGAGCTGCACAAAGGAGCTCTTCGGGTGAGTGAAGAAGGCGCAGACGCAACACAAAACTATAGCGGCGTCTTCGAAGGGAGAGTCGGCTTTGGGAAGAAGCCGGCCCTCATTCTGATAGACTTTGTCGAAGCCTATTTCGACAAGGATTGCGAACTCTATGCCGGCGTCGAGGACGCCCTTGCCGCCGGCATTGAAATGGTGGAAGCCGCACGCAAAGCAGGCATTCTCATCATCTACACCAATGTCAGTTTCCATCCGTCCATGAAGGATGGGGGACGCTTTGCGCAAAAGGTCGCACCGTTACGCAATTTTGTCGCAGGCCATCCGATGGGTGCTTGGCCAAAGGGCCTTTCCCCGCGTGAAGACGAGCTGGTAATCTCCAAGCAATATGCGAGCGCGTTTTTCGGCACATCGCTTGCTTCAACGCTCACGGCCAATGGCAATGACAGCCTGATCATCACCGGGCTTTCAACCAGCGGCTGCGTGCGCGCAACCTGCGTAGACGCATGCCAGCACGGCTTCATTCCGATTGTCGCAAAAGAAGCTGTCGGTGACCGTCATGAAGCGGTGCACGAGGCCAATCTGTTCGACATGAATGCGAAATATGGCGACGTTGTACCCATGGCTGAAATCCACGAGCATCTTGCCTCGCTAGCGTAAGCTCGGCGGCTTATTCCGCCTTCAGCAAACGTCCTGCCACAGCATCAAGTTTAGCGAGCAGCTTCGGATCATGCTGATCCGGCGCAGTGATGATCGCATCATCCAGCGCTGTATCAATCGGAGAGGCCGCGCGTTTCTTGGGCAGCTTCTTCAGGAAGTTCGCCACTACGTCGCGCGCCAGCTTTGAGTTGGACTGCATCTGCTCGACGACCTGGCTGACGTCCACAGCGTCGCCTTCGCGCCAGCAATCATAGTCTGTCACCATGCCGACGAGCGCGTATGGCAGCTCCGCTTCGCGCGCGAGCCGCGCTTCGGGCAGAGCGGTCATTCCAATCACATCCGCGCCCCATTGGCGGTACATCCGGCTTTCCGCACGCGTCGAGAATTGCGGACCTTCCATTGCAAGGTAAGTCGCGCCGGTGGCCATTTTGCCTTTAGCAGCGGCAATCGCTTCCGTCAGTTTCTTCGAAAGGCGCTCGCAAACCGGATCAGCCATGGAGACATGCGCGACGAAGCCTTTGCCATAAAAGCTGTCCACGCGCTCTTTCGTGCGATCAATGAACTGCTCGACCACAGCAAAGCGGCCCGGTTCAATTTCCTCGCGCAAGGAACCGACGGCTGAGATGGCAATGATGTCTGTGCACCCTGCCCGCTTGAGCGCATCGATGTTGGCACGTGCATTGACTTCGCTCGGCGGGACGGGATGTCCGCGCCCATGACGCGGCAGGAAACGCACGCGTACATCGCCCACACGGCCGCACAGGATCTCGTCAGACGGCTTGCCCCAAGGCGTATCGATAGCAATCCACTGCTCGTCTTCGAGCCCCTCCAGCGCGTAGAGGCCCGATCCGCCGATAATCCCGATTGTCCACGGGCTGGTCATGCATTGCGCCCCTAAAAAGAGAGTTGAATGGCAGCTCTGATCAGAGCTTTCGTCGCGTTTAGAGCGATTTGCCTGCACTTGGCAAAGATTTGGTTAGTTTTTGCCTAACCTTGCACTTTGCCTCGCGCAAAAGGGTTTCTGAGCGAAATGCATTTGCCAAGGCGGCACGCAATCTCCATCTTGTACGCAACACGCAAATCAAGCGAATCGACACGAGAGAGAGGCTTCCATGGCAACCCAATACAAGAACCTGATTAATGGCGAGATGGTGACCACTGGCGAATGGCTGGATGTCGTCAATCCCGCGACAGAGGAAGTCATCGGCCAGGTCCCTGCATGCAGTGCCGATGATCTGGATCGCGCTGTTGCCGCAGCCCGTGAAGCGTTCAAGAGCTGGAAGAAGACCAGCTTTGAAGAGCGTCAGGCTGTGTGCATGGCGATCTCCGCCGCAATCAAGGAGAATGCCGACGAACTGTTCCGCTTGCTGACGAGCGAACAAGGCAAACCGCATGAGCAGGCTCAAGGCGAGATTTTCGGTGCAGCTGGTATGGCGAAAGCGCAATCCACGCTAAAGCTCGAAGACGTCGTCAATGAAGACAGCGAGCAGCGCAACAGCCGCACGCGCCGTGTGCCGGTGGGCGTTGTCGGCGGCATCGTACCGTGGAACTTCCCGGTCATGATGGCGATCCAGAAGATCGTGCCTGCGCTGATGAGCGGCTGCACCATTGTGCTGAAGCCTTCGCCGTTCACACCGCTTGCGACGCTGCGGATTGCCGAGCTGATCGCTGACAAAGCACCTGCCGGCACTGTCAACATCATCACCGGCGAAGACAGCCTCGGCCCGCTCATCACCGGTCACCCGGACATCGACAAGATCACCTTCACCGGCTCGACCGCGACGGGTAAGAAGATCATGGAAGGCGCCGCTGGCGACCTTAAGCGCATCACGCTGGAATTGGGCGGCAATGATGCTTCCATCGTGCTGCCCGATGCCGATCCAAAGAAAGTTGCCGAGCAGCTGTTCTGGTCAAGCTTTGCGAATGCTGGCCAGGTCTGCGTTGCGGCAAAGCGTGTCTACATTCACGAAGACATTTATGACGAGCTGTCAGAAGCGATCGTCGAATATGCCAAGAATGTGAAAGTGGGCGATGGCTCGCAGCAAGGCACAGCGATCGGCCCGATCCAGAACAAGAAGCAGTATGACCGCGTGCTTGAGCTGATCGAAGACGCGAAGGACAATGGCTACAAATTCCTGTTGGGCGGCGATGCCGATCCGTCAGGCACAGGCTATTACGTGCCGGTCACGATCATGGACAATCCGCCGGAAGACGCACGCATTGTTGCTGAAGAACAGTTCGGACCCGTTATGCCGCTGCTCAAATTCTCGACCGAGGATGAGGTTATCCAGCGTGCCAACGATTCCGAATATGGTCTCGCAGGCGCTGTCTGGACCAGCGACACGGACAAAGGCGTCGAGATTGCAGAGCAGCTTGAGACAGGCACTGTCTGGATCAACGAGTATATGCACCTGTCGCCCTTCGCACCGTTTGGAGGGCACAAGCAGTCGGGCTTTGGCGCGGAATATGGCTTGGATGGCCTCAAGGAATTCACCTATCCGCAGGTCATCACTGTCAAGAAAGACAGCGTGCTCGCTTAACGCGAAATCGCAGTTTCACAGAAAAGCCGCTCGGATGCGAATCCGGGCGGTTTTTTGTGTTTGTTGAAGGCTTGGTAACTACTGAGACTTCTCGAGTGTCTCAAAATCCAACCCTATAGCCCAGCGCTTCTGAAACCCGCGCCAATGGTCCGGCTCATCATCGCCAGCAAGCTTGCCGTTTAACTGCTCGCCGAACTGAGTTTCCCACTTGCTATCATTTGCGTTGCTGACAGGCATTGCGAGATAGCTCGCGCGGCTTTCATCGCCTTTCAGATGGAGGTCGAGAAAGGCAGTCACAAAGTGCTGGTTGATCGAATTGATCCGATCCTGCCGCCAGACGGGCTCCATCAAAAACTCGGCGATGCGGAAAGGCGCATCCTCTTCGATCGTGAAGGCATTGCCGACGATATTGTGGCGTGCTTCGCGGAAGGTGAGCAAATGGCGCGAGGTTCCCGCGAGCTGCTCGAATATCCAGCGCACGCCCTCGGCATGATTGGAAACATCGTCTTCGCTGCCTGAAACGATCAACGCTGGAACGGAAAGTTGCGCGAGCGTCTCGGCGCTCCAGACGCGATTGTCGGGCTGACCGCCCCACGGCGCAAAAGCGATGATTGCATCCACATCGGCAGGTTGAGCCGAAGCTTCACGCAAGGTGTCCAACGCTTCGCTTGGGACAGTGCCGAAAGTGTCGCTCTCATAATTGTAATCCGCGCCAGCCGTCGCAAGCGCGCCATAGCCGCCCATGGAATAGCCAATCAGGCCTACGCGATCGGGGTCGACGAGATTGATAACCGGCCCATTCCCGACCCGCGCATCAGTGAGAAGTTTCTCGATCACCTGTCGCTGATCGAGCGAACGATCCACCAGCACTTTGCTGAAAGAATAGAGAAAATCGCTCACCCCTTCGAGCGGCATGTCCGCATGCTCGATTGAGGCGACGACATAGCCATGCGAGGCAATATGCTCGCCAAGATTGCTGAACTGGGTATGCCAACCGTTGAAGCCATGGCTCATGATGACGAGCGGGAATTGCTCACCGGAAATCGCCGCGCCTTCGACCGCGCGCCCTTCAAAACTCAGCGAGTATGGATCCATCGCTGGCGGAGACATGGTGTGCTCGTACGTCACATTCTCTGCGCCTGCGCTCGCGTCGGCCGGATACCACAGGCGCACCGCAAGCGTGCGATCAGCCCGTTCAACACCGCCCGTTGCCATACCCAGTTTGCTGAATGTGACGCGGTCTTCGAAAGTGAACTCGCGCAGCTCTGTTCCCACTGCATATTCGCCTGAGCGGCCCAGTTCAGGCGCTTCGCCCACTGCGCCTTCATGCACAGTTGGCGTCGCAACATAGGCCGCAGTCGCAGCGCCAACGCCCAGCAAGGCAAATACGGTGAGAGCGATGTATCTTTTCTTCATGGCGATGGCTTCTCGCAAGGATTGGTGGGTTGCCGCAAGCACGGCAGACGTGCACTCATTGCAGGCAAGATACAAAAGGGGAAGAGATGAGCGTGAGCGCGGATGAATTGACGCCGGGTTTGACGCGCGCAATCGGCCGCGCAGGGCTGAGCGCGCCTTCCGGGCTCACGCGCCTTACCGGCGGCGCGACGATGGAAAGCTGGCGGGTCTCAGCCAGTGGTGAAGAGTTCGTCCTGCGCCGCGCGCCTTCGCTCGATATGATGGCAGAGCGCCCGTTCGGGCACGATGTCGAAGCCGCGATCATCCGGGCTGCGCATGCAGCTGGCGTGACCGCGCCCGAAGTCATCGCGGAGCTCGAACCGGAGGACCAGATTGGCAGCGGTTTCATCATGCGCGCTTTGCCCGGCACGCCGGACCCGAAGCAAATCCTCGCGATGGACGATCCGGAGCAGCTGCTTCGCGAAGCAGCGCGAGATCTGGCCAAAATCCATGCGCTTTCGCCCGATGGATTGCCTGCGCGAATTTCTACCCTCGATATTCGCGAAGGCATCGCCGATTTCCGCGCACAATTCGAAGCGGCGGGCGGCGATCGTCCGATCATTGCGCTCGGCATCAAATGGCTGGAAGACAATTGCCTTGAGCCAGCAGATACCGTGCTCAATCACGGCGATTATCGTCTGGGCAATCTGCTCGCGGAAAAATCGCATCTTACTGGCGTGCTCGATTGGGAGCTCGCCCATTTCAGCGACTTTCACGAGGATCTGGCGTTTGGCTGCATGGCCGTGTGGCGCTTTGCGCGATATGATCGACCTGCCTTGGGGCTCGGCGCGCTTGAGGACTATTTCGCGGCCTATGAAGCGGAAAGTGGCCGCACAGTCGATCCGGCACGTTTCCGATTCTGGACGATTTATCGCACGGTCTGGTGGGCGCTGGGGTGCCTCAAGCAAGCGCACGTCTGGCGCGAAGGGCAGGATCGCATGCTGGAGCGTGTCGTGATCTCCCGCCGCACCAGCGAGCAGGAGCTGGACCTGCTGATGCTGCTGGAAGAAGATGCGCCGGAGGAGGAGAGGAAGCGCGCGGTTGAAGTCCCTCGACCCTTCGTCGCCCATGGAGAGGCCAATGCTGGCGAGATGGCGACCGCAATCTCCGAATGGCTCGCGACACTCAAAGATCAGATGGTGGGGCATGACCGCTTTCAAATGGCGGTGGCTCGAAATGCTCTTGGCATGATCGCGCGCGACTATGCTTTCATGCCGCGGCATGAAGACCTCGCCATAAGCGATCGGATCATCCATGGTGAGGTCACGCTCGCGACCACAGGCCTGCTAGCAGAGCTGCGGTCACGGGCGCTTGAGAAATTGGAAGTGGACGTACCGCGCTATCCGGCCCTCGAAGCCGCACAGCAGCTTTGGCTTGGAGAATAAGAGATGGACTTCGCAATTCCCGCCGACTTGTCTGCTTATCTCGACGAGCTCGACGCTTTCATCGAGAAAGAGATCAAACCGCTCGAGAACGCAGACGACAACATCCGTTTCTTCGACCATCGCCGCGAGGATTCGCGCACCGACTGGCATCGCGACGGCCTGCCCAATCACGAATGGGAAGAGATGCTCAAAGAAGCCACGCGCCGCGCCGATGCTGCGGGCCATTGGCGCTTCTCCGCGCCCGCTCAATATGGCGGCAAGGACGGATCGAACCTCTGGATGGCTGTGATCCGCGATCACTTTGCGCAGAAGGGCCTGGGCCTCCACAACGATCTGCAAAACGAGCATTCCATTGTCGGCAACTTCCCCTTCGTCGCGATGTTCGATCAATGGGGCACGCAGGAACAGAAACAGGAATTCATCCTCGGCGGGTTTGAACGCGAGCGGCGCGTCGCCTTTGGCCTCACTGAACCCGATCACGGATCAGACGCGACCCATATGGAGACGCGTGCGGTTCGCGAGGCGCGCGGTGGGGTGGATGGCTGGCTCATTAATGGCTCCAAGATGTGGATCACCGGCATGCATGTCGCAACGCATGTCGCCCTGTTCGCGCGCACCGATGGCGCCGATGGCGATGCTAAGGGCATTACCTGTTTCCTCGTTCCCAATCCTTCGCAGGGGCTTGAGATCGACGAGTATGTGTGGACCTTCAACATGCCGACCGATCATGCGCGTTTCTTCGTGAAGGATGTGTGGGTGCCGGACAGTGCAATCCTTGGGCGCGAGGGTCGAGGCCTCGCATTGGCGCAAAGCTTCGTCCATCAGAACCGTATCCGGCAGGCCGCGTCGTCACTTGGCGCGGCGACATTTTGCGTCGAGGAAAGCGTGAAGTACGCTCGCGAGCGCAAGCCCTTCGGACAGGAACTCGCGCGTAATCAGGCAATCCAGTTCCCGCTGGTCGAGCTAGCCACGCAATGCGAGATGCTGCGTCTGCTGATCCACAAGACCGCTTGGCAGATGGACCAGGTGGAGCATGCGGAGATCGAAAAGCAGCTCTCCGACAAGGTCTCTATGTGCAATTACTGGGCAAACCGGCTGGTGTGCGAAGCCGCCGACCGCGCAATGCAAGTCCATGGCGGGATCGGCTATTCGCGCGAAAAACCGTTCGAACACATCTTCCGCCACCACCGCCGCTATCGGATCACTGAAGGCGCGGAAGAAATTCAAATGCGCAAGGTCGCGGCCTATTTGTTTGGTTATCTAGGGCCGCGCAAGGGCAAGTTTGGCTAAGTCGAGCCAGACTCAGATGAAGTTCGCGATCCGGTCCAGCGGCTTCTTCTTCAGCGCATGTGTCGGCACGGTCGCATCATCCGCCGGATAGCCGACGACAAGAAGCAGGTATGGCTTCTCGTTTTTTGGCCGGCCGCATAGATCGTTGAGGAAACTCATCGGCTTCGGCGTATGCGTGAGCATAGTGCAGCCCGCATGGTGAAGCGACGCGATCAGGAAACCCATGGCGATGCCCACGCTTTCAGGGACGTAATAGTTCTGCGTTTCGCCATCATCGTCCATCCCGCCCTTGCGCTGACCGAAGACAGCAATGATCCAAGGTGCGGTTTCGAGATATGGCTTCTCTGCGTCAGTCCCGAGGTCTGACAGCGCGTCGAGCCATTCATCGCTCGCGCGGCCTTCATAGAATGCGCGCTCTTCCTTTTCGGCCATTTCGCGCAAAGTCTTCTTCTTTTCCGCACTGCCAATCGCGCTAAAGAACCATGGCTGATGGTTCGCACCATTGGGCGCACGGCCAGCGGCAAGGATCGCAGCTTCAATCACTTCGCGCGCGACGGGTTTATCGGAGAACTGCCGGATCGAGTGGCGCGTTTTCATCCGCTCCAGAAAGCGCTTAGCTTCAGCCAGCATTTGCTCAGGCGGAAGCTCTTCGAAATCGGAGAGCGGGACGGAATCGTGATCCTGCATATTGAAAGCAAACCCCGAAATCAGTGGGATCGCAAGAGACTGTTTGGTGCGGTCGAGAAGACTCGAACTTCCACGGGCGTTAGCCCACAACGACCTCAACGTTGCGCGTCTACCAGTTCCGCCACGACCGCACACAGTCTGTACAAAGCCTGCTGGTAATTCAGGCTTGGTTGCGAACAGGTGCGGCCCACTAGCAAGGGGGATGGCGCACCGCAAGCACTTTGCACTGCGCGCGCGTGATCCTTGTTCACGGAACAGGGTTTCAGTGATGTTTCAGACGAGAAACGCGCCGGAAAAGCGACTTCAGCTGGGCTTCCAGCCAAATTCAGCAAATTTCGATGTCTCAGGCACGTCAGCTGCAGCTTCACGGATAGCAACCGATTCGCCTGGCGCCAGTTCAGGCTGCGGCGGCACGATCTCCCAAGTGTAAACCACGACGTCATTCGCATCGAGCAGGTTCACACGGATCGGCGGAATATCGACAGTCTCGCGGCCGATATTGGTCACTGTGCCGCTAGCCTCGAAATAGGTGCCACCTTCTGGAAGAGCGCGAAGGTCCTGTTCAGAAGGCGGGAATTCCAGCAGCAAATCAGGCTGCTCCAACGCAAACTCAGGCTGCTTGAACGGCAACCAGGCAGGCAGACCGCCCCACCAATTCACCGCTGCGATCGTTCCGAAGGCAAGCACTGCAAAGATGACCCCCGCCCATGTCCAGAGCTTGAGCGGATTGCGGCTCGGTTTGAACGGCGCTTCGTAATCGAACTCGCTGTCCTCTTCGGTCGCGGCGCTCTCGTCTAAATCCGGCGGTCCGTGAATGGGATCGTGGATGTATTCTTTGACCGGTGTCGGTTCTTCGAGCGCTTCACGGGCAGCCTCGTCTTCTGGTTCGGCGATATCAGCTTCAGAGGTGTCTTCTGCAAGCGCTTCGACTGTGTCTTCGTTGGGAGCCGTGCTTTCTGGCTCAGGCTCAGCAGAGGACGGCATCGGTGCATCGACTGACCCCGTTACTGAAGCAACAGAAGTTACGCCCGCTGCAGCACGTGCTTCATCGATTGAGCGCCAATGGCTAACCGCCGGTTGCGCGGGCTCACTGGGTTCTTCTGGCTCTGGCTCTGGCTCTGGCTCTGGCTCTGGCTCTGGCTCTGGCTCTGGCTCTGGCTCTGGCTCTGGCTCTGGCCCTGGCTCTGGCTCTGGCTCTGGCTCTGGCTCTGGCTCTGGCTCTGGCTCTGGCTCTGGCTCTGGCTCTGGCTCTGGCTCTGGCTCTGCAGGAGTTTCCGAAATCTCAGGTTCTGCAACCGTTGCTTCCGGCTCTTGCGGTTTTTCTTCAGGCTCAGGCTCCGCTTCAGCCACAGGCGCGGGGTCATGCTCCGGCTCTGGCTCGGGCGCAGGAGGAGGTGGTGGCGGTGGAGGCGTTTCTTCTACCGGAGCAGGGGCTGCAGTGGGGCCCTCTGGACGCTCCAGCTCGGGTCCGTCCTGGTACCAGCTATGCTTGCATTTTGCGCAGCGGACCGTGCGGCCATCGACGCCGATGGCTTCGTCAGGCACGACATAGCGCGTGCTACAGGCTGGACATGCGATGATCATCCCGGCCCTAGCCTTACGGCGACCCCCATCATGCAACAAGAGTATTAACCCCTTAGCCTCGCGCAAATCCGCGCTTTTTCCACAAAGGTGCGGCTCCGCTGCCTCACCATCCCCGGCACGATACAATGTGCGTTGGTTAGTGTTTGCACCGCTCTGGCGCTCAGGATAGAGCCGCCTTCATGAGCGAGGGGCAGACAGAAATTGTCAGTTTTGACAATGTCGGCATGCGGTATGGCACCGGCCCTGAAGTGCTGCGCGATCTCTCTTTCACATTGTTTTCAGGGCGGTTTTACTTTCTCACCGGGACCAGTGGCGCTGGTAAAACCAGCCTGTTGCGGATGCTATATTTAGCGCAGCGCCCTTCGCGCGGTGCGATCCGTATGTTCAGCAAGGACCTGATCACGCTGCCGCGCGGCGAATTGCCTGCATTCCGGCGCCGGATTGGCGTGGTGTTTCAGGACTTTCGCCTCGTCGAACATCTCTCCGCCTTCGACAATGTCGCGCTTCCCTTGCGCGTTGCCGGGGTTAAGGAGAGCGACATTATCAAGCCCGTATCCGACATGCTGGAATGGGTCGGGCTGGCACATCGCTCTGACGCGCCACCCGCCTCGCTTTCGGGTGGTGAGCAACAGCGGGTCGCGATTGCCCGCGCAGTTATCGCACGGCCCAAGATACTTGTGGCGGACGAACCAACCGGTAACGTTGACCCGGACATGGCCGTCAAGCTGCTGCGATTGTTTGAAGCATTGAACCGGCTGGGAACGACAGTGGTGGTGGCAACGCACGACATCCAATTGCTGAAGAAGGTGCCGAGCTCGCTCATCATGCGGCTCGATGAAGGCAAGCTGTTCGACCCCACAGGGGTTCTGCGCTATCCGCCGCCGCCGCAAGGCTCGTCCGGCTCCAAAGAGATACAAGCGGAGCCCGGCAAATGAAGCTGCCTCCGCTTAAAGGACGCCAGAAACTGAAGCGCGGTGAAGCCGGTATTGGTCGCCAGCGCGCGGCGCAGATCGTCCCGCGCGCAAAGCTTGCAGGCCCAGTGCCATGGGTGCTTGCGATCATGATCGCGCTGATCGTTGTAGCCTGTGCCGGAGCTTTGTCACTCGGCAACTTGGCCGACCGGGCGAATGCTGAGTTGTCAGGTGCATTGACTGTGCAAGTCATCGAAGCAAGCGCAAGCGAGCGCCAGGCTCAGACAGAACGTGCCGCAGAATTGCTCGGCCAGGATACAGCTGTTGAGGAACTGCGGGTTGTGCCTGAGGAAGAACTCGATGCTTTGCTGGAGCCTTGGCTCGGCACTGGCGATGCAGGCGATGCTGTGCCGATCCCTGCGCTAATCGACGTGCAATTGACTGGGCCTGCAAGCGAAGAGGAAATCGCGAGGTTGCAAGCACTCATCGCTGATACAGCGCCTGCGGCCCGTATTGATGCGCAATCAAGCTGGCTCCAGCCCGTTTATTCCGCGCTTTCAGCGCTTCAATATCTGGCCTTCGCCTTGATCGTCCTGCTGGCTTTGACAGCAACCGCCGCGGTCTGGCTCGCAACGCGCAGTGCGCTCGCGAACAATCGCGACACCGTTGAAATTGTGCATCTGTTGGGCGGCACAGACAGCCAGATTGCGCGCATTTTCCAGCGATCTGTCGGCATCGATGCGAGCATCGGTGGCGCGGCCGGACTGGGGCTTGGCCTGATCGCAGTGATCATCCTTGGCAGTCAGTTTTCCGCGCTCGATTCCGGCATGATTGGAGGCGGCGTTTTAGGCTGGCTCGACTGGCTGGCGATCGCTTTGATCCCGGTCGCTGGCGTTGGTGTGGCAGTGCTCACCGCGCGGCTCACAATTGGCAATGCCTTGAGGCAGATGCTGTGATCATTCGGCTGCTCTCGTTTCTCTTTCTCGGCTGGATGTTCGGCTTCATCTGGTTTGTGTTCGCACTGCCTGAGCCTGCGGAAGACGAGCAAACCGATGCGGTGATTGTGCCCACCGGTTCTGCCGGACGGATCCCTCACGGGCTTGAAGTCCTGGAGGACGGATACGCTGAGCAGATGCTCGTCAGCGGAGTCGATCCGGAAGTGAAACATGCTGAATTTGCTGCGCAATTTGATGTTTCAGCCTCGCGGATGGAGTGCTGCGTCACGCTTGGCTTCAACGCGGTAGACACGCGCAGCAATGCGCAGGAAATTGCGGGCTGGGTCGCAGAGCGCGAGATCACTTCGCTGCGGCTCGTCACGGCTGACTGGCACATGCGCCGCGCAGCTCACGAACTTGAACTGGTTCTCCCAGATGACATTGAGATAGTGCGAGATGCAGTGCAGACAGAGCCGAGATTAAGCGGGTTGATGCTCGAATATAACAAGTTGATTGCGAGCTGGATTTCCGGCTTGCTCGGGCTTTGATCGGCAGCGTTCATGTCAGTCCTGCGCAGCCTTGCCTTCTACTTTCTGTTCTATCTCTATAGCGCGTTGCTGGTTGTCGCAGCTGTTATCGCGATGTCCATCAGCAAAGAGCATTTGCGCGGGGTGGTTCAGCATTGGAGCACATGGCATCGCTGGTGCGTGACACGGCTTCTCGGCATTTCCGTCACGATGGAAGGTCAGCCGCAAGATGGCCCGGTGCTGTACGCCATGCGGCATGAAAGTTACTTCGAGGCGATCGACGCGCCGACCTTGTTTCGCTTGCCAAGCGTGTTTGCGAAGCGCGAGCTGTTCAACATCCCGGGCTGGGGCCGCGCAGCGCTCTTTTATGGGCTTGTGCCGGTCGCCCGCGAGGAAGGCGCAACAGCACTGCGCCGCATGATTGCTTCCGCCAAGGACAAAGTCGAAGACGGCAGGCCGCTCGTTATCTTCCCTGAAGGAACGCGCGTGACGCATGGCAACTCGCCTAAACTGCAAGCGGGATTTGCCGGTCTTTACAAGATGCTGCGCTTGCCGGTTGTCCCGGTCGCGGTGAACAGCGGCCCGCTCTACCACAGGCTGTGGAAGCGCTCAGGCACGATTACATACAAGTTTGGCGAGCCGATCCCGCCGGGCATGCCGCGAGACGAAGTCGAGGCCCGCGTCCATGAGGCGATCAATAGTCTGAATGGGTAGCTTTGTCGGTTTTCGCACGCCCATCCGGGCGCGCATCCTCACCGCTATTCCCTTCGCCCAAAAATGGCTTTGGGCTGCGGGGCGGTTGCGGGCGGGCGGTCGCCCTTGCGGTCACGCGAGACCGTTTGGTTCAAGACAGCAAGAGCGAGTGCTTACAACTCAATGCTCGCGGCCAAAGTCCGGCGCAGCATCATCCTGACCTTGCTCGATGATCGAGCGGCGGATCGCGCGGGTCCGGCTGAATAGCTCATGCAAGGTCTCGCCATCGCCTGAACGGATCGCCCGCTGAAGCGCGGTCAGATCCTCGGTGAAGCGTCCGAGCATTTCCAGAACCGCTGTCTTGTTGCTCAAGAAAACATCGCGCCACATCACCGGATCGCTCGCCGCGATGCGAGTGAAATCGCGAAAACCGCCGGCCGAATATTTGATCACTTCGCTGCGCGTCACGTCTTCCAGATCGCTTGCAGTGCCTACGATGGTGTAAGCAATAAGGTGCGGGATATGGCTGGTCACCGCGAGGACGAGATCGTGGTGCTCTGCATCCATAATCTCGATCTTGGAACCAAGCTTTTCCCAGAACGCGCTGAGGTTAGCGACGGCTTGCTCGTCGGCACCTTCAGACGGCGTCAAAATGCACCAGCGATCTGCGAACAGCGTTGAAAAACCTGCATCCGGCCCGCTTTGCTCAGTCCCGGCGACAGGGTGGGCAGGGATAATAGTGTGCCCCGGCAAGGCTTCTGCCAGCGCTATCGCAACACTTTCCTTCGAAGAGCCAACATCGGAAATGATCGCATGGTCAGGCAGTGCTTCGGCGATTGAGCCGGCCGCATCTTCCATCGCCCCAACGGGCACGCACAGCACGACTAGGTCTGCCTCGCGAACAGCCTCAGCCGCGCTTTCCGCAACCGTGCCAACCAGCCCACGCTCCGTCGCACGTTTGCGAACGTCCGGGTCAGCATCGAAACCTGTCGTTTGAATGTCCGGTGCACGCTCTTTAACCGCTAAGCCGATTGAACCGCCCAGCAAGCCCAGCCCGATAATCGCGACTTTCTGAATGCTCATGCGGCTTCTCCGCAAAGCGTGCGAAGTGTTGCGATCACATCATCCATATGGCCTTCATCGCCGATGGTGATACGCAAAGCCTTCGGGAGCCCTTGTCCCGGCAAATGCCGCACCGCATAGCCGCGATCCGCCAGCGCTTCGAGCGCTTGCTCGGCAGTCACTGCGCCTTCGAACAGGACCAGCAGAAAGTTCGCTTTACTCGGGATAGCGCGCAGCCCGTGATTGCCAAGCGCTTCGACGGCTTGTGTCAGCTTGGCCAAACCTGCCGCATTGTGATCGCGTGATTGCGTGACAAAGCCCTGATCACCGATGGCAGCCAATGCCGCCGCCTGACCGCTTGTGGTCACATTAAACGGCCCGCGAATGCGATTGAGGACATCAATCAGACCCGGCGCGCCGGTCGCCCAGCCAACTCGCTCGCCAGCTAGGCCATAAATCTTGGAAAAGGTCCGTGTGACCAGTACATTGTCTTGCGCTGCTGCCAAAGCGAGGCCGCTATCGTCCTCGCCATCGGCCAAGTATTCGGCATAGGCCTGATCCACCACAAGCACGACATCGCTCGGAAGACCTTTATGCAGCCGCGCGACTTCACTTGCTGGCAGGTAAGTGCCCGTCGGATTGTTTGGGTTGGCGATGAACACCACGCGCGTCTTGTAAGTCACTGCAGCAAGCAATGCATCGACGTCGATCCCATAATCTGTGTCCGGTGCTTCGACCGGCGTCGCGCCGCATCGTCGCGCTGCTATTTCGTAAACGGAAAAACTGAAGCGGCTGAACAGCACTTCATCGCCTTGGCCGGCAAACCCCTGCGCCACTAGATTGAGCAATTCGTCCGAGCCCGTTCCGCACACAATCCTTGCTGGATCGACTTCGTGCAATTGCCCGATCGCTGTGCGCAGCTCGACTGAATCCGGATCAGGATAAGGCGCAGGCTCTTCAGCTGCAGAGCGCGCTTTCAAAGCTTCTGGCGAGCAACCAAGCGGGTTCTCATTGGCTGAGAGTTTGACCAACGGTTTGCCGCTCGCACCCTTTGCCTTGCCGGGGACATAGGCGTGGATGGACGTGATCCAGGGCTTGGGCTGAGGCGCGTTAGACATAGCGGCACGGCGCATAACGCATTCGCACGCGAAAAACAGCACAATTGACACGCCTGCTTCGCTCGCCCAATCGGCTCAGCCTATGGCCACTGCATCGCCTTCGCAAAGCGTCACGCTCGCTGCCCCGCTCGCGCTCGATAGCGGGCAGGAGCTCGCGGATGTCGAAATCGCGTATGAAACCTATGGCGAGCTTAATGCCGACAAGTCGAATGCGATCCTGATTTGCCACGCGCTGACCGGCGATCAATATGTTGCGAGCACGCATCCCATTACCGGCAAGCCGGGCTGGTGGGAGAAGATGGTCGGACCCGGACTTCCTATCGATACAGAGCGCTATCAGGTGATCTGCGCCAATGTGATCGGCAGCTGCATGGGCTCTACCGGGCCTGCCAGCGGAGCAAGCGACGGCGCGCCTTACGCCATGCGCTTTCCCGTCATCACGATCCGCGACATGACCCGCGGGCTAGTGGGCTTGCTCGATGCGCTCGGCATTGAGCAACTCCATGCGGTCGTCGGAGGCTCGATGGGCGGGATGCAGGCACTCAGCCTTGCCGCCAATTGGCCGGAGCGCGCCGCGCGCGTGCTGGCAATCGCGACAACCGCGCGGCATTCAGCGCAGAACATCGCGTTTCACGAAGTGGGGCGTCAGGCGATCATGGCGGACCCGGCCTGGCATGACGGCAATTATTACGCAGCAGAAGCGCGGCCGGATAACGGCTTGGCTGTGGCGCGGATGGCAGCGCATATCACTTACCTTTCGGAAGAGGGCCTCACGGAGAAGTTCGGGCGCCGCTTGCAAGATCGAGATGCAAAGAGCTTCGGTTTTGATGCGGATTTTCAGGTGGAAAGCTATCTGCGTTACCAAGGCAGCGGCTTCACGCAGCGCTTCGATGCGAATTCCTATCTCTATATCACCCGCGCGATGGACTATTTCGATCTCGCAGAAGAACACGGCGGCAGGCTGGGCGATGCCTTTGCAGGCCATGCGATGGGCAAAGGCGCACGCTTTTGCCTGGTCAGCTTCGACAGCGACTGGCTCTATCCGACTGCGGAAAGCCGCCACATCGTCCACGCTTTGAATGCGGCAGGCGCTCCGGTCAGCTTTGTCGAGCTGTCAGCGCCATTCGGGCATGACAGCTTCCTGCTCGACGTGCCGGCATTGGACCGCGTAATCAAAGGCTTCCTCGATGGCTAATACGCTACGCCCTGACCTCGCTGTGATCGCCAAAGCCGTGGAGCCCGGCACGCGTGTGCTCGACATTGGCTGCGGCGATGGCGCTTTGATGGCCGAGCTTGCGTCGAAAAGCGATGTCGATGCTCGCGGTCTTGAGATTGATCCTGAGCAGGTCGAGCGCTGCGTCGCGCGCGGGCTGTCGGTGGTACAAGGCGATGCGGACCGGGACCTCATCAATTATCCGGACAAAGCGTTCGACTATGCAATTCTCAGCCAGACGCTGCAGACCGCCGAACGGCCTGACCGGATGCTCGACGAGCTGCTGCGGGTAGGTCGCAAAGCGTTCGTCAGCTTTCCCAATTTCGCGCATTGGCGCACGCGCTCAGCGCTGATGTTCGGCGGGCGCATGCCGGTTACGCGCGCTCTGCCAGTGAGCTGGTACGCAACGCAGAACATCCACCATGTCACGATTGACGACTTCCGCGAGCTTGCGCGGGAGAAAGACGCGCGGATCGCGCAATCCTGGTATTTCGCCAATAAAAAACAAATCGGCGCGACAGGGGCTAACTGGCGCGCCGAGTTTGCGGTGTTCGAATTAAGCCGCTGAGCGGGTCTCTTTTTAAGCGCAAACCTCCCGCCCCGCCTCCCCGCCCGGCCACCAAGTATACTCTTAGAATATGGTGGTCGGGTGGGGAGGTGGGACGGGAGATGCCAAGGGTTCACAGCAGTGAACCCAAGAGAATCACGGCCGGTGCAGAGCGCAGAGCTTGTTGCCATCCGGATCGCGCAGATAAGCCAGATCCATCGGGCCCATCGTGCCGTCGCGGCGACCAGGAGGGTCTTCGCAGGTCGTGCCGCCATTGGCGACGCCTGCATCATGCCAAGCCTGAACTTGATCCATGCTGTCACATTTGAAACCGATAGTACCGCCATTGGCAAAGGTCGCAGGACTGCCGTCGATCGGCTCGCTAATACCAAAGGTTCCGCCATTGTGGCTCCAGAACGCGCGATGGATACCTTCATCGGTGGTATGCAACATCGGATCACCCGCGCCGAGCGTTGACAAGACCGCAGAATAAAACGCCTTCGATTTTTCAAAATCGTTCGCGCCAACCATAATGTGATTGAACATAGTTTGGGTTCTCCTTTGAAACTCAACTCATGCCTAGGCCCGTCCAGAACGGCTGACAAGCACTCGCTAGTGCGCGGTTCATCTTTGCGCGCTATAACGTACACCATGACCAGAACACTTCTTGCCGCTGCATTGCTTGCAGCGCTTCCCGCCACAGCCATTGCTCAGCAGGACAATGGCGCTTCGTTCGATCCGGCAAGCGTCCAACTGTCGTTGGAAAATCAGACTCTTCTGCGTTGCTCAGCGGCATTCGCACTGGTCAGTTTCGGGCAGGAAAACGGCAATGAGGCTGCTCTCGCATGGCCCAAGCTTGATCCGCGCGGTCAGGAGTTTTTCGTGCGTTCGCTCGCGAAACTTATGGATGACACCGGCCTCACTCGCGATCAGGTGTCTGCTCTCGCATCGCGTGAAGCACAGCGCCTGCTCGATGAAGATCAGGTCGATGCGGTTATGCCCGCCTGCCTTGCTATGCTGGAAAGCTCAGGCGTCTGAGCTAATTCGTTCAGGTTTCACTCAGTTAAGCTGAACTACAAGCAAGCCAAGCCAAAAATCTGACGAAAGGACTGCCCATGCGTGCGTTCGCTGCGGCGGCGACTCTGTCGCTTGCCTTCACTCTTCCTCATGCCGCACTCGCGCAAGAGGCCATCCCCGACGAGACAGGTGCTGAAATGAGCGCACTTGTCGAGCAGCTCTCCGATCCGGAGCAGCAGGAGCGCGCTTCGGATATGGTCGGCTCGCTGAGCGAATTGATGCTCGCTTTGCCGATCGGGAAGTTCATAAATGCTGCGCAAGAAGCAACCGGCGAGGAAGCAGCAGATATTGCTGAGGATGCGACGGTCCGCGAGCTGATAGGCGAGGAAGCTGACGAATTGCCTTCCCAGATTTCGGAGCGTGTTCCGCAGATGATGGGGCTGCTCGCAGGCCTTGTTGAAGGCCTCGACGAAATGCGTCCTGCATTGATGGAGCTCGGCGAAACAATGCGCGAGCGCGTCGAGGAATCGTCTGAATCCTGAGCCAAACACTCGCTTGAGAAAGCGCACGGGGTACAAAGCCATCCCCGTGCGCCAGATTGCGTTGTTCTGATCTGGACGGCGCGCAGCCCTTGCGGCATTACGAAGTTAACCATGTGGCGTCTCTATCAATTCCCGTTGTGCCCCTTCAGTCGCAAAGTCCGCTTGCTGCTGGGCGAAAAAGGCGTGCCGTTTGAACTGGTGCGCGAAGATCCGTGGGCGGCGAGCGACATGTTTTTCAATCTGAACCCGGCCGGTCGCACTCCGGTGATGGTTCATGCTGACAAAGAGTTGGTTCTCTCAGACAGCCGGGCGATCTCTGAATATTTCGAAGAGACCGTCGATGCAGCGCCGATGATCAACGGGCCTGCATCCAACCGCGCGGAAATCAGGCGGCTTGTCGCGCTGTTCGACGAAAATTTCTACGCTGATGTAACCGCGCCTTTGCTGTCAGAGCGGATGAAGAAGCGCATAGTGCTGCGAGAACCACCAGACTCGCGAATGCTGCGCGAAGCCATGCGGCTCGCTCATGGGCATTTGGATTACATGGACTGGCTGATCGACACGCGGCCCTGGCTCGCAGGGCCTACGATGAGCATGGCTGACCTCGCCGCTGCGGCTCAGATTTCCGTCGCTGATTATCTGGGCGGGATTGACTGGTCAGGTCACGAACAAACGCGCGGCTGGTATTCGGTCTTCAAAAGCCGCCCCAGCTTCCGTCCCTTGCTGACAGAGCGCATGGAAGTAATCCGCCCGCCAGCGCATTATGCCGAGATTGATATTTAAAAGCGCCTTTGTGTTTCGCGCACCCTTCCGGGCGCGCGTCCTCAGTGCAGTTCCCTCCGCCCAAAATTGGCTTTGGGCTGCGGGGCACTTGCGGACGGGCGGTCGCCCTTGCGGTTCACTGATTGCGAACCGATATTAGGACCTGACTGAAAGGCTCCGCTATGACCGATAACCCCAAAAACCTGACCGATGCCGAATGGCGCGAGCGCCTGACGCCTGAACAATATCATGTGCTGCGCGAAGCAGGTACGGAACGCGCGTTTACTGGCCAGTATGACAAGCATTACGAGGAAGGTGAGTACACCTGCGCAGGTTGCGGTACAGTCCTGTTTGAAAGCGACACCAAATACAATTCAGGTTGCGGTTGGCCTGCTTTCACAAAGCCGGAAACCGACACCAAGATCGAAGAAAAGCGTGATGTCAGCTTCGGCATGATCCGCACAGAAGTTCTCTGCGCCAATTGTGGAGGGCATCTTGGGCATGTCTTTCCTGATGGACCGCAGGATCAAGGCGGCATGCGCTATTGCATCAATTCGCTGAGCCTGGATTTTGAAGGCAAGGACGAAGGCTGACGCGCTTTCGCGAACCAAAGCCACCCGTTTTCCCGTTCACGCCGGGTTAGGTTTGCCCTATGCAGGTGCAAAGACAAGGTCGGGGCGCTGGTCGCCTCACAATAGGGTGGATCAACCAGCAATTCGATGTCACGGCGCGGCGACAAAATTTCCAACAAAGGCAAACGCGGAAGCCGCCGGGCCGCGACTGATCGCAATCAGTCGTCAAAGCCTAAGCGCTCGCGCCCTGCCCGGCGCACAAGCAAAGCCAAGTCTGAGCCGACTGTGATGGGAACCTGGATCAAACGCATAGCAATTGGCGGCACGCTAGCAGGGCTTGTTGCGCTCATTGCGCTGGTGGTTGCGGTCGGCACAGCTGTCAGCAATTTACCGAGTTTCTATCAGCTCAAGACCACGCAAAACGCGCAAACCATTCTGGTGCGCGCTCGCGATGGCAGCGAGATCGTAGAGATCGGGCCAAGCTTTGGTGAATGGCTTGACCATGACGAGATCCCGCAGACGATGAAAGACGCGATGATAGCGGTTGAAGACAAGCGCTATTATTCGCATTTCGGGATCGACCCGATCCGCTTGACCGGCGCCATTGTAGAAGGCGTGACGGACGAAGACCGCATCGGCGGCACATCGACCATTTCTCAGCAGCTCGCGCGTAACCTGTTCCTCACAAACAATCGCTCGCTCGACCGTAAGGCCAGAGAAGCCATTCTCGCGATGGCGCTGGAATGGAAGTTTTCGAAAGCGCAGATCCTCGAGTTGTATTTGAACAAGGTCTATTTCGGTGGCGGTGCATACGGCATCGACAGCGCGAGCCGGACTTTCTTCAGCCATCCGGCGGAGACCCTTTCAACCGCAGAGGCAGCCATCATCGCCGGGATGGTAAAGGCGCCGAGCAGCTATTCCCCCACCGCAGACATAGATGCGGCAGTTGGCCGCGCTCGTGTTGTTCTGGGGCTCATGGAAGAGCAAGGTTATATCACATCGGCAGAGGCAAGCGTCGATGTCGACGCCGTGAACCTGAAGAAAAGCCAAGGCACGAATTCTGTCCGCTATTTCACGGACTGGGCACTCCCACAGCTCGATATCCTGCTGCCGGAGACTTACGAATCGCTGGAAGTCTGGACGACGATCGATGTCGATATGCAGAAAGCCGCGACGGAAGCGATCAGGAAAAACACGCCAGGCAATACGCAAGGCGCATTGGTCAGTCTTGATCGCGATGGCGCAATCCTCGCGCTGGTTGGCGGCAAGGACTATGTTGAAAGCAATTACAACCGCGCGACCAATGCGATGCGTCAGCCCGGATCATCGTGGAAACTGTTCGTCTATCTGGCCGCTCTGGAGCGAGGCTGGACGCCGGATGACCGGATTGTCGATGAGCCTGTGACAATAGACGGGTGGAGCCCGCGCAATTCCAATGGCCGAAATCTTGGCGAAACCAATCTGCGCACGGCCTTTGCGCTATCAATCAATACCGTCGCGGCAAAGCTAGGTTCGGAAACAAGCTTCAGTGCGGTAAGCAGCATGGCGCGGCGGTTTGGCATCAGCTCGCCCATCTCGTCCTACCCATCGATGGTGCTTGGCTCCAACGAAGTTCGCGTGATCGAGATGGTGCAGGCTTTTGCGGCGATCTCTGCCAAGGGTTCGTCCGTTGCACCTTACGGAATTACACGCGTCACGACGGCTAGCGGCGAAGAAATCTATCGCCATGAAGCACCCCGCCAAAGCCAGCTAATCCCTGACTATGTCGCGGCCGGCATGACGGACATGTTGCAAACGGCCGTCAACACAGGCACGGCGCGCGCGGCTCAAATCGGACGCCCTGTGGCGGGCAAGACCGGCACGACAAACTCCAATAAGGACGGCTGGTTCGTCGGCTTCTCCAGTGGAATTACAACCGGCGTCTGGATGGGCCGCGATGACGCGAAGGCGGTCCGCGGATTGCAAGGCGGGCGCGCGCCTGCGCGTGCATTTGCAGACTTTATGGTCAAGGCCGTTGCAGACCGCCCGGTCGAGGAATTCGACACAGAAGTGAACCTGCCCGGCTGGCAGCTTGAGCCTGATGAGGACGTGTTGTTCGGCGACCCGGACAATTATTACTATATCGACGAGCAAGGCAATCTGATCGAGCCGGGCGGACCACGCCTGGTCCCTGGCGATATTCCACTTGGCCCGGATGGCATGCCGATCCCGCGCGATGGCGTACAGCCAGCCGCTCCGGACGATTTCCTCGACCAGGCAACCGGACAGTCCGAGCCGCAGAACTTCAACGAGGCTTTCCCGGACGTGCGACGCGGCAGCGACCCGCCTCAGCCGCCCATGCCGCGCACTATCCGCCCCTCAGAAGCGCAGCGCGAGCAACAACAGCCTCCTCCGCCGCCTCAATAATGCTGCTATTTCGCGACAAGCGAGCATTCAAAAGAAAAGGCGCTGCAGATCGCTCTGCAACGCCTTTCTTATTCGGGTTAAGGCGCTCTAGTAGCGCATCAACGCAGCCGAACTGCGACAAAGCGCGGATTGACAATCCCCCGGACCTTGACAGTGAGCAACACGCTGTCACGGCCTGCTTCTTCTGCAGCGAGGATCGCTTCCTCAAGTTCAGCCACAGAAGCGACGCTGCTGTATTGCACCTCGAGGATAATATCGCCGCGGTTGAGCCCCTTGCGGGCTGCATCAGCATTGCGATCAACCGCGCTGACGACAACGCCGTCTGTGTCAGCAGGCACGCCGAGCTGGCGCGCGATTTCTGAAGTCAGCTCTTGCACCGCAATGCCGAGCTGCTCCTCGATTGCACCGCCATTGTCTTCCGGCATCTCTTCCGCTTCCGCATCCGGATCGAAGGTCTGCTGCATCTGGCGCAGTGCCTCTTCACCAGGGCGTTTGCCGATCGTCGCATTGACGGTCACACGGCGGCCATCGCGGATCAGTTCAATCGGAACACGCGTGCCCGGCTCGATATTGGCAACGATGAAAGACAGCGTATTCTCGCGTGTTACGTCGATACCATTGATCTTTGTAACAATATCGCCTGCTTCAATGCCGCTTTGATCGGCAGCCATACCTGGCTCAGCATACTGCACAATCTCTCCGCGATTACGCGGCAGACCCAAGGCATCCGCCATATCATCATCCACGCGGGCAATGCTCACTCCGAGGAAACCACGCTCGACTTCCTGACCGGCTTTCAGCTTGTCGACAATCGGTGCAGCGATCTCTGCGGGGATTGCAAATCCGATCCCGACGCTGCCACCTGTTGGCGAGATAATAGCGTTATTTACGCCGATCACATTACCTTGCATGTCGAAGAGCGGCCCGCCCGAGTTGCCCCGATTGATGCTGGCATCGGTCTGGATGTAGCGCTCATAGGCGCCACCTCCACCTTCAGGCGGCGTGCGCAGAACAGCAGAAACAATACCGCTGGTCACAGTTCCGCCCAGGCCGAACGGATTACCGATAGCAATCACCCAATCACCCACGCGCGCTTCTTCGCTGTCACCAAACTCAACGAACGGGAATGTTGTGTCGGACTTGATCTTCAGCACCGCGAGATCGCTCGGCGCATCCGCGCCCACCAGCTCAGCCTCATACTCCGCGCCGTCCGGCATGGTCACTGTGATCTCTTCCAACGTGATCGTCGGGCCGCGACGACCATTGCGGTTAGTGGGCGGCGAGACCACGTGATTGTTGGTCACGACATAGCCGTCTGACGAGATAATGAAGCCGGAGCCGAGCGATTGCGCTTCACGCGTTTGTGGTTGATCCCCTTGACGTCCGCGGAACATGCCTTCGAGCGGCGTTCCGGCGAACGGATTACCTTCCACTTCCACACGCTGGCGGGTCGCAATATTGACCACAGCAGGCTGCAGTTGGGCAGTGAGATCCGCAAAGCTTTCCGGCGCGCCGGCACGCGGGACAACGCGCGCCATCTGAGTCTCGTCATTCTGCGCGACTTGCGCACCGGCCGGATAGCCCGTTGTCAGCGATACCGCTGCACCACCAACGAGCAGAGCTGTCGTCAATCCATAAACGTAACGCATCGGAGCTTTCGTCCTCTTCACTTCAATCGATTTTCACCGCCTGCCAGAGCCAGCCGACAAGCGTATATTGCCGGTTCACAAGAAGCGATCGCCACTGAACCGCAATTGAACAGCGCCAACCGCTAGCCGAGCTCAATTAGCCGTTCGTCGAGCAGCTTCGCGCCAGCCCTTTGCTCAGCGTCGCCCGCCACGGAACTGGCGAAGATACTCATTGTCCGGCGACAGAATTATCGAACTGTCACCTCGCCCTTCACCAGGTGCAAAGGTCGCATCATAGCTCTTCATCGCACGGTAGAAGTCGTAGAATTCCGGATCCTTGCCGAACGCTTCTGCATAAGTGCGCGCCGCATCAGCATCCGCTTCCGCGCGGATCACAACCGCATCACGCTGGCCTGCAGCACGAATGGTGCGCGCTTCACGTTCACGATCAGATTCCATCCTGCGGAATGCCGATTGCAGCGGCGCATCGGGCAAGTCAGTGCGCTTAATCTGCACATCGACGACCTCTGCACCATACTGACGCGCTTCACGGTCAAGGTTTGCGCGTACATTGGCAAGCGCCGAGCCGCGTTCAGCGGTCAGCATTGCCTGGAAGGTGCGGCGGCCAAGCTCCTGACGCAAAGCTGAGTTCAGGATCGGCTCCAGCGCCATACGGACGCCTTCAGTCGTTCCAGCGCGCTCGACCATGCGGATTGGGTCTACAATGCGGAAACGGGCATAGGCGTTCACCAACAAACGCTGCTGATCGTTTGACAGGACTTCCTCATCCGTCATGTCGAGATCCAGCAGGCGCTTCTCGATCCGGCGAACCGAATCGATGAACGGAACACGTAGATAGAAGCCAGGTCCTTTTTCGCCGCCGGGCTTGTTTACAGTCGCGACTGGCTCACCTGTGCGGATGATCACGACCTGCTCTTCTTCTGGCACCACGTAAGCGCTCAGTGAAAGGCCTACGCCCAGCGCGATAAGCGCGAGGAACGCTAAACGATAACTCTGCCACAGATTGCTCATGATTACTGACCCTCCTGCGCAGCATTGTTATTGGCGTTGCGCCGGCGATTAACTTCTGGAAGCGGCAGATAAGGTGTCACGCCTTCTGCTTCGACGATGGTCTTGTCTGTCTGACTAAGAACGCGCTCCATCGTCTCATAATAAAGCCGCTGGCGTGTCACCTGCGGAGCCAGGCGATACTCTTCATAGACCTTGTCGAAAGCCTGCGCTTCACCTTCTGCTTGGGCGAGAACCTGTTGCGCGTAACCGCGCGCCTGGTTGCGGGCCGCATCAGCGTTTTGCTCAGCCACCTGAACATCGCGGAAAGCATCGACCACCTCTGCCGGCGGGTCAGCCTTCTCGATTTCCACACCCAGCACGTTGATCCCCGCATTGTAGGAATCGAGCGTTTCCTGCATGCGCTCACGCACATCCTGCTGGATTTCCGCACGGCCTTGACCGGTGAATGTCTCGTCGAGGTTTTTCTCAGCGATCGCTGCACGCATCGCGGCTTCAGCAGCTTCTGCGACCGTGTCGACCGGTTGGACCAGCCGGAACTTGAATTCCTCAAGGTCCTTAATGTTCCAACGCACGATGTAGCTCAAGTCGACCAGGTTCTGGTCGCCGGTCAGGATGAGCTTCACCCCTTCGCCGGAACCAGGGATCGAAAGGACGCGAACGCCCTGCACATCTTCTACATCGACAATTTCAATCGGAAACGGCGCAGAAAAACGCAGCCCTGGCTCAAGTGTACGGGTGTAATTGCCCAGTGTCTTGACGACGGCCTGCTCTTGCGGGCCAATCAAATGCGTACTGGTTCCCACGACTGCAAGGCCGATTGCACCGATGATCAGGATCGGTAGCCAGCTCTTCCCACCGGGAGCATCGGGCAGACGTAGGCCTGGTCCACCCGGACCACCACCGCGACGCGGGCCTTCCGGACCGCGGTTCTTGAAAATGTCTTCGATGCTCGCAGAGCGCCGGCCTTTGTCACGGCCACCACTTCCCGGAAGCCAGGGATTGCGCGGGCCATCACCGGAATCGCCGCCTCCCGAAGGGACATCGCCGCCTCCACCGCTGTCTCCGCCGGAGCCTTTGCCACCCCCTGAACCACCCCAGGGACTCTTGCCTGCCATAGCGAGGCCAATCGATTGCCGAATTGCGTTCAACATGTGCATATCTGTCTTATAGGAAGCCTGTGTTGGAAAAACAGGGGTTGCAGCGAGGAAATTGCTGCTAGTGGACGGCTCTCATGAACCAAGTTCAATTGATTGACCACCTGCCAGAGGAAATTGCTGCGCGCGTCAAGTCCGCACGCATGGTAAATACGCGCGCAGTGGTGGTTGCGGATGCATCCGGCCTCGACGGGAAGCAGCGCGGCGAAATGGAACAGACCATTACCGGTGCTCTTGGCGTGCTTGATGACGTCGAGGAAGTACGGGTCGCGATGATGGCGGACAAGCCAGCGCGCCGCATGATCGCCATTGGATCGGGTAAAGGCGGTGTCGGCAAATCCACTCTCACAGCAAACCTTGCTGTCGCGCTTGCACAAATGGGTCACAAAGTGGGCGTGGTCGATGCGGACATATATGGCCCTTCGCAGCCGCGTTTGCTTGCCAAGGAAGACGAGCGACCGGAAGCGGTCGATAACAAGCTAATCCCGCTTAGCAGCCCGCATGGCGTCAAAGTCCTATCCATGGGTCATTTGGTGAAGCAAGGCAAAGCGCTCGCATGGCGCGGGCCGATGGCGGGCGGCGCGCTGGGACAATTGGTGGAGGCGGACTGGGGCGATTGCGATCTTTTGTTGATCGATTTGCCGCCAGGTACGGGCGATGTGCAGCTTTCCATGCTGCAAAAGCACAAGCCAGATGGCGCTATTCTTGTTTCGACACCGCAGGATCTTGCGCTGATCGATGCAGCGCGCGCTGGGCAATTGTTCGACCAAGGCGAAATCCCGATCATCGGCCTGGTTGAGAATATGGCAGGCTACATCTGCCCGCATTGCGGCGAAGCATCCGATCCGTTCGGCTCTGGAGGAGTGGAAACCGCCGCACAGCGGCTGGAGCTGCCGTTCCTTGGGCGCATCCCGCTTGCCATGCCGATCCGTGAAGCGAGCGATGCCGGCAAACCGCCTGCGCTTGACGATGAAGCAGGCGAGCCATTCCACGCCATCGCGCGCCAGATCGATGCTTGGCTGAAAGCGGAGGCTGCGTCCGCATGACCTGGACCCGGCGCGGCGTTTTGACAGGAGCAGCCGTTGGCGGCGGACTTGTCGCTGCATGGTTCCTGATCCCGCGCAGCTATCCTGATCCGCTCATAGCTGGTGAGAATGAAGTCGCCTTCGATGCATGGCTGAAAATCGGACGCGACGGAGTGGTCACTGTCGCGGTCCCACAGCTTGAGATGGGCCAAGGCGTTACTACCATTCTCCCGCAGATTATCGCGACAGAATTGGGCGCGGACTGGCGGCAAGTCGCAGTTGAGCCTGCACCTGTCAGCGCGGCCTACGCGAATATTCCGCTTGCCGCGAAATGGTCGGCCTTGTGGATGCCATTTGCAGCCGGCCTTGCAGACGAGCCCGATGCGATCCTAGCCAAACGCTTTGCCCATCGCGCGCGGTTCAATGTCACAGCCGAGGGCACAACGCTCGCAGCTTATGAGGAGGCGTGCCGCTATGCCGCAGCAGGCGCGCGCACCGTTTTGATGCAAGCAGCGGCAAACCAATGGGACGTCGCTTGGGAAGAATGCGAAGCAGCAAATGGCTTTGTCACGCACGGCGACAAACGTTTGCGCTTTGCCGAGCTGGTCGATGCGGCAGCAGAGCTTTCTCCGCCTGATCCGCCGCCTTTGCGTCCGGAAGCGCCGTCAGAAGAAATCCTGCCCGGCGAAGCGGAAGGCGAAACGGCTTACCCGCGCATTGACTTGCCATCCAAAGTCGATGGCTCCTACCGTTTTGCAGGTGATGTCCGACTGCCTGACATGGTTTTTGCAGCCATCCGCCACGGCCCGCTCGACCAATCCGAACTCACGGACTTTAACCCATTCGGAGCGCGCGGAGTGAGCGGCATTGTCGGCGCGGTTAAAGGCAAGCGCTGGCTAGCCGTCGGAGCGACAACATGGTGGGCAGCTGAACGCGCGCTTAGCCAAATGGATGTGCGCTTCGACGTTGGCTATGACGTCGACAGCGACATCATGGCAGAACGTCTTGCAGGCGCTATGAAGGACGGCGAAGCGCATGAAATTGCGCGGGTTGGCGAAACCGACAGAGCCTTTGCTGCCCCTAATGTCTCACGCCTTTACGAGATCGATCCTGCGCTCCATTTGCCACTTGAGACTGCAAGTGCGACGGCACGCTTCGATGGTGAACAGCTTGAGCTGTGGATCGCGACCCAAGCACCGGAACGCACGCGTTACACGGCTGCCAAAGCGCTCGGTATCGAGACCCGCGACGTTGTGCTCTACCCGATGCCGGCAGGGGGCAGCTTTGATGCCCGGCTTGAAGACGATCACGCGATCGAAGTCGCACTGATTGCGCGTGAACTGGAACGCCCGGTGCAGCTCGTCTGGTCGCGCTGGCAGGATATCCTGCGCACTCGCCCACGCGCGCCTGCCCATGTCCTAATGTCAGCCAAATGGGCGGGCGATGGCAGCGCGGGTTTGCAAGCCTTGAAAGCCCGGATCGCTGCACCCTCGCATGGCGTGGAATTCGGCAAGCGCATGTTCGACAACCGTACCAGCTGGGCTGCGATTGCAGAAAGCGAAGGCGAAGCCGATCCTCTCGCCTGCGAAGGCGCGATGCCGCCTTACGCTGTGCCTGACAAACTGGTCGAGCATGTGCCCGTCGAAGTGAGCCTTTCAAGCGGGCGCCAACGCGGCAATGCGCATGGCTACACCTGCTTCGCGATGGAAAGCTTCATCGATGAGGTCGCCAAGCAAAACGCGCGCGAACCGCTTTCCTACCGCATGACCATGATGGGGAGCGATCCGCGCTTGGCCGCTTGTCTGCAACAAGCCGCGCGCCTTGCAGAATGGGATGGCGGCGCGGACCAAAGCGGCAAGGGTCTTGCCTGTCATCGCATCGGTGATGGTGAAAGCGGCGGACGCATTGCCTGCATCGCCACGGCGCGCGGCGGCGAGAACGGGTTTATCGTCAGCCGCCTGGTCGCGGTTTGCGACATCGGCCGGATCGTCAATCTCGACATTGCCCGCCAGCAGATCGAAGGCGGGCTCGTATTCGGGACAGCTATGGCCTTGGGCGCGAGCACGCAATACCGCGCGGGGCTTCCTGAAACGCGCGCGCTTGGCGATTTCGGCCTGCCGACGCTCGCCGATTGCCCGGAGATCATCGTCGACTTCATCGCAAGCGATGCACCGCCAGCGGACCCGGGCGAGCTTGGCGCGGTCGTCGCCGCGCCCGCCATCGCCAACGCGCTTCATTCAGCAACCGGCTTGCGCTTGCGCCGTCTGCCGCTACTGAGCGGCGGGTTATGACAATTGCGCAACACCGAGGCTCTTTCTCGACAGACAATTGCTTGAGCGGCAACCTTTTTCGCTGCTCGCGGGTTAGCCTTGCGTGACCTGGACTGCGCAACACCTTCCGGCTGACCATACACCTGTCAAAAGCGGGCAAATCGGCGTGTTGCTCGTCAACCTCGGGACGCCGGAAGCGCCTGAGCCTGCTTCAGTCAAAAAATACTTGGCTGAATTCCTGTCCGATCCGCGCGTGATCGAGATACCGCAAGCGATCTGGCAAGTGATCCTGCGTGGGATCATCTTGAATGTACGGCCACGCAAAAGCGCTGAAGCCTACAAGAAAGTCTGGACCGATCGCGGTTCACCGCTGGCAGTCATCACGCAAGACCAGGCAGAAGGATTGGCGCATAAATTCGGCGATGGCGTGTTGGTCGACTGGGCGATGCGCTATGGCAATCCTTCAATCCCGGACCAGCTCGACAAATTGAAGGAAGCTGGCTGCGACCGGATTTTACTCGCGCCACTTTACCCGCAATATTGCGGCGCAACGACCGCAACAGTTGTCGACAAGGCAAGCCGCTGGCTCAAAAAGCAGCGCTGGCAGCCCGCGATCCGCACTTTGCCGCCTTATCATGATGATGCACTTTGTCTTGATGCGTTGGAAGCTGACATCACACGCCAGTTGGAAGCGTTGGAGTTCGAGCCTGAAGTGCTGCTTTTGAGCTTCCATGGGATGCCCGAGCGCACACTCCTTCTTGGCGATCCCTATCACTGTCATTGTCAGAAGACAGCTCGGCTCTTGAGCGAACGACTGGCGAAACCCGGTCTTCGGATCGAAACAAGTTTCCAGTCACGCTTTGGCAACGCTAAATGGCTTGAACCTGCGACAGACGACACGCTTGTCGCTGAAGCCGAAAAAGGTACGAAACGATTGGCCGTTGTCGCACCCGGATTTGCCGCCGACTGTGTCGAGACGCTCGAAGAGCTTGCCATTGAAGGCCGCGATGAATTTCTGGAAGGAGGTGGCGAACAATTCGCAGTCCTGTCCTGCCTCAATACCTCCGATGCCGGCATGCAGATGCTGGAAGCCATGTTGCGCCGTGAATTGTCAGGCTGGATTTAACTTCGCACCTCGCTTACACCCATGTAGGTTGTCATTAAGAACCTTCATTTAGGACGCACCGCCATGGCTACACTCGCAGATTCCCCCAAAGCCCAGTCCGCGCCCACGCATTGGACAGAAGGTCGTCTGGAAGGCGATGACCTCGCTCACATCCCGGGCGATTCCGGCTGGCCGATTGTCGGCAACACTTTCACTATGCTTGCTGATCCGCACGGCTTTGTGCGCAAGATGGTCGCTGAGCATGGGCGGGTCTACAAGACGCGCGCGTTTGGCGGTTGGCAAGTGGCGCTGATCGGTCCCGACGCAAACGAGCTGCTGCTGTTCAACAAGGACAAAATCTTTTCCAGCGAGCAAGGCTGGGGGCCGATCCTCGATCAGCTGTTCCCGCGCGGCTTGATGCTGATGGACTTCGACCATCACCGAATTGATCGCCGCGCGCTATCAATCGCTTTCAAGCCTGAGCCGATGCGGCATTATGCAGGCTCGTTGAATTCCGGGATTGCGCGCGAAGTCGCGACTTGGGCGGACAAGCCGATGACATTCTATCCGGCCATCAAGAAGCTGACGCTGGACCTCGCCGCAGACAGTTTCATTGGCATCCCCTGGGGTCCCGAAGCCGACGCGATCAACACCGCCTTTATCGACATGGTGCAGGCCTCCGTCGCGCCGGTGCGCAAGCCGCTACCGTTCACACAGCTCAAGAAAGGCGTCGATGGCCGTGCCTTCCTAGTCGACTATTTCACTAATGAGACGCATCGCCGCCGCGCGGAAGGCGGCGGGCAGGACATGTTCAGCCAGTTCGCAACCGCAACGCGCGAAGACGGCTCGCTGCTGCCGGTCGACGAGGTTGTCGACCACATGAACTTCCTGATGATGGCAGCGCATGACACCATTACGTCAAGCGCAACATCGCTGGTCTATCTGCTCGCAAAGAACCCGGAATGGCAGGAAAAACTGCGCGATGAGATTATCGCGGTCACAGGCGGGCCCGATGGCTCAGGCAAGCCACGCGCGCTTTCCTATGACGATCTGGGCAAACTTGAACTGACGGAAATGGCGTTCAAGGAATCGCTGCGGATCATGCCGCCAGTCCCCTCCACACCGCGGCGCGCATTGAAGAGCTTCGAATTCGGTGGCTACACCATTCCAGCGGGCGCCTCAGTCGGCATCAACGCGCATTACGTCCGTCGCGATCCTGAAATCTGGCCGGAGCCTGAAAAGTTTGACCCGATGCGCTTCACGCCTGACAAAGTGAAAGCGCGGCACAAATATGCTTGGGTCCCGTTTGGCGGCGGCGCGCATATGTGTTTGGGCCTGCACTTTGCCTACATGCAAGTGAAGATCCTCATGGCGCAATTGCTTCAGCAGTACCGACTCGAAGTTGCCGAGGGTTATGAGCCTGACTGGCAGCCATGGCCGATCCCCAAGCCCAAAGACGGGCTGAATGTCACGTTCAAAAGACTCTAAAAATCTATCGCGATCCCGTCTTTCTCCCAGTCGCCATAGCGGGTGGGGGATAGCTCGCGCGGTTCATCCTTCGCAGGATCGACAGCTTTGGGCTTGGGCGGTGGATCGTTGGTCCAATGCGCCGGTTTCTTGAAAGCTTTCGCTACGTCTGACTTCTCTTTTGTCATGCTCTTATAATGCGCACACTGGCGGTTGGTTTCAATCATCGCTAGGCGCGTGAGGAATGGCTCAACCTCCCGGAATTCATGCGCGGCGCGGCGCGCTCAGACTGCTCGATGCGGTGCTTCGGCGCGGCGAGACAATCGAGCAAGCGCAAGGCGCAGCGTTGAAGGATATTCGCAAGCCTGCGGACAAAGCGCTAGCGCTAGCGCTTGCAAATGAGGCTCTACGTTGGATGGTGGACTTGGACGCGCTGATCGACAGCGCTACGAAAAATCCCCTGCCGGGCGATGCCAGGCCACGCATTGTACTGCGACTGATGCAGGCGGGCTGTCTGCGCCTTGAGACGCCTCCGCACGCGGTCATTGCGACGGGCCTGCCGCTGCTCTCAGGTGGCCAACGCCGCTTGGCGCATGGAGTATTTTCGACGCTGAGCAAACGCGAAGTCTCTTTGCCTGAAGTTCCAACGCTTCCCGCAGAAGTTGCTGCGCGCTGGGGCGAGAACGCGGATGCAATCGCACAAGGTCTCGCTCAGCCGCCTGAAGTTGATCTGGCAGTGAAGGACATAGCGGCAACCGAACAATGGCAAGCCAAGCTCGGCGGTGTCAGCCTGATGCCCGGCCATGTCCGAATCCCGCGCGGCACTGCGATCGATAAGCTTGAAGGCTACGCAGATGGCGCTTGGTGGGTGCAGGATTTGGCCGCGCAATTGCCTGCACAACTACTGGGTCCTGGCGAAGGCAAGCATGCGCTCGACCTGTGCGCTGCGCCCGGCGGGAAAACCCTGGCGCTCGCGCGCAATGGCTGGAAAGTGACCGCGCTTGATATCAGCAAGCGGCGGCTTGGGGTGCTTAAGAAGAACCTCAAACGCACCGGGCTCACCGCTTCGCCGGTGCGCGCAGACGCATTGAAATGGGAGCCGAAGCATCAATTCGATGCGATCCTGCTCGATGCGCCTTGCACAGCGACAGGGACTTGCCGCCGCCACCCTGACGTCTTGCACCGGATCGGGCCGCGGCAGATTGAAGAGATGGCGGAATTGCAAACAGCGTTGATCGAGCGCGCTTCGGGCTGGCTCAAACCCGGCGGCACTCTTATCTATGCGGTGTGCTCGCTTGAGAGCGAAGAGGGCGAGGATCAGGCTGCAAAGATTGCGCTCAATCGCTCGCCAATCACAGCGTCAGAGTTGCCTTCGGGCCTATCGCCATCACCCGAGGGATGGTTGCGAACGCATCCCGGCATGCTCGCTGAAGAAGGCGGGCTTGACGGCTTTTTCATCGCACGCTTCACACGATAGTCTGCCGAGCAATGCGCAATAAATGTGCGCAGCTGTGTAACCAAACGCTTGTTGCTCGCGAAAACGGTTGCAACAACAACAACCAAACAGCCTCAGGGAGGCCACACATGAAACGTATAATTCTTCTCGCACTGACACACGCTGGCGCTCTCGCTATCGGTTTTGCAGCAGGCATTTTTTATCTGCCAATCCTCACCGCGGAATCAGCTCCAGAGGCCGCCGTTCTTGAACAGCAAGCAGCAAGCGCGGAATTCTCAGCTGAACTGACCCGCGATTTGCGCGGCAGCGACGGCCTCCACTGGGGCGAAGGCACGATCAGCGTGTCAGAGACCGCAATATCGCATCAGGGCGAGCTTTCCCCTGGCCCGGACTACAAAGTCTATCTGACCAAAGAGTTCGTTGAAGACGAGGCCGAATTCGAAGCGATCAAAGCCGATGCCGTCCGTATCGGCGATGTGAAAAGCTTCGACGGGTTCCTGCTCGATGTGCCGGCAGGCGTCGATGTGAGCGAATACACGACCGTGGTAGTATGGTGCGAAACCTTCGGTGAATTCATTACCGCCGGACAATATCGCTAAGCTGAGAATTCGGGAGGGGGCGCACGATCGTCCCCTCACCAAACCACCTACATGCGAATCAGAATCTTGCCCTGATGCGCGCCGCTTTCCAGATGCCGGTAAGCCGCAACCGCATCATCGAAAGCGAATTCCTTATCTATCGTCATCGCGATGCCATTACTTGCAAGCACATCAATCGCCTGAGCAAGCATGCTGCGCGAACCGCTGGCGATCCCTTTAATGGTGATGTTCTTGCCAATGATCTCGCCCTGGCTCGCGGTTGCGCTGTCCTGAGGCGTTCCTGACAGAGCGCCAAGCGTTCCAATACGGCCATTGACGCCGGTCGCAGCCAGAGTCTGGCCAAGAGCAGGAAAGCCGAGAGTATCGACTACGACATCTGCGCCGCGGCCACCGGTCGCTTCCAACAATGCGGCTGCCCAGTCTTCGCGCTCGCGGTAATTGACCGTGAAATCCGCACCCATTTCGCGCGCCTTGGCGAGCTTCTCATCGCTCGAAGAGGTGATCGCGAAGTCCGCGCCGATCGCTTTGGCAAGTTGCAGCGTGAACATGGAAACACCGCCTGTGCCTTGCGCGAGCACGAGCTTGCCGGCTTCCGCGCCGCCAAAGGCGACCATGGCATGCCAAACCGTGCCGCCAACCACAGCAAGCGTCGCGGCGGTTTCATCGGAGATACTATAAGGCAGTTTTATGGCCGCGCCAGCCGGCAAAGTGAGCTTCTCACGCAGCCAGCCATCAGCGGTCACACCGAGATCCTGAGCAAACACACCAAATTTGTAGCCTTCCGGCTCCAGCCAGGTGACGAAATGCGGCGCGACCACACGGTCGCCGACCGCAAAACCGCTCACGCCGTCGCCGACAGCTTCGACTACTCCCACGCCATCGGATAGCGGCACGCGCGTTTCCGGAAGGTCAGTCCCGTAAACCCCGCCCAGCACCATCAGGTCGCGGTAGTTGAGCCCTGCAGCAATGACGCGCAGCTTCAGTTCGCCGGGCCCCGCTTCAGGTTCTGCCATTTCGCCCAGCTGCAATCCGTCGATGCCGCTGCGCGGGCCAATCTGCCATGCTTTCATGTGTTTACGCCTCTCTGACCGGTGCAAAGACGCGGTCGATGAATTCCTTGACCTTGGCTTCCCTGTCGACGCTGTCGCCGCTTTTGGCTTCTTCCAATGCGAGCAAGCGTTCTTCCTGGACCCAGACTTCTTGCGCGAGGTTCATCACGACTGCGACGAAGCGGTCCATGCCCGGATCAGCGAAGAAGCGCGGATTGCCTTGATCATCGTAAAGCGATGGCGGCGCGTCTTCCGGACGCAGCGGTTTGTCTTCGCTCATGTCACTTCTTCCACGCGCCGAAGCCGAACCACATCACGCCTTCAGCTAAGCGCCCGGTGGTTTCCTGACCGACCGCTTCCGCACGGTCACCTTGCGCTGCTTCGCGGACCGCGTCTTCGCCGTAAATGCCAATCGAAGGCACGACAAAATCGAAGTAGTCCTCTTCCGCAAAGCCCGCATTGCTGGTCAGATCGCGTGGGTGTTCGTCGCGATATCCCTTATAATAGGGCTCGTTATTATAGTAGCTGTCCCAGTCGAGATAGAAGCCGTCAAACGCGCCCATCTGATCGTTCGGCGGCAGCTCCATATGAACCACCAACCCGCCCGGCTTGAGCACGCGGTAAGCCCCGGCAAACGCTTTCGCGCGCTGTTTCTTGGATAGCTCGTGCAAGAACATGGAGCTCCAGACAATGTCGAAGCTCTCATCTTCAAAGGCGAGTTCATCCGCGCACATCTGCATGAATGTGACATCCTGCCCCTGCATTTTCGCGCGTGCTGAACCGTAAGCAAGGGGGCCCGGCGCTGCGTCAATCGCGATCACGTCTGCCTCGGGATAGGCCTGCTTCCACGGCAACGTGTTATGGCCGATGGTGCAGCCGGTATCCAGAATGCGTTTGGGCGCGAAATCAGGAAAACGCAGCTTGATATACTGGCTCATGGACAAGCCGATATCGTCCAAATTCGCGCCCATCAGACCCATCGAGAAGACCGCAAGACCGCGATCATAAACTGCGCCTGCCTCAAGGCTGTCTTCGCCGCGGGTGTAGCTGCCCGGCATCAGGTGCACATCGATCGCATGGACGTTCTTCGGCACGTCGAGGTCGGGATTGAGCTTCAACTCTCCGCCGAGATCGGCGACAGCCCGCGCTTCAGCAGCCAGCCGCTCGGCTTCGCGCTCGACACTGTCCGCGACGCTTGCCCAGACCATTTTCTGCGCTTGCACGCGCATGGCCGAGTAGATGTTGAAAGCCGGATCGCCGCGCAAGGCCTGATGCGCTTCGCGGCTCGTTTCAGGCTCGCGGCCATGCTCTTTCTTGAAGGCTGGTGCTGCGCGGCGCTCATAAGCTGATCGCATATCGCCCGCGAGATCGTTCAGGATCAGACTACGGATACCCGAAGTGAACCGTCCGCGCGCAACCTCTTCAAGCGTCGCTTGCGGTTTCATCGGATGCTGAAGCTCCACACTCATTCTGCCTCTCCTTGATCACTGTCCTGTTCGATCTGCGGCACGCCGTGGTCGGCGAAATCTGCCACAAAGCGGCCTGTCTCGACCTGGCCCACCATGTCTTCGCGCAGCGGAACTTCAGCATAGACCGTCACGGTGTAGTCGCCTGCACTGGGGTTCTGCCGCAGCTTGATGATCTCTTCCTGATAGACCTTGCTGTTCCAGAATGCCTTGGCATTGGCGAGACAGGGAAAGCGCACAGTCAGATTAACGTAGTTGTCAGGCACATCGCCTTCAAACACCGCCAAAGGACGCGGTGCTGTCAAGTAGTAGCCGCCGAGCTTCTGGTATATCTCGCTTTCCGCAATCGCGCGGGCATATTCGCCCATGCGCTCGCGATCCAATGTCAGGCCTTCGACCACCATGTAGACCGGCGCGTCGCAAGTGGATTGCGATGGCGGCGGCGCTTCGCCTGCTGGAATACCTTGCATGAGCAAGGCGATTGAAGCTGCAATCATCCTTCGATCCTCCATTCATCGCACAGCGTCCGCTTCCACGGCTTGCCGTCCTTGAACCATTGCCAGGTCCGCGCGCGGCTTTGCCCATCTGGTGCGATATTGATCATCTCGACGTAATATGCGCCAGGTTCATCGAGCCGGTCCAGCTTGAGCATCAGCGTGTCTTCTGCCGTTTGCCAGCCATAGCCCTTGAACCGATCCGTCTCCCACAGGATACGCCGTCCATCGAGCTTGCCACCAAACTCATACAACGCTTCGCGGCCATCCTCCCAGCTGAGCCAATTGTGCTGGATGTAATGCCATTCGCCATCGTCCGGGAACTCGCAGTGTGTCTTGACCTTGTGCTCATCGAGCAGCGCGCCGTCACTGTCATAGTGGCGATACCACCCGTCCCACCAGCCATCATGGGCGAGCATGATGGGCATGACAGCGTTGAGGGCGGCGCGATTGCTCATCTTCGATCTTACCCTCGCGCACCTTCCGCATAGGCGTCGATCGTCATCGCCTGCCCGGTCTGCTGGATCAGCGACTGGCGCCTCAAGAAACGGAGCAAACCGGAATTGCCCATGCGGCTTGGGCCGAGACCCGAGGCCTTGCGCGATTCGTTCGCGGCATCGCCAACCATGCTGGTCATCGCGCCGTCCTGCAGGCTGATTGCGCCCGCTTCTAGGCGGGAGCCAACCTTCGCGGCCTCTTCCATCGAGCCAGCGAGCACAGCAGCCGAAAGCCCGTATTCGGTGTCATTGGCCTGAGCGATCGCATCTTCGATATCGTCGAAGATCGTAACAGGCAGGACCGGGCCGAAAGTTTCTTCGCGCACGACTGCCATATCCGTCGTCACATCAGCGAGGATGGTCGGACGCAGATAGGTCCCACCGCCCAGCTCTTCGATCTGACCGCCTGACAAAACGCGCGCGCCCTTGGCTTTTGCATCATCGATATGCAACTGCACCTTCGCGCCTTGCGGGGAGAAGATGAAGGGCCCCAGGTGCCCTTTCGATGGGTCAGGATAGGTAATCTCGACCGCCTGCGCGTTTTCGACCAGCTTCGCGAGGAATGGTTCGGCGATATCGCGTGCGACGTAAATCCGCTCGATAGACTGGCAGGCCTGCCCTGTCGCGACGATGCTGGAGCGAAGCGCAACGCCAGCCGCCCATTCAGGGTCAGCGCTCGCCGTGATGATCATCGGGTCCTTGCCGCCAAGCTCCAGATTGGCTGGAATCAGCTGGCGCGCGGCTGCCTCTGCAACCTTGCGGCCGGTCGCAGTCGACCCGGTGAAGCAGACATAGTCGACTTCCTCGATCAGTGCCTGGCCGACTTCAGGCCCGCCCATGACGTAAGCGAGCGGCAAGTCCGGGACTTCTGCCAAGACTTCGCGCATCGGTTCAACAAAGCGTGGCGTAATTTCCGACGGCTTCACTAGCGCGGCACAGCCCGCCATCAACGCAGGCACAGCATCGATGTGGCTAAGGATCACGGGAAAGTTCCACGGACAGATCGCGCCGAATAGCGGATAGGCGCTATAGGCGGGTACGATCTCGACGCCGGGGGTGAAAGATTGCTCGACTTCGTTCGGCAGACCCGCAAACAGCGCGGGCGCTTTCGCCGCCCATCCGCGAATATTGCCAGCGCAGCCTTGCACTTCGAGCCATGACACCGCTTGTCTGCCGGTGTCTACCGACAACGCTTCGGCTATCGCAGGTGCTGCTGCATCGATTGCATCGGCAAAGCGCATCATGACGGCTGCTCGCCCTTCCGGACCCAAGGCTTCCCATGCAGATTGCGCGGCTCTCAAGCGCGCGGCTTCGCTGGCGATCTCCTCGCGAGAGCTGACCGCGAACTGATAATCCTCTTCGCCAGTACGGGGATTGCGCGCTTTCATTTGCGTCATTGTTGAGCCTTCCAGGAGGATACGATGTCGGAACCGCTGGCGAACCAGCTTTGCTCACGCTGAGCGAGGTCTGTGAGCAAGTCTTCAAGTGCGGCAATACGGAATGGCTGACCCATGATGTAGGGCGTCAGCTGCATTGGCAGGACACGCGCCGAGCTTTGCTCCGTTGCTTCATCTGCGAGCCAGTCAAACGCATCGCGCATCATCTGCGCCCAAGCCTCTGCCGAGTGCTGCTGCACGGCTACGATCTGACGATCGGAGAGGTCGACGCTCGATGGCAGAGCGACCATTCCATTTGAGAAATAATAAGGCAGCTCGTCATTCACCCAGTCCGCGGACCAGATAAGGCCATGCTCTTTCAGGATATCGAGCGTGCGCCAGCTTTGCGAGCGGGCAATAGAATGCCAGCCCTTAGGCTTGACGCCAGCAGCCGCGTCCAGCCGCAAAAGCGTGTCTGCGATCAGCGCGCGCTCATCCTCCTCGCTCATCGACGAAGCAATAGTGCCGTTCATATCGTTCGAGTGCGCGATGATCTCATGCTTGCCCGCCTTCACTGCGTCGATCAGTTCTGGATAGCGTTCCGCAACCGCTGCATTGATGGCGAAACTCGCGGTCACGCCAGCCTTTGCAAATGCATCAAGCATGCGGAACACCGCCACTCGGTTGCCATAATCACGCACGGTGTAGTGCCGATAGTCAGGGTAAGGCGTGACCATGTGACCCGGCGCGCGGAAAGGCTCGTCCTTCGGCGTAATCGGATAATATTCGAGGTTCACACTGACAAAGACCGCGACGGATCTGTCATTCGGCCAGCGCACCGGAGCGCGGGTGTGGATGTTCGACCACTCGTAGAAATCGTGGTCATAGCCCTCGCCGCGCTTGGGGTAATGCGTATAGCTTGGATCGAGGCTCATTGCTGCGCCCTCCAGCTATCGATGATATCGCCGGCACGCGCTTTCCAGCAGCGAGGATCGGCTGCGATATGGCGCAGGGCCTCCTCAAACGGACCGATCCGATGCGGTTGCCCGATCAGATATGCGTGGAGCGGAATGCACATGACTGTGCCGGATTTCTCGCCTTCATCCGCCAAACGCTCAAACTGTTTGATCAGACTGTCGGCATATTCACGGCCCGCCATGCCATAGACATTGAAACCATAGTGGTCGTTCACTTCGAGACTATAAGGAATCGACGCGAGATTGCCGGACTTCGTCTTCACCTGTTGGACCTGATCATCATGATAAAGGTCGCAAGTGTAGTCCAAACCATATTCTGCAATCAGGTCGAGCGTGCGCGGGGTATGCGTCAAAGCAGGGGCAAGCCAGCCGCGTATGCGCTGTCCGGTCGCTTTCTCAACGGTCTCCAGCGAGTCTTCGATGATCGCGCGTTCCTGAGCCTCGGACATGCCGTAGGAATAGCGCGTGTTGTAAATCCCGTGGCTGAAGAACTCCCAGCCGCGCGCCGCGCCATCGGCAACCACTTCAGGATGGTGATCGCACAACGCCACGGAAAGACTCACGCTGCCCGGGAAGCCGTGCTTGTCCATAACGTCCGCCATGCGCCAATGGCTCACACGGTTGGAATGATCGCGATAGGAATAGCCGACCACATCGGGATGCGGCTTGGGCCAAGGCTTTCGCTGCGGATTTACCGGCGGATCGATCTCGTAATATTCGAGATTTGGCGCAACCCATACCGCGCAGGTCTTGCCTTCCGGCCAGACAATCTTTTTGCGGTCGTTATAGGGGTGATAGTCGTAGAGACCGGGATCAGCAGCGCCTTCTTGCATAGCCTCAGCAAGCCTCCAGCCAGTCGATCACAATCTGAACCGGTTCGACGTCTGCATATTTGAGCTGCAAATCGGTGAGATTCGCGAAATGATAGCTCTCATGCTTGTCCGCACAGGTCTCGATCGGGACGATCGTGCGGTACCCATGGCTGAGCGAATCAACTGCGGTTGCGCGCACGCAGCCACTGGTGGAACCGCCGGTCACGACAACCGTGTCGACCTTGCGAAAGTTAAGGTAGCTTGCGAGCTGGGTTTCAAAGAACGCGCTCGGCATACGCTTGGTATATTGCAGATCGTCCGGATGGATTTCGCAACGCGGATCAAACTCATGCCGGGACGATCCGTATTTGATGTTCTGAAGGCTGTCTTCGGTGTCGGTGCGGGTACCCCACACGCCCGCATCGCTCGCATCATCCTTGTAAGCAACCCGGCTCCAGATCACCGGCATGCCTTTGCTGCGCGCCAAATTACTGATCGTATTGATGTATTCGATCTGGCGCGGGTCCGTCTCGTAAGAGGTCTTGAACATGTCGAGCCGCGTGTAGGCTTGCTGCGGATCGACATTTACAATCGCGAGCCTTTCCCCAAAGCCGAACTTCTTGCGGGCCGGATTGGCCATGACTTCTTCAAAGATCTGGCGTGCGGTCTTGCCATCTTCGACCATCTTGGTGCCAATGATCTCACTCATCTTTCTTCCCCAACAGCGCCTCTTCGTTTCGGCTGCGATTCCGCTTTGACGGGAACCTGAAAGCCGCTTAGAGGCTTGTGACATAAATTTGTCCGGACAACTTGTCTATGCAGATTGTTCTGGCGCAAGTTGTTACGGTCGATGTTCCCTTTGTCTTTCAGGAGGCACAAGCCAATGATCACGCGTCATGTCCTGACTGTTCGCAAGGCGGATGGAGTCTCACGCAAAGTGCACTACCGCCGCTGTGGTAACGGTCCTGCGCTGCTTATGATCCATCAAAGCCCGCGTTCCTCGAAAGAATATGAAGCGCTGATGCTGCAGTGGGGCGAACACTTCACGTGTATTGCACCTGATACGCCAGGTTTTGGTCAGTCTGAGGCGTTGCCTGAGCAGAATGGCAACTTGCTGGATATCAACGTCTTCGCAGATGCGCTCGCGGAGTTTGTTGCAGAGCTTGGGTTCGACGCGCCGCCGCTCGCTTACGGGTTTCACTCTGGCGCTGTGATCCTGATGACAGCGATCAAGCGACATCCGCAGCTATTCAGCGCAATGGCGCTGGGCGGCTATGCTGTATGGAACGAAGAGGAGATGCGCATCTTCGGCGACCGCTATCTGCCGCCGTTCCAGCCATCGGAATATGGCGAGCACATGACCTGGCTGTGGCACCGCATCATGGAGCAAAGCTGGTTCTTCCCTTGGTTCCACACATGTGATGAAGCGCGGCTCCCCAATGCGCACGACGATCCGGAAAAAGCGCAAGGCTGGGTCGAAGACCTGCTCGATGCGGGCGATGCCTACCGCGCAGGCTATGGCGCTGTTCTGCGCGCGCCGCGCGACATTCCGGAAGACGGATCCGGCGCTCCGCCCTGCCTTATCACAGCTTATGATGGCGATCCTCTGCAACCGCATATCGACCGGCTTGGCGCGCTTCCGGATGGCTGGGATGCGTACAAAGTGAAGACGCCGGAAGATCATCAGGCTGCAAGCCTTGCCTTCTTGCGCGATCACTCCAGCGGCGAGCCCTGCGAGAATGTTCCGGAAGATGCCGATGAAGGCTGGCTCGACGTGGGCGGCGGACTGATCCATTGGCGTGGGCAAAAAGGCGCGGGCAAGCTCGTCCTGCATCCGGCAGCGCAAGAGCTGACTGAGCCGGGCGAAGACGAGATCGCGATTGATTTGCCCGGACACGGCCAGTCTGACGATCATGCTAACATTGGGGCGGTCATCGAAGCAGCGCGCGAAGCGCTAGGCTGCTCAGACGTCGTCTACCCGGCCACACCCAAAGGCGATCCCGACGCGCTCTATCCTGACCTTTCGCCCGATCGCTTCGGCACGCATTTGAGCAAGGCATGGAGCATTGCGCGCGCTGAGGCGTTCTTCGATCCATGGAACGAAGCCAGCCGCGAACATGCCATCCCCGTGGACTCATCTGCGATCACTGCCGAAGCCATCCATGCTCGCGCGCTTGCGCGACTGCGGGCCGGGCGAGACGCGGCAATCCGATGGCATGAAACGCTCGCGGAAATGAACCAGACCCTTAATTGAATCATTCCTTCAACGGAGCCCCAGAATGACCAACCCCATTGCTGAACACATGCCGTTGCTTGCCCGCCATGAAGGCGTGTGGGACGGCACCTACACCTATTTCAACGCGGAAAACCGGATGGTCGATGAGCATGCGAGCCGCCTGATCTGCCGTATTCCGGACAACCCTGACCCACATCCCTACCATCAGACCAATCATTACACCTGGGCTGACGGCAAGAAGGAAATCCGCGACTTTCCGGCCGCTTTCCGCGATGGCCGGCTGTGGTGGGACAATGAGCTGATCCAGGGATGGGCCGCTGCGGTTCCGCTAGACGAATACAACCGCACAATGATGCTGTATTGGCAGCGCACTGGTGATCCAGAGCTCTATCTTTACGAGATGATCCAGATTTCCGATTGCGGGCAGAACCGCTGTCGCACCTGGCACTGGATCCGTAGCGGCATGCTGGAAACGCGCACATCGATCCAGGAGACTCTGGTGACGCGCGACTGGGCAGCAATTGACGAGGAAATGAAGGCGCAGGCCGGCTAAAAGCGAAGGAATGATGGCGAAGACGCTGTTCGAGAAGATCTGGCAAGCGCATCTGGTGGCGGAAACGCCTTCAGGCGCGAACCTGATCGCGATCGACAGGGTCTTCCTGCACGAACGCACCGGGGCAGCCGCGCTCAAACGCATGGCAGAGATGGGCCGCAAGGTCCTCGATCCAGCACGTGTGTTCGCAGTCATGGACCACATTGTCGACACACGTCCGGGGCGCGGAGACGGCACGCTGATGCAAGGTGGCGAAGGCTTCATAACAGAGACCCGCGCTGCCACTAAAGCGGCTGGCATCACGCTGTTCGACGTCAACGACAATAACCAGGGCATCGTCCATGTGATCTCGCCCGAGCAAGGCATTGTCCTGCCGGGTGTCACGCTTGTCGCACCGGACAGCCACACCTGCACGCAAGGCGCGTTTGGCGCGCTTGCCTGGGGCATCGGTAGCAGCGAAGCTGAGCACGCCATGGCAACCGGCACGCTACGGCTCGACACACCAAAGACCATGCGGGTGACCTATGAAGGCACGCTGCCTGACGGCGTGACGGCTAAGGATATGGTGCTCGCGCTGATCGCAGCGCATGGCGCGGGCGGCGGGGCCGGTCATGTGGTCGAATTTGCCGGCGAAGCGGTAACGGCGCTCGACATGGAAGCGCGGATGACGCTGTGCAATATGGCGACCGAGTTCAGCGCGATGACCGGGCTGATTGCACCGGACGTGAAGACCTATGAGTATCTGGCTGGACGCCCCTACGCACCGGCTGAGTTCAGCGAACCTTTCTGGTCCGATCTGAAGTCTGACGAGGGTGCGGAGTTCGACAAAGAAGTCACAATCGACGCCTCGGCGCTTGCACCAATGGTAAGCTGGGGCACAAGCCCGGAGCACACCATCCCTGTCACAGGCAATGTGCCGCAAGGACCCGACAAAGTGCATCGCTATATCGGGTTGGAAGCAGGCGAGACGCTCGCCGGAACACCGATTGACGTGGCTTTCATTGGCAGCTGCACCAATTCCCGTATCTCCGATTTGCGCCGCGCGGCGAGCATCCTTGAAGGACGCAAGATCGCACATTCGATCCAGAAAGCGATGGTCGTACCCGGTTCGCTTGCGGTCAAACGGCAAGCGGAGGCTGAGGGTCTAGATCGCATCTTCACCGAGGCCGGTTTCGAATGGCGCATGTCGGGCTGTTCGCTGTGTTTCTATGCGGGTGGAGAGGGTTTCCCTGAAGGTTCACGCACCATCTCAAGCACCAACCGCAACTTCGAAGGGCGCCAAGGCCCTGGCATTCGCACGCATATCGCTTCGCCTGAAACCGTCGCCGCAAGCGCTATCGCAGGTGCCATTGCAGACCACCGCAATTATGCGCCGCCTAAGGACAACGAGGAGGAGCCCGCATGAGCGCTTTCCCTCAGCCTTTAACCGGTATCGCTGCGCCGATTATGGTCGATAATATCGACACGGACACGATCATTCCGAGCCGTGAAATGCGCTCGACCGGGCGGACGGGGCTCGCCGATGGAATGTTCGCGCCGTGGCGCTACTCCGATGTCGACGCTCGCAAACCAAACCCCGACTTTGCCTTGAACCAGCCAGAATTCGCCCACTCGACCATCATCGCGGGCGGCACAAATTTCGGCTGCGGATCGAGCCGTGAACATGCTGTATGGGCGCTCGCTGAATACGGCATCAAGGCGATCATCGCCGAAAGCTTCGCGCCGATCTTCCAGAACAATTGCGTACGCAATTTCCTACTGCCCGTCGCTTTGCCGCGCGATGCGGTAGAGGCCTGCGCAGGCAAGCCCGTCACCATCGATCTCGCTGCGCAGGAAGTGCACTGCGACGACGCAACCTACACCTTCTCAATTGATCCCGAAGCCAAGCAGATGCTTGCTGGCGGGCTCGATGCGATTGACCTCACCATGACTCAAGGCGATGCGATTGCTGCTTGGCTCGCGGCAGACAAGCCTGCCCGCCCCTGGGTCTATCTGGAGAAACCCGCATGACCGATATCCTCGTTTCCGAAGTGGGCCCGCGAGACGGGCTGCAATCCATTGACCGCGTCATGCCATTGGAAGCCAAGAAGCGCTGGATCAGCGCTGAAGCTGCAGCAGGCGTGAAAGAGATCGAAATCGGAAGCTTCGTCCCGCCCAAGCTCTTGCCGCAAATGGCGGACACGGCTGAGCTGGTGAAACATGCCAAGACCATTGACGGGCTCACAGTCGTAACGCTCGTGCCGAATGCGAAAGGCGCGCAGTTCGCCGCCGATGCCGGGGTCGACGGGATGAGCATTCCTTTCTCCTTGAGTGAAACGCACTCGATCAAGAATGTGCGCAAAGATCATCCGGCCATGATCGAGGAGATCCGCGCCGCCGCAGCAATCGCCAAAGAGCATGGCATTCACTTTGCAGTGGGTCTCTCCACTGCATTCGGCTGCACTTATGAAGGGGCGGTCGACCCGAATGCCGTCGCACGTCTGGCGGAAAAAGCCGCAGAAGCGGGCGCGCAGGAATTCAGCCTGTCGGACACGACGGGCTATGCCGATCCCGCTCAAGTCCGCCGCCTGACGAAGCTGGTCAAGAGCGCTGTTGGCAGCGAGCTGCTTACCACGCTCCATCTGCACAATACGCGCGGGCTCGGTCTCGCGAATGTCGTGGCTGGTCTCGAAGAAGGCATCACAACCTTTGATGCGTCGCTTGGCGGGCTTGGCGGATGTCCCTTCGCGCCGGGTGCAAGCGGCAATCTCGTCACTGAAGACTTAGTGCTGATGCTCAATTCGATGGGTCTCAATACCGGCATAGATTTGGACGCACTCCTGAAGGTGCGCAGCATTGTGGAAGAGGCGTTACCGGGCGAACCGCTCTATGGCTTCACACCCGATGCCGGACCTATGCTCGACTACAAACAAAGGATTGCCGCATGAGCGAGACTGCTCCCACACCCCTAGCAGGCATCAAGGTTGTCGAATTCACGCATATGGTTATGGGGCCAACCGTAGGCCACATCCTTGCGGGGCTTGGCGCAGAGATCGTGCGGATCGAGCCGATCGGCGGCGACCGCACGCGGCGCTTGCTCGGGTCGGGCGCAGGCTATTTCCCGATGTACAATCGCGGCAAGCAGTCGATCTGCCTTGACCTGAAGAGTGAAGACGGAATTGCGGTTGCTAAGGATTTGATCGCAGGCGCTGATATTCTGGTCGAGAATTTCCGGCCGGGCGCGCTGGACCGCTTGGGGTTGAGCTACGAAGAATGCAGCAAGGCCAATCCGCGCCTCATTTATTGCAGCGAAAAGGGCTTCCTGCCCGGCCCGTATGAAAACCGCACGGCATTGGATGAAGTCGCGCAGATGATGGGCGGGCTCGCTTACATGACCGGACCTCCGGGCAAGCCTCTGCGCGCTGGTGCCAGCGTAATCGATGTCACTGGAGGCATGTTTGGCGTCATCGGCGTACTCGCAGCACTTGAAGAGCGCCACCGCACCGGCAGGGGCCAGAAGGTCGTCGCTTCGCTGTTCGAAACTACGATCTACTTGGTCGGTCAGCACATGGCGCAATTTGCGGTCACTGGAACGCCGGCGGCACCGATGCCCGCGCGCGTTTCCGCCTGGGCGATCTATGACGTGTTCGAGACCAAGACCGATCCGGTGTTTATCGGTGTCGTGACTGATGCCTTATGGGAGAAGTTCTGCAAGCTGTTCGGCTTGGACGAGTTGTGGGCAGACGAAGCTCTGCGCGAAAACAATGCCCGCGTGAAAGCGCGCGACACAATCATGCCGCAAATCCGCGCGCTGATCGGCGAATTTACCGCCGAAGAAGTCATCGCCAAGCTTGATGGAACCGGCCTGCCATTTGCGCCCATCGGCAAGCCGCAAGACATGTTCGACGATCCACATCTGGCTGAAGGCGGTCTGGAGGACGTGACACTCGATAATGGAACGCCGGTGCGACTGCCGACCGTGCCGCTGGAGATGAGCGGCAAGCGCATCGGTGGCCCGCAAGCATTGCCAACACCGGGACAGGATGCGCGCGATGTTCTTGCCTCGCTCGGCTATGATGCAGACAGGATCGAAGCGCTGATCGGGACCGGCGCAGTGGGAGAAAATGGATGAAAGCATTTCTAGAACGGGGGATCGCATTAGGGGCGCTTGCGCTGCTGAGCGGCTGTACTGTCAATAATTACAATCAGACCGCAGAAGCCCCGACGGCAGAGGCGGAGATCGCTTCCCAATCAGAGCGCCGCGCAATGGACGGGGTCGAGATAGCAGCGCCGCTTCCCACAGATGTGCGCCGCGCTTCGATCATCGTGCGCGATATGGACAAGAGCTTGGCTTTCTGGCGCGATGCGCTGGGCCTGGAGCTCAATTACGACGTGGAAGTGACGCTTTCAGGCGTGAACTTGCCAGTCGGTGAGCCGGGCACAAAGGCAAGGCTTGTCCTGCTCAACGGTAATGATCCTTATCTAGGCTGGGTCGGCTTGTTGCAGCCGCTCGACCCTCCTCTGCCCGATGCGGATGAGCCTTATCCGACACGCCTTAGCTCCGGTATGGCCTTGATGGTCGTCAACACGGATGATGCCGATGCTCGCTGCGCTGCGGCTGCTGCGGTAGAAGGAGCGTTGATGACGGGCCCGCCGCGCTTGCAGATATATCCCGGACGCGATGGACGTCCGGATATCCGGGTGCGGGGCTGCAATGTGTTCGATCCCGACGGCATCGCGGTCGAGATCAACCAGCTCCTCGACTAGATCAGGCTCAAATCACAAAGTCGATCGGTTGCGGAAGCTTGTTGCGATTGACGATCATTTTGCCATGCAAAGTCTCGATCTGCTTGCTGCCTGTTTTCACGAACAGGAAGGGCAGAAAGCCGTGCAGCATACAGGCAAAGCCGCCCAATATCATGCGAATGCCGAAGCTGTTCGCATGCACAAAATGCTCACCATAGGTCTCGCCAACGCTGGCGGGGTGCTCTGTGAAGGCGTCTGAAAAACGGTCGATCATGAGAGGATTGGCCCTTGGGCTTGGAGTGGCGATAGGTTGGCTGGTGATACGATCAGGCAGAGCTTTAGCACTGCTGAAGCAAAAATTCTTCCCAAATCTAAATGGTAATCTCGGCTAACTTGGGATACTTTCCCAATTATGAAGTCGAATCTCGAACTGGATGATCGCGACTGGGCGATCCTCGACCTGTTGCAGCGCGATGCGTCGCTGTCAGTGCAGCACATCGCAGAAGAAGTCGGCCTGTCCTCCAATCCATGCTGGCGGCGAATCAAGCAAATGGAAGATGCAGGGATCATTGCGCGCAAGGTCGCGATTGTTGATCCTGCGAAGATCGGTTTTGCGTCGACCGCTTTCGTTGCGATCCGCACGAACCGGCATGATCCGGAATGGCTCGCCTTGTTTGCAGATGCTGTCGCTGAGATAGAGCAGATCATGGAATGCCACCGGATGGCGGGCGATGTCGACTACATGCTCAAAGTCCGCGTCCGCGACATTGCCGATTACGACCGCGTCTATCGCAAGCTAATCGCGCGCGTGCCCGGCCTGATCGATGTGACCACGACCTTTTCAATGGAAGAGATGAAAGCGAGCACCGCGCTGCCGCGTCCGAGCTAAGCGAAGAGTGTCAGCGTGACTGCCAGCGCTGCGAGAAAGCTTGCAAGCGTTGCTGCGAAGACCGGGACAAGTGGGCGCCATCCCGCTTCCAGTAAAAGCCCCATACGGCTGCGCATGGCCGTGGCGGTGACCGCGATAAGCAGCAGGAATTTGGCTGCGTTGAGGCCCGGTTCTGCCAGACCCTGCGGCAATTCCACGAGCGAATTGACGACTACAAGCGCGAGGAATGCCGTGATGAACCACGGCAGTGTCAGGCGCCGCCAGATTGGCCGCGAGCCGCTTGCCTCACCCGCACTGCCAAGCCACATCGCGACCAGCGCAACAACCGGTGCCAGCAAAGCCACGCGCGCGAGTTTTACAATTGTCGCCTGATCGCCAGCCGCATCGGAAATCGCATAGCCCCCGCCAATCGCTTGGGCGACGTCATGGATCGACGAGCCGACCAGATAGCCCGCCTGACTATCGCTCAGACCCAGTCCTGCCGCGATCAGCGGGTAAGTCGTGAGCGCCAGCGCGCTCGCCAAAGCGACGCCGACCAAGGTAATGGTAAAGCGCGATGGGTCCAGCCGCTCCTTGCCGATCACACCATAAATCGCGAGCGCTGCGGAAGCTCCGCAAATCGCCGTCGCGCCGCCTGCAAGGACGCCTGCATAGCGCCCTTGCCCGACCAAGCTAGAGGCGACGAGGCCTGCTGCAAAAGCGGCACCCATAATCACAAAAAGCCCGAGAAACGGGGTCCAGCCCATCCCGCTGATCTCTGCCCAAGTCACTTGAAGGCCCAGCAGCACGATCCCGATCCGCAGGAAGTGGCGCGATGCGAAATCGAGGCCTGCTCCAAGCGAAGGCAGTTCGGACAGAAAGTTCAGCGAGAGACCGATAATAAGGCCCAAAAGCACAGCTGGAAAACCATAGTGTTCTGACAGCCATAGGGCAGCGAGACTGGCCACGAGGCACGTAAGAAGACCGGGAATGATCTCCGCAAAGGCAAAGCGTTTTGGTGCGTCGCTTTGTTCGGCCTGATACACCTCGCCATAGAGGTCGCCTGCGAACAGATCGCGCTCTGACTGTGTATCGGGCTTCATCGCCGAGCTTCTATGAAGCGGTGAGTTCCGGTCCGTCAATCAACAGCACCTGACAGTCCGCAATCCCTTCGCGAAGCTTCTTGGCTTCTGCGTATTCGGGACTGTTCCAGAACCGCTTAGCCGCGTCGCGATCCGGCCATTTGGAAATCACCATGCCGGCGCCTTCTCCGAAATCGCCTTCCAGCAATTCCGCACCCGGACCACGCAGCAGATATTCACCGCCGAATTGCGTGACGAGCTCAGCCGCCTTCGCGCCATAGCCTGCAATAAAGGCATCGCGATCTTTGATACTGGCGGTGACGATCATGTAAGCAGGCATGGGTAATCCTTGTCTTGAGTGCGGGGCTACCAGCGCGTCTTGGAACGCAAATAGCGCCCTGCATCGGCGGTATCGGTTGGCTGATAGTCAGCGATGAGGTTCGGTCCGTAAGGGCTGCGATAGGTTTCAAACACCGGCATCACCAGTTCGCTATGGACAATCGGCTGGCGGTGGCGTGCGCGGAACTCCGCAATCGGAATGCGGGCATTCACCAGCGTTTCATTATCGGTTTCCGACTGCTCGATAAATTCGCCATCCGGTCCGACAATGCCGGCATGGCCGGGATTGGAATCCGCGAGATAATAGCGGTTTTCCGGCGATGCCGAATTGTTGGCAATCGCTGTGTAAACGCGATTGTACATGGAGACAGCGCGGATATCGAGCTCGTTGAAATTGCCGGTCGCAGTGCGCAACATGATCTCTGCGCCTTTCATGGCGAACGCGCGAAACAGCTCCGGCTCCAATTGCGAGGAACTGGTGATCAAATTGCCCAGCGGAGTGCGCACAACGGGCAGGACATGATCCCAGCCATACATCTCGACATATTGGTCGAGCACATCATAGATCGTTGTCGTGAACAGCTCACGCCCGCCGGGGAAGAAGCCTTTCAGATTGCGCGCCTTCCAGTCCTTCGCAACGATCTCGCCTTTGTCATTCATCACCGTCGTGATGGACAAAAGCCGCTTGGGCCAGGCCGGGTCGCGCACATAAGAACCGAACACCAGCCATGTGCCGTATTCGCGCGCCTTGGCCGCCAGCATCTCAGTTTCAGGGCCGGGAATCTCGATTGCGATCTTGCGCGCATCATTGAGGTCCCATGTGTGGCGATAGCCGGTGATGGGAAACTCATGGAAGAGAATAAGGTCTTTCGGCCCTGAAAAGCCGCTCGCCGTATCGATCACATCGAGCATGTGTTGCACATTGGCGCGGCGGGTCTGCTCGATATTATCCAGCTCGACAGGCACGACGCGCGTCTGAGCCACGGTCAGCGAGATCGTGTCCTTAGCGAGCGGCACAGTATCGTACGTGCCGTCAGATCGCATATTGATCTTAGTCGAGCCCGGTTTGGGTTCCGCCGCCGCAGCAGGTGAAGCAAATTGCGTCCAGCTGAATGCGCCTGCAGCACTTGCGGCTGCGCCTGCCCCTAGCAATGTCCTACGGTCCATAACCGGCTCTCCTTTGTCGTTATGCCTTTTGCCTCAGAACGGTTTAACCGCGCCAAGGAAACAAACGGACGCGATGGTAATCCAGTAAACATAGGCGGCGAAGCGAGCCTGAGCGATCTCACGTTCCAGCGCGGCCTCTTCTGCTGCATTGGGACCGGCCGCGAGCACCCGGAAACGCGTGGTCCAACGCCGCATCACGAGGCGCAGGAACAATCCAATGCACAGCGCGAACGCATAGAGCGCCATCTTCCATGGATACCAGTGATTGCCTTCACTCACTTCAATCGGGCCTGAGCCTGCCATGGCCATGAAAGCGAACAGGAACAGCGCGATGATCAGAGGATAGCGCAGAAGCTCTTCTGCCTTGGTGACAGTGATGCCGATGTCTGTCTCGCGCTTGAAGAAAGCAGTCCAGGTCATGCCCAGCCAGATCGCGAAGAACAGCCACATCCACCAGATACCTGCGCCTTCGAGCAGCGGTACAAAGCCATAGAGCTTGCCCATATGGAGACCGAGCGGCAGCAGCAGGACAATGCCAGTACGCGCCAGGATATCGATCCGGTAAGCGGTTTCCATGTGCCGCTTGCGCTCTTCCAGGCTAAGATCGCGATTGGTCACATGATAGCTGGTCTGGAAGACGCCCCATTCGCCGCCCAGCCAATACACCATGGCAAGAATATGAACCCAGCGCAGAATGCTGAGCTCATGCATGTTCAAAAATTCCACGTTTTCCCTCCCCTATTGCCGCAGCGAGATCCCTATTCGCGCGACAATTTTTCTACGATCTCCATGATCGGCGGGTCCTCCGCCTCCATCGCTTCAACTTCCTGCTGAAAGCCGCGCATTATCCGGTTGATGTAAGCCCGTGTCGCGAGGCCGCGTTCTTCGCCGGCCGCACGGTCAGGCTCATAGCGGTCGATGTCTTCACGGCGAAGCGTGCCCTTTTCATCGAGCAGCCGCTCAACGGTATCCTGCCGCTCGCGCAGCGCAGAGACTTCAGACGCCAGTGCGAACACAGTCGAATAAAGCCTGTCGAGCGCTGGATCGGCAAAATATTCCGGGCGCTTGCCTTTGGCGCGCTTACCGGAGGCCTCGACCCAATCGAAGCCGGGATCATCCGGGTTCGTCACGCCGCTTCTGCCTGCGCCGGAGCTGTATCCTGCGGTTTCCACGCGCCATAGGCGTTCCAGATGGCCGCGCGGCCAAAGTCCTCTTCACCGTCATCAGGCGATGGTGGGAAAATCTCCGGATCAACCACGGCACGAACGCCCACCGTGAACTGGTCATCACGCGCAAAGCCTGCATCAGCCATGACCTGCTTCAGGTCTTGCCCGTGCATTGCACTCCAGAAGGGCTCGTTGTTGTTGAACGCATCCCAATCGCGCATGAACTGCTCGAACAGCGGCATTTCGTCAGTGTATTCGGGCTGCTCGATATGGAAAATGAGGCCGCCCGGCGCGAGCACACGGTTTGCTTCAGCCAGGATGCGCGGCATCGCCTTGGACGAAAGCTCGTGCAGGAACATGGTCGTCTGCACCCAGTCGAAATGCCCTTCGGCCCAGCGCGAAAGATCTTCGCCAGAGGCTTGTACAAACTTGATGTTTTTGACGCCCATCGACGCTGCTCGCGCCGCGCCATAACGCAGCGATGCGGCCGCTGTATCGATCGCAATCACTTCCGCATCAGGGAAGGCTTGCGCCAGCGGAACCGCATTGTGTCCAACCGTGCAACCAATGTCGAGGATGCGGCGCGGCTGCCAGTCAGGGCGCTCTTTCTTGATCCACTCGACAATCGCCTGACCGCCGCCATCATTAAGCCCGCCGAGCGCGCCGCCAGTGGTCGCAAACAGTCCGACATCGTAATTCGCACCGACAGTCACGTCGCCGCTGCGTTCTTCAGTATGATAACCGCCGGGCTGGCAATGGATGTCGACTGCGGTCTGGTAATGCGGCTGCTCGACCTTGGAATCGAGCTCAAGCATGCCGGAGTGTTCGTTGAACTGGCGCGCCTGGGCATCAAGCTCGTCCAGCTGGCGCAGCACCGTCTGACGACCATTGTGCTGACGCATCTCCATCGAATTGCGCTTCAAAGCAGACCACATGCGATGCCACGGATCTTCATTCATCGCATCGCGAATTTCATAGCGATGTTCAGGCTCACGCCCATGTTCCTCAACAAAAGCGGGCAGCACGCGCTTGTCATAGGCAATTTTGTTGCCCTTCCCGATCGTCCCGGACAGATAGCGATTGAAATGCGTGAGGAAGTTGAAACGCGCCGCTTCATCATGGCTCGTGCGCGGCATCATGGGGTGCCGCGTCAGCGCAGTGTAAGGGGGTGGGAGATCCGACATCGTACTTCTTCCTTAAATTTGTCCGGACAAATTTGCGCAAGCCCTGCGCATTTGTCAATGCGTCAATGCATGAAGGCATAATCCCGATCCGGCTGCACAACCTTGATCTGGCGCAAATTCGAAGCTGGACCGCACAGCTTTCCGGATAACGCGGCGGCTACGCTTGCTCATCGCCAGCGCTTGGGCAATCTGGTGCGCATGGCGATTCTCTCAGACAAATGGATTCGAACGCAAGCTCAAGAACACGGCATGATCGAGCCTTTCGTTGAAGCGCAGCGGCGCGAAGGCGTGATCAGCTATGGCCTCAGCTCATATGGATATGACGCGCGGGTTGCGCCCGAGTTCAAGATCTTCACCAATGTAAACTCGGCCACCGTCGATCCGAAGAAGTTCGATGCGGAAAGCCTCGTCGACCGCGAGACGGATGTTTGCATCATCCCGCCCAACTCTTTCGCGTTGGCCCGCACAGTCGAATATTTCCGAGTGCCGGAAGACGTCCTAGTGATCTGCCTCGGAAAATCGACCTATGCACGCTGCGGGATCATCGTGAATGTAACGCCGCTGGAGCCAGGTTGGGAAGGCCATGTGACTCTGGAGTTCTCGAACACCACGCCGCTCCCTGCGAAGATCTACGCCAATGAAGGGGCGTGCCAGTTCCTGTTTCTCAAGGGCAATGAACGCTGCGAGACGAGTTATAAGGACCGCGCGGGCAAATATATGGGCCAGCGCGGCGTCACACTTCCCAGGCTTTAGGGGCAATGCGCTAGCGCATAGGCGCGACCTTGGCCCAATCCTTTGCAATCCCTTGCATTTCCTGCATGGTGCCGCCGGGGCAATAGGTGGGGGGACTGAATGCTGCTTCGGCGCATAACGCAAAATGTCAAGGATCAGAACTGGACCGCCATCGGGATTGATTTCCTGATCGTGGTAGTCGGCGTATTCCTCGGCATCCAGATCGGCAATTGGAACGAGGACCGCGCTGAAACACGTCAAGGGCAGGACTACACAAACCGCGTTATTGCGGATCTGGAAGGCGATCTGGATATATTTCGCAGCTCATCAACCTATTTCGGCGCGGTACAGGATAGCATTCTAAAGGCCGACCGCTTGCTCGCCGAACCGAACTCCGATCCGCGCGCGCTTGTCATTGAGACTTACCGAGCGAGCGAGTTCATGCTCTCTCCTCAAAACCGCTCGACGTGGCAACAAGTGGTATCGTCAGGCGATCTCGACCTGCTGCCGCAGCAATCACTGCATAACGGGTTGGCGGATTATTATCGGTTCGACCCGAGTTCAGACTCGAGCTTTGCCTTCCTTCAGGACTCGCCGTATCGTCGGCTCGTTCGTTCAGTCATTCCGCTCAAGGTTCAGCTCGACCTGCGCGACAATTGCAGCGACGTGCTTGATGAACTCAACTACGTCGTCGGCTTTCAGGAAACCTGCAACCTCACTGCCAGCGATGCTGAACTGGCCGAAGCCGCCGTAGCGTTGAGATCGTCCCCCGGCATTCGGCAGGACTTGCGCAATCAATATTCCATCGTCAGCATCATCCACGATAACGCATCCGGCAATATACCGGTCGTCGAGGGCCTGATCGAGATGCTCGAAGAGGAGACGCAGCCATGATCCTGCGCCGCATCACTCAGCACGTTCGCGACCAGAACTGGACCGCGATTGCCATCGACTTCGTGATCGTGGTGGTTGGCGTGTTCCTCGGCATCCAGCTCGGCAATTGGAATGCGGTGCGAGCGGATGCGCGCGATCAACGCGCCATGCTTGTGCAGGTCCACAATGATTTGGCACCACGGCTCGAAGGATGGCGCCGAAGCAATGAAGAATTTGGAATTCAGGAGGATGCGAATTCACGTTTCGTGATCGATGCGCTCATGGCGGGCGAACTCAGCGAAGCCGACACAGCGCGCTTCGATGAAGGACTTGTGTCGCTCGTGAATTGGCGCGGCATCGACATCTCCTTGCTGGCCCGGCGGATGGAATCGACCGAATTGCTGACGGATTTTCAGGGCAAACAGGGCGAAGACATTCTCGTCCGCCTTCATCTGCTGTGGACACGGGCCGAGCAATTCACAGAGGGACATGAAGCCCGCAGCCACCATGCGCGAGACGTGATCTTCAGTCGCGTCTTCATGCAGCCTGGCTCCTACAATCCGCCTCAAAGCGTTTCGCTCACGCCGATCTATGATTTCGATGCGCTGGTCCAAGACGAGGAGTTTCGTAACGCCGCAGCCCAGCTCTATTATTTCACCAATGCGGGGAGCGCCCAGTCACACGAAACCTATCTGGCCATTGCCGAACTCGTCGGACGCCTCGAAGAAGAGCTCTACCCCGATGGCAATGTCCCAGCGATCAATCAAGGGCTGAGCCAATGATCCTGCGCCGCATCACCCAGCACGTTCGCGACCAGAACTGGGCCGCGATTGCCATCGACTTCGTAATCGTCGTCACCGGCGTCTTTCTCGGGATCCAGATCGGCAATTGGAATGCAGGGCGGCTGGAGCAAGCCAATTACGAACGCGCGCTGGTCGATCTCAAAGTGACCGCGTGGAACTCTTATATTTATGCGCACGAACGCATCTCTATCGCGGCCTGTCGCAAGGCAAAGTATGATCGCATCGGGAGCTTGCTGATCGAAGGCAATGGCGCATGGCCGGGACTGGAGCAACGCGACTATGCTTATCGCGGAACCGGCGCTTTCCCGGACGTCATTCGCTCGCCCCAACGACCGCGAACAGCCACGCTTTGGGATACCGAGCTTGGCAGGGGCACCTATGACCTGATGACAAGCGAGGACCGCCAGTTACTTGCGTCCCACTTCGGAGGCGCGGATTCGATTTATGATTTCCAGCACGAGATGCGGCAAAAGGAAGCAGCCTTACGCGCTTTGGCCTATCCGCAAGACCTTTCGCGAGAACAGCGGCTGCACTTCTTCCAGATCCTGAGCGAAGCCGACCAGCTTAACTCGATCATCGAGCTGATCAGCGGCCAAACTATCGAGTCGCTACCCGGAATGCTTCTCCTGCGGCCCAACGAGGATCAGATTGAGCAGATCATCGACATTTTGGAGGAGCGAGAGGCAAATTGGAAAAGTGTCTACGGCGATTGCGTCATACCGTTTGACGAGGCAGCTTTCCGAAAGAGCATCGCCCCATGATCCTGCGCCGCATCACTAGCCACGTCCGCGACCAGAACTGGACCGCCATCGGGATTGATTTCCTGATTGTGGTGGTCGGCGTTTTCCTCGGTATCCAGATCGGCAATTGGAACGACGACCGCGCGGACCGGCAACGTGGGCAGGACTATCTTGAGCGCATTGTTGCGGACCTCGACGCTGACCTTCGCGGCTACGAACAGAACATTCAATTCTGGACGGTTGTGCGCGATTATGGCCTTGTTGCCACCACCTATGCTGACACCGGTGATGCAGGCAACAAGACCCATTGGCAGCTGTTGCTCGCCTATTTCCAGGCAAGTCAGGCGGCCGAATTCTACAGCACCGATACAACCTATGAAGAGCTCAAAAGCGCTGGAGAGCTGGGCCTGATCGACGATGTGGCCCTACGAGACCAGCTGGCATCTTATTACAGGGGGTCTGACAATCCAATTCTGAGCGAGCGGACCCGTTATCGTGAACATGTCCGCGGTACCATCCCGACCGACATCCAATCCTATATCTGGGAAAATTGCTTTGGTGTCACATTGAGCGGAGAACAAAGGGTGCTGGACTGCGATACGCCAGTTGACGAAGGCCGCGCCCGGCAAATTGTCGATCGGATTGTTCGCGATGAGCAGCTGATAGAGGATCTTCGATACTCGATGTCGACCCTGGAAGTCGCAACGTGGGCGGCTGAACTGGGGATCGATCAAGCGCGTGACCTGCGCGCAGTGGTGGTCGAACAAATGGATAGGCCTGCCCCATGATCCTGCGCCGTCTTGCCACCGCCGCCAGGAATCAGGACTGGTTCACGGTCTTTATCGAGACCTGCATCGTCGTGGTCGGGTTGCTGATTGGTTTGCAGATAAACAATTGGAACCAGGCGCGCTCCGATGCAGCCAAGGCCGAGTCCTTCAGCGAGCGGCTGCTTGAGGATGTAACCGTCGCTCAAACGCGACTTTCCGACTTTCTCGGACGGCGCGAGCGACGATTGGAGGCGATTTACAAGGTCGAGGAGATGTATTTCGGCGATTCCGGCATTGTCCCGCTGAGCGACCAGGAATGCGAAGACTTTGCCGACTCTAGGATCATCAGCGTGCCTCCGATGAGGGTGCCGAGCCTTACCGAAGCGTTTGCCGGTGGACGCATCGACCTCATCGATGACCCCGATCTCGTCAGAGCCTTGATTGCTGTCGAACAAAGCGAAGATCGCTTGCGCAATGCGATAGCCGGAATGCTCGTGGATGCTCCCCGGCTAGACCTCGAATTTCCCGAAGCGATTACGAGGGTTCGTGGGGAGAATCCAGGTCAAGGCGGATACAGAATGGGTGCCGAATGCCATTTTCTCGACCAACCGCGCAATCCGCAATTCCTCAGCCGGATGGTGCACGCCACCCGCATCAACGCATCCTATATTTTCTTCCTGCAAGAGCATTTGCAACGGTTGGACGAGCTCGAAACCGTCCTGAGTCGCGGCGAACTGCCGGCGCCTTCAGCTGATCCGGAAGAGGTCGAAGGCCAATGATCCTGCGCCGCATCACAAGGCACGTCCGCGAGCAGAACTGGACCGCCATCGCGATAGACTTTGTCATCGTCGTCACCGGTGTCTTTCTGGGTATCCAGATCGGCAATTGGACCGCAGGACGGCTGGAGCAAGCCAATTTCGAGCGCGTCCTGCCGCCCGCACTGAGGGCAAAGGGTGGCACCGTGCCCGGAGGAGAGGGTGCCAGGCTGGAGAGCAGCTTACAGCGACTGCGTGGTATCGCTGGATCGACCCGCCCTTCTCGGTTCTGATCTCTAGTCTGAAGCCTAACCCAGATTCCGCTTGCAGTAGGTGCTTGCGCGGGCGAATGCATGGTCTCCCCGCGGCCAAGCGAGATAGCAGATGGAATCCCTTGCTAACGACCTGAGGCAGATGCAGCGCACGCCGCTGCATGACAGCCATGTCGAAGCAATCCGCGAGATTGCTGAAACCATAACCTACGGTGCAGGCGACTTCGTTGTCCAAGTGGGCGATCCGTATGACCGCTTCGTCTATGTGCTGGAAGGCGAAATCGAAGTTGTCAATCCGTTCACCGGCGAGCGCCATCTGGAAGCCTCGCTTGGGCCGACGCAATTCATGGGAGAGATCTCATTTCTGAACGGCGGCAGTGTGACGCTGCCGATGCGTGCAGCGAAGGATACAAAGACGCTGGAAGCCCCGCGTTCGCGAATGCTCGAGCTGATGGCAAAAATTCCGGAAATGTCAGACATCATCATCAGTGTGTTTGCCGCGCGCAGACGCAGGCAGCTTGAGGATTCGGACAGCTCGCTCAAGATCATTGGCGCGGATCGCAGCGCAGACCTGAAGCGCATCGTTGCCTTTGCAAGCCGCAACAAGATTCCGTTCGAAGCACTCGATCTGAATAGCGAAGCCGCTACTGCCGAAGCAGAAGCATGCCGCATCACACACAATGATCCAGTGGTGATTTTCGGCAAGGATCAAGTGGTTGACGATCCCACTCCGCTCAAGATCGCGCGCCTTTTGGGCATGGATGAAGACATTGCCCGCGAAGAAGTATTCGACCTCTTGATCGTGGGCGGTGGCCCTGCTGGAGTGGCAGCGGGTGTGTATGCAGGCGCTGAGGGTCTCTGTGCCATGGTGGTCGACGATGTCGCCATCGGGGGACAAGCAGGGACCTCCAGCCGGATCGAGAATTACATGGGATTCCCGACCGGGATTTCAGGCTCAGATCTCGTCTGGCGCGGCCATATTCAGGCGCTGAAGTTCGGTACACGCTTTGCTGTTCCGCGCCGTGCGACTGCGATCACGCAAAGAGAAGACGGCGTGTTCTGCATCAGGCTCGATTGCGACACCGAAGTTTGCGCGAAGGCAATCCTTGTATCGGCTGGTGTGCAGTACCGGCGGCTCCCGCTTGACCGGCTCGAAGACTTCGAAGGAGCCGGCGTGTATTACGCAGCGACCGATATGGAAGCGCGCTATTGCAAGGACAAAGAGGCCGCAATCATCGGTGGGGGCAATTCCGCAGGCCAGGCCGCGATGTTCCTGAGCCGACATGCAAGCCATGTCCATCTTCTGGTGCGCGGGCAATCGCTTGCCGCGTCCATGTCCAGTTACTTGAGCAGCCGCTTGGAAGCCGACCCGCGCATCACAATTCACTATGAAACGCAGGTCGCTACGCTGAATGGCAATACCTCGCTAGAAAGCATCGATGTCAACAAGCGAGGCGAGGTTCAAACTCTCGATGCTGCGAACCTGTTCATTATGGTTGGCGCGGCACCGAACACCGATTGGCTGTCTGGCTTCGTCAAGCTTGACGAACGCGGCTTCGTGCTGTGCGGCGATGATGCCGGATCTAGCTCGCCTTATGCCACGTCATATCCCGGCATCTATGCAGTTGGCGACGTGCGTGCGGGTTCAGTCAAACGCGTCGCGTCAGCCGTCGGGGAAGGCTCAGTCGTGATCTCGCAAATCTGGAGCTTTCTGGATGAGCGGGAAAGCGCCGAAGCAAGCTCCTAGCCCCACGCAGCAGGATCAAGCGCCAGCAGTTCTGACAGCTGCGCGTAAAGAGCGGGCTCTTCGCGCTGCAGGGCCTGTGCCTTTTCAAAGAAAGTTACGACCGCTTCAGCAAAGAACTCTTGGTGGTTGGTCGCCCCATAGGGATCAATGAGAGTATTCTGGCCCTGTTCAACGCGTTCCACATGGTCGTGATATGCGTCCAGCATCGCCTTCTCCCAACCGTCATAGGCCTGTCCCTTGCGCAGGATCGGGATGCCGTTCGTGTGCCCGGTCAAACTGTCCAGCTGATGGGCAAATTCATGGATTACGACGTTGTAGCCATCATGGGCATCGAGGCCGCCTTGCAAGGCATGGTCCCATGACAGCACAATCGGACCGCGATCCCAGCTTTCGCCGAGCAAGTGGTAATCGCGTTCATGAATGATAGTGCCATCAAGGCTGCTGCGGCCTGTGTGAAACGCAGAAGGGTAGATCAGCACATTCCTCAGCGTTTCATACCAGGCCGGACTATTGACGATCAAAAGGCAGGCCTGCGCGGCGATGGAAAGCTTCATTTCCTCGCTCACTTCAATGCCATTATGGCCGCGAAACGTCATTTGATCGAGAAACAGATTGATCTTGCCTTCGAAGCTAGCGTGCAATTCTCGGGGCAAGCGGCGCACGATAGGCACGAGGCTCGCGATGACCTTGCGTTGTTCTGGCGTAAGCGGGCTCGTCAGGAGCCGCATGCGCTTCTGCCGCCGCGCGTGCCGCCGATACCAAAAGATCCCGGCAACCAGCAGCGCAACAATCAGGACCGGCCAAATGCTCATGCTTTCAATATAGGATGCGCCGGATGAATTGGTAGCAAGCTGTCCGACAATGCCTGTCCCTGTCTGGCGCTCTCGCAGCCCGTCCGGATATTTCCTACCAGCGGCGCCAGCTGCATATTCACTGACGTCAGCGATGTGAATAGATATGCAGGATCTACCGGATTTGAAAAGTCACACTCTATCACCTCGAAATCGCTCCAAGCGTCTGGAATATGGAGCACTTTTAGCCATGCAACTTATTCGAAAAACGCGTTTGGCGTATCGCGGATGCGCTGCACCGGGGGCCTCAGTGCCGACTCCCGCTCATGCAGCCCCGTTCCGTAACGTCTTTGACTCTTGGAGTGCCCGCGCGCATTGAGCCAACCAAAGGAGATAAACCCCCATGGCAGACACATCCCGCGAATTCGACATCATCGTCTATGGCTCGACCGGCTACACCGGACGTCTGGTCGCTGAGTATCTCAGCAATCACTATGGCGACCGGGATGACGGACCAAGCTGGGCCATGGCAGGCCGTAGCCTCGAAAAGCTTGAAAGCGTGCGCGATGAAATTGGCGCGCCGGCCTCAACACCGCTTGTGATTGCTGATGCGGACGACCCCGCGAGTTTGGAAGCCATGTGTCGCCGCGCGAAAGTGATCCTGACCACGGTTGGTCCGTATCAACTCTATGGCGATGCGCTGGTCGAAGCGTGTGTAAAGACTGGCACGGACTATGCTGATCTGTGCGGCGAGCCAGGATGGATGCGCGAGCAGATCGACAAGCATGAGGATGCCGCGAAAAAGAGTGGTGCGCGAATCTGCTTCTCATCCGGCTTCGATTCCATTCCTTTCGACTTGGGCGTGTTGATGACACAGAAGGAAGTCGAAAAGCGCACGGGCAAGCCATCACCGCGCATTCGCGGCCGTGTTCGCGCGATGCAAGGCACCTTCTCTGGCGGCACTGCTGCGAGCCTTACTGCGACCATGAAAGCAGCGGCTACCAATCCCAAGATCATCAATATCCTTCGCAGCTCATTCGGCCTGACCCCGGGCTTCGAAGGGCCCAGTCAGCCATCGGGCATGGTGCCGGGTTACGAAAGCGACCTTGGCAAATGGGCCGCGCCTTTCGTGATGGCGCCGATCAACACCAAGAACGTGCACCGGACCAACTTCTTGCTCGGCCATCCCTATGGCGAAGACTTCGTCTATGATGAGATGATGCTCACCAGCCCCGGCGATGCAGGTAAAGCGGCGGCGAATGCGGTCGCTGAAATGATGAAAAATCCGTTCGGGGCAAAGCCGCCCAAGCCGGGTGAAGGCCCTAGCAAGGAAGAGCGCGAGAACGGCTTTTACGACGTGCTATTCGTGGCCGATCTGCCGGACGGCGAAAAGCTGCATTACGGCGTTAAAGGCAAGTATGATCCAGGCTATGGCTCGACCAGCCGGATGCTTAGCGAGACAGGGATCGGCTTGCTGTCTTGCGACAAGCCTGGCGGCATCGGCACGCCGGGTTCCTTCCTCGGCGAAGACCTCGTCAAGCGGCTCGAAGAGCACGCTGAACTGAGCTTCGCAGCAGAGAATTAAGGATACGGTGAGCGCCCACACCTGAAATGGGGGTGGACATGGGCGCTCACTCGCAAACCGTTAGAAGCTAAGCCGCACGCTTGCCCGGACATTGCGGCCGGTCAGCGGCACGAATTCTTTCGTGAAGCTGGAATGGCGACGGCCGGTCACATCAAACAGGTTCTCGCCGGCAAGCTGAACCACAACGCCGGGATTGTCCTTCAGCGGACGCCATGAAACGTAAAGGTTCGTGAAAGCGAAGGAGTCGGTTTCCGTTTCGAACTCCGCCACATCGTTTTGCGAACCGAACCACTGGACTTCGCCGCGCACGTCAAAGGAGCTGAACTGCGCTTCCAAGGCACCAAGCAAGCTCACCGGAGGTATGCGCGGCAAGTTGCCGCCGCCGCTGAGTGACGCATCGACATAGGAGGCGCGTACATCTGCGATCAGATCATAGCTGTCTGTTTGAACGATCGGCATGTTGAGATCGGCTTCAAAGCCAAAGAACTGCGCATCGTCCTGCAGGAAGACGAAAACAGGTAGGTCATCTTCTTCTTCACCGGTCCCGCTCAAATAGATGAACCCATCGAAGTCCTGATAGAACACCGAAGCACCGAAGTTGGCCTCACCAATGTCACCGCGCAGGAACGCTTCGAGCCCCCAGGCGGTCTCGGTGTCGAGGTTGACATCGCCAATCTCGAATTGCTGCGTGGCAATATGCGGCCCGTCTGCAAACAGTTCTTCGCCTGCAGGAGCGCGCTCGGAGCGCGAACCCGTGATACCGGCCCGAACGCCTTCGCCCAGCTCAGTCACCAGAGAAAGTGCACCAGAGAACAGATCGAAGTCTCGTTCTACGCCGACAACATCGGATTCGACATCGACCATCTCATAGCGGCCAGCTGCTTCTAGCTGGAGGCCTTCTGACAGCTCGATTTCCTGGACCGTGAATAGCGCCAGCTGCGTTGTGTCGTTGGCCGGCACAAATGCCTCTTCGCCAACGGCCGAGAAGTCACGCAAGATGAACTGGAGACCAATGGCACCGCCGCCATTTTGAACGAGTTCAGCGCGCGCTTCGAACGATTCTGTGTCGAACACAGTGCCCACTTCCGAACCTTCGAATTCGGTATGGGTGTAATCGGAGTAGCCCGCCCGAACTTTCAGGCGCGAAAAGAAGCCCTCGCCCAAGGCGAAATCACCGAGGACATCGATGCGAAGCTGTTCAAGGCCGATCGTGACGATTTCCTCGCCCTCTTCCTCCTCTTCCTCCTCTTCTTCGCCGTGCGCGTGCCCGCCTTCAGGGTTTCCGACCAAGCCATAATCGGTGTCGTAGTAGGAAACAGACGCACCAACCCGAGAATCGCCAAAGAACAGCCCTACACCGCCATGCGCGGTCCAGGTCTCGGTCGCACTATTTGGAATGAAGCCTTCCTGATTGGCGGCTTCACGAAGCTCTTCTGCTTCTTCGAACTCGCTTTCGTCTTCTTCCTCTGCTGCATCGGCAAGCAAATCCGCGCGCAGATCATCAGACAGCTGGAAGCCTGGGATTTCAACATCGTCGGTCTCGCGGAACGAACCTCCGATGTTGAAGACCACATTCTCGCCAAGAGCGAAATCTAGCGAAGCGCCTCCGCTGCGGAGATCAGTGGCTGTATCGACCGCGGCCAGAGCTTCAACGTGGAAGCCGTCTTCCGGGATCGCGACAGGAATACGCCGGTCAATCACATTGACGACGCCGCCGATGGCCTGGCTGCCATAAAGCAAAGCCGCCGGACCACGGAGAACTTCGACGCGCTCCGTTGTCAGCGGATCGATAGTCGTTGCGTGGTCGGCCGACGTGTTGCCAACATCCGCTGTTCCCAACCCATCGATAAGGACACGCACTCGTTCCGCATCAAGGCCGCGCAGGATCGGGCGCGATGCACCCGGGGTAAAACTGGTCGCTGAAACGCCCGGCAGCTTGATCAGAAGATCGCCAAGCTGGCCGGTGAGATCACGCTGGATCTCATCCATTTCAACCACATCTTGCCCGCTGATAAAATCGAGTTGTTGCAGGGCTTCAGCTGCAACGATGATATCTCCGCGATAATGCGGGTCGCTTTCCCGCGCTTCTTCTCGTGCAGCAGCACGCTCTTCTGGCTGCTCATCAGCAGATGCCACTTCTTCTGTTGTGGTCTCATTTGCCAAAGCAGGCGTTGCAGCGATTGAAGCAGTAAGCACAGCAGCGATGGCGCAGTGCGACGTGTAGCGTTTCATGAAGAGCCCTTCCCGATCCCGGAGAATGTAATAACATTACAATGTAACAATGTATCATCGCAGGTAACGAGTAATGACCAGATAGCAACCCCTAAGGCTAAAGAATGTGAAATGTAGTGGGCCGAAGCGGCATTCAGGTGCCGACATGCGGCATTTATGCCACCGACCGCTCAAGCCAAAGCGAGCCGTGGCCGCCGAAACGGTCAAATTCAACAATCATGGGAAAAATGGAGCGGGCGAGGCGATTCGAACGCCCGACCCCAACCTTGGCAAGGTTGTGCTCTACCCCTGAGCTACGCCCGCTCACTGACGCTCGCTAGCGAAGGCGCTAAGCGCTGTTTTCGCTGGGGAGGCGGCGCGATTAGCAGCGCCTCTCCCACCCCGCAAGCGCAAAATTGCATCAAAATGCGCAATTGCGCGAAGAAGGCTACGATCAGGCGCGGGACTCCCCTTATCCGCTCTTTACATACCCGCCTGCGGACCCACATGGTGGCTCATGCATTCAAACAGTGGGTCCATCAGCCGATCCGCTTCATCAAGGAGCTTCACACGTGGCCAGCATGGGTCTTAATCTCGAAGAGCAAAAAGCGGTCGACCGTTTCCGTCAGACGGTGGTCGAACCATCCATGTCGAGCCTCGTCATCATCGACTTCTGGGCAGAATGGTGCGGGCCCTGCAAAGCGCTCACGCCTGTGCTGGAGAAAGTCGCCGCTGAATATGCCGACAAGGGAGTGATCCTTGCCAAGGTCAATGTCGATGAAGAGAAGTTCATCGCCAGCCAGTTTCAGGTCAAATCGATCCCAACCGTCTATGCGATGTTTCAGGGACAACCGGTTGCTGACTTGACCAATGCCCGTAGCGAATCTCAACTAAAGCAGATGCTGGACCAGGTCCTTGGCCAGCTACCTGTCCAACCGGGCGCGGGTGGTGACGCTGCGGCAGCGCAGCAGCAGGATATCGAGCAATTCATCGCGATGGGTGACGAGGTGCTGGCCGGCGGCGATGCTGAACGTGCGGCGGGCATCTTTGCGCAGGTCATCGACATGGCGCCCGACAACGCGCCCGCGCAAGCAGGACTGCTTCGCGCGCTGACTGCTGCTGGGCATGTCGAAGAGGCCAAGGCTGCACTCGAAGCAATCAAGCAGAACCCGGCGCTGGCTGACGATCCTGCGATCGTAGCGGCTGCCAGTGCAATTGAACTAGCTGACAATCAGGTTGATGACAGCGAACTGTCCGGTCTTCGCGCGGATGCGCAAGCGAACCTTGAGGATATGGACAAACAGCTCGCCTTTGCGGAAGCCGCCTTTGCCGCCGGCGCGCGCGATGAAGCGGCGGATACGCTGCTCGCGATGGTCGAGAAAGACCGCGAGTGGAACGACAGTGCAGCGAGAGCCAAATTGCTGCAAATCTTCGAAGCGGTTGGGTTGGAAGACGAATGGGTTGTCACTACGCGCCGGCGCCTGTCGAAAATTTTGTTCGGATAGGCCATAGTGCAAGCTTGATGTCGACTCGGCTTTCCATCTTCCCCTTGCCCGGTGCGATCCTGTTCCCCGGATTGCAATTGCCGCTGCACATCTTCGAGCCACGTTACCGCGAACTGGTTGGTGACGCGCTGGTCAGAGACCGCCAGATTGCGATGATCCAGCCGCAACAATCGCGTGATGGAGCGCCGCTCTATACAGTGGGCTGCGTCGGCAAAATCGGCGAGATCGAAGCGATGGATGACGGGCGCTACAATCTCATCCTTGAAGGGAAGTCGCGCTTTCGGATGGTCAAGGAGCTGGATGTCACAACCAGCTTCCGCCAGGTCGAGGCGGAACTGCTCGAAGACAATGATAGCGCAGTGCTATCCCCGATTGAGCGCGCAGGGTTTGAGCAGCAAGCGCGCAAGTTTTCTGACCGCCAAGGTTATCGGGTCGATTGGGAATCCGTGGAACGGCTTGATGACCATTCGCTGATAAATGGCGTGTCGCAGATCGCTCCGTTTGACCCTGCAAGTAAGCAGGCGCTGCTGGAAGCCGAAACGCTGAACGCCCGCTGCGAGCTGCTGATCCAGCTCATGCAGTTTTACGGCCGAACAGACGGCGATGAAGAGATCATCACACTGCAGTAAGCACTATGGCTTTGCCGAAGGCTGCGCTACCGGCTCAAGACTGCCGAGCATCGTCGTCAAGACGGTGAAGGCATGTCGCTCCGCGTCTTTCTTGTTGTAGTTCTCGGTCTGCACAACAAGCACAGCGTCATAGTCAGGCACAAGCGCGACGATATTACCGCCATTGCCCTTCATCATGAACGTAGCCGTATATCCTTCAGAGCCGCGCAACGGGATCGCCCACCACAAATTGCCGTAATAGACGTGCTCACCAAACTGATGACGCGCGCTCAGCATCTGCTTGATCCATTGCTCGGAAATGAGCTGCTCGCCTTCCCACTTGCCTTTGCTGAGCACGAGCCGGCCAATCTTGAGTAGGGCCTCGTCCGAGATCGTTAGCTGGCCTCCCGACTGAATCTCGCCGGACCTGGACTTGCGCCAGACAACACCATCGATACCCAGCGGATCGAACAATCGCCGCTGGACGTAGGCATCGAAGCGTTCGCCCGTGGCTTCTTCGACAACTTGTCCCAGTAGAAAGACGCCCGCAGTGCAGTAGGAAAACGGGCCGTCGCCGTCAGCATCGCGTGCATATTCACGCAACGGCAAGTCGAGCGCGAAATCACGCCAGACCTTGCGGCGGTACATCTTCTCTTCCTGGCCCGGGGATTTACGCTCCCAATCATTGCAATCGAGTGCGGATGACATGCCGAGCAAGTCAGCAACCGTTATGTCCGCAGTCTCATCGGCTCTGCCTGATCCCAAAAGCGGCCACACTTTTGCATCCACCCCGCTAAGCGCGCCATCCTCGATCGCCATACCGACTGAGATGGCTGTGATGGACTTACCTGCAGACTTGATATCAACGGGCTCGCCGAGAGGCTTCTTATCGAAGCGTTTGCGATAAACCACTTCACCTGATTGCTCGATTGCAGCAGCGCGAATCTTGCCAAGCTCACGCTCGGCCATCGCTTGTTCCAGTTCCGCAATAGTCCAGTCTGGCAATGGCTGAGCCGATGCAACGCTTGCAGCGAAAAGACAGGCCACGCCCGCCATGACTGAGGAGATTATACCGCGCCAAACCATGGTGCACTCGCTGACAGTGAAGAACTGAACCCAGTCCGAACGCTCAGATTCCAAAGCTGCCTTTGAGGCCGTCGATCACATATTGCGCGGCGAGCGCTGCCAGCAAAACACCCAGCAGCCGCGTGATGACCGCTTCGACACGGTCGCCAAGCAGCTTGATCAAAGGACCTGCCGCAACAAGTGCGATCGCCGTTATCAGCAATACCGCACCGAGAGCGCCTAACACGACCAATGTCTCTTCCGTCGTATCCGCTTCGTTCATCAACAGCATGATGGCGGCAATTGCGCCGGGGCCTGCCAACATCGGCATTGCCATAGGGAAGACCGAAACGTCTTCGACTTCGGGTGTCGCGGCTACTTTATTGGCGCGTTCTTCGCGGCGTTGTTGGCGCTTTTCGAAGACCATTTCAAAGGCTATCCAGAAAAGCATCAAGCCGCCTGCGATGCGGAAGCTGTCGAGTTCGATATGCAGCGCATCGAGCAATTCTTCGCCAAGCAATGCAAAGAACAAGAGAATGACCGTGGCGATCACACTCGCACGCAACGCCATAGAAGTGCGTTGCTTTTGCGTCGCGCCCTTGGTGAGGCCAGCATAGATTGGCGCGCAGCCGGGCGGGTCGATCACTACAAAGAGCGTGATGAAAGCGGAGAGGAAAAGCTCGTACATAGTCGAGCGCCTTTAGGCCTATTCTTCAGGCGCGGGAAGAGCCTGATCCAAGCCCACTTCCCATTTTCCGGGTGTGAGCCAATCGACCACGACGCGGCGTTGCCCTGGCCCGTTATGCTCCCAACGCCAGCGCAATGTGCCATCTCGCGACATCCTGCCGCCTTGCGACGCATCATCGGTGATTGTGACAGCAGGCGCGGCCGGCACGCTTTCGCCTGCGCGTGGGCAGTGGGCGACAAGACCGCGGATCGAATCCATGCGCGTTACAACAATGTCTTCAGGCCCCAAATCTGGCAGCGGTTCACGTGCAGGTGGTTGCGGATTGTCAGGAGACGCAACGTCGTACGTCCACTTGTAGGATCGGTCATTTTGACGCTCCCACACAGTCACATATGTTCCGACAAGACCTTCAGGGTCGACGAAACGGCCAGAGCTGACAGCAAGCGCGCCGTCGCAGCTCATCCAGACCGCGCGAGGTTCCCATTGCACGGCCTTTTCTGGATTGGACTGACTTGCGAGCCACGGGTCAGCCACAATCGGGCCATTGCGGCCATGGATAATCGCGCCGGGTGCTGCAAAAGAGCGGAACGCGGTCCACTGGCCGGTGTCGCGGGCCGCGCGCGCAAACTCCAGCTCTGCCTTCACGACTTCGCTGGGCTGGGCTTCACCCGGAGCGCCTGCGAGCGCGCGATTGATAACTTGATCCGGGATGCGGGGGCGTTGCTGGCCGCATGCGGCGAGCGTGGCAGTCAGCACGATCAGGAGCGCGAGCCGCTTCACAGGTCCTCCGGAGGCGTGAGACCCGCATTGCGGTGTGCGGCAACCAGCGTGTTGCGCAACAATACTGCGATGGTCATCGGGCCAACGCCGCCAGGCACAGGCGTGATTGCCGCCGCCACTTCGCTTGCTTCGTTGTAAGCAACATCGCCCACAAGCTTGCCCTTTTCTTTGCCAGGCTCCGGCGGCAAGCGGTTAATACCGACATCGATCACAGTCGCGCCTTCCTTAAGCCATTCGGCCTTGACCATCTCAGCCCGACCGACTGCGGCAACAACGATGTCTGCCCGCTTAACCACGCCTGGCAAGTCCTTGGTCCGGCTGTGGGCGATAGTGACTGTCGCATTGGCATCAAGCAGCAGCTGCGCCATAGGCTTGCCGACGATGTTGGAACGGCCGATCACCACCGCTTCCAATCCGGAGAGATCCCCAAGCCTGTCTGCCAGAAGCATCATGCAGCCAAGCGGCGTGCATGGGACAAACCCGCTTTGCCCCACAGACAAGCGGCCAGCGTTGATTACGTGAAAGCCGTCGACATCCTTGTCCGGACTGACCGCGGAAATGATCGATTGCTCTTCCAAGTGATCGGGCAGAGGCAGCTGGACGAGAATTCCATCCACGCTCTCATCCCGATTGAGCTGATCGACCAGAGCGAGCAAGTCCTCCGATGACGTATCGTCCGGAAGCCGGTGTTCGAAACTTGCCATATTGGCAGCAAGCGTGGCTTTGCCTTTGCTGCCGACATAGACCTGACTGGCAGGGTCATCACCCACAAGCACCACGGCGAGGCCAGCTTTGCGCCCAGCCGCCTGCTCGAAGCTTGCGGCATATTCGCCGACCCGTTCGCGCAAGCGCGCAGCGAACGCTTTCCCGTCGATCCGTGTCGCTGTCATCAAGCGCCTCGGATGATGCCGGAAAGGACAATCAGAATGATATTCAGGACAATGATCAGAACCAACGGACTGAAATCGATCGCGCCGGTATTCGGCATGATATTCCGGATTGGTCGCAATAGCGGATCAAGCAAGCGATTGATCGAATTGTAGAACGCCATCAGGAAATCATTCGATTGATTCACGACGTTGAACGCAAACAGCAGCCCGATAATAAACTGGATGATGATCAGCATCACCAGCACGTTGGTGAGCATCGCGATGATGTCATAAAGAGTGTAAAGAGCTTGCATTGCGAACCTGTCTTGATGTGATTGGCACCGTATTACAGAGATAATACGGTAAAGGCTAGAGTTTGATCCCGTCTTGCTAAGCTACCCCTGTCGGATCAGCGTGCCGGCACCGCGGGCTGTGAAGAATTCGAGCAGCATCGCATGGCCAACTCTTCCGTCAAGCACAACTGCGGCCTCGCAGCCTGCTTCGACCGCTGACACGCAAGTTTCAAGCTTGGGGATCATACCGCCGGAAATAGTCCCGTCCTTCTTGAGCGAGGCAATATCCGCAGGGGTAAGATCGGTAAGCAGCGCGCCATCCTTGCTGAGCACGCCTTGCACATCGGTCAGCAGAAACAACCGCGCCGCGCCCAAGGCAGAAGCAATCGCGCCCGCCATAGTATCAGCGTTGATGTTGTAGGTCTCGCCATCTGCTCCTGCCGCAATCGGAGCGATGATCGGGATCATGCCCGAGGCAACCGCGGTGTCGATCACTGTCGTATCGACCGTGGTTGGTTCGCCGACAAAGCCCAGATCGACCGCTTTCTCGATATTGCTTTCCGGATCACGTGTTGTGCGCTCGGCCTTGGTCGCAGTGACTAGCCCGCCATCCTTGCCGGAAATGCCGATGGCCTTGCCGCCAGCATTGGCTATCCAGCTCACAAGCTGTTTGTTGATCGCACCAGAAAGCACCATTTCAGCGACTTCTGCCGTTGCCGCATCGGTTACGCGCAAGCCATCAACAAAAGTGCTTTCAACGCCCAGTTTTTCCAGCATCGCCCCGATTTGCGGCCCACCGCCATGGACCACGACCGGGTTGATGCCAACCGCTTTGAGCAAGACGATATCTTCGGCGAAATCGCGTGCAGCCTGCGCATTGCCCATCGCATGACCGCCATATTTCACCACGAAAGTGCGTCCGGCATAGCGTTGGAAGTAGGGCAACGCCTCGATCAGCACTTCTGCCTTGGCAAGGGTGGTCTTGTCGCTGCTATCGCTCATGGCGCATTTGTCCTGCTAACTCTGACCGCGCGCTTAGCGGCTAAGTGCGTTTCAGGGAAGAGAAGAGCTAGCCATCGACCTCAGCTGCAAGCGAAGCAAAGTCGGTATGGCCGGTCGCAGACAGCACGCGCTCCGCCCACATCGCATCGATCTGTTCTGCGATTACCGGCGGTACAGTCTTTGCATTGCTGCCTTCGGCTTGAACCTTAGTGGAGTCGCTCGCTGCCGGAATGCCGATATTACGCTCAAGCGCCTCGGCCACCATCAGATCATCGAACTTGTCCATGTGCTCGACCATGAAAGCCCGCGTAGTCCGCTCATCAACAAGGTCGGCCAATTCCTGCGTCAGCTCAACGCCAATGAACTTCGCCAATTGCTCGATCATCGCACGCTTGTTTTTAACGGCCCAGCGATAGGTGGTTAGCAAGGTGTCTGGCTCCTTGCGGCGCGCGTACCAGCTGATCAAATGCGTGAAGTAATCGCATCCGCCCGGACCGCCACCCAGGTAGAACGGCATAAACTCTTCCATGGGGATCGCATCGCGTTCGATATGCCAGCCATTGAAGAAGCGGTAGAACGAGACAAAGCACTCTTTGGGATCGCGCAAAGTCACTACGTAGCGCATGCCAGGTGGCAAGCGCTCATATTCGCGATGCGATTTGAAGCCCCGAGGGGCGGCTTTCTGCGGAGCGTTAAGGTCAAATCCGATCATCGCGCCGGTATCATCCCACGGAACAACCCGGCTGATGTCGTCGAAATCCATGTCGCCGCCGGTGCGCAGCTGATGAAACATCTGCTGCATGAATGTGGTCCCGCTTTTGGCCCAAGGAGTGATGAACACGTCACCGGCTTGAGGCTCGTAAGGGCGATAGTCGGGCGAAGCGTTGGCGGCATTCGCTTCCATATTGGCAACGAATTGCTCGATCGATCGTGCGCGTCCGGCCATTTTTTCGAGATCCCTCTGTTGACGCTTCCCTGTGGCGGGATTGGCATGTCGCAGGCAATCGGGCAAGTCGGGAGGCAGGCGAGAGGAAGGCATGGCGCGCTGGAAGTACCGCAGACGCAAGAGCACCTGGATGCGCTGGACGACGCCACTGCTGGCGATTGGCTTGGTTGGCGCGTGGTATGCTCTAGCTCCGCGATTGACGCCTCAAGATTGGGAAAAAATGGGCACGCAATTCGGCACGTGCGGCGAGCGGGGCCGCCCGTTTCACTGTGTGAGCGATGGCGACACGGTAACGATTGGCTTCGGCCAGAATGCACGGCGGATCCGGCTGACCGGCTTTGATGCGCCGGAGATCGCCGGTGCATGTCAGGCGGAGAAAACAAAAGCCATTTTAGCGCAGCGGGAACTCAAAAGCTGGCTTAATAAGGGCCCGTTCGAATGGGATGGCGGCGCAAGCCCGCCGCGCGACCAATATGGCCGGGAACTGCGCGCGGCGCGCCGTATCAATCAGGACGGCAAGGTGGACGAACTCGCCGATCACATGATCGCAAGAGAACTCGCATCAGGCGATGGCCCATGGGAATGGCGCGACTGGTGCGACTAGGGCCGCACGGTGCCCTCTCCCTCACCTACACCACATAAAAAAGGGGCCGAAGCTTTGCAGCTCCGGCCCGTTCCAGGTGTTCGTTCGCAGGAGGAACGAGGTGAGGCGGGGAGAGGGGAGAGGAGAAGAAATCTCTCCCCGCCAAACTGGTTGAATTTAAGTCCGGGCGAATTCGGGATAGGCTTCCACCCCGATTTCCGCGTGATCGAGACCTGCGGTTTCGTCTTCTGCGCTCGGGCGCACACCGATGGTGTACTTGAGAGCGAGCCAGACAATCGCCGATGCAGGAACAACCCATAGTGCGGTAAGCAACACGCCAACGCCTTGAGCAATAAACTGCTCGAATATCGTGTTGGTGTATTCTTCCGGAGTACCTTCATTGAACGTCGTCTGGGTATTCCAGGCAACGATCAGCGTGCCCCAGATGCCTGCGAATAGGTGAACCGGGATCGCGCCGACAACATCGTCGATCTTGAACTTGTCGAGCAGCGGAACCGTGTAGACCACGATCAAACCGCCAACACCGCCGATCAGGATAGACTGACCGACGGAAGGCGCAAGCGGCTCAGCCGTGATGGACACTAGACCTGCCAGTGCGCCGTTCAGCGCCATCGTGACGTCAGCTTTCTTGTAGCGGATCAGCGTCAGCACAATCGCTACCACCACGCCAGCGCATGCAGCCATGTTCGTGTTCACAAAAATCTTCGAAACGTCTGACACGTCGCCGACAGTGCCCATTGCGAGTTGCGATGCGCCGTTGAAGCCGAACCAGCCGAGCCACAGGATGAAGGTACCGAGCGTTGCGAGCGGAATGTTCGCGCCCGGGAACACGTTGACCTTGCCATCGTCGCCATAACGGCCGAGGCGTGCGCCGATGATAATCGCACCGACAAGCGCTGCCCAGCCACCGGTTGAGTGGACCAGCGTTGAACCTGCAAAGTCAGAGAAGCCGTGCACGCTATCGAGATAGCCGCCGCCCCATTCCCAGCTTACGACAACTGGATAGATCACGCCGGTAAGAACCACGACGAACAGGAAGAACGGAACGATCTTCACGCGCTCGGCAACAGTGCCGGACACGATAGAAGCGGTTGTTGCACAGAACACCATCTGGAAGAACCAGTCGGAAGCAACCGAGTAGCCGGTGCCGAGATCAGCTTCGCCGACGCCTTGCATTCCGTATGTGGTTCCCGCCATTCCGAAGAGGCCGAGCGAACCTTCCGCAAAACCAGGATAGGCGATGTTGTAGCCGATCACCCAGAACATCAGGCCGGCAATCGAATAGAGGCCGATATTCTTGATGCACTGCGTCGATGTGTTCTTTGCGCGGACAAGGCCAGCTTCAAGCATGGCAAAGCCAGCGGCCATCCACATCACGAGGAAGCCGCCAATCAGGAACAGCAGCGTGTTGAAAATGTAAGCGGTGCCGGGCGAGACAGCGTCAGCAGCAGGCGCGGCGGCCTCTGCAACTTCTGCGACAGCCTCAGCCGCTTCAGCGACAGGCGCGGCGGCGAGTGCCGGCTGCGCCAGAGCCACGAGACCGGTGGCCAGCGCAGCATAGGAAAGAGTTTTGCGGTTCATCAGTGAAGTCCCCTGGATCACAGCGCAGTTTCGCCGGTCTCACCGGTGCGAATGCGGGTTGCAGTGGCGAGGTCGAGCACGAAGATCTTGCCATCCCCAATGGCATCCGTGCTGGCAGTCGTCTGAATGGCCTCAACCACCTGAGCGGCGATATCGTCACTTACAGCGACTTCGATTTTCACCTTTGGCAACATGTTGGTAGAGTATTCCGCGCCGCGATAGATTTCTGTCTGGCCTTTTTGACGGCCAAAGCCTTTGACTTCCGACACGGTCATGCCTGCAACGCCGATGCCCCCGAGGGCCTCACGAACGTCGTCGAGCTTGAACGGTTTTATAATGGCGATGATGAACTTCATCCGTGCCCCCTTATTGGCTTCCGGGTGATCCCGGCTTCGCAGCTGCAGCAAGAGGTGTGCCAATTTCAGCTGACGCAAGGGAATCCAGAAGTTAACGCGGAGTTACCTGAGCACCAAGCAGAGGAGCCCGCCTAAAAATTGAGCGCGTGGTTATTTTTTAGGCAGGCGGAGTTGCGCAAATACTGGCAGATGGTCTGAGGCCTGCGCTGCCATAGTGCTGTGATGTACGCCTCCACCTACCCAACTCCAGCCTGGCGTTGTTACAATCCGATCGAGCCGCGCAATTGGTCGCCGCGCGGGATAGCTCGCTCCGGGCGCGAGCTGCTGCCAGCCCATACCAAATTCGCGCATTGCGCCGGTAAGCCTGCCCCATTGATTGAAGTCACCCATCAGCACCGTTGGCAGTCGCTCTTGCTGATCTTCATGCCAGTCGATCAATGCGCGGATTTGATCTCGTCGTCTTAACCCTGAGAGATCGAGATGCGTGCCAATCACGCGGAATCGTTCGCCAGCAACGCAAAGCTCTGCAAACACCGCGCCACGCGGCTCAAGCGTTGGCAAGTCAAGTGCGCCCGCAGCAACGCACTGGAAATCTCGACGTACCAAGACGGCGTTGCCATGCCAGCCAAGGCTGCGAGGCCGCTTCGCGACGGGCAAAGCGCACCATTGCGTGTCATCAAGCATTGCACGAGGCAGCACGCTGGCGCGGGGCCCAAAGCGGCGATCGACCTCTTGCAATGCAATCACATCCGCATCCACTTCGCGCAGCACGCGAATGATGCGCTCCGGATCACGACGACCGTCTGTACCAACGGCCTTGTGAATGTTGTAAGTGGCAAATGTGAGCTCCACGAGAGCGCTCCAATGCTCTCTCAGTCGCCGGCAAAAAAGCGGTCAGTCGACCGCGTCGGCAAGCCGTCAATGCTTTGCGTCCGTGTCTGATACTTTGCGACCCATTCGTCCGGATCGAACTGCGCATGCGCTTTCTTCAGAGTGTGACGCTCATCCTTGTATTCCATGAAGGGCACGCCCCAGCCGCAACTGGTCTGGATACTCTCAATGTCGATCACGAAGATTTGGCGCGTACCTGGAAGCAGTGTGAAGTGTCCGACCAGCCGGTCCCACTCATCATCTTGCGGCAGCACTGCATGGCCCTTGCCATAGATACGCAAGATCAGCGCAGGGCGATTGAACTCGCAGAACATGATAGTGATACGGCCATCCGCACTAAGATGCGCATGGGTCTCATTCCCTGAACCACCGAGATCTAGATAGGCAACTTGAGTAGGCGAAAGCACCCGAAATGCATCATAGCCTTTTGGGCTCAAATTGATGCGCGCATCCTCTGCGGCAGTGGCAACAAAGAACACCGGCTGCTTGGCAATCATTGCGACATGCTTCTCTTCAAGGGCGTCAAAAAAGTCAGCCATGTTTTCTGCTCCTAGATCAGAGGAAGTCTTTCAAGGTTGCGATGAAAAGATCAAACTGGTCGTGGTGAAGCCAGTGACCAGCCCTCTCGAATTCGATCACTTCGGCATTGTTGAAATGCACTATCCGTCCGTCATTAGCAGGATTTGAAGCCCAGCTATCGGCGCCGTAGAGCAACAAAGTCGGTGCGGTAATCGCTCCCCAAATCTGCTGGAGGAACTCGTCAGCGATATCCTCGACGCCCCACACATTGAGATGCGGATCGAACTTCCAGCTATAGGTTCCGTCCTCATTGCGATTGACGCCGTGGATGGTGAGATGCCGCGCCTGTTCCTCGGTAAGGTACGAATTCTCTTCAATCATCCGCGCAAAGGCATCTTCAATGCTCTCGTACTTGCGCGGTGTACGGCCGGAGGCGGCGCGCTTCTTTTCAATCCACTCAGCAAAGCGTTCTGAATATGGCGTTTGACGGCGCTCCGCCTGCCACTCTGGGCTGGGCCCCACACCTTCAATCGCGACGATCTTCTTGACCATGTCAGGGAAAACGCCCGCATAGCGCAGCGAGACATTGCCGCCCATCGAATGGCTTACAATCGTGACCGGGCCGACGCCGAGCTGATGAACCAATTGAGCGAGGTCGTAGACCATATCATTGGAGCGGTAATTGCCGTCAGACACCCACTCGCTATCGCCATGGCCGCGATGATCAAACGCTACGACATGCCAATCATCGCGCAGCGCTTCGGCCGTCCAGTCCCAGCTACGCGCATGATCGCGTCCGCCATGGACGAGAACTAAAGTCGGCTTTTCGCGATCGGCCTTGGTTTCGGCCCAATCGAGGTAATTGAGTTTCAGCCGCTGGCTGATGAAGGTCTGCTTGGTAGGGCCTCTGCTCATAACAGACCCATGCCGCGAAGTGACGCAGCGGGCAAGCTTACCGTTCTTTCGTAGCCGAGAACGTCAGATCGGGATTGTTTTCCGCCTGGTAGTTCACGTCCCAAGGACTCTTCGCCATGAACACCAGATCGCCGTCGCGATCCTTGGCGAGATTTGCGCGGTTGAACTCCTCGAAGCTCTTGAGTGCCGCGGCCTCGCCTTTGACCCAGCGGGCGGTTGCAAATGGAGCCGCCTCCAGACCCGCTTCGACCTTATACTCGGCTGACAACCGGCTGATCAGCACGTCCAATTGCAACTGGCCGACAACGCCGACGATCCATTGCGCGCCAATCTCCGGATAAAACACCTGCAGCACGCCCTCTTCGGAAAGATCATCAAGCGCCTTGCGCAGCTGCTTGGTCTTGGTCGGGTCCCTAAGCTGCACGCGGCGCAGGATTTCCGGCGCAAAGTTCGGCAGACCGGTAAAGCGCACTTCGTTCTTCTCGCTGAGTGTATCGCCTACGCGCAAAGTGCCGTGGTTGGGAATGCCGATAATGTCGCCTGCCTCTGCCGTGTCAGCAATCTCGCGATCCTGCGCAAAAAACAGGATGGGTGAGTGCACTGCAATCGGCTTGCCGAGGCCAGACGGCGTCAGCTTCATGCCTCGTTTGAAAGTGCCGGAGACCTGCCGCATGAAAGCAATCCTGTCCCGGTGATTGGGGTCCATGTTCGCTTGGACCTTGAAGATGAAGCCGGTGACTTCATCGCGCTCCGGCGAAATCTCGCCTTCTGCGCTCGGCTGAGGGCGAGGCGGCGGCGCGAACTTCGCAATCGCGTCGATCACTTCCTCAACCCCGAATTGCTTCAAGGCAGATCCGAAATAGACCGGCGTCAAATCGCCACTACGATAAGCGTCGAAGTCAAACGGCGCATAGCCTTCGCGCGCTAGCAGACCTTCCTCTGCGATACGCGCAACACCATCGGCGGAGATATGTTCAGCAAGCACCGGGTCTTCCGCACCTTCGGTTTTGATTGTCTTGCCGCGAAACTCCTTGCCATCACCCTCGGGCAGATGAAGCTCGCTCGTCTCGAAGTCATAGACGCCTTCAAACAGACCGCCCATGCCGACCGGCCAGCTCATGGGCGCGGTGTCGAGCGCGAGCTTGTCCGCGATCTCATCGAGCAATTCGTATGGGTCGCGCCCTTCGCGGTCGATCTTGTTGATGAAGGTAATGATCGGAACGCTGCGCAACCGGCAGACCTCGAACAGTTTCAGCGTCTGCGGCTCGATACCGGCCGCCGCATCGAGCACCATGATCGCTGAGTCGACTGCAGTCAGCGTACGGTAAGTGTCTTCGGAGAAATCCTCGTGCCCCGGCGTGTCGAGCAGGTTGAAGGTGATGCCATTGCGCTCAAAGGTCATCACGCTCGAAGTGACGGAAATCCCGCGCTGCTGCTCGATCTTCATCCAGTCAGAGCGTGCGCGACGTGCAGCACCGCGTGCTTTAACTTCGCCCGCCAAATGGATCGCGCCGCCGGTCAGCAGCAGCTTCTCTGTCAGCGTGGTCTTACCCGCGTCGGGGTGCGAGATGATCGCGAAGGTGCGTCTGTTCGAATTGAGATTGGAAGTCATGAGTTTAGCCTCTGCGGATCAGCCGCGCAGCTCCGCTCCTTGCTTGGCCGCTGCCGCGACGACCGCATCGGAAATCGCCTTTAGGTCGGCATCCTTGTAGCTCTTTTCCTGCGGCTGCAGCAGCACTTCCAAGGCGATCGACTTCTTGCCCTCTGGCACACCTTCGCCTTCGAACACGTCGAACACGCGCGCTCTCACAATGTTGTTCTTGTCCGCGCCAGCCACCGCGCGAACCAAATCCGCTGCAGGCAGCTCTGCCGGAACAAGGAAGGCAAAGTCGCGCGTCACCGATTGAAGCGCAGGCGGCGAATAGGAAGAACGCGCAAAGCTTGCATTCTTCTTTTCAGGGATCGCATCGAGGAAAATCTCAACCGCTGCCACCGGACCATCAATGTCAAAAGCTTTGAGCGTTGCAGGGTGCAACATGCCAAAGCGTGCGAGCACATTCTTCGGTCCCAGCCGCAAGGTTGCGGACTGTCCTGGGTGAAACTCGGAACCCGCCTCGCCCATGGTCATAAGCTTGTTCACCGGAGCGCCTGCTTCAGCGAGCAGCGCCCGCGCGATGGATTTCGCATCATAGGCATCGAACTTGGTCGCCTTGCCGCTCATCCAGCGGCGCGCATCCTTTTCGCCCGCCATGATCACGCCAAGCGTCGGTTTTTCATCGCTCGCGCCGCCTTCCCCGCGGAAATAGCGACGGCCGATTTCGAACAAGCGCAGGCTTGATGCGCCACGATCAAGGTTGCGCTTGGCAGCACTCACAAGTCCCGGAAGCATCGAAGGTCGCATGACCTTCATGTCTTCGCTAATCGGATTGTCGAGTGCCCACAGCTCTTCGCCATTCGCCCAGAAATCGGCTTCATCGCTTGGCAGGAATGACCACGTGATCGCTTCATGGAAACCATTGGCAGCGGCTGCTCTGCGCAGCTTGCGCTCTGCGACTTGCAGCGGCGTGGCAGTGGGCTTCGCAACGCCATCGACACGCGGCAAAGCAACACTCTTGACCTTGTCGAGACCGAGAATGCGCACAACCTCTTCAACGAGGTCAGCTGGCCCCTCGATATCGTGCCGGCGCAAGGGGCATGTGACCTGCCAAGCCTGCCCCGGACTTGATCCGGGGTCGCCAACTGCAAAGTCGAGGCTTTCGAGAATGCGCTTCTGTTCATCTGGAGCGATCTCGATCCCGCCAAGTTTGACAGTCATCGCCGGATCGAAGTTCACCACTTTGGGCTCGCTTGGCGGCGAACCCGCGTGCACTTTCTTGCTCGCCTGACCGCCTGCAAGCTCAACGATCATGCCGGTCAGCAGGTCAATGCCCTCATCAAGAAATGCAGGATCAACGCCGCGCTCAAACCGTGTGCGTGCATCTGACGCCAAGCCGAGCTTGCGGCCGGTCACACCAATACGCGCCGGATTGAAGTACGCGATCTCCAGCAGGACATCGGTTGTCTCGTCAGAGCAGCCCGAATCCTCGCCGCCCATGATACCGGCAATGTCATGCACGCCTGCATCATCCGCGATCACAGTCATGCTGTCATCGAGGGTGTAAGTCTTCTCGTTCAAGGCGAGGACCTGCTCGCCATCTTTGGCACGGCGAGCAACAACCGCGCCGGTCAGCTTCGCCATGTCATAAGCGTGCGCCGGACGGCCATAGGCGAGCATGATCCAGTTAGTGAGGTCGACCAACAACGAGATCGGTCGCTGGCCAGCGCTAAGCAATCGCATTTGCAGCCAGTCAGGCGATGGGCCGTTTCTCACGCCAGTAATGACCCGGCCATAGAAAGCTGGGCAGCCTTCTGGATCATCCGTGCGGATTTCTATCGGGCAAGCGCCTGATGCTTCGAAATCGGGGATCGGAATGGGCTTCAGTGTGCCGAGGCCTGCCGCAGCCAGATCGCGCGCGATCCCGTAAACGCCCATGCAATCTGGGCGGTTCGGCGTGATCGCCACATCGAAGACGGGGCTGGTGCCTTGGTATTTCGCAAAAGCTTCGCCGACAGGCGCATCGTCTGGCAATTCGATGATGCCATAATGCTCATCGCCAAGCTCAAGCTCACGGACGGAGCACATCATCCCATTGCTTTCAACGCCGCGGATCGCGCTCTTGCGAAGCTCCATACCATTGGCCGGGACCTTCGCGCCGGGAAGGCCCAACACGCCCTTCATGCCCGCACGCGCATTCGGCGCGCCGCACACGACCTGCAGCGGATCACCCTCACCCGTGTCGACTGTTAGAACCTGCAGTTTGTCAGCATCAGGATGTTTGTCCGCCGTCAGGACCTTCGCGACACGGAAGCCTGCAAGCTTCTCTGCCGGGTCTTCCAGACCTTCGACCTCCAAGCCGATGGCGTTCAGCGTGTCAGCGATTTCCTTCGGGCTCGCATCCGTTTCGAGATGGTCTTTCAGCCATGTGAGCGAGAACTTCATGATGCCGCTCCTACACCTGCTGAAAGCGTTGGCTGATCGAACGGGCTGAAGCCGTAATGGTCGAGCCAGCGCACATCGCCGTCGAAGAAGGCGCGCAGATCGTCCATGCCATATTTGAGCATGGCGAGCCGGTCGACGCCGAGGCCCCAGGCAAAACCCTGCCATTCGCCTGCATCAAGCCCTGCCATTTCGATCACACGGGCGTTGACCATGCCGCTGCCGAGCAGCTCCATCCAGTCGTGGCCCTCATCATCGCCATTACCACCGACGACCCAGCGCCCGCCTTGCTTGGAATAGCCGACATCGACTTCCACACTTGGCTCAGTGAACGGGAAGTAGCTTGGACGCAGACGCAGCACGATGTCATCGCGCTCAAAGAATGCCTTGAGGAAGGTCTCAAGCGTCCATTTGAGATGTCCGAGATGGATGTCGCGGTCGATCACCAGACCTTCGACCTGATGAAACATCGGCGTGTGCGTCGCATCGCTATCTGAACGGTAAACGCGTCCTGGAGCAATGATGCGGATCGGCGCACCCTGTTCGACCATGCTGCGGATCTGCACCGGCGACGTATGGGTTCGCAGCAACATAGAGTTGCCGTCTGCATCCTTGTCCGGGAAGTAGAACGTATCATGCATCGCGCGGGCGGGATGGCTCTCATCCATGTTGAGCGCTGTAAAGTTGTGCCAGTCGTCTTCGATCTCTGGCCCGGTTGCGACCGCGAAACCGAGATCTGCGAATATCTCAGCAAGCTCATCCATTACCTGGCTCACTGGGTGAACCGAACCGCGAGATTCTTCGCGCGCTGGCAAAGTCAGGTCCAATGTCTCGCTTGCAAGCTGCGCTTCCAAGGCAGCGCTTTCCAGCGCATTTTTCTTCGCTGCAATCGCGTCAGCGACTTCTGCGCGGACAGCCTGAATGGCAGGAGCTGCAGCCGTACGCTCTTCTGGGCTCATGCCGCCAAGCGTCTTTAGAGCAAGGCTCACCCAGCCCTTTTTACCGAGCGCTGCGACACGCTGCTCTTCCAGCACATCAAGTGTTTCCGCGGCGGCAACAGCAGCAAGCGCTGCGTCCTTTTGTGATGTTAGTTCTGTCATGGTTTTCGCGTTTCTAATCCAAGCGGGCGCGCTAGCGGGATTCGGCGCACTTTCCAACCGCGAATGGCGCGAAAGTCAGCCTGGCTTATCGAGGGTCTGTGCAGGAGACCCCCAGATGCGCGCACGGGCCTGGACAAAGGAATCGAGTATCGGGTGATCGAGTGCCGCATAAGCGCTCGGGCTCATCGTCATGAACTCAGTGAATTCACGGCTGAATTGCGCTTGATCGTGATAAAGACCGTCCATGGCATCGGTCCATTTTTCGTCCGGGTGCAACATGAAATGCACGAGGCTCCGCATGAAACGCTGGCGACGCATAAGCAGCTTGGGCGTGAAGCCGAAATAGCGCTGCGTAATACGCTCAAGCGTGCGCACGCTCATCCGAGAGCGCTCGGCAAACTCTGTGACGCTCGCTAGATCTTCTTCCATCAAAGCCCGATGGACTTGCCGGATTTTTCCATCATCGCGAGTCGCCCGCATGGTCTTTTCCATCGTGCTGACTATAGCCGCGAATTGCTCTTCGTCGGTCGCGTTCTCATCGCACAGAACCTCGCAGAGGCCTGACAAATGCGCGAACGCCGCGTGCTTTTCTCCATCAGCAAGCACATTGGCGAGTTTTGCCGCATCGCTGCGAACAAAGCGCGCCCAGCCCAATGGCAGAAAGCCAATGCCCCACATCCTTGCGCTACCGAGCGAGAATTTGAGCGGTTTGCTGCTCGGACCCGTCGCTACACAACGCGCACCGTCGACTTTTGATCGTGCGATACTCCCCGTTGGCACGCTGCCCGCGAAAAACCGGATATTGCCCCACTCCGGCTGCAGATAGTCTGTCACCCGGTCGCTATCATCGACTTCAAGTTCAAGCCGGTAAAAGGTCGTGAAACAACCGTCGAACTGCTGAGGCGGTGCAAAGAAGCGGCTGCGCACGCGATGCGTTATCCCCGTCCCGATGTTAGCGTTCTCACGAGCCATTGGCCCGCCGTGTGCCCTAAATCAGCCGGATTTACAAATGTGGATGCAAAAGAGGCGCCAGAGCAAAGCCCTAGCGCCCCTTTGTGCAAGTAGGAAAGCTAACCGAGCACTTAAGCTGGGAGAGCATCCTTCGCTTGCTTGATAATGCTTGCGAAAGCCGCGCTTTCGTTCATCGCGAGGTCCGCCATGACCTTACGGTCAAGTTCGATTCCAGCAAGCTTCACTCCGTGCATGAACTGCGAGTAGGTCATGCCTTCTGCACGAACAGCCGCATTGATGCGCTGGATCCAGAGTGCGCGGAAGTTGCGCTTCTTGATCTTGCGATCGCGGTAAGCGTACTGGCCTGCCTTTTCGACAGCCTGGCGAGCGATGCGAATGGTGTTCTTGCGACGACCGCGATAGCCCTTGGCTTGATCGAGCAGGCGCTTGTGCTTGGTGCGGGTGGTGGTCCCGCGCTTAATACGTGGCATTGTATATTCTCCTTAATCCAGCGCGCTCAGTCGAGCCCGTAGGGCGCCCACTTTTTCACTGTCTTCGTGTCGGCTTCCGACAAGACAGAAGTGCCGCGGTTCTGGCGGATATACTTTGCGTTGTGGCTGATCAGACGGTGACGCTTACCAGCAACACCGTGCTTGACCTTGCCTGTTGCGGTGATCTTGAAGCGTTTCTTCACACCGCTTTTGGTCTTCAGTTTGGGCATTTTCATCTCCTTAAAGAGACACATTGGCTCAGCCCTGGCAGCCCTTTCAGCCAGGCCGAACACCGAATCTGTGTCGTTGAAGTGGGCGCGTTTAGTGCCGAGCGCCGCGGAAGGCAAGGATTTTGAGTGGGGCGCGGGCGGCTTGGCTCGCGATTCCAAAGGATATGCACTTTCCTTTATGTTGGATACACATGTTACACAGTCCTGGAGAGAAACATTTCGAGCGGATTTAGGGCCGGAACCGGCAGAAATGGGCTTGATAAGGTCAATGTAGGACATACGCCCGATAATGGCGAACTGAGATGCTGGTAGGAAAGCGCCCTCGCCTTATGCGAGACTCAAAGCTCCTTACGCCCCGCTCATCGCCTCCAGCACATCTTCCAGCCGCGCGGGTTCGCCAAGGGCAATGACCCGGCCGCCTTCCTTATCAGCGCTGTCTGCATCAAGCGGATTGCCTTGCCAGTCGCTCATCATGCCGCCGGCCCCTTCAACCACAGGCACAAGCGCGGCATAGTCGTGCAGCTTCAGACCGCTTTCAATAACGACATCCAGATGTCCGGAAGCGAGCAGTCCGTAATTGTAGCAGTCGCCGCCGTAGACCGGATACGGACGCTTCGGATAAGCCTTGGCGACCACGCGCAAATAGGCGTCAACATCCTCCTCGGCAAAGGCATGCGGGCTGGTCGTAGCGACACTTGCCCCTTCCAGAGCGCGGCAACGGCGCGTGGATACTGGCTTGCCATTGAATGTCGTGCTTTGACCCAGGACTCCAACCCACCGCTCACGTGCAATTGGTTGGTCAATAATGCCTAGTACAGGCCAGCCATCCTTTAACAGAGCAATCAGCGTTCCGAAGATCGGCCGCCCTGCGACAAAGCTTTGCGTGCCATCGATCGGATCGAGCACCCAGGTGTAGGACGCGCCTTCACGTGTCGCGCCATATTCCTCGCCAATAATGCCGTCATTCGGTCGCTCTGTTTCGAGGATTTGCCGCATCGCCTGTTCAGCAGCACGATCCGCTTCGGTCACAGCGGAATGATCGTCTTTTTCCTCAGCCTGCCAGTCGCCGCGAAAGAGAGGGCGGATCGTATCTCCAGCTGCGTCCGCCAGCCGGTCAGCCAAGGTAATGATATCAGGTGTCATTTTTGCATCTTTGGTTTATTGTACTAATCGGGTTGCCGATTCTCTTTCGCCCCTGTGGCGAGGAATCCCTTTGGGGGGCAAAGTCGAAATTGGCCAGAGCAAAAGAACTCCAGCGGCAGGCGGGCGCGACAGGGTTGCGTTCGACCTTGGGACATACTTCCAAGGGAGATCCCCTTTCTGCCAATCGCGCGCCGGCTGAAGATCTCGCACCCTGGGTCGCGCGGGTTTACGCCACCGAAGTGACTATGGGCCCCGATGAGATCCTGGATTGCGGCATCTTGTCCGATACACCGATCTTGCGCGTCCTTTTCAGCGGTGAATGGACTGCACAAACCCGTGACGGGATAGGCCGCTATGGCCCATCCGCCCTGTTCTTTGGCGCTCAGACAAAGCGTATGCCTGTGAAAGTCAAAGGCAGTTTTGCAACCGTCGGGCTTGCCCTGAAACCCGGGGCAGTATTCGCCCTGAGGGGACCAGAAGTATCCGAAACGCTAGATCGCATCATCCTTTATGATCACATCTACGGGCATAAACAGTGGGGCACGAGCGAGCAGATGATCGAGTGGTTCAATCCCGCCGGTCCGCCCGAGCGGTGGCTGAAAGTGGCAGAATCACTGTTCCGCGACTTGCTGCACTTGACCGGAGGCAAAGAGCCAGACCCAGTGATCGAGGCGTTTGACAAAGCGGCTTTTGCTGATCCCAATTTCACCATCGGAGACTTCGCTGAAAGCCATGGGATCGAGCGGCGCAGGCTGGAACGCTTGATCAAGAAGTCATACGGGCAAACAGCCAAGCAGGTTCTACGCCGCGCGCGTGTTCTCGACATTGCGGCACATTTGCGGGGAGTTGCAGACAATCGCGAAGAAGAAGAAGCAGCGCTGCGCTTTTTCGATCAGTCACATATGATCCGCGAGTTTCGCAGCTTCTTCGGGATGACACCGCGCCAGTTTGCGCGAACCCCGCAACCGTTCATGACGCTGACGCTGGAAGCGCGGCAATCGCGGCGATTGGAAGTGCTTGGGCGGAAGCTGCCGGGTGCCTTGCCACCTTGGCGCAGCTGACAATGCAGGCGCAACGCGGGTCAGCATAACGCGTTGCTTTCGCAAGGTACTTGCAATAGACTTCAACTATCGAGCGCCCGATAGAGGCTGCGCGGGACGGACTTCGAAAAAGAGCGAGCATCGTGGCGGTGTTCGCAGATAGGTCTCTTGAGAAGACCATTGAGAAACGGGGTCGCATGGACGAGAAGCCTGCCTCAGGCAGTAAGCACGAAAGCCTGGACGCGCTGGACTCACGCTCCGGCACCAGCACGTCTGGTCTGCCGCTCTCTGTCAATCGCGAGCCTGCCGATGATCTGCGCCCCTGGGTCGCGCGGCTTGTTGCTGCGCGGATCGAAACCGATGTCGATCACACCATCGTGTGCGGCATGTGCAATGACCTTGCCTATCAGCGCCTAGTGCAACGCGGTCGCTGGACAGCGCAAAGCAAGGACGGACACAGCGCCTATCAGAACGAGGCTTTGCTGTTCGGACCACATTCGAAATATATGCCGCTCACTTGCACCGGCCCGGTTGTTGCGATTGGTGTGGGCCTGCGTCCGGGTGCGCTAACGCGGCTTGCCGATCAGAAAGCACCTGAGCTGCTCGACCGGATTGTACGCGGTGATCCGCTGGGCCTGATCGAGAGCGACATGGCAAGCGAGTACCCTGCGAGCGCCACACCTGACGAATGGATCGCGCAATTGGAAGAGCGTTTGCGCGTGCTCATCGAGAGGCTTGATCCCGAGCCACCCGATGCTGTCTCAACCGCGTTTGAGCGTGCTGCATTTCTCAATCCCAACATCGCGCCGGGCGACGTCGCAGAAGAACAGGGCATCAGTTTGCGGCAGCTCGAACGGATCGTGAAACGCGACTTCGGGATGAGCCCCAAGAAAGTGCTTCGCCGGGCCCGGGCATTGGATCTGGCGGCGCAATTATGCGGTGTCGCTGATGAAGCCGAGGAGCAGGAATTGCTGCTGCGCTATTTTGATCAGTCGCATTTGATCCGCGAGTTTCAGGCGTTCTTCGCGAATACACCAGCAGCCTTCCGGTCTACTCCGCACCCTCTGATGACGATCAATCTTGAGACGCGCCAAGCGCGCCGGCTGGAAATCCTCAAGCGTATCATGCCGGGCGAGCGCCGGCCTTGGGAAGCTGAGTAAGCAATCAGTCGAAAAGGCTGGAAACCGAACTTTCGTCAGCAATACGGCGCACGGCTTCACCGACCAATGGCGCGATCGTGAGGATGCGAATGCGCTCTGCCTCCATTGCCGCATCAGTGGGTCGGATGCTGTCTGTGATGACCAGCTCCTTGAGCGCAGAGCCCTCTACGCGGGCAACCGCTCCGCCAGACAATACGCCGTGAGTGATATAGGCGGCGACTGACTTGGCCCCTTGATCAAGCAATGCTTGCGCGGCGTTGCACAAAGTCCCGCCCGAATCGACGATGTCGTCAATCAGGATGCAATGGCGACCTTGCACTTCGCCGATGATGTTCATGACTTCGCTTTCGCCAGGGCGGTCGCGGCGTTTGTCGACAATAGCGAGCGGCGCATTGTCGAGCCGTTTTGCGAGCGCTCTGGCACGGACCACGCCGCCAACATCGGGCGAGACCACCATCAGGTCCTGATCACCATAGCGCGCCTGAATATCGGCTGCCATGACCGGCGCTGCATAAAGGTTGTCGGTCGGGATATCGAAGAAGCCCTGGATTTGCCCCGCGTGCAGGTCGACCGCGAGGACACGGTCAGCGCCGGCTTGTGTCACCAGGTTTGCAACCAGCTTTGCAGAAATAGGCGTGCGCGGTCCCGGCTTTCTGTCCTGCCGAGCATAGCCGAAATAGGGCACCACGGCTGTGATGCGCTTGGCTGAAGCGCGCTTCAATGCGTCAATGCAGATCAGCAGCTCCATCAAATTGTCATTGGCCGGAAAGCTGGTCGGCTGGATCACGAATACGTCTTCGCCGCGGACATTCTCGTTGATCTCGACGAAGATTTCCTCATCTGCAAAGCGCCTGACGCTCGCGTCGGTCAGCGGCATTTCGAGATAGGCGGCAATCGCCCGAGCGAGCGGCAAGTTCGAATTGCCGGACATGATCTTCATGGCGGTGTGATCCCCGAATAGCGCGCCGAATCGCGACGCTTGTCTGATGCTTGGCTTAGCTGAGGGCGGCCTGTTTGCAACAGAGCGCGGTGAGAGGTTTTGCCCAGCGCGGGAAACGCCGATGGCTCAGCTCACTAGCCCATCCTCGACGCACCTGCATAAACACCCGGGCGATGCCAAAGATAGACAATCGCTCCCATGATGATCGCGCACAGAGCCGACCACATAAGTGGAACCGGCGCGAGGAAGATTGCGCTCACACCAAGCACCAGAACATCGACAAAAATCGCTGTGCGCCCAATCGGCCAGTCGAATTTCTGTAAGAGCCAAACCGCCAGCACGCCAAAGCCGCCAAGCCCGGTCCCATGACGGACCAGCATCAGCATGCCCTGTCCCAGCAAAGTTCCGCCCGCAATCGCCGCGACCAAAGGGCTGTCTACGCCCAACCGGACGGTGTCTTCAGCCACCACTGACAGCACCGCTATTCCCACGCTCGCGACAACCGTCCGCAGCGCAAACAACGGCCCAATTGCAAAATATCCGAGGATGATAAAAGGGAGAGTTAGCAGTCCGAGTAGCAGTCCGGGCGCCAGCGGCACAAATTGTGAGACCAGCAAGGCTGTGCCCGCCATTCCCCCTGCGACAAGGCCTGCCGCATGCAGGATCGCAAGTCCGGTCGCGACAAAGATACAGCCGACGATGAGTGCCAGTACATCTTCGAGAAGCGTATGGCTGACAGGCTCGGAGCCAAGCCGATCTTCAATGCTATTGCTGGTCGGCTTCGGCTTTTCAGCGTCCGCCAATCACTTCACCCGGTGCTCGCCGCGGATCCAGCGAACCGTGCCAGAACTTGCGCGCATCACCACGCTTTCAGTAGTCATAAGGCCGCCGCGCTTGCGCTTGACGCCTTCGAGCAGCGAACCTGATGTCACACCGGTCGCAGCAAAGATGCAGTCGCCCTTGGCGAGATCTTCCAGCTTGTAGATGCGGTCCAGGTCTTCAATGCCCCATTTGCGAGCACGCGCTTTCTCGTCTTCATTGCGGAAGACCAGCCGTCCGTTGAACTGGCCGCCGACACAGCGCAGGGCCGCAGCCGCGAGCACGCCTTCAGGGGCGCCGCCCTGCCCCATATACATATCGATCGTGGTGTCTTCGTCTGTGACTGCGATCACGCCAGCCACATCTCCATCGCCGATCAGAACAACGCCGCAACCGATGCTGCGCAGCTCTGCAATCAGATCTCCATGACGCGGCCGGTCGAGCACGCATACGATGATTTCATGCGGCTCTACACCTTTGGCTGTAGCGACCGATTTCACGTTCTCTGTCGGCGACTTGGCCAGATCAATGACATCGGCAGGATAGCCGGGCCCGACAGCGAGCTTGTCCATGTACGTATCCGGCGCATTGAGGAGGTTGCCTTCCTCTGCAGCGGCAAGCACAGCCAGAGAATTCGGCCCGGCCTTTGCCGTGATGGTCGTACCTTCGAGCGGATCCAGCGCGATGTCGATTTTCGGCCCCTTGCCGGGAGCCCCGCCAACCTTCTCGCCGATATAGAGCATCGGCGCTTCATCGCGTTCGCCTTCACCGATGACCACTGTACCGTCCATGTAGAGTGTATCGAATGCCTTGCGCATCGCTTCGACAGCTGCCGCATCGGCTGCTTTCTCGTCGCCGCGACCGATCAGGTTGGAAGCGGCAACAGCCGCTGCTTCTGTTACGCGCACCATTTCCAGCACGAGCACGCGATCAAGCGCGTTTTCGGAATCCGGTTTATTGGCAAGCAGGTCAGCGTTTTCAGTAGCATTCATGGCGAATTCAGCCCTTTGCGTGGCAAGAGAGAACAGTGTTGCGCTGAGGCGCAGTGATCGGTTGGCGACCTTTCCGGCGCGCTTAGCCACAAGGAGGTCCATTTGTCGAGAAGCCTGCGAGACTTATGGCCCATGGTGAGACGGATGGCATTTGTTTGGTCGGCGCTTTGCTTGCCGGCCGGCGCGGCTGCTCAGGAGCAGTCGGCCTCAGATTTCAAACTGGAAGAAGCCGAAGACTCCTCTGAACGCGAAACAGAGCGAACTTCCGATGGCGATACAACCATAGACATCCTTGCTGATGCTGACGCGCTTTACGGCCCGCCGCCGCCGTTCGAGGACTGTACCGAAGAACAGGAAGCTGCGATCATATCAGGCGAAATTATTGTTTGCCGCCGCAAACGCGATCAACGCGAGTTTCGCACCACAAGCCCGAGCGACGCTCAGAAACGCTATGCTGAGGAGACGGCATACGCAAATGATCCGCAAGCACCAGACGTCGCGGGCGCAGGAATTTTCAAAGGTCCGGCAACTGCGTCCGGGCTGTGCTTCATTCCGCCTTGTCCCAAAGAGGCCGCTCTGATCATCGACATCGAGGCGCTGCCGGAAGCGCCGCCGGGCTCTGATGCGGACAGGATTGCGCGCGGACTTCCGCCGCTCGGCAATGATCGAGGAACGCCTCCTCGCCAGGAAGAGCTAGGCTTACCGCCGGTCCGACCGAACCTGATGACAGGCAGGCAAACCGGATTGGAGCCGGAAACTAATCCGGAAGAATCGGAAGAAGCAGAGGTGCAGCCGTAAGGCTGTCAGACCCCTCAAGCAGGTCTATCGCTTGGCTGACGCAGTTCTCCGGGCCTTCATGCGTGACCATCGCGACCAACACATCGCCACCTTCGCCAGCGCGCCCTTTCTGCAGCAGGCTTTCGATAGAAACGTCTGCATCGCGCATCGCGGCAGTGATCTCTGCCAGCACGCCCGGACGATCTGCCACTGTGAACCGGATATACGTCGATCCCACTCTGTGTCCGGGCTCTACGGGCGCCATTTTGACCAGCTGCGATACCGGAATCGAAAGCGGTGCTCCCACTTCATCACGTGCAATATCGATGAGGTCTGCGACAACAGCGCTTGCTGTCGGACCTTCGCCAGCGCCCGCACCTTGAAACAGCAAACGGCCTGAAAAATTGCCTTCTGCTACGACGGCGTTGGTCGGACCATCGACCGGTGCCAGCGGATGCTCCTTAGAGACAAGGCATGGGCGAACGCGTTGGAGCAGCTTTGCGCCGTGATCGCTTGGTTCAACATCGGCCTCCGCAATCAGGCGAATGACATAACCCAGCGCGTCGGCTTGAGCGATATCGGCAGCCGTAATTCGCGTAATCCCGGTTGTGCGCACATTGCCAAAATCGATCTCAGCGCCAAATCCGATCGCTGCGAGGATCGCCAGCTTGTGCGCAGCGTCGATCCCTTCAATGTCAAACTCAGGGTCCGCTTCAGCGTAACCAAGTCGCTGAGCTTCCGCGAGCGTCTCACCAAAGTCAGCGCCGGTATCTTCCATCTCTGACAGGATGTAATTGCAGGTCCCGTTGAGGATGCCGTAAATTCTTTCGAGCCGATTGGCCGATGTGCCTTCACGCAGGCCCTTCACCACAGGTATACCGCCAGCAACAGCCGCTTCGAATTTGAGTGGCACGTTGCGTGCTTCAGCGCTTTGCGCGAGCGCCAAACCGTGATGCGCAATCATTGCCTTATTGGCAGTGACAAGGCCTTTGCCGCGCTCAAGCGTGGTGCGGGCAAGCGCCAAGGCCGGACCGTCCGAGCCGCCGACAAGCTCCACCACGACATCCACATCGTCGCGCGAAGCGAGAGCAGTCATGTCGTCTTCCCAGCCAAAAGCGTTGAGATCGACACCGCGATCCTTGCTGCGATCTCGCGCACTGACAGCCACGACTTCAACCTGGCGGCCAGCACGAGCGGTAATCACATCGCGGTTTGCTTCGAGCAAGCGGATCACGCCTGCGCCCACTGTTCCCAATCCGGCCAAAGCAATGCGCAAAGGCGGCAGCGTATCATTCATAGCGAAGCAATCCCTTTCATCACCCTAGCGCGGGTCTCCATACGCGGCGGGCCCTAGCGCGGGTTTCGCGCCATGTGAAAGGGAATCGTCTTGAGGGCGGACAAGGCTGGCTTGGCCGGGAAGCGCTTAGAATTCAGGAAGTCTGCGTTCGCATGGGCCAAGCGACTGCTTCACGAAGACAAAGTCGGCGGCTGCCTGACGGCGCGCTGTCGGGTCATCGCTGTAGAGCGCGCCTGCTGGCAGTTGCGCAGGCAGCGAGCAAGCCAGCCGGTACCAACCAATCGAATTCGGCTCTGGCGGCAGGGCTGCCGCATCGATGATCTCTCCCCAGGAAACGCCCCATACCGGCGGGCGCCCCGGGCGCCGCAAGACACTGATCGAAGCAGGGGCACTGCCATCTGTGTTGAGGAAGATCTGCGTTTCCGATTCGCCGGAAAGATTGCCGCGCACAGAAAACGCATCGCGCACACCGGTGATGGCTGGCGCGCTTTCAGGCTGCGCGAGCTCTGCCAGAATCGGCCGCACGCGAGCTTCCAGTTCCGGTGAATGCTGAAGCTGGCCACTGGGTGCGACCAGTTGAATGGCGCCGGGCCGCCCTTGCACTGGATTAGCAAACAGCAGAACCTGAAGGCGTTTCAAGCGCGGCGCTTTGCCACTGGCGTTCAATGGTACGTCAGCCAGATAAGTCAGCTCTTCACCCACAGGAACGCGCCCGCTTATCAGAGCCTGAGTGCGGGCCGTAATATAAAGACGCACATAACCGGGTGCGAGGCCGGGAGCACGTTCCGGCTCCACCACTGCCTGTTTGCGAATCTCAGCTCGCAAAACCAGCCCGGCAGAATCGGCAAGAGCGACCAAATCTGCATAGGTCGGTGCTGACAATGCACTTTCGCTTGCGCTTTCATTTTGCGCTGAGAGCGGAGCAAGTGAAGCGGCTGACAGCGCTGCGAATGCCAACCAGAAAATGCGAGCCATTTGCAAAAAACTAAATCCTAACAGGTAGTTAAAATATTTCTTACTCGAAATCAGCGGCTTGATCAGACACCATGCCACGCGCTGAATTCTCGTCCAATTGCTTCCAGACGACAAGCACTGAATTGCCGCTGAACCGATAAAGCGTTTGCTTGGGGTTCGCTTGCCCGTTAAAGCGGGCTTTCGGATTGCATGCCATGGGGACATAAACGGCAGCAGTCCAACGAGGGAAGAGGTCGAGACAAAGCTTTCGTTACCGAATCGCTCGTTCGCCGGGTCGCTCCGCGTGAACCGGTCAGACAGATTGTTGGAGTGCGTCGACGCTCCGCAGGCATGCGTTTGCGGATGCAAGACTTAGCCGGTTTCGTGCTGGCATAAGGAATGGAGAGAAAGCGACTGGATGGCTTACGCTGACCAAGAGATGAGCGGAAATCGCATGGTTGCGATTGTGATCGTTGCTCTGATTCACGTCGCGGTCGGATACATGCTGGTTACCGGGCTTGCTATTGAAGCAGCCAAGACGGTGATCGAGCGCGTGACGACTGTCGATATCGAGGAACCACCGCCACCTGAGCCGGAGGATGAACCACCTCCTCCACCTGAACCGCAGGATGTTGCGCCGCCTCCACCGGTTGCGCCGCCGCCGCCGATCAACATCGCGCCGGCTCCTCCGCCTATCCGTACACAGCCTACGATTCCACCGCCTGCACCGCCTGTGCTCGCTGTGCCGCCGCCAGCACCGCCTGCGCCGCCGTCACAAGCGCGTGGCGCATCACCGAAAGGGCAAGGCCGCTGGGCTGCGCGTATTCGTGAGAACTATCCGGCACGTGCGCTGCGCGAGGAAACTGAAGGCGTCGTGGGCGTACGAGTGTCTGTTGGCGCAAACGGCCGAGTGTCAGGTTGCGCGGTAACTGCCTCTAGCGGGTCGAGCATCCTTGATGATGCTGCTTGCAAGGGCATGTCGCGCTACGCACGGTTTGATCCTGCGCTCGATGCGGCAGGCAATCCAACCACCGGAAGCTATTCTACACGTATCGTATATCAACTTGACTAACTGAGGCGGCGTGACCGCTCAGGCGGCGCGAGACCTTTGGGGACATTTGAAGAGGACTATTCGCAATGATTATTGAACTTCTTGCTGCTGCTACCGACGCAGCTCCGGAGAACAAGTTCGGCTTCATGGAAGCCATGGAGCAAGGCGGACCAGTTGCCTGGTTCATTCTGGCCGTCATGGTCATCATGAGTGTTGGCTCATTCTACATCCTGATCACTAAGCTGCTCGAGCAGCGCAAGATCATGAACCAGTACAAGGGCGTTCGTCAGGGCTTCTGGCGCGCAAACAGCCTCAAGGAAGGCGCGACCAAGCTGGAAAAGAACAGCGCATGGCGCCAGCTTGCTGATGATGCGCTCAAGGCGAGCGAAGATCACGGCAAGATGACTGACAGCCGTGAAGCGCACGACTACCTGCACGGTACGCTGCAGTCTTCTGAAGACTCGATCAATTCCAAGCTTGCTGGCGGCCTGCCGTTCCTCGCATCGGTTGGTGCAACGGCGCCGTTTATCGGCCTCCTGGGTACGGTTATCGGTATCTACCGCGCACTGATCAACATCGGTATCGCTGGTTCGGCATCGATCGACAAGGTTGCTGGTCCGGTTGGTGAAGCACTGATCATGACCGCGATTGGTCTGTTTGTTGCTGTGCCTGCTGTGCTTGCGTTTAACTGGCTGCAGAGCCGTAACCGTCGTATCGCTGAACTGATGAACGGTTTCTCCACCGACCTGCTCGCTTACATGGGCTCGAACGGTGCGATCAAGCCAGCTGTTGGCGGCGCACCTGCTAAGGCTGCGGCACGTCCGGCGGCTGCTGCTCCGGCACGCAAGGCCTGATTGATTGCGAGGCGCCGGGGGCGGCCGCCGCTGCCCCCTCGCCTTAGCGATCAGGTCAAACGCAGCCCACGCTCTTCGGGTCAAAGCTGCATAAAAGCGCATTATAAACGATAGGACTGTACAATGGCGATTTCGATGGGAGGCGGGGAGACCCCCATGTCAGACATCAACACCACGCCGCTGGTGGACGTGATGCTGGTGCTTCTGATCATCTTCCTCATCGCGGTTCCGGTGGCGATTCAGACGATCGAGAAGCTTGAGATTCCAATCATGGAGTCGATCGAATCGGATGATAAGGTTGAGAACCTGCTGCTGACTGTAAGCACGACTGATGCGAACGGCCGCAGCGCTGGTGAGCCAGGCTTTGAAGGGGCTTCGCGTCAAGGCGAATGCCGGGTGTATTTCAACAATATCACGCCGGTAACCTCGGAAGAGCTTTATGACATGGCGTTTGAGCGTCTGGACGCGATCGTTCAGCGTGCGGGCGGTGCGGATGCCATCATGGCCGATCCGGACCTCATCCCTCAGGTGCACATTCGCGGTGACGTGAAAGCTCCGTGGCGCTGCGTCGCAGGCTCGATCTACAACGTTCAGGCTGCGGGCTATCCGACGGTTGGCTTTATCTCCAACCCGGTTGCACCCGGCATCTAAGCCGCAGAAGAAAAGAACTTAGGAGACACATCTCATGGGTATGGCAGGAGGCAAGCTCGACGGGCAGCCGATGACCGACATGAACATGACCCCGCTGATCGACGTTCTGCTCGTTCTGCTGATCATGTTCATCATCACGATCCCTGTGGCGACACACGCGGTCAGCATTGACTTGCCGCAACCAAATCCGAATCCGCCACCAGACATGGTTGATCCGATCAAGAACAAGATCGTTCTGACACAGGACGGCCAAATTCTCTGGAATGCGGAATCGATTGATCAAGGCACTCTGGTATCGTTGCTGGCAGAATCGGCAGCGATCCAGCCTGAGCCGGAATTGCAGTTCGAACCGGAAGCTCTGGCAAGTTACGACCTGTCAGCGCGCGTCTTGAACATCATCAAGGCATCGGGCGTCACGAAGTTCGGCTTTGTCGGCAACGAGAAATACCGTCAATTTGGTAGCGGCGGCCCAGGAGCGGGCGGCAGCTAACCTCAGCTTAGCCTTTACGGCGGAGCAAAAATGAGAGCGGGGTGTGGAGAGGCACCCCGCTCTTTTTTGTTTAGCCCCCCGGATTCTCGAAATTGCGTTCGCGCGCTCATACCCTTGGTCTCGGGCAGGCGAGTCGCCCCTTGCGGGCGGTCTGTCGCGGCGGCGATGCTGAGAATGGCGATTGCACCAGGCCATGGGCATGGTCACGGCAGTCTGCGCACGACCGTGCGCCGGGCGTTTCGTCCTCAAGTAGCGAAGCGATAGGACGAAAAACTCGCCCGCAAGCCAAGTGAGCGGATGCGAACGCTGGCGATTGAAGCCTGCAAATAAGTACGCATTAGGCAACTTATCCGTTATGATATATAGTCCCTATTGATGGACGGTTTGGCACTCTTCCCCCGGAGATCGCCAGACTGCCCATCAATCAAGAACTGTGCGCTGGGCGAGTATGCCCGCCTCAAACCGAAGGACCGACTGACAACACGATACTAAAACCAGCAACGATAAAGGAGACGTCGCAATGCCTAGAACAACCATTCGTCCGAATGCTTTCTTCCGCAAACCTCCCATGGGTGAAATGAATGTTACGCCCTTCATCGATGTGCTGCTGGTGTTACTAATTATGATCATGATGTCGGTCCCGATTGCGACGCACAAAACCGAGATTGACCTGCCGGGCGAACCCACTGGCATGGCGAACCCCGTACTCAACACAGTCTATATCGACCCTGCCGATCAGCTGTTCTGGAATGGCGACAAGGTCAGCGGCGAGCAGCTGTCTGCCAATGTGGCTTATGCCGCAAGCTTGCCGGAGGAACCGCTGCTGCGGTTCGAGCCCGATGCCTATGCGAGCTATGACCGCTCCGCCCGCACTATCGCGCTGATCAAAGATGCCGGCGCGACCAGGTTCGCGTTTATCGGCAATGAGAAGCACCGCGAGTTCGGACGGTAACAGACATGGATTTGCCGCGGATCCGTGCTACTTAAGCCGCCAATGGTTGGATCACGATCTGAAAAAGTGGTATTCCTCCTGGCAGCATTGGGCGCCGCGCTCATCCTAGCGGGATGCTCGACGGAATCGCGTGAGGGCATGACATCACGGGCACAACCGACTGTCGACACGACTGAGAACGTTCTAGCGATTACCAAGGACGATGCCGTCCTGTGGAATGGCGAGCAAGTGGGTCTATTAGAACTCGAAGAGCTGCTGGAAAGAACAAAAGAGCCGGAGGTTCAACCTCGGCTGCTCATGGTACCTGACCCCGCTGCAAGCTTTGAACGCTCGGCCGAAATTCTGGCCATTATCAAGGAGTCTGGAGTCACGAAGTATGGCTTCCTCGGGATTGAGAGGTACCCCGCAGGCGAGGACCCGGACAGCTAACCCCCTTCCATCGGTGCATCCACCCGCATCGCTTCGCCGGCCAAGCTTTCCGCTTCGAGCAACAACTCCTCATCGACCGCGCCTTGCGGTACCGCTTCGCGGCCAATCATCGTCATCACCGGCACAGCGAGCGGGCTGACGCGGTCAAGCTCGACATGCACCAGCTCGTGCTGTGAGCGCTCAAGCAGATCGGCGAGCCTTCCGACATCGGTCATGCGCGCGCGCGCATCGGCCCAGGCGGCTTCCAGCAGCACATGGTCAGGCTCGTACTTCTTCAGCACATCATAGATAAGGTCAGTCGAGAAAGTGACTTGCTTGCCGGTCTTGCGCTTGCCCGGATGTTGCCGCTCGACCAGCCCGCTGATCACCGCAACCTCGCGAAAGGCGCGCCTCAGCAAATGCAATTCCTGCACCCAATCGACAAACTCGTCGGTGAGGATATCGGGCGACAGGAGCGGCGCAGGATCCGTGACGGGCCTTAATCCCCAGACGGCCAGCGAATAATCATTCGCGACAAAGCCCGCCGGCATCAGCCCGCGATCCTCCATCCGCCGCGTGATCAGCATGCCGAGGCTCTGGTTCGCGTTCCAACCCTCGAAAGTGTAATAGACGCTGTAATGCTTCTTGGCATGCGGGAAGCTTTCAACCAGAAGCTTGCCCGGTCCCGGCATCTCGCTGCGCCAATCCTGCACTTCGAGCCATTCGCGCACATCGTCAGGGAAGCGGCCCCATTTCTCGCGTTCGCTGAGCATGGCCTGCACCCGGCTCGCCAGATGCGTGGTGAGGGGCAAGCGCAGCCCGCCATAACTCGGGATCGTTGCGCTTTTCTTGGCCGCACGGACGATCAGGTCCATGTCTTTGAGGCCTTCCACCTCAAGGCTCATGCCTGCAAAAAAGAAGGTGTCGCCCGGTGAAAGTGTCGCGGCAAAACGCTCTTCCACCTTGCCCAATTGTCGCCCGTTCTTGAAACGCACAGTCAACATCTCAGCATCGACAATGATGCCTGCATTTATGCGGTGGCGCTGCGCATGCTCGGGATGAGTCAAATGCCACACGCCATCTTTGTCGCGGCGAATACGTTTGAACTTGTCATAGGCGCGCAAGGCGTAGCCGCCGTTCTCGACAAAGCCGAGCACACGCTTCCAATCCTCAGGCGTGACCCATGCATAAGGCAGACTGGAGCGCACTTCGCTGAGCAGCGCGTCCTCGTGGAACGGCCCAGCACATGCGCAAGCCATGACATGCTGCGCGAGCACATCGAGCCCGCCCTGACGGAAGTCTTCGCCATCGCGCATGCCTTCATCGACCGCATCCTTGGCCGCCGTTGCTTCGAGAAATTCGAAACGGTTGCCCGGAACAAGCATGGCGCGACTGGGAGAATCGAGCCGGTGGTTTGCACGGCCAATGCGCTGCAACAAACGAGAGGAGCCCTTGGGTGCGCCCATCTGGACAACGCAATCAATGTCGCCCCAATCGATGCCCAGATCCAGACTGGCGGTGCAGACCAGCGCTCGCAACTCGCCTCGCGCCATCGCACCTTCGACCTTGCGACGCGCCTCCTTGGAGAGACTGCCGTGGTGGATCCCGATTGGCAGATTGTCTTCGTTCACATCCCACAAAAGCTGGAAGATGAACTCCGCGAGAAACCGCGTATTCGTGAAAATGAGCGTCGTACGGTTGACTTTGATCTGCTCGATCAGTTGCGGGATCGCCCAGCGACCTGCGTGCCCGCCCCACGGCACACGCTCTTCGCGCGGGAGAAGGATTTCCACCTCGGGCTCTGCGCCTTGCTCGCCTTCGACAAGCTCAACCGCGTCCAAGTCACCCCAAGGCGCGAGCCATGCGCGAAAGCCTTCAGGGTCCGCCAGCGTCGCGGAAAGCGCCGCACGCCGCATATCCGGCGCGATCGCTTGAAGCCGCGAAAGCGCAAGCGCCAATAAGTCGCCGCGCTTGCCGGTCGCAAAGGCATGCACTTCGTCCACCACGACTCGCTTCAATCCGCGAAACATCTCGAAACTGTCAGGGTAAGACAGCAGCAGCGACAGGCTCTCCGGCGTAGTCAACAAAACATGCGGAGGGCGCGTGCGCTGGCGTTTTTTCCTATCCGACGGCGTATCGCCGCTGCGCGTCTCGACACGGATCGGCAGGCCGATCTCTTCAATCGGCGTGAGCAAATTGCGCTGCACATCATGCGCGAGTGCCTTCAAGGGCGAGACATAGAGCGTGTGAAGCCCATCGTGAAGTTTCGCATCGCCAAGCCGGGACGGCGCGAAATCGCTGAGTGTCGGCAAGAACCCCGCAAGCGTCTTGCCAGCGCCAGTGTCCGCCACGAGCAACGCATGTTTGCCCGCATCGCTCGCCGCCAGCATCTCTGACTGGTGACGCCGCACGCGCCAGCCTCGGCCGGCAAACCAGCTCTCGATCTCGGGAGGGACGCGCGCACTGCTCACAAGAAGTGAGCGTTCGGCGCGTGCACCAGTTCCGTCAAGTCACCTGTGGCGCGTCAGTCCATCTTCGGTGTCAGGCCGTCCGCTTGCGCGACATGATCTTCGACCTCTTGCTCGGCTTCCTCGGCCGCTTCACCTTTAGGGAATGGAGCAAAGGCCGAAAGGGCAAGGATCACTAGAAAGCCAACAGCGCAGCCCCAGTAGAGCCATTGCGGATTACCCGCGCCCGCTGTGACGCCGGCCAAGGCTGCACCCAGCGGTCGACCCATATTGCCTAGCGCCATGTAGACCGTGAACTGCGTCGCTGCGACCGCAGGCGAACACAGCTTCATGAACACAGGGATGATCGCAATCATGTAGAGCAGCGCGAAGAAATCGACGCTCAATTGCAGTCCGATCAGCACCCAGCTCTCAGTCCAGAGATGGGGAACCGCGCCCATTGCGGCCAGCAGACCCGTAATCGCAATGGCCGACAGAACCATGCCAGCTCGACTACCAATTTTGTCGATGAACCACCCGCCGATGACCAGACCGATGACGCCGCTCAGCAATGTCGAGGACGATATCAGGCTGGTGTACTCAGTCTGTGCCCAGCCAGCGGTTTGCGTGAAGAGCTGCGGGTGGAAAGCTTCGAACGCACCACCCGGAATAGCGCGCAGCAACATGAGCGGGGCGAGGATTAGCGAAAGCGGGGCGAGGATTGCCTTGAACGCATCGCGAAGGAGAGGCCACCACGCTTGGACTTGAATGGCTTTGTTGCGCGGATGGGTTGCGCCAGCGCTCCAGGGCATGCGCTTCTCGCCGTCTCGCTCACGGATAGCAACGCCGTAGAGCATGATCGCGAGCGGAATGGCCGCACCGCCCAGCATGCCTGCGATCACCCCAAAGTTCTGGAATAGATAGCCGCCCATCCCTGTCGCAGCGGCGATACCCAGATATTGCGCACCGAACATAATGCCCGCTGCTTTCGCGCGCTCGTCTTCAGGCATGATGTCGATTGCGAGGCTGTCGATCCCGACATCCTGAAACGCGACGGCGATATTGGCAGAGAAAGCAACCGCGGAGATGAACGCGACTTCGGTGTGCTGAGGTGCGGCGACGGCTGCGACGAGAAAGGCGAGAACGATGAGCGATTGCGCGCCGATAATCCAGCTACGCCGACGCCCCATCGGCAGATAAGTGTAGCGGTCAATGATAAAGCCGTTGATGAACTTCAGTGACCACGGCGTCGATGCTGCGCCGACGACCGCAGCGGTCTCGACAGTCGTTGCTCCGTTGGCCGCCATCCACGCCGGTACAGCGTAGAAGAAGAAGCCGATTGGAAAGCCTTGCGTGAAATAGAATAACAGCAAGGTCGCCATGCGTAACCACTTGCTGTTGGTAAGAATTAGCGGTGAGTTAGAAGCGCCTATTGCAGCTGTGCCAGCCGGTGTTGTGGCCATAGTTGTCAGTCCCCCATTGGCAATCCAAGCCACGCGCCTGAACCGGCGCGCTGCGATTGCCGCGATCCCTCTCGCCTGTGCGTGGCGCATGGGACCGCGTAATCATTGTAAGGAACCGACATTGTGCCCGCGCGAAGTGAGCGCAGGCTGAATGTCTTGCTTATTCTGTTGCTTCTTCCGCCTCCGCAGCGCGCTGAGCCAGCTCTTCGACGCTGTACCCTGTAAGCTCTGCAACGCGGGCTTGTTCAGCAGCTGACAGGTCCGCAAACCCGCGTGGCTCAGGCAAGTCAGCGGTGGCTTCCTCCATCTGCGCTTCCATATTCTCAAAAGCACCCATCATTTCAGGCATCGCCTTCATTGACGCGCTGATGACACGAGGATCGCTCGACATGTTCATCGATTTGCGTGCGAAGGCCGCACCGCTTTCTGTCGCGAAGAACGCATTGATGTCGGTGAGTTCCTGCGTGTCGAACGAAATTGCGAAGACTTCAGTCATGGCAGTGCGCATGGTCGGTTCCATCGCGTTCATCATGTCGGTCATGATGGCGGGCATCACCGCTGCCATACGTTCGCCGCGCTCTTCCCTGACCGGATCGATAATTGCGGCGGCTTCTGCCACGGCAGCTTCATCCATGTCGATCTCCCACGTTTCCAGACCCAGCTGGCCAGCGAAATCCGCCGCCTTTGGTTCCGTGGCTCGCTGCATAATCGGGCCAAGAAAACCGTCGAACATCTGGCCCATCACCTCGCTAAGCGAGCCGGGAGGCATCATCTTGTTGATGACTTCGCTCGCCAGAGGCAGACGCGCTTCCTGCTCGGGCGTGAGCGGTTCGGTTTGGAACATGGCCATCATCTCGGCCATCATCTGGTCGTTTTGAGACGCGCTCTCGTCCTGCGCGAGCGCCGGAGTAGAGAATGCAAGCGCCCCTGCCAGTGATGCTGAAGCAACAAGTTTGCGGAACATTTTCATGGGGTTTGTCCTCATTGAATGGGGGGATCAGTAACCGTTCTTGGTTGCGGCGATCCGGTCAAGCACCGGCTGACGCATGGCTTTCTTGTTCCAGCCATAGGCGCCGCCCGGTAGCTGCGCGAGCTGTTTGGCAAGGCTGGTCGCAGTTGCGATAACTTGATCAGGTTCCACCACCAGATCGAGCGCGCCATGCTTTACAGCTTCTTCCGGGCCATACATGTAGGACTGAATGACGAGCTTGGTTAACTGTGTCGGATCAAGCCGCGCAGCACATATTTCCTGCGCGAATACAGGCAGATTCATGCCATTCATCGTCTCGTTCGCACCGAACTTATAGTCGCCAGCAGCGCCAATCCGTGTATCGCAGGACAGCAGCAGAAACTGGCCCATCGCAATTGCGTGACCGGTGCATGCGCCGACAACCGGCCGCTCGCTGCCATAGACATCGCAGACGAGCCTGCCTGCCGTGTCGAGAAGATAGCCAAGTTCTTCCGCCTTGGCGGTCGGCATCCATTTGAGATTGAAGCCGCCGCTGAAAATGCCGTCGCGTCCGGCAATGACGATGGCCTTGGCGTTCTTCTCCGCTTCCGCAAAAGTCTCACGGAATGTGTCGAGCCAAGCGGGATCAATCGCGTTGGCGCGGCCATCATCCAAGGTGATTTGCGCGATATCGTCTTCGACCGCGAGCGTGATGGACATGTAAGAACTCCTGCAATGTGTTTGCAGGTATCAGTGCCCTACGGTTTCTCCGCGCTCAAGCCCTGACAGGGCGAGTTGCTCATCAATTTGTGCAAGCAGCCGGTCGAGGCCTTCCTGCGTGTCGCTTTCCGCGCGCGCCACCAGAACATCCTGCGTGTTGGACGCACGCAGCAGCCACCAGCCGTCCTTGGTGTTCACGCGCACACCATCGGTTGCGTTGACTTCCTCGACTTCTGGGCCCGGATTGGTGGTGAGGCGTGCGCTCACTTCATCAATCGCTGCGAACTTGCGGCTCTCATCGACCTGGAAACGCATTTCTGGCGTGTTGAGCATGTGCGGCATGTCGCTGCGCAGTTGCGTGACCGATTTGCCGAGGCGCGCGGAGGCCGCGAGCAAGCGAACACCGGCATACAGCGCATCGTCAAAGCCGTAATAAGTGTCCGCAAAGAAGACGTGACCGCTCATCTCGCCTGCAAGCGGCGAACCTGTTTCCTTCATTTTGGACTTAATCAGCGAGTGGCCAGTCTTCCACATCAGTGGCTGGCCGCCGCACTTTGATACGTGGTCGAACAGCGCGCGGCTTGCCTTCACATCGGCGATAATCGTCGCATCAGGGCGATCCCTTAATAGGTCTTCGGCGTAGATCATGAGAAGCTGGTCGCCCCATATGACCCGCCCTTCACCATCAATCGCGCCGATCCGGTCGCCATCGCCGTCAAAAGCCACTCCAAAATCGAGGTTCTTTTCCGCGACGAGCGCGCGGAGATCTTCCAGATTGGCTTCAACAGTGGGATCAGGATGATGATTGGGAAAGTTTCCGTCGACTTCAGTGAAGAGCAGATGGTGCTCTCCGGGCAAACGCTCAGCGAGCATCTCGAGCGCAGGTCCGGCAGCGCCATTGCCAGCGTCCCAACCGACCTTGAGGTTCGAAAGTGCAGCGGTGTCGATCCCGTCGAGCCCGCTCATGAGCCGCTCGATATAGGCCTCCTGAATCTCTCGGACCTCGACCTCTCCGGTCCCGTCGAGCCACTCGCCGGCAGCCGCGATTTCACCGATCTTGAGGATGTCGGCACCGAAGAACGGACGCCCCTGAAATACCATTTTGAAGCCATTGTAATTGGCGGGATTGTGGCTGCCAGTTATCTGAATGCCGCCGTCTACATCTTCGGCTGAAGCTTCTGCGTAATAGAGCATCGGCGTTGCGCCCATGCCGATCCGCACCACATCGCATCCGCTCGAAGTCAGCCCTTCGATCAGCGCATGCTCCAGCATGGGCGAGCTGACGCGGCCGTCATAGCCAACCGCCACTTTCGATCCGCCAGCCTGCTTCAACAGTGTCGCAAAGCCACGTCCGATTGCGCGCGCATCATCAGGCCCGAGCGTTTCGCCAATGATCCCGCGAATGTCGTATTCGCGAAGGACGGTCGAATCGAATTGATGGCTCATTTTCTCATGATTTCCTGTGCTTGTGGCGCGTTTGACCTTGCGTAGAACGCATGGAAGCGCTTAGCAATTGTGGGCCCTGCGCTAAACTTGAATTGTGTCAGTTTCGGTCAGGGATCTCATCTAGCAGTAAATCACGCGCCGCATTGGCCTCATGGACCTGATCATTGGTCCCGCCCTTGTCAGGATGCACCATGGCGATCAGGCGCTTATGAGCCGCCATAATCTCTTCGTAACTGGCATCAGCGCGTAAGGCGAGCAGCTTGCGGGCTTTGAATATCGCTTGCTGGCGGGTGGATTGGGCTGTCAGGAATTGCCATGGCCATTTGCCGCTGATCCACCGACACAGCACGCACACCACTGCAATGATGATGACAAAGCGCATGGCTCAGGCGAGCGCCAGTTGCGGAGCAGAGCCTGAGAATTCCGGCAAGCGCAATTGGCCAAGCAACTCACGCAGTTCCTGGCGTGCAACAAGATGGCTGGTGCCAAGCTCGCCCAGATGCCCCTTGTCGAGCAGGGTCAGGCCCGAGGGAAAAAGCTCGCGATAGATCACGCGCTCAGACAGGCCCTTTGCCACGCGAAAACCAACACGTTTGGAGAGCTCTGTGAGCGCTTGCTCGATACGCGCCATATTGCGCGCTTCAGTGTGGCCGGTGCGGTTGCGCACGACCACCCAGTCCATTTCGCGCCTTTGCTGCTCGATCGTAGCGCGGCTCCGCTTCAATCGCGCTTCCCAGATGAGTTCTGCGTAAAAAGACAGTCGCTTTACCTTGAAGGTTTCGCCCTCCACCTGGCCAATGAGATCGAAGTCCACAAAACTGTCATTCATCGGCGTGACGAGAGTGTCAGCTTCAGTCGCTGCATGGCGCGCAAGCTCATCATCGCGTCCCGGCGTATCGAACACGACAAAGTCGCAATCCTGCCCGAATTCAGCGACCTTCGCTTCCAGCCCGTCGACATCGCCTTCAAATACATCGAACTTCGCAGTCGGCAGCTCAATGCCGCGCTTTACAGCGGTCTCAGCGCGGTTCTCCAGGTAGCGCGCGAAAGTGCGCTGGCGTGGATCGAGATCGATCCCTGCCACACGAGCACCCTTATAAGCGAGTGCTACCGCGACATGCACAGCTGTCGTCGATTTGCCTGTGCCGCCTTTTTCATTGGCGAATACAATGCGGTGGGGAGTGGTTTCAGGCACGTGGGGGCAGCTTTCCATTGACTTGTGCCGCGCACAAATAGGCGGCTAGGAGAGGCAAAATCATATCCAAGGGGGTTTGCCCGTGCAAACTGCAAACACACTCGACATGTTGAGAACCTCGCTTCGCCAGCTGCGCGAAGGCGGTGCGACGATTGGGCTGGTCCCGACAATGGGTGCGCTACATCAAGGGCACTTAACGCTCGTGCGCGCGGCGCGCGATGCGTGCGATCACGTGGTTGCCTCAATCTTCGTCAATCCAACTCAGTTTGGACCGAATGAGGACTTGGACGCCTATCCTAGGCAGCTGGCGGAAGATTCAGCCATGTTGGAAAGCGAAGGATGTTCGCAGCTATGGGCACCGACGGTTGAGGAAATGTATCCCGACGGTTTTGCAAGCAGCATCTCTGTGACGGGCGTGAGTGACAATTTCTGCGGCGCTTCAAGGCCCGGACATTTTGACGGCGTTGCGACAGTTGTCTGCAAGCTTTTTAATCAGGTCATGCCGGATATGGCTTTCTTCGGTGAGAAAGACTTCCAGCAGCTTGCGGTCATCCGGACGATGGCGCGTGATCTGGACCTTACGCAGCCGCGCGTGGAGTCCATCATTGGAGTGCCGACTGTTCGCGAGCCTGATGGCTTGGCCATGTCCAGCCGCAACAGATATTTGTCCGAGGAGCACCGCGCTGCGGCGGCTACATTGCCAAATGCCATGCGCGAAGCTATTGCGAGGATCGAAGATGGCGCAGATGTGCGCGAGACACTCGCCGCGCTTGAAGACGCACTGCTGGGTGCAGGATTTTCCTCGGTTGATTATGCGGAACTCGCCGATGCGAGTTCGCTCGAAAAACTATCAGCATTGGACGCGAAGGACGCGCGCTTGCTGGTGGCGGCGCGTATCGGCGCAACACGACTGATCGACAATATGGCGGTTACACCGAAGGGCTAGATTGGCTCAACCTCAGCTGCGCTTGCGTCGCTCCTCCATACACCCGCACGTTCCAGCAAAAGCAGCCAGATTGTGAACAGCAAAAAACCGACGGCCATGATGCACTCTACCGGCTCCTGATCGCGCGAAAGCATGAAATACCCTTCGTCCGGGCGCGGCGCAAAGCGCCATGAGTCTCCAAAAGCTTCGACCAGAAGCGGGTTTGCGACATAATAGGCATAAAGAAAGAAAACCGGCGCGAAGAATGTCGCGAGAAACGCTGGCGGAGTGACCAAAGCGCCGAGCGACTTCCACTGCCCCTTGAACAGGCGCTGTGAAAGAGCCGGCATCCACATAAACGCCGTCATTCCAAACCCTGAAACGAACAGAAATGCCGCATCTAGATAGAAAGACGTGCTGCCGAGATTGTGCAGATTCAGCTCTTGCTGGCGGTTGATTTCTGCAAACCCGTCAGGTGTTGCGATGTCGAAAATGCGTTGCCCCCAGCTGATTTCCTCCATCCCGATGAAGAAAAATCCGAATGCGAGAATTCCGACAAGAGTGGCATGCAGCGACAGCTTAAGCTGGGCGAATTTTGCCGCCAAGAAAACCGCGATTGGGCACGCTATCAGATAGATCAGCGCCGTCAGCCATTCGATCGGGCCGTCCTCTTCGACGAAGATGTGCCAATACTGCCAATGATTGATTGATTTGGCAGCAAAAAGCCCCGCAACCAGCACAAATGGCGTGAGCAAAATTCCAATTTTAATCACGCGCCCGGCAGCGCTCCGGCGTTGGAGCAAGAGTCGGGTGAGGTTGGAAATCAAAACGCGCCCTCTTGATATCGTCATTGCTTTGCGCGCCGTTTCCAAGCTGCGCTTAAGGTTCTGGTAGAACGCCAGAGTCCCAGACCAAAGTACAAAGGCGACAAATTACCGCTTTGTCGTTCAAGATGAGCGAAGATGGGGAATGGAGCGGGTAAGGGGAATCGAACCCCTCTAGCCAGCTTGGAAGGCTGGAGCATTACCACTATGCTATACCCGCTCAATACAGTTCGCCGGAGCGATGGGGAGCGCCTTTGCCATGCAGCTACAGCCGCGTCAATTGAATCCATCGCGCCAGCTAGGCGTAGTAACCTGATGCGATAACCAAGCCGCTATTCCCTATCCCGCTTTGGGATGGACAAGCAAAACTGTGGTTGCGATTGGTGCAACTTCTCGTAATTCCCCGCCGGAAATTCATTCGCTTATTGGAATCTGTCAGTCCGACACCTCATGCGCACGCTAACCCATCTTGAACGGCTCGAAGCTGAAGCCATCCATATCTTCCGCGAAGTTGTCGCAGAAGCCAGTAATCCGGTGATGCTCTATTCTGTCGGCAAGGACAGCTCGGTCATGCTGCACCTGGCGCGCAAGGCTTTCTATCCGGCACCGCCACCCTTCCCGATGTTGCATGTGGCAAGCGGTTGGGATTTCCAGGACTTGCTCGCGCATCGCGACAAGACAGTGAAGGAATACGGCCTCAAGCTGATCGTTGCAGATAACGAGGAAGCGGAGGCGCAAGGCATCAACCCGTTCGATACGGGCAGCGCGCTTTATTCCAAAGCCCAGCTGACCGATCCATTGAAGCGCGCATTGACTGAACACGGCTTCGATGCCGCATTTGGCGGCGGTCGGCGCGATGAAGAGAAAGCGCGCGCGAAAGAGCGTATCTTCAGCTTCCGTAATGCTGAACACCGGTGGGACCCAAAGAACCAGCGACCGGAGCTCTGGAACATCTACAATACCAAGAAAAAGGATGGCGAGAGCATCCGTGTCTTCCCGCTTTCCAATTGGACCGAGCTCGATATCTGGCAGTACATCCAGGTCGAACAGATCGACATTGTCCCGCTCTATTATTCCGCAAAGCGCCCTACTGTTGAGCGCGACGGGCTCATCCTTGTGGTCGATGACGAACGCTTCCGGTTTGAAGACGGCGAAGAAGCGATTGAGCGCTCGGTTCGCTTCCGCACACTGGGCTGCTACCCGCTGACAGGTGCAACGCATAGCGATGCGACGGACTTGTCGGACATCATTCAAGAAATGCTGCTTGCGACCGGGTCTGAGCGACAAGGCCGCGCGATCGACAAAGGCGAAAGCGCTTCCATGGAAGCGAAAAAGCAGGAGGGGTATTTCTGATGAGCACCCCTGCAACCGACAAAGCCTATCAGGCCGAAGCGCTGATCGCGGATGATATCGATGCGTATCTTGAAACGCATCAGAACAAGAGCATGCTGCGCTTCATCACTTGCGGCAGTGTCGATGATGGAAAGAGTACGCTGATTGGACGGCTGCTTTACGATTCCAAGATGATCTTCGAGGACCAGCTCGCAGCGCTGGAAAGCGATAGCAAGAAGGTCGGAACGCAAGGCGAAGAGATTGACTTCGCATTGCTCGTCGATGGTCTCGCTGCCGAACGCGAGCAAGGCATCACAATCGATGTCGCTTACCGCTTCTTCGCGACGGAAAAACGCAAGTTCATCGTCGCAGACTGTCCTGGCCACGAGCAATACACCCGCAATATGGCGACCGGCGCGTCAACAGCGGACCTCGCCGTGATCCTCGTCGATGCGCGCAAGGGCATGCTCGTCCAGACCCGGCGGCACAGCTATATCTGTCACTTGCTCGGCATCAAGCATCTGGTGCTGGCAGTGAACAAGATGGACTTGATCGGATACGATCAGGCGACGTTCGATGCGATCGTGGAGGACTATCGCGCTTTCGCGGCCGAAGTCGGCATTGAGGATTTCACAGCAATCCCGATCAGCGGCTTCAAAGGCGACAACATTACGGCTTCGCCCTCGGCTAACACGCCATGGTATTCCGGCCCTGCGCTGATCGAGCATTTGGAGACAGTGCAGCTTACCAACACAGCAGCACAGGCGCGCTCGTTCCGGATGCCCGTGCAATGGGTCAATCGACCGAACTTGGACTTTCGCGGCTTCACCGGCCTCATTTCGGGCGGCACCATCAAGCCGGGTGACCCTGTTCGCGTGATACCCGCAGGCAAGACCAGCACAGTCAAAAGCATTGTGACTTTTGAAGGCGAGATCGAGGAAGCGGTCGCGGGACAATCAGTCACAATTACCCTTGATGATGAAGTCGATTGCAGCCGCGGCGATGTGATCGCAGCGGCAGACGACCCGCCAGAAGCGTCCGACCAGTTTGAAACAACGGTCATCTGGATGGGTGAAGAAGCGCTCAAGCCGGGCCGCGATTACTGGCTCAAGCTCGGCAGCCAGACAGTCAGCGCGCGGCTTGCGGCACCGAAATACGAAATCGACATGGCGAGCTTTGAGCATCTGGCGGCGAAGACGCTTGAGCTTAATTCCATCGGTGTCGCAGAGCTGACCACCGACCGTCCGATTACATTCGAAGCCTATGAAGCGAGCCGCGCAATGGGCGGCTTCATCCTGATCGACAAGTTCACAAATGCAACGGTCGCGGCAGGCCTCATCCATTTCAGTCTGCGGCGCGCGCAAAACGTGCACTGGCAACCGACGACAATCACGCGTGAAGACCATGCGGTGATGAAGAACCAGCAGCCGCGTGTGCTGTGGTTCACTGGACTGTCTGGTTCCGGCAAGTCGACTATCGCCAATGCGGTGGAGCAACGCCTGAACCTCATGAACCGGCACACTTTCCTGCTTGACGGCGACAATGTCCGCCATGGGCTTAACAAGGATTTGGGCTTTACCGAGGCGGACCGGATCGAAAACATCCGCCGGGTCGGCGAAGTCGCCAAGCTGATGACCGATGCAGGCCTCATCGTGCTGACAGCATTCATCTCTCCGTTCCGCGCGGAACGCCGGATGGTGCGCGAGATGATGGGCGAAGGCGAGTTCATCGAAATCTTTGTCGACACGCCTCTGGCAGTCGCAGAAGAGCGCGATGTGAAGGGTCTCTACAAAAAGGCGCGCTCTGGCGAACTGAAGAACTTCACCGGGATCGACAGTCCCTATGAAGAGCCGGAGAATGCCGAAATCCGCGTTAATACGGTTGAAATGAGCGTCGAAGAAGCCGCCGACTATGTCATCAGCCAGATCCTGCCGCTCAAATGACTGTAGACACCCACGCCATGACCGACGCAGAACTTGCAGCACATCTTGCTGACATAGCCGGACGCATCCTGCTCGACGTGCGCGACAGCGGCGTGTTCGAAGGCAAGGCGCTAGGCAAAGCGGGTGATGCAACCGCGAACCAGTTCCTTTGCCATGCTTTGCGTTCTGCTCGCCCTGAAGACGGCTTGCTATCTGAAGAGGAAAAAGACGACACCGCTCGCTGCGACATGAGCCGCGTATGGATCGTCGATCCGGTCGACGGAACACGCGAATATGGCGAAGAGCGCAGCGATTGGGCGGTGCATGTGGGCCTTGCCATTGACGGTGTCGCGAAAGTCGGCGCGGTGGCGTTGCCGGGGCTTGATGGCGGTGTTGTGCTGCGCACCGACCAGGTCTGCGAACTTCCGCCAGCAGCGGACAAGGCGCGCTTTCTCGTCAGCCGCACCCGTCCAGCGAAAGAGGCTGTTGCTGTTGCAGAAGCATTGGGCGGCGAGCTTGTCGGCATGGGTAGCGCCGGCGCGAAGGCAATGGCAGTGGTAAGCGGCGAAGCAGAAATCTATCTACATTCCGGCGGGCAATACGAATGGGATAGCTGCGCGCCGGTTGCGGTTGCCAAGGCACATGGGCTCCATTGCAGCCGCATTGATGGCTCGCCGCTGCTTTACAATCAGGCCGATACCTATTTGCCCGACCTGCTGATCTGCCGCCCCGAATGGGCCGAGCGTGTACTCAAGGAAGTCGCAGCGCTGAGCTAGGCTGTAGTCAGCCTGCTTCTGGCGCCGCCCTTCCAGTATGCTCGGTTTCGCTTGCGCGTTTGGCTGCGCGCTCTGCGGCTTTATCTTGCGGAGGTGCAAAAGAGATCACGACGTCGCCCGGCCGCGGCTCGGGTCTGACAGCATGCGTGAAGAAGCGCAGGCGGCCGCTCTCGCGTAGTACCAGTAACAGGCTCGCTGCTTCAGGCAACTTTGCCAGCGCGTCTTCAAAACCAAATTCGTCGGACAATCTGGTCTTGCGGAAGACCCAGCCCTCGCTTTGCCGATCTTCGACTTCGGAGACGCCGAAGCCCGCTTCAAAAAGGGCGCGGCCACGGATGGATTCCGGCAATGCATGGCGGTCATCATCATCGACCATTTCGCCGAGCTGATAGACTGAGTCCCGCCCAATCTCGTGCGCGAATTCATTGCAAACTAGCGCGTTGTAGGCCTCGTTCTCTGTCGCTGCGACGAGCACTTGAAAGGGCGCCAGATCAAGATTGTGTTCCGTCGCTTCGTTTAGGATCTCTCCATGATAGAATGGCAGACCCTCCCTGCGTGCAGCGGCGAGTTTCTGCCAGCTTGCATCCACGATCATCACGGGCGTGTCGAACGTCCGCATCTCTTTTGCGAGCGCGATGCTCCACGGGGTCGAGCCGACAATCAGCAAGCCGGGACGACTCTCGCCTTTGACGCCGAGCCAACGCGCAACCAGATCAATTGTGAAGCCGTGTGCGACAATGGTCACGACTACAACTGCAAAACTGAGCCCGATCAGAACCTCGCCATCAGGATAACCAATCTCTGTCAGGCGGAGAGCAAACAGGCCGGAGATAGCCACAAGCACGATCCCGCGCGGCGCGATCCAGGCGATGAAGGCGCGCTCGTTCCACGGAATAGACGTTCCGAGCAGGCTGATGAAAACCGTCAGCGGGCGCACGATAAACAGCAGAGCGAGCAAGAACAGCAGGTAGCCAAGGCCCTCTGATCCTCGAGGATCGAGATGGGTCAACTCTTCCCAGCTGAGTGACGCGGACAGCAGGATGAAAATGCCGGAGACGAGGAGCACCGCGACATTCTCTTTAAACGGATGGATCGAACGCATCGAAGACACATTCATGTTCGCCAACGCAATGCCCATGACGGTGACCGCGACAAGTCCTGCTTCATGTTCGATCTTATTGGTGAGAACGAACACGCCAATCACGGTCGTCAGAAGGACAGGGACCTTGAGGTATTCCGGAATAGCGCCGCGTGGAAACAGGAAAGCGATCACGCGCGCTGCAGCGTAACCGATCAGTCCGGCGATAAGGGCCGCAATGATGAGGGGGGGCACCACTTCTACGAGCGAAGCGCCGGGGCTTTCCGATACCTTGCGGAAGTACTCATAGGCGATGACTGCGCACAGCGCTCCGGTCGGATCGTTGACGATCCCTTCCCATTTGAGGATCGATGCTGGCCGGGTCTGGATATTGGATTGTCGCAATAAAGGGATGACGACGGTCGGTCCTGTCACGATCAGGATGCCGCCAAACAGGACCGCCACAGGAAGCGAGAGGCCGCCGATGTAATACGCTGCAAGTGCGCCCAAGGCCCAGCCGACAAACACGCCGACCGTTGCCAGGCGCCAAACCCCGCTACCGGAATGCTTGAGCTCGCGGTAGTCAAGGCTCAGCCCGCCTTCGAACAGGATCAGCGCGACACCGATCCCGATCATTGGCTCCAGCAAATCGCCGAAAGCCGCCTCGGGATTGAGCGCATATTCTGGCGCGATGCTGCCCAATACAGGGCCTGCCAGAAATCCGGCGACGAGCATGAGGACGATTGCAGGCCAACCGGTCCGCCAGGCAACCCACTGCGCGCCAATGCCCAGTACGCCTACGGCTGCAATCACAAGAGCTTGCGATTCCATGAAAGTTAGCTTGCGCTTTTCGTCATCATGTTCCCCCGACAACGCATGGCTTGCGGAATCTTTCCGAACCCAGCCGTCACAAAGCCACTCTAGCGCATGCTCTACGCGCCTTCAAAGTCCATCAAAGCGCTAACAGATATATCCGCTGCGCGCAGCTTCTGAGCGCCGCCCAACTCCGGCAGATCGATCACGAAGTGCGCATGCGATACCTGCGCGCCTGCTTGACGAAGCAATTGTGCCGCTGCGAGTGCAGTGCCGCCTGTGGCGATCAGATCGTCTACAATCACAACGTTCTGGTCAGTTGAAATAGTGGTTGGATCAAGCTCCAGCCGGTCCGCACCGTATTCGAGAGCATAATCGATCCCGATCGTTTCGATCGGTAGCTTGCCGGGCTTGCGCACCGGGATAAAGCCCATGCCCAGTTCCACCGCGACAGCCGCGCCAAAAATGAAGCCGCGCGCCTCCATCCCGGCGATGGCTTGTGCGCCGCTCGCCTCGACGCGCTCTGCGAGGTGAGCAATGCTCGCTTTGAGCCCGGCCCCGTGGCCGATCAGTGTCGTGATGTCGCGAAACTGGATGCCGGGCTCGGGGAAGTTCGGAACGGTCCGGATCAACGACTTGAGTTCGTCAGGTGTCATGATTGCCAAGCCTTAAAGCGTAACGCCCCGCCATCCGGTTCGGATAGCAGGGCGCTTGGTATCAGATTGAAGCGGGATCGCTCAGTCCTTACGCGGTTTCACGCTGGACCAGATCTGCTTGTATGACAGGAAGGCGAGGATCGTTGCGAACAGCAGGAAGCCGATCACTGGCCAGCCGGTCTGCTTGCGCTTGATCAGGCGCGGCTCTGCAGTCCAGGTCAGGAATGCTGTCACATCCTTCGCCATCTGGCTGACAGTTGCTTCCGTTCCGTCATTGTAAGTGACTTGTCCGTCCACGATCAGCGGCGGCGCCATCGAGAGGTTCACATTGGCAAAATACGGGTTGAAGTAGAGGCCCGCAGGCACTTCGAAATCAGGGTTTGCTGCAAGCAGCTCTGGGTCTGGCTCGCCATAACCAGTCAGCAGCGAATAGAGATAGTCCACACCGTTGTTACGCGCCTTCGTGATCAGCGAAAGATCAGGCGGCACGCCCGCGCCGAAATAAGGCACGGCCGGGAAGTTATCGGTCGGAAGGCCAGGACGGCTTTCCACCTCGGCCACCGCTTCTTCAAATACAGGGATCGAGTAGGTCGAGGCTTCCTGCTTGACCTCAGCTTCGTTGTAGCCGAGCTCTTCAAGATTGCGGAAGGCGACATACTGGATCGAGTGGCACGCTGCGCACACTTCCTTGTACACCTGATAGCCGCGCTGGAGCTGCTGCGTATCCCAAGTGCCGAACGGACCTTCGAAGCTGAACGCCTCTTCCGGACCTTCCGCCTTCTTCTTGAAAGCGTAATAAGCAGGCTTCTCAGCTGGCTCAGTGGCGGCGGTGTATGCACCTTTGCCGAATGACCAAAGCGCCACTGCAGCAAAAAACAGACCGATAGCGATTGCGCCTAAACGGATCATAGTGTGTTTCTCTCTTTATCCGGTTGCCAGCTTCACACCGCAGGGTGCGCTGGAGGCGTGTTGTCGTTGTTGCCCAGAACAGCGTCTGTAATCGAATACGGCAGCGGCTCTGTCTTCTCGGTCGAGCTCAGGATCGGCAGGATCACCAGGAAGTGCAGGAAGTAATACGCCGTCGCAATCTGGCTCAGCATGATGAACGGCTCTTCCGCCGGCGCACCGCCGCAGTAGAACAGCACCGCCATGCACGGGATGAGGCCGAACCAGAAGAACTTCCGGAAAGTCGGACGATAGTGACCTGAACGCACAGGACCCTTGTCGAGCCATGGCAGGAAGAACCAGATCAAGATCGAGCCGAACATGGCCACAACACCCAGCAGTTTCGCTTCAATCAAAACCACGCTTGTGAACGGGATCGTGAGATCAAAGGTGAATGCACGCAGGATCGCGTAGAACGGATAGAAATACCATTCCGGAACGATCAGCGCAGGCGTCGAAAGCGGATTCGCCTCAATGTAGTTTTCCGCGTGGCCCAGCGTCGTCGGGAAATAGAACACGACGATCGAGAACAGGATGAGGATAACGCCAAGCCCGAAGCCGTCTTTTGAAGTGTAATACGGGTGGAATGGCACTGTATCGCTTTCGCTCTTCACTTCGATGCCGGTCGGGTTCGACGACCCCGGAATGTGGAGTGCCCAGATGTGGAGGATAACCACACCGGCAATCACGAACGGCAGAAGGAAGTGCAGGCTGAAGAAGCGGTTGAGCGCAGCGTTGTCCGGCGCATAACCACCAAGGATCCAAATCTGAAGCAATTCACCTACTAACGGGATCGCACCGAACAGGCCGGTAATCACCTGCGCGCCCCAAAAGCTCATCTGACCCCATGGCAGAACATAGCCCATGAACGCGGTTGCCATCATAAGAAGGAAGATAACAACGCCAAGCAGCCAGATCATCTCGCGCGGGGCCTTGTATGAGGAATAGAAGAAGCCGCGGAAGATGTGCATGTAAATGACGATGAAGAAGAAGCTCGCGCCGTTCGCGTGAGCATAGCGCATCAGCCAGCCGAAATTGACGTTGCGCATGATGTGCTCAACCGATTCAAACGCAACCAATTGGTTGGCTGCATAATGCATCGCAAGCACAACGCCGGTGATGATCTGAAACACGAGGAAGAAGCCGGCGAGAACGCCGAAGTTCCACATATAATTCAGGTTACGCGGGACCGGATAACCGGCACCTACTGCGTTATAGACAAGACGGGGAAGCGGAAGACGTTCGTCCATCCACTTGGTAAAACCGTTCTGTGGTTCGTACTGGCGTGCCCAGGCAAAACTCATCGCAAATCTCTCAATTCTTATCCGACGCGGATTACAGTGTCGGAAGTAAATTCATACTCAGGGACGGCAAGGTTGGTAGGCGCGGGACCTTTACGGATGCGGCCTGCCGTATCGTAGTGCGAGCCATGGCACGGACAGAAATAGCCATTGTATTCGCCTTTGTTTTCCCCCTCAGCAGCGCCCAGAGGAACGCAGCCCAGATGCGTGCACAGACCCATAGTGACGAGCATGTCTTCGCGGCCTGGCTTGGTACGATCAGCGAGCGATTCAGCATCGCGCAGCGAAGCAACATTCACTGCGTTTGCTTCATCAATCTCGGCCTGTGTCAAACGGCGCACAAACAGTGGCTGCTTGCGAAACTCGCCTTTAATCGCTTGGCCCGGCTCAATCGCGGAAACGTCGATTTCCGTGCTACTGGCTGCCAAGACATCTGCTGACGGAGCCATTTGCGAAACCAGAGGGTAGACAACCGCAACCGCACCAACGCCCGCCGTGCTGACAGCCGCCACGTGGATAAAGTCGCGACGACGAACGCCGTCTTCGCCTTCAGGCGATGCAGGTGCGCCGTTTGCTGTGCTCAAACTATCAGCCATTCTTCAAACCTTGCTCAACAATCATCCAGACTTGTCCGGACATCACAATGGTAACTTGCGAGTGAGGGTTTTGATCCAGCGCTCGCACTATTCATGGTACGCGAGTGTATGCTGCAGTCGATGCAGCACCCCCGGTTTGCGCGCGCTGATAGACGCAAAGTCGGAACATGCCAACCGTGTTTTGGTCAAGCACCGTTCGCTTTGATGCAAGCGCTGGCTTCAACCGCCGGAGAGCGCGATCAAACTCACTTGTCGACCGTCTGTCGGCGCGCCTTTATGTGTTGCCCTGCGGTATGAATAAAGTTCGTCGACACTAGAGTAGGTATCGACGCCTAGGCAATCCAAGCGTGCGACACCCGCAAGAGCCACGCGCTTGGCGCAATACCCTTCCAGATCAAATTGGAAATGACCGCGTTTGCCGTTTGCGAAAAATTGCTCGTCCTCAGGTTTGAACTGAGCGCGAAAGCCCTCGTCCACTTCATAGCTTTTCTGCGCAATACATGGACCAATTGCCACGGTGATATTCTCTGTTGATGCGCCAAGCGCGACCATGGCTTCAACTGTATTCTCAAGCACACCACCATGCGCGCCGCGCCAACCCGCATGCGCTGCTCCGATAACGCCAGCACTCCTGTCTTCCAACAGCACTGGCGCACAATCAGCGGTAACGATTGCAAGCTTCAGGCCCTGTGTGGTCGTAACCATGGCATCGACTTCGGGCCGCTCGCCTTCTGGGAAAGGCCGCGTGACATGGAGCACATCGGGCGAATGGACCTGCTTGAGCCAAACGGTGGGCATATCGCCGCCAACAAGCTCTAGCGCTTTCCGGGCGCTTTGCGGCCCGGTGAGAAAGCCGTGCGCTGCCTTGATCGCGTTAGACTGGAATGGCTCGAGTCGCTGCGCCATGACTTAAATCAGCCTTCCAGGCTGCGCGTGACTTGCTCGAATGTGTCGCGCGAAAGATCAGCCTTGGCGAGGCGCTCGAGCTCTGACTTCATCGCGGCACTCCGACCTTTTTCGATCCGCTTCCATTTGCCCAAGGGTGTCACGAACCGTGCGGCAGTCTGCGGATTGATAGGATCCAAGGCGAGGATGAAGTCTGCAATGATCTTGTAGCCTTCACCATCAGGCGAATGAAATGCCGCCGGATTGCCTGCAAATGCCATGTAAAGTGAGCGCGCCCGGTTCGGGTTCTTCAATGTGAAGTCCGGATGCTGGGCCAGCGCTTTGACGTGCTCTGTCACATGCGGATGGAGCGAAAGCGCTTGAATGCTGAACCACTTGTCGATCACCAACGCATTGTCTTTGAAGCGGTTGTAGAAATCGAGCAGCGCATGCGTACGCTCAGGCGTATCGAGCCCGGCAAGAACACTCAACGCGCCTTGGCGATCCGTCATATTATCGGCCGCCTTGTATTGCTCTGCCGCTAGCTCTGCTGCCTTCGCTGGATCACCAGCCGCCAGCAATGTCAGACAAATCGTCTTCATCTTGCGAGCGCCGCGCGCGCCATCCGCTTCATAAGGGACGTTTGCACAACGCCGGTATTGCGCAAGCAATGGGGCTGCGAGGCTCTTCGATAGCAACGCTTTCAGCCTTTCGCGCTCTGCATGAATAGCGCCGGGGTCTGCGCGGCCATGCGCGTTGGCCATCTGCTCAAACAGATAAGTGCTGGTCGGAAGCAGAAGCAGTTCGCCGCGCATGGCATCATCGAGCGCGCCGTCATCCAGAATAGCTGTGAAAGCTTCCGTGATCCCGGCTTCATTGGCAGCCCGTTCTTCATCCGCAAGCTTGCCGGCCGCTGCCGCCACCAGATGCGAAACGCTCAGTTCCTGCATCGCTTCATAGCGCGCAAACGCATCATCATCATGCCGCGCGAGCAGCATGAGATCTTCACGGCTCGTATCGCGCTCGATCACAACAGGAGCGGTGAAACCGCGATTGATGGACAGCACAGGTTTCGCAGCGAAACCGTCAAAGGAAAAACTCTGCTCCATCTCGTTCAAAATGATGAGCGTCTCGCCTGAATGCTGCCCTGTCTCCGGATTTAGCAGCGCTATCTTGAGCGGTATTGGCATCGGCTGTTTGTCAGATTGCCCCGGCGTAGAGGGCACCTGCTGCGACAGTTTCAGGGTCGCGGTATCGCCTTCATGTGAAAGCGATGCCCTTACTCTCGGCGTTCCTGCCTGACGGTACCACAGGCGGAAATGCTCCAGATCAAGCTCTGCCCCCTCTTCGATGGATGTGATGAAATCTTCACACGTTGCGGCTTCACCATCGTGGCGTTCGAAATAGAGATCGGTTCCTTTCCGGAAAGCCTCTGCACCACACATCGTGCGCATCATGCGAATGACTTCTGCGCCCTTGTTGTAGACAGTCGCAGTATAGAAGTTGCTGATTTCACGATAGGAATCGGGCCGGATCGGGTGCGCCAACGGCCCTGCGTCTTCGGGGAATTGTGCCAGCCGGAGGATACGCACATCTTCGATGCGTTTGACCGCTTCACCGCGCATGTCCTGGCTAAAGAGCTGGTCGCGCAGCACTGTAAAGCCCTCTTTCAAAGAGAGCTGGAACCAGTCGCGACAGGTGATCCGGTTGCCTGACCAATTGTGAAAATACTCATGCGCGATCACGCCTTCGATCGCATCAAAGTCATCATCGGTTGCGGTCTCCGGGTCAGCCAGCACATATTTCGTGTTGAAGATGTTGAGACCTTTGTTTTCCATCGCCCCCATGTTGAAATCGCTCACAGCCACAATGTTGTAGAGGTCGAGATCATATTCGCGGCCGAACACCTCCTCGTCCCATTTCATGGACAGTTCGAGCGAGCGAAGCGCATGGTCGGTGCGCGACAGATCTTCCTTGCGCACCCAGACATTGAGCGTGACATCGCGCCCGTTCATCGTCGTGAAGGTCGAGCTGTTTGCGACGAGATCGCCGGCGACAAGCGCGAAAAGGTAGGACGGCTTTGGCCAGGGGTCATGCCATTCCGCCCAATGCGTGCCATCTTCGCCATGTCCCGTCGCAACTTCGTTTCCGTTGCACAGCAGGATGGGGAACTGGTCCTTGGGCCCGCTCATCCGGACCGAATAGGTGGAGAGCACATCAGGGCGATCCGGGAAGAAAGTGATCCGGCGGAAACCTTCAGCCTCGCACTGCGTGCACAGCATCCCGCTTGACGCGTAGAGCCCTTCAAGCTTGGTATTGGCCGATGGATCGATCTGCGTGGCAATCTCGATTTCATGCGCGTCTGAAGACAAAGGCAAGATCAAGTCATCACCGTCCATCGACCAATTGTTGATCGGCTCGCCATCGAGCTTGATCGATACAAGCTCCAATCCATCTCCGTTCAAACGGATCGTCTCTGCAGGATCGGCACGTGAGTTGCGGACTACCGTGAGCTTCGAGACGACCCGGGTCGAGCCGGTTGCAAGATCAAAGTCGAGCTGGATTTCCGGTATCAGCCACGGGAACGGCTTGTAGTCCTCGCGCCGGATCACAGGAGGCTCTGCGGGTGAGCGGGCAGCATCAGCGAGTTCGGGATTGCCTTCAGGCGTGGCGGGCGTCGTTGCGATATCCATGACAGCTGATTTAGGTTGATTCGCAGCGCAGTCCAGCCGCATGGGAAGAACAATGTCGCATTTATTGATCTTCGGGCTGGGATATACGGCGGGCCGCATTGGCTCGGCGATGGAAAAACGCGGATGGCAAGTCTCAGCCACAGGAAGCGCAGGCAATCTCGACTTTGGCGACGCTGATGCCGTTCGAGCGGTTCTGGAAAACGCAAGCCATGTGCTTTCAAGCGTACCGCCTGACCGCAAGACCGGGTCCGATCCTGTACTTGATGCCTATGGCGAGGCGCTCGGCGACCAATGGCTCGGATATCTGTCATCGACGGGTGTATACGGCGATCAGCAAGGGGCTTGGGTCGATGAGATCACACCGACAGTTGCAGAGACCGGTGCAGGCCGCCGCAATGCTCGCGCTGAAGCGGACCTCGGATGGCTCAAGCTCAGTGCACGCAATTTTCGCCTTCCCGGCATTTATGGACCGGGCCGCAGCGCCTTGGATCGCGTGAAAGAAGGAAAGGCTCGGCGAATCGATCTGCCCGGCCAGGTCTTCAGCCGGGTGCATGTCGATGACATTGTGTCCGGAGTGATCACCGCGTTGGAAAGCGATGCGCCGCCGGGCGCGTACAATCTCGGCGATGACTTGCCGGCAAGTGGAAATGCGGTCACCGAAGAGGCCTGCCGATTGCTTGGGCTTGAGCCACCGCCGCTTGAAACTCTGGAAGAGGCCAATCTTTCGGAGATGGCGCGCGGTTTCTATGCCGAGAACCGGCGCGTGGCGAATGGCAAAGCGAAACGCGTGCTTAGCTGGGCACCGGCTTACCCGACCTACGTCGAAGGGCTGCATTCCCTGTTTGAGGGCCATTAGCCACCCACTCCCTCCGCCCTTCCACCCGGAATATTTTCGGATACGATCCGGGAGGAAGGGTGGAGGGAGCGGGTGGTCAAGCTGCGGATTTTACCGCTGCTTGGCGCGGAGAGCTAGTAGCATGCCCACTACCGCCAGCCCCATCCCGCTCGCGGTGAGCCACGTCCAGCGATAGTCTTCGAACAGCGTCGATATCGCCATTGCGACGGAGATTGTGAGGATCGAATTATAGGCAGAGCGACCAGCTCCGATCTCGCGGATGAGATTGTAATGCAGAGGGAAGGTCACAACCGATCCGATCACAGCGAGATAGACGATACCCATCCAGTAATTTGTGCTGGTCGGCAGCGGCGGAGGGCCCGCTGTCAGGGCTGCAAATCCCAGGTCAAAGATCGTCCCGTACAGCATCGCCCAAGCAAGCAGGCTGACCATCGGTACCGCTCGCCCGGTCGGATTGGCCTGAATGACATTGGCAATCGAAGCCGCAAGAATGCCCAGCATTGCGAGCACGATGCCAAGCCCGACATTGCCGCCGATAACACCGGCCTCAGGATTGGAGCGCCACTCATGCAGCAAAAGGAACGAGACGCCGACAATGGCAATCGCGCTCCCGATCAGGAATTGCGGTGTGACCCGCTCGCCCAAAAACAGTCGGGCGAGCGCTGCATTCGGGACCATAAGCAGCCCGAACATCATCGCCACGATGCCCGATGTGACGTAAAGTTCAGCTGTGTAAACGAACAGGAAATTGCCGCTGAACTGGAATAGGCCAACCAGCACTGCAAGAATGTGTTCGGGACGCGTCAGCACCAGTCGCCGCTTCATCAAGAATGCAACGAGGAATAGTGCCGGTGTTGCAAGAGCGAAGCGGTAGAAGACCGACCATGCGGGCGGTACGCCATCGATTTGACCGGTAATGACGAACCAGGTCGACCCCCAGATCGTGCCTGTGAGCACGAAGGGGATGAAAACACGCCAACTTAACATGCTTGGGCTATCGCCGCCTGCGCTCGGGCTCATAGGTCCGCAATGGCCTTGGCAAGGTTCGAAGCATCTTCTTGTTTGGTGTCCCAGGCGGTCACGAAACGTGCAGCGTCTTCGCCCCAATCATAGAACTCAAAGCCTTGGGCACGCAGCGCCTCGCGCTCGGCTTCATTGAGCCGCACGAACAGCTCATTGGCCTCAACCGCGTGCAACAAACGTTCGTCACAGGCGCTCGCGACCTCTGCCGCCGCCGCATTAGAATGGCGCGCATTGGCGAGCCACAAATCGCCCTCCAGCATCGCAAGGATCTGAGCTGCCTGATAGCGGCCTTTGCACTGCAGATGCCCTGAACGCTTGCGGCGATACTTTACTTCTGCCGCGCGCTCGGGATCGAACAGGATGACTGCCTCGGCACTCATTCCGCCATTCTTGATGAAGCCAAAAGCGAGCGTGTCGCATGGCCCAACAGCGTCAGTTGGCGCACAGTCCAAATGCGCAGCCGCATTGGCAAAGCGCGCGCCATCCATGTGCAGACCCAATCCACGCGCATTTGCATAGTCGCCCAATTCCGCGAGCATCGCCGGCGTATAGACGCGGCCATATTCGCTCACCTGCGTTATCGATATCGCATGCGGTTGAACCTGATGAACATCGTCGCGAATGCCACCTGTGACAGCGTCCAGATCAGCGGGCGTTAAAAGCGCGCCCTCGCCTTTCGCAAGAATTAGCTTGGCGCCGTGGAGGAAAAAACCTGGCGCACCGCCTTCGTCCATCTCGATATGTGCTTCTTCGTGACAGACCACCGCGCCATGCGGTTGCACCAAAGTACCAAGCGCCAAGCAGTTGGCCGCAGTGCCTGTCGCTATCCAGAGCGCCGCACAATCGCGCCCGAACAGGTCGGAAAAGCGCTCGTCCAGCGCCGCGCTCCAGCGGTCACCGTCATAAGGCAAATCATGCTCGTCCGCTTTCGCCAAAGCAGCAAGAACGTTCGGATGGACCGGCGCAGCGTTGTCTGAAAGAAAGCGCATGATGGCAAAGCGCTTAGCGCGACTTTCTCACGCCGCCAAGCGAGGTTCTGGTGCGCGGTAGATTTCCGAGAAATCCTTTGCCGAAATGCTTCGCAGAATTGCAGAGCGCAATTCGCGAGCGCGTTCGATAGGAAGGCCAGCAAGTGACAGGGTTCCACCGGCAAGGCCGCAATGCAATGTCGCATAGCCGCGTCGTTGTGCAATCGGGCCTTGCACGATCTGAACCGAGTGGAGCTTCACGCGGTTTGCAAGCTGCAAGTCAGGCGAAAAATAGCCGGTGCGCACGATGATCTGCTCAGGATCGAGAGCGTGCGCGTGAACCTTGTATCCATACCAATTGGCGGCAGCGATTATCGCGCCAATCAATAGAGGAATGGCTGCAATCCAAAGCGATCCCCAAACGATATTGCCGAGGCTCACCAGCAGGAAGAAGCCCCCCAGGATAATGATTTGATCAATCCAATAGCGCGGATCGGTCTTATGCCAATCGAGAGCGTCTGCCGGAGCCTCGAAACCAGCGGCTCGGATAATCGGTGTAATCTCGTCCATCTTGGCAAAGGGCGCAACGTCATGATTGGCGGAACCCAGATCCTGAGCCAGACTCACAAACTTAAGCGCACGCCATCCGAAGCGATACCGCACACAGCCAGTCTTCACACGAATAGCCTGGACACGGTGTGCCGGCATCACGACATCGGTCTTAGTGAACATACCGCGCCGCCTACGGAAGCCGCGTGGGGTTTCTTCCAAGCGGAAATTCCAATCGCGCAGGAAAACGCGGATCATCCCGGTTGCGGAACCAACAACGATAAGCACGAGAATGCTGGCAATCGCACCAATGATCTGTCCGATCTGGCCAAGGCTTGCGATCCAGCCGGTCTGCTCGCTTGCGACATTGCGCCAAAGGTCAGCATCCCAGATTTCAAAGTCAACGAACCAGTCCGCATATTGCGCGAGACCAGCCAGAACAGCAAAGATGGCGAGCGAGAACTCGAATATACCGAATGTGAACAACCGGCGCGGGTCCATTGCGAAGAGGAGCTTGCTCGGCTCCTCGCTCACGGTGGCCGACGCGGGATCACCCCCCACGCTATCCGCAACTGCCGTGGAAGCGGTGCCATCAAGCCTTGACCGGACAAGTTCGCGCAGCCGCTCGCCCTCTGCCTCTTTAAGGTATGCGAGCGCGATATCTTCCCCGCCGCCTGAACCGGTTTCGAATTTGACAGAAACAAGGCCAAGCAGGCGCGGAATAAGCGTCTGCTCTAAGCTCACATCTTGAATGCGCTCAAACGGAACGGAGCGCGCCGCGCGCGAGATGATGCCGGATTCTACGCGGATGTCCTCGGCATTGATCTGATAGGTGAACTTTCGCCAGCGCAGATAAGCGCCACCAGCAGCGATTGAGACGATCGCAAATCCGGCGACAAATGCAGCGAGAAAGGCGAACGAGCCTTGGCTACGCAGCGCGAAGAAAGCCGCAACCGCCGGAAAGATCGCATTGCGAAATCCCGCCAGTCCCTGAACGATGAAGCTCTTGGGGTCAGTTCGTAGCGGTTCAGTCACGGCCGCCCCGCTAGTAGTGATTGCGTCGCTCATATCGTCTCGCGCTTGATATGGCTGCGGATTTCCTCACGCATCTCCATGGCGAGCTGATGCTTTAATCCGGGCAAAGTCACATGCGCGCCATGTGAGCCCGCAGTGTGGAGCGTCAGCGTCGCAAGATCGAAGAAACGCTCCAGCGGTCCCTGGTTGACGTCAATATGCTGCACGCGCCCGAACGGCACCACGGTGTCTGCGCGGAAGAGAATGCCGCGTGCGATCCGCAATCGGTCTGCGCTTATTGCGTAGCCGCGCGCCAGATAGCGGCGTGTCGGAATGCGAAATATAAGAAGTAGTGCAATCAGCGTGAGTGGCACAATCACGACCGCCGGTGGCAGTGAGCCTGTACCTTCAATTACAAGGCCTGCAATGAGAAACGGAATACAAATAATCGTCGCACCGATCCGAAGCACTGTCTTGTACGCAGGATCGACCTGAGTGAGCGCATTGTCGTCAATATCTTCAACGTTTTGCGGCGAAGGCGCTTCGGTCGATGCCTCGCCATGTTTGACAGGCGTCGACGCAAGATGTTCGGTGTTCTCGTCCATAGTGTCTTAGATGGCTAGTACGGCATCGTCCGTCAATGTATTGTCGCCCATGGCTTGGTTTGTGACACAGGCGAACGCGACGAGCGAAAGGTGCGCACATGCTGGAAAATGTCGATTGGTGGATGATAATGTGGACTGGTGCAGTCTTTATGTCGGGCTATCTGATCGGTTCTCGAAAGCGCGCTGAACTGCAGGAGCCGCTTGATTTCGATCTTGCGAGCATCTCGCCGACAGCGCGAGCTCAGATTGAGCAATCCTTGCAGAATGGACATATAATCGAAGCGATCCGCACGCTCCGACAAGACACAGGTCTCGGCCTCAAAGATGCTAAGACGGTTATCGATAGCATGCGATGACAGGAGTGGTGCTGCTGGAGAGAATTGAACTCTCGACCTCACCCTTACCAAGGGTGCGCTCTACCACTGAGCTACAGCAGCGTCTCGTCAGAGTGGCGCGCCTATCTGCGCGCACGGCGACAATGTCAAGCCAAGCTTGCACCACAGGCGCGATAACGCCAATGCGTTTCGCATGAGTGAAGATGCAGACAACAAAATGTCACGCGAGGAGCGCATGGCCGCCAAATTGCGCGAGAATTTGAAGCGCCGCAAAGCACAAGCGCGCCAGATGACCGAATCAAGCGGTGAAACCGGGGTTCCCAAAGGCGGTGAGCGCGGCTAACGCCAAGCGCTCCAGAAACCGGAGTATCAATGCCTAAACTCATCCTTGTTCGCCATGGCCAGAGCCAGTGGAATCTTGAGAACCGATTCACCGGTTGGTGGGATGTCGATCTCACGGAAAAGGGTGTCGAAGAAGCAAAGGCTGCTGGCCAACTGATGAAGGACAAGGGTGTCCTGCCGACTGTGTGCTTCACGAGCTTTCAGACCCGTGCGATCAAGACACTCAATCTTGCCTTGGAAGAGGCTGGGCGTTTGTGGCTCCCTGTCACTAAGGATTGGCGCTTGAACGAGCGGCACTATGGCGGCCTCACAGGACTCAACAAGCAGGAAACGCGCGACAAGCATGGCGATGAGCAAGTGCATATCTGGCGCCGCAGTTTCGACACGCCGCCACCGCCGATGGAGCCGGGCAGCGAATATGATCCGGGTGCAGACTCCCGCTATGAAGGTATCAATGTGCCTTACACAGAGAGTCTGAAGCTCACGATTGAGCGCGTGCTTCCCTATTGGGAAAGCGATATTCTGCCGGTTCTTGCAAGCGGCGAGACAGTGATCATCTCCGCCCATGGCAATTCACTGCGGGCGCTCGTCAAACATCTTTCGAATATCTCTGATGAAGACATCACGGGGCTGGAGATTCCAACCGGACAGCCGATCATCTATGATTTCGATGACAATATGGTGCCGAGTGAGCGCTATTACCTGAAAGACGTTTGAAGGCTCGGGATAGGCTGAAAGGGGCACATATGGGAGGCAAAGTCGCCATAGTCATGGGAAGCCAGTCGGACTGGCCCACCATGCGCCGCGCCACTGAAGTTTTGGCGGAGCTCGAAGTCGAGCATGAAGCGCGCATCGTATCCGCACATCGTACGCCTGACCGGATGACGGCCTTTGCAAAAGGGGCTGAAAGCGAAGGCTTCGACGTCATCATTGCCGGCGCAGGCGGCGCTGCGCACTTGCCTGGCATGATCGCCAGCATGACGCATTTGCCTGTGCTTGGTGTGCCGGTCCAATCCAAGGCGCTCTCTGGCCAGGACAGCTTGCTTTCCATCGTGCAGATGCCCGCGGGTGTTCCGGTCGGGACACTGGCCATAGGCGAAGCAGGCGCGACCAATGCGGGTCTCATGGCAGCCGCTATCCTGGCGCTCAAGGATGAAGCGCTGGCGGGCCGCCTCAAAGCGTGGCGTCAGGCGCGCAGCGATGCAGTGGGCGAAGTGCCCGAATGAGCGACATCACGCCACTACCGCCTGGCTCGACAATTGGGATCTTTGGCGGCGGCCAGCTTGGCCGGATGATGGCGATTGCAGCGGCGCAGCTCGGCTACCGCGTGATCGGCTATGCGCCCGAAGGTGACAATGTCGCAGCAGAGGTTTGCACAGACTTCTTCCATAATGGTTGGGGTGACACGGCTGCATTGGCCGCATTTGCATCGCAATGCGACGTGATCACTTGGGAATTTGAAAACGTTCCGCTGAAAGCGGTTGACGCCATGCCTCGCGAGCGGCTTTTGCCAAAAGCCAATGCGCTGGAGATCGCGCAGGATCGCTTGAACGAAAAGCGCTTCGCCGAGGTGCACGGCGCTCGCCCTGCTCCGTTTTCAGCCGCTACCACAGAGGCCGATTTCAAGGCAGCAGTCGAACGCATTGGCGCGCCGGGCATCTTGAAGACCACCCGCGAAGGCTATGACGGCAAGGGCCAATGGCGGGTGCAGTCATTGAAAGACGCAGACGCAGTGCGCTTTCCGGGCAAACCTTGCGTCTATGAGGGATTTGTCGACTTCCTTGCAGAGTTCTCTGTCATCCTTGTTCGCTCGGCTGTCGGCGAAGTCCGTTTCTGGGATTCGCCCGCTAACGTCCACGCGGATGGAATGCTTGTCACGTCTACATTGCCAGCTGGCGAGCTCATTGCGGCTCAGGTCGAACAGGCTCGCACTATCGCAGGCAAAGTGGCGGATGCGCTTGGTTATGTTGGCGTTTTGACGCTGGAATTCTTCGCAACCAAAGAGGGTCCTGTCTTCAACGAGATGGCGCCCCGGGTGCACAATTCAGGACATTGGACCATTGAAGGCGCGGCAACGAGCCAGTTTGAAAACCACATCCGCGCGATTTGCGGCCTGCCATTGGGCAGCACAGACACGCGTTTTGCGCATATCGAAATGCGCAACATTGTCGGCAAAGACGCGCTCACGGCGCACACTATGCTTAGCGAGGCAGGTGAGCCGCATTTGCACCTCTATGGCAAAGCGGAGGCCAAGGAGGGCCGCAAGATGGGCCATGTCACGCGTGTGTCAAACTCAGGCCCGAACAGCTGAAGGCGCTTCATGGCAGGCGATATCATCCTGATTTACGCACGTGCCGAGAACGGCACGATTGGTAGTGAAAATAAGCTGCCCTGGCATCTTCCGGCAGACCTCAAGCATTTCAAAGCGCTGACCATGGGCACAAATGGCGAAGGCTTGCCGATGATAATGGGTCGCAAGACATTCGAGAGCTTGCCCGGATTGCTTCCGGGTCGCCGCCATATCGTCCTGACCCGGCGCGAGACTTGCGACAATGAGGGCGCCGAACAAGCGCATAATGTGAAGGAAGCGCTCGAGCTGGCCCGTCGCGATAATGCGGAAACCGACATCGCCATCGTCGGTGGAGCAGCGATATACGACGTGTTTTGGGATCAGGCCGACCGGATCGAGTTGACCCAGGTCCATGCTGAATATCAGGGCGATACTTTCATGCGCGCGCCGGGCGCTGAATGGCAATTGGTCGCGCGGGAAGACCATGACGCAAATGATGGCAAGCCGGCATACTCATTCCTGAGCTATGTCCGCTCAGATGCAAAGGATGACGGCTGATGCGCTGGCTCGATCATCGCGAGACTGTGCCGGATCCCTTGCGCGGAGCCATTGTGGCGCTCGGCAATTTTGACGGGTTTCACAAAGGGCATCAGGCTGTCGCGGGAGAAGCAATCCGCTGGGCGCAGCAGCAAGGCCGACCATCCATCATCGCGACTTTCGATCCGCATCCGGTGCGGTTTTTCAAACCCGATGTCCCGCCTTTCCGCTTGACCACGCTCGAACAGCGGCAGGAGCTTTATATCGCGGCGGGCGCGTCTGCGATGCTGGTGTTCCACTTCGATGGCGCGCTCGCCGGGACGCCTGCAGAAGACTTCATCCGCGATATCCTGATCGAGCGATTTGGCGCGCATGGCGTGGTGACAGGCGGCGACTTCACTTTCGGCAAGGGCGCGGCAGGCAATGTCGACATGCTGCGGACCCTAGGCGGCGAGCTGGGCCTCCAATCGCGGGTTGTGACAGCGGTCGAAGATGGCAGCGAAGTCGTTTCCTCCAGCCGCGTGCGCCAGGCCTTGAAGGACGGCGATCCGCAGCTTGCCGCAAAATTGCTAACCCGCCCCTTCGCGGTGCGCGGGATTGTCGAACATGGTGACAAGCGCGGGCGCACAATCGGTTATCCCACTGCGAACCTAAGCCTGGAAAACTACCAGCGCCCCAAATACGGGATTTACGCGGTGACCGGGAAAATTCTCAGCACGGGCGAAATCTTGAAGGGTGCGGCCAATGTTGGCGTGCGCCCGCAATTCGAGCCTCCCAAAGAACTGCTTGAACCATACTTTTTCGACTTTTCGGGCGACCTCTACGGTCAGGAGATCGAAGTCGCTTTCCATCACTTCCTGCGCCCTGAAGCGAAGTTCGACAGCCTTGATGATCTGATCGCGCAGATGGACAAGGATTGCGCCGAGGCGCGGAGGCTTCTAAGCGCGCTTCCGCAATGACCGAAAAGCCCGACTATAAAGACACCGTCTTCCTGCCGAAGACCGATTTCCCCATGAAGGCCGGCTTGCCGCAGAAGGAGCCGGGCATTCAGGCGCGCTGGGAATCCGAAGGGCTTTACAAGCAGCTGCGCGAGGCCCGCGAAGGCCGCGAGAAGTTCATCCTGCATGATGGTCCGCCCTATGCCAATGGCGACATGCATATCGGCCACGCGCTAAACCATATCCTCAAAGACATGGTCTGCCGCACGCAGAACCTCGTCGGCAAGGACGCGCCGTATGTGCCGGGCTGGGATTGCCACGGGCTTCCGATCGAATGGAAGGTCGAGGAGCAATACCGCAAGAAAAAGAAGAACAAGGACGAGGTTCCGCCTGCCGAGTTTCGCGCCGAATGCCGCGCCTATGCGCAGCATTGGGTCGATACGCAGCGCGAGCAGCTGAAGCGGCTCGGCATCATGGGCGATTGGGACAATCCCTATCTCACCATGGATTTTCAGGCCGAAGGTACCATTGTTGCTGAGCTGCTGAAATTTGCTGAAGCGGGCAATCTCTATCGAGGCTCGAAGCCGGTGATGTGGAGCCCGGTAGAGAAGACCGCGCTGGCGGAGGCCGAGGTCGAGTATGAAGACCTGACCGACAGCCCGCAGATCGACGTGGCGTTCGAGATCACGGAAAGCCCGATCGAGGAACTCGTCGGCGCGCACGCGGTAATCTGGACGACGACCCCGTGGACGATCCCGGTGAACCAGGCTTTGGCCTATGGGGCAGATGTTGAGTACGGACTGTACTCGATTGACGTCTTTGTGGACCAAGACGCTACCGACCGAGGATTTCACAAAGCGCTTGAACGCGTTTTCCCGCTCGCTGGCGCTAAGGTTTTGGTCGCTCAAGAACTAAGCAAAGAATTCTATTGGCGGATCGATAAGATGCTGCAGAGCATCTCGGTTCCCGGTTTTGAAGACGTCGAGATTCAACCCCTCGATTTAGATGAGTTTCCAGTGCCTTCGGTCGATGCTAGGGGAGCTTATCCAGCCTTCAAAGGCTCCGACCTCGCCGGAACAGTCGCCCGTCACCCGATGCACCATCTGGGCGGCTTCTATGCGACGCCGCGCCCCTTCCTCGCTGGCGATTTTGTCACCACGGAAAGCGGCACGGGCCTCGTCCATATGTCGCCTGACCATGGCGAGGACGATTTCTGGCTGTGCAAGGAACACGGCATCGATCCCGTCTTCGCAGTCATGGATGATGGCCGCTACCGCGATGACTGGCTGTGGCTGGGCGCAGGCGATCTGGACGAAGACGGCAAGGAACGCCGCCGTTCGGTCATCAACAAACCCTTCAACGCGCCCGACGGACCGATCTGTTCGGACCTGCGCGAAGCAGGCGCGCTCCTGTCAGCGAGCGCGGATTACGCGCACAGCTACCCCCACTCCTGGCGCTCAAAGGCCAAGGTCATCTTCCGCTGCACACCGCAATGGTTCGTGCCGATGGACAAGGAGTTGCCCTGGCTCAGCCCCAAGACCGCAGAGGAAAAGGGCTGGGAAGGCGAAGGCGGCGCGATCGACCCGGCGGACGAGAAGCCGTGCGCCGCACCCACCCTGCGCGAACGCGCGATGGAAGAAATCGCCCGCGTCCGCTTCGTGCCAGAGAAAGGACGCAACCGCATTGGCTCCATGGTCGAGGGGCGGCCTGACTGGGTCCTCTCCCGCCAGCGCGCCTGGGGCGTGCCCATCACGCTATTCGTTGACCGTAAAAGCGGTGAGTACCTCGTCGATGAAGCGGTGAACGCTCGCATCGTCGCAGCAGTCCATCAGGACGGCGTCGATGCCTGGGATGAAGCGCGTGCGCAGGAATTCCTCGGCAATGATTACAAAGCCGAAGACTATGAAATGGTCACAGACATCCTGGACGTGTGGTTCGATTCCGGCTGCACCCATGCATTCGTGCTGGAAAGCGGGCGCTGGCCAGACCTGCGCGCGCCGGCGGACCTCTATCTGGAAGGCTCTGACCAGCATCGCGGCTGGTTCCAGTCTTCGCTCTTGCAAAGCTGCGCCACGCGTGGTCGCGCGCCCTATGACCAAGTGCTGACCCACGGCTTCACCATGGATGCCAAGGGCTTCAAGCAGTCGAAGTCGCTCGGCAATACGACCGATCCCCTGAAAGTCATGGAGCAATATGGCGCGGATATCATCCGGCTGTGGGCGCTCTCCGTCGACTTCACGGAAGATCACCGCATAGGCGATGAAATCCTCAAAGGCGTGGGCGACCAATATCGCCGCCTGCGCAACACATTCCGCTATCTGCTCGGCGCGCTCGATGGGTTCGTCGGCGATATGGGGGATACCGGCGAGATTCCGGAGCTGGAAGTCTATGTCCTCGCCATGCTGGCTGAGCTTGATGGCAAGCTGCGCAAGGCGGTCGATGATTACGACTTCAACACTTACACGCGGCTCCTCGTTGATTTCTGCAATGAGGACCTGTCGGCGTTCTTCTTCGATATTCGCAAGGACAGCCTCTATTGCGATGGGCCGGACACCACGAAGCGCAATGCCTATCGCACAGTGCTCGACATCCTCTTCCACGCGCTGGTGCGCTATGCCGCGCCAGTGCTAGTCTATACGGCTGAGGAAGTTTGGAGTACGCGCTACCCAGATGGCGGAAGTGTCCACTTGCTCGAATGGCCGCCAGTGCCCGGCGTCACTGCCGATGGCGCGCGCTGGGAGAAGCTGCGCGAGCTGCGCGAACAGGTCAACGAAGCGATCGAGCCGCTTCGCCGCGAGAAAACCATCCGCTCGTCAAACGAAGCTGATGTGGTCGTGCCAGAAAGCGCGGTTCCGGATGGCTTCAGCGATAAACAGCTCGCCGAATTGTTCATCACTGCGTCAGTCACGCGCGGCCAAGGCGACAGCGTGACTGTCACTAAGAGCACCAACCACAAATGCGGCCGCTGCTGGCGCTTGCTTCCGGAAGTTTCGGAAGATGGCGACCTGTGTGACCGCTGCGACAGCGTGGTGAATGCCTGACATGTTCACCCGCAACCGAAAGATTGGCCTCGCGCTGGCGGCAGTGATCTTTGTCGTCGATCAGGTTGTGAAATGGTTGGTCGATGGCCCGCTCGGCTTGGAGTATCAAGGCGACAAGCTGGAATTGCTGCCCTTTTTCGACCTAACCCGCGTACACAATTTTGGTGTGTCGCTGGGCATGCTGGAAGCGACCAGTATCGAGATGCGCTATGCTCTCGTTGCTCTGACAGCATTTATCGCATTGATCGTCGCGATCTGGATGATGCGCGAGCGTTTGCTCGGCGATATTCTGGGGCTCGGCATGATCCTCGGCGGAGCGCTGGGCAATATCGTCGATCGCTACCGGCTCGGCTATGTGCTGGACTATGCCGACCTTCACATTGGGGATTTCCGTCCCTTCCTTGTTTTCAACGTCGCAGATGCCGCTATCACCATCGGCGTTGTGATAATCCTTGTGCGCAGCCTGTTCGTGCGCGAAAAGGACACTGATGAAATGGACGCAGAGAGCGTCCCTTCGGAGAATTAGAGATGTTTGTTTCTGGGCGTACCGCAAAATCTGCCATTCTGCTTGCTGCTGCGAGTTCCGTGCTTGCAAGCTGCGGCGGCGGCGGTTTCCTCAACCGTGACCGTCCGGACGAGTTTGCTGTGCAGCGTCAGGCACCGCTCGTAGTGCCGCCTGACTTCAATCTTGTGCCGCCAGCACCTGGCGCGCCGCGCCCTGCGGATGGCACGGCGTCAGAGCAAGCCCTGGAAGCGTTGTTTGGCGGTCCGGCTCCGCGTAGCTCTGTCGAAACCTCAGCGCTTGATCGTGCAGGAGCCGCAGCGCCCGGCATTCGCAGCCAGGTCGGTGATCCGGACACCAACACTGTCGCCAAGGGCAGCACAACGCGCGACATCATCGCGGCACCGGAAGGTGACGGACAATTCGCGCAGGCGGTTATTCCTTCTTGATTTGACCCTCAAACGCCGGGCGCGAGCCGTCCGGCTCGCTTGGCTTACGCGTCAAATGGCGTGACGGCTAGTCGGCCTTTGACTGCCGTGACCAAGAACCGGGCCGGTGGAGGCCAGGCAAGGGCGACCGCCCGCCCGCAGGTGCTCCGCAGCGCAGCGGAGGGATCTGCACCGAGGACGCACCCACGGAGGTGGGTGCGAAAGTCAAAAAACAAGCGGCCAAGAACCTGTGCCTCAATCCGAGGAAGCGTCCTCGGGCTCCTTTACCACAAATAGCTTGTCGATCCTTCTGCGGTCCATGTCGATCACTTCAAAGCGCCAACCCTGGTCGACAAAGCTGTCGCCTTCGGTTGGCAAGCGTTTGAGAACCGACAAGACATAGCCTGCAGCTGTGCCAAACTCGCGATCGTCCGAATATTCAAGCCCAAGTCTGTCTGCCAAAGCATCGGCATCAAGCTGGCCTGATATTACCAGCGAGCCGTCCTTGCGCTCGACAATTTGCGGTGCGTCGCCTTCGTCCTGATCGCTTGCGAAGGTGCCTGCGAGCGCCGTCAGCAAATCAACCGGTGTGATAATGCCATCGAGATGGCCATACTCATCATGCACCATAGCCATGGGAGTTTCAGACTGCTGCAGCACGCGAAGCGCATCCATCGCATCAAGCTGATCCGGTACAACCTCAGCCTTGCGCATCAAGTCGACGAGAGAGACAGGCTCGCCATCGACCAGCCGCGCGAGCACTTCGCGCACTTTCACCACGCCCAGAACGGCGTCGGGTGAGCCGTCCGCCACCGGCAACAAGGAATGCGGACTTTCGTCGATTGCCCGTTTCAATTCTTTTTCGCTTGCATTGATATCGACCCAATCGATCTCGGGGCGCGGTGTCATCAGCTCGCGCACAGGGCGTTCAGCGAGACGCACAACGCCTGCGAGCAGCTGATGCTGATCCTTCTCGATCACACCGCTGCGCGTCGCATCAGCGAAGATCATATGGAGCTCCTCCGCCGTCACACTGTTCTGGCCGCCCGGGCGAATGCCTAGCAAGCGGATGATGAGTGCAGACGATTTGTCGAGGATCCAGACCAACGGCCCAGCGACCTTTGCGATCAAAGCCATCGGACGCGCCATGACCAGTGCGATAGGTATCGCATGGCGTAGAGCGAGCTGTTTAGGAACAAGTTCGCCGACCACTACGCTCAAATAGGTCGTAATCGCGATCACGGAGATGAATGCGACTTCGTTAGAGATGTCCGCTGGAACACCCAAGATGGCCAGCCTTTCACCCACAGGTGCTTCGAGACTCGAGCCAGAATATGCGCCTGTGATAATCGCGATGAGCGTGATGCCGATCTGAACGGTTGAAAGAAATTTGCCCGGCTCAGCCGCAAGCGCAAGTGCGGCCTTCGCGCCGCTCGATCCCGCCTCAGCGCGCGCCTTGAGCTTGGCCGGCTTTGCAGACACGATCGCGAGCTCGGACATGGCAAACACGCCGTTGAGCACGATCAACGCGATGATAATGAACAGATTATCCCAGGGAAACGGTGTCACACCTTGCTCGCTAGCATAAAATCGTGGCTACGCCAGCCATCGCAGGAAACTATCTTACAGCAGGCACGTTTCAACTTCAGAACAGAAACGATCTGCGTTGCAGCAGATTAGTGTGCTAACACTCGGGGACTATTGAGAAATACACACGATCCGCGCTCTCCCCTGATATGAGCGCCATTTGGAGGATAGAACTTATGACAAGATCAAAGAAACTGCTGTCGGGTATCGCGGCCCTGTCGCTGATTGGAACCACTGCTTGTGTAACTGACCCGAATACCGGCGAGAAGAAAGTCTCTCGTACCGCAGGCGGCGCATTGCTTGGCGGCACACTCGGTTATCTGCTGGGCGGCGTGGTCGGTGGCGACACGGCCCGCATTATCGGCGCAGGTATCGGCGGTTCTGCAGGCGCGGTTATCGGCAAACGCTTTGATGACCAGATCCGCGAGCTCGACGAACAAACCGAAGGCAGCGGCGTAGAAGTTGAAGAAGTTGGCGATCAGGACGCGATCCTCGTGCGTTTGCCGGACGGCGTGACTTTCGCGAGCGGCTCAGCCGATATCAATCCTGGTTTCTATGAAACACTCAACACCGTGGCTGACAGTCTGATCAAATATCCTGACAGCCTTATCGACGTGTACGGCTTTACTGACACCACCGGTTCTGATGCGCTGAACCAGCGCCTGTCCGAACAGCGTGCAGAAACAGTCGCAAACTATCTCGTCGCGCGCGGCGTATCACGCGCCCGGATCGAAACGCAGGGCTTCGGCGAGCAAGCCGCGTATCTGCGTGTGCCAACTGGCGACAATGTGGCGGAACCTTTGAACCGCCGGGTTGAAATCAAGATCACACCGATCAGCCAGGAGCAGGTCGAAGCCGCCCAGCAATCCAACTGATCGCTGCGAGGCATACGTGACAAAAGGGGGCTGGCGGAAACGTCAGCCCTTTTTCATTGAGTGGCTATTTGAAGGCTTCAGCGCCCTTTTTCGCAAACAGCTCTGCCCGGTCTTTGAGCCGTACAATTGCTGCTTCATGGATTTGCGGCGCGCACACGACGACACCGAAAGCACGCGGGTCGCGTTTGTTGAAAGCGAGCTGTCCGCCATGCGCATCGGAGATCATCGCGCCGGCCTCGCGAGCGATGAGCGTCGCGGCCCCAATGTCCCACTCATAACCCCAGCGCAAAGTCGCAACCAGATCCGCTTTGTCTGCGGCCACCATTGCCATTCGCAAAGCAATGGAATTGGGCTTCTCGACCATCGTCAGATCGCTATCGATCTTTGCCAGCTGATCGGTTGGCACACGAGCGCCTACAAAATCCCCGCAAACAGATGCTCTAATCGTGGTGCCGTTGAGCGTTGCGCCTTGGCCTGCAACAGAGAGCCATTCCTCGTCACGCGCGGGCGCGCTCAGCATCCCGATGAGCGGCCTTCCATTGCTGACAAGCGCGACAGAGATCGCCCAGCCGGAGCGTCCGCGAATAAAGTCGCGCGTGCCGTCTATAGGATCAACCAGCCACACAAGATCATTCTTGAGGCGGGCTGGATTATCCGCTGTTTCCTCCGAAAGCCAACCGGCAGATGGCAGGAGCTTGCCAAGTTCGCGCTTCAGAAAGCTGTCGACTTCGATATCTGCAACCGAGACCGGATGCCCCGGCTCTTTCTCCCACATCTCGACCTCGTGGCCAGCACCGGGCCAACGGCTTAGCGCAATGCGCCCCGCTTCACTGACAATGGCGTTGAGACGTGCAGAATCGATCATAGCGTTGATAGGAGCGCACTGCGGCACGAAAGTCTACTTTTCAAGGCGGCTCAATCATGCTTAGGCCTGCAGCAAGGCCCGCTGGTATCAGCCTTCGGGTGAGTCGAGACTAACAGGACGACGGGAGCTTCCCCAGAAAATGAACATCCACGAATACCAAGCCAAGGAATTGCTCGCGAAATACGGCATCGGCATTCCTGCAGGTTACGCCGCGCTGACAGTGGAAGAGGCGGTCGCGGCTGCTGAGAAGCTGCCTGGGCCATTGTATGTCGTTAAAGCGCAAATCCATGCAGGTGGCCGCGGCAAGGGCAAGTTCAAAGAGCTGGGTGAAGAGGCGAAAGGCGGCGTGCGTCTTGCCAAGTCGATCGACGATGTGCGCAGCGATGCGAACGAAATGCTCGGCAATACGCTTGTGACGATCCAGACAGGGGCCGAAGGCAAGCAAGTCAACCGTCTCTATGTCACAGACGGTGTCGATATCGAGAAAGAATACTATCTTTCCATGCTGGTCGACCGCGCCACGGGCCAAGTCGCGATGATCGTCTCGACCGAAGGCGGAATGGACATTGAAGAGGTCGCGCATTCGACGCCTGAGAAGATCGTGACCATCACGATCGACCCTGCGCAAGGCTTCATGCCGCATCATGGCCGCGCTGTGGGCTTCGGGCTCAAGCTCAAGGGCGATCTCAACAAGCAAGCGCAGAAGCTCGCCAAGCAGCTCTACACCGCATTCATGGATCTCGATTGCGAGATGCTGGAGATCAACCCACTGGTTGAAACCAAGGATGGCCAGCTGCTGGTGCTCGACACCAAGATGAGTTTTGATGGCAATGCGCTCTATCGCCACGCCGATGTCGAGGCCATGCGCGATGAAACCGAAGAAGACCCAGCGGAAGTTGAAGCAAGCCAGTACGACTTGGCTTACATCAAGCTCGACGGAAACATTGGCTGCATGGTCAATGGTGCAGGCCTCGCGATGGCGACGATGGACATCATCAAGCTGAATGGCGCCTTCCCGGCTAACTTCCTTGACGTTGGCGGCGGCGCGACGACAGAGAAAGTGACTGCGGCGTTCAAGATCATCCTCAAGGACCCGGCAGTTGAAGGCATCCTCGTCAATATCTTCGGCGGGATCATGCGCTGCGACACAATCGCGGAAGGCATCGTGGTCGCCGCGAAGGAAGTCGATCTCGGCGTGCCGCTGGTGGTTCGCCTGGAAGGCACCAATGTCGAGAAAGGCAAGGAAATCCTCGCCAATTCCGGCCTGCCTATCGTGCCTGCGGACGACCTTGGCGATGCTGCAAAGAAGATCGTCGCTGAAGTCAAGCAGGCCGCCTGACGCGCATAGCAAAAGCGGGAAACACGCCCGCATTGTTGCGTAAGTACATACGCAGCGTGCAGAATGAACAAGACCGCCCTTGCTTGACGTTTACGTAAACGCAAGCTAGAGCGAAGGCAACACTTACGCAGAGGAAGAAGACCTATGAAAATCCTCGTCCCCGTTAAGCGGGTGATCGATTACAACGTAAAGCCGCGCGTCAAGGCAGACGGCTCGGGCGTTGATTTGGCCAACGTCAAAATGAGCATGAACCCGTTTGACGAGATCGCTGTCGAAGAAGCGATCCGCATCAAGGAAGCGGGCAAGGCGGAAGAGATCATCGCAGTCTCGATCGGCCCGGCGAAGGCTCAGGAAACGCTGCGCACCGCGCTCGCCATGGGTGCTGACCGCGCAATCCTCGTCGAAGTGGAAGACGGCGTTGATGTGGAGCCTCTTGCAGTCGCGAAAATCCTCAAGGCGATTGCCGAGGAAGAAGGCCCTGGCATCGTGATGCTCGGCAAGCAGTCGATCTCTGACGACAGCAACCAGACCGGCCAGATGCTCGCAGCTCTGATGGGCCGCCCGCAAGGCACATTCGCAAACACCGTCGAAGTCGAAGGCGACAGCGTGACGGTGAAACGCGAGGTCGATGGCGGTCTTGAAACCGTCAAGCTTTCGCTTCCAGCGATCATCACCACCGACCTTCGCTTGAACGAGCCGCGTTATGCTTCGCTCCCGAACATCATGAAGGCTAAGAAGAAGCCTTTGGATGCCAAAGCACCTAGCGATTACGGCGTCGATATCGCGCCGCGCCTCACCACCACCAATGTCTCCGAGCCTCCGGTTCGTCAGGCCGGTGAAAAGGTTGAAGACGTCGATGCGCTGGTCGCCAAGATCAAAGCGCTCGGCATCGCTTGAGCTAACCCGGACAAGAAAGGAATTATGACATGAAAACTCTCGTCTGGGTCGAACACGACAATAGCGAGATGAAGGACGCAACGCTGTCCGTGGTGACAGCGGCTTCCAAACTGGGCGATGTAGATCTGCTCGTGGCCGGCAGCGGCTGCGCAGGCGTAGCTGACCAAGCCGCGAAGGTCGCAGGCGTTGGCGCTGTGCACTTGGCAGACGATGCCGCCTACGCGAATGCGCTGGCAGAAAACGTCGCGCCGCTGGTTGCAGGCCTGATGGACGGCTTTGACGCCGTGCTCTTCCCTGCCACAACCACAGGCAAGAATATCGCACCGCGCGTTGCAGCTCTGCTCGACGTGATGCAGATTTCGGACATTCTCTCGGTTGAAGGGGAAAAGACCTTCACACGGCCGATCTATGCCGGCAACGCGATTGCCACGGTTGAGAGCTCGGATGCGAAGCTCGTCATTACCGTGCGCGGCACGGCGTTTGACAAAGCAGCGGCTGAAGGCGGCTCAGCGAGCGTTTCTGCGGTATCCGGTGCAGGCGATGCGGGCCTCTCCAGCTTTGTCGGGGCGGAAATCGCTGAAAGCGAGCGCCCTGAACTGACCAGCGCAAAGATCATCGTCTCAGGTGGCCGTGCGCTGAAAGATTCCGAGACGTTCGAGCAGTACATCACGCCGCTCGCCGACAAGCTCGGCGCAGGCATCGGCGCATCGCGCGCTGCAGTTGACGCAGGGTACGTTCCCAACGACTATCAGGTCGGTCAAACCGGCAAGATTGTCGCACCCGAAGTATACATCGCGATCGGTATATCCGGCGCCATCCAGCACTTGGCGGGTATGAAGGACTCCAAGACGATCATCGCGATCAACAAGGACGAAGATGCCCCGATCTTCCAGGTCGCGGATATCGGCCTTGTCGGCGACCTCTACAAGGTCGTGCCGGAGCTGATGGAGAAGCTCTAAGGACGCGCCAACCCTTTATAATAACGTAACTTGATACGAACCTCCGGGAAGCTATGCTGGCTTCTCGGAGGTTTTGTTTATGCGCGCTGTGTCTTCGCTCATCGGGATCGTGACGATTGCCACTTTGGCAATGTTCCTAACACCTCAATCACTTGCCAAGGAAGGCGAAGCGGAAAGCTTCGAAGCTGCAGGCCCTTGGGTGTTTGATTACGCGGCAGATCACTGTGCCTTTCGCCGTGTCTTCAAATCGAACAAAGAGAGCTTCTGGATAGAATTCCGCCAATATCAGCCGGGCATATCCTATGATCTTATCGTAATGTCGGAGAAACGGCGCTCTCGCGACAAAGGCTTCGAATACCGTTTCGCGCCAGACGAGCGTGTGCGCAAACGCAAGAGCCCCTACCAGATGAACTCTGACGATGGCGGACAGGGGTATTTTGTCAGCGGCAGTTTCGGAGCGATCTATCCGGACGAGCTCAAAGGCGTCAGAAAGACTCCTGCGATGATTGATCAGGCTCGCACTGAATGGGCCAAGGTGGTTGAGGCCTTGGAGATTCTGCGAGGCTTTGGCGAACCGGTGCGGCTGGAGACAGGCGCGATGGCTGACCTGATGGAAGTCCGGCAGCACTGCCTTAATCGCCTGATGGAAAGTTGGGGCGTAGACCCAGAGCGCTATGCTTCTCAGAGTCGCCGTGCAATGGCGAGAGATTTCAGCGAATGGTCCGGGCATGTCCGCCGGAGCTATCCTATAAGGGCCGCTTTGCGCGGTGTCGTCGGTGCGACCCGGCTGCGCCTGGCTATCGACGAGACTGGTGCTGTTACAGACTGCGTCGGACTCGGTGCCATTGCCGACAAGCAGCTTTATGATGCTTCATGCCGCGCCATTATGGAGCACGGGCGATACGAGCCTGCCTTGGACGCAGATGGCCAGCCCTTCGCGAGCTTCCACATCATGAATGTGAGCTACAGAATGTAGATGAAATGCGCGTTAGTCCAAAGCTTTGGCCATTTCGATAAAAGTTGCGGCACCAGGCACGTCGAACGATCCACCAGTGGACTCGTTTGAGCAATGAAGGGACATGTTATGCGAGCTTCACTTTCCTTGCTGACCTCGGCTTTGATTGCTCTTGCGGCGGCACCTGCGGCCGCTGAGGAGCCGACAGCAGACGAGGTCGCCGCGCGCGAGGATGCGGTCAAACTCGAACCGCGCTCGCCTTGGAACATCGATTTCGGCGAGAAGCGGTGCCGCCTGTCGCGTTTGTTCGGGAGCGACGACAGTCCCCACTTGCTTTACATTGAGCAGGCCAGCCCTAGTAAAGGGTTTGAGCTTACTTTGGCCGGGCCGGAGCTCAAGAGGTATGAGCGCAGGCGCTTTGAACGAAATCTTGGCGTGGATGTCGGGTTCATTGGGTACGTGCCGATGATTGAATTACGGCCGATGCGAGGAGAGGTGTCTGGTTATGGAGACGCGTTGATTTTTAGTACTCTTGCTATCGAGGTAAGGGAAGAGCTTGCAGATATTGCAGAAGAGCGCCGGCAAATTACGGGTGGATTGGACTTGCAGCGCGCCAATTCCATCAATCGTTTCGTCATCAAGAATGATGACGATATTCTGTCCTTCGAGACGGGCAACATGCAGGGGCCGTTTCAAGCGCTGAATGCGTGCACGGAAGAGCTACTGATCCGTTGGGGCCTGAACCCTGAACAGCACAAGCTCTATACACCTACAAAATGGACGAATATCCGCACGCTCGCGCAGCGGATTTCCGAAACTTTTCCAAGAGATGCATTGCGAAAAGGCGAGCAGGGCGTCTTCAGAATGCGATTGATTGTCGAGGAAGACGGCTCTTGGTCTGAATGCACGGTCGAGAATGCAACTGCCACTGAAACGCTCCAATCACCCGCATGCCAGGCGATGAAGCGCGCCAAGTTTGAACCGGCACTGGATGCACAAGGCAATCCCATGCGCTCATATTATGCAACCCGTATAATCTACGCGATCGATAGATAAGGAGGCTACGTCTTGCGCTTCATGAAACCGGCAATGTCGATAGTGATCGCAGCGATATGCATCGCCTCCCCTTCGCTTTCCGCTCAAGACGACGCTGGCTTGACCGTCGAGGACGCTTCATCCGACCAAAGCACATCGGAAGAAGCCGACACCTTCGTCGCTGACCGGTTCGAGCCAACCAGCAAATGGCGGCTCTCGCGCAAAGGCCCGGGCTGCACGATCAGGCGCGACTTTGCCCACCAAGACGGTCGCCAAGTGACGCTCACATGGCAGCGCGTACAGCCGGATTGGACCGTTCAAGTCGGGCTGTTCGGCGATGGCATCACCCGACTGCGCGGCACGCTTGAAACGCAGTTCGTGCCGGCGAGCGGCTATGCCGAACACGGCTATGTTGCCAATGCATCGCTCGGCGAGAAGCCCGGCGTCGCATTCGCTACGCTGCTGTTCAAGGAAACGCGAAAGATCGAAAGCGCAGCCGAGCGCGTGATGAAACGTGCCGAACTGGAAAACGAAGCGAGCCATTATGTGATCACAGGCGCTTCGGAAGAGCCGGTCGCTCTGCACACGGGCAGCGTGGCTGTCGCCCTTGCGACGCTCGACAAGTGTGCGAGCGAGAAGATGGCTCCTTTCGGTCCTTTCACTGGCGCAAAGAGCGGCGCACAACCTGTCGATCAAGCCGAATGGGCGCGAAAGCTGCATCACAATTATCCGAGCCAAGCGCTGCGCTCCGGATGGTCCGGGCCAGTCCCTGTCCGCCTGATCGTCAATGAAGAGGGGCGCGCAGAACGCTGTGATACGCTCCATCAACTGGCCGCGAAACCTCTTCAAGAGGCAGCTTGCAATGACTTGCTCAAGCACAGCCGCTTCGACCCGGCCAGGGATTTTCAAGGCAATCCGATGAAGGGAATTTACATGACCTCGGTGGTCTATCGGCTGACGGGGCGGCCGATGGTGGACGCGCACGGTTTGCTGCGCAGGCGCCCGAAGGAAAGCTGGGGTTCTGAATGAATTACCGCGGCGCGCTCCCCTTCTGCACAATGCGTAGAGTCAAGGCCCACCTCGCAGCGCTCGCGGCAGCGGCTTTCACCTTGCCAACCGCTCTTGCAGCGCAGGAAAGCAGCGACGCTTCCACGTCTGAGCTCCGCCTCGCTCCGACAAGTTCATGGCAACATCGCGCCATGGAAGACCGCTGCCGGATGAGCGCTACGTTCGGTTCAGGCGATATCTCTGTCACCTTGCGGGTCGAAAAAGGAGGTGAGCGGGATTCTCTTAATCTTATCCTCATCGGCGAGCCATTCGAACTGCCTGATGGCCCCTTGATCAAGCTTGGCTTTGATCCTTAACCGATGATTGAAAGGCACTATGCAGCGGTGGTCTCTTCGCGCGGCCGGCCAAGCCTTATCCTTTATGGCGTCGAGCCCTTCGCCGATCCTGCTCGCGACCAACTCGACCCCTTCGATCAGGAAAGCATGCGAGAGGTTTTGACCAATCGCGTGACGCCAGCCGAGCGCAGCGAGAGGCTCCAGGCCATACGCTCTTTAACACTGGGCGGCTCTGTCAGACAGCCTGTGACACTCGAGCTTGAGGGCTTTGCGGAAGCATATGCAAGCTTGTCAGCCTGTTCTTCTGTGCTTTCAAATCGGTTTGGTGTGCATTCGAATGAACCCGATTATGCCGGGACCGGGCCGAAGCCCCGATTTCAAGAGCGCTGGGCCAGGAGAGTGCGCCAGTCCTATCCGCTCCACATGTATGAAAAAGGTCTGGGCGGACGTGTGGCCATCGAGCTTGCAGTCGACACGCAGGGCCGCGCGACCAACTGCACGGTGACGGGATATGTCGGCCCCGCGAGCTTCAACGAGATCGTCTGCCTGATCCTGATCCAGCACGCTATGTTCGATCCCGCCACTGACGCGGAAGGCTCACCGGTCCCGGCATATTACTACACGCAAGTGACATTCAGTCCGTAAGGCAAAGCCTTAAACCTGCTCTGCCCTCGCAATGACCTTCGCACAATTGCGGTAGGTTCGCCGCGTGATCTGGCGGCGTTGTTCAGCAGTGTACGATTTGACGCCAGGCCGCGGCTCGCGGTCCAGCAGTTGATCTTGAATGATCCAGCGCTCTTGCTCCGGCGCGTGAAGCTCGTCCAGCAAGCCATCCATTACCTGCAGCACCATGGCCTGGCTCGCGCCGGCTTCGGTTCTCGGCAATGCGCCGTCATCGACTGGCTCGAAGGGCTGCGCACCGTCATCGCCAAGCGATTCGAGCTGGACGGTCGTAATCCCGGCACTGCGCGCGCTGCGCCGCTGGTCTAGTCGCACACGGTGACGCAAGGATTGCAGTTCGCCCCGCAACTGCCAAGTGACATGGGTCGTGAAACGCGCCTGCCGTGGGTCGTAACTGTCGAGCGCGCGCACCACCGCAATCGCGCACGCCTGCCGTGCATCTTCAAGTATGTCGGTTAGCCGATAGACGCGAACGAGATGCAACATGCGGCCACTCAACGCGTCGAGTAGCCGAGCGAACTCGCGGTCTTCCTGTGCTGATGGCTGACCAAGTGCCAAGCGCCGTGCGAGTTGCACACGCTCCACCTGACACTCCAAAGCATCTCGCGACCTGACTTTGCCCGATGCAGCCGCACGAGGCATCTCATTGGCTGGCATGGTCATGGCTATTCCCCCTTGACGTGCAAGCAGGGGTAGAGGTGTCTGGTTAGCCAGAGACTGTCACGTGCCTAGGTAGCCTTACGTAGCCACGTGAAAATTGATAAAAATCAATAATATTAGAGTGTTGCTGGTCAGCGTCTGCGCAGTACCTACGCAGTCATGCTTAGCCGAAAAGCAGCCCGTCAATGAAGTGCAGCGTCATTCCAACCAGGCCACCCACCAGAGTCCCGTTGATCCGGATGAACTGCAGATCGCGTCCAACGGCGCTTTCGATCCGCCCTGTAATGGTCACAGCATCCCAGCGTTTGACAGTCTCTGACACCAGCTGAACGATCTGATCGCCATATCGCGTGGCAACACCGACCATGGTGCGGCGCGCGAAGCGATTGATCTGCATCTGCAGACGCTCATCCTTTTGCAGTGCCTCACCCATCTCCGCGAGGCCTTTGCGCATCTCTTCACCCAGCGTTCCTTCCGGATCACGCGCACGGCGGATCAGCGAGCGGCGGATACGCTCCCACACGCCCATCCACCATTCAGCGACCGCCGGATTCTCGATCAATTCGCGCTTCATCGTTTCTACCCGCTCACGGGTCTTGGGATCATGCTGAAGATCCTTGCTGAGTTGTTCGAGTCCCTCTTCGATCTTGCTGCGCAACGGATGCTCGGGATCGACCAGAACTTCTGCCAACAGCTTGTAAAGGCCATCCAGAACAGAAGCAGAGATACGCTCATCAAGCCCGGTCCAGCGAAGCACCGCATTGGCGCGCTCGTGAATGATGTCGCGAACGGTCTCTTCGTTGTCTTCAAGCGTCAGGCCCGCCCAGCGGATGAAGCCATCCATCAGCGGCATGTGTCGCCCGTCCGCGATCGCGCCTTCCAGCATCCGCCCGAGCAAAGGCGAGACATCGATCTTACCGAACTGACCGGCAAGCCCGCTGCGCACCTGATTGCCGAGCCTGTCCGGATCTAGCGATTCGAGGACTTCAGCAAGAAGTTCTGCCGCCCCTGCGGTAATGCGCGAACGATTGTCACCGGCTACATCGGGGCGTGCGGTCAGGAATTCGCCAGCCGCCTTGGCGACGTTCATCCCCTGCATCCGCCGTGCGACGACCGCGGGGGTCAGGAAATTGTCGCGCAGAAATTGCGCCATGGTATCTGCAATACGGTCTTTGTTTTCCGGGATAATCGCCGTGTGCGGGATCGGCAGCCCGAGCGGATGGCGGAACAATGCTGTCACTGCAAACCAGTCGGCAAGCCCGCCAACCATCGCCGCTTCAGCAAAGGCATGGACATAGCCCCACGCCGCATGATCATCGAGAAACGGCCGGGTTGAAAAGAACATGACCGCCATCGCGACCAGCAACCCGGTCGCCGTCCAGCGCATGCGGCGGGCTTGGTCGGGCGGAAGCGGCGCTCCACCGAAGCGATAGTCTGGAGAGGTTGGCACGTCAGCCATATTTAGCTTGCGAACTGCGACAGTTACTCTGCCGGCTCGGTACCAGGACGCATGCCCGGACCGCCCGCATTCTGTCCGCCAGGCTCCTCATCGTAGCGATCATCGCCCGGCTTGAAGGTGAGGAAGCGCGTACGCATCCACGGACCGGCACGCTTCTCGAACCCATCTGCAAGGCTGAAGCCTGCTGGAACAATCAGCAAGGTTAGCAGCGTTGAAAGGATAAGTCCGCCAATCACCACGGTACCCATTGGTTCGCGCCATGCTCCATCGCCACCTAGCGAGATCGCGGTTGGCACCATTCCTGCTGTCATCGCAACTGTGGTCATCACGATCGGCTGAGCCCGCTTGTGTCCCGCTTCCATGATGGCATCGAGCTTGCGTTTGCCGGTTTCCATCTCCTCGATCGCGAAATCGATGAGTAGGATCGAGTTCTTGGAAACAATGCCAAGCAGCAGCAGGATACCAATCAGAACCGGGATTGAGAGCGGTTGGCCCACCAGCCAGACAAGGAATATCCCACCAAGAGGTGCCAGAGCCAGCGACGTCATATTGACCAGCGGGCTCATGAGGCGCTTGTACAGCAGTACCAGCACAGCAAAGACCAACAGCACGCCGGCGATCAGCGCGTTGGTGAAGTTAGTGGAAAGCTCTTGCTCAAGCTCCGCTGCACCCACTGCATCCTGATTCACACCTTGAGGCAGGTTTTGCAAAGTGGGGAGATTGTTGATCTGCTCCATCGCCACACCGCGCAGAATGTTTGGCGCGAGGTCAGCACCGATGAACACCCGGCGGCTTTGATTGTAGCGCTGGATCGACGTCGGACCGGCGCCGAAACTGATGTCGGCAACACTGCTTAGCGGGATCGACCCGCCTGACGCGATAGGGACAGGCAGGTTCTTGATCGTCGACAGGTCCTGTCGGCTCTCGACAGGGAGCTTCACACGGATCGGAATTTGGCGGTCAGACAAGGAGAACTTGGCGGCGTTCTGTTCGATCTCGCCCATAGTCGCGATGCGTATCGCCTGGCTCAGTGCGGCTGTCGTAACGCCAAGCTCTGCTGCAAGGTCAGGACGAGGACGAACGATGAGTTCAGGACGGCTGAGGTCAGCAGAAATTCGTGGTGCGACAACTGTGTCGAGAGCCTTCATCTCTTCGACCAATTGTCCCGCTGTCTCGTTCAATAGGACAGGATCGGACCCTGCCAGCATGACCGAGAGGTCACGCCCGCTGCCGCCGCCGCCGGGTCCAGCCGATGACTGGAAGCGAACGCGCGCATCCGGGTATTGTGCAAGCGTTTGTGACAGTCCGCGCTCGAATTCAAAGGACTTCTTCTCGCGATCATCCGTCAGCTGCATGTAGATTGTCGCGGAACCCTGACGAACGACCTGAAGCGCTCTGTCCACTTCAGGCTGCTCTTCCATCAGCGCGGTGACCTCATTGGCCACGCGCTGCGTCGAGGCGAGGGTCGTACCCGGCACCATCTCGATTTCGACTTCGCTGTTGTCGTTGTCGACTTCCGGATCGAACTGGAAGGGCAGGTTCATGAACAAAAGGATCGTCAGCAGGAATGAAAAATAGCCCACGCCGAGCATCCAGACCCGGTGATCATAAAAACGCGCCTCGAGGTACTGCCAGCTATTGTGGATGCCGGTACCAACCATGCGCGTCGCTGTACGAAAGACAGCGAGAAGCAGGAGCACTGCGAGAAATCCCAATGCAGTCACGAGCGCCAGCTGCAAGATCAGCAGAACGCGGCCGAAAACAAAACCGGCACCATCAGACGAATTGAGGCCAAAGGCGCCAAGCAGCGTGTTAGTGATGTCGAGACTTGCCAAGGCAGACCATGATCCCAGAACGGCAGCGCCGGGCGTGAGGATCGCCAATATGATGACAAGCATGAAGCTCACAACATAGGCCCATCGTCTTTTCGGGCCGGGCAGACCCGCCCGCCGCGCATGCAGTTTGCCGCGATCAAGCGACCACCGCAGGATGCCCATGTAGCGGTCCATCCATTTGCCTTCGCCGTGCGTCGCATGCCCTTTGGACTTCAGGAAATAGGCCGCCATCATCGGCGTGATCATCCGTGCGACAGCCAAACTCATGAGCACTGCGACAACAATGGTCAGGCCGAAGTTCTTGAAGAACTGACCGCTCACGCCCGGCATCAAGCCGACCGGCAAAAACACCGCGACGATACAGAAACTGGTTGAGACAACGGCGAGGCCGATCTCGTCAGCGGCATCGATCGACGCCTGATAGGCGGTTTTGCCCATGCGCATATGGCGCACGATATTCTCGATCTCCACAATGGCGTCATCGACGAGCACCCCGGCTACAAGCGCAAGAGCCAATAGCGAAAGCTGGTTCAGATTGAAGCCCAGCAGCTCCATGAACCAGAAAGTCGGAATAGCCGACAACGGTATCGCGACCGCCGAGATAATCGTTGCGCGCCAATCGCGCAGAAAGAAAAACACGACGACTACGGCTAGGATCGCGCCTTCGACCATCGCCCTGATCGAGCTTTCATACTGATCCTTGGTGTAACGAACCGTGTTGAACAGCTGATAGAACTCGATGCCCGGGTTTTCCGCCTGGATCTGGTCGAGCACTTCCTGCGCTTCAGCATAAACCGTAACGTCCGATGCACCCTTGGCGCGAGCGAGCCTGAAATTCACGACTTCGCGGCCGCGCAAGGTCGCAACCGAAGTCTGTTCGCTATAGCCATCGCGTACTTGCGCTACATCCGCCAAGCGAATCGTGCGTCCGCCGCCGAGCTGTATCTGGCGTTGCGACAGCTCGAACGCGCTCTCATTATTGCCAAGAACGCGGACTGACTGGCGCGTGCCGCCCACTTCGGCCATGCCGCCGCCGGCATCGATATTGGACTGGCGAAGAACGGAGTTGATCTGACCTGCAGTCACGCCCAGCGACTGCATCTTCACCGGATCGAGCAGGACCTCGATCTCGCGATTAACGCCGCCAAAGCGGTTGACTTCAGCCATGCCTTCGACCGCTAGAAGCCGCTTGGCTATGGTGTCGTCGATGAACCAGCTCAGCTGCTCGATTGTCATGTCGTCCGCTTGAACAGCGAAGATACCGAGGAAGCCGCCGGCGATGTCAACGCGCTGCACATTGGGTTCGAGGATCCCGTCAGGCAGCGACCCGCGAACGCGGTCAATCGCGTTCTTGACGTCCGCGACCGCAATGTTCGGGTCGGTCCCGATCTCGAATTCGACAAATGTGCTGGAGAAGCCTTCCCGTGCTGTCGAACTGATGTTGCGCACACCATTGAGCGCACGCACCGCCAATTCAACCTGCTGCGTGATCTGGTTCTCGATCTCTGTCGGCGCAGCACCTGGTTGAGAAATGCCGACGGAAACGCCCGGGAATTCGATATCCGGGTTGTTCACCACATCCATCCGCAGGAAGCTCATGATCCCGGCGAAGAACAGCGCGGTAAACAGAACCAGCGGAATGACCGGGTTGCGGATCGACCAAGCGGAAAGGTTGCGGAAATTCATTGGAAGCCTGCGCGCTACTGCGCGTCCTCGCGGATCGGATTCACCGTTTCACCAGGATTGAGGAAGCCGCCAGCCCGCAGGACGATACTTTCGCTTCCATCAAGACCTGAAGCTATGGCTATTCCTTCGCGAGTGCTTTGCCCGGGCGTCACAGCACGTCGCTGCGCCTTGTTTTCATCATCGACGATGTAGACATAACTTCCTTCAGCATCGCTCAAGACGGCGCTTTCAGGAAGGATAGGCGCATCAATTTTTCCGGTAGAGATGTTCACGCTGGCAAAGCCGCCAGGCCGCAAGGCGGGATCGTAAGCAAGAGCGACACGCACGGTTCCCTGACGATCCTGGGGATCAATGGTTGGCTCGATCTGCCAGATCTGCCCTTCAAATGTCTCGCTCGATCCGACCGGCTGCACTTGTGCCATTGCACCGGTTGAAAGCCTGGCCAGCTCGCTTTCGCCTACACGCGCCAGAAGCTCCATCTCTCCGCCCTTGGCGATGCTGAACAGAGTGCCGGAGCCAGCACTCACTGTCTGACCGGGCTCTACATTGCGCTGTAAAAGCAAGCCCGATTCAGGTGCCACGATGTTAAGTCGTGCATTGCGCGCCAGTAATTCACGGTACTGCGCTTCAGCCACAGTTACCCGCGCCTGAGCCGCATCGCGTGTGGCGGTAAGCTGTTCGATATTCGCTTGCGATACAAAGCCGCGCTCGACCAGCTGCATGGCGCGAACGAGATTGCTTTGTGCCAGTTTCGCATCGGCTCTGGCTACTTCGATATTGGCCGCAGCACTGCGTGCCTGTTGCGATTGGACAGAGCGATCAATTGCCGCCAGCACCTGGCCCTTGCGGACCCATTGGCCCTGCTCCACCGGGACAGACACCACGCGTCCACCCTCGCCGACCACACCGACCGGAAGCTCCCGCCGGGCAGCGATCGAGCCATTAGCGGTGATCTGGCCCAGAATGTTGGCTTGACCAGGTACGATAACTGTCACGCTGGAGGCCTGCGACTGGCGATCGCCAGCAGCGACTTGCGAAGCGGTCTGCCCCTGCCAAAAGGCAAACGCCGCGCCGGCCGCCAGAAGCAGACCAATCAGACCGATAATCAGCCACTTGCGACTCAAGCCAGAGCGGCGATCGCCTGACAGGTCATAGTCAGACATGCTCGCACTATCGGCTTCTGCGCTGAATTTGCTTTCGTAGTTCATAGGCTCAGTTTTCGCTTTAACGCAGAGGTGTATTATTCAAATAACTCACCCAGTGCAATACCTCTTAGACCTCATGCACGCGCGGGGCAACGAAGCATTGGTATCTGCAGGATAATTCGGTGAACCGCCAAATGCTCCCGACAAGCGACATTTGCCTATCAGATGATGCATTTTGGCTTCTCTGAAACGGACCGTTGACGCATCAATCTCGCGTAAAAACAAAAGGGCGACGCTATCCGCGCCGCCCCGTGTAAGGATTACAATCCTGTAACCGCGTCTCCAAAAGAGGCGGTGTTTGTGTGGTTTAGCGAACCCGCCCACGCTGGATCAGGTTTACGATGCCGAGCAATACAACCGCACCGACGACCGCTACGCCCAATCCGACAAGCGAGAACTCCTGAACGCTGCCGGTAATCCCAAGCACAGGACCAGCAATCATATTGCCGATAACCGAGCCAACACAGCCCACCACGATATTCCAGAAGATACCCATCGAGGCATCGCGATTCATAACGAGACTAGCCAGCCAGCCAGCGACCCCGCCAACGATCAACGCAATAATCCAATCCATTTTCCCATTCCTCCTGTATTTTGAATAACCTACATCTTATCAATGAGGTCAGCCGCTCTGCGTTCCCAGAAGGCACAAGCCCGCGCTTCCCGCAAACGACGCGGAGCAGGGGTTAGACGAGTTTTGCAGAAAACACCAAAATGAAGCGATAGTGCTACTCCGCGCGAACGAAAAAGCCGCCCGGAATCAGCCGAACGGCTTGGTCTTTTCGAAATGGCCGCTTGCGCAGGGCAAGCGATCCAAAAATGTCAGTATTTCAGCTGACGCTCGTAGAGATCGCGGTAGTGCTGGATGCGTGTGACCCGCAGGCCCTGCATGCCAGAACGGTCAACCGCGCGCTGCCAAGAAGCGAACTCTTCAAGCGTCAAACCATAACGCTCAAGCACTTCATCAATGGTCAGCAGGCCGCCATTCACCGCAGCGACAACCTCTGCTTTGCGACGCACAACCCAGCGCTTGGTCTCGGGCGGAGGCAAGTCGTCGAGCGTCAACGGCTCTCCCAGCGGCCCAATGACCTTTGACGGGCGGATGTCCTGATTTTCGATCATTTATTGTTCTCGACAACCTTGATTGTGAGAGTCGTCCGAAGTTTCGACTCCCGCTGCAATTTCACTATCCAACTCACTATCTTCCAAGCCTTTAGAAGCCCCTAAAGCATTGTGGTTAATGCTCCGTTCTCCTTCTTCGCCCGGTACGAAATAGCCAGCAGCTGCATCGGTAAAGCTTGCGGCTCCCACAACGAGATCCTGCTTCAGCAGCTCGCGAAGGTCGCGGGCTGCATTAATACGCGCCGTCAAATCGTTCCAGCCAACCGCATGCAAAGCGCGACTCTGAAAGCCAGAGCCGGAACTGTTGCTCAATTGGGCATTCTTGAAGAGCGAGTTTTCCAACATGAGCTTGGGTATACCGCGCGCGAGTCAAGTTTTCGTAAAGCGCGCATTTACCTCGAATTAGGACTGTTTAACGCGATTTGCGTGGCGCAACGGCGTCACAGCCTGCCCTTTCACCAGTATCAAAGCCTTGCTGGATTTATTGCGCCGCACCATGTAATGCGCGCGCTTCCATGACGGACATGACACTTTCTGACGCCGGGCTTTCGCCTGAAGCGCTGTTCGACTTGCCCAAACCGGCAAGCGAAAGCCGCATCGTTGTGGCCATGTCCGGCGGGGTGGATTCCTCCGTTGTGGCAGCTTTAGCGGCCGCGAGCGGGGCCGAAGTTATCGGTATCACGCTCCAGCTCTACGATTATGGAGCGGCTACCGGACGCAAGGGCGCATGTTGTGCAGGCGATGATATTGCCGATGCGCGCGCAGTATCTGACCGGCTCGGTATCGCGCATTACGTGTTCGACCATGAAAGCGCGTTTCGCGAAGATGTGGTTGAACAGTTTGCCGACGAATATCTCGCAGGGCGCACACCGGTGCCATGCATCCGCTGCAATATGGGCCCGAAATTCACAGACCTGTTCCGCATGGCGCGCGAGCTTGGTGCAGATTGCCTTGCGACCGGACACTATGTGCAGCGCGTGATGGGTGCAGCAGGCCCTGAACTTCATCGTGCGCTCGATCCGGCCCGCGACCAGTCCTATTTCCTTTACGGCACGACGGACGATCAGATGGACTATCTGCGCTTCCCGCTCGGCGGTCTGCCGAAGTCGCAAGTGCGCGAGCTCGCTGAACAGGCTGGGCTGCGCAATGCGGCCAAGCCTGACAGCCAGGACATCTGCTTCGTGCCTGATGGCAATTATGCTGGGATCGTGAAGAAACTGCGTCCTGAAGGCGGCGTGCCGGGATCAATTGTTCACGCACAGACCGGCGAGACGCTGGGCGAGCATCAGGGCATCATTCACTTCACGGTCGGCCAGCGCAAAGGCCTGCAGATCGGCGGCCAGCCAGAGCCGCTTTATGTGGTCGGCGTGGATGCTGAGGCGCGCGAAGTGCGCGTTGGCCCCAAGCGCATGCTCGCAACGTCAGCTGCGCTCATTACAGAAACGAACCGCATCGGCCCGCTGCCCGATACTCCGCTCACCGCAAAAGTGCGCAGTCTGGCAAAGCCTGTGCCTGTTACGCTTGAAGGCTCGCTGGGCGATGGAGCGGAAACACGGGTGCATTTTGCCGAGCCCGAATACGGCGTTGCGCCTGGTCAAGCAGCGGTGATCTATGCCGGCGAGCGCGTTGTCGGTGGCGGCTGGATCGAAGAGACAACCAGCGCGGCTTGAAGCCTTTGCAGCTGGATCAATCTTCCCACTTCTCAAGCACGCAGCCATACCCTTCGCGATAATAAGCGGTGTTTGCTGCAATAAGCGGGAAGCGTGCAGTCACGCTCTTGGCGTCGCCATTTGCTCTCAGCGTCACAAGCTCCATCCCTGCTAGCTTGTCTTTCGCGCAGTCATCCATGCTGCGACCTGCGACATAATGGCATGAGCACGCGACGCGCGCAGAGTAGGCCGTCGCCACATCAGTGTAACCGCCAATGGGCACGCGATAGTACCAGCCGATAGCGGCAAGGGCTGCGAGGATAGCGAGCAAGATCCACCAGCCGCGCTTGCTTGCAGTCTGTCGCGCTTGCTTGGTACTTTTCGCCATTGCCAATCCTGTATCCTTGCGCGAGGAAGCGCGCATGCAATTCAAACGGTCGCGCACCTCTATCGCCAGCCTCGCCATGCTGCCAGCCCTAATCCTGGCGAGCGCGAGCTGCTCTGCACCTGAAGCTTTTGACGCGCCTTTGAGCGATGAAGCCATGGCAGCTGTGGCAGAAGATGCAGGGGCACCACGCGAGGACCTGGCTCGGCAGGTCGACGACCTGTTCGCGAAGGAAGGCCTTGGCGAGACGCGCGCCCTCGTCGTCATCGCCAATGGCGAGCTCGCTGCGGAACGCTATGGCGAAGGATATGATGCCGACACGCGGCATATCAGCTGGTCAATGGCGAAGACTGTGTCTGCGATGCTGATTGGCATGCTGGTTGCCGATGGCCGATTAAGCGTTGAAGAGCCTGCTCCTGTTAGCCTGTGGCAGCGTCCGGGCGATCCGCGCGGCGCGATTACGCTTAAACACTTGCTGCAAATGCGCAGCGGTTTGCGGCATACAGAGGCTGGCGATCCACCTTATGAATCGTCGGAAGTGCGCATGCTGTTTCTTGACGGGCGCGATGACATGGCAAGCTGGGCGAAGGAACAGCCGCTGGAAGCTGAGCCGGGCGAGACGTTCGAATATTCCTCAAGCACCAGCGTGATTCTCGCTGACATTGCCGCGCGCGCTTTGACCCGCAGCGATGATGCGGACACCCGGCGAAAGGCTGTTGCGGATTACCTCGCAGCGCGCCTATTCGAGCCGCTTGATATGGCGAGCATGGTGCCTGAGTTTGACGCATCAGGCACGCTGATCGGCGGGAGCCTCATGCATGCAAGCGCGCGCGACTGGGCCAAACTTGGCGAGCTGATGCGGCGCGGTGGCAAAGCGCCAACGGGTGAACAATTGGTGCCCTCGAACTGGGTCGATGCGATGGTTCGGCCAAGCCCTGCGAGCCCGCATTACGGCTATCAGACCTGGCTCAACCGCGAACATCGCGAGGCCGGTTCGGACCTGCCCCACCCGCTTTTCCCTGACCGCGCACCTGAGAGCGTGTTCGCGCTGATCGGGCATATGGGCCAGTATGTGATTGTCTCGCCACGCCAGCGGGTCACTATCGTGCGGCTCGGCCATTCCAACCGCGAAGAGCGGCTCGCCATGCTGCAGGAAGTCGCCGATATCCTCGAGCTTTATCCTGTTCGTTAGATTGCCGTTTTAGGCTTCCGAGCCACCCACACCCTCCACCCTTCCACCCGGATGATAACCCGGTAGGCTCCGGGTGGAAGGGTGGAGGGTGTGGGTGGCCAGGCCGTAAAGCTCAAAGATAGAACTCGCCCGCAACAACTGTGACACATGGCCCGCCGAGCCATGCCGTGTCGCCATCTAGCCGCAATGTCAGATCGCCCCCCCGCTCGCTTGCCTGATGCGCGCGCAGATTGTTGCGCCCCAAACGCGCGACCCAGAACGGGGTCAAGAGCGAGTGGGCGGAACCCGTCACACTGTCTTCATCGACCCCACCGCCCGGCACGAACACGCGGCTTACACAGTCATAGCCTGATGCCGGATCGCCTGGCGCAGTGGCAATGAACTGGTCTTGGCCCATGGCCCCAAGCGCGCGAATCTGCGGCTCAAGCGCGCGCACTTCGGCTTCGGTTTCATAGAGGAAGATGTGGTAGCGGATCTCCTTGCCCTGAGGGCGATAGATCGCGACCGGATTGCCGCCCATGAGAGCGGTCGCATCGCTTTCGCCGGGCGCCGTCTCGGTTGCAGGCAAGCCGACCTCATACCCGTCTCCGTCGCGGCGCACTTCGAGGATGCCGGACTTGCGCGTGCGGAACCGGAGGTGATCTCCGCCGTCGCGCGTCAGCAAGACATGGCCTGCCGCGAGCGTCGCATGGCCGCACAGCGCAATCTCGTAAGTTGGCGTGCACCAACGCAGCTCCCAATCCGCTTCACCGGTGTCATCGCGCACGACGAATGCGGTTTCAGCAAACAGGTTTTCACCGCCGATCTTCACCAGCGTTTCGTCCGGCAGCCACTCGTCAAGCACCATCACGGCCGCCTGATTCCCGCCAAAGGCCGAGGCCGCAAAGGCGTCTACATGCCAATAGGGAATCGCGGTGGGCAAGGTGCTCATTGATCTTTCTCCAGTTTTGCCAATTCGTCAGTTTCAGCCAGCGGATTGCCGGGCTCATCGACATGACCTTCAGGGTCGATATGGATCAGCAGCTCCATGTCAGGGAACTCTGCCAGCATGTCAGCCTCGACACGCTCGATGATTTCGTGGGCTTGTTCGACAGTCATGTCGCCGGGCAGATCGACGTGGAACTGCACGAAGTCGCGAGTGCCGGTCGAGCGAGTCCGCAAATCATGCAGGCTCTCAAGCTCTGGATGACGCGCGGCAATCGCCACAAGCTGCTCGCGCTTTTCCGCAGGCCATTCACGATCCATAAGATTGTCAATCGCTTCACCTGCCGCACGCCACGCGCCCCATAACAGCCAGCCGGCAATCACGAGGCCGAATAGCGGGTCTGCCATCGCGAAGCCCATCACTTGATCCAGCACCAGCGCAGCAATCACTGCAAGGTTGAGCAGCACGTCCGTCTGATAGTGCAGATGATCGGTCTTGATGGCGACCGATGCTGTTTTGCGGATCACGTGCCGCTGCCATGCGAGCAGCAGGAAAGTCGCGGCAATCGCGATGAGCGAGACAGCGACCCCTTCCTCCAGACCTTGCGTCGGCGCTCCCTCGATCAAGCGACTAATCGCGCGAAAGCCGATGCCCGCCGCTGACAGCGCAATCAGGATCACCTGAAACATGGCGGAGAGCGATTCGGCTTTGCCATGTCCGAAACGATGGTTTGCATCGGCAGGTTGCGCTGCAATCCACACACCCACGAGAGTCGCAATACTCGCAACCAGATCAAGCGCGGTATCGGCAAGACTCCCGAGCATCGCGGTTGAGCCCGTGCGGTATGTCGCCCACAATTTCAGCCCGACAAGGAACAGCGCGGTTGCAATCGACGCATAGGCTGCGCTGCGGGTCAGATCCGCGCGCGCCTTGTCTGCCTCGGATTGCGGCGCTTTAGTCACTGGAGCGTCTCACGGGTAAAGCAACGTGTCGCGCCATTGGAGGGCATCGCCTGCCCCTTCGAGCACAAACTCGCGCCGGTCATGCAAGCGGTTCGCGCGGTCCATCCAGAATTCTATCCGTTGCGGGCTTAGCGTAAAGCCGGTCCAATGCGATGGGCGCGGCACTTCGCCTGCGCCTTTGCACGCGTCTTCCAATTGCTCGATCCGGTCGAGATAGGTCTGGCGATTGTCGAGCGGGCGTGACTGGTCGCTGGCAGCGGAGCCTACCTGGCTCACAAATGGGCGCGAGTGGAAATAGGCATCGGCCATCTCTTCGCTCACTTCTTGAAGCGGGCCTTCGATGCGGATCTGGCGGCGCAGGCTCTTCCAATGAAACAGGAGGCTTGCCTGCATGTTCGCGCGGATCTCACCGCCCTTGCGGCTCTGCGCATTGGTGTAGAACGTAAAGCCTTGCGGACCATGCCCCTTCAACAGCACCATGCGCACAGACGGCGCGCCTTCAGGCGTCGCGGTCGCCAGCGCCATCGCGTTGGGATCATTGGGTTCGCTCTCTTTCGCGTCCGCAAACCACTGCTCAAACAAGGCAAAGGGGTCCGCGCCCGAAGGGATCTCGCTGGTCGCAAGGCGCGCAATCTGTTCAGCGGTTGGTTCAGGCACTGGCCGGATTTCCTGCTTGTTGGATACACATGTTACACAGTCCAGAGAACAAATTCTCAGGCACTTTCCATACACGTTTCGACGCGGCTTGCAGCGCATAGTTTGCATGAGACATTGCAGGGGGCGTGACGCGTGACATGCGCGTATTCCTATGTTTCCCGTCAGGGGTAGGAAACTCTCTATGCTTGCACCAAGCCACTGTTGCACCTAGCTAACTCACCATGAGTGATCCGTATCAGACCCTTGGCGTCGCGCGCACTGCTTCTGAAAAGGAGATCAAGAGCGCCTATCGCAAGCTCGCCAAGGAGCTGCATCCTGATCGCAACAAGGATAATCCGAAGGCGTCAGAGAAGTTCTCGAAAGTCACCAATGCCTATGATCTTTTGTCCGACAAGGACAAACGCGCGCAATTTGACCGCGGCGAGATCGATGGCGATGGCAATCCGACCAATCCGTTTGGTGGCGGCTTTGGCGGGGGAGGTTTCGGAGGAGCACATCCAGGCGGCGGGCAACGCGGCTATCGCGCGGAGGATTTTCAGGGCTTTGGCGGCAGTGATGACATGGACCTGTCAGACCTGTTCGAAGGCCTGTTTGGCGGCGGCGGACGCAAACGCTCCGGGCCAGGCAATTTCGGAGGCGGCTTTGGCAGCCAGCGGCGCTCGCCCCCTCCCCGCAAAGGCGCTGACATCAATTACCGCTTGAGCGTCTCCTTTACCGATGCGGCAACACGCAAGGATCAGCGTATAACGCTCGCCGATGGCAAGACCATCGACTTGAAATTGCCTGCAGGTGTCGAAGACGGCACGCAAATGCGCCTCAAAGGCAAAGGCGAGAAAGGCGCAGGAGGTCCCGGTGACGGCCTTGTGCTGGTCGAAGTCGGCAAGCATCCTTTCTTCCGCCGCGATGGCGACAATATCCGCATGGACTTGCCCATCACTCTTGGCGAGGCCTTGCGCGGCGGCAAGATCAAATGCCCGACTGTCGATGGCCCGGTCATGCTGACGATCAAGCCCGGCACCGATGGCGGCACTGTGATGCGGCTCAAAGGCAAAGGCTGGAGCACCAAGTCAGGCTCGCGCGGCGATCAATTGGTGACACTGGAAATCCAGCTGCCTGACAATCTCGACGAGCTGACGGAGCGGCTGGACGGCTGGGAAGACTCGCAGGACGTTCGCGCCAAGCTGGGTGTATGAGCGCACCGCCCAAGGATCCTCACCCGGTCACATCCATCGGCGGTTTTGCGCGAATGATCGCGCAGGTCGCACCCGGTTCGCGCGCATTTGACGTGGCGAAGCGCACAGCCGTCGGCACGTATAATGACGGTTTCATCCACGCGGGCAATCTCGCTTATCTCTCGATGCTGACGATCTTCCCGTTCTTCATCTTGGGCGCGGCGTTGTTCACATTGTTTGGCGAGCAAGGTGAGCGCGCGCAAATGATTGCCGCAGTGCTTGCCGCAATGCCTCCGACCGTCGTGCAAACCATTGAACCAGTGGCGCAGGACGTGATCGAAGCGCGTTCTGGCTGGCTGTTGTGGATCGGTGCCGCAGTCGCTCTCTGGACCGTGTCGAGCCTTATCGAGACGATCCGCGACATCCTTCACCGCGCTTACAAGACGCCGATGATCCACGCCTTCTGGAAATACCGGCTGTTCAGCTTTGGCCTCATCATTTTCGCAGTGGTGCTGTTGATCCTGTCTCTGATCGCGCAGGTCGCTATCGGCACATCGCAGCAATTGATCGACGCCTATGCGCCTCAGCTGGTCGACCAGATGAGCACTCTCAGAATATCGCGGATCATCCCGGCGCTCGCGCTGTACGGATCGATTTATCTCATTTTCCTGACGCTTACGCCGACGCGGTATCGCAAGCGTGGATATTCGCGTTGGCCAGGGGCTTTGTTTACCGCGCTGTGGTGGCTGGCGGTGTCGACCCTCATGCCGATCGTGCTGAGCAACGTCTTTACCTATGACCTGACTTACGGCTCGCTTGCCGGGATCATGGTCGCATTGTTCTTTTTCTGGCTGGTGGGCCTTGGTGTGGTAATAGGCGCGGAATTGAATGCAGCGCTCGCGCTTACTAAAGCGGGTGAAGACAGTGACAGCTCGCAACCGAGCGCAGAGGAGAGGGAAACCCGATGAGCGGATTGATGGCAGGCAAGCGCGGGCTGATCATGGGGCTCGCCAATGACAAGTCCCTCGCCTGGGGCATTGCCAAGCAATTGGCCGAGCACGGCGCGGAGCTTGCGTTTTCCTATCAAGGCGAAGCGCTGGCAAAGCGCGTGAAACCGCTCGCTGAACAGCTTGGCAGCGACTTTCTGATCGAATGCGATGTGTCGGACATGGACGCGCTCGATGCTGCTTTCGACGCTTTGAAGACGCGCTGGGACACACTCGATTTCGTGGTCCATGCGATCGGCTTTTCCGACAAGAACGAACTGCGCGGCAAGTTTGTCGACACGAGCCTCGACAATTTCCTGATGACGATGAACATCTCGGCTTATTCGCTCGTAGCCGTGGCGAAGCGGGCTGCGCAGATGATGCCGCCGCTCGCAGAAGACGGCAGCGGAGGCGGCTCGATCCTGACGCTGACCTATTACGGCGCGGAGAAAGTCGTGCCGCATTACAATGTCATGGGCGTTGCCAAGGCGGCGCTGGAAACCTCGGTCAAATATCTCGCCAATGACCTCGGTCCCAAAGGCATTCGCGTGAATGCGATCAGCGCCGGGCCGATCAAGACACTGGCAGCAAGCGGGATTGGTGACTTCCGCTACATCCTCAAATGGAACGAGCTAAACTCACCGATGCGCCGCAATGTAACGATTGACGATGTTGGCGGGTCAGGCCTGTATTTCCTGTCAGACCTGTCATCCGGCGTCACGGGCGAAACCCACCATGTTGATGGCGGCTATCACGTGGTCGGGATGAAGCAGGAAGACGCGCCTGATATCGCTTTAGACAAGTAAAGCGCGGCCTGCTTAGGCCTGATCAGTCGTTGTCGCTAAGACGATCCACAAGGATCAGCGAGTTCGTCACCAGCGGCACCACTTCGAGGAATTTCGCGACAGCGCGCTTACGCGGATTGTCGCCTACGGCAACGATGTCGCCTGCATAGATCGGCGGATCTTCATAATGGCCGCGGCGGATGCCTGCCAGGTTGTACACGCCGATATAGCGCCGTCCTTCGACTTCGCGGAAAATCAGCACGTCTTCATTGTCTGCAAATTCCGCGCTGCCGCCGGCATTGATCACAGCGCGCATAAGCGAGCGCGAGGTCGAGATCGGATAGGTGCCGGGGTTTGTCACTTGCCCGCCAACCGCAACCGATGGCGGATCAAACTGAGTCGGACGAACCTGAACCTGCGGGTCACGCATGAATTTCTCAGCCAGTTTCGCTTCCAATGTGCGAGCAAGCGCGCCGGGCGTCTCGCCTGAAGCAGCGACATCACCGATCAGCGGCATGCGGACATTGCCGTTCTCATCGATCACGAATGTGCCAGAGAGCTCTGGCGACTGGTAGACGTTGACTTCAATCTCGGACAGCGGCGTGAGCAGGAAAGGGTTCGTCGCGGTCGGACGCGGCAGCGTCTCGAGGTTCGCCACTTCAATCGTCGGTGCCCCGGCCACGGACTTGTCGCCTGCACATGCCGTCAATGCCAATGCCAGCGCCAGCCCCAATGCCGGTTTCGCCAATGCCGATTTACTGTGTGACATGCTCACGATCGTCCATCCCCTTTGCCAAACGCATATTGCGCTTCCTGCACTGTACTCATCAACTCAAACCTTTAGCCAAGTCCTTGGCATTCCACGTTTGTTGACTGGCGCAGCCGAACTCTCACCGTCTACGTGAGGATGCGTAGTGGCACAGCGATATGCGTTTGCGCAACCAGTCTGCCCTCCATCATGCACAAACCCGGCTGGACGGTGCTGGGTGTGAGCCGTAAGGCGATGCCTGATATGCGTACTGTTCTCGTTACTGGGTCTGCCGGTTTTATCGGCTATCACCTCTCACAGCTCTTGCTGGATGAAGGGTTCCGGGTCGTCGGTTATGACGGGATGACGGATTATTACGATGTCGCGCTCAAACAGCGGCGGCATCAGATGCTGTTGCAGAACCCGGGCTTCACCGCCACTGAAGGCATGCTGGAGGATTTCGAGCGGCTCCGCGCTCTCGCGATGGAAACGCAGCCCGATATTATCGTGCATTTGGCAGCGCAAGCGGGCGTTCGTTACAGCCTTGAAAACCCGCGCGCCTATGTCGAGGCCAATCTGGTTGGCACATTCAATGTGATGGAGTGCACGCGCGAGCTGGAAGTCGATCACCTGCTGATGGCTTCAACCAGTTCCGTCTATGGCGCGAACACCGACATGCCGTTCGACGAGCATCAGAAAGTCGACACGCCGCTCACGCTGTATGCCGCGAGCAAGAAAGCCAATGAAGCGATGGGCCACAGCTATGCCCATTTGTGGAACCTGCCGACGACTATGTTCCGCTTCTTCACAGTCTACGGTCCATGGGGGCGGCCTGACATGGCGCTGTTCAAGTTCACGCGCGGGATCCTCGAAGGCACGCCGATCGACATCTATAATCAAGGCGATATGCACCGCGACTTCACTTATGTCGCAGACCTGGTGCGCGGTATCCGCTTGCTGATCGATGCAGCGCCGGTGCGGCCGGAAGCGCCTGAGGACATTGCCGAATGGGACAGTCTTTCGCCTGCTGCACCTTACCGCGTGGTCAATATCGGCAATGGCCAGACCGTGCGCCTGATAGATTTTGTCGAAGCCATCGAAGCGGAATGCGGTCGCGAAGCGGTGAAGAATTTCATGCCCATGCAGAAAGGCGATGTGCCCGCGACCTGGGCCGATGCGAGCCTGCTGAAAGAGCTAACCGGCTACGCGCCGCAAACCGATGTGCGCGAAGGCATCAAACACTTCGTCGCCTGGTACCGCGACTATTATCAGGTTTGACTAGCGGGAAAGCGCGCCTTTATTCAGGCGCTGCTTCGCTCTCTTCATTCGCTTCTTCGGTATCAGCTGGAGCTTGTGGTCCGACCAATGGAGGAAGAGCTTCCTCTGTCGCTTCACCGGGTAACGGCGCGTTCCGTTCGCGCTCCAGCCGTTCGAGATATTCGCGCTCGATCTGCTCGACGCGTTCCTGTTCAGCAGCGGCATCTTCATCGATGGTCGAAAGGCGCTGCGCGCGCGCTTGCTCGATCAACTGAGCAAAGCGGACATTGGAGGATTCGCTGCGGTCCTTGTAAGCCGCATCGATCATCTGCTGCGTGCAACCAAGGAAGCCACCTGCACCCGCCGGGCTACAGGACATCGTGCCAAATTCGCCGATATAGCGAATGCTTTCAACGCGCTGCGACCAAGAGCGGTTCTCTGGCGAGTCGCTGGTGCGCAAGGCAGCCGGGACACGATAGCGTTCAGCTTCGACGAGGATTTCGCAAACCACGATCTCGTTTTCAGCAGCCGATTCCGGGCATTCGCTTTCGTCATAAGCGATCACCATATTGACCTTGTCACCTGCCTCGTCCTGTGCTGCAGCGGGCGCTGCCAGCAAAAGTGCCGGGCTGGCAAGGAGAGTGGCGGCGATAGAGCGTTTCATCGGAACATCCTCAGTTCAATTCTGGCCATATGTAAGCGCTCCGGGCACTGAATGCCAGCTGAAGGCAACTTGCCTTGTAACGCGGCAATGCGCTTTGATCCCGCGCAAATCCTCAAGAAGATTAAATGCGTTCAGCCAGCTTGATCGCTGCGCGGCAACCCAGCCGGATCGCGCCCGCAAGCAGCGGATAGGCAGGAGCACGTTCGGCGCCTGCCGCGAGCGCTGCGTCGCGGTGCTCACGCTCGTCTTCGCGGAATTCTTCAATCATTTCCGCAAGCTCAGGATCGGCATTGGTTTCCTGCAAGCGATCGAGCTGTTCGGAATAATGCTTGTCGATTTCCTCTTCGACGGCCGCCGTGCACGCCATCGCAGCCTCCGGACCAATCAGCGCTGTAGTCGCGCCCAACGCATAGCCCGCAGCCGACCAGAACGGGCGAAGAACCGTGGGACGAACGCCGCGCTTTGCCATCAGCGCATCGAATTTGGCTCGGTGGCCCTCTTCCTGAGCGGCCATTCCGGCAATCTCTGCGGCATGCGGGCCACGATCACCCATCACCGCGAGTTGGCCTTCGTAAATTCGTGTCGCGCCAAATTCGCCTGCCTGATCGACACGGATCATGCGGTGCATTTCTTCTTTGGAGATGCGCGGGCTTGTCGTCATATTCCTTCGTACTCTTTCCAGTTTGTCTTTCGCCTTAACCCCGCTTCAGCGCGAACCAGAGCACAGCCAGCCCTGCTCCGCAGGAGAAGAGGAAATTGTATCCTGCCAGACTAACGCCGAACAGGTCCCATGGTGCCGAATCGCAGCGCACCAATGGCGCATTAAGGATCGCTTCCATCGGGTCCTGACCCGGTTCGATCACAGTCGCGCACTGCGTGATCCCTTCCCACCAGCCATATTCGACGCCTGCATGAAAGCCGCCGATAAGGCCGGAAATGATGATCGCAATCCCGGCCAGCGAGACCCACAAGCGCTTAGGCGCAGCAAAGACAGAGAGCATCGCCAACACAATCGCTGCAAAATGCGGGTAGCGCTGCCACCAGCACATCTCACACGGATAAAGATCGAACACATATTGCGACACATAAGCGCCGCCCAGAAGCGCAGCGGGAACCCCCACTGCGATCGCTTGTGCGATCCAAAGTCCGCGTTGATTGCGTTCTGCGTCAGCCATCGGCTGAAGCTATAGTAGCGTTACTTGCGCAATGCCACAGCGCTTGGTGTTGTTCGGCGCAACGTCTCCAGCGCGTAATGCAACTGGAAGTCTTCAACGCCTTCCGCTTCAAGCTCTTCGGCGGTTTTCTGGAAGCGCGGATCAGCCAGATCATCGCTTTCCAGCTCCTCATCCTTGAGGCCAAGCTCATTCACCAAATGACCGCGCAGATCGCTTTCACGCATGGTGTACTTCTTGCGCTTGGCATAGTCAGGATCGGACAGCTGCGGGATGATGATGTCCGGTTTGATCCCGCCTTCCTGGACTGAATGGCCAGACGGCGTGAAGTAGCGCGCGGTTGTCAGCTTCAACGCTGTTTCCCGGCTCAGTGGCAGCAGCGTTTGCACGCTGCCTTTGCCGAAGCTGCGCTCACCCATAACCAGTGCGCGGCGGTGATCCTGCAAAGCGCCTGCAACGATCTCGGCTGCTGAAGCCGAGCCTGCATCAATCAACACGATAATCGGTACATCTTCCGCCATGTCGCCGCGGAACACTGTCTCTGCATCGTAAAGCAGCGTCTCGCCGCGAGCGCGTCCGCGTTGCGATACGATCCGGCCTTCTTCGAGGAAGAGGTCGGACAGCGCGACTGCTTCGTCTAGCGAGCCGCCGGGATTGGAGCGCAGGTCGAGCACCAGGCCGTTCAAACGTCCGGTGGCCTCTTCCTGCAGCGCATCCCATGCAGTAAAGACATCGCTGCCGACATCGCGCGAGAATTCATTGACTGTGATGACGCCGATATTGCCAGCAGACAATTCATGCGTAACCGGCTCAAGTTCGATCACGCCGCGCGTCACTTCAACGTCAAACGGTTCATCACGGCCAGCGCGGAAGACAGTGAGGCGGATAGATGTGCCGGCCGGGCCGCGCATGCGGTTGACCGCTTCGTCCAGATCGCCGCCATAGATGAGATCGCCATCGAGATGGGTGATGTAGTCGCCTGCCTTAAGGCCCGCCTTGTCGGCCGGGCTGCCGCGGAATGGTGAGATGATCTTGACCGCGCCGTCATCGGAAATGACCGACAGGCCGAGGCCTGAATAATTGCCGTCGATCAGAGTCGAAAGCCGCCGCATCTCCGCGCCATCAATGTAGGATGAATGCGGGTCGAGCGAAGAGAGCATGCCGTCAATCGCGCCGCGGATCAGCTTTTCATCTTCAACCGGCTCGACATAGCTGGCCTGAATGCGCTGATAGACCGCAAAAAGCTTCGCGAACTCGTCATTCTGGCGGCTATTGCTTTGCGCAACCACGGTCGTAGTGGTCGCCAATATGGCTCCAGTGGCAATCAGCGCTGTGTTCTTCAGCAAGGCGGGCAATTTCATGGCGCAAAAGCTCCTTAGTCTTCGCATCAACCTATAACGCGAAATGCCTTAATGCCAGATGAGAGCGGCTTTCTGGCGCTCCACCTGAAGGCTCTGATCACCCATTCGTCGAAAAATACAGTGAATTTGAAGCGAATTCCAGGCGTAACGGCCTGCATCAGCGCAAATATTGCACCGGATTGACTGCAGAGCCATTGCGCCGCAATTCCAGCGTGATTCTCGGGTTTTGCGTGCCTGCGAGGCCGATCGGACTGCCGCCAATCACTTCATCGCCCGCTTGTACCTCGGCATTGGCAAGGCCAGTCACAAGGCTCGTCCAGCCATCATCGTGCGCGATAATTACGATCTGGCCATAGCCGCGATAAGGCCCTGCGAAAGCGATCCGTCCGCGCGCTGGTGCGATCACTTGCGCATTACCGCGCGGGGCAAGCGTCAATCCGGCGCTACGAAGGCCATCGGGCGCACGCTCGCCAAATCCGGTCACAGTGCGGCCCTGAACAGGCAGCTGCAGCTGAGGCGGGCCGCCGCTTGGGGAACCGCCGAGGTCGATGGAAGGACGCGCCTCCACCCGCGCATCTTCAGGCCGGGCAGGCCGCATGATCGGGCCCGGAAATTGAGCAAGTTCCTCACGCAGGCTGGTTGCCGCATCCAATTGCCCGACCAGCGTATCGAGATCGCGGGCCTGTTCAGCCAGAACGAGTGCGCGTTCATTCTCGCGCGCCGCTGCCCCGCGCACTTCGCGGCCCGCAACGCGTTGTTGTGCGGCAAGTGCGTTCAATTGCGCGCGGCGTTCTTCGAGCTCGCCTTCGCCTTCGCGCAGTTCCGCAAGCGCCATTTCCGTCTCTGCTTTCAGCGCTTCGCCTTCAGCGACATCTTCGCGCAGCCCTTCGGTGCGATTGCGGATTTCCGGCATGGTGGTGGACAGTACGGCGCGGACATAAACGGTGTCTTTCAAGGATCCGGGCCGCAAGGCTGACAGCGCCAAAGGCCGGCGCGCCATATTTTGCAGAGCCGCCGCCAGTCGCGTTAGTGGCTGGCTCTTCTCCGCAAGCCTCGCATCCAGCTCCTCGCGTTGTGTCGCGATCAAGGCAATGCGCGCTTCCGCGGCTTGAATTTGCGCTTCGGATTGCTGGATTTCAGCCGCCAGCGCAGCAGCTTGCGCTTGCGTTTGCTCTTCAGCTTCGCTCGCTTCACGCGCTTCGGCATTGAGAACCTCTGCGCGCTCCGCAGCGGCAGCGGCAGCATCCTGGGCTTCCTTCAGGGACATGCGCGCATCAGCCGCTTCGCTGCCGCGTGCGCCTGACGCGAAATCGGTTTGCGCGCCAGTTAATGCGGGCACAGCCACGATGGCTGCACCGCAAAGGAGCACTATTCCCAAAGCTGAAGCCATCGCGCGCATGGCGCTATCCTGCCCGATGATAGGGATGGCCCGCAAGGATTGTCGTTGCGCGGTAGAGCTGTTCGGCCAGCATCGCGCGCGCCATCAGATGCGGCCAAGTCGCTTTGCCGAAAGCAAGCAAGAGATCAGCCTCTGCGCGCTCATCCTTCGAATGCCCGTCAGCGGCGCCGAGCACAAAGCGCGCCTCTCGCATGCCGTCATCACGCCAGCGCCCGATGATTTCGGCCAGTTCTTCAGAAGAAAGGTTCTTCCCGCGCTCATCAAGCAGCACGGTCTTGTAAGGCGTCTGAGCCTCGGGAGTGCGCCCACCAGTCTCCGGCAGTTCGGTCAGCTTGAGGCCCCAGGTGATCCGCTTCTCATAACGCGCGACAAGTTCCGCTTCAGGCGAGCGAGCAATTTTTCCGCGTGCGATGATGTGAAGGAGAATAGTGTGACCCCTGAGTGGTATTTTTGCGCAAGCGCATCCGCGCTCGCGATTTCCTCGGCCCTTCCGGGCCTGCGGGCGGCCGGTCGGCCTTGCGGTCGGCTAGTCGCCGACCGTGCTCCGCAACCAAGCCGCTAGCTCGAAGAAACGAGCCAAGAAGGTCCGCACTTCGCTTCCTAGTTGCTTACTGCAGCATCCGGCGCATCACCCAACGCCCACATCCGCTCCAGATTGTAGAAGCTGCGCACTTCAGGGCGGAACAGATGCACGACGACATCGCCTGCATCGATCAGCACCCAGTCAGCCGCTGGAAGGCCTTCAACCCGCGCAGGGCCAAAGCCAGCCTGCTTGATCTTCTCAGCCAGCTTTTGCGCGATGGATGCCACTTGCCGTGTCGAGCGACCGGAAGCGATGACCATATGGTCCGCAATCGAGCTTTTCCCGGCGAGCGGGATCGTGACGATCTCCTGCGCCTGATCATCATCCAATTGGCTCATCACAAGCGCATGCAGCGCGTCCGGAGACAGATCTGACGAGTTAGCGGCCATTGCGATAACCTTTGCGTTTTCGGCCGAAGCCACAGTGTTTTGCGCCTGGTTCATAGGCGGATTTCATACTCCCAAATGTGGAATCGGATGCCGCAGCAGCGCTGAACGCAAGATGAGGAATAGGCCAACCGTGTGAGCCTCGCCTCATGGCTCCCCCTCGCTTGAAACCAAGCGATGCGTGAGCCCGTCTCTTGCGGATTTTCCGGCATGTCTTGCGGCCCAATTCGGATCAGCGCGGCGAATCGCCGTGGCTGAGCGCGGATCAGGATCAAAACGCAAAAACACCAGTGCCGGTGCGCTCCTGTAGCCCCCGTTTCGGAAACTGGCGAGCGGCATGCGATACCGCCTGAGCCAGGCCATGGCGGGGCTCGCCAAGGCATCTGCATCATAACCGGGACGTGCGATCACTGCAATCGGCATCATTGTAGCAATCCGTCGCCAGTCTTTCCACAGATGGAATTGTGCGAGATTGTCTGATCCCATCAGCCACACAAAATCGCGTTTAGGGTAGCGGCGTTTGAGCGCTGCGAGCGTTTCGACGGTATAGCGCGTGCTCAATTCTCGCTCGATTGCCGTGGCTGTGATGGGCGCGCGGCGCGCCATCGTTTGTGCAGTTCTGAGGCGAGCGGCGAGCGGCGCCATGCCTTTCTTCGGCTTTAAAGGATTGCCGGGCGAAACGAGCCACCACGCCTCATCAAGGCCGAGCGCGTCGATCGCAAAACGCGTGATGCGGCGATGCCCGCCATGCGCAGGGTTGAAACTGCCGCCAAGAAGTCCGGTGAGCTGAGCCATATGAGGCGCTTACGGGCGCGCTTGCCCGCTGCCGCGCACTTGCCATTTGTAAGTGGTAAGCCCTTCCAGCGCGACCGGTCCGCGCGCATGCAACCGGCCCGTGGCGATGCCGATCTCAGCGCCAAGGCCAAACTCGCCGCCATCGGCATATTGTGTTGAGGCATTGTGCATGACGATGGCAGAATCGACTTCAGCAAGGAATCGCTCCGCTGCCGCTTCGTCTGATGTCACGATCGCTTCGGTATGGCCAGAAGAGTGGCGCGCAATATGCGCCATCGCATCTTCAACCCCGTCAACCATCGCGGCAGATACAACCGCATCGAGATACTCCGTGTCCCAGTCATTGTCGCTGGCAGGTGCCACGCGCGTATCGAGCGCCTGGACGCGTGCGTCTCCGCGCACTTCGCAGCCCGCATCGATGAGTGCCGCCACCACGCTCACAGCTTCGCTGAAGCGCGTATCGATCAGCAGTGTCTCCATCGCGCCGCAAATGCCCGTGCGGCGCATCTTCGCATTAAGCGCGAGGTCACGAGCCATCTGCGGGTCGGCCGCCGAATGCACATAGGTGTGACAGATGCCATCAAGATGCGCGAGCACAGGCACGCGGGCATCGTTCTGGACGCGCGCGACCAAGCTCTTGCCGCCGCGCGGGACGATCATGTCGATCTGACCCGCCGCTGTCAGCATCGCGCCGACAGCTTCGCGATCCTGCGTCGGCACAAGCTGCACCGCGCCTTCAGGGATACCGCCGGCTGAAAGACCGCGCGCCATCGCCGCTGCAATTGCGCGATTTGAATGCACCGCTTCGCTGCCGCCACGCAGGATCGCTGCATTGCCTGACCGCACGCACAGCGCCGCTGCATCAGCGGTCACATTGGGCCGGCTTTCATAAATGATCCCGATCGTACCGATGGGAATACGCACGCGGGCCAGCTTCAAGCCATTGGGCCGCTCGCTCTGATCGATCACATTGCCGACCGGATCGGCGAGCTGCGCGACAGCTTCAACCGCGCCCGCAATGCCTTCAAGCCGCGCATCGTCCAGCTTTAAACGGTCGAGCATGGCAGGCGTCAGTCCATTGGCTTCGCCTGCCGCCATATCCTGCGCGTTGGCAGCCAGAATTGCGCTTGCGTCTTCACGGACTGCCTCGGCTGCCTTCATCAGCGCAGCTTGCTTGGCTTCGCTCGGCATGGTCGCGAGCACACGCTGAGCGCTGCGCGCTGAGTTTGCGAGATCGGCGATAATCGCCGCGGGATCGGAGCTGAGATTCGCTGCACTGGCCATAACACCGGACCGCATAGCAGCCTCCCGCGATGCTGTCAGTCCTAGATGGAAAGCGGCCTGAATCTCCTCGAAAGACTCCGTGATTCTGCTTGCATTACAGTGAAGATCGGCGAGCGATTTGTTTACCAACCATGCGCTTTTCACAACTCACCGCATCATGTGCGCATCTCACCCCGCGCATTAATACTTTAGATGGCCCTAACGGCTAAGGCAGTTATACCGCGTCAACAGATCAAAAAATGATCGTCAAAGGGGTCGATTCTTGGTTGGAAACGCAAAAATCAGCGGCTGGGTAGACCGCGTGCGTTCCTGGTTCCCGGATCGCGAGTTTTTCATGCGCTCGCAGGGACATGTTCGCTTCATCAAGGTCTCATCGCGCGTGCAGATGGCTGCTGCAGCGGTTGTGCTCGGCTTGCTGATCGGCTGGGCGCTGTCGCTCGGTGCGATGGCGTGGACGAAATATCAGGCCGAGGCGAACCGTTTGTCGCTGCTGGAGCGCGAAGCGAAAGTAGCCACCGCGGAAGAACGGCGCGCCGCTTACGGCGAGAATCTTGAAGCGGTTGCAGAAGACCTTCAGCGCCGTCAGGAATTTCTTGAACAGATGACTGAGGCGCTTCCGGTCGATGCGTTGGAGAGCGGCACTGTCACCGATTCATCGGGCGAGGCTGCTGAAATGATCGAGAAGGTTGGCGTCTCCTTCCCTGAAGCGGTTGGCCTCGCCGCAGTCGAAGCACGCCAGATCGCACTGGTTGAGCGGCTGACCCGATTCGCAGACCAGCGCTCCGCACGCGCTGCAAAAGGCATCCAGAAGCTGGGCCTCGATCCCAAAGCGATCGTCATTCGCGCTGAACGCGATGCGATGGGTGGTCCGCTGGAATTGCTTTCAACCTCCGCTGACGGTTCGATCGACCCTCGTTTCGAGCGTCTTGGCCTCAGTCTCGCCCGAATGACTGCGCTTGAGAACGGGCTGGACGGCTTGCCGCAAGTGATGCCGACCAGCGCGCGCCAAACGAGTATCTCGTCAGGCTTTGGCCCTCGCCGCGATCCGTTCACACGCCGCGCAGCCATGCATCGCGGGCTCGACTTCAAAGGTCCGACGGGCTCCGACATTTATTCAACCGGCAAAGGCGTAGTCAGCTTTGTCGGCCGCAAGGCAGGCTACGGCAAGACCGTGGAAATCCGCCACGGCAATGGGGTCGTAACCCGTTATGCGCACATGTCCCGCTTCCACGCGAAGGTGGGTGACCAAGTTTCCGCTGGCGACCTGATTGGCGCCATCGGCTCAACCGGCCGTTCGACCGGGCCGCATCTCCATTTCGAGGTGCGTATCAATGACCGCGCGGTCAATCCGCGCTTCTTTCTGGAGACCGTGCCAGATGTTCTCGAAGAAGTCCGACGCCCGACAGAGCTCGCGTCCCGCTGATCCGGAGATTCCCCCTATGGCGACCCGCAACAACAATTCCTCCACCTTTTCCGTACTCGGCTCGGATGTCAGCATTCGCGGCGATGTTGAAGCATCAGCTGATCTGCACATTGACGGCAAGGTTGAAGGCGACATCAAATGTGCGAGCCTGGTTCAAGGCGAAAGCAGTCATGTAACCGGCGGGATCGAAGCGGAAACCGCACGGTTGGCTGGCAAAGTCACTGGCTCCATCAAAGCGCGCGAACTGGTGATCCTGAAGAGCGCGCGCATCGACGGCGATGTTGCTTATGACGCGCTTACCATTGAGCAGGGCGCTCAGGTCGAAGGTCGCTTCGCACACAGCACACCGCAGCGCCGCCAGAACGATGCGGTTCCTGCCAAGCCCAAAGCACCGGAAGCGAGCGCTGAGGGAAACGGTTCGGGTGATGAGCCCAAGCTGAGCCTTGCAGGCTAAGCTGAACCCTTAAACGGGCTTATGCGAAGAGGGCGCGCCAGCAATGGCAGCGCCCTTTTTGTTTGCGCCACTTGATCTCAGCTGTCGCCGAACACTTCCGCGCGAAGGGCCTTGCGGTCGAGTTTGCCGACCAGCGTCTTAGGCAATTCGTCGCGGATGACGATGCTTTCCACCCGCTCATGCTTGCCGACATGGCTGTTGAGCCATTCAGCGAGCGCTTCGGCGCTATCATCCGCGCTGTCCTGCAAAGTGATGTAAGCGCGCGGCATCTCACCGAGATAATCGTGCGGCACACCAATCACGAGCGCCTCTTTAACTGCAGCGTTCTCCAGCAGGACGTCTTCAACCTGGCTCGGGAAAACCTTGAAGCCCCCAACCGCGATCATGTCCTTGATCCGGTCAACGATTTCGAGAAAACCGTCCTCGTCCATCGTAGCGACGTCGCCCGTGCGCAAATAGGCTGTGTTGCCGCGCGTGACGAATGTTTCATCCGATGCATCAGGCCTGTTCCAGTACCCACGCATGATCTGCGGGCCATGGATAGCGAGCTCTCCCGGCTCGCCTTCCGGGGCAAGGGTGTTCGGATCTTCCTTGTCGAGGAATACGACTTCAGTGCCGGCCACCAGCTGCCCGATCGTGCCTTTCTTGCGCATGCCTGCATAGGGATTGACGGAGACGACGCCGGAGCTTTCGGTCAACCCATAGCCTTCGACGACCCGTACGCCGGTAACTTCTTCGAACCTCGCATGGACGGGCGCGGGCATGGGCGCACCGCCAGAGATGCAGACTTTCAAAGAGGAAAGATCAGTCTTGGCCAGATCGGGATGATCGAGCAGCGCCTGGAACATGGTCGGCACGCCGGGGAAGCCTGTGCAACGATAGCGCTCAATCGTTTTCAGCACTTGCCCCGCTTCAAAGCGCGGCAACATCGCTATCGATGCACCTGTAGCAACTGCGTGATTCAAGAGACTGGTGTTGGCGAACACATGGAAGAAAGGCAGCGCGCCCATGAACACTTCCTTGTCCGCATCGCCAAAGGGATTGATCGCAGCGACTTGCTGTGCGTTCATAGAGAGCTGGTCATGGCCGAGCATCGCGCCTTTGGGTCGTCCGGTTGTGCCGCCGGTATATTGGAGCAGTGCCAGGTCCTCGTGCGACACATCCGGCAAGTCGGCGGTGGGATCAAAGCTGATGTCCGACCACTTGCGAATGCTGTCCGACCAGTCGACCTTGGCGATCTTGCTGCGCCCGAGCAGTCTCAAAGCAAAGCTTTTCAATGTCGGCAATTGCTCAGCAAGCGAGCCGACCACCAGTGTTTCAAGGCTCGATTCTGCCAGCACCTTGCTCGCAGTGTCGTACAACTCAGGAACGTCGACAGTTACGAGCAGCTTGGTGCCGGAGTCCTCGACCTGCCATGCCAGTTCCTCAACGGTGTAGAGCGGCGAGAAGTTCACCACCACCGCGCCTGCCATCATCGCCCCGTAATAGGCTGCAGCATAGATCGGCACGTTCGGGAGGAACAGGCCGACGCGGTCGCCTTTCTCGATGCCCAAATGCATGAGGCGACATGCAAAGATGTCTGCCTCTTTGCTGATATCCTCGTAGCTGTAGGTGCGCCCCATGAAATGGAGGAATGGCGCCTGCGGGTTTCTCGCGACCGTTCGCGCCAGCATTTCAGGCAGCGCGACAGATTCGAACTGCGTGTCCCACGCGGTGGGGTGGTGGTAAGGCGTATTACTGACAGGCATGTCAGTTGAATGGCCTAGTAGCCGAGATTCTACAAGCGGTTAAGCGAACCGCAGAACGATTAAAATTGCGGAAGGCTATGAGGTTGCAAAGACCGCGCCAGCCCAATCAGGCTGGCGGGTTCTCGTCTTCGTCGCTGTCTTCAGTCGCTGCTTCTTCAGCCGGATCTTCTGCAGCCTCTTCTGCGGGCGCTTCAATGAACGCTTCTTCCGGTGTCGGTGCAGCAGCCTCGTCAGCTGCTTCGGCTTCGCGCTTCTGCTCAAGCCATGCTTCGGCTTCAGCTTCTTGCGCAGCTTCTGCAGCAGCCTTGGCATTGGCCTCACGCTCAGCGCGGAGCTCTTCGATCAGCTTCTCTTTGTCAGAGCGATTGTCGATCACGACATCTTCGACAGGCGTTTCCGTTTCGGTCACGCCAGCGCGTTTCGCAGCCTTCGCGACAACAGCGTCAAGCTCGCGCTGCGAGCACAGGCCAAGCGTCACAGGATCTTTCGGCTGGATGTTCTGGATGTTCCAGTGGCTCCGCTCACGGATCGCATTGATCGTGTTGCGCGTCGTGCCAATCAGCTTGGAAATCTGCGCATCGGAAATCTCCGGGTGATTACGCAGCAGCCATGCAATGCCGTCTGGCTTGTCCTGACGCTTGGACACCGGCGTGTAGCGCGGACCCTTGGTGCGAGTCACTTCGACGGGCGCTTTCTGCATCTTCAAGTCGTAAGACGCATCAGCTTCACCGCGCGCAATCTCTTCTTGCGTCAGCTCGCCAGAGTGGAGCGGATCACGACCGGTATATTTGCTGCCAGCCAGATCGTCCGCCATCGCTTGCACTTCGAGAATGTGCAGACCGCAAAAGTCAGCGATTTGCTCAAAGCTCAAACCGGTGTGGTCAACCAACCAGGTGGCGGTGGCATGCGGCATCAGCGGGGTTGCCTGGGCCATGAAAATCTCCGTTGAATATAAAAGGGCCGCCCCTTGCGGAGCGGCCGTTGCGTAGAAGCAGATAGGCGAGCGAGACGGATTCGGCAAGCGCGAAGGCGGGTGCTGGGCGTATTTGCGCCTGGGATCACTCCATCGCGACGAAGCCGGACAGGTCCTCGATACGTGCAATCCACGCTTGAATATGCGGATAATCGCCGAGACCGAAGCCGCCTTCCTCCGCCACATGGGTGTAGGGAAAGAGCGCGATGTCAGCGAGCGTTGGCGTATCGCCCGTCATGAAAGCCCGGCTCTCCAAATTGCCATTCATGAGCGCGAGCGCATCTTGGCCCGCCATGCGTTTCACCATGATCTGCGCGCGCTGTTGTTCGGACAGATTGGCCTCACCGACAAAGCGCAGCCAGAAGCGCAAGGTCGCGACATTCGGCTCGTGATTATACTGCTCGAAAAACATCCAGCGCAGCATGTCTGCCTGCGCGAAGCGATCGGCAGGGATCAAATGCGAACCGCTAGCGAGATACCAACAAGCCGCATTGCTCTCAGGCAGAAAACGCGTGTCATGCTCTGCGTCGATCTGCAGAACCGGAATGCGGCCATTGGCGTTGACTTGGCTAAGAAACTCAGGGGTTCGCGTTTCGCCCTGAATGATATCGTATTGTCGCGTTTCCAATGGAATGCCGAGTAGCGCAGCTGTCAGCTTGATCTTGTGGCAATTGCCGCTGCGAGGGTCCTCGTGAAGGATGTAAGTCTCATTGCTCATTCTAGTTTGGCGCAACCTCCAGAACGATCTTGCCGATATGTTCGCCTGCCTCCATCCGCGCGTGCGCCGCAGCGGCACCTTCCAGCGGGAAGCTCTGATCCATCACCGGCTTCAGCTCGCGCGAGGTAAACAGCGGCCATGCGGTCTTTGCGATCTCGTCAGCCAGCGCCGCTTTGAACGCGTCTGAACGCGGGCGTAGGGTTGAGCCCGTCAGCGTTAACCGCCGCATCATAACATAAGCCATGTTGAGCTCTGCCTTGGGACCGCCCAGCACAGCTATGGTCACATGCCGCCCGTCTTCAGCAAGGCATTGGAGATTGCGCGGCAAATAATCGCCCGAGACCATATCGAGCACAACGTTTACGCCCTTCCCGCCGGTATGCTCTTTAACGACTTCGACAAAGTCCTGCGCGCGGTAATTGATAGCGAGGTCCGCGCCGATCGCGCGTGCCGCTTCGCATTTGGCGTCATCGCCGCAGGTCACAATCGCTTCGATATCGAACGCCTTGGCGAGCATGATTGCCATCGTGCCAATGCCGGAGGTGCCCCCATGAATTAGGAGGCGGTCGCCTTCTGCCGCGAGCCCGCGCTCAAAGACGTTATGCCACACAGTGAAGAGCGTTTCGGGAAGTGCAGCGGCCTCTTTCAAAGGCAGTTCTTCCGGCACATCCAGGCAATGCTGCCAGGGCGCGGTGCAATACTCAGCATAGCCCCCGCCCGGCGTCAGCGCGGCAACAAATTGCCCCAGCATCTCAGATGGAACTTCGCCGCCCACGGCCACCACTTGCCCTGAAACTTCCAGCCCCAGAATGGGCGAAGCTCCGGGGGGCGCCGGATAATGGCCCGCGCGTTGGATACAGTCAGGCCGGTTGACGCCCGCATAGGCGACACGGATCAACACATCCTGCGGCTTCAGTTCTGGCAAAGCAACGCGCTCCAGTTCGAGCACTTCTGGGCCGCCGGCTGCTACAAAGCCGATGGCACGCATGTCTGCAGGAAGCTCTGGATTAGCGATGGAATCGATCAATTTTGCCCCCGGAACTGGCCCCGTCTCTCGCACGGTGATGCGCCTTCGTCACAGCTGCATGCGATTGGGGGGAACTAGCGGTGTGACGCATTGACAGCAAGCGGGCAGGCGCGCGATCATGCTCACTGATGGACTTAGACGATCTCCCGCGCCCTAAAGGCGATGCGGCGAGCAAGCTCGCCAAGGAAGACCTCGCCCCTTATTCGCAAGACGAGCTTAATGAGCGTGTGGCTTTGCTCGAAGCCGAAATCGCGCGCGTAAAGGCCCATTACGATAAAGCGGCCGCTCATCGCAGTGCCGCAGATGCGCTATTCAAGAGGCCCGGATCGTGACGACTGCGCGGCCTTTCCTCAAGACTCGCAATCACAGCGAGGCTAACCATATAGCTCTGCATACAGGGAACGGTAATCTTACCAGCGCATACTTTTCCTATAGAGACGACTCGCACCTGTTCGCATAAGAACAGGACCAACAAAGAAGGCCCACATGCCAAGTTTTTCGCAACACCTCGAACGCACGCTGCACAACGCGCTCGCCCACGCCTCTGAAAGACGGCATGAATACGCGACGCTGGAGCATTTGCTGCTCGCTCTCATCGACGATGAAGATGCAGCGCAAGTGATGGCGGCTTGCGGCGTTGATCTGGCAGAGCTGGGTGAAGTCGCAAAACAGTATCTCGACCAGGAATATCAATCGCTCAAAACCGAAGAAGGCGCTGATCCGCAGCCGACCGCCGGTTTCCAGCGCGTAATCCAGCGCGCGATCCTGCACGTGCAGTCTTCTGGCAAGGACACTGTGACCGGCGCGAATGTGCTGGTTGCCTTGTTCTCTGAGCGTGACAGCTATGCAGTCTATTTCCTGCAACAGCAGGATATGAGCCGTCTGGATGCAGTGAGCTATATCAGCCACGGTATCGGCAAAGGCGGTCGCCAGCTTGAGGCCAAGCCTGCGGAGGGCGGGGAAGGCCCGCAACCCGATGGTGAACAGACCAAGGAAGGCGGCGCTAAGAAAGAAACAGCGCTCGACCAGTTTACGGTCAATCTCAATTCGAAGGCAGAGGCCGGCAAAGTCGATCCGCTGATCGGTCGCGGACCTGAAGTCGACCGCACGATCCAGATCCTGTGCCGCCGTTCCAAGAACAACCCGCTTTACGTAGGCGATCCGGGCGTTGGTAAGACCGCAATTGCAGAAGGCCTCGCGCGCAAAATCGTCGAAGGCGAAGTGCCCGATGTGTTGCAAGATGCAGTGATCTATTCGCTCGACATGGGCGCGCTTCTGGCGGGCACGCGGTATCGCGGCGATTTTGAAGAGCGCTTGAAGCAGGTTGTGGCAGAGCTCGAGCAGATGCCGGACGCGATCCTCTTCATCGACGAAATCCATACGGTGATCGGCGCTGGTGCGACAAGTGGCGGCGCGATGGATGCGTCCAACCTTTTGAAGCCGGCACTGTCTTCCGGCGCGATCCGCTGCGTTGGTTCGACCACTTACAAGGAATTCCGCAACCACTTCGAAAAGGACCGCGCTTTGCTGCGCCGGTTCCAGAAGATCGATGTGAACGAGCCAACGATCGAAGAGACTGTGAAGATTCTCAAGGGCCTCAAGTCGGCCTTCGAAGATCACCACAAGGTCAAATATACGCTTGATGCATTGAAGACCGCAGTGGAGCTCTCCGCGCGTTACATCAATGATCGCAAGCTGCCGGACAAGGCCATCGACGTGATCGACGAAGTCGGTGCGATGCAAATGCTTGTCCCGCCGAGCCGCCGCAAGAAGAAGATTTCTGCGCGCGAAATCGAAGCGGTAATCGCAACGATGGCACGCATCCCGCCGAAGTCAGTCAGCAAGGACGACAAGAAAGCGCTCGAAAATCTTGAGCGCGATCTGAAGCACGTTGTCTTCGGGCAAGACGAGGCGATCCATCGCCTGTCGACTGCGATGAAGCTGAGCCGTGCAGGGCTGCGCGATCCGGACAAGCCGATTGGCAGCTTCCTGTTCTCGGGCCCGACCGGTGTCGGTAAAACAGAAGTCGCGCGTCAGCTCGCATCGATCATGGGTATCGAGTTGAAGCGCTTCGACATGTCCGAATATATGGAGCGTCACAGCGTGTCGCGCCTGATCGGTGCGCCTCCGGGCTATGTCGGATATGATCAGGGCGGCCTGCTGACCGATGCGATCGACCAGAACCCGCACTGCGTGCTGCTGCTCGACGAAATCGAAAAGGCGCACCCCGACCTCTTCAACATCCTGCTGCAGGTGATGGATAATGGCCGTCTGACCGACCATCACGGCAAGACCGTCGACTTCCGCAATGTGGTCCTCATCATGACCACCAATGCGGGCGCATCAGACATGGCGCGTCAGGGCATCGGCTTTGGCGATGTATCGAAAGCCGATGCGGGCGATGAAGCGGTGAAGAAGATGTTCACCCCTGAGTTCCGCAACCGTCTCGATGCAATCGTGCCGTTTGCCTATCTTGGCAAATCGACAGTTGCCCGCGTGGTCGACAAGTTCATCCTGCAGCTCGAGCTGCAGTTGGCCGAACAGAACGTCCACATCCAGTTCGACAGCGATGCGCGCGACTGGCTCGCGGACAAGGGCTATGACAAGCTTTACGGTGCGCGTCCGATGGGCCGATTGCTGCAGGAGCGGATCAAGCAGCCGCTCGCGGAAGAGCTGCTGTTCGGCAAGCTCGCCGATGGCGGCGAAGTTCATGTCAGCATCAAAGACGGCAAGCCGAACTTCGAGCTTACACCTGCCCCTCCTAAGGCCAAGCCAAAGCGTAAACCGCCTGCGAAGAAGAAGCCTGCGGCAAAGAAAGCGGCGCCTCCTGCTTCAAGCGATGGCACCGATGCCAAAGGCGAGAGCGACAAGAGCGAAAGCTGATCGCGACTGAAACGATAAAGGGGCGCGGGGCGAGGGAAACCTTTCCCGCGCCCTCTTCGTTAGTGCCTTGATGAGCGCAGCCTTCTCCTGGATCGAACCACATCCGAGCGGCATTCGGATCGTCCCGGCAGATGCCTGGGTCGATCCTTCGCAAGCCGTCGACACAGCGCTCGTTACGCATGGTCATGCCGACCATGCGCGTGGTGGGCATGGCACAACCTATGCCACGCCTGAAACGCTCGCGATCATGAAGCTGCGCTACCGGATCGGTGCAGAAGACGAGAACGGAGAAATCCCGACAAAGGCCCTACCGGTCGAATATGGCGAGACAGTGCGCCTCAAGGGCGGTGTGGATGCGACCTACATCCCCGCAGGTCACGTGCTAGGCAGCGCGCAGATCCTGCTCGAACATGCGGGCGAGCGCGTCATCATTACCGGCGATTACAAGCGGCGATCAGATCCGACCTGCCCGCCCTTTGAAGTCACGCCGTGCGATATCTTCATTACCGAAGCGACATTCGGTCTGCCGCTCTTTACCCATCCACCTATTGAAGACGAGATCGCCAAGCTGACCAACGCGCTCGCCGACAATCCCGAAGCTTGCGTACAAGTCGGCGCCTACGCGCTTGGCAAGGCACAACGCGTGATCGCGGAGTTGCGCCGGGCCGGACATAACGCTCCGATCTATCTCCACGGCGCGATTGAAAAGATGTGTCGGCTCTATGAAGAACACAGTGTTGATCTGGGTGAACTGCGTCTCGTCGCCGATCATGAGAAAGACGATATGCGTGGCAGCATTATCATTTCGCCGCCATCTGCATTGAATGACCGCTGGTCTCGGCGTTTGCCTTCGCCCATCACCGCAATGGCCTCCGGCTGGATGCGGGTGCGTGGCCGTGCCCGCCAGCGCGGGGTCGAGCTGCCGCTGATCATATCTGATCATGCTGACTGGAACGAACTCACCAACACAATCGCAGAAGTAAATCCGGCGGAGACCTGGATTACCCACGGCCGCGAGGATGCACTGCTGCGCTGGTGCGAGCTTACGCAACGCAAGGGGCGCGCGCTCGCCATGGTCGGCCGCGAAGAAGAGGACGAATAGTGGAGGAATTTGCCAAACTCCTCGACGCGCTCGTCTACACCACCAGCCGCAATCGCAAGCTGCAGCTGATTGCGGACTATCTGCGCAAAACGCCTGACCCGGATCGCGGTTGGGCGCTCGGCGGCCTCACAAGTTCGCTCGATTTTCCCGCCGTCAAAAGCTCGACCATTCGCAATCTGATGAAGGAGCGGGTTGACCCCGTGCTCTGGACATTGAGCCGCGATTTCGTCGGAGACACAGCGGAGACTGCGAGCCTGCTGTGGCCCGAACCACTTGAGCCGGGAACTGGCGTCACTCCGTCGGTAAGCGAAGTTGTCGATTTGCTGACCGGTATGACGCGCAACTCCGTCATGAGCGAGTTGCCCAAACTGCTCGACCGGCTCGACATCACCGGCCGGTTCGCGCTGATCAAGCTCGCGACAGGCGGCATGCGTGTGGGCGTATCTGCGCGGCTCGCCAAGACCGCGTTTGCGCAGGCCTTTGACGTCGATGTGGAAGAGGTCGAAGAATATTGGCACGCACTAGAGCCACCCTACACCGAGCTCTTCGCATGGGCCGCCGATGGCGCTGCCCCGCCCGATACTGAAAACCGCCCACTCTTCCGGCCTTTCATGCTCGCCCATCCATTGGAAGATACGCGCGTTGATCTGGAAGATTATGCGGCGGAATGGAAATGGGACGGCATCCGCGTACAGCTGGTCCATGCAGGTGGCGAGACGCGGCTCTATTCGCGTTCCGGCGATGACATTAGCCGCACTTTCCCGGAATTGCTCAACGCGCTCACGATCCCGGCGGTTCTCGATGGAGAACTATTAGTGCGCGGCAACACGCAAGGCGGCGAGGCTGGCGGGGCGGCAAGTTTCAATGCGCTGCAGCAAAGGCTTGGCCGCAAGACAGTCAGTAAGAAAATGCTGAGCGAGCTGCCTGCCTTCGTGCGGCTTTACGATGCGCTCATCTTGGAGGGCGATGATCTGCGCGAACAGGCTTGGGAGCATCGCCGAGAGCAGCTTGAGAGGTTCCACCCGCGACTGCCGGACACGCATTTCGATCTGTCGCAATTGGTCGAAGCGCGAGATTTCGATCATCTGGCTGCAATCCGTGAAGTCGCCCGCGATGACGCGATTGAAGGGCTCATGCTCAAACGCCGCGACGCGCCCTATGTTGCCGGACGCAAGGCAAACCTGTGGTACAAATGGAAGCGCGATCCGCTGCTAATCGATGCTGTGCTGATGTATGCGCAGCGCGGAAGCGGGAAACGTTCGAGCTTCTATTCCGATTACACCTTTGGCTGCTGGGATGGTGATCCGGATCAAGGCGCAGAGCTTTTGCCCGTTGGCAAAGCCTATTCCGGCTTCACCGATGCAGAGCTGAAGAAACTGGATCGGTTAGTGAGGCAGACTACTTTGAACCGATTTGGACCTGTGCGCGAAGTGGAGCGCACACTGGTGTTCGAAGTCGCTTTCGACAGCGTGCATACGAGCAAGCGTCACAAATCAGGTCTCGCCATGCGTTTCCCGCGCATTCACCGCATCCGCTGGGACAAGCCGGTGCACGAGGCGGATCGGATCGAAAGCTTGCGCGCGCTGATCAGGGATTGACCAACGCACCAAACTCTTTAAGTTGCATTTTGCAACTGGAGGTTTCCCATGGCGATCAAAGACACCCTCATTCCTACTCACCTTAACATGCTGGGCATGCTTGACGGCCTGATGGCTAAGGCAGAAGCCGACCCTCGCGGCGACACATTGCTGAGCGCGAAGCTCGCTGATGACATGCACCCGCTCTCCACTCAGGTCCGCTTCCTCTGCAACATGCCCGGTGAAGCCATGGCGAGGCTGATCGGCATTACATATAAGTCGAGCGAAGATGATCCGAAAACGATTGGCGAAGCACGCGAGCGGATTGCCGCGACCCGTGCGCAGATTGAGGAATGGGCCAAGCAGGATTTTGTGGCTGACGACGCAAAGATCGAGCTCGCCATACCTAACGGTATGACCTTCGATTTGACGGCTTCAGAGTATGTTCGCGACTGGGCGGTTGCTCAATTCTATTTCCATGCCACCGCCGCTTACGCGATTTTGCGCAGCGAAGGCTTCGCCATCGGCAAAGCCGATTTCGTGCCGTATATGTTCAACTATCTGCGCCAGCCGCCGGCAAACTGATCAAGAGATCGAGCTCGCCCGACCTTATTGCGACAAGGCCTTGTCGACTGCTTCGGAATGGTGCTTGGCATTTTCGGCATAGTGCGCGACACCCATCCGCATACCGGCAATCGCGGCGTCGGTAAGCTCTTTGAGTGGCTTCGCAGGTCGCCCTGCCCAGAGCATGCGCGGCTCCATCACCTTGCCTTCGGTCAGCATGGCGCCTGCCGCGAGCATCGCATCCGAACCGATCACCGATTTGTTCATGGCAATCGCGCCGAGACCGACAAATCCGCGATCCTCAATAGTGCAGCCATGGACCATCGCCATGTGACCGATCAGAACATCATCACCGATAGTGAGCGGGCTACCTTCCGGATCACCGGGTCGCGGCGGATCGCAATGAAGCACACTGCCGTCTTGCACATTGGTGCGCTCACCGATCCGGATTGTGAAAACGTCCGCGCGCAGCACGCAATTGTACCAGATCGAGCTTCCCGCACCGATCTCGACGTCACCGATGATCGTGCAGCCGGGCGCGATAAAGGCGGTTTCGTGGATCTTCGGTGTCTTACCGTGGATAGGAATAATATTGACGCCGGGATGTTGCATTAGGCTGAGGCCTCCCATTGCTGCCGCGTGATGGTGTGGACGATGATCGTGCCGCCATCATGTTCGTAAGTCGGATCGATGAAATCAAGCTCTCGCTCATGCACCATGCCGATGCGTCGCATCAGCCGCCAACTTGGCTCATTGCGCCTGACCGTGAGGGCAATGAGGCGTGGCGCGTCATAGTGAGTGAAGCCGACATTGCGGGTAGCCAATGCCGCTTCACGAGCATAGCCCTTCCCCCAGGCATCTTCGCGCAAACGCCAGCCGAGCTCGAACTCGCCAATCGGGCTTCCGTCCATGTCGCAGCGTTTGATCCCGCAAAACCCAAGAATCTCGCGGTCAGACTTGCGCTCGACGACCCAGAATGTGTGCCCGTAGTCCTCACCCCAGCACAAGACACGGCGTTTCAAATCCGCTTTGCCTGCCTCATCCATAACAGGGCGGATATGCTCCATGACAGATGGTGTGTTCGTGCCCTCAAAAAAGGGCGGCCAGTCGGCCTCTCGCCAATCGCGCAGGATCAAACGTTCGGTTTCAGTGCGGAAATCACTCACGGCGCTTATGCTCCGAGGAGCTTGGCGGCCACCGGCGCGTGATAGGTCAGAACACCCGAACAGCCCGCGCGTTTGAATGCGATCAGCTTTTCCATGAGCAGCGCGTCACGGTCACCAATGCCCTCGCGTGCACCAATCTCGATCAGCGCATACTCGCCGGACACCTGATAGGCGAAGACCGGCACTTCAAAGCGCTGCTTCACGCTCTGGATGATGTCGAGATAGGCGAGGCCCGGCTTGACCATCACGCTGTCTGCGCCTTCCGTTATATCGAGCGCCACTTCGCGCAGCGCTTCTTCCGCATTGGCGGGGTCCATTTGATAGGTCTTCTTGTCGCCTTTGAGCAGCCCGCCACTGCCAACCGCATCACGAAACGGGCCGTAAAACGCGCTCGCATATTTCGCAGCGTAGCTCATGATCTGCACATTGGGATGACTGTTCATTTCCAGCGCAATGCGGATCGCATGAACGCGCCCATCCATCATGTCGGAAGGTGCGATGATGTCGGCACCCGCCTCGGCCTGATTGAGCGCCTGATCAACGAGCACGGCAACCGTCTCGTCATTGACGACATAGCCCGTCTCATTGACGAGCCCGTCTTGGCCATGCGCCGTGTAGGGGTCGAGCGCGACATCGGTCAGTACGCCCAGTTCTTCACCGCAAGCATCCTTCACCGCTTTGATCGCGCGGCACATGAGGTTGTCCGGATTGATCGCCTCCGCCCCATCATCCGACCGCTTGTCTGGCGGGGTGTTGGGAAACAGCGCGATAACGGGAATGCCAAGTCTCACAGCCTCCTTCGCTTGCGCGACGATCCCGTCGACAGACCACCGCGATACACCGGGCAGTGTTGCGATGGGCTCTTCAACGCCTTGACCCGATGTCACGAACATGGGCCAGATCAAGTCTGATGGTGTGAGCTGTGTCTCGCGGTGGAGGTTGCGGCTCCAGGCGCTCGCTCTCGTGCGGCGCATGCGCACATTTGGATAGGATCCCGTCATGGGCGCGAGTGTTGCCGCAAATCGTCCGCAACTGCAAATGCTTGTGGCTTGCCTTCAGTCGCGCGGCGCCAGATCAGATCACAGCGTCAGGATCGCTAAGCTTCTCGATCTCGCGCGCTGGCTCTTCACTTTCGTTCGGGAGCTTTGTCAGGTCTTCCTGCGCAGCACCAACCGGCACAGTCTTCAACCGGCGCAAAGCCGCTTGGAAATCCATCAACTCTCGCCCAGAGAGCTGCGCGCGAGTCACGAACTTGACTGTGCGCGGATCGATATGGCGATTGCCGCGATACATCTCGTAATGGAGGTGCGGTCCGGTTGAGAGGCCTGTCGAACCGACATAGCCAATCACTTGACCTCGTTTGACCGCTTGGCCGCGGCGCACCGACATCCGGCTCATATGGCAATAGCGCGTCGAAAGGTTGCCTGCATGCTTGAGCCGCACCGCGATACCGCATCCGCCAGCGCGTCCGGCTGACGTCACGGTGCCATCTGTCACAGCGACAATCGGTGTGCCGTGCCGTGCACGAAAGTCGATCCCTGCATGCATCCGACGATAGCCCAAGACAGGGTGGCGGCGCATGCCGTAGCCGGAACTAATCCGTCCGGGGACCGGCGCAACCAGACCGCTGCGTTGCTCGCCGACACCCGATGCTTCGTAAAAGCGACCTTCCTTGCCCCAGCGCATCAGCTGCGTCCTTGCTTCGCCGGCACGGTCGATCCCGGCATAGAGCAATTCGCCAGCTTGACGCTCGCCCGTGGCTGCACGGCGATAGGCAATGATCATGTCGAATTCGTCGGTTGCTGCGACACTCCGGTTGAGGTCCACTTGATCATCGAGCGTGCGAATGAAGGCCTGGACCGCATTGGCTGGGGCACCGGCCGCGCGCATAGAACGGTAAAGGCTTGAGCCCACGACTCCGCGAATGCGCAGCGGCGTGTCATCTACGCGAATGACATTGCGGGTGAGCGAGAGATTCTGGTCATTGCGATCGACAATCAGTTCGAGATCAAAGCGCGCGCGGAAACTCAATTGGTCGAGCGGTCGCGGGGCCCCTGGCTCAGGCCGACGTCCTAGGACTATATCGACCTGCGTGCCGGCTTCCAACTCCTCCAGCGGGATGGCTCCGGCGACCAGCTGTGCGATCCGATCCGCATCGCCGCGTCCAACGCCCGCGCGCTGCAAAGTGCTGGCCATGCTGTCACCGTTGGTGAGCGTTGTGACGACATTGATCTGCGGACGCTCGGGTGCGGCGGCCAGCGGGATCACCGTCGCGGCGGGCTTGGCTTTGGTCCCGGTGCTGGCCCCCAAAGCGAGCGGTGCAATGGCCTGATGCTCGAACTCGGCCTGCATGGAATCATCAATTTCCATTGCTGGCATAGCTTCAAGCGGCGTGAGGTTGGGCCAGAAGGCAAGCGCGATCGCTCCGAGGCCCAGCATGGTGCCGAGCCCTCTGAACCAGCGGCCGCTGCCAATGTTCGAAGCAAGGTCAGGCGCGAGGTCTGCGTTCGACAGGCGATGTGAGGCATTGTCGCGCCATGCATCGAAGCGATCACGCAAGCCTTTGGCGCGCGCGAGCTTGAGCTTCACGGCTGGCGCGCGTTCTGTTTCGCTGCGATCTGCAGATTCTGTCGCGTCAAGATTGGGATCGCTGCTTGCGACCACGGCTCTTACTCCCATGCGCCCGACTTGTTGTGGCTCTCTGACGGAAAATCTGGCGCAATCAAAGTAAATTTGAGCTTAAGCTGCGACCGGGCGATTCCCATTAGCGACAAAGCGTTTTGGAGCTGCGCCGGCTGAGACTCGCTCCCACTGGAGCGTTACATTGATGGGCATATCGCTGCTCGCAAGGATCGCTCGCAGTTGCCGGGCGTTAGACCCACTGGCAAGTAACGAGATATATGAGCGACGGCGCGATCAAAGCGGTCCTCGGGCCCACCAACACAGGCAAGACGCATCTGGCCATCGAGCGGATGTGCGGCCATTCCAGCGGAGCGATCGGCTTTCCGCTGCGGCTGCTGGCGCGCGAAGTCTATGACCGGGTTCGGACGATAAAGGGCGACAATCAAGTCGCCTTGATTACCGGCGAGGAACGCATCGAGCCGCCCGACGCGCGCTATTTCCTGTGCACTGCAGAAGCGATGCCACTGCACAAGGACTATGCATTCGTTGCGCTGGATGAAGCGCAGCTCGCCGCTGATCCTGAACGCGGGCATATCTTCACTGACCGCATGCTGCAAGCGCGCGGCCGTCAGGAGACCATGCTGCTGGGCTCTGCAACGCTTGAGCCCATCGTGAAATCGCTGTTTCCCAGAGCAGAGATGATCGAGCGGCCGCGTTTTTCGACGCTGCGCTGCACTGGCGGGACGAAACTGTCGCGCCTCCCCCCTCGCAGCGCCGTCGTCGCCTTTTCGATCGAGCAAGTCTACGCCATGGCGGAGATGCTTCGGCGGTTTCGCGGCGGAGCAGCGGTTGTCATGGGCGCGCTTTCACCGGAAACGCGCAACAAGCAGGTCGAATTGTTCCAAAACGGTGAGGTCGATTACATTGTCGCTACCGATGCGATCGGTATGGGCCTCAATCTCGATCTGCGTCACGTGGCCTTTGCCGCGCTCACCAAATTCGACGGCAAGCGCAAGCGCCGCCTGCGACCGTCAGAGATGGCGCAGATCGCAGGACGTGCAGGTCGGCACCAACGCGATGGGACATTCGGGACACTCACAGGGATGCGCGGGAGTAGTGGTGCACCGAACGAGCTGACCGAAGAAGAAGTCTATGCGATTGAAGAGCACCGCTTCCAACCGCTGAGCCATGTCTTCTGGCGCGAGGCCGAGCCGCGTTTCGACACTCTTGGCACGCTTATCGCGGATCTTGAGACGCCTCCTCCTGAAGCGATGCTGCGCGCCGCGCCGCAAGCGATCGATCTGGCCGTCTTGAAAAATCTCGCCAGCACTGCGGTTGGAGAAAGCGTCAAAGGTTCCGGCAATGTCCGGCGCTTCTGGGAGGTCTGCCAGCTGCCCGATTTCCGCAGCATCGGAGCGGATAACCACGCCCGTTTCGTAGCGCGGCTGTGGCAGGATCTCAGCCAAGGCTATCTCGGCGCGGATTATGTCGCTGCCAGGATTGCTGAGCTCGACCGGACTCAAGGCGATATCGACACATTGCAAGGCCGCATCGCTGCCATTCGCAGTTGGGCCTATATCTGTCAGCGTCCTGATTGGGTGCTCGCCCGAGATGAGATGGCGGCCCGCGCAAGAGGGGTGGAAGCGAGGCTATCTGATGCGCTACATGCGAGGCTGACGGAGCGCTTTGTCAATCGAAGGACGACCATACTGATGAAATCGCTGGGCCAGGATGGGGCGCATTTGCCGGTTGAGCTAAGCGCGAGCGGCCAAATCACTGTTGAAGGCGAGGCCATCGGTCAGCTCGACGGGTTTCGTTTCTCGGTCGATCCCGATGTCACTGCCAGCGATCGCAAGATGTTGCTTGCAGCTGGCGAGAAAGCCTTGCCAGGTCTCCTTACGCAGCGCGCGGACTGGCTGCTTGCAGAAGGTCTCGGCGAGCTGGTGATCGCGAAGGGCGCGATCCAATGGCAAGGCCGTTCGCTCGCGACCATTATAATGCCGGATGATCTCGGCGCGCCGCGCTTGGAGTTCAGCCGCGATGTGACGATGCTGCCGGATGCGGCACGCGCCAAGCTGGAGGCAGGTCTGCAGGACTGGCTCGCTCCGCAATTGGAGGCCCTCGCGCCCTTGCGCAAACTGGCAGAAGCCGCGCGCGACCCTGAGGCGGGCTCGGAAGCGCGCGCGCTGCTTTACACGCTGATCGCCCGCAATGGGCAGGTGGCGCGCGAGAAAGCGGGGCTGCAACATCTGCCGAAGGAGCTGCGGCCGTTCTTGCGCAAGCTTGGCGTCACTTTCGGCGCGCTTGACGTTTTTGCGCCCGCACTTCTGAAACCCGCTCCGCGCCAATTGCTCCATGCGCTCGGGCTCGATACGCGGCCATGTCAGGAAGCCATGCTGCCGGTGCTGAGCGGTGAGCAAATTGCGAAGGGTCAACTGCCCGCCGGTTATCGCCATGCAGGCTCCCAAGTCATTCGTGTCGATCTCGCAGAAAAGATTCTACGCGCAGCTTTCCAGGCACGCGCCAAGGCGGGAGATGCCCGCAATGTGCGCTTTGTGATCGACGAAGCGCTGGGCGTTTCGATCGGCTTGGAAGCAGCGAACTTGCATCGCTTGCTCGGCAGCGCGGGCTTCCGTTTGCAGCGAGCACCTGCCTTGGCTGAGGAAGCGTTTGGTCCGCCCGCCCCAGACCAATGGACCTGGCGTCCGCGAAGGCCAGGCCCGCGCGGCGAGGAGCGGCGTTCTGGCGGCAGGCGCAGCGAGAAAGATGCGAAGCAGCATCGCGGGAAACGCGGCAAGGGCGCTCGCCAGCAATCGAACAAAGGCCCGCGCCCACAGCATGAGAGCGGCCCAGCGCGCGCCGGCGGTGCGTTTGACGGATTGGCGGACTTGCTCAAACCATGAGCGCCCGGTCAGTGGTTTTTCGCGCATGAGCGACAGCCTGCGGCTCGACAAATTCCTCGTCTATTGCCGGTTTGCTCGCACCCGTTCCCGCGCCCAAGCGATGATCGATGCAGGGGCTATGCGCCTCAATGGTGAACACGTCACACGCGCTCATACTTCCGTTGCGCTTGGCGATGTCTTGACGCTGGTACAGGCCGACGAAGTCCGGATCATCGAAATCGAAGCTTTGCCGGAACGCCGCGGCGCGCCTGCAAAAGCACGTTCTCATTATCGCGAGCTTGACCGCGCGGGATAAACACGCATAGCAGCAGAGAAAGCCAATAAGGGAATTCGCTCCATGACTTATGTCGTCACCGACGCCTGTATCAAATGCAAATACACAGACTGCGTTGAAGTGTGTCCGGTGGATTGCTTCTATGAAGGCGAGAACATGTTGGTGATCAATCCCAGCGAGTGCATCGACTGCGGTGTTTGCGAGCCCGAATGCCCTGCTGAAGCGATCCTGCCCGACACTGAAGACGGTCTCGAGAAGTGGCTGGAGATCAATACGAAGTTTTCGGCTGAGTGGCCAAATATCACCAGCCAGAAAGAACCGCCTGCAGATGCCGACGAGCACAAGGGCGAAGAAGGCAAGTTCGAGAAGTACTTCACTGAGGAGCCGGGCGAAGGCGACTGATCGTACTTCCTGAGGTGCGTTCTGCACCTTCAAAGCTCTGATCCATCTCTCTTTATCTCGCTGAGCAAATGCTGCTTTCGAGCGGTGCATTTCATTATGCCACTCATGACTCGCAATTTTGTTGCGATTGTGTTATCTAATCGATCAAGCGCGCCGGTTTGGTCCCGGCAAACGCGAGACATGAAAGGCTAAAGACCAGCAGCAACCAGCTTTAGACGCGTGGACGAGCCTGTCTTTGCAGGCCCGAAAAGCGGGTTTGACTGTTTTTGCTTCTGGCCGGGTCAGTAGGAAGGAATGAGCATGGCCAGCAAGGCTCCTGCATTCACCGTTGGCGACTATGTCGTCTATCCAAAGCATGGCGTAGGCCGTGTTATCGAACTTCAGAATGAAGAAATCGCCGGCATGGAGCTCGAGCTCTATGTGCTGCGCTTCGAGAAAGAGCGCATGACTTTGCGCGTTCCCACCAACAAGGTGGAAGCAATCGGCATGCGCAAGCTTTCCAGCGACAAGACGCTGAAAGAAGCGATGGACACGCTCAAAGGCAAGCCCAAGGTCAAGCGCACCATGTGGAGCCGCCGCGCACAGGAATATGAAGCGAAGATCAACTCAGGTGAGATCGTCCTCATCGCTGAAGTGACGCGCGACCTGTTCCGCCCGGAAGATCAGCCGGAGCAGAGCTATTCCGAGCGCCAGATCTTTGAAGCCGCTTCCAGCCGCTTGGCCCGCGAGCTGGCTGCGATGGAAGAAACCGACGAAGCAACAGCGCTTGAGAAAATTCTCGATGTGCTGCGCAAGTATGCGCCTCAATATTACGATAATCCAGACGAAGACGAATCTTAAGATATTGATTTAATTGATATTTAAGGGCCGCATCCGCTGAGGATCGCGGCCCTTTCTTTGGTCCCCGCCCTTTGCGGCCAGACTTGAATTCACATACTTAGTGTATTACATCGGCAATACGCCAGATATGTGACATATGCTTTTGGAGGGAGACCCGACCCATGCTGCACAAGATGATCAAGACTTTCGCGCCCGTCGCCGCAATTGCGCTGAGCGCGGCGCTCGCCGGCTGCGGCGACTTCGACATGAAGATCAACGATAACGAGGGCGTCCCGCTCGCTGAGCTCGATATGTCCGGTGAAGCGCCTAAAGAGCTCATGCTCGCCGCACCGGATACCGTTATTGTCACTGCTGGTGACACCTTGGATATTGCCGTTGAGGGCAATGACGGCGCGGTTGATGCCATGCGCTTTGTCAATGAAGGCGGGACACTGGGCATCATGCGCGAATCCGGCAGCGGCAATGATCTCGGCTATGCCACTGTGCGCGTAACGATGCCTGCGCCAGAATCCATCTCGATTGCCGGGAGCGGCTCGGTCGAAACGAACAGTCTGGCCAACCAAGCAGAAATCAGTATTGCCGGCTCAGGCTCGGTCGAAACAGCCGATATCGCAGTCGAAACCCTCGAAGTTGCCATGTTGGGGTCTGGCAAAGTGACCGGCAGCGGGACTGCTGAGCGAATCGAGGTAAGCTCTGCGGGTTCTGGTTATGTGGATCTGTCCGGAGTGAAGACAGACCGGGGCGAGGTCTCGATCGCGGGATCTGGAGACGTGCGCTTCGCATCAGACGGTGAGGTTGAAGCGAGCATCGCTGGATCCGGCAGCGTTTATGTGACGGGCAATGCGACTTGCACCATCAGCGCAGTTGGCTCAGGCAAGCTCGTCTGTGAACCAGCAAAAGACGAGGCTGCCGCAGAAGAAGAGGTGGCTGTGAAAGCCACGAAGCCAAAGAAGGCGAAGAACGCAAAGCGCGTGGCGAAGAAGGCTTCCCCGCGCAAGCCGCGCAAAGCTAAGGCTCGCAGAGGGTAGACCCGCTTCGAGCGCATCCGGTCGCATCCGGACTCGACAAATCAAAGGCTGTGCGTGAGACTGCTCTCATGCGCAGCCTTTCTCTTTTGGCCCTGATGCCGATCGCCCTCGCTCTCAACGGATGCATTGCCCGGACGGCAGCCAGTGTTGTGACTGCTCCTGTAAAGGTCGTAAGCAAAGGTGCAGATCTAGCCACGACCAGCCAGTCAGAAGCAGACGAGAAACGCGGGCGCGAAATCCGCAAACGTGAAGAGCAGCTCGGCAAGCTGGAGCGGCGCTATGACAAGCAGCTTGAGGATTGCCGCGACGGCGATCGCAACGCCTGCGACGCGGCAAGCGATACTTATGCAGAAATGCAATTGCTTTTGCCGACTATTCCGGCTGAGCCCGACTAAGCAGCAGCCCGGCGCAAGCGATCATTGATCGCGCGCCCCACGCCTTCGTCAGGTATAGGTGCGACAGCGATCCGGGGCTCTGCGCTGCGGGCCGCTTGATGCAGGCAGTCGTATAAGCGCGTTGATGCTTGCTCCAAGTCCCCGGCAGATGACAGCGAGCAGTGGCCTTCGACATCGCCAAAACCGATCATGAACTCCCCCGCTTCCGGTGCGAGCGCGTTCAATCGCACAGGTTTGCCAGGGGCATAGTGGCTGGCGAGTTGGCCTGGCGCCTCAATCGGTCCATCGGTCTCGCTTGCATCCGCAGAGCCAACCCCTTTTGCGCCAAAGCGAGACTTTAGCGCCGCCACATCGACCGGACCGGGGCGAAGTTCTTCCAAGCTGCCGTCATGACGCACAGCCAAAATCGTCGATTCCAAACCCTTTTCGCACGAACCGCCATCGAGCACGCAATCGATCCGTCCATCAAGCGAAGCGAGCACATGCTCTGCACTCGTGGGACTGATGAACCCGCTGCGATTGGCCGACGGCGCAGCCAAGGGAAAATCGACCCGCTCCAGAAGTGCGCGCATCACCGGATGCGCAGGCGCCCGCACAGCCAGCGTTGGCAAGCCAGCCGATACCGCGGATGCGAGCCCCGCATCCTCACGCAATGGAAGAACAAGCGTCAGAGGCCCCGGCCATTCTTGCGCGGCGATTGCTTTTGCGACATCTGAAAGCTCGACATAGCGCGCCGCTTGCGCCGCATCGCGCACATGAACAATCAAAGGGTTGAAGTCCGGCCGACCCTTCGCAGCGTAAATCTTCGCAACAGCCTCTGCGCTGTCTGCCCTTGCTGCCAGACCATAAACCGTTTCAGTTGGAACCGCGACCAGCCCGCCTCGTTCGAGAATTGTAGCCGCCCGCGCGATTCCCTGCGCGTCAGCGAGCAGCACTTCCGTAGCGTTCTTGCCGGACATAGCGGCGCGCTATAGGGGATACTCAGAAATGCCAAGCGCTATTGCCCAAGCGCCATTGCCAAGAGGAAAAAAGACACGTGCTCGATTACACGCCGCCAACGCAGGACCAATTGCTCGCGATCCGCGTGAATGCCGGGATTGAAGAGCTCGCCGCGTCAGAGAAATTCGCAGCAGCTGAAGCTGATCTCGTCGAAGCGATCGTCGATGGCGTTGGCCAGTTTGCAGCAGGTGAGTTTGCACCGCTCAACCGGATTGGCGACTTGGAAGGCGCAAAACTCGAAAACGGCGTGGTCCGCTTGCCTGAAGGTTTTGCAGAAGCTTACGAAGCCTATGTCGAGCAAGGCTGGAACGCGATTGCCTCACCGGAGGAATTTGGCGGCCAGGGCATGCCCTTCACGCTCGCCTGCAATGTGCTGGAGAACCTTGGCTCGGCCAATATGGCGTTCACGCTTCTGCCGATGCTGAGCGTTGGCGCCATCGAAGCGCTCGAGCATCACGGCTCGGATGCGCAGAAGGCGATGTATCTGCCCGATCTCGTCAGCGGGAAGTGGTCCGGCACGATGAACCTGACGGAGCCGCAGGCGGGCAGCGATGTGGGCGCGCTTCGCGCAACCGCAACGCCAATCGAAGACGGCGAACATGCTGGCAAGTACCTGATCCAGGGCCAGAAGATCTATATCACTTGGGGTGAGCATGATCTGGCTGAGAACATTGTGCATCTGGTGCTCGCGCGCCTGCCTGACGCGCCCGAAGGGTCGCGCGGCATTTCGCTCTTCATTGTACCCAAGTACCATGTGAACGCCGATGGCTCGCTGGGCCCCAAGAACGACGTGCGCTGTGTCAGCCTTGAGCACAAGCTCGGCATCAATGCTTCGCCTACATGCGTCATGTCGTATGGCGACAATGGCGAATGTGTCGGCGAGCTGGTCGGAGCAGAAAACCGCGGTCTCGCGGCCATGTTCACGATGATGAACAATGCGCGCATTAATGTCGGCAATCAGGGCGTACAGATCGCTGAACGCGCGACGCAGCAAGCGATTTCCTATGCGACAGACCGCGTTCAGTCGGCGCGCGCTGGCTCACCGGACAAGAACCCGGTTGCGATTATCGAGCATGCTGATGTGCGCCGCATGTTGCTCCGCATGAAAGCGTTGACCGAGGGATCGCGCGCACTGCTCTATTACTGTGCAGGGCAGGTTGATCGTGGGACGCTGGGCGATGAAGACGCCAAGGCGCGCGGCGAAGTCCTCGTGCCGCTCATCAAAGCATGGGGGACCGATATCGGCATCGAAGTCGCATCGCTCGGCATCCAGATCCATGGCGGTATGGGCTTTGTCGAGGAAACCGGCGCAGCACAGCATTGGCGGGATTCGCGTATCGCGCCGATATATGAAGGTACAAATGGCATTCAAGCGGCTGACCTTGTGACGCGCAAGCTTGGCCTTGCGAACGGCGACGCCGTGCTGTCGCTGCTAAGCGATATTGCTCGCGAATGTTCAGACGAGCCTGCTCTTGTAGCCTTGGCTCAAGACTGCGCAGCGATTGCGGAATGGATGCGCGACGAAGCCAGCCTTGACGACAAGCTCGCAGGCAGCGTGCCCTTCTGTACAATGATGGCGGTCGCAGTCGCTGGGTGGCAGCTCCGCAAGCAAGCGCAAGCTGTGGCAAGCGGCGATGCACCGGCGCTTGCGCAGACAAAGCCTGTCACCATGCGTTTCTTCCTCGACCGGATTGTCCCCGAGGCAAGCGGTCTGAAGGCTGGCGCAACTGGCGGTGCGGAGCTGCTTTACGAACTACCGGCCAGCGCCTTCGGGTAAGGTATGAGCGACGGGAGGGACATGGCTGATCACTTCGCGCGGATCGCTGAGGCATTGGAGCGCATCTCACCTCCACCACCGGCTGCCTTGGACTGGCGCAATGCGCCCGCTTATGTGTGGTCAGGCACCGAAGCACGCGCTCTCGATGAGATTGAAGCGCCGGCGCTGGAGCAGTTGCGCGGCATCGATCGCCAGAAAGATGCACTTATCGAGAATTTGCGCAGGCTTGCCTGGGGTCATGCGGCGCATGATGTATTGCTTTGGGGTGCGCGGGGTATGGGCAAATCAGCGCTGCTGCGCGCGGGCGTTCTCCAAATTCAGAATGAAGCGCCGATGGCGCTCGCACTGGTGCAAGTGACCGCTAACGCTCTGGATTCACTGCCAGAACTCTTCCGCAAGCTCGGTGAAGTGCGACGTCAGTTCGTCATCTTTGTCGACGATCTCGGGTTCGCTGAAGACGATACGATCGGCCCACGCCAGCTGCGCAGCTGGCTAGAAGGCGGTGTCGAGGCGCGGCCGGGCAATGCGCGGCTTGTCGTCACTTCGAATCGACGGGCAATCCTCGCGCGGCAAGCGAGCGAACAGCAAGGCGGCGACGATGACTCAGCACTCAATCGCCGCGATGCGGTCGATGACAAACTTGCTTTGGCGGATCGCTTCGGAATGACACTCGGCTTCCACCCTTGCGGCAAGGAAACATTTGTCGAGATTGTCAGCGCCTATGCAGAGCCGCTCGGGCTCGAATTTGAAGAGGCTGATGCGCTGGAATTTGCCATGCGGCGCGGGCAGCGGTCAGGCCGCTCGGCCTGGCATTATGTTGTCGAGCTCGCCGGCAAAGCGGGCAAACTGGTCTGAACCTCACCTTGCGATGACGCGAAAGTCGTCTCGCGCAACTTTTCAAGCCAGCTGAACCGCCTTTACTGCGCAGGCGTTTCGCGAGCGAAGTCCTCTTCATTGAACACGGCGCGCGGATCACCGCGTAGCTCTCGCTGAGCCCGCAAGGACTCGCGTTTAATCGGCTCGATCGCTGCGGCACGTTCAGCGTCCGGATCAACCACGCGCCAAATGATACCGGCCGTATCATCGCTCACGAGAAGCGAGCCGTCGCCAGCCCATTCAACCCAGGTGGGGCGGCCTTTAGTAGTCCCATCGTCATTCAGGAAACCGCTCAAGATCTCCACCGGTTTGCCTTGCGGATTGCCGCGATCGTCAAACTCGACATAGACCACATTGTAGCCAGACGGCGGCTTGCGGTTCCAGGAACCGTGATTGGCCACGAATGCCCCGCTCGCAAATTCACTGCCCATCCGGTGGCCTTCCGCATTGAACACAAGGCCAAGCGCGGCGACATGCGGCCCCATCGCATATTCGGGCTTGCGCGCGTACTCCATGAGATAAGCCGGCATCGGCGTTTCCACACGCTCGTCAATGTTCGTGCGCCAATACACCCACGGCCAGCCATATTGCGCACCCACCGGCACATTGGTGAGGTAATCCGGCACGAGATCGGAGCCGAGCATGTCGCGTTCGTTCACAGTCGTCCAAAGCTCGCCCGACCACGGATTGAAGTCCATTCCATTAGGATTACGCAAGCCCACTGCGAATTGCCGCTGACGACCTGTGGAGAGCGTATACTCCCAGATCATTGCGCGACCTTCCTCGACCTCCATGCCTTGCTCGCCGATGTTCGAGACCGACCCGACCGCAACAAACAAGCGGTCATCTTCCGGGTGCAGCTCGATATTGCGCATCCAGTGGCCGCCTCCGGGAGCCAGGTCCATGAGCTTGGTCGATTTTGACGTTATGACGTCATTTCCAAGCTCATAAGGGAATGATATCAATGCATTATGGTTAGCAACATAGAGCGTATCATCACGCCAGGCGATCCCGGAGGGCGAGTCCAGTCCCTCGATCAGCACGGATTGTGTCTCGGCAACGCCGTCGCCATCGCTGTCGCGTAACAGCATGATCTGATTGGCGGAATCGCCTTTCGCGCCTGCTTTCGTCATCAGCCAGTCGGCAACCCAGGCGACTAGACCGCTCTCGTCTTCGGATTTGGGTGAGCGGGTCAAAGCGACCAATATATCGCCATTCGGCAAAGCATGGATCACACGCGGATGGTCGAGCCCCTCTGCAAAACGCTGCACTGCAAGGCCTTCCGCCGGGATCGGCGCGTCGCCTTCGTCCCAACCTACGGGTTCAGCGATCTGAACCGTCGGGATGGCCTCTGCATTGGGCTCTTCAAGCGTCGGATCGGTACCGGTAACGTCTTCGAGCGCAACGCCAGCGGTGTCGCCCCGCGTGAGGAAGAAGAGTACGCCTCCGACAATCAGGATAAGCGCCAGAAGGGTGAAGAGAATTTTGCGAGTGCGTGTCATGTCAGCGGTGATAAGCGACGCCTGCGTATGCGGCAATGCCCTTCGCGTTCGAAATCGATGGCGCTGTCTCTTGGCGGATGAGGTCCATGCCCCTAAGTGAGCGCCATGTACGATTTCCAACTCGATCCCGCTTTGCGGGCTGAAGAACGCTATCGTGAGCTGACTCAAATGGCGCTCGCGCTAACTGAGGGCGAAGATGATGCGATCGCCAATATGGCGAATATTGCAGCGCTGATTTGGGAGACCGTTCCAGACCTCAATTGGGCGGGGTTTTACCGGGTCACTGAGAAGAACGGCGCGCGCGAGCTTATTCTGGGACCATTTATCGGCCGCCCAGCCTGTATTCGCATTGCCTGGGGCTCAGGCGTTTGTGGCGCCGCCGCGCAATTGGGTGAAACGCAACGCATTGAGGACGTTCACGCCTTTCCCGGACATATTGCATGCGACGCAGCCAGCCGTAGCGAGTTGGTGGTACCGATTCTGAGGAATGGCGAGGTTGTCGCCGTGCTCGATCTGGACTCCCCTGCACAAGCGCGCTTCAAACCCGAAGACGCAGTGGGCTTTGAGGCTCTGATTAATGCCGTTTCTGCAAGAATTACCGGCTAATTTACAGAAGTAGCGCGGCGCAACTTGCCGAGCGGAATTCAGATGTCTCCACCAGTAAGCCTCTGACAAATAAGGTCTAACTGATCGAGTGTGCGGTATTTGATCGTCACAGCACCGCTTGTTGGGCTGCCATCGGTGTTGATCCTGACAGTCATGCCGAGAAAATCTTCCAGATGCGTCTGAACCGCTGCGATATCAGCGTCTTTCTCGCTGGTAGCCTTGTTTGAGCGTTTGGCGGACTTGGTTTCGATCGGGCCTTTGACGAGCCGCTCAACCTCGCGCACCGACAATCCATCTGCCGCGACCCGCTTGGCGAGGTCAACCGCACCTTCATGTCCGATCATCGCCCGCGCATGGCCCATGGAGAGTTTTCCCCCCTCCACCAGCTCAAGCACGCCTTCCGGCAGGCTCAAAAGACGCATCAGGTTCGCGACGTGACTGCGGGATTTCTCGACCATTTTCGCGATATCGGCCTGCGTCATGTCCTGCTTGTCTGCAAGCTTCTGATAGGCGCGCGCCTCTTCAACAGGGCCGAGATCTTCGCGCTGCAGGTTTTCGATCAGCGCCAGAGCCATAGTGTCTGTGTCATCGAGATCACGCACGAGCGCCGGAATCTCATGCAAACGCGCTTTTTGCGCAGCTCTCCAGCGCCGTTCGCCTGCAATGAGTTGGTATTTCCCATTCCCGCGCGGACGTACAATGATGGGCTGGATTACACCGCGCGTTGCAATCGAACTTGCGAGCTCTTCCAATGCCTCTTCATCGAAGTGCTGGCGCGGTTGCCCTGGAAGTGGTTCGATCGAGGATATCGCCAGTTGAGCAAGGCCGTTCGCGATGTAATTACCTGAATTATCGCCGATTTTCCCGTGCGGAACCTCATTTGTGAGCGTGAGCGGCTCTTCCTTGCGGGTCTCGCCCAATAAAGCACCCAAGCCCTTGCCCAGCTTGCGCTTGCGATCCGCAGGGCTACGCGGCGGCACAGTCAGTGGCGGAGTTTTGCTTGCAGGATCGGATTTGTCGCTCATGCAGCCTTCCTTTCTTCCGGCAAGCGTCCGATCAATTCGCGCGCCAGCGCCATATAGGCCCTGCTGCCCGCGCAACCGTGGTCGTAAATGAGCGCTGGTAAACCATGGCTTGGCGCTTCTGAAAGCCGGACATTACGCGGAATGACCGTCTCGAAGACAAGATCTCCCAAGCATTCGCGCACATCCTCTGCAACCTGGTCAGTCAGACGATTGCGGCGATCAAACATGGTGAGGCTCACACCGACAATCCCTAGCGAGGGATTGAACATCTGCTGCACCCGCTCAACAGTCTGTAGAAGCTGACTCAACCCCTCCAGCGCGAAGAATTCGCATTGGAGCGGGACAAGGAGTGTGTCGGCTGCACACAGCGCATTAAGCGTCAAAAGCCCCAGCGAAGGCGGACAGTCGATAAAACACACATCATGACCTCGATGCTGTGCGAGGGCCTTCTGCAGCCTTTCCGTCCGCTCGTCGACGGAAACGAGCTCAACCTCAGCGCCGCTCAAGTCGACAGTGGCAGGGACAATATCCAGACCAGGAATTGTCGACGGCACAATGGTCTCTGCAAGAGGCACATCATCGACAAGAAGGTCATAGCTGGACAAAGTGCGTGCGGCTGCCGGAACCCCCATCCCTGTCGAGGCATTGCCCTGCGGATCGAGATCGATCAGCAAAGTTCTCCACCCCGTGGCCGCCATAGCAGTCGCGATATTCATGGCTGTCGTGGTCTTGCCCACACCGCCTTTTTGGTTGGCTATCGCGATTGTAATCATGCCCGATCCTCGACTGCTGGCCGGGTGAATATGGTGGATTAGCCACCCTTCCCGACGATGATGCCCGCTTCTGCGTCAGTGATCGATTGTTTCACGTGAAACATCGCGCGACGCTTTTTTGGAAGCTCAGCGCATTCTTGCGCGGCAGAACGCCCTTTGGGCAAGAGATAAGTGGTCGCTCTTGTGGAAAATGGGGCGGATAAGCTGAGGAGTTTCGGTAAGGGGGCGAATGCGCGGGCGGAAATCACCGCAGCTTCGATGGGTTCAACCAGTTCTAACCGCTTACCCTCCACACGCACTTGACCCAAAGAAAGGGTCAGACAGACGCGCTCAAGGAATTCGACGCGCCTCGCGCGAGATTCCACCAGAATAACATGCATTTCCGGGCGTAGGGCAGCAATCACAAGCCCCGGAAACCCCGCACCGGTGCCCAGATCTAGCCAAGGACCTGGTGTTTCACGTGAAACAAATCCGAGCAATTGCGCACTGTCAGCCATATGGCGCAGCCACAGCGAATCCTCGCTTTTTCGCGAGATCAGGTTTTGATTACGGTTTTCCGCAAGAAGCAGTGCGGCAAACGCCTCCAAGCGCTCCATCGCCGCTTCATCACCCCATTGAGCGCAAAACCGGCGAGCGCCTTCTTCAGTCGTCAAGGGTAATTCGTTGGGCAACCCTAGGCCGCCCGTTCGACAGAAGTTTGACGACGCTTTGCGTGTACAAGCAGGGCAGAGAGAGCGGCGGGGGTAATGCCTGAGATGCGACCTGCGGCAGCAAGTGTTTCTGGCTGAGCTGCGGATAGCCTTTCAATCATCTCGTTAGAGAGGCCCGGAACTTCACCGAAAGGAAAATCGCCTCCTAGAGCCAACCCTTCGCTGGCCCGCAGATCGCGCAGCTCCGCCTCCTGGCGGGCAAGATAAGGCGCGTAGGCAGCGTCCTCGGCCATTTCCTCAGCGAGTGGATCATCCGGGTCGAACACACCATCAAGCAGTGCCGCAAGGTCCGCCAAGCCCACGCCATCATGCCGAAGCCATTCGGAGACCGGCTTGTCGCCCGTGTCACGACGGACCGGCAAGCCAGCATCAGAAAGCGATTTTGCGTTTAAGCTCACGTCGAACAGCGACTGCAGTGTTTCACGTGAAACTTCACGGCGCGCAAACCACTCAGCGCGTTCTTGGGCCACACAGCCTGCATCAATCCCAAGTGGTGTCAGACGCGTGCTTGCATTATTCGCTCTCAGACGAAGCCGATACTCCGCGCGCGAGGTCAACATGCGATATGGTTCGGAAACACCTTGCAGCGTAAGATCGTCGACCATCACGGCCATATAAGAGTTTGCACGGTCCAAAGCCGGAGGCGCCTTATCAAGGAGCTTGGCCGCTGCATTGAGACCAGCGATCAAGCCTTGCGCCGCCGCCTCCTCATACCCTGTGGTCCCGTTGACTTGCCCTGCGCAATACAAGCCGGGGATCGCTTTCAACTGCAAGTCGCTGGTCAATGCGCGCGGATCGATATGATCATACTCGACCGCATAGCCTGGCACCTCCATAGCAACCTGTTCCAGCCCGGGCATAGCGCGAAGCATGTCCAGCTGCACATCCACGGGAAGCGATGTGCTGATACCGTTGGGGTAAACCAGATGTGTAGTAAGCCCCTCAGGCTCAAGGAACACCTGGTGGCCATCGCGATCCCCGAAACGATGGATCTTGTCTTCGATCGAAGGGCAATAGCGCGGGCCTGCGGCATCGATAGCCCCGGTGAAGAGCGGAGAACGATGGAGGTTCGCGCGAATGGCATCATGCGCGGCTTCGGTTGTACGCGTGATCGCACAGAACACCTGCGGGTTCGCGCGGCGTTCGGTCAGCGGAGACATTGTCCAGTTCTCGCCATCGGAAGGTTGCTCGTCGAGGGAGGCCCAGTCGATGGTCCGACCATCCAGCCGTGGCGGGGTTCCGGTTTTGAGCCTTGCCATGGGCAGGTCCGCACCGCGGAGCTGCTCTGCCAGCCGATAGGCGGCATTCTCTCCGATGCGACCACCTTCGAACCGCTCCTCGCCACGGAACAGCGTGCCGCCCAGGAAAGTGCCCGTACAAAGAATGACAGCCGCCGCCTCAAAAGTCGTTCCGTCAGCGAGCTCCAATCCGCACACTCGCTCACCGTCAAGTCGAAGGGCCGCCGCTTCGCCCTCAATCAACGTCAGATTGGCTTGCGCCCGAACGATTTTCTGAACGGATGCCTTGAACAGCACCCGATCCGCCTGAACGCGCGGACCCCAAACCGCGCTACCCTTTGAGCGATTGAGCATCCGATAGTGGATCGCGCCTGCATCCGCCGCGCGACCAATCACACCGTCCAGTGCATCGACTTCGCGAACAAGATGGCCTTTGCCTAGTCCACCGATGGCAGGATTACAGCTCATCGCCCCAATGGCTTCGAGATCGAAGCTGACTAGGCCGGTGCGCGCACCCATCCGCGCCGCGGCGCAAGCCGCTTCGACACCGGCGTGACCGCCGCCGACAACCAGGACATCAAAGCTCTGCATGATAGTGGTTCAAATAGTCGCGACAACGCGGAGCGTCAAAGGGGATTCTCGGGTAAAAACGCCGAAGCGCGCCGATGTTTCACGTGGAACATCACTTTCCGATGCAAAATCGTCCAAACAAAGCGTCGAGCATGTCTTCAGTCGTTGCGCGACCGATCAGTCGGTCAAACGCTACTCGCACAGTGCGTAGCCCTTCCCCGAGGATGAGAAGGTCCTTGCGATCCTGTATGTCGATCAAAGCTTCATGCGCTTCAGCGATGAGATCATACTGGCGCGCGTTAAGTGCCGCCTCGCCCGGCTTAGGCATGGAATTGCCGGCCAGCGCGATCAGGTCGTTTTTCAGATCGCCCAGCCCTTCACCGCTCACCGCTGACACTCTGTGGCAAGGATCGGTTTTGGACAAATGGTCTGGTCGATCAATCTGAGCAGCAATTTCCCAGGCGCCCGCAGGCCCCTCCCCCTCATCACCGAGCCACAGCACTACATCTGCGTGGGCGGTGGCTACGCGCGCGCGTTCCACACCGATCGCTTCGATGGGATCATCGCCACCCTCGCGCAATCCGGCTGTATCAACGAAAGTGAACGGTATTCCAGCAAGAGATACTGAACGTTCAATCACATCGCGCGTCGTACCGGCAATCGGTGACGTTATAGCGGCCTCACTATCTACCAAAGCGTTGAAAAGAGTGGATTTCCCTGCATTTGGTAGTCCGGCGAGAATCACGCGGAACCCCTCCCCCAGACGCTCTGCGCGAGGCCGCTCCAGCCATTCTTGCAGTTCATTTGCCAAATCCGTCATCCGTCCCGCGAAATCAGCCGGCATGTCGCTCGAATCCTCTTCATCCGAGAAATCGAGTACACCCTCCACTTCTGCAGACAGCGCCAAGGTGCGATCACGCCAACCCTCGACAACTCGCGAAAAACTCCCCTCCGCCATTGTGAGCGCAGACCGCCGCTGAAGTTCTGTCTCTGCGGCCAGAAGGTCAGCCAGGCCCTCAGCCTCGGCCAGATCCATCCGCCCATTGGCAAAAGCGCGGCGCGTAAATTCGCCCGGCTCGGCTTTGCGCAAACCCTTGATTGCCCCGAGAGCCTCTTCAACCGCGGCGATGACCGCCCTGCCCCCGTGGCAATGCAATTCTGCAAGGTCCTCGCCAGTGGCTGTGTTGGGGCCGGGAAACCAAAGGAGCAGCGCTTCATCAAGCAAAGCGCCCTCTGCATCGCGCAAGCGCGCCAAGCTCGCCTTTCGTGGCTCAACCGAGCGGCCTGTCAGCGCTTGCAATGCTGCTCCGGCCTCGGGACCACTGATCCGAATAATGCCGATCGCCGCTGGAGGCATGCCGCTCGACAGCGCGAAAATCGTATCGTTCATGCAAGGTTAGTCCGGTTAGCCGCTGACGGGTTGACGTCAGTCCTTCTTCTTGGCCGCTCCGGTAGCGGCAGCCGCGCCGGCTTTCATCGAGCCTTCGACAAAGTTCTGGAACAGCTTCATCCCGACCTGCCCCATGGGTGCGAGTTGTTGCGCGAATTCTTGCAACTGGTCAGGGCTGGTGACACCCTTCATCGCCTTGGTCATCGTGTCGACATAGACGCTGTTCGCCTTGGACACGTCCGGCAGCCCCATAAACGCCCGCGCCTCTTCAGGCGTACAATCAATCTCTACATGGACCTTCATCGCGCTTTCTCCGTTATCCCGTCAAATGCAGGCTTCTCATGGCTGTCTGGCTTTGGCAAAGCCTGCATGCAAGAAATAAGCGCAAATCGCGTGCAACTCAAAGGAGCAACCTCCCCCATGTCGAACACAGAAACGGTCTCCATCACGACGCTCGATGACGAAGCGTCCTTCAACGCTTACGTTGCCCGCCCTGAAGGCACTCCTAAAGCCGCAATCATTGTCATTCAGGAGATATTCGGGGTGAACCCCGGCATTCGAAAGAAGTGCGAGGATTGGGCAAGCCACGGTTATCTCGCAGTTGCTCCGGACCTGTTCTTTCGCATGAAACCCGGGCTTGAACTTGATCCCGATGTAGAAGCTGAATTCAACGAAGCCCTTGAATATTTTGGGAAATATGATCCTGATGACGGCGTGAAAGACATCGCAGCAACGATTGACTGGATCCGCGATGCAGGCAGAACCGCCAAGGTTGGCTGTGTGGGATACTGTCTTGGCGGCAAGCTCGCATACATGGCGGCCGCGCGAACCGACGTGGATGCTTCGGTTGGCTATTACGGCGTGATGATCGACCAGATGCTGGGCGAAAAGGATGCGATCGCAAACCCGCTATTGCTGCATATTCCCACCGCAGACCACTTTGTCGGGCCTGAAGCGCAAGCTGCGATGCATGCTGGCCTTGATGATCACGAGAAAGTCACGCTCTACGATTATGAAGGGCTCGATCACGGTTTTGCTGCGGAAATGGGCAATCGCCGTAATGAGGAAGGTGCACAATTGGCTGACGGGCGAACCAGTGCTTTCTTCGCCGAGCATTTGGGCTAAGAATTGAACGCAAGGTCGCGGGGGTGGGAGCCCCCTCGCCTCGTCGCAAATATAGGGAGGGTAATACAAATGGGCGCTCAAAAAGGTCTCGCCAATTGGCACCGTGTCATCGAAGCGGGCAGCAAGCCAGAAGATCTGGCCGAAATCATTGCTGAAGATGCAGTGTTTCACTCACCCGTCGTGCACACGCCGCAAGTCGGACGCGCCATCACTGTCGCTTATCTGGCCGCAGCGGGACAAACGCTCGGGAATGACACTTTCCACTATGAACGCGAGATTGTGGACGGCAACAATCTCGTGCTCGAGTTCAAGACGGAAATGGAAGGCATCCAGGTCAACGGGATCGACATGATCACCTTCGACGATGACGGAATCATCAAGGATTTCAAAGTGATGGTGAGACCGCTTCAGGCCGTTAACAAGGTCTGGGAAATGATGGGTCGGCAGCTCGAAAAGCAGAAGGCAAGCTAGGTTCAGGCAGCTTTGCTGCTCTCGTCATTCAAGAAGGATTCAAAGCTGGAAAGAATTGTCCGCGCATCGCTGTGATGAGCGAGCAGGCCTCTGATCTCGCGCCGTGCTGAGCCAATATCCTTCACATCAAGTCGCTTCATCGCCCAGTTTTCAAACTGGCGCTCGATAATCGGACGTCGATGCAAGATCTTCAGACTATGATGCCGTGCATCGCGCTCAAGCGACTGCAGCAATTTGTCCAGTTCTTCTTTCGAGCCTTCAATTGCCTGGAAGAACCGTCCTCTGACAAATGTCAGGATTCCGGTAATCCCGCGATCCTTGTTCCGCATGGAAGCTTGCGCGATAATCTCGAATACATCTCCCCCATTCACATCAGGCGATGCGATGCTGGTGTAGATGATCTGTTCCAAGTTGGTGTTCATTGTCGCTAACCCAAGCGCGATCTCGATATGCGGATCGCTGGTGTTTAACTAACTGCCCTTCCCTGAAGATTTCCTAAAAACGGGATACGCACTCGCCTAGGCATTCAGAGCCATCGGCATGCAAAAAACCCTGCCTTGCAAGACTGCAAGACAGGGCTTTGCATTGATATCGAAAGAAACCGGTTTTTATTGGTTCATCGTCTCGAAGAAGTCTTCGTTGGTCTTGGAATCCTTCATCTTGTCGAGCAGGAATTCCATCGAGTCGACCGTGCCCATCTGCATGAGGATACGGCGCAGGACCCACATCTTGGAAAGCTTGTCCTTTTCGACCAGCAGCTCTTCCTTACGCGTGCCGGACTTGCCAACATCCAGTGCCGGGAAGATACGCTTGTCCGCAACCTTGCGGTCGAGCACGATTTCCGAGTTACCCGTACCTTTGAATTCTTCAAAGATCACTTCGTCCATACGGCTGCCGGTATCGATCAGCGCGGTTGCAATGATGGAAAGCGAGCCACCTTCCTCAATGTTACGCGCGGCACCGAAGAAGCGCTTCGGACGTTGCAGAGCGTTGGCATCGACACCGCCGGTCAGCACCTTGCCCGAGCTTGGAACAACGGTGTTGTAAGCGCGGCCCAAACGCGTGATGGAATCAAGCAGGATGACAACATCCTTCTTGTGCTCGACCAGACGTTTGGCCTTTTCAATTACCATTTCAGCAACTTGGACGTGGCGCTGTGCAGGTTCATCGAAGGTAGAGGAAATCACCTCACCCTTCACGCTGCGCTGCATGTCGGTGACTTCTTCAGGCCGCTCATCAACCAGCAGAACCAGCAGGAACACTTCTGGATGGTTGTCCGTAATCGCCTTTGCGATGTTCTGAAGCAGAACCGTTTTACCCGTGCGCGGCGGCGCGACGATCAGAGCGCGTTGGCCTTTGCCTTGCGGTGAAATGATGTCGATGACGCGCGCCGACTTGTCCTTAACCGTCGGATCGAGTGTATCGAGATTGAGCTTCTGTTCGGGGTAAAGCGGCGTGAGGTTGTCGAAGTTCGTCCGCATGCGGACCTGTGACGGATCTTCGAAGTTCACCGTAGTGAGGCCGGTCAGCGCGAAATAACGCTCGCCTTCTTTGGGTGCGCGGATCTCGCCTTCGACCGTATCGCCCGTACGCAAACCCCATTTGCGGATCTGGTTGGGAGAGACATAAATATCGTCGGGCCCGGCGAGATAATTCGCTTCGGGTGAGCGAAGAAAACCAAAGCCATCCTGCAGCACTTCAATCGTGCCGATGCCCATGATCTTTTCTTCATATTCTTCGTCTTCAGCGAGCTCGCGCAGGATGCTGAACAGCAAGTCCTGGCGGCGCATGGTCGATGCGCTTTCAACGCCCAGTTCTTCGGCCATCTGAACGAGTTCGGCCGGTGCTTTGAGTTTCAAGTCTTTGAGATGCATGTGTTTATTCAGTCCAAGAGGATTAGTGATTGGCCGACAGGTCAGTGCCTCGGATATGAGGACAAGGGCTTGGAGAAAGCAGACCTTGCTTCGCGTTTTGCCGCGTCAGCAGTGCCGGTTTGGAAGTGGGCGAGATACGGGGCGCGAACCCTTGCGTCAACTCAGTTTCCGATTAGCTGAGCCTATGTGCCGATCAAAACGGCTTCACGATCGCAAGAATGACGATCAAGACCAGCAACAGGCCGGGAATCTCGCCAAACAGACGCAGCTGTTTTTCGCTCAAAGGTTGCTCGCCGCGCGCATTCTTCTTCACTTGCGCGACCAGGAACCCGTGAAAGCCGGTCAGAAGCACGACGAGGAGCAATTTGGCATGGAGCCACCCCAACCCTGCGCCGCCGCTGAACAGACCGATCTGATAGGCCATGAAGAGCCCTGCGACCCATACGATGATCATGCTGGGAGTGAGGATGATTTTGCGCAGCAGACCCATCCGCTTGATCCACAAGGCTTGCTCGTCGGAACCTGCAGCCGCTGCGTGCACATAAATCAGCTGGCGCGGCAGCATGAAAAGGCCCGCTAACCAGAACACCATGAAAATGATGTGCGCTGCTTTAAGCCAGAGATAGGTCACTGCGATAACATCCTGCATCAAGAGGGTATCTAGGAAGCGAATTGCCCCGCGTCACCCCTCAGATCGCGCGAGACTCAGCCGATCCGGCGGAATTGCCTAGCCGCGAACGGCCTCCACCAGCTGTTCGACGTGCTCGATCGGGGTGAACTGGCCAATGCCGTGGCCCAGATTGAAGACATGCGGACGGTCAGCAAAGGCATCGAGGATAAACCGGATGCGGTCCTTCAATGGCTCGCCGCCCGCCATCAGCATCAGCGGGTCGAGATTGCCTTGGACCGGCATGTCTTGCGGCACTTCGCGGTTAGCCCAGACCGGATCGACGGTTTCATCAAGGCCCAACGCGTCCACTCCTGTTTCATGCGCATAGGCCGCGAGCTTCGCGCCTGCGCCCTTTGGAAAGCCGATCACAGGTGTATCTGGGTGCGACTGCTTGATCGCGGCTGTAATCGCTCTGTTGGGCCCTATGACCCATTTGTCGAACTGATCGGGTGCAAGGCTCCCAGCCCAGCTGTCGAACAATTGAACGGCTTCTGCGCCTGCATCGATCTGCCCGCGCAGATAGGCCACTGAGACTTCGACAATCGCATCCACGATCGCCTGAAAGCGGCCGGGATCTGTGTAAGCAAGCTCGCGCGTTACATGCTGATCGCGGCTACCCTCGCCATTCACCATGTAAGTCGCAACGGTCCACGGACTGCCGGCGAAGCCCAGCATCGTGACCGTGTCATCGAGCGCTGCACGGCACAGACGCACAGTTTCATAGATCGGCTCGAACCGCTCATATTGCGGTGTGAAGCTCGACAGTTCTGCTTCGAGCAAAGGTGGAGACAGCTTGGGCCCTTCCCCTGCCAGAAATTCCAGGCCTTGCCCCATGGCATGCGGGACAATCAAAATATCTGAAAACAGGATCGCGCCATCGAACCCGAACCGGCGCAAGGGCTGCAGCGTAATTTCGCGCGCGGCTTCGCTGTCATAAACGAGATCAAGGAACCCGCCTTTTTCCGCACGAAGCTCGCGATATTCAGGCAGATAGCGCCCGGCCTGACGCATGAGCCACATAGGCGCCTTGTCCTGGCGCTGACCGTTTAACGTATCGAGTAATGCACCAGGCATGCGTGTATCCAATCAATAAAATAATATATTTATATAAAGGATTATGGTGTTTGTTGGCCCTGTGGAAAGCGGGAATTCCCACCCCCTGCCCGATTTTCCCAGCAATGAACAGAGGCGAACTTGACCGCGAATCGCGGGATGGCTTGAGTCGAGTCAAATTTATCCGCGCTATCCCCAGCCTGTCGAGAAACGGTCCCGAGTGTTGGCAAGCATGCGCATGCAAATGCTGAAAGCGGGAATGAAACTCATCCCCGAACTTGTCGGCAGACTTCTCCCGTGGTTTATGCCACTGGGTTTCCACAGCCGCTCGGACCTTTGAACCGCCCACCAAAACGGACCTTCAAAAAGCCTTATGAACACCATGCATCTTCATCTGGTCTCCGATTCCACTGGCGAGACATTGGAGATGATTGCGAAGGCGGCGCTCGCGCAATTCGATAATCCTGAAGTCACACGCCATTTCTGGCCGATGGTGCGCAGCCGTCAACACCTGGACAGGATTGTCCCCGATCTCGCAGGCAATCCGGGCCTTGTCCTCTTCACTCTGGTGAACCCGGAGACACGCGCGCGGTTGGAGGAGCATTGTCGCCAGCTTGCCCTGCCTGCGGTTCCGGTGCTCGATGCGGTGACCGCAGCGTTGGAATCGCAATTGGGCGAAGAAGCGCATGGCAAACCCGGCCGTCAGCACCTGATGGATGAAGAATATTTCAAGCGCGTCGAAGCTATCCAGTTCACTATCGCGCATGATGACGGCATTGGATGGGAGAACTGGGAGCAAGCCGATATTCTGCTTGCCGGTGTATCGCGCAGCTCGAAGACGCCGACCAGCATCTACCTTGCCAATCGCGGCTACAAGACAGCCAACATTCCCATCGTGATTGAAAGCCCGCCACCCAAGGCGCTGTTCGGTTTGCGTAACCCTTTAGTGGTCGGGCTGACCACCGCGCCAGAACGGCTGGTGCAGATCCGCCGCAACCGCTTGCTTTCGCTTAATGAAGGCACGGAAACTTCCTATGTCGATAATGAGCGCGTGCAGCAGGAAGTGCAGTGTGCGCGCCGCATGTTTGCGGACAATGGCTGGCCGGTAATCGATGTGACACGCCGCTCGATCGAGGAAAGTGCAGCGGCGATCATTCGCCTGGCGCAGGAACGCACCCGCCGCGACCAGCCTGTTGACGGCACTGCAAAGCCGATCTGACACTATGTTGCAGTCTGAACCGATCATCCTTGCTTCCAAAAGCGCCTCGCGCCGCGCCATGCTTGATGCTGTTGGCGTTGAATATGAAGCCATCCCCGCAGACATTGACGAACGCGCGGTTGAAGACAGCCTGACGGGCGCGTCGCCATCTGAAGTCGCTGAAGCGCTCGCAGTCGCAAAAGCCGCAGCCATCGCGGCAGATCATCCGGACAGGATTGTTCTTGGCAGCGACAGCCTTGTCGTGTGCGAAGGCAGGCGTTTCAACAAACCCCAATCGCGCGACGATGCAGCAGCCCATTTGCGCTTCTTTTCAAGCAAAGTGATCGAGCTCCATTCCGGCGCGGCGCTGCTGCGCGGACAAGGGTGCGAATGGAGCGGATCAGCCCTTGCACAAATGCATGTGCGCGAACTGAGCGATGCCTTCATTGAAAGCTACCTTGAAAAGGAATGGCCTGAAGTTGGCTATTGCGTCGGTGTGTTTCGCATCGAAGCTTTGGGGCCGCATTTGTTTGAACAAATCACCGGTGACCAGTTCACAGTACTGGGTATGCCATTGCTGATGGTGCTTGAAGGCTTGCGCGATGCGGGAGTGCTCGCGCGATGACTGTATCGTATGCCGAAGTCATCGGCGATCCGATTGCGCAATCCAAGAGCCCGCTGATCCATGGCTTCTGGCTGGAAAAGCTCGGGATCGAAGCCGACTATCGTGCTTGTCATGTGAAGCCTGAGGAATTGAGCGATTACTTTGCTGAGCGCCGCGCGGACGCAAACTGGCGCGGTTGCAATATCACTATGCCGCATAAGCAATCCGCGATGGCTTTTGTGGATCGGGTTGAACCGATTGCGGAAGCGATCGGTGCGATCAACACAGTCTATCGCGATGGCGATACGCTAGTCGGAGCGAACACAGACGGTGCGGGGTTTCTCGAGCCGCTCCGGGACGAACTTGCGCAAGAACACTATTTCCGCATGGCGCGCATTCTCGGCACGGGCGGGGCGGCGCGCGCGATTATTGCAGCCTTGGCTGGCGAGGGCTTTACACTGGTGGTTGCCGGGCGCGATCCGGAGAAGGCGAGGGCGCTCCTGAATGAACTCGCACCTGATGGCGAGCACCATGCCGTTCACTTGGATCACTTTGTCGAGCCAACCAATTTTGCATTCGATGACAGGGAAGGGTGCCTGGATCTCGTCATCAATGCCACAGCGCTTGGCATGAAGGGACAGCCGCCACTGTCTTTTGACCTGAGCCATGCGCCGCCGCGCAGCATCTTCTACGACATTGTCTATTCACCGCTTGAAACCGCGCTTCTGGCCGATGCTGGCAAGGCAGGCTTTCGGGTGCTGGACGGTCTCAACATGCTGATCGGTCAGGCCGCGATTGCGTTTCGACATTTCTTTGGCGAAGTTGCCGCGCGCGATAACGATGCCGAATTGCGGGAGCTGCTTTTGCGATGAATGACGCCGTTACAAAACCCCTCATCATCGGCCTCACAGGCTCGATCGGCATGGGCAAGTCAACGGTCGCCGACATGTTTGAACGCGCTGGCGTACCCGTCTTCGATGCCGACGCTGAAGTGCGCGCGATGCAGGGACCGGATGGCGAATTGTTGCCTGCGATTGAAGCGGCTTTTCCTGGCTCAACCGGAGCTGAAGGCGTGAACCGCGAAGCGCTCGGCGCGCAGGTGTTTGCCGACAAGGCATTGCTCGCAAAGCTCGAAGCGATCGTGCATCCAGCGGTCGGCGCCAAGCGTGCAGCCTTTCTCGAATCCAGTAAAGACGCGCCGCTTATCCTCTTTGACATCCCGCTTTTGTTCGAAGGCTCCGGCCATTCGCAGGTCGATTGCATCGTGGTTGTGTCCGCCCCGGCTGAGGTTCAGCGCGAGCGTGTTCTGGCGCGCCCCGGCATGACAGCGGAGAAGTTCGAACATATTCTCAGCCTTCAGCTGCCGGACGCTGAAAAGCGCGCGCGTGCCGATCATGTGATCGATACAGGCACTAGCCTTGAAGAGACCGAGTCGGCAGTGCAGGCGCTGGTGGATCACTTGCGCCAAGTAGCGATCAGCAAAGCATAATCAGGCCAGTAAACCCCTAAAACACTGTCGTTTTCAGCTGAATTGAGAGAGAATTCTCTCGGTTGGACCAAACCCCTCTTGCACGAAGCAGCACTTGCTCCGATAGTAACCCCAATGCGTGAAATTGTGTTTGATACTGAAACCACCGGCCTCGACCCAAAGACGGGCGACCGGATGGTCGAAATCGGCTGCGTGGAGCTCTACAATCGGGTGCCGACCGGCGACAGCTACCACGCCTATTTCAACCCCGAACGCGATATGCCGGCAGGCGCGGAAGCGGTGCATGGTCTTTCTGCAAGCTTCCTGTCCGACAAGCCGTTGTTCAAAGAACTCGCAAGCGAACTCATCGACTGGCTCGGCGATGCGCCGCTGGTGGCGCATAATGCGGGGTTTGATTTCGGCTTTTTGAATACCGAACTCACGCTGATCGGGTTTGAACCTGTGTGCATGACGCGCATGGTTGATACCGTCGCGATTGCGCGCAAACGGCATCCCGGCGCGAAGCTCTCGCTTGATGCCTTGTGCACACGCTACGGCGTTGATCGCAGCCACCGCGTCAAGCACGGCGCGCTGCTCGATGCTGAATTGCTCGCGCAGGTTTATGTCGAGCTGCTTGGTGGGCGTCAGATCGGGCTGGAGCTTGCCGCTGATGTGGCAGCACAACAGGCAAGCTCGCCAAGCGATCCTGTTGCACAAGTCATTGGCGCAAAGCCGACCGGATCTGTCCGGCCGCCGCGTCCGCATGCTGCGAGCGACGCCGAACTCATGCGCCACAAGGAATTCATGAAAGGATTTGACCAGTCCATCTGGGCGAAGTGAGTGCGCGACGACTTCGCGAATTTCAACGACACAACATAACGCATCAATCGTAAGGAGACTGCTATGGATATCCGCGTTTCGGGCCACCAAATGGAAACCGGTTCAGCGCTTCAGGAGCATGTCACCGACCGATTAGGCGGGATTGTCGACAAGTATTTTGATCAGGCGATTTCCTCGCACGTTACCTTTGGCAAAGCGCCCGCCGGCGCGTTTCATTGCGATATCGTGACGCATGTCATGCAGGGGCTGGTCCTGCGCAGTCAGGCCGATGCGCATGATGCCCATCAGGCGCTCGATGCGGCGGCGGCGAAAATCGACAAGCAGCTGCGCCGTTACAAGCGCCGCTTGAATGACCGCCATGAACAAGCTGCGCATGCCTTGAAAGAGGAAGAGGCCGCCTATTCCGTCGAAGAGGCGGGCTACACTATCTTTGCAGCCGACGACTCTGAAGAGGAAGTTACTGCCGATGCGCCACCTGTAATTGCAGAGACCAGCACGGACATTCCTGAGGCCAGCGTCGCCGATGCAGTGATGATGCTCGATTTGAGACACACCAACGCCCTGTTCTTCAAAAATGCTGGCACTGGACGGCATAATATGGTTTATCGCCGCGCAGACGGCTCGATCGGATGGGTTGAGCCGCGCTGATATAGGGTGTATTTCACAGCGCCACCTCACGCGTGAAATTGCAGGGTCCCCAATCGCTCTATCGGGCGTTGCCTCATCACGGCGATCAGCTTCTAGCTTGGGAAAGCGCCGCATAAGCGCCACCGGCACAGGTCGATTAAAAGAGATTAGATAAGATAAACGTCTGACATGAATGTGAATTTTCAACTGCTTCCGCAGGCGGTCGCGAGCGCCAATCCGCAATCCAAGCAAGATGTGCTTGAGCGTGTCGCAGCGCTCGCCGCACAAGTGTACGGCATCGACGAAGCCGCTGTGCTTGACGGGCTGGAGGAACGAGAGAACCTGGGCAGCACCGGTTTTGGCCGCGGCGTTGCGATCCCGCACACACGCTCGGATGCGATCAACCGTCCCATCGTGGTGCTGCTCCGGCTCGAATTGCCGGTTGATTTTGATGCGGCTGACGCCATGCCGGTCGATCTTGTGTTTGGTCTGATTTCACCGGAAAAGGCAGGCGCTACCCATCTGCACGCGCTCGCTGCGATTTCGCGTTTGGTGCGCGATGATGCGATGCACGATGCATTGAATGAGGCTTCTGACACTGAAGCGCTCTACGCTCTGCTTTCCAACCAGCTAGAGCGCGATGCCGCCTGACACATCGCCGGCTGCGGGTGTAGGCGCCGATGATGAAAGCGCCGCGCTGCATTATCGCGCGCTGGAGCATCTTTATCACTCCGCGCCGATCAACAATCTGTTTGATTCCAAGCTGGCGATAACCGGACAGGGTCTCGCGCAGATCCGCTTCAATGTGACCGAACAAAGCTACCACGCCGCAGGCGCTGCGCATGGCACGATCTATTTCAAGATGCTCGACGATGCAGCCTTCTATGCAGCGAATACTCTGGCGACAGACCGGTTTCTGCTGACAACCAGCTTCAACCTGCACTTCACTAAGCCGGTTCGTGCAGGTGAAGTCGTGGCTGAAGGGCGCTGGGTGAGCGGAAAACGCCGCGTATTTGTCGCTGAATCGCGGCTGGTTGATGCGGAAGGCGAGGAAATCGGCCGGGGAACCGGCACCTTCATGCGCAGCCGAATCGCGCTCTCAAGCCTCGATGGCTATAAAGCCTCATAGATGAGCGCTGATATGGATGAGCGTCTTCCTGCACATCTCGAAGTGGCTGCCATAATCAGGCTCGCGCAGGCACATGATGGTTTTGCAACTGTGGTTGCACGCGGCGAACGCGATGCCGGAACAATCCTGCTCTTAACTATGGATCGAGGCAATAACGTTACGCTTTTCGAGCGGATGCCGCAATTGGACGGGACTCGCCTGTTCACGCAATCCCGCCAAGAAGACCCTGAAAATAAACAGGAATTCAGCGAATATCTCGAACGACGCAAGCGTCAGGATCCCGATATCTGGATCGTGGAAATAGATGTCGCTGATGCGCCACACTTCGTCGAAATATTGCCGCGTTAACTTGACCTTCCGCGCTTAGGCTCTATTTGGCCCGCCAGCTTCCAGGTGCGCAGGCGGCTTGGTTGGCAATACGGCCAGCAAGTTAGCACGCAGACGGGGGACGGCCGGCAGGCCTAGGGACCGACCTCTCTTGCGAGTGCGAAAACGCACCGCGGTCCAGACCTGTTAGAGTGTTTTGGGCACTCGTGGTGCGTTCACCGCACAAGTTAGAAACATTCATGAGTCGCAAGGCCTACGGGCTGAGTGCGTTTGCGCTTGTCGCAGGCGTCAGCCTTACGATCGCGAGCGAGGAATCCTCCTCTGCATTCGCACAAGAACTGAACGCTGAAACTGCGGCGCAAATGCCGGCGGAGACAGCGGAACCGATTTTCATTTCGCAAGAAGTGGTTCAGCCGATTGTTGAACCTGCTGCGGAAACTGCTGAGACCATTGACGCGCCACAGGTGAACTCGCTGCGCGAACTGGTCAGCACTATTGAGACACAGGACACATTGTCAGAGCAGATGCAATGTCTGGCTGGCACAGTCTATTTTGAATCGCGCGGCGAACCACTTGCAGGCCAGCTGGCTGTGGCGCAGGTCGTCATCAACCGCGCGGAATCGCCGCGTTTCCCGGCAAGCTATTGCGACGTTGTCTATCAGCGCGCGCAGTTCTCGTTCGTGAAGAATGGCCAGATGCCGACAATCCGCAAGGGCTCGAAAGCGTGGGAACGCGCCAAAGCGATCGCGCGGATTGCGCATGAAGGCCTGTGGGACAGCGCAGCGGATGACGCGCTCTATTTCCATGCGAAGTATGTGAGCCCTTCGTGGAGCCGCAAGAAGGCGCACCGCGCCACCATCCAGACGCATCTGTTCTACAGGTAAGCTTTGATCCTCGCGGTGTGTGCGTGAATGCGCACCACCGTGTGGCGGCTTGAGTCATATCCCCCTGCGCTCCCTTTCAGGTCACGGTCCCTACGACCGGTAACGACCCATCTCCGGACAGCTGACATTCATGCCAAATCGCTAGTCATCGAAATCATCAGTGTCTGTTGACGCAAAACAGATGAAGGCCGACACAACTGGCTATGACGGTGGGGAGACTGAGCGGTATGGTGTATAAGATCTTCGTCGCCTTTGTGGCTTCGCTTTTCGCTCTCACGTCAGCCAAAGCGAGCGAGGCCGATCCGCTCGAAAGCAAGACAGAGGCAAGGATCCAAGTCCAATATAGTGAAGCAGTTCATCTATTTGCGACCATGGATCACGTTAGCGGTTGGTGGACGGGATTTGTTGAGCCGGTCTACCGCGAGGATTGGGAAAAGCGATTTGGCTGGTCAGAGAAAGACCAGCAATGGGCGGACCGCTACGCTGAATATCGTCATCGCACTTACTCTGATCCGTCGCAAAGCCTTGAAGTTGCCACTTCGCCAGAAGGGATCTTCGCGTCAAGCACAGCGGCTGCTCAAAGCACCGATCCACTGGCGACCTTTATGGTCAGCCAACCTGACATCGAACAGGCGTTTGCTCGTTTGGACGAAGTTGCTGGTCCAGAAGATGCCGCCATGCTGCGCGGATTTTATCGTCACTTCGAACCTTCGTGGAGAGAGGTTCTCAACGAAAGCCAAGCTCTCACCGCGCATTCCAGCCTCCTCGAGGCAGAGATGTCCGGCGAAAAGCTCAGCAAGTTTCTGAGGATGGTTCAGAGATTCTATAATGCTGAAAACCTTGGCACTTTCCGGGTCTTCTTCACGCGCTTCCCGTCGGGAACGCGAACGAGAGCGGAACTGGTAGCGGGGCAAAACCTCATACTGCATGCGCCGCTGGAATTGGACTACCAAGAGGGCAATTGGGGTTCGATTGTGGCTCATGAGATCGTTCATTACATCTCTTCACAGCAATCCGATTTAGCCAAGCGCGCAATGAGTGACCGGTTTCTTGCCACTTGCCCGATCGAACGCACCTCGAGGCGCTTGTGGATGCTAGAAGAGCCGCTCGCTGTCGCTGTTGGGCAAGCTGGCTATTCCCACTTTGTTGATGGCAAGAGGCTGGATCCAAACTCTAACTGGTACGGCAATCCCTGGATCGACATAACGGCAAGAACACTCGAGGCAAGCGTGATCGAGGCGCTCGCGAGCGGCTCCCTTTTAGAGCAAACGCGTATTGTTGAAGAAGCCGCCGATCGATGCTCCACGCTTACTTTCATTAGTGAGAATATGTAGCGCAAAACAATTAGGCTTGGGCAGTCGATGAGAGGGCCATTCGTCTGGCCCTTTCCCATCATTTTGGACAAATGGCTTGGCGTTGTCTTTCCACCGCATTCGCGGACGCTCGATTAACACTCGGAAACCACCCCTCTTTGTCATCCCAGCCAAAGCTGGGATCGCTCTCGATCCTTGCTAAATCTCTGACATGGGCGGTTTGCGGTAGCTTCCCGATCTGACTAACCTAGTCACATGACACGTGTGGTGCTTCTATCAGCAGGCATTCTCAGCGCTGTAGCGCTCGCGATATTTTTAAGCATGCCGGTGGTTGAACTCGGCAAGGCTCCGAGGCCCATGCTTCCCATTGCGGCCAACCCAGGGGAACGCCAAGGTAGTTCGATTGAATATTGTACGATGGGCGGCTCAATTCACCCTGATCACGCACTGCAGAACAGAGCTTTCACGGCTCGACTTAATAAGCAATTCCCGCCCGGCTCCTCGCCTGATGATCTGGAGCAGTATCTGCGTTCCGAGGGCTTCCAGATTACACCTTGCGACCATGATACGGGAACCGTTGTGGCAAAGTATTCTGGAGACATTCCAGATCGTGGAGCTGTTTGGGTTGTCTACAGCACGTGGCCCAATGATGAGCTTCAATGGTCACTAGGCCTGGTTCAGGTCGTTAAGTGAGTGTCGGCTTTCCGTCGCATTTGCGATCGCCGGACTAACACTCGGAAACCACCCCACCCGTCCATCTCACCTAAACCGAGCTAGTCCCTCAGAACCGCCCAAACCGGAGCATGGTCGCTCGCCTTTTCGCGTCCGCGATGTTCCTTGTCGACGCCGACGGCTTCAAGCTTGTCTGCAAGCTCTGGTGACAACAGGATGTGGTCGATGCGGAAGCCATGGTCGCGTTGCCATGCGCCCGCCTGATAATCCCAATAGGTCCAAACCCCGCCGCGCGGATTGAGCGTGCGTACCGCGTCGGTCCAGCCATCGCCGAGCAGCCGTGCATAGGCTTCGCGCGATTGAGGCTGCATCAGTGCGTCGGACGCCATGCCTTTCACTGCCCAGACGTCATTGTCTTCAGGGATCACATTATAGTCGCCCAGCACAGCAGCGGGCACTTCTTCAGCCCAGATATCAGCCATGCGCGCCCGCAATTTCTCCATCCAGGCGAGCTTGTAATCAAATTTGGGGCCGGGATGCGGATTGCCATTGGGCAAGTAAATGCACACGATCCGTTTGCCAGCAACATCCACTTCAAGATAGCGCGCCTGCTCGCCTTCGCCTTCCTTCGGCCCGTCGATCCCGAGCCCGCGTTGGACTTCGGTCGCGGCCTCCGAGATCGCATTGGTGTCGGTCAGGATTGCAACGCCGTTAAAGCTTTTCTGGCCGTGCCAGATCGCTTGATAGCCAAGCTCTTCAAACTCGCTCGCGGGAAAGTTTTCGTCCTGGCTTTTGATCTCTTGCAGGCACGCGACCGTAGGCCGTGTTTCTGCGAGCCATTCCTTCAGGCGCGGCAGCCGAGCCTTGATCCCGTTGATGTTGAATGTGGCGATTTTCATGGGGGAGGCTGTGCCTCAAAGCGGAGCGCGCGTCTAACATTATCCTTTTCGAGGATGCCGTAGCCGCCCGCGCCCTCCACCCTTCCACCCGGATGATTCCCATGGCGTCTATTCGCGTTTGACTGCGTCAATCGCTGCGCCCGGTTCCAGCCCACTCCCCCTCCCGACCACCCATGGCATGATCCTGTAGGGTGGTTAGGAGGAGGAGTGGGAGGCAGCGTTGACCACAGGACTGATGTCCTGAGCGTGCACAACAAGAAAATGAGTGATTTAAATCCCGAAGCTGGAGCCGCAGCCGCAACCGGCGGCCGCTTGCGGGTTTTCAACGCGGAACGCTGCGCCGCCCAGCGACTCAACGAAATCCACGACGCTGCCACTGACGAGATCCAGACTGATCGGATCAACCACAAGCTTGACTGTGTCAGTCTCGCTCACAGCGTCATCGCTGTCCGGCCCATCGGCCAGATCGAACTTGTATTGAAAGCCCGAACAGCCGCCGCCTTCAACCGACAATCGCAGGATCGCAGGCTTGCCCTGTTTCTCGGCAATCCAGGCAACGCGCTTTGCAGCGGAGGGGGTCAGTGTGAGCATCTCAGCCATAATTCGTGTATCTAGGGATGATCTTGCGTAGTCTCAACCCATCTCGGGGTTATCTAAAGGTCATCTCAAGTTATCTCTGAGCGCCCGTTACTGCCGAAAAACGTGCAAAACCGCAGTCTTTTCAGGCGGTTTGAATGTAGCTGCGCATCGCTTCGGCTTCGTGCTCGACTTCATCCATCTTGGTCTTCACCAGATCGCCAATCGAGATAAATGCCTTCAGCGCGCCATTCTCAAGCACCGGCAAATGGCGGATGCGGCGCTTCGTCATCAGCGAGAGCGCATCGTCAATTTTCGTTGTTTCTTCGACACTTATCGCAGGTGCGGTCATGACTTGGCTGACGGGCCTGGTCATGCAGACCTCGCCTTCATCAGCGAGCCGGTAGATCACATCGCGCTCGGAAAAAATGCCGACGACCTGGCCGTTTTCAAGGATCGGGACCGCACCAATCCGCTTTGTTGCCAACAACTTAACCACATCGCGGACCTGTGTGTTCGCTTCGCAAGCGATGATGTCCGCTGAGCTGCGATTGGCAGTGATCCGGGCGATGGTCATAGGGCGCTCCTCTCTCTCGACATGCATAGAGTGCCACCATTGCTGCAAAAATGCGAATCCTGTCTGTCTCAGATCGGTTGCAATGCTTGTCCGCCGAGGCCATGAGCGCAGGATCATGCCCGGCAAATCCCCCTTGGACGATCCTGAGAAGGCAGCCTATGCGTGGGCGCGCTATCGCCGGATCATGCGGCTGATGTTCGGCGCGACTGTCGCGGTTGTGATCATTGCGATCGCGCTGCTCTATGACAGCGATGGCGAGCAATCGATCCACTTCTTCATCGCAGTAGCGCTGGGGATTGGCTTTACCATGCTGCTCACCAGCGCATTGATGGGATTGATGTTTTTGTCGAATGGCACCGGGCATGACGAAGCGGTCGACAACAATCTACCGGACCACGACAAGGATTGAGGCGGTTGGATCGCGGCGCTTAGCGCGGCTGCTTCAAGCGGTATTGCTCAACCACTTCACCGCCGATCAGATGGCGCTGGATAATCTCTTCGAGCACATCTTCGCGGCATGAGTGATACCACACGCGCTCCGGCCAGACGACAGCGATCGGACCATTGGCGCAGACTTGCAGGCAGTCGGCTTTAGTACGCTGAACACCGCCGCAAGAATTGCCTTCAGGGTTGATCCGCTTGGGCCCGGCGAGCTTCAGCTGGTTCAAGCGCCGTTTGAGATATTTCCAGGCCGCTTCGCCTTCTTCGCGCGCGCAGCACTTGCCTTTCTCGCTCATGGCGCAAAGGAAAATGTGGCGCTCAATCGTTTCGCCGCCAAGCTTTGCAAGCGCGAGCTCTGCATCCTGCAAGGGACTGCGCGAAGGTGGGGCGGAGCTATCCGTAGTCATACAGCGCAACATAAGCGCTCAAGACAGAGCGACAACGCGTTATTTGCGCTTGCCGGCAATCCTTGCGATTTCAGCCTGAACCATCTGCTCGACCATGCCGGGCAGGTTCTTGTCGAGCCATTCAGCGAGCATCGGGCGCAGCATCTCGCGCGCCAAGCCTTCAAGCGACGTCTCGCCGGAGCGAACGATTTGCGGGCGGGCAGGGGGCTCTGAAAGCATAGCGAGCGCCGCAAGATTGTCGCGCATCGCGCCTGCCGCAGCTTCTGTGGTCAGCGCCGGCTCTTCTTCATCAAGTGCCTCTTCAAACACTTCTGCGTCCAGCTCATCCTCCGGCTCTACCAGGCCTTCATCGCCGAGATATTCCATGTCAGACAGGTCGAGCACTTCTTCCGCTTCGTCTTCAGCAGCAGGCTCAACCAGCGCTTCTTCCTGCGGCTCCGACTTCGTGCGCATCAAGAACTCTCCACCGCTGGAATCGCGCGCGATCACTTTCTTGATCGACTCGAGGATTTCCTCGACGGATGCTTCGTTTTGCTGCGTCATTGATCGTGCCCCTAAATGCATTTCAAGCCGATCAACCGACTGAGATCATTCGGATTCGAGCGACTCAGGGTTAACAGGCGATCCACTTGTCGCAATTGAAGCGTCAGGGGCAGGGATGTCAACGGTGCTAACCGTAGTTGCGGCAGGTTCCGGATCGCGCTGCCAGTCAAACATCTTGCCGCGCACGCGTTCGTAATTGACTTGCGGATCGTAGAGGACACCGCCTGTGTCGAGGTTCAAGTCACGCGCTTCAGCCCGGCCCATATTCGCAAGCAAGGCAAAGCCGGACACATAGGCATTGCGCTGCGCGGTGATCAGCTGCGCGCGAGCTGACAGCAATTCCTGCTCGGCATTAAGTACATCGAGGATCGAGCGATTCCCGATCGAATTCTCTGCACGCACGCCCTCAAGGCTGAGCTCAGCTGCAGCTACCGCCGCTTCGGAACTGGCGATGACGGCTGTAGAGGCTTGCCATGCAGCGTAAGCAGAGCGGGTGTTGTCGATGACCAAGCGCTGCGTCGCGACGACATTCTCAAGCGCCGCGCTTTCGCGTGCGAAGGCCTGGCGTTGACGAGCGGCCGGCTGCCCGCCTTGAAAAATAGGAATGGTGATCTGCACGCCGACATTCGCTGTGCGTTCTGATTGCGAGAAGTCCGATGCAATCGGGCCGCCCAGCGTGCCGAAAAAGTCTGTGTAATCGTAATTCCCGAAAGCACCGACGGTGGGCAAGCGTCCTGCGCCTGCCACTTCGCTATCGTAACCTGCGGCTTCAGCACGTTCTTTCGCGGCAATCAGGTCAGGATTGTTTTCCAATGCAATCACAACCGACTCGCCAACGGTTTCAGGCAAACCGGGCAAGGGAGGGGGTGCTTCTAGGTTAGAAGGCGCATTGCCGACGAGCCGCAAATAGTCTTCGCGCGCGCCGATCAGATTGGCCCGCGCATTTTGCAGATCGCTCTGAGCGAGCGCCAAACGAGATTCCGACTGAGCAATATCCGTACGAGTAAGCTCACCAATCTCGAAGCGGTCGCGCGTTGCCTCCAGATTGATGGAGAGCACTTCAACCTGGTTCTGCGATAAAGCAACCAGTGCTTCAGTCCGCAGCACATCCAAGTAAGCGGCAACGACCTGCGAGAAGATATTGCTTTCCGTGCCGCGCAGCCCCGCTTGGCCAGCGGAAACGCGTTCTTTCGCTGCCTTAATTGCATTTCGGGTTGCACCGCCAGAATAGAGCGGGACGGACAGATCCGGTCCGACCTGCAAGCGTCGTTCTGGCGCAGTAAAGCTGTTGGGCGAGACTTTGAGAAACTCGATGTGGTTTCCTGTCACACTCACATTGGGCAAACCATTGGCGCGCTGGATCGGCACTTCCTCATCGGTTGCGCGCTGTTCTGCGCGGCTGGCTTGAAGTGACGGGTTCGACAGATAGGCCTTGGCCAGAGCTTCGCGCAGCGTCTCTGCCTGTGCAGGCGCTCCCGCTAATGCACCAAATGCTGCAAGCGCTATTGCAAAATGACTGGCGCGCACGCTCAGAAGCTCCAGCTTTTGGCTTGTTCGAAAGCCTTCAGCACAGGAATGCCGATGTCAGCGACCGGTTGGAGCGTCACTGAACCAGCAGTCTTCCGGCCCACTGCCAAACGCGTTACGCCGCGCTCGACAAGACCGGTGACGATCTTGCCACCTTCTTCAAGCCGCTTGGTAAGTCCGCTGTTCACCGCTTCGATCGCCCCGTCGACGATGACAAGCGAGAACGCTTTGCGCGCTGATTTCGATGCAGCAATTTCCTCGGCCGAACGCGTTTCAAGGCTCGCGACCAGAGGGCGCATGAGCTCAGCCAGATAGCTCGTGCCGCTCTCTACAATCAGGACTGTGTCATCGCGCTTGGGCGCTGCTTCGGTCAGCATCATGCCATGGACCAGGGGCGACGCGAGATAAGCACCGTCGCCCACCGGTACTGCACGATCCATATAGGCAATGTCGCGCTGCGCTTCTGGCACGAACTTCTCGCGCGGTACTGCGGCCATGCGCGCAAGCACCCAAGGATCGTTGATCCCGCTCGTGCGTAGCTGGCTGTCGATCATCGCTTTGCGCGCTACGGACATATCGCTTTGTGTCATCAATTTTCCGACCAAGTAAGACTATCAAGCTGTGTTATTAAGATAACACGGCAAATATCGCATAGGTGCTTTAGGCGCAACAGGCATTGTGGCCAAGCGCTTTGACCAATCGACCAATAGCAGCCAAGGGGGTGTGACAGGTTTGCATTAAGAAGGGCCCGAAAGACGATGGCTGACATGGTGACGATTACAGAAGACGATCTGATCGAAACGATCACTGACGCGTTGCAGTATATCTCATACTATCATCCCATGGACTATATTCAGGCGCTGGGTGAAGCGTATGAGGCCGAGCAGGGTCCAGCCGCCAAGGACGCGATCGCACAAATCCTCACCAACAGCCGCATGTGCGCAGAAGGGCATCGCCCGATTTGTCAGGATACGGGCATCGTCAATGTGTTCGTTAAGTGGGGCCAGAATTGCAGACTCGATTCCACAAGAGCCCTGCAAGACGTCGTCGATGAAGGCGTTCGCCGCGCTTACAACCATCCGGAAAACAAGCTGCGCGCTTCTATTCTTGCAGATCCAGCATTCACGCGTCGCAACACGCGCGACAATACCCCTTGTGTGCTTTCGGTCGAAATGGTGCCGGGCGACACTGTGAGCATCGATGTCGCAGCCAAGGGCGGCGGTAGCGAAAACAAGTCCAAGTTCAAGATGATGAACCCCAGCGACAATATCGTCGACTGGGTGGTTGAGCAGATTCCTTCAATGGGCGCCGGCTGGTGCCCACCCGGAATGCTCGGAATCGGCATTGGCGGCACAGCTGAGCATTGTGTGAAGCTTGCAAAGAAGTCGCTGATGGACCCGATCGATATGGGGCAGCTGAAGGCGCGCGGCGCTCAGAATGATATCGAACAATTGCGGATCGACATCTTCGATGCCGTCAATGCCATGGGTGTCGGCGCGCAAGGGCTAGGCGGGCTTTCGACAGTGCTCGACGTGAAAATTCTCGACTGGCCCTGTCACGCAGCTGGCAAGCCGGTCGCGATGATCCCCAATTGCGCAGCCACGCGTCATGCTCACGTTACGATGGATGGCTCAGGCCCGGCCTATTTGCCCAAGCCTGATCTGGACGCATGGCCAAAGGTCGAGTGGAAGCCCGATGCGGCGGCGAAGCGTGTAGACCTCGACAATCTGACGCCGGAAGAAGTCGCAAGCTGGAAAGCGGGTGATCGCTTGCTGCTTAACGGCGCGATGCTCACCGGGCGCGATGCGGCGCATAAGCGTATTCAGGATATGCTTGCGAAAGGCGAGGATCTGCCTGTCGAATTCAAGGGCCGCGCTATTTACTATGTCGGTCCGGTCGACCCTGTGATGGGCGAAGTTGTTGGCCCCGCTGGCCCGACCACAGCAACGCGCATGGACAAGTTTACTGAAACCATGCTCGATCTTGGGTTGCTCGCGATGATTGGAAAGGCTGAGCGCGGGCATGACGCTGTTGAAGTCATCAGCCGCTTCAAAGTTTCCTATCTTATGGCTGTGGGTGGAGCGGCCTATCTGGTCAGCCGCGCGATCAAGGAAGCCAAGGTCGTCGGTTTTGAAGATCTCGGCATGGAAGCGATCTACGAGTTCACTGTCAAAGACATGCCAGTGACAGTCGCGGTCGACAGCGAAGGAACCAATGTCCACACGCTCGCTCCAGCACAATGGAAAGAGCGGATCGCGACGGAAGGCCTGCTCGAAAAAGCGTGATGGAGCGCTGATTTTTGCGTGTTGGTCAATTCGACGAACCGCAGCCTCAGCCCGACGACGGATTCGCATGTTTGTGGACCAATAGCTAAATCAGCTGGATTATGATGGCTGTCAGCGATCACAAAGTGCCTAGCGTGCCGTTTCGCTCAGTGCTGTTTTCAGCCATTGCGCTGTGGGCGGCTTATTTTGTCATCATCACAGTCAGAGCGGCTTTAGGCGAGTTCGAGTTCCAGCAGGAAATGCTGGTGATGCGGGCGCTGGTGACACTGGTTGGTGTCGTTATGACGCTGGTGCTCTGGTCGCTGCTGCGTTTGTTTGACAACAGACCTCTTTGGGTTCGCGTAACAGCGGCCCTTATTATCGCTATCCCTGCTGCAGGCGCTATTGCTCAAGTCAATCAATGGGCGTTCAGGGATCTCCAAGCCAAAGCCGAAGAGGCATACGGACGCGATCAGGGGATTAATCTGCGCCGCGATGAAGCGGGCAATCTGCTGGTCGACGTTCCAGTTGAGGAAAAGAAGGACTGGAAGGAAGGCATCGACGACGAGGCGGCCTACAATCCGCGCTCGGAAAGCATCATCATTGCGAACGCGCCGACCGGTCTCGATATGTGGCGCCAGCTCATCGATATTGCGCTGGGACGCTATTTCCTGCTGCTGGCTTGGGCCTCGCTCTATTTTGCGCTGCTAGCGGGCGAAAAGGCGCGGCAAGCAGAGCGGCGCGAGCAGGAATTTCGCAACGCCGCCAAAGCGGCGGAAATTCGGTCTCTGCGCTATCAGGTCAATCCGCATTTCCTGTTCAACACGCTCAATTCGCTGTCAGCATTGGTCATGACAGGACAGCAAGCGCGCGCTGAGCAGATGATCCAGACGATCTCCAGCTTCTACCGGCACAGCCTCGCCGCTGAACCAACGGCCGATGTGCCGCTCGACCAGGAGTTCGATCTGCAGCGCCATTACCTCACGATCGAAGGTGTGCGTTTTCCGGACCGGTTGAGGGTCGAATTTGACTTACCCCGCGAGCTTGAAGATGCGCGCGTCCCAGGCATGATCCTGCAGCCACTGATCGAAAACTCCGTCAAATATGCTGTCTCTGCGGTCAATCGCCCGATCACAATCACAGTGAGCGCGCGCGAGGAGTTTGACAGGCTCGTGCTGACAGTCAGCGATGACGGACCCGGCACGCCCGATGGCTCTGATCACGGCTTCGGGATCGGGTTAGCCAATGTGCGCGACCGTCTTGAGGCGCGCTTCGGAAATGACATCGCGATGACGTGCGGACCTGTTCCGGGCGGGTATCGCAGCGAGATAAGAGTGCCTCTTACCCGTGCCGGGTAAGCGAGGGTTCAGCTGAGCGGGGCAAACACCGCTCGCAACAGACGAGATCAGGGACGGATCAGGACGGACATGGCAGACAGCGAGAGTACCCCCGCGCCGCTGCGCACTTTGATTGTTGACGATGAACCACTCGCTGTTGAGCGTATCCAGGTCATTTGCGCTGACATCAAGAAAATCAGCGTCGTGGGCACTGCCAGCGATGGCGCCGCCGCTTTACGACTGATCGAAGCCCTTACGCCGGATCTTGTGCTTCTCGATATGACTATGCCTGAATTGGATGGGCTTGGAGTAGCGCGTGCATTGGGCAAGGTTGATAATCCGCCAGCTGTGATCTTTGTGACAGCGCATGATGATTTCGCGGTTGAAGCTTTTGACCTCGAAGCCATCGATTACGTCTTAAAGCCGGTGGCGAGCGATCGGTTGGCGAGAGCTATCGAACGTGCGGTGGCTCGGCGCGGGGAGATGCGCGAGAAGGCAAGCGAATGGCTTGAAGAGCTGTGGGTGCCGCATCGTTCTGAATTGCTGAGAATTGCAGTCAGCGAAGTCAGCCGTATCGATGCCGAGCGTGACTATGTGCGCTTGCATGTGGGGACCCATGAAGCTCCGCGATCCTACCTGTTATTGCAGACTATTGCCGGGCTCGAAGAACGATTGAATCCGGCTGAATTCATCCGCATTCACCGTTCCACAATCTTGCGCAAGGAGGGCATTCGCGGCCTGCGTCATGATGGACTGGGTGTGTGGTCTGTCGAGCTTGATGACGGCGATGCTCTTCGCATCGGGCGGACATATCTTCCAAAAGTCAAAGCGATGGCGGGGCGCTAGTCTCTCCGCTCAATCTGTCTGTAGCAAATGAAAAGCGACCCGGGCCAAAGGGACTGGACGGCCCGGGTCGCACCTATGCACTTTTGTGCATTAGGGGGTCAGATCATCAGCCGCCGCGCCATTGCTTGGCGATGATGGTTGCCATGCTTTTCGTCGCGCTGTTGACGGCCTTGTCGTAGCAGCGCTGAGCATCATCTGAGCGAATGCGCGTGCCGGTCTGGATTTCATTCATCCCGCAGACCTTGCGCGCGGCCTTGTCGATCCGGGTGTTCAGTCGCGCCTGGCCTTGCGGGCTCGACAGATCGAGATCGCCATATTCGACTGACATCTTCTGCGTGTCTGCATTGCCGGCAAGTGCCGGGGTAGCGATCAGGGCGAGACTGCATGCTGCAGCCGCTGCGAATGTCTTCGTCATAATACTCTCCTTCAGCAAAGCCCTTTTGGGGGAAGGGGGACTGGAGTGGGCTCTGCTAAGGATTGTTCTATGCTGGTTTGAGCGATACTGCAGCTTGAGCTCGACAATTGCGCTAAACCGGACGATTGAGGAAGCCCTTGACCGATCGAATGCGCGAAACGTCCGACGAACGACTATTTCACTCCTACGAACGAACACGCAATAATATTACAATGCCGATAGCGCTCATATTTATCTTAGGGATCGCCAATTTTGCGATGCACAAAGCGGTGATCGAAAGCGGTCACCCGATGCTCGATCAAGCGCGCTGGCTAGCGACGAAGCGCGGCAAGCAAGCTGCCCTTGCATTGGAATTCGGCGTGTTGCTCGCAGCCATGCTTCTTGCAGAACATGGTTGGCCGGGGCTTGTGATCGGCTATGTGATCTATACTGGCCTTAATGGAATGACGGCCTGGATGATCCTTAAGGGAAGGGTCTAACGTCAGATGGCCACACGCCTCTTCCATATCAGCGATGTCCATTTCGGCGTCGAGAACCGCGCTGCGCTGGACGCGGTTGCCCGTGCTATCCATGATGAACAGCCCGACGCGCTGGTTTGCACTGGCGACCTCACCCAGCGCGCAACTCACAGACAATATGCGGCTGCTGCCGAGTGGTTTGGACAGTTCGAAATGCCGGTGTGGCTTGATGTCGGCAATCACGACATGCCGTACTATAATCCCTGGGAGCGTTTCAGCGATCCTTTCCGCCGCTTCCAAAAGCTGCATAGCGCGGTGGCGGTGCAATCATTTGAAAGCGAAGACGTCGCCCTGTTGCCGCTTTTGACAACTGTTTCGGCTCAACGCCGCTGGCCATGGTCGGATGGCGTGATCAGGCCGGAGGCTCTCAACGAGGCTTTGGAGGCGTTGCAACCATACCGGGATGATCCGCGCACCATTATCGTTACGGCGCACCACCCTTTGCATGGCCCGCAAGTCGACGGCCCCAGCGATACGATTGGCGGTCTCGCTGCTTTTCCTTCGCTTGCGCAAAACGGGGCCAATGCAGTTTTGACCGGCCACATCCATAAACCGTTCGACGAAGATCGGATCATAAACGGGGTGCAAATGCAGGTTATCGGAGCAGGCACATTGTCGACCCGCCTGCGCCATCATGCGCCTCCATCCTACAATGTCCTCACTTGCAAGAGAGGCGAGCGCATCAATGTCGAAACACGAATACTCGACCAATTGATGTGATCTGCGGGCATTACGCGACCGCTAAATCGCAATTTTTAAGCTGTCGGCCAATAAAGTGTTAACCAAGCTGCGTCATAGCTGACTCATCATCAAGCGCGTTTTGCGTTGGAAGGAGTCATGCAATGGACGCGATCAAGGCAATTGTGCTTGGCGGCATATTGTCCGGAATCCTCTCGCTGATCATCGGGTCGCAAGGCTCGAGTGGCGGACAACTTGCTATTCATCTCATGCATGCCGGTGACTATGCAGTCCACTGGTCATGGCCGCTATTCCTCGCGGGAACCGGCTTGTCCTATGGCATCATGGTGATGCAGCGCTAAGCCACTGCGCTTAACCTAAGCGAGCTGCACAACAAAAAAGGGCGACCCGGCGGGCCGCCCTTTTTGTTTGCGTTGGCGAAAGTCTGAAGAGACTTAGCGCACCAGAATCAGCGCTTGCTGAACTGGAAGCTACGGCGAGCTTTCGCGCGGCCGTACTTCTTACGCTCAACCACACGGCTGTCACGGGTAAGGAAGCCCGCAGACTTCACAGTGCTGCGCAAGGCCGGTTCATATTTCGTCAGAGCCTGGCTGATGCCGTGCTTGACCGCACCGGCTTGGCCGGAGAGGCCGCCACCGCGAACGGTTGCAACGATATCGTACTGGCCTTCGCGCTCAGTGATTGCGAAAGGCTGGTTGATGATCAGACGCAGCGTCGGACGCGCGAAATACACTTCCTGATCGCGGCCATTGACCGTTACCTTGCCAGTGCCTGGCTTGAGCCAGACACGCGCAACTGCGTCTTTACGGCGACCGGTCGCATAGGCGCGGCCATGAGCGTCCAGCTCCTGCTCGCGAAGAGGCGCTGTGCTCTCAGCGATGACAGCCGCATCACCTTCAGGTGCGTCAGCAGCGATATCCTTCAGATCCGCGAGATCCGAGACGGTTTCGTTGGTGTTTTCGTCAGCCATTATGAGGTGACCTTGTTCTTGCGGTTCATGGAAGCAACGTCGAGCACTTCAGGCTTTTGCCCGTCATAAGGATGCTCGGTGCCATTAAACAGGTGCAGAGCGCGCATCTGATCGCGACCCAGCGGACCACGTGGGATCATACGCTCGACAGCCTTTTCCAGCACGCGCTCAGGGAACTTGCCTTCGAGAACCTTCTGAGGCGTGGTTTCCTTGATGCCGCCCGGGTAGCCGGTGTGCTTGTAATAGATCTTGTCGGTTGTCTTCTTGCCGGTGAACTTCACTTTGTCGGCATTGATAACAATGACATGGTCGCCGCAATCGACATGCGGCGTGTAGCTCGGCTTGTGCTTGCCGCGCAGGATGTTGGCGATGATCGAAGCGAGACGGCCAACGACGAGGCCTTCTGCATCGATAAGGTGCCATTTCTTTTCGACATCGGCCGGCTTGACCGACTGTGTCTGCTTGCTGAGCGCCTTCATGGGTTTCTATTCCTAAAATTGAATAAGCCGCAGCCAAATGCCGCGGCCTCGAATCGCATTTGCAACAATTGCCGCAGCCGCGAGATCGCGCGCCATTTGTCGCTTCAGAGCCCCTAAGTCAAGCGAAACCGGGGGTTTCAGGAGAGGTAAAATAATACCTGCGCTGAATTGAAGGCTCAGTTAGAGTGCGTTTAAGCGGGTCTTACGTGAGCGTCCAAAGCTCGCGTGAACTGCGGCGATCAGCACCAAGGATAGTCGTAATCACGCGCTCTGCTCGAACCATAAGCCCGGTGACCGGATCAACCGATGTCTCATACCGCATGGCAAATTCACCGCTTTGCCCAGTTTCCAAGGCTAGCGGGCGTCGCACCTCGATCAGCGGTTCGCGAGGAAAGAAAAGGTCGGCGGGCAGCGTTTCGATCAACCGCGACGGTGCCCGGCTTATCTGAGACAGGGTTGTCTGTATTGCCGCTTCGTCGTCAAGGGTCTCGCCGCCTTTCGCCAGGATCTCCCGCGCGGATGCTACCACCTGCTGCATGTCGGAAGGCGTGTGCGCCACACCGGCCGCGAGAATTAGCCCCTGATCACCAAGAACGATTGGAAACATGGAATCGGTTGAGCGCGCGCGTTCGATTTGTGCGATCGCGGCCACTCTTGGCGGCGCATCGACCGCAACCGAGCGCTGGCTTCCAAAGATCGCTGTGCCTGCCCCGCTTGGCTCAAAATTGACTGACCAACTGCGCGCGACGACCAGCCTCTGGCCGTCTTTCAAACCGCGTTCAACCGTGCGTGAAAGGAGCTTTGTTTGGCCAGCAATGCTCGCGGACGACCTGGCCAAAGCGGCTGGCGCGCTGGCTCCAATAGCTGAAAGAAACGCGCCCCCAAGTGCGACACTAAAACTTCGCAGCGCAGCGCGCCGCGGAACCCGACCCGACATCAATTGCATCTCCGCCCCCGCCCCGGCTTGCCTGTATTCAGTTAGAGCCCGGACTTAGTTTTGAGAGCCATGCTGCCGCTTCCCCGCCAACTGCATCGCATTTCCATCCCAAAACAGCAGGAACGTCGTAAGGATGCAAGTCACTTAATCTGGCGACTGCGCGATCGAGAAAGCTGGCATCGGTTTTCATGAGGACAGCAACTTCGCTGGCTTGGCCGCGCTCGCCCTCCCATTGATAGAGAGAATCCACCTCGCCAAGGATATTCGCGCAAGCGATCCATTCCTCTTCGAGCAGCTGGCTTGCGATGGTGCGAGCGGTCTCCCGGTCAGGAAACGGGCAATAGATAAGCGCGCTCATTCAGGTGACACGCGCACTTCTGGCTGCACCATCAGAATGCATTGCCCATGCGACTGTGATGACCAGCAAAGCGCCGACAAGCTGATGGAAGACTGCAACCCAGAGCGATACCTCGGTCATCACAGTTGCAATACCGAGCAGAAACATCGTGCCGAACGCCGTGTGGATGGCAATCGATGCCAAACGGTCATGTGCACGCACCCGGCGGGCCAGCCAAACCAGTGCCGCAACTGCTATCCATGCCCACCAGCGGTGAAGGAACTGAAGCAGGAACGGATCATGCGTCAGCGCCCAAAGCCAGCCTTGCGACAAATCGGGCTGCGGCAGGAACTGCCCATTCATGAGCGGCCAGTCATAGGCCGCATGGCCCGCATTGAGGCCCGCGACCCAGGCCCCGAGCAAGAGCTGGATAAAGAAAACTACGCCGATCACGATGGAGGGCCCAGTCAGGCTGGCTGGATTGGCGTGAGGATTACATGCCTGCATCTGCAGATCTCGCCCCGTCCAGATTAGGCCGCCCAGCAAAAATAATGCAGTCAGCAAGTGCGCGGACAGGCGAAAGTGGCTGACATCGGTCAGGTCTGTGCCAACGCCTGAAGCGACCATATACCACCCGAGCGCGCCTTGGCCGCAAATGAGCGCGAACAATGCGACGAGGCGCGATTTGTAACCCTTCGGGATTGCACCTTTCACCCAGAACCAGATCATTGGCAGCAGGAATGCCAGCCCGATGATCCGCCCAAGGATGCGGTGAAACCATTCCCAGAAATAGATGAATTTGAACGCGGCCAGATCCATCCCGGCCGGCCCGCTTTCAAAACGATATTCGCCAGTCTGGCGATACAGATCGAACTCTGCCTGCCAGGCAGCCTCTGTCAGTGGCGGCAGAATGCCCGTCACAACGCTCCAATGCGTGATGGAAAGGCCGCTCTCTGTCAGACGGGTAATCCCGCCGACGAACACGATCAGAACGACAAGGCCTGCAACGGCGTAAAGCCACTTGGCCAATGCCAACGGCCGCGATCCGGCAAGCGAATGGTCCTGGGAAACAGTCATGGAGGCGGATTGCGTAGCCATATGCGCGCTATCTGATTGCAGTGCGGCCAATTCGCAAGATCAAAAGCCGCATGAGCGCTTGCACCTCTTGCAAGATGATACACTATAACATACATGGGCCATGGAAATGTCCCAGGAAAACATCTCGATTCGCGGACGGCTTGATAAGGCTGGCATCTGGCTTTCCGGCCTGTGCTTGGTGCATTGCATCATCGGGATTGGCTTGGTTTGGGCATTGGGCCTCGGCAGCCATGCGCTGCTTGATCCGGACTGGCATCGCTACGGACTTGCGCTGGCAATCGTCATTGCCGGCATTGCGATCGGGTGGGGCGCGGTCAAGCATCGGCGCGCGGGACCCTTCGTGATTGCGATGATGGGTCTTACTTTTATGGGCGGCGCATTGGCTGTCCCGCATGGTCCGAAGGAAGTCGTCCTTACAGTGATCGGCGTGAGCTTGGTTGCTATCGGACATTTCCTCAACCTGCGTGCAAACAGGTTGAACCCGCAGCGCTGAGCGCTATGTGCAATGGCGCTATGAGCGCTTCTATCGAAATAACTTTGAACGGCGAGACCCGCCGCACTTCCGCCACTACGATTGCGGCCCTTGTCGCCGAGCTGGAGCTTGATCCGGCCAAGGTTGCAGTCGAACGCAATCGCGAGATTGTCGCGCGCTCAACATTGGCAGACGCGCCCTTGAAGAATGGCGATGTGCTGGAAGTTGTGCATTTCGTAGGCGGCGGAAGCGAAGCGGCTGACGACAGCTGGAGCGTTGCCGGGCGCACGTTCAACTCCCGCCTGATTGTCGGGACCGGCAAGTATAAAGACTTCGAACAGAATGCAGCCGCGGTGGAAGCTTCAGGCGCGGAAATCGTCACTGTCGCTGTGCGCCGCGTTAATGTCAGCGATCCCAAAGCGCCCATGCTGACAGACTATATCGACCCCAAGAAAATCACATATCTCCCCAACACCGCTGGCTGCTTCAACGCTGACGATGCGATCCGCACACTGCGCCTGGCGCGCGAGGCGGGCGGCTGGGATCTGGTGAAGCTGGAAGTGTTAGGCGAAGCGCGCACCCTCTATCCCAATATGAAAGAGACGCTGGAAGCGACCGAAGTCCTCGCGAAAGAAGGCTTCCTGCCGATGGTCTATTGCGTCGATGACCCGATTGCGGCGAAGCAATTGGAAGATGCGGGCGCCGTCGCTGTGATGCCGCTTGGAGCGCCGATCGGTTCGGGCTTGGGCATCCAGAACCAGGTCACTATTCGGTTAATCGTCGAAGGCGCGAATGTGCCTGTGCTGGTCGATGCAGGCGTTGGAACCGCTAGCGATGCCGCCGTCGGGATGGAGCTTGGCTGCGACGGCATTCTGATGAATACCGCAATTGCGGAAGCGAAGGACCCGATCCGCATGGCATACGCCATGAAGCTGGCTGTAGAGTCTGGCCGCGAAGCGTACCTCGCCGGACGCATGGGCCGCCGCAAATACGCCGACCCAAGCAGCCCGCTTGCAGGATTGATCTAAGTCTTAATCCTTTCTGGGCACGTCATCCGCGCAGAAAACCTATGTATACTTACCGATAATTAACCACACTGCGCGACATTCCCCTTCTCAAACAGGGGAATACAGCCATGCCTATGACCGGCAGCGCATCGATGACAATCAATGAAATGCGCGAGTTCGCGAGTTTCGAAGCCTGCGAGCAGCGCTATATAAAGCGCAGTCTGGATATCGGTCTGGGCCGTCAGGATGCGTTCCGCCTGTGGGGCCGCTCAGCCGATGAATGTGCCGCGATCCGCGCGCAATATGTTGTCTATCACGACCTCAAAGCCTTGCGCGACAACGTGCCAAGTGAGGGCGATATCGATGCTATCGAAGCCTTTATCGGCAAGCTCACCCGTGTCGCTGCGTTCGATCTGGGGCAGGAGCGCCTCTCCAGCTTTTCGGCTTTCCGTTTTCTCTATGAGCGCTTGCTTGGCGCTGAAGCCCGCCCTTGGCTGCCGAGTGCATTTTGTGCCGCCAGCGCGCTTCCGCAAATCCGCCCGGACCGCCGCAAACTGTTGCTTCAATCGCTGTCGGAAGCTGCGGCTACTGCACCCGGCTGGTCCGATCGTGCACCTGCCTTTTATCCGGAATATGTAGAGCAGGCCGAAGCGGCTTAAGCTACTTTCCCTTTTTCCCAACGCGAGCCGTGCCCTTAATAGCCTTTTCCATCCTACGGGCTACCTTCTTGATATCTTCTTGTGCGGGCAATGTTTCGGGCATGTCGCCGCCAATATCTTTAATGGTTTGTCGAACTTTAGCGCCCACCTCGCGATGCGCGCGGTTCGCGGCTCCTTTTCCTTTGATGCCTTCTCTGCGAAGTTTTTCCTCAGTTTGAGTTGCTCGAAAGAGATTCGCGGCTAGCTCCGTGCTTCCCATGTGATCCAGAATAGCCTGATTTGGCCTGAGCCCCTTTCGCCTTCGAATGCCTGGGACATCAAGTCCACCATAGAGCCCCTTGTAGCCCTCGGTTTGAAAAATGGCGAATTCGACCCCCTGCCTGACTCCAGCAGATTTTGCGGCGCTCGCTAGGCTCTTATTGTGAGTTTTGATTTCATCCCGAAGCAGAATCCTACGTTCATCTTCCGACAGTGGAAGGTACTCTTGGTCCTCAGCCTCCCTGATTTCCTGCCTACGCGTTTGAATCGCAAAGTATGTCTGAGCAAATGCAACTGGTTGTTTGCGACCATCCCCATTTTGGGCCACCAGATATGCGGCGTATCGACTAAGAACAATATCGTCGATTTCTCGCTCAGCACCACTCCCTAACGATACCATTTTCCCGACGCCGGCAAAATGGTCGCCGCTAGCCTGCCCAGCCTCTTCACAAGCCGTTTTGGCTTTGGCGATAACTGTTAGAAAGTTGTCCCACTTCGAATAGCCTAGGAGGATCTGAAGGTCTCGCGCGAACCAAAATTGGTTTCCGTCCTCGTCTTGCTGAGCAGCTGCTTCAAACTGTGCTATTAGGCTTTCAATAGAACTGCCTCGGTCTTCTCCAGACAGGTCGGAGAGTGCGCTATCGAATGCAATTTCAGCGAGCTTTTTGGAGGACCCCTTCGAATCAGGCAAGATATTTCCTTTGTTTCAGACTTATCGAACAGAATGAGAACGCGGATAGGCGCAAGAGTCAAGGCGCAGCCAGCGAGACAGGGGAGTTACCCCCGATACAGCCCGTTGATCTTGTCTGCGTAACGCTCTTTAATCTTATGGCGACGGATGGACTGTTTGGGCGTCAACTCTTCATTGTCGATGGAGAAAGGCTCATCCGCGAAAGCGAACTGGCGTACTTTCTCGATGACGGACAGGTCCTTGTTCACGCGGTCGACTGCGGCGCGAACCGCATTGCGGAAGGCCGGCAAGTCTTGCAGCGCATCCATGTTAAATTTCTCATCGTTCGCGCGGGCCCATTCAACCGCCCATTCTGCATCGGGGACGATCAGCCCCACGACATAGGGCCGCTTGTCACCGCTCACCATCGCTTGCGCAATTTCCGGCTGGAGCGTCAGCATGCCTTCGAGCTTTTGCGGCGCGACATTGTCGCCTTTGTCGTTGACGATCATGTCTTTCTTGCGGTCGGTAATGACGATGCGGTTCTTCTCGTCCAGATGGCCGATATCGCCGGTATGTAGCCAGCCGTCCTGGATTGTGCGGTCCGTTTCCGCCTTGTTGCGCCAATAGCCGTGCATGACGAGCTCGCCGCGCACGAGAATCTCGCCATCATCGGCAATCCGGACTTCAACGCCGCGCAATGGCGGGCCAACAGTGTCCATCTTCAGGCCGGTCTTGGGCCGGTTGCAGCTGATGACAGGGCCGCTTTCCGTCTGGCCATAGCCTTGCAGCATGGTGAGGCCCATCGCTTCGAAGAAATTGCCGACTTCGGGATTGAGCGGCGCTCCGCCAGAGACCATCGCTTTAATCCGTCCGCCGAACCGGCCGCGGATTTTGGGGCGGAGTGTTTTTTCCAGGATCAGGTCCATCGGCTTGTCGCGCTTGCGCGACTTGCCTTCGGTTGCCTTGTCCGCAATGCCGAGCGCGCGATCGAGCAGGAAGTTAGCGACCTTGCCTTGCTTTTCGACTTGCTTGAGGATGCGACTGCGCAAGACTTCGAACAGGCGCGGCACAACGACCATGATGGTCGGGCGCGTTTCCTCGATATTGCTGGCGAGCTTTTCCAGCCCTTCCGAATAAAAGATCTCTGCACCCACACTGATCGGCAGATACTGACCGCCGGTATGCTCATAGGCATGGCTTAAAGGCAGGAAGGACAAGAAGCGCTCGTCTTCGATGCCGAAGTCTTCGATCAGCACTTCGGCCGCACCTGCGGCATTGCACATGATTGCGCCATGATGCTGCATAACGCCGCGCGGCGCGCCGCCTGTGCCCGATGTGTAGATGATGCAAGCGGTCTGGTCGCGGCTGATCCCTGCGATGCGTGCGTCGACTGCTTGGCGAGCGGCTGTGGCATCGCCAGCTGTCATCTCCCCCCAGCTGTGATATTCAAAGCTGCCGGATTGATGGCGGTGCAAGTCGTCTATGCCGATCACGTGTTCAGCGATGCCGGAGGCCTGGATCGCGGCATGGAGCGGCCCGAGCAATTTTTCGTTGGAAACGAAGACAGCGCGCGCACCCGAATTGTCGAGAATATGGATATGATCGCGGGTCGTATTGGTGGTGTAGGTCGGAACGGTGACGCATCCGGCCGCCATGATGGCGAGGTCCGCGATGCACCACTCAGGCCGGTTTTCGGAAACGAGAGCGACACGGTCGCCGTTTTCCAGTCCCAGCGACTTCAGGTTCTCAGCGAGCAGACAGACTAGCCCTGCAACTTCGCGCCAGCTCTGCGTGCGCCATTCCCCATCCTCTTTGCGGCCCAGAAACGGAGCATCGCCTTTTTCGTCAGCGCGCTTGAGGAAAAGGTCGACCAGATTGTTTGCCTGATCGATATCGTCAAGAAGTTCGATACCCACTTAAAGATCTGCTCCCGCGAAATGAGCGTTGTTTGCCCGCTCTTTCAATTGCCTTGTCCTAGTAGAGTTCCGATGCCGTAGCGGCAAGCGAAAGCGCTTACTGCGTCGCCAGCATGGGGTCGATGCGCGGATCCATCGCGACTTCCCAGCCGCCTGCTGTGCGCAGCAGCGCATTGGCCTTGAGCGGGGGTGTAAAGCTGCGGATATTGGCATGACCCAAAGCGGCGAAATCGTCTTTCATGGCCTCAAGCGATGAGCCTTTCTCGATAACGACCGTTGAACCAAACGCCATGATCAGCGGCAGACTGAGCGCTTCCTTGGCGCTCAAGTTGAAATCGACGACACCGATGATCGAGCGCGCGACCTGAACCGGGATGGTTGGCCCGCCCGCTGCTCCAATGACCAGGACAACCTCGCCACTGTCATCGAACACGATGGTCGGCGCCATGGAGCTGCGCGGACGCTTGCCGCCTTCAACCCGGTTCGCAACGAGTTTCCCGTCGCTTTCCGGGATGAGGCTGAAATCGGTCAGCTCATTGTTGAGATAGAACCCGCGATAAAACAGTCCAGAGCCAAATGCCCCTTCAATGGTCGACGTGTAGCTGATCGCGTTGCCGTCACTGTCGACGACAGAGAAATGGGTCGTGCCATTTTCAGGTGGTTCATCGCCATCAGCGCGGTCGCTTGGCGCTCCGGGAGGCGTGCCGGGCGTCGCTTCTGCCAACGCTTTGGCGGGATCAATCAGTCGAGAGCGCTCAGCGATGTAACCAGCATTCACCAGTCCCTCGACCGGCACTTCCACGAAATCGCTGTCGCCGGTGTAGAGCTCGCGGTCGGCATAAGCCAGGCGCTGCGATTCCAGGAACAGGTGCCAGAACGTGACATTGTCAGGCCCCAAGGCGGACAAGTCGAAGCGCTCTAGCTGAGCCAGCATCTGCGCCACCGCGATACCTCCGGAAGAGGGCGGCCCCATGCCGCACACACGATAGCTGCGATAAGGCGCACACACAGGCGCACGCTGCTTGGCTTCATAGCTGCGAATATCAGCCGCGGTCATTTTGCCATCTTGCGGTGTCTCGTCCGCGACATAAGCTGCAAGCGCAGCAGCATCCTTGTCGTAGAAAGCTTCCGGACCTTGCTCCGCATAGGACGTCAGGGCTTCAGCAAACGCTGGATTGGTAATGCGTGAGCCGACCGGCAATGGCTCACCGTCCGAGCCGAAAAACACAGCGCGGGCTTCGTTAGTCTTGCCAGCGCGCTCCTTGCGCGATCCGATCGAATCGTTCAGCCGCCGGTTCATCAGGAACCCATCGCGAGCAAGCCGGATGGCAGGTTGGAAGAGCTCCGCCCATGGCAACACGCCAAACTCGCTGTGCGCTTTGGCCGCCAGTGCAATATTGCCTGGTACTCCGACGCTGAGGCCAGAGGTCACCCGGCTTTCGCGTGGTAGCCGCTCGCCATTGTCGTCGAGGAAGCGGGTTGGTGTTGCTGCGCTTGGCGCAGTTTCGCGGCCATCCCAGCTGGTGATGCTGCCGTTGTCGCTATCCGCGCGGATAAGGAAACCGCCCCCGCCGATGCCGGAGCTTTGCGGCTCGACCACTGTCAGCGCGAGCATCACAGCAATCGCCGTGTCCGTCGCAGAGCCGCCTTTCGCGAGGATTTCTTCGCCAGCAGCAGTCGCACGAAAATCAGCGGAGCTCACTGCGCCTTCTAGCTTGACCGGCGCGGGCTCGATTGTTGCGACATCAGCGGAAGGTACTTCGGAGGTCGCACAGCCAGCCAGAAGCAAGGCGGCGACAGGAAACGTCAGGCGTCTAATCATGGTTTGCAGCGCTATTCGCTTCCGACCGCTTCGGCAATGCTCGAATACCCTTCGCGCCTCATCAAGCGCTCCAGTCCTTTTGCGATGCGCCCGCCAAGTCCGGGCCCCTCATAAACCATCGCACTGTAAAGCTGGACCAGGCTCGCGCCCGCTTTGATCCGATCCCAGGCGTCGTCTGCGCTTGCGATCCCGCCGACACCCACCAGCGGTATTTGCCCGCCTGTCGCCTTGCGGAAATCGCGCACACGTTGCAGCGCGAGCTCTTTGAGCGGAGCCCCGGAAAGGCCCCCGGCTTCACCCGCGTGATGCGAGCGCAGGTCCGGTCGCGAAATGGTTGTATTCGAAACAATCAATGCACCAAGCCGCTTCTCAACCGCGATCCTTGCAATCGCATCAATGTCGGCTGATTCAAGATCGGGTGCGACTTTCAGGAAGACAGGGGGCGCGGGCGCGTCACCACCAAGCTCTTGCATGGCCCCATCGCGTGCAGCCATAACTTGATCGAGAAGATCGGTAAGCGCGCTTTCATCCTGCAGCGCCCGCAGGCCCGGCGTGTTGGGGCTTGAAATATTGACCGCGAGATAGCTTGCATAGGGCACCATCATCCGCGTCATCACAGCATAGTCGTTCAAGCGGTCACTGCTGTCCTTGTTGGCGCCAATATTAATCCCGACGATGCCTTTGCGACCCGAGCGCGCTTTGAGCCGCGCGAGCGCCGCCTCACTCCCTTCATTGTTGAATCCCATGCGGTTGATCACGGCATTGTCTTCGACCAGGCGAAACAGGCGAGGCTTGGGATTGCCAGCTTGCGGGAGCGGCGTGATCGAGCCAACTTCCGTGAAACCGAAGCCGAGCCCGAGCAGGGCGTCCGGCACTTCGGCATTCTTGTCAAAACCTGCGGCAACACCGACCGGGTTCGGGAAAGTCAGTCCTGCGACTTCAACTTGCGTAGCGGCCACGGTGCAGGGCTTGCGATAGGGAAGCGCCTTGAGGCCCGTCAAAGCAAGGTTGTGAGCGACTTCTGAATCGAGTGTGAAAAGCGCCGGGCGCATAAGGCGGAACAGCATGGCGCGAGCCTATGACAAGCCGGGGAACCAGTGTCGAGTGTGTTGGTAGCGTTCTCAATTCTTTGCGGACGATCGCAGCCGTGAGAAAATCATCAAATGTTTCACAGCGATGACGGTTAAGGTGATGTTTATTCGTGATTGTTGTCGCTTGCATACAATTAGGTTGAGCCGCTTTCAGCTAACAAACTGGTGCGACCCGAAGGGCTCGGAGCAGCGATGCGAAGAGTTCCTCAACTTCAACGGGGCGATCTCTCACAAAGAGGTCGCCCCTTTTTTTCTTTTCGCTTAAAGCACTTGCGAATCATTCGCGCCCTGCTGCTTGTCGGCATGGTGACGAATTCGGGACGCAAAGCAGGGGTGCAATGACAGAGCGAGGGGAAAGGTTGAGCGATTCGCTCAGTGAACGCGCTCTCGATGCGGCGGTCGATGCCAGTGAGCTCTATCTTACGCCGCCCAGCGCCTTCCATCTCGACTACATCGCGCCGCCGCTGGATCTGTCAGACTATGTGACGACCTTTTATCACTTCCGCTGTGATGAAGCGGTCATCCGCGACATTCAGCCAGCAGCGATCGGTCATCTGACTTTCTTCATGCGCGGCAAAGGCGAGATGCATTTCGCCGATGGACGGCGCGATCCCAGCAATCTCGTCAATCTCCTCACGCCCTTTTCGCGTGCCGCTCCGTTTGAAGTGGAAGGCCCCTTCCATTCGATTGGCGCCGCTTTGTCGCCGCTAGGCTGGGCTGCGCTCACCGGGCTTCATGCCGGCGAGCATGGCAATCGGCTGTATCCGGCAGGCGTCTGGCTGGGTGACGCGATCACAGAGCTGGGCGTCAAGGTTTGTGCGGCCTACAACTCGGGGACCATGGACGGGCAGAATTGTGTCGATGCGTTGAGTGAGTTCATTCGCGCGACATTACGCCCGATCAATTCGCGCCACCGCGAGCTGATCAAGCAAGTCAATCGCTGGGTTGGCGAAGCCATTGATCCCGATGTCAGCACCTTGATGGAGCGTGTTGCCTACTCTGAACGGCAGACCCAGCGCCTGACGGAGCAATATTTCGGCCTTCCACCGCGCGCCTTGGCGAGGAAATACCGTGCACTGCGTGCAGCAACGCTCTTGTCGCTACCGATGCTGTCTGACGAGATGGAAGCACAGATTGGCGAGGCGTTCTACGATCAGCCGCATATGATCCGCGAAATTCGGGTGTTTGCCGGGCGAACGCCTGCGCGGCTTTCCGATGAAGAGAACCCGTTTCTCGCAGAAATGCTCGACACCAAGAACCTGCGCGAAATCGGCATGCCGGATGGCGAGGGCTGAACGGCAGGTATGCGCGTAGGCCAACCCGGCAAACGCTAACGACTCGCAACAAGCGGTTAAGCGTTGAAACCCGCAGAATTGAGGCCTACCTGCAAATCGGAACGAATCAGTCTGATTTGAAGTTGTAGAGCTATGCGCCTGTCAAACCTTGCCGATTATGCTGTCGTAACGATGACAGCGGCTGCGCGCCATTGCGGCGGCGGGCGGGTTTCGGCGGCTGAGCTTGCAGCGGAGACCGGCTTGCCCGCGCCGACGGTGCAAAAGGTCGTGACAAAGCTGACGTCGGCTGGCTTGCTGCGCTCTGTTCGCGGCGCGGGCGGAGGTTTGCAATTGGCTCGGCCCGCGGCGGCGATCAGTGTTGCGGATATCGTCGAAGCGGTTGAAGGCCCGATCGCGCTTACCGCCTGCATTGACGGGCAGGATTGCGCTGTGGATCACAATTGCAGCGTGAAGCCGCATTGGCCGGTGATCAATGACGCACTGCGCGGCGCGTTAGCCGCAATCCCGCTAACCCAATTTACTCTTGAGCTCGCGCGCGAGAAGGAAACAGCATGAGCGAACATATCGATCTCAATGACGATAATGTCATGGCCCGATCTGAAATGGATCAGGATGCCAAGGAAGCGGCCGCGAAAGCTGCTGAATATGAGCATGGCTGGTCAGCCGATATTGAGACCGAATTTGCTGAAAAGGGTCTTAGCGAAGACACTGTGCGCTTCATTTCGGCCAAGAAGGAAGAGCCGGAGTGGATGCTCGAATGGCGCCTGAAGGCGTTCCGCTTGTGGCAGACCATGGAAGAGCCCGATTGGGCGAAGCTCGGCTATCCTGAAATCGACTATCAGGACGCCTATTATTACGCCGCGCCCAAACAGAAGGAAAAGCTCAAATCGCTTGATGAGCTCGATCCGGAGATCAAGGCGGTTTACGACAAGCTTGGGATTCCGGTCGCTGAGCAGGAAGTGCTTGCGGGTGTGGAAGGCGCGCGCAAGGTGGCGGTTGATGCGGTGTTTGACAGCGTATCCGTCGCGACGACTTTCCGCGAAGAATTGTCCAAGGCTGGCGTAATCTTCCTGTCGATTTCCGAAGCGATCAAGGAATATCCCGAACTCGTGAAGAAGTGGCTCGGCAAGGTCGTGCCGCAGCGCGACAATTTCTTTGCGACATTGAACTGCGCGGTCTTTTCCGACGGTACCTTTGTGTACATCCCTGAAGGTGTGCGCTGCCCGATGGAATTGAGCACATATTTCCGGATCAATGCGGAGAATACCGGCCAGTTCGAGCGCACGCTGATCGTGGCGGAAAAGGGCTCATATGTGTCCTATCTTGAAGGTTGCACCGCGCCGATGCGCGATGAAAACCAGCTTCATGCTGCCGTGGTCGAGCTGGTCGCGATGGAAGATGCTGAGATCAAATATTCGACCGTCCAAAACTGGTATCCGGGCGATGCCGAGGGCAAGGGCGGTATTTACAACTTCGTGACCAAGCGCGGGCTGTGTCAGGGGGCTCGCTCCAAGATCAGCTGGACACAGGTCGAAACCGGCAGCGCAGTGACGTGGAAATATCCTTCATGTGTGCTCAATGGCGAAGATTCGGTCGGCGAGTTTTACTCGGTTGCGGTTACAAATAACCACCAACAGGCCGATACGGGAACCAAAATGGTTCATAATGCGCCGGGTTCGCGTTCGACCATCATCTCCAAGGGCATCTCGGCTGGCAAATCCAACAACACCTATCGCGGGCTCGTTCGCGTAGGCGCATCTGCTGATAACGTCCGCAATTTCACACAGTGCGACAGCCTGCTGCTGGGCAGCGAATGCGGGGCGCATACTGTGCCTTACATCGAAGTGAAAAACCCCAGCGCGCAGATCGAGCACGAGGCGACAACCTCCAAGATCTCTGACGATCAATTGTTCTACGCGATGCAGCGGGGCCTCGGCGAAGAAGAGGCGGTCGCACTGATTGTGAACGGCTTTGCGAAAGAAGTGCTCAAAGAGCTGCCGATGGAATTTGCCGTCGAAGCGCAGAAGCTGCTGGCGATCTCTCTGGAAGGAAGTGTCGGGTGAAGACTGTCTACACCGACAAACTGGGGCTGTTTGCGCCCGCGATGCTGTTTGTCGCAGCCATATGGTTCTGGCGTTCCTACGAGAGCTATCTCGAAAGTGAAACGATAGCCTCAGTCCTGTTTGTCGCTGGCGGGAGCGTGTTCCTATTTTTGGCTATGAGGCGCGTTTATCAGGTTCGAAGAGCCAAGGAAGAGGGGGGCGATCCATCCCTTCTATCGGTGAAGAATCATGACTGACCGAAAGACTCTCAAGTTGTCAGATTCGCCTGCCACCGATGCGCCCAATCTCAAAAAGAAAGGCCGCGGCTGGGAGATCAGCGAAAAGCGGCTCGACGCGCTGCACGACCGCGCGCGCGAGATGAAGCGATTTGCCTCGCCCGCGAACAAGCTCTTGGCTGCGAAGTTCGCGAAGGCTGACCTCGGACGCTATACTTTCAAACGATTTGCGGTGGTTGGTAGCGCGATTGTCGACTTCAATTGCCACACCCTTGGTATGGCCATCATGATCGACGAGGAAGATCAGGACGAAACGCTGGCGAAGCGCCGCGACAAGAGCCTGGAGGCCGTTGGTATTCGCGTGATGCGCCTCAAAGCCAAGGATATTCTGGAAGACATAGATGCCGTCCTCCAGCGCATCACCCACGGCATGCGCATCCGTATAGCCGACAAACGTGAAAACCAGCGTGAGCACCGTGCAAATTCACGCCCAAAAGACAGAACATCGGGCCGCTCCTATTCAGAACGAGGGGGAGACCAATCCGATGCCTGATCTCAATGACCTGATGTCGCCTGACATGCAGAAAATCGCGTTTTTCATGGTACCAGCGCTCGCTGCGATCTTCGCGCTTGTGATGCTGCTGAGCCGCGGCGCGTCCACTGTCGGGATGGTCGTACTTGTTCTGTGTACTGGCGCAGCGCTCTACTTCGCCCCGCAATTCCTCACGCTATTTTGAAGGCCGCCCGATGCTCACTTTCGCACTCGCTCTGACACTCGCAGCGCAATCCGTAATCACTACGGATGCAGCGCAAGAAGCTGAGCTGCCAACCTATTGGGTCACGGAATATCCGCTCATCATCAAGCCGCTGGTCGATGATTATCGCCGCTGCCTGAACTACGCTGATCGGCGCTTCCGCCAAGAAGCCGATTTTGCGGCTCAACACGCCGAGGACATTCCCCGCTGCGAGAAATTGAAAGCCAAGCTGGTGCGCAAGTCAGAAGAAGCTTTGCGTCAGGGCCGTTGGAGCGAAGTGCTCGCACCTGAGAAGGCCGGCGACGTGTTCCGCACAGTTGCTGAGGTTCACATATCGCGAGGTCGCGATTTCGACCGTCAGCTGATGCGGCAATATGCGATGCAGGAAGCACGCGTGGTCCCGACAGACCTTACCAATGAAGTCATTCCTAACGAGGCCTCTACGAATGTTGAAAATTGAGAACCTTACCGCGGAAGTAGACGGCAAACAGATCCTCAAAGGTCTCTCGCTCGAAGTTAAGGCGGGCGAAGTCCATGCGATCATGGGGCCCAATGGCGCTGGCAAATCGACGCTGTCCTATGTGCTCGGCGGTCGGCCCGGTTATGACGTAACCGGCGGCAGCGTGACTTTCACAGATTCAAATGGCGAGAGCGTGGATTTGCTTGAGCTTGACCCGCATGAGCGAGCCGCAGCCGGCTTGTTCCTCGGATTCCAGTATCCGGTCGAAATTCCAGGCGTATCCAACGTGCAGTTCCTGCGTGAAGCACTGAACGCTCAGCGCGCAGCGCGCGAAGAAGAGCCATTGTCTGGCGGCGAGTTCCTGAAGCTCGCCAAAGAGAAGGCTGGTCTCCTGCGCATGGATATGGAGATGCTCAAACGCCAAGTGAATGTCGGCTTTTCCGGCGGCGAGAAGAAGCGTGCGGAAATGGTCCAGATGGGCATTCTCGCGCCTCAGTTTGCCGTGCTCGACGAGACCGATAGCGGGCTCGACATCGATGCGCTTCGCGTCGTTGGCGAAGGCATCAATGCAATCATGCGCGGCGATGACAAAGGCGTCCTGTTGATCACCCACTACCAGCGCTTGCTCGATGTCGTGAAGCCGGATCGTGTGTCGGTGCTGGCTGACGGCCGGATTGTCGCGACGGGCGGACCTCAACTTGCGCTCCGCCTCGAAGAAGAAGGTTATGACGGGCTGATGAGCGAGGTCCTGGCTGATGCCTGAGGCGGCCATTCTCGAGCGTCCGACCAATAAAGACGAAGCGTGGCGCTATGCCGACGCTGATTTCCTAGCGGCGTCCGATCCCGCGCATCTGGCGCATTGGGCAACGCACGAAGTCGTTGCTGGCGAAACACTGCGTCACTGCGCGTTCCATGATTCGGGCACCGACTGTCCCGGAAGTGTCGAGCGTATCCGCGTGCATGTCGGCAAAGGCGCTCGTTATGAAGCCTTTCATGTCATTGCAGGCGGCAAGTACCAGCGCATCGAAATCGAAGTGACGCTTGAAGATGGCGCGCATTTCGAGTTTGGCGGCGTGACTGTCGGCGGCGGAGAGAAGGTGCAAGAGTTCGTCACACGAACAATCCACGCACATCCTCATGCGACGAGCAACCAGACGGTGCGTAGCGTTCAATGGGGCAAGTCGACTGGCAACTTCCTCGGCCGGATCGAAGTCGCGCGGAATGCACAGAAAACCGACGCTGCGCAGAACTTCCGAGCAATCCTGCTCGAAAAAGGCGCGAGCGCGAACACCAAGCCGGAGCTCGAAATTTTCGCTGACGATGTGCAATGCGCACACGGAGCAGCGATTGGCGAGCTCGACCAGAACGCGGCCTATTACATGGCGGCACGCGGTATTCCGCCGCACCTCGCACGCAAACTGCTGGTGCAGGCGTTCATTGGCGATGCCTTTGTTGAGCTTGACGATGCTGACACGCGCGAGCGCATGCTGGAGCGCACGCTCGAACAGCTGGAAGAGGCCGCGATTTGAACGCGCCTGCCCCCACCTTGACCGCTGATTATCGCAGCGACTTTCCTGGCCTCACAACGGCTGACGGGAAGCCGTGGCATTATTTGGATACAGGCGCGACTTCGCAAAAACCGCAAGCGGTTATCGATGCGGTGGTGCGCGCTTTGGGCGAAGATTATGCGACGGTCCATCGCGGGGTTTATGCGCGCTCGGCAGACATGACGGTGCGCTATGAAGCGGCGCGGCGGCGGGTTGCGGACTTTATTGGAGTGCGCGAGGAAGAGATCGTCTTCACACGCGGCGCGACCGAAGCGATCAACCTCGTCGCAAACAGCTGGGGCAATGCGAACCTCAAGGCTGGCGACCGGATTCTGCTGTCGACGCTGGAGCATCACTCCAACATCGTTCCGTGGCAATTGCTGGCAGAGTGCGTTGGTGCGCACATCGATGTGTGTCCGCTGACCGACGACGGCCAGATTGACCTGGATGCGGCCGAAGCCATGCTGACGCCAGAGCACAAGCTTGTGGCGCTTGCGCATGTTTCCAACGTGCTGGGCTCAGTGCTTGATGCGAAGCGGGCAGCAGCCATGGCGCATGCGGTTGGGGCCAAATTGCTGCTCGACGGATGTCAGGCGGCCCCGCGCCTTACGCTCGATATGGCGGCGCTCAATTGTGACTTTTATGTCTTTTCCGCACACAAGCTTTATGGGCCGACCGGCATAGGCGTGCTGTGGGTGCGCAGCGAGATCCTAGATGCCATGCCGCCATGGGAAGGCGGCGGCGCGATGATCGACCGCGTCACTTTCGAGAAGACGACTTACGCACCGGCGCCGCAGCGCTTTGAAGCGGGCACGCCAGCCATCGCCGAAGCGATCGGGCTGGCTGCTGCGATCGACTATGTCAGCGAAATCGGAATTGAGACCATTCATGCGCGTGAGACAGCGCTGGTTGATCGCTTGCGCCGCGAGCTGACAGCGATGAATGACGTGACTGTCTTTGGCCCCGCCGACAGCGCAGGGATCGTGAGTTTCATGATGGATGGGGTTCACCCGCATGATTTGGGCACCATATTGGATGAGCAGAATGTCGCGATCCGTGCAGGTCATCACTGCGCGCAGCCGCTGATGGACCATTTAGGCGTACCGGCAACGGCGCGCGCCAGCTTTGGGCTCTATTCCGATGAGAGCGATATTGACGCATTGCTGGAAGGCATTGCGAGAACAAGGAGACTGTTCGGATGAACAAGCCATCCGAGGAAAAGGAATTTGTCGCAGCGCCAGCTCCGAACGAGCAGGTCGTCAAACCACCGCGCGCGCGGGTAGATGATGCGATTGATCCTGACGAAGAGACAGCGGCTGAGAAGCTGGAGCGCAAGCGTGATTATCTCGAAGGTTTCCTTGCGAAGAAACCTGAGAATGTCGCGCCGGGCGAGCCAGGCGGTGAACTGCATGATGCGGTGATTGCGGCGCTCAAGGAGATTTACGATCCGGAGATCCCGGTCAACATCTACGATCTTGGCCTGATTTATAATGTCGAGGTCGACGAGGAATGCGATGCCATCGTCACCATGACATTGACGACGCCGCATTGCCCCGTTGCAGAGACCATGCCCGGTGAAGTCGAGCTTCGCGCAGCAAGCGTTCCGGGTATTCGCGATGCGGAAGTCAATCTCGTCTGGGAGCCTGCTTGGGGCCCTGACAAGATGAGCGATGAAGCGCGGCTAGAGCTAGGGATGCTTTGATATGGCTGACACGAAAACTCGCGAAATTCCTGCCGCTGTCAAACTCACGCAAGGCGCAGAAGCGCGCATTGCCGAGTTGATGAGCAACGCTCCGAGCGAGGCGATCGGCGTGAAACTTTCAACCCCGCGGCGCGGCTGCTCAGGCCTCGCCTATTCCGTCGACTACGTCACGGAAGAAGCAAAGTTTGACGAGAAGATCGAAACACCCGGTGGCACTTTCTACATCGACGGTGCGAGCGTGCTGTATCTCGTCGGCTCGACGATGGACTGGGTCGAGGATGACTTCACCGCAGGCTTCGTGTTTGAAAATCCTAACGCCAAGGGCGCATGCGGATGCGGTGAGAGCTTCATGGTCTGATGGCGTCGCGGGTCGAGCTTACCACCCATCTCCCTGTTTCTCCCGATGAGGTTTGGGATAGGGTCCAAACTTCAGCGTTGCTGGAACATATCGCAGCGCCAATGGTGAGATTTGTCCCAGCGAGTGGAAAGTTTCCTGCACGCTGGTCGGAAGGGCAGCACCCTGCCGGAATGCTGGCCTTCGGCTTTTTGCCCATGGGCGAGCAGACCATTGGGATTGAATTCCCACCCGCTCAAGGTGACCGCAGGATACTTCGTGACAATGGCCATGGCGCTCTGATCAAGCGTTGGGATCACTGGATTTTCGTCGAACCCGAAGGCGAAGGTACGCGCTACACTGATCGCGTCGATATCGACGCCGGGCTGCTGACACCGTTCATCGCACTATTCGCACGTATGTTTTATGGCCACCGGCAAAAGCGCTGGCGCAATCTGGTGGAAACAGATTTTGCCGCGCTTAAAGGGTGACAATCAGCCTTCTTCGATGATCCGCGAGAGCAGCGCGCGCTCCAGATCATCGATTTCGCCGTCATTGTCGATCATCTTCTCAAGCCAGGCCTGCTCGTTGTCGTCGACCAGGTTTCCGGCAGCTTCTGTTTCGGTGTAATTTAGGCCTTCAGACTTCTTGCCGAACACCTTGCCGAAATGGTTGTGCACTTGGGGCAGCTCGCGCGCCATGGCGCCCACAAAGCGGCCTACGCGCGGCTTGTTGTCAGCGATGAAGGCCTCCAGCTCTTTGACGCGAGCATGGTCCAGCTGAGCATTGGTGAGGGCAAATCCCTTCAAGTAATTTGCAACGCCATCGACGAACAAATCATCCCATTGCGGCGCGTTCTCTTCCTGCAGTGTTTCGTCTTTCAAGCGGAACAGGAATTCGGCGTCGTAACGGCTAACAGCAGCCGGGCCATGACCGCCGCTGGCAAAGATCAACCGGCGAACCAGGCGGCATTCAGCAGCTGAGATATGGCAGGCGGCAAGATCACCGCCGCAGCGCGTCGGACCAGTTCCAGTGAGGACGGCCTGTTCAATCTGACGCAGGGCGTAGTTCTTGAGCAGGTCTGGGACGTTCTGTGCCTTCTCTACAATGCGAACGAGCGTCTCTAGCTCTGCCATGCTGTCGAGCTTGCCGTCATGGTCGAGCGCTCCAATCAGCCACTTGGCTTCATCTTCATCGCACATGCCGCGCGGCTCTGAACCATTGAGGACGAACTCGCTGATCGCCTCCACGAAGAAATCGACCCATTGATCATCACGCGAATTCAGCGTGTTGTTGATCGCAAAGATTGCTTCGGCTTCCTCGCGATAGATCTTGCCATCGCCCCAGCCCAGCTGGCGCAGATCGGCGAGTTCGGATGGTGTTACGACACCGTCTTCAGCGACTTTGTCGGCGAGTTGAGAAAACTGAATGCTCATGTGCGATTGGTATCCCCTGATTTCGCCGAGGATTATCGCAGAACAGGCTTAAGACCGGGTTACCACCGCGAAGCGCGATCACGTGCGGCGCAGGGCCTCGACACAGGAAGCTCTGTCCACCGGCCGCCCGTCGCTCGCGCGGCGTGCTTCGACATGTGTAGCGCTGGGCGCATCGCCGTGACGCATAGGATAGAGATAGACATCCAAAACACACGGCTCTCCGCTGAATTGCAGCTTGAGCGCATCGCCTTCCTGAACGCGTATCCGCGGTTGGCCAAACCGGCGTTCCAATTGGCTGACAGAAGCCCCGATCACATTCTCAAGTCCCGGCGCGCGCATGATCTGCGGGGTGCGACGGGTGGTGTTGGAGATCGTGGGGGCCGGTCGACTAGTTGCGGTCGGCGGCAATGAGCCAGATCTCGTCGGCTGAGAGCTCGTTTGCCGCGTCGATGTTTGAGGATTTGGTGCTCCCCCGGCATCAGGCGGTCCGCCTGGAATGAAAACGGGTCCGCTTGATGCACACGCACTGAGCAGTCCCGCCAGCGTGAAGGCAGAACTGGCTCTGACGAGGCTCCGGACTTCAATCATGGCCATTTCTCATCTTCTTCTGAACCATATGGGTTCCTGCGGCAGCGCCGATGACTGGCGCGAGGATATTGACAAAGGGGATCAGCATCAGTCCGGCCACTGCTCCGCCAAGGGCAAGGCGCTCGAATGACCCGACCGGAGTATTGTCTTGTGGATCTGCTCTATGCCTAAGCCAGCCCATATCCGTCAGTTCACGGCCCAACAGAACGGCATTGACCAGCAGGAAGACAATCGCCGGACCGATGGCGGTGAAGAACAGCACGATGGCGAGTGGCAAGGCCAATGCATTGAAACCCAGCGTCCTTCCGATACCGCGTAGCGAGTTGCCAAGATCTTCGCGGAATGGGAGCTTGCGTGCCCGGTTCGCAGCATCGGGATAATGGCGCGCCTCTACGGCAGCCACAACGTCATCAGCAAAGAACTGCAACACAGCAAGCGCGACCACACGGAACAGGAACCAGGCGCTCAGCACAGCAATAAGTGTGCCGATGACGATATAGGCGTCGCCTTCAAGGTCGAAATACTCGCCCAGCAGCCATGGCAGGCTTTGCACCAATGCCCACGCGAACGCGACGAACACGCCGAGCGTAATTGCAAAGCTTTTCGCCAGCACGCGCAGGATTGCCGGGTCTGTCAACTGGCCAAACGCGCTAATGATAGAGGATATTGCGAGATGCATAAGTCAGTATGTGTCTTTCGCTTTGGCATCCCTGTTCGTCAATCGCTTTGATCTGGCGGCATGTGCAATCCGCCCCTTGGCTAAGGTGAGGCGAGCCGCTAGGCGTCTTCGCAGCATTATTTCTTCTCAGAACAGGATTTGTACGTGGCCGAACCCCGTTATGACGTGATCGCGATTGGCAATGCCGTTGTCGATATCATCGCTTCTTGCCCAGACGAGCTTATCGAAGAACTCCAGCTTAATCGCGGCGGAATGACACTGGTCGACGAGGCGCGCGCGGATGAGCTCTATGCATCCATGCCCCCTGCTCGCGAACTCTCGGGCGGATCGGCCGCCAACACACTGGCAGGCCTCTCCACGCTCGGCTTGCAATGCGCTTTCATTGGGCAGGTTGCCGACGATCAGCTTGGCAAAGTCTTTGCGCACGACATGCGCGCAACCGGCATTGATTTCGATACGCCTGCACGCAGCGGCGAACCGGCGACGGGCCGCGTCTTGATCTTTGTCACGCCAGATGGCGAGCGCACGATGAACACTTTCCTAGGCGCTGGGCAATTCCTGCCTGCAGAAGCCTTGGATGAAGAGCTCATCGCAAGCGGTGCGATCCTCTATCTTGAAGGATATCTTTGGGACCCGGAAGAGCCACGGCGAGCCATGCGCCGCGCGATTGACGTTGCTCGCAAGGCAGGCCGCAAGATAGCTTTCACTGCAAGCGAGAGCTTCGTCATTGATCGCCATGGCGATGACTTCCGCGCCATGATCGAAGACGGCGTAATCGATATTCTGTTCGTCAACGAAAGCGAGCTAGCGACGCTTACAGGCGAAAGCGATTTTGACGCAGGGATCGCGGCCATCGCAGGCAAGGTGCCCGTCCTTGTTGCAACGCGGGGCGAGCATGGCGCTGTTGCGATCGCGAATGGCGAACGTGCTGAGGTTACTGCGGAGGCGGTCGACAAAGTGATCGATACGACCGGTGCGGGCGATCAGTTTGCCGCTGGCTTCCTTTCAGGTCATGCCAAAGGCGAAGATCTGGCAACATGCCTTAAACGTGGCGCAGTGGCTGCTGCTGAAGTCATCAGCCATTACGGCCCGCGCCCCGAAGCCGACATGAAGCAATTGATGGCTGACAAGCTAGGCTAAAGGTCGGCCGCGCGGTGCCTGGCGCACCCATGTTGGATACGCATGTTACACAGTCCTGGAGAAGAAAACTCCTCAGGGGTAATATTCACAATCGCGCGCTGGACCTCCCAGTCTGTTTCTCAACGATCTCAAAGAGCTAGCGGCTGAATTATGCCGTAGGCTCAAGGTAGGAAAGCCGCGCCTCAGGATGGTGGAGGCGTATAGTCCTTGCGCCGCAGCGATATCATATGCTCGGCGACCCATTCGACATGGCGAGGCTCCAGATCGAAATCCATGACTTCGGGATAATTGTGAGCATCGGTTAGCCAGGCTTCGAGAGTATCCTCTGTCAGTCCGGGACGATTGGCGATGGACTCGAAAGTCGGCGCTTGCGGGTTAGGGCTAAGCCCCGGAGGATCAACGGCGTGACAGCCGCCGCAGGCCGCTTGAACGAAGGCATGATGATCCTTTGCTGTACGATCAAGCGCCACCGATTGCTCAGGCTTGTAAGCCATCCTCGCGCTGCTCTCTCCCTGTGTGGCTGTGCAAGCACCAAGACATACAAATGCACTCAGAGCGAAAAGGGCAAAAGCTGTTTTCATCTGACATCTCCCGCCAGCATCTATGCCTTGCCGGAACACGTCTTGCGTTGATCTCGATCAATCTTGCGGAAATTCGCCGGTTACCCGCCGACCTGTAAGCAGCGGGCCCGGAATGCATAAAGCCGCCGATCCAAGACCGGTGAACTACGCTATCAATTCAATCACTCAGCGCCGGGAAAACAGCGAGGACAGCCACGAGCGGTCCTCATATCCCATCGGCCGGATCGGGCCGAACTTTGCGCGCCTTGCCTCGGGGTCCAGCGGCTGCGAGTTTGACAGCCAATTGTTGGTACCCTGACTATGGTATCTCAGCGATGACATCATACCACCTTCGTTCTTGTTAAACTGAATGCGACCGTATGATTTCGGGCGATTGTTATAGGCAGTTACAGGGCGTGCCGGGAGGGGGATGAGGTGCGTATTTTTCCACAGCCCGACCGTATTCGAACCGTGCGCTGAGGTCGCGAGATCCGCAACCCAGATGAAACACCTAGAAAATCAGGCAGCTAACCGGAGATCGGCTCAACCTTGCTCGCGCGCGACTTCGCGATAGCCAATGTCGCTTCGGCAAAATCCGCTGGGGAAGTGTATCTTTCCTGCCGCAGAATAAGCCGCTGATTGTGCGGCTGTGGCCGACTTGCCCATTGCGGTGACGTTCAAGACGCGCCCTCCGCTCGCCATGAGTCGCCCTTCGGAAAGCGAAGTTCCTGCGTGAAAGACCTTCGCGCCGCCCGCTTCGCTGTCAGCCAGATCGATCGTGCCGCCTTTCTCGGGTGTCCCCGGATAGCCGTTGGCTGCCATCACAACAGTAAGAGCCGTTTGCGGATCGAACGCGAGCGCATCATCGCCAAGCTGTGAAAGCTCGCCCTGCGCGCAAGCCAACATCGTTGCAGCCAGATCACCCTGATAGCGCATCATCAACACCTGACATTCGGGATCACCAAACCTGCAATTGTACTCGATCAGTTTCGGACCTTCGTCAGTCAGCATCAGGCCAGCATAGAGCACGCCTGAATAGGGCATGCCTTCTGCCGCCATAGTGCTGACTGTCGGTTCGATGATCTCTGCCATCACGCGGGCCTGCAGTTCCTCGGTTAGGACAGGCGCAGGTGAGTAAGCCCCCATGCCGCCGGTATTGGGTCCGGTGTCGCCATCGCCGACGCGCTTATGGTCTTGGGCAGTGCCGAAGGGGATGATCGCTTGGCCATCGGTGAGGGCAAAGAAGCTCGCTTCCTCGCCGCGCATGAATTCTTCGATGACGACCTCTGCTCCTGCCTCACCGAACTGCCCGCCAAACATGTCGGCGAGCGCGGTTTCAGCATCAGCGCGCGTTTCCGCGATCACCACGCCTTTACCCGCCGCAAGCCCATCAGCCTTGAGCACGTATGGCGCGTCGAATTTCGCAAGTGCGCTGGTTGCCTCGTCAAGCGAAGTCGTGCGGACATAGCCTGCGGTGGGGATATTCGCACGCTCGCACAGATCCTTGGTGAAGCCCTTGCTGCCCTCCAATTGCGCGGCTTGCTGTGATGGGCCGAAGACGGGGATCCCGCCGCCGCGCAAGCTGTCGGCCAAACCATCGACCAGCGGCGCTTCCGGGCCGATCACGACCAAGCCGATCTCATGGCTTGCACAAAAGCTCGCCACCTCGCCATGATCACCCGCATCAAGTCTCACCAGTTCGGCTTCCTCAGCCATGCCTGGATTGCCGGGGGATGCGTAGAGTTTGGTGCAGCTTGGGGATTGCGCCAGCTTCCACGCTAACGCATGTTCGCGTCCACCCGAGCCGAGCAAAAGGATATTCATGGCCGATCCCTATTCCCAAAATGAAGACGGACGGCTGGTAGCGCGTGAGCGGCAGGGCGACAATCACGAGCCGATGTCGATCACCGAGATTTCTTCACGGCTGAAGCGGACGGTCGAGGATCAGTTCGGCTATGTCCGCCTGCGCGGCGAGCTATCGGGCGTGAAGCGCGCGGCGTCGGGCCATCTTTATTGTGCGCTGAAAGACGAGAAAGCGGTGCTCGATGGCGTCATGTGGCGCGGCAATACTTCGCGCCTCGCTTTCAAGCCTGAGGACGGCTTGGAGGTTATCGCCACTGGCAAGCTGACGACCTATGCGGGCCGCTCGAAATACCAGATCGTGATGGAATCGCTGGAGATTGCTGGTGAAGGCGCTTTGCTGGCGCTGCTGGAGAAAACACGCGCCAAGCTTGAAGCCGAAGGGTTGTTCGCCCGCGAGCGCAAGCAGGTGCTGCCGTTTCTTCCCCGCACAATTGGCGTTGTGACGTCGCCCACTGGGTCTGTGATCCGCGACATCCTCCATCGGCTGGCTGACCGTTTCCCAAGCCATGTGCTGGTTTGGCCGGTATTGGTGCAGGGGCAGGGCGCAGCGGAGCAAGTCGCAAACGCAGTGCGCGGGTTTTCGGCTTTGGACAGGGATGGCGCGGTTCCTCGGCCTGACTTGGTCATTGTTGCGCGTGGGGGCGGCTCAATCGAGGATTTGTGGAGCTTTAACGAAGAAATTGTCGTACGCGCGATCGCGGAATGCTCGATCCCTGTAATTTCTGCGGTCGGGCATGAGACCGACACCACACTGGCCGACTATGCCGCAGACCAGCGCGCACCAACGCCAACCGCAGCGGCTGAGATGGCGGTTCCGGTGCGCGCGGACCTCAACGCCACCTTGGGTGATCTCGCCAATCGTCAGCGCCGCGCGGTCTATCGGCCGGTCGAACTTGGTCGCGAGCGGTTGGAAGCGCGTGTCCGCCGGATGCCCAAGCCAGAGCAGCTTTTGCAGAGCCAGACACAAAGGCTTGACGATCTGTCCGAGCGCTTGCGGCGCGGGCTTCGTGATCGTGCAGGACAGGGCCGCGAGCGGTTGGCGGGCGCTGCGGCACGGCTTTCGCCATCGCTTCTCAAGCGCAGCGTGCAAGACAGCCAGCGGCGTCTGGAGCGTGCGCGGCTTGTTCCGACGTTGGTCGAACGTCCGTTAGCACAGCGAAAAGCGCAATTGGATAGCTTGTGGCGGCTTGCGAGCCAGTTCCATCCCGAAGAGCCTTTGAAGCGCGGCTATGCGATAGTTCGCGATAGTTCAGGCAAGGCGCTCACCCGTAAGGTCATGGCAGAGAAGGAAGCCGCTCTTAGCCTGCAATTTGCAGATGGCGTGCTGGATGTGAGCACCGGTGATGCGCCTGCTAAGCCGCGCCGCAAACAAGCCAGACCGAAATCAACCGGAACATCAGGCGCGCAAGAGGATTTATTCGGTTAATTGTCCCACAATGTCGAGCTTGCTATGGGAGCGGGATGTTGATGTCTTCAAGCGATAAAGGAGCCAAGCTCCTCTACGGGCCCAATGGATTCCGGGTGCTGCAGCCCGGGCAGCACGTATTCTGTGCGGTGACCGGCGAAGCAATTCCTTTGGAAGAGCTGCGCTATTGGAGCGCGGACCATCAGGAAGCCTATGTCTCCTGCGAAGCCGCCACACAGCGTCTTACCGGCAAGGCATGATCGCCCGGCTTTCAAGGCGGAGCGCGCTGTTCGTTTGCGCTGCCGCATTGAGCGCGTGTGCAGCCCCTAGCGATGCGCGGCAGGAAGCGAGCAATCCTTCCTTCGACACAGCGCTGGAAGCAGGCTTGGCAAACGAACCGGCGACACCTTCCAGCCCTGTCGAAGATTTTGTGGACGGCGTTCCGGAATTCACTTTTGAAGGTGAGCTTACCCAAGGCGGCTGGATCAAGGGCCAGGCGCCTGCTGGCACTGTGTCTGCCAGACTTGGCGATCAAGCATTGGAGCTTGGCGAAAATGGCGAGTTTTTCGCAGCATTCGATCGCGATGCGGGCGATGAAGCCGTCCTGACAGCCACAATGGCTGATGGAGAGTTTGTCGAGCAGCGCATGGCGATCTCCTCTCGCGCTTGGAAAATCGAGCGCGTCAATGTCGCGAAAGGCACGGGCCGCAGCAGCGAAGCATGGTGGAAGAAGCGCGAGCCGGAATGGCTTGCGATCAAAGCCGCGCGAGAGAAAGAGTCAGGAGCAAAAGGCTGGCAACAGGACTTCATCTGGCCGGTCAAAGGCCGCATCTCCGGCCTGTTCGGTTCGCAGCGTATCTATCGCGGAGAGCCGGGGAGCTATCACTCGGGCCTCGATATTGCGCCCGGTGCGGGCACGCCTTTTGTGGCACCCGCTGATGGAGTGGTCGTCCTCGCGGCAACAGGTTTCAGCCTTGAAGGCAATCTGCTGATTATCGATCACGGAATGGGTCTGAACTCGGCATTTCTGCACGCGCAAAGCCTCGCTGTGAAAGAAGGCGATGCAGTCAAGCAAGGCCAGATGATTGGCAGGGTCGGATCGACTGGACGTTCTTCCGGGCCGCATCTCCATTGGGGCATAAAGTGGAACGATGCGCGGCTCGATCCGCTGCTATTCCTGCCCGACGCAGACTAAATCGGCGCAAGGATGATCCGCAGGCTGATCCTGTTGGGGTGTGTCGCGGCAGCGCTTGCCCCCGGCACCTGGGTGCGCAGTCCAGCCAAACCGATCACCTATGACGCGCCGCTCTTTATCGAGCGGATCGAGCCGACCGGCAGTTTCGTATCAGACAATGTCAAGGTTGATGCCGCATGGAAACTCGCGAGTGAAAGCGCACATTTCGGTGGCTATTCCGGTCTGGTCGCGCTCAATGAGACGACCTTACTCGCGGGCAGCGACAAGGCGCGATTGTTGACTTTGCCGGTACCGGGGCGCGGTCAAGGCAAGCCGCTCATGGACTTCCTCAAGCCCGATTGGGACCAGCGACGTGAATTGCCACGTGAGCTTGTCGATCTGGAGGCGCTTACGCATGATCCCGAAACGGACGCGCTTTGGGCATCATACGAGAATACCCAGACGATTGAGCGCCATTCGGCCGATGGCGCGATTGCAGAGCGCGATCCGCCAGAGATGCAGGATTGGCCTGAAAATGGGGGGCCTGAGGTGTTGCAGCGCCTCCCGGACGGGCGGTTTCTTGTGCTTGCCGAAGCGCGGGAAGGCTGGTTCGTCACAGGCACGGCCGGCCTTCTGTTCGAGCGTGATCCGATCGAACAGGAGGAGCCACTTGCTTTCCGGTTTCCCGAACTTGAAGGACTGAGTCCGGTCGATGCCGCAATGTTGCCCGATGGACGTGCGATGATCCTGCTGCGCGATATCCGCCTGCAATGGCCGATCCGCTTCCGCAATGCGCTTGCGATCGCAGACCCTGCCAATATCGAGGAGGGCGAGCTTTGGGACACGAGTATCATCGCGCGCTTTTCAGGTCCCGGATTCGATGCGAATTTCGAAGGAATTGCGAGCGTGCCACGTGAAGACGGCAGCGCAGAACTCTACATTATTGCAGATGACAATTTCTCGAGCCTGCAAGAGACTTTGTTGCTCAGACTGATCTGGCGTCCGTCAGACTGACCGCTCGAGCGTCAGGCAAAACAAAAGGCCCCAAAAACAAAAAGCGCCCGGTTTCCCGAGCGCCTCTCATTTGTCTGATACGATCCCGAAGGATCGCCAAGCTTACGCCGCAGCGATAGCCTTCTTCAGTTCACGCTTCACCTTGAGCGCGTTTGAAGACAGCTTGTCGTCCTTGGTCTTCAAGAGCCAGTTGTCGAGACCGCCATTATGCTCGACAGAACGCAAGCCGTGCGTCGACACGCGGAATTTGAAGCTGCGGTCGAGCTTCTCGCTCAGCAGCGTCACATTCTGCAGGTTTGGCAGAAAAACGCGCTTGGTCTTGTTGTTGGCGTGGCTGACATTGTTGCCTACCTGGCGGCCCTTGCCGGTCAGTTCGCATATACGCGACATGATAGTGTCTCACTCGTTCTCAATGGGGCCGCTCGGACGTGCCGTGGGCCGAAAATTGCTCGGGTTATCCCGGAAAGGCGCGCGCTTAACCCCCGCATCCCGAATCGTCAAGGACGAACAGCTTTTCGGAACCAATCCGAAAGATAAGCCGTTGACCGACCGAGTGTCCTTTACGATGGAGTTTTGTGACACGCCACCCAATTGGAGGAAATTATGAAAAAGATTATTGCAACATCTACTGCCCTTGCAGCGGCATTCTCGCTCAGCGCATGCGATGTAGACCAGACCGAAGAAGGCAACATGCCAGAAGTTGAAGTCGAAGGCGGCAACCTGCCGGAATATGACGTGGAACCGATGGATGTGGATGTTGATTCAAACATTGAAATGCCGGAAGTCGACGTTGACGTAAGTCAGCCAGACGCCGATGGTGAGCCAGTGACCGGCGACGAGTAATCGCACCATGACCTGAGGAGAGGGCGCCGCCAAATGACCGCGCATGTGCGCAAGTTCATGGGCCGCGCCCTCGCCTTGGCACGGCAATCCGCTGATGCGGGCGAAGTCCCCATCGGCGCGATTGTGACACGCGCCGGCGAAGTCATCGCTGAAGCGCACAACTCCCCGAAAACAGACCATGATCCCACCGCTCATGCGGAGATCCTAGCATTGCGCCGTGCAGCGCAGGCAATCGGCAATGAACGGCTATCCGATTGCGATTTGTGGGTGACGCTTGAGCCTTGCGCAATGTGCGCAGGCGCTATCTCGCATGCGCGGATCGCGCGGCTTTACTATGCGGCTTCTGACCCCAAAGGCGGGGCGGTTGAGCATGGCGCGCGTGTGTTCGAACATCCGCAGTGCCTGCACAAGCCGGAGGTGTATTCAGGCATCGGTGAAAGCGAGGCGGCAGAACTGCTCCGCGCGTTCTTCAGGGAGCGAAGATAGCGACGCTAAAGTCCGCGCCAGATTTTCGCCTGCACATCATCCTTTGCACCCCAGGTGCTGCGCTTGCAGCGGGTTGGCATGAAGTCCTTGCCATAGCATAGCCGGATTTCCTCCAGCCAACCGCGGCTGTTCAGTTTCACTCCGACATGCGCAGGCTGGACATGCCGCCCATTGGCATCGGCAAAGGCGCGGCGGATGTCACCTGCAGTGAGGCCTTCCTGCCGCGAGAGGTAATCATAATCGGGCTTGCGAAGGCTATTCCAAAGGATGCGCGTGATCTTGAAATAGGTTTCCGGACGGCGCGCCATGCAGCTGCCATGCTTGTTCCATTGATGGCTCATCAGCCGCGTCGAAGGCATCATGCAGACATTGCGGCGCGCCTCGGCCGGGGTGATTTTGCGCGTAATAGGGCAATATTGCGGCCAGCTTCGTGCACCGTCCGGCCAAAGTCCGTGAACCACCAGCCCAAAGCGGCCACTATCGCCTGAGCATTGGAGACGGTGCGAACGGCTATCTTCGCGTGGTTTGCAGAATTCCGGGCTCCAGCTCATCGCGAGCGTATACCCGGTGATCGGCATTTGCCGGGTAGGTCCATCGCTGCGCGCTTCCGGGACCGAGAGCGTTGATGGAATGCGGCATTGATAGGCTTGAGCGTGAGCCGTGGCCGGAAGAGCCAGCGCAGCCAGCGCGATGGCAAACTTCTTCATCACAGCGGCGTAAAGTCCAAGCCGATATCGGCGGCAGGCGCGCTTTGCGTAAGCCGCCCAACCGAGACAAAGTTTACACCGGTCGCAGCCTTGGCTTTGATCGTGTCGAGATTGATCCCGCCACTAGCCTCGGTTGGTACGCGGCCTCCCACGAGTGCGACCGCTTCGCGCAGTGTGTCCGGCTCCATATTGTCGAGCAGCAGGCGGGTCGCGCCCGCGTTCAACGCTGGCTCGATTTGATCGATCCGGTCAACTTCACAAATGATTTCATTGACCCCGGCATCGACCGCGCGTCGCACCGCTTCGCCGACATTGCCGGCGACCAGCACATGGTTGTCCTTAATCATCGCTGCATCCCACAGGCCCATCCGGTGGTTGCTCCCGCCGCCCATACGCACGGCATACTTCTCCAGATGGCGGAGGCCGGGAATAGTCTTGCGCGTGTCGAGCAGTGTGCAATCCGAGTTGTCCATGGTGCGCACATATTCGCGGACCATTGTCGCGATGCCGGAAAGATGCTGGACCGTGTTCAAGGCGCTGCGTTCAGCGGTGAGCATGGCGCGGGCATTGCCGGATAGGCGCATCAAGTCTGTGCCCGGCTCGACCGCATCGCCGTCATCCACCAGCAGCTCAATCTCCATATCGGGTTCGAGCGCGCGAAAGAAGGCTTCGGCTATGGGGAGCCCTGCGACGATGATTGCGTCACGGCTGTCCATTACCCCTGAAAAGCGTGCGTCCGCTGGGATCACACTTTCCGAAGTGACGTCATGCCCGCCACCAGGCAGCCCTTCGCCCAGGTCTTCTGCCAGCGTGTTGCGGACAAATGTATCAAGATCGAAACCGGGGAGAATGAATGTCGCCATTCGCTCTCAATATACGGACCTGTAGGGTCCGCAAGCCAGAAGCTTAATGCACGAACCTCGCCACAACATCGCGGTAACTCCGCGAGACTTTCACCTCAGCACCTGAGTCGAGGACGAGGAAGCATTCGCCATTGGTATGCGGCTTGACCTGACGGACCTGATTGAGGTTCACGATCGTCGAGCGGTGCACGCGCTGGAAAGTACGCGGATCGAGCCGTCGTTCGAGATCTTTCATTGTCTCGCGCAGGATCAGCGAATTGTCGCCAGTATAGATGCACATGTAATCGCCTGCCGCTTCGATATGCTCGATCGAATCGACTTCGACACGGAAAATCTGGCCGCGATCTTTCACATTGATGAGCTTTTCGAACCGCTCGGTCGGCTCGCCCTCGCTGAGACCTTCAACCGCATCGGGCGCTACCTCAGCAAGCACGTTTTTAAGCTTGTCTGCCTCTTCTGCGCTTTTCTTTTCCGCGATCCGCTGCCGTACGCGTGCCACGGTATCGGCCAGCTTGTCTTCATCGACCGGTTTCATCAGATAGTTCACGGCATTCGCTTCGAACGCGCGGATGGCATGCTCCTCAAATGCAGTGACAAACACGAACAGCGGCGGCTCGATCTCCATCACGCCTTTCACAACGGAGAACCCGTCAAAGCCCGGCATCTGGATGTCGAGGAAAACCAGGTCCGGCTTTTCGGTCTTGATCTTGCGGATCGCTTCGCGTCCGTTCGAGCATGTGTCGATAATCTCGACATCATCAAATGCTTCTAGCCTCAGTTGAAGGCCCTGAATTGCGAGTTTTTCGTCATCGACGATGATTGTGCGAATAGTCATGCGTTACTTCCAATCGGACGACCTGCCTGAAGCGGGGGTGCGGTGGCAGGTTCTGAGGGTTCGCCCGAGGCCTGATCCGCAGGTGAGGGCAAAGCCTCTGGCTGCTCAGACTTCGGGTTTCGGGCTTGTTCGACCTCTTGCTTGATCTCCGCATCATACGGGATTTCGATTAAAACGGTAAATCCGCCGCCTTGCCCGGTGAGGGTTTCAAAGCGGTGGCTGTCGCCATAGGCCTGTGCAAGCCGACTACGAATATTGGCGAGGCCAACGCCGGTCGAATCGGACTTGGCGGCCGCATAAGTCAATAGATCGCCGCGACTGGTGGCGTATCCGGCGTCGCCGAAAATGCCTGGCCCGGTGTCTTCGACGGTGATTTTCAAGCGGCCATCGCTGACTTCTGCCACGAGACTGATGCGCGCGCCTTCTTCTTGCGGGCTGACAGCATATTTGATCGCATTCTCGATCAGCGGTTGCAGCAACATTGAAGGGAGCTGGGCCTGCATCGCTTCATCGGAAATCTCGAAATGCGTGCGCAAGCGCTCTTCAAACCGCATCCGTTCAATGCCGAGATAGAGCTGCAAAGTCTCGACTTCCTGCTCCAGCGTCACTTGACTGCCAGGTTCTGTGATGAGCGTGTGGCGCAGGAACGCGCTAAGGCGCGTTAGCATCGCATTTGCAGGTTCGGTCTGCTTCAGTAGCACCAGCGTGCTGATGGAGTTGAGCGTGTTGAACAGGAAGTGCGGGTTGAGCTGATAACGAAGCATAGCGAGCTGTGCGCTCGTTGCTTGTGCCTCCAAGCGTTCCAGCCGGTCTGCCTGCTCTTCAACCGTCAGGAAGAAATTGATCGCGTAGTACAGCGCGCTCCAGCCCACCAGCAGCGTCGCCGGGATATAGCTGAGGCCAATAAAGCGCTGGGCAAAGGTTGTCTCGCTTGCCCCGGCATAATAAATGCCTTGTACCCATGCATCGATCGAGGCGTGGACGATCACAGCCAGCACCAGCACGATCATGGTCATGCTCCAGGTCACGAAGGGCTGACGGCCGAACAGCTGGCGATAGATGACAGACAGCACCAGTGTGATGGAAAAGCCTGTGATGGTTGTCACAAGGATCACAGCGAGCAGATCAAGCGGCTGGCTGTTCGCAATCGCAGCGCTCGCGCGCAGCAGAAACGCCCCGCCCCAGCCTGCCAGCTGGAGGTTCCAGAATGCCCTGTTCTTGTTGGCAAAGAAGGGCGTAGGACGGAAAGGCAGAACAGCCATCGACTAACCCTTTAGCCGATTTGCACGCTTTGGGGCAGTTTGTTTGCTGCTTGCCGTCGCGCGCGCTACACTGCTTGTCTGCAAGGAGAGAGAATCATGGCGACAATTGACCATCCTGAAGGCGCGGATCAGGAGCGCGCAAAGTTCACTTCCATGATGGAAGGGACGGCAGAGGATTGGGCAATTATCGGCGGCCAGTATCGCGCCTTTGCCAAAGGTGTGGCGGACCGCGTGCTCGATCATCTGAAGCTGCTCAAGGGCGATTTCGGCGGTTTTCCCGTATGCCGGCTGGAACATAGCCTGCAAACGGCGACCCGCGCGCATCGCGATGGCCGCGATGAGCGCTATGTTGTGATGGCTTTGCTGCATGACATTGGAGATACGCTGGGAACGTATAATCACCCGGATGTCGCAGCGGCTATCATCAAGCCGTTTGTCTCCGAAGAAGAGCATTGGATCTGCGAACAGCATGGCGCTTTCCAAGGCTATTTCTATTTCCACCATGTCGGCATGAACCGCGACATCCGCGAGCAATATCGCGGTCATCCTTCGTTCGAAGCCTGCGCGCATTTCTGCGAGAAATATGACCAGGCGGCATTCGATCCGAACTATGACAGCGCGCCGCTTTCCTTCTTCGAACCGATGGTGCGCCGCGTGATGGAAAAGCCGATCAACTCGATGTACGCCGCTGTTACGGAAGAGTGATTCCGCGCTTGAAGCGCGCTCTCCAGTCAGCTTGACCACTTTCGCCTATGGCTTCGCGGACCAAAATGATTTCCGCTGCAATATGCTCAGCGCGCTCATCCCATCCTTCGTGTGTGCGCTTGCGAAAGACGCCGCCTGAATGTTCCGGCCCCCAGCGGCGCATGAAGCGAAGCGCCGCCTCAGGCTCAAAACCTGCATTGGCGAGCAGCCACGGCGCCAGTCGATCGGCTTCGCGTTCTGTCAGGCGGATATTCTTCTGTTTGCGGCCATTTGCATCGAGCCAGACGCGGTGGCGCAAAATATTATGCGCAAGCTCATGCGCAATGAGTGCGGCGAGCTCGTCATCTGAATACTCGAATGCAGGATAGTTCGCGCTGATCCGTACCCGCTTGCCATCTGCCAACGCGGTGTGCTCACCGCCGGCAAGTTCAAACCGCGTCGGGCAAGCCGGCTGACCAGCTACGGTTACATCCGGCTTGTCCGGCCTGCTTATGCGGACTTCGCCATGCAGCACCAGCATCGTTTCGAGTAGATCATGCGCTCGCTCGGTGCGTTGCCAATGGAAGGGTTCTGTCACAGCCCAACCCGCAAGCTCGAAGCCGTTGATATGCGTTATCGCCTCCAGTGACTTCAAACCGGCACCTTCTGCTGGCGATCCCGATGCGACCGTCAGCACTGCAAAATCATGCGCTAAGCCGAGCTCCTTGCGGATCGCATCGGGCCTGCGGAAGCTGGCTGTATCGAGCAGTTGCAGGCCAATCGACGGCGCTGCGTCGCTGCAAAATTGCGCATTGGCGGTCGCGAGCCTCCATCCAAGATCCTGCAATCTCTGATCGCGGGCAAGCCGGGCAGCAAAGGCAGAGTCCATCGCTGTCTCGGCCTCTTTAGCGGATTGATCTTCATCGATGAGGGCATGCGCAGCCGCGCTTGCGCTCAGCAGCAGAAGTGCAACTAGCCCTGCTGCAAATCGCTGCATCAGCCTTTAGCGGTCAAGCGCTGTTTGCAGAGCGCTGGTGCCGATCGCGCCTTCGAATGTCGTGCCGCCTGCGATCCAGCTCGGGGTTCCAGTGAAGCCCATTTGCTGGGCAATCAGAGCATTGCTGCGCAGCTCTGCCTCGACGACGCGCGACTGGCCAAATTCCTGGGCCCGCGCCAAGTCCAGCCCCGCCCGTTCGGCAGCTTCGCGCACGCTTTCCGCGCTTGCCGGTGCGAGCTCAAACATCGCTTTGTGGAACTCTGGAAACTTGCCTTGGTCAGCTGCGGCGAGCGCCATGCGGGAGGCTACTTCGCTACCCTGGAAAATGGACCACTCGCGGATGACGACTTTGACTTCCGGGTCTTGTGCAATCAAGTCGGCCACTTGCTCGCTTGCCACGCGGCAATAGGGGCAGTTGTAGTCGGTAAATTCGACCAGGACCTTAGAGCCATTGGGATTGCCGAGCACCGCGCCGGGGAAGGGTTCGTAAACCTGGTCACCGATTTGCGCGAGACGGTCAGACGCGGCTTGCTCTTCATAGGCTTGCGCCATTGCAGGCAAGAGCTGCGGATTGTCCAGCAGATAAGCTTCCGTGCGCTTGTCAGCGAGGCCGGTTACTGACCATGTCGCAGCACCAAGAAAGCCGCACGCGGCGGCAAGCGCTGCAGTGGTGAGAAGCTGTTTCATCTGTTTACCTATTCAAAGCGTAAGACCGTTCACGGCTCTTACCGCAGATTATGCAATCAAGGAAAAGAGGCGTGCTACCGGTTATCGCGGATCTGTTCCAGCGCGGCACGGGCTTGAAGCGAGATGTCTTGCGCGCGAATCCAGTCAGGTGAACCGACCGGAAGGCCCGCTTCTGCAGCCTGCGCGCTGCGCAGTGCATCGGGATAGCGCCGTGTCATGACCTGTTGTTCTGCGCTAGCCAGGCGTGCCCGCGGCAGATCGCCGCGAGCGGCGTAGACTACGCCCAGCTGATACCATGCGAACGGGTTCAATCTGTCGCGAGCAACCGCAGCGCGTAGCACTCGCTCGGCCTCGGGATGATTGGTATCGTCTTCGGTCGCGATCAATGCGTGCCCGAACATGGACGCGATCAGCGGCTGGGCGTTGGTGATCTGGGTTGCGCGGCGCAGCGGCGCCAATGCATCAGACGGGCGTCCGGATTCGAGAAGGACCTGGCCTTTGAGTTCGAGGAAATAGGGATCATTGGGATCGCTTGCCAACAGCGCATCGGCTTCCGCTAGCGCCATGTCGACCTGAGCTGCCTTGTGATAGGCATACGCTCGGGCATAGCGTGCTGGTACTGATGTGTCGCTTGCGGGGAAGCGCGCCAGCGTACGCTCGGATGGCTCCATGAAACCCGCCAGCTTTGCTTTTATGCGAACAAAGCGAGCCTGAATGTCGGGATCATTCGGCGCATCCCATGCGGGATCACGAGTATAAGTCTCACGCAGGCGAGCTATGCGGTCGCCGGAAAGAGGGTGCGTGCGGGTGAAAGCCGCTTCATCGTCCTGGCTGCGACCATAGCGGAATTCCTGACTGCGCAGCTTGCCAAAGAAGGCGAGCGAACCGCGACCGGAAATCCCGGCGGTAGAGAGATATTCAGCGCCTGCTGCGTCCGCTGCCGATTCCTGTACGCGGCTGTATGCAAGGAACTTGCCAAGCGCGGCGCGCTGGCCAGCCTGCATGATGCCAATGCCGGCCTCACCAGCGCCGGCCAGCGCTGCACCGACACCTAAAAGCAAGCTCAGGATTGAGATATTGTTGGCGGCGCGCGCGCCTTCGTCGAAGCGAACGACGTGCCCGCCAGTAATGTGACCAAGCTCGTGCGCGATCACGCCTTGAACCTCGTTCGCGGTATCAGCCGCATCGATCAGCCCGGCATGCATGTAGATCGCTTGCCCACCTGCAACGAATGCGTTGATTGAGCCGTCATTGATCAGCACCATGTCGACATTGCTTGGCTCGAGCCCTGCCGCATCAATCAGCGGTGCGGCCATGTCATCGAGCAGTGCTTCGGTCTCTGCGTCGCGCAGGATCGACTGCGCCGCGACCGGCTGAATGGCAAGCGCAAGGCTCGCGATAATTGCGAAAGGCCAAATGAGTATGCGCATCACACCATCCACTTAGCGTGTTTCCCCCTGAACCGGAACTGAAGTGGGAGGGTTAGCGAGGAATTGACGCACCTTTTCGTGCAAATCCGGCGTGCGCCTCCATGGGCTGGCGAGGTGAAGCAGCGGCGCTGTGTGGTCCATCTCGCTGAAGGTCACCAGCTCGACGGCGATATCAGCTTGCTGCAACTGTTCAGCGAGCGCTCGCGAGTTGCGCGGCTTGACTGTCGTGTCTTGCTCGCCGTGAATAAGCAGGAAGGGCGGCGCGGGATCAGCCGCGAAATTGATGGGCTGCGTCGCTTCAGGATTGTCGAACGAACCGAATGTCGCGCGCGTGCTGTCGCTGTCGAACGGATAGAAATCATAAGGGCCCGCTAGGCCGATAACCCCTTTGATCGCGCTATGCGGTACCGAGCGATTTTCCAGCCAGCGCGGATCGAGCGCCAGCATGCTGACATTATACGCACCTGCCGAATGGCCCATCAGGAATATGCGGTCCGGGTCGCCGCCGAGTTTGGCAATATTAGCGTGCACCCAGCCGAGGCTCTCAGCACCATCTTCCAGCATGGCAGGAAAGCGACCGTCCTCGCCGAGGCGATATCCAGCCAGCACTGTGATGAAGCCATGCGGCGCAAAGCTGCGCCCAACAAACCCATAGTCTTCTGGGTCGCCATCTTTCCAGCTCCCGCCATGCTTGAAGATGAGCACGGGCAAGGCAGCTTCGGATGCGATCCCCTTTTCCCTTAAGACCACCAGTTTTTGCGCGGGGTGCGAGCCGTAGCTGACCGTTGCCAGGCGCTCGGTACCATTTTGGCCAGCGGTCAAGCGGTCCACAGTGTCGAGTACGGCCGGGCCGTTGCGCGCGATAGCGACTTGGAGTGCGATAAATGCTGCGACGCCAAAAACGGCAAGCGCGGCCAGTATCCAAATCATGATGCGAATGCCTCGGCGTTTGACAGCAACCATAGCCGCGCGCCGTAGCGCGCTTGGCAAGAGGCTGGCAAGCAAAGGCTTATAGAAGCGCGATTAACCGAGAAGCTTGCGGGCTGCGCGTTCGATCAGCGGGATATCGTCAGCGACTTCACCGATCAATTCGACGTCGCCGTCTTCTGTGCGGCGGATCATGACGAGGCCAAACTCGCCGCCTTCGCCGGCGAGGGACTCGAGATCAATCGCATCCAGCTTGCGCAGCTTTTTCGCCAGTGCTGAGCGTACCGCGTCTTTCGCTTCAACGGTCTCGCCTGCTTCCTCTTTGCGGATGCGGCGCTCTTCGCTGACAACGCCTTTAAGGCCGCCTTCCGCTTCATCGAGGAATTCAGCCAGTGCGCCGCGCTCGATACCGACACGATGAGCATGGCTCAGGACCGCCGCATATTCGGTAAGCCGCGTCTTGTCGTACTCAGCGCCGAAAACCAGTTTTACGACTGGCGTCATAGGTGCGCGTTCCTGCACGCTCAGGCCGTTGTCTGCGATCAGCTCGGCATATTCTTCCGGCGCTTCTTGTGCCGCGAGTGAGACATCGTAAGCGCGGCCTACTGCTGCATAAAGCGCGCTGCGGCTGCGATCTTCGCATGTGCGAGCGGTCTCAGCGAGTTCGCGAGCAGACGCGAGACAGTCATAAAGACCGGCGTCTTCGTTTTCAGTCTCGCCTTGTTCAAAACCTGCCAAGTCGATGGTGTCGTGTGCTTCGAAATCACCGATTTCGTCGTCCAGGCTGGCCGGGTCAGCAGTTTTGCTGAGGTCCAGCACGTCATCCGGTGCTGGCTCTGGCTGGATTGATGCTTCCTCGCTTAGAGAAAGAATGCCTCCTGATGGAGCGCCTTCCTCTTGCGGTTCCTCGACACTCCAAAGCTCGCTGGAGTATGGCTCGTCAGTGACATCTTCCATGCCAAGTTCGAGCGCGTCGTCCTTGGGTTTGGGCGGTGCCACATGGTCGGTTAGCGAAGCGAAATCGTAATTCGCCTCTCCTTCGCCATCGTCATCTTCCTCTTCATCTTCGAGAGCGAGATGTCCGAAGTCTGGCGTTGGCAGTTCATCATTATCGTCGAAATGAAGCGTCTCTTCCAATGCATCCGACGCGTCATCTTCTTCCACATCGAAATGCTCATCGTGGTCAGCCGGGCCATCAGCCCAGCCATCGGTCAGCTCGAGCGGCAATGCATCCTGCTCCGGTTCGCTAGCCTCGGCTGGCTCCGATGCCTTGCCGCCTTCCAGTGCATTGTCGATTTCCAGCAGTAGCTCATCAGCGGTCAGACGGTCTGCCATCTCTTTCCAGTTGATGACGCCGTAGATGAAATCGATGGTTTCATCATCACTCGAGTATGGCAGCAAAATGCCGCGATACATAATCGTGATGCCGTCATCATTGATGAATTCAGCTTCAAATCCGATCGGCGCCTGATTGGCGAGGATCTGCATGTAGTGGTCAGTGATACGGCTCAGAAGCGAGCGGCTCGGCACATCGGAAAGCTTCTTGATTGCGCTATCTGTTCCGCATTCCTGCGCTAGTTCTTCGCCGAGAAACTGGATGGATGGATCTTCAATACCCTTCGAGAAATCCAGCAATACACTGAATGGCCCGAAATCATCGATATTGGCGGGATCAAGGTCTTCAATCGAAGGGTAATTGCGTTCGCCTAATAGGCCTGCCCAATGGTTATAGGCCCGCACTTGCATGCGGCGCTCGTCTTGGCCGATTGGCGATGGCGGAAGATCGTTTGCGCCGTCCTCATCGACGGCGTCAAATTCGACCGTATCATCAAAGAGATCATTCGTATCGAATGGTCCGCGCAGCGTATCCATGGCTGGTGTTGCCCCCGAAAGCATAGTTCTTGCCTCGGGTTCTGAACCGCCATGGTAAACATTGCGTTAAGTGGACCGGAATATCTGTTCTTAGCAGCTGCGCTCGTTCGATCAGAGCATGTAGCGCATTTTGATTGAGAGCTTTGTTTCGCCGCCCGTAAAATCGAAAGCAGCATCGTCAAAGCTAGGCGGGCCCATCCGTACAGGCGCGTCTTTCGAAAAGCCGAAGCCTTCCTTGGGCATCATGCCGAGCAGCGCGCGGTCCGCTTTGCCATTGTCATTCTCATCATGCAGCAAAGCGATGGAGTACCGGCCAGGCTTTACGCCAGTGAACGTCAGTGTGACCTCGTCGCCTGCATTCACAACCGTCCGGTAAGATGCTGGGTCTTTGCGGCAGCGCGGAAAGATATCTGCATTGGTGGTCATGCATGCCCGGATGACGCCTTTAGTGTTGCGCAGATTGGTGATCGAAATGACGACTTTCCCGTTGCCGGATAAAGCGCTGGCTGTTTCCTGCGCAATGCCTGCCTCTGAGGCAGTGAGACTAAGCGCTGCAGCGCCAAGGATTGCTACAGATCGGATCATGCCTTGCCTCGCTGGCTGAGCTTCGCTGAGAGGCCCCGATCGGTCCCGCACACTCTGTCCCAAAAGCGAAAATAAAGCCCGTAATTGCATGTGTACTCTTCGTGATGCTTCTCGTGATGGCTGGCTGTTATCATCCAGCCTCCCAACCTTGAATGAACAAGCGCGCGCGGAAACATGTCCCATCCCATGTGATTGGTAACGCCCATAACCGTCATGACTGTCAGCACAACGAACAGCATGGACAGGTGGATCGGGACGAATAGGACGAGCGCGGGGATAACGATGGCGCCGCTAATCGCTTCGATCGGGTGAAAATTCATTGCTGCCCAGGCAGTTGGCGGTTTGCTGGCATGATGCACGGCATGCGCGCGCCGAAACCAGGCCGGTTTATGGAACAAGCGATGCGTCCAGTAGAACCACGTGTCGTGCGCGAACAAGTAAATCAACACTGAAAGCGGGAGGTACCAGAGCGGATAGTCGTTCAATGATGTATAAATCTGCGTCCAGCCATGATTGTACCAGCCCCAGGCGATAAGTCCGGCTGGCAGTCCATAGATCCCTGCAGAAGCCAATGACCAGCCGATCTCACGTTTGATTTGCTGGTCGAGGCCTGTGTAAAGCCCGGGCCTCACAATTCGCGTTGCCAGCGCAAATGCGCCGCTCGCCGCAAGGTAGCGCGTGGCAATCACAAGGCTGACCACCACCACGGCAAACACAATCGCCATCATTGAAGAGAATGCGACATCCATTCCCGCGCTATGCGGCATTGCCATGCCGTGATGCAAGCAGAGATGCCGCGGCCGGACGCTTTAACTGGCTCATTCCACGCGAAAATATGGCGCGAGCTCGCTGTCACCCGCGACGGCATTTCGCCTTAGTGCTGCACGCGCAAGTCGCTCAATTTCCACTTTGCGACGGGCAGCGGCCAAGGGATTGAGCGGTGCAGGCCGGATGATCTCAGCATCATATCCGTCAGCGACCATGACCCCACAACATTCCGGTTGGTAACCAGCCTGATCCAATGGGCCGCGGTCAAGACCAGCCGCCAGCCCCCAGAAAAAGCGATCGCAATGCTCGAGATATTCAGGCCATTTGGTATCGCCGAGAAGATCGCCTCTGGCTGTCTTGATCTCCACGATAATCACGTGGCCTTTTGCGTCTACGCCCATCAAGTCCGCGCGCCGACCGCCACGCAGCGGCATTTCAGGCAAGCACCAGATATTGTTGCGTGCGAACAGCCGCATGATCCCGCGCGCAACTGCGCTCGCTTCGATGCGAGAGCTGCGCGAATCGTCTTCAGAAGAGGTTTGTGTCGCCATCCAGTCGTGCTGGAACATATGGCGAACGAGGTCAAGCTTCATACGCGAGGGCGAAGCGCTCAAGAGTTCAGGCTTTCGCTGCTTCTGCAGGTGCCGTTTGTGCTGGTGCCAGGCCAAGCAGACCTTCGCGCGCATTGTAAAACTCGCGCCACAGGGCAAGCGCAGGCGCAGTCACTTCAGTGCCGCGCGCTTCGATTGCCTGCAAAGCGGTCAAGCCAGGCTGCAGCATGGCATCAATGTCTTCGAGCGCTTGTTCAGCGAGTTCGCGATGCCAAGGCGCTGCATCGACAATCGCGTTGGGAAAGTCGGCAAGCTGTCCGTCAAAGGCTTCTGGCGCGAGTTGCGCTTTCACAGCGATTTGCTGACCCAGCGCATGCAGTTCGCGCCAGCGTTTGGAAAGCGGTCGGCGTTCTGCGAGCGCTTTGCGCATCGCCCTTAATTGTTCCGGAGATTCGATCGCTGTCATATCGCGAAAAAGGTTAAGCGCGATTCACTTACCGAAAGGCTAACGCTCCTATCCTTAGGGTTGCGGGCCGGTCGGTGTTAACTGGTTCGTGATATCGGAGTAGCAGGTGAAGGCTTTTTTGTTGGCAGGCGGTCACAGGCTTTGCTAAGCGCGGCGCGCGCTGAGGCGCGGTCGATACGCGTAGAGCGTATGATCCAACCTTCAGGAGCACCCGTAGCTCAGCTGGATAGAGCGCTGCCCTCCGAAGGCAGAGGTCACAGGTTCGAATCCTGTCGGGTGCGCCACCTCCTAGTCTACACATGCAAACGCCATGAGAGTGGATGCGCTCGTGCGCAAATGTCACACTTTCATAGACTTCCTGTGAACGTTCATTTCAACTCTTGTGAACGCTCACAATTCGAGCTAGTCATACTGGCGAGGGGTGTATAAACACCGGTCGAATCTGGGGAGGATACCTTGAAAAAGTCTACTACACGTGTGTCTGCGCGTCGTTTCGCAGCGCTTGGCACGGCGTCTGCTCTGGCGCTTGGTGCCATGATTGCCGCTCCCGCTGCTGCGCAGGATGTGGCTCCTGATGATGAGGTAAATGAAGAGATCAGCGATGAGCAAGGCGATGTGATCGTCGTAACCGCTGATCGCCGCGAGCAAAGCCTGCAAGACTACGCGGGTACCGCGGCAGTGTTCCAGGGCGATGATCTGCGTGCTCGAGGCATTCAGGACATTACGGACTTTAACGATGAATTGCCGGGCCTCACGGTCGCGAACAATGGTGGCAATGTCGAAATCTGGATCCGCGGTGTCGGCTCATCCAACAATACTGAGCTCGGCGATCCGGCAGCTGCCTTCCACTATGACGGCGTCTATGTTCCACGTCCTTCGGGGATTGGCTCGGCATTCTTCGATATCGAGCGCGTTGAAGTGAATGTCGGCCCGCAAGGTACGCTACGCGGCCGGAACGCAATGGCTGGCTCTGTTAACGCGATTGCCTGGAAGCCGGGCATTGGCATCTGGGATGCGAACGTTGAAGTCGGCTATGGCAATTACGACCACAAGGAAGCGCGCGGCATGATCAACGTGCCGGTCGGTGACAATGCTGCCTTCCGTTTGTCTGGCATGTATCTCGCGCATGACAGCTATTATAACAATGTCGGCCCGATCCAGAATGTCGATGTGGCTGAGGCCGCAGACAACAAGGCATTCCGTGCGCAGTTCCTGTGGGAGCCGACAGATCGTCTCTCGATCCTGCTCGCGGGTGATTACATTCACGAAGAAGGCACTGGCTACACTGGTACGAACTATGCCGGGCCGCTCGGCAACGACATCCTACCAGAGGACATTGAAGATCCGCGCGATGTGATTGCTAATGCATTCACACCGATAGAAGACATCAAGCATTGGGGTGTCCGTGCGACCATCACTTACGATGCAGATCCGTTCACAGTCGAGTTTACGACAAGCTATCGCGATCTGCTGCGCGACTATGATGCGAACACGCCGCTCTCACCTTTTTACCCTGGCGTTATCGGGGACGTCTCTAGCCGTACAATCGACGAAACGACGTTTGTCGATGACATTATCCTCCAAGAGAACCTCGACAATTGGTCGCGTTTCCAATTCATCACGGATTCGGAAAGCTATTTCAACGAATTGCGCATCTTCAATTCAGATGGCCCGTTCATCTGGTCGCTTGGCGGCATGTATTTCAAGGAGGAGCAATATGCCTTCCTCGGTTCAACCGGGGATCGCGGACTGTTCTTCCAAGGGATCGAATTCAACAATCCTGACGTCGACGCGGAAAGCTGGGCTGTCTATGGCGACGCTACCTGGGAAGTCGGCGAAAACTTCCGGGTCACTGCTGGCCTGCGTTATACTGACGACGAGAAGAGCCGTCGCGGTGTAGCTGCACGCTATGGTCTGGCGCTCGGCGATGACAACTTCAACTGTTGTGGCGGTGTCCGCTACGGTACGGAAGGTTTCGAATTTGCCGCCCGTGACCGGACCATCTTTGACCCTGATACGGACGGTGATGGCGTCATTTCAGAAGCAGAAATCTTTGAATTCCAACTCGACGGTGTGCGCCGCTTTGGTCTGCGCGACAACCTCGATGAAATCCTGGAATTCGGCCCGCTGCCGGGTCACTTCGATGATGTTCCCGGTGCACCTGAATGTCTCGATACCATCAGCTTTGACTTTTGGACCTGTGATGGTTTTGCGGCCACTACCCAGTTCACCTATGCCGTCCCATTCACTGGGCAGATCTGGCAGCAGGAAGGCGAGATCGCCGACAACTTCATCGACTGGCGCCTGCGTCTGGAATATGATCTGACGCCGGACAATCTCGTCTATGCCTTGGTCGCGAGTGGCCACAAATCAGGCACGTTCAACGACAATCTCGGTACAAACGGCTTCTTGCCTACGACGAGCACCGAGAATGTCATCCTTTACGAGCTTGGCACAAAGAACGAGTTCTTTATCGGTGATGTAAAGGCGCGCCTCAACGGTTCGGCTTTCTACAACGACTACAAGGACCAGGCGTTCAGCGCGCTTCTTTCGGTCGAAACGATTGCCGACTTCGAGCTCGACCAGGGCGAGATTGTTGACGTCGCTGACGATATCTCCTTGGCACTCGTTGTGGGTTACACCTTCAACGCTGCCGATTCTGAAATCTACGGTGCCAACATTGAAGGCGGTCTGGAATTCCCGGGCAACATCAACTGGGACTTCAACCTGCTTTGGCTGGAAGCAAAGATCAATGAAGCCGAGCTCATCCCTGACTCGCGCTTCCAGGCAGATGTCGAGACGGTTCCGTTCCGCGACATCTCAGGCAAGCGCTTGCCGCGCACGCCGCGCTGGCAGCTGAACACTTCGCTTTCGCAGAAGCTCGATGTCGGCTCTGGCGAAATGGACTGGGTCATTTCGGCTGGCTATCGCTCGGATACATTCCAGACGATCTTCAACTCCGAAGATTATGAACAGCCAGACGATCCTCGCCTGCGCTTGAATGACGTCGTGGAAGGTTATTGGACCTTTGATCTGGGCGCTGGTTACACGCATGGCGATGAAGGCAAGCTTCGCTTCGAAGTTTACGCCAACAACGTGACGAACAAGCAGAAAGAGGCGGCGATCATTATCACGCAATTTGATAATACGCGCTTCTTCACTCGCCCGCGGACTTTCGGTGGGCGCGTCAGAGTGCAGTTCTAAGCCTTGAATTGAGCGGGGCGGCGGGGAAACCTGCCGCCCTTTTCGCATCAGCTCTTGTAGCTTAAGGTTGTTCCATGTCTTTTTCGCTGATCTTTGCAGCCTCTTTGGCTGCGTCCGTCGTAGCTTCACAGGAAGCCGCAAACACAGACACCAATCCGGTCGAGGTGGAAGCTGTCGAAACTCAACCATCGACCGCAATGGAGCCGCACCGTGCGCCGCCGGGATTTGAACTGGTCTTCGCTGACGAATTCAACTCAGGCGAAGTGCCCGACCCTGAAAAGTGGGCGTATGATGTCTATCGCAACAGCGAAGGCTGGTACAATAACGAGCTACAATATTACGTCTCAGGCAGGCCTGAGAATGCCCGGATTGAAAACGGCAATCTGATTATCGAAGCGCGCAGTGATGGCGCTGCGGTTGCCGGCGAGGCAGACTATAGCGATCAGAAATACACCTCTGCTCGGCTCCATACGAAAGGCAAAGCCGCCTGGACCTACGGCTTTTACGAAATCCGCGCGAAGCTGCCATGTGGACGCGGGACATGGCCCGCCATCTGGATGTTGCCTGAAGACCCCGGTGTGGTTTGGCCCGAAGGCGGCGAGATCGATATCATGGAGCATGTCGGCTACGAGCCGAATGTGATCCACCATTCGGTGCACACTAAAGCGTTCAACTTCGGCAAGGGCACACAGAAGACGACGAGCCATACAGTTGAGACGGCCTGCACACAGTTTCATCGTTATCAATTGCTGTGGCGGCCAGATGGGCTGATCTTCGCTGTCGATGATGCGCCGCGCTTCGCTTTCAAAAAGATGCGTTCAGGCCGTTCGCGTTGGCCCTTTGACGAACCGATGCACTTGCTGCTCAATATCGCAGTCGGCGGCGATTGGGGTGGACGCAAAGGCGTGGACGACGAAGCGCTTCCGCAGCGTATGGAAATCGACCACGTTCGCGTTTATCAAGCGCCAGAGTGAAGAGGGCTAAGCGATGGCGAGGCGCCGCCAAGCGGTAACAATCAAGCACGTAGCAGAAGATGCAGGGGTCTCTCTGCAGACCGTCAGCCGTGTCATCAATAACGAGCCCAATGTGCGCCCCGCGATGAAAAACCGGGTGCAGAGCTCGATCGACAGGCTTGGCTATGTGCCATCTATTGCTGCTCAGCGGATGAGCGGCTCTCGTTCGTATCTGATCCTCGCTTTGAATGACCGGGAACGGACATTGAATGACTGGCGCGATCGCCTTGGTACGGACTGGGTCGATCAGATGCTGCTTGGCGGAATGCTCGCCTGCGACAAGCATGGCTATCGTATGATGATCGAGCTTGTTGATACGCATAGCGATCATGTTGAACGCGAATTGAAGGCCGCGATCGCGGCGCTACAGCCCGATGGCGTGATCCTGACCCCGCCGCACTCGGAGAACCCGCTCATCACGGACCTCCTCGCTAAGGCGGCTATTCCATTCGCGCGCATTGGTTCGCGTGAAGAAGGGCCAGGTATCCGTTTGACGATGGATGATGAAGGTAATGCCGAGCTCGCAACCCGGCATTTGATCGCGCTCGGGCATAAGCGGATCGGCTTTATCGCGGGCCCCGACGAGTACAGCCTCTCGGGCTGGCGCGTCGATGGCTGGCGCAAGGCAATGCAGCAGGCTGGACTGCCCACCGATGAATTGTGCGAGAAGGGCGATTTCGGATTTGATTCAGGGGTTCGCGCTGCGCGCACTCTGTTGACGCATATCGACCGCCCAACCGCGCTCATTGCCTCAAGCGATCAGATGGCGCTCGCAAGCTTGCAGGTTGCGGGTGAAATGGGGCTGAAAGTGCCCCACGATTTGTCGCTCATCAGTTTTGACAACACCCCAATCGTGAAGTTCACTTTCCCCAAGCTTACGGCTGTCGACCAGCCTATCGCTGCCACGAGCGCCAAAGCTGCGGAACTACTCATCCAGTCTCACAAGAAAGACGGACCGCAGGGGGTCATAAACGTACCCGGAGCCTTGGTTGAGCGCGGCTCAACTGGCCCGGCGCCCGGTACTAGCCCCGCATAATTTGTCTGTATCAATGAGCCGAACCGAGAAAGACACGCCCGCGCGTCAGCCCTTATGGTTCTTGCTGCTCTTGGCGCTCGCCGCTTCTGGCGGAGCGGTGGCTTACGTCCCTTTTCTGACAGTGTTGTTGCCTGTCCGCGTGGAAGAAATGGCTGCAGGTAACGGGGTAGGCGCGCTTGCCTATGCAACCTTTGCAGGCGCAGTTGTCGCAAGCCTTGCGAATATCGCTTTTGGCTGGGCGAGCGATGTGACGCACAACCGGCGCGGTTGGATCGCCATGGGATTGATCACATCGTGCGCTTTGCTGGTAAGCATGCGCTGGGCTGACAGTGTCGCGAGCCTCATCGCCCTCATCATGGCATGGCAGATCGGGCTGAACATGCTGCTGGCGCCGATCATTGCCTGGGCAGGCGACTGCGTCCCTAACGAACAAAAAGGGTTTCTGGGCGGGCTCTTGGCTTTCGCGCCTGCAATCGGTGCGCTTTCAGGCGCATTGGTCACAATTCCCGGACTTGCAAGTCAGGACATGCGACTGGTCATCGTGGCTGGCTTGGTCATTGTGATGGTCACGCCTGCGCTTGTTTTCGGCAAAAACCGTATTCTTCCCGAGTTGATGCAAACGGATAGCGCCGCTGAGCTTGCCAAGTCGCAGGATGCAAGCACAGGCGGTGCTTCAGCTGTCAAACGAATGTGGACTGCGAGACTGCTTGTCCAGATCGCTGAAGCGGGTCTGTTCGCTTTTCTGCTGTTCTGGTTGCGCTCGCTCGACATTGGTCTCGATGAAAGCGATTCCGCGCGATTGTTCAGCCTGGTGCTGGTAGTGTCCGTCCCGATCGCATTGTATGCTGGTAAATGGTCGGACCGCACAGAAAAGCCCTTCATCCCGCTCGCTTTCGCGGCCGCAATATCCGCTGTCGGGCTGTTTGTGATGGCCATCTCATCCAGCGCTCACTTCGCGATCGCAGGCTACGTCCTGTTCGGGATCGCTTCGATGATCTTTCTGGCGCTCCATTCGAGCCAGACCTTGCGCGTCTTGCCCAAGCCTCAGCACCGGGGGCGTGATCTTGGTATCTTCAACCTCACCAACACAATTCCTTCGTTGATCGTGCCGTGGCTCGCATTGAGCCTGGTACCGGTGTTTGGCTTTGATGCGCTGTTCCTTGTGCTGGCCGCACTGGTGATGGGTGCTGCACTTCTCGTCGGATCATTAAAGCGTCAGACTTAGCGGCTTGCATTGCATGCAGAAGCGTGGCAAATCAGCCATTGATAACGTTCTCAAAACCGTGGTCGACGGGATAGGGCGTTATCGCTCGGGAGGGAGAATTTTCAATGCGTGCCGGGTTCCGTGTGTCTGTAGCGCTTGCAGCGATGACGGCTGTTCTGTCAGCTTGCGCGACGCCTCAAACTGTATCGTCAGAAGCCAGTCAGGCTGTTGCCTCGGATGCGGCTACGGCGTCTGAGGAAGATCGCGTTGTCGCGGATTATGTTGCGCGCATGAGCCTTGAGCGCAAGATCGCGCAGCTTATCCAGCCGCAGATCAATTCCTTCACCGCTGAAGACATGGAGAAATACCGCTTCGGTAGTTATCTCAACGGCGGTAATGGCGGGCCCTATGGGGATGAATTTGCACCCCCTTCGGAATGGCTGCGCCTAGCTGATGAGATGTATGAAGCGTCAGTCAAACCGCTTCCCAATGGTGAACCAGCCGTCCCTGTCATGTGGGGCACCGATGCCGTGCATGGACACTCCAATATCGTCGGTGCCACGTTGTTTCCGCACAATATTGCACTGGGCGCGACGGGCGATGCCGACCTCGTTCGCCGGATCGGTCATGCGACCGCGATCGAAATTGAAGTCACAGGGATCGACTGGAATTTCTCGCCGACTGTAGCGGTCGCGCGCGATGATCGCTGGGGCCGCACTTATGAAAGCTATTCGGAAAACCCCGATCTGGTTGCGAAATTGGGAGCCGCTCTGGTTGAAGGCCAGCAAGGCACGCGCGGCAGCGACAACTATCTTCGTGACACGCGTGTTATCGCGACGGCCAAGCATTTCTTTGGTGATGGCGGTACGGAAAACGGCGTCGATCAAGGCGATGTGAACGGTGATATCGACGCGCTTCTTGCGCTCCATGGCAAGCCTTACCCCGCCACCATTGATGCCGGTGTCGAAGCGATCATGGCGAGCTTCAACTCGATCAATGGCCGCAAGATGCACGGTAACAAGGACTTGCTGACAGACGTGCTGCGCGGCGAGATGGGCTTTGACGGCCTGGTTGTCGGCGACTGGAATGGTCACGGTCAGATCAAGGGCTGCACTGTTACGGACTGCCCGCAATCGCTTATGGCGGGCCTCGACATCTACATGGTGCCGGACGATTGGAAAGCGCTGATGGATAACCTCATTGCGCAGGTCCAGGATGGCTCCATTCCCATGGCGCGCGTTGACGAAGCGGTCACGCGGGTCCTTCGGGTCAAATATCGCGCAGGGCTCTTAGGCGAAAACGCCAAGCGTCCGTCCGAGCGCGGCGTTGCGGGCAAGTACGAGCTGCTCGCCTCGCCTGAGCATCGTGCGCTGGCCCGCGAAGCGGTCGCGAAATCGCAAGTGCTGCTCAAAAACAATGGCGTGCTTCCATTGAAGGCGGGCATGAATGTTCTCGTCGCCGGAAGCGCAGCCGATGATGTCGGGCAAGCGTCGGGTGGATGGACGCTTGAATGGCAAGGCGGACGCAAGGACCAGTTGCCGCGCGAGCGCTTCCCGAAGGCAACATCGATCTGGGACGGCCTCCGGGAGAATATCACGGCGAGCGGCGGCGCCGCGACTCTGTCTGAAGACGGTTCGTTTGACGTGCGCCCGGATGTTGCCATCGTCGTCTTTGGCGAGCGGCCCTATGCCGAATTTGCCGGTGATCAGCGCGATCTGGTGTTTCGCGATGAAGAGGGGCTCGAGCTGCTTCGCTCTTTCAAAGCGCAAGGTATTTCTGCCGTCGCGGTATTTCTTTCCGGCCGCCCCATGTGGATGAACCGCGAGCTCAATGCAGCCGATGCATTTGTCGCGTCATGGCTTCCCGGCAGCGAAGGTGCGGGCGTTGCCGATCTTCTTACGGGCAAGATGCAAGCGACAGGCAGGCTGTCTTTCTCATGGCCCGCAACGTGCGAAGGCACGCCGCTCAATGGCCCTGAGGGCGCCTTATTCGCGTTTGGCTATGGCCGCTCATTCGATGATATATCTTCGCTAAGCCCACTTAGCGAAGACTGCCCTGCTCTCGAAATTGTCGAAGGCGCTGAGATGTTCGGCTCCGGCCGTTTGGGTTCAGGCGTTAGCGCTTTTGTGGGCCGTCTCGATGGCGCTGGTTTTGAAGAACTGGTGCCGCAAATGCGGGGCGACATGAATGGCTCTGGCGTGCTCGCGCGCGGTTACGATCGCGACGCGCAGGAGGACTCGCGCGAAATTACCATGCGCGCTGGCTCCTACTTCGGACTGGAGCAATCGAGCGACACTGACGGCGCTTACCGCATTGCCTACGAGGTCGTGACGCGCCCAACAGGACCAGTGCGGCTGCGGTTCGGGGACAGCGAACCAATCGATGTGACAGCGCAATTTGAACTCGCACACGGCAAAGGTTGGCGTGAAATGGTGCTGACCACGGATTGTGCGGGCTCGCTTGCGCCGCGCATAGCGTTTGAATCCGATGGCGAAGTCACGTTCCGCATTTCCAGCATCCGGCGGGAGGAGTTGGCAGAAACCACCGCTTGCGCATTCTGATACAGGGGCTGCGCATTCGTATACGTAATCAGCGCTGGCTCAAGCTGCGCTAACGAAGCAACATAACGGGCGAAGATATTGGCTGGCGAAGTCACCAAATCTTCATCGGGAGGGGAAAATTCGTGACGCTTGAAACGATCGATATCGTCATCATCGCAGGCTACGCAGTTGCGCTGCTAGGCATCGCGCTGTTCGTCAGTCGAGAGCCCAAGGGGCATGACAAAAACACAGAGGATTACTTCCTCGCGGGCCGCGCTCTGCCATGGTGGGCCATTGGCGCTTCGCTGATTGCGTCGAACATCTCTGCCGAACAGATCATCGGGCAATCAGGCCAGGGTTATGCTGTTGGTATCGCGATCGCTGCGTATGAGTGGCAGGCCGCGATTGTCCTGATTATCGTCGCGAAATACTTCCTTCCGATCTTCCTGAAGCGCAAGATCTACACCATGCCGCAATTCCTCGATCAGCGGTATGGTCACGGCGTGAAGACCTTGATGAGCGTCTTCTGGGTCGCGCTCTACACAGCCGTCAATCTCACCACTGTATTGTGGCTCGGCGGCCTCGCCGTTACCTCGCTGACGGGTTGGAGCGTGATGACCGCGATGGCTGCGCTTGCCGGATTTGCAGCGCTCTATTCGCTTTATGGCGGCCTGAAAGCAGTTGCGCTGACTGACATCATTCAGGTCGTGATCCTGATCCTTGGCGGTTTCGCAATCACATGGATCGCGCTCGATGCGCTGCCGGCAGATGGCGCGCTCGGCGGGCTTGGTTTCCTGATGCAGGAAATGCCAGGTCACTTCGAGATGATCCTTGAAGAAAGCAATCCGGCATACTCCGACCTGCCGGGCATCTGGACGCTGCTGGGCGGTCTTTGGGTGCTGCACTTCAGCTATTGGGGCTTCAACCAGTATATCATCCAGCGTGCGTTAGGCGCCGAGAACCTGGGCGAAGCGCAAAAGGGCTTGGCCTTCGCAGCCTTCCTTAAAGTGCTCGTCCCGTTCATCGTGGTCATCCCGGGTATTGCAGCGGTGATCCTTGCCCAACAAGGCATGCTCGATGGTCAGGCGCTGACTGAGAAATCGGACCGCACTTATGGGGAGCTGATGAGCTTTGCCCCGGCTGGTCTTCGCGGCTTGGTATTTGCAGCGCTTATAGCTGCGGTTGTAAGTTCGTTGGCGAGCATGATGAACTCGATCTCGACCATCTTCACGATGGACCTGTACAAAAGCTGGAAGCCGTCCGAGCCGGAGCAGCATTATGTGACGGTAGGGCGTGTGGCCGCTTTTTCTGCCATGGTCATTGCGCTGTTCCTTGCGCGGCCTTTCATTGGCGGCTTTGAAAGTGGGTTTCAGACGGTTCAGGAATATACCGGCTTCATTGCGCCGGGCATCGTGGTCGTCTTCCTCTTGGGCTTCTTCGACAAGAAGATGAACGCGGTTGGTGCATTCACCGCACTGCTGGGATCGCTCGCGGTCAATATCGCGTTGAAGTTCGGCATGCCTGACGTGCCCTTTATCATCCGCATCTGGGGCGTGTTTGTGCTTTCGATCATCGCAGCGGCAGTCGTCTCGCGGATGACTGCTCCGCCGGAAGAAGAGCAGACCGTCAAACTCGGCGATATTGCGTTCGCCACGACGATGCTGTTCAACACGCTCGCAATGCTGACAGCCGCGATCCTTGTCGGACTTTACGTCTGGTTGTGGTAAGAGCTCCCTGACTCGCGCTCTTGGGGGAGAGCGCGGGACAGTCGCGCCGGAGTCACCCAGCGGTGGCTTCGGCGCTTTTGTATGACGCTTCCGCTTTCATATTGCGGAAGCCAAAGGCCGAACGGCCGTCGCGCCCATTGGCGCAGAAGCATAAGCGAAGGGATGTGAGCGCCGGCGATTGAGGCTAAATAAAACTAAGCAAATCCTTCTGCGAGGAATTTGAGCGCGCAGCCTGACAGCATTGCTGTGCCGCGCGGCAAAGCGTTCTCATCGACATGCATACGCGGTGAGTGGATCGCGCAACACTGCGTCCAGTCTTCACCTTCGCAGGCCACGCCCAAGAAGAACATCGCGCCGGGCACTTTCTCCAGCACATAGGAGAAATCCTCTGCGCCCATGATCGGATCAGGCAGCTCGAGCCAAGCGCCTTCGCCGCCCAGCTCCTTTGCAACGGCGCTGCCCAGAGTGACTGCGCGCGGATCGCAGATCGTGACTGGAAAGCCCATGGTGATCTCGCATTCCGCTTCCAAACCATAAGCAGCGGCGGTTTGCTTGGCAGTTTCCTCGATCAACTTGTGCACTTTCGCGCGATGCTCAGGGCTCAATGAGCGCATCGTACCGCCAAGTTTTACTTCATCAGCAATGACGTTGTGCGCGGTACCCGCATGAATCTGCGTGACTGTGACAATGACAGGATCGGCCGCTTTAAAGCGGCGCGTGACCATGGCCTGGATCGCGCCGACGATTGCTGCGGCGCCCGGAACGGGATCGACACAGTCATGCGGCATGCTGGCGTGACCGCCCTGCCCTTTTACTGTGATGTTAAACTCGTCTGCCGCTGCGAGCAGCGGCCCGGCGCGTCCGCCCAGCACGCCAAACGGAGCATTCGGCATGATATGCAAAGCGAAGGCTGCATCAGGCAGCGGGTCAATCAAGCCGTCATCGAGCATGAAGCGCGCGCCGTGATAGCCTTCTTCGCCCGGCTGAAACATGAAGTCGATTGTGCCGGCAAAGCTGTCGCGCTTGGCGCAAAGCAATTGCGCCGCACCTGCCAGCATCGCCGTGTGCGTGTCATGCCCGCAGGCATGCATGCGTCCGGGGATAGTCGAGGCAAATTCCAGGTTCGTCTTCTCGTCCATAGGGAGCGCATCCATGTCACCGCGCAGGAGCACGCGGCGGTCAGCGCCTGGCCCGGTCCCCGTTCCTGTCAGGGTCGCAATGGCCCCTGTGCAGGATGGGCCTTCACGCCATTCCAGCGGCAGGCCTTCAAGTGCCGCCTTGACCTTGGCGAGCGTCTTAGGCGTTTCGAGGCCCAGCTCAGGCTCTTTATGGATGGCGCGGCGCAATGTGACGATGTTGTCAGCGAGGCCACGGGCGGAATCGAGCAGGTCTTGTGTCAGCATTTCGTGATGTTAGCGCCGCTTTCCACGCGCTCAAGCGCTTTTGCATATGCGCAACAGCGCACCGCTCTTGTGCAGGGCAATAAGAAAATTCCCTAGGAGCGAGCGCCCAATTCAGGTTAAGGGCCGGACACCATGTCGTCATCTGTGCACGAATTCAGCCATTTACCGCGCGCTCGCGGCGTATCGGCTGCTGCCGGTGAGGCAGATGGAGAGGCGCAAGCTGCCGATTGCGGTGCTGAACCTTGCGTGGGCGTGATTTACAATCCGCGCAGCCATCGCAATCGCGGACAGGATCTCGATTGTGGAGGCAGTCCGCACATTTTCGTCGGCCAGCCCGGCAATCGCGATCAATTGCCGGAAGCTCTAGCTGACTTTGCAGCGCGCAAGATTGATCTGCTCATCATCAATGGTGGCGATGGAACCGTGCGCGATGTCCTGACGAGCGGTCAGGCGATTTTTGGCGATAACTGGCCTGCGATCGCGGTACTGCCCAAGGGCAAAACAAACGCGCTGACTGTGGACCTCGATGCGCCATCGGACTGGTCCATCCAGGCAGCGATCGACGCTTTTCGAGAAGGACGCCGGATTGTTCGAACGCCTATGGCGATCCAGCCTGAAGGTGATCCAGATGCGCGGGTCCTCGGCTTTATTCTAGGCGCAGGAGCGTTCACGCTTGGCACGCAAGCCGGGCAAAGCGCGCATAAACTTGGTGCATTCAACAGTCTCGCGGTTGGCGTGACGACAGCCTGGGGCGTATTGCAAGCGGTGTTCGGTTCACGCCAGAACGCTTGGCGGCGCGGCGCGAGCATGGATGTGAAGCTGACACCTGGCGGGGCCCCATTGGCGCATAGCGGGCAAGGCGATCCGACACGTCGGCAGTTGCTGTTCGCTTCGACACTGGAGCGGATGCCAGCGGGTATCAAACCGTTTGGACACTTGCAGAAGGGCTTGAAGCTGGCGGTGCTCGATCAGATCACGCGCCGTACGACTGCCTTGCTACCGTTCATTGCATTTGGCTGGACACCCAAAAACTTGCGCGAGCGGGGCTTTCATAGAGTTGCAACCAGCGGCTTTGAGATGGAGCTGGACGAAGCCTTCATTCTTGATGGCGAAGCATTTCCGCCTGGCCGCTATGAAGTGCTCACGGGTCCCGAACTGAGCTTTGTAGCGCCATCGGCCTGATCGCGAGCTCCAAGCCATGTCAGCACTGGAAACACGAATTGCGGAGCGGCTGGCCGCGCCGATAGACCGGCAAGTGGCTGATTTCGGTCGCGCGCTTGCCGACGAAGCCGGGGCAATCGCAGTGCTCTTTTACGGTTCCAATCTGCGGACCGGTTCGCTGGAAGGCGTGCTCGATTTCTATCTGCTGCTGCCGGGTAAACAACAGGAGCGGATCTGGCCGCGTGTTTCCTATCACGAGCGCGAAGGCGAGGGCGGCATCACACTTCGCGCAAAAGTCGCAACCATGTCGCTTGAACGCTTCCATGAAGCAGCCTCAGGCGAGCGGCTCGATACGACCATCTGGGCGCGCTTCGTCCAACCAAGCGGACTGGTCTGGGCCGCTGACGAAAATGCGAAGTTGCGCGTCATCGCAGCGATCAGTGCTGCGGCGCAAACGGCTGCGCGGCTCGCTGCAGCGCTCGGACCGGAAAAAGGCCGCGCGGAAGACTATTGGCGCGCTCTGTTTCGCGCGACTTACAGCGCGGAATTCCGGGTCGAGAAAGCGGGCCGAGAGAACGATATTCTCTCGGTAAACGAAGCCCATTTCGACGGGCTTCTGCCACTCGCTTGGGATGCTGCCGGCATAACTTTTGTGCGCGACGGCGCAACTTTAGCCCCCGAGATGAGCCGAGATAACCGGGAGATGGTGCTGAGATGGTGGCAGAAGCGTCGCCGGATGGGCAAGACCCTCAACATAACGCGGCTGATAAAAGCGAGCACCACGTTTGAAGGTGCTGGGCGCTATGCTGCCTGGAAGGTTGAGAGGCACACCGGCATTCCGGTCAAGGTGACGCCGTTCCGCGAGAAGCATCCGATCCTCGCGGCTCCTGGAGTGTTATTCAAAATCTGGCGAGAGAAGCGAAAGCGCGGCGAATAAGCCTCGCGCAATCCGACGACGCTTTGAAGCGATCACATATACTTCATCGTGATCGTCATCTGCTTGACCTCGCGCCCAACAGAAAACGCGGTTTTCTTGTAGCTTGGCTTGCCAAGGTTGAAGATGTTGATCGACGGGTTGTTGGACATCGCGCCGCCATCTTCGCTGATATCGGTCTTGCCATTGCCGTTTACATCATGGCGCACAGCAATACCGTAAGTGCCTTCCTTGGGGAGTGGCATACAGAACACCATGCGGCCCTTTCGGGCAGGCGCTTCGATACGGTTGAGCCAACGGCCTTTTTCCAACCATTCCGCTTTCGTGCCGCGATAGCTCTGCACACGGATTTTGCCGGTTGCGCTCTTGATGCCAGCGACAGTCACGCGGACAGCGGGTCCGCCGCCTGGCGCACAGGCGCGCATATTGTTGCTGATCTTGTTGCGATACTCGCTCGCGCTCTGAGCATATGCAGGCGTTTGCACGAAGCCGGACGCCGCCAGGCCAGCGGAGCCGAGCACAAGCGCAGCCGCAGTCAGTTTCAAGCGTGAGGGGCGAGTGAAATTCGTCATGTTTCCAGTTCAATTTGAGATTGGCTTACGGCGTTAGCCTTGCCGCAATAACCCTAAGATTTGACCGCCTTATGAATGTTGGCGGCTGAATTGCGGCTGAATTCGTGCTTGGGACCGTGTTCAGGCTCGATTTTCGGTGGTTTCGGCCTCTCCTCACCAAAGGCTAACGTGGATAAGCACGGCTCTCCGCTTGTTCGCGACTCACCGGACACGTAATTCCATGTGCGCTCGCAGCATTTTGGTACCACCATGCCCACACCGCTTATTTCCCCTTCCATTCTCTCGGCCGATTTTGCCAAGCTGGGCGAGGAAGTGCGCGCGGTTGACGAAGCGGGCGCGGACTGGATCCACGTCGACGTTATGGACGGGCATTATGTCCCGAACCTCACGATTGGCCCGATGGTCGTCAAAGCGCTGCGGCCGCATACCGCCAAGACCTTTGATGTCCACCTGATGATCTCGCCGGTCGACGCGTACTTGCAAGAGTTCGCGGAAGCCGGTGCGGATATCATCACTGTGCATCCAGAAGCAGGCGCACATACGCATCGCACAGTTCAGGCGATCAAGGTGCTGGGCAAGAAAGCGGGGATTTCACTCAATCCCGGTACGCCAGCCGAAGCTTTGGACTATCTGATCGATGAGATTGATCTGGTTCTGATCATGAGCGTCAATCCGGGTTTTGGCGGGCAGAGCTTTATCCATTCGCAGCTCAAAAAAATAGAAACAGTGCGGCGAATGATCGAACAATCGGGGCGCGATATCCATTTGGAAGTTGATGGCGGCGTGAATGCGCAAACCGCTCGGCTATGTGTCGATGCGGGCGCGGACGTGCTGGTCGCTGGTTCAGCCACCTTCAAAGGTGGGCCAGAGCACTACGCCGCCAACATCGCAGCCTTGAAAGGGGAAGGGTGATGGACGCCATGCTGTCGAAAGGCGGGCCTGAGGCATCTGAGCATGACGCAGAGGAATCCTTGGTCGAAAGCGAAGCGCCCAAAGGTCCGTCCAAGAGTCAATTGGGTCCGCGCGAGCAGGAACTGGACCTTGCCGGCGGCAAGCAAGGCAAGCGTGCCGTTCCTTTAAAAGCGAAGAGCACGGACCCGGTAGCCGACGCGCCGGTTGACGAAGAGACAATCCCGCTTGCCCCTTCGCGCGCGCTCGTTCTCAGTGATTTTGCGCCGCCTAAAGTTGGCGCTGGTGAGCGGCTGCTGCGGCTGGCCTACCGGCTGGGCGTGCCGGGGCCGACGCTGGCTGCGCCCTTTACCAAGCCCGACGCGCTGCGCTTGCTCGCGACAGTCGATACACCGCTGGGCGGTGACCGGGTGAGCGGCATGGCTTTGCGCGCAGGACATTTCCTGATCCACGGCGCGAAGGTTCCGATCGACGAAATGGACTTTGAGTCCTCCTCGCGCATGACGGAGCCTTTTGAGCGAGTGATTCATGGCTTTTCATGGCTGCGCGATTTGTCGGCTGCAGCTGCGCGCGAGCAGGCTGTGCCAATCGCAGAGCGCATCTGTGCCGCGTGGCTTGATGCCAATCACAAAACGAAGGCGAGCGTTGGCAAAGGCGCAGCCTGGGAAGTCGAACATGCTGGCCACCGCTTGCTCGCGTGGCTGGTTCATGCGCCGCTTGTTCTTTCCGATGGCAAGCCGGGCATGCGCAAGCGGATGCTGACGGTTATCGAGCAAACTGCGCGCTGGCTTGACCGCAACACGTCGCGCTCAGCGGATCGCTCAGGCGAAGTGGCGGGCTGGGCGGCGATCACAGCTGCAGGATTGTTGACCCCGCAAGGCAAAGCGCGGCGGCTATATGGCGAAGCGGGCCTCGTGCGTGCGCTCGGCGAGCTTGTGAGCGAAGACGGCGGCGTGCTTTCGCGTAGCCCGCTTGCTCAGATGAATGCGATTGCCATCCTGACGGACTTGAAGGCCTGCTATGACGCGACGGATCGCGAGATGCCCGAAGCGCTGGGTGTCATGCGCGAGCTGCTGGTGCCGCCGCTGCTGGCTTTGCGGCATGGCGATGGCGGACTGGCAAGCTGGAACGGTGCGGGCGCGATTCGTGCAGATTCTGTTGCGGGTCTGATCGATGCTAGCGGTATTCGCACAAGGCCGTTGAAGGACGTGCGCGAATGGGGCTTCCAGCGTCTCACTGGCGGCAAGACGACGGTCCAGATGGATGCGGCACCTCCGCCAAAAGGACGGCATGCCCGCTTTGGCTGCGCGTCGACGCTTGCCTTTGAAATGTCCGAAGGGCCCGACCGTATCATTGTGAGCTGCGGCGGTGCGGCGCTCGCTGGCGGGCTGGTCCCTGCGCGGATCGAGCAAGGCTTGCGCGCAACGGCTGCCCATTCAACGCTGGTGCTCGACGATGCGAACTCTACCGCAGTGCTGCTTCACGGCAAGCTCGGCAAAGGCGTTGAAGTCGTCGAAGTCGAACAGCGCGATATGGATGGCCAGGCCCAGCGACTTGAAGCGAGCCATGATGGCTATGCTTCGCGTTTCGGTTTGCTCCACCGCCGCATTCTCGCGCTGCGCAGCGATGGCAGCGAATTGCGCGGCGAAGACATTCTCGAGCCCAAGGCAAAGCGCGGCAAGCGCGGCAAGATCGGCTTTGCGATCCGTTTCCATATCGGGCGAGGCGTTGAAGTGAGGCTCGCTGAAGACAAGCGCGGCGCGAGCTTGCTGTTGCCCGGCGGCGCTCTCTGGCAATTCCGTCTGGGCGGCGATGGTGCGAGCGCGACATGCAGCCTGGAAGAAAGCCTATGGGTTGATGGTGATGGCCATCCGCACGGGATCGAGCAATTGGTGGTCGAAGGATTGACGTCACGCGGCGGGGGGCACTTCCCCTGGCTGCTCAAGAAAATGGGGTGAGCCGGTTGGCACAGGTGAAGATCAAGCGGGCGCTGCTCTCAGTGTCCGACAAAAGCGGATTGGCAGAGCTCGGACAGGCGCTGGCTGCGCGCGGTGTCGAACTGGTTTCAACGGGCGGAACGGCCAAGGCTCTGCGTGATGCAGGGCTGGAAGTTAAAGACATCTCCGAGCTTACCGGCTTTCCTGAAATGATGGATGGCCGCGTGAAGACGCTGCATCCCAAAGTGCATGGCGGCTTGCTCGCAGTGCGCGATGACGAAGCGCATGCAGCGGCCATGGAAGAGTACGGGATCGGCGCCATCGATCTGGTGGTGGTCAATCTCTACCCGTTTGAAGCCACGGTCGCTAAAGGCGCGGACCGGCCGGAAATCATCGAGAACATCGATATTGGCGGGCCGAGCATGGTGCGCAGCTCTGCCAAGAACCATGCTTATGTAACGATTGTCACAGATCCGGCCGATTATGAAACGCTGCTGGGTGAATTGGAAAGGCAAGACGGGGCGACTTCGCTCGATTTCCGCAAGACTATGGCCGCCAAGGCGTTTGCTGCAACCGCCGCTTACGATACGATGATCAGCCAATGGTTTGCCTTTGCCGACCAGCAAGAGGTCTTCCCCGGCATGTTAGCCGTCAATGGCAAGGCGCCGACCGTGTTGCGCTATGGCGAAAACCCGCACCAGCAGGCAGCGCTCTACACGCCTGTTGGTCCGCATGGCTCCGGCATTGCGCAAGCCACCCAGCTGCAAGGCAAAGAGCTCTCTTACAACAATTATAACGATGCGGACGCTGCGCTTGAGCTGTGCGCAGAGTTTAAAGGCGGCGATCCAGCTGTGGTCATCGTCAAGCACGCAAACCCTTGCGGTGTCGCGCAAGCGAGCACTTTGCTCGAGGCATGGGAAGCAGCGCTCCAATGCGACAGCGTGTCTGCCTTTGGCGGGATCGTCGCAGTCAACCAGGAGCTCGACGGCGCAACTGCTGAGGCAATCGCTGCGATCTTCACAGAAGTTGTCGTCGCTCCCAGCATCAGCGCTGAAGCGCGCGAAATCTTCGCGAAGAAGAAGAACCTGCGGCTGCTGGAATGCGGCAAGTTGCCTGATCCACGCCGCGGCGGCCTTGCGGTCAAACCGATCACCGGCGGTCTGCTCGTCCAGACGCGCGACAATGGTGCGATTTCCGAGGCGGACCTGAAGGTTGTGACGGAGCGCGAGCCGACCGCGCAAGAGCTGAAGGACTGCCTGTTCGCCTGGACGGTAGCGCGGCATGTGAAGTCAAACGCGATTGTCTACGCCAAGGACGGCGCGACCGCTGGCATCGGTGCAGGGCAAATGAACCGGCGTGACAGCTCGCGCATTGCCGCGATGAAGGCGGCAGAAGCGGCTGAGACTTACGAATGGGCTGAGCCCAAGACTGTCGGCAGCGCAGTGGCTTCCGATGCCTTCTTCCCGTTTGCGGATGGCTTGCTGGCTGCAGCAGAGGCGGGCGCGAGCGCGATCATCCAGCCGGGCGGCTCGATCCGCGATGATGAAGTCATCGAAGCAGCCAACAAGGCAGGCCTCGCCATGGTCTTCACCGGGATGCGCCATTTCAGGCATTAGCATGTTTGGCCTCAAGCGCCGGCGTTCGCATCCGCTCACTTGGCTTTCCTCGCTTCCGGGCAGGCAAGCTGCCCTCGCTGCGGACGGGCGGTCGCCCTTGCGGCGCTGCGCGCCGTTTTGTGCCTAGTCACGGCAGTCAAAGCGCGACTGCATCTGGTTTTCTTTCTGACGCTCGTTTCCAAGCCACCCACGCCCTCCACCCTTCCACCCGGATTGTGTCCCGGTAGGCTCCGGGTGGAAGGGTGGAGGGCGCGGGTGGCTGGGTAGCGCGAAGACGCAACGCAACTTTTTCTCAAGGTCATGCGTAACTTATTCCAGCTTCGCGCCGAATAAACACGTGCAAACACCGCGTTCACCATATCGAAAGCGCAGATATCTATGACGCAAAACACCAACACGAACCGACCCGAGAATTCCAATGCAAATGATTCGCTCAGAAGTGACCCGCCTGTTCGCCATCGGCTTCATCGCCGGGTCGCTGATGGTGGGTGCCGCGACGGCGACCGATTGGGACCAGCAACTCGTGCCGCAAGCGTTCGCAGCGGAACAGGAAGTGGTCGACGCTCCAGCGCAATGACGGCGACGTCCCCGTTGGCTTCACAACTCCATAAAATTCTCTTCGCAGCTGGCGCTTCCCTAGCGCTTGCGGCTTGCAGCATTGCGCCGGCGTCTGCCGGCGAAGTGCAATACAATGCGCCGGTAGCCGAGCGTATCTCAACCGAGAGCGGCGAGCTTCGCGCAGCCATCTTTGCAGGCGGCTGTTTCTGGGGCATCGAAGGCATCTTCAGTCACGTCAAAGGCGTGAAGCGGGTGCAGTCGGGCTATCATGGCGGGCGCGCGGGTTCCGCGACATACAGACAGGTCGTGACAGGCTTTACCAACCATGCCGAAGCGGTGCGGGTCGTCTATGACCCTGATGTCGTACGCTATGACGAGCTGCTGCAAATCTTCTTCTCGGTTGGTGCAGACCCGACGCTGCTCAATCGCCAAGGACCTGATGTCGGCGCGCATTACCGCACAGCACTTGTGCCATTGGGCGCAGAGCAGCGCGCAGTGGCGAAGGCTTATCTCGCACAGATGAAGAAGTCAGATGTGTGGGACAAGCCGATTGTCGCCGCGATTGAGCCGCATAAGAAGTTCTATGTCGCTGAAGACTATCATCAGGACTTTATGGCCAAGAACCCACGCCACAGTTACATCCTCGCATGGGACAAGCCCAAGATTGAAGCGCTGGCGAAGATATATCCGCAGCACTTCCGTTCAGAGTTCTTGCGCGACGACAGCTGAGGCGCACGGCCACTGGCTTTAGCGTGCGGCTCGCACTATATTGCGCGCCATGGCTACTGCACACGATACTTCGCATGACGGGCATTCGCATCACGAACATTCAGGTGATGACCTGCTTTCTGCTGCACGCGCGTCGCTGACTGGCGCAGGCGAGCAATGGACAGGTATGCGCGAAAGCGTGTTTGCTGAATTGATGCGGCATGAGAAGCCCGTGTCTGCCTATGACATTGCGGACAATCTGTCGGCAGCGCGCGGCAAACGCGTCGCGCCAAACAGTGTTTACCGCATCCTGGATCTGTTCGTGACGAACAATCTCGCCATGCGCGTCGAGAGCGCCAATGCGTTTCTCGCCAACACCCATCCGGGCTGCGAGCATGACTGTATTTTTCTGGTCTGCGACGAATGCGGTGAAGCCACGCATCTCGATGATGATGCGATCAGCCAGTCTTTAAGAGGCATCGCCAAGGCGAATAGCTTCTCCACGAGTTGCCCGATTGTTGAGATTCGCGGCATTTGTGGCGGCTGCATGGCCTGATTTGATGCAGATCAAGCACGTTTCCGCCGACGAAACGTGCTATTTTAGCGACAAGGCGTTCATCGACAGTTTCGATTTGAGGGTGTAAGGCCTTCATCCATGACGTCAAAATTGCAGACACCGCTGCTCGATACAGTCGACTATCCCAATGACTTGCGCAAACTTGCGCCAGAGCAATTACGCCAGCTTTCCGATGAGTTACGCAGCGAAATGCTCGATGCGGTCGGCACCACCGGCGGGCATTTGGGGTCCGGCCTTGGTGTGGTCGAGTTGACCGTCGCGCTCCACTATGTGTTCAACACGCCTGACGATCGGCTTGTCTGGGATGTTGGACACCAGTGTTACCCGCATAAAATCCTCACTGGCAGGCGCGATCGCATCCGTACTTTGCGGCAGGGCGGGGGTCTTTCCGGCTTCACCAAGCGTGCTGAAAGCGAGTACGATCCGTTTGGCGCCGCGCACTCGTCGACCTCTATCTCAGCAGCGCTTGGCTTTGCTGTTGCGAACAAGCTTAAGGGTCAGCCGGGCCGCGGTATCGCGGTCATCGGTGACGGTGCGATGAGCGCTGGTATGGCCTATGAAGCGATGAACAATGCTGAACAGGCGGGCAACCGCCTGGTTGTGATCCTCAATGACAATGACATGTCCATCGCACCGCCTGTGGGTGGGCTTTCGGGCTATCTTGCGCGGATGGTGTCCTCGTCTGAATATCTCGGGCTGCGCTCGCTCGCGTCTAAAGTCACTCGCAAGCTTTCGCGCCGGGTGCATGATGCGGTTGGCAAGGCAGAAGAATTCACGCGCGGCATGGTGACCGGCGGGACTTTGTTTGAAGAGCTCGGCTTCTACTATGTCGGCCCCATCGATGGCCACAATCTCGACCATTTGATCCCCGTGCTGGAGAATGTCCGCGATAGCGAACAGGGACCGGTTCTGATCCATGTCGTGACGACCAAGGGCAAGGGCTATGCTCCGGCTGAAAACAGCGCTGACAAGTATCACGGAGTGCCGAAATTTGACGTCGTGACGGGCGAGAAAGCCAAAGGCAAGCCTGGCCCGCCAGCCTATCAGAACGTCTTCGGCGATACGCTCGCGAAACTTGCGGAAACCGATGATCGCATCTGCGCGATTACCGCCGCTATGCCGTCTGGCACAGGCGTTGACCGCTTTGCCAAAGCACATCCGGATCGCTCATTTGACGTAGGTATTGCCGAGCAGCATGGCGTCACCTTTGCAGCTGGTCTGGCCGCGCAAGGCATGCGCCCGTTCGCAGCGATCTATTCGACATTCCTGCAGCGCGCTTACGACCAGGTCGTGCACGATGTCGCGATCCAGAACCTGCCGGTGCGCTTTGCGATTGACCGTGCTGGCCTGGTGGGCGCGGATGGCTGCACGCACGCAGGCGCGTTCGACATCACTTACCTCGCAACGCTGCCGAACATGGTCGTGATGGCAGCGGCGGACGAAGCCGAACTCGTCCATATGACCTACACCGCAGTCGAATATGACGAGGGGCCGATTGCCTTCCGCTATCCGCGCGGGAATGGCGTTGGCGTCGAGTTGCCTGAGGTTCCGCAAAAGCTGGAAATCGGCAAAGGGCGCATGGTTCGCGAAGGATCGAAAGTCGCTATCCTCTCGCTCGGTGCGCGTCTGGCAGAAGCTGAGAAGGCCGCAGACCAGCTGGAAGCCAAGGGGCTTTCGACTTCAATTGCCGATCTGCGCTTTGCAAAGCCATTGGACACTGAACTGATCGAGAAGCTCGTGCGCACACATGAAGTGGTTGTAACGGTCGAAGAAGGCGCAATTGGCGGTCTTGGCGCGCATGTCCTGACATTTGCCAGCGATAGCGGGCTGACGGATAATGGCCTGAAGATCCGGACTATGCGTCTGCCGGATATCTTCCAGGATCAGGATTCGCCCGACAAGCAATATGCCGAGGCCGGTCTTGATGCTGACAGTATCGTCGATACGGTTTTGTCCGTGCTCGGTCATAATGCAGCCAGCTCTGATGAACGGGTAGGCGAAGCGCGGGCGTAAGCGCTGTCCGGGTTCGGCTCGGGGTAATGCTTGAGCGAATCGAAAGGCTTGCACGCTTCCAACCGGCAGCTGTCGGGGGCGATAACCGCATCGACGGGGCTTGCGGCAGCTCGATTAATTGGCAGTTGTGACCGCTGGCAGTCGGCGCGCTTTTAAGCTGCTTCAGCTAGATAGCTCCGCCGTGGCGGTAGATTGGCTTGAGCCATGCCTGCCGAAATGCCAGAGTTAAGCTGCTTTGCGCCCCGTTGGCGTCGGACTATTGCCATACAGGATTACGATGAAGAAATATCTGGACCGTTTGCCATCCGTGATCAAACCCGCAAGCCGGGGTGAACTTATCAACCCTTGGAAGATGTTTTCATACGACGACAAGGAAGTGGAGGTCTACTGTCGCGAGCGTGTTGCTCCGGTCTACATCGGTGATGGGCAGATGCTCTCGCGTGTGTTGGGGCGTTTCAAGATGCTGACAGATGCTTCCGATGTTGGTTTTGCGCCGCACATCATTATGGACGGCTATTGGGAAATGTGGATGACGCGCTGGATGGTCGACACTGTCCAGCGCGGGTGGACCGCGCTCGATGTCGGGGCAAACTATGGCTATTACTCGCTGTTGCTGGCGGAGCTGATTGGCGAAGAAGGGCGCTTGCTGGCGTTCGAGCCCAACCCCGCCTGTGCTCGGGCGACGGAATTCTCGCTTGAGATCAACAGCTTTGCGCCGCGCTCGGAAGTGCATGAAGTCGCTCTTTCCAACACCACAGGCAGTTGCAGCTTTTTTGTGCCAACCAATGAGCCGAAGAATGGCCATCTGGTGTTTGGCGAAACGCATGCAACAGGCATCGACTATGGCGATGATGGCACACGGTTTACCGTGCCCATCGACACATTGGATCATGTGGCGGAAGAGCTTGAGAAAGTGGACTTCATCAAGATCGATGCAGAGGGCGCTGAGCTCACGATCTTTGAAGGCATGCAAGAAACGATCGCGCGGCACAATCCGCTGATCATCATGGAATATAACGCCATTCGCGGGGATACTGACGGTTTTGTGGAGGAGCTTCGCGCAATGTATCCTAACGCGCGGTATCTCGATGAACGCGAAGGGGTGCAGGATTTGCAGCATGATCGCTTGAAACAGGAGCGGATCGGGCAGGATTGGCTGCTTATCCTGCAGAAGTAATTCGTGCAGTTTTTGCGCTGGGTAACTGACGCGGGGCCGGTCTGATGCGAGGCCAGTCTGATGCAAGGCCAGTCTGATGCGGGGCCTCTAAAACCCCTGCGACTACCGCCTGTCAGCCCGTCCCGGCTTGAGTGTTTTTGGACGTCGCGATCCCGGTCGGCACAATGGTCGCCTGCGCAACGGCAACAAGCACAGGCTCAGCCCCTTCGTCTTCCGACCACACATCGGCCCGGACTACCACTTGCCGCTTGCCAGCTTTCACAACGCTGCCCTTAGATCGCAACATCGCGCCTTTGGCGGGAGCGAGAAAATTGATCGTGTAGCTTCCGGTTACCACATCCCCGACGGCAGAGCTTGCGGCCCAGGCGCAGGCATTGTCCGCCATCAATCCGACGATTGCACCATGCGCGAAGCCATGATGCTGGGTCATTTCCGGCCGGACTTCCATCACGATTTCAGCCTCTCCCTCCCAGCATCGCACCGGTTCCAGCGACAGGAAATTGCTGAAGCCGGACCGGCCAACTGCAATACGCTTCATGTAATTGAGCACTTGCTGCTCGTTATCAAATCCCGGCCTCGCCATCGTCAGTCCTTTTAGTCTGAAAACAAGACTTATATCTTCCTTGCGTTCAGCCTAGTCAAGTCTAAATTCCAGACTCATGGACCGGTTCAAGCTCTCACGCTCTCCCTGCCCTGTTGGCCGCGCATCGCGCATTCTCGGCGATCGCTGGGTCCTGCTGATCCTGCGCGAGGCCTTTCTGGGCGCCACACGGTTCGAGGAGTTTCTCCCGAACACTGGGATCAATCGGGCTGCGCTAACCTCGCGTCTTGCTGCGTTGGTAGAACACGGCATTCTCGAACGCATTCCGCCCGAAGGCAGGCGCGCAGAATATCGCCTGACAGAAGCCGGCCAGGCGCTTGCACCTTTCATGAGCGAGATCCGCCAATGGGGCGACAAATGGCTGCTCGACCCATCGCCCGGTTCCGCTTAAGAGCGCAAGGCATGTCACTTCTCAAAATCGAACACGCAGATCACATCACTACTCTTACGATTGACCGTGCGGAGACGATGAACCCGCTCGGTGCAGACGGTGATGGCGACGAATTCACCGCTGCCTGCGAGGCGATCAATCGCGACATGGACGTACGCTGCGTTATCCTGACGGGCGCAGGCCGCGCGTTCAGTGCCGGCGGTGATATCAAGGCGATGAAGACCCGCAGCGGCACTTTTGGTGGAACACCGCCGGGCATTTCGGACGGCTATCGCAACAATATCCATCGCATCTTGCGCGGACTCTACGGCTTACGCGTACCAGTGATTGCTGCAGTCAATGGCCCGGCAATCGGGCTCGGCTGCGATGTCGCCTGCCTTGCCGATATGCGGATCGCGAGTGCTAAAGCGAAGTTCGGTGTGACCTTCCTAAAACTCGGCATCATTCCGGGCGATGGCGGCACCTGGATCTTGCCGCGCATCATTGGCGAAGCGCGCGCGGCCGAGCTGTTCTACACCGGCGATGTTATCGATGCCGCGACAGCTCAGGATTGGGGCCTGGTGAGCCGCGTGGTCGAGCCAGAAGCGCTTCTGGATGAAGCCCGCAAACTTGCCAACAAAGTCGCAGCGCTCCCGCCACACGCTCTGCGTCATGCGAAGAACCTGATGCGTCAGGGCCGCGAGACGAGCTACGACACGGCGCTTGAGATGGCGGCGAACACTCAAGCACTCATGCATCTGACGGACGATCACATGGAAGGTGTCGACGCGCTGATCGAGAAGCGTGCGCCGCAATTCAAAGGCCAGTAGCTATGCTCTACAAGCTCGGGCGCTTTGGCGTAACCGTCTTGGTCGCCTATTCGATTATGGTGGCAATTCTGTGGGCGATGCAGGACCGGTTTATTTATCCGGCCCCGCAATATTCAGTCGATCCAGCGCCCGGCTTTGACGTCATAACGCTAAAGACAGAGGATGGCTTGAGCCTGCGTGCCTTTAGCCGGCAGGGAGGGGCCGGCCGGCCCACCATCGTTTACTTTCATGGCAATGGCGGCACTTTGCAAGGCGCGACCTATGCCACGCGCTCGCTTGCGGCCGCAGGATACGGTCTCTTGCTGGTCGAATATCGCGGCTATGGCGGCAATCCGGGTGAGCCCAGCGAACAGGGCTTCTATCGGGACGGACGCGCCGCGATGACCTGGCTCGCTCAGCAAGGCATTGCTCCTGCGGATACCATCATCGTCGGTAATTCCATCGGAGGCGGAACGGCCGTGCAGATGGCGAGCGAATTCGGTCCGCGTGCATTGATGCTGACTGCGCCGTTTCTATCCCTCCCTGATGTTGCCCAGGACGCGCTCCCGTTCGTGCCAGCGCATTGGCTGATGCGCGACCGGTTCGACAACGCAAGCAAGATCGATGCGCTCGAAATACCGATTTTCATCATGCATGGGACGGCGGACGATGTTGTTCCGTTCGAGCACGGGAAGGCATTGTCCACGCTCTCGCCGACAGCGAGTTTCATCGCAGTTGAAGGCGCTGGCCATGCGCTATCCTTCAGCGATGACGGCCAGCGTGTGCAGCTGGAGTGGCTCGATCAGTTGCTGAGTGCTGGCGAAGGCGCTTGAACATAATCCGCAGGCAGCGGCTGGATCACCGGATTGCTGACATAGCGGATCGCTGGTGGTGCTGGCTCAGGCTCTGGCGCAATGGCTTCCACCACGGTCGCTGTGCCCTGCGCAGGCTGCGTAAGCTGCTCAATCGTTCCTTCGTCCAGCCCCATGATCGCTTCAATGCTGCAATCGCGCGGCGGCGGACGGTTCTTTAGCGCAGCAATGTCTGCTTCGCGCTGGCAGAGATAGCTCTCGCGCATCGCAAAATAGGGGTCGTCGCTGGTGTTGATGTCTTCCAACCGCTGATCGAACTCGATCCGGAACTCCAGAGAGTTAACCGTATAGGCCGGGATCGCGTAAAGCGGCGTACCAAACGGTTTGCCAACCACGAGCGGCAAGAAGGATTGGTCAATCCCGCCGCCAATCAAATCGCGCAAAGTCGTCGCGCCAACCAAGGGCAGGACCAGAAAGGGCCCCGGCCCGACACCGTAATAGCCAAGCGTATTGGCGAAACCATTGCGGCGATAAGGCAGATTGAAGGGCTCTTTCTTCGCGACATCGAACAGTCCTGCAACGCCGATCGTTGAATTCAGGCCAAACCGGCCCAATGTCTCGAACGCTTTGCCAGGCTTTAATTGCAGGAAGTAATTGAGCGCTGTCACCGGCTCCAGCAGGTTGCGGAAGAAATTGCGCAGACCCTTGCGAACCGGGCTGGGAATATCTTCTTCGTAGACATCGGCAATCGGCTCTACGAGGGCCGCATCCACCGATTGTGTAATCGCAAAGGCGGTTTCGTTGACCTGGACCAGCGGGTCTTTCTTGCGCGCATCACTCGCTCCGGAGACGACAATAACATCGCGCTCTGCTGGCGTGTCCTGCCCTTCTGTCTCCTGTGGTGGCGACTGGACTTCATCCACCGGCTCGGCTGCAGGAGGTGCGTCTTCTTCCGCAGGCTGAGCAGCGACTGCATCGGCGCTCTGCACAGTTACAGGTAAAGGCGCCGCAAGCGCGAACGGCGTTGCAGTTGCAATCAAAGCAGCAGAAGTGAGCGCAATGGTCATCCGAATCCTTTCGCCACCAGGGACAAGTCTTTGCCCGCACTGGAGTATCAAGGCAAATATTGACTTAACATAGGGTTACAAGACTGCCTGCGACCAGCTTTCCTACCAATGGCGGTCGTCGTACGACCAGCGACCAAGCTTGCGGGCGTGGTTCTTTGATTTGGTGCATTGTTTCCCGGCTGGATGCGGGAAGGCTCATGGTTTGCTGCGCAGACTGGCCTAATCGCAGGAAATTATCTTGCGTTCAGAACGCGCGATTTTTGCCCCATGGACTGTGTAACATGCGTATCCAACACGCTCACTACAGACGGATCAGAACCAGCGCCAGATGCCTGCCGGAACCCCGCCATAGACCATATGGACATAAGTCAGCAGGACCCAGGACATCAGCCCGAGCGCCCACCACAGCAAGCCTACTGAGAACAGCTTGCCCCAACGCGGCCAATAGCTGGTGTGGCTCTCCCACGCTTGCCACGCATCGCCCATCAGCGCGCGTTTCTTGCGATCCTGCAAGTGCGCGCCAACCAGAGCGAGAAAGCCCATGGCCAGCGCCGTGACAACGCTGCGCCAGTTCCACCACAGAATGACATGGCTTGCCGCCCAAATGGCAAAGCTCCACATCATCGGATGGCGTGTGACGAGGAAGACGCCGCGCGGTTCCTTGCGCGCTTGATCAGCCGCCCCTGGCATAGGCAAGGCAGGATTGCGCATGAAAGAGCCGAGCAGCAGGACAAGCGCCGGGATAGTGAGCAGGGACGCAATGATCCAGCCTGCTGTTCCTGATCCTGTGAGGTCTACAGCAGGTGCCTTGCCGTAAGCCGCCGCGACCCAGAACAAGGTTGCAAAGCTCACTACCGTATACAGCACTTGAAAGCCGCGCTCGCCTATGATGCCAACCAGTGGCGCGCGCAGCGGATGCGACATCGCGAAGTGCGTGCCGACAAAGGCGATATTGGCTGCGACGAGCTCGACTAGCGCAGAATTCATAAGTCCCACCTCACTTATGCGCGCCATGGGGTCATAAAATCTGCGGTTAGGCAAGCTTCAGCGGGGCGGTTAACCCCGACGAAGTGAGCTCTGTCAGCGATAAGGCGTTACATTGGGCGCGTTCAGCTCACCAATCGTAGGCTTTTGGCAGATCGCTTTCATCAAGATCGCGATAGCGTTCGCGCAGCTGCGTCTGATGGTTTGTGAAGCTCTGTTCCACGCCATCGATGAACACGCGGGTCGGCACTGAGGTCACTTCCAGCGGGTCACCGTCCCAGATGACAACATCGCCAACCGCTCCGCGCTTCAACACGCCTGCCTGGCCGCCCATGCCGCTAATCTCGGCTGGGATAGAGCTGATCGATGCGAAAGCCTCGCTCCAGCTGAGGCCCGACGCGCCCGGCATTTTCGCAAGGCCCACGAGGTTGCCAGCGAGCTGAGGCAAACGCCGCGGGTTTTCAGCCCCAGACACATTGATGCCGACTTTAACGCCCGCTGCTTTCATACGGCCGATATTGCTCTGGGTCGCAGCGAGCTGGTCAAAGCCCGTTGGCAGCGCATCAAGCGCATCGGCCAAGACCGGAACGCCAGCGGCTGCGATCTCGTTTGCGACGAGCCAACCTTCGCTTGCACCCACCAGCACCATATCAAGCCGCGGGAATTCCTTCTTCAAGGCAATAGCGCTGCGAATGTCTGACGCGCGTTCAACCGCGACGAACAGTTTTTGACGGCCGGTAACAACCGGTTTCAGCGCTTCTGCATCAAAGCGGCTGAGCATCACTTCGTCATCCTTGACGATCTCAGTCGTTTGCGGTGTGCCTGAGCGTCCGGCCAAAGCTTGCGCTTCTCTCAAAGCTGCGCGGAACAATACATGCGTTGCTGCGCGGCTGCCGCCAGCGATCCGAGCGCCGCCTTCACCCAGATCGACCATCTGGAAGGCGCGAGCCTTAGTCACCGGTTCACCGTCAGCGTCCAGGTCAATGATCGCGCCTTGACCTGCGAAGATCGAGCCGGTCGGGACCGTGGTTGTAGCTGCACGGGTGATGCCTGCCGCGCGGTGGATCATGACGTTTTGTGAGTTCGGATTGATGATAGGCGCGACATCGAGCGCTGCGCTGAACGGTGCGCCCGAGGCTCTGCTGTCATTTGACTGGGTCACCGCACCTACGTCCCAGATACCCAATGTTGTAACGCTCGCGAACAGGCCGGGCGTCACCCAAGCACCTTCGGCATCGACCGTCGGAAGGTTCGCCGGTGCGCTGACATTCGCGCCTGCGCTAACGACCTTGCCATTGCGAACAACAACAGTTCCGCCTTCGATCGGCTCGCTGCCATCGCCGGTTACAAGGGTGGCATTCGTGATGACCACATCCTGCGCTGCAACGCTGCCAGCGGAGAATGCGAGCGCGGAGGCTGCAGCGAGGGCGAGCGTTTTGGCTAGCTTGCTCATTTCACATCTCCCGCACCAGGTTGGCCCAGCTCAAAATCGCTTACCGGTCGGCGTTTGGGGTCCATCGCATCGAACAGCAATGCGCCGTCGACCCAGACCTTTTCAGGGCGTGAGTAGACACTCAACGGATCGCCATTCCAAAGGACGACATCAGCCATTTTGCCCGGTTCAAGCGACCCGGTCATGTCGGCAACGCCCATGGCTTTGGCTGCATTCAAAGTGATCCAGCCGATCACTTCTGCATCAGAAATGTCGATGCCCATTCGCTTGCCGGCAGCCTGCGCTTTGGCCGCTTCCTGATTGAGGCGCTGGATATCGTTCGCACTGTCAGAGTGAATGACCACGCAAGCACCTGCATTCTGAAGCAGCGCTGCATTTTCGAGGATGCCGTCATTCGCTTCCATCTTGAAGCCGTACCAGTCCGCCCAGATCGCGCTGCACACGTCGTTTTCACGGAGCAAATCGCCGATCTTGTAGGCTTCAACCGCGTGGTGGAACGCGGTCACGCGATATCCCATCTCCTTCGCCATATCCATGACGAATGCCATCTCGTCTGCGCGGTAGCAGTGGTTATGGACGAGGATATCGCCCGCCAGCACACCGGCGAGCGTTTCTTTTGCGAGATCGCGTTTCGGGTCTTCGCTTTCCGCATAAGCGCGCGCGTCGAGCCATGTCTGGCGATTGACCGCAAAATTGCCCATGCGGGTCGAAGGCTTGCGACCTTTGCTGCCATAGACGCGCTTGGGGTTTTCGCCGCAAGCCATCTTGAAGCCATAGGGTGCGCCTGGAAATTTCATGCCTTGCACAGTACGCGAATAGACGTTCTTCAAAGTGACAGAGCGCCCGCCCATGAGGTTGGCTGATCCGGGCAGGATTTGCAGGCTAGTGACACCGCCATTAGCAAGCGCGCGGCTGAAGCCCGGGTCCTGCGGCCAGACGGAATGCTCTGTCCAGACATCGGGTGTTGTTGGCGCGGTGGCTTCATTGCCATCGTTGTGTGCGGCAACCGATGGGTCGGGATAGTTGCCCAAGTGAGAGTGGATATCGATCACACCCGGCGTCACGAATTTGCCGGATCCATCGATCACTGTGTAGCCGCTCGTGTCCAAGCCGCTTCCCACAGCCTCCACCTTGCCATCGCGAAACAGCACTATTGTGTTGTCAAACCGCCGGCCTGTGCCATCGAAAACAGTCGCTCCGATCAGTGCCGTAGGTACACCGGGATAGGGCTTGTATGTCGACGGGTAAGGGGTGTCCGGCGTATCCGGCAGCGTCATCGCCGCTGAAGATGCGCTTGCAACTTCCGAGCTTTCGCTCCCAGCATTGGCGGTGGAGCAGGCAGCCAGCGCCAGCGCGCCTCCTGCAGTAAGCATTAAGCGCGAGACCCTGTTCATTGCCATTCTCCTTGATTGGCGAGCTTAGTCGGCAGACCGAGTAGCCGGATGGATACCACCAGCCTGAGGCTCACCCAGTTCTGCATTTCCCAGCAGATCGTTATCATCCTTGAGCGTATCGAGATGCATCAGACGCTTGATAAGCGGACTGATGACCATCACGGCGATACCTATGCCTACCGCAGTCCAGCCGACGGTCGAGTAGACATCCAGCACAACCTGCTTGCCTGCTTCTTCGCCTACGCCTTCACCACCTGTTGCCGCTGCGATGAGGCCTGCGGCAAAATTGCCTGCGGCAGATGCGAAGAACCATGTGCCCATGATCAGCGAAGCCATGTGCGCAGGGCTCAACCGGTTCATCGCTGAAAGACCAACCGGGCTGAGGCAAAGCTCGCCGGTCGTATGCAGCAGGTAGATGAGGAAGATGAAGATCACCGGCGTCGGTACATTGAGACCGGCACTTTCTGCGCCCCAAACCAGGACCAGAAAGCCAAGACCGACCTGGATAACAGCGAGGCCGAACTTCATCGGTGTCGAAGGCTCTGCGCCTCTCGCGCCCAGCCCTTGCCACAGCATCGCGAATATTGGCGCCAGCAAGACAATGTAGATCGCATTGATCGACTGGAACATCGATGCGTTCACGCCTTGGGTGTCGACATGGCGATCCGTGAAGACGTTCAAGGAAGAGCCAGCCTGTTCGAACAATGCCCAGAAGACAATGGAGACCAAAATAAGGAACATGGCCGCGAATATGCGATCACGCTCTTCGGAGGGCAGTTTCGCGACAGCGGTCCATAGAACATAAAGCACCAAGGCGCCGCCGAAAATGCCAAGCACCGCTCCAACAAGATCTTGATACTGGATCGCGAGCCAGCACAGAGCGACCATTGCGAGGCCAGCGCCGTAAATTGCCCATTCCTTGCCGCCTGCGATCTTCGCTGGGTCCTTGGGCTCGCCTTTGCCAAGCAGCAGCGGCTTGCCAATGATGAAGAACACAAGGCCGATGAGCATGCCGACGCCAGCAAGACCGAAGCCATATTCCCAGCCGTAAGTCTGGCCGAGATAGCCGCAGATGATCGATGCCGTCGCTGCACCGACGTTAATGCCCATATAGAAGATAGTGTAAGCCGGATCGCGGCGAACATCGGTGCGATCATAAAGCTGGCCGACGATCACTGAGATGTTTGCTTTGAGAAAGCCTGAGCCGACTATGATCAAAGCCAGCGCCAGCCAGAACACATTGATCATGGGATCCGCTTGTCCGCCTGAGCCTTCAAACGCCATAAAGAAGTGGCCGAAAGTCAGCAGAACCGCGCCGAACAATACGGCCTTGCGCTGCCCAATGAATTGATCTGCAAGATAGCCGCCCACGACCGGAGCGATATAGACCAGCGCTGTGTACGCGCCGTAGATGACGTAAGCCTTCTCTTCCGCGAACATCCAATGCTGGATGAGGTAGAAGATCAGCAATGCGCGCATGCCGTAATAGGAGAAGCGCTCCCACATTTCGGCCATGAATAAAAGGAACAGCCCCTTCGGATGCCCGATGACTTCAGCCTGAGGCCGGGTAATAAGGAACAGCCCGCCCAGAAGGAAGCCAGCCAACGCGACAACGGCAATCCAGAACGCCCACATCTCAAATGCAGAATCAAAAGTGAAAATAAGCTCGTACACGGGCGCGATCCCTCCCCAATGCGGCCCTATGCGATCCCACTCGCTCAGGCCTCGATCCGCCGCGCACCCTAGCGGCTCAATCGCTCGTGTGAAGCACTAGTTTCAATCGCAACCGATTAATCATGCGCATCTGAGATAAATCACGCGCGACGAGACGCGTTTCTCGGAACTTGACGCGCCTCGCTGTATTATGTCACTGTAGCACCTAACCTTGGGACATAAGACATGAGCAGACCGGTTTATTTGAAGCTGCGCGACCAGATCGCAGCCGCCATTATCGAAGGCGATTACGCCGAAGGCGCGATGCTGCCATCTGTACGCGCGCTTGCAGCTGAACAGGGCGCAAACCCGTTGACAGTTGCTAAGGCTTATCAGCAGTTCCAGAACGACGGCCTTGTGGCGGTACAACGCGGCGTGGGCATGTACGTGGTCAAGGGCGCAGCGGACAAATTGCGGCAGGCCGAGCGCGATCAGTTCCTTAGCGAAGAATGGCCGGAAATTCGTGAGCGGCTCGAGCGGCTAGGCATTGATGCGCACGCACTGCTCGCTGATGTTTAGCAGCGATCGATAGAACACTCTTTTTGGCGGAAAACTGCGGTTAATTCGCAATTAACAATTTCCAGCGAAAGCCTTGCGAAGCGGCATCGTCTCTGGCACGGTCATTTTGCTTCGGATCGGCAGGTCGCCGTGGCTGGAAGAAGCGGGGGTAACAGAAGGGCAACCTTCAAGCGATTGCGGTGCGGCGCCATGGAGCGGCCAATCAAGCAATCGGGAGTGCGACATGATTAGATCAGAATTGCTGCAGAGCCTGCATGACGACAACCCGGAACTCCGGGTCGAGGAAGTCGAGCAGGTTGTCGATATTTTCTTTGAAGAAATTTCCCATCGTCTGGTCGAAGGCGGCCGTGTAGAATTACGCGGTTTCGGCGCATTCTCGACGCGTGAACGCGAAGCGCGGCAAGGCCGCAATCCGCGTACCGGCGAAACGGTAAGCGTGCCGTCAAAGCGCGTACCATTCTTCAAAGCCGGTAAGGAAATGCGCCGCCGTCTGAACGACGAGTAACGGCTGGTAATTCCGCCCCTCAATTGATCATCAACCGACGCATTTAATGCGCAGGGATGCTCTCTGCCCGATTGCGGGTTTAGTTTGCCCTCGCTAGTGGAAGCGGGCGGGGGCACAGGTTGTCAACGCATCATGCGGGTGTGGCGGAATGGTAGACGCCGGGGACTTAAAATCCCCTGATCCTATAGATCGTGTGGGTTCGAGTCCCACCACCCGCACCATGAAATCGTTAGAATTACAGGGCAATTGCTTAACCCTGATCGCTAATCCTTATCAAGCGATCTCGCTGTTATACCTAGCGCTGTATGACGCTCAAAGTAAGTCTGATGCGCATACGGTAATGCTGCAGCACAACAACGACTGCAGTTGGTCTAGGGTTGGCAATAATGAAGTTTGCAGCGATCGAGCCGGCAAGTCCGGAGGATGCGAAAGGCGGAGGTGAGCAGCGCAGTGCGCCGCGCTTCACTCTGCTTATCCGCGCCGCCAAGATCATTGCCGATCAAGGCGAATTTGTCGGCGTGATCCGCGATGTCTCGAACACCGGTGTCAGTATGCGATTGTTTCACCCTCTGCCGCAAAGCGGAGCTTTGGCACTCGAGCTGCAGAGCGGCGAGCAATTCGCCATCAAGCGGGTTTGGGAAGAGCCTGGCGAGGCCGGCTTCGAGTTTGAGCAGGACGTTGCGGTCGATCGTTTCATCAGTGAAGTGGGCGAATTCCCGAAGCGCGGACTCCGGTTCGGGATTGCTTTTCCTCTTGGGGTGACATCGCGCGGCGAAAGTTTCGAAGCCATGGCTGAGAACATCTCTCAGCAAGGCGCGCGAATATCATGCGACAGTCTGTTTGCGATTGATGAGTCACTTACGCTGTCTGGCGAAGGGCTCGAGAAAGTGCGCGCAAAAGTGCGATGGCGCAGTCAAGGACATTATGGCGTTGTGTTCGATGACACTTTCAGCCTCTCCCAATTCGCCCGGCTTGCAGCACAGCTGCAATCGCCAGCGTTGCTCAGCGAGTGAAGTTCTGCGCGCATTTTTGTAGATGTTTACGACCCGGTAACCAATTTCCTTCACTCCCTGTGGCGCGATACAAATAGGGGGACCCGTGCCACAATTTCCATCTGACACGGACGCAATTGGTAAAGATCAAACCGTCGACGTCGATGTCGCGATCATCGGTGCTGGTCCGGCGGGCCTGACCGCTGGCTATCTGCTGACCAAGCAAGGCAAGAGCGTTGCGATCATCGAGCAGGACGAGACCTATGTTGGCGGTATCAGCCGGACGGTCGAGCACGAAGGCTACCGGTTTGACATTGGCGGACACCGCTTTTTCTCGAAGTCACAAGAGGTCGTGGACCTGTGGAACGAGATCCTGCCCGACGACTTCATTCAGCGTCCGCGGATGAGCCGCATCTATTACGAAGGCAAGTTCTACTCATACCCGCTGCGCGCATTTGAAGCGCTTCGCAATCTCGGTATTCTGCGCTCGACCGCGTGCATGCTTAGCTATCTGCGCTACAAGCTCTTCCCCATCAAAGAGGTAAAGAGTTTCCAGGACTGGACCACCAACCAGTTCGGCCACAAGCTCTATTCGATCTTCTTCAAGACCTACACCGAGAAGGTCTGGGGCATGCCGTGCGATGAGATGAGCGCGGACTGGGCGGCTCAGCGCATCAAGGGCCTGTCCTTGTGGAGCGCGGTCGTTGACGGGCTCAAGCGTTCGCTCGGCCTCAACAAGAAGCCCAACGACGGGATGGAAACCAAGACTTTGCTTGAGACCTTCCGGTATCCGCGACTTGGCCCGGGAATGATGTGGGATGCCGCGCGCGACAAGATGCTCGCAACGGGCAAAGGCCAGCTGTTCATGGGGCACGGCCTCAAGCAGCTTTCAAGCGATGGCCAAGGCGGTTGGCGGATGAGCGCATCCGGCGAAAGCGGCGAAGTCGTCATCCGTGCGAAACATGCGATCAGCTCTGCCCCCATGCGTGAACTGTCAAAGCGCTTGCATCCGCTGCCGGATACAACGCTGCAGGCAAGCGAGCTTAGATATCGCGACTTCCTGACCGTCGCCCTCATGGTGAAATCGGAAGACCTCTTCCCTGACAACTGGATCTACATCCATGACGAACGGGTGCAGGTTGGCCGTGTACAGAACTTCCGCAGCTGGTCGCCAGAAATGATTCCGGACGAGGACATGGCCTGTGTCGGGCTTGAGTATTTCTGCTTCGAAGGGGATGGCCTGTGGTCGTCATCTGACGAAGATTTGATCGCGCAAGCAACACGCGAAATGGAAGTGCTCGGCCTATGCGACCCTGCCAAGGTTACGAGCGGCGCGGTCGTTCGTCAGGAAAAGGCCTATCCGGTCTATGACGATGATTACGAAGCGAATGTCGATGCAATGCGCCGCGAGTTGGAAGCGAAATATCCGACGCTGCATCTGGTCGGTCGCAACGGCATGCACCGCTATAACAATCAGGATCACGCGATGATGACGGCAATGCTGACGGTCGAGAATATTCTCGCCGGCGAGCGTGTCTACGACATCTGGTGCGTCAATGAAGATGCTGAATATCACGAAGCGGGCAATGAAGGTGCAGTGGCCGCACTGCCGGAAAGAGCGCCGCGTCCCAGCGAAGACAATCCGCGCCCTAACCCGGATCAGCAAGCGGCTCTTGCTTCTGTTCGTGACGTACCGGAGCGCATCAAAAAGCAGGCATAACAAACACTTGGATGAAGCTGCCCCACCCTACGCGGATTGGCAGTTTCTTAACCGTGTTCTGTTATAAGTTCTTCTGAAACGAATTGTGCGCAGCCAGCCAAGCGCGCAAAGGGGATTTTCTGCCGGTGAACATTTGGCTCGCCAAACTGCGTGATGTGCGCTTTGTCCGCTATGTGCTGGCAAGTGTCGGTGCGCTGGCGGCTGATGTCGGCGCATTCCTCGGACTTCTCGCTATGGGCATGGCCGCAGCGCCTGCTTCCGCGGTTGGATACTCGATTGGCATTATCGTCCACTGGCTGTTCTCAAGCCGCGCTGTATTTCATGAAACCGTTGCACAAGAACGTGGCGCGCGTACCTGGCAAAAGACGCTCTTCGTACTCTCTGCTCTGGTGGGTCTGGGCCTAACGACCGCTATCGTGGGCCTTGGTGATGCGGCGGGTTTTGATCCACGGCTCGCAAAGCTTGCCGCCATCGCCGTCAGCTTTACTGCGACGTGGTTGCTGCGCGCTCAGATCGTGTTTCGCGAGCCTAAGGACGCGGGTCCCAAAGATCAGCTGGAAGGCAGTTGAGCCATGCTGCGAGAACGTCGCCGTTCTGCGCTATCGCCTGAACTGCTCATCCGTGTCAGTCTGCTCTGGGCGCTCGTCGCAGTGCTCGCTTTGCTCAACAACATCGCTGACATTTCAGGGCGGCTCTACCCCGATCCTGATGACATTATGCGCCTTGTCCAAGTGCGCGATCTGCTTGGCGGGCAGAGCTGGTTCGATCTGACGCAATACCGCGTTGATGCAGCTTCTGGCGGTGTCGTTACCCATTGGTCGCGACTGGTCGATTTGCCGCTCGCTGCTGTGATCTTCGTGCTGACGCCGATCCTTGGACAAAACGGCGCAGAGCTGGCCGCGCTCATCATCGTGCCGCTTGTGACGCTCTTCATTGCGATGCTGCTGACAGCGCGGATCGCCTGGCGTCTGACCGGTGAAGCGGAAGCGAGCTTTGCCTGCATTGCCATGGCGCTGTCCATGCCGCTGCTGTTTCAGTTCGGCCCTTTGCGGATCGATCATCATGGCTGGCAGATCGTATGCGCTTTAGTGGCGGTGAACGCGCTGATGGCGCGGCAAGCGAGCGTCGGCGGATGGCTCGCTGGTTTTGCGATCGCGGCTTGGCTGTCCATTTCGATCGAAGGTGCGCCGTTGGCGGCCGCTCTGCTCGCGCTGGTTGGCTTGCGTTGGCTTCGCAATCGCGCAGGCAAAGACTGGCTCGTCTATCTCACAAGGTCTTTGTTTGTGAGTTCTGCGGGGCTTTATCTGATCACGCGGGGTCTGCCCGGTTTAGAGACCCCGTGCGATGCCATTGGCCCGGCGCATTTGGCCGCGATGGGCTTTGTCGCTCTCGTAACCACCGTTCTTGCAAAGGCAGAGCCGATCCCGCGCGCAGGCGTTCTGGCCGGTTTCTTGCTCGCAGCAGGCGGTGGATTGGGCATTGTCGCATGGGGCACTGCGCAATGCGCGCTTAGCGGCCCGCTTGGGATGGACGCTGTTCTGCGAAGCTTCTGGCATGCGCAGATCGGTGAGGGGCTGCCGATCTGGCATCAGGATCTGCGCACTGCGGTGCAGATAACCGTGCTGCCTTTGCTTGGCATTCTTGCATCGATCCAGCTGACCGCAAAATCGCGCGATTGGCTGCGTGAGTGGTGGTGGGACTATACGATCCTGCTCGTTGCAGCCTTCATCATGGCGCTGCTGGTCGCGCGCGCCGGAGCGCTTGCTTGCGCGCTCGCCGCCGCGCCGCTTGGCTGGCAGATCAATCAATGGCTGCGGCAGATCCGGCACATCGATCGCGCGGGCAAGAAAGCCGCTGCATTGGCGGCTGTTGCCTGTGCTTTGCTGCCAACCCTGCCTGTGACTGTGCTGGCGCTTGCTATGCCAGCGCATGCCAAGCTCGTCGGAAAGCCTTTGGGTTCTGGCAATACGAAATCCTCGTCCTGCCGGATTGCTCAAAGCGCGAAGGAGCTGGCTGGGCTGCCAGCAGGCGAGATTTATGCGCCGCTTGATATCGGCCCGCGGCTGCTACTGGACACCCCGCATAGCGTCATTGCCACAGGCCATCACCGCGGAGCGGAAGGCATGCGGACAGTGATCGAAGTTGCGATGGGCGATGCGCAAACAGCGCGCCAGATACTGGCGAAGCGCGGTACAGCATATGTTGCACTATGCCCGGACCTTGCCGAGCCAAATGTCTATATCAGCGCAAGTCCGGATGGCTTCATGGCGCAATTGCGCGATGGTGAAGTGCCGCAATGGCTTGAACCGATTGCGCTTGAAGGTGAAACGAGCCTCAAGCTCTGGCGCGTTCGTGAGGAGTGAAGCGCAGAGCTAGCCCGGGCGGAAGTCCAACGCCAATCCGTTGATGCAATGGCGTTTGCCCGTCGGTTTTGGACCGTCGCCGAAGATATGTCCCAAATGCCCGCCGCAATCCGCGCAATGCACTTCCGTGCGCGGATAACCGATCTTGTAATCGGTGCTCGTCGCGACGGCGCCTTTGTCGATCGGCTGCCAAAAACTCGGCCAGCCGGTGCCGCTGTCATATTTCGTTTTCGAGGAATAGAGCGCATTGCCGCAGCCCGCACACACGAAAGTTCCTGCTCGTTTCTCGTCATTGAGTGGCGAGGTGTAGGGCGACTCTGTCCCTGCTTCGCGCAAGATGCGGTATTCTGAACGCGTGAGACGCTTGCGCCATTCCGCGTCGCTTAGCGAAACGGGAAAAGTCTTCGCTTGCGCTGGTGATACGCCGCAAGACGCAAGCACTGGCAGCGATGCAGTGAGACCCAGACCAGCCAGCACACTGCGCCGACCTACACTCCAAGAGTTTTTGTGTTCCATACCCTGTATATACGTCGCAAAACCGCGAAAGGTTTCACTTCGCACGGGCAGCGCAGCCGCTCAGAATTCAGTGATTTCGACTTCCAGCTTGCGGAAGCCATGCACGAAATTCGCGCGCACCCGTTCGATATCGCCTGCGACATGCACACGCATGCGGCGCTTGTGCAATTCTTCCAGCAGGACGCGCAATTGCAGCTCAGCAAGCCGCGCGCCAACGCAGCGGTGGATGCCATAGCCAAAGGCGATGTGCCGACGGGCATTCTCGCGTTCGATATCGAGCTTGTCCGGGTTCTCGAACACTTCCTCGTCGCGATTGGCAGAGAGGTACCACAGCACGACTTTCTCGCCTGCCTTAATGGTCTGGCCGAACACTTCGGTGTCTTCCGTGCAAGTCCGGCGCATATGCGCAAGCGGGGTCTGCATGCGCAGGATTTCCTGCACTGCGTTAGGGATAAGCTCGGGCTTCTGCTCAAACAATTTACGCTGATCCGGATTCTTGTCGAGCTGGTAGATGATGCCGCTCATCGAATTGCGGGTGGTGTCATTGCCGCCCACGATCAGCAGGACCAGATTGCCCATGAATTCTTCCGGGCGCATCTGGTTCATCGCATCGGAATGGATCATCATCGAAATGAGATCGTCGCCCGGCTCCTTGTCATGCGTACGTTCGACCCACAGCGACTGGAAATAGGCTGCCATTTCATGCAGCAGGCCCCAGCGCAGCTCATCGAGTTCGCGCACCGTGGCGAGCTCGGTGTCGCCTGACCAATCGGACCAGAATGTGAGCAAGCGGCGGTCTTCCCACGGGAAGCCGAACAGGATGGCGAGCATGCCTGTAGTGAGCTCGATGGAGACCTTGTCGACCCAGTCGAACACTTCACCGCGCGGCAGAGTGTCGAGAAGTTCGCCGGTACGCTGGCGGATCTCGCCTTCCATTTCGGCCATGCCGCTCGGCGTGAACTTGGGAGCTACTGTCCGGCGCTGACCGGTGTGTTGCGGACGGTCCATCGCGATGAACATGGGCAGCTCGCGGCGGTCGGTAGAGCTTTCTGCAAGCTCTTCCTCGGTTAAACGGTTGAGGATCGTAATCCCGCCATGTTCCCAGCTGGAAGAGAACGTCTCTGGCAGAGCTTCGATATGCTGGATCGCCTTGTGCCCGACGACAGCCCAATAGGGGCCGAACGGACTGTCCGGAATATAGTGCAGCGGACCCGCATCGCGCATTTCCTTGAAGATCGGCTGCCACGTATTCTCGTAATAAATGTCGCTGCGGCTCACATCCCATTTGTGTGTATGCTCGGGCCGCTCTTCGGGATGCTTCGCGAAGTATTCCTGCAACGCTTCATAGGCAGTCGGCGATGTGCGGCACTCTGGGCGCTGCGGGGCAAGGGTGGCCATTCTCTTCTCTCCCGTGGTGGCGACTCCATGGCCGCACGATCTCACTTGGCGAGCAGTCTCCGCATTATTGACAGTCTTGTCAATATCGGTTGCCAAAGCGAACCTATTTGTACGTTTGCGACTCTTCTGTGAGGATGCAGGGCCTATTCAGCTGGTTGCATTGTTCGCTTGGGTAACAGGCGTTCGCGCCAGCTCTTCTTCACTTTCGCATGGCCGCCTCCGCCCGATTTAAGCACGCGTTTGCGGAACAGGGTGGAGCCGACTTTGATGAACAGCGCGACCCAGATGGCCTGATAGACAAGCGCTGCAAAGTGCGGCCAGATCAGATCGCTCCGGGCTGCCATGGCCGTCATCGCATAGGGCGAGCTGAACGGGAACAGGATCGCAATCATTTCAAGCAGCGACCACCCGCCAACAATGGCGATCTGCGTGAAGAAGAAGATGAACAGCTGCAGCATTGTCACCGGCATGGACAGGGTCTGCACTTCGCGCACCGTTGATGCGAGCGCGCCAATCGCAAGGAAGATCGATCCGATCAGCAGATAGCCCATCGAGAAATTGAGGATGAACAGCAGGATGAACAGCGGCCATCCAACGCCCGGCTCCGCCAGCCCCATGATGAGCTGCTTAATTCCGCCGAAGTCGCCAGCGAACAGGATCACGACGCCCAGTGCCGAGGCCCAGACTGCGATCCCGACAAGCGAGACAGCCAGCATCGCAAACAGCTTGCCGAAGAAGACAGCTTGCATGGGCAAAGCCGCCGCCAGGATTTCAATGATCTTGTTGGCTTTCTCTTCAACCAGATTGGAGAGCACCATGCCCGCGAGCAGCATCGTCAACAGGAACAACAGGGTTATCGCGATCTGCGCGGTGTTGCGGCGCTGGGTTTTGGTCTTCGCGCCGCTGACATTGTTGATCGCGGTCTGGAGCGATGGATAATCGACGGTGGTCTCATTGCGCGCCATGGAAAGCTGTACGGCAAGGATGCCGCGCCATGCATCGACCCGCGCCTGCGTGCCGGTGAGGACAGGGTTCTCCAGAGTGCCCGTTAGCGTCGCCCCCGTTTTGCCGCTCGGGTCGGCGAGCAGGGCTCCGATATCAATCGGCTCGGCGCCTTTGGCAGGATCATAGATCGTGAAATGCGGGAGCGCGTAATACCCCACTTCCTTCTCAAGCCGTTGGTGCGCGTCGATCAATTGCTTGATGTCTTCGCTGGGCATTTGCAGCGCGATGCGCGTTTCATTGCCGCGCTCAACGGCTGCTGCACCGATCCCGCCGGACATTGCGAATACGACAGCGGGGAAAAGGGGCCCAAGCAGGAAGAACAGGAAGCTGCGGCTGAACAGGATCGCCAGAAAATCGCGCCGGGCAATAACCCAGGCTGCTTGCAGGCGCGACAGGCGCGACTTCTCGCTCGGATCGATATGTACGGCGTCAGTCATCAGCTTGCCTCCGCCATGCTGTCCGCTTCCATCGCGCGAGCCGCAGCTTCGCCTGCAATATGGACAAACGCATCGTGCAGACCCGCGCGTTCGATAGAAAGCGAGAGAATGCCTGCATCGCCTTCGATCAGCGTGCGCAGCAAAGGTTCGATCCCGCTTTCAGGCAGCGGGAAATAGAAGAAGTCGCCTTCACGTCGTGTGTCGCTTGGCAAGGCTTCCATCCATCCGCCTTCGCGGGCACGTGTTTCCAGGCGCACTTGTGCAGGAATGCGGTCGCGCGCGGCTTCCACGCTGCCAGCATAAGGGACTTTGCCGCCGGCAATAATCGCAACCCCTTCGCACAGGCGCTCTGCGTGATGGATCACATGGGTTGAGAAAATGACTGTCACACCATCGTCGGCCAGCGCGCGGATCATCGTCTCCAGCTTGCCCTGATTGATCGCGTCAAGGCCGCTAAACGGCTCATCAAGCACGACAAGGCGCGGCTGGTGCACCAGCGTGCCGAGCAACTGCACCGTTTGCGCCATGCCCTTCGATAGCTGGCGAATGGTGCGCTCTGCCGCATGGGCGAGATCATGGCGTTCCAGCAATTCGCGCCCGCGCTTCTTGCCTTCATCAAGCGGCAAGCCGCGCAGCGCGCCCATAAAGGCAATCGCATCGATGGCTTTCATCGTCGGATACAGCCCGCGCTCTTCAGGCAGATAGCCGATCAGCCGCGCAATATCGTGCGGATGGTCATGTCCGAAAATACGGCGCACGCCTGCATCCGGGTCGATAATGCCGAGCAGCATGCGCAAGGTCGTGGTCTTGCCTGCGCCATTGGGGCCAAGCACACCGTAGATCGCGCCTTGGCGCACTTCCAGGTCGACGCCGTCCACGGCAAGCGTTCCGTCAAAGCGTTTGACGAGCCCGCGCGCTTCAATCGCAATGGGTCTCGTGTCTTTGGGCTGAACGACATCGGGCGAATTGCCTGATTCGTTTTGTTGGCTTACCGCAAGGTCCATGCCGCGTTGATTAACCCTGCGGACTAAACGGGAGCAACCCCAAGCATGGTTAACGCCGCGCTAAATGTTGACTTGAAATCTCGGCTTGAAGCTGAGGCTGAGCGGCTGGGCTTTGTCGCTTTCGGCGTGACAAGTGCGGCTGAAGACCCTGTGCGAGCGGACAGGCTGACGAGCTGGCTAGAAGCGGGTTATCACGGCTCGATGGGCTGGATGGAAGAGCGCGAGGTACAGCGCGGGTCGCCGCAAGGGCTTTGGCCCGAAGCGCAAAGCGTCATCGCGCTCGGCATGAGCTACGCGCCCGCGCTTGATCCACTGGCACTGGAAGAGCATCCGGAGCGCGCGCGGATTTCCGTCTATGCGCAAGGCAAGGATTATCACAACACCGTCAAGAAGCGGCTGAAAGCGCTCGCGCGCTGGCTGATCGAGCAAGCACCCGATAGCGAGCTTAAAGTTTTCGTCGACACAGCCCCGGTGATGGAGAAGCCGCTGGGGCAAATGGCGGGGCTTGGCTGGCAGGGGAAGCACACCAATCTGGTCAGCCGCGAACATGGCAGCTGGCTGTTTCTGGGCGCGATTTACACGACGTTGAAGTTTGAAATCGATGCGCCGCACACAGACCGATGCGGCTCATGCGATGCTTGCCAGGTGGCTTGTCCGACAGATGCCTTTCCTGCGCCTTACCAACTCGATGCGCGGCGCTGCATTTCCTATCTCACGATCGAACACAAAGGCCCGATTGACGAGGAACTGCGCGAAGGGCTCGGCAACCGCATTTATGGCTGCGATGATTGTCTCGCCGTGTGTCCGTGGAATAAATTTGCTCAGACAGCCGCACGGCATCGCGATTTTCTGCCGCGCGCTGAACTGGTCGCGCCGAAGCTTTCGCATTTGCTCGCGCTTGATGATGCAGGCTTTCGCAAGCTGTTTAGCGGCTCCCCGATCAAGCGGATCGGCCGCGACCGGTTTGTGCGCAATTGCCTCTATGCAGCGGGAAACAGCGCGGATTTGCGGCTGCTTGCGCCGGTGGAGGAGCTGCTCGGCGATGCTGATCCGGTTGTGGCAGAGGCCGCCCGCTGGGCGCTGGACCGGCTGCAGGCCTCCTCGCAGCCCGCTTAGCTTTCGAACCCGCCTTTGTGCGAGCCAAGGTTCGGCGCGCCGCGTGGCTCGTCAGGCTCCCAACCGGAAAACCGGGTCGGTTCGCGCAGCTCGAACATGTCCCCTTCGCTGGGATGTGTGCTGCGCTGAAGAAAGCCGGAGCCGCGCAAATGCGGGTCGCTATGCATCTCCGCCATATCGCGCACGGGCATGGCGGGAATGGCATGCTCGCGCATGATGGCGATCACTTCGTCAGAGGTCTTGTGCACGCTCAGCTCGCTAATCTTGCGATAAAGCTCGGCGCTTGCTGCGATAATTCCTTGAGGCGTTTCGAAGCGCTCTTGCTGCGCAAATTCTGGGTCGCCGAGGATCGCGATGACTTTGAGGAAATGCGGCAATTGGTAAGGGACGATTGAAACGTAGCCGTCCTGTGTCGGGAAAGGCTGGCGGTCGGGATCGACTTGCCTTGCATAGAACGCGCCGCCAGCAGGCGGATCGAACATCGTCCCGCCCATATGCTCTTTCATCATGAAGCCGGAAAACGCTTCGAACATCGGCACTTCAAGGCACTGGCCTTTGCCGGTGCGCAGCTTGTGAATGAGCGCGGCCATGCTCGCATAGGCAGCGTGCAGCCCGGCGACTTTGTCCGCGATAAGCGAAGGCAGATAGCGCGGCGCCGGATTGCCATCGACGCGCGGGAGCAGACTGGCGGCTCCGCTCGCTGCCTGGATCACGTCATCATAGGCCTGAAGCCCTTCATAAGGCCCGCCAGATCCGAACCCGACGCAGTGAACATAGACGATTTCGGGATTAGCCGCTTTCACGCTTTCATAGTCAAAGCCAAGCCGTGTGATCGCTTCTTCGCGCACATTATGAATGAACACATCGGCTTCAGCCAGAAGCTCGGCAAAGCGCGCTTTGTCTGCTTCGTCCTTCAAATCGAGCACAAGCGAGCGCTTGCCGCGATTGAAGGCAAGATAGGCTGGCGCCATGCCTTTGGTTTTCGCAGAACGTGCCGAATGGCGCAGCACATCGCCGCCGGGCGCTTCGACTTTGATCACTTCCGCGCCGAAATCTGCAAGGATTTGCGTGCAGTACGGCCCGAAAACGACAGTCGTCAGGTCCAGCACCTTGAGCCCGCCCAGCATCGGCTTGCCGTCACCTGCTTTCATTACGCAATGCAGCCCTTCACGATGACTTTATGTAGATCAGCTCTTTAAGCGGGACCTCGCGATTGGCGAGCAGCTCCGGATCAATCTCCTGCGGTCCGCTTTCCAGAAGCTTGCGGCCTTGCACATAGTCTTTGACTGTATTGACGCAGTCGAACGCGATGGGCCTGCCCTCTTTCAGGTAGACCAGCGTGAACTTGCGGCTGGCCGGCTCGCCTCTCAGCACAGTCTGGTCATGGTCCAAGCTCAGCCCTGCTGTCTGCAGTTTGAGGTCATACTGGTTTGACCAGAACCACGGCAGCGCGTGATAGGGCTCTTTTTCGCCCATGATCGCGCGCGCAACGCAATTCGCCATGTCATTGGCGTTCTGGACCGATTCCAGACGGATCACAGCGCGATCGGCAAAGTCATTCGCATGGGCTGCGCAGTCGCCAATCGCATAGACATCATCGAGCGTGGTGCGGCAGAACTCATCGACATCCACGCCATTGGAACCAGCCGCTCCGGCTGCGATCAGAGGACCGACGGATGGCACGATCCCGATCCCGACAATCACCATGTCGCAAGGAATTGAGGTGCCATCGGCAAGCTTCACGCTGGTGACATGATTGTCTGCGCCTTCGAGCGCTTCGACTTGTGTGTCGAGCCGCACATCCACACCGTGCTTGCGGTGCTCTTCTTCGTAAAAGCGGCTCAATTCTTCGCCTGCCACACGAGCCAACACGCGCGGTAGCGCCTCAAGCAGTGTCACATCGCAATCGAGCTTGCGCAGCACGGCTGCGGCTTCCAATCCGATATAGCCGCCGCCTATCACAACGACTTTCTTGGGGCCGTCAGACAGCGCTTGCATGATCGCGTCGACATCGCGGCGGCTGCGCACGCAATGGACGCTTTTGAGGTTCGCGCCTGAGCAGGACAGGCGCCTTGCATCGCCGCCGCCTGCCCAGATCAGCTTGCGATAGCCGACGCGGCTGCCATCGGAGAGCACAACCGCATGGCCGAGCCAGTCAATCTCCGCAACTGGGCTGCTAAGCCGCAGATCGACATTCTTGTCTGCCCAGAACTTTTCAGGTCGGATCAGAATGCGCTCGAACGGCTTGTCGCCAGCGAGATATTCCTTGGATAGCGGCGGGCGCTCATAAGGCGGCTCGCTCTCACGACCCAGCATGATGATTGAGCCTTCATGGCCACGCTGGCGCAGCGCAATTGCAGCCTGCGCTCCGCCATGGCCCGTCCCCACAATGACTACATCAGCGTGATCCATGCGCGCCTGCGTCGTCGCAAATGCGCGCGAGGTCAAGCCCTGCACGCACGCTCACAACCTCTACCTTTCCAGCAAATTACGGGCCTGACTGGCGATCTGTGCAAGCGCAACCGGCGACACCGGCGACTGATCCTGCGCGCGCGAAATCATCGTGCGGAACTGCGCGATGGCGTCCTCGTTCTGCTCCGCCCATTTTTCGACTGCGCCCTGCGGATCTTTCGCATTTGCTTTCTTGCGCAAGACCCGCCGCAGGAACTCAAGCCGCATCTGCTGGAAATCGCGTGCGAGCCCGCTGACAAGCGGCCGCTCCCAGATGTCGGAGGGGTTCATCATCGCAGCCGTGCTTTGCGCCCAGCCAAGTCCCAGCTTCTCGCCAACCCTTGTGAAGGCCGAAGTGAGCTCTTCGGGATCGATCTTCGCTTCAAAAGCGAGATGCGAAAGTCCTGTTGAGCCGTCCATATCGAACAATGTCGCAACGGCATTGGCAAGTTTTGCCGGAGCGCCCGCTGCCTGCAATTCCTCGCACAGCGCGGTTGATTGCTGGCGAGAGGCGCTGGAAATCAAGCGATCGGTCGCGCCGGACAAGGTGCGGATGCCGGAGCCGAGGTCACGTGCGAGATCCTCAATCTCGATCTTGCCGCCGGTTGTGCGCAGCACGTCTGACATGAGGTTCGCGCTTGCGGCAGCCAAGCGGTCGAGCAAACGGAGCCGCGCCTCTTCAGGCATGTCCTGCTCTTCAATCGCAGCCCACATGTCTGGCAGATCGAACAGCGTTTCCACCGCAACGAAGCTTGCCGCGACTTGCGAAAGGTCAACGCCTTCTTCCTCAGCCAGCTCGAACGGGTGAATTATGCCGAGCCGGTTGACAATACGGTTCGCAAGCTTGGTCGCGATGATTTCAGCGCGCAGCTGGTGGTTTGCGATCTGCTTGGCAAAATCCTCGCGCATAGGCGCGGGGAAGCTTTCGACCAGGGTTGATTGAAGTGTCTTCGCGCTTGGCAAGCGGCTGTCTTCAATCGCGTCCTGCAGGACGAGTTTGGTCGAAGATAGCAGCACCGCAAGCTCTGGCCGGGTCATGCCCTGACCGTCTGCTGCGCGGCGGCTCAAAGTCTGGTTATCCGCAAGGCCTTCTGTTTTGCGGTCGAGCACACCGCGGCGCTCCAACGCTTCGATCAGCTGGATTTGCGAATCCATCGCGCGCGCGCCGCCTGCTTCTGCTACTGACAAAGCAAGCGCTTGCAAGCGGTTATCTTCCAGCACGATGTCCGCGACATCGTCTGTCATTTCTTCCAGCAATGCGATGCGGCGCTTTTCAGTCAGTTTGCCGGACCTGCGCGCATCAGCGAGTGCGATTTTGATGTTCACTTCATTGTCCGAGCAATCAACACCTGCCGAGTTGTCGATGAAGTCGGTATTGCAGCGCCCGCCTGCTTTGCTGAATTCGATTCGGCCGGCTTGTGTGATGCCAAGGTTTGCGCCTTCGCCGATCACTTTCGCGCGAAGCTCTTTCGCGTCTACACGCAATGCATCATTGCCGGGGTCGCCAACGCTTGCGTTGTTCTCGGACGAAGCCTTGATGTAAGTGCCGATCCCGCCGAACCAGATCAGATCGACCGGGCTTTTGAGGACCGCGCTGATGAGCGCTTCAGGCTCCCACTCCTTTTGCTCCACATCAAGCGCTTGTTGCGCTTGCTTTGACAGCTTGATGGTCTTCGCATCGCGCGGGAATACGCCGCCGCCTTTGGAAATGAGGTCCTTGTTATAATCGTCCCAGCTCGATCCGGAGAGCTCGAACATGCGCTTGCGCTCTTTCCAGCTTTTTGCCGGGTCAGGATCGGGATCGATGAAGATGTGTCGGTGGTCGAATGCCGCGACTAGCTTGATCGCTTTTGAAAGCAGCATGCCATTGCCGAACACATCGCCGGACATGTCGCCGCAGCCGGCGACGCGCACGCTGTCCTTTTGGACATCGACGCCTTGCTCAAGGAAGTGGCGCTGCACACTGACCCATGCTCCGCGCGCGGTGATGCCCATGGCCTTGTGGTCATAACCATTCGAGCCGCCGCTCGCGAACGCATCGCCCAGCCAGAAGTCCGCCTTTTCAGCGATACCATTGGCAACGTCCGAGAAGCGCGCTGTGCCCTTGTCGGCGGCTACGACGAAATAGGGGTCTTCGCCGTCGCGGATGACGACTTGATCCGGATGCTTTACCTTGTTGCCTTTAAGATTGTCGGTGATGGACAGCAGCGTGCGGATGAAGACTTCATAGCTTGCCTGGCCTTCAGCCGCCCAGCCCGCGCGATCGCGCGATGGCGAGGGCAATTGCTTGGGATAGAAGCCGCCCTTGGCTCCGGTCGGCACAATCACAGCGTTCTTGACGCGCTGCGCTTTCATCAGGCCAAGGATTTCGGTGCGGAAGTCATCGCGCCTGTCTGACCAGCGTAAGCCGCCGCGTGCGATGGGGCCTGCGCGCAAGTGGATGCCTTCCACGCGGCGCGAATAGACAAAGATCTCGCGCCAGGGGACAGGCTTGGGCAGGTTCGGAACGAGACTGGAATCGATCTTGAACGCGAGCGCTTCGCTTGCGGCAGGCGCAAAAATATTCGTGCGCAGGATGGCTCCGATCAATGCCTGATAGAGTCTCAGCAAACGGTCATCATTAATGGCATGAACTCTTGCGAGGCCGCGCCTTATCATTTCTTTGGCTTCGCTCGCCGCTGCATCGCGATCGCCTTTGAAGCCGGGCTCATGAAGCGCGCGGAGCAAGTCGATCATAGCGCGCGTGACGGCCTGCGCGCCGCTCAGCGCATCGACGACCGTGTAGATCGTGAAGCTGATCCCGGCCTGACGCAGATAACGATAGAAAGCGCGCATCCAATCCGCTTCCTTGGCGGAAAGGCCGGTCCCGACCACCAGCCGGTTGAACGGATCATCCTCTGCTTCGCCATTGAGCACGCATGCGATCGCTTGCTCGATTATCGCGGCCCGTTCGAGCAGCGGCCTTGCTGCATCGCCATCCGGCAGCGCTAAGCGGAAATCGTGGATCGTGCCCAGCGCATCCCCATCAAGTCGCGTTGGAAGCTCGGTCAGCACGCGGAAGCCGAAGTTCTCAAGCGCGGGCACTGCATCAGACAGCGCGAGAGCGCCCTCTTGCAGATAGACTTTCAAGCGCAGCTCATCATCCGGGTCGCCATCGAGATGGTAGAGCCTGCAATCACGCTTGGCGCGGTCGGAGGCGCTGAGCCCGCGCAAGCGCTGAATGTCGACCGCGGCTTCAGCCGGACCATATTCGCTGCGATAATTGCTGGGCAAAGCGCTGGCATAGCGCGTGGCGATTGCTGCAGCGCGACCTGCCTCTTCGGTTTCGGCAAGGTGGCGTTCGACCGCTTCGCTCCAACCGCGCAGCATGTCTTGCAGCCGCGCTTCCAGATCGCTGCCGTCGAGCGGTGTCTTGCCTGGCGAAGAGCGGCTGGCGCGAATGTCCAGCACAAAGCGCAGCATGGCGAGATTGCCGCCTTCGACTTCCAGGCTCCAATCGAGCAGGTCAACGCCGTCGCTCTCTGTGAGCATGTCCTGGATCTGATGGCGCACTTGTGTGGCCAACATATCGCGCGGCATCCAGACGAAAGCGAAGACGTGCCGGGCGAGCGGTGCTTCGACCAGCGTGAGGCGCGGTCTTGGACGGTCGACCAGCCCCATCATGGTCGTAGCGACACGCGCGACATCCTTGGCAGAAAAGCCGACCAGCAAATCATGCGGCAAAGTTGTGAGCGCGTGGACCAGAGCCTTGCCATCATGGCTGGCCGCAGCAAAGCCAAGCTTGCTGGTCAATTGGTTCAAAGTTGAGCGCAGCAGCGGGACTTCGGCTGGCGGTGTCGCGAGCGCAGCGCTGGTCCAAACCCCGGCGTGCACGGAAAGCGCGGTCACTTTGCCTTTTTCGCGCACCGGAACAACGAACAGATCAAGCGGGACGCGCCGGTGTACGCGCGACACCTGATTGGCTTTGACGACGAGCAACTCGCGCGGCGATTTTGCGGTGCCTTCATCGAACCAGGCAAAGGCGCGCTTATAGCTGTCATCGGACAGCAGGTGTTTCGCACTTTTGCGGCAGACGCCCAGCACTTTGGCATGACTGCCATCGCGCTTGCGCGTGACATGGCCCAGCTGTGTAAGCATGCCTGAATTGAACCACTTGAGGAGCGATGCTTGCTCTTCGTCCCTCACGAGCTCTGCGTCCTCGCGCATTGCTTCTTGCAGTTTGGGCCAGTCTGCGACGGCCGCGCGCACATCAGCCAGCGCTTGCCGCAGCTCTATTTCCATAGCGCGCCGTTCACGTGCATCAACCCGCTCGGTTTCGATGTAGATCATCGACTCGCGCTTGGTTTTATCAGGAGCACCATTTCCCAGACCGGACAGATGATCCAGTTGCCCCTTCGGTCCGCGCTGAACTGCAATGATCGGATGCACCAGGCGGTCGATCGCCAGCCCCTGCGAGGCAATCGCGGCTGCAACAGAATCAACAAGGAACGGCATGTCATCATTGACGACCGCGACGCGGCCGAACCGGCGTTCATCGCTTGCGCTTGCAATGCTGAAGGCGCTGCGATCGGCATCGCGCGCGGCGGCTGTATCCAGCACAAATCGCGCAGCTTCTTTCAAAGGCTTGCCGCTGAAGGGCGTATCGCCCGGCAACAGCGAAGCGCGCATAGCGCGCGCCAAAGCATCGGCGTGTTTGTCCTGATTGGTCTTGGAGGCCATGTCCTGCTCCTGCCCCTGCTGAGTGCGCGCAATTATATTGTCTTTAGTCGCACGAATAATTCGTAAATACGCTTACCCTTCACAGCCCGCAAGCGCGTTTTTTTTGGCCGCACCGCCCGCTTTTGCTGCGTGCTGTCTAAAACGGAAAGGCGCTGTGCGGATTGGCTCTTTCCCTTCCGGCAACGCCGCATGGCGCGCGGTCCTCGGTCGTGACGGGTCTTACGCCCACGGTCACAACCCAGCCGGGTCTGTTGGTCAATGCTGTCATGGCCCCCCTTGCCAGTGCGCATCAGCAGACCCGGTCTAAGGGAGATAAGAGAGGACTTTCTGCTCTAAGGCGTGGGAACAGCATCGCCCAGCTGCGCGAGATAATCGCGCGCGCTGTCGGCTTCCGCGCTTACCGGTGCGAGACTGATCACGGAATTCCAGCTTTCGCGCGCCGCATCATCGCGCCCGGCAAGCGCTGCGATCAGGCCTGCTTCCAGGGCGACACGTGCATCGACGGGTGCAAGCTCGCTTGCCCGTTCAATCATGCTTTGCGCTTCATCCAGGCGTTCGAGCCTGCGCATGAGAGTGGCGGACAGGAGCCAAGCATCGCCTGAGTTCGGATCAAGCCTGCGGGCATTGCCGAGCGCTGCGATGGCTGGCTCAGTCTCGCCTTGTGCAACGAAAATGCGCGCCTGATCGATCGCTGCGATGGACGCCATCGGGCCGAAGCCTGCGCCTTCCGCATCGCGCTGCGCCCGCGCCAAAACCGTGAGCGCATTGGCATAGTCAGTCGCGGCGATGGCCGCATTGCCAGCCATCACGCCAAAGCGGGCCTTGAGGCGTTGTTCGCTGCCATCTGTTCCATCGCGCGCGGCGAGGAATGCGCTCATCGCATCGCTCCACAGCTCAAGGCTGGTCGAGGCCATGCCGAGGCAGTAATTGGCGACGACCTGATCGCGGCCTTCGCTCTCTGTGCGCCGCAATTGCGCTTGAACATGCGCACGTGAAGGCGCTGTTTCGACGAGGTCCAGGCAGTTCTTGAGCCAGCTATTGTCCGCACTCGTAGCAAGCCCAGCTGGATCGTTTGCTGGCGCCTCGCGCGGCGGCCTGTCTTGAATTTCTGCCGAATAATCGGGCATGCCTCCCTGAGCCGGATTGGGTCCGACTTGCATCAGCATCAGCGGCAGCATCACAGAAAAAGCGGCAGGCACATTCAATCTTTCAAGAGTGTGGTTTCATTCTCAGCGCAAAGCTGCGCGCATGTGTTGATCAGCAGCGCAATGTCTGCATCGCGCGATAATCGGTGATCGCCGTCTTTGATGAAGAGCGTCTGCACATTGTCTGAACGCAACGCCGCCGCGAGCTTCAGGCTGATTTCCCACGGCACGTCTGCATCGCCCTGGCCGTGCAGAAGGCGAACAGGCGCGTCGATCTCTATGACGCGCTCCAGCATCCGGTTGGCTTGCCCGTCGGCCCAGAATGTCGCGTGCATCGGGGTCGGCTCCGGTCCGTAGGGGTTCGGGTCATAGACTGTCTCACCGGCGGTAAGCTTCGCCTTGTCTTCTTCAGCGCGGCCCCATTCTGTAAAGTCCGGCGCGGATGCGATCCCGATCAAGCCTGCGAGTCTCGGCCCAAGCCTCTCGCCAACCATCAGGTTGAGCCAGCCGCCCATCGATGACCCGATCAGCAAGACTTTATGATCGCCGCCATAATGCTCGATCAGCTCCAGAACTTCATCGCGCCATCGGCTGAGTGAGCCATCGGCAAAGTCGCCATCGCTCATCCCGCAGCCGGAATAATCAAGCAGCAAAGCAGCCCGCCCTTCCGCCTGAGCCCAGTCAAACAGAGCGGTCGCTTTGCCGCCTGCCATGTCTGACATGTAGCCGGGCAAGAAGACCAGCATGGGCCCTTTGCCTTGAGTTTGGCGGAAGGCGATCCTGCCGCCATTTTCAGCTGTGTGGAACTGTGTGTCACTCATCCGGAGCTTCTTGCCCTTGCATGGCTGGCCAAAGCAAGCCTAGCGTGCAGCGCCAGTCATCATCTGGACATGTGCCTGCGTTAGAGCAGGAGCATAGAGCACAAAGGTTCGCCATGATCGCATCCACGCCGCCTCCAACGCCTGAGCCAACTTCGGCGACACAAGCCGGGATCAGCCGCCGCAATCTGTTTCGCTTGAGCGCAGCAAGCGCGATGCTGGCCGCTTCCCCGCTGGCCGCGCGCGGGTTTGGCAGCGGTTTCACGCATAGCATTGCAAGCGGCGAGCCGAGCCAGTCGAGCGTTTTGCTCTGGACCCGCTATGTGGCTGAAGAAGAGACCAAGCTCACATGGGAAGTGAGCGCTTCGCAAGACTTTGCGCGGCCCGTTGCGCAAGGGGAAGCGCTCGCCAGCTCAAGCCGCGATTTCTGCGCGAAAGCCACCGCCACCGGTTTGGAGCCGGATCGCTGGTATTTCTATCGGTTTGTCGCGCCGGATGGTTCGATCTCCGACGTCGGGCGCACGCGGACCTTGCCAGAGGCCGGCGTCAGCGCGTTCCGCATGGCTGTGTTCAGCTGCTCCAATCTCGGCTTCGGATATTTCAACGCCTATGCCCATGCGGCTGACGTGAACGATGTCGATCTCGCGCTGCATCTCGGCGACTATATCTACGAATATCAACGCGGCGCTTACCCATCGCTTCGCCAGGCGCATCCCGAGCGCGGGCTTTGGCCTGTCAATGAAACTGTGACGCTTGCCGACTACCGGCTGCGCTATGCGACCTATCGCGCGGACCCTGATTTACGGCGGCTGCATCAGATGGTCCCGATGATCAGCGTTTGGGACGATCATGAAAGCACCAATGACAGCTGGATGGGCGGCGCGCAGAACCACCAGCCGGAGACGGAAGGCGATTGGCAGGTGCGCAAGGAAATCACCAAGCGTGTCTACCGCGAATGGATGCCGGTCTCCGATGAACCCTATGCACGTTATGACGTGGGCGATCTCGCGACGCTGTTCCGGCTCGATACACGGCTGGAAGGGCGCGAAGAGCAGTTCCATTTGGGCCGGCTGATCGAAGCGGCCGAGAACCCGCAAGCCGCGATGCAGGCGCTCGCGGCGTTCCGCGAAGGGCAATGGACTGAAGCTGACCGGCAATTGCTTGGCAAACCGCAAGAGGCGTGGCTGGCTGAAGGGCTTGCAGCATCGAAAGGCGAAGGCAAAATCTGGCAAGTGCTGGTGCAGCAAGTGCTGATGGGCAAGCTCTATACGCCGCCTTCGATTGTCGATGGATTGACCGATGACGCGCCCGGTTTTGTCCGGCGGCGCACGCTTGCTGCAGCCATGTCGAGCGAAGCCGGTCTGCCTGCCAATATGGATGCGTGGGATGGCTATCCCGCCGCGCGCGACCGCGTGTTCGAAGCGGCGCTCAACGCTGATGCAAACCTGATCGTGCTGACAGGCGACACGCATAATGCGTGGGGTTTCGAGCTTGCGCATGGCGCAGAAAAAGTCGGCGTCGAGATCGGTGTGACGTCGGTCAGCTCGCCGGGACTGGAGAACAATTTGCGCGCAATTGCGCCAGCCGATTTCGCGCGCGCAGCGCTTGATCGCAATGAAGAGCTTGTCTGGGCTGACACTGCGCAGCGTGGTTATGCGATGGTCGAGCTGTCGCGCGACAAGGCGGTGACGGAGCATCGCTTTACCGAGAACGTGCGTTCGCGCTCTGCCAAACTGGTGGCGGCCCGGCGGCTGGAAACCAGCGCCGGATCGCACACTTTCTCGCTTTAAGCCGAAGCGCTCATTCGCTGGCGAGCGCAGCTTCGAGCGCTGCGGCAAACGCCTCGGGCTGATCGAACATGATGAAGTGGAAACTGTCCTCGACGATTTCCACTTGGACGCCTGCCAGACCGTCATAAGCGCCTGTGTAAAGCGCTTCCACACGTTCGCGCGGAGCGAAAGCGTTTGATGCCGCGATGACAGTTGTCGGAGTTGCGACATTCGCCAGCTTTGGCCGCAAATCGGTTGTCATGAGCGCATGCAGGGCATTCGCGAAGGCTGTGCGATCGCTCGCGAGGGACCAGCCGACCACTGTGTCGTGAAAGTCGGTGTTTTGCACGAGCGAGCGAACGCCAGCTTGCTGGCTTTGTGCGAATTGCTCGTCTGACTGACCGAGAATCTGCGCGCGCATGCCATCAGCTTGCGGAGTAACCGCCTCGACATTGGCTTGCGGCGAAAAGATGAGCGGGAAGAATGGCAGCGAATCCACGATCACCAGCCGCTCGATCCGGGAGGGCTCTTCTGCGGCCAGCTTGAGGCCGAGAAAACCGCCCATGGAATGACCGGCATAGCGTGCCGCTTCGATCCTCTTGCAATCCATGTAAGCGATGATTTCGGCGCTCGCATTGTCGAGAATTGTTTCAGGATCGCCTTCAGCTTGGCGTCCGGCAAAGCCAGCAACATGGACAAGGTGCACAGTGTATTTCTCACTGAGGCTGTCCTTCACGCCGTCCCACACTTCGGGAGCGGAGCCCAGACCTGGGGTGAGGATCAGGTCGGGTCCGCTCCCGATGCTCTCATACGGGGCGCAGGCTTGGGGATTGTCCTGCGCGAGAGCGGGGCTGCTGATGAGCAAGGCAAGGCCGGCCATCAGAGAGGGTAGAGTTTTCATGCTGCTTCGCTGTCCTTGGAGAAAATCTCTTCGATCGCGAGTCCGAAGACTTCTGCAATGTTGAAGGCGAGAGGGAGAGAGGGATCGTAGCGACCTTTCTCGATAGCGTTGACGCTCTGGCGCGAGACCCCCAGCCTGTCGGCTAGGTCTTGCTGGCTCCAGTCGCGCTCAGCCCGGAGGACTTTCAAACGATTGTTCATCAGCACTCTCCAGCGGTGCCGAACTGGATCTTGTTCGCAAGCGCGCCAATACCCAGACCGAAGAACCACACGATCGGCCACCAATAGGCATCCACATGCGGGACCTGACCGAAGTTTTCGAGAAAGCCCCAGATGGAGGCTGCCGACATGGAGATAGCCGTTGCAATCAGCGACTGGCGAACATTCAGCATACGAATGAATTCATCCTTGAGCTCGACAATAAAACTGCCGATCGCCCAGAAATAGCCGACAACGGCAAGGCCGGGGACCACCGCTATGGCGAGGCTGAGGATGGTGATGGGATCACCTTCTTCGATCAGCGAACTCGCTGCAAAGAGCGAGCCGACATAAGCGACGCTCACCACCAGCATGCGGATGAGGTAGTTGCGCGTCGGGCTGCCTTGTGCGCCTTGCTTTCCCGCGTTGTGCACAGCGTTCATGCCAGCCTTGATCAGGAAGATCATGGACACGAGGATCAAGCCGTTTGCGATCAGCGGATCATCGATATCAGAAGCGCTGAGGACTGCGATCATGCCGAAAAGAACGGCAAAGAATGCTCCGAACCACGGAAGGACAGGCTTTCTCTTTATGGAAGATTGGGCCGATGGGTTTGTTGCGGTCATGGCTTAGCAGCTCCTTGAGTTTGATTTGCAGCTGAAGCGATTGCTGAGCTGCATGCTGGCGATGAGAGGCAGGACGATCATCAAAGTCGTTGCACTGCCGTTTTCGATGGCTCCCTGACCTGCCAGCGTCGCCACAAAGACGATTGCCAAGGCCCAGATCATGGCTTGGAGAGGTTTCGTCATAGTCAATGTTCCTTTTCCTTATGTAAAGGGTGTTTGTCATTGATTTGCACATATGTCAAGCACCCTTTCCAAAATGGAGCGAGAGCTTTCCGATTGCGCTCGGGGAGCCTGCAATAATGACATCGCAACACTCGATCGCTATATGCCCTCGCATGGTTTTCATGCTGACCACGACCACCACCACAACTACCACCTTGGATATCCGGGGGCGGTTGCTGTTGGTCTGAGCCAAGCATCGCCACCCGGCTTCGGGTGGCTTCGGTGTCAGCCTCCCGAAAATTCGTAAAACTAAGTGACACCGCTCTTCCGGTGTGCGCTGCAATGTGGCAGTGCGCGCCGCAAAGATAACGGACGAGATTGATGACCGAACTTCTGAAGATCAGCCTGCCCGATGGCTCCGTGCGCGAGATGGAGCCCGGCTCCACCCCCGCTGACGTTGCAGCAGCGATCGGCCCCGGCCTAGCCAAGGCTGCATTGGCCGCGCGCGTGGATGGAGAAGTGCGCGATCTCAACCGACCGTTTGAAGGGGATGCCGAGCTCGCTCTGATCACGTCAAAGGATGAAGAAGACGCGCTTGAGCTGGCCCGGCACGACTTCGCGCATGTGCTCGCTGAAGCAGTGCAAGCGCTCTATCCCGGTACGCAGATCACTTTCGGCCCGGCGACCGATGACGGCTTCTATTACGACGTCATGGCGCCAGCTTCGCGCGAGCCGTTCAGCATGGACGATTTGCCGGCGATCGAAGAAAAGATGCGCGAGATCATCAAAGCGGATAAGCCGCTGCGCCGCGAGGTATGGTCACGCCAGCAGCTCATCGAAAAGTGGGAAAGCGAAGGCGAAGCGTTCAAGGCCGAGTGGGCCACGGAGCTTCCTGAGAACGAAGAGCTGACGGTTTACTGGTCAGGCGATGATTGGCTCGACATGTGCCGGGGTCCGCATCTGGCCTCGACCGGCAAGCTCGACCCGCAAGCCTTCAAGCTGATGCGCGTTGCCGGTGCCTATTGGCGCGGCGATCAGAAGAACGCCCAGCTCACCCGCATTTACGGAACCGGCTGGCTCAACAAGAAGCAGCTGAACGCGCATCTTCACCGGCTGGAAGAGGCCGCCAAGCGCGATCACCGCAAGCTCGGCCGCGAGATGGATCTGTTCCACTTGCAGGAAGAAGCGCACGGCTCTGTCTTCTGGCACCCCAAAGGCTATCGCATCTGGCGCGAGCTTGAGGCTTACATGCGGCGCAAGATGGATGGCTCCGGCTATCGCGAGATTAAGACGCCGCAGCTGATGGATGTGCGCCAATGGACCGCTTCAGGCCACTGGGGCAAATATGCCGAGAACATGTTCGCGGTGCCTGACATCGTGCCTGAAGTGGACGAAGACGGCGAAGCGGCGGCAGCGCCTAATGTCGCAAAAGACGCTGACTGGATGGCGATCAAGCCGATGAACTGTCCGGCGCATGTGCTCGTCTTCAAGCAAGGCATAACCAGCTATAAAGAGCTGCCGATCCGGCTTGGCGAAATGGGCTGCTGTCACCGCAATGAACCGCATGGCGCGCTCCATGGCCTGATGCGCGTGCGTCAGTTCACGCAGGACGATGCGCATATCTTCTGCAAGGAAGAACAGGTCGTCGAGGAGGTCCGCGCTTTCTGTAAGCTCGCAGCGGACGTCTATTCCGACTTCGGGTTCAAGTTTGCGATCAAGCTGGCGCTGCGTCCGGAAAAGCGGCTCGGCAGCGATTCTGATTGGGACAAGGCCGAGCAGGAATTGCGCGATGCCGTCGAAGAGGCGGGCATGATGAACGAGGAATTCGGCTGGGAAGAACTTCCCGGCGAAGGTGCGTTCTATGCGCCCAAGCTCGAATGGCATTTGACCGATGCGATTGGCCGGACCTGGCAGGTCGGCACGATCCAGGGCGACCGCGTTTTGCCTGAACGGCTCGATGCAACATATATTGGCGAGGATGGCGGAAGACACCGTCCGGTCATGCTGCACCGCGCGATCTTCGGTTCGTATGAGCGCTTCATCGGCATTCTGATCGAGCACTTTGCTGGCCGCTTGCCCGTTTGGCTCGCGCCGGTGCAATCGGTCGTGGCGACTATCGTTTCCGACGCGGACCCTTATGGGCAGGAAGTCGCGGCAAAGCTGGAAGCGGCGGGCATCCGGGTGGAAACCGACTTCCGCAATGAGAAGATCAATTACAAGGTACGCGAGCATTCTCTGGCGAAGGTTCCGCATCTGCTGGTTGTCGGCATGCGCGAAGCGGAAGAAGGCACTGTCGCTATCCGGACGCTCGGCGAGAAAGAGCAGCGCGTCATGTCTCTCGATGAGGCCATTGCGATGCTGAGCGCTGAAGCGACTCCGCCTGATTTGCGCGGCTAGGCTTTGGACATTCTCGAGGGCTTCCTCACTGGATTTACCGGGTTGCAGATCGCTGTCGCGGTCATTGCGACGCTTGGCGCGGCCTTCATTCGCGGGCTGACTGGGTTCGGCTTCGGCATCTTGCTGGTGCCTATCCTTGCGCTTGCATTGACCCCTGTCGAAGCTGTGCTTGCGATCAACATCATGGCGGGATTGCTGGCTTTGACTGAGATCCGCATGATCCTGCGCGAAGCGGAAAAGAGCGCGGCGCTGATCAGCGCCTTGGTCGTCATCGGGACGCCGCCTGGCCTGATGTTGCTCGCGGCGATCTCTGAGCCGCTGGCGAGACTTTTGATAGCTCTGATCGCGCTGTCTGCTTTCTTTGCGATCCTGCTGCCGAAGCGCGGCTCGAAGCAGCCGGGTCTTGCAACGACGTCTGCCGTAGGGCTGTCCGCAGGTGTGCTGACCGGTTTTGCAGCGATGCCTGGCCCGCCCGTGGTGCCCTATTATGTCGGGCGCGATATTGCGCGAAGCACTGCCAAAGCATCGATGATCGGCATTTTCGGCGTGTCGGCTTTTGCAGGGGTTGGCTCAGGCGTCGCGATCGGCGTGCTGGAGATGAAAGTGGTTGCTCTGGGCCTCGCGCTGTTTCCGCTTGTGCTGCTGGGCAATTGGATCGGTTCACTCGCTTTCGGCAAGGTCAGCGATCGTGCGTGGCGGATAGCGGTGGGTATCGTGCTGGCTGGCGCGGCATTGGCCGCATTGGCGCGATTGGTCTGACTATTTGAGCCAGTGAGCGGCGAGCACTTTGCCGCCGCCCGGTTCGCGCAAGACTAGCGCATAGCGGTCTGCGCTTGCATCCTTCAGTGCATTGGCATTGAGCGCGACATGCTTCGCGCCGCCGGTCCACTCAGCAATCACACGCTCGCTGCGCAGGACATTCACGTAAGTAATTGCGCGGCCGGAATTCTCTCCGCGTCCGATGGCGACTTGGGCGCGGCTGGCGATACCAAGCAAGGCCAGTTCAGCCGTTTCCTCGGTTTGGCCACCCAAGCCGATGGAGTAACCGCCACCCTGGCCTTCGCGGACTCGGATCGCAGCGGTGTCGCCTTTGCGCGCGGCGTTGACGCTTTGGCGGATTGCACGCTCCTGCGAGCCGACCACGCCAATCGCTCCGTCAATCACGAGCTGCGGAGTGTAGACGCCGTTGCGACCCGAAAGGCCGGCGCGCGCATATTGGCGCTGGAGCGTTGTATTGGCTTCGCTTGCCAGAGTGTCTTTCCAGCCCAGCCGGTCCCAATAGGTGACTGGCCGCGACACGACGACCAGACCAGTCTCCTGGTCCAAGCGCGCGGCCAGTCGGTCAGCAGGGGGGCAGGAGGAGCACCCCTGGCTGGTGAACAATTCCAGAAGGACGGGTTCGCCGCCTGCAAGGGGTATGGGCGCTGCGCTTTCATCACGGGGGGAGAAAGCGAAAGCTGCAGCGCCCAGAGAGGCGATGCCACACATGAGGGTGATCAAGGGTTTTCGCATGGCATCCTTTCTTACAAGCAGCGTCACGACTGCTCGTATGAGAGAATTCGCGCGAACCAGCAGAATGGTTACAGCGAAAAATTTCAGTGATGGAGAATGTCGGGAAGGAGCGCCGCTAAGCCAGCGCCGCCGCCTTCAAAACCGGATCAAAAGGGAAGCGCGCGGCCTGCCAATATCAGTGCCATCGCGCAGCTGCACACCAGCGTGGTGCGCAGGATGTCCGCTTTGGCATTGGCTAGCTTTTGTGTGAGCTCAGCCGCGCGCGTTTTTGAAATGGGATTGGACATGGCGAGGATAATGCGCGCCAAATCCTAACGGGCCGTTAAGAACTGCCTTGGCTCAAATCCGGCATTTGCTGGCTCGCGCAATGAAAGCCGCCTCCGCCTGCAAGCACCGCCTCAGCTGGAAGGCCAATGGTCGCGCGATCAGGGAACAGCGTTGCAATCGCAGCAACGCCATCTTCGTCATGTGGAGAGCCGAAAACCGGCACCACGACCAGATGCGTGGTGATCGCGAAATTGACATAGCTTGCGGGCTCAATCGTGCCCTCGCGCTCTATCCGTCCCGGCGATGGGATGTCATGCACTTTGAGGCCCGCCTCCAGCAGCCGCGCTTTGGCGCCTGCATAGATCGCAGCGTTAGGGTCGCCAGGCCCTGTCGCTTGCGGCAGCACCACTTCGCCCGCGTGCACAAACCGCGCGAGATTGTCGACATGGCCGTCGGTGTGGTCATTGATCAGCCCCTCGCCGAGCCACACCACATTTGTGGCACCCAGATCGCGAGCGAGCCGTTCTTCGATATCCGCGCGCGATAGCTCCGGATTGCGATTGGGGTTGAGCAAGCATTGCTCTGTCGTCAGGATCGTGCCTGTGCCATCGCCATCGACCGCGCCTCCTTCCAGCACCCAGTCGCTTTCCACCACAGGCAGGCCTGCATCGCGGGCAAGCTCTGCGCCGATGGTCTGGTCGCCTTCCATCAGATATTTGCCGCCCCAGCCATTGAAGCCGCACCTTAAAGCCGAGCCGTCGCGGCGTACCAGCGGCCCGGTATCGCGCAGCCAGATGTCGCCATATGCGCGCTGCTCCAGCGTGACGTTCTCCGAGACAAGCGCGCGCGCCCTTCCCGCATTGACGTCATCGCGCACCAGCAGTCGCACCTCCTGCCCGCTATCCGCGACCGCATTGGCGAAAATAGCGATCTGTTCTTGTGCAGCCTCAAGATAGCCCGGCCATTCCTCCGCCAGATGCGGGAAGCCGATCCAAAGCCAGCGTTGCGGCACCCATTCCGGAGGCATCACAGCAGGGTTCATTGAAAGGCGTCTCTTTTCTATTCGAGAAGGAGAATTCGGCTTGTGCCGTGTGGCTTACGATTGAGCAAGCCGCAGCATGCATGCACTTGCGTCGCCAGCCCGGCAGCGGCAGGGAGACGCAATGGCTGAGCTCCAAGCACAAGCAGACTGGAATGGCGCGCTGGAACGCGCTCGCGGTGAAGCGCCGTTTCTGGCGCGCGCGCTTGAGCGGCAGCCGGAACTGGCTGCTCTATTGGCAGGCGGCCAAGGCGAAGAAGCACTCGAATGGGCGCGTGAAGCGGGTGGAGCTTCCACTTCGATCAGTGCCGGTTTGCGGCGCGAGCGACTGGGTTTTGCAACTGCGCTGGCGATTGGCGATCTCGCTGGAGCATTCCCTGTCACGCGAGTGATGGAGGAGCTGTCTTCATTGGCGGACCGCGCGCTCGACCGTGCGATCACGCATGTGATCCGGCGCCGAGTGGAGGACGCAGAACCTGCCGGAATGATAGCGCTTGCGCTTGGCAAACATGGTGCGGGCGAACTCAATTATTCCTCCGACATCGACCCTATCCTACTGTACGATCCGGACACTTTGCCGCGCCGGAACAGCGATGAGCCGGGCGAAGCGGCACAGCGCTATGCGCGCGAGCTCGTCAGCCTGTTGAGCGAGCAAACCGCGGAAGGATATGTCTTCCGCGTCGATCTGCGCTTGCGGCCGGCGAGCGAAGTCAGCCCGCTTGCGATTTCCTGCAATGCAGCGCTCACCCATTATGAAAGCTCCGCGCTCGCTTGGGAACGTGCGGCCTTCATCCGGTCGAGAGCGGCAGCAGGGGACATTGAAGCGGGCAAGCAATTCCTTGCAGCAATCCGCCCTTTCGTGTGGCGCTCGAGCCTCGACTATAACGCGATCCACGAGATCAGGCGGCTGACACAGCGCATTCGCGATCACCACTCCGGTCCGCGTACTCCCGGACCAGATTTTAATCTCAAGACTGGTCGCGGCGGCATTCGCGAAGTGGAATTTTACGCGCAAACGCACCAGCTGATCCATGGCGGTCGCGATCCTTCGCTGAGAGTTCGCGGGACACGCGCCGCTTTGGACGCGCTGGCCGCAGCGGGCCGGATCGCGCGCGACGATGCCATGGTTCTGGGCGAATCCTATGACCGCTTGCGCGTGATCGAGCACCGCCTGCAAATGGTCGAGGACCGCCAGACGCATAGCCTGCCGGAAGGGGCAGCGCTTGATTGCGTTGCCAGGCTCGATGGCTTGGCCGATGGCGCTGCTCTTGTTGAAGAATTGAGCGAAATCACAGAGTGCGTCGGGCAGCTCTACGACACGCTGATCGATGATGGCGAGCGGTCGCAACCTGCCATCGCCGCAGCACCGGATGCATTGGAAACGCGGCTTACAGAGCTGGGCTTTGACGAGCCTGCCAGCCTAGCGCGCCGGATCATGGGCTGGCGCGATGGCCGCTATCGCGCGCTGCGCTCCACTGCCGCGCTCGATGCGTTTGATGCGGTGCTGCCTGACTTGCTGGAAGCGCTTTCTCAAGCTGACGCACCCTCGCGCGCCTTGCTCCATTGGGAAGAAGTGCTGGCTTCAGCAAGCACAGCGATCAACCTCTTCCGTTTGCTGGAAGCGCGCCCGGCTCTGCTCGATCAATTGGTCGCAATCCTTGGCCTTGCGCCGACATTGGCAGGCGAATTGGGGCGCCGTCCTGAACTTCTCGATACGTTGATTGACCGGACCGCGCTTGATCTACCCGGCGATGTCGACGCGCTCGCCGCTCGTATGGAAGCGGGCGATGCGGCAGAAAATTATGAGCGAGCGCTGGACCGGATCCGGATCATCACCGGCGAGGTGCGCTTTGCGCTGGGCCTGCAACTGGTCGAAGGGATTCATGATCCGCTCGACATTGCCGCCGCTCTGTCTCGCACGGCAGAAGCTGCGATTGCGGTGGCTCAGCGCGCGGCGACGCGCGAGTTCGAACGCGTCCATGGCAGGATCGCTGGAAGCGAGCTGCTGGTGCTGGGACTGGGGCGGCTTGGCGGAGGCGTGCTTACGCATGCCTCGGACCTGGATATCATCTATCTCTTTACAGGAGACAGCAGCGCGGAATCCGATGGTGAGCGTCCTTTGGGTGCGACTTTGTATTTCAACCGCTTGGCGCAGCGGGTGAGCGCGGCGCTTTCCGTGCCCACTGCGGAAGGCGCTTTGTATGAAGTCGATACACGGCTGAGGCCGCAAGGGGCGCAAGGCCCGCTTGCTGTGACGCTGGAGAGCTTTGCGAAGTATCAGCGCGAGGATGCCTGGACGTGGGAGCATATGGCGTTGACGCGGGCGCGGGCTTTGACGGGTTCGGCTGAAACGCGCGGCGAACTCGATGGCATTGTCGATGAAATCCTCAAGCGTTCGCGAGAGCCGCTCAAGCTGCGCAAAAATTTGCTCACCATGCGTAATGAGATGGCGACGCATAAGCCTGCCAAAGGCGCGCTCGATGTAAAGCTGATGCGCGGCGGGCTCGTCGATCTGGAATTCATTGTGCACTTCTTGCAGCTGCGCGATGGCATCGGTTTGAAGCCTAATCTTTCGGACGCTGTGGCAGAGCTGGTTGCGGCGCGCTTGTTGCCTGAAGCAATAATTCACGCCCATGATCTGATGACGCGGATGCTGGTTTCAGCGCGGCTGCTCGCGCCCGATTTTGCCAAGCCGCCTCCCGCTGCTGCGCAAGCTCTGGCGAAATCCTGTGAGTGCGCAAATTTCGAGGAACTCTTGGACAAGTTTCGCGCTGGTCGTCATGACGTCGCCAAAGTCTGGCGGACTGTATTTGACGAAGAATTGGAGCATGACACATGAGCGGATTTGCTGAAGCTGGCCAGCCAATGCCTGACATCGCGATGGAAACGCCTGATGGCGGCAGCGTGAAGCCATCGGACTTCAAGGGGCAGAAGCTGGTGATCTTCTTTTATCCCAAAGATAACACGCCCGGCTGTACGACCGAGGCGAAGGACTTTTCGGCTTTGAAAGCGGATTTTGAGAAAGCCGGCGTTGCGCTGCTCGGTGTCAGCAAGGATTCGCCGAAGAAGCACCAGAACTTTATCGCCAAGCATGATCTGACGACACCGCTTGCGACCGATGCTGAGGAAGATGGCTTGTCGGATGCGCTCGGCATCTGGACGGAAAAGCAGATGTACGGGAAGACCTATATGGGCATGGTCCGCTCAACCTATCTGGTCGATGCGGATGGGACGATTGCTGAGGGATGGAACAAGGTCAAAGTGAAGGGCCATGCGGAAGAAGTGCTGGCGGCTGCGAAGGCTTTGTAAGGGGTTGGCTTGAGGGTCTCGATTTATCTCGGTTTATCTCAAGGCTCGGCTAAGCCGTCTGCGGTGCATCTAGGGGTGATCTCAGGGGTATCTAGGGGTCATCTCGGGGGTATCTCAGGGCTGTTTCAGGGGGTATTTCATGACATCTGTCGCTGAAGCGATCCGGGCTGCACTCCTGACAGCGGACCCTCGGGCGAAGGTTTTTGCAACGCGTCAGCTCGTGCGAGAATGGCGTAAGGGCTTGTTATCTTTTAAGTTCCTCGTGGAAATGCCCGATCAGCCGGCCTGGCCGGAGCGGCCTGAGCTGCTTGCGCCTAACAAGATGCCGCGCCGCAAAGGCGGGTCAGAACGCGGTCGAATCGCCCTATGGCATTCGCTCGCGCATATCGAATTCGTCGCAATCGACTTGGCGCTGGACATGGCCGGACGTTTTGGCGAGGCGATGGGACGCGAATTTGTCGAGGATTTTCTGAGTGTTGCAGCAGACGAGGCAATGCATTTCGCTTTGCTTGCACGTAAGTTGGAAAGCCTTGGCAGCTTCTATGGAGCGCTTCCCGCACATGCGGGGTTATGGGAGGCAGCACACGAAACCCGACATGATGTGCGCGCGCGCCTCGCGATCGTCCCGATGGTTCTGGAGGCACGCGGTTTGGACGTAACTCCCTCGACATTACAGAGGGTTAAGTCACAAGGCGATGCCAATGGCGCTAAGGTTTTGCAGCGAATCCTTGACGATGAAATCCGTCATGTAGCGATCGGAACCAAGCATTTTTCCGATTCGGCGCGAAAAAGTGGCGAATCGCCTCCCAAGCTCTGGCAATCGCTGGTCGAGAAGCATTTTAGAGGGCGCATTAAGCCACCGTTCAACGACTCAGCGCGTCAAGCAGCCGGTTTATCGCTCGACTATTACGGCGGTATTGCTTCGTAAACTTTTTGGCCGATAACTCAAAATCAACCAAGCGTCCTGCGCGCAATTTTGTGTGCTCGCCATGTTCTGGTCGGGGTTTTGGCCCAGGTTAGAGAAAATCAATCCGGCGCGGAAGCGCCGCAGAATACGGGTCAAATATGAAACCGACTGCACCATTCAGAGCGATCAAGGGGGCGTTTGCCGCTCTTTTAGGTATCGCGACGATTGCAGCCTCTCCAGCACTTGCAAACAAGTCAGCCTCCGCTGCTGTTGATGTTAGCGACGCCGCTAACCGTGCGCAGGAAAGCTCGCTCAATTCAGGTGACACACGTTTCCGCCAGCTTTTTGCGAGTTGGGAAGCGTTGGATGCCCCTGAAACAGAAGGCGTTGTTCAGCCTGCAATTTCGATCCCGTCACGTAATCCGTTGGATGCAAACTATCGTTTGAGTAGCGGATACGGCATGCGCACCCACCCAGTTTTGGGTCGTCGCAAAGCTCACAAAGGTATCGATCTGGCGGCGCCGACCGGTACACCCGTTTATGCGACTGCGGACGGTGTTGTCACGAAGGCCAAGTGGTTCTCTAGCTATGGCCTCTACATCTCTATCGATCACAGCGCAGACCTTGAAACGCGCTATGCTCACCTGTCCAAGCTGGCAGTTGAAGCAGGCGAGTATGTCGAAAAAGGTGAATTGATCGGTTATGTCGGCTCTACTGGTCGTTCAACTGGCCCGCATCTGCATTATGAAGTGCGTATCGACGGTGTAGCTGTCGATCCTATGCCTTACTTGGTTGAGACGGAAACGCAGATGGCCATCAACGATGCAACTGCTGATGCTCTCGATGTCTCTGACACTGAGCAACAGAAAGGTCAGGGCAGCGAGTAAGCCGCACTTCCAACAGTTTCCCGCCTGGAAGCGGGTTCGGACATAGGAGAGGATGTCCGGAGATATGGGCGGCGGGTTTTCCCGCCGCCTTTTTTCTTGCGCTCAGGCGGTGTGGCGTACCGATTTCGCTTGTCAGCCCGCGCTCTCTGAGTAGGTTTTGTCCTGCAACCGGCACCCCCTTCAATCAAAGCCGGACCTGGAGAGACAAAACCGATGCATCCTATTCAGCATGCGCAATCGCGCCCTGACCACCCAGCCGTAATCATGGCGGCCAGCGGCCACACTGTGACGTATGGCGAGATGGATGAGGCAGCCAATCGCTTTGCACAACTTCTCCGTTCTAAAGGATTCAAGCCCGACGAAGCCTTCGCAGTGCTGCTTGAGAACACGCATCACTACTTCACGTTAGTGTGGGGCTCGCAGCGCGCAGGCACTATGCTGGTCCCCATTTCCACTCGCCTCACTGCGCCTGAGATTGCTTACATCTTGCAGGACAGCGGATCGAAGCTGCTGATCACTTCGCGGATGTTCGATGGCGTGATGGAGAAGGTCCGCGCAGAGTGCCCGGATCTCGAAGTCCTTGTTGTTGGGGGCGAAGGCGGAGAGGACTTTGAAACCGCGCTCGCTTCCCATCCATCTGAGCCCATCCCCGATCAACGTGCTGGCCTGACCATGCTGTACTCCTCTGGCACGACCGGCAGGCCCAAAGGCATTCGGCCCGCGCCGCCTGAGGATCCCGATCCGCAAGCGATGATCCCTTTCATCGGCTTGGCGACCATGGGGGCAGGCATGCCTGCGGATGGCAGCATGATCTATCTTTCGCCCGCTCCGCTTTATCATGCGGCCCCGCTCGCCTGGTGCTCTGCTGCACAGAGGCTTGGTGGAACGCTCGTTGTTATGGAGAAGTTCGATCCCGAAGCCGCGCTTGGTGCGATCGAGAGATACAAGATCACGGACAGCCAGTGGGTGCCCACACATTTCGTTCGCATGCTGAAGCTCGATCCAGCGGTCCGCACGAAATACGATCTTTCCAGCCATCAACGCGCGCTCCATGCGGCGGCCCCTTGCCCGGTTCCTATCAAGCAAGAGATGATCGAATGGTGGGGCCCCATTGTGAATGAATATTACGCCGGTTCCGAAGGTGTGGGCATGACCATGATCCATGCAAAGGACTGGCTCGAACACCCCGGCAGTGTTGGCCGCGCGATCTACGGCACATTGCATGTCTGCGGGCCGGATGGCGAGAAATTGCCAGCAGGTGAAGACGGACTGCTTTTCTTCGAAAACAACCTGATGCCGTCTTATCACAACGACCCGGACAAGACGAAAGAGGCGATGCATCCTAAGGGCTGGATGACTATCGGCGATATCGGCCATGTTGATGAGGACGGTTTTGTCTACCTCACAGACCGCAAGAGCCACATGATCATTTCAGGCGGGGTCAATATCTACCCGCAAGAGGTCGAGAACCTGCTCGTAAGCCACGAGAAGATCATGGACGCAGCCGTGATCGGCGCGCCTGATCCGGATTTGGGTGAGAAAGTCGTAGCAGTGGTGCAGCCGCTCGATATGAGCGAGGCTGGCGATGCGCTGGAGCAGGAGCTGCGCGATTATCTTGAGCCGCAGCTTGCGCGTATCAAGATGCCCAAGCTGTTCGACTTCCGCCCGGATCTGCCGCGCGAAGCCAATGGCAAGCTCTATAAACGCGAATTGCGCGATGAATTCTCATCGAAGGCAGAAGCCTGACGCCAATGGCAGACAAGCCCGCTCAGCTCTCGGCCGGCCTCGCTCGCGCGGTGATCGATCCGCATGCCTATGCTGAGTGGGACAGTCTGCTCGATACGTTCGATCATATCCGTTCCACCGCGCCTGTTGCGCTTGTCGCAGCAGATGATGGCGAGCTGTTCGATCCGTTCTGGCTGGTGACCCGCTATGAAGACGTGATGCGGATGTCCAAGGACAATGCGACCTTCCTCAACAACCCCCGGCCTGTCGTTTTCAGTTTTCGGCAAGCGATCGAGTTCAGCAGAGCTGCAACCGGCAGCAATATGCTGGTCGATTCGCTGGTCGTGTTCGACGCGCCTATCCACCCCAAATATCGCAAGCTGACACAAGACTGGTTCATGCCGCGTAACCTGGCGCGGATAGAAGGTGAAATTCGTGCGATCGCAGAGCGGACTGTCGATGCGATGGTGGCAGCAGGACCCGAGGTCGATTTTGTAAAGGCAGTCGCAGGCCCTTATCCGCTGCATGTCGTCATGCAGATCCTCGGCGTGCCCGAAGAGGACGAGCCGCGCATGCAGATGCTCACGCAGCAGCTGTTCGGCGGTCAGGACAAAGATCTGTCTGGCAGCGGCATGGAAAACATGACACCCGAACAGGTGGTCCAGCTGGTCGCAGGCGCGGTCAGCACGTTTGAGGATTACTTTGCGGCAATGGCAGAGGACCGCCGCGCCAATCCGACAGATGATGTGGCGAGCGTGATTGCTAATGCGACAGTCGATGGCGAGCCTTTGCCGCCGCGCGACATGGCGGGTTACTACATCATCGTTGCGACCGCTGGACATGACACGACGAGCGCTTCGACGGCCGGCGCAATGATGGCTCTGGCTCAGGATCCGGAGCAATGGGCGAAAGTGAAATCTGACCGGTCGCTGCTTGGCGGCATCGTAGAAGAGGCCATTCGCTGGACAACGCCTGTGCAGCATTTCATGCGCACCGCGGCTGAGGATGTTGAGCTTGGCGGCCAGCAGATCAGGAAAGGCGATTGGCTGATGATGAATTATGTCGCTGCCAATCACGATCCTGCACAATTTAATGATCCTCGCCGATTTGATGCGGCGCGCAGCCCCAACCGACATCTTGCGTTCGGAGCAGGAGCCCATCAATGTCTTGGACTTCATCTGGCACGGCTTGAAATGCGCATCCTGTTTGAAACGTTGCTTGACCGGATCGAGGCTATTGAGCTTGCAGGCGAGCCAAAACGCGCGACGTCCACCTTTGTCGGCGGATTAAAATCATTGCCAATTCGCTTTGATGCGAACTGATACGCGCAATCATATTTCGAAAATCGGCAAGGACTTGTCCGATTTTACTACCCAAATGCGCACCTTTCTGCTACATGAACACTATGAGAAATCGTAGAGAAAACAAGGCGTCCAGCCTCGCTGGAGCGTGCAAATGACGCTGCTTGAGCCATATAATATGCCGTTTGCCGCGGCGCTCGTCCTGATGCTGTTTCTGGCTATCCTGCAAGGGACAGGTCTTGGAGACATTCTCGACGGTGCAGATGCGGATCTTGATGCTGATTTCGATGTTGAAATGGGCGGAAAGGGCGCAGGCTTCGCCGGCGGTGCTGCGAGCCTATTGGGGCTCGGCCGTGTTCCGCTTATGGCATGGCTCGCAGTGTATCTGTTCATCTTTGCAGGCGCCGGGATTGGTATCCAGGCGCTCGCAGACAGCCTCTTGGGCGCGCCATTCGAGCGCTGGCTCGCCGCGTTGATTACCGCAGGGCTCGCCCTACCGGTGACAGGCATACTGGTGCGGCCATTGAGCGCGATTTTGCCTAAGGACAAGACCACAGCGGTCAGTGTCGATACGCTGCTCGGTCGTGAGGCCGTCATCACCGATGGGACAGCTCGGGCGGGCTCGCCAGCAAGGGCGAAGGTCTTCGATCAGCATGGCCAGTCGCATCTCGTCATGGTGGAGCCAGACGATGCATCGCAATCTTTCCCGGCTGGCCAGCAGGTCGTGCTTCTGCGCAAGGAAAGCGGCCAGTTCTATGTCGCTCCCGCGCAAGGGACAGTCATAACGGCGCAATAGGGCGCCACCACACAGTTCACCAACCAAGGAGAAGCAATGGAAAATTTTATTGATATCGCAGTAATCGGCGGGGGCGGATTTCTCGCCTTCCTCATCATCCTCTTCACAATCACCCGGCTGTATCGCCGCGCTTCCAAGGAAGTCGCGTTCGTACGAACAGGTGTCGGCGGAGAGAAAGTCATCATGAATGGCGGCGCGCTAGTGCTGCCAGTGTTCCACGAAACCATGCCGGTGAACATGAACACCGTGCGCCTGGCAGTGGAGCGCAAAAATCAGGATGCGCTTATCACGCTCGACCGCTTGCGGATCGATGTGAAGGCTGAATTCTATGTCCGCGTTCGCCCCGATGCGACCGCGATTGCGATGGCAGCGCAAACGCTTGGTCAACGCACCATGCATCCCGAAGCTTTGAAAGACCTCGTCGAGGGCAAATTTGTTGATGCGTTGCGCTCTGTGGCGGCAGGCATGAGCATGAACGAGCTACATGAGCAACGTGCAGACTTCGTGCAGAAGGTGCAGCAGGTTTCGTCAAACGACTTGGCCATGAACGGCCTTGAGCTGGAATCGGTCTCGCTGACCGGCTTGGACCAGACCTCAATCGAACACTTCAACGCGAACAACGCCTTTGACGCGGAAGGTCTTACGAAGCTCACTGAACAGATCGAAGCGCGCAAGAAGCTGCGCAACGATATCGAGCAGGACACGCGCGTCCAGATGGAGACGAAGAATCTCGAAGCGGACAAGCGCAGTTTTGAGATCGGACGCGACAATGAGTTCGCTCAGCTCGAGCAGGAACGCGAAGTTGAAGTGCGCCGTGCCGCGCAGACTTCAGAGATTGCTCGCGAACAGGCTGAACGTGAACAGCAGGCTGAAGCGGCGCGGATTGAAGCAAAGAAGCAAGTCGATGCGCAGCAGATCGAGGCTGACCGCTTGGTCGAAGAGGCGCGGATCGATCAAACCCGTGCGCTAGAGATCGCTCGCCAGGAGCAGCAGATCGCGGTTCAGAACAAGAGCCGGGAAGAAAGTCAGGCGAAAGCCGAAGCCGATGCTGCACGCGCCAAGGCAGTTGCGGCTGAAGAGCAGGTCACGACCTCTCGGGAAACCGAGATTGCGGATCGTCTCAAGCGTATCGAGCTCATCGAAGCGGCAAAACAGGCAGAGCGTGAAGCGATCGGCGTCAAGGTCGAAGCTGAGGCAGAACGTGACGCTGCCGCCAACCGCGCAGAAGCCTTGCGTCGTGAAGCAGAAGGTGAAGCAGAGGCCGAGAAGCTTCGTGCGGAAGCTGCGCGTATCCGCTTCGAAGTCGAAGCGGCCGGTCAACAGGCGATCAACGAAGCGGCGAATATCCTGTCGCTCGACCAGATCAGCCTAAAAACCAAGCTGGCCTTGCTGGAAGTGCTGCCTGAAGTTGTGCGCGAGAGCGCCAAGCCGATGGAAGCGATCGATTCGATCAAGATTGTGCAGGTCGACGGCCTCACCAATGGTGGCGGCAAAGGTACCGGCTCCGGGACTCCCGCTGGCAAAGGCGCGGGCAATGGCTCAGGCAATCTGGCGACCGACGCTGTGTCAGCTGCGCTGGCTTACCGTGCACAGGCACCGGTGCTTGACGGGCTTATGAAAGAGCTTGGTCTTGATGGATCTTCGCTCGGCGCGCTTGTTCAGGGTGCGGCCAAGGAAACCGAAGACGCTTCCCCTGCTGATGGCCCACTCGAGCTGCCGGAAAATCCGGCTGCTCCGGACAGTGACGGCTCAGATGATGCGCTGGAGCAAGCCGCCGAATAACGGACTGCTTTTTTGAAACAATGAACCTCCCGGACACTCAGGTGTTCGGGAGGTCTTTTTATCAGGGCGGGGAATTGGACTCACCAAGAGTGAGGTTATCATCAGCCCGCTTGCTGTTTCACTTAGCCCAAAAGTCGCTGCGCGATTGCGCGTACTTCTGCACCCATATCTTCACGCTCTAGAGCAAGCGCCAGCGTCGCTTCAACAAAGCCGGTCTTGCTTCCGCAATCATAGCGAGCGCCGTCAAATGTCACTGCGTGGAAAGGCTGGTCACCGATCATCCGTGCCATCGCGTCCGTCAGCTGGATTTCTCCGCCAGCACCTTTGCCCTGATTTTCCAGCGTGCGCATGACTTCAGGCTGCAGGATGTAGCGACCTGAAATGATCTTGTTTGAAGGCGCTTCTTCGACAGGCGGCTTCTCAACCAGGCCTTTGACTTCGGTTAGCGACCCGTCAGCCCCGCCCGGATCGATCACGCCGTAGCTGGAGACCTCTTCATGAGGCACTTCCAGCACGCTGATTAGATTGCCGCCAACCTGCTCATAGGCATCGACCATTTGCTTCATGCAGCCGGTGCCGCCCTTCTTGCCGATCATCAGTTCGTCGGGCAAGAAGATCGCAAACGGCTCGTCACCGACTATTGCCCGCGCGCACCAGATTGCATGGCCTAGCCCCATCGGTACTTGCTGGCGAACAGTGATGATGTCGCCAGGTGTTGCCCTGGTCGGTTCCAGAACGTCCATGTCCTTGCCGCGCTCGCTCATCGTGGTTTCAAGCTCGAACGCCATATCGAAATGCTCGACAATCGCGGTCTTGCCCCGACCTGTGACGAAGATCATCTGCTCAATGCCAGCTTCGCGCGCTTCATCGACGGCATACTGGATCAGCGGGCGATCGACGATCGGGAGCAGTTCTTTCGGAATTGCTTTCGTTGCGGGAAGAAAACGAGTGCCGAGACCTGCGACAGGAAATACGGCTTTCTTGATCGGTTTGCGCGTGTTCATGAAGTGTCCGATAAGATTGAGTTTCTAACGCCGTCAACTGCCAAGCCATTGTGGCCAAGCGATGACGGTTGCGGGTGTTGGTGGATCGTTTAAAGGCATTTCATGGACAAATTGGTAATTAAAGGCGGTAAGCGCCTTTCTGGCACACTCCCGATTTCAGGCGCTAAGAATGCGGCTTTGACGCTCATTCCGTGCGCGCTTTTGACCGAAGAACCGCTGACGCTGCGAAATCTGCCGCGGCTGGCAGATATCGACGGTTTCCAGCACTTGATGACACAGTTCGGTGTGACTGTGAGTATCGCTGGCTCTCGTCCTGAGGATTACGGGCGGGTGGTGACGTATGAGGCGCCGCGTATCACCTCTACGGTCGCACCGTATGATCTCGTTCGGAAAATGCGTGCGTCAATCCTCGTCCTTGGCCCGATGCTTGCGCGCATGGGAGAGGCCACTGTGTCGATGCCCGGCGGCTGTGCAATAGGAAACCGGCCTATTGATCTGCACTTGAAAGCGCTTGAGGCTTTCGGGGCAGAGATCGAGCTTGCGCAAGGTTACGTGAAAGCGGTGGCGCCAGATGGTGGCTTGCCGGGTGGAGACTTTGATTTCCCTGTTGTCTCCGTTGGTGCAACTGAGAACGCGCTCATGGCAGCAGTCTTGGCGAACGGGACAAGCCGTTTGTTCAACGCCGCGCGCGAGCCTGAGATAGTCGATCTTTGCAATCTCCTGGTCGCTATGGGCGCAGAGATTGAAGGTATCGGTTCGTCAGATCTGACAATCCACGGCGTCAAGCGGCTGAACGGTGCGACCTATAAAGTCATGGCTGACCGGATTGAAGCGGGTTCCTATGCTTGCGCGGTTGCGATCACTGGCGGCCAAGCACGTTTGGAGGGCGCTAACGCGCATGACATGGCCTCGACGATCCATGCGTTGCAATCGATTGGCGTCGAGATTGAAGAAGACAAGAAGGGCATTACCGTTGGTGCCAACGGTGCTTTAAAGCCCACGAACCTAACGACCGCGCCATTCCCCGGCCTGGCTACTGACATGCAGGCTCAATTGATGAGCTTGCTTACCAAGGCTGGCGGCACAAGCGTCCTGAAAGAGACAATCTTCGAAAATCGTTTCATGCACGTGCCTGAACTGAGTCGCATGGGCGCTGATATTGCAACCGAGGGGCGCACAGCGATTGTAAAGGGTCCAGCGGACCTAACGGGTGCAGAAGTAATGGCCACAGACCTGCGTGCTTCCATGAGCCTCGTGATTGCGGGACTTGCGGCAGAAGGCGAGACGACCGTGCGCCGCTTATACCACTTGGATCGCGGCTATGAGCGGCTGGAAGAGAAGCTTCAAATGCTCGGCGCAAACATCGAGCGCGTTGGCGACGACTAACCACGGATCACTTAGCGGCTAACGAGCCAAAGTCTAATAGCGCTAGCCAGTCCCGGCGGTGTTTCAGCCTGAATACGTTCCTCGTCGATGCGCGCCACTAATGCATTGATTGGCACCTGCTCGACTTCGGCCGCGGCACGCAGCATCTCCCAGAAAACGGGCTCGAGGCTGATGGACGTCTTGTGTCCGGCAATCTCGATCGAGCGTTTTACGGGAGGATGGTAAAGTGGAGGCATAGGCGCCGCTTTAGAACAGGCGAGCATCGCGTGATACGAATTTTTTGGGGTGGTCGCCCTCCGCGCAACTGATCATAAATGGCATATGCAAGACGGCCTGGACATGCTCACTACAAAGGAGAAGGACACGCTTCGATTGATGCTCCGCGGCCACGACGCCAAGTCGATGGCGAACCATCTGGAGCTTTCTGTCCACACGATAAACGAGCGATTACGAGCGGCCCGGCGCAAGCTTGGCGTTACCAGCAGCCGCGAAGCAGCGCGCATACTGGCCAAGCGCGATCAGGAGCTTGCCAAACAACCTGTATACAAGCCTTTAGGGGATGCCATTTCTTCCAAACGCATCGACACCGGGGTTGCGGCCGATGTCGTATCGGCTGCGGGTAACAGGAAAAACCTGTTCCCTCCTGTCGTCATCGGAGGAATTGTATTCATGCTTGTTGTCTTATCCGCCCTAAGCCTCGCCCTATTGGAGGCCCAACCAGACCAAAATACATTCGCATCGAGAGCGCCCGATGCGATTGCTGAATCTGACGCATCAAAAGAAAGTGCTGCGCGATCCTGGCTCTTGCTGGTCGATGCCGGGGATTGGCAAGCCAGTTTTGATGCCGCTGGCAAGTCCTTTCAGGAACCTAATACGCTTGGGACATGGCGTTCCGCCTCTGAGCAGGCGCGCATTCCTCTTGGCAAAGCACTTAGGCGCGAAATGATCGAAGTCAGATCGGTGAATGCACCACCAAACGGCTTCGAGATCCTCCGTTTCCGTACTGACTTTGAAGACCGGCAAGAGGCAATCGAAACCGTGACTCTGGAGCGCGAAGACGGTTCGTGGAAAGTAGTAGGCTACTTTATCAGCTAACTTGCACTTAGCACTGCAGGGAATCCAACTGGCGCTGAAAGCCTCTTACTTTCGGTTCTCTGCAGCGTCGCCCTCGTCATGATGCGCTCCACATCGGCGAGGACGTACCTCTGACTTGGTATACCGCGCGTCGAATCTATCCGCTCGCAAGATATTGCGGGTGCGTTCCTCGGCTTCAGTATGCTGTTTGTGGCGTCATGACGCGAAGCAATCACAACGGTTCGCCGCAAGGCGCTGTCAAACTAACCTCCCTCACGTGGTTGTTCACAGGGTCGTTCATCTGCCAGAAAGGTTAAGGCGAACACTCAGCCCGTCGATGGCGTCCACCTGCAGCCCCCCGCTGCTCAGATATCAGTATCATTGAGTAAAAATGAGAACCGGACTCGCCATGAAACGCGCAGTCGGATGCCACACCGCGATCATGCAGGTTCGGGAATTGAGTTTTTGAAGGAGTAAGTAATGCGTACCATTTCTAAGACGTCAGGCGCTTTCGTCCTGGCCGCTATGCTGGCCATGCCGATGTCAGCCAACCTGGCTGCTCAGGAAGCGGCTGAGGGCGATGTTCTCACCACAGTTACTGGGTCTGCCCCTGCTGACCTCGAAGGTCTTCCTGAAGGTCCAGAAATTGAAGGCTTCATTTCTGCCCGTAACGCAGACAAGATGCAGGTGACCAGCGCCGGTGGCACGAACACCGTTGTCACGCTGAGCTCTGGCACAGAAATCCGCGCGAAGGGCGGTTTCCTTGGCCTGAGCCGTGACAGCTTGTCATCTGAAGCACTGCTCAATGGCCTTCCGGTCACGGTTGACACTGTGCGTTGGAACAACGGCTTGGTTGCGACCAAAGTCGCTGTCAGCAACAAAGACCTCAAGACCGCCGAGATGATCCGTACCGGCACAAATCAACGTTTCTCTCAGAACGAATCAGCGATCTCTGAAAATGCTGCAGCAACCGAAGCGCTGCGCGGCCGCGTTGCGAATATCGACCAGTACAACATCAAAGGCACCACCAACGTCTATTTCGACACTGGCAAATGGAAACTGTCGCCTGCAGCCGAAGCAGAATTGTGTGAAGCTGCTACCAACGCTGGTTCAATGAATAATGCTCTGTTGCTCGTCGTCGGCTACACCGATTCAGTTGGCGATGAAGACTACAATCAAGTCCTGAGCGAGCGCCGTGCAGGCCGTGTGGTCAACTATCTGCAGCAGAAGTGTTCATGGGCTCCATGGCGTATGCTGACGCCGACCGGCATGGCTGAATCAGATCCGATGGCGGACAATAGCACTGCGGAAGGCCGCGCTCAGAACCGTCGTGTATCCGTGAATATCCTCGTCAGCAAGGCTGTCGACGAGAGCTAAGCGGCAAAGCTTTCTCGAAACGTTTAAGGGGCGGGCCTTGCGGCTCGCCCCTTTTGTTTTGTGGTTCTGGAAAAATGGTGGCTGCTCATCAATACATGTGCTGACCGCCATTGATGCTCATGGTCGAGCCTGTGACGAAGCCGCCTTCCTCTGCGCAAAGGAAGCTGACACCGCGAGCGATCTCTTCCGCATGACCCAGGCGCCCCACCGGGATCTTTGCGACAATTTTCTCCAGTACTGGCTCCGGCACTGCAGCTACCATATCTGTGTCGATATATCCCGGTGCGATTGCATTGACGGTCACGCCAAACTTCGCGCCCTCTTGCGCAAGCGCTTTGGTAAAGCCGTGAATACCTGACTTCGCAGCGGCGTAATTGACCTGGCCATATTGCCCTGCCTGACCGTTGATTGAGCCGATATTGACGATGCGGCCCCATTTGCGTTCTCGCATTCCCGGGAAGCACGCTTTGGCCATATTGAAACAGCCCCCGAGATTGATGCGCATCACCTCGTTCCAGTCTTCAAAGCTCATTTTGTGCAGCGTGCCATCTCGCGTGATCCCGGCATTGTTGACCACCACATCAACTTGGCCAACTTCGCCGGCTACCTTCGCGCAACCTTCCAGACAGGCTTCGTGATCTCCTACATCCCATTTGTAGCTCTGGATGCCCGTGTCTGCTTTGAGCTGGTTAGCTGCCGCGTCATTGCCTGCATAGTTTGCGATGACCGTGAAGCCATCCAGCTGCAATTTCTCGCAGATTGCGCGGCCGATTCCGCGGGTTCCGCCTGTTACGATTGCCACTCTCGCCATAATTCACCCCTTCCGCGCTGAAATGAGCGCTCGTCCGTCAACGCCTTGAAGCAAGGCATCATCCTGAGCCAAGTTAGCAAATGGTATGAAGGAAGGAAGTCTTCGCCGTTGATCTCAGCCACTGAATACGAATGATCGCCGGACCAAACGAGAAAACTGGCTAAATCGGCGGCTGATTGAAGCGCGCCAACGAGCGCGCAAACGCATTAGAAGCGGAACTGTGTTCCGACATACACGGCCTGGCTATCCTGCGCTGAATCAGTCAGCGGAGCGAGGCGATCACGTTCTTGGCTGAGCCGCACGCCAGCGGTCACATCCAGATTGCGCGTAATCGAATAGGCGCCGCCTAGATCAACCGACTGATTGCCAAGCGCTTCAAAGGTCCCCACCGAGCGGCCAACCTTGCTATTGCCTTCCAAAGCAATGCGCGGTTGGAAGCGGCTGGGCTTGTCTTCGGCAGTCGGAGCAGCTGGGCTGTATTCCGCAAGATCTGGCATGTCGATGCTGCGTACAACATTTGGCAGCGCGACCGGCTTTGCGAAGCTCTGATACCCGCGAGAAATGCCCAGATTGTAGCGTGTTGGCGTAATGGCGGCGATACGATCACTCGCGCTTGGCACATTGTCGATCGCCTTGCGAAGGCTGATCGCGCGAGCTGTATTGTCATCGACACGCACGGCCACTGTAACTGTGCGGTCGCGCGACGATGTTTCAGCCGGGGTAAAGCGCATTCCGTCCTGACCAGCCCGTTCCGCAACCCGCAAAGCGAGCGCCGGATCAACCGAGGCCGGAGTAAAGATAGGGAATTCGCCTGTATCGCTGGCTACTGCGCCATCGGTCAGCGAAGCCACCGCCATACCCGCGCTTGGAACACCAAATGCCAGCGCGCAGGCAGCAGCAATCAGAGGCAGGTTACGCCCCTTCATTCCGCTAAATGCATCTCGCTTTGGCATCGATTTCCCTTCAAATCTGCCGGATCCGATTTCAACGACAAGGTGCCGCAAATAGAAGTCAGACCTGTGCATTACGCTCTTAACACCCACTTCTGTGAACTGAAGCTGACTTTGATCACCAGCCGACGACTCACAAGTGACGAAACGTACTGCCCAATGATGGTAGGATTATGTTGCTTTCGAATGCAACCGATTCTCGGTGAAAGTGCATATGCGGGACTCAATCTGTTGCAGACTCTCCACAACAACCGACCTTCTCTTCGCTCATTCACCTTCAATACAGGCCGTTTCTCGGCATAAGCGGGGAACAAACGGCTTTGAGCCATCTGGCTGGCGCGCGATGCCTTGTCGCCGCTGTCAGGCTCGGTATAGAGCATCAACACAGCCGCTGGCGAACAATTGAGGAATGAAGACGAGCCATGAGTGCGAAGATGACAAACGCAAGCCGAATTGCACGCCCATTTTTGATTGGCGCTGCCTGTCTCGGGCTTGCCGCATGCGGCGGATCTGAGCGCCCTCAAGCTGATCTTGCCGCATCGCAAGTGAACACGATCGGCGTGAATTCCTATCTCTGGCGCGCGGCGCTTGATACGGTAGCATTCGCACCATTGCTTCAGGCTGATAGCGCGGGCGGTGTTATTGTGACGGACTGGTATGCCAATCCGAGCAATCCCAACGAGCGGGTGAAGGTTACTGTAACCATCCTGGATCAGGATTTGCGTGCAGACGCACTGCGCGTGGCGGCTAGCCGTCAGGTTTCGCAAGGCGCGGGCTGGGTAGATGCTCCAGTACAGGCGGCGACTGTCCAGAAGCTTGAGGATATTATTCTCACTAAAGCGCGCGATCTCCGCCGCAAAGCCGTAGCCAGCTAATCCAAATATCCCTACGGGGTTTTCATGACTGATACGCGTTTCGATCCGTCCAGCGCAGACGGGCGCTGGCAACGTGCCTGGGACGAGGCCGCAACCTTCGCCGCTGATAGCAATTCACCTAAGCCAAAGAGCTACATCCTTGAGATGTTCCCTTACCCGTCCGGGCGCATCCATATTGGCCATGTGCGCAATTACACGATGGGCGATGTGCTTGCGCGCTACAAGAAAATGACCGGACACGAAGTGCTTCACCCGATGGGGTGGGATGCATTCGGCATGCCTGCTGAAAACGCAGCAATGGAGAAGGGCGTGCATCCCGGTGGTTGGACGCGTGAGAATATCGCGAACATGAAAGCGCAATTGAAGCGTTTGGGCTTCGCGCTCGACTGGACGCGCGAGTTTGCGACGTGTGATCCGGAATATTACGGGCACGAACAGGCGCTCTTTATCGATTTATACGAAGCCGGCTTGCTCTATCGCAAAGAAAGCGAAGTCAACTGGGACCCCGTCGACATGACGGTGCTCGCGAATGAGCAAGTCATCGATGGTTGCGGCTGGCGATCAGGCGCGCCGGTTGAAAAGCGCAAGCTCAATCAGTGGTTTCTGAAGATCACGCAGTTCGCCGAGGACCTGCTGGAAGGCCTAAACGAACTTGAGGATTGGCCGGACAAGGTCAAGCTGATGCAGGAAAACTGGATCGGCAAATCCTCCGGGCTTGAGTTCTCGTTTGAGCTCTCCAATGGCGAGCAGCTTCCTGTCTACACCACTCGGCCCGACACGATCTTCGGCGCTAGCTTTGTTGCAGTCGCTGCGGACCACCCGGTCTCTCAAAGCATTTCTACCGGCAGTCCGAATACGCAGAAATTCATCGAGCTTTGCAAGAAAGGCGGCACAACCGCTGCCGAGCTTGAGACTGCTGATAAGCTGGGCCTTGATACAGGGCTTACCGCGAAGCACCCGTTCACTGGCGCCGACTTGCCCGTGTACATCGCGAACTTCGTGCTGATGGATTACGGTACGGGCGCGATCATGGCTGTCCCGGGGCATGACCAACGCGATTTCGAATTTGCAACGAAATACAATCTCCCGATCCCGCGCGTGGTCGCAGCATCAGTTGATGAAGCTGCAAAGCCATTCGAAGGTGAGGCTGAATCGGGTGATGGCTTGATCGTCAATTCGGACTTCCTTGACGGCATGAGCGTTGAGGACGCCAAGGCGGAAGTCATTTCTCGCGCTGAACAAGGCGGCTGGGGGAAAGGCACGACCGTTTGGCGCTTGCGTGATTGGGGTGCGAGCCGCCAGCGCTATTGGGGTACGCCAATTCCGTTCATCCACTGCGATGCTTGCGGTGTTATGCCCGTCCCTAAGGATCAGCTTCCGGTCGAGCTGCCGGAAGACGTAGACTTCTCGACGCCCGGCAATCCTTTGGAGCGTCATCCGGCCTGGAAGCATGTCGACTGCCCGTCTTGCGGCGCGCCTGCAACGCGCGAGACCGATACGCTCGATACATTTATCAATTCGAGCTGGTATTTCCTGCGTTTTGCAAGTCAGCCGGCTGACAAGCCGTTTGATGCTGAAGAAGTTGCGAAATGGCTGCCCGTGAACCAGTATATCGGCGGAATTGAGCATGCGATCCTGCACTTGCTTTACGCTCGTTTCTGGACGCGCGCTTTACAGCATGTCGGCAAGCTTGGTTTTGCAGAGCCTTTCGCGTCGCTATTCACGCAGGGAATGGTCACGCATGAGACCTATTCGCGCAAGGAAGACGGGCGAGAAGTCTATTTCACCCCAGCCGAAGTGGATCGCGACGGCAAAGGCGCGACACTCCAATCCGATGGCAAGCCGGTCGATATTGGCCGCGTCATCAAGATGTCGAAGTCCAAGAAGAATGTAGTCGACCCCGACGACATTATCGCGGAATATGGTGCGGATGCGGTGCGCTGGTTCATGCTGTCGGACAGCCCGCCAGAGCGCGACTTGCCTTGGTCGGCAGCAGGCATCGAAGGCTGTAGCCGGTTTGTCCAGCGGCTCTGGCGGTTGCTCGCGCAATACGACGCAAGCGCTGAAGGCGAAGACAAGGCACTCGCGCGCAAGACCCACCAGACCATCGCAGCGGTTGCGGACGATATAGAAGCTCTTAGTTTCAACAAGGTAGTCGCGCGGCTTTATGAGCTCACCAGCGCTGTCGAGAAAGCGCCTGCCTCCGCATCGCGCAGTGCAGCGATGCGCGATCTGTTGCTTATGGCTGCGCCGATGATGCCGCATCTTGCGGAAGAGCTATGGTCGCGTTTCGGCGAGCAAGGTCTGATTGCCGACGCGCCATGGCCAGAGGTTGATCCGGCCCTGCTGGTGGAAGACGAGGTCACAATCGCTGTCCAGCATATGGGCAAATTGCGCGATACTTTGACCGCTCCCAAAGGCGCATCAAAGGACGATCTTGAGGCACTTGCTCTTGCAAGTGAGAAAGTTCAGCGCTCGATCGATGGCGCCACAGTGCGAAAAGTGATTGTCGTGCCCGACAGGCTCGTCAATATTGTGACCGGATGATCCGCACACTCGCCTTGATGCCCGCTGTCTTTGCTCTCGCCGCTTGCGGGCTCCAACCCATGTATGCAGGCGGGAGCAATGCTACTGTCGCGCAAGGTCTCGCTGCTGTCGACGTTCCGCCCATTCCGGGGCGAGCAGGTTGGCTTATGCGCAATGCTCTGGTGGATCGCTTCGGCGCCGCGGGCGAAATCTCCACCCGCTATCGACTGGATGTGAGGCTGGACGATTCATTGGAAGCATTGGGTGTCCTCAACGACGACACGATCAGTCGCGAGCGGCGAATTCTGCGTGCTCGCTATCAATTGATCGATACGAGCACTGGTGAGATTATGCTTGATGCGACATCAGGGGCCGATGCCGGAATTGACGTCGTCTCCAGTGAATATGCGACTATAGCAGCGGAACAAACCGCGCTGGAAAACCTTGCTGTCGAAGTTGCTGATCGTATTGTCACGCAGGTTTCACTTACGCTCCGCGAAGCAGAACAAGCGGAGTGATCTGCGCTCGATGAAGCTCACACAGAAGAACTTCAATTCGCAAGCGCAGAACGCGGCTCAAGCTTGCAGCATTTTTTTCTTTTGCGGACCGGATGAAGCTGGCGCTTCTGCCGCTGCGCGCAAGATTATCGAAAATTTGCCGGAAGCAGGCGAGAAGATCGAGCTGTCCGGTTCTGCTTTGAGAGCCGATCCCGCGCTGCTTGGCGATGAGGCGCGAACCACATCCCTTTTCGGCGACAAGCGACATCTTTGGGTGCGCGCAACGGGCGATGAGGCCCATGACGCCGTGAAAGCTCTGATTGAAACGAGCGAGGCGGATGCCGGCGAAGCTTGTGCAGTGGTGATTGTCGCGACATCAGCCACGGACAAGTCGCGGACCGCCAAGCTGCTTGAGAAACGCAAAGATGCTTGTGTCGCGATGTTTTATCCGCCGGACATTGCGAGTGTATCCGCAAGCGTTCGCGGGATGGGCGATGCCGCGGGACTAAGCCTGCCCGGGCATTTGGCTGAACGTATCGCACGCGGAGCAAGTCTGGATGTTCGCTTGGCTCAATCGGAAGTCGACAAGCTCGCGCTTTATCTCGACGCCTCTTCGCAGACGCCCAAACAGGTGCAAGCAGAGGATTTGGACGCTATCGCGGCGACCACTGAAGAAGATGGCTTCATGCCGCTCGTCAACGCTGTGTTGAGTGGCGATTTGGCGCGATTGGATGGTGAGCTTGCGCGAATGCGCGAATTGCGGATCAATCCTGTCGGATTGCTTCTTGCAGTCGAACGCCGTGCCGTGCAGCTCGTCAAGATCACGGCAGCTCTCGGTCCAGGCGGTTCACTGGATCGGCTGGATCGCGGGCAACAAGCAAGGCTGGGGATTTTCTGGAGAGATGCACGCGATATTCGGGCTCAATTGAAGCATTGGCCACGCTTAAAACTGGATCGCCTCATTCAACGGTTAACGTCTATTCACCGCGATTTGCTTGCCAATAGCCAGTTCGCTGACACACTTTTGGCTCAAGAACTCGTGGAAATCACTCGTTACGCCGCTAAGCGCTCGTAAATAACGCTCTTCAGGCGCTTGTTAATCCACGATAGTTGTCGCAAGACAAACGGGTGGGGCCAATCTGATGAACAAGCCATTCTCTCATCTCCCTCCCGAGACTGCGAAAAGTCACGCAGAGATTCGCTCAGCACCATCGCTGGAGCGGCGTCGTTTACGGGCCTACATTGCTATGCTCGTGACGGATCTGGGGCTTATTCTCTTGGGATATGCGCTTGCAGGTTTCGCTTACAACGGTGTGTGGTGGGAAGCGCGTGCAATGATGCAAGCGCAGTTGCTGCTGCCGATCTTCTACACAATTGCATTTTACAATGCGGCATACTCTACACATGCGCTTGAAGATTGGCGTTTCGCTGTCCGGCAAGCATTAGTCGCTTTAGTGATTGGGGCTGCATTACTGAATTTCATCGCCTTCTATCTGAAGACCAATGCGAACTTTTCTCGTGTGACTTTCACTCTCGGTCTGATGCTTAGCGGCGTCATGATCATCGCGTCTCGCAAAGCGTTGGCATTGTTTCTGCGGCGCGCATGGGGTGGGAGAGTACGCAACGAGCTAGTGATTGACGATGGCGGGCCAGGTTTCTGGCTGCCCAGTGCGCAAGTGGTCGAAACAGCTAAAGCGGGTCTCTCACCAGAACGACACGATCCCTTCATGCGTGATCGCCTCGGCAAGGTCATGCGTAATCAGGACAAGGTGGTTGTTTCCTGCCCTAAAGAGCGGCGCGAAGACTGGGCGTATTTGCTTAAGTCCACTGGCATCCAAGGCGAGATCATAAGCGAGCCCGTGCACGATCTGGGCGCACTGGGTGTGATGCGCTACCCGCAGCAAGATCGCAGCTCTCTAGTGGTTTCAACCGGACCACTCGGAATGCGCGCGCGGATCATGAAACGAGCTTTTGATCTTGCCGTTGCAGGCTCGGCTCTGTTTTTGCTTGCGCCTTTGCTGGCGTTGGTCGCACTTTTGGTGAAGCTCGAAGATGGCGGCAAGGTGTTGTTTGTTCAACGCAGGCTTGGGCGAGGCAATACGTTCTTCAACATGCTCAAGTTCCGCACCATGCATGAAGAGAGCTTGGACCAGGAAGGTGCCGCCTCGACTGCGCGTGGAGATGCACGTGTGACGCAGATCGGACGTTGGTTGCGTTCGACCAGTCTTGATGAACTCCCTCAACTGATAAATGTTCTGCGCGGCGAGATGTCTATTGTCGGCCCACGCCCTCACGCGCTGGGCAGCCGGGCAAATAACAAGCTCTTTTGGGAAGTCGACGCCCGCTACTGGCGGCGTCATGCGCTGAAGCCCGGCCTTACCGGGCTGGCTCAAGTCCGGGGTCATCGGGGCAGCACAGAAGAAGAGAAAGATCTGACTGATCGTTTGCAGGCAGACCTAGAGTATCTCAACAATTGGTCATTGCCGCGCGATGCTCAGATCGTCCTGCAAACGCTTCGCGTGCTAACCCACACCAACGCTTATTAAGCGCTGCCAGACAGGATCAATCGCCGTCGGGATTTTGCGGAACTGCGAAGCTGCCGCTCACTCTCCCGCTTGCGTTTTCGCTCCCAGAGGTCGGGGAGGAGCCCGCAGCACGTCCATCCACGCTTGAGAGCCCTGAAGCCAGATCAATAACCAGGCGGCCGCCATTCAGCGTATCGCCACCGCGGTTGATCCGAACATTGCCAGCCATAGTGATGATGCGGCGATTGAAGTCATAGATCGCTGTGTCACCGCGTGCCGTTTCCACACCGCGAGTGACGACAACGCCGCCGACCGCTGTAATCCGCTCAATGCTGAGCTCACCCGCGTCTGAGTAGTTGACCAAGGTGCGCGCTGCGCGAACGGTTAGACCCGCTTGTTCGATCCGCACATCGCCTGAGAGCACTACGCGATTCTGACGGTCCTGAAGCTCGATACGATCCGCTGAGTAGGTCACCGGAGCGCTCGAATTGTGACCAGCAATCGCTTGCGCTTGCAGTTCAATGCCAGCGAACAGCAATGCGGTCGCTGCAAAGCCCGCCAGCATAAGCTGGCTCGCTTGCTTGAGCGAAGGAAGGTTGGAAGCGGTGTCAGTCATGCGTCTCGTCTTTCCTAAGGCATCTGCAGTTCGCCAGGGACCATGGTCAGCTGTGCGTCACCGGTCAATGTCACTGTGCGCGCGTCAATGTCGGTTCGGATTTGCCGGGCAGAGAAGCTGCCAGCGGGAACAGCGCCATCAACGCCATCCGTGCCTTCCATCAAACGCGCTTCCAAATCGACGGTCACCCCTCGCGCTGTCATGGAATATCCATCCGCGGCGGTCAGTCGGACCGGGCCGACCACATCGACTTTCTCAGCATCGATATCATAAGCGCCCGCATCGGCTGTAAGGCTCGCAGGGCCGTCCGATAGGGTCAGTCGGGCAACCAGATCCTTCATTCGCACGATGCCTTCCGCGCTAGAGCGCTGCACAGCTTCGCCGGCGGTCAGCGCAAAGGGACGCCCTTGATTGTCCTGACCGCGATACATCGCATTATCGACTGACAGTCGCTCATCGATCATGGCGACCTTGTTGCGATCGAGCAGGAAACTCACTTCGCCGCGCGGACTGAGCGGAGTGATGACCATGAACGCGGCCAAGATACCCACGCCCACAGGCAGCGCTTTGCCCAAGAAGCGAACCAGTTTGTCATGCGAACCGCCAGGCGCAGCAAAGTGCTGGCGCTGGCTGCGCAACTCCTTCGCTTCGCTGGTTTCAATTCGCCGGTGAGTACCCATGGCTGGAACTATAGTCCTTTGTCGTTCACGCCATCATGAATGGCTGAAAATGTCGTGATCTGCCCATCCGGCAATGTCGAGCCGGGCACGGGTTGGCAGGAAGTCAAAGCAGGCTTGCGCGATCTCCATCCGCCCTTCGCGTTCAAGACGTTTGATCAGTTCTTCGCGCATCCGGTGGAGATAGCGCACATCGCTTGCTGCATATTCGCGCTGCGCATCGTTCAGTGCCGGCCCGCCCCAGTCAGACGATTGCTGCTGTTTGGAGAGGTTCTCACCAAGCAGTTCCTCAACGAGGTTCTTCAGCCCATGGCGATCTGTGTAGGTGCGCACCAGCTTGCTTGCGATTTTCGTGCAGAACACGGGCGCTGCCATCACGCCCATGTAATATTCGATTGCCGCGAGATCGAAGCGGCCAAAGTGATAGAGCTTAATCCGCTTCGGGTCTGCCAGAATTGCTTTCAGATTAGGCGCGGCATAGTCGCTCTCGGGACCGAAGCGGACAAGGTGCTCATCGCCTGTCCCATCGCTGATCTGAACGACACACAGCCGGTCGCGATGGGTGATCAGGCCCATGGTTTCGGTATCGACGGCGAGCGGTGCATCGCCTTCAAGCACGCCTGCTGGCAGGTCTTCTTCATGAAAATGTACAGTCATTGCCTCGGCTCATTAGGCCGATTGGGGAAAGAGGGAAAGGGGTGGTGGAGCTTACGTCGGCAGAGGCCTATTCTTAGGCCATGTCCACTGAGAGCATCCCTGAAAGCTGGAAGGCCGCGCTTGAACCGGTTCTGGCAACGCCGGAAGCGCGAAAGCTTGGCGGATGGCTGCGTACAGAAGAGGAGGCTGGCAAGGTCATTTACCCTCCACGCGGGCAACGCCTTGCCGCGCTTGCCATGACACCGCTTGACCAGGTGCGCGTCGTAATCCTCGGGCAAGACCCCTATCACGGCGCGGGACAAGCGCACGGGCTCTGTTTTTCCGTAGCGCATGGAGTCAAAACGCCGCCGTCGCTGGTCAACATCTACAAGGAGCTGGAAAGCGATTGCGGCATTCCGCGGCGCGACCATGGCAATCTGTCGGGCTGGGCCGAACAAGGCGTGCTCCTTCTGAACAACACGCTGACAGTCGAAGCCGGGCAAGCAGGCAGCCATGCCGGACGCGGCTGGGACGCGATCACCGACGCGGTTGTGCAAGCGGTTGTTGATCGCGGTGATCCGACAGTCTTCATCCTGTGGGGCAGCCATGCGCGCAAGAAAGCGAGCCGCGTGAAGGGTCTTGGCGCTGGTGACCATCATCTTGTGCTCACAAGCGCACATCCCAGCCCGCTCTCCGCGCATAGCGGCTTCTTCGGTACGCGCCCTTTCAGTCAGGCGAATGCATTTCTGGAGCGGCATGGTCGCGGCTTGATCGACTGGTCGGCCTGAGCGGTTGATGCGCCCGGGCGATACGCTCACTGCGCTTTTCGAAAAAGCTGCCACCCCGTCAAATGCCTGAGAAACAGGGCGTAATCTTCCAATGGCGCGCAAAAAGTGTGACTTTTCGCGATCTGGGCTCAACGGCGCATACGGTTGCTTGAATGAAGTGGCATAATTCATTTGCCATGGCTTGCCTTACGAGGCTTGCGGTAGGAAAGTCGCTGGCAAGTATGGACCATTCATGACGGAAGCCGAAGCCCGAACTGCTTTGCTCGCGCGCCGCGAGGCGCTTGAAGCGGAAGGAAGCTCTAATGCGGATTCGCGCGATACCGTCGAGCTGCAACAGGACAGCGTCGGGCGTCTCAGCCGGATGGATGCCATGCAGCAGCAAGCAATGGCTCAGGCACAAGAGCGCCGCCGGGTGGCAGAGAAAGCGCGAATTGCGGCTGCGCTTAAGCGGCTCGATGAAGGTGAGTGGGGATGGTGCGTCACGTGTGGCGAGGAGATTGCTGAGAAACGCTTGCGACATGATCCGAGCGTTGCGACCTGCGTCGGCTGTGCGGGCTGATCACCTGGCATTTTCCTCTATATTTCGACAGCCCGCCTTGTGCTCGCGGCCAGATTTGTACGGAAACGACACATGATTCGACCTTGTGGATAAGGTTTGGTAAATCTCTTGCTGTAGTGATTCGTTTGGAGGGGTCCAGAAACGCGACTCACTGCACTTGGGTACAGCATATCCACGGGGACAAGGGTATGAATCATTTGAGCGGTTTAGCACTCGACTGTGTCGGCGAGCGGCTTGCTATGGCGAGGCGCGACGCAGGCCTTAGCGTCGCCGATGTGGCTGAACGCACGAAGGTTTCCTGTCACTATCTGAAAGCTCTCGAAAGCGAAGCGTTTCATCGCTTGCCGAGCCGTGTGCACACTTTCGGTTTTGCGCGTGCCTTCGCGAAAGCGGTTGCGCTTGACGATGGTGAAATCTCAGAAGCGCTGCGCGTCAAGCTTGATCAGAATGCGCCTGCAAATGACGCTGTCCCTGCCGAAGCCGCACCACAACGGCCGCGCGGCCGCTTTGCGAACATGCTTCGCACAATGAGCCTGTTTTAAAAGCTAGCCGCGCATCGCGAGTGCCACGTCCTTTAACGCGGCAGCTCGCTCACACCCATCAAAGCTTCATCAACGCTGCGCGCGCATTGGCGGCCTTCGCGGATCGCCCAAACAACCAGGCTTTGCCCGCGGCGCATGTCGCCACACGCGAACACTTTGTCGACGCTGGTCGCATAGGTTTCTGTGTCAGCTGACACATTGCCGCGCTCTGTCAATTCGACTTCAGCTTGCGAAAGCAGGCCGGCCTTCACCGGTCCGACAAAGCCCATCGCGAGCAGGATCAGATCGGCTTCGATAGTGAATTCGCTGCCTTCGACTTCCTGCATCTGGCCGTCTCTCCATTCGACCCGCACGCATTCCAGGCCTGTGACTTTCTCGCCATCGCCGACAACGCGCTTGGTCAGGACTGCCCAGTCGCGGTCCACGCCTTCTTCATGACTGGATGAGGTGCGCAGCTTCAATGGCCAGTCAGGCCAGGTCAGCGCTTTGTCTTCCTTCTCTGGCGGCTTGGGCATGATTTCAAGCTGCGTAACGCTCTTCGCGCCTTGGCGGTTGGATGTACCGACACAATCAGATCCGGTGTCGCCGCCTCCGATCACGACAACATTCTTGCCGGTTGCGGTCAGTGAGCCACGCGGCGCTGCGCGCAATTCGTCATCGCCAGCATTGCGCTTGTTCTGCTGAGTGAGAAACTCCATGGCCAGCCGCACACCGGGCATCTCTGCGCCGGGAATAGTGAGCTGACGCGCATCTTCTGCTCCGCCGGCGAGGACAATCGCATCAAAGTTCTCATAGAGCGATTTCATGGACACATCGACGCCGACTTCTTTCGACGTTTTGAAGGTCACACCTTCCGCTTCCATCTGCTGTGCACGGCGATTGATCAGATGCTTTTCCATCTTGAAGTCAGGAATACCGTAACGCAGCAATCCGCCGATCCGGTCGCTCTTTTCAAATACCGTGACCGCGTGGCCTGCGCGCGCGAGCTGCTGTGCGCATGCCATGCCTGCAGGGCCAGAGCCGACCACTGCGACCGATTTGCCGGTGCGCTTTTCCGGTACTTGCGGTGTGACCCAGCCTTCTTTCCAGCCGCGATCGACAATCGCGCATTCGATCGACTTGATGGTGACCGGCTGGTCGATGATGTTGAGTGTGCAGCTCGCTTCACAAGGTGCCGGGCAGATGCGTCCGGTAAACTCCGGGAAGTTGTTGGTCGAATGCAGCACGTCGAGCGCATTGCGCCAGTCATTCTCGTAGACAAGGTGATTCCAGTCCGGGATGATATTGTTCACCGGACAGCCATTGTGACAATAGGGAATGCCGCAATCCATGCAGCGGCTGGCCTGGCTCTTCAGCGTCTCATCGTCCGGCTGGACGACGAATTCGCGGTAATTGCCAAGGCGCTCCTTGGGATCGAGATAGTCGCGTTCCCGGCGATCCAGTTCGAGGAAGCCTGTGTCCTTGCCCATTTTTGCTAACCCTTATTCCGCTGCCACGGCTTCTGCTTCAAGGCGCTCAGCCTCGAGTTGTTCCAACGCGCGCTTGTAATCGCGCGGCATGACTTTCACGAATTTGCTCAAAGCTTCATCCCAATTGTCGAGCAGTTCGCTTGCACGGGCAGAGCCGGTGTGCAGCTTGTGACGTTCGACGAGGATTTTGAGCCGTTCAGCATCGTGATGAAGCATGTCACCCATGCCGAAATCATTTACCGATGTACCGCGCTGGCTCGGGCGTCCGGTCCCTTCGTCAGCGTCCGGTTCTGCCGAGATCGGCACAAGATCGACTTGCTCGGGGTTGACCAGATGCGCGAACTTGCCTTCCGGATCATAGACGTAAGCGAGGCCGCCGCTCATGCCGGCTGCAAAGTTGCGTCCGGTTTCACCCAGCACAACCACTACGCCTCCTGTCATGTACTCGCAGCCATGATCGCCAGTACCTTCAACAACTGCGATCGCGCCTGAATTGCGTACAGCGAACCGTTCGCCCGCGACGCCTGAGAAATAGGCTTCGCCAGCAATCGCGCCATAGAGCACAGTGTTGCCGACGATGATGTTGTTGAGCGGATCGCGCGACACGTCTTCCGGCTGGCGCACAATGATGCGGCCCCCGGAGAGTCCCTTGCCGACATAGTCATTGGCATCGCCGGTAAGGTCGAGTGTCACGCCATGAGCGAGCCATGCGCCGAAGCTCTGGCCCGCAACACCTGTCAGGTTGATACGGATCGTGTCAGCGGGAAGACCGGCATGACCATGCGCCTCTGCAATCCGGCCAGATAGCATTGTGCCCGTGGTGCGGTTGACGTTGCGGATTTCCCGATCGAGCTGGACAGGCTTGCCTTCAGCAATCGCGTCTTTGCAAGCCGCGATCAACTCGTTGTCGAGCGCGCCGCCAAGGCCGTGGTCCTGCGTTTCCGTACGGTAGCGCTCAGCGCCCTCAGGGATTTCCACGGTGTGCAGCAAGCGCGACAGGTCGACGCCATCGGCCTTCCAGTGGCGGTGCACGCGGCGCATGTCGATCCGGTCAGTCCGGCCAATCATTTCGTCCATCGTGCGGAAGCCCATCTCCGCCATGATCTGGCGCAGCTCTTCAGCGACGAAGAAGAAGTAATTGATGACATGCTCAGGCTGGCCAGTGAAGCGCGCGCGAAGGACCGGGTCCTGCGTTGCGACGCCGACGGGGCACGTGTTCAAGTGACACTTGCGCATCATGATGCAGCCCGCCGCAATCAGCGGAGCGGTCGAGAAACCGAACTCGTCTGCGCCAAGCAGAGCGCCAACGGCTACGTCGCGACCTGTGCGAAGCCCGCCATCGACTTGAACGGCAATCCGGCTGCGCAAATCGTTGAGGAGCAGCGTCTGCTGAGTCTCAGCCAGGCCGATTTCCCATGGAGAACCGGCATGGGTGAGGCTGGTCAGCGGCGATGCGCCCGTTCCGCCTTCATAGCCGGAGATAGTGACATGGTCTGCGCGCGCCTTGGACACGCCAGCCGCAACCGTACCGACACCAACTTCGGACACGAGCTTTACCGAGATCCGGCTTTCCGGCTGCACGTTCTTCAAATCGTGGATCAGCTGCGCCAAGTCCTCGATCGAGTAGATATCGTGGTGCGGTGGAGGCGAAATCAGACCTACGCCTGGGGTCGAGTGACGCACTGCGCCAATCCGCTTGTCGACCTTATGGCCTGGCAGCTGTCCGCCTTCCCCCGGCTTTGCACCTTGCGCCATCTTGATCTGGATATCGTCGGAATTCGCCAGATATTCCGCTGTCACACCAAAGCGGCCGCTTGCGACCTGCTTGATCCGGCTGCGCATGGAATCGCCGTTTTCCATCGGCTTGAAGCGGAACGGTTCTTCGCCCCCTTCGCCTGTGTTGGAGCGACCGCCAATGCGGTTCATGGCAATGGCCATCGTCGAATGCGCTTCGTGGCTGATCGAGCCCAAGCTCATCGCGCCCGTGCTGAAACGCTTGACGATTTCTGCGGCTGGTTCAACTTCTTCAAGCGGGATGGCTTCATCCGCTGTCTTGAATTCCATCAGCCCGCGGATTGTCAGAAGCCGCTCGGACTGTTCGTTTACCGACTTCGCAAATGCGTCATAGTCTGCATGCTTGTCGCCGCGCACAGCGTGCTGCAATTGCGCAACATTTTCCGGCGTCCAGGCATGTTCTTCGCCGCGCAGGCGGTATTGATAGATGCCGCCGACATCGAGCATGTTCTTGTAAAGCGGGTTGTCGCCATAGGCTTGCGCGTGACGGCGCACAGCTTCTTCTGCGACCTGCTCCAGGCCGATGCCTTCGATGGTCGTCGCAGTGCCAGTGAAATACTTCTCGATGAACTCGGTCTTCAAACCCACAGCGTCGAAAATCTGCGCGCCGCAATAGGATTGATAGGTCGAGATGCCCATTTTGGACATGACCTTACGGATGCCTTTGCCGACCGCCTTGATATAGTTTTGCTGGACTTGCTCAGCGGTCAGATCGCCGTGCTTCTTGACCCGCACATCTTCCAGCGTTTCGAATGCGACATAAGGATTGATCGCTTCCGCACCGTAGCCAGCGAGCACGCAATAGTGATGCACTTCGCGCGCTTCACCGGTCTCGACCACAAGGCCGGTCTGCATGCGCAGGCCTTGGCGGACCAAATGATGGTGCACCGCAGCTGTCGCCAGCAAAGCCGGCATGGCAATGCGATCTGGACCTTGCGCGCGGTCTGACAGGATCAGGATGTTGGCATCGCCAAGCACGGCTTCTGTCGCCGCCCAGCACATTTCTTTGAGAGCAAGTTCAATGCCTTCAACGCCGCTTTCCGCATCCCAGGTTATGTCGATGGTTTCAGTGTGGAAGGCGCCATCCAAAGCGGTCTGAACGGAGCGGATCTTTGCTACATCGTCATTGGTGAGGATGGGCTGGATCACTTCCAGACGCTTGTGCGTGCCGGCATCGCGTCCAAGCAGGTTGGGGCGCGGACCGATCATGGAAAGCAGGCTCATGACCAGCTCTTCGCGGATCGGGTCAATTGGCGGGTTGGTGACCTGCGCAAAGTTCTGCTTGAAATAGTCATACAGCAGACGTGAGCGATTTGAGAGGACAGCAATCGGCGTGTCCGTGCCCATTGAGCCGATAGGATCATCTCCTTTGACCGCCATCGGCTCTAGGAAGCGCGCAATGTCTTCCTGCGTATAACCAAAGGCCTGCTGTGCTTGCAGCAGAGTTGGCGTTTCCTGATTCTCGTCTTGCGGAAGCTCAGCGAATTCAGGATCAATCTCTTCGATATCGTCGAGCTTGAATTGTGCTTGCTCGAGCCATTTCGCATAAGGCTGCGCTTCAGCGAGGTCTTTCTTCAACTCCTCGTCTTCAATGATGCGGCCCTGATCGAAATCGATAAGCAGCATCTTGCCGGGCTGCAGTCGCCATTTGCGCACGATGTCTTCTTCAGCGAACGGCAGCACGCCGCTTTCCGAAGCGAGACACACGACATCGTCCTTGGTCACGACAAAGCGTGCCGGGCGAAGACCATTGCGGTCGAGCGTCGCGCCGATCTGGCGGCCGTCAGTGAACGCAACCGCTGCCGGACCATCCCATGGCTCCATGAGAGCTGCGTGATATTCGTAGAAGGCACGCCGCGCCGGATCCATCAGCTCGTTCTTCGACCACGCTTCAGGGATCAGCATCATCATCGCGTGCGCGAGACTGTATCCGCCTGCGAGCAATAGCTCGAGAGCATTATCCAAGCAGGCTGTGTCGGACTGGCCATGCGGGATCAGCGGCCACATTTTATCGAGATCCGGACCAAGCAGGTCCGATTCCATCGTGCGGCGGCGTGCATTCATCCAGTTTACATTGCCGCGTACCGTATTGATCTCGCCATTATGCGCGATCAGTCGGTACGGGTGGGCAAGCCGCCAGCTTGGGAAAGTGTTGGTCGAAAAACGCTGGTGCACGAGACCGAGCGCGGAAACGCAGCGTTCGTCGCGCAGATCGTCATAAAAGCTGCCGACCTGATTAGCGAGTAAGAGGCCCTTATAAACGATCGTGCGGCACGAGAAGCTGGGAATATAGGTCTGCGTGAGTCCCGGCAGGTCGTGCTTCTCGGCAAGTTTCTTCAAAGGATTGAGCGTTTGCTTGCGAATTACGACGAGCTTGCGCTCAAACGCGTCTTCATCAGCGCAGTTTTCGCCACGCGCGATGATGGCTTGCTGGATGACCGGCATCGATTCGATGACTGCTTTGCCCAGGCCTTCGATCGCGACCGGGACCTCGCGCCAGCCGATGAAGCGCTGGCCTTCCTTCGCGACGAATTTCTCCAGCTGCTCGGTCACGAATGCGCGCGCCGCTTCGTCCTGCGGCATGAAGCACATCGCGACTGCATAATCGCCGGGCTGAGGTAGCTCGTGGCCTTTCTCAGTCGCCCAGTTGCGGATCAGCGGATCGGGAATTTGCAGAAGGATTCCAGCACCATCGCCCAGCAGCGGGTCAGCGCCCACTGCACCGCGGTGATCGATATTCTCCAGGATCTCCAGCGCCTGTGTGACAATCGCATGGCTTTTCGCGCCTTTGATATGCGCGACAAAACCGACGCCGCAGGCATCGTGTTCATTGCGAGGGTCATACAAGCCCGTGGGCGCTGGGTATCCCATATATCCAATCCATCCTGTCAGGTGCCGACCGTTTGCGACCACCGCTGAGCGGCTCGGCCGGCATGTGTGCGCGTGCTTTGTCATGCGTTCGCAAACGCAGCAAATTGCATCGCGGAACGCCCTCATGGCGACACAAACGCAATTTTGCAATGCCTGAGCGCGAAGCAATCTTTCACACGGAGAAGGCATAGCTATGCACTATGCATTCCGCCCGTTGTTATGCGCCAGAAGCCATGTGGTTCCAGCAGCGAACAGCGAATCATCGCGTGATGAGCACGAAATCGCGTCTGGATAAGCATATAGGATCAGTTTCCGCTTACGTAAACGCTAGCATGCCGTAGCGGCGGCATCTCGTGCATTGCCTTGCCTCACGCCATAGGCCATGAAGTTTCGCAACTGCAGCAATGATGCGGCATCGCAAGTTTGAGAGGAGACACACCCATGACCCCCCAAGAGATCGCAGCGAAAACCGGCGAAGTTATCGGCACCAGCGAATGGGTCGAAATGACTCAGGAAAAGGTCAACATGTTCGCTGATGCGACGGGCGACCACCAGTTCATCCATATTGACGAAGAGAAAGCCAAGATGACGCCGTTTGGCGGGACCATCGTGCACGGCTTTATGACGCTGTCTATGATTCCCTACCTCAGCGCTAACAGCGATGTCCCGCGCGTCGATGGCATCAAGATGGCGGTCAATTATGGCGGCAACAAAACCCGCTTCATTGCCCCCGTACGGGTCGGCAAACGCATTCGCGGCCATTGGAAGCTAACCGAGATGATCGAAAAGCGTCCCGGTCAGTGGCAGCAGACTTGCGAGATCACCATGGAGATCGAAGGCGAAGACAAGCCTGCACTGATGTGTGAATGGATCACGCAATTCTTCGTCTGATTACAGATTGACGTCGTCCCAGCGAAAGCTGGGACCGCTCTGAAAAAGAGAGCACAACCCTGATACCGATCCCAGCTTTCGCTGGGATGATGAACAAGTAGGAATTTCATTATGTCACGTGACGCAGTCATCGTCTCTACCGCTCGCACGCCCATCGGACGCGCTTACAAAGGCGGCTTTAATGCAACCCCTGGCGCAACGCTTGGTGCGCTTTCTTTCGCACCCGCTGTCGAGCGTGCTGGTATTGACGCAGCTGAAATCGACGATGTCGTCTGGGGCGCAGTCCTCACCCAAGGCACGCAAGCGGGCAATATCGGCCGCCAGGTCGCCCTTCGCGGCGGTGCTCCTGTGAGCGTTGCTGCACAAACCATCGACCGTCAGTGCTCGTCGGGCCTGATGGCGATTGCGACGGCCGCGAAACAGGTCATCGTTGACAATATGGATATCGTCGTTGGCGGCGGTCAGGACTCGATCTCGATGGTCCAGACGCCTGAAATGCGCGTCGCACCCGATCCTTCGCTGATCGCAATGCACAAGGACGTCTATATGCCGATGCTTGGCACGGCAGAGACCGTTGCTGCACGCTACAATATCAGCCGCGAAGCGCAGGACGAGTATGCGCTTCAATCGCAGCAACGCACTGCCGCTGCGCAGGAAGCTGGCAAATTCGACGACGAGATCGTGCCGGTCACCACCACCATGATGGTGAAGGATAAAGAAAGCGGCGAAATCAGCCAGGTCGAGGCGACTATCACCAAGGATGAAGGCAACCGCCCTTCGACGACGCTCGAAGGCTTGCAGAGTCTCAACCCTGTGATGGGCCCCGACAAAGTCATCACCGCCGGTAATGCGTCGCAGCTGTCGGATGGTTCTTCGGCCTCCGTTGTCATGGAAGCCAAGCTCGCTGAGCAGAAGGGCTTGCAGCCATTGGGCCGCTATGTCGGCATGGCCGTCGCTGGAACAGAGCCTGACGAGATGGGTATCGGTCCGGTTTTCGCCATTCCGAAGCTCTTGAAGCAGACCGGTCTCACCATGGACGATATCGGCCTGTGGGAACTCAACGAAGCGTTCGCTGTGCAAGTGCTCTACTGCCGCGACAAGCTCGGCATCGATAACGACATCCTCAACGTCAATGGCGGCTCGATCTCTATCGGTCACCCTTACGGCATGACGGGTGCACGCTGCACTGGCCATGCGCTGATCGAAGGCAAGCGTCGCGGCGCGAAATACGTTGTTGTCACTATGTGTGTCGGCGGCGGTATGGGCGCAGCTGGCCTGTTCGAGGTGTTTTGATTGAGTCTATCGCGCTCGCGGTAGGCGCGCAGGGCGCGCCACCTCCGCGGGGGCGGCCTACCGGCCGACGTGCAGTCGCACTTTGACTGCCGTGACCAGGAATTCAAAGGCGGCATGGGAGCGATCCTGTGCCGCCTTTTTCTTTGCGCGCATTTGTGGCTACACTCTCATCCATGGGCATCATGGAAATCATCGGGATCGCAGGAAGTGTCAGCTTGTTGAGCGGCTGGCGGCTCTATCTGTGCATCTTCGCGACCGGCATTGCGATGCGGGCCAATGTACTGCCGCTGCCTGAACATCTGGAGAGCTTGGCGGCGCTCGGCAATCCGTGGGTAATCGGGATTGCAGCGCTAGGAGCGCTGGCTGAGTTCTTCGCTGACAAAGTCATGTGGCTCGACAGCGCATGGGACACGATCCACACGCTTGTGCGCCCTGTTGGCGGCGCATTGCTTGCGCTAGCGATCGTCGATCCTTCCGACCCGGCAATGCAGGTTATCGCGTTCCTGCTAGGCGGCGGCGCAAGCTTCCTAGCGCATGGCGGCAAGGCGAGCGCGCGCGCTGTAGTCAATACCTCGCCAGAGCCTGTGAGCAATGTCGCGCTTTCCAGCGTGGAGGATGTCGCGACGATTGGCTTGCTCTACTTGGCTTACGAGTATCCAGTTGTAGCGGGCGGGATTGCGGTGGTTCTGCTGATGCTGGTGGTTTTGCTGCTCATGTGGGCGCGGCGCGTGATCAAGCGATTGTTCTTCCGAACGCCTAAAGCAGAGCCTTAGGTCTCCAAATATTTGCGCCAAGGTTTTGGCGACAAAGCCAAACAATGCTTGAGGTTAGTGCTATATGCGCCTAGCAAAGATGTAATGTTGTAACATATAGACAAGACTATTCCTTCCATGACCGTTTTTGCTCCTAGCGCTGCCCGCCAATCCAGCTCTCCTGACGTCTTTGCCGATGTGCTGACACCAGAGTGCAACCTAGCGATTTGGGAGCGTCCGGTATTGCCAGATGCCGGCTCTATCCTAAACGGAGCACCGCGTGACATAAGGCTCGTGACAAAGCTCGACGTTTTGTCCGCGCGCTTTGCCAAAGAGCTGGACAATGCCAACTTCACTCGGACTGCTGCACGTGATGCGTTTGCAGCCGACGTCGAATATCTTGCTGAAGAGTACTGTGCGCTGCTTGAACTAAATGAGTTGGAAGTTCGTGTTGAGCTGGTGACGACCAATTCATGCCGTAAATGGCATGCCGATTATGTGAAGGCGCGGCTAATCACCACGTATATCGGCACAGGCACGCAATGGCTTGATGCGGAACAGGCGCATCGCGTGAAAGAAGGGGGCGAGCCTTCGCACTTTCACACGATGGATGCTGGCGCAGTCGGCCTCTTCAAAGGCAAGCTCGCAACCAAATCGCCCGCTGTGCACCGCTCTCCTCCTATCGCCGGCACTGGCGAAACGCGTCTGCTCCTCGTGCTCAATCCGGTTGATCATGCCTGAGGTGCACAACACTGCGGTTCTGGATCGATCAGCTGCTGCGCTGAGCGTTGCGTGCATCATCCATTGTGTGGCTTTGCCCGCGATGATTGTCGCGCTGCCATTCCTGGCTGTGATCGCCGAAGCCGAGTGGGTTCACTGGAGCTTTGCACTGCTCGCCATAGCCGCATCAGGCACAGTTCTCGTGATAAGCGGACCCGCGCGCAGCGGCACATTCACAGTACTGGCCAGCCTGGGCATGGCCTTGATTGTTTGCGGTCTTTTTGCCGAGCAATTTGAAATCGAAGAGACTGTTCCAACGCTGCTTGGCGGCATTGTGCTTGCTGCCGCGCATCTGCACCGGCTGCGGCGGAGGCATGACGGCTAAGGGCAGTTCCGGTACATTAGCTATGCTTCGCCATCCATTCTTCGACGACCGGTGCGACTTTATCCCGCCATTTGCTGCCGTTGAAGATGCCGTAATGGCCTGCGCCTTCCGCCATGTAATGGCGTTTTTGCGAAGCCTTCAGCTTAGGGCACAGGTCAAGCGCAGCCTTGGTCTGGCCGAGGCCTGAGATATCGTCGCGCTCGCCTTCGATCGCGAGCAATGCCGTGTCCTTGATCTTGGTGATGTCAACGAGCTCACCCTTGTGGCGGAACTCGCCATTGGGGATCGAGTGTTTCTGGAACACTTCCTCGACTGTCTGCAAATAGAACTCAGCCGTCATATCGCACACGGCGCGATACTCGTCGTAGAAGTCCTTTGTTGCTTGAGCGCTGTCATCGTCACCGGCCGTGAGATGCTTGAACATCTCGTAATGGCTCATCATGTGGCTGCCCAAGTTCATGCTCATGAAGCCGGCGAGCTGCAGGAAGCCGGGATAGACTTTGCGCCCTGCGCCGCGGTGGTTCATCGGAACCGTCGCGATCACGGACTGGCGGAACCATTCAATCGGACGCTCCATAGCCAGATCATTGACTGTCGTCGGGCTTTCGCGCGTATCGATAGGGCCGCCCATCATCGTCAGCGTCAGCGGAGTTGCCGGATCCTTGTGCAGGTTCATCAGCGCGGTCGCGGCAAAGGCTGGCACGGACGGCTGGCACACCGCCATCATGTGCGGGCGGCTGCCGGGATCTTGCGCTTCGATGTGCTGCAGGAACTCGATCAGATAATCGATGTAATCATCGAGATCGAAATGGCCTTCATGCAACGGCACCGTTTTCGCGTCGGCCCAGTCAGTGATGTAGACTTCGCTGCTCTGAAGCATGCGCTCGACAGTGCCGCGCAAGAGGGTCGCGTAGTGGCCGCTCATCGGTGCGGCGATGAGGACTTTTGGTCGCGCATGGGTGCGCTGTCCATCGACCACGTCTACGCCTTCGACTTTGAAACGCTTCAAGTCGCCAAACGGGCGGTTGACTACGGTTGATTCGATCACAGGGCGGATTGTGCCGTCAACTTCGACTTCAGTGATGCCGAAAGCAGGCTTTTCGTAGTTGGCCGTTGCGTGGGCGAAGACGTCCAGGGCGCTCGCCGCCATCGGTCCAATGCCGGTATAACCCCAGGGATTGGCTGGATTGCTTAGCATCTCTGCGCTGATTGAGGCCCAGGCGCTCGCGGAATTGAGCCAGCTGCGCTGGAGTTCATAGGCGTGGTAAAGCAATGCGAATTCCCCTGCTGTGTTTTCCCGTTTTTGCGCCTCTTCGCGGGCGATTTCGGGCTATAAGTGGCCCCTTTATACCTATGTTGCAATGCACAATAGCTGAATATGAGCCAAAACCGCACACAGGTGGTGCATATCTGTTGCTGATTTTGCAGGTGTAATTCGCAGGGTTAATCGCTAGGTCCGGTAAGCAATGGACGGGAAATCGGATAAAATGGTCGGGGCGCAGGGGCAGAATGAGGCGGAGAACAATCCGTCGCTCACTGGCGAGGAAGCTCTTAAAGGCGCGGCAGATGCCGTGAACCTGCTCACTGGCGATGATGAGCCAGATAGCGCCGCTGATGGCGAAGAGGACGAAGCGCCTAAGGCGAAGACCCTTGGCCCGCTGAGAATGATCTTCTCAGCCGCTGCGCAATATCCAACGCAGATCATGCTTGCTTTCGCCGCGTTGCTGGTGACCGCCGGAGCGACGCTGGCGATTCCATGGCGCTTTAAAGTGATCATCGACGATGCGTTCGGCGGCTCGGCAGACCCTGCTCAGATTGCCGAAGCATTTCAATACCTGCTGATGATCGTGGTTGTGCTGGGGATCAGCACCGCGCTGCGGTTCTATTTCGTGAGCTGGATCGGTGAGCGCGTCGTGGCCGATATCCGCCGCCAGGTGCAGACCAATCTTCTGCGGCTTGCACCCGGATTCTACGAAGAGAACAGCCCGAAAGAAATCTCCAGCCGAATGACGTCGGACACGGCGATTATCGAGCAGGTTGTTGGCACGACGGTCTCTATTGCCTTGCGCAACACGCTGATGGCGATTGGGGGCACGATCATGCTGCTGGTTCTGGCGCCAACGCTGACGCTCGGCCTGTTGATCGGCATTCCGATTGTGATCCTGCCGATTGTATTCTTCGGACGGCGTATCCGCTCTGTCTCGCGTTCGAGCCAGGACCGCGTGGCCGATGTCGGCGCGATGGTGACAGAAGTGCTCTCCGGCATGAAGATCGTGCAAAGCTTCAATCAGGAGACGCGCGAGGCTGGCCGCTTTGGCGATGCAGTCGAAGCAACCTTCGAGACCGCTCGCAAGCGCATATTGCTGCGCGCTGCGATGACATCGATTGTGATTTTCCTCATATTTGGCGGGATCACACTGGTTATGTGGCGCGGCGCGATTGCCGTGAGCGAAGGGGCCATCACCGGCGGTACGATTGCTGCATTCGTGCTCACCGGCGGCTTGGTCGCCGGAGCATTTGGCGCGCTGACGGAAGTTTACGGCGATTTGCTTCGCGGCGCAGGCGCTGCGAGCCGGCTGGATGAGCTCCTTAATGCCAAGCCCGCGATTGCAGCGCCGCGGCGGCCTGAAAAGCTGCCGGAGCCACCGCGCGGCAGCCTGTCGTTTCGCAATGTGACATTCCGTTACCCGACACGGCCTGAAGTGCCTGCGCTGAAAAACTTCTCGCTGGAGATCGAGCCGGGCGAAACTGTCGCAATCGTCGGGCCTTCAGGCGCGGGCAAATCAACGATCTTCCAGCTCGCTGAGCGTTTCTATGATCCGCAGGCAGGCACAATCCGCCTGGACGGTGTACCTCTGACAAAAGCAGACCCGGCTGAAGTCCGTGCTCGCATGGCGTTTGTGCCGCAGGATGGACTGCTGTTCAGCGCCAATGCGCGCGACAATCTGCGCTACGGCAAATGGGACGCGAGCGAAGAGGAAATCTGGGACGCAGCGCGCGCTGCCAATGCAGAAACATTCCTGCGCGATCTGCCGGAAGGGCTCGACACTTATCTCGGCGAAAGCGGCACGCGGCTGTCAGGCGGCCAGCAGCAGCGCATCGCGATTGCGCGGGCCTTGCTGCGGGACACGCCTATCCTGCTGCTCGATGAAGCGACCAGTGCGCTCGATGCGGAAAGCGAGCAGCTGGTCCAGCAAGCGCTTGATCGGCTGATGGCAGAACGCACGACACTGGTTATCGCGCACCGGCTTGCCACGGTCCGCAAAGCTGACCGGATCATCGTGTTGGAAGACGGTGCGATTGTCGAGCAAGGTACGCATGCGCAATTGAGCGAAGCAGGCGGGCTTTATGCGCGGCTTGCCTCCTTGCAGTTCGCATCCAGCCAAGCGGCCTGAGAGGGCTGAAAGCGCGGCGTTCAGCGCCGGTTTATCGATGAACTGCAGGATTTTCCGACGAAGGGGTGCCGTTTTGCACCCGCTCGCGCTAAGCAGCGCCCCATGCACAGCGCTTCAACGCTGCAAGCCACTCAATCAACGGGACTTTCAACTGTGAAAAAACCTCTCCTTTCCGCCTGCTCGAGCGCTCTGGCTTTGATGCTCGCAAGCCCCGCTATCGCAGCCGGGCCAGGTCATGGTGATAGCCATGCACACAGTCACGATCACAGCGATGCAAGCTGGATTGAAAGCAAGGCCGGGGCATCGGAAGCGGAAGCTGCAGGTGCGTCAGCTGTGCCGACAATGGATTTCGGCACTTGGGGTGTGGGCCTCGACATGATCGATGGCTCAGTCGCGCCGGGCGATGACTTCAATGCCTACGTCAATGGCAAGTGGATTGCTGCCAATGAAATCCCGGCTGACCGCCAGCGCTTTGGCGCATTCGATCTGCTGCGCGAAAAGTCAGTGGTCGACGTTGAAACACTGATCTCTGACCTTGTTGGTTCCGATCCTGCCCCAGGCACAGCCGCGCGACGTATTGTCGATGCGTATAACGCCTATGTCGATATGGACGCGATTGACGCGACCGGCCTTGCACCGGCGCAGCCTTACCTGACTGAAATCTTCACAGCGCCTGATCTGGCACGCTTGGCAGAGCTGTTTTCAGCACCGGGCTATCCCGGACTTGTCAGCGCTGGCGTGACGATTGATGCGCGCAACCCGACCGAGCATGCTGTTTCCATCGGATTTAGCGGCATGGGTCTGCCTGATCGCGACTATTATCTCGTCGATTCAGAGAACAATCTCAAGATTCGCGCAGCCTATCTCGACTACCTCACAACGCTACTGACAGCAGCAGGTTACGAAGAACCGCGCGGTGCTGCTGAAGCGGTTTACGCGTTTGAGCACAAGGTTGCTGAGCTCGAATGGGCGCGTCAGATGATGCGTATTCCGGACCTGCGCTATAATGTGCTGAGCCCGGAAGAACTGGTTGAACTTGCGGGCGATTTCCCGATCGAAAGCGTGCTGACGGCTGGCAAATTCGACACACAAACCCGCTTTCTCGCCCCGCAATTGCCGCCAACGGCTGAAGAGATCGAGCAGCTTGGCCTTACGGAAAAGCAGCTTGCAATGATTGGCGGCGGTCTGCCTGCAATGATGGAATTGCTGACGGAAACGCCGCTCGCAACGATCAAGGCCTACATGGCTGCGCGCTTCCTTTCAGGCAATGCGGACGTCCTGACCAGCGAGCTCGATGCAGCGAATTTTGCCTTTAATGGCAAGACGATAGCCGGTCGCGAAGAGCAGCGCGAGCGCTGGAAACGCGCCATCGGCGCGGTGGAAGGCCAGCTGGGAGAGCAATTGGGTGCGCTCTATGTCGAGCGCTACTTCCCGCCGGAAAGCAAAGCGCAGATGGATGAGCTCGTCACCAATCTCAGAGTGGCGATGGCAGCATCGCTTGAAGAGAATGAGTGGATGACGGACGCGACTCTGGCGGAAGCCAAGGACAAGCTCGACGGGTTTGTTGCCATGATCGGCTATCCCGATGAGTTCGAGACCTATGAAGGCTTGGACATCACGCCGGACAATCCGCTCGCGAACCGTATGGCCACGACTGCATGGGCATTGGAAGATGCGCACTCGAAGCTTGGCACGCCGGTTGATCCCAGCGAGTGGGGCATGCTGCCGCAAACGGTCAACGCATACTATTCGCCGCTCACCAATCGCATTGTCTTCCCCGCTGCGATCCTGCAGCCGCCGTTCTTCAATGCAAGCGCTGACCCCGCGGTCAATTATGGCGGCATCGGTGCGGTCATCGGGCACGAGATCGGACACGGCTATGACGATCAGGGCTCGCGCTTTGACGCCAAGGGGGCGCTGCGCAATTGGTGGCAGGATGAAGACCGTGAGGGCTTTGAAGCTTTCGCTTCGCGCATGGCGGAATTTATCGAAGCCTATTGCCCGGTAGACAGTGCGGAGGGACCTGTTTGCTTGCGCGGTCCGCAGTCCATGGGTGAAACGCTCGGCGACGTTGTCGGTCTGCAAATGGCGTATCGCGCTTATCGCTTGTCACTAAATGGCGAAGAGGCGCCAGTGATCGACGGGCTCACGGGTGATCAGCGCTTCTTGCTCGGCTTCGGCCAGATCTGGCGCGGCATGGAGCGCGAAGAGAGCTTGCGCAACCGTGTGATGACCGCAAACCACCCACCCGGCGAATTTCGCGTGAACAATGCGGTTCGTCATCTGGACGCATGGTATGAAGCGTTCAATGTCACGGAAGAGCACGAGCTTTACTTGCCGCCGGAAGAGCGCATCCGGATCTGGTAATGTTGAAGCTTTGATGAAAGCAGCGGGTCGCTCGAAAGAGCGGCCCGCTTCTTTTCTAGTCACAGACCCAGTCGCCCAAATAATGAATTGACTTACTCGCCTGCAAGCATGACAGGCTGCGCGCCATGGACCTGCTGCAGCTCCTCATCATCGCCATAGTCCAAGGCATCACGGAATTCCTGCCGATTTCTTCGTCAGGACACCTGATTCTTATCCCGAAGCTCACCGAGTTTCGCGATCAGGGCCCTTTGATCGATGTTGCTGTCCATGTCGGATCGCTGCTGGCGATTATCATGTATTTCTGGCGCGATGCGCTGGGGCTGGTGCGCGGTGGGCTATCCAATGTTGGCCTCGCTGATGATCCGCATCAAAAGAGCCTGTTTTGGTGGATCGTGATCGGGACTATCCCTGCCGTTCTGCTCGGCGGCGCATTCTATGCGCTCGATGTGCTCGACAGTTTCCGTTCAACCACACTGGTGGGCATCAACCTGATCGTGTTCGGCATCCTGCTGGGCGTCGCGGATCATATGGGAAAGCAGGAAAAGACTTACGAGCAGCTCACTTTGCGCGACGCTGTCCTAGTCGGTCTCGCACAGGCGATGGCGCTGATACCGGGCACCAGCCGTTCGGGTGTCACCATGACAATGGCGCGCTTCCTTGGATACCAGCGGGTCGAAGCGGCACGGTTCTCGTTCCTGCTGTCGATGCCTGCGGTTGCAGGGGCCGGCATTCTCATCGCTTTCGACTTAGCGGAGGCTTCTGCGCAGATGCAAGCGGATGCGTTGATCGCTGGCGGGCTGACCTTTGTTTCTGCCTTCCTGACCATGGCTTTCCTTATGAATTTCCTCAAGAAAGCTTCGATGATGATCTTTGTGATCTATCGTGTTCTGCTAGGTGCAGGGCTGCTAATCTTTATGTAAGGTAAACGCGCGCTCAACTCTGTCGGAACCAAACCGCAGCGCGGCGTGTTACGAAAATAGGACACAAAAGGACAATATTCGCATGGCACTTCTCGTGCTGACATTTATGGGTGCATTGCTCGGCTGGATCGCGACGATCATCGCGCGGATCGAAGACCGTGGCGGTGTGCTAACCCATGTCGGCATCGGAGCGGTCGTCGCTGTGATCTCCGGCATCCTAGCGAATAGCGGATCGTTCATCGGCGGGCTGAGCGCGCTTGCTTGCATCGCTGCGCTTGTGAGCGCGAGCGCTGTGCTCGCGGGCTTTGTCTATGTGCGCGAGCGCCGCATTTCCGAATAGAAACTAGACCGGTTTAGCGCCTGAACCGCGTCCGCCGCGCAGCAAGTATTCTTGCGTGCCGCGATGCAGGACATTGTCGACGTCGATCACCGCTGAATTCGCATAAGTGAAAGACGGTGAGATATTGCGATAGAGCCGGTCGAAATCGCGTTCGACGGTCTGGCGGTACAGATCCTCAAAGCTCTCAATCACGAAATAGGTCGGCTGCAAATCGCTGATGACATAGTCTGTGCGCATGACGCGATCGACATTGAGCATGATGCGATTGGGGCTTTCAGCCTCGGTGGCGAAAACGACTTCGGTCGGACCTGAAAGGATGCCAGCGCCATAAGCTCTGATGTCATCGGGGGCCTCTTCGATCAGTCCGAATTCGACCGTATACCAATAGAGCGAGCCGAGGGCTTTCAACCGGTTGTAGCGCATCGCTTTCCATCCGGCGCGGCCATATTCCTGCATGTAATCCGCGAACACCGGATCGGTGAGCATGGGCACATGGCCGAACACGTCGTGGAAGACGTCCGGTTCCTGGATGTAGTCGAAGGTTTCACGCGTGCGGATGAAATTGCCTGCAGGAAAGCGTCGGTTGGCCAGATGCCAGAAGAAGACGTGATCGGGGATCAGCATCGGCACCGGCACGACGCTCCAGCCGGTCAATGCGGTGAGCTCCTCCGACATTTTGTCAAAGTCAGGCACGCCGCCACGACCCAGATCCAGCTTCTCCAAGCCTGCCATGAATGCACTTGCAGCGCGGCCCGGCAATACTCTCATCTGGCGTGCGAACAGATCGTTCCAGATTGCATCGTCTTCAGAGGAATATTGCGTTTGTGCAGGCTCCAGCCAGTCATCGCTGACATGCGTGGGCTTTAGCAGCGGCGCGGTGAAGACATCCGCCGGCAAATCGGGCAGGACAGTATAATCCATTGTATCGGTTGTCGTTGTGGCCATAGTTACAGTTGCAACTATACCAAGCGTGAAGCTCAGTGACCAGAGAGGAATTGCGAATGGGAAATGGCAGCCGCGAAGAGAAACTGAAGCGCAAGGATTACGAAAAGCTGCTGGAGCCGTTGGAGCTGGAGCTTGTCGCGATGGCGCGCTGGGCCAGAGCAACGGGTGCGCGTATCGTTGTCCTGTTTGAAGGCCGGGATACTGCAGGCAAAGGCGGTGCTATCCGCGCGGTCAGTCAGCGTTTGAACCCGCGCCAATGCCACATCGTTGCGCTTTCCAAGCCTTCCGAAGACGAGCAAACGCAGTGGTATTTCCAGCGCTACATCAAACATCTGCCGAGCGCTGGCGAGATCGTTCTGTTCGACCGCAGCTGGTACAACCGCGCGGGTGTTGAGAAAGTGATGGGCTTTGCCGATGAGCATCAAGTCGAAGCTTTCCTCAAGCAAGCGCCTGTATTCGAAAAGCAGCTCGTCGATGACGGGATACTGCTCTTCAAATATTGGCTCACGACTGATCAGGACAATCAGGAAGAGCGGCTCCGCGAACGGCTGGATGACCCGCTTAAGCGCTGGAAACTCTCACCTATCGATCTGGCTGCGCGTGGAAAGTACCAAGCCTACACTGACGCGCGCGAGGAAATGCTGGCTGCAACGCACACCGATCACGCGCCATGGACGCTGGTGGATTTCAACGATCAGAAGCGGGGGCGGCTTACACTGGTGCGCGATTTGCTGGACCGTCTACCGGATACGCATATCGACCCGCCAGAGCTCGATTTTCCCGAGCTGGACCATGAGCCTTTAAAAGAGAGCTATGGAGTTCTGAAGCCAATCGAGGACTATCCATTGGATTAGGTAAGCCTAAGCCAGCGTCGCGCTCGCCTTCACGCATTGCCGTCCGTCGCTGGCGAATGTGCCGAGCTCCAGGCCATCTTCGGTTTTACGCAAAGCGAGATGTAAGGGTTCGTCAGCGATCGCGGGGCTGACCGCACGAAAAGCGAACGTCTTGAGGCTGTTCTCGCCATATTCGCGCGCCGCCATTTGCAGCAGCAAGCTCGCCATCAAGGGGCCGTGGACGACCAGCCCGCGATACCGCTCGACATCACGCGCGTAGGGTAGATCATAATGAATGCGGTGCGTGTTGAAAGTCAGCGCCGAATAGCGGAACAGCAAGCGCGGATCGGGCTTGATGCGCCCATGTATATCCCAACCGGACGGATCGAAGGCTTGATCACTTGGCGGGGCAGGTGAGAGCGGCGCATCGGCGGGGACTGCATCGCGATAGACCAGCGTCTGCGTTTCACGAATGGCCTCTTCGCCATTGGCCATTGTGACATGCTCGACCGTGACAAAACCAAGCGGACCGGTCGAACCTTCCTTCTCAATGATCGAAGCAATGCGGCTGGTGCGCTCGATCTCCGCGCCGATCATGAGCGGGGTAAGGAAGGTGATGTCGCTCGCTGCCCACATCCGGCGTGGGAGCGGGATGGGCGGGAAAAAGCTCGCCTCGCTATCGTCGCGTGCGGGGTGCCCGTCCTCTCCCAATGCAGCTTGAGCCGCGTCTGGTACACAAAGGCACAGATGGATGCCTTGAGGAAGTGGGTCAGACCGCTCAAGGTCAAACATGCCCAGCCATCGCGCAGCCAGCGACGCAGTGAGAATGTCGCTCGAGCGAGTTTCACGCCCGATCCACCTGTCCCATGCGCTCATGTGGCGCGCTCGAACACCGCCGCGATGCCTTGCCCGCCACCAATGCACATTGTCTCAAGCCCGTAACGGACTTCGCGGCGATGCATTTCATGCGCCATGTCGGCGAGGATCCGTCCGCCGGTCGCGCCAATCGGATGGCCCAGCGAAATGCCTGAGCCGTTGACGTTGAGGATATCGCGGCGGCTGTCCTCGTCAGACCAGCCCCAACCTTTCAGCACGGCAAGCACTTGCGGCGCGAAAGCCTCATTGAGCTCCACCAGCCCGATATGGTCCCAGCTGTAGCCGCGCCGTTCGAATAAGCGCTCGACCGCGGGGACCGGGCCAATGCCCATACGTGACGGATCACAGCCCGCTGCTGCCCAGCCGCCAAACCACAACATAGGTTCAAGACCCAGTTCTTCGAGTTTGTCTTCGGCCACCACCAGACAGGCCGCTGCTGCATCGTTTTGCTGGCTCGCATTTCCCGCAGTCACGATAGCGTCCGGATCGCGCTTACCGTCAATCGAGCGCAGAGCCCCAAGGGTCTCCATCGACGCATCGGCGCGGTAGCCTTCATCGCGACCGAACAGGATCGGGTCCTTGCGCCGCTGAGGCACTTCAACCGGCACCAGCTGCGCATCAAACTTGCCTGCTTCCCATGCCGCCGCGGCGTTTTGATGCGAGCGCACCGCATATTCATCGGCCTCTTCGCGCGTGATGCCATAATCCTTCGCGAGATTCTCCGCTGTTTCGATCATCCCTGTGATGACGCCAAAGCGTTCAATCGGCTGGCTCATCAAACGCCCGCGCGAAAGACGATCATGCAGGGTCATGTCGCCCATGCGCACACCGCTGCGTAAGTCGGTGGTATAGTGCTCGACGTTGGACATGCTTTCACAGCCGCCCGCGACCACAACATCGGCCATTCCGGTTTCGACCATCATCGCTGCGTTCGCGACTGCTTGGAGGCCTGAGCCACATCGCCGGTCAAGCTGATAGCCGGGCACTTCCAATGGGAGTCCGGCCGCCAGCCAGCTCCAATGACCGATGGCGGGCGCTTCGGCATTGCCATAGCCTTGGCTGAAGACAACATCATCGACGCGTTCGGGGTCAATCCCGCTGCGCTCGACCAGCGCTTTCAGGATGATCGCGCCCAGCTCACCCGCGTTCAAAGGCGCGAGCGTGCCAAGGAAACGCCCGACGGGCGTGCGCAGTGGCGAAACGATAGCGGCTCTTCTTGTCATCTTGTGTCCTTGTCCGAACGGGCAACCGTTCCCGCATCAATCAATCTGCCGATTGCGCCGGAGGAAAGGCCCAGGCGGTCTGCCAGCACTTCTTCGCTATGCTGACCGAGATAAGGCGCGGGAAGCGGATCGCCCGCTTCGCGCTGCGGCATATTCGCAAAGCTGCGTGTCGCAGGATACTCAAAGCCCGAAGGATTGGCAGGCGAGGGACCGAACAACGGATTGTTCGTGACCAGCTCGGGATCGTTTGCCGCTTCATGCGCGGTACGATAACGCTCGAATGTGCAGCCTTGCGCGGACATTCGCTTGGCCAGCTCAGTGTAGTCGTGCTGCTCTGCGACCGATTGGAAGAGCGCGAACAATTGCGCGCGGTGCTCAAAGCGTGGCTCGTCTCCGGAAGAGAAGTCTACCTCAAGCTCGTTTTCCAGCGCCGCGATTGCGTCCGCTACGCTGAACGCCTCCACCAATCCGTGCCATTGCTTGGGGGTCAGAGCTGCCACCATAAAGCGCGTGCCATCTTTGGCGCGGAAGTCTCTTCCAAAAGCGCCCCAGATCGCATTCCCAAGCCGCTCGCGATCGCTTCCGCGATAGAGCATCTCAGCCATGCCGCCGGAGTTCGCGAGTGTGCCGATAGCGACATCGCCCAGGGGTATGCGCACTTCGCTGCCTTCGCCCGTCGCGTCACGGTGACGCAATGCCGCCAGAAGCGCAAAAGCGGAGTACGCCCCCGTAATGAAATCCCATGCGGGCATGACCTGATTGATCGGCGGTGCGGTCTCCGAGTCTAATCCCTCTGGCCATTCCTCGGGACCTGTCATCAGCGGGTATCCGCTCGCCGCGTTGACTGTGAAGTCCATCGCTTGGCGCCCATCATGCCAACCCATGATCCGCACGCTCACCATGTCCGGACGACCGTCTTCCAGCACGGAATGCTTGAGGAAGCTCTGCTCAGGTAAGTTTGTGACAAGCTGTCCGGTCTTGCGAGCCAGCTCGACGCACAGCTCGCGCCCTTCAGCAGAGCGCAGATCCAGCGCGACCGATTTTTTCGCGCGATTGAGGTTCTCCCAGCTCAGCGAGCGGCCTTCTTTGGTCAGCATGAAGCGGTCATAATCGAGCCCGCCAGCCTTGTGGTCGACGCGGATCACTTCAGCGCCCATTTGCGCGCAATACAGCCCGACGGTGGGTGATGCGACGAAGCTGGAGACTTCGATCAGCGACAGGCCAGAGAGCAGCTTATACATCTATGTCCTTTGTTATTGTACCATTACCACCCGCTCCCTCCACCCTTCCACCCGGATTGTCACCCCGTAGGTTCCGGGTGGAAGGGTGGAGGGAGTGGGTGGCCCGGATTTCAATCGGCAGTCATACTTCAAAATTCCGCAGCATTTGCTTCGCAATCACTAGCTGCATGATCTGCGTCGTGCCTTCGTAAATGCGGTAAATACGCGAGTCCCGATAGAAGCGCTCAGCTTCGTACTCGGCCAAGTACCCCGCGCCGCCATGGATCTGCACACAGCGGTCGGCCACCCGTCCGCACATCTCGCTCGCGAACATCTTGGCGCTTGCGCACTCGACAATCGCTTTGCCTTCATTCGCCTTGGCTGCGGCATCGCGCAGCATGCATTCCGCCGCATAGAGCTCTGCCTGACTGTCCGCGAGCATCGCCTGGATCAGCTGGAAGTTGGCAATCGGTTCGCCGAACGCCTTACGCTCTGTCGCATAGCGGGTCGCGGTCTTGAGAATCCGGCTGGCATAACCGCAGCTCGCCGCGGCAACAGACAGCCGTCCATTATCCAAGCTCTGCATGGCGGTCGCAAAGCCCCGGCCTTCTTCGCCGCCAAGCAACGCGTCGCCATCGACTTGCACATCGTCCATATAGATGTCGCAGATATTGGAGCCATCCTGACCCATCTTTTTGTCGGGCTTGCCAACCGAAATGCCTTTCGCATCCATCGGTACGAGGAAGGCGCTCACATGCGCATTCTTCGGCAGTGCTTCGTCATTGGTGCGCGCCATGATCATAGCGAGCTTCGCCTGACCAGCATTGGTAATATAGCGTTTAGAACCGTTGAGGACATAGCCATTGCCCGAAGGCTTCGCGGTGGTCGCCATGGCGGCGCTGTCGCTGCCCGAGCCCGGCTCTGTCAGGCCAAAGCAGGCAATCTCTCCGCTCGCAATGCGCGGCAGCCAATGCGCTTTCTGCGCTTCCGTTCCGCTGTTCTTGATCGCGCTGCAGACCATGCCGAGGTTGATTGAGATGATCGAGCGAAAGGCGGGATGAGCCTGCGCAAGAGTGCGGATCGCTTCAACATATTGGGGGATGTTCATACCTGCACCGCCGAACTCTTCCGGCGTGGTGAGGCCAAACATGCCCATTTCGCGCATTTCATCGAGGATGTCGGAGGGCACACCATTGTGCTCAAGCACTTGCGGCTCTGCAGGTATCAGGCGCTCGTGGACATAGCGGTCAAGCTGGGTGCGAAACTGATCAAATGTTTCTGCGTCCATCCCGTGACGATCGGTTATGGCTTCAGCCGAAGCTGTCATCTGGCTCGCTCTCCCTGCTCGAATATCTTCCGTTGTCTGTGCCGTGCAAACAGAATGAGCGCAATGGGTGGCGCGATGAAACTATTCTTCCTCAGCAGGCGTGTCGGCAGGCGGGCGTCCAGCTTCGATCATCGCTTCAGCATCGGAAAGGGCTTGCTCTTCCTCCGCTGTAGGCGGCTGAGGTGGCGCACTTTCTGTACCGCAAGCACCAAGCAAAAGGGCGAGCCCGCAAAGGCTCGCCCTCAAGATGTCTTTAAGAACCACGCGGTTACTCGACCGCGTCTGCCATTGCTTCAGCAGCATCTGCAGCATCGCCCGCTGCATCTGCCGCCGCTTCTGCTGCAGCGATGACGTCTTCAGCATCATCAGCTGCACTATTAGCTTCTTCTTCGGTTACAGGAGCTGGTGCAGGCGCGTCTGCCATCGCTGCCTCTTCGTCCATTACAGGCTCTTCGGTCACGTCTGCCATCGCTTCTTCAGCTGGCATTTCGACGCTTTCTGCATCAGCTTCGGACGATGCATCATCAGAGCTTCCGCACGCGGCGAGCGCCAGAGCTGCGCCTGAAACGACAGCGAATTGAGTGAATTTCTTCATGGGATTGTCCTCCTGAAATATCGTGCCGCGATTGAACGGCCTTGGGGAGTGTAGCCGTGGCAGCAGGCCAATCCAACTGCCAAATGAACGGCGTTTGCCGAATGCCGTACTGGAGCCACTGCCCGGCTGAAATCGAGCTTGATCCTGTGGCTCAGCTTTCAAAGGCCGGTGAATAACGCACAGTGCCCTCGGGGGCCCCACCATCGAGTACCAAGCGCTGGAAGTATTCTGGCGGCGGGCCGGGATAGATGAGCTTCGGATCATGCTCGAATCCAAAGCGGCTGTAATATTCAGGACTTCCGAGCAAGATTATGCCCTTGGCGCCGCTAGCGCGCATGTCGGCAATCCCGCGCCGGATCAGCGCTCCGCCAATTCCTTGGCTGTGCAGTTCTGGCCAGACGGAGACCGGACCAAGGCCAAACCAGTCCTTTGTTCCATCGCTGATCGTCACTGGCGAAAAAGCGATATGTCCGACAATCCGGTCCGCATCCTCCGCCACGAGCGAAAGTGTGAGATCGCCAGCCGCGCGCAAATGATCAACCAAGTCCGGCTCATCGCCATCGGAAAAGGGCATATCGCGAAATGCCGCTTCGGTAAGCGAATGGATCACGGGTTCATCGCCCGCCGCCTCAGGCCGGATTGTAATAGCGATCTCGGGTCCGATCATTTCAGCAAATGCCCTGATTTATCGCGTTTGGTCGCAAGGTAGCGTGCATTGAATGGATTGTCAGGCAGTTGGTGTGGGACGCGTTCAGTGACTTTGACCCCTGCGCTTTCCAGCGCATCGACCTTGGCCGGATTGTTTGTCATCAGCCGGATCGTATCGACACCGAGAAGTCCAAGCATCCGCGCAGCAACCGGGAAGTCTCGCGCTTCATCAGGCAGGCCCAGCCGCTGATTGGCTTCGACAGTATCAAAGCCCTGATCCTGCAGGCTGTAAGCGCGCATCTTGTTGATGAGCCCGATCCCGCGCCCTTCCTGCCGCATGTAAAGAAGCACGCCCCAGCCTCCCTTCTTGGCTTCCTCGGCCATGGCATGCAGCGCTGCATCCAGCTGCGGCCCGCAATCGCATTTGAGGCTACCGAGCACATCGCCAGTCAGGCATTCGGAATGCAACCGCACCAGCGGCGTGCCTGAGCCCTCATTGCGGCCAATCACGAGGGCAACATGTTCGCGCATATCCTCGGTACTGCGGAAGGCAATCAGCTCCGCCTTCTCTGCCGCGTGGATTGGAAGCCTTGCACGTGATGCGATCTTCAACAGGCCCGTGTCCGCGCGCGCCTTAACATCGCTTGCGAGCAGCTCCTGCGCTTCGCCAGCATTGTCCGGATTGACGAGGTAGGCGGGCAGAATGCCGGCTATTCGAGCAAGCTCTAATGCGGCCTGCGCAACTTCAGCCCAATCGAGCATCTCTGCGCGAAACGGCCCCTTGAGCGGATGTTTCAGATCAAGAGCTGGATCTGCAATAGGGAGAGCTTCGCTGAGCGGAAAAGGATCGCCGCCACGAATAAGCACCGGGGCGTGCGGGACCGCCGCTTCGAGTTGATTCGCAAGCTTCAATGTCGCCGCGCGTGCCGCAGAGATCAGCATCTGACCGCTGGCGGCATTGGTCGCAATCGCAGTCTCAACCGGCAGTAGAGTGATCGGCTCGCCATCTTCGACGAGGAAACGCAGCGGCCAGCCATGGCGCAACGCATCGACCGCCAGCGCCGCCCGGCGCGCAGGGGAGGGCGAGCTCGCGCTCAGAGATCGAACTCCGTGATGAGCGGGATATGATCGCTTGGCTTTTCCCAGTCGCGGGCATCTTCGCGCAAACGATGGCTCTTGGCCTGTTTTGCAAGATCAGGGCTGGCCCACATATGATCAAGCCTGCGTCCGCGATCATTCACTTTCCAGTCTTTGGAACGATAGCTCCACCAACTGAAATAGCGCTCTGGATCGCGAATGAACTCGCGGCCCACATCGACCCATCCATGCGCGTCTTTGAACCGTTGCAGAGTATCGACTTCGAGCGGTGTGTGGCTGACAACCTTCAACAGCTGCTTGTGGCTCCACACATCGCTTTCAAGCGGCGCGATATTGAAATCACCGACGATCATGGTCGGGCGATCAATTGCATCAGCCCAGCGCGTCATGCGCTCCAGGAATTCGAGCTTTTGACCGAATTTCACGTTCTGCTCGCGATCGGGAATATCGCCGCCAGCCGGCACATAGACGTTTTCCAGGATCATACCCTGACCGGCACCTAGCAACTCAACCCCGACGTGACGCGCCTCGCCATTGTCCTGCCAATCATGCCGGCTGAATTCCTTCAGCGGAATGCGGCTGACTGTCGCGACGCCGTGATACCCCTTCTGCCCGTGTATCGCCTGATGTTCGTAGCCAAGTTTTGCCAGCGCTTCTGCAGGGAATTGATGCTCTTGGCATTTGATCTCCTGCAAGCACAACACATCAGGCTGCTCTTCGATCAGGAAGCGCTCGATAATGGGGAGACGCAAGCGTGCGGAGTTGATATTCCAGGTAGCGATAGAAACCATGGCGGTGGCTTTAGGTTGGTTGCGTGCTAGCGGCAACCCGTCGCACTTGCTCTGGTCGACCCACTAAAAAACCCTCGTTCCGGGGGCATTGGAACGAGGGTTCTTTTGAGCGTTCGTCACGCTTGAGCAAGCCATGAACTTGGATGACGGGCAACAGGGGGGAAACCCGCTTTCCTTTTGACTTGTGGACATAAATTACGCTGAAACAGCTTTCGCGTAAATGAATATGTCGCAAATTCTGTCGTATTCCTACAACAAACTGCCGCTCAAGCGTTTACCGCGGACGACGAGATGAGCGGCGTGGATCGCGGAACTTGAAAGCGTCATCGCTGACCGCGACTCCATAGCGGTGATTCCTTAGCCTCACAGTCGTCCGATTGTTTTGCGCATCTAGCGCAACCCAGTTCGTCAGCTGAAGGCCGCCAGGTGCAGTGGCGCTGCGCACAAAAATCATTGTGATCGTGCCGAACTCCGCGCGCTTGGGATCGCGCACTTCGATGCTGATAACATCCGGATTGTTGGTCGGTACGAGCTTGCCATATTTGCTCATGTCGCGGTCGGGATCGAGCAAAGCGCCAAGCGGAGATTTGCGGATCGGCCAGCGTTGCCGTTGTCCCACTTCGTAATCGAGGACGTAAAGCGAGCGCCCATTCGAGACGACCAGAAGCTGCGCGTCTTCTTGGTATTGGAAGCGAATCTTACCGGGGCGTTTCAGCGTGAGCTCACCAGTCACCGAATTGCCCATCCGGTCGGTCTGAGTGAAATCTGCTTTCATCGTGGAAATCGCACGAAGCGCGTTTACCGCGCGATCAAGATCACGCTGCTGCGCTGCTGTGGTCTGCGCTTGAGCTGCAGCGATATGTGTCCCGTCCAGCGCGCCGCTGACAGGAACCATGCAAAGACCTGCACCAGCGAGAACTGCCAATGCGAGGCGTTTGGTTTTAAGGCTGGTCTTCATGCTTCAAGCCTTACTGGCGAAGCGTTGAACCGCAACTGAATTCATGCCTGTCCCGCTGTTCATAACAGCGAGCGCCAGATCACTTGATCTTGGCTTCCTTGAACTCGACATGCTTGCGCACGACTGGGTCGTACTTACGGAAAGTCATTTTTTCCGTGATGTTGCGCGGGTTCTTCTTCGTCACATAGTAGAAGCCCGTGTCTGCGGTCGAGACGAGCTTGATCTTGACGGTTGCTGGCTTCGCCATGGCGGTTTCCTAAAGCTTTTTGGTGGGCTCATGGTGAGCCTGAAAATAAACAAGCGGTACAGCCAGAAATTGGCGCACCGCCTTTCAGCGCGCGCAATTGGTCGATTCACGGGGAAAAGTCAAGCTGAGAGAGTCACTTCCGGCTTCGCAATCGCCTTACCAATCGGACCGGCTGACCTTTCCGCGATTGGCTTTCACTTCGCCGCGCGCCTTTTTGGACTTCAAGCGTTTAATCTTGCCCACTCGATTCACGCGGGTCTTTGCGCGTTTCTTGGGGGCTTTGTGGGCTTCTTCCAGCAATTCGCCGAGTTTCTCGCGTGCAGCCTGCCGATTGGCGTCCTGCGTACGATGGGCGCGTGACGTGATGAGCAAGTCACCGGCTGAAGTCAGCTTGCTGCCTGCGATGGATCGCAGCCGCGCGAGAACAGGCGGAGGCAAACGCAGTTGGTAGACATTGACGCGTAACTGGACTTCAGTCGCGACTTTATTGGCATTCTGTCCACCGGGGCCAGAGCCAGCAAGGAAGCTTTCCTCTGCAATCGCATTGGCGCGGCTGATCAGGTCCTCATGCATTGTCTTCAGTGGGTGTTCGTTCAGGCGGCGCGGGTGGTTCAGGCGCTTTAAGTCCAGTGCGCGCGAAGTCTTCCGGAAAGGGCGCATAAGCGCTTATCGGAGACTTTCCGGGGCGGGCCATGTGGATCGCTTCCGCATGCAGCATTGTGCGCGGCGCGCCTTTATTTTGCCCGCGGACAGGACCGTATACCGGATCGCCCAGCAATGGTGCGCCGAGACCCTGCAAAGCGTGGACCCGGAGCTGGTGCGTGCGGCCGGTTTCAGGACGGAAGCGGATCAAGGAACGCTTGAGATCGCCCTCTCCGATGGTTTCCAGTAATTCCCAATGAGAAACAGCAGGCTTGCCTTTCTTGGCCGCAATCATGCGCCAACCTTTTTCTGCCGAGCTGATTTTGGACAGGTTGAGCGAAATCGTCCCCGATTGTTGTTCCGGCTCGAAATCGATGACCGCAAGATAAGTCTTGCCGACCAGCCGATCCTCGAACGCCTTGTTGAACCGCTTCAATGCTTTCGGATTGCGCGCAAGGATCAGGCAGCCGCTCGTATCGGTATCGAGCCTGTGCACTGCTACGGGCGGACGCTGAAATCCGAGCTTCAGCTCTTCGATATGGTCCCATAGTGCAGGGCCACCGCGCTTGGGGCGATCGACCGGAAGACCAGCGGGCTTGTTAATGACGAGCGCTTCGCCGTCTTCATAGAGTATCTCGATGGTCATTTTGTCTCATCTTCCGGGCCACCCACGCCCTCCACCCTTCCACCCGGAGTGTACGTGGGCAGGCTCCTGGTGGAAGGGTGGAGGGCGTGGGTGGCTGCGCAAATCATTGCAAAGAAGCCTCAAATAAACCTCTAACGGCATTTCCGAGGATGAAACCGCTAGCCAAATCATCCAATGTCAGCTCAGCTTCGCGTGCTTCGCCGCTATCGACAAGCGACCGCCGGAAAACACCGGGCAGCAAGCCAAGCGAGGCGGGCGGTGTGAGGAGCAACCCGTCTTCACCGCGCACGAAGATGTTGGTGTAGCTGCCTTCTGTCACGAGCCCATCAGGGCGCACGAGAATGGCTTCGCTTGTGCCTTGTAGTTTGGCAGCTTCAAGCGCCTCTTCATAAAACGCGCGGTCTGTGGTCTTGTGGCGCAGGCGCCAATCGCCTTCATCCACCGGTAGCGGCAGCGCAATGGTTTTGATCGGATCGCTTGCGGCTTTTGGCAAGGACGAGGCCTCAAGCGCGATCTCGCCCTGCCGAGAAACGAGCATCCGAACCTTTCGTGCATCTTCGAGATCGAAGCACAGCGCCTGGATCTGGTTGCCTGCGGCATGGCGATCAAACGCAAAGCCGAGCGTTTCCGCGCTCGCCTTGATCCGCTCAAGATGAAGTTCGAGCAGTTCGATGCCCGTTTCAGGGTCAAAACGCATGGTTTCGATAAGGTCGAATTGCGCTGCCCGGTGATCGGGAGAGGAGCGCCGAGCGAAACCTGCTTTGACTTCACTCTCGCGTCGTTCTGCCAGTGCCTCGCTGTCTGCGACGATAGCAGAGCCAACGCCGAGTGTCGCTGACCCCTGCGCATTCTCAATCGGCGTCAGCCGCAGCGTCCGGATCGCCACATTGAAAGCCGCATTTCCGTCCGCATCAATCCGCCCTAATGCCCCGCAATAGGGGCCGCGAGTTGCGCTTTCGTGCTCAGCGATGAGCTCCATTGCGCGGATTTTCGGAGCGCCTGTGATCGAGCCGCAAGGGAAGATCGCACGCACCAGATCCATCGCGCCTTTTCCGCCTGACAAAGTCGCGCTGACCGTCGAAACCATTTGATGCACGGTGGGATAGCTTTCGACCGCAAACGGCGCATCGACCTTTACGCTGCCAGCCACTGCAACCCGGCTGAGATCGTTGCGCATCAGGTCAACGATCATGAGGTTTTCGGCTTTGTCTTTCTCTGAAGAGGCGAGGTCTTCAGCAAGCGCGGCATCCTCGGCTGCATCACGCCCGCGCGGCCGCGTACCTTTCATCGGTTTGACGCGTGCCTGCTCGCCTTGCAATGAGACAAACAATTCCGGTGAAAGGCTCAGCAAATAATGCGTGCCATCAAAGAGCACGCCGCCATAGCCCGCCTGAGCAGCTGGTCGAAGTGCTGCATAAAGCGCCAGCGGATCGCCTTTATAAGAGCCCGCGAGGCGGTATGTGTAGTTGACCTGATAGATGTCGCCTGCACGGATGGCATCCTGCAGCGCGGCAAAGCCCGCTTCGTATCCGCCGGTTGAAAGCTGCGGTATCATCGGGCCGAGGCTCGCGGTCTCTTCGCCGCCATGTTCTCCAAGCCATTGAGCGACTTCATCCGCCGCAATGACCTGCGGTGCATCAAACAGTCCCAGCCAAACTAAAGGCCCATCAGCACCCGTGCGCTCATCAGCTAGCGCTGCCAGCTTCGGCTCCAGCGCGAGTCCCGCCTCATAAGCGATATAGCCCGCAAGCGATCCACCCCTTTTGCGCCGCGCCGCGTCTGCAGCTTCGAGCACAGCTTCAACCTCGTCCGCTCTGCGCGCAACGAATACAGCGCTCGGCTCAGTAAAGAGCTGTGCGGCCGCAGCGCCTGTCTGGCGCGCATCATCGAGCAGGACAAAAGGCGTATTCTTCCCCATGAACTTCCGCCTTAGCCACTTCGCGACACAAGTCGAGAACTTGACCGCCTTCCCCGTGTGTTTCACTAGGTAAAACAACAAAGAGGGCGGAGAACAATACACCCATGAGCCAGATTTTCCTTGGCCTCGCCAGCAATGGCGAAAAGCAATATCTCGACCTTGGCAGAGCCAACCGTCACGGCCTGATTGCAGGTGCAACCGGCACCGGTAAGACTGTGACCTTGCAAGGCATGGCGGAAAGCTTTTCTGCGCATGGCGTTCCGGTGTTTGTCGCGGACGTCAAAGGCGATTTGTCCGGTGTTGGCATGCCCGGTTCGCCGACGTTCAAGCACGCGGACAAGCTGGAAGGTCGCGCCAAGGAGCTTGGCATGGACGACTATGCCTATTCCGATAATCCGGTCGTGTTCTGGGATCTCTACGGCGAGCAGGGCCATCCGATCCGCACAACCGTGTCGGAAATGGGCCCGCTGCTGCTTGCGCGGTTGCTCGACCTGAACAACACGCAGGAAGGCGTACTGCAAATTGTCTTCCGCCACGCTGACGACAATGGCCTTTTGCTGCTCGATTTCGAGGATTTGCAGGCTGTGCTGGTCTGGGCAGCTGAGAATGCGAAGGAATTGTCCGGCAAATACGGCAATGTATCCAAGCAATCAGTGGGTGCTATCCAGCGCCAGTTGCTGAGCTTTGAATCGCAAGGCGCGAACCTGTTCTTTGGCGAGCCAGCGCTGGAGATCGACGATTTCCTGAAGCCAGACGAGCAAGGGCGAGGCATCGTCAATGTGCTCGCGGCTGACAAACTCATGCGCAGTCCCAAGCTCTATGCAACCTTCCTGCTGTGGCTACTCGCTGAGCTATTTGAAAGCCTGCCTGAGGTCGGCGATCCCGAAAAACCCAAGCTCGTCTTCTTCTTCGATGAAGCGCACTTGCTGTTTGATGATGCGCCCAAAGCGTTGGAAGAGAAGATCGAGCAGGTCGTCCGCCTGATCCGGTCCAAGGGCGTTGGCGTGTTCTTCGTGACGCAGAATCCGATCGATATTCCCGAAGAAGTCGCAGGCCAGCTCGGCAACCGCGTGCAGCATGCTTTGCGCGCTTTTACCCCGCGAGATCAACGCGCTATCAAAGCGGCGGCAGAGACATTTCGGATCAATCCCGACCTCGATGTCGAAGAAGCGATCACTGAGCTGAAGGTTGGTGAAGCGCTGGTTTCGACGCTCGATGAGGACGGCGCGCCGACTGTTGTCCAACGCACACTGATCAAACCGCCGCGTTCACGCCTCGGACCTGTCACAAAGAAAGAACGCGCTATTATTCAGTCAATTAGCCCTGTTGAAGGCAAATATGACGAGCGGGTAGATAGAGAGAGCGCAGAGGAAGTTCTCGCTCAAAAAGCAACAGATGCTGCCGAGACGGCTGAAGAGGTCGCTGAGAAAGGCGAAGAAGAAGTCGGCAAGCGTTCGCGCAAGACCAAGAGCATGTGGGAAAAGGCCTTGTCGCGCGGGACCAAGGTTGCGGCTGGCTCCATGGCAGGTGCTGCGGCTGCCGCTGTGCTCGGCAAGAAGAGCCGCGCCAATCCGATGAGGTCAGGCATTACGTCGGCGGCCGGCTCCATCGCTACCGATCTTGCAGGCCCTGTCGCGGGGCGTTTCGTGCGCAATCTGATCGGCGGCTTGATGCGCTAATCGTCCTGGCGCCTTACCCTCGCAAGAGACGGTGGTTCTCGAATTTCAGTCTCACCGGCAGAGGAAAATCGATCAGTGCTTGGCCACCGACCTTTTCAAGCAGGTCTTGGCATGCCTCGCGGTCATCGCCCTCAAGGCTGCTCAAATAGTCGAGTGGCCGCTGCAGCATCCATAAGCTGAAGGGCGTTGCCATCCGCGATGAAGCGACGCCTTCGACTGTGTATTCCGCCATTCCGACCGCGCGCGGCACTTCCTCCTCAGTCGATGCTTTGCTCCAGTCGCTTGTCAGCTTTGACGTCTGTTCAAGCCACGGGATGGCCTCTCCAAGCAAGCGCTTCAACACCGGGAAAAGAGACTGGGGAATGGCATCGTCGGGCAGGAATTCGCCACTCAGAGGAGCTTTCACTTTGACCATACGCTCCACCCACTCAGCGAGCTTGGGGGCAAGCCGCTTCATGATCTTGCCAGCTTCGGGGTCGCGATAAAGATGGGCGTAGAGCGGTCCGATCAGACCGTAATCGCCGATCGAAGGCCGACTACCGAACAGAAATGGATGCTCGGAGAAATGCGTATCGAGATCCGCCAGCAAGGCTTCATAACTTGCCTCGATCGCGGGGATCGTCTCCTCATTGATGCCGAGCATCGGGACAAATCCCTTGAAACGCTCACCCACGGCCTTGCCGATTGCAACACGCTGTTCGAGCGGAGCTTCAGGCGCGACCGATTTGCCGAATTCGCCGTAGATCCACTCCTCATTGTAGTGCCAGCGATAATGCATCGCGGGGATCGTCAACCACTCATCGCCCAGCACTTCAAACAGCATGGCGAGAAGTCGCTGGCGCGGCGTTTCGGGATAAACTGACGGCCCTTCCGTGCGAGCCTCATAGTGATCAATGATCACCGTTGTATCCTGAAGTATCGTCCCATCAGAAGTGACGACAACCGGGATCACCATGCGTCCAATCGCAGGAATGATCACATCATCACGAACCTGCATGTCCGGCGTCATTTCGCGATAGTCGATGCCCTTCCAATCGAGATAGGCGCGGGCCTTGCCACTGTAGAGCGAAGGTGGCGATCCATAGAGAATGTCGGTCATGTTGAGCCTTTCGCTCTTCGCTGCAGTTCGGTTACTCGCGTTCGCGATGAGCGCTATGGTCGGGAAAGTAAGGGAAGATCTAGTTCTGCTCTCAAGCCGCCTTCCGCGCGGTTTGAGAGAGACAGCGTTCCGCCGTGTAACTCTGCCACCGCACGCGCCAAAGTAAGCCCGAGCCCGGCTCCGCCAGTGGCGCGGCTGCGGCTTTCTTCACCGCGAGCAAAAGGCTCAAGCAAGCTTTCAATGCGGTCTTCGGCGATACCGGGGCCATTGTCATCGACCCGGAAGATCACGCGGCCTTCGCCTTTCCGGACGTGCACGTTTGCCGTGCCCGCATAGCGCAAGGCATTGCCAATCAAGTTGCGGACCGCGCGCCTGAGCCACGTTACGCGTACAGATGCGACGATGCGCTCGCCCTCCACGAGCGCCACCGGTTCGCCCATATCTTCATATTCGGCCACCAGTGATGCGGCGAGGGCTGTGCAGTCAGTCGGTTCAGCCGGCTCACTGGCGCGGCCCACGCGGGCAAGATTGAGGATGTCATCGAGCGAAGTGGTGAGCTCTTCAATGCTTTGCACCATTTTCGCTCGTTGCGCTTCGTCAGGTACGGTCTCAATCCGCACGCGCAAGGCGGCGAGCGGCGTCTTCAAGTCGTGCCCGATCGCACCCAGCATCACGTCTTTCTCGTCGAGCAAAGCCGAAATGCGTTCTTCCATCGCATTATGCGCCGCAATGAGCCGGCGCATGTCGGCAGGACCTTCTTCTGCCAGAATCTGCGCTTCACCTGGGCGCTGCGCAAAGTCATCGACCCGTGTGGTCAGCTGCGCAAGCGGGCGAGTAAGCCGCCGCAATGCGAAATAAAGCGCTGCGAACAGGATCGCGAAAATGACCAGTGTCTGCACTATGATCCCGCCTATGACCCCGCGGTCGCGATGCGGCTCAGGCACTCGGATCACTTGCCAGCGGCCCAGCTCGGGCCGCTCGATTGCTGCAACGATCAAGCGGCGATCCTGCCAGTTTTCGATGTTGAAGCGAGGAAAGCGCGCGATACGTTCGCGGATGAATTCATCGTCCGCCGCGCGCACCCTTGTCACCGCGATAATACCTGGAGCAATGCCCTGCTCTTCGAGGACCTGGCGCAAAGGCTCTTCAAGACGCGTCAAACGTTGGTCGGAAGTGATAGAAGGCGCCTCCACGCGGCGCTCGATTGGCAGGCGGAAGCGCCCACCTTGAGCAGCCAGTTCGCGGGCTGCCCGTCTTGCCTCTGGCCGCGCGCGAAGTCCGTCTGCGCGCGGTGTCTCGCGTGCCATAACGACGCGCAGAGCGACCGCGTTTACCAGCGCTTCGGAACGGCGCTCTTCATTCGCGCGGAACAGTAAGGTGACGGTTATGACCTGCGCGATCAGCAAGCCGAGCGCTAGCAAGAGCATGACCTGGCCAAGCAGGCTTTGAGGCAGCAGTCGCTTCAAGACGACGCGTCCGGACCAATGCGAGTGACATCCGCTGCAAAGCGATAGCCGCCACCGCGCACAGTCAGGATCAGTTGCGGGTTTTTGGTGTCCGCTTCGATTTTGCGCCGCAACCGGCTGACCTGATTATCGACCGCGCGGTCGAACAAATGCGCTTCGCGCCCTTGCACCATATCCAGCAAGCGATCCCGGTCGAGCACTTGATTGGGATGATCAAGGAAAGCGCAGAGCATCCGGAATTCAGCGGTAGAGATCGGAACGGAGACACCTTCAGGGTCGCTCAGATGCTGTTTGAGCGGATCAAGACGCCAGCCTTCGAACTGGTAATGCGCATGCTCTTCCAAGACGCGCGATGCAGACACATCGCGCCGCGCGCGCCGCAATACGCTGCGGATGCGGGCGACAAGCTCGCGCGGTTCGAACGGTTTCACGACATAATCGTCAGCCCCCATCTCAAGGCCGACGATCCGGTCAGTAAATTCGCCGCGCGCAGTGATGAGGATAACCGGCAAATCACGCGTCTCGACCAAGTGGCGCGTCAATGACAAGCCATCTTCTCCAGGCATCATGATGTCGGCGAGGACCAAATCGGGCTTTATCTCCAGCAGCAGGCCGCGCGCTTTGGCGGCGCTTTCTGCTTCGTGGACAGTAAAGCCCTGACCTGAGAGATACTCCGCGAGCGGCTCTCTCAAACTCGGTTCATCATCAACCAGCAGGATAGTATCGGTGTGAGTGTCAGGCATTGCCATGTGTTGTGCCGGAATGCCAAGCGGGGCTCAAGCAGGGAGAGAGCTTGAGCCCCGACAGGCCAATCGGTTGATCATTGGGTGGCGTTATGAGCCGTGCCCACGACGCTCTCCGCGACGGGATTTGCGAGCCTCTTTGGCAGCTTCGCGTTCATCTGCGGTGATTGAGCCTGAGCCATCAGTATCCATGCGTGCGAAGCGTGCCTCCATGGCGGCATCAAATTCCGCGCGGCTGATCGCTTCGTCGCCATTCGTGTCCGCTTGACGCAGCATGGCCATCGGACCGCCGCGCCCGCCTCGTTTGCCGCGCATGCCTTTCCCGCCACGCTCGCCGCGTGCTTCACGGGCTGCGGCAAATTCGGCTTCGGAGACGCCGCCACTGCCGTCGGCATCGAGACGTGCGAACATCGCTTCTGCACGGCCTTCGCGGCGCTCTGCCCGCTTGGCTTCGCGCGCTTCACGAGCAGCCTGCATCTCGGCCTTGGTCACTTCGCCGCTGCCGTCGGCATCCATTTTGGCAAAGCGTTCAGCCTGCTTGGCCGCGCGGTCTTCAGCGTTCAGTACGCCGTCGCCATTGGAATCCATCCGGTCGAACATCTGCGCGCCATGGGTCGAGGCTTCTTCAAGCGTCACAACGCCATCGCCGTCGAGATCGGGGTTGCCGCGCTCGCTGTGATTGTGCGCGACGGCCGCACCTGCGCCGATCAAAGCCAGTGCGGCTACAGAGAGAGTAAGTGTACGTTTCTTCATTTTTAGCTCCAAACAACAGTATTGAGGGAGCAGCGACACTCAATCCGGCTATTGGGGGGACTGGAGGAGTTCCGAACCAGCGCCACTGCTCTTGGAGCTAATCTCTAAGCATCACCTGTCGCAGGATTATCGCGCGAAACCATGGAATTGTCGCGAATTGTATCACGCCAACATGCCTGTTAATCGATCGGAAATGCGCTCCGCTCACGCATTTCAGTGCCCTCTCCTGAGGTAATGAACAGCGCGGTCGCCTGCACTTCGACATCAGCGATGTGCCAGACTTTTGGCGGATTGATCGCATATTCGCCAGCGGCGAGATGAAGCGTCTCACGCCGGCCATCGGGAAATTCCTGGGTCAGCGTCATGCTACCTTCAATGCACAGCACAACCTCTGCACCGTTTGGATGCATTTCCCAGGTGGACCAACCTTCGCTGAACGAATGGAGCGAGACCAGACGGCCTTCTGCTCCATCCTTGCCATGTTCAGCGCCATAACGCTCATACCAGTCCATGCCGTCGAATTCGGGCAGGGGAATGGCGCTCGCGCCAAGGCCCAAGTGAATGAAATTGTCTTCCAGCCGTTTGACGCCAGACATGTCAGCCAGCGCCGGTCATGCAGAAAACGTTGAGCTTGTTGCCATCGGGATCGCGGAAATAGCCGGCATAAAAGCCGTCGTCCCCGCGCGGACCCGGAGCGCCTTCATCCGAACCACCATTGGCGAGCGCGACATCATAAACGGCCTGCACTTTCTCAGGACTGTCGACTTGCAAGGCAACCATTGTTCCGTTGCCAACAGTCGCGGGTTGCTCGTCAAACGGCTTGGTTGCAGCGACACCGGGTGCGCCGCCCATTTCGCCCCAGGCGATAAAGGTGTCGAATTCCATCATCCGGCCAACGCCGAATTCCTTTGCAACCGCATCATAGAACGTGGCTGCGCGCGGCAAATCGTTCGTGCCTAAAGTTACATAGCCAATCATTGCAGAATCTCCTTTGCCGACTCGGTTTGAGTAGGAACATTACGTGAACAGACGGAGTTCTACAAGCGCGCCATGCAAGTCCTTCAAAGCGGGACACATTCCTGTTCGAGCCACGCCAGATCATCGCCGGAAAGCTGCGGCGCTAGCAGTTCGCGGACCTGAACGTGATAGCTGTCGACCCATGCTATCTCGTCCGCAGTTAGCAGCGCTTTGTTGATCAAACGGCGGTCCAGCGGAACGAAAGTGAGCGTTTCAAAACCGAAGTAATCGTCTTCCGCCCCGTCAATCGCCCGCGGCTCGATCAGAACGAGGTTCTCGATCCGGATGCCGAAGTGATCCTGTTTGTAGTAGCCCGGTTCATTGGAGAGGATCATGCCCGCCGTCAGCTCCTGATCCGTGCCCGCTTGCCCGCCTGCAGCCTTTGAAATGCGCTGCGGCCCTTCATGCACAGCGAGGAAACTCCCGACGCCGTGGCCTGTGCCATGAGCGAAGTCTACGCCTGCCTGCCACAGAAACTGGCGTGCAAAGCTATCGAGCTGACTGCCGGCAGTGCCGCGCGGGAAGATCGCCTGCGCAATCGCGATATGCCCTTTGAGCACGCGCGTATTGCGGTCTTTCATCTCCGCAGATGGCTCGCCGGGACCGATCCAGACTGTGCGTGTGATGTCGGTCGTTCCGTCAGCATACTGTCCACCGGAATCGACCAGATAAATGCTCGAAGGCGGGATTGGGATATTGCTGTCTTCGTCCACGCGGTAATGGGGTAAAGCCGCATGCGGCCCTGCGGCAGAGATCGTATCGAAAGACAGATCGCGCAGATCACCATGCTCTTCGCGGAAGGCCTTGAGTTTGGCAGCGGCGGCCAATTCATCTACTTCGCCAGAGGGGCCTTCGAGGTGAAGCCAGTGCAGGAAGCGCGTGACCGCTGCACCATCGCGCGCTTGGGCATCGCGGTGGCCCTGCTGCTCTACCGGGTTCTTGATCGCTTTAGGCAGGATCGTCGGGCAGCGATTGAAGCTGACGCTCGCGCCTGCACTTTCCAGCAGCTGAGGGATAGCAGCGACGCCATAGTCCGGATCAACCGAAACGTGTTTGCCTGAAAGCTCGGCAAGCGCACCGGCAAATTCACTGCGGTCACGGATTGTGATGGCATTGCCGAGATGTTGCTTCAGGTCAGGTGTGACTTTCTCTGGCGCAATGAACAGCTCTGCCGTGCCGTCATCCTTCGCAACCATATAGGACAAAGCGACAGGCGTATGGTCCACATCAGCGCCGCGAATGTTGAGCAGCCATGCGATGGAATCGAGAGCCGAGACAATGGCTGCATCGTGCCCTTGGGCCTTCAGCGCATCGGCAATCTGCGCGCGCTTCTCAGCTGAAGAGCGTCCGGCGTGCTTGTCTTCATGGACGAACGCGATCGCCTCGGACGGTTGTGGCTGGTCCTGCCAAACCGCATCGATGGGATTGGGCTCGACAGGAACCAGGGTGACGCCCGAACTTCCGAGCTGCTTTTCAACCGCGCGAACCCATTTGCGCGTGTGCAGCCAGGGATCATAACCGATCCGCGCGCCTTCACTCGCTTTGTCAGCCAGCCAGGCGCCGACCGTGTCTTGTGGGACGGAGCAATACTCATACAGGTTGCCATCCACTTGCTCGCGCACCTGGACAGTGTAGCGTCCATCAGTGAACATTGCGGCGGAATCAGCGAGCACTACCGCGCTCCCAGCACTACCGCCGAACCCGGTCAACCAGGCAAGCCGTTGCGCATATGCGCCGACATATTCGCTGACATGCTCGTCGCTGATCGGCACGACAAATCCATCAAGCTCTTGCCGCTTCAATTCCTTGCGGAGTGCATCAAGCCGCGCTTCGTGGGTTTGCATCAGCATCTCGTCGATTCCTGCCTTGGCGCGCAGTGTCTTGCCGCGCGATGGTGAATGTTTATGTAGATACACATAGGCCGCTTGCGGCTGGCTTTCCAGTCAGCGCGCTATCGCCAATTTGAGGACCCTCGACCATGAAACCCGTCAAACTGACCTCTCTTACGCTTGCTGCTTGCCTTGCTGCCCTGTCAGCGAGCCCGGCTTTGGCGGATGACCACAAGGACAACACAACAGTGAGCCAAACGGCCCCGACTGCACCTCCCGTCGCTGAAAAGCGTGAACACAGCTACACTCACCACGGGATCACTATTTCAGATCCCTATAACTGGCTGAAAGACCAGTCTTATCCGACCATCGATGATGAAGATGTGCTGGATTACCTGAAGGCGGAAAACGCGTGGTTTGAAGCGCAGATGGAGCCGCACAAGGCGCTGACCGAAGAGCTGTTCGCCGAGATGCGCGCGCGTATCAAAGAAGATGACAGCTCAGTACCGCAAAAGGATGGCGACTACCTCTATTGGGTCGAATTCGAAGAAGGTGCGCAATATCGCAAGCACTATCGCAAGCCTGTGGCAGGCGGTGAACCGCAGCTGATGCTCGATGAAAACCAGCTTGCAGAGGGCTTGGAGTATTTCCGCTTGGGCGCGATGTCTGTCAGCGATAGCGGTCGCTATCTTGCCTATTCCTATGACGATAATGGTTCAGAGCGGTTCACAGCGCGGATCAAGGATCTGGAAACGGGCGAACTGCTCGATGATGTAATCCCGGAGACATTGTCCGGCCTCAACTGGGTCGCGGACGACACCATGCTTGTTTACGGCAAGGCGAATGCCAACTGGCGCGTGGACAATGTCCGCTTGCACCGAATTGGCACCTCTGCCGACGACGATATCGAGATCTACAAGGAAGACGATATTACCTTTGTCGTCAGGGCCGGGAAGTCCGCGCAGGACGACTGGCTCATCATCGCAGCAGGCGACAATGAAACGAGCGAAATACGGCTGGTTCGTGCTGATGACCCGACCGGCGAGCAAATCCTTATCAGTCCGCGCCAGAAAGGGCGCGAGTACTCCGTCGATGTGCGCGGTGACGAGCTGTTCATCTGGACCAATGACGATCACATCAACTTCCGCTTGGCCAAAGCCTCGCTCGATAATCCGGGTGAATGGGAAACCGTGCTCGCAGGTTCGAACGAGTTTTATCTGACCGGTTTTGAGCTGTTCAAGGACTTCTTTGTGACCGAAGGGCGTTTGAACGGCCTCGATCAGATCCAGATCCGTTCCTACGACGCGCCGCTGGCAGCCAAGCCAATCTCGTTCCCGGAAGCAAGCTACAACACCGGCCTGTCGAACAATCCGGAGTATGACGTAAGCAAACTGCGGCTCGCTTATGAAAGCATGGTCACGCCGGATTCGGTTTACGATTACGACGTGGCGACCGGATCGCTCGAGCTATTGAAGCAGCAGGAAATCCCGAGCGGCTATGACGCCTCGCTTTACACGACCGAGCGTTTGGAAATCGAAGCACGCGACGGCACAATGGTTCCGGTCAGCGTTGTCTATCGCAAGGACCGCGAAATGGGCGGGCCGCTGCATCTCTATGCCTATGGCGCTTACGGCTATGCTGTGCCGCCGAGTTTCTCGACTACGCGCCTAAGCCTGATTGATCGCGGCTTTGCCTATGCCATCGCGCATATTCGCGGCGGCGATGATCTTGGCCGGCGCTGGTATCTGCAGGGCAAAATGAACGAGCGGACCAACACGTTCAACGACTTCGTCGATGTAGGCCGCGGGCTTGTTGCCAAAGGCTACACAGCTGAAGGCAAGGTTACAGCATCGGGCGGTTCGGCTGGCGGCGAGCTGATGGGCGCTGTCATCAATCAGGACCCCAAGCTGTTCGGCGCAGTCGCATCACATGTGCCTTTTGTCGATGTGCTCAACACCATGCTCGATGACAGCTTGCCGCTCACTCCGGGCGAATGGCAGGAATGGGGCAATCCGATCGAGAGCAAGCAGGCGTTTGCTTACATCCTCAGCTACTCGCCCTACGATCAGGTAACAGCGCAGGATTATCCGCCGCTGCTGGTCACTGCCGGCCTTAACGATCCGCGCGTCACCTATTGGGAGCCAGCGAAATGGGTCGCCAAGCTGCGCGATGTGAAGACGGACGACAATACGCTGCTTCTCAAGACCAATATGGGTGCAGGCCATGGCGGCAAGTCCGGCCGTTGGAACTCGCTTTATGAGACAGCGGAAGAGTTCACTTTCTTCCTTTGGCAGATGGGCATGACCGACACGCAGGATGGCGAGTGAAGGGACGCTTTACGCGCTCCTTTACCGCTGAACCGCAGCACATTGACGAGCTTGGTCACGTCAACAATGCGGTGTGGGTGCAATGGATTCAGGAACTCGCCGGTGCGCATTGGGATGCAGCGGCGAGGCCTGATGATGTCACACAGTTCATCTGGGTCGTAGTCCGGCATGAGATCGACTATCGCGGCAATATTGTTGCGGGTGACAGTGTGACGGCGGAGACCTGGATTGACGGCGCACCAAAGGGTGCAAAGTCCGATCGCCGGGTCGATTTCCGCGATGCGAGCGACAAGGTGATTGTCTCTGCGCGCACGACTTGGGCGATGCTGGACAAGGAAACACAGCGGCTTGTAAGGGTGCGGCCTGAAGTGGTCGCCCCGTTCCAATTGCAAGAGCCTCAATGACAAACGCATCCAGCCCGCTGTTCCAGCCTTTGGCGCTGCCAAACGGCAGCACGCTTCCCAACCGCATCTGCAAAGCGGCGATGGAAGAAAACCTCGCGGTTCAGCCTGGCCAATATCCGGGGCAGAAGCTCTTTGCGCTCTATCGCCAATGGGCAGAGGGCGGCACAGGGCTGCTCTTGTCCGGCAATGTCATGGTCGATCCGTCGGCATTGACAGGACCGGGCGGAGTGGTGCTGGAAAAAGGTACGGACCTCACGCCTTTTCGTGAATGGGCGGAGATCGGAAAATCGGGCGGCGGTCAATTTTGGCTTCAGATCAGCCATCCAGGCCGCCAGCTTTACAAGAGCCTTGGCGAGACCGCTGTGTCTCCATCCGGCGTCGAGCTTAACCTTGGCAAATTCTCCAAGCTCTTCGCGCCGGTGCGCGCGCTTGACGAACGCGAAATCCGAAAAATCATCACGCGCTTCGCTGACACAGCTGAGCTGGCTCAGGAAGCAGGCTTTGACGGCGTGCAGATCCACGGTGCGCATGGCTATCTAGTCAGCCAATTTCTATCCCCGCTTACGAACAAGCGCGATGACGAATGGGGCGGAAGCCTCGAAAACCGTGCGCGCTTCCTGCTGGAAATTGTCACAGCGGTGCGTCAACGCGTGAAGCTGAGTTTTGGTGTGGGGATCAAGCTCAATTCAGCAGACTTCCAGCGCGGCGGCTTTGCGTTCGAAGACGCAAAGCAAGTGGTCGAATGGCTTAATGGACATGGGCTTGATTTCGTCGAGCTTTCCGGCGGCAGCTATGAAAGCCCCGCCATGCAAGGCAATCCGGATGATGCGAGCGGCGGTGCTGCCAGCTCTACCGTTCAGCGCGAGGCTTATTTCATTGATTTTGCGCGCCAGATTGCAGCTGTTGCAGATATGCCGATCATGGTGACAGGCGGCATTACCAAGTTCGAAACGGCAGAAGCAGCGCTCGCTAAAGACGAGCACGGGTTCGGCGTTGAGCTCTTGGGGATTGCGCGCGCGCTAGCCGCAGACCCGCATTTGACGAAGCATTGGCAGGAAGGCCTCAATCAGCAGGTTGGCTTGCCCGAGGCGGGTTTCTCCAGTGCTGCGCTTAAAGGGCTTGCGACGATGGCGCTCACCAAAGCGCAACTGGAGCGGATGGCGAAGGGCAAGACACCCGGGGATGGCGGCTCAGCGACCTTGGCTTTGGTCGCGGACCAGTATCGCGCCGCCAAGCGAGCCAAGGCTTACCGCGCATGGCGCGCGGAAGGCTGATCCCGCTCTCTTAAAGCGAAGCTATCAGATCGGATTGCCGTCCTGATCGCGGAAGATTTCGCGCCGACCGACATGGTTAGCGGGGCCAACAAGGCCTTCGCTCTCCATCCGTTCGATCCATTTGGCCGCCGTATTATAGCCAACGCCCATCTGGCGCTGGAGCCATGATCCGGAAGCCTTCTGGTTTTCGATCACGATCTGGCAGGCCTGACGATATTTGCGCTCTTCGGGGCTGTCGGATGCGGTGAGCTCATCTTCGAAGGAGAGGCCTCCGCCATCTTCAGGCTCTTCAGTGACCGCGTCGATATATTCAGGCTTGCCTTGCGCGCGCCAGAAGTCGGCCACGCGCTCGACTTCATCATCGGATACAAACGGTCCATGGACGCGAACTGTTGCGCCAGTGTTCGGTTTGTAGAGCATGTCGCCTTTGCCCAGCAGCTGTTCGGCGCCTTGCTCGCCCAGGATAGTCCGGCTGTCGATACGGCTCGTGACCTTGAAGCTGATCCGCGTGGGAAGGTTGGCTTTGATCACACCTGTAATGACGTCGACCGATGGGCGCTGCGTTGCCATGATCAGGTGAATGCCCGCGGCGCGTGATTTCTGGCTAAGCCGCTGGATCAGCACTTCGATTTCCTTACCGACTGTGACCATCAAGTCAGCTAGCTCGTCCACGATCAGAACGATCATCGGCAGTGGTTCGTAATCGAGCTGTTCTTCTTCGTAGAGCTCTTCACCTGTATCGGGATCAAATCCGGTGGAGACGCGCCGTCCCAGCGGTTTGCCCTTGGCAGCCGCAGCGCGAACCTTGTCGTTGAAGCTACCGATATTGCGCGAGTTGATCGAGCTCATCATGCGATAGCGCCGTTCCATTTCCTCAACCGCCCATTTAAGCGCGCGCACAGACTTGTGCGGTTCCGTCACCACCTGGCTCAGCAAATGCGGAATATCGTCGTAGCTCTTCAGCTCAAGCACTTTCGGATCGATTAGGATCAGGCGGCACTCGGCAGGCGTGAAGCGATAGAGCAGCGACAGCAGGATCGCGTTGAGGCCGACTGACTTACCCGAGCCGGTCGTACCCGCGACCAGCAAATGCGGCATCGCGGCAAGGTCAGCAACAATCGGTTCGCCTGCGATATCCTTGCCGAGAATGATCGGGAGTGTGCCCTTGGAGGCAGCGAAAGCCTCACAAGCGGCAAGTTCTTTGTAAGAAACCATCTGCCGGTCCGCATTGGGCAGTTCGATACCCATGACGGTCTTGCCCGGAATGGGCGATACACGTGCAGAGATTGCCGACATGTTGCGCGCGATGTCTTCTGCGAGGCCGACAACGCGGCTTGCTTTGATACCGGGTGCAGGCTCCAGCTCGTACATCGTCACGACGGGACCAGTGCGAACTGCGGTGATCTCGCCTTTGACGTTAAAATCGTCGAGCACGTTTTCGAGCAGGCGCGCATTGCGTTCCAATGCCATCTTGTCGAGCTTTGGAGCCTTGTCGACAGGCGGGTCTGCCAAGAGTTCGAGCGTCGGCAGCTCGAAGGTTGCGAACATGTCGCGCTGTTTTGGCTTGGCTTGCTTGGCAGGCTTGGGTGGTGCTGTCGGGTCGGTGATCTCAGGCGCGCGGCGTGGTGCTGGTTCAGGGCGAGCCTCCGCAGCTTCTTTCTTGCGAATGCGCTTGGCACGCGGGGCGGGAGCCAAATCGTCGTCATCTTCGTCGATCACGCGCTCGCCAAACAGCGGTGCGATCAAGCGCGCAGCAAAATTCGGCAGCGTCAGCAGTACGCGCCAGTCGATGGCGAAAATGCGCGTGAGCAGACCTACACCTCCAGCAAGGCATAGCGCAGAAAGACCAAGGATGATCCAGCCCGATGACGCTTCACCAAAGCGCGCGGCAACGGCTTCGATCGCTGACGCGCCCAGAAGTCCGGATATACCGCCGGTCTGAGCAGGCAGACTGCCTTGCACACCCTCAAAGGCGAGCGCGAGGACGCTCGACAGCAGCATCATCGCAAGCAGCAGCATGAAGAATGGGGTCCACCAGCGCGTTTCAGGCGCGTCTTCGTCTTCAATATCGCGCCAAAGCCGCCGCGATGCGATGTAGAGCAGCGGCAGCAGCAATATGCTGGTCAGGCCGAATGCGCTAAGCGCTTTGTCCGCAACCCATGCGCCGCTCGCGCCCATCCAGTTCTGAATGTCCGTTGTTGCGGCAGCAGTTGATCCAGAAGGGTCTGTTTGCGTGTAGCTTGCGAGCGCCAAGCCCAGAAAGAGCATGCCGGCAAATAGCACGCCTGCGCCTGTGATTTGCGCAGCGCGGCTCATGGAACGGCGAAACGCCGCTCTCCAGTCGCTCGGAGCTTTCTTTTTCGTGTTGATCGCGCGGCTTGCCACAGCGGGTCCTCCTGATTGGAACACATCATGAATCTTCGCGGACTCGGGGTCAAATTGTTTTCGTCTGTTTGTTGGCCTCAAGCGCCGGCGCTCGCCTCCGCTCGCTCGGCTATCCTCGCCACTTGTCCTTCGCTGCGCTGCGGAGTGGCTGCGGGCGGGCGGTCACCCTTGCGGCCCAGTGGGCCGTCGGTTTCTCGATAGTCAACTTAGCCCGTCAATCGCGGCCCATTGGGTCCAGCCGAGACGCCACGCGGTGGTCGTGGTCAAGCCTCCCAGTGCAATCACTGGCATTCGTGCATGCGCCGATAGCGTCCGAAATCGTGTCGTCCCAAGCATGTCCGCTCCGGGATGACTGCGCGTTGCGAAGACCGGCGAGATCATGACGCAGTCCGCGCCAATTGCGTTTGCCTGTGCCACTTCGCGCATATCGTGCGCTGTGGCGACATGGATCATATCGCCGCGACGCGGATAGAGTGCTTTTGGCGCGCCATAAATGCCGTCCGCCCCCCATTCGCGCGCTGTGAGCGCGCTATCCGATAGAATGACCCGATGATCCATGGCTCGGGCGATACGTTGAAGCACACGAAACCGCGTATATCGCTCTGCATCGGGCAAGTGGTAGTGCCGGTACACGAAGGCGGACCCACGGGGTAGCCGTCGCAGGGCCACCTCAAGCCGGGTGTCATTGCGCGCATCGGACAACAGCCAGAGATCGGGAAGGGGCTGGAGCTTCGCCATAACAGCGCTATAGCGGCGCGCGATGGAAACGCCACTTGAACGCCTCGACGCTGTGCATGCGGAGATAGCCAAGGCTTGCAAGGCCTCTCGCCGCAAGCCGCAAGATGTCACGCTCATCGCGGTCAGCAAGACGCATCCGGTCGAGCGGATCGAACCGCTGTTGGAAGCAGGTCACCGCGTGTTTGGCGAAAACCGTGTTCAGGAAGCGCAGGACAAATGGCCTCAATTGCGGGAGCGCTATCCAGGCGTAGAACTCCACGGGATTGGCCAATTGCAATCCAACAAAGCCGAAGATGCTGTTGCCTTGTTCGACTGTATCCATGCGCTCGACCGGACGAGCCTCGTTAAAGCGCTCGGCAAAGCAATGGACAAACTGGACAAGCGGGTGCCGTGTTTTGTGCAGGTCAATATTGGTAGCGAGGAGCAGAAAGGTGGCTGCGCGATCGATGCTTTGCCTCAATTGCTATCCGAAGTGCGAAGCGCGGATATTCCGATTGCTGGACTGATGTGCTTACCGCCCGCTGACATTGAGGCCGTCCCGTTTTTTGCTCTGCTGGCTAAACTGTCACAAGACAATGGCTTGCAAGGGATGGAAGCGGGTCTTTCGATGGGCATGAGCGGTGATTATCCAACCGCTGTGATGCTCGGCGCCACGCATATTCGGGTTGGCACCGCCCTGTTCGGCGCGCGGGGCTAGGGTCTCGCTCAGTCGCTGGTGATAGAGGCCCAACAAAAAAAGGGCGCCTCCGAAGAGACGCCCTTTCGTGTTTTCTGAATTGATCGTGTGGATCAGAATTCAAACGCGGCTTCAACACCGATCTGACGACCCTTCGACAATGGCGAGAACGTGCCCGCATTTGGCGATGGATCGAACGGTGCGTTGACGCCATTGGAGAACGGACCTCCGCCGAATGGCAGCTGTGTGTCACCGCCGACCTGCACCTGGTCGAGCAGGTTCTTGCCGTAGAGCGACAGGCTCAGACCATCGACCGGGGTGTTCCAGGTGATGTTTGCATCGAGATTGTCAGCTTCCTGGACAAATCCGAAATTGTTGTCGGTGTACGCGAACTCGTCACGATACTGATAGTTGATCCGGGTGAGGATCTCGCTTGAGCCCAAGTCCAGCTCGTGAACGAGGCCGACACCCATTGTCACTTCCGGAACACGCGGCAGACGCAGATCAAGGTCTGCATCGTCAATCACGCCGTCGCCTGAAATGTCCGCGAGGATTGTGTCGTAATCATCGTCGATAATGCCGACATTGGCCGTGAACAGCAGCGAGTCAGACACCTGCATCCGGGCCTCAGCTTCAAAACCGAGGATCGACGCATCGGCTGTGTTGAAAATCGACTGAGCAACACCTGCGCCATTGCCAGCTGCCTGGTTGATCTCACGCTGCATATTCGAAATGTCGGTGTAGTACGCTGCGAGGTTCAGCGTGAAGCTGCCATCATCGGTCTGGAATTTACCGCCAATCTCGTAGTTGTCGACTTTCTCCTCATCGAACGCGAACGGTCCGTTGACGCCTACGACATCTTCGAATGCCAGTGCGTTGGTGATGCGGAAGTTGTAACCGCCGCTACGATAGCCGCGTGACCAGTGTGCGTATATCTGACCGCGGTCGAATTCGAATTGCACACCAAGTTTGGGCGACAGGTTCTTCCAGCTTTCGCTCTCAGTGAATCCGTTGTTTTCTTCGCCATCGGGGAAAACCGGGGATCCGGCAAGTGCAACGCTGGTCGGGTTGAGGCCCGACGTCGGGCAAGTGCCGTCCACGACCGAGCATGGATCACGCGGACGCACGTAAGTGATTGCTGCGTCTTTGGTTTCCTTGCTCCAGCGAATGCCAGCGATGATGCTGAAAGCATCAGTCAGATAGAACTGACCCGATGCGAAAGCGCCGAGCACTTCGTGATCCTGAGCACCGCCACCATAGAATGCGAGACCAAGCGGAGCGATGCTCGCGATGTCGCGGATCTCAGTGTAGGCGATCGACTGATCGAAATAGAAACCGCCAACGGTCAGATCGAAATTGTCGGTTGAGACAGCATAGCGGATCTCGTTTGAAATTTGATCCTGGTCAGTTTCCGTGTCGGAGTGGAATACAAACACCGGCAGAGAGTCGATATCGCCGCCAGTGGTCGCCTCATAAGTCCGATAGCCGAAGATGTTTGTCAGAGTGCCAGGTCCGATATCCCATTCAGCCGTGAGAGAGCTTGTCCAGATCTCGTTGTCATAGAAGCCCGGGAAATCGATCGCAAAATCGAAGCTATCACGCGAGAACTGGCCGCGGTTTTGCGCCGATGGTCCATCGCCTTCGCTTTCGAAATAGTCGAGCTTGCCGGTTAGCGTAAGGTCGCCAAGGCGTGCTTCGAGCGCGCCACGCAGGATCAGTGTTTCTGCTGCGCCGTGGTTCGAGTCGTCGAACAGGTTAGTGAAGTAGCCCTGATCTTCATTGTAATACGCGCCGACCTTGAACAGCAGTGTGTCTTCCACGATCGGACCGGAAACCACGCCGGAAACGGTGTAGTTTGAACCACCACGACCGCCATCGACCCAAGGGCCGTCGACAGATGCGCGGAACTTGCCGGTAAGGAAGTCAGTCGGGTTGCCGGTGTTGATGACAACCGCGCCGCCGGTTACGTTACGACCGAACAGCACGCCTTGAGGGCCGCGCAGGATTTCCACGCTATCAAGGTCGAACAGGTCGAACACGACACCGCCGTTAAAGCCAAGATAAACGCCATCAACGAATACGCCGACGGTCGGGTCGATCGACGGGATTGAGCTGTTGATGCCCAAGCCACGGATCGAGAAGTTCGCAGTGCCGCGCGCCGTACCGATCTGGTCGAGCGAAACGTTTGGTGCGGAATAGCTAAGCGACTGGATGTCGCGAACCTTGAGGGCTTCAAGGCTTTCGGCATTAAACGCGGTCACAGCCAGAGGAACGTCCTGGACGTTTTCGGCATTCTGCGTCTTTGTACCGGTCACAACAATTGTGTTGAACGCGTCAAGCGCGCTGCCATCTTCTTGGTCAGCGGTTGCTTCTTCAGCAGTATCCTGAGCGTAAGCAGTGAAAGGTGCGAGTGCACAACTTGCAAGAAGCGCAGCGGCGCTGCCACGCGCGAATTGGGGGAATGTCATTGATTTCTCCTCTCAATGGGGAGGACGCCAATAACAATAGGTTTCTTAAATGCAACCTAATCTGGATGGGCGACAATCATGCTTCTTCGAGCTGTTGCTGAAGTTCATCACTTGCTGCCTGCAAAAGACGTTCAGTAATCTCGTTCAGGCGCTCGTCCGAAGTGATCTTCTGTCCCATAAGATCAGTTACATAGAAGGTATCAGCCGCGCGCTCGCCATAATGTGTGATATGCGCGGACTGCACTACAAGATTGGCTTCAAACAACGCTCTTGCCAAGCGGTTGAGCAAGGCAGGGCGGTCGCGGGCGCTGACTTCGATTACAGTGAACCGGCCGGATGCGTTGTTATCGAAACTGACCCGCGGCGCTATTTTGAACGCGCCAGCACGGCTGATGGGCAGTGGCCGCGCAGCCAGTTTCGGTACGAGCTCACCGCGATTGGCTAATGCATCTTCAATGCCCTTTTTCAACCGCTCAAGCTGCCGTTCTTCCTTGAACGGACGACCGTGCGGATCCTGAACCAGAAAATTGTCGACCGCCCAGCCATTCTTCGCGGTGTGGATCCGCGCATCGATGATGTTCGCGCCAGCCAGAGCGATCCCGCCAGCGATGCGATAGAAAAGCCCCGGATGGTCGGCCGCGATTACATTGACGAAAGTGGCGCCGCGTTCCTCGTCATATTGGCAGTGGATCGAAAGGCTCTCATCCAGCGCGCGCGCGGCATCATATTGAACGAGATTGAGCGCAATCACATCCTCGCTTTCCGCAATCCAATAAGAGTCAGCGAACAGCTTACCTACCTTGCTGACCAGATCTGCTCGCTCGCCAAGCCTTTCAGAGACCAGTTCTTTCTTCGCGGCTACCCGCTCTTTGCGGCCATGCTTCATATGACCCAGGCGCAAGCGCTCTTCGGCTGCATCGAACAGCTCGCCAAGCAGCTGGCCTTTCCAGCTGTTCCAAGTTCCCGGCCCGACGGCGCGAATGTCCACGCAAGTGAGGATGGCGAGGTTGCGCAGGCGTTCGAGGCTTTGGACTTCACCAACAAAATCCTCGATGGTTTTAGGATCGGTCAGGTCACGCTTTTGTGCGGTGGAGCTCATGAGGAGATGCTGAAGCACTAACCATGCGACGAGCTCGGTTTCCTGTGTGTCGAGGCCAAAACGCGGGCAGAGTTCATGCGCTACTTCTGCGCCAAGCACGGAATGATCACCGCCGCGTCCCTTGGCGATATCGTGAAGCAGCACCGCGACATAAAGCGCACGGCGCGAAGCCACATGATGGATGTACTTGCTCGCGCGCGGATGATCTGCCTTCAACTGGCCGCGCTCGATTTGACTGAGCAGGCCAATCGCGCGGATCGTGTGCTCATCGACAGTGTAATGGTGATACATGTCAAACTGCATCTGCGCATTGACCTTGCCGAAGTCCGGCACAAAGCGGCCGAAAACGCCGGCTTCGTTCATCCAGCGCAGCACCATTTCAGGATCACGCCTGCCTGAAAGCAAGTCGATAAACAGCGTGTTTGCGCGCGGATCATTGCGGATCTCGTGCTTGATCAATGCGCTGTCGCGGTCAATCTGGCGCATGGTGTCCGGGTGAATTTCAAGCCCTTCAGCTTCAGCGATCTGGAAGATTTCGATCAGCCTGACCGGATCTTGCTTGAACCAGTCTTCCCCCGTTGCTTCAATCCTGCCGCCAAACACGCGATAGCCGCGGACCATGCGCGGCTTCTGGTTCCATGTCGCGAAGAACCCGCGGCGCTCGCGTTTCTTGGCAAGCTGTTCGTCAATATGCGCTAGGAACACGCCGGTCAGGCTGCCGACGCGTTTGGCTTGAAGGAAATAGAATTGCATGAAGCGTTCGACCGCGCTTTTGCCCGGACGATCCGCAAAATTCATCCGCGCGGCAACTTCGCGCTGCAAATCAAAGGTCAACCGGTCTTCTGCGCGGTTGGTGATCATGTGCAAGTGACAGCGGACGGCCAAGAGGAATCCTTCGGCTCGACGAAAGCTGCGATATTCTGTTTTTGTCAGCAATCCGACATCGACCAGCTCTGAGCCGCTGCGGACCTGGTGGATGTATTTGCCGATCCAATAGAGCGTTTGAAGATCGCGCAGGCCGCCTTTGCCGTCTTTGACGTTAGGCTCAACGACATAACGGCTATCGCCCATCCGCTTGTGCCGTTCTTCACGTTCGACCAGCTTCTCCGAGAGAAACTGACGTTCCGTGCCTTTAGCGACATCGCTCCAGAAGCGATTGCGTGCCTCTTTATAAAGGTCCTCATCACCCCACACGAAACGGCTTTCAAGCAATGCGGTGCGGATCGTCAGGTCTTCGCGCGCCATCCGCAAAGTGTCGTCCACCGTGCGGCTGGAATGCCCGACTTTCAGGCCCAAATCCCACAGGAAATAGAGCATGGCTTCAATAACTTGCTCGCACCATGGCGCACGCTTCATCGGAGTGATAAATGCGATGTCTACGTCCGAATGCGGAGCCATTTCTGCACGGCCATATCCTCCGACAGCGAGGATCGCGAGCCGCTCCGCTGAACTGCGATTGGCAACTGGATAGACATGCGCGACCACATGATCGTGGATGATGCGCAGCAATTGATCGACCAGAAATGCCTGCGCGGCGGTGCATTCATAACCAGCGGACGGCTTTTCCGTCAGCCGTTTGGCGATCTCGGCTTTACCGGCCTCAAGCGCTGAGCGAAGGCTTGCGACAATCTCACCGCGCGCCTTTTCGCCTTTGGATTCGACCAGCGCTGCAATTTCGCCAGCGAGTTTTCGCCGGTCGATGATTGCACGCTGGTTCGAAATCCGCTGGCTGTTCAAGCGCTCGCGAGCTCCTCGCCATAGCTTGCCTTGAGGGCGCGCTTGTCCACCTTTTGTGTTCCAAGCCGTGGCAACGCCTCATCAGAGCACACAATGTGCTTCTCAAGCGGAACCTTGAACGGAGCGATATGCTCGAGCAGGAAGCTCCGCAGGTCCTCTGCGCTCAGGTTGCCGCATCCTTCCTTGAGATAGAAGATGGCGGCAGGGATCTCGCCCATGCGTTCATCCGCAATGCCAAAGACGGAGCATTCCGCGACATCTGGATGTGCGTAGATCGCTTCTTCGACTTCGATGCACGAGATGTTCTCGCCGCCGCGAATGATGATGTCTTTCTTGCGATCGACGATGAACAGATATCCGTCCTCATCGACATAACCCAAGTCGCCGGTGCGGAAATAAGCATCGTCCGTGTAGGCACCGGCGGTTGCTTCTTCATTGCGCCAATAGCCGAGGAAGTTGCACACTGAGCGGATCGACACTTCACCCACGTCACCCTGCGCCAGCGCATTGCCGTCATCATCGAGAATCGCGAGATCAACCAATGGCTTGGACGCTTGACCGGTTGAGCCGGGCTTTGCGATGTAGTTCTCGTTCACATTGCCGCAGCCGACCGCGTTGGTTTCCGTGAGGCCATAGCCAAGCAGCGGGAAGCCATCAGGAAATGCATCCTTGATGCGTTTGACGTGCTCTGGAGGGCGCGGAGAACCGCCAGCAGCGAAGCTTTTGCACTGCGACAGATCGAAGTTGCCGCGTTCAGGATGCATCGCCATTTCATAGCTCATCAGCGGCACGCCAACGAAGTATGTAATCTTCTCCTGATCCATCAAACGCAGCGCTTCATAGGCATCCCATTTGGGCATCAGCACCAGCTTGCGGCCGATTGCAAAGCTTTGAAGAAACAGCGGAACTTCACCGGTCACGTGGAATAGCGGGACTGCCACCAATGCGCTCGGCTGGACTGTCGGCGCATCGCCGCGCTCGGTCAGGATTTGCAGCATCATGAAGGTCTGCGCGACGTAGTTCATCGTGCCGGAGATGACCCCTAGATGATCGCTATATGCCCCCTTCGGATGGCCAGTTGAGCCGGAAGTATACAAGATCGTCGCGAGATCATCCGGGCCCAATTCGCCCAGCATTTTCATCGCGGTGTCACCCGCTTCCCAGATCGGTGCAAGACCTGTCGCCGGATCGCCATGATCAAAGATCACGATCTTGGTCGAGTGATCGATGCCATCAAGCCGCGCCGCGCGTTGTTCGTCAGCAAGGACTAGCGAGCATTCGCAAAGGTCGATGCCGTAAGCGAGCTCTTCACCGGTCCACCAGCCATTGAGCAATGTCGCACAGCCACCGGCCATCAGCGTGCCCATGTAAGCGAGCATCCAGTTCACAGAGTTGCGTGCAGCAATGCCAACACGGTCGCCTTTTTTCAGGCCATGTTTGGTGACGAGACCATGCGCGACATGCGTTGCCGCGTGATAGACTTCGCCAAAGGTCATCCGGATATCGCCGTCGACCACAAAGGGCGTGTCTTTATGTTCGTTGCAGAAATGCGCGAAGTAATGCGCAATGCTTGGCGGGGCATTCTTGAAGGCCGGCATCTCCACACCGCGACGGGTCACGGTAGTGGTTTCAAACATCGCACCTTCAGCGGTGACGGCCGCGGTAAAACGCTCAATATCGCGGTCGAGTTCAGTAGGCATATCTTTTCAGATCCTCTCCACAAGGGTCCTTGCAAAAAACGCGCGGAAATCCACGCGCATGGTGACGGCATGCGACACAGGCTTTCCCCCAAACTCCTGCTATGCCAAAAGGCCGATCCCGATGGGTCGCCGGAAGCGGCTATAGAGACATCTCTAAAAGGATATCGACTTGCTGTCACTACTTGCTGCAACGGGCGCGATGGAGCCGCTCTATTGGGAAGATTACAGTCTGGGCCCTGCCTTGTTCAGCATCGCCGGGTTTGAGCTGAGATATTACTCGCTTGCTTACCTCATCGGCGTCATCTTCGCCTATTGGCATGTCTTGAAAATGATCAAGCAGCCGGGCGCGCCAATGGCACAGCGCCATGCGGACGATCTGTTTTTTTACGCCACGCTTGGCGTGATTCTCGGCGGACGGATCGGCTATGTCACATTCTACAAGCCGGAGCTTTGGCTAACGCCTATTGAAGTGCTCAAGGTCTGGGGTGGCGGCATGAGTTTCCATGGCGGACTGATCGGCGTCACGCTGGCGATGATCTGGGTCAGCTGGCGCGGTAAGCTCAATTTCCTGCGTGTGTGCGACTATGTCTCTGTGTCTGTGCCGATGGGCATGTTGTTGGGCCGGCTCGCGAATTTCAACAATGGCGAATTGTGGGGTCGCCCGGCCGATGTGCCTTGGGCAATGGTGTTTCCGGCGGCAGACGCGCAAGCGCGCCATCCCAGCCAATTGTATCAAGCGGGGCTCGAAGGTCTTGCCCTGCTGATTATCCTCATGCTGCTCTTCTGGAAGACCAATGCCCGCTACAAGCCGGGTTTGCTTACCGGTATCTTCATATTAGGCATGGCTGCGGCGCGCTTTTTTAACGAATTTTTCCGGGAACCTGATGTACATCTCAGCGCCTTCGCAGAGAGTTCCGGCTTGTCGATGGGTCAATGGCTAACACTACCGATGTTCTTGATAGGGTTGATTGTCACGCTTTACGCCGTGACGCGCAAGCCGCAGGCCCAGACAGCCTAGAAGATAGCGAGGGCGTCTGGCGCCCGCGTCTGAAGCTGCTCGATCCGGAGGATGCGCCTGCGGATCTGGTCGATGCAGGAGGCGAATCGGACAAGTTCAAAGTCGAGTTCGCGCTCAGCAAAAAGCCGGTTGACTTGCCGGTCCTTGATGATGAGGCCGCCTTGGTGGCTGAGCCAGAACCTGAGCCAGAACCTGAGCCAGAACCTGAGCCAGAACCTGAGCCAGAACCTGAGCCAGAACCTGAGCCAGAACCTGAGCCAGAACCTGAGCCAGAACCTGAGCCAGAACCTGAGCCAGAACCTGAGCCAGAACCTGAGCCAGAACCTGAGCCAGAACCTGAGCCAGAACCTGAGCCAGAACCTGAGCCAGAACCTGAGCCAGAACCTGAGCCAGAACCTGAGCCAGAACCTGAGCCAGAACCTGAAGCGATCCTCGAGCAAGACGAGGTTCCGCTTGAGGACGAGCCTGACGCTGAAGAAGTCGGCACGATTGAAACTGAGGCGGATGCGGACCCAACAGAGGATCAGGACGCCCCCGAAGAAGGGGAAGATGATCTTCCCATAATTCTGACGCCGCCCGATCCTGTGGACGAAAAGGCGCTTCAAGCGCTTGACGCCGAGATCCAGGCAGAATTGCACCCTGAACCCGAGCCGGAGCCTGAACCCGAGCCGGAGCCTGAACCCGAGCCGGAGCCTGAACCCGAGCCGGAGCCTGAACCCGAGCCGGAGCCTGAACCCGAGCCGGAGCCTGAACCCGAGCCGGAGCCTGAACCCGAGCCGGAGCCTGAACCCGAGCCGGAGCCTGAACCCGAGCCGGAGCCTGAACCCGAGCCGGAGCCTGAACCCGAGCCGGAGCCAGTTCCGCCGCCAGCACCGCCTCGGCCCAAGGCAGAGCCGGTGGATATGCGACCGGTGTTCCAGCGCGTTATCCGCGAGACAGGTCCGATCAGCCTTGCTCGCTATATGGGCGAGAGCAATGCGAAATATTACGCCGCGCGCGATCCTCTTGGCGATGAAGGCGATTTCATCACAGCGCCTGAAATTACCCAGATGTTTGGCGAGCTCATCGGACTATGGCTTGCAGACATCTGGGTGCGCGCAGGAAGTCCGGAAAAAGTCCATTATGTCGAGCTTGGCCCGGGACGTGGCACGCTCACAATGGATGCGATGCGCACCGCCAACCGCTACGGGCTGGAGCCGGAAATCCACTTTGTCGAAGCGTCCGAAGCCTTGCGCCAAATCCAGCGTCAGGCGATCCCCGGCGTGCAGCATCACGATGACATCACCAGCGTGCCGGAAGATGGGCCAATGCTGCTGGTTGCAAACGAGTTCTTCGACGCGCTGCCTGTCCATCAACTGCTTCGCTCTGCGCAGAACTGGCATGAGCGGATGGTCGGTCTTGATGAGAATGATCGTTTTGTCTTCGTAGCTGGCGATCAACCAATGGATGAGATAGTACCGCCAAGCTGGCGCAACGCACGCCAGGGCACTATGATCGAAACTAGTCCTGCCGCGGCAGCCATCATGAGTGAGATTTCGGATCGGCTGATCGCACAAGGCGGCGCCGCGCTCATCATCGATTATGGCCCGCGCGAGCTAGCATCGGGCTCCACGCTGCAAGCGCTTCAAAAGCACACCAAGATCGATCCCTTCGATGCGCCCGGTCTGTCTGACCTCACCGCGCATGTCGATTTTGAAATGCTGGGCCAGGTGGCAGAGCGTCAAGGCGCAAAAGTCATGGGGCTCACCATGCAAGGCGAATGGCTCAACGAGCTCGGCATTCAGACGCGGACTGAAGCTTTGCAGCGGCGCCATCCGAACAAGCAGGACCTGATCGCGCGCCAACGCCAGCGGCTTGTGGCCGATGATCAGATGGGCCTGCTTTTTAAGGTGCTAGGTGTAAGCTCGCCGGAATGGCCTGACGGCGTGGGCTTTGACGTTTGATTGTCCTGCATGATGGCATCGCCGCCCGCGCCCTCCGCCCTTCCACCCGGATAGTATTCCGGCAGGCTCCGGGTGGAAGGGCGGAGGGCGCGGGAGGCCAGGCCGCGTCTAAGGCGCTTTTAACCCGATCCGTTCTGCCAGTAACTGAGCCGCAGCACGCGGAGTGAGTTTGTCCTCTTCGCGGTCGACCGCGAAATTGGCTTCGCGCATCGCTTCGACATCGATCGCACCGATGAGCGGCTGCAACACTTTGACAAGCGCCGCGTCATCTGTGCGTGACGGCGCGAGCAGCATCACGGCATCATAGTTTGGAAATGCGCCTTCCGGGTCGGCGAGAATGCGTAGATTATCCGCGGCAATTCGTCCGTCGGAGGTGTAGGCGCTGATCACGTCGGCTTCACCGGATTTCAGCGCGTTATACATGAAGGTCGGCGCAAAATTGCGGTTCTCGCCGAAGTTCAAGCCGTAGGCATCGCGCACTGCGATCCATTCCGGCCGTTCGAAGAACTCCGGGTCTCCGCCAATCGTGAGGCTGGGGGCAGCAGCGACCAAGTCTGCTATACTCTCAAAGCCTCGCTCCGCCGCGACTTCGTCGCGCATCGCGAGACCGTAGGCGTTCTCAAAACCCATCCTGCCAAGCACGCGGGTGCCGCTCGTCTCGCTTTCCCATTGTTCGATTTCCGCCAGCATGTGATCTCGCGGCGGGTTGTCGCTGCGCTTCATCTGATTGGTCCAGATGGTGCCTGTATAGTCGACAAGGATATCGATATCGCTGCTCGCAACCGCGCTATGCGCAACTGCTGAGCCGAGCCCGTCGCGATACTCTACTTTGTAACCCGCATCTTCGAGCCGCTGACCGATAAGGCGTGCGAGGACGTATTGTTCGGAAAAGCCTTTCGCACCGATGAGAATGCGATCGTCATCTCCTCGCTCACCGAATTGCACCCACAGCGCCGCTCCGATGCCCAGCGCCACGGCGAGCAATCCGCTCGCCCAAAGAGCTTTGCGGCGTGTTGCCAGACCCCTTTCGATCAATCCGAGCAATGCGTCCGCAATCAGGGCGAGCCCAGCGCTCGCGACACATCCTGCAAGAACAAGCGCCCAGTTTTGCGTTTGAAGGCCGGCAAAAATCGGATCGCCCAGACTCTTTTGGCCAATGGTTGTCGCAAGTGTTGCTGCGCCGATTGTCCACACGGCGGCTGTCCGGATACCCGCCATGATAAAAGGTGCAGAAAGCGGCGCTTCGACAAGCTTCAGCTTCTGCCACTTGGTCATGCCGACACCGTCTGCGGCTTCCAGCACGCCGGGGTCGAGATTGGCCTGTGCAGTCACGGCGTTGCGAAGGATTGGCAGCAAGGCATAGAGCGCGAGCGCAAGCAACGCAGGCAGGAACCCGAGTGTGGGCAAGCCTTCTCCAAACACCGCTCGAAGAGACAGCAGGATCGGGAAAAACAGTGCGAGTAATGCCAAAGCAGGGATTGTCTGTACCAGGCTCGCAAAGCCCAGTGTCACCCGCGCGACGGTTTGCGAACGCGATGCCCATACCGCGAGCGGTAAAGCGACGATAATGCCAAGCGCGATAGCGGACGCTGCGAGCAGGACATGCGCTGCAAGCTGATCGCCAAGCCGGCTAATCGCGGTGAGGAACGCGCTCATCCGCCTGCACCCTTCTCCATTGCGGAGAGCTTGTCTGCTTGTTCGCGCGGGACAGCGACAAGACTTTGCGCAATGTCTCCGCCGCTTCCTTGCAGCAGCGCGTGAGGCGTTTCGTCCGCGACGATTTCGCCCGCACCCATCACCAGCACGCGGTCTGCGAGCAGCAGCGCTTCTGCCATGTCGTGTGTGACCATGATCGTTGTGAGGCCAAGCTGATCGTGAAGCTTTCTCACACGCTCGCCCAAGGCATCGCGCGTAATTGGATCAAGCGCACCGAACGGTTCATCCATCAACAGGACTTGCGGGGTTCCCGCCAGCGCACGAGCGACCCCGACGCGCTGACGCTGTCCGCCTGACAGTTCATCAGGCAGGCGGCTCGCCATATCCGGTTCAAGCTCCACCAGCTCCAACAATTCCGCAATGCGCGCGGGCTCCAGACGTTCGCCCGCCAGGCGCGGCCCGATGGCGATGTTTTCTGCAACGCTCATGTGAGGGAAAAGGCCAATCCCTTGAAAGACATAGCCAATACGCCGACGCAAGGCTGGCGGCGGGAGCGATGACACGTCCTCACCATCCAGCAGGACGCGGCCATTGCTCGGCTCGATCAACGCGTTTATTGTTTTCAGCAATGTCGATTTGCCGGAGCCTGAGGCGCCCACCATTGCGACAAAACTGCCCGCCGCAACGGCCGTAGTGATCCCCTTTACCGCCTGCACATCGCCAAAATTGCGAGATACAGCGTCGAAGTTGATCTTATCGGGCGTGGCAGCGATCGGGCTTACTCTTGCAAATGCGCTTTCGAGACAGTGATGGTGCACGAAAAACCGCTCGGATCCCAATCACGAGTGAATTTTCCGCCAAGCTGATTTTCAATCGTTGTCTTGAGAAGCCTCGTACCAAAGCCTTCGCTCGATGGCTCGCTGACTTCGGGGCCGCCAGTCTCCTGCCAGACCAAAGAGAGGTGATCGCCCTCATCCTCGACGAAGACATTCACGGTGCCGTCAGGAGCAGATAGCGCGCCGTATTTGGTGGCATTGGTTCCAAGTTCGTGAATGACAAGAGCAAGTGGTGTGGCGCTGCGTGGTCCGATTTGAATGGAGGTACCACTCAAGTTGACAGCATCAGGCCGCGCATTGCTGTAAGGTGCGAGCAAAATCTCCAGCAAGCCCAGCAATTGCTGCTCGTCCTGCGGCCTGACCGGCATCACAAAGTCTTGGGCCTGCGCAAGCGCCCGGATGGCTTGGTCCATTTCTTTCGAAAATTCGCTTAGCTCCGGTTTTCCGCGCGTGCGCAGTGTCAGCAGGCTGGAAATAATCGAAAAGACGTTCTTGATCCGATGTGCGAGTTCCCGCGCAAGCAAATCGCGCGCTTCGGATTCGCGATAGGTGTCATCAATGTCAGTAATCGTCCCGAACCAGCGAATGATCTCGCCTTGCGCGTCGCGAACCGGCAGTCCGCGGGTCAAGACCCAGCGAAAATTTCCATCAGCATTCTTCAGGCGATATTCGGTTTCATAGGCCTCGCCTGTTGTCCGCGCCTGTTCCCATGTCGAAAACCAGCGCGGATAGTCATCGGGATGGAAATACGCATCCCAGCCATCTTCGGGCCGGGCATCGGCGCCGATGAATTGATACCAGCGAGCATTGAAGTAATCGAACCGCCCATCGGCATTGCTTGACCAGGCAATGTCGGGAATGCTGTCAGCCAGCATACGGAAGCGGGCTTCGCTGTCTCTTAATGCAGTCTCTGCAACAATACCTGCTCGCCGCGATTGCAGCCAGCGCATCACGGCTGCAGCGAGGATCTCGAGCCCCTCCCGCTCTAACGCCCCAATCGGTTCTGAGCGTGGTTCGCGATCAAACACGCACAATGCGCCGAGCGGCACTCCCTCTTCCGAGATCAATGGCGCGCCGATGTAATAGCGCAAATGCATGTCGCCAGTGACCGTGGCAAACTGTTCGAAACGCTCGTCATGGGATGCATCGAGCACTTCCATGACTTGACTGTTAAGCATGGTATGCGCGCAAAAGCTCGTCGAGCGAGGCGTTTCAGGTTCTTCGATTCCCTCGCGTGCAAGAAACCGCTGCCGTGCTTCTTCTACCAGGCTCACTGTTGCCATGGGCGCACTGCATAAATGCGCGGCGAAGCGCGTGATCCGGTCCAGTTCATCATCGACAGTGAAGTCTTCAAGGCCAAAGCCTGCAATGACGCGCAAGCGCTCGTCTTCGCCGCAAATATTTGCGTTTTGGCCTGTGCCTTGCGGCATGGGGGATGGAGCGTTCAGTGTCATGTGTCAGTTTCGCAATTCAGCCCTTACATGTTTTGCCGGATTGCTCAAACGTCATAGGTTTAGATAGCAAATCTTCACTCGAAACGTCCTCGAGGTTTGCGCGACCGCGCGACGCTGATAAGGGCATTGTGAGGAGAAAATTTCACAATGCGTGCCACCCCTGATTTTGATTTCCAGCTTGGCGAAAGTGCGGAAATGATCCGCGAGAGTGTCAGCCGGTTTGCTGACGAACAGATCTTGCCACTGGCAGAAAAGGTCGACCGCGAAGACTGGTTTCCGCGTGATCTGTGGCCCGCTATGGGCGAGCTTGGCCTGCATGGTATCACTGTCGAAGAAGAAGATGGCGGGCTGGGGCTTGGCTATCTCGAGCATGTGATCGCAGTCGAGGAAGTCAGCCGCGCAAGTGCAAGCGTCGGGCTATCCTACGGCGCGCATTCGAACCTGTGCCTCAACCAGATTCGCCGCTGGGGCAATGATGAGCAAAAAGCGAAATACCTGCCAAAACTGATTTCCGGCGAGCATGTCGGATCATTGGCAATGTCTGAAGCGAGCGCGGGTTCGGACGTCGTCTCGATGAAGTTAAAGGCCGAGGAAGTCCAAGGCGGTTACATTCTCAACGGCACGAAGTTCTGGATCACCAATGCGACCTATGCCGACACGCTGGTGGTTTACGCGAAGACCGATGGTCATGCGGGATCGCGCGGCATTACCGCCTTCCTGATCGAGAAAGACGATGAAGGCTTCTCGATCGGCCAGAAGATCGAGAAAGTCGGGATGCGCGGCTCGCCCACGGCAGAGCTTGTGTTTGACGATTGTCATATCCCGGAAGAGCGCGTGATGGGTCCTGTCAATGGCGGCGTCGGCGTGCTGATGAGCGGGCTCGATTATGAACGAGTGGTGCTCGCTGGGCTTCAGCTCGGGATCATGCAAGCGTGCTTGGACACGGTGATTCCTTACCTTCGCGAACGCAAGCAGTTCGGCAAACCCATCGGTAGCTTCCAGCTGATGCAAGCCAAGGTCGCAGACATGTATGTCGCGCTGCAGACTGCGCGGGCCTACACCTATGCCGTGGCAAAGGCATGCGATGCTGACCAGACGACCCGCTTTGATGCGGCAGGCGTAATTCTCTACGCGAGCGAGAGCGCATTCAAGGTCGCGGCTGAGAGCGTGCAGGCTCTGGGCGGGGCAGGCTACACGCTAGATTGGCCGGTGGAGCGCTATATGCGCGATGCGAAGCTGCTCGACATCGGCGCAGGGACAAACGAGATCCGGCGGATGCTGATCGGGCGTGAGCTGATCGGGGCGGCGGGGTGATTTTCCATTACGCAGCAGTAGCAATTGTTGCCACAATGCTTGATTGGCACTTTGCGGCAGGCGGCCGAAAGCGGGCACTGAACTCTCTCGCGATTGACCGCCTTGAAGGCAAAAACGATCTCTCAGATAATAGTCACAACACCATTTGGATTTCGGTCCTCGGCTTCCTAATTTTTTCCGCAATCACGCTTCTTGTGCCTGCCTCACCTACATGGCTCGAGGTTGTAATTGGATCACTGTTCGTTGCTTTTTCGTTGTTCGATCTCCTCATACAACGAGGTAAAAGGCTGGGGGGATATTATTCCATTGTGATCGGTCTACTAATACTGGTTGGATTGTTTTTATGACCGCACCTGTTCTCACTTCAAAACTCGACCGCGAGGATCCGCAAGCCAAAGCGCGGTTTGCGCATAACAAGGCGCTTGCCGACGATCTGCGCGCCGAGGTTGCCAAGGCAGCGCTTGGCGGGCCTGAGAAGCATCGCGAGCGGCACGTCTCGCGCGGCAAACTTCTCCCGCGCGAGCGCGTCGAACGCTTGCTTGATCCCGGTTCGCCCTTCCTCGAAGTCGGCCAGCTCGCTGCCAATGGCATGTATGAAGGCGATGTCTCTGGTGCTTCGATGATTTGCGGCGTGGGCCGGGTCTCAGGCCGTCAGGTGATGATCGTGTGCAACGATCCGACGGTGAAGGGCGGCAGCTACTACCCGATGACGGTCAAGAAGCATCTGCGCGCTCAAGAGATTGCGCAGGAAAACCGGCTCCCGTGCATCTATTTGGTTGATAGCGGCGGCGCGAACTTGCCGTATCAGGCCGAGGTTTTCCCGGATCGCGATCACTTTGGACGCATCTTCTTCAATCAAGCCAATATGTCGGCGCTGGGCATTCCGCAGATCGCTTGCGTCATGGGCAGCTGTACGGCGGGCGGCGCTTACGTGCCTGCCATGTCTGACGAGACCGTTATCGTCCGAAACCAAGGCACGATCTTCCTCGCTGGACCGCCTTTAGTGAAGGCTGCAACAGGCGAAGAAATTTCAGCTGAGGATCTTGGTGGCGGGGATTTGCACGCGAAGAAATCGGGCGTGGTCGATCATCTGGCTGAGAATGACGAACATGCGCTCACCATCGTGCGGGACATCGTATCCCAGCTTGGCGCGAACACTGGTTCGGCGGCGGATATTGCTTTGAAAGAACCCCGACCGCCCAAATTCGATGCGGACGATCTCTATGCACTTGTGCCGGAGGATGTGCGCGCGCCATACGATGTAAAGGAAGTGATCGCGCGGTTGGTCGACGGCAGCGAATTCCATGAGTTCAAGCAGCATTTCGGTTCCACGCTCGTCTGCGGCTTTGCGCATATCTTGGGTATGCCGGTCGCAATCCTTGCGAATAATGGCGTGCTGTTTTCCGAAAGCGCGCAAAAGGGCGCGCACTTCATCGAGCTTGCCTGCCAGCGCCGCATTCCGCTTCTCTTCCTGCAAAATATCTCCGGCTTTATGGTCGGCGGAAAATACGAAGCGGAAGGCATCGCGAAGCACGGCGCGAAGCTCGTAACAGCCGTCGCAACGGCGACTGTGCCTAAGGTCACTGTGGTGATCGGTGGCAGCTTTGGCGCAGGCAATTACGGCATGTGCGGACGCGCTTATTCGCCGCGCTTCCTGTTCACCTGGCCCAATGCGCGCATTTCCGTGATGGGCGGCGAGCAGGCCGCATCTGTTCTCGCGACTGTACACCGCGATGCCGACAGCTGGACCGAGGAACAGGCTGAGGAATTCAAAGCGCCGATCCGCCAGAAATACGAGGATGAAGGCAATCCCTATTACGCCACCGCCCGGCTTTGGGATGACGGCGTGATCGACCCTGTCCAGACGCGCGACGTGCTCGGCCTAGCCTTGGCGGCGGCTCTCGAAGCGCCGATCCCAGAGAAACCGCAGTTCGGTGTGTTCCGGATGTAATGGACAGGGCGGCCCCCTCTCAACTTGGCGGCTTTAGCGGGTTCCTGACCCTCGTTTTCGCGCTCTTCGTCTGCATTTTTATCACGCAGTGGTTGCATGAGCTGGGCCATGCGCTTGCCGCGGTAGGCTTCGGCTATGAAGTCGAGCTGAGCTCTAACAGAGTCGCTCCTACAGAAGGCCCTTACGCAACCGACGTCCACCGCAATCTTATCTCCATGGCGGGACCGGCCGTCACTGTACTCATTGCCATCGCCGCTTACATTTGGCGGGCGCGCTTAGGCTGGCTCGCGCCGATTGTCTTGTGGAACACGCTTACCATGCGCGTGCTTGCTACGTTGGCGAGTATCAACAGTCCAAATGATGAAGCGCGCGTCAGCCTCTCTCTTGGACTGGGTGCATGGACCCTTCCACTGATCGTTTGCGCGTTTCTCCTTGCACTGTTCGTCATCGTTGCGCGCGAGCGAGGCCTCGGCAAGATGTGGTATCTCGCGGCTTGGATTGGGATGTCGCTTGGCTACGGCGTGGTGGTCTTTGGCGAAAAGTGGCTGCCCAGCTTCATCTTGTGAAACCCTATCGCTTTCGCGTGCGTAACTGCTAAGCCGTTCCAAAAAAGGGGGAGAGGTTCGCTTTGCGTCATAACGAAACCCGTAAGGTTACGCTGCTATCGCGGTTGGTGAACCGCATCATTCTGTTCTTCTATTGGCAAAAGGGCTGGAAGATCGTCGAGCGCTTTCCCGAAGGCGCCAAGAAATGCGTGATAGCCGGCGCTCCGCATACGTCAAATTGGGACTTCGTGTTCTTTGCAGGCGCTACCAAGCACGAAAATGTACAGCCAAACTTCATGGGCAAGCACACTCTGTTCAAGGGCATGATGAAGAACTTCATGCTCGATATGGGCGGTATCGCAGTTGACCGGAGCAAAGCAGGCGGGACAATCGAGCAAATGAAAGAAGAGTATGCTCGCCGCAAGGAATTGGCATTGGTTATTGCAGCTGAAGGTACGCGTTCGTCAGACGGGAAATGGAAGTCAGGCTTCTACAATATTGCCAAGGCTGCGGGCGTTCCGATTGTTCTTGCTTATGCCGACAATAAAAAGCGTACTATCGGCTTCAGTCAGCCGATGATGCCTTCCGGCAACTATGGCGAGGACCTGCTGAAGATTGCGGAATGGTTCCGGTCAAAAATTCCGGATCTCGATCGCTATAAGGTTCTTGAACAACAAGCACGCGATATCATTGCGGGGAAAAACGATGTTTGAAGCACTCCTGATCAACGCTGCAATCCTTCTTGCGCTCGTGCTGATCCAATGGATCATCAGCGTCAAAATCGACGATGTTTCCTTCATTGACGCGTTCTGGGGCGCAGGCATGGGCGTGCTCGCGGTCGCGAGTTTCCTGCAAATGGAGGATCCGGGCGCCTTGGCCTTTCTGCTGATGGCGATGGCGAGCGCCTGGGGCTTCAGGCTTGGCATCTATCTGATCCGACGCTGGGCCCGGGAAGGCGAAGACAAGCGCTACAAGATGATCCTGAAAAAGGACCGCGAGAAAGGCAATTTCGCGATCGCCGCGTTGACCAAAGTCTGGCTGATGCAGGCCGTGCTGCTGTTCCTGGTTTCAAGCCCCGCTCAAGTGGGCATTCTTGGCGCGCCGGAGCCGTCCCCTATCGGTCCGCTCGCATGGTTTGGGCTGGTTGTCTATCTCATCGGTATATTCTTCGAATGGGTCGGCGACTGGCAGCTGTCACAATTCAAGGCTGACCCGGCGAATGAAGGCAAGGTTCTCGATACAGGGCTGTGGCGGTATACCCGGCACCCCAATTATTTCGGCGACTTCATGGCGTGGTGGGGCATCTGGTTCGTATGCGCATGCGTCAGCTTTGAATTGGCTGCCTACACGATCGCAGGGCCAATATTCCTGACATTTACATTGACGAAGTGGTCAGGCGTGACGCTGCTGGAAAAGGGAATGGATAAGTCCAAGGGTGACAAATACGCTGACTATAAGCGGCGCACTTCGGCCTTTTTCCCCATGCCTCCCAAAGCGTAGAGCTTTTTGTGGCGGCATGGGTTTAATCTAAGCGCTGACGTCCCTAGATAGGCAGCGTTCAGAAAGAGGCGCCCCCAGTCATGCCCCCTCACACAAGAGACAGCGAACGCAAGCGTCTGGCGCAGCGCACCCTTGATCTCGTGCGAGAGCGTGGTGCGGAAGTCCCGCTGACAACCCTGGCTGCTGAAGAAGGCATTTCGCGCCATCGCGTGGAAGAGATCTTCGAAGACGAAGACGATCTTACAGAAGCGGTAGCAGAAATCTGGCTCGATCCGCACGTTTCCATCATGGAAGAGGTTGTGGCAGCAGACTTGCCGCCGAACCGCAAGATGTACGAATTCTTCGTTCGGCGCTTCCGCGTGAACCGTGAACGATACCGCGCTGATCCGGGCTTCTTCGCTGTGATTTGCGAATTGGGTGCGGCCCGATTTGAACGGGTTCGCAGCTTCGTCGATCTGGCCGATCATTATCTTTGCGAGATCATCGTGCAGGCACAGGCGGACGGCTTCTTTGCAGGGCTCGAGATTGATGAAGCGCTGTCGCTCATCAATCAGATGGTCAACAATTACACCTTGCCTGACACATTGCTGCACATCGATGCAAAGCTCAGTGAAGAGAAGCTCGCGCGTATTATCGACACAATATTTATCGGCCTATCCGGCGAAGAGGGCAGTGCACGCGGCGTCAACACGCTGCGGCTCGCAGACAGCTGAGCCAGCCGCGCGGACGTTCTAAGGTCGAGGCGTCAAGTCGGTAACGCGCCCGGTTTCAGGCAGCGAACGCACATCGGCTTGTGCGAGCCAGAGCTCAAACGCATCCAAATCAACCGGCCCCACAACGCTATCGGTGCCATCCTTGAAGACCGTGAAGAAGTCGCCGCCCGCCGCAAGGAAACTATTCATTGTAATGCGATAGGAGCTGTCTGGCTCGATGGCCTTGCCATCCAGGCTCGCGCTGACAACACGCGCGCCCTCTGGCCTGCTCATATCGTATGAAAGTGCGAAGCCGCGTGATGCGCTGAAAGTTTGGACAAAGCCCTCGCTGTCAAACTGCTGCTCAAGCAGCGCAAGCAATTGTGCACCTGTGTACGTACGTGTCACAAGCTGATTGCCGAAAGGCTGCACCGCGAAAATGTCGCCATAAGTGACAGTGCCGTCTTCCGCTGTCTTCAGATCAGCGCGAATCCCTGTATTGTTCATAAAGGCGATTTCGGCGCCCACACCGCGAGTGGCGAACAGTTGCGCATCTGCAATAGCATTGCCGAGCGATGTTTCTTCGGTTGACGGGCCGCCTTCACGGGTGTTGCCGCTTACCTTTCCGACGGGGCGTTCCGCTGCCTCCCGGGAGGCCTGAACATACCGAGCGACATAGGCTGCGACAGCGGGATCAGGCGTATACTGGCGATATTCCGGATTTGCTTCGACCGAAGCACTCACGCTTTGAACCACAACGTTGTCGGCTTGCGTAACGCGGGCATCGCCTGTGACCGGATCGAGCTGCATGGCGATGTCGGTGAACAGGGAGCCACCATATCCGGCGCTAACAACCCAGAATGCACGATCCTCGTCCAGATCATTGAAATCGCAAACATAGGCGCGATGCGTATGGCCGGAAATCACCAAGTCGACACGCGGGTCCACTTGCTTCAAGATATCGACTAGCGGACCCGCAACGCCTCCGCAGCTTTTGTCATTGTATCCGACTTGGGTGTAGAGACCTTGGTGGACCGATACGATGATCGCTTCGATCCCTTGTGATGTCAGTTCTTCGACTGCTGCATTGATCGCCTGCGCTTCGGGAGTAAAAGTCAGGCCTTCAACGCCAGTTGGTTCGACGAGGGCCGGGGTGTCCTCCAGCGTAAGTCCTATGACACCGACAGTGACGGAGGCTTCACCATCACCATACTTGCGCGTCCCGTAAGCAGGGAACAGTGTACTTCCATCAGGCATGATGACATTGGCCGCCAGGAATTGGAATTCTGCGCCGGGGTAGGGCTTCTCGACTGCGCATGGCTCACGCAGTGTGAACTTTTCACATCCACCCTGCTGAATGCGCTTCAGTTCTTGCCAGCCGCGATCAAACTCGTGATTGCCTACTGCGTTGAAGTCGAGGCCCAGCCGGTTCATCGCACCAATGGCGGGCTCATCGAGGAAGTAGGAGCTTGCAAGCGGGCTCGCGCCGATCAAATCGCCTGCTGCGATGACAAGCGAGTGTTCTGATTGTTGGCGCGCTTGAGACACGGCACTGGTAAGATAGGCTGCGCCTCCTGCCGGTATACGGACGGGCTCCTCTCCCGTTTCGGAAATCCGAACGCCGCGAGGGATCGGCTCGATATTCCCGTGAAAGTCATTGAGGCCAATGACTCGCAGCTCGAAGGGTTCAGGGCTTGGCGCTGCGCTATTCGTTTCAAGAGCCGGTTGAGTGGCACAGGCTGTGAGCGCGAATAGAGCGCCAAGGGTCGCAAGCTTTTTCATGGCGCATGTCATGCGGAGGAAAGGTGGCAAACTCAAGACAGTTCGTCCGAGTTTCGTTGTTGCTTCAGCGTTTCCGCCAACCCTTGCCGCTCCAACTTCCGGTTTGTCGGGTGCTGGCGGCAAGCGCGACCTTGAGGCTCACTCCGACGATAGCAAAGCAGATCGTTATGATGGCGCCAGCCCAGAACCAGTACGGCAAAGCGAGCTGCGCTTGCATCTGGCCAGTGTCGGAAAGCATGATTTCGCCATTGATGGTGGCGCTTTGCGAGAACAGGTAGTTCCAGTCGCGAAACATGCTGAGCGCTGCAAGCAGCCCGATGAACTGCAGCGCAAAGCGTTGCCATGCAGCGCGAGCTTTCTGCGCGACGAATATGAACAGAGCGGCAAGCACGGGAAGCACCAGTACTCCTACCCAGCTGCGCACCCAGATGACCACCGATAGCACGAGTATCGCTGCCAAAACGTAAAGTGCTGGCTTCCACCATTGCGGCTTCGCGCTGGCTAGGATCAGCGCTGCGCCAATCAGGCTCGGCGCGATAGGCCCTCCCGCTGCTATCGCCGCGCGCTCAAATCGTGAGGCATCGCTTGTGATACTCGACAAGGCATAACCTGACCCGCTTGGCAGAATGACCAACTGTTCGAAACTGTTGCCTAGCAGGATGGCAGTGAGGCCATGGCCCATCTCGTGAAACCATGTCGTCAGGATCACGAAGGGGTAAGCGATAAAGTTACCAAATGGCAGGTATGGCAGAAAGACAACAACAACCGCCGCCAGAAACAATCGCCCTGCTTGTTCGCTTTGAGATCCAGGGGTTACGAGGCTGCGCATGGAGCTTGCCTAAGCGTCGCTTTGCTCGGGTTCCAAATCGCCAATGACACGGTGCTCTTGCGCAATCGACCAGCCAGCCAAAAATAGTCCGGCGACGAGCGGTCCCAGAACAACGCCCGCGAGCCCCAATGTTGCGATGCCGCCCAAAGTCGTGATGAGGATGATCCAGTCCGGAATCCCGGTCTCGCGTCCCACAAGTATCGGGCGCAGCACATTGTCAGCCATACCGATGATCACAACGCCGGAGAATATGACGAAAAGCCCCTCCCAAATCGAACCTGTAGCCAGCAACCAAACTGCTGCAGGGAGCCACACGATACCGGCTCCGACCGCAGGGAGAAGCGAGAAGATCGCCATAACCAGTCCGAACAGCACGACTGAAGGCAGGCCGACTATCCAGAACGTTATCGCCCCTAAAGTGCCTTGCACGATGCCGACGACGACCGAGCCTTTGACAGTTGCGCGCACGATACCGAGAAACCGTTTTGACAGACGCTGCGCGATGCTCGTGTCGAGCGGAATGTCATGCATGATCGTGTGACCGATCTTTTCGCCATCGCGGAGCAGGAAATAGGTCACGTAGAGGCCGACACCAAATGCGAGCACGAACCCGAATACGCCGCCACTGATCGCAACAGCCTGCTGTGCGAGCAGCCCCGCGCTTTCTCCGATGAACTGCTGTGCACGTTGTTGCAGCTCGCTCAGATCTGCGAACCCGGATTGGTCGAGCCACGCTTGCAAGCTTATAGGGAGAGCAGCAAAAACGGTTTGAAACCAGCTCGCTATATCGATGTCCCCGTCCTGGAATGCGCTGACGAGGCCGGTTGCTTCATCAACCACCATACCGCCGATGAAAAATCCAGGCAGTAGTACTGCGACAGTGATAATCAGCAAGGTCGCTGTCGCAGCCCAGTTCGGTCGATCTCCCAGCTTGGCGAGAATGCCCTGATAAAGCGGTTGGAACATGATCGCGGCCAGCGCGGCCCACAGGACAGGCGCGGCGAATGGCCACACCACATAAATCAAAGCCATCGTGATGGCGGCGAGGAACAGCAGGAACCCGCCGCGATTGATGCTGCTTGGGTCTAGCTTCTCGTTCATATGGCTCCCCTCACCTCGTTAGGAGCAATTTGGGGCGTCCCCCATCAGACATCAAGATTGGCAACGTTGAGCGCGTTATCCTGAATGAACTCGCGGCGTGGTTCGACGACATCGCCCATCAGACGCGTAAAGATCTCGTCAGTCACGTCTGCATCCTCGACTTTAACTTGCAGCAGCACGCGATGATCGGGGTCGAGCGTGGTCTCCCACAGCTGCTCCGCGTTCATTTCGCCGAGACCTTTATAGCGCGCTACAGACAGACCTTTGCGGCCTGTCGCGAGCACCGCGTCCAGCAATTGGGTTGGCCGCGTGATAGCATCTTCGCCAGCGGCAACTGGTGCATCATCTTCCTCGACATCATCATCCGGGACAATATCTGGGTCAGCTTCAGTGCCTTTTACCAGCCGTGAAGGCTGGACATAGGCCTCAGCTTGCTGCCCGGCCAGCCCGTGGAGCTTGTGGGCTTCCGTTCCGGACAGGAAGCGTGCATCGATCACATGCGCATCAGTAACGCCGCGCCACAGACGTTTGAAGATGACGCCGCCTTCTTCTGTCATTTCAGCTGACCATTGCGCTTCAGGGTCGCCCATCTGCAGGCGCTCTGCCGCTAGCCGAAGCGCTTGTTCGCGGGGAGTGCGATCCAGCGAAGGATCGAGCGCGCCCGACAACGCCATTTGCTCAATCACTGCGCTGTCATAGCGGCGCGGGACAAAGCCCAGCAGGTTGCGCAGGCGCAAAGCATGGTCGACAAGTGCGCGCAAATCTTCGCCGCTGCGTGCGCCTTCTCCGCCTTCAAGCAAGCGGCCCTGGAGGCCTGCATCGACGAGATAGCGATCAAGCGCTGCCTGATCCTTGAGATAGACTTCGCTGCGCCCCTTTGCGACTTTGAACAAAGGAGGCTGCGCGATGAAAAGGTGACCAGCCTTCACGATTTCTGGCATTTGGCGGTGAAAGAAAGTCAGCAGCAATGTGCGAATGTGCGCACCATCGACGTCCGCGTCGGTCATGATCACAATCTTGTGATAGCGCAGCTTTTCGATGTCGAATTCGTCGCGAATGCCGGTGCCCATCGCCTGGATGAGCGTGCCGACTTCCTTGGAACTGATGATGCGGTCGAAGCGCGCGCGCTCTACGTTGAGGATCTTACCCTTCAACGGAAGGATCGCTTGCGTCTTGCGGTCGCGCCCTTGTTTGGCTGAGCCACCTGCTGAATCGCCCTCAACCAGGAATAGCTCGGCCTTGCTCGCATCGCGCTCCTGACAGTCTGCGAGTTTCCCGGGGAGCGAAGCGACACTCATCGCGCCCTTGCGACTCATTTCACGGGCGCGCCGCGCTGCTTCGCGTGCTGCGGCGGCATCAATGATCTTCTGGATGATGGCCTTCGCATCAGCCGGATTTTCTTCCAGCCATTCCGTCATCTTCTCGCCCATCAGACTTTCCAGCGGCTGGCGGACCTCGGACGACACCAGCTTGTCCTTGGTCTGGCTGGAGAACTTGGGATCAGGCAATTTCACGCTGACAATCGCGGTCAGACCTTCGCGCATATCCTCACCCGACAGCGAGACCTTCTCTTTCTTGAGAAGGCCAGCCGAGTTGGCGTAATTGTTGAGCGTGCGGGTCAGCGCCGCGCGGAATGCGGCCAAGTGCGTGCCGCCATCGCGTTGCGGGATGTTGTTGGTGAATGTGAGGACATTCTCGTAATAGCTGTCATTCCATTGCAGCGCGACGTCGATCCCGATCCCGTCTTTCTCTGCCGAAACAGCAATCGGTTCGCCGATCAGCGCTTGCTTGTTGCGATCAAGCCATTTCACGAACGCGGCGATACCGCCTTCGTAAAACAGGTCATGCTCGACCACTTCTTCGTGACGCTTGTCGCGAAGGAGAATGCGTACGCCGGAGTTGAGGAAGGCCAGTTCGCGATAGCGATGTTCGAGCTTGTCGAAGTCATACTCGGTGACATTCTTGAACGTGTCGTTCGAGTGATGGAAGGTGACGCGCGTCCCTTTCTTGAGACCGTTTTCGTCGCCATTGCTCTCAACTGCTGGCGCATCGCCGCGCACCTCGAGTGAATTGACCGCATCGCCGTGCTCGAAACGCATCCAATGCTCTTTGCCTTCGCGCCAGATAACGAGCTCCAGCCATTCAGACAGCGCGTTGACAACGGAAACGCCCACGCCGTGCAAGCCGCCTGAAACCTTGTAGGCATTATCGTCCGAAGTGTTCTCGAACTTACCGCCAGCGTGCAGCTGCGTCATGATGACTTCTGCCGCAGAGACGCCTTCTTCCTTGTGCATGCCGACCGGAATGCCGCGCCCATTGTCCTCGACTGAAACCGAGCCATCCGGGTTCAATTCAATAAGGACGAGGTCGCAATGACCCGCCAAGGCTTCGTCGATGGCGTTATCGGACACCTCGAAAACCATGTGATGCAGGCCGGAGCCATCATCGGTGTCGCCGATATACATGCCGGGGCGTTTGCGAACCGCGTCGAGGCCTTTGAGGACCTTGATGGAATCGGCGCCATATTCGCCTCTTTGCGGGGTATTTCCGCCCGTTTCGGGAGTCTCTTCGCTCATGCCTATCATATAGGCTCTGAGAGGATGAATCCCAAGCTTTCAGGCGGCTTTGGAGCAGGTTTTCACCAGACATATTGCCAACACGATCTATGCATAATAGTTAGCTACCGAAATAAATATGGGGAATGGCAATGGTAAGTGTTTCCAGACGCGGTGTGCTGGCTGCTGGAATGGGTGGATTGGCTCTTGTCGTTGGCGGTGGAATCTGGCGTGTCACCCGCTCGCCTCAAACTGCTTTTGCTCCCTGGGAGCTCGATCCGACCCCTCCTGCCGATGTAAGGCTCGACGCATTTCGTCATGCTATCCTCGCGCCCAATCCTCACAATCGCCAGCCTTGGCTCGTCGAGTTGTCTAGCCAGAGTGAGGCAATCATCACCGCTGATCTTTCGCGCAATCTGCCAATCACAGATCCATTTGATCGACAGATCACGATCGGTTTCGGAACATTCTTGGAAATCGCGCGGATCGCATCTGCAGAGCGCGGCTTTGAGATGCAAATCGAGGCCTTTCCAGAAGGTGAGGATGCACAATCACTCGACAAGCGACCAGTCGCGCACCTGAAGTTTATCGAGAGCCCCGATGTCGGACGTGATCCGTTGTTTGCTCGGATCCTAGAGCGGCGCTCGAATAAAGAAGAATATGACCTGTCGCGGCCTGTGTCGGAATTTGACTTGGCGCAAGTTGTAAAGGCTGGCGGTCAGTACACTGCCGACCCGCGTCGCGTAGAGGCGCTACGTGAAGAGATCGTGCGTGGGATCGAAACGGAAATGAAAACGCACGAAGCCAATATGGAAAGCGTCGAGCTGATGCGCATTGGGCATCACGAGGTCGATGCCAATCCTGACGGCATCGAGCTTCACGGACCGATGATCGAAGCTGGTCGGCTTGCAGGACTGGTCAGCAGGAGTGAATTGGCTGATCCGACCAGTTCAGGCTTCCAGCAAGGTCTCGACATGTTGCGCCGGACCTATGGCTCGATTCCGGCCTTGGTCTGGATTACCACGCCGGGTAACTCGCGCGTCGACCAATTGGAGGCCGGTCGGCAATATGTTCGCGCGAATCTTGAAGCCACTGCGCTCGGTCTGGGGATGCATCCGATGAGCCAGAGCTTGCAGGAATATGCCGAAGTTCAGCCCATGTTTGCGAAGGTCCACAGCCTCTTGGGGGCAAGCGGAGAAGACCGCGTGCAAATGCTGGCGCGCGTGGGTTATGGTCCCCTTTCCGCACCTACGCCGCGCTGGCCATTGGAAACCCATTTCGTATGAGCTCACCTGATCCGCTTGCATTCAAGGTCTTCAATGAGATCGGGATTATTGATCAGCTCGCGACGCATGCGTTTACGCAAGCGTTGCCGCGAAACATGACCGTGGCTCAGTTTGGTGTGCTCAACCATTTTGTGAGGCTAGGGCATGCGTGGCAAACTCCGGCACAATTAGCGGAAGCTTTCCAGGTCGCACGCCCAACAATGTCCAATACTCTGGCGCGAATGGACAAGGCTGGCCTTGTTGAGATTACAAGTGACCCTGAAGACGGACGCAGCAAGCGCGTGAGCGTAACCAATAAAGGGCGAGCGGTTCGAGCGGACTGCGTCGCACGCTTGGCAGGGCCATTGCAGGACGTGCAGCAAAAGGTGCCTCGGGAAACTCTCGAAAAGCTTGATCCTCTCTTGACGCAGCTACGTGAAATCCTCGACGAGATGCGCGACTGATCATGGCGTAATCGATTGAAGGAGGCGGAACAGATGCAGGATGAGCTGCGGGCAGAATTTGGCGACTTTTGCGGTGTTATCAAAGCGTGGAGTGCGGGACAGCCTGACCAAATCGCCATGCGCGATGAGCGTGACGAAATCACCTGGGGCGAGCTCAATGACCGGATTGAACGGATCGCTGCGCAGCTCATCGAAACGGGCCTTCAGCCGGGGCAGTCGGTCGCGATCCTCGGCACGAGTTGCATCAACTATGCTGTGGTATTTCTGGCCGCGGTACGCGCGGGCGGAGTGGCAGCGCCGCTGACGACCAGCGCCAGTCGCGAGCAGCTCATTGGAATGGCGCGCGATTCAGGGGCGCGGCATCTGTTTATTGATGCGGCCAAACGCGCTGAGCTAGGCGAGGATTTCCTTCCTGAAGTTGACCATATCTCTCTGGAAAAACTAGACAATTGGATGGCGGCGGAGGGTGCGAAGGCAGCCGCTATCGAACCGGACCCCACAGCCCCTTTCAACATCATCTATTCCTCCGGCACGACCGGCGTTCCCAAAGGCATTGTCCATTCGCACCAGATGCGCTGGCGCCAGTTTGCAAGCACCGCGTCAAGCTATCTCGAAGCGGGCCTGCCAGTACGCAGCCTTGCCTCCACGCCGCTCTACTCCAACACCACTATGGTGAGCTTTCTAGCGACCATGCTCGCTGGCGGTACGCTCACCATTATGGGCAAGTTTGATTGCGCGCGCTGGCTCGACAATGCGCAGCGTCACGGCATCACCACGACGATGCTGGTCCCCGTGCAATATCAGAGGCTTATGGATCATCCGGGCTTTGGCGATTACGACCTGTCATCGCTTGCATTGAAGTATTGTACCTCTGCGCCTTTCTCTGCGGAGCTCAAGTCTGAAGTGCTGCGCCGTATGCCCGGCGCACTCATTGAAATCTATTCGATGACGGAAGGCGGAGTCGTCTGTTTGCTCGCGTGTCATGAGTTTCCCGACAAACTCCATACGGTCGGTCGGCCCGCTCCTGGGAGCGAGCTGAAAGTGCTTGATGACGAGGATCAACCTGTGCCGCCGGGCACTCCTGGGAACCTCATCGGTCGCTCTCAAACCATGATGAGCGGCTATCAAAACAAGCCCGAGATAACCCGAGATGGATACTGGATGGACCCAGATACCAGCGAGATCTGGCAGCGCATGGGCGATATCGGGCGAGTTGACGAGGATGGTTTTGTAGAGCTTGTCGGCCGCGCGAAAGACATGATCATTTCCGGCGGCTTCAATATCTATCCGGTCGATCTGGAAAACGAATTGCTCAAAGAGCCACAAGTCGTCGAAGCGGCGGTGATCGGCGTCGCGTCAAAGCGATGGGGCGAGACGCCAGTAGGGTTTGTCACAGTGAAGGGTGAAGCGAATAGCGAAGCGATCCTCGCCTCAGTCAATTCGCGGCTCGGCAAGACGCAGCGTTTGTCAGCGCTGACGATCATCGATGAAATGCCGCGCAGCCATATCGGCAAGCTCCTGAAAACAGAGCTGCGCGATATGGCCGGGGCAATGGACTGAATTATGCGTTCGTTGGGACTGATCAGACGATAAAGGTCTGAAAGCTGACGCTGCTGATCGCAACGGCCAGAACCAGTGAGAACAGTTTTTCTGCAGCAATGGTCATGTCGTATCTCCTTAGTGTTGGGCCTGAGCGCTGAGTGCGTTCCGGCGGTATGAATGGAGATCCGTTGGCGCGCGCAATTTCGTTACGCAGCGCAATAACAACATTATCGATCAGTGTGATCGATCAGATGCTGAAGCGTTCAAAGATTCAATTGATAAGGAGGCCAATCCTCCCGGAGGAGAACAAGACGCGGTCGACCGACTATTGGGGGGACGTGCGGCTCGACCGCGTCTCATTCAGCGCCATTGCAGTGTGCAGACTGGAGAGGGGGAAAAGTCCGCTCGCTACCGCATGGCTTGCGAAGACTGTGATGCAATGAAGCGTTTCGCTTGTCGCCGCATCTCTTCGCATGGTCGCATCACTCGAGGGGGAGAGGATCCTCATATCGTGTGCGATGGACACCAAATAGTGTTTCAACGAATCGAACTCAAATGAGATAACCGAGAAAACCTTTGCGCTTTTTGCAACATACTTCTGACACTACAGGGCCCGCTTCGGAGGTCTTTTGCTGTAATTGCGCAAAGCGCTGGTCGCGGTTCTGGACTTCGCCACGTCGTCCCGCCAAAGGATAACCACATGGACGACGCTCATCTCCCCGATTCCATCCTTATTGTCGATTTTGGTAGCCAGGTTACCCAGCTGATTGCGCGGCGGGTGCGCGAAGCCGGCGTCTATTCCGAGATTGCGCCTTTCAGCCTGGCGGAGGAAGCTTTCCACCGCATGAAGCCTAAAGGCATCATCCTTTCCGGCTCGCCTGCCAGCGTCCCTGAAGAAGGGTCGCCACGCGCGCCTGACGTGCTGTTTGAGGCGGGCGTTCCCATTCTTGGCATTTGCTATGGTCAGCAAGTCATGTCTCATCAGCTTGGCGGTGAAGTGCGGCCGGGCCATGAGACCGGCGAAGGCGGCGAATTTGGCCGTGCTTACCTGACTGTCACAAAAGAGTGCGCGCTGTTTGACGGGCTTTGGAAAGAAGGTGAACGCCACCAGGTCTGGATGAGCCATGGCGATAAAGTGACTGAGTTTGCGCCGGGCTTCGAAATTGTCGCAACCAGCGATGGCGCGCCTTTTGCTGTCATCGCGGATGAGAGCCGCAAATTCTACGGCACGCAATTCCACCCCGAAGTGGTGCACACGCCCGATGGCGGCAAGCTGCTGGCCAATTTTGTGCGCCATGTCTGCGGTCTTAAAGGCGACTGGACTATGGCGGCCTATCGCGAAACAAAGGTGCGTGAAATTCGCGAGCAGGTGGGTGAAGGTAAAGTCATTTGCGGCCTCTCGGGCGGGGTTGATAGTTCGGTTGCAGCGATCCTGATCCATGAAGCGATTGGCGATCAATTGACTTGCGTGTTCGTCGATCACGGCCTGCTGCGGCTCAATGAACGCGAACAGGTCGAAACGATGTTCCGCGACCATTACAATATCCCGCTGGTCGTTGTGGACGCTGAAGAGATGTTCCTATCCGGCCTTGCAGGCGAGACTGACCCGGAAAAGAAGCGCAAGTTTATCGGCAAGACCTTCATCGATGTGTTCGAAGCCGAAGCACGGAAGATCGGCGGGGCGGATTTCCTCGCGCAAGGCACGCTCTATCCCGATGTTATTGAAAGCGTCAGCTTCACGGGCGGGCCGAGCGTTACCATCAAGAGCCACCACAATGTTGGCGGACTGCCTGAACGTATGAACATGCAGCTGGTTGAGCCCTTGCGCGAGCTCTTCAAGGATGAGGTTCGCGACCTTGGACGCGAGCTCGGATTGCCTGACATGTTTGTGGGCCGCCATCCTTTCCCGGGGCCGGGTCTTGCAATCCGCATTCCGGGCGAAGTCACGAAAGAACGCTGCGACATCCTGCGCAAAGCTGATGCGATCTATCTCGACGAAATCCGCAAGGCGGGCCTCTATGACGCTATCTGGCAGGCCTTTGCTGTGCTGCTGCCGGTCAAAACCGTGGGCGTCATGGGTGACGGCCGCACATATGACAGCGTATGCGGACTACGCGCGGTGACCTCAACCGACGGGATGACGGCTGATGTCTATCCCTTCGATGCGGGTTTCCTGACCGGCGTTGCAACGCGCATCGTCAATGAAGTGCAAGGCATCAACCGTGTGGTCTATGACTATACGTCGAAACCGCCCGGCACGATCGAGTGGGAGTGAGGTCCATTGCGCCTCAGCGCTCGGTTTCCAAAAGTGCTTCGCGCAAGTCGAACACCAGCTCTGTCAGGATTTCGTTGGCTTCAGGGGTGACCCTGTTGGTAACCGCGTAAATGCCCAGATCCTGTTCGGGAAACAGGATCATCACATTGCGAACATTGGCGTATCCACCATCGTGTCGGTAGCTGGTGGTACCAGCAGGCCTGTCTATCACCCACCAGAACGATGCGATGCGATAATCTGATGCCAATTCAAGCAACGGGACGTGAGAGAGTTTTACTGCCGGGTGCCGCTCGTTGAGGTGGAATTGCATGTAACGGACAGTGTCGGGCACCGTCGCCTTTGCCGCCCCTTCTGCGCCGCCCATTGGCCAAACGGGCCACGGCTCGATGAGTTCGCCATTTGCATTGTAGCCGCGGGCGGTCCGTGACAACATTTCGGGATCGGATATGGAAAGTGCGGTTTCTTCCATTCCAGCGGGGATAAGGATAAAGTCCCGGACCAATTCATCGAGTGTCTTGCCGTATACGTTCTCTAATATCTGAGCGGTCAGATTAGTGCCCAAATTGCTGTAATTGAACGTTTCCCCTGGAACGCTGGCTAGCTCGTAGGCAGCAAGATTTTCGAAGAATTTTTCTCTTGTCATGCTGAGTTCCGCATCGCGGAAATCGCGCCATTCCAGGCCGCCAGCATCACTCTGGCCATCTCCATCCGGGCTTCGGTCTGGCAGCGGATTATTGCTGGGCAACCCGCTGGTATGGGTCAACAGATGTCGCAACAGGATCGGCTGGCCATCACGCTCCAGATTTCCGTACTCCCCGACCAGGTATGCGCGGATATCCGAATTCAGCGACAGTTTGCCGTCGAGGATCGCCTGGGCGGCCAAAGTGCCTGTAAAGGTCTTGGTGATCGAGCGGATTTCATAGATGGTTTGATCACTCGCCGGTGCGGATTGACCACGGTAAAGCGGGCCCTCGTGGATCGTCATGGCTTTGCCTTGATGAGTGATGCCGACCGAAACTGCTTCGAGTTTTCCTTGATCGATATATTCTGCAATTATTCCTCGCACGGCGACCTTGTCGGCCAAACTTGCAGGAACGCTTGCATCATTCCCGACCGTCTCTCCGGAGCTTTTCTGTGCATTTGCAGGAGCCGTAAAGCAAAGAGCAGCGGCGCAAACGGCCATCGCAGTAGCAGTGTGTTTTTTCACAGAAATCCCTCCAAGGATCTGGTTTCTCTACAGAATACGGCGCTGCATACCGGCAATCTATGAATGGTGATCTCATCCCGACAGTCAACTTCCAGTGAACCCGGTACTTGCGCTACATCGTATTTTTGATGGAACCGGCTGAGTGGTAGTGAGGCCCGCTCGCAGGCCTCTAAACTACATTCGTCGGAAAATGGGTGTATTATAGAGGCAATACAGGCACTCTGGGCACTCAAACGCTTGGATTACTGAAGGGATACGCATGAAAACTCTCGTCTTGTTTGCTGGTCTGGTTGGCATGGCCGCTCTGACCATTGCGCAGCCAGCCATTGCGCAATCATACAGCTATGCAGAGCTCGGCACGGATGGACAGATACTTGCCGAGGTTAAAGGTGAGGGCCAACGAGGAGCGCTCTACGAGGCGGGCTCAATCGGCAAGTTCGCGTGCACCATTGCTGCATTGCGGCTCAGCGATCGCGGAGTGCTGGATATTGACGCGCCATTAAGCGCACTTGTCGAGGGAGCGAAGGGAACACCCATCGCTGAGGTGACATTCCGGCAGGTTCTTCAAAGCCGCAGCGGGATTTCCGATGGCTTGATGCCTGCGTTTCAAGCGGATGCCGGCGAAGTCCTGCGCACGCGCAGCGCTTCCGATGCTTTGTTCAAATACGCGACAGGCGAATTGGCGAATTCGCCGGGCGAGGTGTGGTCCTATGATCTCATCAACTGGGCGGTTGTCCAAGCGGTGCTTGAGCAAGCGACAGGCCGTCCAATCGCGGACATCCTACGCGAAATTGTCCTGGAGCCTGCTGGCATGGGCCAGAGCCGGATTTTCATCGGAGAGATCGGCGAAGGCGCCGCGCCGCCTGCAGAACGCGGCATTCCCATTCCTGCATTTCTCACCTGTGCCGGGGGTCTTGCGACGACGCCGACCGACTTGCTTGCGCTTGCACGGTTCCCGCACAAAGGCGGGCTGAGTGAGGCCGCGCTGGGCAACCTGACGCGCATTGCAACGCCTGAGGAAGGCTACACGCTGGGCGGGCGGTTTCGCGTCTCGGAAGAAGGCAGGCTGCTGAGCTGGCAAAGCGGTAGCAATGGCGCTTACAAATCGCTGGTTGTTTATGACCCGGAAAGCGATCTCGGCTTTGCGGCGATGAGCGCGGATGGTACCCATGAAGGGATCCAGAGCGCCAGAGCGGACTGGATGACAAAGCGCGACTGACAGACCATGCCTACCATTATGTCTCACGCACTGGTTCCGCTGGCGCTTGCTGCAGCTGCAGGCAGGGAAGTGATCTCACCCAAGCTCGCCGTCGCTGGCGTTATCCTCGCCATGGCGCCTGACGCCGATGTCGTCGGATTTGCGCTTGGTGTCGAATATGCAGACCCATGGGGGCATCGCGGCGCTACTCATTCGCTTGCCTTCGCAGTCATAGTGGCAGGGGTTATCGCCGCTGTTTGGAAAGAAGCGAGATCGCTCGCGGCATTTCTGTTCCTGAGCTTTGCCATGGCGAGCCACGGCCTGCTCGATACGCTCACCAATGGCGGGCTTGGAGCGGCCCTGTGGTGGCCATGGGACAATGCACGGGTGTTCGCTCCTGTCACACCGGTCAAAGTATCGCCCATCGGCTTGGGTTTCTTCTCTGCGCGCGGGCTGGAGACGCTTTTGTCGGAGTTCAAATGGATCTGGTTGCCTTGCCTGGTCTTTACCTTGGTCGGATTGCGGCTGCGGCGCGGCGCGAAGCAATAGTATCTGGCCCAAAAACCGGCACGCGTACTTCCAGCTCTCACCGCTATCGTCTATGCCTTGCAGACTTCTAGTTACGCTGAGGCAATGGGGATAACATGCAGCACCAACGATTGAGCGGGTCAGTATGCTTCTAGCACCAGCCAAACGGCTCGCTCGGTTTGCGCGAAGCGAAATGCGCCTTGTTCGCGGCATTCGCGATTTGCGCAATCAGAAGGACGAGGTTTGCTTCGTGCATGAAGGCGGGACGGTCGTTCGCATGCCTCCTTCCAAGCTCAGCAATTTGGCGCCGGGCGAGGCTCGCGAAGAACAACACCGCGTGTGGAATTTCCAGCAGCGCCCGAGCAAGGAAGTCTTGTTGCGCAAGCTGGTTTACAACATGCTCAGCACTGGCTTCATCGACCGCAGTAAAGCGATTATCGATATCGGCAGCTGGCTGGCGGACAATGCGATCGTGTGGGCCAGGCTGATCGAGGCGCATGGTGGTACAGTTTATGCGATTGATCCCTCTGCTGACAATCTTGGCTTCGGTCGAAGGCTTGCCGAGCGCAACAACGTAACCAACATCGAATGGGTCCAGGCGATTTGCTCGGATGAAGCGGGCAAGACAGTTTATCTTGATGGGGATATCAACCATGCAGAGTTTGATGCCGAGGCCGGCTCGGGCAGCCAGCCGTTTGCGACCACAACGCTCGATGAAGTGGTCGGTACGAGCAATTCTGGATCGATTGGTCTCATGCATGTTGATGTCGAGGGCTTTGAAGAGCCTGTTATCAAAGGCGCGCGCGAGATTATCGAGCAATCACGCCCTGTGGTGATTTTCGAACAGCATATTTCGTCCGAAGCCCCGTGGCCCATCGCCGCGTTTCTCGAAGACTTCGGCTACAAGACCTACATGATCAATGAGGTGCTGCCATGGTGCCGCTTGGATTGCCGCAACTTTATGGCCTTTCACGAAAGCCAGCCACCAGAAGCGTTTCTGCCCGTCATCAATCATGCAGGTGAGGCGGACGGCATCTGGTATGCAACAATCGGTGATGCGCTTATCCCGCTGCCTGCTCAGGCGAAGTAGTTTGCTTCCAAAAGGAGCCTAAGCCTCCAAGATGCAGCTCGATCTGGGTCCAGATAGTCGCACGGAAATTCTGCGCCGGTTGCAAAGCGCGATGATTGCCGCGTTTGGCCGGATTGTTCGTCCGGCAGAAAAGCGCCGCTCGCCGGAATGGGTGCTGGTTCATGGCGTGATCGGCGCGCAGACCAAGACGGCTGCGTCCAATGCTTCAACCGATGGCTTGCTGGCAGAGTTCGGAAGCTGGGACGAAGTGGCGGATGTGCCCGTCGATCAGTTGGAAGCGCGCTTGCAGCGTCAGACTTTCCCGAGCGTTGCAGCACAGCGTCTCAGCGATTGCTTGAAAGCGGTCCAGCATGAGCGCGGCAGCGTCGATCTTTCACATTTGGCTGACTTGGAGACACCGCAAGCCATGGCCTGGCTGGAGCAACTTCCCGGTGTTGCGCGCAAGAATTCTGCGGGAGTAATGAATGCGAGCGCGCTCAATCGCAAAGCCATGGTCATCGACGGCCACCACCGTAGGATCATGCAGCGAATGGGCATCGTGCCGGAGAAAGCCGATACTGCGAAAACCTATGACACGCTGATGCCGATCTTGCCGGAAGAATGGTCAGCCGAAGACATGGATGAGCATCACTTGCTGCTGAAAAAGCTGGGGCAGACCTATTGCCGCCCGCGCAAAGCCGCATGCACTGATTGCCCGGCGCGCGAAGATTGCAAGACAGGAACTTACCGCCTCGTCGCTCGCTGAATTGAGCATGCTCAGCGAAACAGAAGTCGAAGAAGTATATCGCCGTTTGGCGGACGCGATGCCCGGGCGCACGAAAAACGCGAAGGGCCCCAAGGGTCAGCCTGACGCTTATCGCAGCTGCATCTCCTGCATGCTTTCCGCGCAATCGCTTGACCGCAATACAGCAAAGGCTTCGCGAGCGCTCTTCGCTTTGGCATCAACTCCGGAAGAGATGCTTGCGCTCGATGATGAAGCCATTGCCGCGGCGATCAAGCCGTGCGGGCTCTACAACAACAAGACCCGTAATATCCGTAAGTTCAATCAGGCCTTGTTGGCAGAGCATGGAGGCCTTGTGCCGAGTACGCGCGAAGGCCTCCTCAGCCTGCCGGGCATCGGGCGCAAATGCGCGGACATTGTGATGAGCTTCACTTTCGGCGAAGACGTGATCGCGGTCGACACGCATGTTCACCGTGTGTGCAATCGCATCGGACTGACGGATGCCAAGACTGCCGACAAGACAGCTGAACAGTTGGAGGAGCGCAGCCCGCAATGGGCGCTGGCAGACGGGCACTTCTGGCTGATCCAGTTCGGCAAGCGCGTGTGCAAATCCCGCGCGCCGCAATGCGAAAGCTGTGTTGTCAGCGAATTGTGCGAGACCGGGCCGATAGGCTGAGCGCGTTATGTAGCGCTTACCTGAGTTTACTCCGGCCAGCGCAGCACGCGCTGTTGGACAATCGCACCTGCAATCATCGCGAGGATGATCGGTATCGCAAGCATCACTGCATTGCCGCCTTCCCATTCCATCCGTTCTTGCGCCACGACCAGAACTGTGAAGGCTTCAAGCACGATGGCGACTAAGGCTCCTGTGACCGGCCCTTGCCACTTACCCGCAGGAGTAAAGCGCACAATGGCAAGGCCAATGCCAGTGCCGAGCGGGCCGGTTATCAGCAATGCGATAGCGGTCGCTGCAATGGTGCCGACGAAAATCGCGAACATCAGCGTGCTGAACACCGCTCCCCAACCGCCAGTCTGCTGGCCGAAGAAGCTCAGCGCGGAAAAGATGAGCATGCCAGCGGCATAGACTATGGCTGTTGCAATCAGGCTGGCGAAGTACAGCTCTGTTGCTTGCAGATGTTTGGCAGCGGATGTCAAGGCTTGAACTCCACTCCGGTCAGCTCTTCGCTCTTTGCCCAAAGTGCTGCTGCGGATGCCTCATCGCGGACATGGGGATGCACTCCGCTCATTGGTGCCTCCTTGCTCGCGGGCGCCGCAATATTGCAGTCCTCGCAATAGACCCCGCCCATCCCGTCAAGCAGCGGAGAGACCGCGCACCACACGCTTGTCGCAGCGCCCTCTTCGGTTGACTTGAACGCCGCGTGGACATTGCCTTCGTCATCATACCAACCCATGGCTTTCTGCTCGTCCATGGTAAGGTGCCGTTGCAAGGGTGTGGCAATGCCGCCGGGATGGACAGAGAAGCTGCGCACGCCATGTGCCTCGCCGCGCTTATCGAGCTCCAGCGCGAACAAGGCATTGCAGCTTTTGGCCTGCCCATAGGCGGGCCATTTCTCATATTCGCGGCTTGCCCAATTGGGATCGTCCAGATCAAGCCCGTTCAAGCGGTGGCCTGCCGAAGACAGAGTGACAACGCGCGCATTGTCGGCAGCTTTCAGCAATGGCCAGAGCCGGGTCGTTAGCTGGAAATGGCCCAAGTGATTGGTCGCAAACTGCATTTCATAGCCGCGCGCGTCTCGTGTGAGCGGGCTGGCCATGATCGCAGCATTGTTGATCAGGATATCGAGCTGCTCGATTGTCTGAGCGACTTGCTTCGCAAACGCATCGATGGAGGCGGGATCTGAAAGATCGAGTTCAAGAATAGTAATGTCGCCTGACATCTCGCTCAGCACTTCGCGAGCCGCATCCGGTCTCCGTGCCCCGACGATGACGTGCGCTCCGGCCTCAGCCAGAGCGCTGACAGTTTCCGTTCCGATGCCGGAGTATCCACCTGTTACGACGATCTGTTTGCCGGAAAGGTCCATTCCGCCAGCCACCTCGCGCGCTGTAGAGCGATAGCCGAACGGCGACTCAATCGGTGCTTGCGGCGAAACCATATTTCTCTCCCATCTTGCCAGCGGTGCGGCAAGCAGTATGGATAGGTGCGAAATTGCAATTGGTCGAGAGCGAGGGGACAATTCGCCTCAGGCCTACTGTTCGCATCAAGGGAGAGCCAACCATGAAGACCGCTATCACTGAAATGTTCGGCATCGAGCATCCGATTATCCAGGGCGGGATGCATTATGTCGGCTTTGCAGAGATGGCGGCAGCGGTGTCCAATGCAGGGGGGCTGGGCATTATCACCGGCCTGACCCAAGGCACGCCTGAGAAGCTCGCGAATGAAATCGCGAAATGTCGCGACATGACGGACAAGCCCTTTGGCGTGAATCTCACATTCCTGCCGACAGTGAACGCGCCGGATTATCCCGGCCTTGTGCGCACGATCATCGAAGGCGGGGTCAAAGTAGTAGAGACAGCGGGCAATAACCCGCAGCAAGTGCTGCCTTATTTCAAGGATGCTGGCGTCAAAGTGATCCACAAATGCACCAGCGTGCGCCATGCCTTGAAAGCCCAGTCCATCGGCTGTGACGCTGTGTCCGTCGATGGCTTTGAATGCGGCGGACATCCGGGCGAAGATGATATTCCCAACATGATCCTGCTGCCGCGCGCAGCGGACGAATTGGAAATCCCGTTCGTATCCTCAGGCGGGATGGCTGATGGCCGTAGCCTTGTCGCGAGCCTCGCGATGGGCGCAGAAGGCATGAATATGGGCACGCGCTTTATTGCAACGAAGGAAGCGCCGGTGCATGAAAATGTGAAGCAGGCGATTGTCGCCGCATCCGAACTTGATACCCGTCTTGTCATGCGCCCGCTGCGCAACACAGAGCGCGTTATGACCAATGACGCGGTTGAAGAACTTCTCAAGATCGAGAAGGAAAAAGGCACTGACCTCAAGTTCGAGGATATCATCGAGCAGGTTGCAGGCGTTTATCCGCGGATCATGATGGAAGGCGACATGGACGCCGGCGCCTGGAGCTGCGGGATGGTCGCTGGTCTCATCAATGACATCCCGACCTGCAAAGAGCTGATCGATCGGATCATGAGCGAAGCCGATTCTATATTGAAACGGATGAATGCGCTCGCGAGCGCCTGAAAAGGTTAAGAGAATCGTTAACGTAAATTGGTTCCCGTCTAGGTAGTCAACCGAATTACCGCGATTTTCGACGTAATCTATATCACTCGGGACGGCGCAGAATGGCCCGTCTCTAGAACTGACACCTCTAGGATTTGCAACTCGCAGGCGCATGGGGATCGTGCGCAGGATGGGGTGAGCTATGTTCGAAATTCTGGCCCATGGAGGCGAGTATATCGCCATAACCGCGCTGTGCTTCAGCTGCTGGGCGGCGGGGCGCTCGGTCCGTTCGGCTTCTCCTGCCGATACTATGTCTGCCTATGCAGAAAATCACACCCCTAGCGGTCCGCTTCACATTGCTGGTGCCTCGCCTCGCAGCAAACTGAACGGCTTGGGTTCGACAGTGACCCCGTTGTCGATCAATGAACTGGAGCAGGCTCCCCAAAGTGCCGACCAACTGCATGACATGATCCGCGTCGGAGATCTGTCCGACGAGGGCGTCCTTCATTCGCTGGTCGCACTGGCAGAGGCGTCTGAGACTAAGCCGGTCGAGGACAGCGGCTGGCGCACGGGGTCGAGCGCCATCAGAAGTTCCTCACGCTGCTCCGAGGCTCGGATTTTGACGCGCCATCGATTGACATCCGAACCGTTGCCATCTGAGCTCGCCGATCCGCTGACGCCTGAGGTTCTCTCGCGCTATCGTGTTTACGCTCAGGAATGCAGCCCTCGCGTTTAAACGAAAGCTTGCGAGCATTCAGCTTTCAGCCGTTTGCTCTTCTTCCTTGTCGACGCGGGTGTACGGCACGAATTCGGTGAGAAATACATTGCCGTTGTAAAAGCCGCTGCCGCGGTCAACGCGCGTGATGATGTCCTGGCGGCAAAGCTGGCTTCCATACCGGCGTGAAACCAGCACATCGTCATCGTCGATACGCTTTGGGTTGCGGGTGCGATTAACATAAATCGTCTTGCCGCGGCCATAGACGAGTGCTGTTCCGTCGATGACACGCAGATCGCGGCCAGTACGGAAGTCGCTGATGCAAGATGTTGGTTCGCCTGCTTCGCGTCCTTCAAGGAGTTCCGCGAGCTCTTCCTCGCCGGTTTTCTTTTCCTTCGCCATTGCGGCCGGAGCAGCAAGTGAAGCGCAAGCAAGTGTCGCGGCGGCGATTACAGGGAAACGTTGAGTCATGGCGAGTCTCCTATAGCTGAAGGTGACAGCGTATCATCCCCGTCTGAACGCAGGCTGACAGGTTCAATGTGCGCGGTGAAGCGAACAATCGGGCCAGTGTGGCCCTTCAGCGATGGCCGGGATCAGCGCCTTCGGCAATGTCAGGCAAGCTCGCTTGATCGACCCCGTCTGCTGGGCCGCCCTTCAGGACAAACCGCCGATCGCAATAGCCGCAATCGACATAGCCGTGCTCGTCAATCTCGAGAAAGACGCGCGGATGACCCAGCGCCGCCGGGCGATAGTTCTTGCCGGTGCGAATATCGCTCGCGCCGTCACAGCTGACGCGGCGTGTCTCGACATGGATGACTTCAGGCGGAGCAATGTTCATACGCTTGCCGATAATCCGATCGGACCAGATTCGCAACGGGTGACGAAGCCTTTGCAGTCAGCGTCGATAGCCACTAGGGCTGCGCGTCATGCAAACACCGCCTGCCATTTCCATTCGCGAGCTCAGAAAGACCTATGCCGGGACCAAAGGCGAACCTGGCAAGGAGGCCCTGAAAGGCGTCAGCTTTGATGTGCCGCAGGGCGAGATCTTCGGCCTGCTGGGTCCCAATGGCGCAGGCAAGTCCACGCTCATCAATATCCTTGCTGGGATGGTAATGAAGACTTCCGGCAGCGCAGAGATCTGGGGCTTCGATATCGATCAGCAGCGCCGCAATGCGAGCCGCGCCATTGGTATCGTTCCGCAAGAGATCGTGTTCGATCCCTTCTTCACGCCATTCGAAGTGCTCGAAAACCAAGGCGGCTTTTACGGCATCGCAAAAGAACTGCGCCGCAGTGAGGAGCTGCTGGAAGCAGTACGCCTCGCTGACAAGCGCGATGCCTATGCCCGCACGCTATCGGGCGGGATGAAACGCCGTCTGCTGGTCGCGAAAGCCATGGTGCATTCGCCGCCGATCCTTGTGCTCGATGAGCCAACCGCAGGTGTCGATGTTGAACTTCGTCGCCAGCTTTGGGAGCTTGTCACGCGCCTTAATGATGATGGCGTAACTGTCGTGCTTACCACGCATTACCTCGAAGAGGCTGAGCAGCTGTGTGACCGGATCGCGATCATCAATCACGGCGAATGCATTGCTAACAAGCCGACGCGCGAGCTCATTGAAATGGCGCGCGAGAAGATTGTTTCCGTCACAGTCGACCGCGATTTGTCCGGGGCGCCAAGCCATGCCGAGTTCTCCAAGGTCGAGCTGGCCGGCGCGCGTTCTGTCGAAGTCACATATGACAAGGACAAGCTCACCGCAGGCCAGGTGCTCGCGATCCTGCAGGATCAGGGCTTGGCAATCGAGGATGTGACAACGCGCGAAGCCGATTTGGAAGATGTCTTCGTCCAGCTTACGGGTTCTGGCTAAGCGCGCTTGCTGGCCTTCCTGAAAGATAGCAAGATCGGGAACGCGCAAGGCTCACTCGCGCGCTAATCCTTGAGCATCGAGAGGGAGGTTCATGCTCATGACTATCGCTGCGAACTACACGCAACGGATCGAACGCGCGCTTCAGGCTATCGAAGCCGGAGCGCAAACGGGTGACTGGCCTGACCTTGGCGCATTGGCGGAGGCGGCTGCAATGTCCGAATTTCATTTTCATCGCATCTTCCGTCTGATGACAGGCGAGACGCCTCAGCAAACGCTTGTCCGCGCGCGCATCGGTGGCAGTTTGCCCGAGCTGACGGGGCCAGACGGGATCATGGGCGCGACTGGCGCGAGCGCGTACAGCTCAAGCCAGTCTTACGCTCGCGCTTTGAAAGCCTTGACGGGTGCCACCGCTTCGCAGCTGCAAGCCGACCCTGCACTGTTTTCTGAAGTCGCGGAGCGGCTGAAGAAGCCAGCAGATGAAAGCGGCGTAATCGCGATCGAGATGACGCAATTGCAGCCTCTGACGCTTGTCGCATCGCGCGCGGTTGGCGCTTACGAGGATCTCAACCACGGCTTTGATCGCCTGTTTGAACTGGTCATGCAGCAAGTCGGACCAGAGGACATTACCGGCCTTTACGGCGTGCCGCATGATGATCCGCGCGATATACCTGCCGAGGCTTGCCGGTTCGATTGCGCGGTTTCGACCAGCGCGAATGTGGAGCCGCAAGGCGAGCTTAAAGCGCTGGAGATCACAGGCGGCCATGCTCTCAGGCTTCGGCACCAAGGCGATTATGATCGCGTCCATGAGGCATTGGATGATCTCTACCGGATTGCGATCGCGCTTGATCTGGAGCTTGCTGACAATAACCCGCTCAACTTCTATCATTCCGATCCGGAAAGTGTTGCGGAAGAGGATCTGATCGCGGACATTCACCTGATGCTGAAGGAGGGTTGAGACATGCGTTTTACAACTATGATCACAGCAGGAGTGCTGGCATTCGCCGGAATGCTTGCTGCGCCCACCTTAGCTCAGGACAACGCGACTGAGACCGCAGCTGAAGTGGAACGTCCTGCAGCGACGCTTGCGGACATGGATTGGCTGGAAGGTTCCTGGGCAGGCAAAGGGATTGGCGGCAATCCGGCTGGCGAGACCTTCACCTATGCTGGCGAGAACCAGATGGTTGGCCATTTCTGGCAAGGGGATGGCGATGGCAGGATCGAGTTCTATGAACTCATCACCGTTACGCCTGACGGCGACAGCCTCACCATGCGATTGAAGCATTTCACTTCGGACCTCACTGGGTGGGAGGCCAAGGAAGGGTCAGCTGCGCTGGAGTTTCCCCTGTCGGAACGCAGCGACGACACCTGGAAATTTGGTCCGGTGACTTTCACGCAGGAAGGCAGCGACAAGCTCCATGTGTCTGTCGCGGTGCGCAAGGATGATGGCTCGCTCGGGAGCTTCGATTTCACTTATGACCGCGTGAAATAGCGGTAATTGTTTGGGCCGCTTGCTGATCGGCTGAGCGCTCTGACGCTTGCTCTTGCGCGTCCTTCCCGCCATGAGACGCGCCATGACTGGCAAGACTCACGATGTCCTTATTATCGGTTCTGGCGCAGCGGGATTAACCGCGGCACTTGAGCTTGCAGAGCACAAGCGCGTGCTGGTTCTGGCCAAGGGCTCGCTGACAGGCGGCTCGACCGCTTGGGCGCAAGGCGGGATCGCAGCGGTTCTCGATGCAGGCGACACGTTCGAGAACCATGTGCGCGATACCATGGTCGCTGGCGCAGGCCTGAACCGCCGCGAAACGGTCGAGTTCGTGATCGAGAATGCGCCGCAATCGATCGACCGGCTGGTTGAGCTCGGCGTGCCGTTCAACACAGAAGACGGCGATCTGCATCTAACGCGAGAAGGCGGGCATTCGCATCGCCGGATCGTTCACGTCAACGACGCAACCGGCTGGGCCGTGCAGGAGGCTTTGCTTAAAGCCGCGGAAGCCAATCCCAACATTACGATGCTAGCCGGGCGCACTTGTATCGACTTTATTACCGGTCGCCATGGCGAGAAGTTCTCTGCCGAAGGCCGCGTTTGGGGCGCTTATGCGCTCAATGAAGAGACCGGCCAGGTCGAAGCGCATGTGGCGAAGGCGACCATTCTTGCAGCAGGCGGTGCGGGCCGCGTCTATCAGTTCTCAACCGCGCCGCGCGGCGCAACGGGTGACGGCATCGCCATGGCTTGGCGGGCAGGCGCGCGCGTTGCCAATATGGAGATGATGCAGTTTCACCCGACTTGCCTCTACAATCTGGAGGTCAAGAACTTCCTCATTACAGAGGCGGTCCGCGGTGAAGGCGGACATTTGCTCCATCCTGAAACCGGCCATCGCTATATGGCGGATTACGATGAAGAGCGCATGGAGCTTGCGCCGCGTGATATCGTAGCGCGCGCGAATGACGACCAGATCAAACGCTATGGTCTGGACTATGTCCATCTCGACATCAGCCACAAATCTCCGGAGTTTGTGAAGCAGCACTTCCCGACGATTTATGACAAGCTGATCGGGCTCGGCATTGATATGACAAAAGAACCCATACCGGTTGTGCCTGCGCAGCATTACACATGCGGCGGGGTGCTGATCGGGCTTGACGCGCGAACCGATTTGCCGGGCCTGTGGGCGGCAGGCGAATGCACGGAAAGCGGGCTACACGGCGCAAACCGGCTTGCCTCAAATTCGCTGCTGGAATGCTTCGTTTTCGGTGAAGCTGCAGCAAAGGATATCTTGGAGAATTGGGACAAACTGCCGGAGGCGCCTGCGATCCGAGAGTGGGATGAAAGCCGTGTGACCGATTCCGATGAGGAGGTCGTCATCAAGCAGAACTGGACAGAGATCCGCCGCTTCATGTGGAACTATGTCGGGATCGTGCGGACGACCAAGCGGCTGGAGCGGGCTGCCAATCGCATCGCTTTGCTGAAGCAGGAGGTTGAGGATTATTACGGCAGCTTTGTCGTGACGACGGACCTCATCGAGCTGCGCAATCTGTTGCAGGCGGCAGAGCTGATCGTGAAGTCCGCGCTCGCGCGGCACGAAAGCCGGGGCCTGCATTACACGCTCGACTATCCGGAGACGGATGACGTGGCGCGCGACACGGTGCTGGTGCCTTAACGCACGACAATCGCGACCGGCTTCAGCGATTGCCAAGCGATGATTGAACGTCTGGTAGTGGGGTGAAAAGCGGGCATAGTCAGAAGGAACCCTCGGACGGGACTCGAACCCGCCAAATAACTGACTCTAAAAACCAACTATCCACGCCGACCGTGTCAGGGCTCAGCGGCATTATATCGGTTCTGGCAAACGTCCGCAAATGGGTCGCTAGCAGACCTTCGCCCAACCCTAATCCAGCAAGCCCTTCAGCAATCCGCCAGCCTTCTCTAGCGGGTTCGCGCGGAACTTCGCTTCTTCATTGCCCATATAGGCAAAGATGCCGTCCAATGCTTGTTCGGTCACGCTGTCGCCAAGCCGTTCACTGGTCAGCCCGGCGTCTCGGACAAGCTCATACTTCTCGCCCAGCTCATCAAGCTGGCCATACGCCCCAAGGCTGGTCATGGCTTCATCCACCAGCGGGCGCAGCTTGCCATTGAGCGTCTCGCCAGAGCTTTCACGCAAGTATCGCGAGCCGCCATCATCATTACCGATGATCCCCGGGGCATCGGAGAGTTGCAAAGCCCCGATGCTCTCGCGAAAAATGGGCTTTGCCTCCCCTGCGGCAGCGCCCGCTGCATCGTTGACGGTTCGCGTGAGGCCGGCCAGCGGATTGATGCGCGAGCGGCTGCCAAACAGACCGCCCAACGCGCCTCCGATGCCGCCAAGGTCCAGTCCGCCGATCAGCGGCAGTTTGATGCGGATGTCTTCGTCATCATAAAACGCATCGGGCTGTGCCAGCTTGTCGAGCGCACTGTCGGACGCCATCGCGAGGAGGTCCGTCAGGCCTTGCGCGCGCAGAGGAGATGCAAAGGGAAGGACAAGCAATCCAGCGCCTGCCCCGGCAATAAACCCTCTGCGTCCAAGCATTTGAAACTGCGCCATAACCCTTGCCTCCTCATCCGTCTGACGTGAAGTCTTCCAGATGAGGACGGATTACGCAAGCCGCTCGCCAATCAACCGCGATGATTGGCGCGAGCGATCTGAAGTTCCACGCGCTTCAACTCGCGCAGAACGCGGTTGGTTTGCATGCTCGGCCAGAGCAGGAACTTGGTCATGGCGGACATCAGTAGCAGCGCGACAGCTGGCAGGCCCCAATGCAAGGCTTCCAGTGTGTCGGTCGCATTGAAGAACTGGATCGCGGCATAGACACTTGCGATGAACATCACGGTCTGAACGATCATCAAGAGCCATGTGACCCAGCCCAGCTGCCCGCCGAACAGACCCCAGACCTGGCTGAAATAGCCTGGCTCTTCGCCGATCTGGCCGAGCAGCTCGCGCTCTTCTGCATCGAGCGCAGCATCGATCATCTGATCCAGCTCGTCTGTGGTTTTCGTGGTCATGAGGTTTCTCCTTCAAGGATTTGGCGCAATTTCTTGCGGGCATTCATCAGGCGCGTTTTGACCGTGCCTGCGGGGATATCGAGCGCAACAGCGACTTCCGCGACGCTGAGCTCTTCGAAGTGATAGAGCGCAATGGCCGCGCGATGCGGTGGGTCGAGCGCGCGAATGGCAAAGCGTAAAGTGCTGTGCTCGTCCGGTTCAATCGGTTCTGAAGCGGTCGCTTGAGGCTCGCGAGCAAACGCCGCCGCGAGCTTGCGCCGACGCGTGATCTTACCGATTTCACCGTCACAGCTCCGCGAGATAATGCGGTAGGCCCAAGCCGGGAAGGCGCGCGGCTCTTTAAGCCGGTTAATGCCGCGAACAAGCTCGCTCCAGCCATGCTGGACGGCTTCTTCAGCGAGCTCTGCCTCGCCGGTGAGCCTTCGTGCATGGGCGAGCAGTTTGGGATGCCATCTTTGCGCGAGCTGGTTGAGAGCTGTTCGGCTGCCGGCCTGAGCGCTTGCCACCAGATAGGCGTCCAGCGCGCGGCCCCGGCTGTTGCGCGATTTGTCCTCAACCATAGTCTTTTCCCGTCCATCATGCCTGTACAGTGCATCTGGCCCGTTGTCCGGTTCACATGAGCAGCAATTTTTTTGGCAGCATCTTTCTACGCTCGCGGCGTTTGTCGAGCCCGGTTTGCGATTGGTCGGTCGGGATCTGTGGTGCAGCGATCCAGCCTGAACGTCGGTCGATGGGTGATTGAAGCGGCCGCGCACAAGGCGCACTTTGTAAGTCAAGAGGCAGTCTGGCCCCCCAAGCGCAAATCCTCGCGATGCGAGCTTGTCCAGGCTGTCTCTTGATCGACCGCATGCCCAAGCTGCGTTACGCAATGGGACTGGTGCTGCGCGGTTCGTGACACATGTCGGCCGGTCATCCGTGACGAATTCACGAAAGGATGAACCGATGACATATACATTCCCCCGCTTGTTCGCCCCTGCTGCGCTTGTGCTTGCAGGTCTTGCCACTCCAGCACTTGCTGGCAGCGAGCCAATCGTAGTCCAGTCAGAAGCCGCGATGGAAGCCTGGACGGCCGAGATCACTTCAGATCTGGAACGCCAGCTCTATCTTGCCCAGCACAAACCCGGCTACCTGCCCAAGAACGGCATTGTGCAGCTGCGCTTCACGCTCAACGACAAGGGCAAGGCCCACAATTTCGAATATATGCAGAAGACCGGCAATATGTTGACTGACAGGCTTGCGAAAGATGCTGTGCGGCGTTTGCAGGATCTGGATGAGGCGCCGGTGCGCAATGCTCGCGATCAAACATTCGTGGCCAATATCATCTTTGCTGAGTCGCGTGAGCAGCGCGACGAATTTGCCAAAGAGCTGGCCAAGAGCGAGCGCGAGAGACTCGCTGCCAATGGCGGTAAGCGCACATATATCGCGATTGCGCTGTAGTGCCTCACATCTTGCAGTTGTGCCTTTTGCCTTAATGCATTTATGTGGCGCTAAAGGCGTGTCCATCGCGCCCTGTCACTAAAACGCATCAAGGCAAGGGGCGCATCGCATTATGCCGCATATTCAAGCGAACGGATTAGAGCTTTTCTACGACGAACACGGTGCCAAAGATGCACCGCCTATGCTGCTCGTGATGGGGCTCGGCGCGCAAATGACTTTGTGGCCGATCGAGTTTGTCGAAGCGCTTGCCATGCGCGGCTTCCGGGTGATCCGGTTCGACAATCGCGATATCGGGCTGAGCCACAAGTTCGATGGCGCAAAGGCACCGGGGCCCTTGCGTCAAATCCTGTTTTCACGGCTCGGCTTTCCGCCCAAAGTTCCGTACTCGCTTAGCGATATGGCAGCGGATGCCGCAGGCGTGCTGGACGCGTTGGAGATAAGCCAAGCGCATGTGGTTGGTGCGAGCATGGGCGGTATGATCGCGCAGCTCATGGCGATCGAGCACGAGCACCGTTTGCTGAGCCTGACCTCGATCTTTTCAACCACCGGCAATCCGAAGCTGCCACAGGCAGACAAGCCTGCCATCAAAGCGCTCACAGCGCCATTGAAGTCGATGGATGAGGAATACCTGGTGGAGCGCGGCAAGATGGTCGCGCTGGCAATTGGCAGCCCCGGCTATCGCCCTGACCCTGAGCGGCTTGAGACACGCGTTCGTGAAAGCGTGAAGCGCAGCGTCTATCCTGCAGGTTTGCCGCGCCAGCTTGCGGCAATCATTGACGACGGCGACCGGACCGAGCGATTGAAAGCGGTATCGACGCCAACGCTGGTGCTGCATGGCGAAGCCGATCCGCTCGTGAAGGTAGAAGGCGGCAAGGCAACGGCTGCCGCCATCCCTGAAGCCACGCTCAAAACCTATCCCGGTTGGGGCCATGATCTGCCCGCGGAACTGGTCGATACCATGGCCGATGCGATCGCAGAGCATGCGCATAGCTCGCAAGGCGCACGTCAGGCCGCTTAGGGCATTGGCGACCCTGATCAGATGATTGTTTGCAAAGGCACTTGAAATCCCGCCATACTGTATTATCGTTGTAATACAGTAATTGGGAGAAATGCTTTGCAACTTCGTACACGTTTCGCAGCGGCTTTGCTTGCGACCGCCGCGTTCACTTCCACGCCAGCACTGGCAGTGCCGGAGGGCTTTGCCGAGGATGTGGATGCGCTTCTTAGCTCAAATTTCGAAGAGGATGAGCCGGGTGTCGCAGTCGTTGTCACCGAAGGCGGCGAAGTCGTTTATGCAAGCGGCATTGGCATGGCGAATATCGAACAAGGCGAAGCGATCAAGCCGGAGACTGTGTTCCGGCTAGGTTCGATTACAAAGCAGATCGCATCTGCGGCCCTGCTGCAACTGGTGGAGCAAGGCGAGCTTTCGCTTGATGATCCACTTTCCAAATTTGTGCCTGATTACCCTGAAGCTGGCGCTGATGTGACTGTTCGCCAGCTGCTCAATCACACGTCCGGGATTTCTTCCTACACCAGCATTCCAGGGTGGATGAACCCGGCAAACCTCTCGCGCAGCTGGACCACGGCAGAGATGATCGACGAGTTCAAGGATCGCGATATGGATTTCGCGCCTGGCGAAGCATGGGCCTATAACAATAGCGGCTATATCCTGGTCGGCGCAGTGATCGAAGCGGTTACAGGCAAGCCGTGGGATCAAGTGGTGGTCGAGCAGATTTCGCAGCCGCTCGGCACCCCGACGATTGCAAGTTTTGCCGATGAAGCGACCACGCCCGCCATGGCGATCGGCTATACCCGGACTGGCGAAGGGGTGGTTCAGCCCGCGGGCGACATTCATGCGAGCGTACCCGCTGCGGCAGGTGCATTGCGCGGTTCCGTGCTCGACTTGGCGACTTGGGGCAATGCACTGCATGGCGGCGAAGTGGTGGGGGACGAGCTCTACGCTCAGATGATTGCGCCCACTGTGCTCAATGACGGGTCTGAGAACGAGTATGGGCTCGGCCTTGATCGTCAGGACATTCGCGGACGCGAAGTGATTGGCCATGGCGGCGGCATCAATGGCTTCAACACTGACAGCGTCTACTTGCCGGAGGAAGATATCTTTGTAGCGGTGTTCAACAACACCGATGCGCCAGGCATGTCTGCAAGCGGCGTGACTGTACGCGTGGCCGCCATGGCTGTGGGCGATCCGTTTGAGAGTTTCACTGCTGTGCCGCTCGATATGGAAGCGGTGTCTCCGCTATTGGGCGAGTTCCGGATCAATGATCGCGAGACGCGCAAATTCTACGAGCGTGATGGGCAGCTCTACACTTTGCGCAGCGGCCAGTCCGAAAGCGAAGTCTTCCCGGTTGGCGGTGACCGATTCTTCTATGGATCTACCAGCCTCACATGGTTTGCGATCACCCGCGATGCGGATCGCGCATTGCAGATGGAGATGCATCAGAACGGTGCATCGACACCGGAAGTTGCCACTTGGGTCGGCCCGGTAGACGCCCCGCCTGAAGTCCTTATCGCGCCGGAGGTGATGGCGACATATGCAGGCTCTTACAGCAGCGAGATCGGGACGCTGGTGCTTGCTGTGGACGAAGACGGCAATCTGACGGCCAAGCTCAATTCGCAGCCGGTCCTCAATCTGGTGGCTGAGAGCCAGACGGAATTCGCCGTGCAAGGCGTCGACGCCTCAGTTCGTATGGTTGAGGAAGATGGCGCAATCGCCGCGGCAGTCATTGGTCAGGGCGGCAATGAAATGCGGCTCGAGAGAGTCGCTGAAACCGACTGATCGATTCGCGGTTCGATAAGAAGTGAAACAAAAGACGGGCTTGCCGATTCACAATCAGCGGGCCCGTTTTTTGCTGCTTACGGTTAGCGGATTGGATTCGAATATTGCGCGGGTGGATTCGATTGGTTCACAACCCCTTGAACGCCCTTTTGCCCGCAAAAATTTTTTCGCAGATTCATTTTTGGGCTTGCGCGCTCGAAAACCCTAGGATTGTCCACGCGTCGCGGCGTGTCGCTGGCATAACACACTGGCAGTTTGCGCCATTACGCAACGTAAAATTGAGATTAACCCTCTTGCACATGAACCGCCGCTGATTCAGTATCTAGTGGTTGAAGCTGCGGGTTCACCCACAAGACCTAGTTATACGACATGAGAGACCCTATTTCTCATGCCGGGGGCAGAGTCAGGTCTTTTTCGGGCAATTCGCAGCGTAACTGTGGGCAAAGACGGGAAAACTAATCCCCCGTTGGCGCTGAAAACTTGCTAGGTGAGGATGGTCTCACCGAGTCGAACACATCAGGAACATGCGCGATTTAACGCGCAGCCTGAAAGAAGCGAAGAGAGTGGGGCTTAACAGACATGGAATTCAGGACCGGGGACGACGCAGCAATGGGGCTGGAAACGGAAAACGCGGAAGGTGTGAGCGACACACCCAAAGCGAAGACTCGGTCTGCGAAGAAGGTGGCGCAAGAGCGCGCGAAGGCAGTAACAATGGAAAGCCAAGACAAGGGCTCGGAAGAGCTGATCGCGGAAAAAGCAGGCGAAGCGCTTGCAGGTGCTGTGGCTGAAGTTGCCAAGGCCGCGGTTGATAGTGACAGCAAGAAAGTCAATCCGCGCCGGTTCACGATCGTGACTGACGATGCGCGCGACGACAATCTGACGGAATTCGGCAAGGAAACTCTGACCGACCGCTACCTGCTGCCTAATGAGAGCTATCAGGACCTGTTCGCGCGTGTGGCCGATGCCTACGCCGATGATCAGGACCATGCCCAGCGTCTCTATGATTACATCTCAAACCTGTGGTTCATGCCGGCAACGCCTGTGCTGTCCAATGGCGGCACCAGCCGCGGTCTCCCGATCAGCTGCTATCTGAATTCGGTTGAAGACAGCTTGAACGGCATCGTCGGAACCTGGAACGAGAATGTCTGGCTTGCTTCCAAAGGCGGCGGCATCGGTACCTATTGGGGTCACGTACGCGGTATTGGCGAGCCAGTTGGCCTTAACGGCAAGACCAGCGGCATCATTCCGTTTGTGCGCGTGATGGATTCGCTCACTCTCGCGATCTCGCAAGGTTCGCTGCGACGCGGATCGGCTGCTTGCTATCTCGACATCTCGCACCCGGAAATCGAAGAGTTCCTCGAAATCCGCAAGCCATCGGGCGACTTCAACCGCAAGGCGCTGAACCTGCACCACGGCGTACTTGTCACCGATGAGTTCATGGAAGCGGTTCGCGCAGGCGACGAGTTCGAGCTCAAATCACCAAAGACCGGTGAAGTGCGCGGCAAGGTCGATGCACGCTCGCTGTTCCAGAAGCTGGTTGAAACCCGCCTTGCAACGGGCGAGCCTTACATCGTGTTCAACGACACTGTGAACCGCATGATGCCCAAGCATCACCGCGATCTCGGCCTCAAGGTTTCGACGTCGAACCTGTGCTCGGAAATCACGCTGCCGACCGGCATTGACCACTTGGGCAATGACCGCACAGCCGTGTGCTGCCTCTCATCGCTCAACCTTGAGAAGTGGGATGAATGGAACGGTGACAAGACCTTCATCGAAGACGTCATGCGCTTCCTCGACAATGTGCTGCAGGACTATATCGACCGCGCACCCGATGAAATGGCGCGCGCGAAATACTCCGCCAGCCGCGAGCGTTCGGTCGGCCTCGGCGTGATGGGTTTCCACTCCTTCCTTCAGTCCAAGAAGATCGGCTTTGAAAGCCCGATGGCGAAGGTCTGGAACCTGAAGATGTTCAAGCATATTCAGGGCAAGGCTTCCGAAGCCTCCATGCTGCTCGCGCAAGAACGCGGTGCATGCCCGGATGCAGAAGAAATGGGCGCGATGGAGCGCTTCAGCTGCAAGATGGCGATCGCGCCGACAGCGTCGATCTCGATCATTTGTGGAGGCACGTCTGCCTGTATCGAGCCGATCCCTGCAAACATCTACACGCACAAAACGCTGTCCGGCAGCTTCATTGTGAAGAACCCGTATCTTGAGAAGATCCTGCGCGAGAAGAGCAAGGATTCAAATCAGGTATGGAACTCGATCCTCGAGCAGGGCGGCAGCGTCCAGCACCTGGACTTCCTCGATGATGAAGAAAAAGCGGCCTTCAAGACCAGCTTTGAAATCGATCAGCGCTGGCTGCTAGAATTTGCAGCCGACCGCTCGCCTTATATCGATCAGGCGCAGTCGCTGAACCTGTTCATCCCGGCAGATGTCGACAAGTGGGACCTGATGATGTTGCACTTCCAGGCGTGGGAGCGGGGCATCAAGTCGCTCTATTATCTCCGCTCGAAGTCAGTGCAGCGCGCAGGCTTTGCTGGCGGCGTGGAAGCGGACAACACCGCAGACGCACCGGAGATCGAACTCAAGGCAGAGCTTGGCGAGCAGCAGACCGATTACGAGGAATGTCTCGCCTGTCAGTAAAACTCCGCAGGCAAAATAGAAAACAGAGGCGGCCCGGCAAGATAACTTGTCGGGTTGTTTCTTTTTCCGGTTCAGCCGGATAGGTTCGTGGCTCGGCACGAGGGGAAACGCACATGGATCGTGACACACTCTTTATCAGCGCGGTCGTTATCGTCGGCATTCTGGCGGTCCTCAATGCGTGGCGCGGTGCCGTCTTGCTGCGCTCCGGTGATCAGCCGGGCGGGCGCAAGCATCTCGTGCTCGGCCTTTGCATGATCATGCTGATTGCCGTTGCGAACTTCTATCGCGGCGGCTGACTTCTCACCTTCCGCCATTCGGCAAGGATTTCTTGGTGATTTGCTCTTACCAAGCGGTTCACCATGAAAACCCGCAAGACCTCTCGCAAAGAACTGCAAGCGCTCGCTGGCTGTCGCAACAGCCATGGCCGCGAATGGCAGACCTTGCTCGCAGACGTATCTGACGGCGGGTGCAAATTGCTCGATCCTTCTGAGCAAATTCGCAAGGGCGAGCGGCTCCATCTCTATTTCGCTGACACTGGCCCGCACATGGCTCAGGCGACATGGCGGCGCGGTGAGCAAGTTGGATTGGAATTTCGCAGTCCGCTGAGCGACGAGCTTTTGCAGAAACTGGCAGAGCAGGACTGGTCGGCTGCCGGCGCAGAAATTCCTGACGGCGCGCCCGGCGTCGAAGCCTTGCGTTTCGTTTAGCGCACGCCGCTTCAATCAAGCCCTTGCTGTTTAGCGGTTAACTGGCCTAATCTTTCCTTCGTAAAAGGGAGAGGGCGCCGCATGACAATTCAACACTTTATCAGCGCGGATATCACATGACACTCGGCCTGTTCCTGCCCCTCGTGCTGGCCTTCTTCGCGCTGACAGAGATTCCGCTCTTCATCAGATGGCGCAGCAACGGCACCATTTCGGAAAGCGCCTTTCCTATTTTAGCGCTGGCATCATTGACATTGCCGGTTGCCGCCTACTTTGTGTTGAACTTGTTCATGCCCGAGTGGGGCGCGATCGAATTGTTCTGAATGCCCATATTCGCGGAGCTAGACTTTTGAACCCCATCTGGATCGGTGTTGCCGGTACTATCATCGCTGTGATCATGCTCATTGCGGCCATCCGGCAAGGCAGGCGCGGCAAAGGCACCGGTATTGTCATGACGCAGGCGCTGATCGCGCTGCTGTTCATTGGCGTCGTTTGGTTTATTATCCTGCGATTGCTGACCTGAATTTGGAGACATTTGCATGACCAACCGGATCCTATGCGCTGCGGCACTGGCATTGCTGCTCTCAGCCTGCGCGAACCAGATCGATGCAGGTGTTGCAAGCGGCGCGGATGTGCCGGGTTTCTGGTGGGGATTGTGGCATGGCTTTGTCTTCCCATGGGCATGGATCGGCTCGCTGTTCTCACCCGATATCGCGGTTTATGCAGTGCCCAACACTGGCGGTTGGTATGATTTCGGCTTTTTTCTGGGCGTCACAGTGCTGGGCGGCGGAAGCTTCTTCGGCTCGAAAAAGCGCGGCGGCGGCTGACTGACTGAGCGCCACTAATGAGTTTCGTTATCCGTTTTCCTACCGGCCCGTTCGCTGATGCGGGCTCGCTTGCAGCCGTGCATAGCCGGTTGCTCAAAGAGCATTGGCCCGCCCATGCCCGGGCGCTTGCATCGCTCACGCGAAAAGCGATGGCGACCTATGGTGCGAGGAAGGCTGGAAACTATGCCGAGGATGCGCCGGCGCCCCTCATCGCACAGAACAATGCGCGCCTCAGCCTGCTGCCGATCGAGACCCTGTGGACGCTGCAGACTATGGCGGAGCCGGCGTGGGATGAAGTCCTGCCCGAGCATGTTAAGAAAGCGATCTTCGCGCTGCTCAATCGCGAGGCTGTGCCGTACAGCGAAAACCTGCTGCTCGATAAGGCGCGCTTTGCCCGGCACATGCGAAGCGCCGGTCTCGCGATGCCGCAGACATTCGATGTGGAAGAGGATGTGCCTGACTGGGCGCTGGACGCACAGCGGTTGATCGCCAAGCCCGGCTTCGGCTCGCAAGGGCGCGGCATCCGCATGCTAGAGCGTGCAGGACACGGACGCGTCAAGGTCGATGGCGAAGAGCGTGATCTGCGCAGCTGGTGTGCAGACAATCTCCAGCTTGGCGATGTTGTCCAGTCGGTCGAAGCTCCACATCCCGGCATTGCAACGATCAGCCCCGGCGCGCTGGCGACCATGCGCACCATCACTTGCCTTGACGAGAATGGCGAGCCTGAAGTCGTGCGCGTCGCGCTAAGGCTTGGCGGAGGCGAGAGCTTTCTCGACAACTTGCATGCAGGCGGTGTCGCAATGCGGGTGGACATGGCGGCCGGGCAGACCACGCTCGGCTTCCAGCGTGCAGAGCGGCGTTTCCTGCGTCAGGTCGAAGTGCATCCTGGTACGCAGGCGCCGCTCGCCGGTCACGCGGTCCCCGGCTTTGCTGAAGCGCTGGAGCTTGCACGTGCCGCACACCGCGCGATGCCGAACAGCTGGACAGTCATCGGCTGGGACATCGGCATTTCCGCACGCGGGCCGCTGCTCATCGAAGGCAATTGGGATGCAGGCAATGGCACGATGCAATATGTCGCGGGCGAGCCGATCGGGTCAGGCAGGCTTGGGCAATTGCTGAAATTCCAGCTCGAAAACCTGCCGTCCGAACGCTGGCGCAGCGCCAAGCCCATCACCCATTGCAAGCGCGAGGCACCCCGAAAGCGACGCTGACGCAACTCTGATCCGATCCGACTTGAAAAATCCGCATCAAATATGCGCTTTTATCCCCGCTAATTCCTTTTCGCTTGCTATCGAATCACCGGTATGATTCCCTATATTCGTAATTCACGCTCAAACCGGAGAACCACCAGATGTCGTTGCTCGAAGCCCGTAAGACCTACAAGCCCTTTGAATACCCGTGGGCTTACGAGTTCTGGAAACGCCAGCAGCAAATCCACTGGATGCCAGAGGAAGTTCCTCTGGGTGAGGACTGCCGCGACTGGGCGCAAAAGATCTCCGAGCACGAGCGCAACCTGCTCACGCAGATCTTCCGTTTCTTCACGCAGGCCGATGTCGAAGTGCAGGATTGCTACCACGACAAATATGGCCGCGTGTTCAAGCCGACCGAGATCAAGATGATGCTCACCGCGTTCTCCAATATGGAGACAGTGCACATCGCGGCCTACAGTCACTTGCTCGACACGATCGGCATGCCGGAGAGCGAATATTCCGCCTTCCTCGAATATGAGGAAATGAAGGACAAGCACGACTATCTGCAGCTGTTCGGCGTGGACACGGACGAAGATATCGCCCGCACACTCGCGGTGTTCGGCGGCTTCACCGAAGGCATGCAGCTGTTCGCGAGCTTCGCGATGCTGATGAACTTCCCGCGCTTCAACAAGATGAAGGGAATGGGCCAGATCGTCAGCTGGTCGGTGCGTGACGAGAGCCTCCACTGCGAAGGCATCGTGCGGCTGTTCCACGAATTCGTGCGCGAGCGTGATTGCTACACCAAGGCGGTGAAGGAAGACATCATTGACATCTGCCAGAAGTCGGTGCGTCTGGAAGACAATTTCATCGATCTCGCTTTCGAGATGGGGCCCGTCAGCGGGATGACCGCGAAGGAGATCAAGAAGTATATCCGCTACATCGCGGACTGGCGCCTGGGCCAGCTCGGCCTGCAGCCGATCTACATGGTCGAAGACCACCCGCTGCCATGGCTCGCTCCGCTGCTGAACGGCGTGGAGCATGCGAACTTCTTCGAAACCCGCGCGACCGAATATTCGAAGGGCGCGACGAAGGGCAATTGGCAGGACGTGTGGTCAAGCTTCGACAAGCGCCAAAAGGCAAAGGCCGCGAACGAGGAAGAGGCGGTCGATGACGGCCCGGACATGTTCGGCGAGACCGAAGCTGCGGAGTAAGGCTGAGGGGTAGGATACTTGCTAGAGCAATTTCGCATTTCTGATTTCTTGGAGTGGCATGATGCAAAGTCGCTCTTGATCAACAAGGACTTTCAGCGCGGGTCAGTATGGAAGCCGGCGGCGAAGATCATGCTTATCGACACGATCCTACGAGATCTTCCGGTACCGAAGATATACATCCGCTCAATAATCGATAGGGAAACGAGAAAATCGAAGCGTGAGGTTGTAGATGGCCAACAGCGCCTCCGAGCGATCATCGATTTTGCGCAAGACAAAATAACTCTGTCGTCACGCGCGAAGGAGTTTGCAGGAAAGAAATTCTCCACACTGACGGATGAGGAGAAAGATCAATTCCTTCAATATCCTTTGTCAGTCGATCAACTGGTTAATGCAGATGATCAGCGAGTACTGGAAATATTTGCCCGCCTTAACTCCTACAGCGTTAAATTGAATGATCCTGAGCTTCGGCATGCGGAATTCCAAGGTGAATTCAAATGGTCGATTCACGAGTTGGCGAACTCTCTCCACGAATTCTGGATCGAAAGTGGACTTTTCTCTCCCGCCACCATGGTCCGTATGGCTCATACTTCTCTGATGGCTGAGATGTACGGGATAGTATTGGAGGGTGTTAAAGATGGTGGGCAGCCAAAGATCAGAGCACTCTACCGAAAATATGACAAGGCAGAAGACTTTGATCGAGTATCGATCGAACGACAAGTTGGCGATGCCATCAACTGGATTTCTGATAATCTGATCGAGGATCTTGCAGGAACAGTCCTCTTAAGGCCTGCGCATTTTCTTATGTTGTTTGCTGCAGTCACTCATTGTTTAGATGGAATCCCGCAAGGCGCATTGAGCGATGAGGAATTCCACGAGAATACTGAAATCGGCGACCTAAACGCCATCAGGGCAGAGCTAACCGATCTGGCGGCTACCGTTGAATTAGACGAAGAGCCTGACAATCGTGCGGATTTTTGGAGCGCTTCAAGCTCCTCCCTACAGCGCATTGCTAGTCGACGTGTCAGATTCCCTTATTTTGTTGAGGCTTTGAGCATCAAAGAATGAGCGCCCATGCCGTGCGTTCATTCATCAAAAGCGCGCAAAAGCTTCTCAACGAGTACCCAATGCCAGATAGGCTTGACGGTTGGTCAGTGCCAGTGCCGCGCGAAGTTAGGCATCAAGCAGCATTTCTGTTGATCGATCTGAATGATCTTTGGGGAAACTTCTGTCGCTCTTTAATCATACAGAATGCCCTCGGTAGCGCCAATGATCTGAGAGGAAACCCGATCATACCAAATAGGCACTTTACGGATGAAGCTGAAGTCCTTCGGGCCGTTCAGAGCAAGCGAGGCTACGAGCCACGATGGCATGATGCTGCCAGCGCGTGCAGAGCAGAAAAGTCATGCAAGACCGACAAGAGTCGCCAGATAAAAGATGCGCTAACATCGAGTGATTCGCCTGCACCAATCGTAAATCTAGTGAGAAACTACTTCGCTCACAGGCGTTCGGAGTGCAGAGAGAAGCTTGCTCGGCATCGTGCATACGTTCCGGCGACTGAATTTGACCCTTACATGATTGGAAACTTCCCTAGAAAAGACGGGCGTCGAACTGTTGAGTTCTGGACTGACGAGCTAATCAATATTGCGATTGCCTGTGCAAGTTAAATACGGTCGTGATGTGTCCTGGCCTTTGCCAATCCTCACCGTCCCCGCACTTGCGCAAGGTGAGGCCTACATGTCTCAAGCCACCTCCAGAATAAGCTTTCAAGTGGATGCAAATCTCAACACTCGTTTGGTGGGCAATTGGCCTACTAGCTAAAGTCGTCACCCCCGCAGAGGCGGGGGTCCAGCTAGAAAACCAAAACCAGCGCTAGACTGCTCTGGATTCCCGCCTGCGCGGGAATGACGAAGACCCGAATACAGGGCGCTAAAGTGGCGTTCGCTTCGATCTCAACACCACCAACCAAGGCATCAGCCCAAACACTGCCTGTCCGATCAGGCCGTAGAGACCCGGCGGACGCGTGACCGCGCTGAGCCACTCGCGCGGGGTCATTTCAAACAGCGTCACGCCCAGCATCACCTCTGCCAACATCAGCATGACGAAAGCGAGCGCGCCCATGGCGAGCGCTTCGCCGCTCCGCGTGGTCGCGAATTTCCCCACCAGCCACCGCGCGGCAAGCCAGCTCGCGCCCAGAATGATCGGCATCTCGATAAATCCGGCAGTCGTCTCGCCCACCAGCGGCGCGAGCCACAGCACGCGCACCGTTCCCAGCACAAAACCCAGTCCGAAGATCAGCGCGAAATAAGCAAATGCCGCTCTGACAACCCGCATCATGACAACCCTTTCGCCGCATTCTCCCGTACGGCGCGCGGTTTGCCAAGCTGGATGTGTGCAAGCGGGCGGCTATGCTTCCCACCAAGCGAAGCCACCCGCCGGGCGCGTTACTCGCCGCTGGCTTCCGCTTCGCCGTCCGATGCGCTCTCGCTCGCGCCCAGCCAATAGCCGCTACCGCTCATCGTGCCGGTTCCGTCATCGTTCCATTTGTAGAGCACGGTCATCATGGAGCGCTCGCCTTTGACGTTACCTTCCTTGCCTTGAAAGTATCCGATGCAGCTCATCGAGCCAGGGCCTTCGCGGGTGCAGCCCATCACGATGGCGCCTGTACTGCCTCTGCCGTTCGCATGGGTGCATGCGACATGGCGATCAAACAGCTCGCCTTCATCCTGTGTCATGCCGACGCAATCGGAGGTGAGCTCTGTCATTGTGGAACCGTCGGTTCCTTTGACTGTGATTGTCTCCGACCACGATGCGCTTAAGTAGTCCGCGCCGTTCTCACCGATGCCGCCCACCATTTTGGTGTCGGACATCGTCCCGTCCATCATGTAAACCCGGTTTTGTGCTTCGGCTTCTTCCTGCGCGGTGGCCGCGCCTGAAAAGGCGATGGCTGTGCCGGCGATGAGTGTAAAAGCAAGTGTACGCATAGAATTCCGTTCCCCCTGAAAGAATTGGTTCTGATGCGACCCAGAACGGCAAGGCTAAGGAGCGCGCAGCGGCATGTAAAGCTGGCGGGCACGCGATTTGTAACAACGCGCCAAAGCGGCAATTGGCCGGGTATGCGCAAGGGATTTGCGGGGAGCTGGTGCGAGCGGCGGCGAAGTCCAACAGATGCGTTTCGCTGTCCTACACGGTGTTCACGCTGCTAAGCGCGCCGGATGACGATTTTTCTCATCCTATCAGCACTTTACGCCCGAATTGGGTGCGCGAAGTTTTTCTCCCTGGACTGTGTAACATGCGTATCCAACATGCTTGATCTGGATCAAGGCGCGCGGCGCTCCGATCGGTCATTGTCTCCTCCTACCAATGCAAAAGGAGAGGCTCGGCCAATGTCCCAGCATACACCCAATGAACTCACAGCGATCTTCAAGCGTGATCGTGAAATGCTGACGCGATTGAAGCAAACGGATGCGCATTTTGCGCGGCTTGCGGAGGAGTATCACACGGTAAACCGCGACGTGCATCGCATCGAAGTGGAAGCTGAAGCGGCCAGTGACGAGCGGATGGAGACTCTGAAGAAGCAGCGGCTAGGCTTGCTCGACGAGATCACTGCGATTGTTTCCAAAGCGAGGGCGCTTGCGGCATGAAGGGCGATGAGGATGCGCGCGCAACATTGACTTCCGCGCTGGTGGCGACGCTAGCCGTGGCGGCTTGCACGCAAGGAGAAGGGCGCAACCTGCAAGCGCACTCGATGGATTGGCGGTCTGAGAAAGCGGGTTAGAAAGCGAGCGTCTCAGGGTCTGGCATAGGCTCGCGTTTTTGTGCTTTGACCATGCTCAGCACGCTGCGCACGCCGACCCATACCGCGATCAGCGGGAAGAGCAGCATGCCGATGAGGACGAAGCTCAGAACAAATGCGACGAGGCTTGCGGCAAGGCCGATCCAGAAGGTGCGAATGAGATAGGTGTAGTGCGAAGAGACCCATGGCTCGTGGCTTTCCCCGCGCCAGATATGCGCAAGGACGATGCCGACTAGGCCGGTGACACCTGTCACAAAGCTGCCGAGATAAAGCAGGCTGATAATGCTTGGCCGATTAAGGTCGAAACCCGAATTGGCAGGCGGGCCGCTATTGCGATGTGTCGGTGTGCTCTTGTCGTCCATGATGTGTTCCCTCGATCAATGCGTGCACCATACAAGATGGCGGGCGCGCTTCAAGCTGTCGCCGCCTTGACGAATTCCGCGCATCGTTCGCCGATCATGATGCTCGGCGCATTGGTGTTGCCGGATACGATTTTCGGCATGATCGACGCATCGGCAATCCAAAGGCCTTCGATCCCGCGCGCTTTTAAGGTCGGGTCGACTACAGCGTCCTCGTCCGATCCCATGCGGCAAGTGCCAACCGGGTGGTAGACAGTGTCCGCGCGGTTCCGGATGAGCTCATCAAGCGCGGTGTCATCATTCAAGTCGATCGAATGACGATCCTTGGGCTCATAGTCAGCTAGCGGCGGCGCTTCGGCAATGCGGTGCGACAGGCGCACGCCAGCGCGCAGCGTCGCGATGTCGCGATCATCGTCGAGGAAGTTCGGATCGATCCGGGGCGCGTCTGCTGCATTGCCAGAGTTCAATCGCACTGTACCGCGGCTTTCAGGGCGAAGCACGCAGGCGTGGAGGGAGAAGCCATGGCCTTTGATCTTCTCTCGGCCATGGTCTTCAAGCATCGCTGGGACAAAATGCCATTGAATATCTGGCGCAGGACTTTCCGGCATGACAGTCCAGAAGCCGCCGCTTTCCGCATAAGGCGTTGTCATGATGCCCGTGCGCTTGCGGCGATGTTCGACGATGCCCTTCACCATCTTCCAGGTGCCAGCCATCGAGTCGCCAATCGGTTCCTTTGATTCCGTCTCCCAGCCGGAGACGTAGTCGATATGGTCTTGCAGATCGCTGCCAACAGCAGGCTTGTCGAGCACGACATCAATGCCGTGTTCGCGCAAATGCTCGGCCGGCCCAATGCCGGACAGCATGAGAATTTGCGGAGAGTTGAAGGCGCCAGCGGACAGGATCACGCCCTTGCGCGCTGAGACTGTCTCACGATTGCGGCCACGCTTGATTGCAACGCCGGTCACTCGGCCATTCTCGATCACGAGCTTCTCAACCAGAGTGCCTGTGCGAATGTCGAGATTGGGCTTTTCGCGCAAAGGCTCGACATAAGCGCGCGCGGCTGACCAGCGCTCGCCATCCTTTTGCGTCACTTGGTAGATGCCGAAGCCTGCTTGGCTGTCGTCGTTGAAATCGTCTGTTGTTGGGAGCTGGAGCGCAGCTGCACTCTCAACGAAGGCGCGGCTGGTCGGGTTGGTCCAGTGCTGGTCAGAGACTGAAAGCGGACCCTCGCCGCCGTGATATTCGCTCTTGCCGCGTACATTGCCTTCGCTGCGCTTGAAGTAAGGCAGCACATCGGCGTAGGCCCAGCCATTGCAGCCCATTGCGGCCCAGTTGTCGTAATCCCAAGCATTGCCGCGGATGTAGACCATTGCGTTGATCGCTGATGATCCGCCGAGGCCTTTGCCGCGCGGCTGATAGCCGACGCGCCCATTGAGACCTTTCTGCGTAACGGTGTCGTAACGGTAATTGGTGTTCTTCAGGAGGAACGGCATGAAGCCGGGTGTCTTGACTAGGAAGTTGTCATTGCGACCACCCGCTTCCAACAAGCAAACCGTGCTTGTGCCATCTTCCGCCAGTCGGCCCGTGACTGCGCTTCCAGCACTTCCGCCGCCAATGACTATATAATCGAAGGTGTCCATTGTCTCTCCTCGTGGAGAGCAATGTTAAGCAGCCTCGCGCCCGCTCGCAATCGGGTTTTGCAATGAAACTTGCTTTTCTTGAGCGCTAGCTTCTGCTTGACGTTTCATCCAGCGGTCGCGGATCATGTCGGATGTGTCGCGGCTGCCATCATGCGTCCAGCCGGGCTCCCGCAAAAGATAGGAGAGCTTATACTTCCACGGGGCTCCCCAGATATCGCTGAGCATTCCGATCCATTCGTGAAACACAGACCACAACAGGTTGAAGCTGCCGAGCTGCTTGACGATCCCGTAACGGATTTTCTCGTCACTAGTTTCCGGCTGAAACGTACCGAACATCTTGTCCCAGATGATGAAGACGCCTGCGTAATTGCGATCGAGATAGCGCGGATTGGTGGCGTGATGCACACGGTGATGGCTCGGCGTGTTCATGACTGCCTCGAACCAACGCGGCATTTTGTCGATCGCTTCAGTGTGGATCCAGAACTGGTAGATCAGATTGAAGCCGCCGCAGATGGCGATCATTGCAGGGTGGAAGCCAAGGAGAACGAGTGGGAGTGCGAACAGGAAGCCGAACGTAAAAGGCCCGGTCCAAGTCTGCCGTAACGCGGTCGAAAGATTGTAATGCTGGCTCGAGTGATGGTTCACATGAGCGGCCCACATCCAGCGAATGCGGTGTCCAGCGCGGTGGACCCAGTAATATTTTAAGTCGTCGAGCACGAAGCATAGCGGCCATGCCCACCAAACAGCCCACCATTCCGCGCCGAAATCGAATATGCGGAATTCCCAGGCAGCCAGAAAGAGCAGGAAGAAGAACCCGCCAAAGATAAGGCCCGACACCGTGCTGCCGAGTCCGAAAGCAAGGCTGGTGAGTGTGTCTTTCGCTTCGTAGGCTTCAGGCTTGCGCTTCCAGGCCCAGAGCATCTCGATCAGGACGAGAAGCACAAAGCCGGGTACGGCATAATCGGTGGGTGAGAAGTCAGGCATTGCTTGTACTGTTTAGGCGATTGATCGCTTCGACCCAAGAGGCAGCGTCGTCGATTATCAAATGAACGTCGCCAAAGCGCTTTTCGCCCGATGTGATCTGGATTTCATTATCCGACAATTTGGCCGAAGCGCTTGAGTTCAAGACACGCCCAGCGAAATGTCCTCCGTGGGGCTTAAGTAATATGATCTGTCCTTGCGCGTCGCGCAGCAAAGCGCCGGTTCCATCAGCATCGCGCGCGACCTCTTGCGCGGCGAACCCGTCAAGTACCTCGGTCGCTACAGCTATGGCGTGGTTGTCGTCTGTCAGCACTGGATCTTTGCCTAGGCCCAGACGCTTCACTAGCCAGGCCAGCACAAGAATTGCGATGAGTGATCCTGCAAACTGCAAGGCTTGATCGGGTATCAGCACGGGCAACTCGCCGAGATAAGTCAGTCGCGGGTTTGGCTCGAGAACATATCGAGCGCAGGCTGAATTGGTGAGACATCGTAGCCCGCAGCGTTCGCTGCAGCCGCGATCTTATCGGGATTTCCGCCAGCGCGCGCCTGAGCTAGCGCCCACAGGAAGGTTGAGCGGGTGCCCGAGCGACAATAGGCGAGCGTTTTGCCACTATTCGCGGCTAGCGCTTCCTGCATGGCTTCGACTTGCGGTTCGCTAAAGCCCGAGTGACCAATAGGGATGGCGAGGTATTGCATCCCGGCTGTATTGGCCGCCGCTTCAATCTCTGGCCCTTGCGGCTCGTCTGGCGCTTCGCCGTCAGGCCGGTTGTTGATCACAAGTGTGACGCCTTTTTCTGCGGCCAGCGCGAGATCCGCAGGCGAAATTTGAGGGCTCGCAAACATTGTTTCAGATAGGGAGCGAAATTCGGACATGGCCATGCAACTTTCTGGAAGCTTAGTGCACCTTTTGATCGATGCGAGAGTCAGAATGTCCAATTAGCTCCAAATTCATGATTTGCCAAAATGTCACAAAGCGGTGCCATAAAGTTTTGTAACTTTAAATCATTCGCTCAAAGGGTATTTTTGCGCTATATCGCGAATGTGAGGTGGGGTTTAGGCGTCGAGTCTACTCTTCTTGCGTGTTCGGAACGGAATGCCGTCCCCTCCGGCACGGATGATCTTTGGGCGGGATGACAAGGTATTTTTTGAGTTATGGGTTACGATAGAGGCCGTCGGCGCGGCAAAGACAAGCGCGACGGATTCGGCGAAGACAGCTTCGATCCTTTTGGTGGTGAGGGCTATCAGCCACCTGCCGATTTTGGCAATGACCGCGGCGGTTTTGGCGGCAGACGCGATGATCGCGGCGGCTATGGCGGCGGAGGCGGCGGTGACCGCTTCGGTGGCGGCGGTGGCGACCGTTTCGGCGGCGGCAATCGTGGCGGACCTAGCGGCGGCGGCCCTCGTGGTGGTGGCGGCGGCGCTGGCGGTGGCGGCTTCAACCGCATGCCAGCTCAGGTCGTTGGAACCGGCAAAGGCACTGTGAAATTCTTCAACAGCCAGAAGGGCTTTGGTTTCATCCAGCAGGAAACCGGCGGCGAAGATGTGTTCATCCACATCAGCGCAGTTGAGCGTGCTGGCCTCGAAGGACTGGCTGAAGGTCAGGAGCTTGAGTTCAACCTAGTCGATCGTGGCGGCAAGGTGTCTGCACAAGATATCCAGATTGTCGGTGACGTCATTCAGGTCGAGCAACGTAGTGCTGCGCCGCAGCGCGAGCTGACCGGTGAAAAAGCAACCGGCACAGTGAAATTCTTTAACTCGATGAAGGGTTTCGGTTTCCTCACACGCGATGATGGTCAACCCGATGCGTTCGTCCATATCAGCGCTGTCGAGCGTTCTGGCTTGCAAAGCATCAATGAAGGTGAGCGGTTCGAGTTTGATCTTGAAGTCGATCGACGAGGTAAACACTCGGCGGTCAACCTCGTGCCCGTTCAGGGTTGATCGGCCTGCTCAGCCAGCGGTTTGACCCGCGGCTAGCGACAAATTAAACGGAGCAAATGGCGGCCCCAGTCCATGAGACAGGGGGTCGCCATTTCTCTTTGGTTCTGCATTATTTGCGATTTCGAGATTTGAGGTGCTGTTATGGCAATTACCCCGCTAATGCCCGTTTACCCTCGGTGTGGCGTGCGTCCTGTTCGAGGAGAACACTGTCATCTGATCGATGAAGACGGCACACGGTATCTTGATTTCGCCAGTGGGATCGCGGTCAATCTACTTGGTCACAGCCACGAAGGTCTAATCTCAGCTATTCAGAAACAGGCGGAGACATTGATGCATGTCTCAAACCTTTATGGCAGCCCACAGGGTGAGAAGCTCGCGCAGCAACTCGTCGACAATACCTTTGCAGACACGGTCTTCTTCACCAACTCGGGTGCAGAAGCGGTTGAGACTGCGATCAAGACCGCGCGCGCTTACCATCAGCACGACGGGGATACGACCCGGTTTGAGCTCATCACTTTTGCCAATGCCTTTCACGGCCGGACAATGGCAACAATCAGCGCGTCTAATCAGGAGAAAATGCATCACGGCTTCTCTCCTCTTCTGGCCGGCTTCAAATATGCTGAGTTCGATAATCTGGAATCAGCCAAGGCGTTGATGGGGCCAAACACGGCTGGCTTCCTGGTAGAGCCTATTCAGGGCGAAGGTGGCATCCGTCCGGCATCGGAAGAATTTATGCGGGGTCTTCGCAAACTGGCTGACGAGAATGATCTGATGCTGGTGCTCGATGAAGTGCAGTGCGGCGTTGCTCGCACCGGCACGCTATACGCCTACGAACAGTATGGCATCACGCCTGATATCGTAGCGACTGCTAAAGGTATTGGTGGGGGCTTCCCTCTCGGCGCATGCCTTGCGACTGAGAAGGCCGCGCGCGGCATGGTCCCTGGCACACATGGTTCCACTTACGGCGGCAATCCGCTTGCTATGGCGGCGGGCAGCGCGGTGATGGACGCTGTGGCGAACGAGGAGTTTCTTTCTAGCGTTCGCGAGAAAGGCGAGCGACTGCGCTCGCGGCTGGAACAGTTTATCGGCAACTATCCGGAGCTGTTCGAACTCGTGCGCGGCAAAGGACTGATGCTGGGCATCAAGATGAAAGTGGAAAGCCGGCCATTCTTCGTCCATCTGCGCGATAATCATCAGCTGCTGACCGTAGCTGCAGGTGACAACACGCTGCGCGTATTGCCTCCGCTTGTTCTAGGTGATGCAGAGATGGACGAGTTCTTTGAAAAGCTTTCAGCAGGGGCAGCGAGCTACTCGCCCGGCGCAAGCTAATGAGCAATTCGAGAACACTTGATTTTGCGCCAGTGGTGCAAAATTTTCTCGATCTTTCCGATGCAGGCGGCAATGCCATTGCTGCGATGATGGCTGACGCGATCGACCGCAAGGCCGCACGTCAAGGCTGGCCAAAGGGCAAGCCTGATGCGGACAAGCCTCTCGATGGGCGCGTGTTGGCGATGATATTCGAGAAAAACTCCACGCGAACCCGTGTAAGCTTTGATATCGCGATGCGCCAACTGGGCGGGTCCTGTCTGATCCTGGATAGTGCGACAAGCCAGCTTGGCCGAGGTGAAACGATCGCGGATAACGCGCGGGTGCTCAGCCGGATGGTTGACGCGATCATGATCCGGACGGACGATCATGCAAAGGCGGTAGAGCTCGCGCATCATGCACATGTTCCAGTGATTAATGGGCTTACTGATCGTTCACATCCGTGCCAGATCGTGGCCGATCTTCTGACTGTCATTGAACAAGGTAAGTCATTGCCAGGCCTCGAGATGGCTTGGTTCGGAGACGGGAACAATGTGCTGCATTCAATTCTGGAAGCTGCGGCATTGATGAAGTTTAACGTTCGCGTCGCCACGCCAGCCGGATATGAGCCTGAGGCTGAATTCGTCGAAATGGCGCGCAATGCGGGGTGCACCGTCACCCTCACACAGAATGCCAGCTCCGCTGCGATGGGCGCAGATGTGATTGTGACCGACACATGGATTTCGATGGGGCAGACGGATGCTGCGGAGAAGCGCGCCGCGATGGCGCCCTATCAGGTCAATGAGGCGTTGATGGCGCAAGCCAAGTCCGATGCGCTCTTCTTGCATTGTCTACCGGCGCATGTCGGGGACGAGGTCAATGAAGCCGTGTTTGAAGGCCCTCAGTCGGTTGTGTTTCACGAAGCGGAAAACCGGATTCACGCGCAGAAATCCATCTTGCTTTGGGCATTCGGTCTGCTCAAGTGAGCTGAGCGAAAGAAATGGAGGTCATTCGAGGGCTTAAAAAGCCCCTCGTAAGCCTCCATATGGACGCCCATGACTGACATTCAGACCGCATCGCCGGAGATCTTCGCCGATCAATTGCTGGGTTTTTCCCTGCCTCAACGCAATGCGCGTGGCCGGATGGTGCGGCTGGACAAGGTGGTCGACACTGTCCTGTCGGCTCATGACTATCCGGCACCGATCAAGCACCTTTTGGCTGAAGCTCTGGTCTTGGGCGCATTGATGGGAGGGCTGCTGAAGGATGGCGGTCAGCTCACTATGCAAGCGCAGACGCAAGAAGGGATTGTTCGCCTACTGGTCTGCGATTTTCGGGAGGGGGAGCTGCGCGGCTACGCCGAATTCGATGCCGCACAGCTTGGCGGCCTCGGCGCCAATCCCACATTGCGAGCTCTATTTGGCAAGGGGCATCTCGCTGTGACGTTCGAAACTGGTCCAGCGGCAGGTAACAAAGGCAATCGCTATCAGGGAATCGTTCCGCTGGAGGGAGACAGCCTGACGGAAGCGTGCGAGCGTTACTTCGTTCAATCAGAACAAGTCCCCACGCTCATTCGCGTTGCAGTGCAAAGCGGCGCTGAGGGCTGTGTTGCTGCGGGCATGCTCGTACAGCATTTGGCGGATGGCGAAGAGGGCCGGGAGAGATTGCATGTGCGACATGACCATCCCGACTGGGAGCATGTGGCCATCGTTGGTGGGACGTTGAGTCATTCAGAATTGCTTGACTCAGCACTTTCTATGGAGGGCCTCGTCTGGAGGCTCTACCATGAGGAAGAGCGTATCAATGTTCAGCCAGGCGCACTTTTGTCTCGCGGGTGCCGCTGCTCGGCAGAACATTACACAGCTGTATTAGAGCGTTTTCCTGAAGATGAGCGCGCTGCGATGCGTAATGTTGCTGGCGAGATCGTGGTCGATTGCGCGTTCTGTTCGCGCGAGTTCGTCTTGCCGAATTGATCAAAAACTCCGTTTGTCGCCGTTAAGCAACGGTTTATCGCTACTGAGCTAATACGTGCAATAAATCGCTTCGAGACTACACTGTGTCACCGGGGCCTTGCTGGAAGACTGATCAATCGTGAATCATGCGATCAAATCTGCAATTATATCTGGCTCGCTTGTAGTTGCGGGCGTGATTGCGCTTGTCTTCGCACCAGTCGGGAACGCGCAGGACACACGTCTCGCAGTATTCGACGGAATTGACAAAGGCCAATGGAACATCCGCTTTCGCGATGGGTCCCCGCCGCGCTCAGTCTGTGTGCGGTCTGGTCGAGAGCTGCTGAAGCTCAAGCATCGTAATACCGGATGCAGCAATGTCATCGTTGCCAATGAGCCTGATATGGCGACTGTACAGTATTCCTGCTCAGGCGACGGCTATGGACGCACGACGATCAGGCGTGAGACGCGAACACTTTTGCAGCTTTCCAGCCAAGGCATTGCTAACGAGCGTCCCTTTCAAGTGTTCGCTGAAGCGCGTTATCAGGGCGATTGCCAGTAAATCAGCAAGACTGATTGAAGTTTGCGCGACTTTCATTAAGCCGAGCGCATGAGCGTGAAACCCTCCGAGAATACGAAACCCGCGGTTGTGCTGCTTTCTGGTGGGCTGGACTCAATGGTGTCTGCGGCGCTTGCGATTGAGCAAGGCTTCGCATTGCACACATTGACGATCAATTATGGCCAGCGCCATGTGCGGGAGATTGATTCTGCGAAAGCTATCGCGGCGCGCTTGGGTGCTAAAGCACACAGTGTGATTGATTTGGACTTGCGGGCCTTTGGCGGGTCGGCTCTCACAGATGACGTTGATGTCCCGAAGGAAGGCGTGGGCCAAGATATTCCTGTCACATATGTTCCGGCCAGGAATTTGGTTTTTCTGTCCCTAACAGTCGCCTATGCCGAAGCGAGAGGCGCACGTGATGTCTTTATCGGTGTCAATGCACTCGACTATTCAGGATACCCTGACTGTCGCCCAGAGTTCATTTCGAGTTTTGCGGAGACTGCCCGACTTGGCACCAAGATGGGTGTTGAGGATCGCGGCGTCCAAATACATGCTCCGTTGCAGCATATGACTAAAGCTGACATTGCGCGCGAATGCGCCCGACTGGGCTTAGATCCGGCTTGGTCGTGGTCTTGCTATGACCCTAGTGCGGATGGCCAAGCATGCGGGCTGTGCGATTCTTGCCGGTTGCGCAAAAAGGGATTTGCAGAAGCGAAGATTGAAGACACAACGCAATACGCAGCCTAAGAAGTATAGAATTCAAGGGAGAGAGTATGAGTGATAACCAGCCGCTAGCTGAGAGCAATGCTGATGCTCCAGTCCCCGCTTATAGCTGGTACGCGCTCAGCGTCTTGGTTCTGGTCTATGTATTGAACTTCATCGACCGGCAGATCCTCTCAATCCTCGCGAATGACATCAAAGCCGATTTAGGCGTCGATGACGCGTATCTTGGATTTCTCTACGGGACCGCGTTCGCGATCTTCTACGCGCTATTCGGAATCCCGCTTGGGAAACTGGCCGATAGTTGGAAGCGGGTCCGGTTGATGACCTTGGGACTGACGCTTTGGTCCGCCATGACCGCAGTCTCCGGTTTTGCAAGGGATGCCGCGACACTCACAGTTGCGCGGATCGGCGTGGGAGTTGGAGAGGCGACGGCAAGTCCGTCAGCTTACTCGCTGATATCGGACTGGTTTCCCGCGCGGCTTCGTGCGACTGCGCTCGCGATTTACAGCTCTGGCCTATATATCGGCGGAGGGGTATCGCTCGCTATCGGGGGCGTGATCGTTGATCGATGGAATTCTGCGTTTCCAGATGGCGATCCTTGGCTAGACCTTGTGGGCTGGCAGGCAGCTTTTATCGCAGTCGGTGTTCCCGGCCTTTTGCTTGCAGTTTGGGTCGCCACTTTGCGTGAGCCCGTCAGAGGAGCAATCGACGGACTGGAAACTCCGGAAGACCCCAAACCATTCCGGGGTTTCGTGAGAGAACTCTATACGATCATTCCCGGCTTCACCTTCTTTGGTGCTAATGAGCGCGGAAGGAAAAGCCTGCTGCTCAACATTGCAGTCTTTTTCGGTGCATTTGTTGTAGCTCATATGCTTACAATTTGGCTTCAGTCCGGGGAGGGCGTGATTGTCGGCGCGCTCGGATCGGCGATTGGGGTCGATCTACCCATGATCACCGACCAATGGTTTCTTTTAGCGATAGGCTATTACGCGGTATTCTCGTGGGCGACTTCTCTTCGGGTTCGCGACTATCCCACCTTTGCTTTGACTTGGGGGTCGCCTGCGTTTCTCTGCACCATTCTCGGCTACGGTACTGTAGCATTTATGGCATACTCGGCTTCTTATTGGGGGGCACCCTATGCAGAACGGGTGTTCGATGTATCAAAAGCTGAGCTCGGCTTTTGGCTCGGAGGCGGCGGTGCAGCTGGCGGTTTCCTCGGAGTAATACTTGGAGGGCGAATGGCCGATGCACTTTTCCAGCGAACTCAGGCAGGCCGGATCTGGGTAGTACTGTTCGGTCTACTGAGCCCCATACCATTCGCGATCGTCCAATACACGACAGACAGCTTCGTACTATTCATTATACTCAATGTGGTCGTCGGCGCGCTGGCCGCTTCAGCACTGGGCGCTGCTGCCGCGAGCAGCCAAGCCTTGGTTCTGCCTCGTATGCGCGGGACCGCTACAGCGACGTTCTTCTTGGCGACGACTTTAGTTGGACTGGCTCTGGGGCCGTATACCGCTGGCTATGTTTCGGCTCAGAATGATGGAAATTTGAGCATCGGTGTTCTCTCAACATTGTGGATCACGCCCATTGGTCTTGCTCTGCTTGTCGCCGCGATCAAACTTGTGCCGAAAGCTAATGAAACAGTCCTTGAGCGTGCAAAAGCTGCTGGTGAGCCAGACTGATCAATCTGGCTTGGCAGTTTTCAGGCACTGGACCCGCCCACGAACGCGCTAGCCTAGCTGGCCTTTTGAAGCACTCCACATGCAATCCTGGACCCTGCGTTTCCAGTAGGGTCCGTCGCATAGTCATCGGCATCCGCATGGATCATGACTGCTGTCCCATCCTCGTCGAAGATGGCGGCCAACGCTTCTTTGCTCCGCTTAGAGACAGTCAGGCTTGCTGATGCGGTGCCATCAACATTGATGACCAGGTTTGGCAAGTCACCAAGATGTTTGCCTGCAGGATTGTCTGCTCCGTGCTCATTGTCCGCAGGGTTCAAATGGCCCCCAGCACTAGTGAAATCGGGTGATTCACACAGGCCAGTCGTATGCAAATGAAACCCGCTGGTTCCTGAAGGTAAGTCTTGGCCTTCAAAGTCGAGGAGAAGCTGTCCGTTTTCTTCTGAGAGGGTGACATTGCCCACAAGGTTCCCTGCCCTGTCATTTAGTGCTGCGGTCCCGACAACCCTCGTCGCGCTAACAGTGTCGTCCGCGGCAGGAGCGCCATCCGGATCAGCAGTACCGCATGCGCCAAGCACAAAGAGTAGGCTAACTGTAGCGAATGGATGTGCACGCATGAGATCTTCTCCTGAATAGCGATCTCCCACCTTCTACCGGGCCGGCCCTAGTTTACCAGACACAAAAAAGGGGCCGGAAAACCGGCCCCTTCAATTGCTATCGCCTAGTAGCGATCCTTACATGCCCGAACCCGGACCGTAAGAGATCTCAACACGACGGTTCTGCAGTTCGCGAACGCCGTCTGCGGTTGGAACGCGAGGCTGCGACTCACCGAAAGCTTCGCTCGAGATGCGATCTTCCGGAACACCGCGACCAGCCAGATATGCCTGGACTGAGTCATTGCGACGCTCAGCGAGACCCATGTTGTAGGTTACGCTACCAGAACGGTCAGCATGGCCTGCCAGCATCACGCTAGCCGTACCGCAATCAGCGTAGGCCGTAACCGCATTGTCCAGGATCGTCGCAGCTTCTGCTGTGATGTCCGACTGATCCCAGTCAAAGAACACGATGTATGGACCCGTGTTGCAGACCGGTGCCGGCGGCGGCGGCGGCGGTGGAGGCGGTGGCGGTGGTGGTGGCGGAGGTGGAGGAGGAGGTGGTGGTGGTGGAACCGTCTCGCCGCCGAAGTTGTAAACGATCGACGCCATCAGTGAGTGCGTTGACACATCAGTATCGAAATTCGCGCCGGTCGAATCAATGATGCCGATATTCGGTGCGTTGAAATAGCGATACTTAAGGCCAGCATCCCAATGCTTGGTGAGAGGAGCGCGGATACCAGCGAGAAGCTGCCATGCGAAGCCTGTGTCGGAATCGTCAAAGCTTGCGGCGTCGCTCACGAGATCCAATGAGGTGCGAGCGATACCAACGCCACCGCCTGCAAAGCCTTGGAGACCATCGTCCGGACCAAAATCAAAAAGGCCGTTCAGCATGAAGCTCAACGCGTCCACACCACCGTCGGCGTCGAACTGGTCTTGCCCAACGGTAATGTCGTTGAGGTCAGACGTGCGGTAACTTGCCTCTGTCTCAAGACGGAAGGCACCAAAGTCGTAACCGACAACGCCGCCGAAATCGAACCCGGTGTCATAATCAGTAGTAGCAACATCGTTGTTACCATTGATGTCCCAATCTGCATCCTCGACGATCATCACGCCGCCATCGACACCAACATACCATTGGTCTTCGCGGGCAAGCGCTGGCGTTGTTAGCGCCGTTGATGCAATCGCCATTCCTATGACGAGTTTGCGCATTATGTATTCCCCTTATTACTCACGGTTAGAAGCCACTCAGGCTCTTTAACTTTTCCGGTGTTGCGTGGCAAGCAGACATTGGCCGGTCACTGTTGCATTAAAGTCGCTATTGAGATGCCACTATTATTCAATTTGCAAGTCAATGAGGCCAAAAGGTTAACATACTGCAGAATTTGAACAATTTGTCTCTCATGCGGGTGGAAGTACGCCGAGAACGCGCAGAGCTGCGACGAGTTCCTCGATAGCCGTACGTGCCTCCGCGTCTACTACGCCTCCGCCCTGAGGAACGTCTATGGAGTTCGCGCCATTCCACTCGCTGTCATATCGCGAAAACTTTCCGGCAGACTTGTCAAAAACCAGCATTCCGGCGTGTGGTTGCACGAAATTCCATCCAGCCGGCGTTCTTAGTGCGAGATTGCGCTCCTTACCTTCCCATTCACCGCTCGCGCTTGCTCCGACAATCCAGCATTCCCCTTCGGCGGAAGTTGAAGGAGGAGCGGCCGATGAGCCTTCGATAGCGATCTGCCAAAAGCCATCAATAATGCCGAGCGCTTCATTAAAAAAAAACTCCTTTTGCGCCTGACCTGCGAACAGATTTGGCAAACCGAGCTTGGGAGTTTTGGCGCTGAAAGTGATGGTATCTGTCATACATGACCTCGATTGATGGCCGCGATCGGCTCTGGTTTGGAAGATTTGACCTCAGGAAAGTGAGGTAATCATTGCGGCGGGTGATCGGCCATAAGTACCGATTTGCGCGACAAGGAGATTACCGGGCCCGTACGTGGAGAGAAGATCAGTAAGAGTCGCTTGAGCGATGATCAGCTCAGGATTGGACGTTGTCCAAGATGCAAATGGCGACTCAATGGGGCCGAAGAACACCTCGAACCGCAATGCCTCTTCGATTTGCGGCGTATCGATATAGTCCGGCCAATCCCATTGCCCGCGCGCGCGTCTGGTCCAACACAGCGCAAGATCACCGTTTGGCTCATAATGGTGGCGTGCATGGACCGGTGATAGAGGGCGACGAGTGGTGCCGACTCCGGCAAGAGCGGTGGTCTGCGGCTCACTGTCGCCAAGACCGATCGCAGCGATCTGTGTGGCCACGGAAGATGGGACCTGGGCCGGATCAAGTACTGTCAATCTGTCATCCAGCAGAATAGCTTGAACATTAAGCTCATGACCCGCCTGCGCAATCGCTTCAGTGCCGCCGCGACCGCGAAGCAGGCCGGAAATTCGCCAACGCGTATCTGTCAGCTGGACAGCGCATAGGAATTGCATGATCTCGCCACCGACCCAGAGGCGATTGGCGCCGCCTGCGATGCCTCCGACGGTAGTGTTCTCTAAAGTAAGGCCCGTCCCAACCAGCTCGATTTCACACTCCTCATGCCGCTCAAGATGCGTGCAAGCTGAAGGCCCAAGCGATGTAACTAGAGCTCCCATCACCGCCCGATTGGATGAGGCAGGTCCAAGTCCGACAAGGCTACCTGCTTGCTCGAGGTAGAGATATGCTCCGCGCCATCCTTCGCTTGCTGCGGAAGTGGCGGCATAAACCACCGGGTCATTCTGGCTTCCGGCTCCATCCCAGGGCAGCTCGAATACATTCAAGAGTGTCTCTTCGATTGCGAGATCCGATGGCGGATTGGTCCAGCCGCTATCGCCCGCAGGACTTGACCCTGACTGCGGGATCACACGTTTGAGTTGCAGCTCTACACCGCGTTCTAGCCATTCCCATTGATTGATTGACCAATGTCCAGGCTGGCCGGGGAGGCGAACAATCGAGCCAGGTGAAAAGCTTTCGTCAATCTGGGCGATACGCCACGTGATTGTTTCTCCCACCCATTGCGAGCGCAGAGCAGTTTCCGCACACAGCGTTCGCGCTGAATTGGCGGTCAGTGTTCCGGGAAACTGGAGAATGAATTCGCGTCCCTGCGCCTGAGTCCCTTCCGAACGTTGGACGCCCGGCTGGTAGTCGCGATCCCGGTCGTAATAACGCAGCGCATGCGGGCGAGGGCGTGACGCCGATGCGCGCTTCTTTTCAAATGTCGAGGCACCATTTTCGTTGCCATCGTCGAGCCAAGCTATGGGTTCGGGAAGGGTCAACAGACTGGGCTGCAAACTCGATTGCAACGAGAATTTAGGTTCGCTCAATTGGCCGCTGCATTGCATCGGATAGAGCTGATCGAGCACCTTCAGGCTTGAAATGAGCTCGCCGCCCTCATCAGCAAATCCAAGCAGATCTGGGAGTACTGTGTGCGAAGGATTATCCGCCTCTCTGCGAAGAATATCGCTCAGATCGACTGCCGCACTTGCATCCGCTTGAACTTCGAATGTCAGTGCTGGGATACGGTTGCCGAAGTCGCCTAGCTCAAGGTCCTCAAAAACCACATAGGCGCAGTCGCGAAATGCTGGTGCACTCGCCCCCTCGGCTGCAGCAATGAGTGGATCAACTGGCTGGTCTTGTGCGCCGTCATAAATCCGGATTGAGCCTGCGGTCTTGAGATCCCCTGCTGCGCCGCGAAGAAGGTCGCCATCAGCCCAAATGCGGCCTACGCCGTGTATGGGCCTGCCGGACAAGGCGACCGCGAAACTGGCGGAGTAGCTGTATGTGGTTGTCTTCGGCTTGCCTTTGCCGCCGCCGCTCGATTCGCGGCTTTCTTTCAACTCGGTCGCCCAAATGACTGTTCCTGCAGCGCGCATAGTTCCGAAATGGCGCGTGAGTGGCTGGCCATAGCTTGAAGTGGTTACTGCGAGATCTTTAAGCCGAGGGCCTTCATAAGAGCCGCTGCCAAAGATGGCCACATCAATCTGCTGCCCGGCAAACGCACCGATCGCGCCGCCTATTGGTCCACCTACCAAAGTGCCGACTGTGGTCAGCAAGAGAGTTGCCATTGAGACGGTACCTTTATGATGTGAGTGTTAGACGCCAGTGTTTGACCACCGGCCAACTAAGCGGCGCGGACATGCGGCAAACCTTGCCGATGCCCGCATGCGCATGGATGAACGAAGCTTCGCGTTCGCAGATCAGCAAATGATGTTGGCCCGGACCTGGCTCAACAAGGATAATATCACCTGAAGCAAGGTCTTCGCCGCATTCTTGAAAACCCGAGTTCTCGGCGTATCCCAGCCATTGGTCGATGCTTGTGTTGCGCAAGCGATATCCACGTGGAGCAACGGCAAAGCGGCCACTGTTTTGCAGCGCAGAGAAGACCAGTCCTATGCAATCCAAGCCAAATTTAGGATCGCGGCCGTGCAACCGAAAAGGTGCTCCAATCAGAGCGGCAGCAGCTTCCACAAATCGAGCCCGATGCCCAATGCTGTGATCTGTGGTCATTGCGGTTTGGGATAGCGGGTGAGCAAATCATTGCCGGGTAGAAACGGCTCACCGCGAAAGTTGACCGCATTGTCAAAGCGGGAATGGCAGGTTGAGTGCGTATGATCGCAGCCTTCACGGACTCGTACTTTCAGACCAGCGGCGATGTCTGGATGCAAAGGTCGATCAAGCCTGAGAATGCTATTTTCGCTTGAGATGATTGTGAAAGTGAGCCCTGTTTGAGGACCTTCCAAGAAGGTCACACGCCCGCTTTCAAGCAGTGCGCCATCGAGCTGCGAGCAAGCGATCCCGTTGCTATCGAAGTCCACTTCATCGATCCTGACCTCGCGCGAAAATCTGGCAGCTGATAGACCGCAACCCGGGCCACAAAATTCAGCTCTGCAAGTGGGGCTGGTATATGCAACCAGATCGCGCTCAAGCTTGCGTTTGGCTGAGCTCAAATTTGCAGCGAAGCTCTGCGTTTCTTCGCGGACTTCGCCGATAGCGCCTGCGTACAGCACAGTATGATTCAGGCTCTCCCAATTGACCGCGCCGATCTCGATCCAGGCTCCATCGTACAGACCGGCGCTGAGGTCTTTCTCGTTGATTGATTGGTGGCTAAGAGCGCCCTGAACCTCTGCACTTTCCTCTTCCAAGCCAATCGTCTTTCGAATGGCGGAGGGCACAATACCAGGCGCTGCGCGATGGGTGATCCCGGCAAAGTATAGCGCCTTGTCATGGCTGGTGAGGCCGAGAGTAAAGCCATCGCACCGGTAAATGCGCCAGAAGACGGCGACGCCTTCCAGTTCTCCATCGAAGAAAGTCGGCATTATTCGCTTTCGCGCACTTCGATGAGCATAATGCTGGGAGCTTCCCCAGCAGCAAAGTCAATTGCTGAAATATCGAGACGGTCCTCGGCAAACCGAACGGGCACATCGAACAGGAAGCCTGCTCGCACTTCGGCTCCGACAGGCGGCGCCTCATCAAACTGCAAGACGCCCTTGTCAGCCAGTGTCCAATCATTGGTCGCATTGCCCGCAACGCTCACCAGGAGAGTTTCCGCGCGCGGCCGGGTCACTGGACGCAGCTGAGCCTCTTCGCCTTCGCCATAGGATTTGACCAATTGAAAGTCCGACTGAAGTCCGTCGCCGATGCCAAGGATCTGGTCGGTTTGTGTCGGATTTCCGCTCATTGCATTGCTGCTGAAATCAAACGGATCGCTGATTCGGAAGCCTCTCGCAGCTCCGCGACGCGCTCTGAAGAAAGCAAGGATTTCGCTCAGCTCGTGTTCGGAGCGAATGCCGGGCCCGACATCGAAATGCATGCGCGCGTCAGACCAGAGCGAATTGCGATGTTCGTGGCCGGATGATGTGACCGCCACTGAGGTTGAGAACTCAGGGCTGACGCTCACATTTCTCCCGAGCGCGAAGGGGTACAGGACGTCGTCAAATGCTTGCATATTGTCCTCGAATGGTTTGGGCAAACGGACAAATCCGTCGCGATTTATTTGTGGGAGAGCCCAGATGAAGCGGCGCTCGACACCGCGTTCTTGTGCTTCGTCGAGCCCGCGATCGATCCAGCGCCAATATTCCTCTGCGTCTTCCGAGCGCAGGACGAAGCCTGAAAAATAGTCTTGCCGATCAATGGGATAGAAAAGTTTTGCATCGACGAATTCGTAGGCTTTCCGCCGCGCTGCATCAGCGCCTTGCGTGAGCCAGTCATAGTCTTCGAGCTGCAGCCTGTCGAAGGCGGGATAGGCCCAGCCATCGGGCAGATTGGCGCGATGTGCTTCGGGCATGGTTCCGTCAAAAATGGTCGGTGTGAAAGCGAGCAGCAGAATTTCAGCTGGTCCGTTTGCCGTCGCGCGAACGTGGTTTGTCAGGTCGCTCGTTGATTGGGCGAGCATCGCGCCTGCCTGGTCGAGCAAATCCACTTGCTGCTGATCAAGCGCAGCTCGCATGTCCGTAATGACAGCGGGCGATCCGCCGAAGGCCGCTTGTGCAGCACTGTCATAGAGGCAGGGTTTGCCATCTGTTGTCGTCCACCACCAGGGCTCGCCGATCTGAACACGGACTGGCTGACCGGCTTGCTCCAGCAGCCCGACGAACTCGGCCGCGGACTGCTTGACCCAATCCATCGCTTGGCCGTTAGCGGGAGATAAGAGTGAGGATGGCGGATCCCAACCAGTTAGCGCAGTCTCGCCATCATGTGCCATCTGTTTCCAGTCGGCCGGGCAATATTCGTTCAAGAGCTCATAGGAAATCGAAGCAATCACTTCGAACTCGCTTTCCTTGGCCTTTGTAAAGAAATCGAGATGCCATTGACGAGCAGGCTCGCACAGTGTCGCTGGCTGTGCGGGTTCGAGATCGCCTCCACCTAGAGCGTTGAGCCGCATAAAGTGGCTCATGCCGACATAGAGTACAGTCTCGTCGCGATAACCCAAGCCGACCATGCTTCTTATCAAGCGGGCAGGCGTCTGATTGTAACTGTCGTCATACGCCGCCGCGATGCGTTCGCCATGAGCGGGGCACACGACATCGCCGGTTTCGAGCACGGCATTGGCGCCATCGCAGGAGATGTCCGAGATCAGCGCGTGGCCGGTCACGCGGCTCGAAAATGCCTCGTTGCTGTTCGCTTCAAAACCGGGCGGGACGAGCGATATGAACATGCGATCGATATCGCCCGCGAACACCGGATCGCCGGGTAAGAACCAACCACTAGCGAGGCCGGAGAATGGCAGAGTGATCTGTGCATCGGTTGGCGAGCCGCTGGCATAGTTCCAAAGCCGGACATACCAGGTTTGCGCCGCACCGTTCTCGTCGCGGCCCTCAATCGTGAGGGTCGGGCCATCCGGCCAATCGAGCGCGATCAGGCCCGATGACTGCCAGCGAAAGCGCAATGTCGAATGCCGATAATCGCGCTTCGTAGTGTACGCCAAAAGCGGATGATCGAGCGTATCTTCGCTTTCCCAGATCAGGCCGACCAGCTCGCCTTTGTGCAAGAACTCGCAGTCGACCCGCATACTGTCCGGCCCGGTCGTGATGACCGAGCCCATCGCAGGACGCGGAAAGTTCACAGTCCAGAACCGCGGGTCGAAGCGCTGGATATAGCTGGTCGCTTGACCGTGCCGCTGTTTTGCTAGCCAAAATGCCATTATTGCTACCCTCAGATATCCGCCAAAGCCTGACGCACAGCGCTCGCCACCTGGCGCGAGGAACGACGCATGGCCGTGGGAGCACTTGCGCCTCTGGGTGTGTTGAGCTGGATCGCCACGCGCACATCGCGTGCAGACCGGCCATTGCTTTCACCATTGACGACGCGGCCAGCACTTGTGGGGACGAAGACTTCCGGTCCGCGCTCGCCAACGACATAGGCTGAGCCCGGTGCCACAGGTCCGCCGGTGGCGCGTCCCGGTAGGCCAAAGAGCGCGCCGACTGTGCCAGAAAGCAGGTTTCCGAAGACACCGCCTCCGCCGCCAGCTTGACCGCCACCAAACAGTGAGCCGATACCGGTCTGCACAGCCTGTGCAGCAATCTCGTTGAGCGCATTAAATGCAACGCGCTTCAAATCGTCAAAGCCAAGGCTTCCACGCCGGATCGCGCCCAGCAGACCGCGCTCCAGCACATTGCCCGCCCGTTCGAACCCGTCGAGCAAGGTCGTGTCCATGCGGGTGCGCATGTCGCCGATGTCGCGCGCGAACCCTTCGGTCGTTGCGCGCACATCGATGACGAGTTCTTCGATTGGCTCATCCATTCTTTTCGCGCTCCAATAGGTGTTGAAGATCAGTGCGGCTCAGTGTGCTGGTCGCATCAGCAGTTGTCGGGTCAGTGAGAGCGAGCGCTAGCTCGTCAGGGGTGGCGTTCCAGAAATCGTCCGGTCGCCAGCCAAGGATTTGTGCAGCGATGGGAACAAGCCGTTTAGCGCTTGCAGCAAAGGCATCGCTCAAGACGAACCTTTAAGCACCTGGGCAAAAATCTCACGCACGGGCTTGGCTGCTTCAACGAGACCCATCGATAGGACAGCCTCGCCCAGCGCATCACGCTCAGGCCGTGCTTCAGGCGCCATGCAATGCCACAGCAGACCGGTGATCTCTGCGACAGTCAAAGCGCCTTCAGAGGCGCGTTCGACCATTGCAAAAAGCGAGCCGAGCTCTTGTTCAGCAAGGACCAGAGCGTTGAAGCTAGGCCGCAAGACATGGGTCTCGCCCGCGACAATAATGGCTGTCTCGCCGCGTGCCGCATTGGCTGGGTTGGTTTCAGCAAAGCTCATGCGGTGACAACCGGACCAGAGCTTTCCAGCTGCACGGTGTAGTTGCGTTCGCCATTGAAATCGCCCGCATAATCCAAGCGCTGTACGAGGAAACGTCCGCGCAGCTTTGCGCCATCTTCGAATGACAATTCATAGTCTTCGATTGTCCCAGCCAAGGCATGGTTGCGAACCGAATCTTCAGCAGTGCTTCCAAGGAAGATGCCAGCCGCGCTGACGGAAACAGAGCGCGTACCGGCGCCAGACAGAAGCTCACGCCAACCGCCTGATTCCTTATGCGTAACGACCACCGTGTCGCCATTGATCGACAGCTGCGTTGTGCGCAGCCCAGCGACGGTTTCGTAAACGGGCGGCTGGGCGCCGTCGCCGATTTTGAGAAGGAAGGCAGAGCCCTTCTGTGCAGTCATGTGATTACTCCGTAGGGGTTTCAAACAAGCGGAAGCGATATTCGAGCAGGTATGCCCGGCGATTGTTGGAGCGCCGCTCAGCGCGGGCTCGTAAGAAATGCGAATTGATGAGCTCGAAGCCGGATTGCACTTGCGGCATTGCTGCGATCCGGTCTTGGATCGCACGCATACGGCCAGCGTCCGCGTCAGCCAGATCGGATCGCGTGGCGAGTTCGATGGCGACACGCACTTCGCGTCCCATCCGGTCTTTCGTGCTCCAATCAATAGAAGCGCTCGCGGCAATGCCCAGCCATGGCGGGCTCGCCGTCAACGGGCTTTCCTCTTCGATCGCATTCAATCCTTGAAGCGCAGGATCAGCGGCGAGCCACGCAATCAGCGCGGCGCGAAACTCGGTTTCCATAATTCATCAGTCCTGCGTGAAATTGGGCCAGAGGAGATGCGGATTGCGCCACATGTTTTCGTTGCTTGCTTTTCGCTGCGCGAAATGGGTAGCGACGAGCTTCTGAGCATGGAGCATCATCCGCTCTTCAAATTGCCGAGATTGCTGGGCGAGATTTGCTTCGATCATGCGAACCTCATCAAGCGCCATGGGCGCCACAGGGCAGCAACACTTGCCGGCGGTGTCAGCGGCTTGTCCATGTCGCGTTCGCGATAATGATAGGCTGCAAGCCGGACGATGCCGTGCCTCAGGGCGTCCGGCAGGTCCGCCCAGCGTGGTGCGACACCGGCACAGCACTGAACGCGAATGGCCGTCCCGTTGATCTGCCGTTTCACGCGAATGCTGCCGACAGATTGGGCGTCAATATCGATCTCGTAATCGTCAGTTGTGAGGAGCGTATGCACACCGTCGCGTGCGATCCATTCCGCTGAGGTGATCGCTCGAATCGGCCTGCTGCTTAAACGCTGCCACTCGCCAGACGGCGCCAGCCTTTCTTCCAGCTCGACTTCCAGTGGTATCTGGCCTGTGAAAGCTTCGCACATCTCAAGGCTCGCTTGCAGCAAGCTGATCAGCTTTGCGTCCTCGGCATCACGACTGACGCCAAGCCATTGCTTGAGCTCTTCAAGCGCCGCTCCGCTAAGATCGGCAGGTAGAACAATTGCCCGCTGCATTGCGGTCTCCCAGCTTATTGGAATTCAGATAAGTGGCGCCCGCATCGCTCTGCCTGAGGAGAGGGAGGTCGGCAGGGATGCGGGCGCGCGAGGTCAGCGAAGGAGCAAGGGGGAACTCGACTTCGCTGTGTTCAAGGCCTTAGGCCTCGATCTTCAGCAGCTTGATCGCACCGCTATCAAGCACTTGGCCGCCCACGCGCTTGGTCGCGTAAAAGTGGACGAAAGGCTTGTTGGTGAACGGATCGCGGAGGATCTGAGTCGCGGAGGATTCAGCGATCAGATAGCCGTGCCGGAAATTACCGAAAGCGATGGGAAATGCGCCCGTCGCCATGTCCGGCATGTCTTCCGCTTCAACGACCGGATAGCCGAGCAGGCGATCGGGCTGGCCGTCAACCAGACCCGGCTGCCACAGAAAAGCACCGTCAGCTGTCTTGAGTTTACGGACCTGCGAGAGCGTGGCTGAATTCATGACCCAGCTTGCACCCTGGCGATGACCGGCCTTCATCGTATGAACCAGGTCGATCAGCTTGGCATCTGGCGCGGAATCGAAGCCATCTGCATCCCCAGAGCCGACATATTGAATTGTGCCGAATGCACGCACGCCATCTTCAGCAGCCGAGTTAGGCGCGGTAAGAAAGCCTTCGGGCTGATTGACACCAGAACCGCCAACAAAGGCAGCGCCTTCAGCGCGGGCAAATTCCATCGCGATCTCGCTCGCAAGCCAGCTTTCCAGATCAAAGCCTGCATCTTCCAGCATGGACTGGCTGGCGGCTGGATTGGCGTAAAGTTCACCTGTTGGCGGGGCGATTTCGACGAATTCCGGCGTGTCGGTTTCCGGACGAGTAGCGGTTTCGCTGACCCAGCCGGATGCTGTGCCTCCGGTGGCAATCAGCTTGCGATAGCCAGCGGTACCAGTTTGCACGACGCGGGAGAGCGCGCGGATCGGGCTGATTTCGGTCAACTCGCTGACGATACGCTCATCAACTTCCTCTGGAACAGCAAAGCCGCCATCACCCGGCACAGAGCCGCTGACGGATTTCACTTCGTTCTCGCGGCCTTTGCGCAAATAGCCATCGATGAAGCCTTTGACTTCAGCGGTGAGCGCAGGCTCCATGCCAGCAACCGGCGGACGTGATGCGGCTTTCGATACTTTGTCGAGCCGCGCTTTGACTTCATCGACATCGCTGCGAAGCGCAGAGACATCCTGTTCGGTTTTGGCTTGGCGAGCGACGATGTCGAAGCTCTCTTCAAGCTGTTGATCAGTGGACGTGGGGACGATTTCCATGGGGCATTCAACCTTTCTTTTGGGCACGAAAAAGGCCGCCCCAATGGCGGCCGGTAGGAAGGGGGTTTGAGGGGGATGCGAGCTCGATCAGCTCACAAGATGGACACGCGCTTCGTGTTGCAGTGGATGAGAAACCAGGCTGACTTCGAGCAATTCGATGTCTTCAAGCACACGGCCGGTTTCCGCCATGCGGTAGCGACGCGCGCGATAGCCGAAGCTAAGACCGTTGATCGCTTTTTCGCGGAGCATTGAGGCAGGCAGGCTTTGCGGATTGTCGAGCCGGGCGACAACTTGCAGGCCGCGTTTGTCTTCAGCGGCTTTTTCGACAACGCCGATGGGCTGGTCCGGACGATGCTGCCAGAAGAGCGGGATAGGCTCCTTGCGCTGCTGCAGGCTGCGCGCAAATGCGCCTTTGACGATGGTGTCCTTGATCCCGTCGGGCACATCGAACAGCGCGGCATAGCCGGCAAAGCGAAGCGAATTGGTCTGCTGAGTACTCATTTGAGCACCTGCCAGGCGCCAAGACGCACAGCGATCCCGATCAGCAGCAAAGCGAGCGCCGCTCGCACTGCCCAGTCGATGAAGGCTTTCCAGACACTCGCTTTGGCATCGCGCCAGGCGCGCAACAGCTCACGGAGTTCGTCGAGATCTTCACTCGCATCGGCGTCAGAAAGCCCCAAGCGCCCAAGCACTTTGTTGGTGGTCATTTCGCTGGTCTCTTCGACAATCGCTCGCAAAGTCGCGATGTCAGAGCCTTCATCGGCGGCCTGCGCCATCAGGCGCGCGAGCAAGTCTTCCCGCGTCATGTGCTTTTCTCCGCTTGGGTTTCGCTAAGGCCGAGCATGGCCCGTTTTTCTTCAGGAGTGAGGAAATCGGCATCCGAGACCTGTTTCCAAAGCCGCTCGCGGTCTTCTGAAAGCGCTGTCACCTGGTCGAGATCGACATGGAGCTGATCACGCGCGAACCACGGAGACAGCCCTTCGCTAAGGCCTGCCAGAACCTTGCGAGCCAGCGGCAGCAACGTCAGGCGCCACAGCGCGCGGTTGGCTTCGCGATAGTTCGCATAAGTATTGTCCCCCGGCAGACCCAGCAGCATCGGCGGCACCCCAAAAGCGAGCGCAATGTCGCGCGCAGCCGCTTCCTTCAGCGTTGCAAAGTCCATATCGGCCGGGCTCATCGACATGCTCTGCCAGCTGAGCCCTCCATCGAGCAGCATCGGCCGGCCGGCATTGTTTTCGCCTGAGAATGCTGAAGCAAGCTCTGCTTTCAAGCGGTCGAATTGCTCGCCGGTAAGGCTTGCGCCATCGCCGCTATCAAACACCAGAGCGCCTGAAGGCCGCGCCGCATTTTCCAGCAAAGCGCGGTTCCATTCCGTCGCAGCATTATGCACGCCGATAGATTGATCGGCCGCTGCCAAAGCCCCTGCGCCATAATGGTCATCAGCGGGATGCGCAGCTTTGATATGGATGAGGTTCGGCCAGCCAGCCTCGTCCTCCAGTTCGATCGTCATCCGCTTGTCGCCAACGCGGTACTCGTAAGCTGACGGCCAGCCATCTTCGCCAGCAATGATCCGCACCCGCTCAGGACGCAGCGCGAACAGCTCTATCGGCTTGTGCTTTGCATCCTTGATAATCTGCACATAGCCATTGCCGTTGAGCAGGACTTGCGCGGTCAGCGTCTCCAGCAACGACTGGCCAGCGCTTGTTGCGTTCACCAATTGCATGAGCTTTTTGTCGCACGGTGAAAGCGGCGCACTGCCGACCCCTTCTGCAACGATCTTGACTGCGCGCTGAGCGACAGGGTTTGCGATGAAACCTTCGCGAATGGCGCGCCCATATTCGAACGAGCGCGAGGGGCCGATATGACCCAGCGCGACCGCCCAGGGCGATGTGTAGCCGCGCGCGAGCGGCACGCGGTTGTCGCCCCCGCCTTTGAAGGCAGCGGCGAGAGTGTCGATAAAGGACATTATTTCCCTTTCTGACAGGGGTTGTATGTTCAGCGCTGAAAGCAGCGCGTGAGCTTGGACGGCTTACAAAGTGCGTATGTTGGGCGCTGCATGAGGGCGCAGCATTAGTTCAGTCATCGCCCAGACCAGCGCATCTGCGCGGTCGGGACTGCGGCCGGGGCCGAGATATTCACCCCCGGTCATGAGGCCGCAGAGCTGGTCTTCCATTTCCGGAAAGAAACCGTGATGGCGCACGCGCCCTGTTTCATAGAGCGCTGCTACAGGCTCAGCGCGCGCGCTTTTCCCGCGGCTGGCATGCACCAGTTTGACCGGCATGTTGCAATCAGCGGCTCGAAGTACGCTTTCGACCATCGCGCCGCCCTGATTGGCTTCTGCAACGATCCGATCCGCTTTCCATTCGCGCGCTGACAAAGCGACAGCTTGCGCCCATTGTTCAGGGCTCGGGCTTTCCACCGAACAATCTGCGAGGACATGCCCGATCCCTTCGCAATCATACCCAGCAATGATAATTCCGCATGCATCCCCGCGCGCTGAAGCGGGAGGATCAACCCCGACGACCACGCGGACCAGCGAGCGAAACTCGGATTGATCGCGCGCTCGTTCCAGCAATGCCCGGTTCCACAAGGCGCCTTCGACATCATCGATCAGCTCGCCGCCAATTTCCTGCCGGGCCAGCTGTGTTTTGCCGAATTCTTTCTCGATCTCGTCAATAAATGCAGCGGGCAGATTGGCGCAGTTATCTTGCGTCTTGCCGCCCGTCATGACGGTCCTGTCTGTCTTCGCTGCTTCAACAAGACGCCGTACCAGCGGCACAGAGCGCGGGGTCGTGGTGACAAGCACGCGCTGCTCTTCGCCAAGCCTCAGCCCCAGAACCAGATTGTCCCAACAGCGTGTCGCACGCTCATGCGCCAAAGGCCATTTTCCAATTTCGTCGCACCACGCATGGCTGTGTTGCGGACCGCGCAGGCTCTCCGGCTCTGCGGCCGAAAATAACTGCGCTTGCGCGCCATTGGCAAAAATCAATCTTCGGCGCGACGGTTCGAATCTCGGCAGCCTATTCAATGGGCTGCAAGCAAGGATTCCGCTTTCGCCTTCGACCATCACACTACGAGCTTCGCCAATTGACGAAGAGACCAGTGCAATGCGCGCATCCGGATTGCTTTCCGCGATCATGCGCGTCCATTCCGCACCCGCGCGGGTTTTGCCGTAGCCGCGTCCGGCGAGCATGAGCCAGGTCCGCCAATCACCTTCGGGCGGCAATTGTTCCTTGCGCGCCCATTGTCCCCAGTGCGTCAGAAACTCACCAAGCTCATCTGGGTTGAGAACCTTGACGAGTTTGCGGCGCTGTTCCGGTGTGGTGTCAGCGAGCCACGCAAGCTTAGTTGACGGCACGCGATTGTTTCTCTGCCAGCACTTGCGAGCGGATCTGTTCAACTTTCTTGTCGATGGACGCGCGTACCTCCGCAGCACTCACATTGCGTCTCGCCGCTTGCGCTTCCGCTGCATTATCGCGGTGCGCGCTCAACAAGCGAATGGCGTTTGCAAAATCATATTTGTCACCGCCTTCGGTTTTGAGGTCGCCTTCGCGAAGGCGGCGCAGCACTTCCATCTCCAAATGCACATAACCTTCCCACAGAGCGTTCAGCCACTTCTGTGCGAAAGCCGGATCACTGCTGCGCAGCCGGTAGACAGTGCTGGTGGTTTGTCCCACGGCTTTGGCAGACTTCGTGACGTTAGAGGTTCTGGCGAGCTCTTGAATAAAGTTCTCGCGCCAGCGTGTATTGATCGAGCGCCCTTTATTGGCGCCCGAAACTTTCTGTTTCGGCGTGTCTGTCATACGGAATTCCATGCTGCGGGGGAGGCAGCAGCGCTGCTGGAGCGCCACCGGTTTGGCGAATCACACTATCGCGATGTTCTTGTTTTGTACCCAAAGAGTGTGACGATGTCAATCAAAAAGTGCCAAATAGGTTACAAACACGCTGTTGCGCCCCGGCGAGCCCTGCCGTAAATCGCGCAAAACCAGCAAGGATACTCCCCTTTCATGATGCGATTGATCCGCGGTCTGTACGACTGGACGATGGACAAGGCTGCTCACCCGCATGCACAGGGGTGGCTGGCATTCTTCTGCTTTATTGAATCGAGCTTCTTCCCAATCCCGCCGCATCCATTGCTTGGCCTGATGTGTCTGGCTGAGCCGAAGAAAGCGATCCGCTTTGCCGCGATTGCAACGATTGCCTCCGTGCTGGGCGGGCTGTTCGGCTATGCCATTGGCTATTTCCTGTACGAGACCGTGGGCGAATGGATGCTCGGCGTGCTGGGCCTATCGGAAAGTTTCCCGGTCGCTGCTTGCTATATTCGCGAGCAGGGCGCTGCGGCCGTCTTCCTTGCTGCAGGAACGCCGATCCCGTTCAAGCTGATGACCATCACAGCGGGCTTCATCGAGATGAACATTGTGACGTTCGCGCTTGCGGCCCTTGCCGGACGCGCGCTCATATTCATGGTGGTGGGCATTCTGTTTCAGGTCTTCGGTGCGCCGATCAAACGCATCATCGACAAATATCTCGGCACTGTCACAACGGTTTTTGTCGTGCTGGTCGTCGCTGGATTTGTAGCGATCACTCAGCTCGGGGGAAGCGATGATGGTGAACCGCACAAATGCGATCAGGTGACTGAGATTTCGCTAGCAAGCGCCGGCTAATCCTGTAGCATTTCTTCTTCGAGACTTTCGCGCGAGACCACGGTAATCGTGCCGTAGCCTCTTGTGATCGCGTGAGCTTCAGAAAGCGCGTTCAAGGCCGCATTGACCGTGGCTCGAGTCAGACCGAGGAACTCTGCCAGTTCCTGCTGCGTGATGGAAATCTGTGCTGGCAAGGTCATGTTGCGAGCAAGCGTGTTGAGCATGGCTGCGACGCGCGGCATCGCGGAACCGCGCCTGATGCCGCTCATCACATTGAGCAATTCCTGCAGCTGCGCTGACAGCGCTACAAGCAGTTTTCGCATGATCGCAGGTTCGCGCGCGATCAGTGCGTCGAAGTCGCGTTCAGCGATGAATCGTACTGTGCAATCTGCTCTGGCAATCGCATCAACGACCCTCGGGCGCTCAGTCAGCATGGCAAGCTCACCCCAGGAATCCCCGGCCCCCAGCAGCGCGACACCGCGAAAATCCCCGCTCATGAGGAATTGGCCGATGGCCACTGATCCGGTTTCGATCAGATAGAACCCGCGCGCTTTCTCGCCTCTGTTCTGGATGATCGCACCTTCTGCGAATTGGCGCTTAGGCGCGTTTGCCAGCAGCGACGCCTGATGGCCTGGCTCAAGCACAGAGAACAGCATGGGCGCGCTAAGCGAGCGGGGATCAAATTGTAAAATATCTGACATTCTGTGCGCGGGCTATCAGTTATACCGGTTTGCGACAAGGAGAGGTCACATGCCCGGTTCAACCATTGCGATTCTCGCGATCTTCCTCAGCTTCGCGTTTATGGAACTCTTGCGTTCCAATCTGTTTTCGAAAGCAGAGCAGACGCGCGATGACGGTATCGTCGAAGCGGTCAGCATGTTCGTCTTGCTGGGCTTCACGCAGCCGGCGATCCTGTTTTCCTCCGCTGCTCTGGCAGGTTTCGTGGCGCCGCAATGGGAAGGCGCGCTTTCCGGCATCAATGTCTTTGCCGCGATCGCGCTGTTCCTCATTCTCGATGATATGATGCAATATTGGTGGCACCGCGCAAGCCACACTTTTTCATGGCTCTACAATCTCCATCGCGCGCATCACAACGCGCAATATATGAGCGTGCGGCTCGTCTACCGGAATAACCTGTTTTACTATGCGATGATGCCGGGCATCTGGCTGTCTGGCGTGCTTATCTACCTTGGTCTGGGGTGGGTCTATGCTGGCTACATCGTTGTAAAGCTTGCGGTTATTACCGGCGCGCATTCGGACGTCGCCTGGGACAAGCCGCTTTACCGCATCAAATGGCTCTCACCTGTTATGTGGTTGATTGAGCGGACTATTTCCACGCCGGCAACGCATCACGCGCATCATGGTCGCCATGCCGATGACCCCGCGGTCAACTACAAAGGCAACTACGGCAATTTGCTGTTTTTCTGGGACGTTCTGTTCGGCACAGCTAAGATCACGCGCAGCTATCCGGAAAGCTATGGCGTAGAAAATCTGGCCCCCGCCACACTCGGCCAGCAGCTGATGTGGCCGGTATTCCCAGAGAATAAAACGCAAGGGGATCAATCAGTTGGAGAGGAAGCAAGGGCTTAGCTCGGCCTTACACCTGCAGTCGGGGGACATGCAGGACGGGCGGTCGAGGCTTGGCGCCTCGGCCGCCCATTTTGTATCAGATAATACCGATTGCCTTGCCCGCGCGTTCGAACATTCCGAGAATGGTTTCAACCTCTTCCGCGCTGTGCTCTGCACACAGCGAGCAGCGCAGCAGGGTCATGTTGGCCGGTGTCGCTGGCGGTCTTGCAAGATTGACATAGAGCCCTTCCTTCAAGAGTGCTTCCCACATCGCGGCACCGCGTTCCAAATCAGGCATGATGACTGCTACGATTGCGCTTTGAGGCTCATCCGTACCAAGCTCAAACCCAAGGTCGGTCAGGCCTTTATGCAGCCGCTTGGAGTTCTCCCAAAGATGCGCGCGCTTGTTAGAGCCATGCATCAGCTTGCGGATCGAAGTGGCAGCAGTCGCCACGACACTTGGCGGCAAGCTCGCGGTGAACACATATGGACGACATACCAGTCTTAGCACTTCAAACTTCGGGTGGTTTGAAACACAAAAACCTCCGACTGTCCCAACGCTTTTCGAGAATGTCCCGATGATGAAATCGACATCATCAATGATGCCGGCTTCCTCGCAAACGCCGCGGCCATTTTCACCGATAAAGCCCATCGAGTGCGCTTCGTCGACGAGGACCATCGCCCCGTATTTCTTCGCGATTGCGACCATTTCTTTGAGCGGCGCGACGTCGCCCAGCATCGAATAGACGCCTTCAAGAACGACGAGCTTGCCAGCCTCTTCCGGAATGCGGCGCAGGCGCCTTTCCATCGCTTCGATGTCATTGTGCTTGAACGGCACAATCTCTGCTTTGCCCATAGCGCAGCCATCATAGATCGACGCGTGACTATCGATGTCAAGCACGATGTAATCGCCCTTACCAGCGATGGTCGCAATGATCCCGAGATTGGCTTGATAACCGGTTGAGAAGACCATGGCGTGGTCCATAGCGTAGAACTCTTTCAGAGCGTCTTCGCATTCCTTATGGCCCTGATAAGTGCCATTCAGAACGCGGCTACCCGTCGTGCCTGAACCATAGTCTGCAAGAGCTTGCTTGCCCGCATCGATCACATCCGGATCAAACGTCATGCCCATATAGTTGTATGTGCCGAGCAGGATGGTGTCGCGCCCGTTGCAAATAGCGCGCGTCGGCGAAAGCACTTTCTCCATCACGAGATTGAAGGGATCTTCGACCCCACTCGCCAGCAGACCTTCGCGCATCTGGATGAGATCATCGAACTTGGAGAAGAGATCGCCCTTCTCTGTCATGAGACCCTGGTCAGTCATCGGCCCAATATTTCCTTAGCTGTCTTGCAGCTTCGCTACAGCATCGATGAGCTGGCCGAAATTCTCGATTTCCGCCTGCTGGTTCATGCTTATGATGATGTCGAATTCGTCTTCGATGGCAGCGACAAAATCCATCACTGTCAGGCTGTCGAATTCCAAATCGTTTGCGAAAGTGGTTTCGTCGGTGATCTCGACTTCCTTCTTGTTGAAGGGCTCGATCAAAGAGCGAATTGTAGCGTCGATTTCGGCGCGATCCATCAGGGTGAAACCTTTCTAAGTCTTCGAGAGCGCGGGAGATGCCACGCAATTACGGCTGAAAAGCGGTTGAAGATGCAGCTTGTCAAGTTTTGCGCATTTGGCGACCGGGCATGAATGTAGGCTTGCAGAGCCGGATTAGTCCTACTCGACCAGCCCTTTGACCGCATTCATGAACGGCATGATTGAAATCGGCTTTGCCAGATATCCGGCCGCACCTGCTTCCCTAATACGGTCTTCGTCGCCCTTTCCAGCATAGGCTGTCACAGCCAATACAGGCACATCAGACAATGTGCTGTCAGCCTTGGCTTGTTCGATCAAGTCGATGCCGGAGATGTTAGCGAGTTGAATGTCCATTATGATCAAGTCAGGTGTGATATTGCGCGCAGTATCAAGCGCTGCGGCCCCATCAGCGCAGGGTTCAGCTTCAAATCCATTCGCTCTGAGCACATCGCAGAACAATTTGCGGTTTAAATCGTTGTCTTCAACGACCAATATTCTCTTTGACACTGGCTGGAATGCTCCCTGTTAGTGAACATGTATAAACTCAGGTGAAGGCGGCGACAATTCTCTCTAGAAAATCAGGTAGGAATACGGAGGCCACCGGCGCTTCTCATAGCGAAGCAATGGCCCTTGCGCTGGCCGCTCTCGGCTGGACATGCAGCGATCAGCCAAGGGCTGAGCGCTTGCTTTCATTGACAGGTCTTGATCCCGACGCGCTTCGTATTGGCCTTGATGATCCGACTGTCATGTTGGCGGTGCTGGATTTTCTGGCTGATCATGAGCCCGATCTTGTCAAATGTGCAGAGGCGCTTGCAGTCACGCCAGAAGAGCTTATCGCAGCGCGCGCTCAATTGCGCCAAGGAACACCACAATGACCCGCCCTCTTATTATCAGCGATTGCGACGAAGTGATCTTGCACATGGTCGCGCATTTCAAGGAGTGGCTCGAAGAAGGCGATGAGATCACCTTTAATTTGCAAGGCAACAATTTCGCTACGGCTATGCGCTGGCGCGAAAGCGGTGAAGTGCTGCCGCCAGAGGAGATCTGGCGCTATCTCGGCAAGTTTTTCGATACCGAGATGGATCGGCAGTTGCCGATTGCTGGTGCAGTCGATGGCATCAATCGGTTGGCCGAGGATGCTGATGTCGTGATTTTGACTAACTTGGTCGACAAGCGGCGCGATCATCGGGCCGAGCAATTGAAGAACCACGGGGTTCATGCGCGCGTCTTCACGAACCAGGGCCCTAAGGGTCCTGCGCTCAAAGCAATCATAGAAGAATATGCGCCTGCTCAAGCGATCTTCATCGACGATCTGGCACAGCATCACTTATCGGTTTCAGAAGAAGTGCCGCATGTGACGCGGCTGCACCTGTGCGGCGATCCCGATATCGCGCCGCATATCGATTGCGCGCATGACGCAGGTCATGCGCACGCAAGAATTGATCAATGGAGCGAGGCTCTGCCGTGGCTGCTCCAACAATTGGAGAGGGAAAAGGCATGAGCATTGAAGCACGATTGCAGGAGCTCGGGATCATCTTGCCGGAGGCCGCCGCCCCTGTCGCCAGCTACGTACCGGTCGTTGTTCAGAACGGCTTTGCCCATGTCTCCGGTCAGCTTCCCTTTGTGAATGGCGAGCTCGTAACCGGGCGGTTAGGCGAAGATGTAAGTGTCGAAGACGGAATAGCTGCGGCTAGAGCTTGCGGTCTGATGATCCTCGCGCAGTTGAAGGCATCATTGGTTCCGCTCGAAAGAGTGGAGCGGATCGTAAAGCTGGGTGCTTTCGTAAATTCCACTCCCGATTTCACTGATCAGCCCAAAGTGGCAAATGGCGCGTCTGAGCTAATGTTCGACGTGTTCGGCGAAGCGGGGCGTCACGCCAGAGCAGCCGTTGGCGTGCCCTCCCTTCCTCTCGGCGCGGCGGTCGAGGTCGACGCCATTATCGCGCTGGCGGGAGAGTAAGCGACCTTGTCAAAGCGCACTGCTCCAGACTGGCTGACGCGGTGGGAGTACGCCCATCGCGGACTGCATGGGGCAGACGTTCCGGAAAACTCGCTCGAAGGCGTGCGGCTTGCGATCCAACGCGGCATGGGTGTCGAGTGCGATATTCAACGCAGCGCGGATAGCATGCCGATGGTCTTTCATGACTGGGATTTGGAGCGACTGACTGGAGATCAAAGGGACACAGATCGCTTGAGCGCTGCCGAGATCGGACAACTCAAGCTTAAAGGCAGTGATCAGTCTCCGCCGTCTCTCGCAGATCTGATGAATGAGGTTGCTGGAAAAGTTCCAATCCTCATCGAGGTCAAGTCGAAACGCGGATATAATGTGGAGCGGACTTGCGAATTAGTCTCCCGCGAAGTCGATAAGTACACTGGCGACCATGCCGTCATGAGCTTTGACCCGCGGGTCGCGCGCTGGTTTCGTCGGAACTCACCCAAGACCTGCGCTGGATTGGTTATGCGCGAGGATGAGTATGGCTACACTCAGCAAGCCTGGCAAAGACGGCTGGCGTTCAAGATCGCGAAGCCGGACTTTCTCGCTTACCATATCGCCGCGCTTCCGAACCCTTGGGTTGCGAAGCTTCGCAGCAAAGGCTTGCCGATTCTGACCTGGACGGTGAATTGCAGTGGCACTCGTGCTCGCGCGCTTCGACACACCGATGCGCTAATCAGCGAAGGCGAGGGCCTCGCTGCTGAGGTGAAAGCATGAGTGATACCTCTTCAGAAAGCTCCGCTTACACGGTTCAGATTGCGCCCGGGATCAGTGGACTTGATCGCGACGAGTGGAACGCGCTCAACACCACCAACAATCCTTTCGTGAGCCACGAATTTTTGAGCGCGATGGAGGATTCAGGCTCGGTGGGTCCCGGTACTGGCTGGGAGCCGGTCCCGGTCATCATCACTGATATGGAAGGGAAGCTCGCGGCGGCCACGCCCAGCTATGTGAAGCATCATAGCCAAGGCGAGTATGTCTTCGATCACGCTTGGGCGAATGCGTGGGAGCGCGCTGGCGGTCAATATTATCCCAAGCTCCAGATCGCAGCGCCGTTTACGCCTGCCAGCGGGCCGCGACTTTTACTGCGCGATGAAGAGCTCGCTTTGCATTTGCTCAAAGCGGTTGAAACGCTGTGCGAACGCAGCGAGATCGCGACTGCGCACGCGACCTTTGTCGATCGCGCGCAGCTGCCATTGTTTGAACGCGGCGGCTGGCTCACGCGCAGTGATATCCAGTTTCACTGGCACAATCGCGACTATGCCAGCTTTGATGAATTCCTTGGCGCGCTGGCCTCGCGGAAGCGCCGCGCATTGCGCAAGGAACGTGCCGCTGCTCAGCGTGATGTGCGGATCGTTCAACTGTCAGGCGATGACATCAAGCAGGAACACTGGGATGCGTTTTGGGTCTTCTATCAGGACACTGGCCTTAGAAAATGGGGCACGCCCTATCTGACGCGCGATGCCTTCACTCTGCTTGGCCAGACAATGGCTGAAAGCATTGTGCTCGTCATGGCAGAGCAAGATGGTGAATGGGTGGCAGGAGCGCTCAACTTTGTTGGTCCTGACACGATCTATGGCCGCTACTGGGGTTGCAGCAGGCACATCAAATTCCTGCATTTCGAGCTGTGCTATTACCAAGCCATCGACATCGCGATTGAGCGCGGCCTGAAACAAGTAGAAGCAGGCGCGCAGGGCGGGCACAAGTTGGTTCGCGGTTATGAGCCTGAACAAACTTGGTCAGCACATTGGATCGGTGATCCCGGATTTCGCCGTGCTGTCGCTGATTTCCTCGATCGCGAGCGCGAAGGTATCGCGACGGACCAGATGTTTCTTGATCAAAGAACTCCCTTCAAGAAGGGATAAAACGGCAAGCGTATACTCGGCTTGCCGTCTTGGCGATCAAGCAACCTTGCGCTCCTGCATCATCCATTGGCGCGCACGGCGCTGCGCTTCTGCGATTTCGCGAGCGGTCATTTCATCGGAAATATCCGCACGACACCAGCTGGCTTCTTCATGCCCTTTGGATGCAGCAAGATTGAACCATTTGTGCGCTTCCACGAGGTCGCATTGCGCGCCCTGGCTCCCGGTTGAATAAGCGACGCCGAGGTCGAAATAGGCGCTCAGCTCACCTTGTGCGGCTGCGGCAAGCGCATTGGCGATGAACAGGTTCTCCGCCTGAATGTCAGCTTCGTTTGTTGTTACTGTAATGCTCTTCAATTGCATTTTTGGCCCCCTAGTGTTTTGGCAATCCGGTTCCCCTTCCGCATCGCTTGACCAAGGTGTCGCTCAAACATGGTCACCAAATGGTTAACGTGTTCACCTTTTTTGTTTGCTGCGCCTAACGAACTGGTTTCTTTGCCAAGTCATTTGTTCGCAGCCTGTTAATGCACAGTCACTAAGAGGAGCGGGGTAAATCCTCCTTGTGCGCGCTGTAACTCACGCTTATAGGCCCGCTCAGCAGAGGGGCTGCATCACCGAAAAATCGGGATGTCAGACGATAGGACGGTCTGACGGGGAAGTTTTTAAGAGGACCATATGGCCACTGCGGCAACAGATAATAAAGTTCTCGAAAAGGTGAAAAGCGATCTCGCGCCGGGTTACGTCCCGAGCGAAGTCGAGCCTTACATGAACGAGCAGCAGGAAAACTATTTCCGGATGCTGTTGCTTGAGTGGAAACAATCCATTCACGACGCGGCTGGGCAGACGCTCCAGTCGCTGCAGGATGGTCCGATCCGCGAACCTGATCTGAATGATCGCGCGTCTAGCGAGACAGATTGGGGTATCGAGCTGCGGACCCGCGATCGGCAGCGCAAACTGATCTCCAAGATCGATGCCGCCTTGCGCCGGATTGATGCCGGCGAATATGGATATTGTGAAGTTACAGGCGATCCGATTGGATTGCGCCGTCTGATCGCTCGTCCAGTTGCAACGATGACAGTCGAAGCGCAAGAAGCTCATGAGCGAAAAGAGAAAATCTCTCGCGACGATTGAGCGATTTAACCGGCCAATCCTTGTTCACTCTACACCCGCAGATGGAGTTCGATTGAGTTGGTATTTTCAGGCGTCCTGCGCGGTTTAGAGGTTAATGCTTCTTTAGTTTCCGCAATGTAAATGTCTTGTCTTCGCAAACCTGTATTGTTCCTGCGACCAGCTCACATTGCTGGGGCAGAATGAGAGAAAAGGACAACAGCCATGGTGACGACAGATGCTCGCAACCTTGCGCGCGAGAACCTTTTTTTGCTGGCCGATCTTCGGATTGAAAGTGAGACAGGCGCGCACCGCATCAAAGTGCGTAACCTTTCTGCAGGCGGAATGATGGGTGACGGTCAAGTCCCTGTTGTTCGCGGACACCGTATTACAGTGAACTTGCCGGGCGTAGGCAAAGCAAGCGGCACTGTTGCGTGGGTTCAACAAAACCGCTTTGGCGTTGCCTTTGACGATGAGATCGATCTTTCAGTCTTGCATAGAGATGCTGGATAATTGGCAGTCCAAATCACGTTGACGTACTTGGACACTCACAAGTTGCAAACTCCAGACTGACTAGACGAGCTCGTCCTGTTACAAGGGCTCCCATGCGGATTGGTGCACTTCTCTTGACGCTGGCGTTGTTGACTGCTTGCGACCGTTCGGACGCAGACGGGCCGCTGGACATTGTCGTTATAGGCGGTTGGGCAGAGACTGAGCGAGAGGATCCTACCTCCCTCTCTACAGCTAGCGCCCATTTGCGTGCAGCCACGAAAGAAGGGCTGGTTTCGCTTGATCCGTCAGGCGAAATTCTGCCAGCCATCGCTGAACGCTGGATCGTGACCGACGATGGAATGAGTTATATTTTTCGTCTGCGCGATTCAGACTGGCCAGATGGCGAGCCGATAACCGCTGAAGAGATTCGCGATGCTTTGCAGGATAATATCGTGACACTAAGCGGGAGTGCGCTCGGCTATGACCTCGCAAAGGTCGATCAAATTCGGGCGATGACGGGCCGTGTGGTCGAAATCCAGTTGAAGAGCCCAATGCCCGATTTCATGCGGTTGCTCGCTCAACCTGAAATGGGTTTTGAACGCGCAGGTTTGGGGACCGGACCCATGGCAGAGCAATCCGAGGAAAGCACGGACTCCATCGAGCTTGCAGCTTTACCGCCGGAAGCTCGCGGTCTGCCGGCGCGTCAGAATTGGAGTGAGCTGACCCGCCCTATCTTTCTACGGACCCTGGCAGCGGAACGTGCTGTTAGCGAGTTTGCGGATGGCGAAATCGATTTGGTGCTCGGCGGCACTATTGCTCACTTACCGCTCGCGGATACCGGCCCATTGTCTGCCGGCACGGTGCGTCTTGATGCGCCTCTGGGATTGCTCGGACTAAAGGTCATTCGGCCTGAGGGGCTCCTTGCCGAAGCGTCGTTGCGAGAAGCCATCTCCATGACGATTGATCGTTCCGATCTGATGCAACCTTTCAATTTTGGCGGCTGGCAGGCATCCACTCTCATCTATCCATTGGCGCTCGAAGGTAATCGCACCTCTTTGCAAGAGCGTTGGGCTGACCAGACCATAGACGAACGTCGCGCAATCGCAGCGCGCAGAATATCTGGCTGGAAAACTAGTACTGCTGCGGCGGAGTTCGGGGGCCTTGCACGGCTTACGATCTCTATGCCCGATGGACCTGGAAGTGACTTGCTGTTTGAGCAGTTGCGCGAAGACCTTTCCGGAATAGGCGTGGAAGCCATTCGTGCTGAAGACGAGAGCGATGCTGATTTGCGCCTTTTTGATGCTTTGGCGCGTTATTACTCCCCGCGTTGGTATCTCAACCAATTCAACTGCGGGTTAGGCGAGGGGCTCTGCTCCGCTAAAGCGGATGCTTTGGTTGAAGAGGCGCTTGATGCCCGTGATCTACTGGCAAAACAGCAAATTTATGCGGAAGCTCAAGCCGAATTGATCGCACAAGAGGTGTTCATACCGCTTGGCCAACCGGTGCGCTGGTCGCTCGTTAGAGCCGGAGTTTCAGGGTACGAAGAGAACCAATGGGGCCTCCACGCCTTGTTTCCTCTCGCACTCAACCCCATTTAATGAGTGAAGGAGAGCCGCATGCGCGACATGAATGAGCCGCAGATCGTCGGCTTGTCTTTGCCAACAGGGACCGATGTCCAGTCGATCCGTCAACGTGTTGAGTCGATGGAAATACTGCTGGAACGCAGCTTTCGTATCCCTGGGGTGAATGTTCCCATTGGGCTTGACGCCATTGTTGGATTGATCCCCATCTTGGGCGATATCGTCACAACGGCGATGGGCGCTTATCTGGTGTGGGAAGCGCGCAATTTAGGCCTGCCCAAGTGGAAGCTGTGGCGGATGGGCGCCAATGTCGCTTTCGATACTGCTGTGGGCGCAGTTCCGGTCGTTGGCGATGCCGCGGACTTTCTGTTTCGCTCGAACACTCGAAATCTGCGCATCATCAAGAAGCATCTGGATAAGCATCATCCGGAAACGCGTGTGATCGAAGGATAAAACCTCTCTGCGCGCTAGGCCAATAGCGGGCCTGAAACGGACATTCTTCGAGACTGCATCCTTTCTGCGAGGGGATAGAGCACCGTGTTCTCCCTGTGAATGCGTGTACTTAGCGCTTGAAGGATTGCGTTGGCTTCGTGGCGAAAGCCTTGTGGATCGTCGCAAATGGCATCAGCGGAACGCCATCTGGCTTCGAATTCCGAATAGGCCGGAGCAAGATTGCCCATCTCTTCTGCAAACTTGGAGGCGGTTTTAGAAACCCCCGGGTCGGAAGATGCGATCATGCGCGGGTAAAGCGAACGGTCTTCCGCCGCGAGATGCAGTGTCAGAATACCCGTCATCTTAGCGATAATATGGGCGCACAGCTCGGCATCCGGATCGGCGTCAATCCCAGACATGGCTTCTGACAATTCACTTGCGAGCTTCTCAATCGCAGCATGCTGCCGACGAAATGTGTGGGTTTGCGACATCGTTGGTTTTCTCGTTGCGATACCAAGAAGCAACTACGCGACAGAACCCGCGAACCTCTTGCCGAAGGGCTATGTAAATCCCTCTAGCCTCTGCAAGCTGACCTTACTCTTCCAGCTCGATGTCCCAATAAAGGTAATCGCGCCAAGTCTCGTGGAGATAATTGGGCGGGAATGCCTTGCCATATTGCTGCAATTGCCAGCTGGTCGGCCTGATAGGTTTTGAAAACAGGCCCATATGCGCATCTTTCGGGGTGCGCCCGCCTTTCTTCATATTGCACGGAGCGCAGGCTGTGACGATGTTCTCCCACGTGGTCTTGCCGCCCATCCGGCGCGGGATCACATGGTCGAAAGTCAGATTATGGCCACTGCCGCAATATTGGCATTGAAAACGGTCGCGCAGAAACAGATTGAAGCGCGTAAACGCAGGAAACTCGCTAGGCTTCACATATTGCCGGAGTGCGATGACGCTTGGGATTTTCATGTCCAGCGAAGGCGAATGCACTTCGCGGTCATAGCTTGCGACAATGTCTACCCGGTCAAGAAACACAGCCTTGATTGCGGTCTGCCACGGCCAAAGGCTGAGCGGGTAGTAGGATAAGGGTGTGTAATCAGCATTGAGCACCAGCGACGGGCACGCCTCCGGATTGCGCGTCGGATCCTCTTCCGCACTGCGGAATCGCGCTGCTCTTTCAATCAGTTCAGCTTTGAACACGTCTCGCGCTCCTTACTCGGCTGATGAACGGAACATGCCGTGACAGGATTTGGAGTCAAACCCATGACGGTGCCGCTTTCCACAGCACAATTGTCTGCTCGCGAGGAAGAAAACACTGTGCCATAGGATGTTCGGACCCATGACAGTCACGCGTTTCGCCCCTAGCCCAAACGGCTCTTTGCATATGGGACATGCCTATTCCGCGATTGTTGCGCACGATCTCGCGTGTGCCGATGGCGGACGTTTCTTGTTGCGAATTGAGGATATTGACGGCGAGCGCAGCAAGCCTGAGCTGGCGAACGAGTTTCGCCGCGACTTGGAATGGCTCGGACTAGAATGGGAAGAGGTCCCCGCGCAATCCACGCGGATCGATGCTTATCGAGAGGCCGCCGACCGTCTGGCCGATATGAACTTGCTCTATCCTTGCCAATGCAGCCGCGCGCAGATCGCTGAGCAGGCGACCGCGCAAGGACCGGAAGGCCCGATCTACCCGGGGACCTGTAAGTGCAACGCGATTGACTTAGATGCGCCTGTTGCTTGGAGGCTGGATGTGGAAGGCGCTGTTGAACGCATCGGCGCCCTTGAATGGAAAGATGAACTCGCAGGGTTGCAAAAGGCTGATCCCAGTGTGTTCGGGGATGTTATTCTTGTGAGGAAAGCTTTGCCTGCGAGCTATCATCTTGCAGCGACGCTTGACGATGCAGCTGATGGCGTCACTCTGGTGACACGGGGCGCTGACCTGTTTCAGGCCACCCATATTCATCGCTTGTTGCAGGCTTTGCTGGGTCTCCCTGTTCCACGCTGGCATCACCATACGCTGCTGATGGACGAGACGGGCAAGAAGCTCGCAAAACGCCGCGGATCGGCTTCGCTGGCAGATTTGAGGAACGCAGGAGAAGACGGACCGTTGCTTGCAGAGCAACTCCGGTCGCAAATTTTGCCGGCTGGTATTTCGTTTTAGAAGGCCTAGATAATTGCCATGAATTATATCCTAGTACCGATACTCATAATACTTTGCGTTCTGGTGGTTGTTTCACTCATCCGGGGCGTCGTGGCTTTCTTGAAGACGACTAAGATCGATCTGGAAAGCGGCGAAGGCGAAACCGTCACTGAAATGCAGTTGATGCAGAACAAGGCGATGTTCGCACGGATCAAATATCAGGCTCTAGCGATTGTGGTCGTCGCAATCATTCTCGCTGTCTCGCGCTAAGCTTACCGTTTCAAACCATGGTCAAGCTCAACAAGATCTATACGCGCACTGGTGATGACGGGACAACTGGTCTTGTGAATGGCGCGCGCGTAGCAAAGGCAAGCCTTCGTATTGAAGCGATCGGTAAGGTTGATGAAGCGAACTCCGCGATTGGACTAGCAGCAGCGGCTCTGGACGATGGAGAGCACGCTCAGAACCTGTTCAGGGTTCAAAACGATCTGTTTGATCTGGGTGCGGACATCGCAACGCCGGCTGAAGATGGTGATTTCGCTCCCGGTGAAATGGTCCTGCGCGTCATTCAACCCCAAGTCGATTGGCTTGAGAACGCTATTGACGCGGCGAACGAGGCTCTTGAACCGTTGACCAGCTTCGTGTTGCCCGGCGGAAGCGAAGCAGCCGCGCGGACGCATGTTGCACGCGCTAGCGCGCGAGCGGCTGAGCGGGCAATGACTGCCCTAGCGGCTGCTGAGCCGACCAACCCTGCGGCGCTTGCTTACATTAATCGTCTTTCGGATTACCTATTTGTGCTTGCGCGGGTGTTCAACGATAATGGCGCTGCTGACGTCAAATGGGTACCCGGCGCCAACCGTTAGACTCCAAGCCACTAGCCATACATGTCTGCGCTCGCTAACAGGCGCGCCAACATTCATGCTGCACTTGCGAAGTGGGGCGTCGAGATAAGGACGGGTACTATGCAGACAGTTGGCGTAATCGGCGCAGGCCAGATGGGAACGGGCATTGCGCAAACAGTTGCGCAGCATGGCATGAAAGTTCTGCTCTCCGATTTGGACCTTGCGCATGCTGAAGCTGGTAAAGGCAAGATCGATAAGGCTTTGACCAAGCTGGTTGGTCGCGGAAAGCTCGAAGCGGACCAGGCTGAAGTGATCCTTGCTCGCGTTACTCCGGTTGCTGACTACGCGCCGATGTCCGACGCCGGTCTCATTATCGAGGCTGCGACAGAACGCGAAGAGATCAAGAAGACTATATTCGAAGCTGCTGGCAAGATGCTTGGCGTTGATGCCGTGATGGCCTCAAACACAAGTTCGATCCCCATCACAAGGATGGCGAACTATTCGCCAGACCCCCAGCGCTTCATCGGCTTACACTTCTTCAATCCGGTCCCGGTGATGGGTTTGATTGAAGTCATTCCTGGCCTTGCGACTGCACAGGGAACCACAGATCGCATCACGGCTTTTGCAGAAGGTTTAGGCAAGCAGGTTGTCCTCAGTCAGGACGAACCGGGCTTTGTCGTAAACCGCATTCTTTTGCCGATGATCAATGAAGCGATCTTTGTACTCGGTCAGTCAACTGCGGGGATTGTCGATATCGATAAAGGGTGTCGCCTGGGCCTCAACCATCCGATGGGTCCGTTGGAGTTGGCAGACTTCGTCGGCCTCGACACCTGCCTCGATATCATCAAAGTCCTCTACAAGACGACGCGAGACAGCAAGTATCGCCCTGCGCCATTGCTCGTGAAATATGTCGAGGCGGGCTGGCTTGGCCGTAAGACAGGACGCGGCTTCTACGATTATACCGGTGAAGCGCCGGTGCCGACGCGCTAGTCACCGTCGCTAGCCGCCAAGCGGGCCATTCTCGTGCAGCACCCAGAGTGCGATCGCGAGAAGAACTGCGCCACCTGATACGCCCCATCCGATCCAGCGTATTCCTGGCCTGCCGGGTGTATCGACCTCGTGTGGGGACAAGCGTTTAAACGTTGCAGTCGCGCGGCGCTCTGCGGTGTAGGCGACGACTGCACCCAGAAGGATAAATGCAGTCGCAATTGCGCGGGCAAGCCAGGGCGGATCAAATTCGCCGAACACAGCTCGAAAGGCGAGGCCAATGCCAATTGCGGCAAAGGCCGTACGCATCCAGCCTGCGAAGGTACGCTCCATAGCCATGATGGTGCGGTCTTCGGCAAGATCGGTCCGCTCTTCAGCGAGATCGTTGGAATTATCGGATTTCTGTTCGGCCATAACTTTCGACGACCGTCACATCGCCGGAAGGTGGCTGAGAGTCAAACGTCTGCTGCTCAAAGACTTGAGCATCGGAGGGCTGGGTGTCGAATGGCTGCGGATTGTCAGGCGTAGGGTCAAAGCCATTCGTATCGTCGATCAATTCTTCTTCATTGGTGAAGAATGTATTGTCACCGAACACAGATTCTGACGGCTGCCGCGCAGGCCGTGCCGCAGGCTGCGGCAAGCGCCCGACATCGCGTGCCGGTGCCGGGATCTGATCGCCAGAGGTGTTGCCAGAAATTCCATCTGTTGCAGCCACCAAGGCGCCGCCATCCTCTTCCGTGCCGACCAGCAGCACTACGCTCGCCATCGTCGCCCCCATAAAGATGAGCGCGCCTTTCGGGCCTTTGAAGATACCTGCCGCCATGAGGCGGAGAATAAAACGAGAAAGTTAACGCTTTGTAGACTGCGCTCTCTTCGTCAGTGCGTAGAGCTGTTCCAGCGCTTCGCGAGGCGACATGGAATCGACGTCGAGTTCTGCGATTTCGTCAAGCAAGACAACTGCGGGATCTTCAGTATTTTCGCTCACATGCTCGATCGCATCAAATAGAGGAAGGCCTCCCAACCCAGCGGCTAAACCTCCGGTCTCCTTGCGATTTTCCTCAAGCTTTGCGAGCACTTGCTTGGCCCGCTTGACGACGCGATCTGGGACACCCGCCAGCCGCGCCACAGCCAGCCCAAAGGACTGATCCGCTGCGCCGCTGGTGACTTCATGGAGCAAGATCAGGTCGCCCTTATATTCCCTTGCGCGGACGTGGTGCAACGAAAGCGCTTCGCAACTGTCAGAGAGGCGAGCAAGCTCATGGTAGTGTGTGGCAAACAGGCAGCGGCACTGGATTTGCGAATGCATCGCTTCAGCAACCGCCCAGGCAAGCGCAAGGCCATCATAGGTTGACGTACCGCGCCCGACTTCATCCAAGATCACAAAGCTGCGCTCGCTCGCCTGCGCGAGGATTGCGGCTGTCTCTACCATCTCGACCATGAAAGTAGAGCGTCCGCGGGCCAGATTATCAGATGCGCCGACGCGGCTGAACAGACGATCGACGAGACCAATCCGCGCGCTGCTCGCTGGGACAAAACCCCCAGCTTGCGCGAGCAGAACAATCAAAGCGTTTTGCCGTAGGAAAGTCGACTTACCACCCATATTGGGGCCGCCGATGAGCCAGAACCGGTCAGTTGATGATAGGTCACAATCATTGGCGACAAAGCGCTCACCACTCTTGACGAGCGCTGCTTCGACAACCGGATGCTTGCCTTCGCGAATGTCGAGCACTGCTTCATCTTCGATATCGGGCTTGCACCAGCCACTTTCTGCCGCGCGTTCTGCCTGCCCCGCGCTGACATCGATCCGAGCAATGGCCGATGCGGTTTGAGCAATCCCTTCACGCGTGCGAAGCGCCAGCTCTACCAAGTCGTTGAAATGCGTTTCTTCGGCGGCAAGCGCTTGCCCGCCTGCCTCTGCAATTCGGGTGGCTTCTTCATGCAGGGAGACCGAATTGAATCGCACTGCGCCTTTCATGGTCTGACGGTGTGTGAAGCCGCTATCTTGCGCCATCAGGGCGTCTGCGTGACGGCTGGGCACTTCAATGAAATAGCCGAGCACGCCATTATGCTTGATTTTCAGCGAAGCAATTTCGGTTTCTTCGCGATAGCGTGCTTCCATTGCAGCAATCGCCCGGCGCGCATTGCCTGAAATGCTGCGAAGCTCATCGAGAGATGCATCATAGCCCTCAGCAATATAGCCGCCATTCGAACGCTCTGTCGGCGGGGATGGCACAAGCGCTCGCGCCAGCTCGTCGACCAATGCGCCATGCCCCGTCAGTTCCGGCAACAGCCTTTCGAGAAGCGCGGGTTGATCGCTTTTGGCTTGGAGGAACTCATGGATTTGCTGCGCACCTGATAGTCCATCGCGGATTTGTCCGAGATCGCGTGGAATGCCGCGGCCTGCTGCCATCCGGCCCAGGGCGCGCGCAAAATCAGGCTGAGCGCGCATTTTCTCGCGAAGCTCAGCGCGCATGATCGGATCGTCATGGAGCCATTGGACGAGCGCGAGGCGTGCTTCGATGGCTGAGCGGTCCAGCAAAGGCGCAGACAGATCCTCCGCGAGCAGTCTCGCACCGGCGCCTGTAGAACAGCGATCAATCGCGGCAATCAGGCTGTGCTCGCGGCCGCCTGACTGGCTGGCGAGGATTTCCAAACTGCTGCGGGTCGCTTCATCCATCGCCATGATCTGACCAGTGCTGCGCAGTTTGGGTGGCAAGAGCAGTGGCAAATTTCCGCGCCCCACATGCTCCATGTAAGCGATGAGCCCACCGGCCGCTGCCAGCATAGCGCGTGAGAAATCGCCAAAGCCATCAAGCGTCGCGACTTCGTGGATTTTCTGAAGGCGCGCGCGCCCCTGATCGCTAGAGAAATCAGAGTGGTTCCGCTCAATGCCTTCATCGGGTTCAAGGCTCCAGCCTTCTGGAACAACGACTTCGCTAGCACTTAGCCTTGCCAACGCCGCGGATAGGCCATCAGGCGCGCATTCCTCTAGCATCATCGAACCGGTCGAGATGTCACAGCTTGCAATACCAATGGTACCGCGAACTTCTGCTAGCGCTGCCAGAACGTTCGCGCGGCGCGGTTCAAGCAGCGCGTCTTCTGTCAGCGTCCCGGCGGTAACAAAGCGGACGATGTCTCGTCTGACCAGAGCTTTGGAAGACGGTGTGCCTTCGCGTTTGGCGCGCGCTTTTGCTTCCTCGGGCGTCTCAACCTGTTCTGCGATGGCAACCCGGCAACCGGCCTTGATAAGCCGCGCCAGATAGCCTTCAGCCGAATGCACCGGAACACCGCACATCGGCACGGGCTCTCCGCCATGTTCACCGCGCGTCGTCAAAGCGATGTCGAGGACTGCAGACGCTTTCTTTGCATCGTCAAAGAACAACTCGAAAAAATCGCCCATGCGATAGAACAGCAGGCAATCCTCTGCCTCTTCCTTGAGGCCAAGGAATTGCTGCATCATCGGCGTGGGTTTGGTCGCGGTCTTCGCGGTCATGCAACCGGACTACTCACGATGCGTGCGATTCGGGAGTCGAAACCCGACGCCTTTCCCCTATCGTTTGCTGGCGCATCGGTTTAGAGGGCTGATGACAGCGAACAGGAGACCCCGCTTGGCGGACGAGAACGAGCAAGACCCGGTCAGTTTCACTACCCGTGAAGCCTTGTTTTACCACGAGACTATTCGTCCCGGTAAGATCGAGATCATTGCGTCCAAACCCATGGCGACGCAGCGCGATCTAAGCCTGGCTTACTCGCCGGGTGTCGCAGCGCCCGTTGAAGCGATTGCCGAGGACCCAAGCACAGCTGCGCGTTACACAGGCCGCTCGAACCTTGTCGCGGTGATCTCTAACGGCACAGCCATTCTCGGGCTCGGCAATCTGGGAGCACTTGCATCCAAGCCTGTGATGGAAGGCAAGGCGGTCCTGTTCAAACGCTTTGCTGATGTCGATTCCATCGACATCGAGCTTGCAACCGAAGACCCTGAGAAGTTCATCGAAGCGGTTGCGTTGATGGAGCCGAGCTTCGGCGGGATCAATCTGGAAGACATCGCAGCGCCGGAATGCTTCATCATTGAGCAGGCTCTACGCGAGCGGATGAACATCCCGGTCATGCATGATGACCAGCATGGTACCGCGATTATCTCTGCGGCTGGCCTTATCAATGCAGCACATCTGACAGGACGCGAGCTTAAAGACTGCAAGATGGTAGTTAATGGCGCAGGTGCCTCAGCACTTGCCTGTACGGCTCTTATCAAATCGCTGGGCGTTCGGCATGAAAATGTAATCGTGTGCGACCGTTCCGGTCCGATTTATCCGGGTCGCGACAATGTCGATCAGTGGAAGAGCGCGCATGCCGTTGCCACCGACGCGCGTAGTCTGGAAGAAGCGCTTGATGGTGCGGACATTTTCCTCGGCCTTTCTGCTGCAGGTGCGCTTAAGCCCGAATGGGTGGCCAAGATGGCCAAGCAGCCGATCATCTTCGCTATGGCAAACCCCACGCCGGAGATTATGCCGGATGAAGCCAAGAAAGTGCGGCCCGATGCGATCATTGCGACCGGTCGGAGCGATTTCCCCAACCAAGTCAACAATGTGCTGGGCTTCCCCTTCATCTTCCGCGGTGCACTTGATGTGCAAGCAACCACGATCAATGAAGAGATGAAGATGGCTGCGGCCACAGCGATTGCTGAACTTGCGCGCGAACGCGTGCCTGAAGAGGTCGCAGCTGCCTATGGTTCGAACCAGAAATTCGGCGTCGACTACATCATCCCCGCACCATTCGATCCGCGCCTGATCGAAGTTGTTTCTTCAGCGGTTGCCAAGGCCGCGATGGATTCAGGTGTTGCGCTCGCTCCGATCAAGGATTTGGAAGCATATCGTCACGAGCTGAAGGCGAGGCTAAATCCGACGACAAGCGCGCTCACGCGGGTCTACGAAGATGCGAAGGCCAATCCCAAGCGAGTGGTGTTTGCAGAAGCCGAAGAAGAAGTCGTTCTTCGCGCAGCCATTCAATATCGCGACTTTGGTTATGGAACGCCAATCCTCGTTGGCCGGACCAAGGCCGTAGTCGACAAGCTACATCAACTTTCTGTTGCAGACCCGGGCAGCTTTGAGATTCAGAATTCAGCGACCTCCGAGCATGTGCCGGCAATGGTCGACTATCTCTACAACCGCTTGCAACGCAAAGGTTATACCGAGCGCGACGTGCGCCGGATGGTCAATCAGGAGCGGAACACGTTTGCATCGCTGCTGGTCGCTCTCGGCCATGGCGATGCGATGATTACCGGTCTTACGCGGACCTTTGCGCAGAGCGCACGCGAAGTGAACCGTGTGCTCGATCCCAAGCCTGGAGCTTTGCCTTTCGGTATCCACATGATGATCGGCAAGAACCATACGACGTTCTTGGCTGACACTACGATCAATGAGCGCCCGACAGCCGAACAGCTCGCGCACATCGCGAAGGAAACAGCAGCGGTGGCGCGCCGAATGGGTCACGAACCGCGCGTTGCGTTCCTTTCTTATTCGACTTTCGGCAATCCTCCGGGGCGTTGGCTCGACAGCATTCGTGAAGCGGTTTCCATCCTCGACGAAGAAAACCCAGGCTTCGAGTATGAAGGCGAGATGGCACCGGATGCCGCGCTTAATCCCGGTGTGATGAAGTACTACCCGTTCAGCCGCCTGTCAGGGCCTGCGAATGTGCTGGTCATGCCTGGCCTTCAATCCGCAAACCTGTCCGCCAAATTGCTGCGCGAGCTTGCTGGCAATGCGACCATTGGCCCCATGCTGATCGGCATGGAAAAGCCTGTGCAGATCGTCCCTATGACAGCGATTGCGCCTGATGTTCTGACTTTGGCGGTGCTCGCGAGTGCAGGAGTGGTAGGGTAAGCGCATGAGTGACATTGCACGCTACGTTCTGACCGTGACTGGAAGCGACCGGCCGGGACTGACATCGGAATTGTCTGACGCGGTTCTCGCGGCTCAAGGCAATTGGAAGGAAGGCCATCTAAGCCGCTTGGGCGGGCTCTATGTCGGGTCCGTTCTGGTGGAGATCGAGCCTGACCAAAAGAGCAAACTCGAACAAGCCATTGCAGCTATCGATGGCGGGCTGGAGGTTCGTATCTTCCCTGCTGAGAGTGAGGTGGACACTTCAGGAAGCCTGCTCCTGTTTGAGCTAGTCGGGCAGGATCGGCCCGGAATCATCAAGCAAGTCAGTTCAGTGCTGGCGGGGCTCGGCGCCAATATCGAAAGCCTTTCGAGCGGCGAGGAAATGGGCGCATGGGGCGGCGAGCATCTGTTCCGTGCAGAAGTTCTCGCGATCCTACCTGAAGGCGTTACGCCTGAACAAGGCCAAGCAGCGCTCGAAGAGATATCCAGCGAGATCATGGTCGATTTCAGCTTCCAGAAGGACTTCAGCTGAGCTGCGTGCGTGGCTCTTCAGGCGTGTGAAGTCCCTGGTTACGCTCCATTCAGCAACCATTTGATACAATCTGCGACACCTGCTCGATGAAAGCCGCGCTATCATCGGTGCACTAAGGAGGTGGCGCATATGCAATCGTCCGTTCAGTTCGGCGCTCAAACGCTCGCTTTGCATCGCTTCGGTCTCGGCGCGCGCCCTGGTGAGTATGTCGGCGATGATCCGCGCGGGTGGGCGCTGGATCAGCTTCAGCGATTTGAGCCTGCGCCTGAGGCGCTGGCGGGATTGCCCTCACGCGGCGAGCTAATGACGGCATTTGCCGACTATCGCGCAATGGTGAGACGCGAGCGCAATGCTCAGCAGCCTGAGCCTTCCATGGAGATGGCTGGAGCGGCAATGGCGCAGCAGCCTGACGCTGCCGCAGCAGATCAAAGGCGGCGAAACCGGCGCGGCAATGGGCCCAATACCTTGCGGCTGGAATTCATCAAGGCTGCCAATGGGCGGGTTATGTCTGCCATCACTACCGAGGAACCATTTGCCGAACGGATGGTGCATTTCTGGTCGAACCATTTTGCTGTGTCCGCAGACAAGCAGCCGGTCGTTCCGCTTGCAGGCAATTACGAATTTACTGCGATACGTCCAAACATCATGGGCAATTTCCGCGATCTGTTGTTTGCCGCTGTCACGCATCCGGCGATGATGCTGTACCTCGACCAAGCGCAGTCCATAGGTCCAAATTCAATGGTCGGACAGCGCACTGCGCGGCGTCGGCGCGAGAACGGACGGCAGCTCGGCCTTAATGAGAATCTGGCGCGCGAGATTTTGGAGCTGCATACGCTCGGCGTGCGTACCGGCTATAGCCAAAGCGATGTCACAGAGTTGGCTCGAGCGCTGACAGGCTGGACAGTTGCAGGCCTGGCGCGAGGGCGATTTGCTCGGCTTGTCCCGGGTGAACCCGGCGAGACGCGCTTTGTTGAAGCGATCCATGAGCCGGGCTCACGCACTATTCTTGGCAAACGCTATTCCGAAAGCGGCGACGAGCAAGCGGTGGCCGTACTGACAGACCTGGCGCGTTCGCCAAAGACTGCCCGACATCTGGCGACGAAGCTGGCGAGGCACTTTGCCGCCGATGAACCGCCTGAAGCGATGATTGCGCGGATTGAAGAGGCCTATTTGGCGTCAGACGGCGATTTGCCGACGGTTTACGAGGCGCTGGTAAATTCGCCTGAGGCGTGGGACGCGAGCACGACGAAGTTTCGCAGTCCGTGGGATTGGACGATCGGCATGCTGCGCGCGGCGGGTGTCGACCGGTTGCCCGGACGCCGCGGTCTCGTCCCTGTCTTCCAGCAGCTCGGCCAAGGTGTCTGGCTTCCCGGCAGTCCCGCAGGTTGGGGCGATACGACTGAAACCTGGGCAGGCCCCGGTGCGTTGATGATGCGGGTCGAAGTCGCGCAGCAGATCGCCAATCGCATTGGCAATCCGCTCGATCCAAGAGATGTCGCAGAACGCACCATGCCCGATGGGCTCAGCGAAGCGACGACGCTTGCTATTGCACGCGCTGAACAACCTTCAACTGGCATGGCTTTGCTGTTTGCCAGCCCTGAATTCCTGCGGAGGTGATCTGATGACTGTTTCCCTCAATCGTCGCCATTTGCTGAAAGGTGCAGGGCTCGCGGGTGCTATCTCAGCTTTCCCGAACCTTGCCTTTGCCGCAGCCCCGACCGACCAACGGCTGGTCTTCATCATTCAACGAGGCGCGGCTGACGGACTTGCACTGGTTCCGCCACTGGGTGATCCCGACCTGGCGCGTTTGCGCGGCTCCATCATGGATGATGGCGCGGCGCCGCTTGATGGGATTTTCGGGCTGCATCCGGCCTTGCGGGAAACGCGAAAGCTTTTCGCAAGCGGTCAAGCGCGGGCGGCCCATGCTGTCGCTACAAATTACCGCGATCGGTCGCATTTTGACGGGCAGAACGTGTTGGAGAGCGGTGCAATGCGTCCTTACGCGGAACCAACCGGCTGGATTGGACGAATGCGCGACGCTTTGCCTGACCCATCAGGCCAAGCGCTTGCAATTGCGGCCTCTGTTCCGCTCGCCATGCGCGGCAATCAGCCTGTTGCGACATTTGTGCCCAACCGCTTGCCAGATGCGAGCGAAGACCTGCTGCTGCGTTTGTCGGCGCTTTATGACGAAGATGCATTACTCGCTCCGCTTTGGTCAGAGGCGATGAAAACCAAGGATCTGGCGGGCGATCTTGCAGGCAATAATGGCCGCAATGGCGCGCAATTGGGCGAGCTTGCAGCGCGCTTGATGACGCCTGAAGATGGCGCGCGCATGATGATGATCGAGACAGGCGGATGGGATACCCACTCCAATCAGCCAGGCCGATTGAATGGCCAGCTGCGCGGGCTGGATCAGCTGCTTTTGAGCCTCAAGAATGGACTTGGTGGTGCTTGGGCGAACACACTGGTCATCGTCGCGACGGAGTTCGGACGCACGGCTGCGGTCAATGGTACGCAAGGAACCGATCATGGTACTGCTTCGGCGATGCTCATGCTGGGTGGAAGTCTGGGCAGCGTGCCGATGGTGGAGGCTGATTGGCCAGGTCTCTCGCCAGATGCTTTGTTCCAGGGCCGCGACCTGAAACCGACAGCGAGCTTTGCGGACATCGTCACGCGCGAGCTTGCACGCCACTACCAAGTGGATCGCGCCCGCTTGAGCGGCGTCTTTGCGTAACTGTCTGGCGAACAAGTCATCCAGCATTGATTTTGCAACCGACTGCGCGCTCTATGCGTTGAGCCTCTGAGAAGTGCCCTGAGGGCGTGCCGAGAGGGGCGAGACATGAAAGCTATTGGATACCGCAAAGCGGGATCATTGGACCGCGAAGATGCGCTGATTGCGTTAGAGGCAGAGCGGCCCTGTGCGCGTGGTCACGATATCCTTGTTCGCGTGCATGCGGTCTCCGTCAATCCGGTCGACTGCAAGATACGCACGAACCGCGAGCCTTCAGGCGATGCTCCCGCGATCCTCGGCTGGGATGCGGTGGGCGAAGTTGTCGAGATTGGCGAACAAGTCACGCGGTTCAATGTCGGCGATACAGTCTGGTATGCAGGCGCAATCGATCGCCAAGGGACCAATGCCGAGTACCATTTGGTCGATGCACGCATTGCTGGCCGCGTACCTGGGGCCATCAGTGCTGCAGAAGCAGCGGCTCTGCCTTTAACCACTCTAACCGCTTATGAGATGCTGTTTGATCGCTTGCGGGTGCACGATCCTGTGCCTGGCGCAGCGCCTGCAGTGCTGATCATCGGCGGTGCGGGCGGCGTGGGTTCGATTGCTATCCAGCTGCTGAGGGCCAAGACCGATATGCAAGTTATCGCGACAGCATCGCGCGATGAGACACACGCTTGGGTCCAAGAGCTCGGCGCGCAATATGTGATTGATCATTCAAAGCCGCTCGCTCAGCAAGTCGAAGCGCTTGGCCTTGGCGCGCCCGGCTTTGTTTTCTCGACCACGCACACGCATCAATATCTTGAAGCGATTGCAGGGTTGATTGCACCGCAGGGCCGGTTCGGGCTGATCGATGATCCGGACTGGTTGGACGTGCGGCTGTTCAAGCAGAAGTCGATCTCGACCCATTGGGAGTTTATGTACACGCGCTCCTTGTTCAGGACGCCCGATATCGCGCGTCAGGGAGAAATTCTCGACGAAGTTGCGGGTCTGGTTGATGTCGGAAAGATCCGGTCGACAATGACGGAGAATCTTGGCCAGCTCTCTGTCGAAAATCTGCGCCGCGCGCATGAGATGCTCGAAAGCAAGTCAGTGCGCGGTAAGCTCGTGTTAGAGGGCTTCTAGCGGCGGCGCTGCCTAAGCTCGCTCGGTTTCATGCACCCATTCAGTGAGGTCGATCCAGTGCAATTTGGGTTTCGCGGGATCGACAAGTACAGGCACGGTGCCGCCTTGGAGCTGGTCGGTAAGATCGACCCAGATCGCGTCGCTGGTAAAGCTCGCGAGCTTGCCCGTGGCGGGATGCGTTGCTTGTGCGGACACTTTGTAGGGACTGCGACCATTGATCTTGACTGAAGTGTCGCGATAGCAGCGCTTGAACTTCGCTTCGATCCGCATGCCGCGTTGTTTGAGCCTTTCGATTGTGGCTTTGCGGCGCTGATAGCCGACGACAAACCACCCGCCGATCAGGGCGAAAATCCCTCCTATTCCGCCGAAAACCAACGGAAAAAGATAGCGCTGGCTGAAGCTATCGATGATCGCTTTGCCGGGCTTTGCAGGGTCGTAGATCACTTCCACTTGCTCGCCGCGAGAGAAAGCTGCGGGCGAACTTTTGACAGAGCCAGTCACCTCATGCCGCGTGCCCCTTGTGTCAGTGAAGGTGAAGACAGGCGCGTAGGTTGCATCGCCATCACTGTCATAGCTTCGCTCCAAAGCGATCACTTCGCCTTGCGCGCGCGATCCATTGGTTGCGACTTGATAATCGCGCAACACGAAGAAGCCTGCGATACTGACAAAGATCATACCGAATGCGGCGAAGAACAGGCCAAACTTCGCAAGACTCTTCGACATGACTGTTCCCTTCCTACAATCGCGAGCTGCTATCGCTTGCTATAGCGGAAATACCATACCTCGTGATTGTAGACGGTACGCGCTTTGTGTTCATATCTGGTTTCCGGCCAGCCCGAGGGGCGTGTGTCCCAGCTCGTCCGATCCTTTACAACCCATTCAAATTGCTCGGTAAAACGCTGCATGACCATGAGCGCATGTCTAACGTAAACTGGATGATCGGTACCAAAGCGCAGTTCACCGCCGGGCTTGAGCTTGTCTGCGAACAATTGGACAGGCCCGTCATTCATCATCCGGCGCTTGGAGTGCTTGTTCTTGGGCCATGGATCGGGGTGAAGCAGATAGATCATGGTGAGCGCGCCATCAGGGATGCGCTTGAGCACATCGATCGCATCGCCATGGAACAAACGAATGTTGGCAAGCCGCTGTTCTTCAACGTGGCCGAGCGCTTGCGCGACGCCGTTCAAAAACGGCTCTGCACCGATAAACCCATGATTTGGAAGCAAATCTGCCCGGTAAGCCAGATGCTCACCACCACCAAAACCGATCTCGAAATGGAGCGGGCAGTCCTCTCCGAACAGTCCTTCGGCTGTTACCGGACCTTCATCGGGAACCGCAATCTGCGGGAGGAGATTATCGACCAAACCCTGTTGGCGTGGGCGCAACGGCTTGCCCTGACTGCGGCCATAAAGCCTGCTCAGAGTCGTCGGATCGCCTTCCTTGAATGCTGACATGGCGAGCGCGCTAGAGCGATCAGATGGCCTTTGTCCAGCGGTAGATGACTGGAGATGATACCGAGATGACCCATAGATGACCCCGAGATAGGCCGAGATAAAGCTTGAATCGCAGCCCCAAATGCATAGGTCGCGCGCGCAATGGATATCTTGACCAAACTTTTCGATAGCCAGCCCGTCTGGATCCAGTCTTTAGCTGGTCTCATCGCACTTGCGGCAGCCGCGTTGCTGGTAAACTACATCTTGAAACGTGTGATCCTTCGCGCCGCAGCGCCCTTGCTCGATGAGCAAACCAATACCTCTGACAAAGCCGCATCATGGCTCGCATCCGTCGTTCCTCTTCTCATCGTTTCGCGCGGCATTGTACTCGTCCGACACTTACCGGAAGAGATTACAACGGTTGTGACCAATATCGCGCAAGCACTGATCGCGATTTCGATCGCGATGGGGATCGTCAAAGGTCTCACTTATGTGAACGAGCTTTACGAGCGCAATCCGCGTTCCAGGAACAGGCCGATCAAGGGGTTCATTCAAGTCGTCAAGATCGCTGTCCTTTGCGGCGCGGCGATTATCATGATCTCTGTCCTGATCGATGAATCTCCGCTGCTTCTGCTGTCCGGCCTTGGCGCTGTCACCGCCGTTCTCTTGCTGGTCTTCAAAGATACGATCCTGTCATTGGTGGCAAGCGTCCAGCTGACGACAAATGACATGTTGCGCGTTGGTGACTGGGTCGAAATGCCGAGCATGAACGCCGATGGCGATGTGATCGATATTTCGCTGCACACAGTGAAAGTACAGAATTTCGACAAGACGATTGCCTATATTCCAACCCACCGGCTGGTTTCGGATTCCTATCGCAACTGGCGCGGAATGGCGGAAAGCGGGGGACGCCGGATCAAGCGTGCACTGATGATCGATCAGAATTCGGTGCGCTTCATGAGCGATGATGAAGTCACAGGCCTCAAGCGCTTCCGAGCGCTCAAAGACTATCTCGATGCGAAAAAGCAGGAAATCGCTGAGTGGAACGCGTCAGAGCTGGCGGGCGAAGATGCGATCAATGCGCGGCGCATCACCAATATCGGAACGCTTCGTGCTTACATTATCGGCTATCTGAAGAACCATCCCAAAATCAACGACCAAGGCTTCACGCTGTTGGTCAGGCAATTGCCACCCGGTCCTGAAGGCCTGCCGATCGAAGTCTATTGCTTCACCACGACTACCAATTGGGGCGAGTATGAAGGCATCCAGGCAGATGTCTTCGATCACTTGCTCGCCATCTTGCCTGAATTTGATTTGCGGATTTTCCAGGAGCCGAGCGGTCTGGATATGCGCCAGCTTGGCGCTGCCAGCGCGGGCTGACTTATCGCGCCCAGCCGTTCCAGTCGGCTTCTTTCTGCAATTCACGGATCTCGTTGAGATCTTTGGGTGGCGCGAGCCAAGCCGGCTTTTCCGCTTTCGCCCACGCGAGCAAGGTCTCGGGAAACTCATCGTGGCTTTCCACCCGCCAGGACAGCAAGTGATAGATAGCCTTGCCTTCGCCCAGGAATGGCGGGCGCTCGCCATAGCGCTGCCAGCTCATCTGATGGGGTTCCGCCACATCGCCGCGATGCAAGAAGAAGTCATAATTCTCCCATGCTTCATAGCGTGCACCACCCGGTAGCGGAAAGTCGAGGAACACAGGCGCGGTGACGGCCAAAGTGTCAGCGCCAAGCTCGCGTACCATCATTCCGTCTTCAGACTTGATCTGGCGAACATTGTCGCCTGTACCTTGCTCGACATCGCCATAAATCCTGCCGTTCTCATAACGATAAGTGATGAGTTGGTAGGGATAGGCAATCGGTTCGACCGGCTGACCGTTGAATTCATTGAGAACCTCGCCTGATTCCGGATCGGTGTAGGCATAGGTCTTGCGGGTCAGGTGCATGACTTTGCCGTCAGATTCTGCCGGCCAGATGACGCGTGAGCTGTCAAAGCCGATCATCCCAGCCAGTTTCTTGCCGGAAGGATATTCGTAGATACCGCCTTCGGACACCCAATGTACCGGCTCGCCTGTTCCGCCGCGTGCATCGACCCAAAGCCTGAGCGTTTCCGGCGCTGCCTCGCGGCTCGACACATTTTCTTGCGCCACGAGTGTCGGCGAAAGCGGGCTTAAGGCAAGCGCAGTCAAGGCGATGAGAGACGCTGCAGTTTTCTTCAGCATGTCAGGCTCCTAGGATTCGACGCGTGAAGCTAACCGATCAGCCTGCCAAAGAAAACGCCCGGAGTGTTTCCACCCCGGGCGCTTCAATTCCCATCCAAGATTGAACTTGGTTTTAGCGGCTCAAGCGGATCAAGCCGCTTCTGCAGCCTCGTCTGCGTCGCGAAGAACATATCCGCGGCCCCACACCGTTTCGATGTAGTTCTCGCCATCGCAAGCATGGCTCAACTTCTTGCGCAGCTTGCAGATAAAGACGTCGATGATCTTGAGTTCAGGTTCGTCCATACCGCCATAAAGGTGGTTCAGGAACATTTCCTTCGTGAGCGTCGTGCCTTTGCGCAGGCTCAGCAGCTCAAGCATCGCATATTCCTTGCCGGTCAAGTGAACGCGGGCACCGTCGACTTCAACAGTCTTGGCATCAAGGTTCACGGCAAGCTTGCCGGTGCGGATGATCGACTGGCTGTGGCCTTTCGAACGACGCACGACAGCGTGGATGCGGGCAACCAGCTCTTCACGGTGGAATGGCTTGGTCACGTAATCGTCAGCACCGAAGCCGAAGCTGCGGATCTTGCTGTCCATCTCGGCAATGCCGGAAAGGATCAGAACCGGTGTTTGCACTTTGGCAACGCGCAGCTTCTTCAGCACGTCATAGCCGTGCATGTCCGGCAGGTTGAGATCGAGCAGAATAATATCGTAATCATACAGCTTACCGAGATCCAAGCCTTCTTCGCCCAGATCGGTAGAGTAGACATTGAACCCCTCGGTAGTCAGCATCAGCTCAATAGCTTTTGCTGTTGTTGGTTCGTCTTCAATAAGCAGCACGCGCATGGGATGGTCCCCCTTTAGCCCCTGTTCGCGGTAACCCCTCGTCAAGAGAGATTGACCTGTATTAACCACACGAGGTCTGAACGGAAAAGGTTAACAACCCGTGAAAGGTTAAGCCGATTTAACTGCGAGTCTTTTTGGCAACACCACGTAAAGCCTGACAATACGCGAGGTTACGCAGGGCTAGAGGGCGGCGAGCTTCTTCTGCCGGCGTAGATTGTTCGATGATCCGGTGCCACCCGCACCCTCCACCCTTCCGCCCGGAGCCTACCGGGATACCATCCGGGTGGAAGGGTGGAGGGCGCGGGTGGCCGAGGCCACATTTAACTAAAGCGCGGCGAGCTTCTTCTGCCGGCGGCGCTGCGCGCTTGATCCTATGCCGATAGCTTCGCGGTATTTCGCCACGGTGCGCCGTGCCAGATCGTACCCTTCGTCGTTAAGAAGTTCGACCAGTTTGGCATCCGAGAGGACTTTCTTGGGGTCCTCTGCATCGATCAAAGCCTTAATGCGGGACTTGATCGCTTCGCTGGATGCGCCTTCGCCGTCACCCGAACTGCCGATCCGCGCGACACCGCTGGTGAAGAAGTATTTCAGTTCAAAGCAACCGCGCTCGCAATCGAGATATTTGTTGCTGGTGACGCGGCTAACGGTCAATTCATGCATGTCGATGCTGTCTGCCACTTCGCGCAGAGTAAGCGGTTTGAGCTCCGATACGCCTTTGCGAAAGAAGCCGTCCTGACGTTTCACGATTTCCGATGCGGTCTTGAGGATAGTCTTCTGGCGCTGGTCCAGTGCCTTGATCAGCCAGTTTGCATCGGACAGCTTTTCGCGCAGCCAGTTATGCGCGTCCTTGTCCGGCGAGCCATCGCGAAGCTCTACATAATATGTGCGGTTGACGATGAGGCGCGGCAAAGTCGCTTCGTTCAATGATATATCCCAGCTGCCCGCAGCGTTCGCCTTGACGAGCACATCGGGCACAACAGAGCCGACGGTCGATGAGCCAAAGGCAAGGCCGGGTTTGGGATCATAGCCGCGTAGTTCGCTCAGCATGTCAGCGAAGTCTTCATCATCAACCTGGCACATGCGCTTCAATCGCGTGATGTCGCCGCGCGCCAGCAAATCGAGATTGGCGATGAGCTTCTGCATGCACGGGTCATAGCGATCCGCTTCGCGCGCCTGGATTTCCAGGCATTCGGACAAAGTGCGTGCACCAACGCCGCTTGGGTCAAGCGACTGGACGCGTTTCAATGCGGTTTTAACGTCCTGCCTGTCGACCCCGAGGTCGGTGGCGACATCGCGTAGATCAAACGCCAGATATCCGGCATCATCGAGCAATCCGATGAGATGACGGGAGATGAACAGCTCAGCTGCATTCTGAGTGACTGCACCGATCTGCGCTTCAAGATGGTCCGCCAAGGAGAGCTCGCTGGTCGCCCGGTCAAGCGGCGAGAGATCATCATCAAGCGAATAGCTCGCGCCCGATGCCGCCCAATCGCCGCTTTCGTCGAAGCCGGTGCCGGCATCGCCTGTATCGACGTCGCGATCTATCGCGGCGCTATCTATATCAAGCGGAGCCTCAGCCTCGCCCTGGCCTTGCGCGATGAGCTGGTCTGAAGTGAACTCTTCGCGCGGCACATCGTCAGGCTCGCTTTCAGCAGGCGTGGCTTCTCGCGCGACTTCGCCCGCTTCGAGCAGCGGGTTCGCTTCCAGCGCTTCTCCGATAAAGGCTTCGATTTCCAGGTTGGAGGCCGCCAGCAGCTTGATCGCCTGCTGCAGCTGCGGCGTCATCACCAAGCTTTGCGATTGGCGGAGATCCAGTCTTGGTCCAAGCGCCATGGGAGAAACCGTCAGAGCGTGAAGCTCTCTCCCAGGTAGAGCCGCTTGACGTTTTCATCAGCGACCAAGTCTTGAGGCGTGCCGGCAAACAGCACTTGCCCGCCATAGATAATGCAGGCGCGGTCCACGATGTCGAGCGTCTCGCGCACATTGTGGTCTGTAATAAGCACGCCGATGCCGCGCTGCTTCAGGTCCTTCACGAGATCGCGAATGTCGCTGATCGAAAGCGGATCAATCCCTGCAAAGGGTTCATCGAGCAGCATGATCGAAGGCTTGGCAGCAAGCGCGCGCGCAATCTCGCAGCGGCGCCGTTCACCGCCCGACAGCGCCATCGCCGGGCTGTCGCGCAAGCGTTCTATGTGGAACTCTTCAAGCAGCCGCTCCAGCTCAGCGGCGCGCGTTTCTGCATCAGGCTCGACCATTTCGAGCACGCAATTGATGTTCTGCTCGACCGTCATTCCGCGAAAAATGCTGGTTTCCTGCGGCAGATAGCCAAGCCCCAGGATCGCGCGGCGATACATCGGCAGATGCGTCACATCTTCGCCGTCCATCAGGATGCGGCCCGCATCGGGCTTCACCAGCCCCATGATAGAATAGAAGCACGTCGTCTTGCCTGCACCGTTAGGCCCAAGCAGCCCGAGGACTTCGCCTTTGCCAACGGTGAGAGAGATGTCAGTCAGGATCGACCGCTTGTCGTAACTCTTGGCGATCGAGATGACTTCCAACCCGCCATTCGGCAGAGGTGCTGTCGCGTCGATGGAGCCTGTATCAGTCGCTCCCGCGTCCAGAGTGTCGCTTTCGCTCATGACCAGCGGTGTAGCAGCCATTTTCACCCAGAAAACCCCCATTTGCTCACATTTGGCAGGATTTATGCATGGGAGACACTCGCGCGCCTCTATGGTTAGTAAACTTGCAACACTCGCCATCCTCTGGAATAGTTCGAATCGGGAAGTAAAAACAGCGGAGAGGCTGTGTGACAAAAAACGATTATTCATCGCGCGCAAGAGCGCAGGCGCAAACGGCTACGCCGCGTGGTCTCGACTGGCGCAAATCGATGAGCGACCATGTCGCTTACGCCTTGCTGGTTTACACAGCGCTTCAGATCTTTGTGACTGTCCAAGCGTTGAAAGACGGCTTCTCTTCCATCCTTCCTTACATCGCTCTGGTCGTTCTGGTGGCAGGTATCATTCCGGCGTGTCGCTGGTTTGAGCGTCGCTGGATGGATCTATCCGATGGCGAAGCAGCCGACGAAGCGATGCGCCCGGCGTTCCGCCGTGACATCACCTGGCTGTGGATGATGGCGATCATGTTGCCGCTCGTTCTGACCGGCGTATTCAAGGTTATTTTCTGAGGTTCTTTGATCGGCCGCCGGGAACCGGTCACTTATCTTAAGCGCTTGAATTCCTGAAAGCTGTGCTGTGGCGCGCGGCTGGGAAGGAACGATTTCGTGGTGATCCCGCATTTCTCATTTTTCAACTTGGCTTCCAACTGGCTCAGGCTAAGCGCATGCGTGCTGTGCGCGATGCTGCTCAGCGCCCCCGCTCATGCGCTGATACCTGGTTCTGGCGAGCCCAGCGTAAGCGCCAGCGATGCTGCAAGTTCGCAGCCAATCGAAACGCTGCCCGATGCGCAAGAGGATGCGCAGATTGCCACGCGTATTCGCGAGATATTCGCTGAGTTGCCTGCTTTCGAAGCTGTGTCTGTCGAAGTTAGCGAAGGTGTGGTGGAGCTTGCAGGAACTGTTCCTGACAATGAGACCATTTCCCGCGCGGAGAACATTGCCGGACGGGTGAGCGGAGTTGTCACAGTTGAAAACAGCCTTGAGCGCGACATTTCGGTTGAAGAGAATCTGTCAATTCTAGGCCGCCTGACAGAATTCTTTGCCGATCTCGTCGCTATGCTTCCGCTCATTATCGTCGCCGCACTCGTCGCAGCTGCCTTCGGAGCATTCGGCTATCTGGTCGCTGGTTTCTCAGGGCTCTGGAACCGCATTGCACCCAATGTCTTTTTAGCTGAGCTGATCCGGAGTGCGATCCGCTTTGTATCGGTTGTCGCTGGCTTGGTGATCGCGCTCGACATGCTCGGCGCGGGCGCATTGCTGGGGGCGGTGCTTGGCGGTGCAGGTGTGATCGGTATCGCCATGGGCTTTGCCATGCGTGACACAATCGAGAATTACGTTGCTTCGCTAATGCTCAGTTTGCGCCAGCCTTTCCGCGCCAATGATCATGTGCTCATCGATGACCGGGAGGGGCGGGTCATTCGGCTGACCAGCAGAGCCACAGTGCTCATGACGCTCGACGGCAATCATTTGCGCATTCCGAACAGCCAGGTCTTCAAGGCGATCATCCTCAACTTCACACGCAATCCGCAGCGCCGGTTTCAATTTGCGCTCGGTATCGATGCAGACGATGATCCCAGAGAAGCGATGAAGCTGGGCCGCGAAGTCTTGTCCGGCCTGGAATTCGTTCTTGATGATCCAGCACCCAGCGCGCGCATCGGCAATGTCGGCGATTCCAATATTGCTTTGACTTTCCTTGGCTGGGTTGACCAAAACAAGGCAGACTGGATGAAGTCGCGCAGCATTGCGATTGCCGCAGTCAAGGAAGCGCTGGAAGATGCAGGCTTTGCATTGCCAGAGCCGATCTATCGCTTGCGTTTCGACGGACGTACTGATCCCTTGCCTATCGGCCGCTCAGCCAAGCTGAGCGAAACCCCGTCCGAGGAGCCAAAGCCCGCACGTGGGTCCGGCCCGCGCAGTCATGACGAGGACGTAAGGCCGGACGTCGAAATTGCCGAGATGGTCGACGCCGAACGGCAAACCGATGGCGAGCAAGCCGATGACTTGCTTGACCCCAAACGTCCGGTGGAGTGAGGTGTGTCTATGAGTGTCCGCCCATCCGGGCGAACTCCTCAGCGTGCATCCTCCGCTACGCGTCGATGCACCGCGGCTCGGGCGCGTGCTCTTGGTGTCCGCTAACGCGGATTAATCTTAACCCTTCGCGCGCTCGATTGCCTCAAGCACGATCTTGCGTGCTTCTTCCGCATCGCCCCAATTGCCGACACGCACCCATTTCTCAGCTTCGAGATCCTTATAGTGCGTGAAGAAGTGCTCGATCTGCTGGAAGATGATCGAAGGTAAATCCTTCGTTTCGCCCACATCGGAATAATAGGGGAAGGTCGTGTCGACCGGCACGCAGATGAGCTTCTCGTCGCCGCCATGCTCGTCTTCAAGGTTCAGCACGCCGATCGGGCGCGAGCGAACGACACAGCCGGCAATGAACGGGCTACGCGCAATGACCAGCGCGTCCAGCGGGTCGCCATCAGGAGAAAGCGTGTGCGGAATAAAGCCGTAATTGGCCGGATAGCGCATCGGTGTGTGCAGGATGCGATCTACAAACAGAGCGCCTGATTCCTTATCGAACTCGTACTTTACCGGTTCGCCGCCGGTCGGCACTTCGATGATGACATTGAGGTCTTCAGGCGGATTGGCGCCGGTGGGGATCTTGTCGATACGCATAAGAGGGCTTTCTCTTTCCTGTGTTTTGTGCCCCCTCCCAAGGATTGGCAGACCCTCTAGCCGTGCATGCGGCATTGCGAAACCCCTTCCTTGGTCGTAATCGCACGCCAAACCTTTTTGAGAAGATAATGGCAAAGAATTCACCTCAGTCCATTCGCGGGACACAAGATATCTTCGGCGCCGATGCAGAGGCCTTTGCCTTTGTCGTCGAGACGTTCGAGCGAGTGCGCAAGCTCTACCGTTTCCGCCGGGCTGAAATGCCGGTGTTTGAAAAGACCGAAGTGTTCAGTCGCGCGATTGGCGAGACGACGGACGTTGTCTCGAAAGAAATGTATTCGTTTGAGGATCGCGGCGGCGAAAGCCTGACCTTGCGGCCTGAGTTTACCGCCGGAATTGCGCGGGCCTATTTAGAGCGCGGCTGGCAGCAGCATGCGCCGCTGAAAGTCGCAACGCACGGGCCTCTGTTCCGGTATGAGCGTCCGCAAAAGGGGCGGTATCGCCAGTTTCACCAGATCGATGCGGAGATCATTGGCGCGGCCGAGCCGCAAGCCGATGTCGAGCTGCTCGCGTTTGCCGACCAGCTTTTGAAAGAGATTGGCATTGAAGGCGTGACGCTGCACTTGAATACGCTCGGCGATGCGGACAGCCGCGAAAATTGGCGCGCTGCGCTGATCGACTATTTCCGCGCTGTGAAGGACGAGCTGTCCGAAGACAGTCAGGAACGGCTGGAAAAGAACCCTCTACGCATTCTCGACAGCAAGGACCGCCGGGATCAGGCGTTTGTTGCTGATGCGCCGAAGATCGATGACTTCCTGACCGATGAAGCGAAGGCTTTTTTTGAAGCCGTGACTTCAGGTCTGGATGCGGCGGGCGTTAAATGGACGCGCGCGGAAAGCCTTGTGCGCGGGCTCGACTATTATCGTCACACGGCGTTTGAATTCATTCCGGACGAAGGCTCGGAAGCGGCGTCCAAGCTCGGTTCGCAAAGCACGATCCTTGGCGGTGGCCGCTATGACGGGCTGATGGAAAGCCTTGGCGGCCCCGCAACGCCGGCGGTGGGCTGGGCAGCCGGGATCGAGCGGCTGGCGATGTTGGTGGGGGAGAAGGTAGAGCCTGCTGCCGATGTTATAATCGTTGTGGAAGATGACAATCGGATTCCTGAGGCAATTGCTGCTTTGAAGGACGCAAGGTCTGCCGGTTTGTCGGTTGAGCTTGTTGCAGGCGGCTCGCCACGCAAACGCTATGATAAAGCAGTAAAGCGGTCGCCGGGCTCTATAATATCGCTGCAACGAGACATGGGTCATAGCTTTAGTGGTGATGACGAAACCAATCCTGAAGTCATCGAAGTCTTCCCGCAGTACTGCCGCTAATGCAAATACCCGCTGAACGTCTTGATCAAATCGCGCATCGCTTTGCGGAGCTCGAGGCGCGCATGGCTTCGGGCACGCTCGAAGGCGATGAGTTCGTGCGGGCCAGCCGCGACTATGCCGAGCTTGAGCCCGTCGCGAAGATCGCAGGCGAAGTGAAGGCGGCGCGCGAAGAGATCGCAGGTCTTGAAGAGATGCTCGCCGATCCGGAAATGAAAGCGATGGCGGAAGAGGAACTTGCGAATATTCGGGAGTCGCTCCCTGACCTTGAACGCAAGCTTGCGGTCGCGATGCTCCCCAAGGACAGCGCGGACAACAAGCCTGCCATGCTGGAGATTCGCGCAGGGACCGGCGGTGATGAGGCTGGGCTGTTCGCTGGCGATCTTTACCGCATGTATGAACGCTTCGCATCCGAACAGGGCTGGAAGGTCGAGCCTGTCAGCATGAACGCTTCGGAAGTCGGCGGCTTCAAGGAAATCGTCGCCAATGTGCGCGGGACAGGCGTGTTCGCAAAGCTCAAATTTGAAAGCGGGGTGCACCGCGTTCAGCGTGTGCCCGTGACTGAAAGTGGCGGTCGCATTCACACTTCGGCTGCGACTGTCGCTGTGCTGCCGGAGCCGGATGAGGTTGATGTCCAGATCAATGATCAGGACTTGAAGATCGACACCTATCGCGCCTCGGGCGCAGGCGGCCAGCACGTCAACACGACCGATAGTGCGGTACGGATCACGCACTTGCCGACCGGAATTGTAGTTCAGCAGCAGGATGAGCGTAGCCAGATCAAGAACCGGGCGAAGGCCATGCAAGTGCTTCGCACGCGGATTTATGATCATTTTCGTGAGCAAACCCAAGGCGCGGAAGCCGAAGCGCGCAAGGCTATGGTCGGCTCAGGCGATCGTTCTGAACGCATCCGGACATATAACTTCCCGCAAGGCCGCGTGACAGATCACCGCATTGGCCTCACGCTGCATAAGCTCGACGAGATCATTGCAGGGCCAGGGCTGGGCGAACTGGTTGATGCGCTGACCGCAGAGGACGAGGCGAAGCGTCTCGCAGCGATGACTGAATGACAGTTTCCGAGGCCATCCGCCAAGCGGCAGATCGCCTCGCTGACACGTCCGATACAGCGCGGCTCGATGCGGAATTGCTGATGGCGCATGCGCTGGGGACGGACCGCTCGTCCATGTTGCTGCGAAGCATGGCGGACCCGGTCCCACAAAGCTTTGCTGCATTGGCCGAGCGCCGCGCGCGGCATGAGCCTGTCGCTTACATCACCGGACAAGCCGATTTCTTTGGCCGCGATTTTCTCGTCGCGCCCGGTGTGTTGATCCCGCGACCTGATAGCGAGACGGTGGTGGCAGCGGCGCTTGAGGTCGCGCCGCAAACTGGCCGAGTGCTTGATCTCGGAACAGGGTCAGGCGCGTTGCTGCTCACTTTGCTTGCGGAGCGCAAAGGACTTGAAGGGGTCGGCGTCGATGCGAGCTTTGATGCGGTGCAGATCGCGGCGGAGAACGCGGCGCGGCTTGGCGTTCAGGCCCGTGCACGGATCGTCAAAGCTGACTGGAATGAAGCGGGATGGGCGGATGATTTGGGACGCTTTGACTGCATTATCGCTAACCCACCTTATGTCGAAGACAGTGCCGAGCTTGCGCCTGATGTGCGCGATTTCGAGCCATCTGCGGCTCTTTTCGCAGGACCGGATGGCCTTGACGACTACGCCCTGCTGATCCCGCAACTCTCTGAATTAACCATGCCTAATGCCATGATAATTCTCGAAATCGGATATAATCAGGCTGAGAGCGTGTCGAAAATCGCCGCAAAATCAGGGTTTTCAACGGAAATTCGCACCGATCTGGCAGGGCGCGACAGAGCGCTCATCCTCAGGCAAATGTAAACGGGGGTTGGCAAAGGGGTTTCAGCAAGCTACCCCCGAATCAAGCCCATCGGTCAACGCCTTGCAGCTCACCGATGCGCTCAGTTCCGCAACACAATCGAATGGGGCGCAGCGGTTAAGCTTGCCTAGAGTTTGCGGAGTAGAGCGCTTTCATGTGCGCCGCCCGGCTTGCCGACGGATTTTCTGGTCAGAGGGTTGCTGATTGGCATTTGCTTGCAATTGCCAAAATCGTTCCAAAACATGGCCGACACGTAAGGATGAGACTTCCTTGAACAACAATCGTAACAATCGTCGGGGTCGCGGTCGCGGCAATCGCAATCAGGGCGGTAGCAATTCTGCCAATCGCATTGACAGCCGGGCGCGGGGCAATGCGCCTCAACTGCTCGACAAGTACAAGAAGCTTGCTCAGGACGCACAGCATAATGGCGACCGGGTGCAGGCCGAGTACTATCTGCAGTTTGCTGACCACTATTTCCGTGTGATCGCTGACAACAAAGCGCGTCAGGACGAAGCGCGCGCCAAACGTCAGGAAGAGCGCGGCCAGTCCGGCGATGATGACGATGATGATGCAGATGGCGATGATCGCCGCCGCAACAACCGTCGCTCTCGCGGTCGCCGCGATGATCGCGAACAGCAGCAGGACGAAGGCGAGCGCGGCGTAGAAGGTGCTCCGGCCTCTGATGAGGAAGAAGAAGCGCCTAAGCCTCGCCGTGCGCGCGGTGAAGGCCGCGGCAGTCGCCGCAAGCCTCGCGAAAAAGATGCAGCGGACAGTTCTTCGGACGAGATTGACGCTGGCGTTCTACCTCCGGCAATCTCCGCTGGTTCGGATGATGATGGTGAAGAGGCCAGCCGTCCTAAAACTCGCCGTCGCCGCAAGGCTGCGGACGAGGATGGCGAAGGCGACATGCAGGCTGTCGGCTGATTGAACCGATCTGCATCGCTTGCTTCTTGAAAGCGTGCCCTTACAACGCTGCACAGTGATGCATTAAGGGGCGCCGCAGTGTCAGTCCTACTTTCGCGGGCATACTATTTGATGGTGGACAGGCCGGCGATTTCCTCGCTGGTCCTGGGGCTTGTGGCTGCGACCGGCTTCCCGCCCCTTGGCCTATGGCCCCTCACACTGCTTGCCGTGGCGGCTTTCGTAACTCTGCTGCAAGGTGCGCAAAACCTGCGTCAAGCCGCATGGTGGGGCTGGTTGTTCGGATGGAGCCACCTAAGCCTCGCGAATAACTGGATCGCGACAGCATTTACATTTCAGGCAGAGATGCCGCCAGCGCTTGGCTGGCTCGCTGTGCCGCTCTTGTGCGTCTATCTCGCGGTATATCCTGCATTGGCAGCTGTCTGCACTCACGCAGTAATCGGCGCGATGATGCGCCGCTTCCAGATGAACCCGCCGGGTCTGGTGAGCTTTGCAGGCCTGTTCGCGGCATTCTGGATTGTTACGGAATGGATGCGCGGCTGGGTATTTACCGGCTACCCTTGGCCGCCGCTTGGCCTTGCTCTGCTGGGGGATTTCACGCGGCCCGGACTGGCTTTGTTGCTCCCATGGATAGGGACCTATGCGCTGTCCGGTTTTGTGATTTTGCTGGCGGGGATGTTCGCTGCTTTTGTGGTTTACCGACATTGGGCGCTGACCGCGGCTTTAAGCGCGATTATCGCCGCTGGGATGCTCATGCCGCCATGGCAAGAGCTGCAAACGGGTGATGTGCGCTTTGCTTTGGTGCAGCCTTACATCCCTCAGGAAGAGATGGATGACCCGCGCAAATTTGAAGAGCATTTCAAGCGGATTTCTGAACTGACCGCGCCGGGTGGTGACGATGAAAGGCTGGTCTTCTGGCCGGAGAGCGCTGTTCCTGACTATCTCGAGGATGGCTATCCGCAGCGCTATTATGTGCAAATGACCGCCGGTGCGTCCCCTTCCTTTGCCCGGCGCAGATTAGGCCAGTTGGTGGGGCAAGACAGCCTCTTGCTGACCGGGCTTGTCCACCTCGACTTAGGCGAGAGGGGTGGGAGGCGCACTGCGATAAGCGCGCGCAATGCTGTGAGCGTGATCAACCCTGCAGGCGAACTCGAGCAGACCTACGTCAAAGCGCATCTTGTCCCTTATGGCGAGTATCTTCCGATGCGCGACATTCTTGAGCCGCTCGGCCTCTCGCGCCTTGTTCCGGGCACGATCGACTATATCGAAGGGCCAGGCCCGCAAACGCTCGATCTGGGTGAGTTTGGCAAAGCAGGCATGCAGATCTGCTACGAAATAGTGTTCTCCGGTGATGTGGTCGATCCTGAGAACCGGCCCGACTACATTTTCAATCCATCCAATGATGGCTGGTTCGGTGCATGGGGCCCGCCGCAACATCTGGCGCAGGCGCGAATGCGCGCTCTTGAAGAGGGCTTGCCCGTTTTGCGCGCAACGACGACCGGCATAAGTGCAGTCGTGGATGCACGCGGTGTTGTTCGCGGCCATATCGGGCAAGACCAGGCGGACCGGATTGACGGTTACATACCTCCTGCTGCCAAGCCGACCTGGTTCGGGCAGCTCGGCAATATTCTGCCCCTTGGCTGGGCACTCTTCATTACGGCGCTATCCTTGGTTGTCATGTACAGGCGCTCCGTCTAGAACGTGTTTCCACACATAAAGAAGTCCTTATATGGCCTTCATGTATTCCATCTTTTTTCTTCGCTGAGGTCTTATGCGCTCTGAATATCTGTTTACGTCTGAAAGCGTGTCCGAAGGTCATCCAGACAAGGTTTCCGACCAGATTTCCGACGCGATTGTCGATCTCATGTTGTCCAAGGATCCCGAAGCGCGCGTGGCCTGCGAGACGATGACGACGACTCAGCGTGTTATCCTTTCCGGCGAAATTCGCTGCGCACCGATGTATGACGAGGCGAATGAAGCGTGGGCGGTCAATGGCGGCTGGGCACCGGGCGCAAAGGAAGAGATTGAAAAAGCGGTTCGCTCAACCGTGCGCGACATTGGCTATGAGCAGGACGGCTTCCATTGGAAAACGCTCACGTTTGAAAACCACTTGCACGGCCAATCTTCAGAAATCGCCATGGGCGTGGATGCTGGTGAAGATGGCTCGAACAAGGATGAGGGAGCGGGCGACCAAGGCATTATGTTCGGCTTTGCTTGCGATGAAACGCCTGACCTGATGCCCGCGACGCTCGATTACAGCCACAAGATTTTGGAGCGGCTGGCAGCTGACCGGCATTCAGGCGCAGCACCGTTTCTTGAGCCCGATGCAAAGAGCCAGGTAACATTGCGCTACAAGGACGGCGTGCCGGTTTCATGCGCAGCGCTTGTGGTTTCGACCCAGCATGCGCCGGGTTATCATGAAGGCGAGAAAGAAGCTGAGCTCAAAGCATATGTGAAGAAAGCCGTGAGCGATGTGCTGCCTGCTGGCCTTCTGACGGACGAGACGGTTTGGCATATCAACCCGACCGGCGCATTCGAGATCGGTGGTCCGGATGGTGACGCGGGCCTTACGGGCCGCAAGATCATCGTCGACACCTATGGCGGCGCGAGCCCGCACGGCGGCGGCGCGTTTAGCGGCAAGGACCCGACGAAAGTCGATCGTTCGGCCGCGTATATCACGCGGTATCTGGCGAAGAACGTGGTCGCGGCTGGCCTTGCCAAGCGTTGCACCATCCAGATTGCTTACGCGATCGGTGTGAGCGAGCCGCTCTCGCTCTATGTTGATACGCATGGCACCGGCAAAGTGGGCGATGACAAGCTTGAACAAGCGATCCTGTCGATTGCCAAGCTTGGCGGGCTGACCCCGCGCGGGATCCGCATGCATCTGGGGCTCAACAAGCCGATCTATCGCAAGAGTGCGGCTTATGGTCACTTTGGCCGTACCCCTGAAGGCGATCTCTTCCCGTGGGAGCGCACCGATCTGGTCGATGACCTGAAGGCAGCCCTCGTCTGATTGCAGCCCGCTTAAGTCACTAAGTACATACGCAGAGCGGCGTCCCGGTGCTGGCCGAGACGCCGCTTTGTCTTTCCTACATGTAGGAGATTGTAGGATTAGCTGGCCTGTTCTGCAGGTACTGCAGCTTCTGCCCATTGGCCTTCGCGGTACCAGTGGCCGACTTTGCGGCCGAACTTGGCGATGGCATTCATATTAAAGAAGTGCATGCCACCCAACACGAGCACGGCAAAGCCGACCTTGGTGCTGAGGAACCGCACAGCATCCGCGAGGTTTGCGGGCGGCTCACCGAACCGAAGAGCTAGCAAGATAAGGCCTAAATTGACGAGATAGAACCCGACAACCAGCAGATGGTTTGTAGATTGGGCGAGAACCTTGTCGTGCCCGAAGCAATCGATCAGGAACACCTCGCCGTTCTTGGAGAGAGTTCTCGCGACCCAGATGGTCAGGCCAATGCTGATCGCAAGATAGGCGATATAGGATGGGACTTCGTACATGACTTCCTCCTTCTTCGTGTTGGAGCCTCAGTGAATGAGTTCGTGAATGGGATTGGTGCGTCTTTGCGCTGCGAGGTTTGCGCGCTCGGCCTGGCGAGCCTTCGCGACCCGCTCGCGCCAGCTTCCCCAGCGGTAGGCGCAAGCAAGGCCGGCGAGGCCGCCGGGCAAGATTTCCGGGAAGAGATCAGTTGCGAGCGAGCCTGGGTCTGCGAATAGCAACGGAAGAACTGTAAGGCCTGCGATTGCTCCCAGTGCGGCGAAAACTGCGGTTTTCTCCGCGTTTAGTAAGTAGATCACCCATGTGACCGGTAGGCCGATCATGAGCATTCCGAAGAAAGTAAAAACTGTTACGATTAAGCCAGTGAACCACAGGTCGCTTAGTAGGCTTTCGATTGGTGTGATCGGAGGAAAGCCGAAGCCGATCAGGATTGCCATGCTGCCCGCCAACGCTCCCCAGAAGACGGCAGCGAAGAAATGCCAGATAGGAGCCAAAACTGTAATAACTGGATTTTCTGTAATTTCAGAAATCTGTTCTTGTTCTTCGAGTGCCATCGCATAAGCTCCTTTCAGTCAGGGATTACTTGGCGGGTTTGCTGCCCGGCAGGAGCCGGGCGACTTTGCTGCCGAGCTTCATCAGCGTGACGAGCGTAGACTTCGGCAAGCGGCGCACATCGGCATACCATCCGGCCAAGTTGCCGATGAAGTCATGCATCCGCCCGATCCGCTCGCGCACATGGCTCGGCACATCCTCGCGCCCTTCCAGGCTTTCCGCGAGTTCGCCCAGCAATTGAATGGTCGGATCGATCTCGCGGCGTTTACGCTCGGCGGTGATCTTCATGAGCATGTCCCACAGATCGGAATCGGCAGTGAAGTGGTCGCGGCGGTCGCCCTCGACATGGACGCGCCGGACAATCTGATAGGATTGCAGCTCTTTGAGGCCATTCGATACGTTGGAGCGCGCCAGCCCCAGTTTCTCGCAAATTTCTTCTGCATGGAGCGGGCGGTCCGACAGGTAGAGCAGCGCATGCATTTGCGCGACCGAGCGATTGACGCCCCATTCCGTGCCCATCTCCCCCCAATGGAGGATGAAGGATTTCACTTCCGGAATGTCCATGATGCTCATGGCGACTCGCCTTCCTGTTCGTTATTTCTGTAATTACAGAAATTCGCGGAAAGCGCAAGAGATAGTGTAATTTCGTCGATCAAGCCCGCGATGTTAGTCAGTTATCGGCGCAGAGCCACAACCCGGATCTAGAGCGCGACCTCGTACTTCGCGGTCGTGCTCGAAGCGATCTGCTCTTGCGTCACACCCGGCGCCATTTCGATCAGGCGGAACGGGCTGTCGTGATCTGCGCGGTGGAACACGCCCAGATTGGTGATGATCATGTCGACCACGTTCTGCCCTGTTAGCGGCAGCGTGCATTCAGGGATGAACTTGGGATCGCCTGCCTTGCTTGCATGATCCATCACCACGATGATCTTCTTGACGCCTGCGACCAGATCCATCGCGCCGCCCATGCCTTTGATCATCTTGCCCGGGATCATCCAGTTGGCGATGTCGCCATTCTCAGCGACTTCCATCGCGCCGAGGACTGTCAGGTCGATATGTCCGCCACGGATCATGGAGAAGCTCGTCGCGCTATCGAAATAGGCGGAGTGCTCCAGCTCGCTGATGGTCTGCTTGCCTGCATTGATAAGGTCGGGATCTTCCTCGCCTTCATAAGGGAAGGGGCCGATGCCGAGCATGCCGTTCTCGCTTTGCAGCGTGACATGCATGCCGTCGGGAATGTGGTTTGCGACCAGCGTCGGGATGCCAATGCCGAGATTGACGTAATAGCCATCCTGGAGTTCGCGCGCGGCGCGCGCGGCCATTTCATCGCGGGTCCAGCCTGCAGGTGCGTCAGACATTATGCGGTCTCCTTTTCACGCACAGTGCGGAACTCGATCTTCTTGTCGTATGGCGCGCCAACGATCATGCGATTGACGAACACGCCGGGCAAATGGATCGCGTCAGGATCGAGCGATCCGGTTGGCACGATCTCTTCAACTTCGACGATGCAGACCTTGCCGCATGTTGCCGCCGGCACGTTGAAATTGCGCGCGGTCTTGCGGAACATTGTGTTGCCGGTTTCATCGGCTTTCCATGCTTTCACGATGGAGAGGTCGGCAAAGATGCCGCGCTCCATGATGTAGGTTTCTTCAACCCCATCGCGCCCGACAAAGCTCTTGTGCTCCTTGCCTTCTGCGACCTGCGTGCCGACACCGGTCTTGGTGTAAAAACCGGGAATACCGGCTCCGCCTGCGCGCATGCGCTCTGCCAGAGTGCCTTGCGGGCAGAACTCGACTTCAAGCTCGCCGGAGAGGAACTGGCGCTCGAACTCCTTGTTCTCGCCAACATAGCTGCTGATCATCTTCGCAACCTGCTGCGTGCGCAGCAACATGCCGATGCCTTCATTGTCGATACCGGCATTGTTGCTGGCAAAGGTCAGACCCTTCACGCCGCTTTCCCGGATCGCTTCGAGAAGCCGTTCGGGAATGCCGCAAAGGCCGAAGCCTCCGCTTGCGATCAGCATGTTGTCATGAAGCAGGCCATCAAGGGCTGCCGCTGCGTCGGGATAAAGCTTTTTCATGCGCGCCGCCTTAGCCGTGCTCTCCATCGGAGTCACGGCTGATCGATGCATTGCGCATACGATTTTGCGCAATCAGACTGCGGACTGGCTGTGTTGTCTGACGAGCCAGAAAGCACCTTGTCGAATGCAGCATTGCCATGCGTTTCGCGCAATGCTTCAACTTAGTGCAGGGCGCAGGATTACAAAGGGGGTTTGATGATGAGGCAATTGGTGAAACTGGCGAGTGCAGCTTTTCTACTGGCTGCAGCGCCTGCCTGGGCAGCGCCAGAGGATTTCGCAGAGATCGTCGACAGCGACGTGCGGCTGGATGAGAACAAGGCGCTTGATGAGGCGCGCCAGCCTGCGACTATTCTCGACTTCGCGGATTTCGAAGAAGGCGACACGGTCGCGGACTTCCTCTCCGGCAATGCATACTTCGCGGAAATGATCGCAGAAGTGGTTGGCCGTGAAGGCCGCGTCTATGCGATGAACCCGCCGGGTTTTCATGACGCTGAGAAATGGGCGGAGCTGACGAAGCGACGCAGCAATCTGCGGCCGCTTGTCGCAGCGACTACGCATCAACAGCTCGCGCCTGCGAGCATGGACGTCATCTTCACCCACATGACCTTCCACGATCTCTTTTGGGAATCAGAGCAGTTCAACTTCCCACGGCTGGATGTTCCCGCAGTGCTTGCAAACTGGCGCGCCGCACTGAAGCCTGGCGGTGAAGTGGTCATCGTCGATCACATGGGCCCCGCAGGCGATACACGTGAAGTGGTAGAGAAGTTTCACCGGATCGATCGCGCCGCCGCGATTGCCACAATGGAAGAGGCCGGCTTCGCTTTGGTCGAGGAAAGCAAAGCCTTGCTCAACGAAACCGATGATCTGGAAAAGTCTGTTTTCGATCCAGCGGTGCGCGGGAAAACGAGCCGTTTCATGCTGAAATTCCGCAAGAAATAGACTTCGAGAGTGTGTTGCAGGAAATGCAACTTTCCATGTTCTTTTCGCACTTGCACAATTTTGTTCGCAGGTGCAGTACAAAGCTGCCTTATAGGCATCCTCTCCCAAGACTTTCATGCCCGGTTGGTTTTCCAGCCGGGCATTTTCTTATCCAAAACCCTTGCGTTAGAGCTGCTCTGGCCACAGATCGGTCCAGCACGTGGTCGCGCTTTGCTGTGGCCATGAGATTGCGCTCAGGCGTGATCACGCAAACATGATAACCGCAGGGAGACGCGCCGCATGGCTAAAGCCGACGCTGAGACTGAGACATCCGAGACAACAGTTCGGCTTCAAGTGGCGCCTGCGCGGCAGGAGGAATTGGGTCAAGGCATCGCGCGCATGCCGCGCACTGCCTTTCAAGCGCTCGGCATCACCGAAGGCGACATTGTCGAAGTCACAGGCAAACGCAGCAGTCCTGCGATCGCTATGGCCGCTTATCCTGAAGATGATGCGCTGGAGATCGTCCGCCTCGACGGTCTGCAGCGTGGTAACTCGGAAGCAGCTTCCGGCGAACATGTCACCATCACGCGGGTCGAGAGCAAGCCTGCCAAGCGCGTTGTGTTTGCGCCTGCTCAGCGCGAAATGCGGCTGCAGGGCCCATCGCAAGCGTTGAAGCGCAACTTCTTCCGCCGGCCTTTGGTGGCTGGCGATCTCGTCGCGACAACCGGCCAGCAGCCGGTGCAGAATATGCCAGCCGATGTGCGGCAATTGCTGCGTGCGCCTGCCTATGCGCTGACGCAAATTCGTCTGTCAGTCGTGTCGACGACGCCGAAGGGCATTGTCCATATCGACGAGAATACCGAAGTCGAACTGCGTGCGGAATTCGAAGAAGCACGTGATGCCCGCGCAGTCGTCAATTACGACGATGTCGGCGGCATGGATGAAACCATCCAGCAGCTGCGCGAAATGGTCGAGCTCCCGCTGCGCTATCCTGAGCTGTTCACGCGTTTGGGTGTCGATCCTCCCAAGGGCGTGCTGCTGCATGGCCCTCCCGGCACAGGCAAGACGCGGCTCGCGCAAGCCGTTGCGAACGAATTAGACGCGCATTTCCTCTCGATCAACGGTCCGGAAATCATGGGTTCGGGCTATGGCGAGAGCGAAAAACGCCTGCGCGAAGTGTTCGAAGAGGCAGCGTCTACCTCGCCTGCCATCATTTTTATCGACGAGATCGACTCGATCGCGCCCAAGCGCAGTCAGGTGCCGGGCGAAGCAGAGAAACGCCTCGTTGCGCAGTTATTGACTCTGATGGACGGGATTGAAGCGCGCGCGAACCTCGTCGTGATCGCTGCGACCAATCGTCCCGATGCGATCGACGAAGCTCTGCGCCGTCCGGGGCGGTTTGATCGTGAGATCGTGATCGGGGTACCCGACCAGAGCGGCCGCCGCGAAATCCTCGCCATTCACACCCGCGGAATGCCATTGGGCGACGAAGTGAAGCTGGAGGAGCTGGCGCGCGTGACGCACGGCTTTGTTGGTGCTGATATCGCCGCGCTCGCACGTGAGGCGGCGATTGATGCAGTGCGCCGCATCATGCCCAAGCTTGATCTTGATGAGCGCACCATTCCACCAGAAGTGCTGGAAGAGCTTTGCGTTACCCGCGATGACTTCCTGCAGGCGCTCAAACGCATTCAGCCAAGCGCCATGCGCGAAGTCATGGTGCAGATGCCCAATGTCGGATGGGACGATATTGGCGGCATTGGCGATGCCATCGACAAGCTGAAAGAAGGCATCGAGCTGCCACTGAAAAACCCCGACGCTTTCCGGCGTTTGGGCATCCGTCCGGCGAAAGGCTTCCTGCTTTATGGCCCTCCCGGTACTGGCAAGACCTTGCTTGCCAAGGCTGTAGCCAAGGAAGCGGAAGCCAATTTCATCTCCATGAAATCGAGCGATCTGTTGTCCAAATGGTATGGCGAAAGCGAACAGCAGATCAGCCGCATGTTCCAGCGCGCGCGAGCGGTTGCGCCATGCGTCGTCTTTATCGACGAGATCGATAGCCTCGTGCCCGCACGCGGCAGCGGGCAGGGCGAGCCGCAAGTCACCGGCCGCGTGGTCAATACAGTGCTGGCTGAAATGGACGGCATGGAGGACCTGCAATCCATCGTCGTCATTGGTGCGACCAACCGACCGGCGCTGGTCGATCCCGCGCTGCTACGGCCCGGCCGTTTTGACGAGCTCGTCTATGTCGGCACGCCCGACAAGAAGGGGCGGGTGCACATTCTTGAGATCCATACCAGCGGCATGCCGCTTGCGAAGGATGTCGAACTTGCAGCAGTGGCGGAGAAGACAGACCGCTTCACAGGGGCGGACCTTGAAGATGTCGTGCGCCGTGCAGGCCTCAACGCTCTGCGCCGTGTTGGCGGAGAGGTCAAAGAAGTAGCGAATGTCGACTTTGATGAAGCACTCAAGGATTCGCGCGCGACAGTCACGTCCAAGATGGAGGCGGAATACCGCAAGATGCGCGGCGAGCTCAAAAAGCGGGCGGCTGAAGTCAACCCGATTGGCTTTATCCACGACGGAATGATCGAATCAACGCGCGCCAAGAAGCACGACTGATTTAATTGGCTTAGATGAGCGGTTCCGGGCCTTTTTCATGTCCGCCTGGAACTTCCAGCCGATGACGGATTAGCGCTTCGTCGTGATGTTCGCGCAGCCATGCAAGCATGTGCTCGCGCACATCGCAACGCAATTGCCATAGATCGCCAATGGTCGCGGAGCTCATAACGAGCCGGATAGCTACGCTTTCCGGATAGGCTTCTGTCATCTGGCAATTCTGCGTTCGTCCGTCGAACAATTCGTGCTCACCGAGATACCGCTCGAATTCTGTTCGGATCGGGGCGATATCGGCTATCGGATCGAGATGCAGCATAACCGCTCCTGTGAGCCGCTCATTATTGCGTGACCAGTTTTCAAAAGTGTCATCAATGAAACGGCAGGTCGGGATGATCAGCAAGCGTTCGTCCCAGGTCCGCACGGTGACAAAGCTCATGCGGATTTCTTCGACCCGCCCTGCATCTTCGCCAACCTTTACAAGGTCGCCAATGCGGAAGGGCTCTGTCACGGCAATCTGCAAACCGCCAATCAAGGACTTCAGTGCCGGCTGTGCCGCTGCGCCAACTGCCAAGGCGGCAAGGCCGGCGGAGGCCAGCAAGGTTGTGCCGATCGATTGCACCGACGGGATGCTGAAGAGCATCAGGCCGACAGTGATGAAGATGATCGCGAATGTTGCTGTGCGCGAGAGCACAGCAATGCGCGTACGCCGACTGCGCATGGCAACGGGATCATCTGACGCTTCCAGCCGATATTCCATCGTGGCCGTGAATGCCTTGACCAGTGTGTAGGCTATCCAGCCGAGCAGGGCGGGGCGCACGAACTGTGCCAGAGGCTCCCATGCAACGCGCAAATCCGGATTGGCCTGCGCCATCAGCGTTATACCGAGGGCGAGGATCGACCATTTTACCGGTCGCCGGATGCGGGAAATGACGAGCTCGTCCGCTTTTGTATCGGACATCACTGCGAGCTTTGTCACCACTGCGAAAATGATGCGATAGACAAGATAAGCGAGCGTGACAGCGATCACGACCGCCACGGTTGCAACAAACACGGGCTCCCAGTCGATCGACCATGTGGCGGGGTTATATCGATCCAGCATCGCTATCTCAGTTACGAGCGCTAGCGACCGCGTTCAAGGGGTGCCGCGAGTGCGATGGATAACTCTGCCGACTTGTGGCGGTCAGTGAGCTGCGTCCCAACTTGCGCCTGTCCCAATATCGACACCAAGCGGCACATCAATTGCTACCGATGGCCCAGCGGCTTCTGCCATCACCCGTTCAATGATCGGCTTTGCTGCTTCCACGTCGCCTTCCGGCAGCTCGAAGACCAGTTCATCATGGACTTGCAGCAGCATGCGAACTTGATCGAGACCTGCTTCTTGCAGAGCAGGCGTCATCCGCACCATGGCGCGCTTGATGATGTCAGCACTGGTCCCTTGAATCGGGGCGTTGATGGCAGCGCGCTCTGAGCCCTGGCGCTCGGCCTGGTTCTTCGAATTGATCCGCGGGAACCACGTCTTGCGGCCGAACAGAGTCTCGGAATAGCCGCGCTCGCGAACCATCTCCAGCGTCTCCATGATGTAGCGCTGAATGCCGGGGAAGCGTTTGAAATAGGTGTCGATCATGGCCTGCGCTTCGTCGGGCTCGACTTCCAGCCGTCCGGCCAACCCCCAGCGCGAAATGCCGTAAAGGATCGCAAAGTTGATCGTCTTGGCCTGCGCCCGCGTATCGCGCGTGACTTCGCCGAACATCTCGGTCGCAGTGCGTGCGTGGATGTCCTCGCCTTTGGCAAAGGCGTCTTTCAGCGTTTCGACATCGGCCATGTGAGCGGCCAGTCGCAGCTCGATCTGGCTGTAGTCGGCGGCAAGAAGGACATTGCCGTCTTCCGGCACGAAGGCTTCGCGGATTTGCCGTCCGATGGCTGTGCGGATCGGGATATTCTGCAGGTTCGGATCGGTTGAAGAGAGCCGTCCGGTTTGTGCGCCCACCAAGGAATAGCTCGTATGCACGCGGCCTGTATTCGGGTTGATCGCCGCTTGTAGCGCATCGGTGTAAGTCGATTTGAGCTTGGCGAGTTGGCGCCATTCCAGCACTTTCTTGGCAATATCCGCGCCTTCGCCCGCCAAGCGTTCCAGCACGCTTTGATCAGTCGAATACTGCCCGCTCTTGCCTTTCTTGCCGCCCTTGTAACCAAGCTTGTCGAACAGGATATCGCCGAGCTGCTTGGGGCTGCCGATAGTAAACTCTTCGTCGGCGATTTCGTGGATCTCGCCTTCAAGCCGCTTGGTCTCTTGCGCGAACTCTTCGGAAAGTTTGGCAAGCCGCGCGCGATCAACCTTGATGCCGTGGCGCTCCATTTGAGCGACTACCGGGATGAGCGGCTTGTCGACCCGCTCATAAACCCGCGTGCCGCCTTCAACCGCCAGGCGCGGTTTCAAATGCTGGTAAAGTCTCCAGGTAACGTCCGCGTCTTCCGCAGCATATTCGGTTGCTTTGTCGAGTGGTACTTCGCCAAACGGGATCTGCTTCTTGCCGGTGCCGCACACGTCCTTGAACGCCATAGGTGTGTGGCCGAGGTGCCGTTCGGACAGTTCATCCATGCCGTGCCCGCCGCCAATGCCAATTTCACCGCGGCCTGCATCGAGCGCGAAGCTGATCACCATCGTGTCTTCGACAGGGCTGACTTCGACATCGTAGCGCGCCAGGACGTTCAAGTCGTATTTGCCGTTCTGGAAAATCTTGATGACGCTGTCGGCGTTCAATAGCGGGCGCAGGGCAGCCAGCGCTTCGTCACGATCTATCTGTTCGGGCGCTTGCGAGAACATGTCGCTCCCGCCGCCGCCTTCGTTCAAATGCGCGAGCGGAATATAGCACGCCTCGTTCGGTCCAACCGCGAGGCTGATGCCGACGAGCTCTGCCTGCATGGCATCGAGCGACGATGTCTCGGTGTCGACAGCGATCTGCCGCGCGGCGAACCCTCGCTCGATCCAATGCTCCAATCGCTCCACTGTTTGCACGGTTTCATAAGCGCTGCGGTCAATCGCAGGCATGTCGGGTAAGGGCTGGCTGCTGCCTTCCGCTGTACCGTCATGGCCTTTTACCTGCGCTTTTGCAGGGTTGAGATCGTTCGGGCGATCCGGGCTGCCAGCGCCTGCGCCAAGACGGCGAAGTAGCGATGTAAACCCGTGCTTCTCCAGAAACGCAGCCAATGGCTCAGGCGGTACGCCATCCAGTCTGAAGTCCTCCAGAGCTTCAGGCAGATCGCAATCTTCTTTCAGCGTCACCAGTACACGGCTGAGTTCTGCGTCTTCGCGCCCTTCGATCAGCCGCTCTTTCAGCTTGGACTTTTTCATGTCGGGAGCCTGATCGAGCGCCGCGGTGAGCGATCCGTGTTCGGCGATCAGTTTGCTCGCGGTCTTGGGGCCGATGCCATAAATGCCCGGCACATTGTCGACGCTATCGCCCATCAGCGCGAGGACATCGCCAACCAGCTCAGGCGTAACGCCAAACTTCTCTTCGACTTCTTCCAGGTAAATGCGTTGGCTCTTCATGGTATCGAGCATATCGATGCGTCCGGTCCCATTGGCACCGTCTTGCTCGCCTACCAGCTGCATCAAATCCTTGTCGGACGAGACAATCGTGACATTCCACCCTTCGCGCTGCGCCGCGCGGGCGTAGCTTGCGATGAGGTCGTCTGCTTCAAGGCCTTGCTCTTCAATGCAAGGCAGGCTGAACGCGCGCGTCGCATCACGGATAAGCGGGAATTGCGGCACCAGATCTTCAGGCGGAGGCGGGCGGTTCGCTTTATATTCGGGATAGATATCGTTGCGAAAACTCTTCGAATCTTTGTCGAGGATCACCGCCATATGCGTTGGACCCTCGGCCTGATCGAGATCATCCGCGAGCTTCCACAGCATCGTGGTATAGCCATAGACCGCGCCGACCGGTGTACCTTCCGGATCAGTCAATGGAGGGAGCCGGTGATAGGCTCTGAAGATGTAGGATGATCCGTCGACCAGATAGAGGTGATTCTTGTCCGCCATTCATGGGTGCTAGCACCGGCCTGCCTTGCTGGTAAGGCGTCGATGCCACATTTTCCGCACGGGTTTTCCACGCGTCGCATCGAGGTGTTTCTTCCTCCGTAAATGGCCAGTTGGACGGTTTCTGCGACGCGGCCAATTGAGGCGGGAAAATGGCAAAATGTGACGAATCCGCTTGCACTGCCACAAAGCTGCCATTATTTAGGTCGCACAAGACGGGCCCAATTGAGGTTTGTTTTGTCCGTTCGAGGGGGGACCACCGGGCGGATATCTAACTCGCTGATCTAAGGAATTTTTTCTATGCGTAAGATCGTTCTTGCTGCCGCTATCTCTGCTTCGGCTCTTGGCTTGGCTGCATGCGCAGAAGCTGAAACCGCTACTGAAGACACAATGGCTGACGCTGAGGCAGTTGCTGAAGAAGCAACCGCAGAAGCTGGTGAAGCTATGGAAGACGCTGGCGAAGCTATGGAAGACGCAGCTGCAGACGTTGAAGCTGCTGCTGACGAAGCTGTTGCTGAAGCTGAAGGCGCAATGGAAGAAGCTGCTGAGTAATCCTCGCAGCCAAATTCATACGCGAATTTGAAGAGGGGCGGTGCCGATTGGCGCCGCCCTTTCTTTTTGTTTTTATGAGAGCCTCGTTGGGCCCTGCCTCTGCCCTCTAGCCGCCAGTACGATCGGCGTTGGTCGCGTTGGTCCAGTTCTGTGGTTTGCGTGCCCGCGATGCGAAACCATCATAAAGCGCGCGGGCGATCTCAGCGATGCGCACTTCACGATTTCCGCGCGAACCCTGGCCGGTCACATAGATCGCAACGGCAATTGTCCGGCCATCCGGGGACTGGATAAAACCTACATCGGATGACGTGTTGTTGAGCGAGCCCGTTTTGTGGCTCACTCGAGCAGTCTGTGGCATCCGGCCCTTGATCCGGCGCTTGCCCGTGCGAGTGCGGCTCATCGCATCGAGAATCACACGGCGGCTTTCTGGCTCAAGAAACTTGCCTTGATAGAGGCCAACTAGCAGTTCCAGCATCGCTTTGGGCGTGGCTGCATCGCGTTCGTCGATGTAAGAAACCGGATCAAACTCGCCGTCATCACGCACAAGCGTCGCGATATCGCGGTCGATGCTGAATTCCTCAATGCCTTGACGGCGCATCCAGTCATTGACTTTTTCCGTGCCGCCCACGGCCTTGATCAACGAGTTTGTCGCAGGATTGCTGGAGCGGGTGATCATGATCTCGATAAGATCGATCGCCGCCATGTATTCACCCTCGCGGACCGGCGCGGCCGGGCTTGAGAATTTACGAGACCGGATCGGAATCAGGAGCGGGAATTCGCTAGTGAGCGAATACTTGCCTTGCTCAACCATCTCCAGATAGGCCGCTGCAACAGCGATTTTACTGGTGGAGGCCATTGGGAAGCGCTGGTCACCGAGAATGTCTATGGATTCGCCAGTGGACAGATCAACGGCTGCGACACCGATGCGACCTTTACTGCCATCGGCGACGCGCGCGATGCGTTGCTCGAAGTCGTTATCGTAGATCGCCTTGAAGCTTTGCGGCTCGCGAACTTCTGTTCCGAAGGCGTTATCGAACGAAGCTTCGAGCTGATTGGATTGCGCAATCGCTGGCGCGCTGAGCACAAGTGCGCTTGCAGCAAGACCAAGTCCGAACTGTTGTAAAAGCTTCCTCATGTGCCCCGCGTATAAAGTCATTTAGGTTTGCACAGGCTTAACGGCGGTAGATTCCACTCAGCAAGCGCGAAGTTTCGGCACTGCGACAAAATGTTGCGCGCGAGCGACTGAACACATCAGATTTTGCCGTTTCACCCGACTGGCATTAACGACTTTGCGCGATTACGGTTTCCACAAATGCAATGCGGACCCGCGTAAAACTGCTGATGGAGCAGTGCAGCGCCCACAAGAAAGGCCCGGCAGATTGCTCCGCCGGGCCTCCTTTGATTGTTCGAATGAACGGTCGCTCGAGCCCTTCGACAGGCTCAAGACAAAGCTTAGAAGCCCATGCCGCCGCCCATACCGCCCATGCCGCCCATATCAGGCATTGCAGGGGCTGCTGACTTGTCTTCCGGAGCGTCGACGATGGCCGCTTCAGTGGTGATCAGCAGGCCTGCAACCGATGCTGCGTCCTGCAGCGCTGTGCGGACAACCTTGGTCGGGTCGATGACGCCAGCTTCCACCAGGTTTTCATAGGTGTCATTCGCTGCGTTGAAACCCTGCGTCTCGTCACCTTCGCGCAGCAGATTGCCGGACACGACAGCGCCGTCGTGGCCGGCGTTTTCCGCGATCTGGCGAACCGGTGCCAGGATCGCACGGCGCACGATGTCGATGCCGCGTGTTTGGTCGTCATTCTCGCCCTTAATGCCTTCCAGAACCTTGGACGCATAGAGCAGAGCCGTACCGCCGCCCGGGACGATGCCTTCTTCAACAGCAGCACGGGTTGCGTGAAGCGCGTCATCAACGCGGTCCTTGCGTTCCTTCACTTCAACTTCCGAAGCCCCGCCGACCTTGATCACAGCAACACCGCCTGCGAGCTTCGCAAGACGCTCTTGCAGCTTTTCACGGTCATAGTCGCTGGTGGTTGCTTCCATCTGCGCCTTGATTTCACCAACGCGGGCCTTGATGTCTTCAGCTGAACCGGCACCGTCGACGATGGTCGTGTTGTCCTTGTCGATGGTGACGCGCTTGGCTTCACCCAGCATGCCGAGCGTGACGTTCTCGAGCTTGATGCCGAGGTCTTCGCTGACCATTTCGCCCTTGGTGAGGATCGAGATGTCCTGCAGCATCGCTTTGCGGCGATCGCCGAAGCCAGGAGCCTTGACCGCTGCAACCTTCAAGCCGCCGCGCAGCTTGTTGACGACAAGCGTCGCGAGCGCTTCGCCTTCGATGTCTTCCGCGATGATCAGCAGCGGACGACCGCTCTGAACAGCCGCTTCGAGAACCGGCAGCATGGACTGCAGGTTCGACAGCTTCTTCTCGTGGATCAAGATGTACGGGTTGTCGAGCTCGACAGTCATCTTGTCCGGATTGGTGATGAAGTACGGTGAGAGGTAACCACGGTCGAACTGCATGCCTTCGACAACGTCGAGTTCAAACTCGAGGCCCTTGGCTTCTTCAACGGTAATGACGCCTTCCTTGCCGACTTTCTCCATCGCTTCTGCGATCTTTTCGCCGACTTCCTTGTCGCCATTGGCAGAGATGATGCCGACCTGTGCGATTTCCGCCGAGCCAGCCACTTCCTTGGAACGGCTCTGCAGGTTCTCGACAATCTTGGCGACAGCTGTGTCGATGCCGCGCTTCAGGTCCATCGGGTTCATGCCCGCTGCGACTGACTTCATGCCTTCGCGTACGATTGCCTGGCCGAGAACAGTGGCGGTGGTGGTGCCGTCACCGGCAAGATCGTTGGTCTTCGATGCGACTTCGCGCAGCATTTGCGCGCCCATGTTTTCGAACTTGTCTTTCAGCTCGATTTCTTTGGCGACAGTTACGCCGTCCTTGGTGATGCGCGGTGCGCCGAAGCTCTTGTCGATAACAACGTTACGACCCTTAGGGCCAAGCGTGACCTTCACTGCATTTGCAAGCGTGTCGACGCCTTTGAGGATGCCTTCGCGGGCATCACGGCCGAACTTTACGTCCTTGGCAGCCATTTTGGTTTCTCCGTTTTCTTCATCCCAGCGGAAGCTGGGATCGGTTTAAACTTGGTTGGAAGCTGCTGACTTTATCTGTCAGCGGCCCCAGCTTTCGCTGGGGTGACGGTCCGGCTCAGCCGAGCACGCCCATGATGTCGCTTTCCTTCATGATCAACAGGTCTTCGCCGTCGATCTTGACTTCAGTGCCGGACCACTTGCCGAACAGCACACGGTCTCCAGCCTTGACGTCTAAAGCAACGCGGTCGCCTGAATTGTCACGTGCGCCTTCGCCGACGGAGACGATTTCGCCTTCGCTTGGCTTTTCCTGCGCGCTGTCTGGGATGATAATGCCGCCAGCGGTTTTCTGGTCAGCTTCGATACGACGGACCACGACGCGGTCGTGGAGCGGACGAAATGCCATGATAATGACCTTTCAGTTGAGTTGAACAAATCACGATTGGCACTCTCACGTGAAGAGTGCCAGCGAGGCGCAGATGGGGGTGGGCTGACGCAGAGTCAACAACAGTTCAGCAAAAAATTTGGCTTTGCGTTCGCTTAGCGATCAGACGCGCTTCTGCGGCCTTTGTGTGAGCTGCAATCGCTCGCGCAGCAACCAGCGCCAGGTCAGCAGAACGGCTGCACTGAACAGACCTGCGGCGAGGCCAATCCATACGCCCACCCCAGCCATCGACGTGAAGAAACCCAAGCCAATCGCGAGCCCCATTCCAGGGACCCAATAGCTGAAGATCGCGATCCACATCGGTACGCGCGTATCCTGCAAACCGCGCAAGGCTCCGGCAGCTACGGCCTGAACCCCGTCAGCAAGCTGGAAAACCGCAGCAAGCACGAGATATTGCAACGCGAAGCTGACCAGGGCTGCGTTGCGTGCTGCATCGACATCGACATAGATCGACAAGAGCAATTCCGGTGCGAGCAGCATCGCAAGCGCTGTGATCGTCATAAAGCCGGCCCCCATGGCCAACGCGACCCAACCGGCTTGCTTGATGCCTTGCACGTCGCGTGCGCCATAGAAGTAGCCGACGCGAATGGTTGTCGCCTGACCCACGCCAAACGGCACTTGGAATGCAAGCGCCGCCAGTTGCAGCGCGACGGTATGTCCGGCAAGCTCTGCCGCGCCAAACCTGCCCATCATGAAGGCAGCGGCGCCGAAGATGCCCGCCTCTGCAGTCACTGTGAAAGCGATGGGTGTGCCGATCCGTGTGATCTTCCAGAACACTTCCCAATCCGCGCGCCACCAGGCCGCAAAAATCCGGTAGCGGTGCAGCAACTTGTCCCAGCGGATCAGCGCGACATATGCGAGCAGCACGATGATCGAAGTAATGATGGTCGCAATCGCTGCGCCGACCAGCTCCAGCCGCGGCATCCCGAAATTGCCGAAAACGAAGGCGTAATTGGCAATGCCGTTCACGATGATACCGAGCCCAGTGATCGCGGTTGCGACATAAGGACGGCCAAGCGCGGACACATAATTACGCAGCACGCTCGCGATCATCATCGGGATCATGGAGAAGACCAGCACAGCCATATAGCCATCAGCGAGCTCGATGATCTCTGCCTGCTGGCCGGTGACGCGCATGATCGGGCCGAGCAGCCCGGCGGCCAATGCCATGGCAATCGCGCCTGCTATGATCGCAAGCCACAGCGCCATGCGGGTCGCGCGGCGGATCGGCCTGACCGCTTTCGGGTTCTCGCCGATTTCAGCGGCTATGACCGCTGCAACGGCTCCGCACATGGACATGAGCGCCCAAAGCAGCAGACCGAACCAAGAAACCGCGAGCGAACTTGCTGCAAGTTCTTCATCACCCAATCGCGCGATGAACATCACGTCGATAGCGTATGTGAGCATCTGCAGAAGATTGGCGAGCGCCAAGGGCCAGGCGAGCTTGAATGTCGCCCGGATTTCTTCGCCCCAGCTTGGCGTCGATAAGGATGCAGTCTCACGCATAGCTTTTCCGCTAGCCAGCGCAGATATGTCGCGAGACCAGCCGCGCCGAATAGGTGCAGCCGCGTATTTTGGAAAGGGTGATGCGAAAAGCCGCACCGCTTGGATCAAGCAGTGCGGCTATCTCGCAACAGGTGTTTCAGTGCAGGAGGCTTAGCCGCCTTTGCGCGATTCCTCGACACGGGCGACGATTTCGTCCGGCCATGTAATCTGCGTTTGTGTCTGCGGATTGAACAGCTTGCCTTCAAACTGAGCGGCCTCAGCAGCAGCGATCTCTTCTGCGCTCAGAAACTCGCTTGGCTCCAATGCAAACACATCGAGGCCGCGCGTGATTTCCGTCGCATAGATGCGGCCATTGTACCAATAGGCTGACCAATAGCCGCCCGTCACAAGCTGATCTTCATTGACAGGTCCACGGTCGAAATAAGCGATCTCAACCGGGTTCGCGCTATCGGTGAAATCGATCACGCTGATGCCGCCCTGATACCAGGCCTGCACGAAGATATCGCGGCCCGGGACCGGAATGATCGAGCCGTTATGCGCAACACAGTTTTCCATATTGGTCTGCGGTGCTGGGATCTTGAACAAGCTGCGGAATTCAAGCTTGCCATCGACGATGTCGTAGAAACCGTTCGCGCCCCAGCTCAGCGGATCACCTGCCTGACAGCGCGGCCGACTGCCGCCGCCCCATTCGTCCGTGAACAGCACTTTCGTGCCGTCATTGTTGAATGTGGCTGAGTGCCAATAGGCAAAGCCTTTGTCCGTGACATCGTCGATCCGCTTCGGTGCGCGCGGGTCGGAGATGTCGAGGATCACGCCATTGCCTGAGCATGCGCCCGCTGCAAGCTTGAGCGCAGGGAACACGGTAATGTCATGGCAGTGATCGGTGATGCGCGTTTCCTGCGTGCCTTCGCCATGGTCACCGCCGCGCCACAGACCAGCGATCTGGCCATCGCTTGCAAAAATGCGCGGGCTATCGACGATGGCTGCAGCAGCCGGATTGTCGACCGGGATCTCGATCACGTCGATGCTGAAGAGAGCGGTGCGATCATCGCCCGGGACATCGAAACAGCCTGCCATTTCCTCTTCGGGGCGGATGTAGGACGTGCCGGAATTGTAGACGACGATGGTCTCGTCATCAGCGGTCACGATCGAGTGCGTGTGGCTGCCGCGGCAAGTCTGGACCTGACCGACCTGGCGCGGCCGTGTGATATCGGAAATGTCAAAGATACGAATGCCGCGGAAGCGTTCTTCGCTCACGCGATCATCGACACCCTGCAGACCGCAATCGATCCGTGCGCGGGCATCCTGAACGCTCATGATGAGGATGTCGCCAACGATAGAAACATCGCCTTGGCCGCCCGGACATACCGTCGAGCTGACAAGGTCAGGCATGCCGTCTTCGCCCAGGCGATAGGCGTTGAAGCCGTGATAGTTACCGGCAACCAGAATGTCGCCGCTGAAGGCCATGTCGGTATTGGCGAAAGTCAGCAATGCGCCGCGGCGGGCGAATTGCGGCTCGCGCTCTTCTTCCTCACCTTCGGTTTCAGCATTTGCTTCATCTGTGCTTTCACCGTCCTTGTCTTCATCGTCACTGGGAATCTCAGGGCGCAGCTCAGCCGGGTTTTGCGGATCGACAAAACCCGCAGGCTTTGACAACGCAGCAACAAGCCTAAGGTTGGAGATCGCTTCACCCGCATCAGCGAAACCAGCTTTCAGACCAACGCGCGGATCGGTCGACAGGGTCGCCAGAACGCCGTTCATCCGGTCGATTTCTTGGTTCTGGTCGCTGACGATGTCATTGGTGAAATTGAACATGACAGGATCAGCGGCAGAACCACGCTGATCGTGCAGATCATTGACCATCGCGATCGCGCCCTGGTGGTGCTCGATCATTCCGGAGAGGAACAAGCGGTCAAATTCTGTGCCTGTTGCAGCGGCCATGGCTGCCATTTGTTCGGGCGTCAGCATGCCTTGCATCAGGTGGTGGCCCTGATGGCTGGAATGACCTTCGCCATGGCCCATCTTCGAGTGGTCCATCTTGGAATGGTCCATCATTCCGGAAGAGCTCATCGGCTGGCCGCGTTCTTGGAGCCACTCAGTCATGAAGCGGATCTCGTCGGCCTGGCTCGCCTCAATACGGTCAGCGATGGAAACCACATCTTCCTGATTGGTCCGGCCCTTTACGAGCTCGGCCATTTCCACCGCTTGACGGTGGTGCATGATCATATCCTGCATGAACGCCACATCGTAAGCTGAGTAACTGGTGTTGGCGAGCTTGGTCGCTTGCTCAGCGGTGATCACTTGCGGTGCATCGCCCGGTGCGCCTGGCTGGATGATCGGCGCGTCAGAAGCCTGGCCGGGCGCGGCCAAGGCAAGTGAAGCAAGAGCAACAGAAGCAAGAAGTGAATTACGACCACGCATAGTCAGTCCCCAAGAATTTCGTGAAGTGATAATGTAACGCGAGGTCATAAGGAAAGTTTCCCGCTTGCCAAGGGGTGTTTGTGGTTCTGCCAGCACGAGTCTAGTCTGCGGCAAGAAGTTCAGCCTGAACGATCAAAGGATTGCGCAGATGCATAACCGTGTATTGGGAATTGTTGTGGGCATGTTCGCCTTGGTAGGGATGGCGTCGCCTGCGCAGGCTGACGAGATTTTTACAGGCGCGTATGTCCACGGCGTCGACACACCGTTCAGTCTGGAAGTGGCCGATCAGGACGGCGCTAGCTTTCAGCTGGGCTATCGCTTCGACCCGGTAGAACAGGTTCTCGATATCGAGCCCTATGTGATCGCGTCAGTGAACACCGAAGGCGATTCCAGTTTTTTCGGCATTGGCATCAGCCGCAAGTTCGATCTGGGCGGTGTCTATGTGCGGCCCGGCGTTGGGCTTGTGGTGCAGGATCAGTCCGGCGTTCAGTTTGATCCGGTCACATTCCGACGCAAAGACCTCGGCAGCCAGGTCCTGTTTGAACCCGAAATCGCCATCGGCGCGCGGCTTTCCGAGCAAGTCTCGATTGAAGCGAGCTGGGTGCATCTGAGCCATGCCCAACTGCTCGATAGCGAGCAAAATCCCGGCGTCGACATGTTCGGCGTGCGGCTGAACTTGGCGCTTTAGCTCCCGGCGCTGCGGAGGATCAAGATTTTGAAGAGTGCATTCATCCCGCTTTTGATGCTGGCTTTGGCTGCATGCGCGCCTGTGCCTATGCCAGTTTCAGGCCAGGCCAACCTTGCGACACCTGATTTGCAGGTCGAGGAGGCCGGAGGAGGCAACGCAACGGTCATCTTCGTGCATGGCAATGGCAATGCAACGCTCAATGACTGGGCGACCATAGTGTCTCAAATCTCTGAAAACGCGCAGACAGTTACCTATGACCGCGAGGGACATGGCAAGAGTCCGCCACTTGCCACGCCCTATAGTTTCGACAGCGAGGTTGCTTCGCTTGTTGCATTGGTCGAGCGCTATGAAGATCGTCGAACCGTCTATGTAGTGGCGCATTCCTTTGGCGGAATGATCGCGTCGATCGCCGCAGAGCAGACCGATGCGATCTCAGGGATTGTGTTCGTTGACGCATCGGTGCCCGGCGCTTTCACAGATGAAATGGCTCAGCGCGAGCGAGACCGCTACAGGCCGCAATACGGCATGCTAGAAGAGCGTGTTCCTGAATTGGCCAAGGCAATCATCCCCCGGATCGAGGCGTTTCCGGAAATTGCGCAAAAGCTGGAGAATGCAGAGTATTCCGGAAACTTGCCGACGGTCGTCATCATGGCTGAAGGCTCGACCTATGAGAACCAAGACAGCATTCGGACCTCCATGACGGGCAGTCAGACTTTCGTTGACGCTTCGCCGTGGCGACACATGATCCATGCAAAAGGAAGCAGCCACCAGGTAATGCGCGACCGGCCAGACGTGGTCATTGCGGCAATTGAATATCTTCTCAAACAGCAGTGATCGGGAGAAGCATACAAAAAGAGCAGCGCCATCGCTGGCACTGCCCTCTTGTTTGATCAGCTTGAAGCTGGTCGATGCGTCTGGTGACGCGAACCCAATTACTTGAGTTCTACAGTACCACCAGCTGCTTCGATCTTGCCCTTGATCTCTTCGGCTTCTGCCTTGGCAACGCCTTCCTCAAGCGGCTTAGACTATTGCTGATAGTTCCGCAGAATGTTTGACGAACTTACCCTGGAATTTAGCGCTATGGACGATGGTCATGGCTGGGGAGGCTTCGCGGCTGGACTGTGGAAATGCAGCGCTTGAACAACACCGTCAGGGTCGAATTGATGCAATTGAATTACTCCCGTGCTAAGCTTCGACCCCGCCATTTGCGTTGAATTTAGTAGGGTGCTGAAATGGAAGTTCAGACTGGGGGGTGCTCCTGTGGCCACGTGCGTTACCATATCAGCGCCCCGCCTCTGGCATTGTACCTTTGCCATTGCACAGATTGCCAGCGGCGAACGGGTTCTGCTTTCGGTATGACGATGCACATTCCATCGTCCAGACACGTCGTTACCCAAGGCAAATTGCTCAATATCGGGTCCGACAAATTCGGTGTATTCGTTTGCAGCCAATGCAGTAGCTGGATTTATAACAAGCACAACAAGGCCGTTGTAACCGTTTTCCCGCCAGGGACCCTTGACGACACTTCAGGCCTAAAACCCGACGCAAACATTTGGACCCGCAGCGCCCAACCTTGGGTGAAATTTGATCCTGCGCTCGACAATTATGAAAAACAGCCGCTTTCGTGGACGGAGCTTTATCCAAAGGATTGGGCTGCGCGCTGTGGGATCGAGGGGGAGTAATCGTTCTTGTTGTGTCAAACAAAAAGGGCAGCGCCATTGCTGGCACTGCCCTCTTGTTTGATCAGCTTGAAGCTGGTCGATGCGTCTGGTGACGCGAACCCAATTACTTGAGTTCTACAGTACCACCAGCAGCTTCAATCTTGCCCTTGATCTCTTCGGCTTCTGCCTTGGCAACGCCTTCCTTAAGCGGCTTTGGCGCGCCTTCGACGAGGCCCTTGGCTTCAGTAAGGCCGAGACCGGTGATGGCACGGACTTCCTTGATCACCTGGATCTTCTTGCCACCGTCGCCGGTGAGAATGACGTCGAATTCGTCCTTCTCTTCAGCAGCGGCACCAGCGTCGCCACCGCCCGCAGGGGCACCAGCAACAGCAACTGCAGCAGCAGCGCTAACGCCCCACTCTTCTTCAAGAGCGGTTGCAAGTTCAGCTGCCTCGAGGACAGTCAGTTTCGACAGTTCTTCAACAAGCTTGGCAATATCAGCCATGATGTTTCACTCCAAAATACATGCCCCGTAACGTGGGGCCGGCTGGGGTTCGGCTTTCGTTAGTGAACCCCGGAAAAAATCGCGTTTGCGAACCTTGCGTCCCTTACGCAGCGTCCTTGGCGCCGTAAGCACCGAAGACACGTGCAAGCTTGGCAGCCGGTGCGTTAACGACCTGAGCAACTTTGGTTGCCGGTGCGTTGACGAGGCCAACAATCTTGCCGCGCAGCTCATCGAGGCTTGGCATCGAGGCGAGCGCCTTGACCCCAGCTTCGTCGAGCACTTGGCTGCCCATCGAGCCACCAACAATCTCCAGCTTGTCGTTCGACTTAGCGAAATCGACAGCAGCCTTGGCGGCTGCGACCGGGTCTTCAGACCAGGCCAGTGCAGTCGGGCCGGTGAGAAACTCATCGATACCCGTGTAGTCAGTGTCTTTCAGAGCGAGCTTGGCGAGACGGTTCTTCGCAACCTTGTAGGACGCACCCGCTTCACGCATCTTCCCGCGCAGCTCAGTGGATTGCTCCACTGTCAGGCCGAGATTGCGGGTCACAACAACCACGCCAACCTCGTTGAAGACTGAGTTAAGCTCAGCGACCGCTTCGGCTTTCTGCGAACGATCCATGCCATACTCCTTCATTATGATCATGCGGACCGAAACCCACACGACCGGCTCAAATCTGATCATGCCGCTTACCGGCATAACCAAAGGTCCGTTTGACTAGGGAAGGAGGACGCCGCTTGCGGCATCGAATGGCAAAGCTTCTCAGCAGAGCCGGAAATCTCGTTTCCCCGTCTAGGCTGGAAATTAAGAAGACCCGATTGTCTTCACCAACTGTCTCGGACGGATGACCACGCGAAAGCGGTCGGAGGCGCACATAGCGCTGCCGCCGGCTGAGTCAAGCGAATTGGGACGCAAATTGCGCTCGGCAGGCTGGCTAGGCGTTCCATATGCGCAAGGCGAACCAGCCACCGTGGATCAGGTACCCGCAAATGATCACCGCCGATGCCAATTGTGCAACGCCCATGACAGAACTGAAGCGAGTGCCCTGTCGACGCCAGAACCTGAAGGAAGCGAGACCGACGACGAATGGTGCGGCCAGAGTAATTGCGAACACGCCCCAGCCAATGAGCGTTGGCTTGCCGAGTAACTCGAAACTGCCCGTTCCAAACAACATCAGCGGGGTAATTGCAACAGCTAGCGCGACTGCCAGAGCGATACTCGGCCACAATCGCGGGGATATGCCGCCGCGATCAGCGAGATTTCCGCGCAGCGCTCCGATCAGCCAGAAAATCGCGTAGATTGACGCAGCAATCGTAACCAGAGCGATCAGGGCGACTGTAATGATCTTGGTCCACATTTCGACAGGGCTGACTTTGCGATAAGTGACAGTGCCGGACTGCAGGACAAAGCCGTCGTCGGCATTTAAGGCGATCAGTCCGGGGGCGCTTTCCCCCTCAGCGTGGAATTGACCGTCGCCAACATGCGCCCATTTCTTGTCTTTGAACCGAAGGTAATCGCCCTCCAGCCGGACACCCTGCCATTGCGAGAGGCCAATCAAAGGCGCGAGGAAACTGCGGCGCGGCGTGTTGGTCTGGAACTGACCATCCAGCTGCTCGCGCAATGCGCTGTCGATAGGCTTCGCTTGGATGGACGGCGCTGCGACATCGCGTTCAAGATAGATGCGGACCGCAGCAGCAATCTCGTTCATGGCTGATGATGTCATGTTCATCATAATTACATAGCCCGCGTCGATCTCAGGCGAGTAACGCGCGGTTGCAACAAAGCCGTCAATCGATCCGTCATGGCCGAAGAATGTGGTTTTGCCTTCAAGGTTTGGATCATTGCCCAGCGCATAGCCAAGCTGCAGTCCTGCCTCCGCTGCGTCTGAGGAGACCGGGCTTTCGATGCGGGCAATACTGGCAGCAGAGAGGATCAGCTTGCCATTCCATGCACCGCGCTCCAGCATCATCATGGGCAATAAGGCGAGCTGGCGCGACGTAATGTTCAAAGAGCCGCTCGGGCGCCCGACAATTTCAACGAATGGCTCGGGCGTCTTACCATCGAAAGACAGGCTCGGCGGGAGATGCTTCTCGATTTCCGGCGTCCGGATCCAGCTTGCGCCCTCAACCCCAAGCGGGCGGAAAACGTGCTCGGCGATGTAGTCTTCAAAAGACTGACCGGACACGATTTCGACAATCCGGCCGGCAATGACAGGTCCGGAGTTTGAGTATGATGTGCGCGAGCCAGGACGCCAGCGCGCGCGATAAGGTGCGTACAGCTCGACGGCATCGGCAATCGTGTAGTCTGTGCCTTCGATCAGATAGTGCCTGAATGCGATGTCGTTGAAGCCGGCTGTGTGTTCCAGCAGATGCACAACGCGCACAGGATCGGTTTCAGTCCAGGGATTGTCGATCACTAGGTCGGGGAGATATTGGGACACCGGGTCATCGAGCTGCAATTTGCCGTCTTCAACCAATTGCATGATCGCAATCGCAGTAAAGCTCTTGCTGATCGAGCCTGCTCTGAAGATTGTTTCCGGGTCGATCGGACGAGTGCCGTCAAGATCATGGCTGCCGAAGTCCTGAACATAGCGTAGTTCGCCTTGCTCAATCACTGCGACGGACGCCCCCGGCACACCAGCTTCCTCCAAGATGGATTTGACCTGGGCTTCTAACTCGTTTGGCAACGGGGCTGACTGGGCATGCGCGACTGGCGTGAGCAACATGGTGAAGGCTGCAGCTGCCACGATCAACGAGACGCAAAGTGAGCACAGTTTTGCGACCGTGTTTTGCTTATCGATGTCAGTTGCTTGAGTGACCATTTCATATCTCCAAAGTATGGCTGCGGCTGGTTGGACATGCACGAGAAGGGGGCGCGTGCCTCGAGAGCGCACGGTGGAAAGTTGCAAAGGTGAGGGGGTTAGCGGGGCTTTTCGGTCTAGAGCGCGAAGTGCAGATAGCTCGCGAAATTGCCGCCAGCATGGATCAGCCATCCCGGCACAATCGAGCCGCCACCGAACTTTTCATTGGCGTAGCCCATGCACCATCCGGCGAATGCGGGCAGACCGAACATCAGCGCGACTGTGAAGGCTTGCGGTTCAGGTGCGCCGGGGACTGCAAAGATTAACAGGTGGATGCTCCCGAACAGCACCGCCTGAAGCGCATTGCCGATCTGAAAGCCAAGGCGATTGATCAGGCGTTTCGCGATGAGTCCGCGAAAGATCAGCTCCTCGGTAAAGCCGGTCTTGATCAACGCGCCCAGAGCGATCACGCCTATCATTGCGGGTGTAAAGCCCTGCTCCTGCAACTTGCCTCCGACTGTTCCAGGGCCGGTAGCAAGATCACCCAGCGGACCGAACGCGATGAAAGCGAAAGATAAAGCGCTAAGAACAATCAGGATGGCAGCGGTCGGAAAGAACCATCCATCGGCTGGGCGAATGAGGCCGATCCAGTCCCTGAAACCCGAGGCCTTGCGGCCAAACACGGCCCAGGCTCCAGCTCCGATTGCAAATGCAATTATGAGCTGGAACCCGGTGTTGATGATCTCTTGTACCAACATAGCCTTATGCGCTTTCGTAGCTCAGCAGGTCGCCCGGCTGGCATTCGAGTTCGCGGCAAATTGCTTCCAGCGTCGAGAAGCGGATCGCCTTGGCCTTGCCGGTCTTGAGGATCGAGAGGTTCGCAAGCGTCAGGCCGACCCGGTCAGCGAGCTCTGTCAGCGTCATGCGTTTTTCATGCAGGATATCGTCGAGTTTGACCACAATCCTCACTCCTTCTTCTGGGGTTGCTGGGGGCATCAGACCGTTCCTTCCAGATCGTCGCGCATCTCAGTACCCTTGCGGAACACACGGGAGAGGATGAACAGAGTGAGGATGAGCAGAATGCCGCCCGGATCAAGGCTCACATCAGTTGTCCCCGGGTTCTCACCAACGGTACTTGCGATGAAGACTGCTAGCCCCGCGAGCGGCAGAGCAATGATGTTTACGGCCAGCGTTATCCACGCCATTTCTGTAAGACGGTCGGCATTGGCGGGTACGAACGGATCGCCTTCGCCTACGCTCCTCACGATGGCTTGCATCGCTCTGAAAAAGCGCCAACCGAGATACAGCAGCCCGACGATCATTGCGAGCAAGCAAGCGATGATGAGCCGCATATTGATTGTGAGCGGGCCGAGCTCGGCCGCTTGTACGAATTCTGCGCCAAAGATCAGGACACCGGGGATGGCAATGGTCAGGATCGCGCCGCAGAAGACAATGACACCGAGGATGAACCAGATCAGGCCTCCGGCGATGGTCAAGAGTGGATCGCTTCTAAGAGTGCTCATAGAAAAACTCCTCATCGGTTTCGTAGGGCCGCTCAGGCCAACTCGACGATCTGACTGGTAGAAGTCTGTGCCTGCGCGGGCGGAACCGTCACGATGGTTTGCAGCGAGATGACTGAGATGAGGACAGCCATGACTGCGGCTACAGATTGTTGTTTGAATGTAGACATTATCGATCTCCTTGATGCGTGTTATTGATATTCAATATGCGCGGCATCGTTTATCGTCAAGCAATAATATTGAAAAACGATATGATGCATATCGATTTTCGTGACTTGCATTGATTTTTCAGGAGATTTTTTTGTCGATTGTCTGAGCGAAAATGGCGCTCGATGCGCAGGCACGCTGCGTGAGTGCGGGCGATCCGAAGGAGAATCAGTGGAATTAGCGGGAGGAATCGCCGTTCAGGGGCGGTCGGCTCAGGCAGCGCGCGCGTGCAGAACCATTCCCAACTGGTCGCGGTGCGCTTCGATGGCCACGATCTCGCCATCGGACAAATCCAACGGTTCAATCGGCGTCAGCTGTATGCGCCAATGCAAATTCGCCGGGCCACCGGGCGCGTTTTCGTAGGTGCGGCCTTCACCGCATTCAAAGCCCACCCATTGCGCGATCGCATTGGCCTTGCCTTTGCGAGCTGTAACTTCAACGGTCTCGCTTTCAACCACGCTTTGGATTGATCGAGGTTGGTAGTCGAACGCGAATAAAGACGCGGAGGATGAACAGACGTCCAGCCCAGCGCGATCGGCCCGTACAGCAATCCGGCGCGGCAATAATTGCGTGCAAGCCGACAAGTCAAAGCCTTCAATGTCTGAATTGAACGCACGTAAGCTGTCATAGTGCACCAGCGCGACTTCGACCCAGGTCTTGCCGGGCAGGAAAATCCCATCATCCTTGATAAGTCGCCTGCTCGCATCGTTCAGCGAAGGCAGCAAACCCTCGCTATACATGTCGTCAGCGATTAACTCTGATACGATCAGGTCCGCGCGGCCACCCAGATCGGCTTCAGGATCGATTTCGATCGAGGGCTTGGCAAGCACTGTGATACGGTCCGCAAGCTCGTTGGCTGCAATGACTTTCTCAGCGGCAGCAGCCAGAATGGCATTCGCTTCGCAGGCATAGACATGTTTTGCGCCTGCGCGTGCAGCCATCATCGCAAGCAGACCTGAGCCCGTTCCTATATCCAGCACCGTGCGCCCCGAAGCGAGCTCTTGGATACCTTCACGATAGACTTTGTTGCGCGGCACGTCGCGAAGCATGAAGTCGTGAAAGCCCGGTATCAGATGGACCACCGACTGCCTGATCGCAGCTTCCCAAAAAGGATCGCCTGCATAGAGCCCGTTGGCCTTGTCGATCAGTGAAGAGGCAACATTGAAACGTCCAGCCTCAGACAATCCGCGCACCATGAGCAGGAAGGCGGCGGGATTGCCAAGTGGGTCATTTGAATTGGCCTCAGCCATGAAAAGTGCTCTTTGAACGATCAAAATGCTGCGATAGACAGGTGCAAACCGAAAGCTGCAACATGTCTTTGCAGCACCTCTATTGCCGAGGGTGAGCGTTGCAAGGCAAGGGCTGATTGACAAGGCTTCCCCGCCTTCCTACATGGCTGTCAACCGCAAGCTTCGAGCAAGGCTGATTCATGCGCGGGGATCAGCTTTAAGGATGGAAGCAGCGGGCTTCAAAATCGCGACGCTTTTAATGAGCTGCAGCAAGCGGACCGGATAGGTGCGCCATACGCTGCGGCCTTTTCGCGTCCGAACAGAAGCCATTTTCGCGTGACGCAGACGCAATCACGACTGAAGCCTGTAAGCACACGCAAGCAGGCCATCATATAAAGAGGCATATCTCTTCCATGGCGACTAAAGCGAAATCGACCAAGAAGGCCGCTGCCCCTCAGGGCACAGCCAAGCGCCGCATCCGCAAGATCTTCGGGGACATCCACGAAGCAGTGCAGATGCCGAACCTGATCGAGGTTCAGCGCGAAAGCTATGAGCAATTCCTGCGCTCGGACAAGGAAACCGGCTATGTATCGGGCCTTGAGAAAACGTTGCGCAGCGTTTTCCCGATCCGCGACTTTGCAGGCACAGCTGAGCTGGACTTCGTTCACTACGAGCTTGAGCCGCCGAAATATGACACAACCGAATGCCGCCAGCGCGGCATCACATATGCAGCTCCGATGAAGGTGACGCTGCGCCTGATCGTGTTCGAAGTCGATCAGGAAACCGAAACGCGCTCGGTTTTGGATATCAAGGAGCAGGACGTTTACATGGGTGATATGCCGCTCATGACCGACAACGGCACCTTTATCATTAACGGCACAGAGCGCGTCATCGTCAGCCAAATGCACCGTTCGCCTGGTGTGCTGTTCGACCATGACCGCGGCAAAACGCACAGCTCTGGCAAGCTGCTTTTCGCAGCACGCGTGATCCCGTATCGCGGTTCATGGCTCGATTTCGAGTTTGACGCGAAGGACATCGTGAACGTCCGGATCGACCGTAAGCGTAAGCTGCCGGTGACAGCGCTGCTTTATGCGCTGGGCTTGGACAGCGAAGAAATCCTGCATCACTTCTACGACACCGTTTCCTGGGCGCGCGCCAAGGATGGCTGGAAGATTCCATTCGTCGCAGAGGCATGGCGTGGTCAAAAGCCAGCGTTTGCTCTGGTTGATGCGAAGACCGGTGAAGAAGTCTTCCCGGCTGGTCAAAAGATCAGCCCTCGCGCGGCTAACAAGGCCGCCAAGGACGGCCTCAAGGATCTGCTGCTTCCGACTGAAGAAATCTTCGGCCGCTATGCCGCGAACGATCTGATCGATGAGAAGACCGGTCGCATCTTTATCGAGGCAGGTGAAGAGGTCTCTCCGGATAATCTCGAGCAGATCGACGCTGCCGGCATCGACAAGCTTGAACTGCTCGACATTGACGAAGTGAACACGGGTCCATGGATCCGCAACACGCTGCAGGTCGACAAGGCGGAAAACCGTGATGAAGGCCTGGAAGCGATTTATAAGGTCATGCGTCCGGGCGAACCGCCAACGAAGGAGACCGCAGAGGCTCTCTTCGAAGGCCTGTTCTTCGATGGCGAGCGCTATGACCTTTCAGCTGTTGGCCGCGTAAAGCTCAACATGCGTCTTGGTTTGGATGCCGAAGATACAGTGACGACGCTGCGCAAGGAAGACATCCTCGCTGTGGTCAAGGAGCTGGTCGGCCTCAAGGATGGCAAGGGCGATGTCGATGACATCGATAACCTTGGTAACCGCCGTGTTCGTTCTGTCGGTGAGCTGCTGGAAAACCAGTACCGCGTTGGCCTGTTGCGCATGGAGCGTGCGGTCAAGGAGCGTATGAGTTCTGTCGATGTCAGCACGGTGATGCCGAACGATCTCATCAACGCGAAGCCCGCTGTGGCCGCGGTGCGTGAGTTCTTCGGTTCTTCGCAGCTTTCGCAGTTCATGGACCAGACTAACCCGCTGTCGGAAGTCACTCACAAACGCCGTGTGTCGGCGCTTGGCCCGGGCGGCTTGACGCGTGAGCGCGCTGGCTTTGAAGTCCGTGACGTTCACCCGACGCACTATGGCCGTATCTGCCCGATTGAGACGCCGGAAGGCCCGAATATCGGTCTGATCAACTCGCTGGCATCGTTCAGCCGGGTCAACAAGTATGGCTTCATCGAAACGCCGTACCGCCGCGTCGAAGACAACAAGGTCTCTGGTGATGTTGTGTATCTCTCTGCAATGGAAGAGCAGAAGCACACCGTTGCGCAGGCTTCGGCTGAGCTGAAGAAAGATGGCGGCTTTGAAGAAGAGCTGATCTCTGCACGTCAGAACGGTGACTATTTCATGGCGCCGCGCGAGCAAGTCACGCTGATGGACGTGTCGCCGAAGCAGCTCGTTTCTGTCGCGGCCTCGCTCATTCCGTTTCTTGAGAACGATGACGCGAACCGCGCGCTGATGGGCTCAAACATGCAACGCCAGGCTGTGCCGCTGGTCAAGGCGGAAGCGCCTTGGGTCGGCACCGGCATGGAAGAGACAGTGGCTCGCGATTCCGGTGCTGCGATTGCAGCGACCCGCGGCGGCATCGTCGACCAGGTCGATGCTACGCGTATCGTTATTCGTGCGATCGGTGATGTTGAGCCGGGTCAGTCTGGCGTGGACATCTACACGCTGCAGAAGTTCCAGCGCTCGAACCAGAACACCTGCATCAACCAGCGTCCGCTGGTGAAGGTCGGTGAGACGATTGAAGCAGGCGACATCATCGCTGACGGTCCTTCAACTGATCTGGGTGAACTCGCGCTCGGCAAGAACTCGCTCGTCGCGTTCATGCCGTGGAATGGCTACAACTACGAAGACTCGATCCTGATCTCTGAGCGCATCGTGAAAGACGATGTGTTCACTTCGATCCATATCGAGGAATTCGAAGTGATGGCTCGCGATACCAAGCTCGGGCCGGAAGACATCACTCGCGACATTCCAAACGTTGGCGAAGAAGCGCTGCGTAACCTGGACGAAGCGGGCATCGTTTACATCGGTGCAGAAGTGCATCCGGGCGATATCCTTGTCGGCAAAATCACGCCGAAGGGCGAAAGCCCGATGACGCCGGAAGAAAAGCTTCTGCGCGCGATCTTCGGTGAGAAGGCTTCGGACGTTCGCGATACCTCGCTGCGCCTGCCGCCGGGTGTTGCCGGAACAGTCGTCGAAGTTCGCGTATTCAACCGCCACGGTATCGAGATCGATGACCGTACGCGTGCGATCCAGAACGAGGAAATCGAGCGCCTGCGCAAAGACAGCCAGGACGAACGCGCGATCCTCAATCGTGCGACCTATAACCGTCTGCGCGATATGCTCGTCGGTCAGACTGCCTCTGCAGCGCCTAAGGGCGTGAAGAAAGGCACGAAAGTCGACGCTGAGCTGCTCGAGACAGTTGATCGTCATGAATGGTTCAAGTTCGCGGTGGCTGACGACAATCGTCAGGTGCAGCTCGAAGCGGTGAAGTCACAGTACGACGAAGCTGCCAAAGGCATCGACGACAAGTTTGAGGATCGTAAGGAAAAGCTTGAGCGTGGTGACGAACTCGCGCCGGGCGTTCTGAAGATGGTCAAGGTATTTGTCGCGGTGAAGCGCAAGCTGCAGCCGGGCGACAAGATGGCTGGTCGTCACGGGAACAAGGGTGTCATCAGCCGAATCCTTCCGGTCGAAGACATGCCGTTCCTCGAAGACGGTACGCCGGTCGATGTCGTGCTGAACCCGCTGGGTGTGCCTTCACGCATGAACGTGGGTCAGATCTTTGAAACGCATCTAGGCTTCGCAGCGCGCGGCTTGGGCATGCAGATCAAGGAGCAGCTCGAAGATTGGAAACTCGCGAACCCGAAAGCAGCGGAAGACTACAAGAAAGCGAAGCCGCCTGAAGCGGTGGTTGAGCGTCTCAAGGACGTTTATGGCGAACAGTATCACGATGATATTGACAGCCGTTCTGCTGAACAGATTGTCGAACTTGCTGGCAACCTCACTGCAGGTGTGCCGATGGGCACGCCGGTGTTTGACGGTGCGCGCGAAGGCGATGTGACTGACATGCTGGTGCAGGCTGGTGTCGATAGCTCTGGCCAGTCGACACTGTTCGACGGACGCACAGGAGATGCTTTCGACCGCAAGGTGACTGTCGGTATCATCTACATGCTGAAACTGCACCACTTGGTCGACGACAAGATCCACGCTCGCTCCATCGGTCCGTACTCGCTCGTCACTCAGCAGCCGCTGGGTGGTAAAGCGCAGTTCGGTGGTCAGCGCTTCGGTGAGATGGAAGTCTGGGCACTGCAGGCCTACGGCGCTGCCTACACCTTGCAGGAAATGCTCACGGTAAAGTCGGACGACGTGATCGGCCGGACCAAGGTCTACGAAGCGATCGTCAAAGGCGACGACACTTTCGAAGCCGGCATTCCGGAGAGCTTCAACGTCCTCGTCAAGGAAATGCGTTCGCTGGGTCTCAATGTCGAGCTCAAGTCGCTTTCCGATGGCGAAGAGGGCGAAGACGAATGGCCGGAGGCGGCCGAATGATGAGGAAGACGCTAGTCATCACATCCGCTGCTCTTCTGCTCGGCTCCACTGCGGCGCAGGCCAAAGATGACGGGTTGGGAGAAGCCTATGTCGAGGCGATGGAGTGCCGCGTGGCGGCTTCCATGGTCTTGAAAGTGCGCAAATCCGATAATCCAAGCGAGGAAGAACTCGCTTTGGTCGCCAAGATGGAAACGGTCGACGCTTTCTATGGCAGCGCCAGTCTTTGGCTCGGAGAAAAGCTCGGCAAAGATGCCGACCGCGTCAAAGCCGAATATGCTCTTGGCATACTCGGGGCGACCAGCCGTGTCATGGAATCGCGAGACGAAGTAATGCAGCTTGCGCGCACAGCCGACACTTGCGGAAATGCCATTCAGGAGGCGGAAGCATAGGGGCAGGCGCGCATGCGCTTGACCTTGAATCCGCCACTTAAGAATTCACCCCCTGAGGGAACTAAGTCATGAACGAACTGACAAAATTCACCAACCAGCTGGCCAAGCCGGAAACCTTTGACCAGATCCAGATCGGTCTTGCCTCGCCAGAGCGCATCCGCAGCTGGTCCTTCGGCGAGATCAAGAAGCCGGAAACGATCAACTATCGTACGTTCAAGCCTGAGCGTGACGGTCTGTTCTGCGCGCGTATCTTCGGTCCGGTAAAGGACTACGAATGCCTGTGCGGCAAGTATAAGCGCATGAAGTACAAAGGCGTCGTTTGCGAAAAGTGCGGCGTTGAAGTCACCGTTACCAAGGTGCGCCGCGAGCGCATGGGCCATATTGAACTGGCCGCGCCGGTTGCGCATATCTGGTTCCTGAAGTCGCTGCCTTCGCGCATCGGCTTGCTGCTCGACATGCAGCTCAAGCAGCTTGAGCGTGTGCTCTATTTCGAGAGCTACATCGTGATTGAGCCGGGCCTGACGCCGCTGGAGAAGTACCAGCTGTTGACGGAAGACGAGCTCCTCGAAGCGCAAGACGAGTATGGCGAAGACGCTTTCTCTGCCGGTATCGGTGCAGAAGCGGTCAAGATCATGCTGATCGATCTCGATCTCGAGCAGGAAAAAGAAGACCTGCTGGAAGAGCTTGCGACCACCAAGTCTGCATTGAAGCCAAAGAAGATCATCAAGCGCCTGAAGGTCGTTGAGAGCTTCATCGAATCCGGCAACCGTCCGGAGTGGATGATCCTCGAAGTGATCCCTGTGATCCCGCCGGAGCTGCGCCCGCTGGTGCCGCTCGATGGCGGCCGTTTTGCGACGTCAGATCTCAACGATCTCTATCGCCGCGTGATCAACCGTAACAACCGTTTGAAGCGCCTGATTGAGCTGCGCGCGCCGGACATCATTGTCCGTAACGAGAAGCGCATGCTGCAAGAAGCGGTTGACGCTTTGTTCGACAATGGCCGTCGCGGCCGCGTCATCACCGGCGCGAACAAGCGTCCGCTGAAGTCGCTCTCTGACATGCTCAAGGGCAAGCAGGGCCGTTTCCGTCAGAACCTGCTTGGTAAGCGCGTCGACTATTCAGGCCGTTCGGTCATTGTGACCGGTCCTGAGCTTAAGCTTCACCAATGCGGTCTTCCAAAGAAGATGGCTTTGGAGCTGTTCAAGCCGTTCATCTACGCACGTCTCGATGCGAAGGGTCTTTCCATGACCTTGAAACAAGCAAAGAAGTGGGTCGAGAAAGAGCGTAAGGAAGTCTGGGACATCCTTGACGAAGTGATCCGTGAGCATCCGGTTCTCCTGAACCGCGCGCCGACGCTTCACCGCTTGGGCATCCAGGCGTTCGAGCCTGTGCTGATCGAAGGCAAGGCAATCCAGCTTCACCCGCTGGTCTGCGCCGCGTTCAACGCTGACTTTGATGGCGACCAAATGGCGGTCCACGTGCCGCTTTCGCTCGAAGCGCAGCTTGAAGCGCGCGTGCTGATGATGTCGACCAACAACATCCTCTCGCCCGCCAACGGCAAGCCGATCATCGTTCCTTCGCAGGATATGGTTCTGGGTCTCTACTACCTCTCCATGGAGCGGCAGGAAGCAGCGCCGGAATATATCGAAGAGAAGGGCGGCGAGAAAATCGAGAAGCTGCCGCGCTTTGCTGACATGGCTGAAGTGCACCAGGCCCTTGAGACCAAGTCTGTCACGCTGCACACCAAGATCATCGCACGCGTTCCGCAGGCGGATGAAAAGGGCAAAGTCAGCATGCAGCGCTTTGTCACAACGCCGGGCCGTATGCTGATCGGTGAATGTCTGCCGAAGAACCACAAGGTTCCGTTCGACATCGTCAACCGCCTTCTCACAAAGAAGGATATCGGTGACGTGATTGACGAAGTGTATCGCCACACGGGTCAGAAGGACACAGTGCTGTTCGCTGACGCGATCATGGTGCTGGGCTTCCGCCACGCGTTCAAGGCCGGCATCTCCTTCGGCAAGGACGACATGATCATTCCTGACTCCAAGGACGGCATGGTTGAAGAGACCAAGAAGCTGGTTGCTGACTATGAGCAGCAGTACCAGGACGGCCTCATCACGCAGCAAGAGAAGTACAACAAGGTGATCGACGCCTGGAGCCGTTGCGGTGACCAGGTTGCTGACGCCATGATGGACGAGATTAAAGCGCAGCCGATCGACAAGGACGGCAAGCAGGCCGAGATCAACTCGATCTACATGATGAGCCACTCCGGTGCGCGTGGTTCGCCAGCGCAGATGAAGCAGCTCGCCGGTATGCGCGGTCTGATGGCCAAGCCTTCTGGCGAAATCATCGAGACACCGATCATCTCGAACTTCAAGGAAGGTCTGACCGTTCTTGAATACTTCAACTCGACCCACGGCGCGCGTAAGGGCCTTGCCGATACCGCGCTCAAGACGGCGAACTCGGGTTACCTGACCCGCCGTCTGGTGGACGTATCGCAAGACTGCGTTATCGTTGAAGAGGACTGCAAGACCGATAACGCGCTGGAAATGCGTGCGATCGTTCAGGGCGGTTCTGTCATCGCATCACTGGGTGAGCGTATTCTCGGCCGTACGGTCGCAGAAGACCTCATCAATGCGAAGACCGACGAGGTTATCGTGAAGGCGGGTACGCTGATCGATGAGCCGATGGTCAAGCTGATCGAAGAAGCTGAAGTACAGAGCGCGAAGATCCGCTCGCCGCTGGTCTGCGAAGCAGAGCAAGGCGTGTGTGCGACCTGCTATGGCCGCGACCTGGCTCGCGGTACGCCTGTGAACATCGGTGAAGCTGTCGGCGTGATCGCTGCTCAGTCAATCGGTGAGCCGGGCACGCAGCTGACGATGCGGACCTTCCACATCGGCGGTGCAGCGCAGCTCAACGAAACTTCGCACCTTGAGTCGATTTCCGACGGCAAGATCGAATATCGCGATATGCCGACCATCACTGACAAGAAGGGCCGTATCCTTTCGCTTGCTCGTAACGGTGAGATTGCCGTGATCGATGCGGAAGGTCGTGAGCGTGAAATGCACAAGGTGCCTTACGGTACCGTGCTCATGTTCAAGGATGGCGCGAAGGTGAAGGAAGGCGATCGTCTCGCTGAGTGGGATCCGTTCACTCTGCCGATCATCACCGAACAGTCGGGCGTTGTGAAGTATCAGGACCTCGTCGAAGGCACGACCCTGGAAGAGCGCTCTGACGAGGCGACCGGTATCGCGCAGCGCGTTGTTACGGAAAACCGTGCAACGGGCCGCAAGAAGAAGGAAGATCTTCGTCCGCGTCTGACTCTGATGGGCGAAGAAAGCACCGGCAAGAAGGGCGACGATACCGAAGCGCAGCGTTATATGCTTGCGCCAGGCACGACGCTGTCGGTTGAAGACGGACAGGAAGTCGCTGCTGGTGACATCCTGGCTCGTGCTTCTCGCGAAGCGGCCAAGACACGCGACATCACTGGCGGTCTGCCGCGTGTTGCCGAGCTGTTCGAAGCCCGCATGCCGAAAGACGTCTCTGTGATCGCGAAGATCTCAGGCAAGATCGAATTCGTCCGCGAATATAAGGCGAAACGCAAGATCGCCATCGTTCCGGAGGAGGGAGATCGCGTCGAGTACCTGATCCCGAAGACCAAGGTCATCGACGTTCAGGAAGGCGACTTCGTGAAGAAGGGCGATACGTTGATTTCCGGCTCGCCTAACCCGCATGACATTCTGGAAGTTCTGGGGATTGAAGCTCTCGCTGAGTATCTCGTCAACGAGATCCAGGAAGTTTACAGGTTGCAGGGCGTGAAGATCAACGACAAGCACATCGAAGTGATTGTCCGTCAGATGCTTCAGAAGGTCGAGATCACTGCAGGCGGTGACACTACGCTGCTTCCGGGTGAACAGGTTGATTTGGCTGAAATGCTCGAAGTCAATGCGAAGCTCGGCAAAGGCAAGAAGCCTGCTGAAGGTACGCCGATCCTGCTGGGCATCACCAAGGCCTCGCTGCAGACGCGTTCGTTCATCTCTGCCGCATCGTTCCAGGAAACCACGCGCGTGCTGACGCAGGCTGCGGTTGAAGGGAAGCAGGACACGCTGATCGGTCTGAAAGAGAACGTGATCGTGGGCCGCCTGATCCCTGCTGGAACCGGCGCTGCCATGAACCGCAAGCGTGTGACGGCCTCCAGCCGTGACGCAGCGCTTCGCGCTCAGTGGAAGAAACAGCAGGATGCTTTGGCAGCGGCAAACGAAAGTGAGCCAGAGCCGGAAGCAGACGCTGTTCCTTCTGAAGAGGCTATGAAAGCGGCTATGGGCGGTTCTGGCGGCGGCGGAGACGCTGCTGAATAAGCGCTAAGCACTCACGCGCTCAAACGCACACAAGACCCCGCTGGAGGCATCACGCTTTCGGCGGGGTTTTCATTTATGGTTCAGGTCACGCAGCGTCTATCCGGCGTGATGAAGCATTATATTCCAATGGTTTGCATGGCTTTTTTAGTCGCCTGTGGTGCGATCGAGCAGCAGGGAGATTCCGCTGAACCAAGAGATGCGATGGAAGGTGAGGCGCCAGATCTTTCTGGTCATTACCGTGTCGGGCCTCTTAGCGACGGTCCGCTTTCTCACTCGATCCAAGTGTCTTTTGATGCAGACTCAGTCTGGTGGGAGCCAGCCTGCTCCGGCCAGGGGCTGTCCTATAAACCCGCGGGTGAAGGCAAGGTCGAATTCTATGATCCGGACGCTGGCAAAGGCACGCAGATTGTTTGCGACATCGGATTTTCCAAGGAATTGCCGGCTTTGTGGGAAGCGCTTGAAGGAGTCCGCAATGTTGAATTGCGCGATGATCGGAGCGTGGCCGTGACAGTTGGCGATCAGAATTTGATCTTCGAGCCCACCACTGACCCCCTGCCAACGACCCTTGCCGGAACATGGCAAGTCGAGATGATCGATGGGCTTTCGACTTCAGAAATGCGGACGATACAATTCAGCGCTGATGCGAGAGAGATTTGGTGGGATCCGCGCTGTGCTGGCCTGATCATGGAATACAGGCTGGCTGGCGAGGGTTTTGCAATCACAAAGCCTGCGGAGATCGCACCACCTCCACCGGCCTCTGACCCCGATGGAACTGGTCCACCGCGTCTGCCGCCACCATTGGTCTGTTCGATCGGCTTGCCTCCGCATTTGCAAGAGGCAGCGAGCGCCCTTCGATCTGCGGATGCCGTCACACGCGATTATCAGAACAACCTCGTTTTTAGCGGCAGCGAGCGATACATCATTCTCTCTCGAGTTACAGGATGAGCGCATTAACGCTATTGCGAAGCGTTCGCAATTAAGGTATGTCGCTTGCACGTTTCAGAATCGTGGGAGTGCTCTAGTGCGACAATCCGAACCAACCCAATCCGCCTTATGGATCAAGAAATTGCAGGAGCGGCCTCGCGTTGATGAGCTCGATACTCTTGCGGTCAGGTTCGTTTTCTCGCTTAGGTTGATCGCGATCCATCGCCAAGCCAAACGCGATCCAGTGCCTGAGCTCGCGGCAAAACTGGGCAATATCACGTCGGCTATTGCAGCGCTCGATCTGGTTGAGACGCTTACATCGGTTTGGCCAGAGCCGATACAAGTGGGGCGAGCGTGTTGCCGCGGACTGACTTTGGATGAGGTCACGCTGGGTCGGGCGGTACAGGCTGTGTCAGCCCGCGATCGCGAAGGCTTCTCGCTCCAACTCGACGGTCTCATCAAAGCGAGTCGCGTGGACATTCTTTGGGAGCAGGCGCTGACCTTCGTCGCAGCCGAATTCGCAGCCGGTTAGTTGCCTGCGTAAGCGCTCTTCTCGAGTGCGGCAAATGCATCAAGCGCGCCGGCATCTCCGAACGGAGAGAGCTGAGTGAGAAATAGCCCGGCCCGGTCAGACGCGGGATCGATCCAGTAATAGCTATTAAATATGCCTGCCCAAGCCATACTTCCCGCGGCCCGCCCATTTGGGCCGGTCTCCGGGTTCACAAGAAAGCCAAGTCCCCAGCCCGTGTGCTGATCAGGTATCGGATCAAATGCGCTCGCCAGATCGGGCATGGTCGTATCCATCCTTCCCGCACGCAGGTCTCCGATCTGGTTGCGGCCCATTTCCGTGACGGTGTCAGCACTAAGGATACGCGCGCCCGCTAGCTCGCCCCCACGCAGCATTGCCTGCAAAAACCGTGCATAATCCCGCGCGGTCGAGACCAATCCCGCGCCGCCGCTATCGAACTCACCGCCACCCAGAAACAGTGGCAGAGTGGTGAACCCGCCATCCGGAAGCCTTTTATGCACCGCGGCGAGTCCTTCAGGCGGCGCATCGAAGAATCCCGTGCTGTTCATGCCAAGCGGCTCCAGTACATTCGCTTGCAGGTAATTACGCAGCCGTTCGCCTGTTGCCGCTTCGATTGCCAGCCCCATCCAGTCAGTCGAGACCCCGTACGCCCATTCTTCCCCCGGATCGAACAGCAGAGGCATAGTGATGGCTTTCTTCTGCCCCGGCTCCGGCATCCCGGTGGCCATGAAGTATTTCAGCACGTCCATCTGCACAAAGGGATAGCCTAAGCCCGATGTGTGCGTGAGCAAGTGCCGCAAGGTGATCGAGCGGACTGCATCGCGCGTTTGCGGCGTACCGTCGGCATCAAAGCCGGTTAGCACTTGCGGGTTCGCGAGTTCCGGCAAATGCTGTTCAATCGGCGCATCCAATTCAAGTACCCCGCGCTCGACCAATTGCATCGCTGCGACGGAAATCAATGCTTTCGTCATCGACGCGATCTGGCATGGCGTATCAAGCGTCATCGTAGTGCCGTTCGCTGCGTCGGCGAGCCCTACTGCTTCCTCGAACAACATGTCATTGCTGTTCACAACAATGCCAGCAGCCCCAGGCAAGTCCGCACGCTCAACGGTGGCTGCAAATTGGTCCGAATTCATGCGCTTTCCCCGATGTGCATTATGTGTGTTCGCACTAGGAGTCGCGTGAATTTCCCGCTAGCGCAAGCCCCATGACAATCACTCGTTTTGCTCCTTCACCCACTGGCCGTTTGCATGTCGGCAATATCCGCACTGCGCTCCATAACTGGATGCTCGCGAAGAAGGCTGGTGGCCGCTTTCTCCTGCGGATCGACGACACCGATCCAGAACGCAGCAAGGAAGAATATGTCGACGCGATTCGCGAGGATTTGAGCTGGCTGGGCATCACTGCGGATGGCGAAGAGCGTCAGTCGCAGCGGCTTGCCCTGTATGATGAGGCGTTTGAAAAGCTGAAGGCCGCGGGGCGGGTCTATCCCGCTTATGAAACCGCGCAGGAACTTGAGCTGAAACGCAAAGTCCTGCTGGGGCGCGGACTTCCGCCGATCTATGATCGCGGTGCTTTGGAAATCACCGACGAAGAGCGCGCCGGGAAAGAGGCCGAAGGCGTCCACCCTCACTGGCGCTTCAAGCTTGACCATGACGCGCCGATCACATGGGAAGACGGTGTGCGGGGCGCGCAGAAATTTGACCCTGCACAGCTATCGGATCCGGTGATCCGCCGCGCGGATGGCAGCTGGCTTTATATGCTCCCGAGCGCGGTCGATGATATCGAGATGGGCGTGACCAGTGTGCTGCGCGGTGAGGATCACGTCTCCAACACCGCTGTACAGATCCAGATGTTTGAAGCACTCGGCAGTGCGCCACCAAGCTTTGCACATGAGGCTCTGCTGGTGGGGCGCGAAGGCAAGCTCTCCAAACGGCTAGGCTCGCTCGGCTGCGATGCTTTCCGCGAAAAAGGCATTGAGCCTGAAGCGATCATTGCGCTGCTCGCGCGGCTTGGGACATCGCTTCCGGTCGAGCCGATTGCGGACATCAATGCGCTGCTTGAGAGTTTTGAACTCTCTACCTTCGGCCGTGCGCCTGCGAAATTTGACGATGCTGAGCTGGAGCGCGTGAACACCGCGATTGTGCATCAAACAGAATTTGCCGATGTTTCTGGCCGCTTGCCGGAGGGCATGGACGAAGCGGGATGGCATGCGGTGCGCCCGAATGTCTCGACCATTGGCGAAGTCAGCGAATGGTGGCGACTGGTCACTGGCCCGATTGAACAACCTCCTTTTGAGGATGAAGATCGCGCTTATCTGAGGGAAGCTGGGTCAACGCTCGCATGGAGCGATGATCCCTGGGGTGATCTAACGTCTGCTCTAAGAGAGAGCACCGGCCGCAAAGGCAAGCAGCTGTTCTTGCCGCTTCGCCAGGCGCTTACGGGCATGAATCACGGTCCCGATATGGGCGAGCTGCTCCCGTTGATTGGCGAAAACGAGGCTCGCAAGCGGCTGGAAAAAGCGGCGGCGAGCTAGTTCGCCTAGCACCACGTATCCTCGCTTTAACCAGCGCGAAACCACGTTCGCACACCATTTACTCGCCATGCTCGTAACAGGTCTGGCAAGCCTGCTGCGTTACTTCACATCAAGCACGGCGCGGCCACTCTCGCTCCTGCACAAGCGTGAACGACCCAGGAGCGAAGAGAATGGAGCGCAGAAGAGACGACCGGTTTGCCGCATCCTATGATGCTGAAGTGCGTTATCATTCCGGTCGCAAGCTGCAATTGCCTGTGCTCGACATCAGCCTTGGCGGCTGCATGGTCGATGCACGCGCGTGGTCGATCCGCCCTGGCGAGCGCATCTCGATCAAGTTGCCCGGTCTGAATTATCAGCCTGCTGAGGTTGTCTGGAACGAGGACGAACGGGCAGGCATCGTGTTTGAAGAGCCGCTTTACGAGCCGACACTGGAGCATTTGAGCCGTTTGGCTGCTTAGCCCAACGCTTCCTTTCGGCAGAAGCTCCTGCCCCCAAGTGCGGAACCATCAGAGCCCACATTCTTTTGAGAATTGATGGGATTTGCCATGTTCGATGTGTCGAAAAGTAAGCTGCGCGACGCGGCGCGTCTGGCGCTGCAATCGGCTTTTGCCGCTTCGGCCACTTTCCTGATTATGGAAAGCGCAGGCATGCCGGAGAGATTTGTCGCTATCATTTCAGCGGTGCTCGTCGTGCAACCTTCTTCCGGCGGCACACTTCACGCGGGCAAGGACAGGTTCTTCGCGACCGTTGCAGGCTTCGTTATCGGGCTTGTGTGCCTGCTTATTCTTCCCGGCGGATATGGGACTGCTGGCGCGCTCGCCTTTTCCTTGTTCGCGATGAGCGTGTTTACAGCGTTTCGGCCAGAATGGCGCTATGGCGTGGTTGCAGCCGTCGCGCTTTCGCTCGGATCGGAAAGCGACGCGATGCAGACGGCCTTCGACCGGACAATCGGGATCGGTCTCGGAGTGACAGTCGGAAGCGTGGCTGCGTTTATTATTTGGCGCGACAGCGCTGAAAAGCGCAGCGTCCGCCACATTAAAGAGGCACTGCAAGCTGTCTGCGCTTTCCTCGACAATGCGTTCCGTACTGCGCAAGGCGACGATGGTAACACGGACAATGCACGCGCTGATTACGCTTCAAGCATCAGCAAAGCGCGCGAAGCTGTGGCTGCAATCCGCTTGAGCGACAATGACCCGTTTAGCGGTTTGCTAAATGCGACCGATCAGATTTGGGTATGCGCGCAATATCTGGATTTGATTGGTGAGGAAGCGGATCCTGCCGCTGCCGATGGCCTATCTACACCGTCGAGGATTGTTCGCGAAGAAGCGCAGGCAATCCTACGTTCTCTCGCAGCAGGCGAGCCGCTGGATGAAAGCCGGTTGGACAAAATCCGGGACGCCACTGAGCGCGCTCGAACGGGTGCGCAATCTAACAACGGCGAAGGCGCGCTTGAACATGCAGCCAAAGGCGCAATGGCATTCACGCTTGGCGAGATTGGCGATGCGCTGGAAGCGCTTGCGACAAAACTGGAGCAGGCCCGCAGCGCGGTCTAACCGCGTCAGCCCAGCAGCCGCAGCGCTTAACTTTTATGTCGCTCCAGTTCATCTCCGGTGAGCGTCACGACATGCAGCAGGTTGGTGGCCCCTGGCGTTCCGAAAGGGACGCCGGCCAGCGCGATCAGCTTGCTGCCCGCTTTGCCCATTCCATGCCGCAAGGCCATGCGCTTGCCTTTGGCGATCATCTCTTCAAAGCTGCCAATGTCCTTGGTCGCAACCGCATGAGCGCCCCACAGCAAGCCAACGCGCCGCGCAGTGCGCATGCTGGGTGTGAGCACAAGCATGGGTGTGTCAGGCCGTTCGCGCGCGACACGGCGCGCGGTCGAGCCGGAAGCTGTGAAGACAGTGATGGCGCTGATCGGAACCGTATCAGCAATCGTCATGCAGCTATGTGCGAGCGCATCGGAAGTCGTCGCATCAGGCGGTGTATCGAGAAAACGCACCCGTGCGCGATAACCCTCATCGCGCTCAACCTGGCTCGCGATCTTGTCCATCATTGTGACGGATTCTTCCGGCCAATCGCCAGCTGCACTTTCCGCCGACAGCATAACTGCATCCGCGCCATCATAGACCGCGTTCGCAACGTCGGAGACTTCTGCGCGCGTCGGCGTGGGGCTCTCGATCATGCTCTCGAGCATTTGCGTCGCCACAATCACCGGCTTGCCCGCAGTGCGCGCGGCATTGACAATTCTTTTCTGAAGCGGCGGGACTTCCTGTGGTTCGAGCTCAACGCCCAGATCGCCACGCGCGACCATGATGCCGTCAGCTGCTTCCATGATCTCGTCCAAGCGGTGGACCGCCATCGGCTTTTCGATCTTCGCACACAGCGCACCGTATCCGCCCATGAGCTTGCGCGCTTCAGCCAGATCTTCAGGGCGCTGCACAAAGCTGAGGCCGATCCAGTCGACGCCTTGCTGCACCGCAAAAGCGAGATCCTTGCGGTCTTTCTCTGTGAGCGCAGGGATCGGGACTTCAGCATCAGGGACATTCACGCCCTTGCGGTCGGAGATCACGCCGCCGACTTCCGCTGAGCACAATATGCTGTCTGCCTCGGCTTTGATGACCTTCAGCTTGATCTTGCCGTCATTGATCAGCAGGCGCTGGCCCTTTTCCAGCAAACCGAACAGCTCTGGATGCGGCAAGTGCACGCGCGTCTCGTCACCGGGCTCAGGATTTTGATCGAGCGTGAAGTGGCCCGAATGGCGGATCACCGCCTGCCCGTCCTTGAATGTGCCCACACGCAGTTTCGGGCCCTGCAAGTCAGCCAAGATAGCGATCGGACGGTGGAATTCTTTCTCAAGCGAGCGGATCGCTTTGATCGTCTTGGCATGCACTTCATGCTCGCCATGGCTCATATTGACGCGGAAGGCATCGGCGCCTGCCTTGAAGAGCCTGCGCAGCATTTCTGGCGAAGAGCTCGCCGGGCCAACGGTCGCAAGAATTTTGACCTTGCGGCCACGCGGATCGAACTTGAGATCGCCAGAATGGTTCAAAGCGGGCTTTGTCATGGAAGTGTGCTATGGCAGCTCTTTGTGGCAACTCAAGGAATAGTATCAATGGATACGAATGCGCCAAGCCCCTCCGGCGATGCTCTCGACAGTCTTGATGATGCGGTGGCGGCGGCAGCCTTCCGCCGGCTCGCGCGGCATTTGCAGCATCGCCACGATGCGCAGAACATCGAACTGATGGGTCTGGCGGGTTTTTGCCGCAACTGCCTGGCGGACTGGATCCGGGATGCAGGCTTCGACGGAGACAAGACCGCTGCGCGCGAAATCATCCACGGGATGCCGATAGAAGAATGGAAAGCGACGCGGCAGACCGAGGCAACGGCAGAGCAAATCGAAGCCATGCAAGCGAGCGTTGCGAAAAACCAACAGGATTAATTCGCGGTCTGGGTTCAATCGGACCTGTTAGCTGGCTATCGAGAGCTCAACTGATTCTCAAAAGATCTTTGGAGACACACAGATGGCTGAAGCCACCGATGACCGCCTGCGCCTGTTGATCGAACGTATCGAGCGCCTGGAAGAAGAAAAGAAAGGCATCGCTGACGATATTCGCGATGTGTACGCTGAAGCCAAAGCGGTCGGCTATGACACCAAAATTATGCGCCAGATCGTCCGCTTGCGGAAGATGAAGCCCGACGATCGCGCAGAAATGGAAACTGTGCTGGAGACGTACAAGGCCGCGCTGGGGCTGGGCTGACCTACGGCTTGGCAGCTTGAAATTCTCCATAGCCGTATTATATCGATAATACAGCAACATCAGGAGGAATTATGGCCAGTCCGTGGAAAGACGCGCGCGGGATTATTGTTACCACTACACCGACTATCGAAGGGCGTCCGATCCAGGACTATCTCGGCATCGTCACGGGCGAAGTGATCGTCGGGGCAAACCTGTTTCGTGATCTGTTTGCGAACATCCGCGACATCGTTGGCGGCCGCTCGGGCAGCTATGAGCGGATCCTCGCTGACGCACGCAATCAGGCCATCGAAGAGCTCCAGGCTGAATGCGCAAGCCGCGGCGGGAATGCAGTGGTTGCGATCGATCTCGACTATGAAGTGATCGGTGATACGGGCTCTATGCTGATGGTCTCCGCCAGCGGAACAGCGGTCAAAGTCTGACCGCTTCAGCCGACGCCTTTCCCGAGTGCGAATATGCCAAGAAAGGTCGCGTTATGGAGCGCGTGCAGCAGGATCGCTGCCCATAATCCGTAGCGCACCCGGGCAAATCCGAACAAGGCACCAGCGATCACTTGCGGCAGGACCAGCGGCAGCATGGTGAGGCCGGTGCCTTCTTCGTAATTCGACAGATGCACCGCGCCGAAGCCAAGCGTGATCACCCAGAAGATGCCGGGAAACGCCCAGTTGAACCAGCCGAAGGGGCCGCGATTGCGCCCGGCATGATTGATCGCTCCGATCAGCCCGACAAGCGCAAACAGCCCTGCAACCCCCATGATGATACCGTTGCTGCCGGCATCCCTCAGAAACGGGATGGTGAGCACAGCGCCAGCGGCCAGAAGTCCTGAGAGGATATGGCCCGGCCTGCCTGACAGCCAGCTGCGAAATGCGATTTCTTCCAATAGCGGCGCGCCCAGCACGATGATTGCGACCCAGTAAAGCGTAAGCTCCAGATCGTTCAGCGAGTTGGCGGGCATCTCAAAACCCATTGCCATCGCGATCAGGAGCACCCCAATGAGTGCTCCCATCAAAGCCAGATCGAGCGCGTAAAGCCGAAGAACCGCTACCAGCGCTTCTGTGCTGAAGCCGGTTGCTTTGTCGGGAAGGGTAGGGCGCCGAATGAAGCCGCCAAAAGTCCGCCATTCGCCCGTGATCGAACTTGCATGCGCAAGGCTTGTGGTAGTGCTGGTCATGCGGCTATTGGGCTTCGCACATCAGTAAGACGATTTACACAGAGTTCCCCCAAGGACACACCATGGCAGGCCATTCCAAATTCAAGAACATCATGCACCGCAAGGGTGCGCAGGACAAGAAGCGCTCTAACCTGTTTTCCAAGCTTAGCCGTGAGATCACGGTGGCAGCCAAGATGGGGACGCCCGATCCGGACATGAACCCGCGCCTGCGGCTCGCGGTGAACACTGCAAAAGCGCAGTCCATGCCTAAGGACAACATCCAGCGCGCAATCGACAAGGCGAATGCGGCTGATGGCGAGAATTACGAAGAGGTCCGCTACGAAGGTTACGGCCCGGGCGGCAGCGCGATCATCGTCGAAGCGCTGACGGACAACCGCAACCGTACAGCGACAGCTGTGCGCACGGCGTTCTCCAAGAATGGCGGAAATCTAGGCACGGAAGGCTCGGTCGCCCATGGTTTCGAGCGTGTTGGCTATATCGAATACGGCATCGAAGCTGGCGATGAAGAGACTGTGCTGGAAGCTGCACTTGAAGCGGGCGCAGAAGACATCCAGTCATCCGATGAAACGCATGAGATCTGGACCGCTGCGGAAGACCTTCATGAAGTCGCAACCAGCCTGGAGAAGGCCCTTGGAGAAGCGAAAGAAGTCAAGCTTGCCTGGAAGCCCAACATCACTGTCGAGATGGACGAGAAAGGCGCAAGCACCCTTTTAAAGCTGATCGATGTCCTGGACGATGATGACGATGTGCAGACCGTCTGGGGGAATTACGAAATTTCAGACGAAGTAATGGCCCAGCTCGACGCGTGAAGCCTTACGAATGGGCACTTGCGCTGGCGCTTGGCCTTGCCTTTCTGATCGCGACTGCATGGCGATTGGGCTGGCGAGTTGGACTTTAGACGATGCCTATTATCCTCGGCCTTGATCCTTCGCTAAGCTGTACCGGCTGGGGTGTCGTGAGGAGCGACGGGTCCAAGCTCACTCATATCGCCAACGGTCAGGTCAAAACCGATGCCAAGGCGCCGATAGCGCAGCGTTTACATCACGTGCACGATGCGATCCGCGCAGCGGTCGAGACATATCAGCCTGATCGTGCGGCGGCAGAGGAGATCTTCGTCAACAAGAACCCGCAATCGACGCTGAAGCTTGCTCAAGCGCGCGGCGTCGTGCTTGCGGCCTGTGCAGCTGGGGGTCTCCAAGTTAACGAGCATGCGGCGCGGCTGGTGAAGAAATCGGTCGTCGGCACAGGCGGCGCAGACAAGTCTCAGGTTCAGGCGATGCTGAAGGTCTTGCTCCCCGGTGCAGAAATCGCTGGAGCGGATGCCGCCGATGCCCTCGCTGTTGCCATTGCGGATGCGCATCTGACACGATCATTTTAGGAAACTCACATGACACTCCATTTCTACGGCATTCCCAATTGCGACACCGTCAAGAAAGCGCGGACGTGGCTCGCTGAGCAGGGCCATGATTTCACGTTCCATGACTACAAGAAGGAAGGCGCTGATCCGGCAAAGCTCAGCGCATGGGCGGACCAGGTCGGTTGGGAAGTCCTCTTGAACAAGCGCGGCACAACGTTTCGCAAGCTGGCTGAGGAAGACAAAGCCGACATTGATCAGGCGAAAGCGGTGCGGCTGATGAGCGAAAATCCCAGCATGATCAAACGCCCTGTCGTCGAACACTCAGGCGGATTGCTGGTCGGGTTCAAATCCGAGGAATGGGGCGCGGCGCTCGGATGACCGTGGCTCTATTCAGCGCAGATCCATGCAGCTTGGGCTCAACCGCCCCAGCCACCATCTTCCAGAGTGCTGCGACCACTCATTTCCCCCGCAGAGCTGTCCGCAGCGCCGGAAATCATCGCGCTGATCGTCGCCATATCGTAACCCGCCAGCCATAGGCCGAATACAGCGACAACGGTCAACAGGAGAAGCTTTTTGATCATAGCTGCGCATTTTACCCGAGGCCGCGCCAATAAAGGGTTAAGCCTGTTTTTCGCAGGATTCCTTACACTTGCAGGCTGTGTGACGCCTATTTCAGCGGCGGCGGCAACAGGAGACGACATGCTGGTTATCGCGCATCGCGGCGCAAGCGCAGAGCGGCCGGAACACACGCTTGCGGCCTATGAACGCGCGATCAATCAAGGCGCGGACTATATCGAACCCGATCTGGTGGTGACGAAAGACCTGGTGCTGATCTCTCGCCATGAGAACGAGCTGTCCGATACGACTGACGTTGCAAATCGCGAGGAGTTTGAAAGCCGCCGGCGCGAAAAGACGATTGACGGTCAGCGTGTCGCGGGCTGGTTCGCTGAAGACTTTACTCTGGAAGAAATCCGCACTTTGCGCGCCAAGGAACGCTTGCCTGTCGTGCGGCCTGCGAACACGCGCTTCAATGGCCTTTATCAGGTTCCGACCTTTGCCGATGTCGTAAAACTGGTGCGCGCAAAGGAAGCCGAGACAGGCCGCAAAATCGGTCTCTATCCCGAGCTCAAGCACCCAACCTTCATGCTGGAGGAAGCCGGTATCGACATGGTCGATCTCGTACTGAAAGAGCTGCGCGAGCAGGGCCTAGAAGCCAGCGACAAAGTTATTCTGCAAAGCTTCGAGATCGGCGCATTGCAGCGCTTGAATCAGCGCAGCGACTACAAATTGGTGCAGCTGGTCAAGCCCGAAGGCGGCCCCGCGGATGAGCCTGCGATCCGCTATGACGAGATGACTTCGCCATCAGGCTTGGCCGATATCGCCAACTATGCCGATGGGCTGGGCGCGCATTTCTCGAAAATCCTTAACACCGACGGTTCGCCGACTTCGTTGGTCGCGGACGCAAAGGCGGCGGGGCTGATGGTCCACGCCTGGACGCTGAGGCCGGAAAACGCGTTCCTGCCTGAACCTTTGCGTGCAAGCGGCGGCGATGCAGCGCATGGCAATGCCATGGCGCTGATCGGCATGCTGGAGGCAGCAGGCGTGGACGGCATATTCCACGACGCGCCAGCACTCGCTGTGAAAGTGCGCGCGGACTAAGCCTGCGCCTTAGTTCATCACAGGCTGGGGTTCTTGACCGTTCGGCCTGTCACCCACTTTCAGCAGTCCGAAGATCACCGCCCCGCTCGCCATCAATCCGGCAGCGAGCCACATGACTGTGCCAAGCTGCTCCGTGCCGCCCAAGGCCGCGAAAATCGTCGCGCCGAGCGAGACCGGCAAGTTGGAAAGCGAATTGTAGATGGTGAACTGGGTTGCAGCGACGGTCGGATCGGACAACTGCATCCGCAAAGGGTTCGTGCAGATACTCGTCATCGTATCGTGCAGTGACCACAGGCAGCTTGCTGCAATGAACACGAGCGTGCCAATCCACAGCCCTTGGCCATAGTACATAAACAGTGCGAGCGCGCCGTATGTAAGCCAGACTAGAACGCTGGCACGGCGCGGGCCCATCCACACGGTGAGCCAGCTACCAAGGCCAATGGCAACTACCGCCATGATCAGGTCCACGAGTGAGATCATGCTACCATAACTTGCCGTAGTGAAGCCGACGGTGCCGACTGCAATGATCGGCCACATCGTGCTGAAGAAGCCGCCAGCACAACGCGCAAAAGCGGAAGCGACGACCAGCTTCAGACTGTCTGGCTTGATGATCGACTTGAAGCCAGCAACCATCATCGGCCACCAAGCACCAACATGGCGCTCAAGGTTCACAGATGATGCGGTGCCTTCGCTCCACGGCATGCGTTTTTCACCGGGACGCTCTCGCAGAAACATGACGTAGATCGTGATGGCAAAAATGACTGGCAGGAAAGCGAGGAACGTCGTCTGACTGCCGAACTCCTGCAGCAGCCATGCGCTTGCAGCACCGGCTGACGCTCGTCCGACGGTCTGGCCGCCGAACATGAATGAGCTGGCAACGCCTTGATCGGATTCTGGGAGAATATCGACCGCAAGCCCGTCCACGGCGACATCTTGGATGGCTGAGCCTGCTCCGATCAGGAACACGACATATAGCACCACTTCAACGTCTTCCGGCCCCGGCGCTATGAAAGCGGCGAGCGCAAATCCGGCGATCATCAGCCCTTGCGCGATGATCAGCCATGCGCGCCTTCGGCCCATGTCGAGATAGGCGTAGCGATCCATGATCGCTGCGGGAATGAACTTGAAGCTCCACGGTAGGAATGCTGTCGCAACTACTGCTGCAACGTCAGCTTCTGGCGCTCCATTGGCGACCAGCCATGCCGGGAATGCGATCAGCGAGACGCCCAGCGGCAGTCCCTGTCCGAAATAGAGCAGAAAGAATGAAAACAGTCGTAATGGCTTACTCTCGCTCAGCACCATGCGATTGGCCGCGCCAGCTTGCGTCAATTGAATTCCCCCATGTCGTCAGTCCCTCAAAGCACGCACGTTAGTGCGATTGGCCCTGAATGCTACCTGAAATGGGGGAGAGGCTTACAATTGTCGCGTTTCGACAATGTAGTTCAAGGACAGATCATTGCTCAAATGCATGCCTTTGCCAGGACGCCATGTGATGCCGCGAGGGGTTCCCATGGCGAGGCCAGCTTCAGCCAGCAGGTCGTGCAGCTCATCAGGCGTCACAAAGTCATTCCAGTCATGCGTGCCGCGCGGAACATAGCCCACTGCTTCTGCAGCGCCGACCAGCAGCGTACGGCTCGCAAGTGTGCGATTGGGTGTCGAGAGCACCATCACTCCGCCCGGCGCCAAGCGCGCGGCGAGATCGCGCAGGAAGGCTGGTTTGTCTGCGACATGCTCGATCACTTCCAGACACGTCACGAGATCAAACTGGCCGATATCGAGACTGGCCAGCTCGCCCGTCATATAGCGAATGTCGAGCCCTGCTGCCTCGGCATGCGCGCTTGCGACACCCACATTCTCAATCGAAGCATCAACGCCTGTGACTTGCGCGCCTAGCCGGGATAGCGGTTCGCACACCAGGCCTGCACCGCAGCCGACATCAAGCGCGGTCTTGCCATCCAGCGGTTTGGCTGAGCGAACATCGCCGCCCCAATGCGTGTCGATAGCTTGCCTGATGAAGCGCAGCCGTACCGGGTTCACTTGGTGGAGCGATGCCATTGGCCCTTTGGGATTCCACCACTCGCGCGCGAGCGAAGAAAAGTGAGCGGCTTCCTCTGGCCGGATAGTTACATTTGAGACATTTGCCTTATCCATAATGCATCCCTAACAGCGCGCAGGCGACGAAACCAGCAGGAGCGAGCACGAAATTGGCCCGCATCGTGATGAAATTTGGCGGTACCTCCATGGCGGGGACGGAACGCATCCGGCGTGTCGCGCAGATTGTGCGCAAACAGCAGGCTGCGGGCCATGAAGTCGCAGTGGTTGTTTCAGCCATGGCAGGCGAGACAGATCGCTTGGTCAATTTCTGCCGTGAAGCGAACGCGCTGTACGATCCGGCAGAGTATGACGTGGTTGTGGCAAGCGGTGAGCAAGTCACCAGCGGCTTGCTGGCGCTGACCTTACAATCGCTCGGATGCAAGGCGCGCAGCTGGCTCGGCTGGCAATTGCCGGTGAAGACAGTTGAAGCGCACTCGAAAGCGCGCGTTGAAACCATCGACTCGCCAGAGCTTCTGGAAAGCCTTGCACGCGGAGAGATCGCAGTGATCCCCGGCTTCCAAGGTGTAAGCCAGGATGGGCGGATCACGACCATGGGCCGCGGCGGTTCTGATACCTCTGCTGTCGCAGTCGCAGCGGCGATCAAAGCCGATCGCTGCGACATCTATACCGATGTGGACGGGGTCTACACGACCGACCCGCGCATCGTTGCGAAAGCGAAGAAGCAAAAGGCGGTGACTTACGAGGAAATGCTGGAGCTTGCATCGGTTGGCGCAAAGGTCCTGCAGACCCGCTCTGTCGGTCTCGCCATGAAAGAGGGCGTGCGCTTGCAAGTGCTCTCCAGCTTTCTTGGCGATGACGCCATCCCTGCAGATGAACTGCCCGGCACGATGATCGTATCGGATGAAGAAATGAACGCCTTAGTGGAGAACGGCGATATGGAACGCCAGCTTGTAACCGGCATTGCGCACGACAAGAACGAAGCGAAGATCATCCTCACCCGTGTGCCTGACAAGCCGGGCGCCGTAGCGCATATCTTTGAACCGCTCGCCGATGCTTCGATCAATGTCGATATGATCATTCAGAACGTTGGCCGCGACAAAGGCGAGACCGATGTGACTTTCACAGTGCCACAGGCGGACCTCGCGCGCGCGCAAGCGCTGCTTGAAGACAAGCGCGAAGATATCGGTTTCAACCGCGTCATCACGGACAGCAAGATCGCAAAGATCAGTGTCGTGGGCGTCGGTATGAAAAGCCATGCAGGCGTCGCGAGCAATATGTTCCGCTCGTTGTCCGATCGCGGCATCAATATTCAGGCGATCTCGACTTCGGAGATCAAGGTCAGCGTGATGATCGACGAAGACGAGACCGAGCTGGCAGTGCGCGTGTTGCACACTGCCTATGGTCTCGATGCTTCGGACGAAGCCGCTTAAGCCGTTGGGCGCTCAGCTCCCGCTGGCGATCAGCTCGAGCACTTGCTCATTGCTGGGCCGCTGGCGGTAGTCTTCGCTGACAAACTTCGCTTGAAGCGTTCCGTCCGGTGCAATCACCAGAACACTCGCGCGCGGCACGCCTTCAGCCACGTGACCTTCGCCATATTGCGGGTCACGCAGGCCCACAGCGTCGATAAAGCGGCTCTCCGTATCACTAAGGAGCGCATAGGGTATCTCTTGTTCGGTAGCGAAGTCAGCCAGCAGCTCAGGCTCGTCATAAGACAGGCCCACCAGGCGATATCCTTGTGCTTTGATCTCTTCTGCAATCGCAGCATGATCCTTCAGCTGTGCGACGCAGAACGGGCACCAATCAGCCGAGCGAACCATGACAAGGACAGTGCCATTCTCACCAGCGACATCGCTGATCGATGCGACCCGCCCATTCTCATTGCGCAATTCCATGTCGACCGGCACGCGCTCGCCCAGTGTCTCGCCCGCTTCCATATTCGTTGGCGAGAACAGCGCAGGCCCCAAAAACCATGCGGCCGCGACTAACACCAGCACCACGATCGCGCCAACACCCCAACCCAGCTTCTTCAGCATTGCTTTCTCCGCATTCCTTTAAGTGTGCTGCCTAGACTTCCGGCAGCTTTCCAGCAATCAGGTTCGCTGCGCTTCCGGTAAAAGTTACGCCTTCGCCGAATTGATAGCGTTCTCTTGCAAAATTCGCTGATTTTCGCGCTGAGTTGAGCGGGAAACTAACCAATCCTTAACTTCGCTATCCGAACCTTCCGCTCAGCAGCGATACCCCCTCTGCTGCGAGGCTGAGAAGGAATGCAGTGATGCCAGCTAAAGGACATCTTGAAAATCGCGGTCCGATGGATGCGCGCGCTGCGGAGCGCCGCGAACTTCAATTGGAAGCGCGTGGAAAGCTGGAAAGCGGCGTTCAAGCCAATCTCAGTGTGCACAATATTTCCACCTCGGGAATGTTGATCGAAACGGCCGAGGAGCTGCGCGTTGGCGAGCAGTTGCTTGTGCATCTGCCTGAAGCTGGCGAAGTGGGCGCAGAAGTGGTGTGGTCAAGCGACCGTCTGTTCGGCTGCAAATTTACGCAAGCGATCTCTGCCGGGGCATTGGCTGCCTCGCAATTGCGCGGTGATCCGCTGGCTCCACTCGGCCTTGGCGACACGCAATCAAAGCTTGGCGGCGTTGCGTTCGGCAAGCGGCTGGAGCAGCTGCGTAAAGCACGAAGCATGACTTTGTCCGATGTTGCTGAACGCCTTGGGGTTTCCAAGCCGACTGTATGGGCGTGGGAGAAAGGCAAAGCCAAGCCAATCGAAGGCCGTTTCCCGGCACTGGCGCGCGTCCTTGGTATCGAACAGGACGAGCTGCTTGGCATGGCTAGCCCGAGCGGCGGACAGGAAGCTCTTGAAGAAGCGCGCGCAATGATTGCAGATGCATTTGGAGTTACCTCTGACAAGATCCGCGTAATGATCGAACTATAGGCAGAGCGTCTCCACTTGGCGTGGCCTGACCGTTACTCAAAACCACAATTACAGGCAGCTACCTAGGGGCATTCCCTAGGTAGAAGCGGTGACACGTGCTGATATTATGGTAAACGGAATCAGTAGCCGATTCGAAAGTTAGCCAAGTAATATTACATAACTAACATGATTTACTGGTTCCTAAGTCGTATAGAACAATAAACAACGCTTAGGTCGCCAAATTGTTTAGTTTACTTTTATTCTAGGCTGTCTTGGAATTGGCAAGGGGTAACGCGTCAACGCCGGGGGCAATCGGCCATGACTATTGGATTGGACGTACAGGACGGGGGAGTCTTGTACGGGATATTAGCGGATCTTGGAGGTGACATTGTCATCAAGAGCGACCGCTTCGGATTTATCGAGCAGGCCTCATCAGGCTTGCGCGACGCAGGCTTTGACCTGTCGCAGCAACTCATTGCACCACATTTGGCAGACCTGACCGATGCTCTGCATGCGGGCCTGGTTCGGGAGACTTATGAGCTCGCCATGCAAACAGGTCACGCAACTGCAGCGATCGAGATCCCTTTGTGCGCAGAAGGCCTGGAGCAGCAATGGTATGCACTCACCTTGCGGCCACTGCCTGCCCATTCAGAGAACGAAACTGGGCCAGTCGGCGCGATCGCTGTTTTGCGATGCGTCGAGCAAGAGCGCGATTTGCAATCGCGGCTGTTTGCAAGCGCCAAAACCGATCCGCTTACAGGCATTGCCAATCGCCACGCCTTTTTCGCCAGTGTCACCAGATTGATGCTGATGGGGCAAAGCGGCGCCGTTGCCTTGTTCGAGATCGACCGCTTCCGCGCAATTGGATTGCGCTTCGGACAGCAAGCGAGCGATAGCGTGATCGAAGCCTTTGCAGGTTATCTCACCAATATGCTCGATGAGGCTCACCGGCTTGCGCGGATCGAGGACAACCGGTTTGCGGTCATGCTTCCCGGTGTTGGCCAGCGCGAAGCGATCGATTGTGCGAGCGAGATAGTCTCGACCTTTGCAGAAATCTCCCGCGATGCAGAACTCGAAGAGATGCGCCTGACTGCAAGCGCGTCTGTTTGCCAGCTCGGCGAGTGTCTGGACGAGACGCTGATGCGTGGCGAGGTCGCTCTCACACTGGCGCGATCCGCAGGCGGTTTCAGGGTCGAATGCGGCGATGCAATCCGCGATTGCTGGAGATCACGCAAGACTGCGTAACGCGGCGCGATTATCGACGCGCTCTTGCTCTGCTTGGCGCAGCGCATTAACGCGATTTCCCATGACTGCGTATCCAAAAACCGCTGCCTTGATGCAGCGCGGCGCTGAGTTTCTCGGCTGTGACCATGCGATTATGTGCGGCGCGATGAGCTGGGTGTCCGAGCGTAACCTCGTCTCCGCTATCTCTAATGCTGGCGGGTTTGGCGTGATTGCTTGCGGTGCAATGACGCCGGAACTGCTCGACACGGAAATCGCTGAGACCAAAGCGCTGACGGACAAGTCCTTTGGCGTGAACCTCATCACCATGCACCCGCAGCTGTCCGATTTGATTGCTGTTTGCGGCAAACATGAGGTCAGCCATGTGGTGCTCGCAGGCGGTATTCCTCCCAAGGGCAGCGTCGAAGCGATCAAGGAATTCGGCGCAAAAGTCATTGTGTTTGCGCCCACGCTTGCGCTTGCAAAGAAGCTGCTGCGCTCTGGCGGCGATGCGCTGGTGATCGAAGGCATGGAAGCGGGCGGGCATATCGGCCCTGTCTCGACCAGCGTGCTCGCGCAGGAATTCTTGCCTGAATTGGCAGAGGATCATGTCGTCTTCGTCGCTGGCGGGATTGGCCGCGGTGAAGCAATTGCAGGTTATCTTGAAATGGGGGCCTGCGGTGTTCAACTCGGCACACGGTTCGCCTGTGCAGCTGAAAGCATCGCGCATCCAGACTTCAAGAAAGCGTTTTTCCGCGCGAAGGCTCGCGATGCGGAAACCAGCGTGCAAGTGGACCCGCGTCTGCCGGTGATCCCGGTCCGCGCGCTTAAGAATAAAGGCACGGAAGAATTCACCCGCAAGCAGATTGAAGTGGCCGGCATGCTTGACCGCGATGAAGTCGATATGGGCGAAGCACAGCTCCAGATCGAGCATTATTGGGCAGGCGCTCTGCGCCGCGCAGTGATTGACGGCGATGTCGAAGGCGGCTCGCTGATGGCGGGACAATCGGTTGGCATGGTCAAGGAAGAAGAGCCTGTCGCAGACATCATCGCAACGCTGATGGCAGAGAGCGAAGCGGCGCTTACCAAACGCTGATGCCTGATCCGCTGATCCTCACGCTGTCATGTCCTGACAGGCCGGGCATTACCGCGCGCGTGACGAGCTTCCTGTTCGAGAACGGCGGCAATGTGCTCGAAGCGCAGCAATTCAACGATCGCGATACTGACCGCTTTTTCATGCGGGTCGAATTCGACGCGGATGCCGCATCGCGGCAGGTCCTGCGCACGCGCTTTGGCAGTCTCGCCAACGAATTCGCGATGGATTTCAAGCTTGCTACGCGTGACCGGCCGCGCCGTGTCATCCTGATGGTGAGCAAGTTCGACCATTGTCTTGCAGACCTTCTCTATCGCTGGCGGATTGGCGAGTTGCCGATGGAACCGGTCGCGATCATTTCGAACCATCCGCGCGACAATTACGCGCATCTGGATTTTGCGGACATTCCTTTTCATCACTTGCCGGTGAAGAAAGAGACCAAGCCTGCGCAGGAAGCGCAGGTTCGCGCGGTTGCAGAGGAAACTGAGGCAGAGCTTGTCGTTCTCGCGCGTTACATGCAGATCCTGTCAGACGAGCAAGCAGCCTATTTCGCGGGGCGCTGCATCAATATCCATCACAGTTTCCTGCCCGGCTTCAAGGGCGCGAAACCCTATCATCAGGCGCATGCGCGCGGGGTGAAGATGATCGGCGCAACCGCGCACTATGTGACAACCGATCTCGATGAAGGCCCGATCATCCATCAGGATGTCGAGCCGATCACACACGCCGACTTGCCGGAAGAGCTAGTGCGCAAAGGGCGCGATATCGAACGCCGCGTCCTTGCAGAAGCGGTGCGTTTGCATCTTGAAGAGCGCGTTCTGCTCAACGGCGCGCGCACGGTTGTTTTCAAGGGTTAATCCCAGAGGGCGAGCCCGCTAGTTCACTCCGCCAGCCTTATCCTCATTCGCGCGGTGGATGACGTAAGCGCGTACCGCGTCCATTTCCTCTTCAGACAGCGAGCCAGCAAAGCTCACCATGCCCTGATCCTTGAGGATGCCTTCATTGACCACAGCGAGCCAGGTGCGCTTGTCGCCGAGCGTGGCTGAGCGACGCAAGTCAGGCAGCACGGTTGAACCGACCGCGCCCGGGCCGTGGCATACTGCGCAATAGCGCGCATACTTCTCGCCGCCGAGTGCGATAGTCGCTTCGCTGGCGCGGCTCGCTGGCGGATCAAGCGGCAAGGCGGCCAGTTCCGGCATGTCGGGTAGCGTGCCATCAGCGCCCAGCTTGAACACCAGCAAGCGGCTGATGTTCTGCACGGGTGCTTGATTGTTGATGAGCTCGCCATCGGCGGTGATCGCATAAGCGCCCCCCCAACCGGCGAGAACCGCGACATATTGCTCACCATCGACAGTGTATGTCACTGGCGGGGCAACGATGCCTGTCTGAGCCGGGAAGCTCCATAGCTTGTCGCCTGAGGCGGCGTCATAGGCGCTGAACTCGCTGCCGGAATTGCCTTGGAAAACCAAGCCGCCGGCTGTGGCGAGCAAGCCGCCATTCCACGGGCCGGGATGTTCGACAGTCCAGCGCGCTTCCTGCGCCACCGGATCCCACGCGATGAGCTTGCCTTTGACGGTCTCATAAACCTCGCGGCGGAAGCCCAGATCAGCCGGTAGATCGCCTGCGCCCAAATTGAAGCCGACATTGAAACCACGCGCGCGGTCCGGTTTCCAGTCCGCTTCAGGCTCATAGATCATCGCTGCTTCGAAGGCTGGAATGTAAACGAGGTTCTCGTTCGGGTGGTAAGCCATCGGGTGCCAGTTATGGCCGCCCAGCGGGCCGGGCATGACAATCGCAGGCTGGCCGGTGCGGTCGATCCGCGTTTCCGGATTCTCTATCGGTCGACCGTTTTCATCAATGCCTGTGGCCCAGTTCAAGCCGACATACGGCTCAGCAGAGATCAGCTCGCCCGTTGCGCGGTCGATTACATAGAAGAAACCGTTCTTTGGCGCTTGCATCAGGACCTGACGCGTCTCGCCATCGACTTCCATGTCCGCAAGCACGATGTGCTGGGTGGCGGTGTAATCCCAGGTCTCGCCCGGCGTGGTCTGATAGTGCCAGACATATTCGCCGGTGTCGGGCTTCACCGCGACAATGCTGGAGAGATAAAGGTTATCGCCTTCGCCTTTGCCGTCTTCTCCGGGCGAGCGGTAAGCGCGGTTCCACGGAGAGCCATTGCCGACCCCGAAATAGAGCAGGTCAAGCTCCCGGTCGTAAGCCATGGAGTCCCACACAGTGCCGCCGCCGCCAATCGCGTCGGAGCTGGCGAGCACGTCAGTGTTCCATGTCTCAGCTGCAGCCTGCAGATATTCAGGTGAGCTTTCGTCCTCTGTTCCTTCAGGCACCGTGTAGAAGCGCCACAGCTCTTCGCCACCTGCCGCATCATAGGCGGCGATGTAACCGCGCACGCCAAACTCTGCCCCGCCATTGCCGATGATGACTTTCCCGTCGATGACGCGCGGCGCGCCGGTAACTGTGTAGCTCTGGTCCTCGTCAACGGTGACCTTTTCCCACTGCACTTCGCCGGTGTCGCGGTCGAGCGCCACTAGCCTTCCATCAAGCGTGCCGAGGAACAGGCTGTCGCCCCATGTCGCAAGACCGCGATTGACGACATCGCAGCAGGCTTTGACTGCAGTCTCGCCCGGCACTTCAGGGTCATATTCCCACAAAGGCGCGCCGGTGGCCGCATCAAATGCCTTCACCTTGCTCCATGCGGTGGTAAGGTAGAGCTTGCCATCCATGACCAGCGGCGTCGCTTCTTGACCACGGGCTGTGTCCATATCCGCAAACCATGCAAGGCCAAGCTCGCCAACATTGCCCGCGTTCACTTGGTCGAGCGGGCTGAAGCGCTGTTCTGAATAAGTCCGCCCATGCGTGATCCAGTTCGCGTCATCCTCGCCCGCTGCCAGCAAACGCTCAGATGTGATCGCGTTTTCCGATGCCTGTTCGCCGCATGCGCTAACAGCCAGTGCTGCAGCCAGCACCCATCCCATGTTTCTCATGGTCTCTTATCTCCCCTTTGGGTGCATCGTGCCGTGAGAAACCGCGCTTGTCCATATGGCGGTTGCCGTTAGACTGCGCCGCATACTGGCAAAGGAGAGAGAAAGCATGTGCGATGAAGCCAAACTCAAGCGCTGGGCCAAAGGCGAATTGTCGCGGCGGGAATTCGGTGTGATGGGCGGGGCTGCTGCGCTGACTGCTTGTACAGGCGGGGAGGCCGCAGGTTCTGACGGCGAAGCATTGGATCCTGGCCTCATGCAAAGCGAAGTGAGCATCGTTACCGAGGACGGGACAATGGATGCGATCTTCATCCATCCTGAAGAAGGCGAGCATCCCGGCGTGATCCACTGGCCGGACATTGCAGGTATTCGGCCGGCTCATATCGAAATGGCGCGCCGGACAGCAGCAGAGGGCTTCGCTGTGCTGCTCGTCAATCCCTATTACCGCGATGTGGTAGGCCAGATTTGGGAGAGCTTTGCCGATTTCGCAGATGGCGGCTGGGACACAGCCAGTCAGTACCGCGCAAACCTTTCATCCTTTGCGATCCGCCGCGATGCGCGCGCAATTGTCGGCTGGTTCGACGCGCAACGTCAAATCGACACAGAGCGAGGGATCGGTGCGGAGGGGTACTGCATGGGCGGGCCGTTTACAGTCTATGCTGCGAGTGAAATGCCCGGCCGCGTCACCGCAGCAGCGAGCTTTCACGGCGGGGGACTGGTGCGCGAGGATGAAGAAAGCCCGCACAGACTGATCGCAGACACCAATGCGCATTATCTCATTGCTATTGCGCAGGATGACGACGCGAAGGCACCTGACGACAAGACCGCGTTTCGTGAAGCCGCAGACGAAGCTGGAAGGCCTACAGTGATTGATGTCTTTGCAGGTGATCACGGCTGGACGGTGATCGACCACGTGGCTTACACGAAAGAAGAGGCCGAACGCGCTTATGCGGAGAAGCTCAAGCTCTACCGGACGGGGCTTTAGAGTCAGGGGTCCTCTTTGCGGAACAGGCTGGATGCCTCTCAACTTTAACCACACCCGCTCAGCCTGAGCTTGTCGAAGGCTATACGCTGACCTCGCCTATTGGTCCTTCCCACCATTTCCTACAGCCGGTTCCAAACCTAAGTAGGGCGAATGTCTGCGCCGTTCGTGAATTTCCTAGATTATACAGACATTTACGCCCGAAATGTGTTGCGGGAGATTTTCTCCCTGGACTGTGTAACATGTGTATCCAACATGTGGCGCCAATCGCTGCGAATCCGGTTTCGCTTGGAACGCGGCGCGCCAAGCGTTAGGTTCTCCCCAATGGTCTTAAAGGGGAGCTTCGCTTCATGGAATTCGTACTGATCGCGCTTGTTTTCCTGCTTATCGTGTTCCTGCTGATGGCAGTGCGCGTGGTAAAGCAGGGCTTTGTCTACACGATTGAACGCTTCGGAAAGTTCACGAAAGCTGCTGATCCCGGCTTGCACATCATTACACCGTTCATCGATCGTATCGGTCAGAAAGTGAACATGATGGAGCAAGTGCTCGACATTCCGGGCCAGGAAATCATCACTAAGGATAACGCCATGGTCGGCGTCGACGCAGTGGTGTTCTTTCAGGTTCTGGATGCTGGCAAGGCGGCTTACGAAGTCGCAAACCTCTACTCCGCGATCATGGCGCTCACGACCACCAACCTGCGTACTGTGATGGGCAGCATGGATCTCGACGAGACCCTGTCGAAGCGTGATGAGATCAATGCGCGACTGCTCGCGGTGGTCGACCATGCGACATCGCCATGGGGCGTGAAAATCACCCGTGTTGAAATCAAAGACATCCGTCCACCGCACGACATCTCTGAAGCGATGGCCCGCCAGATGAAAGCCGAGCGTCTGAAGCGTGCGGAAATCCTTGAAGCAGAAGGTGACAAGACCAGCGCAATTCTGCGTGCAGAAGGGTCGAAGCAGTCCGCCATTCTCGAAGCAGAAGGCAAGCGCGAAGCACAGTTCCGCGATGCAGAAGCGCGCGAACGCGCAGCAGAAGCCGAAGCGAAAGCGACGCAAATGGTGTCGGACGCGATTGCAGCCTCGGGCAATCAGGCGATCAACTACTTCATCGCGCAGGAATACACGAAGGCCGTCGGCAAGTTCGCCGATAGCCCCAATGCGAAGACGATCCTGTTTCCTGTTGAAACGACGCAGCTCATCGGATCCTTGGGCGGGATTGGCGAGCTGGTTCGCGACGCTATCCAGCCGGGCGAAGGCGATGTCACAACCGCCTCTTCGCGTTCCGGCCAGCAATTGCCGCAAAGCCGCGCGCGAACAAGCGTGCCCCGGTCCGGAGATAGCTGATGGATTCATTCGGCGGCTTCGAAGCGCACTGGATCTGGATCACGCTCGGGCTGGTGCTCGGGACGCTCGAGATGATCGTGCCGGGTGTGTACCTGATCTGGCTGGCGCTCGCTGCAATCGCGACAGGGCTGCTAACGCTCGGCATCGGGCTCGGCCTGCCGATGCAGATCGTAGTGTTTGTCTCGCTCTCGCTGATCGCCGCTTTCAGCGCCAAACGCTTCTTACGCGACTCTCCGATTATCAGCTCTGACCCGCTGCTCAATCAGCGCGGCGGCCGGATGATCGGTCAGACTGCGATTGTGGCGCAGGCGTTCGATAATGGCAGCGGACGCATCCGTCATGGCGACAGCGAGTGGCTCGCGCGCGGACCCGATCTCGATGTTGGGGCGCGGGTGCGGATCACTGGCAGCGAAGGGGCTGTGCTTGTGGTTGAACCGGTCAATCTGATCGAAGGTACAGCGACAGCAGCATCGCCTGAGGCAAAGGCAAATGACGGTGAGGGGTCAGGAGGCGAAACCGCCTGACGAGCGCGCTTAGCGCTTCATCTTCTCATCCATCGCGCCAAAGCGGCCTTGCTTGCGGTAGCGCACCATCCATTTGTCAAGGAACAGGCCAAGCGGCTTGGGCTCGATGCCGAGCTGCTTGAAACCAGGCATGTCAGGTGAGGCGACGCTGCCGGCTTTCAATAGGGTCCACTGGTCAGTGCTCATCGGAGTAAGCGGCAAGGCTGCAAAGATCGAAGATGCGGTGTCAGGCATGGCAATGAACGCGCGCTTGCGGCCTTGGGCTTCGGCAATCCGTCCATTGATGTCCATCATCGTGAGGACTTCCGGCCCGCCAAGCTCAAATGTCTTGCCGCCGTGCTTTTTTGGATCTTCTGCTGCGCGCACAATCGCCTCGGCAACGTCGTCGACATAGACCAGCTGAAGCTCGGCATCCGGACCGAACACCGGCAGAGCAGGTGCCATGGAAATCATCTGGCCGAACATGTTGAGGAAGTTGTCATCCTTGCCGAAGACGATCGAAGGACGGATGATCGTGGCTTTGGGGAACGCTTCGCTGACTTTCTCTTCGCCGAGCGCTTTGCTGCTGGCGTAAGCGGTTGGAGAATTGGCGTCCGCTCCGATGGCGCTGACATGCACAAACGCGCTAGCTCCCTCGCTTTTGGCAAGCGCGGCCATCTGACCCGGCGCTTCGCCCATTACGCGCTTGAGATTGCCACCAAACGCGCCGACGAGGTTGATGACGGCATCCGCGCGGTCAACGGCGGCAGCAAGGCTGGCTTCATTCGTGATGTCGCAGCGTGCGAATTGGAGCTGGCCAAGATTTGCAAGCGGCTTCAGGCTGAAGCTCTTCTCCGGATTGCGACTTGCAATCCGCAGCCGCGCACCGCGCTCCAGCAGGGCTTGTGCGACATAAGTGCCGAGGAAGCCGCTGCCGCCGAAAACAGTGACAAGCTTCTCGTTGAGCGGGGACGGGGTCGACATGATTCGCTGGCCTTGATCGAATGGACTTTGTGGACGCGCCTTGCCGCATGCACGCACGCACTGCAAGCGTGTCGCGAGGGTGAAGGCGCGGCGCCGCACAATGTGTTTGACAAATAGCAGGAGAGGGGGCTAACCGCGCGCCTCGCTTGTTTGCTGCAGGGCACTTCCCCGCAGCATCCTGTGCCCAGATGGCGGAATTGGTAGACGCGCCGTCTTCAGGTGGCGGTGGGGGCAACCCCGTGGAGGTTCGAGTCCTCTTCTGGGCACCATTTGCGAGTTTCTCATAATCTCTGACTCCGTCGCGCGAAGTCTTCCACGTGGTCGAAGTCGGCCAGAAGTGCCGCATCGCACGGAATCCGTTTCGCTGATTGCAGCAAGTTTCTCGCGCCTTGATCGCCTTCTAGCGTAAGGAGCGTCTGCGCCTGTCGGAGAGAAAACACAGCCGGCACTTGCGCGCGGCCACTATTCTGCGTGGCTACAATCTGCGGCTCTCCTGTCTCTTCGACAGATTCAAGCAGCGCTTCGTAATGGCCGGTCGGTACGAATGGCATATCAGCGAGAGCGATCAAAACAGCTTTCAACTCGCTCTTGCTGATTGCCTCAATTGCAAGAGCAATCGATCCCGACATCCCTTGCTCTGGAGTAGCGTTGAGCACTGTCTTGAACGGCAAATCGAACAAATCGGCGGTTTCCGAGCTGACCGCTACGATATGCTCTCCGAACGGCATCGCGCCAAGTGTATCAGCTGCGTGCGACGCGAGCGGTTTGCCGTGTAGCTCGGAGCGCAGTTTGTTTGCGGCTCCGAAGCGCCGCGATCGCCCCGCAGCGAGCAGAATGCAGGCGGTGTCTTCGAGCGCAATCATGACTTCCTCCTGCCACGCTGCGTTGCGCGATGGAAGAGGAACAGACGCTCGCCCTCTGGCGCAAATCTCTCATCGGGATTATCGGGCGAATTGTAGTGTTCGATACTCATCGCATCTTTCAGTTTCTCGCCGTCAGCAATGCTGCTGGACATGCGGCATGCCTGGTGACGGTAACTGAGGTCACTGGCGCATCAGTCCGAAACCCCGGCGCGCATATGGCGGTAAGCGCGGATGGTGATTTCACTGGCTCGCTCTCTGGCGGTTGTATTGAAAAAGCGGTTGTACAAGAGGCTCTGCAAGCGATTGAAGATGATCGTCCCCGTCAGGTGGCCTATGGCGCTGGCAGTCCTTTCATCGATATCCGCTTGCCATGCGGCGGGCGGGTCGATCTTCTGCTCAATCCAATCAATGACGAACGGCTTGTGGCCCGGATTATGGAAGCGGCGATGAGGGGTAACCTGTGGTCGCTTTCTCTGCCAGGCGGTGAAGGTTCGATTGAGTTGGCAGACTCCAGTCTCACTGGTTGGCAAGATGATCGCTTTGTCGTGAGCCATGCACCGCCGCTCAAGCTAATGATCGCAGGCCATGGAGCCTCTGTCGAAGCGCTGGTGCGACTTGCTGCTGCGATGGATGTCTATTGCGAGATTGCAACGCCCGATCAGGACATCGTTCGGCGTTTGTCCGATTCTCAACACGTGAAGCTGTTTTCGCTGGAGCGTTTGTCCGATCCTTTGCCGGTTGAGCCAGACAGCCACACTGCGTGCATCTTCTTATTTCATGACCACGAATGGGAGGCGGCGCTCATTGAGCAAGCGTTGCATGCGCCTGCATTCTATGTCGGCGCGATGGGCAGTTTGAAGACGCATGAGGCGCGGTGTGAAGCACTCGCCCAACGGGGTGTCTCGGTAGAAGCGATCGCGAGAATCGCAGCGCCGATCGGCTCCATTCCCTCATCGCGAGACCCGGAAACGCTTGCTATTTCGATCATCGCTCAAGTGGTCGAGAGGTATAATGCCCTTGTTGCTCAAGGCAGCGGAGCGCCGAGCTGAACCCAAGCGGCAAGCCCGCCTGCAAGTCCAAGACATATGGCAAGGTTGAGCGGTGAGGCGCGCTCAATGCCCTCGGCTTGTGTGCCGGAGGACGCTCTCTTTCCTGTCAGCATCGGAGACACGAGGTTGTTGCGTTTCGCAATCCAGTAATAGGCGATCGCAGCAACATGCAGAGCGCTTAGTATGAGGATCGCATCGAATAGCGTCTTATGCCAATCGGTCATCCAGTCAGCGGTCATCACGCCCACTTTGTCATTGAGTGGCCCGGTCGCGCCGTCGAACGGATCGCCTGCGAACAGGCCCAGCGTGACCTGCGCTGACAGTATGCCGAGTAAAGCAATGACACTGAGCGCCCCCAGCGGGTTGTGCCCGACACCATCATGACCCGTTCGGCCAGTGACATAGCGCCAGATACCTATTGGCCCTTTTACGAAGGTCGCAAAGCGCGCCGTGCGCGTGCCAAGCAGGCCCCACACAATGCGAAAGGCGAGCACGAAAAGCAGGAACACGCCGACCCGCATGTGCCAGCCCATCTCGCCATTTTCTGCTGTCCACCAGAGTGCGAGGACCGCCATTGCCATGCTCCAATGGCATAGCCGCACGGGCCAGTCCCAAACGCGGATCGCGCTTTCAGTCACGTTGGCCTTCTAAATGTTGCCGGCGCGTATCGTTCAGTCAGTGTCGAGACGGAACACATCATGGCATGCCTTGCATGACCCACCCAGGTTCTTCACCGCTTCCCGCACTTGACCAAGATCCTGCGAAGCGGCCGCTGCTGCCAGCGCTTCGCTTGCAGTGATGAGCTTGTCAGCCGACGCAGCGAAATCTTCCGGCTTTTCCCAGATCACTTCGAGCGCTTCTGTTTCTGCGCCGGAATCGATGCCGGTGCCTTCAGGAAACAAGTCCTTGTTCGCTGTGATGCGTGCGCCGATGGCTTGCGCGCTTTCCTCGATGACGGCGAAGTCGGGCGCGTCGCCTTCAAGCTGGCCGCGAATGGCCTTGAAGGCATCGCCCATAGCCTCAAAATTGGCCTGACGCAGCTCGATTACATTGTCCGGGCTTGCTTCGCCGCTTGTCTCTTCAGTGGGAGCCGCAGGCTCAGCGCTATCGCCGCAAGCGGAAAGCCCGAGGACGAGAGTGGCACTTACAAGACCTGTGATAATCGGCTTACGTTTCATCGGCTTGCTTCCTTTCACGGAGCAGGGGTGGACAGTGTTGCGCGACCCGCCACAGCCTCAAGAAGACTATGCCTTGCTTTAAAGAGCGCGCACAGACGTGACTTGTTCCGAAGAACGCCGTGGATGATATGGCTATTGTCTTGCTTCGTCCACTCCGCACAAGGTTGTTTCAATTGTAACGAAGCGATAAGAGGCGCGTCTGGGACGGCAGAGTGGGGTACAGATGGACCGGGTATCGATCGTCCATGAGAATTTCCTGAGACGCGTTGACGCCGGGGACTTTCCGCAGGGAGAGGCGCCTTGCGAACCGCTGAGCACAGCGCAAGCGGTGTCAATCTACCGCTCTGCTTGTCTTTCGAGGGCGCTCGACCGGGTGAGCCGGGCGATGCAGTCGCGCGGTACTGGCTATTACACGATCGGATCCTCAGGTCACGAAGCGATGGCGGCCGTTGCTGCCGCGCTTGAGCCCAAGGACATGGCTTTCCTGCATTACCGCGATGCCGCGTTTCAGATTGAGCGATCGAAGCAGGTTCCGGGTCAATCGATCACTTGGGACATGTTGCTGAGTTTTGCCTGTTCAAGCGAGGACCCGATTTCAGGTGGGCGGCACAAGGTGCTGGGCTCGAAGGCGCTGAACATTCCGCCTCAGACATCGACGATTGCAAGCCATCTCCCGAAAGCCGTGGGTGCAGCTTACTCGCTTGGCCTCGCAAAGCGGCACCGGCCAGAGCATTGCGCGGTTGAAGATGATGCGATTGTGATGTGCAGTTTTGGCGATGCTTCAGCCAACCATTCTACGGCACAGGGCGCGTTCAACACAGCGGGTTGGACGAGTTATCAATCCTCTCCGCTACCGCTGCTGTTCGTGTGCGAAGACAACGGTATCGGCATTTCTACAAAGACGCCGCATGGATGGATCGCAGCCAATTTCCAGGATCGTCCGGGCGTGAAGTACTTCGCTGCGAATGGCCTTGATATCTACGACACATATCGCGCGGCGAGCGAAGCAGCCGACTATGTACGCCGTCGGCGCAAGCCTGCATTCCTGCATCTCAGTATGGTGCGGCTTTACGGTCATGCCGGAGCGGATTTGGCGACAAGCTATCTGCCGCGCGCTGAAGTGGAAGCCGAAGAAGCTAACGATCCGCTGCTGCACGCTGTTCGATTGCTCGATGAGGCTGGCGCGCTTGATCCTTGCGAAGCAATGCAGATCTATCGCGACACTGAAGCGCGCGTAGAGCGTGTTGCGGCTGAGGTGGAGAAACGCCCGCGTTTGGAAACCGCAGCGCAAGTGATGCAGTCGATCATTCCGCCCAAGCGCGAATGTGCACCCAGCAATGGTCCCGATACGACTGCGCGCAAGGCGTTATTTGCTGACGATGCAAAAGCGATGGAAAGCCCGCAGATCATGTCGCGGCTCATCAACTTTGCGCTCGCTGACCTAGTGCTGGAGCATGAAGAAATCGTGCTGATGGGCGAAGATGTGGGACGCAAGGGCGGGGTCTATGGCGTCACGCAAAAGCTCTCCAAACGCTTTGGCCGTGCGCGCGTGATCGACACTTTGCTCGATGAGCAGTCGATCCTTGGATTGGGGATCGGCTTGGCGCAAAACGGCTTTTTGCCCATGCCGGAAATTCAGTTCCTTGCCTATCTGCACAATGCTGAGGACCAGCTCCGCGGGGAAGCGGCGACCCTGCCATTTTTCTCGAACGGACAATTCACCAATCCCATGGTCGTGCGGATCGCAGGGCTTGGCTATCAGAAGGGCTTTGGCGGCCACTTCCACAATGACAATTCAGTGGCGGTTCTTCGTGATATTCCGGGACTGATCCTCGCCTGTCCTTCTAATGGCGCTGATGCGGTCAGGATGCTGCGAGAATGCGTGCGGCTCGCGCGCGAGGAACAGCGACTGGTTGTCTTTCTAGAGCCCATAGCACTTTACCCCATGCGCGATCTGCATGAGGCGGGTGACGGGCTCTGGATGGACACTTACGCTGATGTGTCCGAGCGGATAGGCTTTGGCGAAGTCGGTGTGCATGGGACTGGCAAGGATCTGGCAATCATCACTTTCGGCAATGGTACTTACCTGTCGCGGCAGGCTCATAAACGACTGGAAGAGAGCGGAATTGCGACGCGCGTCATTGATTTGCGCTGGCTGTCACCGCTTCCCGAGCAGGCGATCTTGGATGCGGTTTCTGACTGTAAGAACGTGCTCGTAGTGGATGAAACCCGCCGGACGGGCGGTCTTGCAGAGGCACTGATGGCGCTGCTCGCAGAGAATGGAATGCGCTCGATTGCTCGTTTGACAGCTGAGGATAGCTTCATCGCGACAGGGCCCGCTTATGGCGCGACGATGCCTTCAGCCGAAAGCATTTTTGAGGCTGCCAAAGGCCTGATATCGGGACAGAAATCGTGAAGCGCGCGGTCGTCATTTGCCCCGGGCGCGGGACGTATAACAAGGCGGAGCTCGGCTATCTGGCGCGGCACTTCCCGGACGGTCAAATGCTAAGTGGCTTCGATGCGCAGCGGGAGGAGAACGGCCAGAAAACCGTCAGCGCGCTTGATAGTGCAGAACATTTTTCGCTTGCGAAACACACGCGCGGCGACAATGCATCGGCTTTGATTTTCGCATCATCACTCGGCGATTTTCTCAGCATAAACAATGAGAAAGTCGAGATTGTCGCTGTCACCGGCAATTCCATGGGGTGGTACACCACGCTCGCTTGTGCAGGCGCGACGAGCGCTGCAGATGGCTTCCGCATTGCCAACACTATGGGCACGCTGATGCAGGACAATCTCACCGGCGGGCAGACCGTTTATCCGTTTATCGATGAGAACTGGCGGGTAGATGACGCGAGACGGGCTGAGGTCGATGCTCTAATTCACGAGATCAATGCGAGACCTGACGCGCAATTGATGACATCAATTGAGCTGGGCGGCATGTTGGTCCTCGCTGGCGATGAGGCAGGCCTTAAAGCCTTTGAGCAAGCGGTTGAGCCCGTTCAGGATCGCTTTCCAATGCGGCTTGGAAACCATGCCGCGTTTCATACGCCGCTGGTCAAGCATGTCTCCAAACTTGGTCTTGAAGCATTGCCGACCAGCCTGTTCCAGAACCCTTCGCTGCCCATGATCGACGGGCGCGGACACATCTGGTGGCCGCATGCTTGCACCATGGAAGAGCTGCGCGATTACACACTGCGCACGCAAGTCATCGAGACGTATGACTTCACGCATGCCGTGCGGATCGCTGCGCGCGAGTTTGCGCCGGACCTGTTCATCGTGGCTGGGCCCGGCAACACGCTAGGCGGAGCGGTGGCGCAATCGCTCATCATGGCGGATTGGACCGGGCTTGATAGCAAGACTGCTTTTGCCAAGCGGCAAGAGAGCGAGATGCCCATCCTGGCGTCCATGGGGCTTGAGGCTCAACGTAGCACTGTCACCTAAGCAGCAAGCTGTACCTAACCGATTGTGCTTGACGCAGCGGCAACTTGTCCGGACAAACGCATCGGACGGGGCCTCGCACACAAGCGGAGACAGATCGATGAAGCACGCCAAAGCGTTCCTGTTGGCAGCCATTCCAGCAGCACTTTTTTCCATCAGCACGCCTGCCTTGGCTGCAACGCCCGCACCAACTGCGTGCGACTTGGCCGCAGCCCACCCGGCTGATCCCGATCGCGTCACCACGGGCCTCGCGCGCGAAGCCATCGATCTGGAAGCAGCGGTGGCAGCCTGCCAGCAAGTTCTGGTTGAACGCCCGGACCATGCCCGCAGCGCTTACCAGCTTGGTCGCGTGCTCTTCTATCAAGGCAAAGCTGCTGAAGCGGTGCCTTATCTCTTGCAGGCTGAGCAAGTGGGCTATCGCCAAGCGATCTTCGTCCTCGGCTTCATCGACATAACCGGCGCAAGCCCGGTTTCTGATGCATGCACGGGCCTCGCGCGTATCCGTCGCGGCGTTGCCTTGGATCACCCATGGTCGGGCTATTACCTCGTCAGCGCATCGCTCGATGGCACATTTGAGCCTTGCGAAAACGCACCCGAGCGCGCCGAGCTCGAAAGAGCTATGCAGCTCGCGCGGCAAACCATTACCGTTGAAGCATCGCGCGGTCAGGTCGAAGCGCTTGCAAAGAAGTTTGAGGTCGCCGGGGCTGCGCAAACGCAGTGACCATTGAAAAAGGCTACAGCGCGTTCGAGGGCGGCCAGATCCACTGGCGCATGTGGTCACCTGACACGCCAAGCGCGCCAGATCTCTATTGCCTTCATCCCGCGCCGTTCAGTGGGCTGGCTTTCGCCAATATTGCGCCGCTCTTTGCTCAGAAGCGCCGCGTCATTGCCCCTGACTATCCCGGATATGGCGGGTCTGATCCCCTCGCGGTCGAATGGCCAACAATTGCGGATTATGCGGTCAGCTTGGCGTACTTGGCCAAAGAGCTGGCAGGCGATGCTCCGAAAGACTTGCTCGGTTTCCACTCGGGGTGTTTTGTCGCTGTCGAAATGGCCATCCAGCAAGTAGTGCCCGTTCGCAAGGCTTGCCTGATCGATGTGCCTGCGATGGAAACGGAGACCGCTGCGAAGCTGGCGACGGACCACCAAGAGGATGTGGTTTTCAGCGAAGACATTGAGTCGCTGGAGCCGGTTTGGAACAGCACGTTTGTGAAGCGGCTGGCTTCGCAATGCGCAGACCAATCGCTTGCCATGTTTGCAGAGCGACTGCGCGCGGGCCGCCGCGCCAATGCAGCCTTCGCCGCTGCGTTTTCCTATCCATGGGAAGCGCGTTTTGCAGAGCTTCGCACGCCGAGCCGTGTGATCGCGACGCAATCCATGCTGCTCGATGCGACCCGTCGTGCGGCCGCTACTCTACCGGAAGCGCAAATGGTGGAGCGGCTCGATATCACACGGTCCGTGCTTGATGAGGGCGCCGCTGAGACGGCGAGCGAAGTGCTTGCATTTCTGGACCAGGACTAAGCCCGCTCTGTCAAACCGAGCATTGCGCCTGCAAGACACAGATTTGACGAGATGATGGGGGGCGCCCCGCTGGGATCGATATTGGCAAGTGTCGGCATTCCCGTGCCTGATAGAAGGATTGCTTCAGGCTGACATTCGCGTGCCTTGCCGATCGCGCCCTTCGCTTCGCTGCCGTCGAGCTCATAAATCGCGCGCGTATCATCAGAGCCGATCTCCACCCGCGCCTCAAAAGCAATCTCGATCCCCGCATCGCGCCAATAAGCAAGACCTGCTGCATGGATCGGTTCAGGGTATGGGGAGATGACCGCGATTCTCTTCGCCGCAAGACCTTCCAGAGTTTCGCGAACCGCTCCAGCAGCCCAGAGCACTGGCAAGTCGAATTCGCGGGCAATCGCGTCCTCGCGCGCTCTTCCCAGAAGATAACTTGAGGCTGTGCAGGCAAAAGCCACGCCTGAAAGCGTCAGCCCGCCGAACTGCGCAAGCATATGCGGCAGTTCTTCAGCATAGGCGCGCAGCCGCGCTTCGCTGTCCTTGTGCTGGCTCACCAGGCGGCCCACCACATAGTCGCATTGTGGTGGAAGCAGCGCGCGAAACTCCCGCTCCACGGTCGGGTTTGCCATCGGCGTAAGGATTGCAATGGGCGCGCTCACGCTATCGTCTCCGCTTGGCGCAGGCCGGTGATCATCGATGTTGCGAGCAAATGTTCGCGTGCTTTTTCAGGATTGTCAGCGATGGTTTGCAACCGCGTGAGCTCCTCGCGCCGTTTGGCATCATCGCGTTCCTGCATCCGAGTCCGGTTGCGGTGTGCTTGCTTCAGGATTTGCTCTTCTGCGATGGCTTTGCGCCGCCGCGAATAGCGATCGAGCAATGCTTCATCTGCGCCGCGCAGGATTTCCGCGAGCGTATCAGCCAGAGCGAACGCATCATGGATGCCGCCATTCATGCCCATGCCGCCAGACGGCGAGTTTAGATGCGCGGCGTCGCCGGCGAGCGCAATGCGCCCTTTGCTGTAATGCTCCACGATCCGTTGATGGATGCGATAGGGCCTGATCTCTGTGACCGGATAGGGCTCATCGCGCGGGACAATGCGTTGCAGCTTGGTCTCTATCGATCGCGGATCGAGCGCATCGCCAAAACTCTCGTCAGCATCGGAGTAAAGACTGCAGCGCCAGACATCGGGCAAGCGCAGCAGGCTGAAGGTGCCATGCGCGGACCAGCAATAATTGACGTTGGACAGCCCTTCCAGATGCTCGTGAAAGGGAAAAGGGGTCGTCGCAAGGATGGTGGTCTCAGGGTAAGTGAAACCTTCAAAGGTGAAATGGCACGCTCCGCGCACTGTGCTGCGCGCGCCATCTGCGCCAATCACATAGCGGGCCCGCAGTCTCTCGCCTGCTTCGCTCTGCAATTCGACTTCATCGTCGCGCGGCGTGACTTTCGCCAGTTTCCAGCCGCGTTTGATCTGGATCAGCTCATGCGCATGCACCAACGCTTCGGCCAGCTCGCACAGGATCGTCTGTTCGCATTGCAAGCGAAAGGGAAAGGCTGTGTCCTGCGCGATATGCTGCAGGTCGAATAAAGCGCGCTCGCCTGTCTCATGCATCCGGATTTGCCAATGCGGCGTGACCAGTCCGCGTTCGATAAGCGGCTGTGCCAGCTCAAGCGTATCGAGCATTTCCAGTGTTGGCGGATGGAAGGTAGAGGCGCGCAGGTCGCGCGGGCGTTCATCCTGCGCTTCCAGAATTACGCATTCAATATCGTGCTCGGCTAGCCGTAAGGCAGCGCACAAGCCAACCGGTCCCGCTCCGACAATCGCTACAGCTGTGTCGGAGTTTGGCATTCGGGCTAGGCCCTCCTTCTTGTGTGCTGGCTGCTACTGCCCTTTGAAAGCGGCAGCGCGCTTTTCGAGAAACGCGCTCATCCCTTCATGGGCATCTGCGCTGTCGCCGGCGATCTTCTGCCCTTCCGCTTCGATATGCAAGGTCGTGCTGAAATCAGAGTCCAGCCCGGCACGGATATTGTGCTTCATCCGACCGAGTGCGACGGTCGGACCTTTCGCAAGCTTGGCAGCGAGCGCGCCTGCTTCCGCCATGACGTCTGCGTCTTCCACGCATTTGTAAATAAGGCCGATGCGTTCAGCTTCTTCGCCATAGATGCGCTCGCCCAGCATCATCATGCGATTGGCATGGGCAAGGCCGACAAGGCGCGGCAGCATCCAGCTGGAGCCGCCGTCAGGGACAAGCCCGATATTGACGAAGGCTTGCAGGAAATACCCGCCCTTTCCGGCGACCACGAAATCTGCCGCCAGCGCTAGCGAGCAGCCGACGCCTGCTGCCGGGCCATTGACGGCGGAGACAACCGGCATTGGCAATGTCGCGATGGCTTTGATCATCGGATTGTAGTTCTTCGAAAGCGACAGATAGGAGCGGTCACCGCCAGTGATCGCGCTTTCGCTGCTCGCGGCCAAATCTGCGCCAGAGCAAAACGCGCGGCCTTCGCCTTTGATAAGCAGCGTGCGCGCATCGCCCAATTGACGGGTTGCCGAGAAGATTTCGTCTGCCATTTGAGGCGGACAGGCATTCAAACGCTCGGGGCGATTGAGCGTGAGCGTTGCAACTTCGTCAGCTACGTCCAGCGTGATAGTTTCAAATGCGCTCATGGTGTCTCCCTCGTGCCGTGCGCGGCATCATCTGTGTTTCGCGCCATCTCCTGCAAGCAATCGGTTGTGTTTTGCAACCGCCTTTTTAGAAAGGTGCGCGAGAGAGAAGAAATCAGCAGGCGTTTTTACACCAATGGAAGTCCAGGAATCCTTTCCCGAAATTCGCGAATCCGTGCGCCGCTTATGTGCGGATTTCCCGGGCGAATATTGGCAGAAGCTTGATCGCGAGCGCGCTTATCCGACCGAGTTTGTAAAAGCGCTGACTGATGCTGGCTTTCTGTCAGTATTGATCCCGGAAGAGTTCGGTGGGTCAGGCCTTGGCCTTCAGGCGGCCTGTGCAGTGCTTGAAGAGATCCATCGCTCAGGCTGCAATGGCGGGGCATGCCATGCGCAGATGTACACGATGGGCACGCTCCTGAAGCATGGATCGGATGAGCAAAAGCAGCGCTATCTTCCGGCTATCGCTAGCGGGGAGCTTCGACTTCAGGCTTTTGGCGTGACAGAGCCGGGAGCAGGCACAGACACAACCCGTATCAACACTTTCGGGCGGCGCGAAGGCGATCATTATGTCGTTTCCGGCCAGAAGATATGGATCAGCCGGGCGGAGCATTCGGACCTCATGGTGCTACTCTGCCGCACGACCAAGCGCACAGATGCAGCCAAGCCATCGGACGGCATGAGCGTGCTGCTCGTCGATATGCGCGAAGCGGTGGGCAATGGCCTTACCATCCGTCCGATCCGGACCATGCTCAATCACGCGACGACCGAACTGTTCTTTGACGAGCTCAAAGTCCCTGTTGAAAACCTGATTGGTGAAGAAGGCAAGGGCTTCAAGTATATCCTCTCCGGCATGAATGCGGAGCGGGTCTTGATCGCAGCCGAATGCATTGGCGACGGGCGATTCTTCATCGACAAGGCGAGCGCCTATGCGAGCGAGCGCAATGTCTTTGGCCGCGCGATTGGTGAAAACCAAGGTGTCCAATTCCCGATCGCGCGTGCTTATGTGCAAGTCGCAGCAGCCTCTGAAATGGTCGATAAGGCCGCACGCCTGTTCGACGAAGGGCACCCGGGCGGCACTGAAGCCAATATGGCGAAAATGCTCGCGTCCGAAGCGAGCTGGGCGGCGGCTGACATGTGTATGCAGACGCATGGCGGCTTCGGCTTTGCTGAGGAATATGACATCGAGCGCAAGTTCCGCGAAACGCGGCTCTATCAAGTCGCGCCTATCAGCACGAATTTGATTCTGAGCCATGTCGCAACGCATGCGCTGGGCATGCCCAAGAGCTTCTGACGCTACCATGTTTGAAAGCCTTCAGCTTGCGAGAATTCCAGATGAGGACGAGGCGTTGCGCGAGATGGCGCGGGCTCTGGCGCTAGAGGCCGCTTCGTGTATGTCGCTCGATCAGCGCGCGCGCAGTTGGCAAGGCTATGATCCTGAGTTTAGCCGGAAAATGGGCGAAGCAGGGCTTCTCGGTCTGACGATCCCCAAAGAGCATGGAGGGCAAGGGCGCGGGCCGTTCGCGCGCTTTGTAGTGGTCGAGGAAATGCTCGCCGCAGGCGCACCTGTGGCAGCGCATTGGATCGCAGACCGCCAGAGCGCGCCGCTCATTTTGAACTATGGAAATGATGCGCAGCGCTCAAAATACATTCCGGCGATTTGCAGCGGTGAAATGCTGTTTTGCATCGGGATGAGCGAGCCGGGCTCAGGCAGCGATTTGGCGAGTGTTCGGACAAGAGCGGACAAGACGACGAGCGGCTGGTGCGTCAACGGACAGAAGATCTGGACCAGCGGTGCAGCGCATTCCGACTACATGATCGCGCTGGTGCGTACATCCGGCACAAGTGAAGATCGGCACCGTGGATTATCACAACTTATCATAGACTTGAAAGCGCCCGGTGTAACCGTCAAGCCGATCAAAGACCTCTCCGGTGACGCGCATTTTGCCGAGGTTTTCTTCGACAATGTCGAGCTGCCTGACGATGCCTTGATCGGCGGAGAAGGGCAGGGCTGGGAGCAATGCACCGCCGAGCTTGCCTTTGAACGCAGTGGGCCTGAGCGCATCTATTCCAGCATGGTTTTGCTCGAAGCTTGGCTCTCACATGTGCGCGAGATGAAGCGAGATGATGCGCAGACCTGTGCGCTAATTGGCGAGATGGTTGCTAGAATGAGCGCGCTCAGAGCGATGTCGATTGCTTGTACTGCACAGCTCGCGGCGGGCGAAAGTCCGGTAGTTGAAGCGAGCCTTGTGAAAGACCTAGGCACAGCATTCGAACAGGACGTTCCGCGCCTGATTGGAGATGATCTCGCGAGCCACCCGCACGAGCCGGTTTCCGAAGACCTTTACCGCACGCTGACTTACACTGCGCACATCGCGCCAAGCTTTTCCTTGCGTGGCGGTACACGCGAAATCTTGCGCGGCATTATTGCGCGCGGACTGGGGCTCAGATGATGGCGCATAGCGAAATCCTTGAACCGTTCGAGCGTACGCTTGCCGAAGTCTTCACTTCGGAAACAATCCGCGCCATTCTAACGGGCGGTGATTGGCAAGCAGGATGGATCAAGGTCGAAGCGTCCGGTTTCCTTGATGCGCTGGTGCCTGAGAGCCAAGATGGTTTCGGCCTGGACTGGAGAATGGCTTCTGCGCTGTTTCAGGCTCTGGGTCGGGCAGCGGTACCACTCCCGATTGGCGAGACGCTGGTGCTGCGCGCGTATCTGAAAGACACCAACAAGGCCTGTCCTGATGGGCCATTGATTGCAGAGGCTCCTTCTGGTTCGCTTGCCGCGCATCGAAACTCCGGCACGCCGGGCACGTCGGTCTCATGCGAAGGCGAAGACATCACCGTTCGGCTCGCATTTCTGTACGCCGCGCAGATTGCCGGGGCTGCGAGCCGTGTACTCGATATGAGTGTCGCTTATGCGAATGAGCGAATGCAGTTCGGCAAGCCCATCGGCCGCCAGCAGGCCGTGCAGCAACAGCTGGCGGTCATGGCCGAAGAGGCAGTGGCCGTTCGTTTGGCTGTCGAGAATGCGATAGCAGGCGGCGAGCCTCCGGACTTTCTCAAGGCCGCTTCCGCCAAAGCCATCGCGAGCCGGTACGCTGCCAGCATCGCTGCCACGGCACACGCAGTGCATGGCGCAATCGGCATCAGCGCTGAATATGATCTGCAACTCTACACGAAGCTGCTTCAGGCATGGCGGCTTACCTTTGGTGCTGAGACACATTGGGACCAGAAAATCGGCCGCGCGATCCTAACGAGCCAAGCGAGCGCGCTCGATTGGATGCGCTTCAATCTGCACAGCTGAAGCGCACAAAAAATTTGCCGCAAACCCGCACAATTCTGCCGATTCTTTGATATGGTGAGAACCGGAGAAGAGACCAAAGGTCGCAAAACATAAGGATTCCGCAAGGTCACTTGCGAATCACCACCTGCGACCTGGCCAAAGAGAGGACACAATGGATCTCGATTTTACCCCTGAAGAAGAAGCCTTCCGCGAGGAAGTCCGCACATTTCTCGCTGAGAAACTGCCCGCGCGTTTGTCCGACAAGGTCCGCAAGGGCCAGCGCCTGACTAAAGCCGATATGGAAGAGTGGCACGCCATTCTGAATGAACGCGGCTGGCTCGCGCCGCACTGGCCGGCCGAATATGGCGGGACCAATTGGACTGTCATGCAGAAGTTTATCTTCGAGACGGAAACCGCGCTTGCCCATGCGCCGCGCGTCGTTCCGTTTGGCACGTCCATGCTTGCGCCTGTGCTCATCAAATATGGCTCTAAAGAGCAATGCGAGCACTATCTGCCACGTATTCTCGATGGCACGGACTGGTGGTGTCAGGGCTATTCCGAACCGGGCGCTGGATCGGATTTGGCTAGCCTCAAGACACAGGCTGTGCGCGAAGGCGATCATTATATCGTCAATGGTCAGAAGACCTGGACGACATTGGGCCAGCACGCGGACTGGATCTTTTGCCTTGTGCGCACGAGCAGCGAAGGCAAGCGTCAGGAAGGGATCTCGTTCCTTCTGATCGATATGAAAACGCCGGGCATCGAAGTGCGCCCGATCAAGCTGCTCGATGGCGATCATGAAGTGAACGAAGTGTTCTTCACTGATGTGAAGGTCCCTGTCAGCAATCTCGTCGGCGAAGAGAACAAGGGCTGGACTTACGCCAAATACCTCCTGACTTATGAACGTACAGGTATTGCCGGTGTCGGCATGTCGATGGCTGCGCTCGAACGGTTGAAGCAAGTTGCAAAGACCGCGCAGCGGGGTGGCAAGCCGATTGGCGAAGACCCGTTCTTTGCCGCCCGTCTCGCCAAGCTCGAGATTGATATGGAGAACATGAAGACGACCAATCTTCGTGTGCTCGATGCAGCTGGACGCGGCGTTCCGACTGCCGAAAGCTCCATGCTGAAAATTCGAGGTACGGAAATCCGACAGGAAATCAATGATCTGATGGTTCGTGCGGCTGGTCGCTATGCGCAGCCATTCGTGTCGGAATCGCTGGAAGAAGGCTTTAACGGTGAGCCGGTCGGTCCGGAATGGGCAGGCCCTGTCGCTTCGCAATATTTCAACAATCGCAAACTTTCGATCTTTGGCGGCTCTAACGAAGTCCAGCGCGAGATCATCACGAAAGCAATTCTGCAGCTCTGATTGCTGCAGAGGAAAAAGGTTAAGACAGATGGATTTCTCTATCGGCGAAGACCGGCAAATGCTGGTCGATACATTGTCGCGCTATCTTGCAGACAAGTTCCCATGGGATGTGCGCGAGAAAGCACTCGCAAGCGACGAAGGCTTTGACCGCGACGTATGGGCGGGTCTCGCTGAGCTGGGCGTGCTTGGTGCGCTGTTCGGCGAAGAAGTGGGCGGCTTTGGCGGCTCTGCCTTCGATGCAGGCGTAGTGCTTGCCGAAGTCGGGCGTGGGCTCGCCTTGGGGCCGTTCCTCGGCACTCTGATGGCAGGCAAAGTGCTGGAAGCGGCAGGCGATGAAGATACGCTCGCGAGCGTCATCGGCGGCGAAGCGATCCTCACCTTTGCGGACAATCCGGCGGTTCAGGCCGATGGCAGCCCGGCGCCCGCCATGCAGGCAGCCAAAGCGGGCGATGACTGGCTGCTCACCGGCAGCAAAGGCGTGGTCGAATATCTCGGCATTGCAGACCTTGTGGTTGTGACTGCGAAAGTTGCGGAAGGCGAAGCGGCGTTCCTGCTGGATGCCAAGACAGGCGGCGTTGAAGTGCGCGACTATTCGCTCGTCGATGGCGGCGCTGCAGGTGAGCTTGTTCTGGAAAGCGCGGAAGCCAAGCGGCTGGATCGGGTCAGCGAAGACGCGATCGACAAGGCGCGCGCTTTCGGTGTTGTCGGCACGTGCTGGGAAGCAGTGGCCGTTATGGACGTGCTGAAAGACACAACGCTCGACTATCTGCGCACGCGCAAGCAGTTCGGCATTCCAATCGGCAAGTTTCAAGCGCTCCAACACCGTATGGCGACTGTCGCGCTTGAGATTGAGCAAGCCCGCTCTGCTGCGATCAATGCAGCTGCGCGCTTTGACGAGGATGCGACAACGCGCGACCGGTTTGGCGCTGCGGCCAAATATACATGCGGCAATGTTGGCCGGTTGACTGCGGAAGAAGCGATCCAGATGCATGGCGGGATTGGCATGACATGGGAATTGCCGCTATCCCACTTTGCCAAGCGGCTCACCATGCTGGGCCAGGTGCTGGGCGATGAGGACGAGCATCTGGCGCGCTATATCGCGCTTAGCCAAGCGGCCTGATTTGAGGCCTAACCGGTGAGATAGAAGGAGCGGCCATTGTGCCGCTCCTTTTTTTTCAGCGCTTAGCTGTTCGGACCCGTGAGCGGGGGCTCACCCAAATCTTCGGCTTTGGTTTCGAGCTTGCGATATTGCCCGTAAGCGCCGCCTTGGTAGATCAGCGGCTGCAAGTCCTGCGCTTCGAATTCGGTTACTTCACCGACGAGAATGACATGGTCGCCGCCATCATATTCATGCGCGGTGCGGCATTCGAAGCGCGCGACAAACCTCTCGAACAACGGGACGCCTGTATCGCTTTCATGCCATTCCTGGCCTATGAACTTGTCTTCACCTGAACGCGCGAAAGTGTCGGCGAGATGTTCCTGCCCATTGGCAAGCACATGAACGGCAAATTCGCCTTTTGCGCGGAACGCCGGGAGCGATCTGCTGCCCTTTGCCAGCGACCATAGCACCAGCGGTGGATCAAGGCTGACAGAATTAAAACTGCTCGCGGTTACGCCAATCGGTTCGCCTGCCTCATCGCGCGTCGTGATGATGGTGACACCTGTGGCAAAGCCCCCCAAAGCCTCTCGGAAGGCCCGCGCGTTCAAACTCTTGCTCATTGCCGAGCCTCGTAGGGGCAAACGCTTGCCAACTCAATCGCCGCGTTGCAGGCGTCGCGGGCGCGCGGCAACCAAATGAGAGTTGACGCATTGATTGAGCATTCCAGCACGGATGAGCGAACGAAAAGGCGCTTGCTCGACCGTTCTGCAACAGGGGAGGCGGGATGCGCGATTACGAACAGAGACGACAGGCTGTCGGCGAGATGCATTTGCGTCGCTGGCCGCGTCTGCGCGTGCCCTCGCAAGTCATTCAATGGGTGCTGAAGGTTGAAGATGGCGAGCGCGAAGAAGAGCTCGCGATCATCGAAGCGGCGACTCAATCAGCGACAGACGCTGACAATCCCTCGCATCGCAGCGGCCAGCTCAGCGAGAATATTCACGTCACTTGGGAAAAGCACAGCGAAGGCACGAGCCTGACTATCTTTTGCGCAGCACAGGATGTCGCGGCCTTTCTGGACCCCAGCTCTAGCGAAGAAATGCAGGCCGCGCTCGACTGGGCGCAGCAAGTGCCGGGCAGGATTGTGCGGTGTACGCGGATTTGGGTGGCAGAAGACGATGCTGCGGCGGAAGCGCTGATGCCTCAGCTGGACCTCAACCGGCATGAATTGGTCTCCACTCATATCGGCAAGGCAATCAGCGATCCGATCAGGATCTGGTCCGATTTCCGGATCAAGGAGGACGGTTTTGGCCGCTTGTTGGTCGCTGCTAATGGCGCAGAGCCGGGAGAACTGACCCGTCAGGTGCAACGCTTGCAAGAGCTTGGCAATTACCGCAACCGCGCATTGCTCGGCTTTCCTGTGGCACAAGCCTGCTGGCCCAAACTTGATGATGCAGAGCGTCGCCTGCGCGAGCTTTCCACGCGGATCAACAATGGCGAGGAATCGGACGATGCGCTGATGGAAGCGCTGTCGGGACTGTCGCTCGAATTGACTGCGATTGCTTCGGAGATCTCTTTCCGGATGGACGCGACCAAAGCCTATGCGCAATTGGTTCATGAACGCCTGGAGCAAGTCGACCCGCGCCCCATTGATGGTTTTGCCTCGCTCATCGACTTCACGCAGCGACGTTTCCGCCCTGCCATGAGCACATGTGAAGCCACCACCGAGCGTGTGCGTCAGCTGGCTTTGCGTGCCTCGCAACTGGCATCCCTGCTTCGCGCACGGATTGAAACACGGATCGAAAACCAGAATGCGCGGCTTTTGCTATCGATGGAGAAATCCACATCGATGCAGGTTCGCTTGCAGCAATTGGTCGAAGGGTTCTCCGTTGTTGCGCTTAGCTATTATCTGATTGGTCTGGTTGGCTATTTCCTGCCGCTGCTGCCGCTCGAGCAATGGGGACTGAGCAAGAATGCGGTGCTCGCCGCCCTGGTTATACCGGTGGTCGCAACCATTTGGCTCGGCATGAAACTCCTTCGTAAAAGATTGTTCTCGCACTAGGCCGTTCGCCTTTTTCAGCTTGTCCTGACGCTCATATATGTCCAGAGCAACTGACACATGGCCCGTTTTCCCTTTTCAGCCATCGTCGGACAGGACGAGATGAAGCGCGCGCTGCTGATCGCAGCGGTTGATCCTTCGATTGGCGGCGTGATGGTGTTCGGCGACCGCGGAACCGGTAAATCGACAGCGACGCGGGCGCTCGCTGGGTTGCTTCCGCCGATGAGCGTGGTCGAGGATTGCCGCTACAACTGCGAGCCGGACCAGACCGGTACTTGTCCTGACCCTTGCACTTCCAAACGCAGCCGGAAAACGGCGGTGCCGTTCGTCGATATGCCACTGGGCGCAACAGAGGATCGCGTCGTCGGCGCGCTTGATCTGGAACGAGCCTTGCGCGCTGGCGAGAAGGCTTTCGAGCCGGGACTGCTCGCCAAGGCGCATCGCGGGTTTCTGTATATTGACGAGATCAACCTGCTGGAAGACCATTTGGTCGACTTGCTGCTCGATGTAGCGGCCTCCGGCGAGAACGTAGTCGAGCGCGAAGGCCTGTCCGTCCGACACCGCGCAAAGTTCGTGCTGATCGGTAGCGGTAACCCGGAAGAAGGCGAGCTTCGCCCGCAATTGCTCGACCGCTTCGGCTTGTCGGTCGAAGTGCGTACACCAGGCAGCGTCGAAGACCGCGTCGCGATCATGAAGCGCTGCGCTGCGCAAGACAGCGATCCAGAGGGCTTTGCTGCCAGTTGGGCGGATGAAGACAACAAAGTCCTGAAGAAAATCGCAAGCGGACGCCGTAAAATCGCCAAGCTTGAAGTTCCTGATGCCGTCCTCGCCGATGCGGCATCACTCTGCGCCAAGGTCGGTGTCGATGGGCTGCGCGGTGAATTGACTCTGATGCGAGCAGCGCGCGCGCAAGCGGCGCTCAGCGGAGCGCGCTCTGTGAAACGCGCGCATTTGCTTGAAGTTGCGCCAATGGCCCTTCGCCACCGGCTGCGCCGCGATGTCCTTGATGAAACCGGCTCGACAGTGCGGATCGAACGCGCAGTTGAAGAGCTTTTCGGGTGAGCACGAAGGGGCCTGAGAACGGCCCTCTGGCTGATGCGGCACTGGCTGCGAGGCTGTTGCTGCTGGCTCCCGATCAACTTGGCGGGATCGTGCTGCGCGGCGCAGGCCCCGCACGTGACGAGCTTCTCCAATTGCTCAGAGACGAAATGGGCGAGACAAGGCCGTGGCGTCGTTTGCCTGCGCATATTGATGACGATCGTTTGTTGGGGGGAATTGACCTCGCGGCAAGCCTCGCCAACGGCAAGCCAGTCCATCAGAGCGGGCTTCTCGCAGAAGCGGCAGGCGGTTGCGTGTGCGTCCCAATGGCCGAGCGAATGCGCGACGAGCTTGCCGGAAAGCTCGTGCAAGCGATGGATATCGCCAAGGGCGAGGCCGGTTTTGCTTTGGTGCTGCTCGATGACGGGCGCGAAGCAGATGAACGCCCGCCAGCCAATCTGACCGATCGCGTGGCTTTTGTCTGCGACCTGTCGTCGGCAGAGGCGTTTGCGTCTGTGAATCTTCCTCAGAACCCCGCATCAATCGAATTGCAGGCTGTGGAACCTGGGGATGATGCGCATCTGACCGAGCTTGCACAGATTGCTTTGGCTTTGGGCGTGGAGTCAGTGCGTCCGTTACTGTTCGCTTTGCGGACCGCGCGAGCACATGCGGCCTTGTCTGGGCGACGCAAATTGGAAGAGGTGGATCTCATCGCCGCTGCAAAGCTGGTTTTGGCAGCGCGTGCCACACGCTTGCCTTCGCCAGAAGAGCCGGATTCAGAAAGCGCTCCGCCCGAGAATGAGGCGGAGAACAATCGGGATAGCGAAACTGACAGCGCAACCTCGCAAGACACCCCGCCTGATGATGTCATTCTGGAGGCAGCGCTTGCATCTATCCCAAATGATGTGCTCGCTGCGATTGCAGAAGGTCGGCTTCAACGCAGCGCGAGCGCAGGCGGTGCCGGAAAGCGGACGCAATCGAAATTGCGCGGACGGCCTTTAGGCGCGCGTCCCGGAATGCCGAGAGGGGGCGCAAGACTTGCTCTCATCGACAGCTTGCGGGCTGCAGCGCCTTGGCAAGCGGTTCGTCGCAGTGAAGAGCCCGATGCTGCGCGAGCCGTGCTGGTGCGAAAAGACGATTTGCGTGTGCGCCGGTTTGAAGAGCGGGCAGGGAGTGTAACGGTCTTTTGCGTCGATGCGTCGGGTTCGGCGGCAGCCGCGCGGCTCGCAGAAGCGAAAGGCGCGGTCGAGCTGATCCTCGCCCAAGCTTACGTCAAACGCAGCGAAGTCGCGTTGATTGCCTTTCGCGGCGAGGGCGCGGAGGTTTTGCTGCCTCCAACGCGTTCATTGACAAGAGCCCGCCGCGCATTGGCGGGTTTGCCGGGTGGCGGCGGGACACCGCTAGCGAGCGGGATCACGACCGGATTGCAAATGGCAGAAAGTATCGCATCGCGCGGGCGCACGCCGTTCCTCGTCTTCCTTACTGATGGCAGCGCCAACATTGCCGCGGATGGAACGCCGGGCAGAGGCCAGGCGCGCGAGGACGCAGAAGCAGCGGCGCGGCGCGTGGCAGGCTCTGGCGTAGAAGCGCTGATGATCGATATCTCGCCTCGCCCGCGGCCCGACGCTGAGGCAATCGCTGGGGTCATGCGCGCACGTTATCTGCCGCTGCCCATGGCGGATGCTGCAGCTTTGGAGCGCGCTGTCTCCGCAGCGCAGCCGCAATTGGCCGGCGCTTGAGATGGGCTTGAAGCGGGCATGAGCAGATCGCTCCATTGGGAACGCGAAGGCCTTAAATGGCCGCATCGCGAAGCAAGCCGTTTCGTCGAGGTTCGCGGTCTGCGCTGGCATATCCAGCAGATGGGCCTTGAGAGAAGCGAGCGTCCCAAGCTGCTCCTTCTGCATGGCACAGGCGCGTCAGTGCATAGCTGGCATGGGATAATGCCATTGCTCGCGAAACAATTCGAAGTGTTCGTCCCCGATCTCCCCGGACACGCCTTCACCGCGGGCAAACCAAGAGGCGGGCTCACGCTGTCAGGCATCGTCAACGCGCTGTCGGAATTGCTGGAGCAGGAGCGTTTCGAGCCCGACATGGCCGTGGGTCATTCAGCAGGCGCAGCAATCGCGTTGGAGTGGGCCTTGTCCAGTTCCGGCGACATACCACTGGTCGGCCTCAACCCTGCGATCATGCCCTTTCGCGGGCCGGCTGCTCAAGTGTTTCCCGCGATGGCCAAGCTATTGCTGGTCAATCCTTTCGCGCCGCGCATCTTTGCCCGAATGGCGCAAGTGCCGGGCGAAGCCGCGCGGTTCCTGCAGCGCGCAACCGGCTCGCGGACCGATCCAGTGAGCGAGGCCTGTTACGCAACGCTGTTTGGCAATCATCGCCATGCACGCGGTGCGCTGGAAATGATGGCGAACTGGGATCTGGATGCGCTCAAAGCGCGTTTGCCGAAAGTGATCAATCCGACATTCCTCATCCATTCGAGCAAGGACAAAGCGATCCCGCTTGCAAGTGTTGAGGCGGCTCAGCGCTTACTGCCGGACGCTCGTCTTGAGCTAATAAAGGGCGCAGGACATCTCGCGCATGAGGAGCAGCCTGAGGCGATTGCTTCTCTGATTACCGGCTTTGCCACTGAGCACGGCATCCTCAAGCCGGAAGACGCTCAGGCGACACCATGATCGAGAATTTCACAGAGAATTACGGCTGGATCGAGATCGCGTTTTTCTACTCGATCGCATTGGGATTTGCCGCTCAGCAAATCTGGAAGATGGACCGCGAGATCAAGAAAGACAAAGCCAAAGCAGCAGCCAAGAAAGCGGAAGAAGAAGCCGCTAAGGCTTCAGCCAACTCCGCATCGGATGAACCCAAACACGACTAACCTTTGCGCGGCATCCGGTAAGGCAGCATGAATTGCACGACCGGCGATCTAAACCGGTTGAGGTCCAGGCTTTCCTGCACTGCAATGACAGGCTCACTATGTAGCTCCGTTGCCAGTTCAGAGCGCGAATAGAACGGCGTGTCTTCCCATGTGCGGATGATGCTTGCCTTCCCGCTGCTTGAACGCGTGCTGCGCTCGACTTGCCATCGACTGCGCGGCAAAGGCGCTTTTGCAGGAATAGCTTCCGCTTCAGGTTCGCCATTCTCTGCAAAGCGCAATGCGCTCGCGAATTGAGACCCGTCGCGTCTCACGCCTTCGTAGCAAACCACCGCGCCGGTTTTGCAATGCGCGCGCGACCAGTGCCATATGCGGAAACCTTCCTCGAGCAATTCCGAGCCGAAATTGGAATCGAGATAGGCGCTGCCATTCCACCTGAGACCCGGCTCTTCCATTTCGACTTCAATCCGCGCGCGCGGAGAGAGGCAATGCCAGCGGTGTTTCGTTTCGGGATCAAGCGCGAAAGCGACCGGGTTTACAATATCAGGCGTCACGCGCACCACGCCGCGAACCGGCCTGCGGAACGGATTGAACAATCGCTTGTCGCGCTCTTCGATCGTGATCTCCAAGGCGTCACCCGTCCAGCGCACGTTGCTCGGCCCGATCTCAAGGCAGTCCTTGCTTTGCCGCACGTCATCGCGCTTGCGCTCTGTCATCGCCCAGCGTGCTTGCGGGCCATAAAGCGCGACGTTCAAGCAGGCGTGGTTAAGCGGATCATGCCTGCCGCTGCGCTTGTAGAAGGGCGAGAAGACTGAGCCGATAAAGGCGATGATGGTCAGCGCGTGCTGGCCGTCTTCGCTGATCGCATCGACGTACCACCAGCCGTAGCCGCCGGGTGGAATTTGCGTGTCGAAGCGCGGTCTTCCATCAGGCTGCGGGCTGCTTGCAAGCCGGATAAGGCCGCCATCGGGACTCCCGCTCCCGGGTGTGTCGCTCCGCCCGCGCAATAAAGCCATGGGATCTTCGTGCGCGCTCCCTGGCGCTGGAAGGATGCCGCCCACCCGTGCGAGGCCCGTCCATAGATCGCTCCGCCCGTTGAGGGCGAGAGCTGCTCGAACGCGTTCGGCGTCAGCAATTCGTGCGGCAGAGGTCGCTCCAGCTTGAGACCGCATCTCTGCGCGCTTCGCATCATCGCTTCTGTGCATTGCTGGGTCTCCTCAGGTGAGTATTCGTGGGTGTCGCCATTGGCCGGAGCATTGACGATGATCTGCAGCCGCTCGCGCCCGCTTGATGATTGAACGCCCGGCATGGCTTCGCGATCCAAGGCGCAGACATAGATGCTCGGATCGCTGGGCGGCTTGCCACTGGCGAGCTCCTGAAACTCTCGCGGGTAATCGGGTGAGAACAGGACGTTGTGATGGCTCAATGGAAAGCCGGCGGTTTCGGCTTCCGCCAGCCAGACCAGCGCGGATAGTGATCGTTCGCGCTCGGGCGTCTTTCTCACAGCGCGGGCGGCGTCGTCGCCGAACAAGCCGCGTGCGAGCGCATCCGGGTCGCAGTTCGCGACAATCCTGTCGCAGGCGGCTAACTCTCCGTTTGCGAGGACAACACCTTCCAGATTGTCCCCTGAAGCTCGAATGGATTCTACAGAGGCGTCGAAATGAAAGCGGACGCCGTGCTTCTCGCCGATCTTTTGTAGCGCGAGCGCCAAGGCATGAATGCCGCCTTCGATGAGCCAGACCCCGCGCTGCTCCAGGTGTGCGATCAAGCTGAGCGTGCCGGGCGCTTCAAACGGTGAAGACCCGCAATAGGTCGCATATCGGCCAAACAATTGCTGAAGGCGCGGATCGCTGAAATGACTGCCGATGACATTCCAAAGCGAGGAGAATGGCCGAATAGTCAACTGGTCAGCAACGCGCGAGAGCCCGATTCTCCACGATAAGGCTAGCGGCGTTGAAGGCTTTGTCGCCCGCATGAAAGTGTCTTCAAGCACAGTGTAAGCACGCGCGGCGTCCGCACTGAACGAGCCAAACTCCGCAGCGGCTTTCGCGCCTGCGAAAGCGCCTATGGCCTCTTCGCTGCGTTTCTGGTCGGCAAACAGGTCGAGCTGCTCTTTGTCATCCCATGCATGCCGCGCAAGGACTTCGGCTCGGCTGAGTATCACGTGATTTTCGAGTCGCTCACCGGCTTGTTCGAACAAATGATCGAACACGTCGCGCATGGTGAAGACGGTTGGCCCTGCATCCACCATGCTTTGGCCAACCGGCAAGCGACGCGCTTTGCCGCCGGGGCCGTTTTCCTTCTCGAAAACATCGACTTCATGCCCTTCAAGCGCGAGCGAGGCGGCGCAGACAAGTCCGCCAATTCCCGCCCCGATGATGGCAATTCTCACGTCTTCGAAAGCCCCTTCATTCAGCAAGTACAGTCGCCTAGCACTGGCGGGTTTTATTGACCTTTACATATCAACTGTCCAGAAGATTGGACATATGGAATTGGGTCAGCCGGGAAAACCGCTCTCGAGGATGCAGGTTTGGAAGCTCAAGCGAGTCGCTTGGCGAAACCGGATATTTGCCAGTCCAAGGTTTCAGGAGTGGGCTGCACGTACGCCCATTGTGCGTTCGATTGCGCGCGGGCGTGCTCAGCGTGTGTTCGATCTCGTCGCGGGCTTTGCCTATTCGCAAACGCTGCTGGCAGTCGTTGAAAGCGGCTTGCTTGATGAGCTTGCAAAGGGCGTCATCACAGTCAGCGGTATTGCCGATTCGACCAGCTTGTCGCTCGCGGCTGCTGAGCGTTTGGTCCGCGCGGCACAGGGGATCAACATCGCTGAGGAAGTGGCGCCTGGCCATTGGATGCTGGGCGAAGAAGGGGCTTCTCTGCTCAATAATGCAGGCGCGCGGGCCATGATTGTGCACCACAAATTGCTGTATCAGGATCTGGCTGATCCCTTGGCTTTGCTGCGAGATGACAGAGCGAATGAGACCGCACTGTCGAGATTCTGGAGCTATGCCGGCAATCCTCACGCAGCCGGAGAGGATGCTCCCACAGTAGAAGCCTATTCCAACCTCATGGCGGTCTCTCAGGAGATGGTATCCCGGCAAGTCCTTGCATCATATCACTTTTCTGAAACCAAGCGCTTGCTCGATATTGGCGGCGGGCTTGGGATATTTGCGAAGGCCGTCGCTGCATCACACCCGCAAATTGCAGTTGGTATTTTCGATTTGCCCGGCGTGCTCGAGAATACGCAAGCGCGGTTTTCGGCCGAACCCAACACACCCGACATAGCCCTTCATCCCGGCGACTTCTTCTCTGGGGCTTTGCCGGATGGCTATGACACCATGAGTTTGGTGCGCATCCTGCATGACCATGATGACGGGCCCGCACAGAACTTGCTGGGCGCAATTCACGCTGCCTTGCCTCCTTCAGGTCGCCTCTTGATTGCAGAGCCGATGGCTCAGGAGCCGGGCGCTGAAGCCATGGGGGACACTTATTTCGGTCTCTACCTGTGGGCCATGCGGTCCGGAAGACCGAGAAGTGCACAGGAAATAACCGGGATGCTTGAGCGCGCCGGCTTCCGCTCAATCCGGCGAGTTGCAACCACTCAGCCTGTCATCACAAGCATAATCGTCGCAACTGCCTGACATTTAAAGTGTCATGCTAGATTGACACTTGAGACTGTTCCTGTAGGAGGACAGTGGGTGGGAATATCCCTGCGCAAAAGCAGGACCCCGGCCGGAAAGGGGAAGGCCTAGAGTAATGGACGCAGTCGCAGTCCTGTTGGAGGCACCGAAGCAACTGGCGTTGAAGCCGGTTACTTTGACCTCGCTCGGGCCAAGCGATGTCCTGGTTGAAACCCATTGGAGCGGGATCAGCACCGGTACGGAAAAGCTGCTCTATACCGGCCAAATGCCTGATTTTCCTGGGATGGGTTATCCTCTGGTCCCCGGTTACGAATCTCTCGGACGCATAATTGACACAGGTCCTGACGCGGTCTCGCGTTTGGGTGAGTGGGTCTTCGTGCCCGGCGCTTCATGCTATGAAAATGCACGCGGATTGTTCGGTGGAAGCGCGCAGCGCCTCATCGTTCCGTCAGCTCGCGCATTCCCTGTTTCCGAGTCGCTGGCTGAGTCGGGTGTTCTCATTGCTTTGGCTGCTACCGCGCATCATGCGCTTGCAGGTGGCGAGCTTCCTGAACTTATTGTTGGTCACGGCGTGCTCGGGCGATTGATGGCGCGCATGGCGATCGCGATGGGAGGCCAAGCGCCAACTGTGTGGGACACGTCCGCAAGCCGTCGCAGAGGCGCGCAAGGCTATCAGGTGCTGGCACCGGAAGCTGACGAGCGCCGCGATTACAGCGTAATTTGCGATGTTAGTGGTAGCACTGAAGTGCTCGATGATCTGATCGCGCGGCTGGCCCGCCAAGGCGAGATCGTGCTGGCTGGGTTTTACTCAGACCGGGTCAATTTCGCATTTCCTGCCGCTTTCCAGAAGGAAGCGCGAATGCGGATCGCTGCCGAGTGGGCGCCTAAAGACCTCACCGCGGTACTCGAACTAATCAATAATGGCGCGCTCTCCCTTGAGGGATTGGTGTCTAACATCGCTCCGGCTGCGAACGCGGCTGAGGCGTATCCGCAGGCTTTCCAGGATGAGGATTGCCTCAAGATGGTGCTGGATTGGAGAGATGCGACATGACGATGCTTGATAGTCAGGTGGCGAACGAAGCTGCGCTTCGCGATGAAGCCGCGCAGGAGCCCGATCCGGTTCATACCGGTGAAGTGAAATCCGAAACGCAAGTCATTGCGATTTATGGCAAAGGCGGTTCAGGCAAAAGCTTCGCTCTGTCTAACCTCAGCTACATGATGGCGCAGCAAGGCAAGCGGGTTTTGCTGATTGGTTGCGATCCCAAGTCGGATACGACCAGCCTGCTGTTTGGCGGCAAGAGTTGTCCGACCATTATCGAGACCTCTTCCAAAAAGAAGCTCGCTGGCGAAGAAGTCACCATTGAAGATGTGTGTTTCCAGCGCGACGGTGTCTTTGCAATGGAGCTGGGCGGTCCGGAAGTCGGCCGTGGCTGCGGCGGACGCGGCATCATTCACGGGTTCGAGCTCCTAGAAAAGCTCGGTTTTCATGAGTGGGGCTTTGATTATGTCCTGCTCGATTTTCTCGGCGACGTGGTGTGCGGCGGCTTTGGTCTGCCGATCGCGCGCGACATGTGCCAGAAAGTGATTGTGGTCGGATCGAACGACCTGCAATCGCTCTATGTGGCGAACAATGTTTGCCATGCGGTCGAATATTTCCGCAAAATGGGAGGGAACGTCGGCGTTGCCGGCATGATCGTGAACAAGGATGACGGGACCGGCGAAGCGCAAGCTTTCGCGCAAGCCGTGGACATTCCTGTTCTATGCGCAATTCCGGCGGACGAGGATATCCGCCGTAAATCTGCAAATTACCAGATTATCGGAATGCCAGGCGGCGAGTGGGGAGGGCTCTTTGAAGAGCTTGCCACCAACGTTGCCCAGGCGCCGCCGCGCCAGCCCGTTCCCCTCGACCAGGACGGGCTGCTTGGTCTCTTCTCTCCCGAGGACACCGGTGGTGACATCAAACTCGTCCCGGCGACCCAGGCCGATATGCGCGGCGGCAGTTATGAACCCAAGCCCTCACTCGAAGTGATTTATGATGAGGTTTAACCGATGAGCGACTACGCTGCAAATGCAGGGCGCACACGCGACCGGATCGATTTGGATCCGGCGGGCGATGCGACTGCGTCTGCGGCACATGAGGCGAGCGGTTGCCACGGCGGTGCAGAGACTATGCGCGAAGCTGCGCGCAAGGCTGGCAAGAGCGAAATTCTGGACCGCTATGCTGAAGATTATCCGGTCGATCCGGAGCGGGGTCCCCATGACCAGCCGCAAAGCATGTGTCCTGCTTTCGGCAGTCTGAGGGTGGGGCTGAGAATGCGCAGGACAGCCACAGTCCTCTCCGGCTCAGCCTGCTGCGTCTATGGCCTCACCTTCACTTCGCATTTCTACGGCGCGCGCCGCACAGTCGGCTATGTCCCGTTCAATTCCGAAACGCTTGTCACAGGCAAGCTGTTCGAGGACATCAAGGAAGCGGTCGAGGATCTGGCTGATCCTGAGAAATACGATGCGATAGTTGTGACCAATTTGTGCGTGCCCACTGCGAGTGGCGTGCCTTTGCGTTTGCTGCCCGATCAGATCGACGGCGTGCGCATTATCGGCATTGATGTGCCGGGTTTCGGCATTCCCACGCATGCGGAGGCAAAGGATGTGCTTGCCGGCGCAATGCTTGCTTACGCGCGCAAGGAAGCGGAACAAGGCCCTGTCGCAGCGCCTTCACAATCTGCACCAGCCACTGACGGTCGCCCCACGGTCTCATTGCTCGGGGAAATGTTCCCGGCTGATCCGATGGGCATTGCCGCCATGCTTGAGCCTCTCGGGATCGCACCGGGGCCGGTTGTGCCGACACGTGAATGGCGTGAGCTCTATGCAGCGCTCGACAGCTCTGCAGTGGCGGCCATCCATCCATTCTACACAGCCAGCATTCGCGAGTTTGAGGCAGCTGGGCGGCCCGTGGTCGGCTCTGCGCCTGTGGGTGCCGACGGTACCGCTGCATGGCTCGACGCAATCGGCGCAGCATGCGGCGTAAAGCAGGCTCAGATCGATGTGGCGAAAGATGGCTTTGTCGGAGCGATCAAAGGCGCGCTTGCGGCCAACCCGATTACCGGGCGCATAACTGTTTCAGGCTATGAAGGCTCTGAATTGCTTGTTGCGCGGCTGCTTGTCGAAAGCGGTGCAGATGTTCGTTATGTCGGCTCAGCTTGCCCGCAAACGCCTTGGTCTGCGCCAGATCGTGAATGGCTCGAAGCAAAGGGCGTACGCGTTCAATACCGCGCGAGCCTTGAGCAGGATATCGCTGCCGTCGAAGAATTTCGGCCGGACTTGGCGATTGGGACCACGCCCGTGGTTCAATATGCCAAGCAACGTTCGATCCCGGCCCTCTATTTCACAAATCTGATTTCTGCACGGCCACTGATGGGCCCAGCGGGCGCAGGCAGCCTTGCGCAAGTCATCAATGCGGCGATTGCCAACAAAGCGCGCTTTGACACGATGAGCGAGTTCTTCGGCGAGGTTGGCAGTGATTATCGTGCCGGCATCTGGGAAGAAACGCCTACTGATCAGCCGAAGTTCAAGCAGAAGTATGCTGCTCTCAACGAAGCTGCGCGCAAGGCGGCGGAGGCGGTGGGTACATGACGCTGATTCTCGATCATGACCGGGCTGGCGGCTATTGGGGGGCGACCTACGCCTTTACGGCCATCAAAGGTCTGCAAGTCATCATCGATGGCCCTGTTGGCTGCGAGAACCTGCCGGTGACCTCGGTCTTGCACTACACCGATGGCTTGCCGCCGCATGAGCTTCCGATTGTCGTGACAGGCCTTGGCGAGGAAGAGCTCGGCAAAACTGGCACGGAAGGCGCGATGAAGCGCGCTTGGGAAACACTCGATCCAGAACTTCCGGCGGTTGTGGTCACAGGTTCTATTGCAGAGATGATCGGCGGCGGTGTCACACCTGAAGGGACCAATATCAAGCGCTTCCTGCCGCGCACGATCGACGAAGATCAGTGGGAATCTGCTGATCGCGCTCTGTCATGGCTGTGGACGGAATTTGGCCCGAAGAAGGTTCCGGTACTTAAACCACGCAAAGAGGGCGAGAAGCCCAAGGTCAACATAATCGGACCGGCTTATGGCATGTTCAACATGGCCTCGGATCTGGCGGAAATTCGTCGTTTGATCGAAGGGATCGGGGCAGAGGTCAACATGGCCTTCCCGCTTGGCAGTCACTTGGCCGATGTGCGCAAGCTAGCCTTCGCCGAAGCCAATGTCTGCCTTTACCGCGAATACGGACGAGGTCTTTGCGAACTGCTGGAGCGGCCATATTTCCAGGCCCCGGTTGGTCTGCAGTCGACGACCAAATTCTTGCGCGCATTGGGTGAAGAGCTCGGGCTGGATCCCGAACCATTCATCGAGCGTGAGAAGCACACCACGATCAAGCCGCTTTGGGATCTTTGGCGTTCTGTTACGCAGGACTTCTTTGCCACAGCCAGCTTCGGGATTGTCGCGAACGAGACCTATGCGCGCGGCATCCGGACCTTCCTAGAAGAAGATATGGGTCTGCCATGTGCCTTTGCGTTCAGCCGCTCGGCTGGTGTGAAGCCGGACAATCAGGCCGTCAGCGATGCGATTGCGGAGAAAGCCCCGCTGATCGTGTTCGGCTCTTACAATGAACGAATGTACATGGCGCAGCAGGGCTCGCGCGGGATCTACATCCCGGCAAGCTTCCCTGGTGCCGCCATTCGCCGCCACACCGGCACGCCTTTCATGGGCTATTCCGGTGCGACCTATCTCGTGCAGGAGGTTTGCAATGCGCTGTTCGACGCGCTGTTCCATATCCTCCCGCTGTCGAGTGAGATGGATCAAGTGGCTGCTACACCCTCACGGCTTGATCGGGAGTTGCCGTGGGATTCCGATGCCAAGGACAAATTGGATGCGTTGGTCGAGGCGCAACCAGTCCTGGTCCGTATTTCTGCTGCCAAGCGCTTGCGCGACGCGGCGGAACGGGCCGCCAGAGCTGCCGGCGAGACAAGCGTCTCTGCCGACAGGCTGGCTGACACTCTTCTCCTGCAAGGAGAAGTGTCATGACTGGGTATGCATCGATCAACGAGATTGCCTGCGCGCGCTATTCGCGCCGGGCTCCATCATCCACACGGACCTTGGTCTCGGCTTTGGCCGAAGCTCTGGGATGTGCGGATTCCGAAAGAGGCCAGGCGCCTCTCGCACAACAACCTAAAATGGAGAAACGTTATGAGTGATTCTGCTGATCGCTTCGGCATGCAGACATATCTGACGCCAGAGGAAGCAAAAGAGTTCCACAAACTCTTTATGTTCTGGTTCGCAGCGCACACCGGCATTGCCGTTGTCGCCCACCTGTTGGTCTGGGCCTGGCGCCCTTGGATCGGCTGAAGCGGACCCCGCTTCCTGACAACTCTCTAATACAAAGGAATTACCTATGTGGAGAACTTGGATGACCTTTGAACCGCAACGTGTGCTGGTGGGACTTCATGTCTTCCTGGCCGTGCTTGCGTTCACGATCCACTTCATTCTGCTCAGCACAGACACATACAACTGGATGGACGGCCCGAACGCTCGGGCAACTGCTCAGTTGGCAGCGTCTGAGTAACGCTAAGCACTAAGAAGAAAACCATTTGACTGTGCGAGAGGCGCTGGTTGGCGCAGCAGCCGCGCCTCAACAGTCAAGTAGCTGAAAACCATTGTTCCCGTCTTAGTGGGCGGGGGAGGATTGGGCTATGGCGCTCCTCAGTTTCGAGCGAAAATATCGTGTGCGTGGTGGCACGCTGATCGGCGGAGACCTGTTCGACTTTTGGGTCGGCCCCTTTTACGTGGGCTTTTTCGGGATCGTAACAGCGATCTTTGCGACCCTTGGGACGGCGCTCATTATGTATGCCGCATCTCAGGGCCCGTCCTGGAATCCCTGGCTGATATCAATCGAGCCACCTGACTTGAGTTACGGCCTTTCACTGGCTCCGCTCAAAGAAGGCGGCTTCTGGCAAGTGATCACCGTTTGCGCGATCATTTCCTTTGTCAGTTGGGCACTGCGCGAAGTGGAAATCTGTCGCAAGCTGGGCATGGGCTATCATGTCCCGTTCGCTTTCGGCATGGCGATCTTCGCTTACATTACGCTGGTTGTGATCCGGCCTGTCCTTTTGGGCGGTTGGCATTTCGGATTTCCTTACGGGATCTGGAGCCATTTGGACTGGGTCTCGAACACCGGCTATCAATACCTGCATTTCCACTACAACCCGGCACATATGCTGGCGGTGACATTCTTCTTCACCACCACACTGGCGCTCGCCTTGCATGGCGCGCTGGTCCTTTCCGCGGTCAATCCGCAGAAGGGCGGAGAAGTTAAAACGCCTGAATATGAAGACACCTTCTTCCGGGACTTCGTCGGATATTCAGTAGGTACACTTGGAATTCACCGTGTTGGCTTGCTGCTGGCTCTCAATGCCGGCTTCTGGAGCGCGGTGTGCATTGTCATCAGTGGTCCTTTGTGGACCAAAGGTTGGCCGGAATGGTGGACCTGGTGGCTTAACCTGCCGATCTGGTCGTGAGGGGGATTGATCGATGATGATACGCTATCAAAACATCTTCACTCAGGTTCAGGTTCGCGGTGAACCGGAAATGGGCATCCCGCTTCCCAAGGGCAGCGAGCAGCGCATTGAGAAGACCTTTTTCAGCCACATTATGGGGACGATTGGCCAGGCGCAAATTGGCCCTGTCTACCTCGGCTGGACCGGTCTGGTTTCGCTCACCTTCGGCCTCTTTGCCATTTTCATCATTGGCATGAATATGTGGGCGAGTGTTGATTGGAACCCGATCCAGTTTGTCCGCCAGCTGTTCTGGCTTTCACTGGAGCCACCGGGGCCTGAATACGGCTTCTCGCCATTCGTGCCATTGGCTGAAGGCGGGTGGTGGATACTGTCGGGCGCTTTCCTGACAATCGCGATCCTGCTGTGGTGGGTCCGTACTTATATGCGGGCACGCGCTCTTGGCATGGGTTACCATGTCTGCTGGGCATTCGCGTCGGCTATCTTCCTCTATCTCGTGCTCGGTTTCATCCGGCCGATGATGATGGGAAGCTGGGCTGAAGCCGTTCCTTTCGGTGTATTTCCGCACTTGGATTGGACCGCTGCTTTCTCCATCCGGTACGGCAATCTGTTCTACAATCCGTTCCACGCGCTTTCGATCGTCTTCCTTTACGGCTCGACGCTCTTGTTCGCGATGCACGGTGCGACGATCCTCGCTGTGACCCGCTATGGCGGTGAGCGCGAGATCGAGCAGATTACAGATCGTGGTACAGCCTCTGAGCGGGCCGCACTATTCTGGCGCTGGACCATGGGCTTCAACGCTACGATGGAATCGGTTCACCGTTGGGCTTGGTGGTTTGCAGTGCTGACGACGCTAACCGGCGGGATCGGCATTCTTCTCACCGGTACTGTCGTCGACAATTGGTATCTGTGGGCTCAGCAGCATGGTTATGCGCCGGCCTACCCCGATACTGGTGTGGTTGATCCGATGTCGGTCGCCCCTAGCGCAGGAGAAGCACAATGAGACTATCTTATCTCTTGGTCGCATTGCTCCCCTTTGCTCTGGCGGCATGCGAGATCGCGCCGAAGACTTCGACGCAGAACGGCTTCCGTGGAACCGGCATGAACCAGATTTATGTCGACGGGACCAAGGATGCTGCTGAAGTGCCTGCACCGCCTTATGACTTGCCGCCTCCCGGCGAACAGACCGCAGGTGAAGTCTATGAGAATGTGCAGGTTTTGGCGAATGTATCTGACGAGGAATTCACCTATCTGATGGCGGCAATCACTGAGTGGGTGTCGCCGGAAGAAGGGTGCAATTACTGTCATAACCCGGCCAATCTTGCATCGGACGAGGTCTACACCAAAGTGGTCGCTCGCAAGATGATCCAGATGAACCAGGCATTGAATTCAGACTGGGCATCGCATGTCGGGAATACCGGCGTGACATGCTGGACCTGTCACCGGGGCAATAACATTCCGGAAAACTATTGGTCTGAAATGCCGGCTCCAAAGAGCAAAGGCTTTGCCAATGTGAAGCGCAATGACAACACGCCGACGCCCAACACTGTCTATGCGTCACTTCCGGGCAATTATGCAGATCTGTTCCTGGGTAATCAGGACAATCTAGACAACATCAGCATCGCATCGAAGACGGTCTATCCAAGTGAAGCAAACACGCGGAAAACGCCGGATGCGGAACCCACTTATGCGCTGATGAATCACATGTCGGACGCTCTGGGTGTGAACTGCACATTCTGCCATAATACACAGGCATTCAATGAGTGGTCGCTGAGCACGCCGCAACGTGCGACGGCCTGGCATGGCTTGAGGATGGTTGGCGATATCAACGCGACCTACATCACGCCCCTGACCGACGTTTTCCCCGCCAACCGGCTGGGTAGCGAAGGGGATCCGTTCAAGACCAATTGCACCACGTGCCATCAGGGCTTGAACAAGCCGATGGGCGGCTATCCGATGGCGAAGGATTATCCTGCGCTGCGGATGACACCATCCGAATTGGCGACGGAAACCATGACTGACGCCATGGAAGATGAGCCTGCTGAAGGAGGCTGACTAACAGATGGCGCGAGCCTTGTGGCGAAGAGTCACACGGGCTCGCTGCCGTTGGAAAAGTCTGCGCTTAGCGAGGCGCAGATCGGGATCGGGAATGACGCGGAAGGCCTGGGGCTGACGAACCCCCTAGGGCTTCCGCGTTTTTCTTTGTCTGACGTCTGCTAGATGCACAGGCAAGGAAGCGAGCAAGGGGAGGGCGATCCACCACCACTCAGCTCCGACCAAAGCGGCGCGCAGACCCAGCAGTATCAATACTGCCGGCATGAGCATGAAGACCAGCTCAAGCATGGCCCAGCCGCGCGCTTTGAGAAACACCGCTTCGGCGGCGATAACGACGAGAACAAAATCGATCGCGCGACCGCTCGCGAAGAGCCACGCGAACCAGTCCATCATTGGCTTGCAGCTTGGTAAAAGCGGCTCAACCGAATGGTCCGTTCAATTGGATCACTTGCCAATTGAGCGCGCCTGCAATCGAAACCCAGGCAAGATACGGGACAAGCAAGATCGCCGCGAGACGCGAGAAGCGGCCGCAAAAGATGATCAAGACCGCGATCGAGACCCATAGCAAGCCGAGTTCGATCATCGCCCAGTCGGGGCGCTGTATCCGAAAGAATAACAGGCTCCAAAGGATGTTGAGAAAGGCGTTCAGAGCGAACAGGCTGATGACCCAGTCAGCTGCGCGTCCGTTTGGCGCTTTGGACCATGCGGTAATGCCCGACATGGCCGTCAGCGCGAACACTACCGTCCAGATAATCCCGAAAGCGGGGCCAGGCGGCGTCCAGTCAGGCTTTGCAAGACCTTGATACCAGGGGCCGAGGTCAGTGATCGTTGCGCCCAGCATCGCGACTGCAAGCGCAGCGATTGACGCGATGACAGCGGGAAAAATCCAGCCCTTACTCATACCCTTAAGGCTCACATATTACCGGGATGACCCCTCGACCGGACGCAAGCCTAGCAGATGCGCTGTGTCTTTCAAAAAGATCTTGATGTGAGCCATTGGCTTCGCCCGAACCAGACGCTTGTTCATATAGGCTTGCCATGTGAGCTGCTGGACATCCTTGTCCGCACACATCTCGACAAACCGCTCGCGGCGTTTGTCGCTTGAATACCAGAAATATTGCATCATCCTGAGGATGAAGAACACTTTGCCATGCTCGCGCATAAACCGTTTTCGAGCTTGCTTGAGCGCGGCTGGATTGCCGCTCATCACAAATTCGTGCGCTGCCTCTGCCACAATCCGCCCACCGGTCATCGCGTAGTAAATTCCTTCGCCTGAAGCTGGAGCAACCACGCCTGCCGCGTCGCCAGCGACAATCACGTCTCGGCCATTGTCCCATTTCTTAAGCGGTTTCAGAGGAATAGGCGCACCTTCGCGGCGCACGGTTTCACACTGCCGAAGCCCGAAATCATCGCGCATGGTTTGTACAGCGCCTCGTAAAGAGAAGCCCTTGTTGGCGCTGCCGACACCTACACTGCTGGTCGAGCCATGCGGGAAAATCCAAGCGTAAAAGTCAGGCGATAAATGCCCTTGGTAAAGGACGTCGCAGCGCGACCCGTCAAAACCTTGCTCGGTCTTTTCAGGGGATTTGATCACTTCGTGATATGCGAAGACGCAAGGCATCTTCTCAGCATTGGGGATATTTTGCCGAGCGACCGCTGAGCGCGCGCCATCAGCTCCGATAACCAGCTTTGCCCGCACGGACTTCATGTCCGACCATCGGTCTTCGCGGTAATGCACGATCGGCCCGCCATTCCCGTCGCGCTCGATATGATCGAAAGTCCCAACGCGCCGCTCAGCTCCCGCTGCCTTAGCGCGCTCGCGCAGCCATTCGTCGAACACATCGCGGTCAACCATCCCGACAAAGCCGGTGTCGCCGACCGGCATGTCAACGGCTCTGCCCGAAGGGGCGACCATGCGCGCTGAACGTGCACGCGCGACCAAAAGCGAATGCGGCACATCGAAATCTTCCAGCATTCGTGGAGGAACCGCGCCGCCGCATGGCTTGATCCGCCCGTCACGGTCCAACAGCAGCACCTTGTGGCCTTGCCTTGCGAGATCGCAGGCTGCGGTTGCTCCGGCAGGGCCACCGCCTACGACGACGATATCGAATTCTGGATTGCTCATGCCTTGGCTGCCTCTGTTTGCGGTTTAATTGATGGTTCTTGCGGCTGGTGCGCGGCGGAAGCGCGAGTGTTCATCGCCTTGCTCGTGGCTCTCACTGCAAGGATTGCAGCGAGAACGAAAGCCACTGCTTCTGCTGCAAAAATGGTCTGAAAGGCAGCTGCGTCCTGCCCTTGGGTTTGCCGTGCGATGTCGACACCGAGTGCGCCCAGCAAGCCGCCGAGGCCAAAGGCAATCGCTTGCGCTGCGCCCCATACGCCCATGCGCACGCCTTCGCGTGTCCGCTCACCTGAACCGGCGAGCCCCATCATCGCGCCGATGGCGGCGACTGCAAAAGCGCCATTGCAAAACCCTAGCGCGAAAACATTGGCCTTAAGCGGCCAGCCGGGACCCGTTGCTGCCGCCATGACCAGCCCAAGCAAAGCCAGGCCCGACCCCAAACATCCGGCGACAATCCAATAGCGAAGCTCTGACGGCAATCGTCCGCCAAAAGCGCTGCCTCCGATGCCGGTGACAATCATTCCGAGCAGCACACCTCCATGTTGGATCCCGGCAAGTCCTGTGGATTCTCCCGGGGTCATCCCGAACACCAGCCCTGCGAAGGGTTCAAGGATGAGGTCCTGCATGGAATAGGCGAGCATTGATACGAAGATGAACGCGGTGAAGCGGCGCGCGGCTTTCTCCTCCCAGATCTCCTTCAGCGCTTCGCGAAAGTCGGGCGCTGGCTCGCTTTCGCGCTGATAGCCGACAGGAAGCGATTGTTTTTCCAGCCCCCACATAGCAAGGATTGCCAAGAGGAATGCGCAGCCTGCAACTCCGCTTGCGACCAAGGCCAAGCGCTGTTCGGAAAAAGGATCAAGGACTTGGCTGGTGACGCCCGCAGAAACGACAATGCCAGAAACCATCATGATCCATGTTGTCGCTGCAGCAGCCGCGCGCCGCTCTTTACGAACGCCGGAAGCGAGCAAAGCCAGCACAGTCGTGCCGCCTGCACCAACGCCGATACCGATGAGAGTAAATGCCACGATGGCGAGTATCAGCCCGCCGGTGAAATAGTGATCCATCATGATTGTGGCGTTCACCGCCATCAGCGCGCCAAGCACCAGCACGGAGATTCCGCCGATCACCCATGGCGTTCTTGCACGGCCTTTATCTGATCCGTGACCCCAAATGGGGCGTGAAAGCTGGACGGCATAATGCCATGCAACAAGGCCTGCCGGGATTGCAGCAACCAAGCCGTATTCAACCACCATCACACGGTTCAGCAGCGAAGTCGTCAGCATGACGATCGCGCCAATCGATGCTTGGACCGCGCCGATACGGATGATGCCGAACCAACCAAATCCAGTCGGTTCTTGCGTCATGGCTGTGCTGGCCATCAGATATACCCTCCCAGTCCCAAGGCCGCTGCCATCATGCCGAGCACGTAGAGAGCAACACCGACCGCATTGTACCAAGGAGCGTATTGCGCCGGATCACGCAGCAAGCGCGGCATGGCGAAACACTGCGCGATCAACAGGGCCGACACGATCAATGCCGAGACATTCAAATTCCAGTGCCACAGCAATCCGATCACAATTACTTGAGGCAAGGCCATCACCAGACACGCCAATCTGGCGGCTTTATCCACGCCCAGCGTAACTGGCAGTGAGCGAAGCCCGGTCTGCTCATCACCTTCAACTGCTTTGAAGTCGTTCAAAGTCATGATCCCGAAGGCTCCGAGGCTATAAAGAGCGAGTACAAGAAGAATTTCTGCGGAAGGCAGGCTTGCCGCCATAACTGCGGCACCTGTGAACCAGCTCAGCCCCTCATAGGTAAAGCCGACCACTAGCGGACCTATCCAGCCGCTTTGCTTGAAACGGAATGGCGGCGCGCTGTAAGCCCATGCAGCGGCCAGCCCGACAATCGTCGCGATCAGGACCCACTGGCCCATGCTTGCAGCAAGTATAATAGACAACGCTGTCCAGAGTATCGCTATGCGAAGGCCCCAAGTCCCTCCGACACGTCCGGAAGGGATTGGGCGATGCGGCTCGTTGATTGCATCGACGTGACGATCAAACCAGTCGTTCACAGCCTGGCTGGTGCCACAAACCAGCGGTCCGGTGAGTGCCATTCCCGCAAGGATAAACAACCAGTTGGCCAGCAGCGGTTCGCCCGAGGAGATGACGCCGCACACAAATGCCCAGATCGGTGGGAACCACGTGATGGGTTTGAGGAGCTCAAGTCCGTCCCGAAGCGCCGGCGCTGGCGCACGCGGAATCGAGACAGCCGAGCGTGACATACTGTCAGGCTATGCCTGACAGACGCTAGCGTCAAATTATTTTGACAGTTTATACTGTCAGGCGATCCGAACGGCCGCTCAAACCATCAATCAACCCGCGTCATCGGACAAATTGCCCAATCCGTAGCGGTGCAGTTTTGAATAGAGACTTTGCCGGCTGAGACCGAGAATTTCAGCAGCAGAAGCACGGTTATCCGAAGTGTAACTGAGCGCGGCCTCGATACACAGGCGCTCTATCAAGTCTGTACTCTCGCGCACGATTTCCTTGAGTGACATGCGTCCGACAAGTTCGGTCAATTGCTCAACTGAACGCGGCAGGTCCTGCGTCGTAGGTGGCAAGTCGCGCAATCGCCGCGCAATGGGGCGAATGACATAGCCTGTGAAGCGTTCATCGGTTCCGACCCTCACTGCCGAAAGCTCAACCGGCTCGCCCTCGAAACTTTCGCTGGCTCCAACCACGGTGTTCACATTCCGCGCAACGCCTTGCTTGGCGAGTTGCCCGTCAATCAGGTCCAGATCGATGCCGGGCCTTCCGATCCAGTCGGACAGCATATTGCCCTGAACCTGCTCAGCGCCCGCAGCGCCAACAAGCTCGATAAATGACTGATTGGCAGCGCAAATACGTCCCAGCGTATCTGTCATCGCGAACGCATCCGGCATGCTTTCGACAATGTCGAGCATAGTGGACGTCTCTCCGCTGAGAGCGGCTTCGCCGGTAAAAAGCCGGACAAGCAGGAATTGTTGTCCGCGCTGCCTGAAGCCGGTCGCGGTCAGAGAAACTTCGCGATCCCCGGAGGCAGTCGCTAGTGAAATGGGCGAGACTTTCTCCGAGACCAATGCAGATCCCAGGAATGCAATGAGAGATTCCCGCTCTGAACGCTGAAACAGGCCGAGCAAGCGCTTGCCTGCCAGGCTGCCTGGTTTTGCATCAAGCACACCATAGGCTGCGCCATTTGCTTCGCGCACTTGATGGTTGTCCGCGTCAACCACGAGCACCGCTTCAGAGGACTGCTCAAACAGGACACGGTAGCGCGTTTCTAGCTGACGTAAGCGCATGTAATCGCGCTCAAGCGATTGCTGAGCTTGTAGCAGCTTTTGCTGCAATTGCGCCGCTTCACGCATGTCGCGGCCAATCGCAATATGCCGATCGGCTTCCGCAAGCGGAATAATTACATATTGTATCGTAAGACTATTTTCAGTTTGCGCATGATTGACTTGGCGCCAATGTTGGCTCAGCCCTTTGCGCGCAGCAGCCAGCATTTCCATCGCTTTGGGCTTGCCTTCGACAGTAAGCGTTGAAGCGAAGTCTTGTCCGATCCAGCTCTCGAATTCAGGATAGCGATCAGGATTGGCGCTGCCATCGATGATCTTGCCTGTATCATCGAGAATAAACGCGATGTCCCCGGCAACCATCGCCAGCTTTGACGCGGCTTCCGCATCAAGCACGTCAAACAGCGCGGTAAAGTCCGCGAATGGCTGCTTGTGTTCAATGATATGCTTTCGGGTAAGCAAAGGGGGCCTTGTTGGTTAAGCAGTGGGAGAGGCGCGGGAATGCGTCTCGAGGACTATCCTTTCAGCAAGAGAAAGCGCGGATATTGCATCCGTTGCTGTCCCATCGGCACCACATTGCTCAACCAATTCGGGATGGGCGTTGACCATCCGTCCTCCAATGATGACCTTTGTTGATGGGGATTTTGAAACACTTCGTATGGCTGTAATTATGTCGGTTAGATGCGAGCTAAGACAATCACAGCTTATGGTCAATCCTACCACATCATAACTGTTGCCAGCGACGACTTTAAGCAGCTCGCTTCGCTGCGGCTCAAGCAGCACTTCGCTCCGCCAGCCAGCTCGCGCGAAGACTTCTTCGACCATCAAGCTGCCAAAGCTGTGCGTTTCACCCGGCATCGGGGAAAGCAGGATCGAAGGTGGATTATCGCGGCCTTTTGTCGTCCCCGGCGAAAGCCTTGCAGTTTCGTGCATGACTTCCTGTAAGCGCCACAATCCCATTGTTACATCAAGGAAATCGCAAGCATCGGTTTCCCACAATTGCCCGAGTCGCTGAGCCGATGGAGCCAGTAAATCCACGAAAATCGATTCGGGATGAACTCCGCGATCGAGAAACTCTTGCACTTTGCCCATCAACTCATCCGTATCCGCGACAAGCGGTAGCGGCGCGAATCGAGCAGCTTCTGCTGGTTCGATTCTTGCTTGAGTGTCGCGGATTTCCCTGGCGTCACCGTTGTGATCGACGGAATGTGCAACCATCAGACGCGGAATAACCTCGCCTTCGATCAAGTGGGCAAGAGCATTTCCGTCCGTGCGTATCGCTGCGGCTTGCTCGGGATTAGCGTTTGATTCCAGAGCATTTTTCAAGATTTTCTGCACGCGATCAGCCTCAGCAGGGGAATGCCTGCCATTCGGTCTCTCCGAATCTCTGTTATTCTCCGATGCCATCTCAGACACTCCCGTCTGTCAGCGGCGCGGATCGCGTCAATCAGGCACGCCTACTTGCGCACCATGACTCGTTGGTACGCTTATTCTGATCTGCTGGCAAATCTCAAACTGTCAAGTAAAATTGTCGTCTAGAAACATTGACACTCACATGTGTACAGGCGTAGGCCCTTCGATGGGAGCCGACGGAGGTGAATACGTTTGGCATGAGAGGGGCAAGCGCCAGATCTCAGCTTACAGCAACAAGGACAGAGCCGGGCGCTCTGCAGAGAAACACGGATAGTCTCGGCAGAAATCGCAGCGCGGTCTCAACTGCTTCCAGCAAACAACTTTACACTGAGGCGGAGCGCGAACGGCGCGATGCGTCCAAATGGACCCTTATACAGGGCATCCTGGCTCCGGTTCAGTTCGTGATCTTTCTCGCCAGCCTCGGCTTGGTTCTGCGTTACCTCGCGACCGGTGAAGGCGTTTGGCTCGCCGATGCGTCAGTCGTTGCGAAGACTCTCGCGCTTTATACCATCATGGTGACCGGAGCGATTTGGGAGAAGGATGTCTTCGGGCAATATCTCTTCGTGCCTGCATTCTTCTGGGAAGATGTCTTCTCCATGTTGGTGCTCGCATTACACACCGCTTATCTCGTCATGCTGTTCGCAGGCTTGGGAGGCGCTGAGCAGCGCATGTACATCGCGCTCGCCGCCTATCTCGCTTACGTCATCAATGCCGGCCAGTTCCTGCTTAAGCTGAGAGCTGCCCGCCTTGAAGCGGCTCAAGCGCGCCCAACGGGCGAATTGGCGGTGCAGGGATGAGTGGCACGCTGACATCGCCACCTATCGCTGCAGGCTGCAGCACGGATGTGCTCGGGCGTAGCGAGCGTCCGGTCTTGCGCGAGCGCGGACAGCGCGAAGTGTTCTGCGGGCTGACAGGCATCATTTGGCTGCACCGCAAGATGCAGGATGCATTCTTCCTCGTGGTTGGCTCAAGGACTTGTGCGCACCTGCTTCAATCGGCTGCCGGTGTGATGATCTTTGCAGAGCCTCGCTTTGCAACGGCGATAATTGAAGAGCGCGATCTTGCCGGCATGGCTGACTGTCAAGACGAGCTTGATCGCGTTGTCGGTCAGCTGCTTGAGCGACGCCCCGACATCAAGACATTGTTCCTCGTGGGCTCCTGCCCGTCCGAAGTCATCAAGATGGATCTGGCAAAGGCAGCGCAGCGGCTGGGCCGTGACCATGCAGGCGCTGTGCGTATCCTCAATTATTCCGGCAGCGGCATTGAAACGACCTTCACTGAAGGCGAAGATGCTTGCCTGGCATCGCTGGTGCCGGAAATGCCGGCGGAAAGTGCTGACGCTCAGCAGTCCTTGCTGATGGTTGGATCGCTTCCGGATATTGTCGAAGATCAATTCCTGCGTTTGTTTGCAGAGCTTGGCATCAGGAATGTCGGTGTTCTTCCGGCGCGCAAGGCCTGCGATCTTCCTGCCGTAGGTCCGAACACACGTTTTCTTCTTGCACAGCCGTTCCTTGGCGAAACGTCGCGAGCGCTTGAGGATCGCGGCGCAAAGCGACTCGAAGCGCTCTTCCCGTTCGGCGCTGAAGGCACAACAGCTTGGCTCAAGGCAGCAGCCGATGCTTTTGGTGTGGACGAAATGCATTTCAACAGCGTGGTCGCGAAACCGCGCGAGCGCGCAAAACGTGCAATAGAGCACAGCCGCACTCAGCTCGCAGGTAAGCGGATCAGCTTCTTGCCGGATTCGCAATTAGAAGTCCCGCTAGCGCGTTTCCTCGGCAATGAGCTCGGCATGGAGCCCTTGGAAGTGGGCACGCCATACCTTCATCGCGGACTGCTTTCGCATGAGCTTAATGCACTCCCACAAGGCGTTCAGTTGTCCGAAGGCCAGCATGTTGACAAGCAGCTCGATCGGGTGCGCGAGGCGCGACCTGATCTGACCGTTTGCGGGCTTGGTCTTGCGAACCCGCTGGAAAACGAAGGTCTTTCAACCAAGTGGGCGATCGAGCTCGTCTTCTCTCCCATCCACGGCTTTGAACAAGCAGGTGATCTGGCGGAATTGTTCGCTCGACCGCTGCGCCGCCGCGACGTGTTGGAGGTGTAGAGCGATGCAGCTTTCCGTCTGGACATATGAAGGCCCGCCCCACGTTGGGGCCATGCGCGTCGCGACCGGTATGGAGGGCATGCATTACCTGCTGCACGCACCGCAGGGTGACACCTATGCCGATCTGCTGTTCACGATGATCGAACGGCGGGGCAAGCGTCCTCCGGTCACATACACAACATTTCAAGCACGCGATCTTGGCAAAGACACAGCGCAATTGTTCCAGGATGCGGCAGCTGACTGTATTGAGCGTTTCAAGCCTGATGCGCTGATGGTCGGTGCATCGTGCACTGCTGAACTGATCCAGGACGATCCGGCTGGTCTGGCGGAAGCTATGCGGCTCGATTGCCCGGTTATCCCGCTAGAGCTGCCGAGCTATCAGCGCAAAGAGAACTGGGGTGCATCGGAAAGCTTCTACCAGATTGTCCGCCATTTGGCTGACAAGGATGTTGCGCGCACAGCGCCTGAAAGCAGGCGCCCGATGGTCAATATTCTCGGGCCGTCGGCTCTCGGATTTCGTCACCGCGATGATGTGATCGAAGTCGAGAAGATCCTCAGCAAGCTTGGTGTAGACGTCAATTGTGTTGCGCCTTTGGGCGCCTCGCCGCACGATATCCGTGAGATCGGCCAAGCTGACTTCAACATCGTGCTCTATCCCGAGATCGGAGACGAAGCGGCGCGCTGGCTGGAACGCGAATTCGACCAACCTGCGGTTCGTGTTGTCCCGATTGGCGTTGGCGCAACGCGTGAATTCATTAGAGCTGTTGCTGCTCTTGCCGGGGTCGAGCCGGCGCTGGCGCTCGATGACGATGGTTCGCGCATGCCATGGTGGAGCCGCTCTGTCGATTCGACCTATCTGACGGGCAAGCGGGTCTTCGTATTCGGCGATGCGACGCACGCAGTGGCGGCAGCCCGGATCGCTGTCGAAGAGCTGGGCTTCGAGCTGGTAGGGCTCGGTTGCTATAACCGTGAGTTCGCTCGCGACATCCGTGCGGCTGCGAAGAAATACGGCGTCGAGCCGCTGATTACGGACGACCATCTGGAAGTCGAACGCGCGATTGCTGATGCATCGCCAGAGCTCGTTTTGGGCACTCAGATGGAGCGGCACATTGCCAAGCGTTTGGGAATGGCTTGCGCAGTCATCTCTTCACCTGTCCATGTGCAGGATTTCCCTGCGCGCCATTCTCCGCAAATGGGTTTCGAAGGCGCGAATGTGATCTTCGACACTTGGGTCCATCCGCTGGTGATGGGCCTTGAAGAGCACTTGCTCACCATGTTCCGCGAAGACTTCGAGTTTTCCGACGAGGCGGGCCCCTCGCATCACGCGGCGCATGCACCGAAGACGCCTGCCAATGACAGCGCAGAGCCTGTGGCTGTCGATGTCGTGGCCACCGTCGATGGCTGTTTGTGGACTGCCGAAGCCGAGCATGAGTTGAAGAAAATCCCGTTCTTCGTGCGTGGCAAGGCGCGCCGAAACACGGAAGCATATGCCGCTCTGGAAGGACGGCCAGAGATCGATCTCGCCACATTGTACGATGCAAAGGCGCACTATGCCCGGTAGCAGCTTCTTCCCCAATGTGCGTGTCGTGATCGTCACGCTGGACAACCACCTCAAAGGGGCGGTTGAGCGAGCGAGCGCCACGCTACGGGATCAGAAGATCACGCTCGATCTGCATGCAGCAGCCGATTGGGACCGCGATGAAGCGGCTTTAGAGGCGGCAAAGGCAGACATCGCAAAAGCCGACATCATAATCGCAACGATGCTGTTCCTCGATGATCACATCCGCGCCATTCTGCCTGCTTTGGAGGAGCGCCGCGAAGATTGCGACGCGATCCTCGGGCTGATGTCCGCTGGCGAAGTCGTCAAGCTAACGAAGCTTGGCAATTACCGGATGGATGCGCCCAATAACGGCCCGCTCGCACTGCTTAAGCGTCTGCGCGGCTCGAAAAAGGCAGGGGCGAGTTCTGGCGCGGGTCAGATGAAGATGCTGCGCCGCTTGCCGAAAATCCTTCGGTTCATTCCGGGCACTGCGCAAGACGTGCGGGCTTACTTCCTCACGCTCCAATACTGGCTGGCAGGTTCGGAAGAGAATGTCGTTGCGATGGTGCGCGCATTGATTGACCGTTACGCCGCTGGAGACCGGCTCGCCCGGCGCGGACATACGAAAGCTCAGCCGCCGCTCGAATACCCTGAAAACGGTGTCTACCACCCGAGTAAGGATCAGCGCATTTCGGAAAGCCTTCGCTTGCTTCAGCGCAAGAAAGGCAAGCACGGCGCAGTAGGGTTGATCCTGTTGCGCTCCTACCTGCTGGGCAATGATGCAGGCCATTACGACGGCGTCATAAAGGCAATGGAGGCGGAAGGCCTGAAGGTTATTCCGGCCTTTGCAAGCGGTCTTGATGCGCGTCCTGCGGTCGAACAATTCTTCATGAAAGACGGCAAGCCGACGGTCGACGCCATCGTCAATCTGACAGGTTTCTCGCTGGTTGGTGGGCCAGCTTACAGCGACACAGAAGCGGCTAGCAATATGCTGGCTGAGCTAGATGTGCCGTACATCGCCGCGCACGCATTAGAATTCCAGTCGATCGAAGAGTGGCGCGACCGGCATCAGGGCTTGCTACCGATTGAAGCGACCATGATGGTTTCCTTGCCGGAACTGGACGGCTCAGCCGTCCCTAGCGTGTTTGGCGGAAGGATTGACGGCCAGGACGGTTATTGCACGGGCTGCGAGCGGCAGTGCCAAGTCGACAATTCCAGCAATGTGCGTGCGATGCAAAGCTGCCCCGAGCGCGCGGAAGCACTGGCGGCGAAGACTCTAAAACTCATCCAGCTTCGCAAGGCTGAGCGCGCAAATCGCAAGCTCGCTGTGGTTATTTTCAACTTCCCGCCAAATGCGGGCGCGACTGGCACGGCAGCATTCCTCGCTGTATTTGAATCGCTTCACGCAACGCTCGCTCGCTTGTCGGCAGAAGGTTATGATGTTGAAGTTCCAGAGAGCGTGGACGCTCTGCGGGACGCGATCCTTGGCGGCAATTCCGAGCGTTTCGGGACCGATGCCAATGTGGCCGCTCGGATCAGCGCGGACGACTATGTGCGCCAGCAGCCGCATCTCGATGAAATAGAAGCGCAATGGGGACCAGCCCCAGGCAAACTCCAGTCCGACGGGTCGCATATCCAGGTCTTGGGCGCTCAATTTGGCAATGTGTTCGTCGGTGTGCAGCCCGGCTTTGGCTATGAAGGCGATCCTATGCGCTTGCTGTTCGACGGCGACTTTGCGCCGACGCATGCTTTCGCGGCTTTCTACAGCTGGATCCGCAATGAATTTGGCGCGCATGCTGCGGTGCATTTCGGCACGCATGGCGCGCTCGAGTTTATGCCGGGCAAGCAGGCTGGTTTGTCTGGCGATTGCTGGCCTGAGCGGCTGCTAGGCGATCTGCCGAATTACTATCTCTATGCGTCGAACAACCCGACGGAAGGGCTGGTTGCCAAACGTCGCTCGTCAGCAAGTCTGATCAGCTATCTGACCCCGCCTCTGGCGCAGGCTGGCCTCTACAAGGGGTTTGCTGAGCTCAAAGCGAGTGTTGATCGGTGGCGGACCACTGAAGCGGGTGAAGAGCGCAATAGCCTTGAAGAGCTGATCGCTGACCAATGCGAGATGCTGGATATCGAGCTTAAGGATATCGCGACCTTGCATGGCGATCTCTACGAGCTTGAGCAAACGCTGATCCCGCATGGCCTGCATGTCTTTGGCGCGCAGGCTCAGGGCGAAGAGCGCGATGGACTGCTCGATGCGATGGAGCAGGCTGATCCCGATGCGGATCGCGAGGCACTAAACGAGCTGCTCGATAGCTGCGATGAAATGGGCGCGCTCATCCATGCGCTCGATGGCACATATACCCGGCCAGCCCCCGGAGGCGACCTGCTCGCCAATCCTGAAGTGCTGCCCACGGGGCGCAATATTCACGGCTTTGATCCGTTCCGTATCCCTTCGCGCTTCGCCTGCGAAGAGGGGGCCAAGCAGGCCGACCAGTTGATCGAGCGCCATGTCGCAAGCGGCGCTCCATTCCCTGAAAGCCTCGCCATGGTGCTGTGGGGCACGGACAATATGAAGAGCGAAGGCGTGCAAATTGCGCAGGCCATGCGTTTGATCGGTGCGCGCCCGCGGCTTGATACCTATGGCCGGCTGGCCGGGGCTGAGCTTATCCCACTGGAGGAGCTTGGCCGTCCGCGCATCGATGTTGTCATGACGTTGTCAGGCATTTTCCGCGATCTTTTGCCGCTGCAGTCTCGCATGTTGGCTGAGGCGGCATTGCTCGCCTCGCAAGCACAAGAGCCGGACGAGATGAATTTCGTGCGCAAGCATACGCTGACGCATCAAAAAACTCACGAATGCGATCTTGAGACAGCTGCTCTGCGGGTGTTCTCGAACAATGAGGGCGCATATGGCGCCAACGTCAATCAGCTGATCGATGGCGGTGTCTGGGCTGATCCTGATGAACTCGCAAACTCGTTCGAGACTCAGAAAGGCTATGCTTACGGCGTGTCCGGCCAGCCGGTTCAGCAGCGCGAGATGCTGCGCAGCGCGCTCGCGGATGTCGAGTTCACTTATCAGAACCTCGAAAGCGTCGAAGTCGGCATTACTGATCTCGATCAATATGTTGATGGGCTGGGTGGCATCAGCCGCTCTGTTGCACGCGCTCGCGGTGAAGATGCGCCTGTTTATATTGTCGATGCAACGCAAGGCAACGCGAAGGTTCGCACGCTCGCGGAGCAAATCGATCTGGAGACCCGCACGCGCACGCTCAACCCGAAATGGTTTGAAGGCATGCTCAAGCACGGCTTTGAAGGTGTGCGCGCCATCGAAGGCCATGTGACAAACACCATGGGCTGGTCAGCAACGACCGGACAGGTTGCGCCTTGGGTCTATCAGCAGATCAGCAATACCTTCGTGCTCGATGAAGCGATGCGCGAGCGTTTGGCGGAGCTTAATCCGAAGAGCTCTGCGCGCGTTGCCAACCGCTTGCTCGAAGCATGCGAACGCCGGCTGTGGGAGCCGGATGATGAAACTTTAGAAGCCCTTCAAGCGGCCAGCGACGAGCTGGAAGACCGCCTGGAAGGCGTGGTCGCGGCCAAATGATCGGCCAGAGAGGAATACAAACGCCATGAACCTGCTCGATCCCAAGACCCGCTTCAGCCAGCCTGATGGCGAGGGTTCTGTTCAAGTGCAGCTCGATCCAAGCGACGAGATCAAAGGCGCTAAGGTGTTTGCGGTCTATGGCAAAGGCGGCATTGGCAAATCGACGACGTCCTCGAACCTGTCTGCGGCGTTTTCCAAGCTGGGCCATCGCGTGCTCCAGATCGGCTGTGATCCCAAGCACGATTCGACATTTACGCTGACAAAGAAGCTCATGCCGACAGTGATCGACGTTCTGGAAACCGTCGAGTTTCACTCTGAAGAGCTGCGTCCTGAAGACTATATGTTCGAAGGCTATAACGGCGTGATGTGCGTTGAGGCTGGCGGGCCACCCGCTGGCACAGGCTGCGGGGGCTATGTCGTGGGCCAAACCGTCAAGCTGCTCAAACAGCATCACTTGCTGGAAGACACAGATGTCGTGATCTTCGACGTCCTGGGTGACGTGGTTTGCGGCGGCTTTGCAGCTCCGTTGCAGCATGCCGAGCGCGCTTTGGTGGTGGCTGCAAACGACTTCGACAGCATCTTCGCAATGAACAGGATTGTCGCGGCGATCGGTGCGAAAGCGAAGAATTATGATGTGCGCCTTGCTGGCGTTGTCGCCAATCGCAGCCGTGAAACCGACGAGATTGACCGTTTCAGCGATGCCATCGGCATGAAGCGCCTCGCGCACTTCCAGGATCTGGATGCGATTCGCCGCAGTCGCCTGAAAAAATGCACTCTGTTCGAAATGGAAGAGTCGCCAGAAGTCCTCTCGGCGCAGATGGAATATCTCCGCCTGGCCCAGCTCTTATGGGACGGGGTCGATCCGCTCGCAGCGCATCCCATGAAGGATCGCGATATCTTTGATTTCCTGGGCTTCGAGTGATGGCAACACACGCCCCTGATCCTTTCCGCTCTACGCAATATGGGACGCAGCGTGACAAGCTTGCGGCCTATTTTGACGGCACTGCGCGAAAGGCTTGGATTGATCTTACGTCGGACGCGAAGGTTAGCGGAATTCGTGCGACTGTGCGGGCAGGGCGCGAGGAAATGCGCGGCATACTCTTGTCCATGCTGCCAACTGATATGCGCCGTATGAAGTTGCTCGATGCGGGCTGCGGTACAGGTGCGCTGGCCGTGGAAGCGGCGTTTCGCGGAGCAGAGATTACGGCTGTCGATATCGCGGGCGGCCTAGTGGACATTGCTCGTGAGCGCGCGCCGCAATTCCTGGGCCACGGCAAGATTGATTGGCAAGCAGGCGATTTCCTCGACGCAGATCTGGGCGATTTCGATCACATCGTGCTCATGGATTCGCTGATCCACTATCAGCTGGAGGACATGGTCGCATCGCTTCGTGCGTTGACAGAGCGCTGCTCTGGTTCAATCGCTTTCACTTTCGCACCGCACACAAAAATGCTGGGCGCGATGCACAAGGCCGGGAAATTCTTTCCGCGCAGTGATCGCTCGCCCGCAATTGTGCCAATTGCTGAAGATCGGCTGCGTCAAGCGCTTGCTCAAATGGACGGCTGGGAGATCGGCCGCAGCCAGCGCGTTTCCAGCGGTTTTTACACGTCACACGCCATGCAATTGGTGAGGTGCTGATGGCGGCTGGCGAGCCTTTCTCTGCACGGTGGGGCCGGATAGCGATGTCCTGGCTGCCCTTTGCGGATGCGGCGAGCATTGATTTGCCGCTGTCGCAATTGCTGCGGCTCGCTCTGTTTCAAGTGAGCGTCGGCATGGCGACTGTGCTGCTGAATGGCACGCTTAACCGGGTTATGATTGTCGAGCTTGGCACACCGGCCTGGCTCGTCGCTGGAATGATTGCACTTCCACTGGTCATCGCGCCTTTCCGCGCTTTGATTGGCCATCGTTCTGACAATCACCGTTCTGTGCTTGGCTGGAGGCGCGTGCCTTACATCTGGTTCGGCACGACCATGCAGTTTGGCGGCTTGGCGATTATGCCGTTTGCGCTGATCCTGCTGAGCGGACCTGCAACATTCGCATTGGGCGTTGGCGCGAGCGCCTTTGCCTTCATCCTGACAGGTGCAGGCATACATGTGACGCAGACAGCGGGCCTCGCGCTTGCGACTGACCTTGCCCCGCCTGACAAGCGTCCGCGCGCGGTGGCTTTGCTCTATGTCATGCTGCTCGTTGGAATGATGTTCGCAGCCTTTGTTATGGGCGGCCTGCTTGTCGACTACACGCACACCAGACTTGTGCAGGTCATTCAGGGCGCTGCTGCGCTTACCTTCATTTTCAATCTCATCGCGCTTTGGAAACAGGAAGCACGCCGTCCGGAATTCACTAATCGCGATGATCCGCGCCCGGATTTCTCGACGGAGTGGAAGGCGTTCACCAGCGATCCGCAAACTCGCCGGATGCTAATGGCTATCGGCTTGGGCGCAGCTGCGTTTGCCATGCAGGACGCATTGCTCGAGCCTTATGGCGGCGAAATCCTTTCTTTATCTGTCGGCGCGACGACGAGCCTGACGGGCGGTTGGGCGCTCGGCACTCTGCTGGGCTTCGCGCTTGCAGGAAGCATGCTTTCCAAAGGCTTCCGGGCCTTGCGTATCGCTGGATACGGTCTTGCTGTTGGCGTCCTTGCGTTTCTTCTTATCATGTTCGCAGCGCCTCTGGAGCTAGCCATTCTGCTGGCTTTCGGCGCGCTGGCAATCGGGTTTGGTAATGGCCTATTTGCAGTCGGCTCTCTGGTTGCTGTCATGGCTCTATCGCGAGGCGGTTCGTCCGGTATCGCGCTAGGTGCATGGGGAGCGGTCCAGGCGACCTGCGCTGGCATTGCCATTCTGGTCGGCGGCATCCTGCGAGATGTCGTCGCCTATTTCGCGCTCAGCGATGCGCTGGGCACTACCCTTGCAACACGCGCCTCTGGTTATGGCGCGGTCTATTTTCTCGAAATCCTGCTCTTGTTGGCGACGCTGATAGTGATCGGTCCGCTGGTCGGGCGCGAGCAGCCTGACGAGAATACAAGCGAGCAAGACCCGTTTGGGCTTGCTGAATTCCCAACTTGAGTTTGCGGGAAAGGAAAGACCGATGGATGATGGCAATATCGTTGGTACGATCGACGTAGCAGAACTGGCGCTTTACGCGTTCTTCCTGTTCTTTTTTGCGTTGATTGTCTGGATCAGAAGAGAGGATCGCCGCGAAGGCTATCCGCTGGAAGAAGAAAATGGCAAGCTGCTGCCTGATGGCGGACCGCTGGGTAAAGCGCCGACTAAGACGTTTATTCTCCCCAATGGCAAAGGCACATACAGCGTGCCAAATGCGAATGATCGCGATCCGGTTGATATCGCAGCAAGGCAGCGCGAACCGTTCAATGGGTCACCCTATATCCCGACCGGTAATCCGTTGACCGATGGCATTGGACCTGCCGGCTATGCGCAGCGTGCGAAATGGCCTGATCAGGATGCGCACGGGCACAATCGTCTTGGACCGATCTCTGCGACGGACAAGATCACAATTGCTCCTTTGAGCAAGGATCCGCGCGGCCTTCCAGTGATCGCTGCAGACGGCAAAACCGCTGGGACGGTAAGCGATCTGTGGGTCGATCATGCAGAGCATGTGATCCGCTATTTCGAAGTCGACACTGGCAGCCTGAAAGTCCTCGCGCCGTTCAACATGGCGCGCATCTGGGGCGGCCGTGTCTTGCTCGATGCAATCAATGCAGAGGATTACGCCGGCGTGCCGCAGCTTTCGACCCCGGGTGAAATCACTCGCGATGAGGAAGAGCGGATTATGGCCTATTTTGGCGGCGGCTACCTCTACGCGAACCGTGACCGGCAGGAGCCGTTTATATGATGGAATACGATTTTGAACCGATCCGGGGCCTTCCGGAGGATCTGCCAGAGGGCGAGCACGTCATCTGGCAGGGCTCGCCGGACTGGCGAGTGTTTGCGCGCAGCGCGCTCTACACTCGCTGGGTAGCAGGCTATTTCGTTCTGCTGGCGGCGTTTGCTTTTACAAGCGGCGGCTTGGGCGGAGCGATTGCAACGGGCCTTGCCGGGCTGGTTGTGCTGGCACTGCTGGCAGGCTTTGCTGTGCTGGTGGCGAAGACTACGGTCTACACCATCACGAACAAGCGGATCGTGTTCAGAATCGGCATTGCATTGAATAAATGCATCAACTTGCCTTTGAAGGTGATCGGTGCGGCGGATCTGCGTCCTCACGGATCGGGTTTTGGCGATATCGCAGTTTCGCTCACTACCGCTCATCGGCTCGGTTATGCGGTATTCTGGCCGCATGTGCGTCCGTTCCATTTCCGCGAGCCGCAGCCAATGCTCCGCGCTTTGCCTGACGTGGAGAAAGTCGCGCATGTGCTGGCAGAAAGCTGCGCTGCGATTGCGCCGCATCAAGCTGGCGAAATCCTGAAAGATGCAAGCGCGAACGTCACGAATACCGGCCTTACAGGAGCGCCAGCATGACGCATGCTCACGGCCACAGCCACGCTCACAGCCATGAGAACACAGTGCCGCGCGCGGCGCTTATCTCTGCCTGTTGTCTAGTTTTCCTTTCTCTGGTGCTGACTTCCGCTGTCTCGCTCGGGTTTCTGGAGCGCGAAGCCATCCCGCAACTCGAACGTGAAAAGGCGCAGGTGCAAGCCATCGCATCGCGCGACATTCGCTTCGATGATCGCGAAGATGGAGCGGTGATCATTTCTGACGTGAGTGACGGCTCATCCATCGCTGTCATTGGCGCAGAAACCGAAGGCGGCGGCTTTATTCGCGGCGTCATGCGCGGATTGGCGCGCGAGCGCCGCATGCAGGGGATCGGATCAGGGCCGCATTTCGTCCTGACTGCTTGGGCTGACGGCTCTCTTTCACTTACTGACACGGCAACGGGTCGGATGATTGAGCTGGGCGCTTTCGGGTCGGACAACCGCGTCACATTCGCGAAGCTATTGCCAGCGGGAGAGGCATCATGAGCATCCGTAAATTCAATACACCTTGCTTGATCAGCGTCGAGCAGAGTGAGGATCACTTTCACGCGCATGTCGAGCTTGATGGTAATCTTGCTATCGAGCCCGGCGACCAAGTCCGCGTGCACGGTGATCCGATCCAGGTCCGCTTCGGGGAGCGGGTGACTTTCAACCGTATGGCCACAGTAACGCGCGCGGGATGGATCGCCCGCGCTTGGACGAAACTGGCGGCCTATTTTGACCTCAAGGAGCTTTATGAGGTCAGCTTCAACCCTGGGAGGGTCAGATGAACGCACACACCCCGGTTACACGCGACGATGCCATGGACATGGCGAAAGAGAACACTGTTCTCAGCCCGCGTTTTTACACCACTGATTTCGATGCGCTGGATGCGATCGATGTCTCGCCGGTTCGCGCAGAATGGGATGCGCTGATCAACGAGATGATCGAGGATCGCAACAAGAAGCACTTCAAGAAGGATGACAGCTTTACTGGCGCGATTGATCGACTCGAGCCTGAACTACGCGCTGAGTTCATCGACTTTATGGTGAGCTCGCTCACGGCAGAATTCTCGGGCTGTGTGCTCTACGCTGAGATTGCCAAGCGCACGAAAAACCCTGACGTGAAGCAGCTTTTCAAACTGCTGGCGCGCGATGAGAGCCGGCATGCGGGCTTCATCAATGAGTCGCTCAAAGATGCAGGAATAGGGATCGACCTTGGCTTCCTGACACGGACCAAGAAATACACTTACTTCAAGCCGAAATTCATTTGGTACGCGGTCTATCTGTCCGAGAAGATTGGTTACGCGCGCTATATCTCGATCTATCGGCATTTGGCGGCAAATCCCGACAAGCAGATCCACCCGATTTTCAGCTGGTTTGAAGAGTGGTGTAATGACGAGTTTCGTCATGGCGAAGCCTTTGCCATGCTGATGCGTGCGGACCCCAAGCTCCTGCAAGGGCATAACAAGCTGTGGGTGCGCTTCTTCCTGCTGTCGGTCTACGCGACCATGTATGTGCGCGATCACAATCGTCCGGTGTTCCATGCTGCACTCGGAATTGATCCGACAGAGTATGACTACAAGGTCTTCGGGATATGTAATCAGATCAGTCGGCAGGTCTTCCCGGTCGAGCTTGACATTGATGATCCGGCCTTCCGCTGCAAGATGGATGCTTTGCTGAAGGCTGCTCAGAAAATCGAGGCGGGCAAGGAGCGGGGCGGCATTGGAGGCGCTTTGCAGCGCGTTGCAGGAATGGCTGGTGCGGGATTTAACTTTGCTCGGCTCTACGTTCACCGCACGCGCCCGAATGAGCTACCGCAAACGACGAGGCTACAGCCTGCATGGTAAGCTGGAGCGGCCATATTCTGCCTGTTTTGGTGACGATTGCGATCTGGTTTCTGGCAACAGGCCTGATCGCATGGATCGATAACCGGTCGCGTAAGACGTTCCCGCGCAGTCTTGTGCTGGCTGGAGCAATCGGAATCGCGGGCTTGGTTGTGATCTGGCTATCTATGGCCAGCACAGCTAGCCTGGCGATCTATGCGAGTTTTGCAGGTGCCTTGATGGTTTGGGCCTGGCACGAAGTGAGCTTCCTCACGGGCGCAGCGGCTGGCCCGCGGCGCGAGGCCTGTCCTGATGGTGCGCAAGGTTGGGAGCGGTTTGTGCATGCGAGCGCAACACTGTTGTATCACGAAGTGGCATTGCTGCTGTCTGCGCTTATCCTGATTTCGCTCACTTGGAACGCAGTCAATCAGATCGGTGCGATGACCTTCGCGCTGCTCTACGGCCTGCGTCTAAGCGCGAAGCTGTGCATCTATTCAGGCGTGCCCAACACGCACACCGACATTCTACCACCGCATCTGGGGTATCTTCGCAGCTATTATGGCGCGAACCGTTTTAGCCCGGCTTTGCTGCTGGCGATCCTTGGGATCGGTGCATTGAGCGTTGCCATCGGACAAGCCGCCTATTCTGCGGCACCCGGCAGCCCAGAGGCGATCGGCGCAAGCCTGCTGTTTGCGCTCGCGTGCTTGGGGCTGCTCGAGCATTTCTTTCTCGCTCTGCCATTTCGTGATGGCGCGCTGTGGGGCTGGGCGCTCCCGCAGACTGCATGGCGATCCAATACACTTAACGAAGCTGTTTCTGCCCGCTCTTCAGCGGCGCAAACTCCTATAACAAAAGAGGAAAGCTGAAATCATGGATTTCGACACATTCTTTGCCGATGAGCTCGAAAAAGTCCGCGAGGAAGGGCGCTATCGCGTCTTTACAGAGATTGAGCGACACAGGGGCAGCTTTCCCCATGCAACCCGCTATGTGAATGATGGGACGCAGGACGTCACTGTTTGGTGTTCCAACGACTATCTCGGGATGGGGCAGAACCCGGTCGTATTGGACGCGATGCACACAGTGCTGGATGAATGTGGTGCAGGCGCGGGCGGCACGCGTAATATTTCAGGCACAAACCACCACCATGTGCTGCTCGAAAATGAACTGGCAGACTTGCATGGCAAGGAATCCGCGTTGCTGTTCACTTCAGGCTATGTGTCGAACTGGGCAGGGCTTGGCACGCTCGCCGGCAAAATTCCGGGCTGCGTGGTGTTCTCTGATGCATTGAACCATGCGTCCATGATCGAAGGCATCCGCCATTCGCGTGCTCCCTACAAAATCTGGAAGCACAACGATGTCGAAGATCTGGACGCCATGCTATCCGAATACGGCCCTGACGTGCCGAAATTGGTGGCATTTGAAAGCGTCTACTCCATGGATGGCGATATTGCGCCGATCGCAGAGATTCTAGACGTGTGCGAAAAGCATGGCGCGATGAGCTACATCGATGAAGTTCATGCGGTTGGCCTTTATGGACCGCGCGGAGGAGGCGTTGCAGAGCGCGAAGGCCTGATGGATCGCATCACTGTGATTGAAGGCACCCTGGGCAAAGCGTTCGGTGTGATGGGCGGATATATCGCGGCTTCGGCTGACTTGGTCGATTTTGTTCGTACCTTTGCCAGCGGCTTTATCTTCTCAACCGCCTTGCCACCTGCAGTCGCTGCGGGGGCATGTGCCAGTATCAAGCATCTGAAGAACAGCGATGCGGAACGCGAAGCGCAGCGCGATCGCGTTGCGACCGTCCGCCGCAAGCTCGACATGCTGCGCATTCCGCACCTTCCCAATCCCAGTCACATTATCCCAGTGATGGTGGGCGATGCAAAGAAGTGCAAAATGATCAGCGACTGGCTGATGGATAATCACGGCATTTATGTGCAGCCGATCAACTATCCGACAGTGCCGGTTGGAACCGAGCGTCTGCGGATTACGCCATCACCTGTTCATAGCGACGGGGACATTGACCGCCTGATCCATGCCCTCAGCGATATCTGGTCGCAATGCGAGCTGGCGCGGGGAGAAATCGCCGCCTAATCGCGAAGTTCATCGGTTTTGCCGGTCAATCGGCAAACCGGCCCGGCTTGATTGCTCCCATTGATCAAGCCAGGCGCAGGCCCGGACACTCCCTCCGACCGGGCAAGGAAAAGGGCGCGGTCCGAACTACGGAGCGCGCCCTTTTTTCTAAGCGAGCCGCATGTTCGGCCCGCTATAATAAAGCTAGAGCTTACTCAGCCCCTGCTGTCTCAAGATAGGCGATAATGTCTGCACGATCCTGAGCGTCTTTCAGGCCTGCGAATGCCATCTTGGTGCCTGGGATGACCCGCATCGGATCTTCCAGATACTGGAACATCTTCTCCTTGGTCCAGGTAATCCCGCTATTCGCATTGGCTTCGGTGTAGTTATAGCCTTCGACCGTACCAGCTGCGCGTCCTACGATGCCTGCCAGCGATGGGCCGATGCGGTTTTGACCCGGCTCAAGCACGTGGCACGACTTGCACTGCAGAAAGACCTTTTCACCTGCAGCGGCATCGCCTGTGAAGTTGGCGAGGATAGTGCCATCAACCGTTTCGGTATTGTCTGCTGCTGGTGCACCAGGAGCTTCGTCTGCTGGTTCCGCAGCGACCGTTTCATCACCTGCAGCTTCTTCAGTTGCTGCTGGCGCTGCATCATCGCTTGGTGCAGCTTCTTCGCTTCCGCCGCCGCAAGCGGCCAGCAGCGCGATGGGGGCAAGAGCGCCCATGGTAAGTGGAAGTTTCTTCATCGTTCTCCCCTAAGGTCATTCTCAAGATCGGATTAAAATTGTGATCAACTGGTCCTGAACGCACGAATTACACATAAGTGCCGCAAGGTCATAAAGTTTTTTAATTGCTGTCGATCGAATTGCTGATCGCAATGGTCGAGAGTGCGACATTGGAAAGCGTTTGCAAGAATTTTTGCAGATCAGCTCCAGGAGCGCTTGAGACGTATAACACATCGTCGTCTCGGACTTGGAAATCCTGTGCGATAAACAGACCTGCAGCCTGGGAAAGGTCCAAGCGATAGATCACAGGAACCCGGCCATCTTGCATGGTTTCCCTCCCTGTGAGCATAGCAGGGTCGATGGCGTCTGGATCCTCAAAGCGGAACACGAAAACGCCGCGAATATCTGCCCGGTCATCCCGCAAGCCGCCGGTGCGGCCAAGCGCCTGCGCGAGCGATATTCCTGATCCTTCGAATTGTATCTCTGCATTGCGAGTAATCGCGCCCAAAGCGATGAAACTGTACGGCTGGTAAAGGACAGTCACGATGTCCTCTGCTTGAAGAGCGATATTCTGATCGGGGTCAAGAATAACCGCGTTGAGCGGCATCGATGCAGCCGCGCTTCCGCGCGTCACTCGCACCGTTGTTTGTTCGACTTCCTCAGTCGGCCCGCCGGCTTGTGCCAGCACATCCAGCAGACGCTCGCCGCGAGAAGACAAAGGAACACGTCGCGTAGCCGCAACTCTGCCCATGACAGTGACGGTGTTGGCCTGATTATCCACCAAGCGAACCAGCACTTGGGGATCGTTAGCGCGCCCGCGCAGCTCGCGAAGAATAGTTTCTTGCACTTGCGTTGTGGTTCGCCCTGCAGCCTGGACTTTGCCGACAAAAGGAATTGTTATGGCTCCTGTTTCGTCAACCGGTTGATCAGGTATCGAGCCGGTTTGCGCAGTACTGCCATCGATCGGACTAGCGCCTCCCAATTGCAGCCCGAAAAGAACCGCAGGCGGCGCTTCCCACAAGGTCACACTGATAACGTCGCCCTTGGCCAATCTGGGTGCGACAAACTCCGCTTCTCCGAAAATTTGAGCAAAGCTTTGGGCTTGGCGCGACGCTGCGATGCGCGCCGCGGTTTGCCCATCGAGTTCGAGCACGGCTATGTCTGCGGCCGCGTAGCTTTCGCTGTCTGCACCGCGCACTGTCCCACTGCCCGGGCCGGCGGCACCGAGTGTTGAACACGCGCCAACAGCCAGAGCTAGAACGGAAGCCAAAACTGCACGGGATAACGGATGTAGTTCTTCGATCATGCTCACAGGAACTTCTCATAAAGCGATTGAAGCCGATGGCGATAATTTTCCGGACTGTACTTTGCAGCTTGCGCAGCTCCGCGTTGCACCAGATCTGTGCGCAAATCGGCATCAGCGTCTAATTTGCGGATTGCTTCGGTAATGGCCTGAGTGTCGTAGGGGTCGACCATGTAAGCCGCGTTCCCAACCACTTCCGGCAAGGATGATGTGTTCGAACATATCACAGGCGTGTCGAGCAGCATCGCCTCAAGTGCCGGCAACCCGAACCCTTCGTAGAGCGACGGGAAAAGGGCGACCTTCGCGCCGCGGATCAGGCTCACCAAGAGACTAAAAGGCGCATAGTCCATACGGATGATGCGTTTTCTTGCGCCGCGCTGGCGTGCGATGGCAGAAAGGACCTGGTTTGGTGCATCTTTATCGGCACGGCGGTCCTCTTCGGAACGCATCCCTTCATTAAGCAAAGCGAGCTCTTTTTCCGCCTTCCATGCCTGCGCACCGACGATAATCAAAGGCGTCTCAACATCACTTGCGAGATAGGCTTCGATGATACGCGCAATGTTTTTCTTTGGCTCAAGCGAGCCCCAGAAAAGGAAATATCCCTTGTAATCAAAACCTGTCACCCCTTCGATTTCACGCGCAAGCTGATCTTCAGGCTTGTTCCGGTATTTTGCAGGAATGGAAACTGATTGGTATGTGTTGGTGACTTTTTCTTCGGGAATCCCGATCAGTTCGATCAAATCACGCCGCGAGTTTTCAGACACCGTAACAATGTGATCCGATTGCTCTCCCAATAAGCGCATCAGCTTGAGATAGCGGCGCTTATTGTCGAGCGTCGTGTAAGGCAGCCTGAGTGGCACGAGATCGTGCAGCGTGTAGATATTAGGGCATCCCGCAAGTCTCACTGGCAACGGATAAGTCCAATGCGCAAGGTCAGGCTGATCCGGCATTTTAACCTTCACCAGCCTCTTCCACATCCAGAACGCAGCCTGGGCATTTTTGTAGACTTCATTCGAGTTATAAAGCGCGTCATAATAGGGAAGCCGCGCGGAAAAAGTTTTGGTGACCACTCGGCCTGATACCGGAACCGGACGAGCGCTATAACTCAGCCCTCCCTTCAAAGCTTGCTTGGCTCTTTCCAACAAAACAAGCAGCTTGTTCGGCTCGACGGGACCATCGAAGAAAGAGATCTCGCTGAGAAGGGCATCGCGCTGATAGGAGCTGCGATTGCCGTAAAGGACAGACACTTCGTGTCCCAATTCATGTATCTCGTAGCTGAGATTACGCGCATATGTCGCGACACCCGTTCCTTTTTCCAAGCCGAGATTATAGCCGTCTAGGAGGACCTTCTTGCCGCTCAGCGGAGCCGTCTCAGCGCTGGCCGCAAGGCTCTGATCGTATGCGTTCACGGACATCTCCTATGCAGCCAATTGGGGGTTGTGGGCCGCCAGAGCGGTTTTGGTTTTAGGCCAGTGTACAAAGGCTTCATGGCTCTGCAGCACAGCGAGCAACTCGGCTGGTGATGCCGATGATTGAGAAAGCAATTCTCGCGCATTATCTGAAAGATTATCGCCGAATTGGCATGCGGTAAGCTGGCCCAAGCTCGCGGTGTCGTGCTGCTCGAACTCCTGATTGGTAGCTGGTGCCGGCTGTTCTGCGATGAGCGATGCGCACAAACTATCAAGATCGGGGAAGAGCCGCTGAGCATTGAGTAGCTCGTCCGTCGACAGCTGCGTTTTTCCTGTGAGCAACAGGTTCAACCATTCAACATCAGGCTGAGTGGGCGGTTGAGTGGACGCTGGCCCGTCACTCGGTAAATGCATTCTTGAATAGTAATAATCGCCAGCCTGTTCCCTTACCACATACTCGACATGGGGCTCGACATCTGCAAGCGGCTCTCCCAAAGCGACCGATGTTCGATATGCGACCTCGGCCGCTGCGAATTCGCCCAGCTCTTTGCGCATATGGCCAAGCTGGACCCAATAGCTGCGCTGATAGGGATAAAGAGCCAAGGCATTGGCATAGTATTCAGCTGCGCGTTCCCACTGCTGCTTATCGCGAGCCCAATCGGCTTGCTGCGTTATTGCACGAAAGCGCTCGTCTGACAGAGCGGCGTGCTGGGAGGATTCGACCATTCTTGTGCGATTTGCGAAGCTGACCGGCTGAGGCTCGGCTCTGGAATTGGCGCCGATCAACTCCTTGTAGCTCTCATAAGCCTCTTCGAAATCGCTGAACTGTGTCAGTTCGCCATCGTGTAAGACGGCCCAGCGATTGCAGTGTTCACGGACATAGCCTGCATCATGCGAGATGATAATCATCGCACGATCGCCGCGCACTTGAAACAGTTCGTGATTGCAGCGATCATGAAAGCGAGCGTCTCCGACCGCGCCGATCTCATCGATGAGAAAGCAATCAAATTCGATTATCATCGAGATCGCAAATGCTAGCCTCGCTCGCATGCCTGACGAGTAGGTTCTCACAGGTTCTTTCAAATACGGGCCGAGCTCTGCGAATTCTTCGACAAAGGCGATGTTCCGATCAAAGTCTTGATCATAGATCGAAGTGATAAAGCGGACATTGTCCACGCCTGTCAGATGCGGCTGAAATGCACCGCCAAAGGCGAGCGGCCATGATACGGACATGGAGCTCTCAATAGTACCAGATGTGGGCTTTTCCGCTCCGCTTACCAGTCGGATGAGAGTCGATTTACCAGCGCCATTCCGCCCCAAAATGCCTAGCCGTTCACCTCTCCCAAGCTGGAAGTTGATCCCGCGCAGCACCGTTTTCTCACCGAAGCGAGTGGGGTAGGCTTTGTGCAGGTCCTGCACTTTGATCATGCCGCCAGCCATTATTCCGGAACGACCCGTTTTGATGTCCAGCGAGCGAACATCAGGCCTGAGACCGATAGCACGAGGTTGAAACTGACAAGGTAGGGAACGTCATAAATGGCCTGAGCGCGTTCACCAAACCACCCTTCGCGAACCATTTCGACGCCATGGACCATCGGGAAAAGCAGGACGATCTCCTGCGCAAATTTAGGCAGTGCCGCCACTAGAAAGGCCGCTCCGGAAAGCGGGAACATCAAATAGGATGCAGGATGCCAGAACTTGTCGACGAGTTCGCTGTGATGCGCCATCGCGCCCAGTGTAATGGCTAGCCCGCAACCAAACCAAGCCAGCAGAAACCACGCAGCGACGACTTTCAAGACATCGCCGGGTGGCTCCAGTATTCCGACCGCAATGAACACCAGCGCGAGTGCAATGAAGGAAATCGTCGCGCCGCCAAATTCGAGCAAAAGGCGGGCAAAGTAGATGTCGAGAACCTTGATGTTTCGGTGGTACATCAGGCTCGAATTCGCAGCGATCGCGCCAATGCAACGCCCTGGCATGTTGCGCCATAGAAGAACAGTCGAGTAGCCGGTCAAAGCGAACGCAACAATTGGCAGATCGCTTCCGTGCATCGATTTGGTCGCGGTCCACAGGGCTGTGACAGCGAGAGTGAAAAGCATAGGCTCAATAAAGAGCCACAGAAACCCAAGATTGTGTCTGCCAAAGCGCGTCAGCATTTCGCGAACAAGCAAGGCGCCGACAATCCGCTTGGTCGTGCGAAAGCTTGTTTTCAAAGGGGCCGATTGCGCGCTCTCAGGCATTATTCGCGGTGCTCTCTTATGCCGACCAGTAGCATGGCGATAACACCCCAAGCCAAGAGACCCAGAACCAGAGTTGCGATGATATTTCGGATCCGTTGAGGGTGGGTCGGGAAATCAGGCAGCGAAGGGTCCGAAATGCGTTCGACATAGGCTTGCTGTCGACGCGCTTCTGCTTGCGCGTCTTGCAGTGAAGCCAACGCAATCGCCAATTGCTGTTCTGCGAACTCAGACGCCAGCGTCAATTCCTGAAAGCGAGCCGCGTTGTTGGAGAGGGATTCCTTGCCGCCGGCGATCTTTGCCGTTTGAGCATCAATCTCACTTTCAAGCTGCGATATCTGCGTTCGCAGGAACGGGATCTGTGAAGCTTTGGGCGTGTAAGTCTGCATCTGCCGCAGCTGGGTCTTCGCGGTCGTCAATTGCTCCTGAAGTTGTGCGATAGCTTGCAATCCAACTTGCGCTTGCAGCTGAGGGTCAATGACCTCTTCCTGATCGCGAAAACGCGCGAGAGCCAGCGATGCTGCACGAGCTTTCTCTCTGGCATCGACCACTTGATCCTGCGAGAATTGGATGGCATCGCTGCGCGCGCGACTGGACATGTCGTTGACCAGTTTTTCAGCGCCTTCAAGCAAGCGATCGTTGATTTCCCGCGCTTCATCCGGAGAAAATGCCTCAACGCGCAGGCGTAAAACACGCTGGCTTTCCCCCGGCTGGATGGCAACTTTGGCCAAGAAGTATTCGTACAGATGCTCGAAACTGTCGCCGAATGGCCAGCCAAACCTGTCCAGAGCGAAAATGTCTGAAGTTCCATAGGCTTCGCGAACCAGACCATCGGCGTTGACAGCCTCCAGCGCACCGCGCGACATAACATATTCCATGACTGCGTCGCTTTCCTGGTTCGATGTCGAAATGCCTGTAGATCCAAGCACAGAATCGAGCGGGGATGCGTCGGCCTTCGTGGTGCTTCTGACAACTATGCGAGATTCAGAGACATAGATGTCTTCAGCCAGAAGCCCGAAATAGACAACCGACAACAAGGTCGGAACTGCGACGACCGCTAGAAATAGCGGGCTGATTGCCTTCAAGCGTTCGATCATTCCCTCTGCCCGCCTTTTTTGCTCAGTTGAGTGCTCGCTATGGCTTAACCACAATGGCGTGGTCACGCCAATGCGGCAAGGCGGCCTTGTTGGACAGCGACAGTTTCCTGCCGGCTTTCCAGTTGATTGAGCCAGCTATCCAGCATGGCAAAATGACGCGACCAGCGTGGCGGATTGAAACCGGATAAAGCGATCCGCTGGCGCTTATATTCCTCACCCTGCATACAGAAATCCAACACGCTATCGATCCAGGCCTGATCATCATTCGGGTCGAGAAGAGTAGGTATGCCCTGTCCGAGCTCTTTAAAGCTCGCCAGGTTCGAGCCGATTACAGGAACCCCGCGTTCGAGTGCTTCCACGAGAGGAATGCCGTAGCCCTCTGCAAAAGACGGCAGTAAAACCGCCCGGGCGCCTGTGATGAGTTTCGCCATGCTTCGATCGTCCAGATCAGACTCGATGCGGACCGACCGTGAAAGCTCCGGCTTGTTCTCGAGCGCGAAAAGAACCTCTTCACTGCCTTTGCCGAGGCCGCCTGCAAAAACGAGCGGCGGGCAGCTCTCGCCCAATCGTGCGACAAGCTGCTCCCAAACCCGCAGCAGCAAGCCGCAGTTCTTGCGACGTTCTACGGTGCCCACAGCGACAAAAGGCGCGTCGTTTGGAGTCAAGGGCGGACGTACGGACGGGAGTGCGCCACCCGCAATGTGAGAGACGAGCAGCGGCGGCATCGCAAGCTGATGTGCTTCTGCAAAATTGGCCAATGCATCGGCCGTCGTTTGGGAATTGGCAACAATTCCGGATGCTTGCTGCAAAGCACTTTCTACTCTTCCGCGATGTCGAGCGGTTTTGTGGGCTGTGGTCACTGACGGATTGGTGATCGGGATCAAATCATGCAGCAGGTAAACCGGTTTTACGGCATGGCGTCCGACCCAACGCCAATGAGCCGCGAGATCGAAATCCGAATGGCCGACGTTGATGTAAAACGCATTTTTCAGCTCACTCAGTTGAACTGGCGCGGCGGCGCTTCGCGCCATGAAAGAAGCTAGCGCGCGGCGGAACCGCCAGACCGGCAGATCGAGCGACATCATCAGCTCGTCGCTTGCCGCACGATTGAGGATGACTGCCCGCCCGCGAATCTGGATCACAGCAATCGCGCGCTGCGAAAAATAGGCTGCATAGGCATCGCAAACACGGTCGATACCTGTAGGGTTGGCGCCATTCCAACGCCGCGCCGCGGCTCGGGTCATATCGAGGAGAATGCGAGCCATCAGAGTGCTCGCCCCATTGCAACGCCATCATGTGATGCCCGTGCGATATCCGCCATTAGGAAATCCAAATGCTCGGGCGCCTGGCGACGCGCCAAATCAAGGAAATACGTGTCATCGACATCGATCCACCACGCTGTTCCTATGTCACGCGTCCATGCCATTTGTCGATCAGCAAGCACTTGCATCCCATCAGACAGTGAACCCGGTTTGCCTGCCTCAATAGCCTCGTTAATCGCGTGGATAAGGCCTGACGTGGCGCGGAAAGCGCCGCAATCGACGGCGTTGTAGGTCGATAAATGCTTTCCAATGCGAACGATGTGCCCTTGCGCATCGCTTTCGACCCAAGTGGCGTCGGCAGGATCGATCAATTCTGAATAGACATAAGCGTCTGTTGCAAGAACAGCTCCCCCTTCAGGTGCCGCCTTATTGACAAGCATCGCAAGGATCGCAGAGCTGAAGATGTGATCCGCCATGACCAGCAAGAATTGCTCGCCAAGAACATCGGCTGCGGCCAAGATGGAATGTCCGTTTGGCTGCGTGAAATCGGCAACACGCCGAGCGACCATCGGGATCTCCAGCCTAGCTGAGATCCTGTCCATTTCGTCTTCAACCAAATCGGCTTGATAGCCGGTCGCGACAGCGATCCGGTCTGCCCCGGCCGCCTGCAATTGCCTTGCTGAGATCTCAAGCAGGCTCGAGTTGCCTATGCGCGAAAGCGGCTTGCTCGGCTCTGCCTCACGTAATCGACTGCCGAGACCTGCTGCTAAGATCAGTGCGTCCATGACTGCGACCTCGCCTCCGCCTACTCAGCGGCTTTGAGCTGGCCGAGGAGGTATTCGTCAAGCAGACGACCGGCAGTACCTTCATTCATTTGCTGAGGCGGATGCTTGCAATAATAAGCGCTGGGTACAGTTAGCGCGCCACTTTCGCCATTATCGAGCGCAAAGCGGCAGAACCGGATCGCATCCATTACACAAGCTGCCGCATTGGGGCTATCTTCGACCGACAGCCTCAGTTCGACTTCTACCGGAACACCGCCCCATTGTTCGCCTTCAAGGCGCAGGAAGCAAAGCTTGTTGTCTTTCTGCCAAGGCACATATTCCGACGGGCCGATTTGAATGTTCTCGTCATTCAACCGCCGAGCCATCGCGGCTTGAACCGCTTCGGTCTTGGACTCTTTTTTGCTGCTGATCCGATCGCGATCGAGCATGTTCATGAAGTCCGTGTTGCCGCCGGTGTTGAGCTGGTAAGTGCGGTCAATAGAGACGCCGCGTGATGCGAACAAAGTCGACAAGGTCCGGTGAACAATTGTCGCGCCCACTTGCGCTTTGATGTCGTCCCCGACGATGGGAAGCCTGCGTGCACGGAAGCGGGCCTCCCAATCGGCATCGCTAGCGATGAAGACAGGGATGCAATTGACAACGGCAACGCCTGCTTTGAGCGCGCACTCCATGTAGAACTCTGTCGCTTGCTGCGAGCCGACCGGCAGGAAGTTCAGCAGTATCTCGGCTTGTGACGCTTTGAGGGCCGCGACCAAATCCTCCTGCGTGCTATCAGGCTGATCAGAAACCTGAAAACCGCGCTCGCCCCCTTGTAGCATGTGGTCTGCCACGCCATCGAGCACGCGCCCACGGATGACCTTTGCGCCGGTAAGCGGCACGTTGTCTTGAAACACCTTCGTGTTGTTTGGGGCTTCGAAAATGGCTTCAGATATGTCTTTGCCAACTTTGCGTGGATCGACATCGACACCCAATACGAATTGGACGTCTGAAGGAAGATAACCTGCAATTTCAGGGTGAATAAGACCTCCGGCATGCGGGTTTTGCGTGTAATAGCTCACGCCCTGCACGAGCGAACTGGCGCAGTTTCCGATACCGACAATGGCAACTCGGATGGGGGACATAATCCGACGACCTCGTGTTTAAGTGTTAGAGGGGCCTAAGCGGCAATTATTGTTCAAGCCACGAACCCTTCATCCATATTGGTTAGTGTCACAGTCATTTTCCAACCGCTCAAAGGCGGAATCGCTCAATTCGTCCACCCCCGGATTGTATTTGTTTGCATCTTTCATGCGACATTCGCGACGTCAGCGAGGCAGACCGATAGAGATGCACGCCGATTAGAGCTATCGCACACCTTCATGATTGTCTCGTAACACCGAAGACTATTCATATACAAAGTTAACAACTCGTGACTTCTCTCATAGGGCCGGCAGAAATGCACTTGCGGAGAACCAGCTTTACAGCGAGGCGGGAAGCATGCCGGTAATTTGCATTGACTGTCGTTACATTCGACCGCGTCCTAGCGGCATTGGCATGGTCGTTCGCCACTTGGTCGAGCACTTGCCCAAACTTGCGCCAGAATGGAGCTTTCTGTTCCTTCGGAATAAGGAAATGGAAGGCGCTTTGTCGGGCGATGCCAACGTTCGTGAAGTCGTTGTCGAGGTTGGCTCCAATAATCCGGCAAGTATGTGGCTGTTGCCTGAGCTCGTCCGCTTGGACGGTGTCGACCTGTTCCACTCGCCGTGCAACACACTCCCAGCTCGTTTGCCTTTCCGCACGGTTACGACCGTCCACGATTTGATGTGGCTGAAGCAGCCTGATCTATGCAATCCGCGGATATGGGGGCGGGCCGAGCGGATTTACTACCAGAACGGGATAAATCGCGCTTTGCGACACTCGAACGCAATCATCGCTGTCAGCGAAACAACTCGCCAAGATATCATCGAGTATGACGAGGTAGCAGGTAGCAAGACGACTGCGATTCTTTCCGGTGTTTCAGACAGCTTCCGCCGGGAACAAGTGGACCTTGAGAAACTCAAAGCTTTGGGCGTAGAACCAGATAAATACGTTTTAACCGTCGGTCAGAACGCTCCTTATAAAAATCATGAGTTCGCGATCCGCGGATTTGCAGCAGCTTTCAGCGACCTTTCGCATATGAAGTTGGTGCTATTGCAGCGTCAGGGCCCGCGAAATGGCGCGCTATGGCGGCTCTGTGCTGAATTGAAGATCGAACATCGGGTCCGTTTTGTAGAGCCGCTTGATGATGAACTGCTGCTCCAGCTCTATAATGGAGCGCTGGCTCTGCTTCATCCGTCTATCTGCGAAGGATTTGGCATGCCGTTAGCCGAAGCGATGGCTTGCGGGTGTCCGGTGATCACAAGTGATCGGTCCGCAATGCCGGAAGTCACCGGCGGCGCGGCTCTGCTGGTCGATCCCTTAAATGACGATGCGATTGCGCAAGCGTTACGGCGGCTGGCGACAGATGCGGATCTGCGCGCAGAACTGCGTGCCAAGGGTCTGGAACGAGCAGCTCAATTGAGCTGGCGCAAATGCGCTGAGCAGCATCTGGAAGTTTACAGGCGGGTACTTCAGTCCGATTGAGATGCTGCACTCAGATCCGCGAGTGTGCGGCGCGCACGAAATATACTCATGATCAATATGACATGCAAAGCAATGATTTCGAACAGGAAATACCATACAGGCGATCCTGCGAGCATGGAAGCTCCCAGCGCAAGTGTCCGGTAAGGTTGGCCTAGCAGCGTACTGCCGAAGAGCTTTCTCGGGCCAGTTGCCACGAGCCTTGCGCGCATCGCCTCTGCCTTCTTGGGATCTGCAAGCGCTTGCTCGATGGCCGGCGCGCTCGGAGCCAAAAGTCCGGCAGCTTTCAAATAAAGTCCACTGATCCCACGAGTGTTTTCTGCTTGATCCAATGGTTTGCTGGTCCTCAGCCATGCGATGCCATGGACCCAATGCATATATTGCCGACGCTGGGATTCGTAGAAAATGGTTTGGGGAATTCGGCTGAGGCCCGCACCTACGCCGAGCACCCAGCCGACCCAACCCATGCTGTCAGATAATGCCCAGGCGAGGATGAGATAGAGCGCGATGTGCCCTGCATAATCGCAAATTCCGTCAAACACTTCGCCTTGCGGACTGCTCCTGCCGGTGAGGCGCGCAAGGTCGCCGTCAGCGCCATCGAGGACATGCCAGCTGGCATGAACCAGAAAGCCAAGGACCACAGAAAATGCCCAGTTATCTTGCACATAGATGATCGCTGCGAGCACGACCGCCAAGCCACCTGCGAAAGACACCATGTTCGGGGTAATCGGGGTGTGACTGAGCGCCTTTGCAAGCCGCGCGGCGATCGGATGGAAGATCAGCACATCAACCGGATGCTGCACAGCGCGCACGCGTCCAGTGCTCGTCAAAGAGGCATCATTCACGTTTGAATTCATAGGCTTAGACGAGGGATTAGGCTGCATGATCTCCGCGCAAAACAGCTGTTTACGAACCGCGCTCGCCCCATCATCGAGATCGAACGCGATTTGCATTCGTAACACTAAAGCCGGTCTGCTAGCTAGCCGGAACGATGTCTGAAAAGCCTCCAGCCTCGATCCTTTTTGCCAGCGAAGCAGGGGCAAACCAGCTTGTTGCAGGGGTCCCTGCGGCGGTGCGGGTGCTTGCTTTAGCTACTGAAAACACAGAGAAAACTGACAGTATTACGATTGCCGTGCCGGGCGGATGGCAGCCTAGCGAATACTGCCAAATGGAAGCAAAAAGGCTTGCCGGAGATGTAGGGTGGAAAACGGCAGATACCCATGAGATCAATCGAGATGAAGCGATTTGGGCGCTAGACCTGCTGGGTGTGAAGCCAGATGAAAATGACCCGAGCCGCGAGGTCGAGCTTCAGGCTCTCAAACAGGCTTCCAAGGTGATCATCGCTTCCACCGGCAAAGCGGCGGACGGGATTGTGTCGCGCTATATCAACCGGCCTATCTCGCAATCCATCAGCCGCATCATGCTGCTTGCGAGTTGGACGCGGCCCGGCCATGCAACCGCGCTTGCCGCCTTGATCGGGCTTGCCATGATCATCGCTCTGCTTTTCGGCGGAGCGACCGGGCTCCTGATCGGAGCTGTCCTGTTTCAAGCGGCATCAATCGTCGACGGCGTCGATGGCGAGATGGCGCGCGCCACTCAGCGATCTTCAGAACGCGGCGCGATGCTCGACAGCCTGACGGACGCCGCCACAAACCTCGGCTTCCTTGCCGGGGTCAGTTTCAATGTCTGGCAGCAAGGTATGGCGAGCGCTGCAGCAGCAGGCGCGATCAGCTGCGTCGTGCTGGGCCTTGGTAGCGCGCTTCTCGGCATTGTTGCACGCCGGTCCGGCGGGCCGTTTACCTTCGATGCTTTGAAGCACAAAATGCGCGCCAAGCCCTCGCGCTTCAAACAAGCGCTAATTTATATCGCCATGCGCGATTTCTACGCGCTCGCCGCATGTACCGCGATCCTCGTCGGAGCAGTCGTGCCGCTGCTCTATGCCTTTGCGATCATCGCTTGCGGCTGGTTTCTTGTCGTTTGCGTTACCTTCGCCACGAACCGCTTCGCGCCGCCCTCAGCCGGGAGCTGACGCGCCTCATCGTTCAAGCGATTGCAATTTTGAGATAATCGCTCAACAAGATTTGCGTGTTAAGCATAATATCAGACCGCAATGCTAATGGCGGCACCGCTGACCCAGCATAACGGAATTGGGCATAAGGGAAGGGACAGGACGGTTTTGGCAACGGCTTCGCCATTTGCTTCACATCGCACACGGCATGTTTCCGGCATCATGGCGATGCTGGCGGCTGGGCTGTGTGTCAGCGGCAGCGTACTGGCGCAAGATGGTGCTCAGGACGCGCGGCAATCCAATGAGCCCGAGCCGCAAGTTTACGGACCAGCGACGACTGAGCTGCAAAATCCGGCGGCCGAAAAGCCGCCCGGCATTCCGGAAGCGCTCGCGCAGATTGTCACAACCGGATTGCAGTCGAGCCCGCTGATTGCTGCCTCGGAAGCAGCCAGCGACAGCGCGGATGCCGATTTGCGCACCGCCAAGTGGCAGCGCTTCCCCAATATCAGCGCGGAAATCCTCACCACCACTGGCGGCTCTGCCATTGCTGACACAGACGGTATCGCTGCCAATGTCGCGTTGGAACAGCCGGTCTGGGCAGGCGGGGCGATCTCGAACCAGATCGACGCAGCGCGCTTCAATGCGCGGGCCGCGGGTAACCGGGTCAATGTCACAGCGCAGACGCTAACGCTTGATATCATTCAAGCTTATTATGATGTGGTACGCTTTGACGGGCGGATCAAAGTGCTGGAGCAAGGCCTTGTCGATTATGCAGGGCTCTCAGCCAGCATCGAGCGGCGCGTCTCGCAGCAGGTTTCGCCTGCTGTTGATCTGACACTTGCCCGTTCCCGCATGGCACAATTGGAAGCCGACCTCGCATCTAGCCAAGAACAACGCGACATTTCCTATCTGCAGCTCACCGAGCTGGTCGGGGACGATGTTGCTATCCCGCAGATCCATGCAAGCGGTCCGGCTGCCATTCCGCCGCCTGAGAGCCTGGCTGTTGAAGAAATGAAAGCGTGCAGCCCCGCATTGCAAGAGCGGACCAATCGTTTGGGAGCAGCGCAATCCTCGCTCGACAATGTGGAAAGTCAGCTCTTTCCGCGTCTTCTGCTGCAGCTTTCCCAGAACGAACTGACAGGGGCGAGGGCCGCGCTGGTCTTGCGCGCGCAGACGGGCAACGGATTGTCCAAATTCTCGCAGATTGACAGCGCTGAGGCAGGCGTTGCGCAAGCCTTGGCGGAATACGCGCAGACGGACAGGCAGGTCCGCAATCTCCTGCGCCGCCAATATGCACAATATCGAGCGGGGCTGAGAGGACAGGAAGTCAGCGATACTGCTGCGGAAGCTTCGCAAGGATTGCTCGCCAGTTATCAGCGTCAATTCGTTGCCGGACGCCGGTCCTGGCTTGATCTTTCCAATGCGGTCACAGAAGTCATCAGCGCGCAGCTATCCGCCAATGACAATCAGACAGCGTCCGCTTCGAGTGCAGCGCTGATCCTCGTGCTCACTTGCCGTTGGCAGCCGCAAGGGTAAGAGGCGCAGCATGGATTTCATCAGCGCAGTTGAACGGTATACGAGAGCCAGCGGGCGCACACTTGCGCCTGAATGGGACGCGGAACTGCGTGCGCATCCCTCGCTGGATGATGTGGACGCGCCGCTTCTGTTGCAAAGCGAGCTGGAATGGCCGCAGCCCGAACGGATTTCCGGTCGTCCGCGCGCGGACCAATTTCCGCTGCTCACGCACGATCTCGATCGCGGCTGGATCGTCGCGACGCAATGGGACGATGAAGACAGCCTGCTGATTGCAGGCGAGCGCGAGCCGGTGGCTTATTCGAGCGCGCAAAGCTTCTTCAACATCTCGCCGCCCGATCCGCTTGCGGATGACACAACCTCCGCGTTCAGCATCTTTGTGCGTGCAATCAAGCGCCGCAAGTCGGTGCTGGTAGTGGCAGCGGTTGCGACAGTGTTCGCGAACCTGCTCGCGCTGGCGGTCTCTTTCTATGCGATGCAGCTCTATGACCGTGTCATCCCGCTCGCGAGCTTTGAGACACTGGCCGTTCTGACTGTCGGGGTTGGTTTTGCGCTTGTGCTGGACCTTGTTTTGCGCAGTTTGAGAGCGCTGCTGATCGAGCTGGAAGCGCAGAACATAGACCGTGAAGTCTCGGAATATTTCTTCGCGCGTGCGCAGGCGATCCGTCTGGATGCGCGCCCGCAAGCGGTCGGGACGATGGCTTCGCAAATTCAGGGGCAAGAGCAGATCCGTCAGGCGATTTCATCAAGCTCTGTCTTCGTGATTGCGGACTTGCCGTTCGCGCTGTTCTTCATTCTGGTGATTGCATCGATCGGCGGTGCGGTTGCCATCGTCCCGATTGTCAGCTTGCCGATTGCCATAGGCCTCGCGCTGCTGCTTGCCCGGATTATCCGCAATGGGGCTGAGCGCGCGCAAGTCAGCGGTAATCAGAAAAACGGTTTGCTGGTCGAGATGCTCGATGCGTCAGAGACTGTGAAAGCAAATCGCGGCGGGTGGATGATCCTGAGCCGCTGGAACCGCTTGCTGCGACAGATCCATCATTTCGAGTATCCGGTGAAGCGGGCGTCGGCTGTCTCAAGCTCGCTCTTCTCTTCCTTGCAGCAGCTGACATACGTGGCGGTGATGGGCTTCGGCGCCTATCTTGCTGCGACAGGCGAAATCACGACCGGCGCGCTGCTCGCCTGTTCGATCCTTGTAGGGCGGATCAACGGGCCTTTGGTGGCGCAATTGCCCAACCTGATTGTGCAATGGGGCTATGCGCGTTCAGCGCTCAAAATGCTCGACGGCATTCTCAAGCTGCCGCTTGAGCCAAGCGCATCACGAGGGGCCATGCGTCCGGAAAGCTTGCGGGGGCCCATCATGGTGAAGCAAGCAGGCTTTGCTTATCCCGACCAGAAAGCGGCGATTGAAATCGAAGGCTTGCGGATCGAGCCGGGCGAGCGTGTTGCGATCATCGGCGGGGTTGGCGCAGGCAAGACAACGCTGCTGAAAGTGCTGGCCGGGCTGTATTCTGCGCAATCAGGCTCTGTCACAGTAAATGGCCTCGATATTGCGAATGTCGCAGAAGACGTAACGCGGCGACATATCGGCTATCTGCCGCAGAATGTTCGGCTCATTCGCGGGACACTGCGCGACAACCTCACCATGGGCATGAGCGGTCTGGAAGACGAAACGCTTATCAATCTTGCCAAGGCTACGCGATTAAATGTCCTGCTGGGCGAGCAGCAAGGTGGGCTGGAAACGCAGATATACGAAGGCGGGAGCGGGCTGTCAGGCGGTCAGCGCACGATTGTCGGCATGAACCGGATGATCCACGCCTCGCCCGGCATCTGGCTGCTGGACGAGCCGACATCGTCGCTTGATATGGCTTCAGAACTCGCGGTGTTGACCGCGCTCGACAATGCGATGGCCAAGGACGACATACTCGTAATGACCACGCACAAGCTTGCGCTGCTGGAGCGTTTCACGCGGATCATCATGATGGTTGGCGGCAGGATTGCGCGCGACGGTCCTGCGGACGTAGTCCTGGATGAAATGCGCAAGGCTTCGCAGCCGCCGCCTGCGCAAAGCGGGCATGTGACGAGCAACCTCAAAGCCGGGGGCACATCATGAACCGCCGCTTGAAGCCTGCTGCGACGATAGTTGGCACGATTGCAGCTGCTCTGCTGATCTTTATCGGTTGGTCGCTTTGGGCAGAGCTTGACCAGGTCACACGCGCGCCAGGCAAAGTGATCCCGTTTGCGCGGGTGCAGATTATCCAGAGCGAGCAGGGCGGGGCGATCTCGCAAATCCATGTGCGCGAAGGCGAACAAGTGAAGGCAGGCGAGCTGCTGGTTGAGCTTGATACAGTGCAATTGCGCGCGGCTCAGACTGAAGCGCAAGCCAAAGTCGCGGGGCTGGAAAGCCGGATGGCGCGGATTGAAGCGGAGCTGTTCAACCGACCTTTGCGTTTCCCTGCTTCGCTCGCTGATTTTCCGGAGTTCACTGCGAATCAGCAGCGCCTCTTCCAGCGCCGGCGCGCAGCCTTGCAAGCGCAGGTCTCGACGCTTGAACAACTTGCCCAGCTTCAGCAGCAGGAACTGGATCTGAACCTGCCGCTCGTCGAAACAGGCGATGTTGCCATGTCGGAGATTATCCGCATGCGCAGGGCTGTGGTGGAGACACGCGGCGAAATCTCGCGCATCCGCTCGCAATATATCAGCGACTTGCAAACCGAATTTACCCGCACGGAAGAAGAACTGGCGAGCGCGCAGCAGCAATTGGCCCGCGCGCAGGATAGCTTCGAAGCCGCTTCGCTTACTGCGCCCACCGAAGGCGTGGTCAAAAACGTGCAGTTCTCGACGATTGGCGGGGTGGTTAAGCCCGGCGAGGAAGTCCTGCAGATTGTCCCAGTGGGCGAGAAGCTGATCATCGAAACGCGTGTCTCTCCGCGCGAGATCGCCTTTGTGAAAACCGGACAAAGCGCGCGCGTCAGCTTCGAGACCTATGACAACGCGATCTATGGTTCAGCCAATGGCGAAGTTGTGTTCGTAAGCCCGGATACTCTGACCGAGCAGACGAACAATGGCGCAGAGACCTATTACCGCGTCAATCTGGAAGTCGACACATCCACCATGCGCGCGCCGGCCGATCGTGAACCGATCGTCTTGCAGCCCGGCATGACCGCCACGGCGGAAATCCTCACCGGCAAATCGACGGTCTGGTCCTACATAACCAAGCCGATCCTGAAGACGGTCTCGCAAAGCATGCAAGAGCGCTGATTGCAGGCTTAGCGCAAATAAGGAAAGGTAAATGGCGGAGACGGAGGGATTCGAACCCTCGATACCCGATATGGGTATGGTTCCTTAGCAGGGAACTGGTTTCAGCCACTCACCCACGTCTCCGCAAGCACGCATGCCAAGGCTGTCTAACGGCATGCGAGTGGCGCGCTATAATGGCGAGCTTGCCCGCCCGCAAGGGAGAGAATGCGGGAATTTGCGCCTGCTTCCCGCGTGTATCGTGCCTTTCAGCCAATTACCGCCTCCACGACTCGGTTCACCGCAATTTCGATTCGGTTCACCGCCGCGTCATTGTCGGACGCTCACCAAGCGATTCTGGTTCGAACATTGAGGGCCATTGCGAACCCTCTCGAGGAGCATACCATGAAGCGCATTTCCGCATTCATCAAAAGCTGGGGTCTGGCTCTGGCGATCATCGGCACAGCGCCAGTCGCCGCGCAAGAGCTTGAAAGCATCGATCCCGACGCGGCCTACGGACCGGCTGAGCAAGGCGATCTTGCCCCGCTCCCTGATTATGTGAGCCCGGTGCCACAAGAGCAGCAAACAACCGCCACTCAAGCCCCTACCCAAGCGGCTCCTTCTGAAGAGGTCGTGTACAGTTCCGAGCCGCTTCCCGGAACGCCCGCGCCAACATGGGCTGATCCGCAGCCTGCAGAAGCGCCGGCGATGACGGATGAAGAGCTTGCGGCGGCTGAGACTACTTACGGCGAAGACGACCTGATCGGCGCTGCAGAAGGTGTATTTGGCGATGGCGCTAAAGGCGTTGCCAAGATGATCGAGAAAATGCTGGCCGAACAAGGCCGCCCCAATGGCTATATCGTTGGCCGCGAAGCGGGCGGCGCTTTTGTCGTCGGTGCGCGATATGGCTCGGGAACGCTCTATCACAAGGTCGAAGGCGAACGCCCGGTCTATTGGACTGGCCCGTCTATCGGTTTTGATGCAGGCGCGAATGCGGGCAAGACGTTTGTCCTCGTTTACAACCTGTTCGACACGGAAGAGCTTTACGAGCGCTATCCTGCCGGTGAAGGCCAGGCCTATGTCGTCGGCGGCATGCACGCGAGCTATCTGCGCAAAGGCGATGTCGTCCTGATCCCGATCCGCATGGGGGCAGGCCTGCGTCTCGGCGTGAACGCTGGTTACATGAAGTTCTCCAAGAAGCAGCGCTGGTTGCCGTTCTAAGAAACCCGTCAGGCGTCGCTGCCTAACCGAATTACGAATATCCATGTGCGATAAGCACAATTGCCTGTTGCGGCGAAAGACGCAGCGCGGCAAAGGTGCTGCGTTATGCTTGAGAACCTCGCAACCCAACCGCCCGACGCGCTTCTCGCGCTGATCAAGATGCACGCCGCTGACACGCGGACTGACAAAATTGACTTGGGTGTCGGCGTGTACCGAACCGGGCAAGGCGACACGCCTGTGTTCGAAGCGATCAAGCAGGCCGAACAGCGCTTGGTCGATACACAGAATTCGAAAGCCTATCTTGGGCCTGAAGGCGATATGGGCTTTGTCGAAGCGCTGATGCCTTACATCTTCGGCGACAATCCGACCCATGGCGGACGCATCACCGGCATGCAGACCCCCGGTGGAACGGGTGCGGTTCGTCTGGCGGTTGCGCTTGCCAAGAATGCCGGTGCAGAGCGGCTTCATCTGGGCGTTCCCAGCTGGCCCAACCACGCGCAAATTCTCAATGATGTCGGGATTGAGACAGTGACGTTCTCGCATGCTTGCGAAGACGGTAGTGCTGACCTTGAAACAGTGCTGAGCGTTATCAACGCGGCTGGCCCGAAAGAAGCAGTGCTTCTCCATGGTAGCTGCCACAACCCGACCGGCATCGACTACACTGATGAAGACTGGGAAGCGATTGCGGACGCTTTTGCTAGCTCCGGCACGTTCCCGATTATCGACGTCGCCTATCAGGGCCTTGGCCACGGCATGGAAGAAGACGCGGTGGGCCTTCGCACAGTGCTCGCCAAAGTCGACGAAGCCTTCATCTGCTATAGCTGCGACAAGAATTTCGGCATGTATCGCGACCGCGTCGGCGCGTTTTATGCGAAGGCTGCGAATGCCGATCAGCTTGATACGACCTTTTCCAATGCCAACGCTCTGGCGCGGGCGAGCTGGTCGATGCCGCCTGATCACCCTGCTGCTGCGATCCGCATAATCCTGCGCGATCCGGAGATGACGCGGGTCTGGCTCGACGAGCTGGAAACCATGCGCGAACGGCTGCGGCTGGTGCGCAAGACGCTGGCTGATGCAGGCACTGCGGGCAGTGTCGATCTGACGCCGCTTGGCCGTCAAAATGGCTTGTTCGCGATCCTTCCTGTGACGCCTGAGCAAGTGAAAGCTCTGCGCGAGGATCACGCGATCTACATGGCAGGGTCCGGCCGGATCAACGTTGCGGGCCTGACCATGACCAATATCGAAAAGTTTATTGATGCGCTTGCTCAAGTCACCGGCTGAGTGACGGGCAGGACCGTCCGCTTCCGAACGGTCCGCACGATACGCTAAGTGTGTTTTTTCAAAACGCATCATCGCGGCGGTTTCGCAAGTCGTGATGCCCCGCGCGAACATCGTGCAAGCAGCGCGAGAAGCGCAGAATTGTCAGCTTTCCGGCTCACTCCTGCGTAGCGCCCGGCGCGCAGCCGCACACGCCAGACACCTGTCTCGATGCGCCAGGCAAGCTCGCAGAGTGTGACTTTCCGCAAAGGCCGTGCGCGTGTCCGAGCAAGGGGCTTCGCTGCCGCTTGACGAACCGTACGGCCACGTCCGCGGGCCAGTGCAGCTTCCCATGCTGCAACGAAACTCTCGGCATACTCTCGCCTGCGCAGCCGATAAGCGCTTTCGCGCTGCATTCCGACGCGTTTGGCCGCTTCGCGCACATTGCCGGTTTCAGCCAAGTGACCGATGAATTCGGCTTGCCGCAATGGGGTCCAGCCATCGCTGCGCTGGCGTGTGCGAACAGCATGGAATGGCGGGATGCGCTGCGCGAATAGAGGTGGTGCTTTCATCGCGCGAAAGCTGCCGCATCCTGCGACGAGTAGGAAAGCATACGCGATGAATTTCGGAACAATCTGCCAGGCCGGCCATTGAATAGATTGAAAACAAAGGAGATTTATTCATGCCCGCACCAGTAGCCGCACTTGCACTTGTTACTCTTGGAAGTGGTCTCGCGCTCGGTGGACTATCGTACAAGCGTGCCAAGGATGCGAAGAAGAATGACAAATATCCCAAGCTGACGGAAGCAGTCGCCGACGGAAAGATCGCTAATGATCAGGACGAGCGCGCTCCAGCAGCTGATGCCAAGACTGTGCCGCAGCAGAAAGCTGCGAAGTCAGTGGCAAAGAAGACGAAGAAGAAAGCTGCCTAAGCAGTTCTCGACGCGCTCCATTCACAGGAGCACTGACATAGAAAAGGACCGCTCCAATTGCTTGAGGCGGTCCTTTCTTTTTGCGACCTTTGGGCGTCGGATTTAGCGTTTTCGCGCCAATCCCGCTTTGCTTATGATGGCGCCAGATCGCGCGACGGGCTCGCCCTTTCCGGCGTAGTCTGGCGCGGTGGGTTGGCGCGCTGCGGATTAGTCGACGGGTTAGTGCGCGCAGGCGGAGGGTTGGTCCGCGCTGGACGCGTCGTCGATGTGCGCCGGGGCTTGGGCCTCCAGTAATCGGCTTTGAGCTTGTATTCGTGCCCGCAAACCGTGCCCGCATGGCACGTGAAGTTCACGCCATTGGGCGGCAGTTGCACCTTCAATTGAGGAAACCATACTGGCCAATCCCAATTGCGCGACCACACGGCGATATCGACATAAGCACGGCCAACGAGACCCGGCGTCATCTGGAAACCGAGATTGTAAACCGGATCGCTCACTCTGAAGCGGCTGAAGCGATTGTTGTTCACTTGCAGCGGATAGCGTTTGCCGCTTTCCGACATGGTGGTGACGGAGTTTCCGACATGATCGCGTAGCTTGAAACTCAGCCCGTTCGAAAACAGCTCCATCTTCACGGCCGGATGGATTTTTGCGCCAACAATCCCGAAGCTCGCGCGGTTAGCCAGAAAGTCGATCTGCTCGATGGTACGAATGACGGGCGGCGTTGTCTGACCCGGGCTTGGCGGCTTGAACTGGCCATTGGTGAAGGGCGAAGGGAGCCTGTCCGTGAGATCGGTTCCGACTTCGACACCAAAATTGCCCGAGCGATTATGCGTCAGCTTGTACAGAACGCCTGCATAGGCATTGGCTTCAGCGACGAGCTCCTGTCCGCTGAACAGTTGATGGTTGGCAAGCCCAGTGCGTGAATATTGGTTGGTGTTTGCATTCACTGGCTGGAACACAGGACGAAAGAACGCGCGCTCCTGCCCGTTCTTGTGGCGGTACTCGTACGTCCCGTCCATGCGTACCGGGAAGCGCAGACCAAAGCCGTAGCCAAAGCCTGCGTAAGGCTCGACATAATAGGTTTTTTTGCAGCCCCAAATGCACCACGCCACTGTGATCGAGACACGTTTGCGCCATTCATGCTGACGGCCCAGTGTAAAGCCGGTGAGGTAGAATTCGCGATCAACCGCGATATTCTCGCTAATATCGAGCTGCGGTGCGGCTTGGAAATCGGTCATGCCTTGCGGGCGCGTCGGGGATGTGCGCAAATCTGTCGGCCCCTGGCGATGGGCCGGAGGCAGTGAGCTTTCCTGCGTGGTTCCGCCAGCGGCGAGAATGCGCGCATCGGTAGCCTCGCGCTCGGCAGAGACCTCAGTCAGTTCGAAGCTTTGTCGGCGCGGACGTTCGCTGGTGCCGAAAGCCGGCCGCGCACGGATGCGCAGGTCCTGCGCTTCCAGATTGGGCACGAACATGACCTCTTCGACTTCAATCTCTGCGCGGTTGATGAGCTCTTCCTGCAAGGCTTCATCGCTCAGCGCCGACAAGCGTGCCGCTTCCGCTTCACCGATTTCCGCACGCTTAGTCGGGTCCGCAAGATATTGGCGCAGCTGCGCTATATCAGCATCGATTTCCGCCTGTTGTTCGGCTGCGATCGTGTTGGCTTCCGCATTCGCTCTGCTGCGCTCGGAAGGGTTGGCGATATAACGTGCGCTTGCTTGCGGATTGGCAAAGCTGCTCGCACGGCGCGTATTGCTCTGGCGGGTCCAGCATTCAGCACCCTGAGCCGCTACTGCGCGGCGACCGCTTGGAGTCGCGCACGCGCCGGGTTCCAGCTGGTAGGCAATGAACTGCCGCACCACGAGGCCTTCAGGGATCTCCGCCACTTCCAGCGTATCGGCGCGTACCGTCGCGATTTGCGGACGCGCACGCAGGCGCTGTGCGACGTTGATAGGCGCTGCCGGATTGTTGAGCACAGGCTGCAGGTCAGCTTCGCCTTGTTCCAACTGAATGACCGGCTGAGCGCGAACTTGCTGGACGCTCATGCGGCGTTGCACCTGGCGCTGCTCAAGCAGGGCGTCAGTGCTTTGCGCTCGCAGCACCACAGAATTGGCTGGAGCCTCGATTTGCAGCTCTGCAGGGCGCTGGACTTCCATGCGCTGCGCTTGAACCGGCTGCATCCGCAGCTCTTGCGCGGCGGCATAGCCAGCAATCGTGCCGGAACAGACCACGCTTGCGAAAAGAAAACGTCGCAACATCAAACCCCTCCCAAGGTTTGCGCGCGACTCTCTAATTGGAGCTCAAGCGCGCAAGATGGACTTGCGACCTCAATTGGTTGGAGAAACTACTGTAGTGTGGGGTCAGCGGCAAGTCGGCGGGTTAACCAAACTCGTCTTCTGGGGGATCAGCTCGCGAGCGATTGCATCCGCTTCAGATAGCGCGCGAGCACATCGATCTCCAGATTGACATGGTCGCCCGCTGTGAGCTCGCCAAGGGTCGTCACGTCGCCGGTATGCGGGATGATGTTGAGGCCGAAATCGCATGCGCCGTCCGCCTGATCTTCAACCGAGTTTACAGTCAGCGAGACACCGTTGACAGTGATAGAGCCCTTGGCTGCGATAAAGGGTGCAATCTCTTTCGGCGCGCGAATGACGATCCGCCAGCTGTCGCCTTCAGGGACAGCCGCGATCACTTCGCCGACGGCATCGACATGGCCGGTGACGATATGGCCGCCGATCTCATCGCCAACACGCAAGCTCGGCTCGATATTCAGTTTCGCGCCTTCCGCCCACATCGCTGGCACTGTGCGACTGGTGGTTTCTGCCGAGACATCGACGTCGAACCATGCATCGCCTGCGTTGCCGCCGCGTTCGACGACTGTCAGGCAGACGCCTGAACACGCAATGGAAGCGCCGATCGCGATCTTCGACGGATCAAGCGGTGCCGCAATGCGCAGACGCAAATCGCCGCGCTGTTCGACTGTGCTGATGGTTCCGATGGCGGTGACGATACCTGTGAACATGGTTTGCGCTTGAGCTCCTTATCGGGTGCGCTGATAGGCGGTGAATGTGTCGCTGCCAAGCTGGCGCTCTTCGGCAATCGCCCAGCGGCCATGCGCGGCAGGCAGATCGGCCAAGCCAAGATCGCCAATCGCGCGCAGGCCATCGCCGATGATGATAGGTGCGCGGTAGATCTCCAGCCGGTCAACCAAGTCCGCTTTGAGGAAGCTTGCAGACACTTCCGCGCCGCCTTCGATGTAGAGATACCGCACGTCATCTAGGGTGCTGATCTGCTCGGGCGCGTTGATCACTTTCACACCGTCCGGAGCCACGCCGCGAGTGAGCAGGACCCGCCGGGGCGAACGCTCCTCCAGCCCTTGTAAACGGACGTCGAGCCGCGGCTTGTCCGCTCGCCAGGTTCCGCCTCCCACCAGAACCGCATCCGCGAGCGCGCGGCGCGAATGGACGTGTGCGCGCGCTTCCTCTCCAGTGATCCATTGGCTTGTGCCGTCCGCCAGCGCGATACAGCCATCGAGTGACAGCGCGATCTTCAGCGTAACATGCGGTCGGCCAAGCTCAGCACGAGTGAGATAACCGGCCAGGCTTTTGCGAGCGGAAGCGCTATCCAGCACATCTACTTCGATCCCCGCATCCTCAATCAGCCTGATCCCTTGGCCAGCTGTCCGCGTGTCCGGATCGAGAATGCCGATCACGACGCGCGAAGGCTTGGCAGCTGCGAGCAATTCCGCACAGGCGGGGCCTCGTTCTGATTGGTGCGCGCAAGGCTCCAGCGTGACATAGGCAGTCGCGCCCAACGCTTCGCCTTCTGCGAGCGCGCTTAAGGCATGCGCTTCAGCATGCGGGCGACCGCCACCTTGCGTCCAGCCGCGCGCGATCACGCGGCCATCTTTCACTAGGATTGTTCCGACGCTCGGGTTTGGAGAGCTCCCCGGACGGCCTCTTAGCGTAAGTCGCGCGGCGGCATCCATCCAGCGTGCATCATCCGCGCTGTTATTCGCCAAGCTCGGCCTCGCTCGCGCTGCTTTCAATTGGCGGCGTTTGCGGCGCATCGACCGCTTCTTCAGCGGCGCGCTCGGCTTCGATCTCCGCTTCCATTGCATCGACATCAATGCCCGTTGCGCGGCCAAGCTCGCGGTACATATTGCGCTTCTCTTCCGCGATCCGCTCTTGCTCGGCGGCAATCGCGTCCTTGCGTTCCTGATTTGCGATATTGGTAGCCATGATCTCTTCATCGCTGCGATCGGGAGCGAAGCTGGTGATCCAGGTTACTTCAGGTCGTGCAGGCGGTGCAGTCACACTTTGCGCTGTCGCCCACAGCATGATGATGATTACAGGAATTGCAGAGGCGAGCAGGATGGCCCAGCGATAGGGCTGGGGCTTTTTGAATTCATTCCAGAAATCGGCGATTCCCGGCGCGGGATTGAACCGCGACTTGGCAATTTTCTCCGTGAGCATTTTGGCAACATAGGGATCGCTTCATGCGAGCGCCAGTGTTTCGAATTGCGCTCTGTCTTATCCGAAACTCGCATAAAGGCTGCGGCCATGCTGTTTAAGCCAGCGATCCGCTTCACGCACATTGCCTTCAAACAGATCGCCAAGCATGGCGTGGAAAGCGGGCGAATGGTCAAAATGGACAAGATGCGTCACTTCATGCGCGACGACAGAGCGGCGCACAAAATCCGGCGCTTGAATGAGCCGCCAATTCAAACGGATGCGCTTGCGGTCTGAACAACTGCCCCACCGCTTTTGCGCGCGCGAGAGTGCGACCGGGACCGGTTCCAAGCCGGCTACGTCGCAATAATGCGTCACATCCTCTTCAAAGGCGGCCAATGCTCGTGCCTCACACCATCGCCTCAGCCTTGCTTCAAGCGAGGAGAGCGGGCCTCCGAGCATAATCGTACCATCCTCGAGCTGCGGTGTGCGAGGATGTATTTCCGCCCACTCGATCGCATGCGGTCGCCCATGCAAATGCAACGTTCCGCCCGGTTCCGGAGCGGTGCGCGACGGCAGCTTCTCTAGTTGCATTGCCAGCCACTCCGTCTTCGCATGAGCAAAGGCGATCGCTTCTGCGCTGCGGGCCCATTGCGGCAAAGTGAGCCGGACTGCATTGCCATCGGGCGCGATCCGCAAGGTGAGCCTGCGCGCGCGCGGGTGGCGCTTCAATTCGATGGGCAGGATGCGTCCGGCCAGCTCGATCTCAGGCTCAAGCTGCTCCTTGCGAAGCCAGTCGATCATCGCTCGCTCTCGCGGACATAAGTGTCCCAATCCACGATATGATGTTCTGGCGGGCCTGCATGCGTCTCGCTGATCACGCGCCCGACAACGGATACGCCCGCATGCTCGACCGCCTCGCGGTCGCCGCTCAAAAGATAATGCCATTCAGGCAAAGGCTCTCCATGTGCGCGCCTTCGATAAGCACAGGTTTGCGGCAGCCATGGCACGTCCTCGACAATCCTGAGTGTGAGCCGCAGGCAATCAGGCACAAAGGCTTTGCGGTTCTTGTAATCGGTGCAACGCGCGGTTTTGGTATCGAGCAATTTGCACGCGACATTGGTGTCGAAAATTTCGCCGGTGTCTTCTTCTTCGACCTTGTGCAGGCAGCAGCGCCCGCAACCATCGCATAGCGCTTCCCATTCCGCGCGCGACAAGTCCTTCAGCGGAAGGGTCCAGAACTGATCCCTCAGCTCACCCATTTGTCGAGTTCAGCCGCAACGCTTTCAGCGCCTTCATCGGTAGGCAATGTCGCCAATGGCTCTCCATCAGGGCCAAACAGATAGACGATGTTGGAATGGTCCATCAGATAGCCGCCGCCCGGCGTGTCTTCGCCGCGCGAATAGAAAACACGGAAAGTGTCAGCTGCGGCTTTGACCTGCTCCTCGCTGCCAGTGAGGCCGATCAAGCGATCAGAAAAGGCCGCTGCATATTCGCCGACCTTCTCAGGCGTGTCGCGTGCAGGATCGATGCTGATAAACATCGGCTGGATCTTTGCGGCTTGCTGAGGTCGCTTCACAGCAAACATCTCCAGCCCTTGTGCCATCCTTTGCGTGTCCGTCGGGCAGATGTCCGGGCAAAAGGTGAAGCCGAAATAGACAATGCGGTATTGGCCAGCGAAATCTGTCCAGCGGACGGTCTCGCCATCGCTACCGACGAGTTCGAAATCGCCGCCAATATCCGCGCCTTGCAGTGGCGGAATGACCGGCTCTTCCGGTGCTGATACATTGCAAGCTGCAAGGCAGGCAGAGGCAATTAATGCAGTAAATGCGGTGCGGAGTCTTTGAGGCGTGGCGTGTCGGTTCATGGTCTGCTAATTGGGCATGGTTCAAAGCATTTGTAAGAGACAAACTCTGTCTCTTTGGGGCTTTCTGGCAGGATTTGTGAAAGGATAACAGGATGGCGCGCGCCGTTATGCGCACAATTGGGATGATGCTGGCGGCGTTGGCTGCCTTTGCAGCGGTGCCTGCAACAGCTCAGTTGTTTTCTGAAGGCTATGAATTCCTGAAAGCGGTCAAGGACCGTGACGGGGACGCTGTGACGGAGAAACTCAACCAGCCGGGCACGACCATCGTCAACACGCGCGACATCACGACCGGTCAGACCGCGCTTCATATTGTGACAGAGCGGCGTGACCTTGCTTGGATCCGGTTCCTGTCGCAGCGGGGTGCCAATCCGAACATTCGTGACAAGAACGGCGTTGCTCCGATCCAGATCGCGGTCACGCTGGGTTTCGTCGAAGGCGTGGAAGCACTCATCAAGGCAGGCGCTGATATCAATGTGAAGAATGCGACTGGCGAAACGCCGCTGATCGCAGCCGTGCATCGCCGCGACGTTCCATTGGTGCGCTTGCTGCTTGAAAAAGGTGCAAATATGGACGCGACCGACAATTCCGGTCGCTCACCGCGCGATTATGTCGCTCTGATGCAAGGGAACGCCCGGCTCGCCGATGAGTTTGAGAAGGCAGATGCGAAGTTGGCAGAAAAAGGGCCGGGCAGGGATTACGGGCCCAGCTTCTGACAGGCTTCGATGATCAAACTGCTGCTGCGAATTGACGAGAGCTCAAATGACTGATTTTGCCGACATGACCTTGGAAGAGCTGCGGGTAGCGCTTGCGCCGGAAGTTGCTGCCGCTGCGATCTTTGACGGCTGGAACGATACAGCTCTGGAAGCGGCTGCTGAAATGGCGGGCGCTGACTTTGATGTCGCAAAGCTGGCGTATGCAGACAAACCCATCGGCGGCCGCGCCATGGACATGATTGATGCTTGGATCGAAAGCGTCGATGCGCAAATGGCGGAAGCTCTCCCGGGAGAGAAACTCAATGAAATGAAGATCCGCGAGCGGATTTTCGAGCTGGTCTGGTTCCGCCTGATGGCGGTCGAAGGCCTGGAAGAGGCTTTGCGCCGCGCGATTGCAATCATGGCTTTGCCGCAAAACGCCTCGCGCTCGCTGCAGATCGGCTGGCGAAGTGCTGACCTGATGTGGCGGCTCGCAGGCGATACTGCGACGGACTACAATCACTACACCAAGCGCACGATCCTTGGCTCAATTTATGCAGCAACGCTGGCTGTGTTTGTCGAGGATGACAGCGAAAGCAAGGAACAGACCCGCGCGTTTCTCGAGCGCCGGATTGAAGGCGTGATGAAGTTCGAGAAAGTGAAAGCGCGTCTGCTGCGCCCTGATCGCGAAAGCTTCAATGTGACGCGTTTCCTTGGACGTTTGCGTTACCCAGCCCGGTGAATTGGCCGCTTAAGCACTTGCTTGGCCTCACCGCGTTTGGCCTGACAGCATCCTGCGCTCCCTCCGCCCTTCAGGCAGAAGGCACCACTTACAAAGTCTACTTCCTTGGCGGGCAATCCAACATGGAGGGCTTCGGCTATGTGTCGGAGCTGCAAAAGGAGCTCGTCAATGGTGACCACAATGTCCGCATATTTCATGGTCGCAATGTAGCGGACGGCGGCGAAGGCGGCGGCGTTGGCGTGTGGGTTCCGCTTACCGCGGGACACGGCACGGGCTTTGTCACTGACGGGATCTCCAACGAGCCATCCGACCGCTTCGGGCCTGAACTGAGTTTCGGCATGACCATGGCAAAGCTTCATCCAAACGAGCACGTCGCGATCATCAAATATGCGCGCGGCGGAACAGCGCTTGTCGACGGCGTATCAGGTTTCGGTTCTTGGGATCCGGCATGGCAAGGCGGCAACACGCGCAATCAGTATGACAATGCTCTGACCGCCATCAGCGAGGCCATGCGCTTAAGAGATATTGATGGCGACGGGGCAGCCGACACACTCAGGCCTGCAGGCATCATCTGGATGCAAGGGGAATCAGATGCTTTTGACGATCAGCAGGCCGCGACCAATTATGATGCGAACCTAGCGCGGCTAATGTCGCTGCTTCGCGCGGCGTTGCACGATGACGAGCTTCCCATCGTCATCGGACAAATCAAGGACTCAGGGGACACGCCTCAAACGCAGGTCATGCGGTATTCGAAAGACGTGCGAGCAGCACAAAAGCGCTTCGTCGAGAATGATGTCTGCGCGCATCTGGTGACAGAGACAGAGGATTTCGGGTTTCTTCCAGATGGCTGGCACTACCGTTCTCAAGACTATGTCGCATTGGGTGAGGTTTTTGCGCGGGCTGCAACTCGATTGCAGCAGGATTGCCGCGACTGAATTGCGCATTTCCGTCACCCTATTGAGAATCGGTTGCAATTAGCTGCGCGCTCTGGCAGCGCATCTCGCAATGACACTAGACCTCCTGCCTCACGGCACATCCGCCACGATCACCGCAGTCTCCTGGGAGCAGATCCCTGATGAAGACGCGCAGCGTTTGCGCGCGCTGGGTCTGGATGAAGGCGCAGAGGTTGGCGTCGCGCATCGCGGCGTGTTCGGCGGCAGGGATCCACTTGCGGTCACCATCGGGCGAATGACTGTGGCGCTGCGTCGTTCGCATGCTGCCGCCATGACGGTAGCAGCGCAATGAGCAGCATTCGCAGAGCAGCCTTGGTCGGCAATCCCAATGCAGGCAAGAGCGCACTGTTCAATGCGCTGACCGGCGCGCGCCAGAAGATCGCGAATTATCCCGGTGTGACGGTGGAGCGCAAAGTTGGCCGCATCACGCTCAGTAATGGCGAGCCGATGGAGCTCGTGGACTTGCCAGGCAGCTATTCGCTGCATGACACGACCAGCCCGGATGAAGAAGTGACGCGGCAATTGGTCGTGGGCGAGTTTGAAGGCGAAGCGCAGCCAGATGCGTTGGTCGTAGTGCTGGATGCCGCAAATCTTGAACAGCATCTGGTCTTCGCGCAGGAAGTCATCGCGCTTGGGCGGCCAACGGTGGTTGCGCTTAACATGGTGGACCTTGCAACGCGCGATGGCCTGACATTGGATGCAAGCGCTTTGAGCAACGCTCTGGGTGTGCCGGTGGTCGAGACAGTCGCAGTACGGCGCAAAGGTCTCGATGATCTGTCGGCAGCGGTGGCGGATGCAAAGCGGCTTGATGACACTTTGGCTGAGCAGCGCCGTACAGGTCAGCTGTCATTGCCTGAGCGCCGTTTGGCCGCGAAGAACATCGCCAAGGCTGCGATCCTCTCAGAGAGCGGGACGCATCGCTTGAACTCAGGTCTCGACAAAGTGCTTCTGCACCCATGGGCGGGCCCTGTGATCCTGTTCGCGCTTCTGTTCGTCATGTTCCAGGCGGTGTTTGCCTGGGCCGATCCGTTCATCGGATTGATCGAAGGCGCGACCGAAGCGGTTGCGGGCCTCGTCACTGCCAATATGGGCGAGAGCTTCTTCCGCGATTTTCTGACCGAGGGCTTCATCGCCGGCGTGGGCTCAGTCGTCGTGTTCCTGCCGCAGATTGTGATCCTTTTCGCCTTTATCCTCGTGATGGAAGCGAGCGGCTACATGGCGCGCGCGGCTTTCCTGATGGATCGGTTGATGGCCCGTGTTGGCCTGTCTGGGCGCAGTTTCATCCCCCTCTTGTCGAGTTTCGCCTGCGCAATCCCGGGCATCATGGCGACGCGTTCAATCTCTGATCCCAAGGATCGGCTGACAACTATCCTGATCGCGCCGCTCATGACATGCTCGGCGCGGCTTCCGGTCTATGCAGTGATAATTGCTGCGGTCATTCCCGCGACGAGCGTTGGGCCGGGTATTGGCCTGCAAGGCCTAGTCCTGTTCGGGCTCTATATTGCGGGCATTCTCGGCGCGATGATTGTCGCGCTGGTGCTTCGGCGCTCCGTCACCAAAGGCGCGGCGAGCGGCTTCATCATGGAGCTGCCGCGCTATCAGTGGCCGCGTATCAAGGATTTGCTGATCGGTCTGTGGCAGCGCGCATGGGTGTTCCTACGCCGCGCGGGTACGATCATCTTTGCGGCCACGGTCATCCTGTGGCTGCTGCTGACTTTCCCGAAGGCGGGCGAAGGCGAAAGCCAGCTGGATGCCAGCTTTGCTGGGCAGATTGCGACCGCCATGCATCCGGTGTTTGAGCCGGTCGGGTTCAACCGCGAAATGACGCTCGCGATTGTGCCGGCCATGGCTGCGCGCGAAGTCGCTGTTGCAAGCCTCGCGACCACTTACGCTGTCGAAGCCGATGATGATGAAGCGACCGAGCTTGCTTTGCGCGACCAGATCGCAGCTAAGTGGAGCCTGCCGACTGCGCTTGCCTTCCTCGCCTGGTTCGTTTTTGCGCCGCAATGCCTCTCGACCATCGCTGTCACACGGCGTGAGACAAACGGGTGGAAATGGCCGCTATTCATGCTGGGGTATCTGTTCGCGCTCGCTTATGTGTTTGCGGGCCTGACCTATTGGATTGCGAGCGCAGCGGGGCTCTAGCGAGCCTCACAATCGGGCTTCCCACAACGCTCTTGTGAAAACTGCGAAACGCGGGTGGCGACTCACTCAGCCATTCGATAAGCCCCTTCTCAAGACACGGAAGGATTCTTGAAATGGCGGGTTCACTCAACAAGGTCATGCTGATCGGCAATCTGGGCGCAGACCCGGAAGTGCGCAGCTTTCAGAATGGCGGCAAGGTCTGCAACTTGCGGATCGCGACCAGTGAAACCTGGAAAGACCGCAATACGGGCGAGCGTCAGGAACGGACCGAGTGGCACACTGTCGCGATCTTTTCCGAAGGCCTGATCAATGTCTGCGAGAACTACCTCAAGAAAGGCTCCAAGGTCTTTATCGAAGGCAAGCTGCAGACCCGCAAATGGCAGGACCAGTCCGGCAATGACCGCTATTCAACCGAAGTGGTGCTGCGCGGCTATGATGGCACACTGACCATGCTCGACGGCCGCTCAGGCGGCGGTGGTGGCGGTGGCGGCTATGGCGGCGGAGGCCAAGGTGGCGGCGGCGGTGGCGGCTGGAACCAGGGCGGAGGCGGCCAAGGCGGCGGCGGTGGTCAGAGTGGTGGCGGCCAAAGCGGTGGCGGCTCCAACTATGACGATCTGGATGACGACATTCCGTTTTGATCGGTCAGCGCATTTGCGCTCACCCAAAAAATTCCGAGCGCGCAAACTGGCCCTATAAGAAACGGCCAGAAGGGCGAGCTGTAGCCGAATAGGGCTTGAGCGATAAGCAGCGTCGCAGGCGCTAAGAGCACGAGTGCAGCCAGCTGCGTTCGAACAAATGCCGCCAGTCCCAGCGCTAAGATCGCATAGATTAATCCGCGGCGATTAAGCTCCAAGCCTGCGAGCCCGAATGTCTCTGTCGGTCCCATTGCGACCGCCGCGATGGAAGCTAACCCCGCAATCCCTGCGATGGCGAGCGAACCGATAACCGGCCCCTGAGTCCAGGCTCGCTTTGCCCACAACAATGCGGTGCCAAGCAACAATGCGCTGGCAAGCCAGTCGCTTGGCTCACCTTTTTGCGGATCAGTATCCATCGAGATCGCAAGGAAGGGCAGGACCAAAGTGAGCGCGCTGAGCATAAATGGCCTCGCATGAGCCTTCACCGAGTCCAGCGCTGCCCAAGGCCGCTTCCAGAAGGGCAGACTGACTGCGAACAGCACAATTGAAATGCCGAGCAGTTCGCTTCCCTCTTCAATCGCTGCCCGCAAGGGTTTCCATTTGGAACCGCGCCAATCCATCGCATTCTCGACATATTCCTGAAAAGCAACGGAGAGCAGCACAGTAAAACCGATCCCGATAATGAGTATCTGCAAGCGTTCGCGCCCGCCATGCCACAACAATGTGAGGCCGGAGCGGATCGATAAGTAGGCGATCAGCAATGCGAGCGGGATCGCCAAAGCCCAGCGCCCGGCATCGAGCGACTTGCTGATGGCGCCCATCCGTTCATGCAGCGATCCGACCTCATCGAGCGACAAGAAAAGGATGATGCAGGCCAGTGTGAGCCATGCGCGCTTGAGCTTGACGTTACGGGCATCAAGCGCGTTGTCGAAAGTCAGCAATGCGGTCAGCAAGAGCAGGCTTCCGCCCCACCAGGCTGCGAAATTGTGCTCCCAACGCAGGTTCCATTGCCATTCGAGTGGAACAGTTTCCGGGTTTGCAGTGATGTAATAGGTGATGAGGATCAGAGCTGCGCTCACACCGATTACATTCGCCGCAAGCGCGGTTGAAATCAGTTTGCCGTGATTGCCCCCCGCTCGCATCCTATTCTTTCTTCAACGCCGCCAAGGCTTCGGCGAGTGGACCAGATGGCGCGTCATCGCTCACAATGCCGGCATTTTTTCGGGCAGCGTCGGCGTTTGGCCCTTCTGCATAGGGATCAATCGCAAGGCCGAGTGTTTGAGCCACAGCTTCGCCTAAATCGAAACTGTCTCCGGAATAAGCGATCTCGTCCAGATCTTCCGCATCGAGTTCTATCTCGATCTCTTCATCAAGCTCGGTCGCCGGATCGCGGTCGATCAGGCTCTCTTCCAGAAAGCGAAGCGCCAGCGGCTCGTTGACAGCAACAGAGAAGTCCTCGCCTGAAACCGCACAGCTTTGCGTGATTTCAGCGTTCAGCGTTCCGCTCGCACGGATAGCCCTTCCGTCTTCCTCGACATCGACTTGAGCGCGTAGGCTCTCAATGCTTGGGAGGCTGAAACGGTGGGCCAGCGCTTCGCGTTCTTCCGCCGTTGCTTCCAGCTTCAAAGTCTCGCCGGGTAAGGGTTTGACTTTGATCGGTCGGGAGAATTCTGGCGCGCCGGTAGCGGTCATGCGTCGGCTTTCGCTGCGAGCAATTCCTCGTCGGAAAGCGCAGACAGATCATCCATCAGCGCCAGCAGCTTTGTCGCCGCGCAATCAGGCGAGCCGCCTTCATTGAAAGTGACATTGCGCTCCATGGCGCTGCTCAATGCTGCAATGTCGCGATTGTTGAGGGCAGGGCGGTACGCGCCCAATCGGCCGCCCAGCGAGCTCATGACCTTGCCCATACGCTTGCCTACGACGACATCGTTGACGCCAAATTCGCGCATCTGGCCTTCCATGTCTTCCACGAACAACTCCGCAAACAGCGCGCTTTCGCGGTGCATGTTGCTGGCTTCCAGCCGCACCATCATACACGCGCTGACAGCGGTGATCATGTCGAAGCGGCCAGCAACGCTGTCAGCCACTTGGCATTCGGAATAAAAGTCCGGAGTACGTGCCAGCGTCACTGCGCGGTGCCACAAGGGACGTAAGGCTTCGCGCGGATCAGGCTCGGTTCCAAGAAGCTTGGACAGGAATGACATGCAAATTCGCTCCTAAGTCGCGTCTCATCGCGCCAGTTTGCGCGTGTTCAGCCAGAATTCAAATCTTTTGCCCCAGCGACAGTCACGCGCGACATTGCATGCTGCGCTTCATCGCCTTAAGGCGTTGGACAGTTGATATAGTAAGCGTCGCAGACCGAGCAAAGGTTCCAGTGCGCCGCGAATTAAAAGAAGGTTGGCCGAATTCATGACGACAGGTCAGACGATCTGGAAGAATGCGACGAGAATTGCCGTGATTGCGGCATGTGGAGCAGCGCTCGCCGGGTGCAGCTCGATCCGCGAGTCGCGCGGCTATGTGACTGACAGCGTGTTGCTGAGCACGGTCCAGCCAGAGATTGACAACAAGCGTTCTGTTGAAGGAACGTTGGGCCGTCCGACATTCACAAGCCAGTTTGGTGAGCCGACCTGGTATTATGTCTCAAGTGTGACCGGCCGTAAGCCATTTGTGCGCCCACGCATCAGCACGCATTCGGTTCTCGCGGTCCAGTTTGATGATGCAGGCAATGTCAAATCTGTCGAGCGGTCAGGGATGGATCAGGTCGTTTATCTTACGCCTGATGGCGATGAGACACCGACTTTGGGCAGAGAGCGCGGCTTCCTCGAAGACCTGTTCGGCAATATTGGCACGGTTGGCGCACCGGGTGCTGGTGGCGGACCAGGCGGCCCTTAAGCCTTACCAAGCTTGACGGTTTTGCCATGCTCCCCATATCGCGGGGCATGGACGATAAACACAGCGCCCACGGCCTGACTCAATGGCACGGCACCACTATCATCGGCGTAAAGCGCGGCGATAAGACGGTTATCGCAGGGGACGGCCAAGTCTCCATGGGCAATACCGTCATGAAACCCAATGCAAGGAAGGTTCGCCGGATCGGTGAAGGCGGCAAGGTTGTCGCAGGCTTTGCCGGCGCAACGGCTGATGCCTTTACTCTGTTTGAGCGGCTGGAAAAGAAGCTCGAGCAATATCGCGGGCAATTGCTGCGCGCGGCGGTCGAGCTTGCGAAAGATTGGCGTACTGACAAGTACCTGCGCAATCTCGAAGCGCTGATGATCGTTGCGGATGAAGAGAGCTTGCTGGTGCTGACGGGCAATGGCGATGTGTTGGAGCCTGAAGGCGGCATTGCTGCAATCGGCTCTGGCGGGAACTATGCGCTGGCCGCCGCCCGCGCGCTCGCAGAATATGAAGAGGATGCAGAAAAGATCGCGACCAAGGCGATGGCCGTGGCCGCTGACATTTGCGTCTTCACCAATGGCAATCTGACGATCGAAACCGTCTGATAGATATCCGGGACACAATGACAGACAACCTCACTCCCAAGGCGATTGTCGCCGCGCTGGACGAACATATTATCGGGCAGAAGGATGCCAAGCGCGCGGTTGCAGTTGCGCTTCGCAATCGCTGGCGCCGTCAGCGGCTTGGCCCTGAACTGCGCGATGAAGTCACGCCGAAGAACATCCTTATGATCGGCCCGACGGGCTGCGGTAAGACGGAAATCAGCCGCCGGCTGGCAAAGCTTGCTGAAGCTCCTTTCGTGAAGGTTGAAGCAACCAAGTTCACTGAAGTCGGCTATGTCGGCCGCGACGTCGAACAGATCGCTCGCGATCTGGTCGAAGAAGCGATCAGGCTTGAGAAAGAACGCCGCCGCGAGGCTGTTCGCGAAGCCGCGTCCGAAGCAGCGATGGATCGCCTGCTCAATGCGCTGGTCGGCGATAACGCTTCTGAAGCAACCCGCGAAGCGTTCCGCGAACGCATCGTTGAGAACGCGATGAACGACACTGAAGTTGAAATCGATGTCGAAGAAGCACCTGCTATGCCGTTCGACATGGGGGGAATGGGCGGCAATGTCGGCATGATCGATCTTGGCGATATGTTCGGCAAGGCGATGGGCAAGAAACCGACCAAGCGCCGCAAGCTGAAGGTCCCCGACGCGTGGGACAAGCTGGTCGACGAAGAAGCTGACAAACGCTTGGATCAGGACGATGTCGCGCGTGTCGCACTCGCCAATGCTGAGACCAATGGCATCGTGTTCCTGGACGAGATCGACAAGATCGCGGTTTCAGACGTGCGCGGCGGCTCAGTCAGCCGCGAAGGCGTACAGCGCGACTTGCTGCCGCTGATCGAAGGCACGACTGTTTCGACCAAGCATGGCGCGATGAAGACCGACCATGTGCTGTTCATTGCCTCTGGCGCGTTTCACGTAGCCAAGCCGTCCGACATGTTGCCGGAATTGCAAGGCCGCTTGCCGATCCGGGTCGAGCTGCGCGCACTGACGGAAGAGGACTTCGTCCGCATCCTTAGCGAAACGCGTGCGAACCTTGTCGAGCAATATAAGGCTCTGATCGGCACGGAAAAGGTCGAGCTCGATTTCCGCGATGATGCCGTGGCTGAAGTTGCGAAAATCGCAGCGCAAGTGAACGAAAGCGTCGAGAACATTGGCGCCCGGCGTTTGCAGACGGTAATGGAACGTCTGCTCGAAGAGATCAGCTTTGAAGCGGAAGACCACACAGACGAAACTGTGACGATCGACGCAGCCTATGTGCGCGAGAAGCTCAGCGATCTGGCGGGCGATAGCGACCTCAGCAAATACATCCTTTAGGCACGAGATGGCGGGGCCAATCTCCAAGACCTCTGCGATGATCGCGCAGATGGATCCTGAATTGGACAGCATGCGCTATTGCTTTGTGATCGTGACGCCGGACATCGCTCCGCAAGTTCTAGGCTCGGCGCTCGCGACCTTTCGCGAAGACGAAGGCGTTAGTGCGATTGTCCCTGAAAGCTTGGCGCACGAGCTTGAGATCGAGGGGCCGGTTTTCGCGCGGATCACACTGCAAGTGCATTCCGGTCTCGAAAGTGTAGGGCTGACTGCGGCGGTCTCCGGCGCGCTCGCCGAGGTAGGTATCGCGTGCAATGTCGTCGCGGCCTACCACCATGACCACCTCTTTGTGCCGGTCATGCGCGCGGAAGAAGCGTTGGCCGTACTGCAAACGCTCTCCCGATCCCCATCCTGATCACGGATGCGGGGCTAGCCCGATCTCGACGCCGGTTTTGTCCGTCAGAGCATATTTGTCGACCAGGTCAGCGCTTGCGGTGTTGAGCCCGCGGACTTCAACGCTTCGCCCATTGCGGCGCATGCGTTCGACCACTTTGTCGAGCGCGTCGATGGCTGAGATATCCCAGAAATGCGCGGCGGACACGTCGATGACCACATGCGGTGCGGGGTCGGACTGTATGCTTTCAGGCCCAAGCGCTGCGGTAAATCGATCGACACTCGCAAAAAAGATCTGACCTGTGGCGGTGTAGATCGCGGTCTCATTCTCGACATGGCGGGTGACGGAGAACATACCCATCACCTTCTGTGTGAAGAAAATGCCGGAGAGAACCACGCCTGCAAGAACGCCCAGCGCGAGGTTATGCGTCGCGACCACGACAACAACGGTCGTGACCATCACAACCGAGCTTTGCCAGGGGTGACGCTTGAGGTTCGGGATCGAGTTCCAGCTGAACGTGCCGATGCTCACCATGATCATGATCGCAACCAGAGCCGCCATTGGTATCTGCCCTACAAGCGGACCTAGAAGCCATAGCAGGATCAGCAAAGTCAGCCCTGCAGTGAAAGTCGAGAGCCTGCCGCGGCCTCCACTTGTCACGTTGATCACGGATTGCCCGATCATCGCGCAGCCACCCATGCCGCCAAAGAAAGCGGTCACGATATTGGCGGCGCCTTGGCCTGCACTCTCGCGGCGCTTGTTGCTGGTCGTGTGCGTCATGTCGTCGACGATTTGCGCAGTGAGCAGACTTTCCAGAAGGCCGACTGCTGCCATGGTCGCAGAGTATGGTGCGATGATTGCGAAGGTCTCCCAAGTTAGCGGGACATCAGGGATGACTAAGAAAGGCAGGCCCTCCGGCAGCTCGCCCATGTCGTTCACTGTGTTCACATTCATATCGAGCCCGATAGTGATCGAGCCCAGCACAATGATTGCGACCAGCGGCGAGGGGATCGCAGTCGTAAACCGTGGCAGCAAATAAATGATGGCGAGCGCGCCTGCGACCAGCGGATAGGTGATCCAGGGCACATCAATCAGCTGCGGCAACTGCGCCATGAAGATAAGGATCGCGAGCGCGTTAACGAAGCCTGTGATGACTGAGCGGCTGACGAACTGCATCAACAGGTCGAGCCGCAGCACAGCCGCAATTGCCTGAAAGATCCCCATCAGAATGGTTGCTGCAAACAGATATTCGACCCCGTGATCGCGTACCAAGGGTACAACGACCACCGCCACGGCGGCGGTTGCAGCCGAGATCATGCCCGGGCGTCCGCCTGTAAAGGCAATCACCATTGCAATCGTAATCGAGGCATAGAGCCCGACGCGCGGGTCTACGCCTGCAATTATGGAGAAGCCGATCGCTTCAGGGATCAGCGCCAAGGCAACAACAATGCCGGCAAGGATTTCAGCACGCGGGTTCGCGAGCCAGTCGCGCTTCAACGCGGCTGTATCGATCATTTTGATATGTCCGTTTCTGGATGCGCGCGACAACGGGAGAGGGTGCGCGCTCTTCGTGTTGCCGCGCGCCATACTTGCTGCGCCGCGCAAAGCAAGGCTAGCGGATACCTATTCAAAGCATCACGTCAGCCCTGTTGTATATCCGCCTCTTCGTTTTCCGCCTGCTGGCGCGCCCACATCTCTGCATAGAGGCCGTCGCGCTTCAGCAATTCCGCGTGCGTCCCGCGCTCTGCGAGCTGTCCTTGCTCCATAACGAGGATCTGGTCTGCATTGGCGATGGTCGAAAGCCTGTGTGCGATAGCGATAGTTGTGCGGTCTTTGGCGATCCGGTGGAGCGTTGAAAGGATGTCTTGCTCTGTCCGACTGTCCAGAGCGCTGGTTGCTTCATCAAGCAGCAGGATGGGCGGGTTTTTCACCAGTGTGCGCGCAATTGCGACGCGCTGCTTCTCGCCGCCCGAGAGTTTAAGCCCGCGCTCGCCAACTTCAGTTTCCAAGCCTTGCGGCTGAGCCTCAATGAACGGCATGATCGCCGCATCGCGAGCTGCGCGCAGTACGTCTTCTTCGCTCGCATTGCCGCTGCCATAGGCGATGTTGTAGCGCAGTGTGTCATTGAATAGCACGCTATCCTGCGGGACAATGCCGATACTCGCGCGCAGACTGTCTTGCGTGACATCGGCAATGTCCTGACCGTCGATCATGATGCGGCCTGACTGCGGATCATAAAAGCGAAACAGCAACCTTGCGATGGTGCTCTTCCCGGCGCCCGATGGTCCGACAATGGCGGTCTGCGATCCGGCGGGCACTTCAAAGCTCAGCCCGCGCAGGATTTCGCGACCGTCCTCATATTGGAAGCGGACATTGTCAAAGCTGATGGCTGCACGCTTTACATTAAGCGCTGGCGCGCCTGGCTTGTCTTCGACTTCGACCGACGTATCGATCAGCGTGAACATCGCGCCCATATCGACAAGGCCTTGCCTGATCGAGCGATAGACAAAGCCGAGCAAGTCGAGCGGGCGGAATAGCTGCAACAGATAGGTGTTCACGAACACCAGATCGCCGACTGTAAAGCGGCCCTGGCTCCAGCCCCACACGCTAAAGGCCATCGCGCCTGCCATCAGCATATTGGTGATCGCGGCTTGCGCGATGTTGAGCAGGCCGAGCGAGTTCTCGGACTTCATCGCCGCTTTGGCGTAGCTCCTTGCCGCATCGCCATAGCGTTCCTCTTCGCGTGCTTCGGC
>CP193501.1:1282500-2897433 GCA_050845955.1 Erythrobacter sp. HA6-13
ACGTGAAATCCTGTCTGAACATGGGGGGACCACCCTCCAAGCCTAAATACTCGTACATGACCGATAGCGAACACAGTACCGTGAGGGAAAGGTGAAAAGCACCCCGATTAGGGGAGTGAAACAGTACCTGAAACCGGATGCTTACAAGCAGTTGGAGCCCCATAGGGGGTGACAGCGTACCTCTTGCATAATGGGTCAGTGACTTAATCTAGCATGCGAGCTTAAGCCGTTAGGTGTAGGCGAAGCGAAAGCGAGTCTGAATAGGGCGACTGAGTATGTTGGATTAGACCCGAACCCCGGCGATCTAGGCATGATCAGGTTGAAGGTGCAGTAACATGCACTGGAGGACCGAACCGTTGCATGTTGAAAAATGCTCGGATGAATTGTGTTTAGGGGTGAAAGGCCAATCAAGCCGGGAAATAGCTGGTTCTCCGCGAAATCTATTGAGGTAGAGCGTCAGATGTATACCGATGGGGGTAGAGCACTGGATGGGCTAGGGCTGCGCGAGCGGTACCAAACCTAACCAAACTCCGAATACCATCGAGTTTTGTCTGGCAGACAGACGGCGGGTGCTAAGGTCCGTCGTCAAAAGGGAAACAGCCCTAACCTACAGCTAAGGTCCCCAAGTCATATCTAAGTGGGAAAGCATGTGGGAATCCCAAAACAACCAGGAGGTTGGCTTAGAAGCAGCCATCCTTTAAAGAAAGCGTAACAGCTCACTGGTCTAAATAAGGGTTCCTGCGGCGAAGATGTAACGGGGCTAAAGATATGCACCGAAGCTTAGGGTTGCAGTTTACTGCAGCGGTAGCGGAGCGTTCCGTAAGTTGATGAAGCCGAAGGGTAACCGACGGTGGAGATATCGGAAGTGCGAATGCTGACATGAGTAGCGATAAAGAGGGTGAGATGCCCTCTCGCCGAAAGACCAAGGGTTCCTGCGCAACGCTAATCGGCGCAGGGTAAGCCGGCCCCTAAGACGAGCCCGAAGGGGGTAGTCGATGGGAACCACGTTAATATTCGTGGGCCTGGAGATGTGTGACGGATGTCGGAAGTAGTGTGTCCTTATTGGATTGGGCATGCTGCCAAGATGTTCCTGGAAATAGCCTCTCCGTATAGACCGTACCCGAAACCGACACAGGTGGTCAGGTAGAGTATACCAAGGCGCTTGAGAGAAGTATCCTGAAGGAACTCGGCAAATTGCCTCCGTACCTTCGGAAGAAGGAGGCCCTGAATCGAGGCAACTCTTTTCAGGGGGCACAGGCCAGGGGGTAGCGACTGTTTATCAAAAACACAGGACTCTGCTAAGTCGGCTTCAAGACGACGTATAGGGTCTGACGCCTGCCCGGTGCTTGAAGGTTAAGAGGAGGAGTGCAAGCTCCGAATTGAAGCCCAAGTAAACGGCGGCCGTAACTATAACGGTCCTAAGGTAGCGAAATTCCTTGTCGGGTAAGTTCCGACCTGCACGAATGGCGTAACGACTTCCCCACTGTCTCCAGGATATGCTCAGCGAAATTGAATTCTCCGTGAAGATGCGGAGTACCCGCGGTTAGACGGAAAGACCCCGTGCACCTTTACTGCAGCTTCAGAGTGGCATTAGGAAAGAGTTGTGTAGCATAGGTGGGAGGCTTTGAAACTTGGGCGCCAGTCCGAGTGGAGCCATAGGTGAAATACCACCCTGCTGTTTTCTGATGTCTAACCAACTACCGTTATCCGGTAGTGGGACCCTCTGTGGCGGGTAGTTTGACTGGGGCGGTCGCCTCCTAAAGAGTAACGGAGGCGCGCGATGGTAGGCTCAGGCCGGTTGGAAACCGGCTGCGAGAGTGCAATGGCATAAGCCTGCCTGACTGCGAGACTGACGAGTCGAGCAGAGACGAAAGTCGGTCATAGTGATCCGGTGGTCCCTCGTGGAAGGGCCATCGCTCAACGGATAAAAGGTACGCCGGGGATAACAGGCTGATGATTCCCAAGAGCTCATATCGACGGAATCGTTTGGCACCTCGATGTCGGCTCATCACATCCTGGGGCTGGAGCAGGTCCCAAGGGTTTGGCTGTTCGCCAATTAAAGTGGTACGTGAGCTGGGTTCAGAACGTCGCGAGACAGTTTGGTCCCTATCTGCCGTGGGCGTCGATTGTTGAAAGGAGTTGCCCCTAGTACGAGAGGACCGGGGTGAACATACCTCTGGTGTACCAGTCATGCCGCCAGGCGTGCCGCTGGGTAGCTATGTATGGACGGGATAACCGCTGAAAGCATCTAAGCGGGAAGCCTCCCTTGAGATAAGCAATCTTCGAACCGTCATAGACCATGACGTTGATAGGCTGGGTGTGGAAGCGCAGTAATGCGTGGAGCTAACCAGTCCTAATAGTTCAGATCGCGCTTGAGAGTTCGCACTGTCAATGACAGCCCTGGAAACAGGGATGTCTGATGGAGGAATTCTCCAGCCAGATACGCCCAACATACCAACCCTGAGTTTAGGCTCAGAAACGGTGCATCGATTTAAACCCTTGTCCACCAGCTTTATTGCTTGGTGACCTTAGCGTCTGTGACCCACCCGATCCCATCTCGAACTCGGCCGTGAAACCGGACAGCGCCGATGGTACTATGTCTTAAGGCATGGAAGAGTAGGTCGTCGCCAGGCATTATAGCTGGTGCAGGCAAGGGAAACCCATTCACTAGTCAGAGGGCCGCCCACAGGGTTGGCCCTTTTGGCGTCTTTGGAGCTGTTTCAGTTCTAGAGGCCATGAGCTGAACGAAGCCGAAGGCTTCGCAAGGCCGACCGGCCGTCCGCAGCGAAGACAGCTTGCTGTCGAAAGCGAGGATAGCCAAGGCTGCGGATGCAGCCGCTGGCGTTTGAAGCCAGAACATAGGTGCCGCGGGGTGGAGCAGTCCGGTAGCTCGTCAGGCTCATAACCTGAAGGTCGTTGGTTCAAATCCAACCCCCGCAACCACCGTTTTCAAGCACTTAGACAATTTCGAGAATTTCGGCAAACGGCTGTGTCCGTCTGGTGTCCGTATTGTACCGGATTTACGCACGGATACAGGCGCAGTTATCGCTTCTTGCTGACGACCTCCATACTACCTATGGGCAAATTCCAGTGCATGATCATCAAATAACTGTCGGCAGCCACCATTTACGACCGTCACGAACTCCTCTTGCCCACCATAAACGAAACGTCGAAGTAACTGAGACACTTCAAGGATATTGGCGTCGCTCAGCTCATATCCCGTAGCGATAGCCCTCGAAACGATCCTTACAGGAGGACTGAGCAACTCGACATTCTGTTTCAGAAATCCAAATCCGAGGAAAATAAGCCTTTCAGAGTCTGTGATAGCGCGGTGTATCTGCTCGATCTCACCACTCTCCGTGCTCTCGGTAAACGTCCTTGATCTAGACGCAATATTGGGAAAGTTCGCGACCAATGGGTCAAACGCGAATTCAAGGCTTTTGTTCTGACCCTCGCCTTGCCAAGGTAAAGGACCGAGCCTCCCATATGGGTGCAAAAACTGAACCTCGCCAAGCGCCTGAGCCGCCTGAGCCGCCGTGATCGAGAAGTGTTCCTGCAGGGCGAGCCAAAGCGTTTGTTCTACGCACCTATCGTAGTTGAAGATTACGAAACTAACATTCCTGAAGTCGGCCCCAATATCATCAGCGGTCACGCCTGACATCAGTTGCCTTGTAAAAGGAATGTACCAGCTCTTCAAAAACTCTGGGTGAGAGAGGGCGGGCGGGTTTCGTCCCAGGACCTTTATTGCCTCGACCACGATTGAGCCAGCTTTCTCGCTCCGCCGATAGAATAGCATGCGCGATGGCGACTTTTCCCAGGGTGACCAGATTTCTGTCGTCCTGATGAGTGTGAAGAAAGTTGTCAATTGACTGTGCGAATGGCAAGCCTCGCGTAATCTTAAGCCCTGCGTCTCTGAACCTCCTCAACTCGTCCCGATCAACAACCCCAGCGTTTTGCGACAAAGTCCCTATTGTTCGGCACATTTCTTCGTTCTCGAACCCGTAAAGGTTCTGATTAGTAGGCCGTAGAAGGCTCAATATCTTAGATTTTAATAGGTCGCCTGAAGGCAAATTTAGCTCACAGGAGGCACCGGCTCCGACGACGAATGTAGTCCGCTTAGTAAACATGCTCTCAATATAAGCTCGTCGGTGATTACAGCAATCTGGGCAGTGCTTGAGATCATCGTTAGGCTAGCGCAGTCCCCATTCAACGCTTCAAAGCCAACGTCACGGAAGCCAAGAAAGCACCGGCGATTGGCATGCCAGCTGCTGCAAGCGTAGTTAGCAGTAGTGATGCTGCTGCGAATGGAATTGAGTCATCTTTAAGCTGTTCCCAAGCTTCACGGGAACGTTCAACAACTATAGCTGGCAAACCTTCAGCCTCTGGCTTGTTCCAAGTCCGGTTTTCGATCGTGCGAATGACATCGGTTAGCGCGTCTCGCGCTTGGCGCAGTGAACGTATGGCCTGTTCGTTTTCAGGTAGACGCAGGCCGCCGTTATGGCCCTTCCACTCTAGCTGCGTGATCAAGCTGCAATCGAGGCCTCTGCAACAGTAAGATACTGACGTGCTGCGCGGAGGCGGCTCGCGGGATAAACGATCCCTGTCCAACTGCTGGCATCCACCGGTTTGCTTTCGGGTTCAGTATTTGGGTGTGAAGCATGCCGAGCACGATACTCTTCGACATCATCCAAGACCGCCGGCAGATGGTTAAGAACCCATTGCCGCATTGCACCGAATGTTGCTCTTACATCTTCATGTGTCTCCATTTGCTTATGGTGGTGTAAAGCTTCCCTGCCACGCGCTTTTTCCCAGGGGGAAATAGATTCGACGAATTTTTCGTCTATCCAGTAACGGTCAAACACCATCGCATGCAGGTCTTCATACTCTTCGGCCAACTCATCGCTGATATCGCCATCGAGCGAAAGGAGTAGAATTTCCTCCATGCGATCAATTGCTCTAAGGTCATTCAGATACTTGGGCTCATTTCTCACCGACCCCTCGAGACCATTGACCACTACCACTGGACGTACTTTCACTCGATTTCCTCCAGACAACTCGTCAAACTGAATGACTTAGAGAGAAGGACACACAGCTAGCACGCCACGCAATGCTTTCGACAGCGACCATATCCCAGACCTCGACCCAAACCGGCTCGGCACGCGCGGCGTTACCTCGGACACAGCAGCACTGGCAGTCTCATTTTGTCTCATTTTTGAGACAGATTCGCATGGTTATAGGAATTTGCTCATCTGTCCGCCTCCTGCGGGCCTCGCTCGCTCGCTCGCGCTCGCTCGTGTCCTCGGTTGCGGCTCTAAAGGGAAGAGGCATATGGCCCCTGCAATCGTCCCGTCAATGGTTTCACGAGCGACTGCGGCGCCATTGACGGGACGATTTAGCAGGGTCCGGGGTGTGTCATGCTCTGTTGGAAGTTTCCAACAGAGGCTGTTGATTGCCCCCGGGCATGTATTCGGAGACCCTTAGGCGCGCCTTCTTCGCCTCCAGCAGGCTTCTGTAGCGCAATGACGGTGACTTCAGTCTTTGACCTGGCCGATGGTTCAAGAAGAGCGGCTTGCAGCATTGCGAGAAGCTGAGCGTTGGAATTGGATTGAGAATTAGACCACAGCAAACCGCAAAACAGTTCGCGTTGCCCTCTACCGGCGTGGTCCCGCCACAATTCCTGACAGCCTCTTCAACTTGCAGCGAGGCCAGCCATTATTGGTTGAACGGTATTGGCTTCGATCCACTCTTCGATTGCATCGACCGAGTAGATGATCTGTCCACCCGCACGGCAGTAGCTTGGCCCAATCCCTTGCGCTCGATATCGTGCCAAGGTTCTAACGCTACAATTCAGATAACGGGCGGCGTCGGCGGGCTTTAGGTATTTTTTGTGTCTAACGTCCATTGTGAGCTCCAGGCATAGGTGCGCTAGGCTTGTGCAAGCAGGCGCACCCTCGATTGCAGAGGTGCGGGAAATGCCCACCGTTTGTGTGCTGCTATTTGCTCTGAATGGACCGACTTCTTGTGGCTGGTCTAGGTTCTTAACGCCGCGCCCAATCTCTACGGGGTATCTGCGGAAACGTGCCTATCAGTCATGACCTTGCGCAGTCGTACTCTTGCCCTTGATTTAATCATATAATGTGCAGGCTGGGCCTCCCGCTGACTTCAAGAATGCACGTTCGGGATGAGTTGGCAAGACAATTCGATTGGTTTTCATCCGTTGGCCTCGATTGGCATCGAATGGCCTTTTCGGTTAGGTTCCAATTAATACCTGACTATCCGCTAACGATCCACTAGCGGACGCTTCTAAGACTTCTGAATTTGCTTAATCTCGTTGATTTGGTGAGCGTGCAAATCGCACAGGCTCAGTGCTGGCATGAGTAGGCCAAAATTTGATGCTCCCCCGCCCTTAATTCTCGGACCGCTCGACTCTGAGCCTTGACGGCTAACCAATTTGATAACGCAAAGGACAGTCCGCAATACCAATCGGCCTAGCCAATATTGGCGACCGCGGTAAACCGTTGACGATTCAGCAAGGCCATCTTCCGCGATTCCTCTCGCGCATCGCGTTCTTCTGTTTCAAGCATGGTTAGAAGAAGGCGCTCAAAATGTCGGCGCATTGCCGTACGTGCCCGCACCGGATCACGGTCACTTATGGCGTCAAAAACCGCACTGTGATCTGCCAGTCGCGACTGAGAATCGTCGATACGATTGGATCGGTCTATTCCAATGATTTCCCCAATATCCTCACGCATTCGCCAAAGCGATCGTATGGTGTGCACGATAACTATATTCTTAGACGCTTCTGCGATGGCGATATGAAACCGTTCGCAAACTTCGTTAGGTTCTTCTGAAGGCTCTTGGCGCATCAGGCCAATGAGATCGCTCAAGTTGGCAATCGACTCATCCGAAACGTTATACGCTGCGAGTGCAGCTGCTTCGGATTCCACAAGCATCATTGCTTCCGTGATCTCAAATGCGCTTGCGTTTGACAGTCGGTCGCTTTTTGCCGACGCTTTTTCAACGACGTAGGCTCCGAACCCTACCTTGATTTCCAGACGTCCAATTGCATGAAGAGCAACTGCAGCCTCACGGACAGACACTCTGCTCACGCCAAGCTTCTCGGCAAGTTCTCGCTCGCTTGGCAAGCGAGTGCCTGGTGCGTAGACACCTTCGTCTATAAGTTCGGAAATCTTTTCTGCCACTGTCTCGAACAGCCGATTGCGACGCATATCTGGCCCCGCTCCAATCTAAATGAGGATTGCTAGGTGCCTAATCCCGCTCCCAATTGAACTCCATAACTTTCGGGCGTTGCTAGCTGCCGCCAATTTCCATCGTTGGCGGCAGCCGGCCTATCGCCCTCAAGTGCGCGCTAAACACAAGCGATCACACACTCGGTAGATCGCCTTCCAAAACAAAGCTCGCTCAAAGAGTGAATCGAACACCAAATTGAATTCTGCGATCAGTGATACCTTCGTAGCAAAGCAACGCACCATCATTCACACAAGAGATGTTTTGACTAGATTTAGTCAGATTGGTTCCTTCCACTCCAACGTTGATCTGATCAGTGATGTCGTAGCTAATGCCGGCGTTTAGCTGCCCCCTAGGCTCGACAGCGCCTCGGAAACCAAGCGGTTCAAAGACGTTGCCTGTACCCGGCAGATCATCCGTTCTGAACGTATCACGCCATGTGTAGCGCACTCGCGCAGACAGGCCATACTTTTCATAATACGCAGTAAGGTTGTAGGCGTGCTTGGAAAGGTTCAGCAAAGTTGCGGTCTCTCGCTGCACAGGATTCACCGCTGGGTCGAAACCCAGCGAAGCGAAGACTGCTTGAGCCCGCGAACCTGCAATGTCAGTAAAACCGGAATTGTTGCTTTCCGTTTGGTAGGTGTAGTTCGCAACAAGGCCAAGACCAGAAAGCCATCCAAAGCTGCCAAGCCGGTCTTCCCAGTCGCTAAGATTATACTGGAACGCGACCTCAACACCTTCTTGGGTGGTAGTTCCGTCTGAGTTGAATGGCGCTTGCAGGCCGACACAAACCCCTGTTTCGCCGTTTCCGAAAATGCCGGCTTCAGTCAGTGGGGAGAAGATCCCGCCGCCCTCGCAGTCGGGACCGACGGTGTCGCGGGTGTTTGGAGCGTTGACGCCCGGATCACCCGGGCCGCCTGGTTCGTCAACATTTACACCAAACAGCCCATCACGCTCTTTGCGGAAGTAGCCTATGCTGATGACCGCTTCAGGCGCGAAATACCAACTCGCTGACACATCATAAGAAGTCACTTCTTCCGGTCGCAAATCGGGATTCCCCGCGACGGCATTGCTATTGACGCCGCCTGCATCCGGAAGTTCCAGCGCTGACGATATGCTTACGAACCCGGGGCGATTGATCTCCTTGGAGAACGATGCCCGTAGAACAATATCGTCTGTTGCTTCAAAGGCGAGGTTAACCCTCGGCAAGAAATGATCATAGCCACTGTTTACGGTGTTGAGAGTTGGAGCGCCATTACCCAAAACATTTGCCGTAGACGAAATCGAGGTGTCGACCCATCTCAAACCCGCATTCCCGCGGAACCGCCCGTCTTCTGTCTCGAAGTTGAGCTGTCCGTAAAGAGCGTGTGTTTCTTCCGTGATGTCGAAGAAATCGCCCGCGATCGACTCAAGGTCCGAGGTGAATATTGGTCCAAGTCCCTGAGCAGCCGCGGCGGCATTGATTGCGGCCACGGTATCTTCCGGGTTGGCGCCATTCGTCGGATCAAGGTGCAATACACCCGAAACGAACAGATCGCTGCCCGTTCCATCCCCGAAATTATCAGGGATCGTCGTGAGAAGATCTGCGATACCGCCCGCGTTGAGACTACCAGCTAGTGAGCTTGAACCACTCCGTGAAGCTTGCCTGTTATCTCTCAGGGTTGTGCGCTTGCTGTAGCGATAGCCCGCATCGAAGGAGGTGATGAATCCGACCGCGCCTGCGAGATCGTAAGAAGCATCAATCCGAAATGCGTTTTCCGCATTCTCTTGGACATTTGCGGAGTATGTAGGCGTGCCATCAAGCACATAATTGCTTCCATCGAGCAATTGCTCAGGAGTTGGAGCAAACGGATCAGCAAAATTGATGCCGAAGGAAATCCCATCCCTGAAATCGAATATGATTGGAATACCATTTTCATCCCTGAAGCTCGTGCCAGCCGAGTTGTTCGGGGCAATATCGGAGTTGGGGTTGATGAAATTGAGGGTTGAAGAGAGATTGGGGTTGACCGTGTCTGCTGTTACTCGCGAGAACTCAGCGGCTACAGTCAGTCGTTCGCCTTCCCAATTTCCGCCAGCCCTGAAAACATCGCTTGTTGTGAGACGCGAGCCGTTGTCACTGGATACGCGCAAGAATGGCGCACCGCGACCGGCATTTCTAAAGTCATCGAGAGTTGCAAAGTCCGATGCTTGATAAGGTGTGAAAGTGCCAGCCGTGACAGCGAGAATGCTGCCGAGGTCCTGACCAATTGCATCGACTCCCAGGTCGAAAGTTTCAAAGTCTGTGAAGTTGATATTGGCGCCAGTACCGCTCGCATCGCTTGCACCGTTCAAACGGCTAACGTTGGAGAACTGAACCCTCGATCCGGCAAGGCGGCGTGTCTGATCCGTGTAAATATAATCCGCAAAAAGTGTCAGCCTATCAGTCACTTCGCCTTCAATCGAGCCCGCGATGTTAAATGTCTCGAAGTTTTGGGTTTCCTGAACCTGATTCAGAAACTGAACCCCGAGGAAGCCAGAGGCGCCAGCTGGACAAGAAGTCGGAGGAGTGTCGCCAGTACAGTCTGTAAGATTGTCGCGATCAAGGCGCGGACGAAAAGCTGTGTTGGTTGACTCAGTATAGCTACCGCTCAAAACGAAACCAAACCTGCGCCCGTCTGATGTCTCCCATGTCTTGCCAAAAGCGGCAGACAACCTTGGGTCCAAGCCGCCGGATGATAAGCTACTGTCTTCAAGCTGGCCACGCGCGCTGAGGAGTGTATCTGTCAAATCGAGCGGACGAATGGTTTTTAAATTGATCGTACCGCCAACAGATCCTTCAATGGTTGAAGCCTCGGGCGCCTTGATGACTTCGACGCCTGCGATGATAGCCGGATTCAAGTCTTCAAAGTTTATGCCACCTCGACCATTACCAGCGCCAACGGTAGTGATACCGTTGATTTCAAGTCGGTTGCTATCTGTGCCACGGATTTGGACGCCAGTACCTACGCCGTTTTCGCGCGTGATCTGGACGCCAGTGATATTCTCAAGCACTTCTGCCAGGTTTTGGTCAGGAAGCTTGCCAATATCTTCCGCTTGTATCACTTCAATTAGACTATCAGCATTGCGCTTCTCGTTCAGCGCGCTCGCTAGCGAGCTGCGTATACCTGTTACGACAATTGTGTTCTCTTCGCTATTGTCGACAGCAGATCCATCGTTCGCATTATCCTGGGCTAAGGCTGCCCCTGGGACCAGCGCAACTGCTGAACCCGTCAACATACCAGCGATAATCTGTTGCTTACGTACGAAACCGCACCACGACTCGAGTCGATACCCCATCAATTCTCTCCCGCTAAATTCACTTTTATTGCGCTTAAGAGTAGATTGGTAGACTTTTTTGTCAATCCATCATGTAAGCCCAATATGAATTTTCTGTCATACCAATTTGGCAGTACAAACTAGATGGGGCGCATATTCGAAGGTGGCAAAACACTAACTGCTCATGTTTCAATGCCATGAGATTGTTGCCTCATCAGCCTGCTAGACGGGCGCAATAGTCCGAATTGCCGGACCGTGCGGAATATCGGTTGCTCTAACGGTAGAGGCCAGACCGCGGGATAAAGGTGCGACAATCGGCATAGACTGTCTGTCCGCTTTCCACCCCAATTCCGGACGTAGCCGCGACCCTCGTGTTGTACGAGAGCAGACACTAACTAGATCGCTAGCGATTGAGCGACGGCGTCGGCTGCGCGCCTTAGGGTGTCATCGTACAGGCTTGCGTATCGCTTAGTTGTTTGCGGGGTCGAATGACCCAGAAGCTCACCAATTACCAAGAGAGATTGGCCTGATGAAGCCACGAGACTTGCAAACGTGTGGCGCAGATCATGGACGCGTACGCCGTTGAGACCTGCCGCCTTGTACGCTGATTGCCATGTTTTTCGCACCTCAGTTAACGGCGCGCCGAGCGTCCCGGGAAAAATGTGTGTCCCTTCCGTCTCGGCGCGCCGCCTTTCGAGAATTTCCGCAACAGCCGATGAATATGGAACGCGATGTTCCCTTCGTTGCTTGGTTTCAGAGCTGGACTTTGTCCAAATCCGTCGTTCAAGATCGAACTGTGCCCACGTCGCATTGAGGGCTTCACCCCTTCGGCACCCGGTAAACAACATGAAAAGCAAGGCATCGGCTGACACGCGCTCTTGATGCTCCTGAAGCGCAGTGATCAACCGGCCCACTTCTTCTTCGTTCAAATAGCGATGCCGTTTCCCTTCAACTGTCCGGCGAGAACCAGATGCGGGATTCCGCTCTATCCAGCCCCATCGGATCGAGAGGTTAAGCGCCTTTCGGAATACTTCGAGAATGCGGTTCGCTCTGACTGGACGCGTCGCAGCAATTTGCATGTGAAGCTCGTCACAATCGCGAGGGGTCAAATCAGCGACCTTGCGAGAGCCAAGCCGAGGCAAAATGTCATTGCGCCACATAGACCGATCATCGGCTGCGGAGCGCGGTGCTTTGGTTGGAAGGTGTTCCTCGTCGTATCGTGCAAATAGATCTTTGACGGTGGGTGCAACGCGTCGATCCTCCCTTACTTCAAGCGGATCAGTGCCAAGGTCGATATCCCGGCGAAGGACTTGAGCCTGCTTCTTCGCCGCAAGAGTTGTTCATGTTGGGAATTTGCCAATAGTAATGCGTCTCTCGCGGCCTTCGAAGCGATAGTTTAGAATGAATGCTTTCGAACCCGCTTTGGTTAGCCGAATACCAAAGCCCGATAGGCTAGTATCATATACAATCGTCGAGCCGCTTTGCGGGGCCTTCAGGGCGCTGACAACTCGATCTGAAAGGCGCTTGCGATTCGGCTGTGTCCGCACTGTGTCAGTATCGGAACATGTATTCGCTGACATTCTCTGGCACTCCTTGGCAACGTTTGACATCAGAAAACCGATTTAATATCAATAAGATAGCAGATTTTCCGGTTGTTGCTCAAGGACTTAGATTTTCGCTGCAAACGGGCTCATAACCTGAAGGTCGTTGGTTCAAATCCAACCCCCGCAACCACCGTTTCCTAGTGATCCTGACAATTCTTCATCGAAGACTAGCAAAGGCTTACGCCTTATTGCGTTGCGCTCTCTCGTGTACTGCGCATGGCCGCAGGGGCTTGCCCATCAGCGAGCAAAACGGTTTCCCGATCAATTGGGGTATTCACCGCATACGCTTTGGCGAGGCGCTTGAGCATAACTCTCTCAACACTTGAGGGAGAATATCCATGTCATCCTATCGTTTTGCAGCCAAGTCGCTGCTCGTTGCTCTTGCAGCACCTATGGCGCTCGCTGCCGCCGCTCCTGCATCAGCTCAGGCTCTGGCGGACCTACAGACGTTTGAAGAGGTTCAACCCCTGGAGCCGACAGTGCTGGACGGGGTCTGGAAAGTCGTTGGCCTTCAAAAGCAGATCCTTATCGAGAATGGTCATGCGATCGCGCTCGAAGAATGGATGCATGCGTTCTTCTGGAAGGTCGAACCGGGCATGGTCACTAGCACGCGCATTCGTCAGAATGCCGACGGTCGCTTTGAGGCCTATGACGCTTTGCTTCAGCGCCCGATGAAGTGGACCCTACGTGCAGATGGCACTGTATTCGCGACCGGGACCGGGCTGTTTGCCCCATCCTTCTACCTTGAACCCATCGAATTGGCTTATCCCGACGCGTTTCAGGAGGAACTTGATTTGATCGAAAGCGGCGGTCGCAGCATTGGCGCGCCACCACCGCTTCCTGGTCCGATTGGTGATGCGCCTCCGGCCGAGCGCCCCGGTCCCATCGATTTTGACCCGGCCAATGGCTACGAGCTCCAAAGTCGGAACAAGCTGTGCCTAGACGTCAGCCGCTCCAACATGAAAAAGCAAGGCGCAAAGGTCATGGGTTGGGAATGCCATGGAGGGAACAATCAGAAGTTTTACTTCCTTGAAGAGGAAGGGCTGATCATTACCGGTGCCGGGATGTGCCTCGAAGCGACGGCCACCAAGAAAGGTGCGCCGATCAAATCCTATGGCTGCGATGGCAATGCAATGCAGCAATGGACGGCAAGCGTGAAGAAGATGGATATCCCGGGCTTTGCCAATATCCGCGGAGGCAACATGCAAATCATGCGCTTCACCCATTCAAGCGGACGCTGCCTCGACCTCTCCCGCTCTGATTCAGACAAGAAGAAGAACGGGTCGAAAGTAATGCTGTGGGATTGCCACGATGGCGCCAACCAGGCGTGGGGTACGCTTATGAGGAATTAACGAGGGATCACAGGCGGGGAGAAGGATCAGATGTTTCAGTCCGATCCTGCATCTTCCCCGCGCAGTTGGAGAGACTTAAATACCTGTTACGGAGTTGATCAGACCTTCTCGCAAGGCATAAGCGATGAGCTCCGCAGCGGAATGTACCCCGGTCTTACGCATCACGCTGGTGCGATGGCGGTCGACAGTCTTGACGCTGATCCCAAGGGTCTCTCCGATTTCCCGATTGGTCCGTCCTGCCACCACGAGATTCAGGACTTGGCGTTCGCGGTCTGTCAGGGGTTCGAGATCTGCGCTGTCTTCAAGCAGTTTGGTGTAGCGACTGCTGACAACCCGCCCGCCATCGAGAATACGCGGCAAGGCGCGTGCCAACTCATCCACGTCATCGGCTTTACAGAATACGCCGTCTGCACCGACTTCAACCAGCTCAGCAATCTTGCCGAGCGCTTCGACTGCAGTGAACACAACGATACGAGTATCGGGCGACCAACGCCGCGCTTCGAGCAGCACTTCCGTGCCACCGGCATGCGGCATGGTCACATCAAGCATCAGGAGATCAGGGCGATGTTTGCGAACCGCAGCGATAGCGGAAATTCCATTGTCGGCTTCCTCGCAAACAGTGACTTCATAGCCTTCCAACGCGTCCGCATCGCCAAGCACGCCATTCAGCGCGCCGCGCACGATCGCATGGTCATCTGCAATGACCGCAGTTCGCTTTGTCCCGAAAGCCAATCCGTGCCCCTCTTGCTAGTCTACGCCTTGAGCCGTTTAATGCTCGCTATGCAGATAGCCAAAAAGCGTTACCATAAGGCGGCTAGGTGTTGAAAGAATATAACTTCCTTGCCCGCCTGGGGGTCATTTTCGCAGCGGCACTGCTTTGCATCAGTGGCGCGTCTACGCCAGTCATGGCGCAGCCGGTGGAAGTCCTGCCGGGCCAATCTGCCGAACGGATCGACTTGCAAGCGAGTTATTTGATCGCTCCTGACACAACGGGTTTCGACCTCGCCAATGCGCGCGAAGCTTTACGTGCCGGCGGTTTTCAAAGCGAGTTTCCTGTCGATGCTCTGAAAGAGGGTCCTGACCCCAGCATCTGGATCGCAGTTGAACTGGGAAATCCATCACGCGACGCTCGCGATGAGCTGCGGCGGGTGCTGGGTCTGGGGGCTATCTTTGTCGATCTGCCACAGGTTTATCTGTTTGATGGTGACGGTCCGGCGCGGGAAATCCTCGCGAGCAAAGCCGGAGCAGGCCAGCCATTGGCCGCACGTTACTTCACTTACATCCGCACGCAGAGCTTTGTCCTGCCGCCAGGTGAAACCCGAACGCTGCTTATAAATACGACAGTAAATGACCGCCCCACTATCGGGGTGTTCCGTGAAGGCGAGCTGGGCGCGAACCAGATTGTCGCCACGCTGATCAAAGTGCCGTTTGCACTCACATTGCTGTTTATCGGCGTGGTGCTGGCGGTTGTTTCCATCACTACCAAGCGGCCGATCGGTACACTGATTGCGATTGGTTACGCGCTGGCAATGATCCAGATGGATGCGTCCCTCTTCACGACCGCATTCAGTGCATCACAAGCCTTGGGGCGCACTATCTGGGAGGCTCTCACACTCGCGGTCATCTTCTACAATTACTATGCGTTTCTGTTTGCTTTTCGCGATGACCTGCGCCTGACGCGGTATCCTGTGCTCGCTGTCTTGGCAGTCCTGCTCCCCACGCCTTTGTTCTGGGTCGCGTGGGTCTCAAACGATACGACGGATATTTTGTGGGCTTACTATCTGTCACTGATCCTGTTCGCGACAGTGATTTCGCTACGCTTTGATATTGCAGCAAGATTGCGCGTGATTGCAGGTGGCGTTCTGTTTTTCTGTGTTTTTGCAGGCGTCATGGTGGAACCGTATTATCTAGGCCGATATTTGCCTGATCTCACAATCGAATTCTTCCGTGATGCAATCCGGATGCTCTCCGGATCCGCAATGCTTTTCCTTGTTCTGGTCGACGTTCGCCGCACAAGGCAGGAGCGCGACCGGATGACAGCTGAGCGTATTGCGGCCTTGGAAGCGCGTGCGGAAACCGACCGCCAATTGCTGGAGACAGAGCGCGAATATGCGCGTGCCCGCGACTCTGCGCAGCGCCGCAAGCAGCAGCTGGCCGCCGCCAGCCATGATATCCGCCAACCTTTGATGGGGCTTCGCGGCGCGTTGCGCGAAGAGGCAGGCAGTTTCTCGCCCCAGCTTCAGGCGCGGCTTAATGAGGCGGTCGACTATCTCGAACAGCTTACAAATGAATATAGCGATCGCGGACCTCGGGACGCGCCGGTCCTCACTGAGAAAGCAGAGGAGTATCCGCTCGATCTCGTGCTCCGGGCAGTGTCCGACATGTTCGCCGCTGAAGCCCGCGAGCGCGGGATTGCGCTAAGAGTTGCCCACTCGGATTGTAGGACGAATGTTCCTGCGCTCTCCTTGGTGCGATCGACCAGCAATCTCGTCGCCAATGCGCTCCGCCATGCCAATGCGACGCGCATAATGGTAGGGGTCCGGCATCGCGGTAATCGCTGTGTTATCGAAGTTCTGGATAATGGCTGCGGCATGAATGCCGATCAGCTGGCCGAGGCGATGCAGCCGGGCGGTAAACGCAAAGGTTCAGATGGTGACGGGCTAGGTCTCGCCATTATACAAGAGCTCGCCCAGCGCCATGACTTTGAATTCACGATGGAATCTGCTCCGAATGAAGGGGCAAGGGCGCGTTTGTCCCTGTCTGCTACCTGAACGGCGATTAGCCGCTTTTGGGGTATTGCCCCCATGCTGTTCGAACTCCGCTTCCTCTATCAAAATGAGGCAAGACCGGTCGATGGGACCGGCCGGTTACGGGAGTTGAACGATGAAACTGATGAAGGTCAAAACCGCTTTCAGCGTTTCGGCATTGGCACTTACTGCCATTGCGATGCCAGCACTGGCTCAGGAAGCAGAGGAGCAACCTGACGCCGAGGCAAACAAGATATGTCACGATGATGCAGGCGAGGTTGTTACCTGCGCTGTCATCGGAATTGCCGGCGCTTACGCATTGAACGAAGTTGCGGAAATGGCTGTCGAAAGTCTGGGCGAAACCAGCAAGAACATCAACAAGCAGATCGCGAACAATTATGCCAATCGCGAGATCGCGAAAACCGCTGCAACCGGACAGAATACGCGCACCAATTATCAGCTGCTGAAGGATCCTGAAGCGGCAATGCGTGATCCAACACGTCCGGCTGAGACGGCTGCACGAGCAGCCGATAATGCGGAGATGAAGACGCTGAACCAACGCGGCGAAGTGGCGCAACGCGCACGTGCGAATGCTGTGGCTGGTTCTGCTGATGATGTCGCGAAGCTCGATGTACGCGGCAAGCTCTCTCAGCAAATCCGCGCACGCAAAGCGGTCGTTCCAACAGGCACTGCGTCGGTTGCGACACCAGAGGTGATGGGCAATCAAGCTCGGGCTGCTCGCGCCAATGTGATCGGCGGTTCGGCAGATGATCTCGCGCGGCTGGAAGCACGCGGGAATGCCGCGCAAGGTGCACGTGCAAACCCTGTTGCCGGCTCTGCTGATGATCTGGCGCGGCTCGAAGCAAGAGGCACTCGCGCTCAGAACACGCGTCTCGGTCGCGTGGGCAGCAATGCAAATCTTGATCAAATTGATCGCCAAGGCCGGTTTGCGCAAGATGCGCGCGGCCGCGGTATCGGTAATACAAGTGTCGGCGATCTCGAAGCGCGCGGTAACGCAGCGCGGAACACGCGCTTTCAGGCTCGCAATGTGAATGCAGCGGCCCGCGGCGGATCCGGCTTCGACCGGGCATTGCAAGGCCGGATCGGTCCCGAAGGCACTTCGCGTCTGATCGGTCAAGGCGATGCAGCGCAGGCCGCTCGTGGCCGGATCGTCAATGAAGGTCAGATCGCCCGCAACATAAACGCAAGAGGCGGGGATGTCGGGCGGTTGAATCAAGCAGGGCGCTCAGCGCAAGCCGCACGCACTAGCGGTATTCCGAGGGGAGCGCCGACCGTCACCAAGGCTCCAGTCAAATCGGTTGGCAGACTGGGCAAGGTCACAAAGCTTGGCGGAAATGTAGCGAAGGGCGCGCTCGTGGGCGTCGCTGCAACAGAAGGCGTCAAGGCCCTGACAGGGGCCGAGATGGACGATCCGCTTACAACCGGCTTCCGCTATGGTTCGGCAATCTTCGATAAGGACGTCACAATGGGAGATGTGGCGCGTGACCGCTGGGAGCACCACAAGTCGAATTTCAGGAAGATCGGCGAAACCCTGACGACCAAAGGCAAACTGAAAGAAAACATGCGGAACTACGGTGCCGACAAGCGAGAGAAAATTGGCAGCGCGACCGGTATGGAGCTGCATGCGATGCGCGATACACAGCAACGCTATGCTGATGCACTTAAAGGTTCCGACAAACTCAAAAATCTCGGACAGGTTGCGGGAGACCGTGCGCAGCACCACTGGGGCAATACCAAGAAAGTGGGCTCCAAGATCGGTTGCGGAATTGGCAACATCTTCCGCAAGAAGGAAAACGACAAGGATTGCTGAGCGGTCTTCAGCCCCTTCAGCAGGCAACACAAGAAACCCGCTGCTCGATAAGAGCGGCGGGTTTTTCATTGAGCGAAAGTCGCGGGGGTCAGTCCTCGCGCACTTGCCTCAGGAAACGGTTGAGTTGCTCTCTCAAGCTTGACGCTTGAGACTCAAGTTCGGTCGATGAAGCAAGCACTTGCGATGCCGCTGCCCCGGTCGAAAGCGAAAGTTCGCGGACATCTTCAACATGCTCGGACACTTTGTCAGTACCGCTTGCAGCTCTGTCGATATTGCGAGCCAGTTCTTGTCCAGCCACCGATTGCTGATCGACGGCGCTTGCGATGGATACCGCGGTCACTTCCAACTGGTTGATCTGTGAAGCAATTGAGCGCAGCGCGTTTACGCTAGCGCCTGTGGTATCCTGCATGGCGCGGATCTGTTCAGCGACTTGTTCTGTTGCTCTGCTGGTTTGCATGGCCAGCTCTTTCACTTCGCTGGCGACCACTGCGAATCCTCGGCCCGCCTCACCGCCACGCGCAGCTTCAATGGATGCGTTCAGGGCAAGCAGATTGGTGCGCTGTGCAATCGTTTGGATGAGCTCGACGATCTGTCCGACTTCTTCGGCCGAAGCAGAAAGCGCAGAAATTGTCGCGTCGGCTTCGCCAGCTGATGTCGAGGCAGTTCGTGCCATTTCAGCCGAACTGGCAGCCTGCTGACTGATCTCACCAATTGACATGGCAAACTCGTCGCTCGCAGCGGCCGCTGACGTTGCACCGGCATTCGCCTCTTGCATGGACAAGGAGACTTGTTCGGTGCGGATGTTGGCTTGCTCAGCCGTCGCAGCCATACCTGTTGCGGTTGTCTGCAGTTGGTTCGCCGCTGTCGCAACGCCATTCGCGACATCGACAACCTCGCGCTCCAGCTGTTTTGCAAGCCGTGAAAGAAGCACACGCCTTTTCTGACGAGCATCCTTCTCGCTGACGAGGTTGCTTTCCAATCGCTCCTGATTGTCTTTTTCCAAAGCCACAAATTCTGCATTGGCGATCCGGATACGCTCAATTGCAACTGCAAGCTGGCCGTATTCATCGCTGCGATCTTGCCCTGGCACCTCAAAGTTGAACTTGCGGTCGGTGATCAGTGTGAGACAATCGATCAGTTGGCGACTGCTGCGGATAATGTCGCGGTTGATCACGCCAAGAACCAAAACAAACAGAATAGCTGACAATGCGATGCTGACCATGAGCATAACTTGGAGCGTCGAAATCTCAGCGCGTGCGGCAGTAATCGCTTCCGGCGTGCCGACAGCGAGACCGGTTTCGACAGCAGCAAGCCCCAGATAGGCGAATGCCGCAGAGGCCAGCGAAATCACCAAGGGCAGCACCACCACGAAGAAGACCTTCGGGCTTGTGCCGAGGCGTCCAAACCAGGCTGTAAAAGGGTCGACTTTCTCGTCGAAGCGGATGGACTCATCCTTCAGCTCGCTATCGACGATAAACTCTGATGGGTCAGGTTGTGCGGTCATGCTTGTGCGCCTCTTGAGGAATTCACTTGCGATGGGTTTGATGAGAATTCGGATTGACCAGCGAGAAGGTCCGATACTTCCTGAGGAGGCATCGCCTTGTAATAGAGCCAGCCCTGAATTTGATCGCAACCTGCTGCTCTGACCATTTCGGCTTGCTCTGCGGTCTCGACACCCTCTGCAGCAACGCCCATCTTCAAGGCCCGAGCGAGGGTGACAGAAGACAGCATCATCGCGCGGCTGCCCTCGTCTTCGCCAGCGTCGACTACGAGTGAGCGATCAAGCTTCAGTTTCTCGAAGCGGAACTGTCGCAAGAACCCAATCGAGGCATAGCCGGTGCCGAAATCGTCGAGTGCGACTTTGACGCCGAAGCCACGAATGATCTCAAGGCTGCGTTCGGCAACGTTGGAATCCATAACAAGGAAAGTTTCTGTGATCTCCAGCTCGAGACGCTCTGCTGGAAAGCCTGTCTCTTCCAGGATTTGTCCAAGCTTGACCGGGAATTCAGCGTTGCGAAGCTGCGCTGCAGAGATGTTGACGGATATTGTGAGCGGCGCCCAATCCAACGCTTCTTCGCATGCTTTGCGCAGAACCCATAGGCCAATCGGATTGATCATGCCCGTTTCTTCGGCGACCGGGATGAAGATATGGGGCCCAACGGTCTTGCCATCAGGTCGATTCCAGCGAATCAATGCTTCAACTGCGACAATCTCGCGAGTTTGCGCGTCGACAAGAGGCTGATAGGCCAAGACAAACTCGTCATTGGCGAGTGCGTGTCGCAATTCTTCGTCGAGATCCTGCGCGGCTTCGCGATCGCGATCGAAATCCTTATTGTACCAAGTGCACCGCATCCGGCCGAACCGCTTGGATGCGTACATCGCCACATCAGCACGCCGAAGCAATTCGGAAGAGCTGAGTTCTTCGGTTTCGCCGGTAAGTGCCAAACCAATGCTTGCGCCAATCGCCAGGCGCCTGTCGCCAATCGGCACGGGCGCTTCCAATTCTTCGATGAAATTGCGGCATATGCTCTCTAGAATTGTGCCAGCGACCGGTCCATGGACCAGCACAGCAAACTCATCGCCGCCCAGTCGGTAACAGCGCGCATCCTTGCTGCAGATCTCTTTGAGCATTGCCGCGCAATGTCGAATGACCTGATCGCCTACGAAATGTCCCAGGTGATCATTTACTTGCCGGAATCCATCAAGATCGATCAGCGCAAGCGCTGCCTCAGGATTTTGACGTACCGATCTGGCAAAGTCCTGATGAACAGCATGGCGATTGGCGAGCCCGCTCAAACCGTCGCGACGCCCCAAGTCTTCGAGTTCGCGAATACTGGAAACACCAGTGACACTGAGTACAAACAGCGTCGCGCCATAAATCAGAACACCTGCAACCAAAATGCCTGTGCCGGAAATGTAAGCGCTTTTCCCGCTCATCAGGATGGCGGCCATCAACAAACCGAACAGCACTGTCAGCATGAGCAGTGGTGCTACAATGAGCATCACTGGCCGCAGCGTCATTGGGCGAGAAAATGAACGCACAAAACCCCCTTGATCCGCACAGCACGTGCGCGAGGGTGTCGGGATAGCGAGTATTCGCTAATTTAGCGTAAACTGAAAATTTACCTTGCTGCCCTTGTGTGCAGATTTTAGCATTATACTTCAGTAACTTATGAATACACCCGTATCCTGGTTACGGTTCAGTCAGTTGCCGGGTGCGGGGCTAAGCGCGCAATCTCTCGTCCAAGGTATGACCTGCACTGGCGTGTTCGGCGCTGGCATAGAGACTAATCTTGTCAGCGATCGGCGCGAACAGTTTGGTTTGACCAACTACGGTTTCGCCAGCTCCGAGCATGAGAAACCCGTCCGGGCCCAGGGCTTCACTCAACCGTTCAAAGACGCGAGCGCGCGTCTGCTGCGGGAAATACAGCAACACATTCCGGCACAAGATCAAATCGAAGCTATTGAGCGCTGGAGGCCTGTCCAAAACATTGTGCTGCTGAAATCTCACGACTGAGCGCGTCTTGCTCTTCATTTGCCAGCCTGATGCTGTCTCTTCAAAATGATCGAGCATCTGCGCGATCCCTAGTCCGCGCTGCACTTCGAACTGGCTGTAATGGCCGGCCTTTGCCTTTGCGATCGCACTTTGCGAGATGTCAGTCCCAAGGATATCGATCGACCATCCTTCCCATTGATCGCTGTTGTCAGCGAATTGCATGGCGAGCGAGTGCGCTTCTTGTCCCGTGGAACAGCCTGCACACCAGATCTGCAAGCGCCGCTGCGCCTTGCGCCGCTTAGCCAGCATCGGGAAGATATGCTGCGGCAGCTGTTCAAACGTTGCTCGATCGCGGAAAAAGTAAGTTTCGTTGTTTAGGAGGGCCTCCACGACTTCCTCCGCAAGAGCAGAATGCCCGGGCGATGCAAGCATGCAGACCAGCTGATCGAGATTGGAGATGCCGCGTTCCCTGAAAAGGCCTGCTAGGCTCGTTCCCACGCGCCAGCGGCGGCTTTCCGTAAGTTGCTGGCCAGTGCGTGCGGCGAGAAGATCTGCAATTATCTGATAGGAAGCTTCGCCGATCTCCATCAGGACAATCCGCGATCTGCCATCAGTCGTTCTGCAATGGCCTCAGGCGGCAGAACAGCGCTGGCGAGCCCTGCATTCGCAACAGCTCCTGGCATCCCCCAAACCGCCGCAGTTTCAGCATCCTGAGCGAGCACAGTGCCGCCTGCCTTGACCAGTTTTTCCGCGCCAAGCACGCCGTCTTTACCCATACCCGACAGCAGGATTGCGGTCGCTTTGCCATTGCAGTTCCGGGCAAGGCTAGAAAGCATCGGATCAACCGACGGCATGCATCCGCTCGCGGCTGGTTGGCTTGAGGTGCGCGCTACAAAGGCCTGACCGCGCGGCTCCAGCAGCATGTGCGAATGACCGGTTGCGACGGCAATCTCTCCGCGCCGGATAATTGCACCATCTTCAGCAATCACCGCTCGCCGCGCTGAAGTGACTTCTAGCTGCCGCGCGAAGACAGAGACAAATGAAGTCGGCAAATGCTGTGTAATGCAGATCGGCAAATCAAATGCGGGCTTGAGTGTCCGCAACAGCAAGTTGAGTGCGTGAATTCCGCCAGTCGATGCGCCGATGGCAATGATTTCACTCTGGCGAGAGGCGGTCAGTTTTCTTGATGCACGGGGATTGGATGCTTGTGCGTTTGCTTCGGCTGGATCGTTTGATCCGCCGCCTAAAGCGCGGATCTTCTCCAACAAGGCAGAGCGATATTGCGCGTCAAAACCACCTGGCCGCGGTTTGAGCATTGTATCAGCAGCGCCCATGGAAAGCGCGGCCATTGTAGCTTCTGCGCCTTCATTTGTCAGCGACGACACTACAAGGATTTCTAGGTCTTTTTGAGACTTGAGCAGCTCAGGGAGAGCTTCCAGTCCACCCATTCCCGGCATCTCGAGATCAAGCAGGATTACGTCGACAGGTTCCTTGCGCAGTCGAGCCAAAGCCAGTTCTGCGGTTCTCTCACCTGCGACAACAATCATGTCTGATGCGTCCTGCACCATGCGCGAGAAGACCGTACGCACGGTAAGAGAGTCATCGACAATCAACACACGGATTGGACCGTCAGCACCGCTGCGCCCGCGGTCCTGATTGTTCTTGTCCAGAGATGTCGCTGTTGAAGTCACGCGCGTGCCCCCCTCAGCTCATGCCGACGAGCTGCAATTTGATCTGCAAAGTCTCGTGATCGAAGGGTTTCATGACATATTCGTCTGCCCCTGCTGAGATGGCTTGCCGGATATGCGCAACATCGTTCTCGGTCGTGCAAAAGACCACCTTTGGCTTGCCGCCTTCAGGGCGTTGCCGCAGTTGTGTGATAAACTCGATCCCGGTCATGACAGGCATGTTCCAGTCAAGCAGCACCACGTCCGGCATCTGCTCGTCGCAATAAGCGAGACCTTCCTGGCCATTTTCGGCTTCGTCCACGGCAAAGCCCAGCGTCTCCAGAATGTGCCGAGACACTTTCCGGATAACCCGCGAGTCATCAACAATCAGGCACGTTTTCATAAGGACCCCTGTCTATTTTGACTTCGGGTGTAGCGAGAGCGGGTAACCATCACCTTAAGCCGTAGCGAGGATTTTCCCTTTGCCCGCGATAAGACAATTCACTTTCAGCAACAGGGCTGGTCCCTTGCGGGTTTCAATCAGCCCTTCAGCCAGTTGTGACCATTGCTCGCCAAAACCGCCTGTTACGGCGATGACATCTCCGTCTGTGTCCTCCACATCGTCGATTGCATCGACAAGCAGCGCATAGATGTGCCCTTCATGCTCAACAACAGCGGCGCGTTGACCAATGGGATCAGTGGTCTTCTCGAGACCAGCCGCGCGCATACAGTCGATAACGGTCAGCGTTTGGCTACGGCGTGTGCTGAGGCCGACCACATGATCAGGTGCATTGGGCACGCGTGTAATGGTCTCGATCTCCATTACAGAATCCACATCAATGGCGCGCAATGCACATTGTCGCCCACCAATCGTCAGCATGACTAGCAGATCCATCATGCTGCCTCTCCCTTGCTGTTTTGAACGCGGATGTCTTGCAAGACTTTGCGAAGGGCCGGTTCGTCATAACGATAGATGGAGGCCGACCCGTCACCCGGTTGGATATCGTCAAGAACGATGGTGTTTGCAGGGGATGCGCGGCTTGCCTTTTCGCCGCTCATGACAATCTCAACGTCGGCGGTTTCGTCGCTTGAAGAGGGGAGCACCGCATACCCGCAACGCGCGACCAATGGGGCGAGGATAGACTGGGCCCATTCTGTGTCTGGCACGCTGCAAGTGAGCCGAGCTCCACTTGCGCAGGCACTTCCGTAGCGGGCGAAGATCGCATATCCATCCAGCAAAGCGACGGGCTTTCCATCGAGGATTGCTACACCATCAAGCAGTTCTTCATCTTGAGCAGGGGCGAGTTCGTCATCCAGGAAGGCGGCGTCTTCAACACGCTTTACAGCATAAGCCAATGTGTTGTTTCCGTCGCTCATTCGTAGCAGGCGGAGCGTTTCGCCACAGGCTTCTGCGGCATCGAAGCCCAGCAGGTCAAGCAGGACGCCGTTAACCAGCACGCGTGGGCGCTTGCCAGACAGATCGAGCGCTTCGCTGGCAACAGTTTCTATCCGCTCGATCAGTTCAAGCCGCATCGCATAGCGCCGGTCATCATATCCGATGAAGATCATGGCTTGAGTGCCGCGCGACGCCTCTTCCTGCGCACTCGATTCCTGGCCTGAACTTTGCGCATGGGTATCTGAGATAAGGCCCTCATTGCTTGCGATCTGTGGTATATCGAGGACCAGAATAGGCGTGCCGTCATCCAATTGCGTCGAGCCGGTATAAAGCTGGCTCTGCATGATTGCCGGAGGCAGCGGCTTGACGACCAGATCGCTGATATTGCGGACTTTATCCGTCAGTAACGCGATGAGGTCGCCACTTGCCAATCGCAGCATGATGGCAGTTCGATCATCAGTGTCGAGCTCATGGTCGACCCCGAGAAAGTCCTCCATCGAGATGCAAGGTACGCGCTTCTCACGGAACGTCACCATTTGGCGATCACCAACCTGGGTGTAGTCCAGCGCATCTGAATCGAGCTGGACGACTTCTTCGACATAGGATTGCGGTATTGCAAAACACTGGTCACCTTGCTCGACAGTAAGGCCAGAGATGATGCTCAGCGTCAGCGGTAAAGTGAGATAGAAAAGCGAGCCATGATCCGACGTGCTGGTGACTCTGATCGTTCCGCCGACCCGCTCAAGGTTCGCTCGAACGACGTCGAGACCAACGCCGCGTCCCGATACTGAACTCACGTGATCAGCGGTTGAAAGCCCAGGTTCGAAAACCAACTGCAATATATCTTCGCGGGTCATTTCACTCAGCGAAGCATTGGTCACAATGCCGCTTTCCAGTGCTTTGGCTGCAATCTTCTCTGCATCAAGGCCGCGACCGTCATCGGTGATGACAATCGAAATGCGGTTTCCTGCCTGCCGAGCTGCGATCCGTAAAAGTCCGGTTTCGCGTTTGCCGGCTTTGAGCCGCTCAGCAGGTGGCTCAATGCCATGGTCGACAGCATTGCGGATAATGTGCGTGAGCGGATCGCGCACCATCTCGACCATTTCGCGGTCGAGTTCGACATCGCCGCCTTCAAAGTCGATGAGGACTTGCTTGCCAAGCTCATTGGAAAGATCGCGAACAAGGCGCGGAAACACGCTGAAAAGGTGTTCGATGCGCTGCATCCGCATCCGCGTGATAGCTTCGCGCACGTCAGTCAGGATGGAAGATAGCCGCTCAAATGGGCCATCAATGGTCGGCTCATTACCAGCAATCCGCAGCCGGTGCGCAAGGTCATTGCGAGCGAGCACCATGTCAGAAACGCCGACCATGACGCGGTCGAGCAATTCAGTTGACAGTCTGATGGTGCGCGCCTGGGACGCAGCGCTTGCCAGCGGCGCCGGTTTGGCGACTGCGCTTTCATCAGATTGAAGCTCTGAATTGGACAGTGCTTTCGCTGGTGCGTCTGCGAGAGTTCCAGTCTCCCGCTCGGACGCTTCCAGTGCCGCGATAAGTGCCTCATCGCCACCTTCAGGAAACTCTTCGCCTGCTTCGATTGCGTCTGCCATTTGCGCGATACGATCGATGATAGCGAGGATTGCAGTCACGAGTGCAGTATCGGATTCCCGGCGACCTGCACGAACGTCAGCAAGCGCGTCTTCGGCTGCATGGCTGAGCTTTTCGAGCCGCGGAAAATCAAAGAAGCCGCAATTGCCTTTGACTGTATGGACGAAACGAAAGATGGCATCCAGCCGCGAGCGATCCGACGGATCGGCTTCCCAGGCGACCAATTCGCCTTGGCTCGCTTCCAGCATTTCGCGGGTTTCAGCGACGAAATCCGCTAACAGGTCATCCATCTCACAGGCCTCAAGTCTTGAGGTGGCTGCTTATGGAATAATTTGGTTAATGAAGGGTCACGACCTGTCCGCAGAGGTCCTACGTGTGAGCACGTACCACACCAATATGGCCGCAACGGCGCCGCCGATGACATTGGCGGCGAGCTCGGCTGCATAGATAGCCGAAGATCCCCATGTGGGGCGCAGAAACCACGCAAACGGCAACATAATGAGAAACACGCGCGCGACTGATTGAACCAAGGCGTAAGTCGCTTTGTCGACAGCGTTTAGCGCGCCATTGGCTGTGATCAGCACGCCAAAACCGGCATAGCCCCAGGCAGCGATCGACAGGTACAGAGCGAATTCCTCGATCACCTCCGGATCTTCGCTGAAGAACTGTCCAAACCAATCGCCAAACAACGTCAAGGCGAGCGCAATTGCGAGGCCCCAGACCATCGCGAACAGGCCAGCGCCTAACATGGCTTGCCGCGCACGGCCAAACTCGCCAGCGCCCCAGTTTTGTCCGACGATCGCTCCGATAGAGCCTGACAATCCCAGCAAGGGCACAACTGCGAAGCTTTGTACTCTGCCGGCAGCACCAAAGCCGGCTACAGCGGCTGAGCCTTCCGCAGCGATCAAGGCTGTCAGGACAGAAAGACCAATGGGGTTAATGGAATTCGACATGGCCGCTGGTCCCGCAACCTTCATGATCGCATAGACCTGCTCACGCTTGCGGCACTTCCTGATGAGTGACAGATCGAGCGGAAGCGCGGTGTTGCGCATCAGCCAGAGAGCCGCTGCAAGGCCAACCGCCCAGCCGATGATGGTAGCAAAGGCAGCACCTTGAATGCCAAAGCCTGCAAAACCGATCGCTCCGGTGATCAGGATCGGATCGAGCACCCAGTTGGCAGCCGCATAGGTTAGTGAAACGTAGGATGTGCGCTTTGCTTCACCTTGTCCGCGCAGCACGCCGTTTACGCCCATGATTGCCATGATCAGCGGGAAGCCAAGCGCATAGGGCTGCATGTAGATGCGGATGAGTGGCATCAGCTTTTCATCCGCTTGCATCAAGCGGAACAAAGGGTCGATCAGCGCAAACAGTGCCGCGCCCAATACAGCTCCCGCCAGCACAGCCAGGACCAGGCCGAAGTTGGCCCGTCTTGCAGCTTTGTCGATATCGCCTTCACCCAGCGCTCTTGCGACAACGGAGTTGATCCCGACCATCATGCCGACGCCCAGGCTGCTTGTGGCAACGCTCACCGGGAAAATGAAGGAAATGGCAGCGAGAGGGTCGCTACCCAGTTGACCGATGAAATACGCATCGACGAGCCCGATGGACATGATGGCGGCAACGCCAATGATCATCGGCAGCGTTTGCGAAACGAGATGCCCACGGATCGAACCGCGCGTCAATTTGGCGTTCTCGCTCATATAGGGGTGGCCTAGCGATGCAGAGAGCCGTGGGGAAGAGGGATTGTGCGATTGCCGCTTGCTTGCCCGTCAATGTCTCACATGCGATAGGCTTTCGTCTAAGCCACTTTTGGAGAAGCCGCGCCTATGCCGCGCATGACAGTCAACGAGCAGCCGCTTGAGTTCGATCTCGACGCCGACACCCCCTTGCTGTGGGCGCTGCGCGATGCAGCCAATCTGACGGGTACGAAATATGGCTGTGGCAATGGCGATTGCGGCGCATGCACAGTGCTGGTCGATGGCGCAGCCTTGCGTTCGTGCCTCGTAACCATAGGCGAAGCTGAAGGCCGCTTCATCACGACGATTGAAGGCCTGTCGGATGACCGCACGCATCCGGTTCAACAGGCACTGGTTGCAGAACAGGCGATCCAGTGCGGCTTCTGCACGCCGGGCATTGCGCTTGCCGCCGCTGCGCTGATTTCACGCAATGCTGATCCTAGCGAAGAAGAGATCAAGCAAGCGATCCCCAATATCTGCCGATGCGGTGTCTATCCGCGGCTGGTGAGAGCAATCCAGCGCGCAGGACGCGTGGCAAGGCGACGCGAAACCATCAGCGCCGCGCCTGCACCGCAAGTCGATCCTGCTGAAGCGTCTCGCGTCGTGCCTGCACTCAGGCCGATCCGTGAAGAGGTCGCGGGCGACAGCGAATGAGACTGCCGCCCGCTGGGGGGTAACTCTTGGACGCTAGAACCGCCCGGTAATCGCAAAGCGCGCGTTCAGAGGCGCGCCGACACTGGCCTGATGGGTCGAGTGCGAGTTCGGGAAATACAGCGTATCCGTCAGGTTCTCGACATTCACCTGAACGCGCAGATTGTCCGAGACATTGTAATAGAGAGCTGCATCAACGCGGGTGTATGCAGGCAGGACAGCAGAGTTGCTGTTATTGATGAAGCTCTCATCCTGATGGGTAAGGCCAAGGCCGATGCCGAATCTGTCCGTCACTTGGACCTTGTTCCAGATCGAGAACATGTTTTCCGGCAATTCGCGCGGACGAAGGCCGGTTGGTCCCGCCTGGTTCACTTGCTCGCCGTCAAGGTAGCTGTAACCGGCTGAAACGAACCAGCCTGGCATAACCTCGCCTTGTAGCTGGAGCTCGAAGCCACTGATGGTTGAGTCGACAACGACGAGCTGCTGAGCATCATTGTCATCAACTTGGGGAGAGCTTTGCTCAATCTCGAACACCGCCGCGGTGAAGCTCAGGCCCTGCTGGAAATCCCATTTGAGGCCCGCTTCCAGATTCTTGAAAGTGTCCGGGTCAAGTGCATCTGCGCCGCCGCCGAGATTGGCAAATTGCTCGCCAGAGCGGGGCAGGAAGCTTTCCGAATAGCTCGCATAGACTGAAATATTCTCTTGCGGCTTGATGATGATGCCGCCGCGCGGGCTGAACTCTTCGTCCTTGCGAGTAAGGCGGCTCGGGTTGGCCGGATCGCCGAAGTCGTCGACTGTGATGTCAAAGCTGTCAAAACGTCCGCCGACGACGATATTCAGCCAGTCAGTCAGCTCGATCTCGTTCTGGATAAAAAGCGAGAACACTTCGAGATCGGCGCGGGTGTCGTCGTTGAGATCGGTAAAGCCAGCCGTTGCTTGAGCGCCTGATGCCAATGTTCCGCTACCGCCGCGAAGCTGAAGAGGGCGCATGATCTCGAATTGCTCGGTATCGTTACCGTTCGAACTCCATACCGGGTTGAAACGGTTCTGATCTGAATCGGTGTTGATGTATTCGCCGCCGACCATCAGCGTGTGAGCGATGCTGCCGGTTTCAAACTCGCTGACGAGCGTGCCTGACAGGATGAGGTTCTGCCGCTGCGTCGTGTCGACATATCCGTCGAGTGTGACCACGTCTGGATCGCTTAGTTCATCATAGGCCGACGCGTAGAAGTTCGAATAGACTTTGTCGTAGTCGCCATAAAAGACTGCGAAATTGCCTTTAAAGTTATCCGAAAACTGATGACTGACATTCGCGCGCAGCAAATGCGCTTCCAGGTCATTGAAGTTCAATTCCGGATCGCCGAACACGATGTCCTTGAACGCTTCGACCGGGCGGCCATCTGCGCCTGTCGGGATGCCGCGATCAATAAACCGGTCGTGATTGGCGTATTCGTAGGAGAGATCGACCAGTGTCGCATCGCTCAATTTGATGCGCGCTGTCGGATTAATGCCGATCCGCTCGCCATCGTAGAAATCGCGGTGGTTGTTGAGATCCTCATAGGCTGCATTCACGCGGATCGCGACATTGTCTGCTGCTGCGAAATTGACATCCGCCTGCAAGTCGAACGCGCCAAAAGTATCGACTGCGATCTGACCGCCGCTGAAATTCTCACCGAGTGAGCCTTTCTTGGTCACGCGGTTGAGGATGCCGCCTGTGCCGCCGCGACCGAACAACAGCGCATTGGGGCCGCGCAGGATCTCCACCTGCTCAAGATTATAGAGGCCGCGATAGTACTGCACATCGTCGCGCATCCCATCGATAAAGAAGTCTGCGGTTGAACGGATGCCGCGGAAGACGATCGCATCACGGTGCCCTTCGCCTTGCGACATGTTTACGCCGGGAGTGTAGTCGATAATCTCGCCAATGCTGGTGAAGCCGCGCAGCTGAATTTCTTCCTGCGTAGTGATCGTCAGGCTTTGCGGGACATCGATGATCGGAGTGGGCGTTTTAACCGCGTTGACCTGATCGGAATAGAGAACCTCGCCAGTTACGATGATGGTATCATCATAATATTCCTCTGCCGTGTCCTCGCTTTCAGCCAAGGCAGGCGTGGCAATGAGAAGAGTGGCAACAGAACCCAGAAGGGTAGCACGAACAGTTTGAAAACTCACTATGACGATCCTTGTTGCGAGTCGTTATCAATGCCGGGACTGTTATTGCGACTAATTTGCAATTACAACCTTATTGCGTGATTTTTCTCGCTTTTGCGACTAGCTGAGGCGTACTGAGGCACATATGTCACATGAATTTGACGTAAGGCTGGCTTGAAAGGGAAGTCTGTGAAAGCGACCATCTGGCACAATCCGAAATGCGGTACTTCGCGAAAAACACTCGCGATCCTCGAGAATCTCTCCAAGGTCGATGTGACCGTGGTCGAGTATCTGAAGGATCCGCCCCGCGCGGCTGAGCTTAAAGCGCTCTATGCGGAGGCAGAGATTTCGCCGCAGCAGGGCTTGCGGATGCGCGGTACTGACGCGGCTGAGCGCGGGCTTCCCGACGCGGACGATGACACAGTGCTAGCTGCAATGGCAGCCGACCCTATCCTGATCGAGCGCCCGCTTGTGCGAACGGACAAAGGCACGCGGCTATGCCGTCCGCAGGATATTGTTCTCGAGATAATTTGAACGCGCCGACGCTTAGCTCAGGCGTTTCTTTGTCAGTACATCATCGCTTTGCAATTGCTTCCAGCCGAGCAGCAGGACCGCAAGACACAGCGACACGACTGTGCTGAAAGCGACGATCTCTGACAGGCTGTAGAGCCATACGCCGAGAGCCGGTGCGAACACAAAAGCAGCGCCCGCGACGGATGACACAATCCCTGACGCTTCGCCTTGCTCTGCGCGTGTTACTGCGAGCGAAGTACCCGCGGTGGTTCCCGGCCTGAACAAGCCAAAGCCCAGTGAGGCGATCGCGTAACCAAGTGCAATCGCGTGAAGGTCGCGCGCCAGCGCGAACACCACTACGCCGAACGCGGCAAGAGCGATGCCCCACAAAGTGGACGCACGCGGTCCCAGATTAAGCCGCGGGATCACGCCCCATTGCGCAAGCAAGGTCGCTATCGCGCCGCACATCAGGACAAGGCCAACAGGCCCGGTTCCTGCAAGCGGGTCAGAGCGCAGGCCCAGCCGATCAAGGACCAGAAATCCGACTACGCCCAGCACCATCGCCTGTGCATGTCCGCCGAGCAATCCTGCGATGACCCAAGGACGGATGCGCGGCTCCCACCAACTCAGCCGCTTCACAACCGTGCCGGACTCACCGCCGTCTTCATCCTCGTCCTCATCCTGCTGACGGGCCGAGGAACTGGAGGAGAAAGGCTCATCAATGCCGCGCCCTCTTGCAGGGAATTGCGGCTCATCATTAGGCAAGCGCAGACGCAATGCGATGAGTGTCACGATACCAATCACGACAAACGCCCAGAACGGACCGGTCAAGCCAAGTCCGGGAAACACCATGAGCGGAGCAAGAGCAGGGCCGAGCACAGTGCCAAGGCCAAAGCTCGACGCGATCAATGCAAGCGCTTGCGTGCGTTCAGAACGAGCCGTGCGCGAGGCGACATAGGCTTGCACGGCGGGCGGCGCGGCTGAGCCGAACCCGCCATAGAGGCTACGCGCCATGGCAAACAGCAGCAGTGTCCAGATTGCAGGGAGCACGCCGGCAAGGCCAAACCACAGTACGATGGCGCACAGCCCCATGGAGATAATGAAGCCGCTCATGCCGAGTGCCATCATCGCTTTGCGTCCACGTTGGTCCGATTTGCGCGCCCAATAAGGAGCGCAAGTCATCCAAAGCAGCGCTGACCACGTGTAAGCCAGGCTGATCCAGACGTCTGAGACTTCAAGTGCAGTTCCGATCGATGGCATCACAGATTGCATGGCGGTGTTACCCGCGGCCGTCGTCAGCATCACCGCGAAAAGCAACGCCATCCGTCCACGCGAGATCGTGCGTGTCTCCTGTTTGAGTACAGATGACGCTACGGAATCGCTCGCTTCAGGTGTTTCGCTGTTATCCATCGCAAATGCAGCTAAGCGAGGCGGCTGATGCTTGCAATGCGGGAAAGCATCTGCAAGGCCTGCCAGTCATCGCTTGGCATTCCCCCATTGGCCGCGAGAGAGGGATCTTACATGAAATCGAAGGGCGCAACACTTGGCAGCAAAGGCGGTCTGCGCGACCGGCTGGCGCTCTATGGCGCACAGTGCAGTGTGTTTCTCCGTGGGTTTATGGAGCACCCGCGCATGGTGGGTTCGATCATTCCATCTTCACGTTTTACTGTCCGGCGTATGCTGGAGCCGGTCAATTGGCGCGAGACAAAGCTGTTTGTCGAATACGGGCCAGGCATCGGCACATTCTGCCGTCCGGTGTTGGAGCGGCTGCGCGGTGATGGCGCATTGATCGTGATTGATACCAACCCGATCTATATCGACTATCTGCGCAAGACGATCCGCGATCCGCGCTTCCATGCCGTGCTGGGCTCGGCTGAAGATGTCGAGCAGATCGTTGCTGAGCACGGCTTCGAGAAGGCCGATTACGTGCTGTCCGGCCTGCCGTTCTCGACTTTGCCCTCAGGTGTTGCGCCAGCGATTGCAGCCGCGACGCACAGTGTCATCCGCCCGGGCGGCGCATTCCTCGTCTATCAGTTCACTGCAGCTTGCCGTGACTTCATGGCGCCGCATTTCGAGCGGATTGATCAGGGCTTTGAATGGCTTAATATTCTGCCGTGCAAGTTGTTCTGGGGCTGGAAGAGCAAAGACTAAGGCTGCCTTCCGCGCGCCCACCCTTGCTCTCGCGCCTTTATTCGAAAGTTTCGCTCAACGCTTCGGAATTCGGGCCAGCTAGCTGCGCATGTATACTAGCGAGTACGCCAAGAAAAATGATGGCGAAAATGGCGTTTACCAGACTTCCGATGATGGCATTGCCGATCAATTCGATCTGGCCGCCAGCGGCCGCAAAGACCACTCCGAAGATCATTGTTACAATCAGCGAGACTATGCCGAGCGACAATAGGAGCAGTACGAAAAAGAAGAAGATACGGAAGCTGTTGCCTTTGGTCAGCTGCCAGGACCGCTTTAGGACAGCGAATGGGTTCAGCATCTGCTCGATGCCGATGACGGCTCCGATCAGGCAGAATTTGACCAGCAAATAGAAAATGACTGGGACTGCAAGGAACAAAAGCAGAGGCGAAATCACCGCTAGCAATCCCCCTACAAAACCAATCGCCACAGCGACGAGGATCTGAGCTACGAGATAACTCGGAAAGCCGGTTGTACCGCGCTTCAATGCTTCACCCACCGTCGGCCGCGCTCTGTCCGTCAAAAGCGCAAACAGCGCGAGCATCCCGATCATCTGCAGAACTGATGTGAGGATAAAGACCCACCAGTTCTCCGCATAAACTTCGCCCAGCTGCTCTACGACAGCATCGATATCCTCGGGATTGTTGATCTGCGGCTGAGCGGCTTCGGGCATGAGCAGGCTGAGGGCGAGATAGGGCAGGAAGAAAAACACACCTGCGACGATGGCGATCACATCTTTGTTAGCGGATAGCAAGGCAGTGGCGTCATTCCACGCGCGGCCCAAATCGAGTTTCATTGTGTGTAGTCCCTCTGCTTGCGCAGGCTCCATCTGCGCGTTTGCCCCTTGATAAGCGCGAAGATTGCCCCCACGCAATGCCAGATGCAAACCGCGACACAGAATCTGGCCACGCAAAGCGAAATGGAGGCTATAGAAATCCGCCAGGAAGCGGATCTCGTTGCCTATCGCGAAGCGCTTGAGTTCATGGAAACGCGCAATGCGGCCATTGCTGCAGGCGACGCGCGCGAGATGCTGTGGTTGCTGGAACATCCGCCCGTCTACACCGCCGGAACAAGCGCGGATATCGCAGAGCTGCGCGATCCGCGTTTCGATGTCGTCGAAACCGGGAGGGGCGGGCGCTACACGTATCATGGACCGGGCCAGCGGGTTGGCTATGTCATGCTCGATCTGAACCAGCGCGGAAAAGATGTGCGATGCTTCGTCCATGCGTTGGAGAAATGGGTGATCGATGCGCTCTCTGACTTCGGTGTCGAAAGCTGGGCGGTGGATGGCCGCGTCGGCATCTGGACCAAGGATGTGGACGGGCGCGAAGCCAAGATCGGCGCGATCGGTGTTCGCGTGCGCCGCTGGGTCACTATGCACGGCTTCTCGGTCAACATTGCGCCTGATCTCTCGCATTTCTCCGGAATTGTGCCATGCGGGATCGAAGAGTTCGGAGTGACCAGTCTTGAGCGGCTGGGGATCGATATCTCACCACAGGAATGGGATGCAGCCCTGATCGCGCGAGGGAAAGGCTTCCTTGATCGCTTGCCAGGCTCTAAAGGCTCATGCGCATGACCAGACTGATCATTCTTGCACCATTGGCATTTGTTGCGGCTTGCTCCGGCGAACCGGAAGAACGTGTTGGCGGCGAAGACCTGGAAGCCAAAGGCGAAATCCTCGGTGGCACTATCAGCGATGACATGCTTCCGCTGGAATCGGTGACGTCGCAATCGCCGCCTCTGGCCGGCGAAGAAGAGCGCTTGCAACAGCTATCCGCTGAGCAGGATCGTACGCCCGCCGCATCCAATGAAGCTGAGCCTCAGGCAGAAACTCAATCTGATGAAGCACCGGCTGAAGCGGCAGAACCGGATTCCAGCGACAACTAAGCTGGCTTAGCCCACACCCATATTGACGGTTTCCAACATCTGCCTTGCGCGCTGTAAGTCAGAGCGATTGAGCACGCGGTTACCCATGCGCACATGATCGGCGTTCGGATTGCTGGTGAATTGCGCGATGATCCCTTCCGCGCGGGTGAGCTCACCCTCCGTGGGCGCAAAGGCCGCATTGATTGCTTTCACTTGAGCTGCCGAATTTGCAAACATGCCCGTAAAACCGTCCGCGCGGGCGACCATGGCCAGATTGGCAAAAGCATCGTCTGACATCGATGCTGGCTGCGCGCTTTCCAGCGCAAGCAAGCCGCAAGCCTTGGCGAGCAGCACGATCTTTGAACGCGCATAGGCCATCGCGCCAAACCATTCGCCGGTCGAGCTATGTTCGCGCCGGGCGCCCACTGCTTCTGCAAGGATCGCGCTTTCCCAGCTGAACCCGCCAAGGCGCGGCTGCACGTTCTCAGCGAACTGGCCAAGCGTCAGCACATTTTGCGGACGCGAGGCGACCAGCGGAATGATTTGCGTCGCGCCATGCGCAATGCCGGAGCGTTGCTCGACTTCATAGACTTCCGATGCGAGCTGCTGGACATAGGCAGGGCCGGGCACAGCAGGCAGGAAGATGCCTTCAGCAGCGCCCGCAAGCGCTGCGCGCAAATCCTCGCGCCAATGTTCGGACTCGATCGGAGAGATCCGAACCCAGCGTGCAAAATTCTGGCCTTGCAGGACTTGCTGGCGATGATTGCGCATCCAGTCAGCCGCGCGCTCTCGCCCGTCCGCACGCGCGCTTTCAGAACGCGCCTGGTCCAGATCGAGCACAACGACATCTGCGCCGCTGCTCGCAGCGTCCTCGAGCTTTTCTTCGTCCTCAGCAGGAACCAGCAACCACGACCGCATTGTCTTGCCTCCAATCGGCGGGACGCGCGGCTCCGCTTAGCTAGCGGCTTCTTCCTCCAGCGTCGGATAGTCGGTGTAACCAGCCGGGCCGGGGAAGTACCAGCTCTTCGGCACGTCCCTGTTTGGCGCCCATTCCGCTCCTTGTGCGATCCGCGCAGGCAGATCGGGGTTAGAGATAAATGGCCGCCCGAAGCTAACAGCATCGCAAAGACCGGCTTCGATATCGTTAACAGCGGATTGCGCGTCATAATCGGAATTGAGGATCAGCGGGCCTGAATAGAGGCCGCGGATCATCGGGCTTTGCTTTGGCACATCGGTTTGCCCAAATGTGCCTTCCGGGCCCGGCTCGCGCAGCTCGAGGAAAGCGAGGCCCAGCTCTTCGATCACCTTGGTCGCTGCGCCAAAAGTGCCTGCGGGATCGCTGTCATCACAGCCTTGCGTTTCGCCATTGGGTGAGAGGCGAATGCCGACCCGATCCGCGCCCCATACATCGATCAGCGCTTCCAATACTTCGCGCATGAAACGGGTGCGGTTCTCTGCGCTTCCGCCATAGTCATCATCGCGCAAGTTTGTGCTGTCGCGCAGGAATTGATCGACGAGATAGCCATTGGCACCGTGCAATTGCACGCCGTCAAAGCCAGCTGCCTTCGCGTTTACGGCAGCGTTGCGATAGTCATCGATGGTCCGCTTGATATCGTCGCGTGTCATGGCACGTGCTTGTTCGTAATCCTTGCGCCCTTCCGGTGTGTGGCCATGGCCCGGCGCGGTCGTCGCGCTGGCTGAGACCGGCGGCTCGCCGCTGAGGAAATAGGGGTGCACAAGACGGCCCATATGCCACAGCTGCAACACGATGGTGCCGCCTTCTTCATGCACGGCGTCGGTTGAGGCTTTCCAGGCATCGGCCTGCTCTTCACTCCACACGCCGGGCGCTGACGGCCAGCCGAGACCTTCGATGCTGATCCCGGTTGCTTCTGTCAAAATGAGGCCTGCGCTCGCGCGTTGACGATAGTAAGTGGCCATCAACTCGTTTGGCACGAAGACCGGATCTGCCGCACGGCCGCGCGTGAGCGGCGCCATGAAAATGCGGTTCTTGGCTTCAATTGCGCCCAGCTTCAGGGGCTCAAATAGAGTATCGTGCACGAAGGGGGTCCTCTCATTGAATTCGATTGTGTTTCGCAACTGGCCTTTTCAGAGCTAGGGCGCAAGCATGGAAAACGAGGGGGCGCACAAAAGCAGCTTTGTCAGCATCGCGCTGATCCTTGCACTGCTGGGCGGCAATGTCGCGCTGGCGCTGGGACCGTGGCTTGTGCGCCTTGCAGACACAGGCCCGGTTTCCGCTGGGTTCTGGCGGTTGTTCCTCGCTCTGCCATTCCTGTTTCTCTTTGCAAAGATGAGCGGCCAACGCGTCGGCGGAATGCCGCGCAAAACACTGGCATTGGTCGCGCTGGGTTCTGTCGCCTTCGCGCTCGATCTGGCGAGCTGGCATATCGGGATCGGCCTCACACGGCTCGGCAATGCGACGCTGTTTGGCAATGCCGGCTCGATCATCCTGCTGTTCTGGGGCTTTATCATCGCGCGCATGCTGCCACGCGGCTTTGAATGGCTGGCGATTGTCTGCGCGCTTGCAGGGGCGGGCATTCTGATGGGACGAAGCCTGGACATCTCGACTGAGACATTCATCGGCGATCTGTTCTGCCTGACCGCAGGACTGCTCTATGCGGTGTACCTGCTGACCCTGAAAGGTGCGCGAACCCATTTTGGCAGCTGGAGCTTGCTCGTGTGGGTCAGCCTGTTCGGCAGTCCGGTGCTTTTGAGCCTGGCGCTGATCCTTGGCGAGCCGGTCTGGCCGACCGACTGGACGCCGGTTCTGGTGCTGTTCGTCTCCAGTCAGCTGATCGGGCAAGGCTTGCTGGTCTTCGCGATGCGGCATTTCCCGCCGCTTGTGATCGGGCTGGCGCTGCTTACACAGCCTGCGATTGCGTCGCTGATCGGCTGGTCGGTGTTCGGCGAAGTTCTCGTGCCACTCGATATCCTCGGAATGGCGCTGGTCGGCAGCGCATTGGTCCTCTCCCGTGTTAGCACGCCCTCGACCAAGTCCGCGCGTGGTGCTAGCTAGCCCTCACTTGGAAGAGGGAACATTGCCATGAAATTCGCGTCACTTGCGCTTGCGAGCGTTGCTGCCTTGGGGCTGTCAGCCTGTGCGATCAATTCAGGAGCCGATGCGAACGCAGAGTTCGAGCAATTGGGCGCAGACTATATCGAAGAGCTGACCGAGCTGAACCCGATCGCTGCCACTGGCCTTGGCGAGTATCGCTACAACGCGCTGATGCCTGACCCTTCAGAGGTTGGTCGGCAGGCGACGCAAGATGCCATTCAAGCCAATCTCGCTGCGTTGGAAGACACTCCCTTCGATGAGCTCTCTCGCGCCAATCAGGTCGACTATTCGCTGCTCAAAACGCAGCTCGAATATGATGTCTGGTCGCACGATATCGAGCAGCAATGGGCGTGGAACCCGCAAAGCTACCATGGTGCGGTTTCCGGCGCGCTTTATGGTATGGTCGCCCGCGATTTCGCGCCCTTTGAAGAGCGCCTCCCCGACATTATCGCCCGGATGGAGGCGATCCCGGCCTATCTCGAAACGGCCCGTGCGCAGATCGATGTGGCTCGTGTGCCTAAAGTGCATGCCGAGACCGTCGCAAAGCAGAACGCGGGCATCATGTCGATCGTCAATGGGTTGATCGATCCGGAAGTTGAAGAAGCAGGCTTGGCTAGCGAGCGCTACAATGCAGCGAAAGCCGGTCTGGAAGCGGCGCTTGCCGAGCATCAGACATGGCTCGACGAGACGGTCGTGCCCGGTGCACAAGGTGAGTTCCGGCTGGGCCTCGAAAAGTACCAGCAAAAGATGGCATTTGCGCTGCACACGGATATGACCGTGGCCGAGCTTAAGGCTCGCGCGGAAGCCGCCTATGCCGAAACTCGTGCACAAATGTTCGAAGTCGCGCGTGCAATCGAACCTTGCGGTGGCTTGCAAACGCGCGATCCCGCCATGCTCGAACAGGCTGTGATCGAGTGCGGATTAGAGAAAAGCTACGAAAACCGCGCGCCGCGTGACGGGCTGGAACAGGCTGCGCGCGACACCACCGACTTCGCGACTGCTTACACCTATGAGCGTGATTTGGTCCGCCCAATGGATGGCCCGGTGCAGATCATCACTATGCCAGAAGCCTTCTGGGGCAATTCGGTTGCTTATCTCGACGCGCCGGGGCCGCTCGACAAGAGCCTGCCTGCTTTCTATGCGGTTGCGCCGATCCCTGACAGCTGGAGCGATGAGCAAGCCACCAGCTTCCTCAAGGAATACAACAACTCGCTGCTGCATATCCTTTCTATCCATGAAGGTGTGCCGGGCCACGCGTTGCAGCTCGATCATGCCAACAAGTATGACAGCGTGCTGCGCGCCGTGCTTTCCAGCGGTCCGTTTATCGAAGGCTGGGCGGTCTATTCCGAGCGCATGATTGCTGAAGATGGCTATCTCGGCGGGATGGAAACGACCGAGGGCAAATATTTCATTCTGAATGGTCTCAAGTTCCGCTTGCGCGCGATCATCAACACGCTGCTCGATATCAAGATCCATACTGACGGGATGGAGCGCGAGGAAGCGATGACGCTGATGATGGAAGGCGGCTTCCAGCAGGAACGCGAGGCAGCGGGCAAATGGGTGCGCGCGAACTTGGGCTCGATCCAGCTACTCAGCTACTACACCGGCTATGACCAGCATTGGAGCTTGCGGCAGGAAGCGGAAGAGCGCTGGGGCGAGGACTTCGACCTGCGCGAATATCACGACCGCGTGCTCAGCTTCGGCTCACCGCCAGTGAAATATGCCCGCGCGTTGTTGTTTGAACTGCCGGTGGAGTGAGGAGCTAGACCTTCCCCAGATCGCCTTTGCCAACCGTTCCGCTCGCCATTTCGAGCATGCGGTCGAGGCTCCCTTTCGCTTTCAAGCGCAGATCCTCATCGATCTCGATGCGCGGCTCCAGATCGCGAAGCGCAACATAGAGTTTCTCCATCGTGTTAAGCGCCATATACGGGCAGATATTGCAGCTGCAGTTTCCGTCCGCGCCCGGCGCGCCGATGAAGGTCTTCTCCGGCAGCGCTTTTTCCATCTGGTGCATGATATGCGGCTCAGTCGCGACGATCAGCGTATCGCCTTCGAACTCTTGCGCGAATTTGAGGATGCCGCTGGTCGAGCCGACATAGTCCGCATGGTCAATGATCGTAGGCGGGCATTCCGGGTGCGCGGCAATCGGCGCATCGGGATGCTGTTCCTTGAGCTTTAAAAGCTCGGTCTCGCTAAAGGCCTCGTGCACGATGCACACGCCCGGCCATAGCAGCATTTCGCGATCGAACTTGCGGGAGAGATAGCCGCCCAAGTGGCGATCCGGCCCGAAGATGATCTTCTGATCTTCTGGGATCTGCTGGAGGATTGTCTCCGCACTTGAGGACGTCACGATCACGTCCGACAGCGCTTTCACTTCCGTCGAGCAATTGATGTAAGTGAGCGCGATGTGATCAGGGTGAGCCTCGCGGAACGCCTTGAACTTCTCCGGCGGGCATGAGTCTTCAAGCGAACACCCTGCGTCCATGTCCGGCAACACTACGATCTTCTCCGGCGAGAGGATCTTCGCCGTATCCGCCATGAACTTCACGCCGCAAAACGCGATGACGTCCGCATCGGTCTTTGCCGCTTCCTGGCTTAGCTGCAGCGAGTCCCCGACAAAGTCCGCAATATCCTGAATATCGGGCGTCTGGTAATAATGCGCGAGGATCACCGCGTTGCGCTCTTTGCGCAGGCGGTCGATCTCAGCCAGCAGGTCATCACCAGTAGGGACTTTTGTCTCGAAGCTCATCAATGCCATCCAGTCAGCTTGCAAATTTCGCTTTTCATATAGGCATTTTATGCCATTTTGCGAGCGCTTTGGGTCGCAAAATGCTAGCCGTGTCCGCGGGAGAAGATTGCGATGTATGATGTAAAGCTCACCGAAGCCTATTTCCCGGCGCAGACCGATACGCCGATGGAAGAGCGCACGATCGCAGATGTGCTGCGCGAGCAAGCGGCAACGCGCGGCGATGCACTGGCGCTGCGGGAGCTGCTCGCCGATGGTTCAGCTGGACGCGAATGGACCTTTGCAGAGCTGCTGAGCGATGCTGAGCGGGCAGGCAAAGCGCTCGCCTCACGTCACACGCAAGGCACTCGGATCGCGATCATGGCGGGCAATTGCCCGGAGTGGATACTTGTCCAGATGGGTGCGGCGCTTGCGGGGCTAACGCTTGTCACAGTCAATCCGGCTTTCACTGCGCGCGAAGTACGCTACGTGCTGGAGCAGTCCAATTCTGAAGCGGTCTATTACCAGCCGCATGTGCGCGGCTCTGCCTTGCGTCCGATTGTCGATGAAGCAGCGGCGGGCATCCCAGCGCATGATTATGTGATCGACATCACGGACCATGGCGAGCTGTTTTCAGGCGAGCATGATGGCGAGCTTCGCGAGACGAAGCCGCTCGATGTCTGCATGATTCAGTACACCTCTGGCACGACCGGCTTTCCAAAGGGCGTGCTGCTGCACCAGCACGGTCTGCTCAAGAGCAATTATGATCTGTTTGTTCGGTGGGGATCAGGGGCGGGGAAGACGGTTATGTGTCCGTTCCCCTTGTTTCATACATCCGGCAGTGCCTCTTCCGTCCTCGGCAGCCTGACACATGGCGCAAGCCTCCTGCTTGTCTCGGTGTTCGATCCTGCGGCGGTCGTGTCAGCAATCGAACGAGAAAAGCCCAACATCCTCGGCGGCGTTCCGACCATGATCTATGCGATGATCGAAGCGGCCAAGGCGACGGGCACGGACGTGTCCTGTGTCGAGGGAGTGGTCAGCGGCGGCGCGATGGTGCAGCCTGAACTCAATCGCGCGGCGCAGGAGACCTTCGGCGTGCCGATCCTGATCGTGTATGGGCAGACGGAAACCTATCCCGCGATCACAGCCGTTTGGCCGGAGGATACCGGCGCTGATCTCACACAAAAGATCGGCCAGCCGATCGCTCATGTCGAAGTCTCCATCCGCTCGCCTAATGACAACAGCGTGTGCGCAGTGGATGAACAAGGCGAGATTTGCATGCGCGGCTATAATCAGATGGCTGGATATAACGACAATCCAGGGGCGACGGCGGAAACCATCGATGCCGATGGCTGGCTGCATACTGGCGATCTCGGCAGCATGGACAGCCGCGGCTATGTGACAATCACAGGCCGTGTGAAGGAAATGATCATTCGCGGCGGCGAGAACCTCTTCCCGGCCGAAATCGAAGCGGCCTTGCTGGAGCATCCCGCGCTTGCAGAAGTCGCGGTTGCAGGCGTGCCGGATGAAAAATGGGGCGAGATCGTTGCCTGTTTCATGCGCTGTGCCGAGGGCGCTAAGCGTCCCGACGAGGGCGAGCTACGCAGCTTTATCCGCGAGCGGCTGAGTCCGCAAAAGACGCCTGCGCATTGGGTCTGGATGAACGAATTCCCGCTGACAGGCTCGGGCAAGATCCAGAAATTCCAACTGGCAGAGAGCTTCGCCAAGGGCGAACTGGGGTAGGGTCCGCTAGCGACCCAATTGCGGACATCGAGCGCTAGTCCGATTCTCAAGCGAACATTGACGCCCGTTGTTTCGTCGTCCAGATTCTTGCCGGATTCATAACAGTCAGGACTACTAATCGTATGCGCGTGCTTCTGCTTGATGGTCATCCTGACGAAGGTCGGTTCTCTTCGCACCTACTCCAGCAGTACGAAGACGCTTTGCCACAAGGAGCAACCATCAAGAGGATTGCGGTTCGAGATATGGATTTCTCTCCGATCTTGCGGTTCGGGTATGCAAAACGCGTTGAGTGGGAGCCGGATATTGTCAACTTGGCGAAGCAACTTGACGAGTGCGACCACCTAGTAGTCAGCTTTCCTATGTGGTGGGGAAGCGAGCCTGCCGAACTTAAGGGCTTACTCGACCGTCTGCTTTTGCCTGGCTTCACATTTGCATATCATTCCGACGACCCGTGGTGGGATAGGCTGATGGAAGGCCGCTCTGCGGATGTAATCGCAACGATGGACACACCGCCCCTCTTCTTACGTCTGAGCTATGGCAATGCGTTGATCAAGCGATGGAAGCGCCAGATTCTCGGTTTCTGCGGTTTCAAGCCAGTTCGGTTTCTAGCTTGCGGGCCTATCAAGCATGGAAACGCAGAGAAGCATGCCGGTAAATGGGAAAAGCAAATTCAACGACTGGCTCGATCGATCCAAGTAGCATCTAAAAACAAAAAACAGCTTCGTCTTGAGAGTTTCCTCAATCGAAATAGAAAGCCTTAGGCTGCCCGTGTCGGCCAAAAACAGGAAGCTCGCTCCACCCCAATTGCTGACATTTCCTACACTCACAGGCAGGTCTAAATCGTGGGTGCTCTTTGAACCCGTTTATCCACTCGTCATTCAGCGCTTTTGGTAGTTTAAGCCGTTGTCAGACCTACCCCGCATGGAAAGTCACACTTTCTGAGTCTCAGGCGATGGCAATCATCTGATAAATAAAGGATTTGGCCTACCATGCCCTTTTCGAAAAACATCGCTAAGCGTATCGCGTAGTGCGCATCAAAACCCGCGTATGCTCATCTAGCTCGCCTGCCAGACCTCGTCTGCCTTTGCGACTTGGCCGCGTTTCTGAAGATCGATGAGATGCGCCAGCACGCTCATCTGAGCGGCCTTGTTGAGCCTCGGGTCGAGGCCCTTGTACATGTCAGGGATGAACTCTTCGAGCGGGCGAGCGCGCTCACCCAAGAGCCGCAGGATCTGGTTTTCGCGCTGGCGGCGGTGGCCGATCATCCCGCGCACCAGCTGGCGCGGCTTCTCGATCGGTGCGCCATGCGCTGAGTAATAGACCCGGTCCTCGCGCTGTTGCAGCCGCTCAAGGCTTTTCAGATATTCGCCCATATCTCCATCGGGCGGGATCACCACACTGGTCGACCAGCCCATGACATGATCGCCCGTAAACAGCGCGCCGCTCTCCTCCAGCGCAAAGCACAGATGGTTGGAGGTGTGACCGGGCGTATGCACCGCGCGAAGGGTCCAGCCTTCCCCCGTCATCGCCTCGCTATCTTCCAGAATGCGGTCCGGCGCATAAGTCGCATCGAAGGCTTCGTCCGCCCTTGTGCCCCAAGCCGCCAGCGCTTCATCGCTGATTACCAAAGGCGCGCAGCCGACAACGGGCGCACCTGTCAGCATGGCCAATGGTGCTGCTGCGGGCGAGTGATCGCGATGGGTATGCGTGCACATGATCGCGGTGACCTTGGCCTCGCCCAATGCATCCATGATCGCCTGAACATGTGCATTATCGTCCGGGCCGGGGTCGATCACCGCTACGTCAGCACCCGCGCCGACTATATAGGTCTGCGTTCCGGTGTAAGTGTAAGGCGAGGGGTTAGGCGCGAGCACACGCCGCACGAGCGGCTCGCATTGCTCGGCCAAACCGGTAGGCCATGGTTCAGGTGGTAACGCCATGGCTTGCATATGAAGAATGACCGTGCACATGTCACGGAAGAGTTGTTTGGGAGACATCAGTGAGCACTTTCATCCTGGTCTTGGACGAAGGCACAACCTCAACGCGTGCTATGCTGTTCGATGCGGCGGGCACGCTGCATCATGTCGCGCAGCAAGAGATTACGCAGCATTATCCGCAGGCGGGATGGGTCGAGCATGACGCGGCTAAGATCTGGGACAAGACATTGGCGTGTGCGCTTGAAGTGATCGAGAAGGCGGGCGGTGCGGACAAGATCGCATGCATCGGCATCACCAATCAGCGCGAGACGGTGGTCGCCTGGGACAAGCAAACCGGCGAGCCGCTCACGAGGGCGATCGTCTGGCAGGATCGTCGGACCGCGGGCTTCTGCGAAGAGCTTCGCGCGGCAGGGCACGAGCCATACGTGCAAGCAAAGACAGGCTTGCTGCTCGATCCGTATTTCTCAGGCACGAAAATGCGCTGGATGCTCCACAATGTTCCATCTGTTCGCGCGGCAGCAGACGATGGCAGGCTGGCATTTGGCACGATCGAAAGCTGGCTCATTTTCAAGCTCACAGACGGCGATCAGCATATCTCCGATGCGAGCAATGCCAGCCGCACACTCCTGATGGCGTTGGATGGCGAGGGATTTGATGAAGGGCTTTCCGACCTGTTTGGAGTCCCGCGAAGCTCCTTGCCGCACGTCGTCGACAATTCAGGCGCACTCGCAGTGGCTGAAGCGAGCCTGCTTGGTGCTTCGATCCCCATCACGGGCCTTGCAGGCGACCAGCAATCGGCGACCATCGGCCAGGCCTGCCTCAAGCCGGGCGAGACAAAAGCGACATATGGCACGGGAGCTTTCGTGCTGACCAATAAAGGGCATGACATCCCGCGTTCAGTCAACCGTTTGCTGGGCACTGTATTGATGCAGCTAGACGGCAAGCGGACTTATGCCATTGAAGGCTCGGTGTTCGTCGCGGGCAGTCTCGTGCAGTGGCTGCGTGATTCCTTAGGCATCGTGGAAGTCGCCAGTGAGACTGAAGCGCTCGCCCGCTCGATTGATGACACGGGCGGCGTCACGATTGTGCCAGCGCTTGCCGGATTGGGCGCGCCGCATTGGCGGGCAGACGCTCGCGGGGTAATTGCGGGGCTTAGTTTTGCAAGCGGGAAAGCAGAATTGGCGCGAGCTGCGCTCGAAGCGATGGCGCACCAAACTCATGATTTGGCCGAAGCATTCGCGGCAGATGGCGCTGCTTGGGATAGCCTGAAGATCGATGGCGGGATGAGCGCGAATGACTGGATGGCGCAGGACATTGCAAACATGCTCGGCCTCGCAGTCGAGCGGCCGGGCTTTGTCGAGACGACAGCGCTCGGCACTGCGATGCTCGCGGCGACCGGAGCAGGGCTCTACGAGAGCCTAAGTGATGCAGCAGAGGCTATGCGCGGCGAGCTTGTGCGGTTTGAACCAGAGTTGGAGCAAGCCCAGCGGGAAGAACGATTGACGCGCTGGCGCAAAGCGCTTGCAGGGGCTTGATTATCCGGTACGCGAACCCGATTGCATCATCGCCCGGCCAAGCCGTTCATGCATCGCATGAACACCCGGATTGGCTTCGAAATCGTTGCGCCAGGCCGCATCCAGCCGGAAAATCCGGCGATGCAAGCGGATCGTTTCCTCGACCAATTCGCGGCTAACCGGATCGAGACGCTCGACTTCCTCCTCACTTGACCCCTGATCTTCAGGAAGCGAACCATGCTGACGCAATTGAACAGAATTGAGTTCGCCTGAGAAATAGGCCCGCTGATTGAGGAGCCATGCAAGGATATGCATCATGCGCGTCGTCGCCTTCAGGCCTTCGCTGGAGAATGTCAGCTTGGCAAGATCATCCTGAGGGCGCAGCTCTTCGCCGACACCCTGCGCGAACACAGCGCGAACCTCGTCCGCAAGGACAAGTGCTTCGGTGTAGAGCGATTCGACAATCGGCTGGGAAAGAGAGGTAGGTCGGCTCATGCCCGTCTGGGTATCGAGCCATTCGCGTTAACGCTACCTGATCAACCATCTTTTCCAGTGCTGGCTCAGGTCTGTCCCGTTCCGATACGTTTTCGTGAATCTCGAGTTAATTCGAGACCAATTCGGCCGCAGCTGCGCTGCTCCTCATCTAGGCGATGATGTCTGGCAGCAGGACGTCTTCGATCTGAGCCATCTGGTCTTTCAAGCGCAGCTTGCGTTTCTTAAGGCGTGCAATCTGCAGCTGATCGGTGGAGCCAGCTTCGCCCAACGCAATGATCGCCGCATCCAGATCGCCATGCTCGCTGCGCAGCAATTCCAGACGCTTGCGAAGCTCTTCTTCTGTCACTGCGATTGGCTCCCGATTGTCATTTTATCGCGATTCCGTCCGTATGCGACGATTCATTATCCGGAATCTCTTTTCAAGATAGGCAGGTTATGATTTTATGACAATTCGCGGCTCGTCCGCGCTTGGACGAGTCGCTCCGCCAACAGGGGTTCCCACCCACTTGAGGAGAGACTTTATGGCATCAACCCACATTGACGCGCTGCAAACCAAACACGCTGGCCTCGAAGCACGAATTCGAGAAGAGTTGAACCGACCAGCGCCTGATGCGAGTACGATCCAGGATCTCAAGAAGCGCAAGCTGAGGATCAAGGAAGAGCTTTCCGCTTCTTAATCGGGTCGAGCATTTCAATCTCACTACGCCGCACGCGCACAGCTTGGCCCTGAGCCAATGTGCGCCTGCGGCAAAATACGCATTCGTGTGAATGCGTCATTCCGCATTTACATATCCGTGGTATAGGCGGTATCCACAATGACAGCCGCTGATGCCGCCAGACAGATCCTGACCCGTTTGCATGAGGTCATGGCCTCGCGCCTGCACGCGCAGGGGAAGCTTGATCGCGTGGTCGATACGATCGGACAATCGCTCGATAGCGAGGTGTGCTCGATCTACTTGCTGCGCGAAGGCATGCTTGAGCTATTTGCTACCCGAGGCCTTAATCAGAGCGCGGTACACGTCACCCGGATGGCAATTGGCGAAGGTCTGACAGGGACGATTGCTGCTAATGTGGAAACGCTGAATCTAGCCGAAGCAAAAGCACATCCCGACTTCCAGTATCGCCCGGAAACCGGCGAGGAAAAGTTTCACAGCTTCGCTGGCGTGCCAATTGTCTATCGCGAGCGTGCGGTTGGCGTGCTCTGCGTCCAGCATGTAGATCCGCGACGCTATGAAGATATCGAAATCGAAGCCTTACAGACTACCGCAATGGTGTTGTCTGAGCTGATCGCGAATGCAGATCTGGTCGATGAAGAAGATGCGGCAGGGCTGTCGTCTGAACAGTCTGGCCCCCAAACCGTTAACGGCCTGACATTAGTTAGCGGCTTGGCGATGGGCCAAGCGGTCTATCACCAGCCTCGCATCCAGATTGATCAGGTCATGGCTGACGACATCGAAGCCGAGCGTCAGCGTGTCTATCGCGCGTTCGATCGCATGCGCGAGCAGATCGATAATATGGCTAGCCAGGCCGAATTCGGCGTCGGCGGGGAACATGAAGAGGTCCTGCAGACCTACAAGATGTTCGCTTATGATGAAGGGTGGTCGCGGCGCATCAACGAAGCCATCGATAGCGGTCTGACGGCTGAAGCGGCGATTGAGCGCGTCCAGCAACGCACCCGGATGCGTATGCGCGAGATCGACGATCCGCTTCTGGCAGACCGGATGCACGATCTGGAAGACCTCTCCAATCGATTACTCCGCATCGTGTCCGGCCAGCTTGGCACTGCTGCATCGCAAGGCTTGCGGCGCGACACGATTTTGATCGCCCGCAATTTGGGGCCGGCGGAACTGCTCGAATACGATCGCAGGCGCTTGAAGGGCGTGATCCTCGAAGAAGGCTCGCTCACCGCACACGTCGTGATCGTGGCAAGGGCGATGGGCGTGCCGGTGCTGGGCCAGGCGCGCGGCATCCGCGGGCTCGTGCGCGATGGCGACGAAATTCTCCTCGATGCAGGCGCTGCAACAGCGACCATCCGGCCCACGGCCTCCACCGCAGAGGCCTTTGAAACGCGCTTTGCGAAGTCCAAGGAACGACAGGCAGCCTATGCAGCGCTGCGCGATGTCGAACCGTTCACCCGCTGCGGAACGCGAATTCAGGTCATGATGAACGCCGGGCTGCGCGATGATATGAGCGCGCTTGCTATGACCGGTGCAGACGGCGTGGGCCTCTTCCGTACAGAGTTTCAGTTCCTTGTTTCAGCGACGCTGCCTCAGCGAGAGAAGCAGTTGCGCCTCTATCGTGATGTGCTGGATGCGGCGGGTGACAAGCCGGTTATCTTCCGCACAGTCGATATCGGCGGTGACAAGGCGGTGCCGTACCTTCAGTCCGAGGAAAGCCAGTTCGACGAGAACCCCGCGATGGGCTGGCGAGCGCTGCGGATGGCACTGGAGCGCGAAGGCCTCCTCAAGGTACAGGCCCGCGCGCTGTTAGAAGCCTCTGCGGGGCGCGAACTGCATGTCATGTTCCCGATGGTTTCAGAGCCGTGGGAGTTTGATCAGGCGAAGGCGGTCTTCGAAGATCAGCTGGCATATTTGAAGAAGCAGAAGAAGCTGCTTCCAGACGCGATCCGTTATGGCGCGATGCTGGAGGTTCCGGCGTTGGCAGAGGTGCTCGATATTCTGCTGCCTCGTTTGAGTTTCCTCTCTGTCGGGACGAATGACCTGACGCAATTCTTGTTCGCGGCAGATCGGGCAAACCCGAAGCTCGCGCAGCGATATGATTGGCTAAGCCCCGCGATCATTCGGTTTTTGCGAAGAGTTTCGCAAGGAACAGTCGGATCAGGCGTAGATCTTGGCGTTTGCGGCGAGATGGGCGGCAGACGACTCGAGGCGCTTGCGTTGCTGGGAATTGGCTTTCAGCGTTTGTCGATCACGCCTGCAGCGGTTGGTCCCATCAAGGAGCTGGTGCGCAAGGTCGATCTCAAGGAGCTTACCGAAGCGATGACAGGCTGGCTCACTGATCCGGAAACAAATTTGCGCGAAGCCTTGCAGGCCTGGGCGAACGATCGTGAAATCGAAACGGACTGACGGTTTAATGGGCCAATTGGCCCTGTGAAATTGTGGTGCAACACGATCTCTGACCGCTGAGCGCAACCACGCCCCCTTTCACCGTGTCCGCATGTATCTCACCTAATCAATTGCTTGACAGTGAGACACCTTGCAGATTTTTGTCCAAAAAAGGGCAAAATCACGATATGACCGGGTCATGAGCGACACTGAAGAAGCTTTGGCAGAAGAGCTTGCGCTGGAAAGCGTGGGGCAAAAGCTGCGTCGCAAGCGGGAGGAGATGGGGCTGAGCGTTGCTCAAGTCGCATCTGAAACACGTATTCCCGAGCACCATTTGGAAACCATCGAAAGTGGTGATTTTTCTGCTCTGCCCGCCAAGACCTATGCTGTCGGATTTACGCGCACATATGCACGTCTTCTAGGCATAGATGAAATGGCTACGGCCGATGAAGTGCGTGCAGAGCTTGCTGCAGCAGAAAATGCAAGGCAGGCGCGCCAGAATGCGTTCGAACCAGGCGACCCTGGTAAACTTCCCTCGGCCGGGCTTGCGTGGGCAGGAGGGGCTGCTGCTTTGATCCTCGCAATCGGCGCGTTTAGTTTTTACTCGACATTTTATGGCGCTGGCACCGGGCCGGCGCCGCTGCAGCCAGATCCGGAAACCCAAGTCTTGGTGGCAGCGAACGATACGCCAGGCTCGCCAAGTGATACTGCTGCAGGCATTGATACAGCGCCGGTCGAGCAAGCCGCGCTCACTGATGACGGGCAGGTCATCTTCACTGCTCTTGAGGATGGCATGTGGGTGCGTTTCTACGACGATACCTTTGCCGCAGGAGGGGATCCTTTGTTTGAAGGTCAAATGGCCAATGGTGACACGTTCTTGATACCAAGCACTGCAGTTGAGCCGCGTATCAATACGGGTCGACCCGATGCGTTTGCGATCACAATCAATGGCCGCGAAGTGCCGAAGCTAGCTGACGAGCCAGTGACCATGGGCGATACGCCTGTTTCAGCTGAGGCGCTGCTCGCCCGACTAGAAACCGCAGCGCTTGACGTCGCCGGACCGGTCCCGACGCCGGAACCGCAGACTAACTAGTCTTACCCACTGCTAAGGCAGTCCCAATGCTCGACTTGCCGCATGCCATCCGGCAGATTCGGCTCACGTTCAGCCTTTAGGCGTAACAATCAGTTTTTCGTTTATCCGCCACTATGGCGGTCAGAATTGCCGGAACCCCTGCCGAAGGAGCCCGATAGATCATGCCACTCCCCCTTATCCGCCCGCTGATGGCTTTGAGCGCCGCAGCAATTGTTGTGACAACGCCAATCCCGGCAATCGCGCAGGATGATATGTCTGAAGCGCGCATTCGCAAGATGGAAGCGGAAATCCGCGCCCTCCAACGTCGTGTTTTTCCGGGTGGCGATGGTCGCTTCTTTGAGCCTGAAATCTCAACAGTCGATCCGTCGCGTCCAACCGTAACCACGCCCTCGACCACTGCTGTAACGGACATCCTCGTGCGGCTCGATGCGATGGAAGCACAGTTGCAGCAGCTCACGGGCCAGACAGAAGAAAATGCCAATCTCCTTGCGCAGATGGAGACACGTCTTGCTGCGGTCGAAGCAGGCGATACGACCGAGACGCCTTCGCAAATGGGTCCGGATCCCTTTCCGGAAATGGTCCCGCAAAATGAAGAGCCAAACGCTGCGGACAACAATCTTGACGCCATGACAGGAGGCGCATCGCGCGTTGTCCGAATTGAAACTCCGCCGGAAGAAGCTCAGCCGTCAGGTCCATCGGATGATCGGCTTGCTGCGGTGCAGGAAATCAGTAAGCCGCAGACCGGTGATGATGGCGACGATGAATATACCTACGGGTTCCGTCTTTGGGATGCGGGATTTTATCCCGAAGCACAGCAGCAGCTTTCCAGCTTCGTAGAGCGCTTCCCGAGCCACTGGCGCACATCCTATGGCCGCAATCTGCTCGGCCGCGCCTATCTCGACGACGGCAAAGCGCGCGAAGCCGCACCGTGGTTCTTGCGCAATTATCAGACTGACAAGCAAGGCATTCGCGCAGGCGACAGCTTGCTGTTCCTTGCGGAAAGCATGATCGCGCTTGAGGACACCAATCGGGCTTGCATTGCGCTCGCTGAGTTCGGCGAGACTTACCCCGCGCTTGCGACGGGACGCCTGATGCAGCAATATGAAGCCAACCGAGCACGAGTGAACTGTAGCTAGGAAGGGACTGCATTATAGCAGCGACGCTTCATCCGCATCTGCTGGCGCGTTTTCGCGCTGATGTCGCGCCACTCTGGCCCAAAGATGAAAAGCTTGGCCTCGCGGTGTCGGGCGGGCCGGACAGTCTTGCTTTGCTTGTGATGGCGCAGGCGGCCAGACCAGGCATGATCGAAGCGGCAAGCGTCGATCATGGCTTGCGCGAAGAAAGCCAGACTGAGTGTCGAGCGGTCCGCGTGCTCTGCGAAGAGCTTGGAGTGCCTCACAAAATTCTTCGCGTAGATGTTCCGGCGGGTAATTTGCAAGATGGCGCAAGGTCCGCACGCTACGCTGCACTGAAAGGCTGGATGGGCGAGCGTGGACTTCGCTTGTTGGCAACTGCCCATCACGCAGACGATCAGGCTGAGACTCTTCTGATGCGCCTCAATCGGGCGAGCGGCTTGGCGGGGCTCGCCGCCATTCGTCCCAGCCGAATGCTTGATGAGACCGCCGACCCCAATGACGCGTCAGCCCTGCGTTTGGTCCGGCCGCTGCTTGGTTGGCGCAAGGCTGAGCTTGAGGCTGTGGTTTCCACTGCAGGCATCGAACCAGCGCGTGATCCGTCGAACCGTGATCCGCAATTTGACCGCGTGCGAATGCGCGATGCCTTGGCTGAAGCTGAGTGGCTTGATCCTCTCTCGATCGCCTCAAGTGCGAAACATCTGAGTGAAGCTCTCGAGGGTTTGGAATGGGCGGCAGCGCGCGAATGGGATGAGCAGATCGAAGCAGAAGACGGAAGTCTGATCTACTCGCCTTCAGCTCCGCGCGCTGTGCAACTGTTGGTGTTGGAGCGGGCACTCCGCGAGCTTGGCGGATCACCGCGCGGTGGCGCTGTTGCCGCACTGCGCGACAGGCTCGTCGCAGGGGAAGGCGGGAACCTTGCTGGAGTGCTGGTGACCATCGAAGGGGAGAGTTGGCGGCTGCGACGCGAACCCCCCAGGCAGACCTGACTTCTCAGCCGGTCGCGCTGATCGCGCCGCAGCCTAACCCAACGTTTGATGGCAGTTGCGCAAAGGTGAAGACTGGAGTGCCTTTGCTGCGGCCATCTGGATACCGACGCCTTGGAGAGAGCCGATGTTTGGCTTGACGAGAACGAGATGCCTCGGATTCTTGATGCTGACTACCGCGCAGGATCGCTTGTCCCTGAGCGAGACTCAGCACTTTCCAACTCTTAACAAACTTGTCCCCTGTCAGTCTTATCCATGCGCGCCGAAGGCATTCGCGATCGCTGTCGAAAGCCGCAAGCAAAGGCCGTAGGCGCGCTCAATCGGATCGATGTAGTCTCGGCCTATCAAGGCATAGCCTTCTTCTGATCCATCGGGATATTCGCTCGGTTGGTCGACCGCAAAGTCGTCAATACTCGGGAAATGTGTCGGATAGGCACGCCGCAATTGCGCCAGTGCATCGTCCACGCGCAGGCTGAATACCATCTCCAGCACATCATCGCGGCTGATATCGTTTGCGCGGCTAAAGGCCGGAATCGACACAGCTTTCAGGAACATGTGTTGAAGCAGAGCCAGACGCAGAGCCTGTGCTGCACCGATAGCGCGGCGGATCGTCTCGCGATCTTCCAGCGGGTTCTCGTCGGGGAGCAGATCTAGCAAGCGATGCAGTTTCAATGCATCAACGCGTAGCCGCGAAGCAAGTCGGCGATAGACCCCCGTACGGTCATCCTTTGTCAGATATTCGGCCAGCGTCTCGCAGGCGCTGGTCAAGTGTCCTTCCGTACCGCGATATGGGCGGCTCGCCCAATAGGCTGAGTTGAACAGCTCTCCGTAAGCCGCGACTGTCTTAATGCTGGCGAGCGCGTTGGAGGAGCGCACCAGACGGATCAGCTGCTTGCCGCGTTCCGATTCCTGAATCAATTGCGCGATGTCTTCGTAGGTGCCGTCGGCGGCGCTACCGACACCGGAGATGACATTCACGGGGTAACCAAGCTGTTGCAGCACTGAATTGTGCGGGATTGCGCGGATCTGGCGCAGGCTCATATCGCGGTCAGCTGACAGATCGCTTTGACGACGCGAAACCCGGCTACCCGTGGAGTTCAGCAATCCAAGCCCGAACGCGGTAACTGCACGCGAGTAGGTCTTGCTTTCCAGATGGTGCCTCTGGTGACTGCGGATCGCGCGGTAGAAATCCAGCGAAAGGTCAGTCCGACGATAAAACGGATCAGTCGGTGCGTCCGGATCGGTTTCGGCCGGGCGAACTTCAGCAATGCGTGTAAGCGTTGCAAGCGCTAGCTCCGGTGTGGAAAAGAACAGATAGCCATCGCCGCCTTGGAAGCTCACTTCGGGCTCCAGGCGAACGCTAGCGCGCGCAAACCGGCGCTTGGACCACGGGCTAAGCGGCCAATTCAGTCGGTCTGCAAAACTGTCTGGATGCGCCCCGCGGCCCATGCTCTCGCCATGGGTGTTGAAGATCAGCGCTGCGACATCGGTCAGCCCGTTCTTCTCCATCGCCTGGCTTAAGCGGCCTTGCAGGCGCTCAATCGCAAGGCTTGCAGGCAGCTGGCCGACAAAGCGTCCTGCATCTGAGAACCCGGTCTGGATCGCTACGCGGCCACGCTTGCGCGCATAATCGCGATAGATGTCTTCCTTGAGCAAAGCGTCCAAGAAACGCCCGCCATGCTCCAGCGCGCTTTCCGTTTCGAATAGCGGCGAAACATCGACTTGATCGTCGATCCCGAACAGCTTGGCAAAGTAGAGCGCGGCGAGGATTGTCGAAGGCTGCTCGCATTCAGCGATCAGCATGCGGATTGGCGCGTCGGAATCCACATGCGCAAGGATTTGCGCCATGGCGAGGAATTGCCGGATCGCTGTCGAACTCTCGATAGCAAGCGCGGCGAAATTGCTGCGTAGCGGCTTCACTCGTGACAGCAGATCGCGCAGCACGACCATCGCGCCTTTGCTGGACAAGTCCAGCGTGTTGCCAGGGTCGATTTGCCGGCGGATTGCATTATGAAGCTGGCTGGAATTCACACGGAAGTGGATCCAGCCCATGCCAAGGCCGTCAGCGCGCATGGCAGATGCGAGCGTCCTAAGTTGGATAGCGCGGGGATGTTCGCTGGTCCGTGCTTCTGCTTCCAGTGCCACGATAATCGGCGCAAGGCTTAGCAGCTTGTGCGGATCGTCTTGCGTCAGGCGATTGGCGGCTGCGGAGAGCGCGTCCGGCTCGCTGAGGTCTTCGCTGAAATCAGCGGCACGTGCCGCCGCGTATTCCGCAGCGGGCCGCAAGGTTGCCAGCAGAGCATGCTCGCTATCGATTGCCGCGAGTGAAGCGGCATAGCGCTCCAATCGCTCAGCCTTTTCCGACAATCGAAAGCCGATCGAATGGAACCATTTGATGTCCGTGCGGCCATCCATGTCGTAGCCGACCCAGCTCGCAAATCGGAATGGGAGGGGAGAGAAATCGAACCACTTGGCCGGCCAAGCCTCTGCCGCATGCTCCAGCAGGCGCGATACGATCGTGTCGCGAGCATCCTGAGCGTTCGCAATGGCACGCATCGCTCGGCCATGTTCGAAATCGAGCGTGACTTGGGGGCGCTCTGCACCCGTGACGCACACAGCATTGTCGATTTCGCCATCCTGGCTCGCCGCCTTGGCGACCGCTTCCGACTGATCGGGAGTAAGCAGAAACGTCGGATGCGCTGTAAAAACAGCGTGGAGCTGCGGAACCTCCCAGCTAGCACGGAACGCGTCGAAATCCTCGGATTTGAGCGTCGCGGCCAAAGCCTTCGCATTGCGCTCAGGCGTCACTGGCGAGACAAGGCGGCGCAGCCTAGTCGCGCGGCTCTTCAAGCTTTCGCATTCGAGCTCTGCAACGATCGCTTCGAGCCTATCAAGGTCAATCTCGCCCGCTTCGAGCTCTCGCGACAGGTCCAGACCAAGCTGGAAGACAGGGTTGAAGAGCGGCGTTTCGCGCGTGCGTTGATGAAGTTCGCGAAGACGGTCGATCAGGTCAGCGATATTCTTCATGAGCCGAGCGCCGCTGCTTCACGAGCAGTTTCAATAACACTTGCGCTATCGACGGGCCCGCGCGGCGCGACCCAGCTTCCGCCGACACACAGCACGGGATCGAACGACAGCCACTCGCTGGCGTTGTTAAGGCCAATCCCGCCGGTTGGGCAAAACTCACACTGGCCAAAGGGTGCGGCGAGCGCTTTCAAGGCAGGAAGTCCTCCCGCTGCCATGGCCGGGAAGAACTTGAAATGGGTGAGGCCGAGGTCCAGTCCACGCATGATGTCACCAGCGTTAGCTATGCCAGGGAGGAAAGGCACATCGCGCTCGATTGCAGCTTGGGCCAAGGGTTCCGTGAGACCGGGCGACACGATGAATTCAGCACCAGCACCAATCGCCGCATCCAGCTCTTCGCCATTTGTCACTGTTCCTGCACCGACAATCGCGCCGGGAACGTGCTTCATCGCGGCAATTGCGTCCAATGCAGCGGGTGTCCGCAGTGTCACTTCCAGCACGCTGAGCCCTCCGGCCACCAGTGCTTCGGCAAGCGGCACTGCATGCTCAACTTCGTCAACGACGATCACGGGAATGACAGGCGCGGTGCGCATGAGGGTTTCGATAGGTTTCAACTGAGGTGCTCCCTCGCAAAGGCGGCTGCCGCGCCATAAAGGCCGGGCTGTGGGTGAACTATGAGTTTGACGGGCATGCTTGCCATCAGGCTTGAGAAGCGCCCTTTCGCTGCAAAGCGTTCGGCAAAACCGGAACTGAGCAACGTTTCGCGGATGCGGTAACCCAGCCCGCCAGCTATCACGACGCCGCTGGCGCCTTGGACAAGCGCGATGTCGCCAGCGACCGAACCCAATGCCAAGCAGAACCGGTCAACAGCGGCGGCTGCAAGACTGTCTTCGCCGCTTGTGCCCGCGGTCCAGATCGCAACATCGTCTTGATCGACGACTGCGCGCCCCTCCATGGCAGCAAGTGTTTGATAGATATCGACGATAGCTGGACCTGAGACGACGCGCTCATCGGATACGCGGGTGTGGCGCTTTCTAAGCCGGGCAAGGATCGCGTCTTCGATGCTATCCACCGGCGCGAAATCTCCATGCCCGCCTTCTGTGGCCTGCACGCGGTATTGACCTTGTCCGTCGCGCCAGAAATGCGCGACGCCGAGCCCGGTCCCGGGTCCGAGAACGCTAATAGTCCCGTTTGCTGGCAAGTCTTGTTTTGGCCCTGCAAGATGGAGAAACTGTTCAGCGGGTGCACGCGCAGCCGCATGGGCAACGGCGGCGAAGTCATTGACGATGGTGTAGCGCGCGCATCCCAAGCGCTCTTCGATCAGAGGCGGTCGGATGATCCATGGATTGTTGGTAAAGCGGATCAGATCATGCCGGACAGGACCGGCGACCGCCATGGAAACCGCATCCGGTAGAGTGCCGCCTTGACGCTCGCGAAAGTCCTCCCATGCAGTCTGGAAACTCGCATGATCGTCGGTGTGAAGTGTCTCAGGCTCGCCGAGCGTAATTTCTCCGTCTGAATCAACCGATGCGATGGAAAAGCGGGCGTGGGTCCCGCCGATATCTACTGCAACTAGTTCAGTCATTGCCATCGCGTTTACAGACCTGCCGTCGTCAGCATGGCTGAACCGCCGCGCTCAGCGCCGTCTGCCAACTGGCGGAACATGGCGAAAATCTCGCGGCCAACGCCGACATGCGGCGTCGGATCGGGTGCGGCTTCGCGAGCATCAAGGTCCGCAATTGTAGTAAGCTCACCCGTGTCAGCGCACAGTTTCACGATGTCGCCATCTTGCAGCTTGGCAAGCGGACCGCTGCCAAACGCTTCAGGCGTCACGTGGATCGCCGCAGGGACTTTACCTGAAGCGCCTGACATGCGGCCATCTGTGACAAGCGCGACGCGATAGCCGCGGTCCTGCAACACGCCCAATGGCGGGGTCAGGCTGTGCAGCTCAGGCATTCCGTTGGCGCGTGGCCCTTGGAAACGCACGACCACAACTACATCGCGATCGAGTTCGCCTGCTTCAAAAGCTTTCTTCACATCGGCTTGATCCTCGAACACGCGGCATGGCGCCTCGATAGTCCAGCGTTCCTTGGTAACTGCGGAGGACTTGAAGCAGCCGCGGCCGAGATTGCCTGTGACGAGCTTCATGCCGCCATCGCTTTGAAAAGGATCGCTTGCGGGACGCAGCATGCTGTCATCGCCGCTGGGTCCGACACTGCGCCAGACCAGGCCATCTTCGCCGACGCCCGGCTCTTTCGCATAGTCGCTGAAGCCGTTTTCGCTGACCGTCACGATATCGCCATGGCACAGTCCAGCGTCGAGGAGTTCGCCGATAACATATCCCATGCCGCCGGCATCGTGGAAGTGGTTCACATCGCCTGAGCCATTGGGATAAACTCGCGCAAGGAGCGGCACGACGCTGGAAAGCTCTGACAGATCGTCCCAATCAAACTGGATGCCGGCAGCGCGCGCCATCGCCGGAATATGGATCGCGTGATTGGTCGAGCCTCCGGTAGCGAGCAGTCCGATCGCGGCGTTGATAATCGCTTTCTCATCGACACATTTCGCAAGCGTCTTTTCGCGCGTCCCAGCGAGCTCTGCCAGGCGGTGAACCGCTTTCTGGTCGAGCATCTGGCGCAGTTTCGTGCCGGGCTGGATAAATGCCGCGCCAGGGACATGGAGCCCCATCATCTCCATCATCATCTGATTGGAGTTGGCCGTGCCATAGAAAGTGCATGTGCCCGGCGAGTGGTAGCTGCCCATTTCGCTAGCGAGCAGTTCTTGCCGTCCGACTTTCCCTTCAGCGAACAGCTGGCGGGTCTTCTGCTTTTCCTTGTTGCTGATCCCCGAAGGCATGGGGCCCGAAGGCACAAAGATCGTCGGCAGATGACCAAATCGCAATGCGCCGATCAGCAGGCCGGGCACAATTTTGTCGCAAATGCCGAGGCAAGCTACAGCTTCGTACACCGCATGGCTGAGCGCGACGCCAGTCGAGAGCGCGATGACATCGCGGCTGAAGAGCGATAGCTCCATGCCGTCTTCGCCTTGTGTCACGCCATCGCACATAGCCGGCGTTCCGCCTGCGACCTGCGTTGTTGCGCCCACTTCGCGGGCATAGATCTTCATCCGCTCTGGATAACGACCATAGGGCTGATGAGCTGACAGCATGTCGTTATAGGCAGTGACGATCCCGATATTGGGTCCGCGTGCTTCCTTCAGCGCTGCCTGATCTTCCTCGGCACCTGCGTATGCGTGCGCGAGCACAGAACAAGACATCGATCCGCGATCCGTCTTGCGATCAGCCTCCCGGTCCATCAGGTCGAGATAGGATTGGCGCGACGCACGCGATTTTTCGATCACGCGCTCCGTCACACGGCGAATGGTGGGATTGAGATCACTCATCGTGCCAGCTCACTCCGTCTCTTTCAGTCAATGCAATTGAAGCGCTCGGGCCCCAAGTGCCAGCTGTGTAAGTCTTTGGTTTGACATCCGCTTCTTCCCAAACCGCGCTTATCGCGTCGATCCACTGCCATTGTGCTTCGACCTCATCGCGGCGAACGAACAGTGTTTGCTTGCCTTCAATAAGGTCGAGCAGCAAGCGTTCGTAAGCAATGCGCCGATGCTGGCCGACAAATGCATCCGGCATGGCAATATCGAGCGGCACTTGCCGCATCCGAATGCCTTCGCGGTCGAGACCCGGCACTTTCGACATCAACGACAGAGTAATGTTCTCTTCTGGCTGGATGCCGATTACCAACCGATTGGGTTGTAGCGTCGCTCCCATGTCTCCGAAGATTGAATGCGGGACACATCGGAACTGGACGACGATCTCTGTCACACGCTCGGGGAGGCGCTTGCCGGTCCGCAAGTAGAACGGGACGTTCTTCCAACGCCAATTGTCGACATGCGCCTTGATCGCGACGAATGTCTCTGTGTCAGAGTCCTTGCCGAGTTCGTCATCATAGCCTGGCACTGCATCACCGCCGATGGCGCCTGCCCGGTATTGGCCGGTCACGGTTTCGCTGGCTTCGACCTGCCTTAACGCGCGGAGCACTTTGACTTTTTCATCGCGCACAGCGGTGGAATCGAAACTGCTCGGCGGTTCCATTGCAACCAGCGCCAGCAATTGCAGCATGTGGTTCTGCACCATATCGCGCAGTGCCCCGCTATCATCGTAATAGGCAACACGAGACTCCAGCCCGACAGTCTCCGCAACCGTTATCTGAACGTGGTCAATGTGCGCCGCATTCCAGATCGGCTCAAACATCAGATTGGCAAAACGCAGCGCGAGGAGGTTCTGGACTGTCTCTTTGCCGAGATAATGGTCGATCCTGAAGATGCGGTCTTCCGGGAAAGCATCAGCGACCGCGTCATTGATTTCGCAGCTGCTGGCGAGGTCCGTGCCCAACGGCTTTTCGAGACACATTCTGGTTGTCTCACTGGCCAATCCCGCATGTTTCAGCCCCTTGATGGTAGGGCCAAACAAACTCGGCGCGGTCGAAAGGAAGATCGCCAGGCCTTTGCGGTCCGCGCTTACTCTGCCAGCGAGGGCTTCATAACCTTCAAGAGTAGTCGCATCGAGCGGCTGGTAGTATAGACGATTGAGGAAATCGGCCATTCCGCCGCGCCGCTCAGCCGGTAGATGTTTCTCCAGAGCTTGCCGTGCGAAGTCCCGGAACCCGCTATCGTCCAGGTCTGAGCGTGCGGTACCGATGATACGCAGATCTTCGTCAAGCAGGCCATCTGCGTGCATCGCGCATAGGGATGGCAGCAACATGCGTTGAGACAGATCGCCTGTCGCTCCAAACAAAAGGAGATGATCGGCCGTAAAGGTCATATGTTGCGCGTCTCCCAAGCTCTCACGCGAGATACAACTCGCCTGTTTCTTGCGGGAGTATCAGCGCAAGCGGGCGAGCGCTACACTTGCAGCTCGTTTGCATAGCTATTCATCACTTGTAACGCTGACCTCGGAGCGTTCGAGCTGGCAAGGGCCAAAGGTCGTCAGAAAACTCACGTCGCCAGCATCGCGGCCGACACCGATGATGGCGGTATCCGCAGGTGTGGACATGCGTGTCGGGTCAACCAGATGCCACGCGCATTCACGCGAATCAGGATCTTTTAGAAGAACCTGAGCAACAGCATGGAAGTCCTGCGGCGACACTTCAGGAGCGAAACATGCAACATATCGAGCGGGGATACCGCTCGCACGAGCAAGCGAAATAAACACGTGAGCATAATCGCGGCACACGCCCACGCGCTGTGCGAAGCTATCGAGTGCGGTTGTGTCCGAAGTGCTGCTTCCCGGCGAATATGTGAAGCGCTCGGCAATCCACTCGTCGATCAACTTGATGCGCAGTCCTCCTTGCGTGCCTTCGAACTCGGTCTCCACGAATGGCTGAAATTTCTCTGCCGAGCAGTATTTGGTGTCGAACAGATAAGGGACGGCTTCGCCGGGAATATCCTGTGAATCTGGCGTCATCAGAGTGCTAATGTCAGCCTGGTTTCGATCAATCGCAACTTCGGCTTCGTAGTTTATGCTCAAAGTCTCATCAGCGTTCAGCCATAGGCGCTGGCCGATGCCATCTTGCGCCGTCACGCGCGAAACATCTGTGTGAGGGCTGAAGGATGTGTGCGCTTTGATAACGCGCTGACCGTCTGTCCCAGCCACTTCGCATTGCAGCAAGGCGTCAGTCGGCTGTTCGAGCTTGAAAGTCAGTCGCGTTTCGATGGCTAGCTTCATGGGGTGTCTCGAATTCGAAACGCTGGGGTGAAGCTCACGTTCCTTGGTCAAAGCTATACCAGCGGCATGGTAGGTCATAGCCACGACATCACAGGCTTTCGACAAAAGAAAAACGGGGCCCTAAAGGACCCCGTTTTGGAAACTTACTTCTTAGTCAATCGACCGGATTAGCCCAGGAGCCATCTCCAGAAGTTGAATGCTAGTACTTCAAGCATGACGACCTCCATCAGATTTTCGTCTGACGAAGGAATGCATTAACCATACTTGTTTGTAAAGTTTAAACTATATTTTTTTGGCGCTTCTCAAGGAAATCCAATAGGTTAGGCAAAGTGATGGGGCGAGATATGGCATATCCCTGGACCTGCGTGCAGCCGATTTCCTCCAAAATGGTGAGGTCTTCGGGGTTTTCGACCCCTTCTGCAGTCACTGTGATTCGCGCTTCTGAACCCATCTGTACAAGGCTGCTCGCGATGGCTCTGGCCTTCTCGTCGGTCTGTATATCCTTGATAAAAAGACGATCAATTTTGAGCTCATCGAACGGCAATTCGTAAAAAGTCTGATAGTTCGCCATTCCAACGCCAAAATCGTCCATGGAAAGCTTTACGTCGAGCTTCTTGAGCTGCTCGAGAACTCTCGCGGCTTTCGAGAAGTCACGGATACGCGCTGTCTCGGTGACTTCCAGCACCAGATAGCGGGCAGGAAAGCCGCTCGCCTTGAGAGTCTCTTCTACAGTCGAGACAATTGCCATGTCGCTACACTGGATCGCAGAGACGTTTACAGAGACAGTAATTCTGTGACCGCGCGAATGGAGCAGACGCCCTGCAGTGCATGCGCTTTGCAATACGTAACGGGTGAGCTGCTCGATGCGTCCAGCTTTCTCAGACTCTTGGACGAAAACCATCGGCGGGATCGGCCCGCGTTCATGGTCATCCCATCGCACAAGTGCTTCCACGCCGGTGACGGACTCCGTACCCAAGGCATATTTTGGTTGGTACAGGCAATACACCTCGCCATTGTTCATTGCAGCATCGATGCGGCTTCTGAGAGATATATCCCACAGACCATCATCTGTGTTTGATTCGACAGCAAAGCGCACGGGCTCATGCGCCTCGCTCGTTTCTTCAACGGCCGCCATCGCGGCTGGCAAAGCGCGTTCGCCACTGTGACCTGTGCGGGCTGTGCCGAATGTGATGCCGACATCAATCGGGGCGCCGCCAATATCCAGCGGAGTGCTGAACAATGCACGTAAGCCGTTCAAGTGGTCTTCTAGCGATGCGGCACTGGTGTCATTGGAGTGCCACGCGAAATAGTGCGCGCCCGTGTAAACCTCGAGCTCTGGCTCTGTTGCCTTCAGGCGTTCGGCGATCTTTCGGACGTATGTAGATTGTAGTCCAGCTGGCAGAAGCTTGAGAACACGCTCATAACCATGGACCTTGGCGACCACCGCATAGCCGTCGCTAGGATTTCGCGCGAGCTTGCTTTCAAGCGCCCGTAAAGTGCCAAGGCCAGTTTCCTCATCGAGAAGCGAAGCGCGCCGTTGCCAATGGAAGCGCAAGCGGAAGAGCAAAAACACCCCAAGCAAGAAGCTTGCATAAGCGATTTCCACACGTGTGCCGCTGAAATAGCTATAGATCAGTAGTCCCGGAACCGCGATGGCGATAGCAGCGTAGCCGAAGCGGCGTGCCTTCTTGTGCACGACCGCAGAGCACAAAATGAGTGCAAGTAGTACAGCCATGGTAATCGGCAATGCAGGGATGTGCTGAACCCTGCCTGCCAAATGGCTCTCCGCTGCATATATAGAAACGATACCGCGAGGAACGTCACGAACCCCTGGAATCTGAGCGGTAGCATCGGGGTTCGCTCTGCTTGGACCAAGTACGACTTTGCGCCCTTTGAGAGATGCTAGTGTCGTTTCGTCCGCTGCGCCGTTCAAGAGATCGGTAAACTTTGCGGTCGTGATCTCCCGAATTGGGATGGCGTAATCTACCATGATCGGGTTCGACACGTTTTGCTCACCGCTCAGTAAAGCGCTTGCAAGCGTCTCGTACGTCTTACCTTCGATCTGTTCTCCGCGCGGAATGAACCAGGTTAGCCGCAGAACAGCGCTGTAATCTGGATCGATAAGTTCAGGTGCACTCCCGCGAATTGCAGGAATGGTGTGTGTGACAGTGCCTTGGCCATCAAGGGTCTGAGATGTGTTCGAAACGAACGCTATCCGGCCATTTAGGGCATCGACAGCTTCAGCGAGTTCACGATCGTCATCGGCGCTACCAGGTTCGTCGAAAACGAAATCGACGTAAACCTGCTCCACACCCCCTTCATCCAAGCGTCGCAAGACTTTAGCCAGTTCATCTCGGCGAATTGACGAATAGGGATCGGACAAATCACGATCGACGCCGACATAGGCGAATTGGCCGGACGGCTTTCCGTCGGTCAAACGCGCCTGAACGCCCCAGACCGTCTGGTCGATAGGCTCAAAGAATGAGATCGCGAGGAAAGTGAATGCAAAAAGGCCCGCCCACAGCGCGTGCCGTAGACGATACCAAGGACCTGAACGTGTGCTGCGACCTACGAGATCTTCCCAGCGTTCGGCCTTTTCCGGGCGCTTTTTCGCACTCATCTCAGCCAGCCTATGGAGTAAATGCGTTTAGATAAAGTTTACCCTCGACCGAATGCGAGCATTAAACATGGCGGAATTCCACGGCTTTGATGGTTAACGCGGGCCTCTATAGGATGGTTAATTCCGAGTGAATCAGAGGGAATAAGCAGCGCCAGCCAGCGACTGGCTGTTCTGCTCAATGCTGTCAGAGTTTCTGATTAATCAGAGGTTTGGGTCGAAACCTAGCGCTAATCTGTTGCGACAACGCCGAAAAGATCATGCGCATCAGCATCTTCCACGCTGACCTGCACGATGTGACCCGGCTTAAGGGTCTCTGGTACGTTGCGTAAGAACACTTGCCCGTCAATTTCTGGCGCATCGGCCTGACTGCGGCCCGTTGCACCGATATCGCCGTCTTCATCGGGCGCGCCGACTTCATCGATGATGACGGGAAGGGTTTGACCGATCTTGGCTTGCTGCTTGGCCGCGCTGATCCGCTCTGTGACCTCCATCAACCGAGCATAGCGCTCCTCCTTCAGCGCCTCTGGTACGGGGTCTGGCAGAACATTGGCTGTTGCGCCTTCTACCGGTTCGAAACGGAAAGCGCCGACTCTGTCCAGCTGCGCTTCTTCCAGCCAATCGAGCAAGCACTGAAAGTCTTCCTCTGTTTCGCCGGGAAAGCCCACGACGAAAGACGAACGGATTGCGATCTCAGGGCAAATTTCGCGCCAGCTTTTCAATCGTTCGAGCACTTTGGCTTCGTTGGCTGGGCGGCGCATCAGCTTGAGCACTTTGGGACTCGCATGTTGGAATGGAATGTCGAGATAGGGCGTCAGCAGTCCTTCGGCCATCAGCGGAATGACCTTGTCGACATGCGGGTAAGGGTAGACATAGTGCAGCCGCACCCAAGGTGGCGAGCCTTCCGGGGTGCGTAGCTGGCCAAGTTCGCGCGCCAGGTCAGTCATGTGCGCGCGGACCTCGCGCCTTTTCCATTGGCGTGGCTCATGGCGCGTATCGACACCGTAAGCACTGGTGTCCTGGCTGATCACAAGCAATTCACGTGTGCCAGCAGCGACGAGCTTTTCAGCTTCGCGCAGCACCGCATCGACACGTCTGCTGGCGAGTTTTCCGCGCAGTTGAGGGATGATGCAAAACGCGCAGGAGTGATTGCAACCCTCTGAAATCTTGAGGTAACTGTAATGGCGCGGCGTGAGTTTGATGTCTTGCTCGGACGGCTGAGGGATCAAGTCCACGAACGGTCCTTGCGAAGGCGGCGCATGCTCGTGCACCGCTTCGACCACTTGCTCATATTGATGCGCGCCGGTGACAGCGAGGACTTGAGGATGCGCGGCGCGGATCGCGTCGGCCTCTTCACCCATGCAGCCTGTCACAATAACGCGGCCGTTCTCAGCGATGGCTTCGCCGATCGCGGCAAGGCTTTCCTCCTTGGCAGAATCGAGAAAACCACACGTGTTGACGAGCACCACATCAGCCCCTGCATAGTCCGGGCTCATCGCGTATCCATCGGCGCGCAGGCGCGTGAGGATGCGCTCGGAATCGACCAAGGCCTTGGGGCAGCCAAGGCTGACCATGCCGACCTTCTTCTGGTCGGGGAATGTTGTCGTCGTGCTCATTATGCGCAGCGCCTCTACACGTGTTGTTTTGTTAGTGCCAGAGCCTCCCGCGCCCTCCACCCTTCCACCCGGAGAATTTTCGGATACAATCCGGGTGGAAGGGTGGAGGGCGCGGGAGGCGTGGCTCCACAAAAACAGGAGGGATTTTCATGGACTTATTCGATGTTAACTGGCTCGGCGTGGTGCTCGCAGCGGCATGCGGATTTGTCGTTGGCGGTATCTGGTACGGCCCCGTCATGGGCAAGAAATGGATGGGCGCAGTCGGTCTTACCGAGGATGATATCAAGGGCTCAAACATGGGCCTGATCTATGGCGGAGCCTTCGCATTTTCGCTGCTCGCAAGCTGGACTTTAGCGCATACTTTTGCATCCTACGCGCAGGATCTGAGTGTTGCGGTCAAAGTGCTTACTGCGCTTGGAATAGCGGTCGGCTTCATCGTCCCGGCACTTGGCACGAATTACCTTTTTAGCCAGAAATCCAAGAGCTTATTCTTCATCGATGCAGGCTATTGGCTGCTGTTCTACACCGCGATGGGTCTGGTGCACGCCTATCTGCCCTGAGGAGAGATAGTGCGAGATACCCTCTAGATGCCCCCTAGATGACCCCTAGATAAAGCGAGATGGGCTGAAGATCAGACGAGACCTTGTGCAGACAAGCAAGGCAAACAGCGAGGTCTCGCAAGCCCGGCTTCAATCGCCGTTCTCGTCGCCATTCTCGCTTGGGCGGATTTCAACGACAATATCGCCGGGGAGCAAGCATTCGCATTCCTTCTCCCAATATCCGATCGCTTTGCCTTGCCGGTAAACGCGCAAGCCAACCCCGCCAGTTCCCAGCTGGTGGATCGATTGGCCGCATTCTTCTTCTGTAACTTCGCGTTCGACCAGCTGGACGCGGCCGGTAACCGAAGCCAGGTCAGCAAGATATTCCGAGATATGCGTGCCGGTCGCGCTACCGGCCAGCAGCAAACCGGTGAAGCGTACCGGGTTGATGACGTTGTTCGCGCCAGCCTGGCGCGCGAGCGATTCATTGTCATCGGCGCGCACAACCACGCTGATCGGCACATATGGTGCAAGCGCGCGCACTGTCAGCACGATCAGGATCGAAGTGTCATCGCGGCCCGCAGAAACCAGCACGTTTTGCGCTTTGGAAATCCGCACGGCATTCAAAGTTTGGTCGCGGGTTGCATCGGCTGCCATCACATTGCAGCCCAGGCTTTCAGCTTCGCTGAGACGCTCCTCGCTTGGATCAACCACCACGATCTGATCTGCGGGTGTGCCGCGCTCGATAAGCTCGCTGACGCTTTCGGATCCGGATACGCCATATCCCAGTACAACGATGTGATCTTCGAGGTTTTCCTGAATACGTGTCATGCGCCACTTCTCCCAGCTGCGCTTTATGATGAAATTATAGGCTGTGCCGACAAAGATAAACAGCACGGCAAAACGCACCGGCGTTACGATCACTGCTTCGATCAAGCGCGCGCGGTCCGTCACCGGAGCGATGTCGCCAAAGCCGGTGGTGGTGATGGAAATCATGGTAAAATAGACGATGTCGAGCAGGCTGACATGGCCATCGACACTGTCGACCAGACCCCCGCGATCCAGCCAGTGGATCAGAATGACCACGCCGATCAAAGCAAGCGCGAGGCCTACGCGGATCCCGAGGTCACCCCAAACTGGAATCTTGACCGCGCGCCGCAAAGGCTTGAAGCGCCGCTTGGTTGACGGGTGGCCTTTCTTTGTCGGCATCATCCGGTCGATCGGGTTCTTCATCGGCGCTTACGTCTCAATCGCCAAACCGGTTGGACAGAACCTCAAGAGAGGCATGATGGGTCAAATCCAATTGTAGCGGTGTCACGGAGACGAACCCCTCTGCGATGGCTTCCAGATCGGTGTTATGGTCGGGCGTGTGCTCAATCGCGTCAAGCCCGAACCAGTAATAGCGCCCCCCACGCGGATCGCGCGCTTCGATAACGCTGCTGCGCTCATAATCATGAAAACCCTGCCGCACGACACGGATGCCATTAACTTCCTCGGCTGAAAGACACGGGAAATTGACGCTGACAAGCGTGCGCGGCTCAAGCTCTGCTTCCAGCAATGGCTGGATGGCTTTTGGGCCCCAGGCGCGCGCCGCAGCAAAGCGATCTCCCCAATCGGGGCGTTCCTGCTTCATCACCTGGCTGAGACCGATTGAACGGATGCCAGCGAGCGAGCCTTCCATCGCAGCGGACACTGTACCGGAATAGGTGATGTCATCGCCAAGGTTTGCGCCTGCATTGACGCCTGACAGGATCAAGTCCGGCGGGCTGTCCATCACTTGCTTCAGGCCGATAGAGACCGCGTCAGTTGGCGTGCCAGTAACCGAGAAACGCTTTGCGCCATGTTTGCGCAAACGCACCGGCATGGAAAGCGTGAGCGAATGGCCTGCGCCGGTCTGATTGTCCGACGGCGCGCAGACCCACACATCGTCGCTGAACTCAGCTGCGATGGCTTCCAGCACTTCAAGCCCCGGCGCGTGAATGCCGTCATCATTGGTAACGAGAATGCGCATTATCCAACCGGCTCCAGCTTGGTCACACCGCCCATATAGGGGTGGAGCACTTCAGGGATCACGACCGAGCCATCGGCCTGCTGATAGTTTTCGATAATCGCCACCAGGGTTCGGCCAACCGCAAGGCCGGAGCCATTGAGCAAGTGGAAATATTCCGTTTTCTTGCTGTCTTTCGGGCGATAGCGGGCATTCATGCGGCGAGGTTGATATACGCCGCCATTGGAGCAGGAGCTGATTTCGCGATAGGCGCCTTGTCCGGGTAGCCAGACTTCGAGATCATACGTCTTCATCATGGTCGCGCCCATGTCGCCAGAGCACAGCACGACAATTCGGTAATGCAGGCCGAGCGCTTGCAGCAGTCCTTCTGCAATCGACGTGATCCGCTCCTGCTCGGCTTCGGATTGCTCCGGCAAAGCAGCGCTAATCAGTTCGACTTTCTCAAACTGGTGCTGGCGAATGAAGCCGCGCGTGTCCTTGCCCGCTGCGCCCGCTTCGCTGCGGAAGCATGGCGTAAGCGCGGTAATGCGCATGGGGAAATCGGCTTCGTCGAAAATCTGCTCGCGGAAGGAATTACCGAGCGACATTTCCGAAGTCGAAATCAGATAGCGGCCATCGGTTGTCTGGAAGAGGTCTTCTGCAAACTTAGGTAGCTGGCCTGTGCCGAAACCGGCTTCTTCGCGGATCAGCAGCGGCGGATTGCATTCGGTGTAGCCGTGCTCTTGCGTATTGGTATCGAGCATGAACTGGCCGAGCGCACGATGAAGCCGCGCGATGTCTCCGCGCAGGAAAGTGAAGCGCGCGCCTGAAATCTTCGCGCCGGTTTCGAAGTCCATGCCAAGCGCAGGCGCGATATCGGCATGCTCCTTCGGCTCGAAGTCGAAGTCCGGCTTTTCGCCCCATTCGCGCAGGAAGACATTGTCATCTTCGCTGTCGCCGTCAGGTACAGATGGATCAAGCAAGTTCGGCAAGCCGAGTAATGTGGCGCGCAATTCTTCGCCCAGCGCACGCTCTTCTTCCTCGATCTGAGGCATGCTTTGCTTGAGTTCGCTGACTTCGGCTTTGAGCGCTTCGGCCTTGTCTGTATCGCCTTGGCCCATTGCCTTGCCGATCGCCTTCGACGCTTCATTGCGGCGGCTCTGCATTTCCTGCAGCTTGGTCGTCTGCGCGCGGAATTTCTCGTCCAGCGACAAGATGCCAGCCGCCACCGGCTCCAGCCCGCGCCGGGCCATCGCTGCATCAAACCCATCGGGGTCGTCTCTGATCATTCGAATGTCATGCATGGTGGAAGCGCCTATGCCTTCTCATGCGCAGAATATCTAGCGGGCATTTCCTTGGGCTAGCTCTCAGCAAACTTGCATCATGCGTCTGAAAGATTAGGGGAACAGGCATAGCGGGCACGTGTTCGGTTAGAGAGCGCAAGCTGACAGGGGCAAGGAGCAAGCACGATCGCAGGAAACGAACCGCCGCGACGCACTCCGTTTATAGGATGGGCAAATTCTGTCATTCGCGTAGGGCGCGCGATAGGCGCGGTTGCCAAGCCCGACCTCAACAAAGACCGGTTGATGGAGCGCGCTGCGAGCGAAGCGGGGCTCGATGATTTTGGCGATCCGTGGTTTGAACAGCCGCTCGATGTCTTGCTTGAGTCCTTGCGCGAAGAGGCGCGGCTCAATCCGGCAGGCGATTTCTCCGCCATGCAGCAATTCCACAAGGTGCTGACGGACCGCTTGTGGGCGCAAATGTGGTTCAAGCGGCATCCGGAGATATTGGAGCGGGCGATTCCGCGTCCGGTCGTGATTGTCGGGCCGATGCGGTCAGGCACGACGCGGCTGCACCGGCTGCTCGCGAGCGACCGGCGTTTCAGCCATATGCGCAGCTTTGAAACGATCAGCCCGGTGCCGCGGCCTGACTTTGAGGATGTGCTGGCGGGCGATGCTGAAGATTTCCGGCCTGTGTTGGCAGGACGCATTATGAAAGTCGCACGGCTTGCCAATCCGCGCACGCTGTCGATCCATCCGACGGGGCCCTTCCAGCCGGAAGAAGAGCTTGGCCTGTTTGTTTCCAGCATGTGGGGGATGAAGCATGACGCTCAGTGGCAAATCCCGAGCTACACGGCCTGGTGCGAAGCGCAGGATGCGGAACCAGCCTATCGGCAATTGGCGGACCTTTTGCGGCTCGTCGGCTGGTCGCAGCAAGTCTCCTCGATCCGTCCGTGGATCTTGAAGACACCGCAGCACATGCTCGATCTGCCTGCGCTCTTGAAGGTGTTCCCCGATGCGCGGCTGATCTTCACACACCGCGATCCGCAAGCGGTGGTGGGCAGTGCAGCCTCGCTCGCCTGGAACCAGACCATCATTTATTCCGATCATGTCAATCCGGCTGACATTGGCCGCGAATGGCTGCGCAAGACCGAGCTCATGATTGCGCGGATGCGGGCAGCGCGTGATGCCATCCCGCGCGAGCGTATGATTGATGTGCAATATGACGATATGGACCGCGATTGGCGCGCGACGATGGAGCGGATCTACGCGTTTTTGGGGCTCGATATCGCGCCTGCCCTGCCGGGGATGGAAAGCTATCTCGAAGCTGCGAAGTCCTTGAAGCGCAATCCGCATCGCTACTCGCTGGAGCAGTTTGGCTTGTCCGCAGCAGAAGTCGCTGAACGGCTGGGCGACTACACTCGCACCTATGCAATCCCGACGGAAGCGGAAGCCGGGCGAGGGCGCGCAGAGCGCCGTTCCGCCGCGCGCTAACCTGCGTCACTCAACGCGCTACTTCTGGCGCTGCTGCACCTGATAATCGTAGAGCGACGGCACTAATGTGACCGGCGCATTGTGGCCTTCGACATAGGGCTCAGGCACATGCGTCAAGCGGATATCGCGGTTGCCATGCATGCCCACAATCCGCGCGTCCGGCCCTTCCGAGCCTGCCAGGATCGTGATCGGGGCATCAGGTGCGACCCCGCCTGTCACTTGGATGTTGAGGTTCCATGTCGTGTTAAAGCGGCCATGCCCCGGCTGCCAGTAACCCGCACCGCCAGCCTTGTAGAGGTCGTACATCGGTGTTCCGTCAGGGGCGGTTTGATCGGGCGTCACATAGACCGTCACATTGTCATAGAGGTTCTGGTGGTTCGCGCCTGCATGCTGGTCCAGCGTCGGCGTCGTCCACACAGTCGCATTCTTGTAAACCGACTTGGTCGATTGCGTGTTGAATGACAAAGCGTGGACGGTCGGATTGTAGACAGTCAGATCCTCCACCAGCACATTGTGCACATTGCCGATATGCACGCTGTAATGCGCGGTGTGCTCGCCCTCTGTCACGACATTGCGGATCGTCACATTGGCAAGATCGTCAGTGAGGATACCGCTATCGCTGTCTGCAATGCGCACATTGCTGATCCAGCCATTATGCACGCCGGTAAAATAGATTCCGTTGAAGCCGCTTTCATTATGGTGGCCGAAATAGGGGTTTTCCGGAAAGGTCAGCGCAAGGTCCTGAATGCCGACATCGGACAAGTGATCCCATTTGGCGAAATAGGCGGGCAGATCGCCGTTGATCGAATGAAGCAAAGGATCAGCGATCGTGACAGTGTTGCCATTGATCGCTTCAATTCTCGTGGCTTGACGCACCAGCGGCCGGTCAGGCTTCTCCCAGTGGCGGCTGCCGATCTTCAAATCCGTCTCGCCATACATTGACGTGATCAGTGCGCCGTCCGGCCCGTCACGATTGTGCCAATGGATTTGCAGGACATCGCCAACCTTGAGCGCGCCTGCGTTAGCGACAGTCAGCTGGCGCGTGAACTCTTCGCCGGCTGTAATGGCTGTGACCACCACAGGCTCGCGGTCATAGCGTTCGAGATAGGTCGCATGACGCCCGCCGGGAAAGCGTGTCCAGATGAAGCCTGCGCTCCAGCTATATTCAGAGAACAGCACTTCGAGATTGGCATCAGGCTGACGCTCGTACTTGTCGTTTTCGACCAGATATTCGCGTATTTCCTTGAGCGCTCCGCCATCGTCGATCTGATCGAGCGGGCGGGGCATGAACAGCACCGTTCCCTGCTCGCCCATACCCATGCCAGCAAGCACGATCCCGCTTTTCTCGATCCACAGGATTTCCGTGAGGATGTAGCGGCCTGTGCCAAGCTGCACGCGGACAGGTCCATCAGCGTCATGTGCGGCTTTGAGCGCTGCAATCAGCGCTGCGCTATCGTCTTTCCCATCGTCCGGGACCGCGCCAAAATCAGCGACATCGATCACGTTCTCGACTTGCGGGAGCGGAGCATTGCCAAACTCGTATCCCGCATAGGAAAAGTCAGGCAGCGGATGGTCAGCGACTGTTGCAGGATTGCCGAGAATGTCCGGCAATTCACTGGCTTGAAGCGGCATTTGCACACTCGCAGCTGCAAAGCTAAACGCCATTAAATACCTAATATAGCGATGATTTTTTGACACGTCCTGCCTCTCCCAAAGCGATCTTAGCAGCTTTTTCAATTCGGGTATTGACGCGCAATGATACCGGTGTCAAATATTTAGGTAACCGGTGTCACAAACAGGTGAGCCGAAGCCGTAAAGGCTATTGGGAGGAGAACTATGATCAAATTGGCCACGCCGCGGGCGACTGTCTCGCGTTCTCATTTGCGCGCAGCTCTGCTGGCATCTGTCGTAACACTCGCTGTGCCGGGCGCCGCATTCGCACAGGATGAAACCGCTCAGGAAGAGGACATTCAGGACGAGATTATCGTTACTGGCGAAATCGCCCGTACGATCGAGAACTCGCTGGAAACAAAACGTCAGCTCGATGTGATCGGTGATGCGATTGTCGGTGAGGATATCGGTGACCTTCCTGATCTGTCAGTTGCTGAAACGCTCGAGCGGATTGTCGGCGTTACATCCGACCGTTTCAAAGGCGGCGCATCAGAGCTTTCCATCCGCGGGCTTGGCGCATTCCTTGGTGCGAGCTTCATCAATGGTCGCGAAATTTCATCGGGCAGTGACGGCCGCGATGTGAACTTTGGGCAATTCCCGTCAGAGCTGATCAATGGCGCGATTGTCTACAAATCGCAGCAAGCGAGCTTCATCGAAGGTGGTGTCTCCGGCCTTATCGAACTGCAGACCCTGCGTCCGCTCGACTATGGCAAGCAACGCCTCCAGGTACAGGCCTTGGCCGGTTACAGCGGGTATGAGGACCGGGTGCGCGATGGCGATCCGTTCAACCTGCGTCTGACGGCATCCTATGTCGATCAGTTCCAGGCTGGTGATGGCGAAATTGGTATTGCGATCGGTGCGCAAATCCGCCGCGATACAGCGCCTGAAGACATCTTCACAACCAGCTCGACCTTCCGTCCTTGCAACACAATCGAAGGGATCGATCAAAGCAATAACTGCGCTTTCGATACGGACGATCAGGGTGTGCCTAATGGCGCGTCGGACCAGTTCTATTTCGTTTCGAACCAGTACATTTACCGCGCGATGGCAACCGATGCGGACCGCGATGCGGTTATGGGTTCGATCCAGTGGCAACCTAGCCCTTCGCTCGATATCAATCTTGATGCGCAATACTCTTATCGCGATGACGTTGAAGAGCGCGCGAACCTTGTCGTGGCCGATGGTCGCCGTGATATCGTTCCGCTGGAAATCTCTCCCACCGGCGCACTGTTGAACTGGACGGGTGAGACCCGGCTTGAGAACCAGTCCGTGTGGCGCCAGCGTACCGAGGAATATATTGGCCTCGGCGGTAACATCGCGTGGAATTCCGGCCCGCTTACGCTCTCCGTCGATGCGAGTTATTCACAAACGCAGCGTCGTCAGGACGAGATGGATATGCGTATCCGCACGAGCGACCGCGTGTTGTTCGAACTGGATACCCGCGGCGTCGAGATTCCCAATCTGATCCTTACAGATGTGAGCGACGTGGAGGATGACACGGGCCTCGTCTTCGATCTCAACAATCACGATCTTTATGACAATGGAGCCCGTGCGCGTCGCCGTCTTGAAAATATCGACGACGAGATTTTGGCACTGCGTTTTGATGGCGAGTACGAACTCAACGGCGACTTCCTGAGCAGTTTCGAGTTCGGCCTGCGGTATGGCGATCGCTTCCGTCGCCGTGATGACGGTATCGACAGCACGCTCTCACTAGTTGACGACAACTATTTCAGCGATGCCGCAATTGCCGCTCGGCTCGATACGTTCATCGTAGACGATCTCTATGAAGGTGCTGACACAGACATGGTGGGTCTGTCCTGGGCAACCTGGGACCCGCGCGCCTTATTCGCCGCTCTAACTGGCGACATTGATGCGGGCCTTCCGGCTCCCGGCGAATCCACCCGTTCCACTCAGGATGCTGAAGTCACTGAAAAAACCTACGCGGGCTATGTGCAAGGCAATTTCGACACGATGTTCGGTGAAACACCGGCGCGCGGCAACTTCGGTGTGCGCGTGATCCGTACAGAGATTTCGTCTGTCGGCATCAGCTCCGCGCTTGAAACAAGCCCCGGCGCTGATCCAGACACGCTCGTCATCACTGAAGTTGGAGATCCGATCGTAAACCTGGAGACCAACAGCTTCACGAACATCCTGCCAAGTGCGAATCTCATCCTGGAGCTGGCGCCAGACAAACTTTTGCGCTTGGCTGCCTACCGTGCGATTGCCCGGCCTGATCTGGAGAACATGTCCGCTGCCCTCTCATTTGATGACGAAGCGGATCTGGGCGAGCTTGGCTCGATTGTAAGCGCGAGCGGCAACCCGTTCCTTGAACCGCTGAAGTCATGGAACGCGGATGTTTCCTTTGAATGGTATGCGTCAAAGACAAGCTCCTTGTCCGTTGCGCTCTATGCCAAGCAGTTGCAAACGGGCTTCCGCACCGATGTGACGCCGCTCTCCATCCAGGTTGATGGTACGTCCACCGATGTGGTCATTGGCCGGACAGTGAACTCGGATGACAAGAGCCATCTGCTGGGCTTTGAAATTTCAGCTCAGCACAAGTTCGACATGGGACTTGGCGTCCAGGCAAGCTACAACTTTGCGGACTCGAACTTCGAATTCCCTGATCCTGTTGTTGTTTCTGGCAATGCGATTGCGGATTTCACTGAACCAGCGAACATCCCGGGCTATTCCAAGCATTCGATGAACGCGACAGTGTTCTATGAAACCGGCCCATTCAATGCGCGGCTCGCCTATCGCTGGCGTTCGGAGTATTTCAAACCGTTCCGCAGCGGTCAGAACCGCTTCACCAAGGATCAGGGTTTCCTCGATTTCTCGACCAGCTATGAAGTTGTGGATGGTGTACAGGTTCGCTTCCAGGTGCTGAACATTCTGGACGAGCCCAACATCTTCTACCGTCCGACCGGTGATAGCTTCGCTCAAGCGGACTTCTCCGGACGCCGCTTCTTCGTCGGCTTGAGAGGCCGGTTCTAAGGGGGGGTTCTATAGAGAGCGATTGTGACTGACAGCACACCCATCGACTTGCCGTCCCTGAGCGCATCGGGTCGCGCCATTTCGGAAGTCCTGAGTGAAGCGCGCAAAACAGCGCGCGCTTTGCCAGGCTTTCCGGGAGATGTGCCTGAGACGCTTGAAGAGGCTTACGCCATTCAGGATGCATCGCGGCAGGCATGGCCTGACACGGTGATCGGATGGAAAGTCGGTGGGATGTCAGCTGAGGCAGCTGAGCGGTTTGGTACGAACCGTTTGGCCGGACCGATATTCTCTCGGACATTGCAGAATGCAGAAACTGGCGAGCGCGCTCTAATGCCGGCCTTTGAAGGGGGCTTTGCTGCGATCGAGCCGGAATTTGTCCTGGGCTTGGGTGAGACGCGCGAGGCTGACCGCTTGTTCATCGGTTGCGAGATTGCGAGCAGTCCGGTGCCGGACATCAACGGCTATGGCCCTGCGGCGGTCATCTCTGACTTCGGCAACAATCACGGATTGCTGGTTGGCCCGGAAGTCACTGATTGGCGCAGACTTGCTGGTTCGGTACCGGTAGGTGTCATGATTAATGATGAGCTTATCGGAAGCCGCGAACTGGACGACATCGCAATTGATGTCTTGGCTGCGCGGGACTTCCTGCTTGTGCTTTGCGCTGATCGGGGGATCGAGCTGCCGGTTGGAACGCTTGTCTCTTGCGGCGCTATCACCGGCGTGCACGAAGCTGATATCGGAGCAAGTTCGCGGATTGATTTCGGCTCGCTCGGCGCGCTTGACCTTGAGCTTGTGCCCGCCGGGCAAAGCTGAAGCGGCGTAAGCGATGACATCTCAACGCTCTTCGTCCCTGCCTTCGCTCAGTTTCAGTCGCCGCGCCGTCCTGGGCGGAGCCCTGGCGATGACCGCCGCATGCGGAACCCGGCTCGGCAGCGTCTTTACATCCGCTGATACGCATGTCGGCACATATCCGACTGTGCAGGCGGTGGAGCGCTTGGGCGCGATCCTGTCAGAGCGGACCAATGGCAGGCTGGGCGTCAAGGTCTATCCCGGCGGTCAGCTGGGTAATGAGCGCGATACGCTGGAGATCACGACCTTTGGCGGGCTGGATCTCAACCGCGTCAACCTCGCGCCGCTCAATTCAATCGAGCCGCTGACCCGCGTTGCAGCGCTGCCTTTCCTGTTCGAATCCACTGAGCATATGCGCCGCTCGCTTGATGGCGAGATCGGTGACGAGATCCTTGCTTCGCTTGAGCCGCATGGGCTGATCGGCTTGTGCTTTTACGATTCCGGCTCGCGCAGCTTTTACAACACACGCGGGCCCATTACGAAGCCCGAGGACATGCGCGGGCTGAAGCTGCGGGTTCCCGGTTCTGACTTGTACATCGCCATGGTCCAGTCGCTCGGCGCTGATGCGGTCCCGATGCCGCTTGACGAAGTGTACCAATCGCTTGCCCAAGGTGTGATTGACGGGGCGGAGAACAATTGGCCGTCTTTTGAAAGCGGCAAGCACTTTGAAGTCGCCCGCTATTACAGCCTCACAGGCCATTTGCTCGCGCCTGAAGTGCTGGTGATGTCGAAGATCACCTGGGACGGCCTCAGCAAGGACGATCAGGCCCTTGTGCGCGATGCCGCCCGCCAGTCCGTGCCTTACATGCGCGAGCTTTGGGATGCGCAAGTGGAAAAGAGCAAAGCGATCGTCACTTCCTCCGGCGTTGCCGTGAATGAAGTCGATACAGCGCCATTTGCCGATGCGATGACCGGCATGTGGGAAGAGTTTCTCGAGACATCGCGCCAGCGCGATCTTGTCGAGCGCATTCTCGCGCTGAAGAGCGGGGCAAGTTGATGGACCGGATATCGAACATCCTTATCCGCCTTGGCGCGGCCGGCCTGATCCTCATGACAGGCGTGATCGGCTGGCAGGTGTTTGGCCGGTTCGTGCTTAATGCCAGCCCTTCCTGGTCAGAGCAGACCGCGCTTGTTCTGATGATCTGGTATGTCTTCTTCGCCGCGGCGGCAGGCGTGTGGGAGCGCTTCCATATCCGGATCGAGCTGCTCGAGCACAGCATTGCGCCTGAAAAGGTCCGGCTGCTGCGGATTGGCATTCATATTGTCGTGGCGCTCTTCGGCCTGGTCATTGCTGTGCTCGGCGCGCAGCTCGCATGGCTGGTGAAGGACCATGTCATCCCTTCACTAGGGGTGAGCCGGGCGCTCGCCTATGCGCCGATACCGGTCGCAGGCGCGCTCATGACCATTTTCTCGATCGGCCGCATCAAGCGCCGCTGGGCAGGGGAAGACTGATGGAGATCCTCGTCCTTTTCCTTGTCCTCTTCGTGCTTCTGGCTCTCGGTGTGCCCGTCGCCTTTGCCTTGCTGGGCGCGGCGCTCGCGACCTTCGCAGTGATCGACATCCCGCTGATTGTCGCGATCCAGCGCATGGCCGCAGGGATTAGCGTGTTCACTCTGATGGCGATCCCGTTCTTCATCTTCGCCGGAGACCTGATGTATCGCTCCGGTATTGCCGAGCGGCTTGTGCGCGTGGCTGATGCAGCCTTCGGGCGCGTGACAGGTGGTCTTGGCGTGGTCAATGTCGGCGCATCCATGATGTTTGGTGCAGTGTCCGGCTCGGCCATTGCAAGCGCCTCCGCCATTGGCTCGACCATGGTGCCGCTGATGGAAGAGAAGCAGTACGACAAGGACTATTCGGTCAATGTTACTGTGACGGCAGCCATTGTCGGCCTGCTGATCCCGCCATCGCACAACATGATTATCTACTCCGCTGCGTCCGGCATCGGCGTTAGCATTGGCGATCTGTTCCTCGCCGGGATTGTCCCGGGCATTCTTACAGGCACTATGCTGATGCTGACCGCGTGGATCATTGCCAAGCGGCGCGGACTTCCCAAAGGCCAATTCCCCGGTTGGCGGGCTTTCGTACGAGCCGCGGTCTACGCTATTCCCGGATTGATGACGGGGATCATCATTATGGGCGGCATCCTGAGCGGCATTTTCACGCCAACGGAAAGCTCTGCCATTGCCGTTATCTATACAGCTCTGATCGGGACCTTCGTCTATCGCAGCCTTGGCTGGAAAGGCTTTGTGGAGGCGGCTCAAAAGTCTGTCCGCACAGCCTCGATGGTCTTGTTCATTATCGCGTCGGCCACAGCCTTTGGCTTTGCGCTTGCACTGCTTGAAGTCCCTGCCGCGCTCGCTCAGCTGATCGCGCTGATGACGGATAATCCGATCCTGACTCTCATCATCATCAACGTGATGCTGCTGCTGCTGGGTACCTTCATGGACATGGCACCGCTGATCGTCATCACGACACCGATATTCCTGCCGGTTGCGATGGCCACCGGTATCGATCCGGTGCATTTCGGCGTCATTCTGATGATCAATCTGGGCATCGGGCTAGTGACGCCGCCTGTCGGCTCTGTGTTGTTTGTCGGCTCGGCTGTCGGCAATATTCCGCTTGCCCAAATGGTGCGGACGATATGGCCGTTCTACCTTACGCTCATTGCGGCTCTAGTGCTTATCACCTTCGTTCCGGCGCTGTCGTTGATGCTGCCAAATGCATTCTGACTTCAAATTGCACGCCAATTCGGCCTAAGGGGAATAAGTCGAGCAAGGGGATGACAATGGCGAAGAGTGGCAAACCGACGATCAATGACGTCGCGCGCCTTGCCAATGTCTCGAAAAAGACAGTCAGCCGGGTCATCAACAAGTCGCCACTGCTGAGCGAAAAGACGCGCGAACATGTCGAGAAAGTGATTGCTGAGATCGGCTTTGTCCCGAACCTGCAGGCCCGTGCGCTTGCACTGAGCCGCAATTTCATCATCGCGGCTATTCACGACAATCCCAACGCGCAGTTTCTGGTCAATGTCCAGAAAGGTATCCTTGAGGGGATCGCCGGAAGCGAATTCGGATTGATGGTCCAGCCGGTGGATCGCAATTCAGCAACCATCGTCTCCGATATCCGCGCTTTTCTCGAACGCCACAAACCCTATGGCGTGGTGCTGTTGCCGCCTATCTCGGAAGACGATGCCATCGCGAAAGCGTGCGAGGATTTTGGCTGCGGTTATGTCCGGATGGGCTCCGTCAAGCTCGATGAAGAGGTCCACACAGTGAGCTCGAACGATCGTGAAGCGGTGCGGCAGGCGGTCACCTATCTGATCGATAAGGGCCATCGCCGGATTGCGCTGATCGAAGGCCCGGTTGGCTTTACTTCGCCGCGCGAGAGGCGTGCGGGCTTTGAAGAAGCGATGCAGGCTGCTGGCCTTGCGCTGGACCCTGAATTGGTGCGGCCGGGGCAGTATACCTTTGAATCCGGCGTCGAAGCTGGACAGTCCTTGATCGAGCTGGACGAGCCACCGACAGCCATCTTTGCTTCGAATGACGAGATGGCAATCGGTGCGATGATTGCCGCGCGCCGAAGCGGCATGCTGATCCCGGAAGACATCTCGATCATCGGTTTTGATGACACACCGCTTTCCAGCCATGTCTGGCCAACGCTGACTACTGTCCATTGGCCGATTGTCGCGATGGCCAGCACCGCGGCACGCAAACTGATCGCGCCTGAGGACAAGGCATTGGCAGAACGCTGGCTGCTCAAATCGGAGCTGGTCGAGCGCGCTTCGGTGGTCCCACCTAAACAGGATTAAGTTTCCCCGCACTCCCTTTTAGAAGGTGCTTGCATCGAGTAATGACACCGGTTACCTAAACAGACAATTTAGTTTGGATATGCAGCGTAATCAGGCGCAGAATGCAGTCCCAGAAGAGAAGCGAGAATTATGAAAATTGCACTGATCGTCGAGAACAGCCAGGCTGCCAAGAGTGACATGATCCATGACGCATTGACGTCAGTGGCAGAGCCTTTGGGCCACGAGGTCTTCCATTACGGAATGTACACGCCGGAAGACAAAGCGCACCTTACCTATCCGATGAACGGGCTGCTGTCGGGCGCGCTGCTCAACTCAGGTGCTGCGGATTTCGTCGTGACAGGCTGCGGCACGGGCATGGGGTCGATGCTGGCATTGAACGCGATGCCGGGCATTTTCTGCGGTCTCATCATCGATCCGACCGATGCTTTCCTGTTCAGCCAAATTAACGCCGGCAACGCAATTGCGATGCCATATGCCAAGGGTTTTGGCTGGGCGGCAGAGCTCAACTTGCAGGACTGCTATCGCAAGCTGTTCGAAAACGAGCCGGGTCTTGGCTATCCGAAAGAGCGGGCCGAGGTTATGGCGAAGAATCGCGGGATCCTTGCAGACCTCAAGAAAGTCAGCTGCAATGACATGCTGACGATCCTCAAGAATGCCGATCAGGACTTGCTGAAGACCGCTATCTCCGGTGATCGTTTTGCCGAGTATTTCTATCCAAATTCCAAGGACGAAGAGATCAGCGCTTACTTGCGCAGTCTTTGATACCGACAAAGGGAAGGGGAAAACATGAGCGAACATCCGTTTGATCTGAGCGGCAAAGTTGCCGTTGTCACCGGCGCAAACACCGGTATCGGACAAGCTATCGCGGTAGCACTGGCAAAGGCTGGCGCGGACATAGCGCTGGTTGCTCGCAGCGATCCGTCAAAGACCGCCGGGCTTATCGAGGAGACGGGACGCCGCGCTCTGGTGGTGAAGGCGGACCTCTCCTCGACTGAGCCTTGCGAGCGCATTGTAAGCGAGACTGTGTCTGGTCTTGGCGGGCTCGATATCCTTGTAAACAATGCCGGTATCATCCGCCGCAATGACGCGCTCGATTTCACAGAGGATGATTGGGATGCGGTGATGAACACCAATCTCAAAGTGCTGTTCTTCCTCACGCAAGCGGCCGGACGGCACATGGCGGAACAAGGTGGCGGCTCTGTCATCAACATCGCATCCATGCTGACTTTCCAGGGTGGTATCCGGGTTGCGAGCTACACTGCATCGAAAAGCGGTGTTGGCGGCCTGACAAAGCTGCTGGCAAACGAATGGGCAGCGAAGAACATCACAGTGAACGCCATCGCGCCGGGATATATCGCGACGAACAATACTGCGGCCTTGCAAGCGGATGAGACACGCAACCGGCAAATCCTTGAACGCATTCCGGCCGGGCGCTGGGGCGATCCATCCGACCTTGGCGGCGCGGCGGTGTTCCTCGCTTCTGATGCAGCGCGCTATGTCCAAGGACACATTCTGGCCGTCGATGGGGGATGGTTGGCGCGCTAGTGCAGGGGACTGTCGTCTGCTTTGGAGAGATCCTCAATCGGCTTAGCCCGCCTGCACCGCTGCTGTTGGAACAGACCAACACGCTGGAAATTTGCACGGGTGGGGCTGAAGCGAATGTCGCCGTGGCGCTCGCCAATCTCGGGCGCTCTACGCGCATGGTCTCTGTCCTGCCGGACAACCGGATGGGAGATCGCGCGCGCAAATCGATCGCCGCGCATGGCGTCGATGTGAGCACGATTGCAAGCGGGCCCGGGCGGATGGGTCTCTATTATTTCACTCCGCCTTCCGGGCATCGCAGTGGTGAAGTGATCTATGACCGGGCGCATAGCGCTTTCGCGGCCACAACCCCTGACCAGTTCGATTTCGAAGCCGCGCTGAGCGGTGCGTCCCATTTGCATATCTCGGGTATCACGCTGGCGCTTAGCGAGGCCTTGGCACAAGCCACAATCGACTTCGCCAAAGCGGCAAAGGCTGCGGGCGCATCGGTTTCTTTCGATGGGAATTATCGCGCTGCGCTCTGGGCTAAGGCGCGCCACGAACCGCGGGAATGGATCGCGCGTGCGCTCGGGCTGGCGGACCTTGTCTTCGGCAATCACAAGGATGCAGCGCTCGTGCTTGACCGCGCGTTCGATGGCGATGGACCAGAGCGTCGCCGTGAAGCTTCGCTCGCGTTGATAGATGCTTTTCCAAGCATTACCGCTGTCGCTTCGACTGCACGCCATATCCATGACGGCAATGCCCACAGGATTACCGGACGGATCGACACACCTAGCAATCATGCCGAAAGCGCAGAATGGGTGATGAACGACATCGTTGACCGGGTCGGCACCGGCGATGCGTTTGCGGCAGGCGTCTTGCATGGCTGGCTTTGCGCGTCTGACGATCTTCAGGCCGCAGTCGATTTCGGCATGGCAATGACCGCTTTGAAGCACGCGACTTGGGGCGACTTTTCGCTCGCCACACAGCCTGATGTCGAGCTGGCCTTGGGAGGGCAAAGTGATGTTCAACGCTAACAGTTTGATTGCAGCGCTCTTGGCAGGTGCAGTCATTCCAGCATCCGCTGCCATCGCTCAGGAGGTAGATAGCACCGCTGCGCCAACTTCAGCGCAGCCCGTTTGCAAGGGCTCGCAAGGCTATGCGGAAAGCTTTGACGGGCGGCGCACCTATTTGTGGCGTCCCCAATGGCTAGAGGGCATCGCTGCGAACGCGGGCGAAGACAGCAAGGCGCGAGCGGACATCATTGATGCTGCTGAAGCGGCTCTGAAAAATGGTCCGTACAGCGTCACGCACAAGCTGCAGCTGGTGCCTGGCGCGAGCGCCAATGATTACGCGTCGATTGGCCCCTATTGGTGGCCGGACCCGAAGAAGAAGGACGGGTTGCCTTATTTTCGCCGCGACGGCGAAGTGAACCCGCAGCGCAACGGGCCGGAGTTCGACAAGGATCGCTTGCGTTCTATCGCAAACGACATGGAAGCGCTGGCAATCGGTTATCTGGTCAGCGGCGATGAGCGCTATGCCGCTCACGGCGCTGCTCTGCTGGAAGCATGGTTTATCGATCCGGAAACTCGGATGAACCCCCATTTCGAATTCGCGCAAGGCATCCCCGGCCGCGTCAATGGCCGCGGCGAAGGCATTATCGAAGCCTCCGACTTGTCGACTATCGTGGAAGCAGCGGGCGTCTTGTGGCCGTCTGACGCGCTCACCAGGCAAACAAAGCTCGGCCTGCGCCAATGGTATGCCGATTTCGCCAGCTGGATGGCGACGAGCGAGAATGGCGTGCATGAAATGCGCAAGCGCAACAATCACGGCATGTTCTATGATTTCTATCTGGCGCATTTCGCTTTGTTCGCCGGAATGGACGGCGTGGCGCAGCAGATTTCCGACGGTTTTCTTGAGTATCGACTGGGCGTCCAGATGGACAAGCAAGGGCGCTTCATCGAAGAGCTCAAACGCACGCGAAGCTGGCATTATTCGCATTATGTCGTCGACGCAGCAGCGCGTATCGCGACTATAGCTGAATGTGTCGAGCTCGACCTTTGGACGGCTGAGCTTGACGATGGGCGAGGGCTGCAAACCGCGCTCTCATTCCTGACGAAATATAATGGACGCGAGCAGGAATGGCCTTTCCCTGATACGGATCAGGCCAAGGGCCGCTTTGAAAAAATGCAGGAACGCCAAGCGCAAGTGACGTTCCTGTTCGGTCGCGGTGCTACGGGCGAGGACGCCATCGTCTTGCCCTGATGGGCTGGACGAGTTGAGTTAAATCTAGCCCTGAGAATAAACCTATCGCGTGAGCAGGCCTGAGACCTGCGTGACCATACGGTCGCCTTTCGCAAGGTCAGCAGCGCGCGGTTCGACCGGGCAAAGCTCGCAATGGGCCTGGATGCCTGTCCCGCGCAGCATCCGCTCTAGATCGCTGGCAATGCGGCCCATCGCAGCGCGTTGTCCGAGGGCGACGTGCCCTGTAAAATCGCCGCTCATCACCGGCGCGCGCGCGTCGCTCGACACCAATTGCCGGATCAGCGACTGGTAAGGGTCAGCAGAGCTGCCAAGCGTGACCAAGTGGAACCCGTCTTCGCCTGCTTCAGCCTGTTCAGCGACCCATGCAGCTGCTTCCTGCAGGCCGCCAAACTGGTCGATCAATCCGTTCTGACGCGCGGTCCCGCCATCCCAGACTTGACCCTGCGCAATCTCGTCGACTTTCTCGACAGGCAGATTGCGAGCCTCTGAAACGATAGACAGGAATTTGGTGTAAACACGATCAATCGATGTCTGGATCAGCGTGTCCACTTCAGGCGTAAATCCACCCAGCGTATCGGGCTGGCCGGACAGAGGCGTGGTAGTGAAGCGGTCGGTTGAGACACCGATCTCAGAGAGTGAGTTCTCGAAGGTCGGGAGAAAACCGTAAACTCCGATGGATCCGGTCACAGTCTCAGGCTGAGCAAAAATGCGATCGCCAGCGGTCGCGACCCAATAGCCGCCGCTTGCCGCGACATTGGCGAAGGATACGGCGACGGGAATGTCTTTCTCCCGATAACGCTCGATGGCGCGGCGGATCTGTTCAGAGGCGAGGACCGAGCCTCCGCCTGAATCGACGCGAACGACAAGACCGTCATATTCGTCGTCCAAACCGTTATTGAGCAAGTCAGCGATCCGGTCACCACCGGCTGTGCCGGGTCCCGCGTCGCCATCAACGATTGCACCGGCCACATTGACCACAGCGATCTTTTTGCCGTCCGTGCTGGCTGGGTTGGCGGCAAGCCAGACTTTGAGGCTGTTCTGCGCAAAGTCGCCCGGATTTTCAGTCAAGCCTTCTCCAGCGACTTCCGCCACGCGCACGGCGAACTCTTCAAAGCTGCCAAGCTTGTCGATCAGGCCTGCATCGACACCGGCCTGCGCAATGTCGCCATTGCCGCTCTGGACATATGTTTCCGGATCCGTCGCCACCAGCTCGATATTCGCGGCTGGTCGCGTCGCTTTGACATGCGCCTGCCATTCTTCCCAGCGCGTATCGATTACAGCCTGAATATTGCGGCGCGCTTCCTCGGAGAAGGAATTGCGTTCGAACGGTTCGATGCCAGCCTTGTAGGTCCCAACGCGGTAAGTCTTCGCATTGACGCTGAGCTTATCAAGCAGGTCTTTGTAGAACATCGCAGAGCCGCCCGGGCCCGCGATATAGGCGACACCAAGCGGGTCCATCCACACTTCGTCGGCATGTGAGGCAAGCAATAGAGCGGGGTCGGAATAGGCGAGGCCATACGAGAAGACGGGCTTGTCTGCGGCTTTCACCCGGTTCAGCGCTTCACCAACTTCCTGCAAGTGGACTTGGCCACCGCCTAGGAACATGCGGAGATCGAGCACAACCGCTTTGATCCGCTCATCGCCAGCTGCCGCGTCAATAGCGCGAACCAGCTCGCGGGCTTCGAATTCGGAAACAGGCGCGTCGCCAGAAAGCAGTGTTGCGAACGGGTCGATTTCTGCGCGCTCTTCAACGATGAAGCCGTTGAGATCGAGCAGCAAGGCGCCGTCGCGCACTTGGCCGGGGCTGGGGCGGGCAGAGAGAACCGCAAACAGCGCCATGAAAAACAGCAGCATGAAGACGAGGACCAAACCGTCCTTGATGCCCACTAACAAACGCCAGACTTTGCCTGCAAAACTCATCGAATGCCCCAAATGAATGTGATCTATTATCAAAAGTAGTGATTTGCGCGCAAAGTTCCAACGAAATCGCGTACACAATCACCACAGAAGGGGTTGAGCGACCCACACAGCTCGTCTAACGGCTTGGCTTTAATGGCATCGACGGACACAGCATCGACCGCAAGCCGCTATCCAGCGGGCAGCGCCGCCTTTCCCCATCGCGATTTGCTCGGCATTTCGCAGCTTGAGAGGCATGAAATCCTGTACCTGCTGGACGAGGCAGAGCCGTGGATCGATTTGAACCGGCAATCCTCCAAGCATGTGGAGCTCTTGTCCGGTCTTACGATCATCAATGCGTTCTTCGAAAATTCGACCCGCACGCTGCTGAGCTTCGAAATTGCAGGCAAACGGCTGGGCGCTGACGTGGTGAATATGCATGCCGCACAGTCGAGCGTGAAGAAGGGTGAGACGCTGATCGACACTGCGATCACACTGAACGCGATGCGGCCTGATGCGATTGTTATCCGTCATGGTTCAAGCGGTGCTACCAAGCTGATTGCGGAGAAAGTTGATTGCCCGGTTCTCAACGCAGGCGATGGAAGCCACGAGCATCCGACCCAAGGCTTGCTGGACTCGCTCGCCTTGCGTCACGCGCTGAGGCAGCGCGGCGAAGCAGCGGACGACTTTACTGGGCTTACGGTCGCGATTTGCGGCGATATCCTACATAGCCGGGTCGCGCGCAGCACTTTGCTATGTTTGCAAGCATTGGGCGCGAGTGTGCGACTGTGCGCGCCGCCAGCTCTCATGCCAGCCGATGTCGATGCGATCGGCGCAGAGCCGTTCTACAATTTCGATGCAGCGCTTAAAGGCGCGGATGTCGTCATGATGCTACGCTTGCAGAACGAGCGGATGGAAGGCCAATTTATCCCGTCTCCACGCGAATATCATCATCTCTACGGCCTTACGAAAGACCGGCTGGAGCGTGCTGCGCCGGATGCGCTAGTGATGCATCCGGGGCCGATGAACCGCGGCGTCGAGATCGACAGCGATGTGGCTGACATGCTCGACCGCTCGATCATCACGCGGCAAGTCGAGATGGGCGTCGCGATCCGCATGGCATGCTTGGATATTCTGACGCGGCGAACGCGCGGTGTGGAGGGCTGGTCATGAAACAGCAGCAGCCTCTTACGATCACCAATGGCCGCATCGTCACATCGCAAGGCGTGAGCGAAGGCGCGGTGCGGCTGGCTGAAGGTCGCATCCAAGCTGTTGGCGAAGTGTCTGCCGAGGCAGGCGATGAAACGCTCGATGCCGAAGGGCAATTGATTGCGCCGGGCCTTGTTGATCTGGGTGTCTTTGCAATCGACAAGCCCGCGTTCCATTTTGGCGGGATCACGCGCGCCGCGCTGATGCCGGACCAGTCTCCTCCGCTCGATTTGCCGAGCCGGGTCAATTACATCGCGAAGAGCGGCAAGCCCGATCTCTGGGTGCATCCATTGGCCGCGGCAACGCGGGATCTTGCGGGCAAGGAACTCGCAGAAATCGGTCTTATGACTGAAGCAGGCGCGCGCGGCATTGCAACCGGGCGGCGCTGGGTTGCCGATAGCGGCGTCATGCTGCGCATCATGCAATATGCGGCGATGCTCGACCTGGTCGTTGTGACGCATGCGGAGGATTCAGGTCTTGCAGGTGAAGCTGCAGCCACCGCAGGCGAGATGGCAACGCGTTTGGGCTTGCCAAGCGCGCCAGTGGAAGCTGAAGCGCTGGCTGTGGCGCGCGATATCGCGCTCGCTGAAATGAGCGGGGCGCGAGTGCATATCCGCCAAGTGACCAGCGCGGCTGCGATCAAGCTGGTGCGTGATGCCAAGGCGAGGGGGGGCAATGTGACGGCGGGTGTCACGTCTGCGCACTTCATGCTGTCCGATCTCGCAACGGCCGAATTCACGACCTTTATGCGACTCTCACCGCCCTTGCGCAGCGAAGCCGACCGACAGGCTGTGATCGCTGCAATTGGCGAGGGTGTGATTGACGTCATTGCGAGCGGGCATGACCCCCGTGGTCCTGAAGACAAGCGTTTGCCTTTCGCCGATGCAGAACCCGGTATGGCGGGGGCGGAGACTTTGCTCGCCATGACGCTGACGCTGGTCCGCGATGGCGTGATCGATATGGCTCACGCGTTCGATCTGCTTGCGGGCAATCCGGCAAAGCTGCTGGGTGTTGAAGCAGGCGCGCTTGCAGTCGGCATGGAAGCGGACATCGCGCTGATTGATCCGGAAAAACCATGGATCATCGACCGCCGCAAAATGGCGGCGACTGCTGACAACACGCCGTTTGATGGTCAGCCAACGCAGGGGCGTGTTACAGCGCTGTTCAAGGGCGGTGTAAGAACCTCGTGATCTAGTGTTTCCGTTAAGTGGCACGGTCAAGGTCGGCACGGATGTGCTGACCGCACCCAACAAAAAACAACCCCCGGATACCCTTTCGGGCCCGGGGGCAGTCTCGCTGAAAGCTTTCGATTTAAGGCTTAGCGTGCAGCAACGCGGATAACCTTGTCCGTTGCGCCCGGAAGGCTCGTGCTGCTTGCATAAGCAAGGCAGCCAGCGCCCGAGGCTTTGACCTGGCCGCACATGGCAGCAGCGCCGTTCTTGCCGAAGCCGGCTGCCGCTACGCGGTAATAGGTCTTCCCGCCGACATTCGCCTGCGTGATCACCATGTCGTGACCTTTGAGGTTCGGATAACGCTTCTTGTAGATGCTCCATGCATTCTCAGCGCTTGCGCGGCTTGAGAAACTGCCGAGCTGGACCAGATGCGTATCGGTCGCATTGTCAGCGGTTGATGCCATGCGGCGCTGCGAAGAGCTTGCGGCCAGACGCGTTGCCGGACGCTTCTTGGCGCTCGCACGGCGCTCCTGATAGTCCGAATTGATCTGCTGGATCACCGGATTGGAAACATAGCGGATCTTCGCTGGAGCAGCATCAGCCATACGAACCGGAGCGGCCTCAGCTGCAGGTGCTGCCATCGGAGCAACCGGAGCGGCGACGGGTGCCTCTGCAAAACTTGCTTCGTCTGCAGCAGCCAGTTCAACCGGCATTTCGGCAGCGGCCTCTGCGACCATCTCAGCATGGGCCGGGTGGTTTGACAGAGCCAGATAAGTCGGCTGGCCAGCGTCATAGGTCGGCGTAACATTCAGCAGCGTTGCAACGCGTGTCTGATAATCTTCTGGCTTGCCCATTTGCGCCCATTGGCTGATCCGCTCGTCGAGCTGGTCAGCTGGAACGTCTTCTGCAGCCATTACGCGTGCACCGCGCCAATTGCCTTGCAGAGCGTAAGCATAAGCGAGGTTCTGACGCAGCTTGGCTGAGTTCTGGCCTGCGCGAAGCTGGTTGCCGAGGATTTCAACGCCGCGGTCAGCATCGCCAGCAAGAGCCAGCGCAAGACCGAGGTCCGCGCCGTCGATCATCGCTGCATTCTCGTTCAGGGCAGCGCGAGCCGCGCCGCTATTGCCCAGTGCGGTTTCTGCGAGCGCATAGCTCAGCACAGTGCGCGGATCGGTATCACCCAGGTCCAGCGCGTCGCTGAAGCTGGTCGCAGCTGCCTGGAAGCGGCCGCTTTCCAGATAGGCAGCGCCAAGCATCGCACGGTAGCTTGCATTGCGCGGCTCGGACTGAACCGCAGCTTCTGCATGCATAACCGCTTTTTCAGCTTCACCCTTTGCAAGCGCGCTTTGCGCTTTGCTGAAAGATGTTTCAGCGCGCGGCGCGGAGCCACCGGTGGTGCAGCCTGCAAGCGCAACGCTGGCAAGAGCGGTTGTGAGAGCCAAAGCAATCTTTGGTGCATTGATGGATTTTGCGGTGCGGGTCATGTGGGTTCCCCTTCCTTCACGTTCAGCGAGCGAGCGCGCGCTCAGTTCTTCTTCATTTGAGCGGCGAGAGTTTCGAGTTCCGTCATTTCGCCAAGCAAAGCATCGAGCGCTTTCGTCACAAGTTCCTGCGCGCTGGTTTCCTGCATGGTGGCAGCCAGACGCAGTTTGAGGTGACGTTCCTGGTCGAGACGCAGAGTAAATGCAGCGCGTTTGCCCTGCTTGAGGGCCGATTGACGCTTGCGCGCAGGCTTTTCGATTGGCCCCAATTCAAGAGGTCCAGGCGAGTTGTCCTGAGTGATGGCGACTTTGCCCGCAGCAGGCTTCAAGTGCACCACTTCAGCGGTTTCTGCAGCGTCTTCTGCTGCATCATCGCCCATGTCATTCCAGCCGAGATCCTCAAGGCTCTTCGGCGTTGCGTCAGGAATAGGCGCGAGCTGCGGACGCATGGCAGGCTTTGCGCCGCCTTTGCGAGCGAGCAGTGTCGGGTTCAGTGAAGCGAAGCTGGCTTCGTTCATGATGCCGCTCCTTTCGATTACTGAGCGACGCGGCGACCGAAGCCACCACCTGGACGACTCGCACCCGGAAGCTGCGACTGCGAGTTCGGAGCTGCAAAGACCGTGCGGCGGAAGTTCTTTTCCAGCCGGTCGTAAATGTACTTCCACAGCGCTGTCACTTCAGCCGCACTGCGGCTTTCCGGATCGACTTCCATGACCGTGCGGCCATCGATCATCGATGCGGCGAAATCTGTGCGGTGGTGCAAAGTGATTGGAGCAACGGTGCCATGCTGCGACAACGCAACGGCGGCCTCCGATGTGATCTTCGCTTTCGGCGTTGCAGCATTCACGACGAATACCAGCGGCTTGCCAGCACGCTCACACAGATCAACCGTAGCGCCAACAGCGCGTAGATCGTGCGGGCTTGGACGCGTTGGAACGACGATGAGCTCAGCCACGGAAATTACCGACTGAATAGCCATCGTGATTGCCGGAGGCGTATCGATCACTGCCAGTTTGAAGCCCTGCTGACGCAGAACCTGCAAATCGTTGGCGAGACGCGCAACAGTGGTCTGTGCAAAAGCGGGATATTCCGCTTCACGCTCATTCCACCAGTCTGCGAGTGAACCTTGTGGGTCAATGTCGATCAGGACGACCGGACCAGCACCAGCGCGCTGAGCCTGGACGGCAAGATGACCTGATAGGGTGGTCTTGCCTGAGCCACCTTTCTGCGATGCCAAAGCGAGTACACGCAACGGTTGGGTCCCCCTGGATTGCCCTTTACACTTCCCGCCGGTTGACGGGTTCGTGTGCTGGGATCGCAGGATTGCGCTAATTTTAGGTTAACGTGGCCCTTAGTTCGTGTATTAGGGGCGCAACACAGGCGGAGGGAAAAGCAGGTGTCCAACACGGAAGAAATGGCCGAAAACAGCGTGATGCCCGAAACCGGTGGCGAGATGGCATCTGCGCCTGTTGCACGCACCGACAGGATCGGGTCGCTCGATTTTATTCGCGGGATTGCAGTGCTTGGTATCCTTGCAGCGAACATCATCGCGTTCGGCCAGCCCTGGAGCGCATATATGTGGCCTGAGGCCTTCCTAACGGAACACGGGCCAGGCTCTGACCTCATGTGGGTCGCGCAATTCATCCTCATCGACGGAAAGATGCGCGGGCTGTTCACCTTACTTTTCGGAGCGGGGCTTGCGCTGTTCATGGAGAGGGCTTGGGCGAGGGGGCAAACGCGCTGGCTGCAAATGCGCAGGCTTGCCTGGCTCTTGGCGTTTGGACTGTTCCATTTCTACTTCATCTGGCGCGGCGACATTCTGTTCCTTTACGCAAGTCTCGGCTTTGTTGCAGTCCTATGCCTGCGCTGGGCAGCAAAGACTCAACTCATGGTCGGGATCATCAGCTACATCCTCGGCGCATTCATTTTCGCGGCGATGATGGGCTTTCCCTATTTCATTGCAGAAACCTCTGTCGGCGATCAGCCGGAATTCGCTGAAGCGCGCGAGCAGATTGATCTGGCGATGAGTGAGGCCGTGAAAGAAACGCAAACCGAGCAAGCGATTATGACTGGCGGCAGCTATGCCGACATCATTGCGCATACCTTCTCTGCCCACGCTTTCGATCCGTTAGTGTCGATCTTCATGCTGTCATTCGAGACCTTGCCGCTGATGCTGATAGGGATGGCGATTTACCGGATGGGCTTTTTCAGTGGCGGATTGAATGCCGGGTCGATGCGGCGATGGGGCTGGGCGGGGGTAATCCTTGGCTCGCTTGCAACGGCCGGGATCGCCATCTTTACCTATCAGGAGGGGCTCACCTATTGGGGTACGCTGAGCGCGATGATGGCATGGATGCATTTGCCGCGTCTGCCGGTCGTTATCGGTCTTGCCGCCTTGTTTACGCTCTATGGAGCAACGGCAAGTGGCTGGCTGCCAGAGAGGCTTTCCGCAGCGGGCAGAATGGCGTTCACCAATTACCTCGGCACGTCCGTGCTGATGATGCTGATCTTCCATCCCTGGGCAGGCGGTTTGTGGGGTGAGCTTACCCGCACTCAACTCTATCTCGTGGTGCTCCTGACTTGGGCGCTTATGCTGCTGTGGTCGAAGCCCTGGCTTGAGCGATATCGCTATGGCCCGCTCGAATGGCTTTGGCGCTCGCTTACCTATTGGAGGCGGTTTCCGCTGAAGCGCTAGGTGCGCCTGCTGTTATCGGGGGCTTAGGAATTATTCACATATCAACAAAACACCCTTGCTATTGAGAATAATTCGCATAAGTTGGCACTTGCGAATCAATCGCAGGAGTGTGTAGCAGCGATGTACGTCTGCATTTGCAATGCCATCAAGGAAACCGATCTGCGCCGGGCCGCGCGCAAATCGACAGGTGATGCGGAGGCGGTTTACGCCACTCTAGGCAAGCAACCCAATTGCGGAACCTGTTTGTGCGAAGCGGACGCAATCGTCTCGGAAGAACGCCAAGGCGCGACCACTTGTTGCAAAGAATTCGCAATCTGAACTGAATTGCGCTACTGCGAACGGTTCTCAAATACCTGAAAATTCACGGTTTTTTCCGCGCCGCCCTCTTGCTTTGCGGCTGATTGCGCGCCATAGGCTGCGCCATCATCAATCTCGACGTATTTCGTCTTGCAAGGGGAAGGCGCCATGAAGGGCGACGCAACAGTCATCGAGTTCCTGAACAAAGCTCTCACCAACGAGCTGACGGCCATCAATCAGTATTGGCTGCACTATCGCGTGCTGGCCGATTGGGGCATTCACAAGCTTGCCGAATATGAACGGCATGAGTCCATCGACGAGATGAAGCATGCTGACATTCTGGCTGAGCGTGTGCTGTTCCTCGGCGGGCTCCCGAATTTCCAGGCGATCCACAAGCTCAAGGTCGGCGAGAGCGTTGAGGAAATCCTCAAGGCAGATCTCGCCGTTGAGCATGAAGCCATTCCACTGCTTCAGGACGCGATCGAGCATTGCGAGAAAGTGCGCGACTATGTGAGTCGCGAGATTTTCGCGCGTATCCTCGAAAGCGAAGAAGAACATGTCGACTTCCTTGAAACGCAGTTCGACATGATTGAGCGCATGGGTCTGGAGAATTACGTCCAGCTTCAAAGTAAAGCTGCTGGTGACGGTGAAGGCTGACGCTTCAGCCTTATCCATCGCGGAAACGTATTATCGAAGGGCGGGGCAGCGATGCTCCGCCTTTTCTATTTTGTGCTCCGCAGTAATGTCTGATCAGCGCTACGAAGCATCGTCTCAAGATACTCGCTTTGGCTCCAGCCGCAGTCCTGAGTGAGATGCTCCCAATTGCGGACGGACAATAACGTCCACAGCCAATCGACCGCTTTCTTGTGCTCCCACCTTCCAGCAAGCGCACTGTCCTTCGCTAAGGCGGATACGGCAGCGTCGCATCCTTCTCGCACCGCTTGCATTCGGTCGCCCCACGCCGATGCTGCCGCTTCGTCAGATGGCATCATCGCCATGAAGGCGCGGCCCACACCATAAATATGCGGAATGTGACCGCACCATCCATGGATAAAAGCGGACAGGCGCTCACGACCCGTCTCCGCCGCACGGCTTTCCGCAAGCGCTGCATCAATATCGAAGACCTTATCGAGGTGCCTTGCCGTCGCAACCAACAGCTCGGTCCGGCTTGGGAAATGCAGATAGAGCGCTTGCCGGCTGATCCCTGCAGCCTTGGCAATATCGCCCATCCGGCTCTGACGCGGATCTCCGCTTTCCAGAGCTTGCCATGCAGCCTCGAGGATACGCGATCGTGTGTCTGGATTCTTTTCACTTGACATAGTGTCAAGTTAGGGCCAATTGACGCGATGTCAACTTTACACAGTGTCAAGTAATAGGAGATTCGATCATGCAAGAACGTGTATTCATCTGGGTCGCTCATCCGGGCGAGGGAACTTTCAACCACGCATTGGCTGATGCCTATGAGCAAGGCGCGCGCAGCAGCGGAGCGCAGGTGCGCCGCATGGACCTCGCTGACATGGCGTTCTCCACCGACTTCACGGGTTATGCTGACGCGCCTGCATTGGAGCAGGATTTACTCGCTTGGCAGGAAAACCTTGCTTGGGCGACGCGCGTTTTCATCGTGCATCCGCTGTGGTGGGGCGCCATGCCGGCTCTGGCAAAGACAGTGCTGGATCGCGGGCTGACCTCCGGCTTTGCCTACAAGTATCGCAAGGGCCCTGGTATCAAATGGGACAAGCTTCTCGATGGACGAGTGGGCGATGCGGTCATCACAGCCGATACGCCAAAATGGATCGACAACTGGCTTTATCTGCGGCCTGCCCGCCGGGTTCTAAAGGATCAGGTGCTCGGTTTTTGCGGCATCAAACCGCGCAAGATCAAATACTTGGGCTCCGTCAAACTCTCAGATGAAGCACTGCGCGAAAAGTGGCTCGCGCAAGCCTTGGCAATGGGCGCAAAAAAAGGACCAAACCTTCGGCCGGTCACCGAATTCGTTGCACCAGCATCGGCTGACACACCTCAACTCAAGATCGCCGCATAAGGAGGGCTATCATGGAAATCGAATTCGCAAAAATCGCCGCAATCACTCTCGCAATTGGTGCCGCTATGGTCGGCGGAGTGTTCCAGTCCTTTTCGGACTTCGTCATGCGTGGGCTTGCTGAAGCAGGCAATGCAGGCGCGAAAGGCATGCAAGGATTGAACCGCACCGTGATGCGCTCATTCTTCCTCTACATGCTGTTCGCAATGGCGCCTGCGTCCATTTCAGTCGCGCTCTATTTCGACGGTTACCTCGCATATGAAGCAGCCTATGCGCTGTGGATCGGTGCAGGCGTTTATGTCGCCTCGGTCCCGTTTGTAACGATGGTCGGTAATGTGCCGATGAACAATAGGCTTGCCGCAGTAGATGCCGATACAAGGGAAGGCGCGACGTACTGGAGCACCTATCTCTCTGGCTGGACCCGCTGGAACACCATGCGGACACTGGGCTGCTATGCCGCCGCCGCTTGCTTCGCTTATGCAGCGATATCAATGTAAGGAATATGATAAGAGAGGGCGGCCGATCTAGTCGCCTTCTTTGTTGGGCCCGAAGAAAGCGCGCTGGCCGCTCGCTGCAACAATCGTTTCCATCGCGAAATGAACAAGGCCCGTGATCAGGAAGCCCATGCTGGTGATCCAAGCCAATGCAACTAACGAGCCGATTTGCGGAGTGATAAAAGCGCTGATGAAAAGCAGCGCGATCACGACACACACGGTCAAAGCTGCAGCGGTCGAGAACATCACCGCTCGCTGAGCGAGCTTCCGGCGACGACAAAGCCTGTGCAGCTCGGTCATCTCGCGCGCGCTGCGTTCGTCTTCCATGCGCATTTCGAGCCGCTCAATGCGCTCGGCCACCCAGATCAATCGGCTCATCATGACATTCATGATCGCGCCGATCCCCGCGAGCAGAAAAGCAGGGGCAAGGCTCAGACGAACCATTTCCTGCACCCGAAAAGTGCTTGATGTACGCTCGAGCAAATCAGTCGCCAGGTTGGAATTGGCAAGCAGGTCGAGGATCATGTCTTGTCGCTGCCGCCGCTGTAATTGCCGCCGCCACCGCGATTGGCATTATACGGGTTCTTCGGGCTTTTGAGCACAACGCGCACTGGCACAGCTTCAAAGCCCAATTTCGCGCGGATCCCGTTGACGAGATAGCGCTCATAGCTCTTCGGGAGCGATTCCAGTCGCGTTCCGAAGACGACAAAGCGCGGAGGACGCGTCCCGGCCTGTGTAATGTAGCGCAGCTTGACCCGGCGGCCGCCCGGGGCAGGCGGTGGATTGGCTGCCATCGCATCATCGAACCAGCGGTTAAGCGCAGCGGTCGGCACGCGCTTCGACCAGCTGTCGCGGATTTCGAACGCCGCGCCGAGCATCGTATCAAGGCCTTTGCCAGTCTTTGCGGAAACCGCAAACAAAGGCAGTCCGCGAACCTGAGCCAGCCCATCATCGAGCGCAGCGCGCACGCCGTTGAACAGCCCAGAGGCGTCCTCGGCAATGTCCCATTTGTTGATCGCAATCATAAGCGCGCGACCTTCTTCGAGCACCATGCTGGCGATCTTCAAGTCTTGATGCTCAAGCCCTTGTGTCGCGTCGAGCAGCAGGATCACAACCTCCGCAAAGTCGACCGCGCGGCGCGCGTCAGCAACGGAGAGCTTCTCCAGCTTTTCCACGACATTGCGCTTCTTGCGCATGCCTGCGGTGTCAATCAGGCGGATCTCGCGGGTTTCGTCTGTCTTGGGGTCTTCCCATTCCCAATCGATCGCGATGGAATCGCGGGTGATCCCGGCCTCAGGTCCCGTCAGCAAGCGGTCCTCGCCAAGCAAGCGATTGATGAGCGTGGACTTGCCCGCATTAGGCCGCCCAACAATGGCCAGCTTCAAGGGACCCAGCGGGGCCTCTTCGTCCTCGCTCGCTGCAAATTCCGCCGCAGTCTCAGCCGCTTCGGACTTGGCACCGATAATGGGCCACAGTGCCTGAAACAGGTCTGCAATGCCTTCCCCATGCTCGGCTGAAACCGGGGCAGGATCGCCCAGTCCCAGTGAGTAGGACTCCAGCACGCCGCTTTCGCCAAGCGAGCCTTCGGCCTTGTTCGCAACGAGTACAATCGGCACATCATGTTCGCGCAAGTATCGCGCGATCTCATTATCGAGCGGGGTTAGCCCCGCTCGCGCATCGATGACAAATAAAGCAGCGTCTGCACCTTCAAGACTAGCCTCGGTCTGCTTGCGCATCCGGCCCGGCAGAGTGAGCTCGTCTTCGTCTTCCCACCCTGCAGTATCGACAATTGTGAAGCTCATGCCAGCAAGTTCGGCATCGCCCATCCGGCGGTCACGGGTCACGCCCGGCTGGTCATCAACCAGCGCGAGCTTCTTGCCGACGAGCCGGTTGAACAGCGTCGACTTGCCCACATTGGGGCGACCGATAATGATGACCTGCGGTTTCATGTCTGCCTGCAAGTGGCCCGTTGTCTGTGCTTTTGCAAGCGTGGGTGGCCTAAGCCACTAAACCAACATCAACCCTTCTTGATGACCGGAGGGTTCTCGCCCAGATCTTCGTACCAGGCTTCAACCGGGCCATTCAGTTTGATCGTCAGCGGATTGCCTTTGCGATCAACTGTCTTGCCTGCCTGCACACGCACCCAGCCTTCGGACACACAATATTCCTCGATGTCGGTGCGCACCCGGTCTTTGAACTTGATGCCGACGCCGCGCTGCAATTTCTCCGCATCGAAATGCGGGCTGCGCGGATTGACGCTCAGGTGATCGGGTGGGGTGTCTTGTGCGGTTTCTTCGGTCATCAGATTCTCGTTGTCGGTGCTGGCCCGCACCCCCTCCCGGCCATCCCAAATGTATGCTGCCATGGGAGGCCGGGATGGGGGAGCGGGGCGGCGTTGTCTCGAATTGGTTGCCGCCATTAGTCGCGATAGACACGCGAAACAAGCGGCTTGCGCTTGCCCTTTTCGTCTCACCCCTTTAGAGGCGCTCAGCAACGCGCGCGGGGACCCAAGGGTTTCCCGCGCGGCTTCGTTCAGGATGCGGGCGTGGCGGAATTGGTAGACGCGCTGGTTTTAGGTACCAGTATCGCAAGATGTGGGGGTTCGAGTCCCTTCGCCCGCACCACCTCCGCTAGCCCATGTCCGGACTCGCAAAATACTGAGAAGGCTTAAGTTTTTTCCATGAAGATCACAGAAAAGACCAATGAAGGTCTCAAGCGCGCCTATGAACTGACCATCACTGCAAAAGAGATTGCAGACAAGGTCGAAGCGGAGATCAAGAAGGTCGCGCCGCAAGTGCGCATGCCGGGTTTCCGTCCGGGCAAGGTGCCTGCGAATCTCGTCAAGAAAATGCATGGCGAACAGATTCACGGGCAAGTGATCAATGATACGCTCCGCGATTCGGTCGATCAGCTGATGAAAGACAAAGAGCTGCGTCCTGCAATGCAGCCGAAGATCGACCTCGCTGAAGGCTATGAAGAAGGCAAGGACGCAAACCTCACGGTCGAGCTGGAAGTGCTCCCTGAAGTCGAAGCGCCTTCGACCGACGGTCTGAAGCTTGAGAAGCTCGTCGTTCCTGTAAAGGACGATCAGGTTGATGAAGCGCTGAAGGACCTTGCTGGCAACAACAAGTCCTACAAGGATGCGGCCAAGACTAAGAAAGCGGCTGACGGCGATCAGCTGATCATCGACTTTGTCGGCAGTGTTGACGGTGTCGAGTTCGAAGGCGGCAAAGCGGAAGATGCGGCGCTGGTCATCGGCTCAGGTCAGTTCATCCCAGGCTTTGAAGAGCAGCTGACAGGCGCGAAGACGGGTGATGAGAAGACCATCACTGTGACCTTCCCTGAAGATTATCCGGCTGAGAACCTCAAGGGCAAGGAAGCTCAGTTCGCGATCACTGTGAAGCAGGTGAAGGTTGAGACGGAAACCAAGGTCGATGAAGAGTTCGCGACCTCTTTGGGCCTCGACAGCCTCGACAAGCTGAAAGAGCTTCTGAAAGGTCAGCTTGAGCAGCAGACAGCGGGTCTCACGCGCACGCAAATGAAGCGTCAGCTGCTTGATACCCTTGCGGCCGGTCACGATTTCGAAGTGCCGAGCAAGATGGTCGATGCCGAATTCGAGCAAATCTGGGCTCAGTTGCAGCAGGAAGCGGCTCGCGAAGACGATCCTGACGCAGCGCAGAAGGAAATCGAAGCCGAGAAGGACGATTACCGCGATATCGCTGAACGCCGCGTGCGTTTGGGCCTTCTGCTGTCGGAAATCGGTCAGGCGAACGGCGTTGAAGTGACTGCGCAGGAAATGCAGATGCTGATCCAGCAGGCGGCACAACAGTACCGTCCGGAAGATCGTCAGCGCTTCATGGAATACGTTCAGCAAGAGCCGATGGCAGCTGCTCAGCTGCGCGCGCCGCTTTACGAAGACAAGGTCGTCGACTTCCTGTTCGACAAAGCCGAAGTTACCGAGCGCGAAGTGACGCAGGAAGAGCTGGAAGCAGCCATCGAAGCAGACGAAAGCGCTGAAGCGAGCAAAGCCAAGAAGGCTCCTGCGAAGAAGAAAACGCCTGCCAAGAAAGCTGCAGCTAAGAAGCCAGCGGCCAAGAAAGCGCCGGCAAAAAAGGCGGACGACAAGCCAGCAGCGAAGAAGGCCCCTGCAAAGAAAGCTCCGGCCAAGAAAGCCGCTGAGAAAAAGCCAGCCGCTAAGAAGCCGGCAGCCAAGAAGGCTCCGGCAAAGAAGCCAGCAGCCAAGAAGCCAGCGGCTAAGAAATAATCAGATTGGACCTGTGCTGAATTATTCAGTCGGTTCCCAGGGTTTGAAAGAAGGCGTGGGCAGCTTGGCTGTCCGCGCCTTTTCATACGCCGCGCCCGCTTTCAGAACTTCGTGATCGTGCCACCGGCCTGAAAAAATACTGAGCCCTACAGGCAAGCCTTCCACCGCGCCCATCGGCACAGTGATATGCGGATAACCTGCGATCGCGGGCAGTGATCCCGCACCGATCCCGCCGCTGAAATTGTCGCCATTGACGAGGTCCGTGGCCCACGCAGGCCCCATGGTCGGCGCGATCAGGAAGGTCACATCATATTCGTTGCGCAACCGGTCAATTCCGTCCTGCTGCGTTGCTTTCAGGTTCGTTTCGCGCGCTTCCTGGTAAGCGGCTTCATCCGTCGTCTCCAGCGCTTGCTCGAACAGGCTCTGGTCGAACCAGCGCATTTCTACGTCCGCATTGGCGTTGTTAAATGCGACGAGATCCGCCAGCGTTTCCGGCATGTCATCGCCGGGTAGCGTGCTGAGATAAGCGTTCATATCGCGCTGAAGTTCGAACATGAGGACGGTCAGACCGCGACCCCAAAATCCATCGGGCCAGTCATATTCGATCTCGACCAGCTCTGCGCCAGCCGCTTCCAGATCCGCCCGCGCCTGATTGAACAGAGCTGTAACGCCATCATGCGATCCGACCTGATTGACCATCACGCCGATGCGCACACCTTCGAGCGAATAGTCACCCAGCCCTTGAGTGAAATCGCCGGTGTTGATGTCAGCTTCTTTGGTCGCCGGATCGGCTGGATCGGTTGCAGCGATAGCGTTCAATAACAAAGCCGCGTCGTAGACCGTTCGCGTCATCGGCCCGGCAGTATCCTGTGCCGCGCTGATCGGGACCACATGCGTTCGGCTGACCAAGCCAACGGTCGGCTTGAAGCCAACCAGCCCGTTGACGCTCGCAGGGCAGGTGATCGAGCCATTTGTTTCCGTGCCAATCGCGGCCCAAGCAAATCCCGCTGCAATCGCGGCTCCGCTGCCCGAGGATGATCCGCAAGCATTGCGGTCGGTCGCGTACGGGTTGCGGGTCAGCCCGCCAATCCCGCTCCATCCGCTGGTGGAATTGTTGCTGCGGATATTGGCCCATTCGCTGAGGTTGGTCTTGCCAAGGATCACGCCGCCATTCTCGCGGATGCCGGCAATCAGCGGCGCATCGCGGCCCGTGGCGTTATCCTTGAGCGCAAGCGAGCCAGCTGTGGTGGGCCATTCGCGCGTTTCAATATTGTCCTTGATCAGCACTGTCCTGCCGCCAAGCAGCGTGCCTTGCTGTGCCTCTGCCTGCGCTGCCGCATCGCTTGCATAAACAATGACGGCGTTGATCTCAGGGCCTTGATCATCCAGCGCTTCGATGCGGTCGATATAGGTTTGCGCCTGGCTCGCGGCATCCGTTTCGGACTGTGCTTGAGCTTGAACTGCGAGGAGAGAGAGCGCCGTTGCGGCGAAGAGAGCTTTTTTCATGGATCACAACCTGCCATGCTTCACCGGCGATGCAAGATGGCTGGTAGCCAGTTGGCTCAGAAATTCCCGCTAATGCTGAAATTGAGGCCAAGCCCGACAGGCTGGCGGCGCTCTTCGACAAAAGCGATCACGCCATTAGCGCGGTTGCCGTCGAACACTGTGCGATTGAGTGTCCGGTCCGCACCGGCAATGTTGAACAGTGAGCCTCGCACAGTCAGGCCAAACACGTCCTTGTTCTCGACAAACACGCTAGCGAAGACCGGTCCGCTGAACTCGCGCCCGACTTCATCGACCCGGAAATAGCGTCCACGTGGATCGCGGTCCCATATGCCGCCCCAGGCCCAATCAGTTTGCGGGACATCGTGGCGAAACTCTATGCGGATTGCGCTAGGAGTGTCAGAACTGAATGGGCGCCGCGCGCCGTCGACAGGATCAGTGAGCCGTGTCCTTCGCCAAGTGCCGTCAAAGTCGAGCCGCGCGCCATTCCAGCCGATTTGCGCCAGCTCAAGCGTTGCATTGAGAGAGGCCCCACGCACTCTCGCCCCGTCGATATTCCCGCGCGCCGCGCTTCCGTCAGCCAGCGGCACGATATCGATGAAATCGCTGATGCGGTATTCGAACAGAGTGGCCGTCGCATTGCCCCACGCGCCCAGCGAACGCGCGACCTCCAGCTCTGCATCCCAGCTTTGTTGCGGCACAAGCAAGGCGTTGGCTGACGTCTGTTGATCGTCAGCGATAGAGACATCTGCGAGGAAATCGCTGAACTCCAGCTGGCCCACACGGCGGCTCAGTTCGAAGGAAAAATCCCAGGCCTGGCTCGGCTTCCAAGCGAGGAGTAAACTGCCCTTAGGCCGCTTGAACGACCGACTTTGTCCGTCTTCAGAACGGTCAGTGATGGTCGAAAACTCCGCGCCGCCTGTGAATTGGAATGAAACCGCTCGCGTGATCGCTCCACCCGCCGACAGCGCGAAGTCATAGCGTTCTTCGCGCACGCTCCCGGTAGAACCGGGCAAGGGTACGTCTACGAATTCGCCATTTGGATCCAATTGTTCGAACGAACTCTCGCGCTCCAGCCGGTTGAATGCGGCTTCGCCAGAAGCCTGCCAGTCGAGCGCCAGCATCGGCCAGGAATATTCCGCCCGAGCAATGCGCTCGCCTTCATCTGTGACAGCGCGAAACCGGCGACCTTCAGGGGCGCTATCATCGTCAAAGTTCAGGATGGCTTGTTCTGTAAAGTCGCGATTGTTGAAGCTTTCCAGCGCGATCAACTTGAGCTGTCCGGGGCCAAGCGGGAATGCGAGGTCGCCGGCAATCTCGTAATCATAAGTGTCGCTGTCAAAGCGGCGTTCCTGCGCCTGATCCACTCCAGCCACGAAATCGCGCGTGTCATCCTCACGGGTTTTGCTGAAGCGCTTGAAGTAAGAAAGATTCACATTGGCAACGACGCTCGGTGAGGGTTCGATACGCAAGTCCGTTGTGAGGGTTGGGCGATCCGAAAAGAAGCGGAACAGCGTCTCGCGCCGCTCTATCAACCCGCCGTCGGCATCGCTGATGAATGTCGGGCCGAGGCCGCCGAAGCGGGTGCCGTCATTCTCCAAAGCGATTGTGAAATCGACAATGCCAGATGAGCCAGTGACGGATACGCTTCCGCCGTAAAGGTTGTTCAAATTGGTAAGAAAGCGGTGCTGCGGGTTCCATTCGAACTGGCCGGAAAGCCCGCCTGTCTGTGCAAGCACGACGTTTGCAACCTGACCACTGAGGCCCGGTAAATCGAGCGAAGCGCCATCAACGATGTCGATCCGCAAAACATTGTCAGCTGGTATGCGGCTCAGCTGATCACGCACGCTTGTCGATTTGCTGGTGATGCGGGCACCATTGATGAGGACATTTGCCGAAGCCTGTCCGAAGCCCCGCTGCGAGTCTCCGCCGCCGCCATTTTCCAATTCAAACCCGGGAACCTGGTCAAGCATGTCCAGTGCTGTGCGTGGAGCAAAACGCGCGAAATATTCTGCAGAGAATCTCCCGCGGGTATCCGCGTTGTCGTCAGTGATCGTTGCTGCTGGATCGGCGAAATCGCTCTCCGCTTCCTGCGCAGAGGCGGGCGCCGCCATCGCCGTCGCGCACAACGCAAGAAAGCACGCGCTTGTGTGCACCAGACGATGGCGAGCGTATTGCGGTCGCTTTTGGGCGCTTTGGGGAGGAAGAGCCATGGCGCAAGCGCCGTGGCACAATTTGTGAGGGGTTAACAGCGCAATTGCAGCGTTATCAGGGGCGTAATCGTTGAACGGCGCACGATAATCCACGAGCGCAAACCATTGCACGCATTGAATGTTTTCTATCCGAGCTACTGGTGGGCTTTGCGTAACTACTGGCTCACAGCTCGTCATCCATAACCGGCTAATGCGTGATGCTTGATTTGCATGAAGCGCGGGGCCTGAGTGACATATATTGACGATCATACCGAGGAAGAAATTCCTCACTCGCGGTCAACTGAAAGCTTGGCTTCAAAGCTTTCCACCTGGTTTTGGTCTGGGACGATCACTCAGCAGATGGGACGTGTTTTCGGCGGTTTCGCCTTCGGGTTTCTTATGTTGGCCGCAGCGGGGATATCGGGCACTTTGCGCGTGGATCACAAGGTTTCCGCCTTCGTGGTACTCGCCGAAGTTTATATCTCGACAGCGGATGTCAAAGTCAGTCTTGGACGCGCGGAACGCGCAGTTACAACGGACGCGGCAACTGCAATCGGTGCGTTGGACGAAGTGGACCGGCGGATCACGGACGTACTCGATTTCACGGCTCTCTATCCCGATGTGAAACTTGATCAGATCGAACAAGCGACTGCGCAACTCAGCGATCTCAAATCGCGCACCGGTGAAGTGAACGATCGATTGCAGCAATCAGGATCTGATGACGCTGATGCTGCGCGTGCGAGCAAAGAGCTTCAAACACTGTTTAACGAAACGCGAGAGCTTCGTGAAAGCACAGTGGAAGGGCTCTATGATCTGTCCGAGGACGGGATTTCCGAAGTCCAGCGACTGATCGCAATCCTAGCCATTATGTGCGTGACTGCCATTGTTTTGGTCATCTTCGGAAAACGGGCGATCACACGTCGCATCGCAATCCCGATCGAACAGATCAGCGGTGCGAGTGAAAGCATCGCAACGGGCGAGACCGATCTTGTACTGCCTTACAAGCACCGCGAAGACGAGATCGGCGTTTTAGCAAATGCCCTTACGGTGCTTCGTGAGGTCCAACTAAAGGCAATTGCCAGCGCTGAGCGAGAACTGGAGCAGGAAAAGGCGATTGTTCAGGAAAGAGAGAGGCAACGCGAGCAACAGACGCAGTTAATGCATGAGCTGGCTGAAAAGTTTGAAGCGACCATTGGCGATGTTGCCAAGGAAATCGGCTATGCGTCCGCAGCGTTGAAAGATGCGGCGGGCAATCTCTCTGCCAACGTAGATCGTTCGTCCGGTCAGGTGGATGCGGCGAGCAAAAATCTTTCGGACGCGACACATGGCATGACCAATGCCGCTGCGGCGACTGACGAGTTTGCGCTCTCCATTGCTGAAGTCAGCTCCCAAGCTTCCACAAGCTCGCAGCGAGCGCGCAAAGCAGCTGATGCAGCATCAAGCGCGGATCAGACTATCGGCGCACTGACTGATTCCGCTGATCAGATAAGCCAGATCGTCGAAGTTATTGCGGCGATTGCCCAGCGCACCAATCTGCTGGCGCTCAATGCTTCGATCGAGGCCGCGCGCAGTGCGGATTCCGGGCGCGGATTTGCAGTCGTAGCCAGCGAAGTAAAAGAGCTCGCGGCGCAAACCCATCGCGAAACGTCCCGCGTGGAAGAGCTGATCAATACAATGCAAAACGCGACCGGGCAGAGTGCCTCTGCATTATCGACGATCGCGATGGAAGTAATTGAGCTGGAATCGGCAGCAGGCGCCATTGCCAGCGCTGTCGACCAGCAGGCCTATGCTGGACAGGACCTTGCGAGAGCCATCGAACGCGCGGCTCAGAACACGCGGCAAGTCAATGAAAGCTTTGGCGACCTGACAGCGCTAACATCCTCTACCAATGCGACAGCAGCGCAATTGAGAGACAGTTCGGAAAAGCTCAACCAGCAATCGACCAGACTGCGCGATCATGTTTCGGAATTCCTGCGCCAAGTCCGCGCGGCATAGCCACTCGCAGCAGCCTCTATCTTAAGCGAATTGTGCATGTGAAGGTTAATCCTCTTGAACATCTTGGCCTGCATCGCGACATAGTGGAGCAACACTTCACACAAGGACGAAATCGCATGATCGATGTGCTCGGCAATTCCGGCGAAACCCATGGCACGCAAGGCCAGTTCACCCGCGATCCAATCACAGGCGCACTTGTGCCGATGGTGGTTGAACAGACCAGCCGGGGCGAGCGTAGCTTTGACATTTTCTCGCGGCTTCTGCGAGAGCGGATTGTGTTTGTAACCGGTCAGGTCGAAGACGGCATGGCGTCGCTGATCGTTGCGCAATTGCTGTTCCTTGAAAGCGAGAACCCTTCGAAGCCGATTTCGATGTATATCAATTCGCCCGGCGGCGTGGTGACAGCCGGCATGGCGATCCACGACACGATGCAATACATCAAACCACGCGTGTCGACGGTTTGCATCGGTCAGGCATGTTCGATGGGTTCGTTCCTGATGGCTGCAGGCGAGCCGGGCATGCGTATCGCGTTGCCGCAGGCGCGGATCATGGTGCACCAGCCATCGGGCGGCGCGCGCGGCATGGCTTCGGATATCGAAATTCAAGCCCGCGAGATCCTTCGCTTGAAAGAGACAATGCACGAACTCTACTCCAAATATACCGGCCAGAAGGTCGAGACCATCAAGGACGCGATGGATCGCGACACTTGGCTTTCGGCAGAGGAAGCCAAGGATTTTGGCTTGGTGGATAAGGTGTTTGAAACCCGTCCGGAGAACGATGAAGGCGATGACGAGAAGGGCTCAGGCGGCGCGCCGGAATAATCTGCGCGCTTTCGGATCCTCAGTTTCGCGCTCGCTGAGCGGTAACTTTGCGTTCAAAGTCGATCCTTTACGAGACACAGACCCTCGTTTTCCGCCATTCTGCTGGTACTTTACCTTGAGGTAAGGCAGAAAACGGGTGTCTATATATTAATTCATAACCTCGCCCGTTTAAGTTGGGCGAATCCCTGAGGGTATTTTCCCTTGGGCCGGGAAGCAGAGATTTATGACCGAACTGAGCGGATCGGATAGCAAGAGCACACTTTACTGCAGCTTCTGTGGGAAGTCGCAGCACGAAGTGCGCAAGCTGATTGCAGGGCCAACCGTCTTCATCTGTGATGAATGCGTTGAGCTGTGCAATGACATCATCCGGGAAGAAGCGAAGGCTGGTATCGGCGGGCGCAAAGAAGGCGAAGTGCCGACGCCCATGGAAATCTTCACCACGCTCAATGACTATGTGATTGGTCAGGACCGCGCGAAGCGTGTCCTCTCTGTCGCGGTGCACAACCATTACAAGCGCTTGAAGCATTCTGCGAAAGGCAATGATGTTGAGCTGGCAAAGTCCAACATCCTGCTGGTCGGGCCAACCGGCTCAGGCAAGACGCTGCTCGCACAGACGCTGGCGCGCACATTCGATGTGCCGTTCACTATGGCGGATGCGACCACGCTGACGGAAGCTGGTTATGTCGGCGAAGATGTTGAGAACATAATTCTCAAATTGCTGCAAGCGTCCGATTACAATGTTGAAAAGGCCCAGCACGGCATCGTCTACATTGACGAGATCGACAAGATTACGCGCAAGGCCGAAAATCCCTCGATCACGCGCGACGTGTCGGGCGAAGGCGTGCAGCAAGCGCTGCTCAAGCTGATGGAAGGCACCACAGCGAGTGTTCCTCCGCAAGGTGGTCGAAAGCATCCGCAGCAGGAATTCCTGCAAGTCGACACGACCAACATCCTGTTCATCTGTGGCGGCGCTTTTGCAGGCCTCGACAAGATTATCGCTGACCGCTTGCAGAAGCGTTCCATCGGCTTCGGTGCGCATGTCGCTGACCCGGACAAGCGCCGTATTGGCGAACTGCTTGAAAAGAGCGAGCCGGAAGATCTTCTGAAGTTCGGCCTGATCCCTGAATTTGTTGGCCGTTTGCCGGTCATCGCGACCCTGCATGACTTGGACGTCGATGCACTGGTCACGATCCTGCAGGAGCCGAAGAACGCGCTCGTCAAACAGTATCGCAAGCTGTTTGAGCTGGAAGAGGTCGAACTGACCTTTACCGATGATGCGCTCAAGGAAATCGCGGAACGCGCGATCAAGCGCAAAACCGGCGCGCGCGGACTTCGCTCAATCGTGGAAGGCATCTTGCTCGACACGATGTTCGACCTGCCTGACATGGACGATGTGTCTGAAATCGTGATCGATGATGAAGTGGTCGAAGGTCGCAAGGACCCGATCCGTGTCGTCTCCAACGATGACGGCAAGGCCAAGAAAGACGAAGCGGCCTGATTTCAATTTCCTCTCCATTGCGCAGCAATGGGGAGGTGGCAGCCCGCAGGGCTGACGGAGGGGTTAAGCCTTTCCTTTGCAATAGTTGGCAATAGCTTCGGCGCATTCGTTTGGATCGCGCAGCACATCGCTCGCTGCGATTCTTAGCACACTGATCCCTTTCGACGTGAGCCAAGCATCTCGCCTCGTGTCATACTTGCGGCGATCGCCCATATCGTGAGCAATTCCATCTATCTCGATTCCGAGCTTTGCAGCAGCACAATAGAAATCCAGTACATAGCGACCGACAGGGTGCTGCCGTCTGAACTTCAATCCTGATTTTCGGGCTCTCAGTTCTCGCCAAAGCAGCCCTTCAGGCAGGGACATCGTCTTACGCAGCCTCCGTGCTGCCGCATAATTGTGATCTGACTTGCGCAACATACCCCCTCCGACAGCAAACCGCGCTTCGCTTGGTTCGCTGCCACCTCCCCGTTCTAGTTCGAACGGGGAGGGACTTTTGCCAGTTTCACATCGCAGGCCGAATTAAAATCCCACCACCCAGCAAAAACCCCGCTCAGCTGGAGGGTAAAGCTGAGCGGGGTCAGTTGTGTCGCGGTTTGTGCATCCAGTATCGCAGCAAACCGCGCGGGGGGAATTCGTGTCTTAGCCTGGCAGGAAGACGCCGTCCGTCACGTGAATCACGCCGTTGGAGACATTCACATCTGCCTGCGTCACAGCGGTTGAACCGCCTGCTGCGTCAGTGATGACGATGGTGTCGCCTGCAAGACGTGCGGTCAGTTTCTCGCCAGCGATCGTCGTGATGGTGGCTTCGCCGCCATGCTTGTTGATCAGCTTTACAAGGTCGCTGCTCGATACGTTGCCGGCCACTGCGTGGTACGTGAGGATCGTGGTCAGCGTTGCTTTGTTCTCAGGCTGGACCAGTGTCTCAACGGTCCCAGCTGGCAGCTTGGCAAATGCTGTGTCGGTTGGTGCGAAGACCGTAAACGGACCCGGGCTTGAAAGGGTGTCGACCAAACCTGCGGCCTGCACAGCCGCTACGAGCGTGTTGTGAACGCCCGTGCCTTGCGCAGCCGTCACGATGTTCGGTGCGCTAGATTCTGCGGTCTTGTGGTCATGCGCGATAACCGGCGTGCCGGCTGCAATCGCGAAGGAACCCATGGCTGCAACAGCAGCAAGAGCGGCGGCTTTGAAAGTCTTTGAATTCGTCATCGTATACTCCTTTTTAGGAGCAAGCCCCGTCCTGCTTGCGGAAGGAGCTACGATGTGATGACGGCAATGGATGCAGCCGCAATACGCTTTTTTATGAAATACGCGTCAATTCGCCGCTTGCGACCACCGGACCGGCGTCCACGCCTTCCGGCTTTCCGCCGAGCGGCTCGCGCGTGAGTAGCAATTGCGCACCGTCTGCCATCATCGGGCTGTAATCCGCCGGAACGCTATGCGCGCGCACTTCACCCGGCGTGACGACACCCAGTGATTCCACCTCGCCATCGGGCTTCACCAGCCAAAGCTCGTGATCGTGAACGCCATCGTGAGTGAGGCCTACTGCCGCGACCAGCAGATCGCGTTTCTCAGGCAGATAGGTGAGATCAAGGCTCAGCGGCGTGCCTTCGATGGGCACGTTCGCAAACAAGGGCGCTTCAGCAAGCTGCACGGGTGTCGCATAAGGCGAAGGCGCTTGCCCTTGCGGCAGTGCAAGGAAGGCCAAGGCAACTGCTGCTGCGGCAGCGGAGAAGCCGGTCGCCCATTTCCAGCGGGTCAGGCGCGATTCCAGTTCGATGACGTCTGCTGAGCCGCCGGACGCTTTCTTCGCATCGAGCGCCGCTTCGATCTGGCCCCAAAGTTCAGGCGAAGGTTCAGCGCTTGCGACATCGTCCAGCATGGGCGCGAGCTGCTCTTCCCAATGCGCGATACGCGCGGCAAGCTCCGGCTCGCGCGCGACCCGGCCTTTGGCCATCAGCAGTTCCTCGCCTTCCAGCAGGCCGAGCACAAACTCTGCCGCCAGCAGATCATCGCCGGTCAGTTCCGGAAGCATATCGTGGCTCATGCGGGCGCCTCCAGACATGTCTTGAGGCGCGCCATGCCGCGGCGGATCCAGCTCTTCATTGTGCCGAGCGGCACGCTCGAGCGTTCCGCGAGTTCGGCATAGGTAAAGCCGTCGAAGAAAGCCGCGCGGATGTTCTCGCGCTGATTGTCGCTGAGGGTCTCAAGGCAAGTATGAACGCGCGCTGCGCGCTCTTCATCGATCAGCAATTCGTCTGCGAGTGGGGTCTCGTCGCTGATTTCGAAAGCTTCGTCTTCGGGCACAGCGCCGCCGCGAACCTTGCCTACGCGCAGCCGATCGATGGCCCTGTTGCGCGCAAAGGTTGCCAGCCAGCTGATCGGGCTTGCCCGGCTGGGATCGTAGCGGTCAGCGCGCTGCCACAAATTGATGTAGACGTCTTGCAAGGCGTCCTCGGCTTCCTTTCTGTCGCCTAAGATACGCAAGCAGATTCCGAAAAGTTTCACCCGCGTCGCGACATAGATCTCCTCTAGCGCGGCGCGGTCGCCATCGGCCAGCCGCACCATGGCGGCTTTCAACGCTTCGCGTGCCGGGTTGGAGGAATCAGCCATCAGCAGCCCGCTTCGCATGCATCGCGCTGCATTTCCACCTGGAAAGTTGTGTGACGGATGCCGAAAGTCTCTGAAAGTTCATCGGAAAGTTGTTTCAATGCCTCGTCACCGGGGTGGCCCGCGGGCATGACCAGATGCGCTGTGAGCGCGGTTTCCGTGGTCGACATCGGCCAGATATGGAGGTCATGCACGGCTGCGACGCCTGGACACTTCGCGAGATGCTCAGCAACCGCGGCTTCATCGATATGCTCTGGCACGCCGAGTAGACCCATACGTAGAGAATCGCGCGCAAGGCCCCAGGTTCCCCAAGTGATAACGGCGAGGATCATCAGGCTGGCGAGCGGATCGATCCAGGCTTGGCTTGTGTAGAGGATCGCAATACCTGCAATTACCACCCCAAGACTGACGAGCGCGTCCGCCGCCATGTGCAGGAATGCGCCCCGGATATTGAGGTCACTATGCCGCCCACGCATGAACAGCATAGCCGTTCCTGCATTGATGAGAATGCCGATGCCGGCGACCACGATCATGGTCATGCCTTGCGGCTCTACAGGATCGAACATGCGGTGCACTGTCTCGAAAGCGATGGCGCCGATGGCAACGGCAAGCAGCATCGCGTTGGCGAGCGCTGCAAGGATAGTCGAGCTCTTGAAACCGTATGTGTAGCGCGCGCTCGCGGGCTTCTTTGCCGCGACGCTCGCGCCCCAGGCGAGGAGCAGAGCGAGGACATCGGACAGGTTGTGTCCGGCATCCGCGACCAGCGCCATGGAGCCCGAGAGGAAGCCGAATGTGGCTTCGATAACAACGAATGCGGAGTTGAGGATAATCGCTATGACAAAGGCTGGGCCAAAGTCAGCTGGCGCATGGCTGTGCCCGTGCCCGTGCGAGTGACTATGCCCATGCGAATGATCATGCGCGCCGCTGTGCGAATGATTATGTGAGTGGTGCACCCCCATACGCTTCACTCATAGACGCATGCATCGAGGCCGTCACGTGCGACAACGCCGATGCGGCGCTCAATCGTGCGGCCATGGCCAGCAAGCCAGCCGGAAGGGTTCTTCACTTCGCGTTTCTTGGGCAAGGGCAGGGCGGCGGCCATGCGCGCGGCCTCGGCTGGGGAGAGCTTGGCTGCCGAATGCCCGAAATAGCGCTGCGCTCCGGCCTCTGCGCCGTAGGTCGCAATGCCTGTCTCCGCGACGTTCAAGTAGACTTCCATGATCCGCCGCTTGCCCCAGATTTTCTCGATCAGGAATGCGTAATAGGCTTCCAGCCCTTTGCGGAAATATCCGCCCCCTTGCCACAGGAAGACGTTCTTTGCGGTCTGCTGTGTGATGGTGGAACCGCCGCGCAAGCGCTTGCCCTGGGCATTATTCGCAACCGCTTTGGCGATGGCTTCGGCATCAAACCCTTCATGCGTACAGAATTTGGAGTCTTCGGCGGCGATCACAGCGCGCACCATGTCGCGGTCGATATTGGAGAGCGGCTCCCAATCTTTGGTAAGGCCGTGCTCGTAGATTTCGCCGTCGAGCACCATGGTCGCAGTGATGGGCACAGGGACCCATTTGAACAGCAGGACAAGGAAAAGGCTGAGCCCGACGAACCAGAGAATCGCCTTGACGGTCCAGCGCGCGAGGGTGCGGATCATGGTGGTTCAATTACTCATCGTTTATCGCGCAAGCAATCGGATTGCGCCAATGCCGCAAAGGACATAGCTTGCGAGTCATGAAGCCTTACCTCTTTGCACTTGGTCTCGTTCTCGCAGGAATTCATGCTGTCGCCTTGGGCAGTGATGAGGAGGAGTATTACGAGGAGGCATTGATCCATTCAGACCTCCCTCTGTTCGTTGATCGGCACAGAGAGGACATGTGGCCGCGCGGATTTCGGCCGTCGGATCCCAAAGCAATCTTTGCGGATTGCCTGAGCAAAGTTCCCGCGGGGAAGTGGAGAATGGAGTTCGATGATCGTTGGAACGAGCATCCGGCAGCTGGCTACTGGATCAAATATGGATTTGCGGGAGGCATTCATTGCTTCGGGGTTGTGAGGCTAGCGCAAGGGGAACACGAGTTAGAAGGCGCAGAAACACAGCCTGTGTCGTTTGTCCCGATTGGCTCAACCATGATTGAAGGCCGTGAGACTGAACTATGGGTTATGCAGGTCGGCGGTCGGCCAGGAAGCGAATATACGTTGCTGGCGAAAGATTCGGCACAAACCGATTGGACAGCTTTCTCGGTACTTCAAAGCGAGTGCCCGCGACACTTCGTCCGTGATGCTGGACCAATTGACATCATGCGAACCGACTATTGCGCTATTAATTCCCAGCAGGACTTGCTCAGGCTGGCAAAGTCGATGGCGAAGAGGCCTCCGTTGGGCACTCTCACACTCGTCCCAGATGAAAAAGGGCCAGAAGCTGATGCCTCCGACCCTTCCGAAAATTCAGATTAGCGCCTAATCACGCAGCGCTCAAGCAGCGCCGGGAAGCAGCCTTTCGCCGGCAATGCGCTGCATCGCCTTCTGGAGCTTCTCGAACGCGCGCACTTCGATCTGGCGGATACGCTCGCGACTGACTTCATAGACCTGCGATAGCTCTTCCAGCGTCTGCGGTTTTTCCGTCAAGCGGCGCTCTGTCAGAATGTGCTTCTCGCGGTCGTTGAGGCTCTCCATCGCTTCCACAAGCATGTCGTGGCGCACTTCCGCTTCTTCCGCATCAGCGACTGTTTCGTCCTGCAGTGGACGATCATCGGTCAGCCAGTCCTGCCACTCGCCAGAACCTTCCTCGCCATTGCGCATCTGCACATTGAGCGAGCCATCACCACCCATCATCATCCGGCGGTTCATGTTAACGACTTCCTGCTCTGGAACGCCGAGTTCCGTTGCGATCTTCGTCACATCTTCCGGCGACAGGTCAGTGTCTTCATAAGCCTCAAGCTGCTTCTTCATCCGGCGAAGGTTGAAGAACAGCTTCTTCTGAGCCGCGGTCGTACCCATTTTCACGAGTGACCAGCTGCGCAGGATAAACTCCTGCATCGAGGCCTTGATCCACCACATCGCGTAAGTCGCGAGGCGGAAGCCGCGATCGGGCTCAAATTTCTTCACGCCCTGCATCAGGCCGACATTCCCTTCGGAAATGAGGTCAGACACGGGCAAACCATAGCCGCGATAGCCCATGGCAATCTTCGCCACCAAGCGCAGGTGACTGGTCACCAGCTGTGTCGCTGCTTCGGGGTCTTCATGTTCCTGATAGCGCTTCGCGAGCATATATTCCTGCTCAGCGGTAAGCACCGGATACTTTTTGATCTCAGCCAAATAGCGATTGAGGCTCTGCTCTCCGCCAAGGGCTGGGACTGTCAAACTCTTGCTTTTACTCACTTATCCCTAACCTTTCTTGCGTCGACCTTCAGTAATGGACCCCTGATGGGCATCCGTTGGTTGAGGCCACTTGGTTACATATAGACAGATACTGCTGAATGTGCAGTGACTTTCATCGATTAAAACGCATGGTTTCGTCGATAAGTTCCCGCATATCCGCCGGTAATTCGGACGAAAATTCCACATATTCACGCGTGATCGGGTGTTCGAAGCCCAGAATCGCTGCATGAAGCGCTTGCCGCGAGAAGTTCTTTTCCTTCAACAGCTTGCGTAGTGAAGCGGGGGTGCTGCCATAAAGCGGATCTCCTAATAGCGCGTGACCGATGGATGCGCAGTGAACGCGAACCTGATGCGTGCGCCCGGTTTCCAACCGGCATTCGATCAAAGCGCAGTTTTCCAGGCGTTTTACGGTCTTGTAATGGGTGACAGCATGCTTGCCACGCGAGGAATTCTTGTCGAGCACTGTCATTTTCTTTCGGTTCCTGTCCGAGCGTCCGATCCGCGTCGCAATGGTGCCTTCTAGCGGTGTAGGAAAGCCCCCGCACAGGGCAAGATAGCGCCGGTTGATCGAGTGATCCTTGAATTGCTTGGCGAGACCTTCATGCGCCGCGTCACTCTTAGCGACCACGAGTAAGCCTGAAGTGTCCTTGTCGATCCGGTGGACAATGCCTGGGCGCGCAACGCCGCCAATCCCTGAAAGCTCGCCCTTGCAGTGATGGAGCAGCGCATTGACGAGCGTCCCATCGGGATTGCCCGCCGCAGGGTGCACGACGAGCCCTGCAGGCTTGTCGATGACAATCAGATGCTCGTCTTCATAGGCGACGTTGAGCGGGATATCCTGCGGCTGCGCTTCGGCTTCAGCAGCCGGGGGGACAGCGATGGAGAAGGTTGCGCCAAGCGCAGGCTTTGCCTTGGTGCTGGTTTCAACCTTGCCATCGACGGTCACATGGCCTTCCGCGATAAGCGCCTGAATACGAGCACGCGATAGCTCGGTCGCTTCGGCAAGCGCTTTGTCCAAGCGCTCTGCGCCTGCAAGTATGCCTGTGATCGTCTGAGACTGGCCGTTTTCCATCGCATTCAGATGACTTGCAAATGGGAGGACGGCAAGCCTGCAATCACTTCCATCACGAGGCACGAAGCCGAACTATCGCGAAAATATGGAGAATGATGAAAGCTGGAACGAGGAATGTCGGGAAGAGGCCATAGGGAAGGATGCCCATTGCATGGGTGCTGATGTGTCCGGTGAGATGTAGTGGCAGGCCGTCTCTCGCTAACAGGCCGATCGATACGACGAGAATGAAGTCGCTCATTCCGGCGATGACGACACCCCACGCCGCTTGCCTCCAACCGGACAGCTTGAGCGCGACAGTGATCGCAGCCGCAGGTGCCATAAGCCCGACCACGATATCACCGACACCTGCCGGCCAAGCGAAGACAGCAGGCAAGTCATCCGTAGTCCAAGCGAACAGGAAGGCTGCGCCGATGATGCGCCAAGATTGCAAAGCGGTGAGCTCAGCAAGATCCAGCCTCACGACCTTTGCTTTGAAGCCAGGCGAGAGGGCCAGTGCGAGCAGGACCAGAAGTGGCGGGCCGCTTGCTGCAAATATCAAAGGCGCAGGAAAACTGCCCGCCGGTGTGTCGAAGCTCCCGATGTGTCCAAAGTAAATTATGACGATCAGCCAAATGAGGACTGCAATTCCCGCACTTGGAGAGCGCGAAAGGTAAAGTGGTGGCGAAGAGTCCTGAGTGTAGTCAGCGGAAAGTCGCGAAGGAGAGGCGGAGGGCATTGTCATCAGTATCATCCTTAAGTGTATATACACGTAATGAGGTGCTAAGAATTGAGGGTATGAGTTGAGTCAGCAGGTCATGAGTTAAGCGAATACTCGCAGTTGATTGAGCAGTTGAATGGCATCGTCGCTGCCGATCGACGCGATCAATTTTGATTGTGCTGTGGCCCAAAGCGGCTGCGCTTGCTCAACGCGGCTTTCACCCTGCTGGGTAAGAGTGATCCTGCGCTCTCGACGGTCTTCGCCGAGCTCTCGCAAAACCAATCCATCCTTCTCAAGGACCCGCAAATTGCGGGTCATGGCAGTGCGTTCCAAGCCAAGAAGATCAGCAAGCTCTGATACAATCATACCACCTGTCCTTTGCAGCGCCACAAGGGTGGTGAATTGACCTGTGTTTAGTCCGCTCGGTTCCAATGCAGCGTCATATTGGCGAGTGACATGCCTGGCTGCACGCCGAAAATTTGCGCACACACAATTGAGCGGGTCATCGAGCATCAACATATCATAGATGTATATACACGTATTAGCTCAGTCAAGGGCTGGAATGGTATGAATGCGATGCTAGAATGGGATTGTGAAGATCACCATTGCCAAGGCGACGATTGCGAGGATGCTGGACGATGCTCGTGCCAATCACCCGCGCGAGTGCTGCGGCATCTTGCTGGGCGAGGGCACGCGCATCGATGAAGCTGTTGCTGCTGCCAATGTCCATCCAACGGCTCAATCCCATTTCGAGATTGATCCTCAAGCGCTCATTGATGCGCACCGCGACGCACGAAACGGCGGGCCACAGGTGGTCGGCTATTACCATTCGCATCCCGTCGGTAAGCCCGAGCCTTCCAAGACCGATGCCGCCATGGCCTCTGGCGACAACCGGATATGGGCGATCACAGGAGGCCGCGAAGTACGCTTCTGGCAGGATCATGCGAGCGGATTTCGTGAGGTTTCCTACGCAGTGGCAGACTGAGTAATGACGAGTTATGCCAGTCACTTACTCTCCATTTTACCCGCTCGCCCATGTGAATGGTGGGCAGGCATCAAAATTTTGTCTAGGACTGTGTAACATGTGTAACCAACACGGCTCGGGATCCGCACTTTCATGACGACCAATTCGCAAATCGAACTCGCAAGTCTGCTTTGCTCGCGGCTGTGCCATGACTTGCTGTCACCAGTGGGCGCGCTTTCGAACGGACTGGAATTGTTGGCCGATGAAACCGACCCGGCTATGCGCGATCGCTGCGTCGAACTGCTGGAGCAAAGCGCAAAGACTAGCGCGGACAAGCTCAAATTCTTCCGTCTCGCATTCGGAGCCGCTGGCGGCTTTGGCGAAGCGGTACCTGTCGAAGAAGCGCAAGTGGTTATCGAAGCGCTTGCGAGCGATGGCAAGCCGATTGATCTCAAATGGGCTATCGACGGCCCTAGCCTGCCTAAACCCGCAGTGAAGGTCATGCTCAATCTGGCGCATATTGCGCTTGATGCGCTGATCCGCGGCGGCAGGCTCGATATCGGCGCGGAAATGCGTGAGGGCAAAGTGGAAATCGTTGTGCGCGCAAGCGGTGACCGGATCGCGTTTGACGAGACAATCGGCAAAGCCTTGCAAGGCGAACTTGCAGCGGGCGAACTTTCTTCAAGGACGGCTGCTGCGCATATGATCGCACTCGTCGCCGAAAATGCAGGCGGAGGCCTCCAGTACAAGGTGGACGAAGGTACCCTGGTGCTTGGCGCAGTCCTGCCGAAACCAGCCGGAATGATCGGTTAAGCGGTATGATACTTCGACAAGCTCAGCATGATCGGATCATCGCATGAGCGATGAGCTGGTTCATGAAGAGCGGCTCTCGCCTAATTTCAATGATCGCTCGCTGCCGATCAACATGGTCGTCATCCACTATACAGAGATGAAACCGGTCGAGACCGCGCTGGAGCGGTTGTGCGATCCGGAGGCTGGTGTCTCTGCGCATTATCTGATTACCGAAGAAGGCAAGGTTATCCGGCTGGTGCCAGAGGAAAAACGCGCCTGGCACGCCGGCGTCTCCTATTGGCGCGGGCATAAGGATGTAAACTCTGCGAGCATCGGAATCGAACTTGACCATCCGGGGCATGAGCTTGGCTATCGCCAGTTTTCCGATGCGCAGTTCGAAGCGCTGGTTCCGCTCGTCGCGCGGATCGTAAAGGAGTACGACATTCCGCGCGCCAATGTCGTTGGACATTCCGATGTTGCGCCAGCCCGCAAGATTGATCCCGGAGAGCTCTTCCCTTGGGATCGCCTCGCGGATTATGGGCTTTGCCTCGCGAAGCCGGACAAGCTCGATCTGGGCGATCCGTTCGACAATGACGGCGCGTTCTATCTCGCGCTTGAGCGGTTCGGTTATGATATTACCGATGGACGCAAGGCAGTCGAAGCCTTCCAGCGGCGTTGGCGACCTGAACTGATTGACGGGATCATCGATCAGCATGTCGGCGCGATCCTGTTTCAATTGCTGCTGGATCGCGACCGCGGCGTATCGCGATAGATACCATCAATTTGACGCACCGCACACTCAGCTAAAGTCCACTTCAGCCCTGCGATGAAGCGCAAGTCGGCGCGTCAAAGAGATGGGAATGCAAAGGGACGTTAATCCTGCATGGGCATGTCCATGCCTTCAGCAACGACGATATCTCCGCCCATATTCATATGCGGACAACTTTCAGCCATCGCTCGAGCAGCATGGCAGTCTTCTGCCTCGACAATGCTGATGCCGTTGAGCGAATTCCTGCCGATATCCTCACTCACGCCCTCGGATGAGACCATGACGGTTTGTGAGAAGGGCATTCCGGGCTCGATCATCGCTTTTCCCAGTCCATTGGACCAGGCCATCCATTCCTGCATGTGGCGCTGACCCTCCTCCGGACTGCTTGGGGATTTTGCGTTACGATAGATAAGTGCAAATCTGGGCATCGATTTCTCCTTTGTCTTCAATGCAGAGCGAAGGCTGACATCGATCTAAATATGTTCAAGAACATATTCTGGAACCATGCTAGAGTGCCGGTTTGCAGCGATGAAAGGTCACAATGCCCTATTCAAAAGAGCACAAGGCGGAAGTCCGGGGAAAGATTGTCGAAGCCGCGCGACGCCTGTTTAACCGCCATGGCTTCGACAACGTCACGATTGATCAGCTCATGGCCGAAGCTGGCCTTACTCGTGGCGGCTTTTACGCCCATTTCTCCAGCAAAGAGGATGTCTTTGCCGCCGCAACCGCAAGCTTCTTGATGGGTCGCGGAGCGATCTGGCGCGAAGAAGCTGGCGTTATCCCGACGGCTGGTCAGGTCGAAATGGCTCAGCGTATGGTCGCAAGCTATTTGTCGCTCGAGCACTTGCGGGATGTAGAGGATCAGTGCCCGCTTATTGCTTATGCGACCGATGTCGCGAGAGCGGGGCCAAAAGTGCAAGCGAGTTATCGTGAGCTCCTTGAGGGAATGGTCTCGCTATTCGATGCGAACCTCCCTCAAACAGGCGAACCCTCCCGCCAAAAAGCATTATCATTGGCCGCTTTGTGCGTGGGAGGAATGGTAGTCGCCAGGGCATTACCCGGCGATGCGATTTCAAATGAGATACGGCAAGCCGCAATGGACGACGCGATGGAGCTGTGGTTGAAGCCCGATTCCCCCAACGCAACACAAGACTTTCGCTATTGATCGGAGATCGGTGTGGCTCAAGGTTTTCCCCAAGTGGATTCGCACTAGGCCTCTGATTTGGCTAGCGTCTTGGTCTCAGGGTCGTACGGATATCTATCACAGGAGGGGAGAGTCCTATGATGCGTAAGCTTTTCGCTGAATTTTTCGGCACATTCTGGCTGGTTTTTGGGGGGTGTGGCTCAGCCGTTCTTGCGGCCGCCTATCCGGAACTGGGTATTGGCTTTGTGGGCGTATCGCTCGCTTTCGGTCTGACAGTTCTGACCATGGCCTATGCGGTCGGAGGGATTTCCGGCGGTCATTTCAATCCGGCAGTCTCATTGGGGCTGGCTGTTGCCAAGCGGTTCAGCTGGGGCGAGCTGATCCCTTATTGGGCAGCACAGGTTATCGGAGCATTCTGCGCTGCCGGCATGCTGTTCCTGATCGCAAGCGGCGCTACGGATTGGAGCGGGGCAGGCGGCTTTGCTTCCAACGGCTATGGCGAGCTGTCTCCGGGCGGCTTTTCCATGCAGGCGGCTCTTATCGCAGAGGTTGTTCTCACCGCGATCTTCCTGATCGTGATCCTTGGGTCGACGTCACCGAAAGCACCGGCTGGCTTCGCGCCGATCGCGATTGGCCTTGCGCTCACGTTGATCCACTTGATCTCGATTCCCGTCACCAACACGTCGGTCAATCCGGCACGCTCAACAGGTGTGGCGTTTTACGCTGAGACAGCAGCGGTCCCGCAGCTTTGGCTGTTCTGGGTCGCCCCATTGATCGGTGCGGCGATTGGCGCGCTCATTTGGACGCTGTTGCTGTCACCCGATGACGGGCTTGAGAATATCGCTGGCGAGGGCGAATAGTCTCAGCGACTATTAATCAAACGTATTGTGAGGGGCGGCTTTCCAAGAGCTGCCCCTCTCTCTATATGAGCCCTGCCAGGGGGCCGGGCAGCCGCGTCCTTCGACAAGCTCAAGATGAGCGGGTTGCAGGTCGAGGAAAGTCCGGGCTCCACGACATAAGGGTGGCGGGTAACGCCCGCCCGGCGAGTGCGGCTTTCGGGCCTCGCGAAGCCGAGGGAAAGTGCCACAGAGAGTATACCGCCGATGGAGGGAAACCTCACAGGCAAGGGTGAAAGGGTGCGGCAAGAGCGCACCGGGGTTCTGGTAACAGCGCCCGCATGGCAAACCCCACCCGGAGCAAGGCCAAATAGGGGTCTCGTGCCTGCGTAAGCGGGTAGTGGCGTGTCGCCGCGAGAGATCCGGGTTGGCTGCTTGAGCGCGTGCAGCAATGCACCGCCTAGACGAATGGCTGCCTCTGTGGGGCTGGTCCGGCAACGGAAACCGCTCACAGGACAGAACCCGGCTTACAGGCCCCCTGGTATTCTCTTTTCGTTGGTGACTCGCCCGGCGCAGGACTCGCTTCGATGAACGTATTACGAGGCACTGGTCATTTGTTGCGCAAACGGGCAAGTATCGCATCAGTCATAAGGGAGACTGCCAATGCACAAGCGCATGCTTGCCGCCGCTTTGCTCACGTCGAGCATCCTAGCTACCCCCGCAATCGCGCAATCGGAAGAGACCAAGCTTCTGCGCGATCCGGCCTTGTCCGATAATGCAATGGCATTTGTCTATGCGGGCGATATCTGGCTAGCAAACCCGGATGGCAGCAACCCCCGGCGCTTGACTTCACATCCCGGTGACGAGCGGGACCCTATCTTTTCACCAGATGGCAACAGGATCGCCTTCACCGCTGACTATGACGGCAATGACGATGTTTTTGTGATCGATGTCCGCGGCGGGCAACCGCAGCGCCTTACCTGGCATCCGGGCAATGACACAGCGGTCGATTGGGCGCCGGGCGGCAATGCTGTCGCCATGGTGTCCGCCCGCGAAGTGCGCTCCGGTCGTTCCGGTCAGCTGTTCCACGTGGCGCTTGATGGCGGGCTGCCGACCAAAGTGTCTGAAGCCGTGGTCTCCGGCGGTTCTTATGACGAGAGCGGGCGCATCTTTACTAACGTTCCATGGCGCTCTGGCAACGCGAACCTCACTGGCGGCGTGAATGGCTGGCGAGGATATCGTGGCGGTCTGGCGCCATCGCTACAATTGATCGACTTTGAAGGCGACACGGTCACCACAATTCCCGGTGACCGCACGACTGAGTTCGATCCGGAATGGATGGGCGGCAAGCTTTATTTCCTGTCGGATCGCTGGAACACACGCGCCAATATCTTTAGCTATGATCCAGCAAGTGGCGAAGTCGCACAGCTCACGCAGTCAAGCGATTGGGACATTCGCGCAATGTCCGCCAAGAACGGGCGCATCGTCTATGAAGCGGGCGGCGTGTTCCATTCTTTTGACGTCGCAAGCGGTGCCACTTCGCGCTTGCCCATCACACTGAATGCAGACCTGCCTGCACGTCAGCCCGGCTGGAAAAATGTTAGCGAGCAGATGACGTCGGCCGAGCTTTCGCCGTCTGGCAAGCGAGTGAATGTGACTGCGCGCGGTGAAGTCTTCACTGTCCCAACGGACAAAGGCGCGACGCGCAATATCTCGCAAAGTGCTAGCGTTCGCGACTACGGCGCAATCTGGTCAGAAGACGGGACGCAGCTCGCATACATTACCGATGACGGTGCACGCCAGGTACTGCGGATTGAAGACCAGAGCGGTATCAAGCCAGTGCGCACGATCGCGCTGGGCAGCGATTTCTATTCGCTGATCGGCTGGGGCAATGATGGCAAGCATATCGTCTATGCCAGCAACACTGTGAAGCTGATGGGCATGGACGTTGCGACCGGGGCGACATGGCAGATAGCGACCAGTCCGCGCCGGACAGATAGCGATTTCGACGCGAGCATGTCTCCGAAAGGCCCATGGATCGCTTACACAACGCGCGGTGCAAATGTGAATGCTGAGCTGCAGCTCTACAATCTCGACACGCGTCGCAGCTACGGCGTGACTGAAGGCATGGCAGATGTGAGCTCGCCGGTCTTTTCGAAGGATGGCAAACTGCTGTTCTTTGCAGCCTCCACCAATGCAGGCTCGGTCTATGGCGGGCTCGACATGACGACACAGGACCGCCCTTATCGCGCTGGCCTCTATGCGGTCGTGCTTGAAGCTGATGGCGAAAGCCCGCTCGCACCGATCCTTGCCAATGAAGAGGGTGAGGACAAAGGCGACGAAGAAAAGGACGAGAAGGACGGCGAAGACAAGGCTAGCGGCGTCAAGGTTGCCCCAGCCAATCTGATCCGGCGGACTATCTCTCTGCCTGTACCTGAAGCGGCCTATACGAGCCTTGCGACTGCCAAGGACGGTTCGCTGTTTTATGTGTCGCTTGAGCAGGCAGGCGTCGCAACAGGTCCTGGCAGCGGTCAGGAAAACGCGCAATTGATGCGTTTCGACTTTGAGGAGCGCGAAGCGAGCCAGGTGGGCAAGGGCTTCACCGCTGTCTCAACCAATGCTGGCGGTGACAAGCTGCTGCTGTTGAAGAGCAACAACACGCTGATGACGGCTGACGCTGGCGAAAAGCTTGAGCCCAAGCCGGTTGGCATGGGCGGTGTGCGCATGCTGGTCGATCCGCTCGCTGAATGGAAACAGATCTTCGGCGATGTCTGGCGGATGGAGAAGGCTTACTTCTACGACCCCAACATGCACGGTCTCGATTGGGAAGCCGTGCGCGCCAAGTTCGAACCGCTCCTGCCGCATCTTGGAAGGCGCGAAGATTTGAACGAGCTGCTCGTCGAAATGGCGGGCGAGATGGGTGTCGGTCACAACTATATTGGCGGCGGCGATGTCTATGACAATTCGTCAGCGTCACCGGGCCTGCTCGGCGCTGATTTGGCGGTCGAGAATGGCCGCTATCGGATCAAGCGGATATACACGGGCGAGCAATGGAACCCATTCCTTTCAGCGCCGCTATCGGCGCCGGGCGTCGACGTGAAGGAAGGCGATTACATCATTGCCATCAACGGTCAGCCGCTGACGGCCAGCGACAATATCTACGCTGCGCTATCAGGTTCGGCCGGTTCGCAAATCTCATTGACGGTCGCGAGCACGCCAACCGGGGCGCGTCGCACTTCGACAGTCGAGCCCGTGCGCAATGAACGCGAGCTACGCCTTTGGTCCTGGATCGAAGACAATCGCAAGCGGGTCGATCAAGCGACCAATGGCCGCGCCGCCTATGTCTACATGCCGAACACTGCAGGGGCGGGCTACACACTGTTCAATCGCATGTACTTTGCGCAGACAGACAAGGATGCGCTGATCCTCGATGAGCGCTCCAATGGGGGCGGACAGGCTGCGAACTACATCATCGATATCTTGAGCCGCCAATGGCTCGCTGGCTGGAAAGACCGCGAAGGCACCATGGCATGGTCAACACCGGGCGGTGCGATCTATGGGCCAAAGGTGATGCTGATCGACCAGGATGCTGGATCTGGCGGTGACTGGATGCCGTATGCTTTCCGCGAAAGTGGGCTTGGAACACTGATCGGAACGCGCACATGGGGCGGGCTGATCGGCATCAGCGCCAATCCGGGCCTGATGGATGGCGGATTTCTCGCCGTGCCGTTCTTCCGGTTCTACGACACGGATGGACGCTACACGATTGAGAATGAAGGCGTTGCGCCGGACATTCGCGTCGAGCTTGATCCGATTGCCTTGGATCGGGGGCAGGATACGCAGTTGGAAACAGCGATTGCGAGCGTCCTGCAACAGCTCGAAGACTATGAAAGCCCGGTCAAACCAGCACCGCCTTATCCGACTGAGATCGGCCAGTAAGGATCAGGCTGTCGGCGCCACCTCAGGCGTGGCGACCGACGGGTAGAGTTCATCGAGCGGGCGGCTTCGGCCGTCCGCGCAGACGAGCCGGACGTGATAGCGTTTCAGCTGGCGCGGATTATCGACCCCGCAGCTATGCGCGATGATGCCCACTTCCTTGCGCAAGTCTTTGACGAAGTTGGCGACGCGCACCGCCTTGTCCGTCGGGTCGAGCCCTTTCTGCAGTCGTGGATCATGCGTGGTGATGCCGGTAGGGCATGTGTTCTTGTTGCAGCGCATCGCCTGAATGCAGCCAAGTGCAAACATGAAGCCGCGCGCAGAATTGATGAAGTCCGCGCCCGCACAGATCGCCCAGGCGACTTCGCCGGGCGTCACAAGCTTGCCGGATGCGATGATGCGGATACGGTCTTTGAGGCCATGCTTGTCGCGCAAATCGACCAGCATGGGCAAAGCCTCGCGCAGTGTTAGCCCGACATTGTCAATCAAGGGCATCGGTGCAGCGCCAGTCCCGCCATCGCCGCCATCGACTGTGATGAAATCCGGCGCACTTTCAGCCCCGCGCTTGTTGATCGCTGCAAACAGCTCCTCAAGCCAGCCATAGGCCCCGATGACCGATTTGAAGCCAACCGGCTTGCCCGTCACCTCGCGGATATGCGCAACCATATCGAGCAAGTCGTCAATGCTGTTGATGTCAGGATGGCGATTGGGCGAGATCGAGGCCTCATGCGGTTCAATCCCGCGGATCTCCGCGATTTCCTCATTCACTTTTTCAGCCGGAAGAATACCGCCTTTGCCGGGCTTCGCGCCTTGCGAAAGCTTGAGCTCGAACATCCGCACTTGCTCATGCGCAGCGACTTCGCGCAGCTTGTCATCCGACAGGTTGCCTGCCTTGTCGCGCACGCCGTATTTTGCTGTGCCGATCTGGAAGATGACGTCGCAGCCGCCTTCCAGATGCATGGGGCTCAGCCCGCCTTCGCCGGTGTTCAGCCAGCAGCGTGCTTTTGCCGCGCCATGGGACAGCGCGCGGATCGCAGGCTTGGACAGCGAGCCATAGCTCATCGCAGAGATGTTGAAGATGGACGGCGCGTTGAATGGCACCCGCGCATGAGGTCCAATGGTCAAGGGCAGGGCTGTTGCCGCTTCGTCGTCCAGAGTTGGCCAAGGGCAATTAACAAAGATCGGTGTGCCGACCGGATCGAGATTGCGGGTTGAGCCAAACGCGACAGTGTTCGACTGGCCTTTGGACGCGCGGTAGACCCAGTCTCGCTGCGCTCTGTTAAACGGCATTTCCTCACGGTCCATCGCGAAGAAATATTGGCGGAAGAACTCGCCCAGCTCTGTGAAGAGATAGCGCAGCCGACCGATCACCGGATAATTGCGGCGCACGGCGTCTTGCGTCTGCGTGCGGTCGATAATGAACAGGATAACGAGACCTGCCGCGATTATGCCAATCACGAGCACAAACAGCCGCGAGAGCCAGTCAACCAGTTCAAACATCATGCGCGCCTTTCATGTGTGTCACTAACACTTCGCTACCGTATCAGCGCAGGTTACACAAAGGCGTTGCCAGCAAAGACTGGCGGACTGCGTTCCTCCCGGCTTTCCTACTGACCGGCCCGAGCGCACATTGCCGCTGTAATGCAGCAGCGCGATTTCTTTTCAGGCAGGCGTAGGGTTTACAGGGCCCGGAAAGTCACACGTTCGCTTTGCACATGCCACGTAACCCCCGGTTTAGCGAGGTTTCGGGTCAAATCCGGTTTTTCGAAAAACGCGCTAAGCGTATCGCGAAATACGCTGCTTCAGTCGCGGCCAACGCTGGAATAATCGAAGCCTTTGCCGCGCACATCGTCCGGCTGGTAAATGTTACGCAGGTCAACCAGAGTAGGCGACTTTGCGAGGTCCATTACGCGGCCAAGGTCGAGCGCACGGAACGCATCCCATTCCGTCACAATGGCCACGGCATCGGCATCGGCAATCGCCTCATAGGGATCAGCGCACATCGTGACTTCAGGCATCAGCGGTTTCGCGATCTCCATGCCTTCCGGATCATAGGCGGCGATTTCGACGCCTGCATCAGCCAGCGTCTGAGCAATTGCGATCGCAGGCGAATCGCGCATGTCATCGGTGTTCGGTTTGAAAGTCAGACCAAGCAGCGCGACCTTCTTGCCGCGCGCCTTGTCAGCACCGCCAATCGCATCGAGTACCTTACGGCCCATGGCGCGCTTGCGGCTGTCATTGACCTTTACGACGGCTTCGACGATGCGGACCGGGCTGTCATAATCTTCAGCGGTTTTAAGCAGAGCCAGAGTGTCTTTCGGGAAGCACGAGCCGCCATAGCCTGGTCCTGCATGCAAGAACTTCTTGCCGATGCGGTTGTCCATGCCGATGCCGCGCGCGACATCCTGAACGTTCGCGCCGACTTTCTCGCACAGATCAGCCATCTCGTTGATGAAAGTGATCTTCGTCGCGAGGAAGGCATTGGCTGCGTATTTGATGAGCTCGCTGGAACGGCGATTGACGAACAGGATCGGCGATTCATTGAGGAACAGCGGGCGATAGACTTCGCTCATAACGTCGCGGCCGAATTCATTCTCTGCGCCGATCACAATGCGGTCAGGCCGCTTGAAGTCGCCGATTGCCGCGCCTTCGCGCAGGAATTCGGGGTTGGACACGACAGTGACGTTGAGGCCGCGCTCTTTGACAGACGGACTATCCAAAAGGATGCGTTCGACTTCATCGCCTGTGCCGACAGGTACTGTGGATTTGGTTACGACCACCGCATCGTTTTGCAGGCTTTCACCCACTTCGCGCGCAACAGCGTAGACAAAGGACAAGTCCGCATGGCCGTCGCCGCGCCGCGACGGTGTGCCGACTGCGATAAAGATGGCTTGCGCGCCTTCTATGCCGCTCGCGAGATCGGTGGTGAAGGACAGACGACCTGCCTTCACATTTGTCTCTACCAAAGCGTCCAAGCCCGGTTCGTAGATTGGCATGATGCCATCATCCAGACGCGCGATCTTGCTTTCGTCCTTGTCGATGCAAACAACATCATGGCCAAAATCTGCGAAACAAGCGCCAGATACCAGACCCACATAGCCCGATCCGACCATTGCGATTTTCATTCGTCGTATTCCCTGTTCTCTGTGCGAACCGCGCCATCTTCCTCAATCGCTTGGATCAGACGCCGCGAATCCGCTTCAAGCACCAGCGCTGTAAGCACGCCTGTGCGGAAAGCGCCTGTGTCGATGCCTATTCGATTGCCGCAGTCAACCACTTCGTTGAATATTGTATGACCATGGATCACAACTTTCGGTAAAGGCCCCTCGTGCGTGAGGAATTTCTCTCTGATCCAGAGCAAATCAGTGCGTTGCTGTTGTTTAAGGGAGACCTCGGGATCGATCCCTGCGTGAACAAAGGCATAATCGCCTGCGATGATCATCTCTTCAAAGCTCGCGATGAAGTCGCGATCCGCCTGAGGCACTAGTCGGGGCAAAGCGGCGAAGTGTTCTTCTAAGGTCATCTCGCTGAATTGCTCAGCACTGAGGCCGTAGCTGAGGACAGTCTCTCTTCCGCCATGCTTCAGGAACTGGTGGAGGACATCGATCTCGTCAAACGAGCGGAGGAACATTTCTTCATGGTTACCGACGAGGATCCGTACTTTGCGCTTTTTGGTCCATTCGCGAGCTCGGCGCACGACTGCGGCGCTGTCAGGCCCGCGATCAACCAGATCGCCGAGCAGGATTATGTTCGTATCTGCATGCTCGCTCGCTGCATCGTCGGCTTCGATTTCTCCTATCAGCGCTGCAAACAGATCCATACGGCCATGAATGTCGCCGATCACATAATGGCGCGTGCCCTTAGGAACGCGCGGCAATCGGCGAGCCTTGGTCTCTCGGCCCAGCAGATCGTTGAATAGCTTGGATATCATGTCAGAATTCACTTATCGACATTGCTCTATGTCAGCAGCCTGATCGCGGCAAGCGCATGTGTTTTTGCGCCAGGCCGGTCAGTGATGCCCAAATCCCACACCGCCATTAGTTTTCCCCGCGCATACGAAATACTCTTGTGCGTTGCAGCAAAGTCCTGCACGTTTATTGCGCATTTGGTCGAGACCGTTCGCTAGAAAACAAGCGGCCGCCAGATACGCAGGTGGGACGAAGCAACAATAGACAACACAAGGAAGTTGTAATGCTCACGTCCATCCGCGGCCTTACCGCCGCAACCTTCGCGGGCGCTTTTGCCCTCTCCACTCCCGCTCTTGCAAATGAAGCTGAAGCAGCTGACAGTGATGTCGCGACCGTACTCAGCGGTGAAGTCACGCAAGCTGACTATGACCGCGCGATGGCTGAAGTCGATGAAGACAAAGCCAGTTACCAGGATGGTGGCAGTGGCTTTGAATTCTCAGGTAACGTAGCGCTTGTCTCTGAATATCGTTTTCGCGGTGTAGACCTCTCTGGCGGTGATATCGCCGTACAAGGCGGCGTCGATCTTGCGCATAGCTCAGGCTTTTACCTCGGCACGTGGGGCTCTTCGCTCGACGAAGACACAGTCGGTTACGGTCATACCGAGCTCGACGTCTATGGCGGTTTCGGTGGCAGCTTCAGCGATGCTGTCAGCTTTGATATCGGCGTAATCGCTTATCTCTATCCGAATGCTGGTCCTGGTGATTTCGATTACATCGAATTCTACGGCTCGCTAGGTTTCAATCTTGGCCCGGCTGAAGCGACGGTTGGTGTCGCATATGCTCCTGATCAGGATTCGCTCGGCAGCACGGACAACCTCTATTTGTACACCGATCTGGGCATCGGAATTCCGAACACGCCGCTCACTCTGACAGGCCATCTGGGCTACACTGACGGCTTTCTGACCTTCACTGACAACAGCAAGGCGTTTGACTGGTCAATCGGTGTAGAAGCCGCTGTAGCCGGTCCGGTCAGCGTTGGCGTTGCCTATGTCGGCGCGGAAGGCGACTTCCTACCGGGCGACTACAACTTTACCGATGACGCAATTGTGCTGACGCTCAGCGCCAGCATCTAAACTGTCGCACACACTGCGCGAGCAAGCGCAGGAGGAACGAGGCGCGGGACCATTGGTCTCGTGCCTTTTTCGTTTACGCTTAGGACCCATAGCCGCCCACGCCCTCCACCCTTCCACCCGGAGCCTACCGGGATAAAATCCGGGTGGAAGGGTGGAGGGCGCGGGTGGCTACGGGTCTAAACTGAATCTTGTCAATCCAAAGCGAAATGGACTGTTGTGACGACGCGAACCTTTTTGAACGGCGTGTCGCTGACACCCCATCCGCTGCTTTCGCCGTCACGCGCATTGATCGAAAAATAGCCCTGCGTCGCGTTACGGATCGCGCCAACCCCTGCTCCTGAATCTTGGGCAAACTGTTCTGCTGCGGCGCGAGCATCTCGCGTTGCTTCAGCGACCATCTCGGGTTTAATTGCGTTGAGGCCTGTGAACGTAAAGGCCATGCCTGATCCTTCTTCGAGCAGGACACCGCGTTCGACGAGGTCGAACTGCTGGGCCACCGCGCGCTGAGCGAGCGGGATATCCGAGGTTCTAAGAGCCAGTCTTTGGCGTACAGTGTACCGCAAGATGCCATTACGGTCGGTATGACTGGAGACGTTCGCGCCTGTTGGCTGCAATGCGTCTGCCGGAAACCCCAATTCAGTGAAGAAACCTTCAATCGCTTGCGTGTCGCGGCGAACCTTGGTCTGCGCTTCCGCAAGGCTGCTGGAGGAAGCGCCGTATGCGATAGTCCAAGTGGCGAGATCGGCCGTGACATCGCGTTCAGCCAAACCGCGCACAGTCACTGTGCGCTCGGCCTCTTTTGCGCGGAGCAGGCCGTCTCCGAGCAAATAGCCTCCCATGACAATGCCGATGGATAGGATCGCTGCGGTGCCGAGCCATCGGACGTTGTCCGAGGAATGCGAGCTGCTTACGTTGGTGTCCATTTGGCTCATCGCGGCTTTCTCCCTATATCCCCATGAGAACCGGATCGCCCTCATGCCTTGTACGATGAGTTGTGCATGGGTATCGATGAACTGTTTTTGAATGGAGCTCTCATCTCATGGTAAAATATCTGCATTCGATGGTCCGCGTTAGCGATCCCGATGCTACGGTTGATTTCCTGAAACTCGTTGGACTGGAGGAGGTCCGACGGTTCGATGTCGAGGCGGGCCGCTTTACGCTGATCTTCATGGCGGCGCCTGGACAGGAGGGCGTCGCAGAAGTTGAGCTGACCTATAATTGGCCGCCGGAAGATGGCAGTGCGCCGGAGGACTATGACGGCGGGCGCAATTTCGGGCATCTGGCCTATCGCGTCGAGAACATCTACGAGACGTGCCAGCGCATTATGGATGCAGGCCACACGATCAATCGTCCCCCGCGCGACGGCCATATGGCATTCGTGAAGACCCCTGACGGCATTTCTATCGAGCTCTTGCAGGAAGGCTCGCTTGAGCCGCAGGAACCATGGGCAAGCATGGAAAACACTGGAAGCTGGTAGCTCGCGAACAACCCTCTCGGGTCTGAAGCAATAAGGGCTGCGCTCCACAGGGGGAGGGCAGCCCTTTCTTTATATGTTCAATTGGCGCTCAGGTGTTCGCCGTTTGATTGCCTTGATCGTCGCAATCTTCGGCCGGATGCTCAGTCGACAAGCGCAGCACGATATAGCCCAGTATAGCTGAAATTGCAGAGCCAGTAAGGATACCGATCTTTGCTTCGTCAATGAGGAACTGGTTACCTTCAAAGGCGAGCAGTCCGATGAACAGGCTCATAGTGAAGCCAATACCGCACAAGATCGAAATGCCCCACACCTCGAGCCAGCTTGCATTGTCCGGGCGAGGTGCGAAGCCGACCTTCTCGGACACCCAGATAATGCTGAAGATGCCGAGCTGTTTGCCGACCACAAGGCCCGCTGCAATCGCGACAGGCAGCGGATCGAGCAGGTTCGACAGGCTCATGCCCGCGAGCGAAACACCCGCATTGGCAAATCCAAAGACAGGGACAACGAGATAGGCGCTCCAAGGCGCAAGCCCATGCTCCAGGCGTTCAAGCATGGAGTTGCCGTCCTTGCGATGCATCGGGATGGTGAGTGCTGCGACCACGCCTGCAATCGTTGCGTGGACGCCTGTATTGAGAACGCAGAACCACAGGATCAGCGCGAGCAGGATGTAAGGCGTAAAGCTGCTCACTTTCATCCGGTTTAGCAGCACCATCAGCGCGAACACGATGATCGAGGCGAACAACCAGGGCATGTAGATCTTGGCGGTGTAGAAGAAGGCGATGACAAGCACGGCGCCGATGTCATCGACGATTGCAACCGTCAGGAGGAACAAGCGCAAAGATGCCGGTACTCGGTTGCCCAACAGGCCCAGCACACCCATGGCAAAGGCGATGTCAGTCGCAGCCGGGATCGCCCAACCCCGCGAATACTCTCCGCCACCGGACACCGCCATGAAGACGATCGCCGGCGCGATCATGCCGGCGGCCGCTGCTACCATGGGCAACCGGCGTGCTTTGGGATCGGATAATTGGCCAGCGACAAGCTCACGCTTCACCTCAAGGCCGACGACGAAGAAGAAGATTGCCATAAGGCCGTCGTTCACGATGTAGTGTACTGAACTGAGCTTGGGGTGCGGATACCAGCCGAACTTTCCGTTGATCAGCTCGTTATACTCTGCAGCCAGCGAAGAATTGGCTGCGAGCATTGCAGCAGCCGCGACGAGTATGAGCAGAATGCCCGCCGACGCGTCTCCCACAAAGAGAGCACGGACAGGGGCAAAGACCCGGCGTAGCGGCGTTGCGTTCTGAACCATGGCGGCCCTTTTCAACAAAGTTTAATCCGTTGCAAGGCTCAATTCCGTGATACGCCCCTACCTCGGGCAATATGGGGGGCACAGGGTCGTGACTCTGGCTGGTTGGGAATGGTGGCAATGGTTTGCTGTGCTTCAGCATGAACTGCTGCTATTTGCCGGGATATTCTTTCTGATAGGCGCGCTTGACGACTTCGCTGTCGACGTAATTTACATCTGGCGGCGTCTGACCGGGCGCTCGCGGACACCGCGCGTGGAAGGCGAGATTCTCGCCGATGAAGAGCTGTCAGGACCCGCTGCGATCTTCATTCCGGCGTGGCGTGAAGATTCTGTAATCGGCGGTACGATCAGCCATGCGCTCAATGTTTGGCGGCAGAAAAACATCACCTTGTATGTTGGCTGTTATCCGAACGATCCCGCGACAATGGCGGCTGTCATGAATGCTGCATCCAGTGATGCGCGATTGCGGCTGGTCATCCATGATCGCAATGGCCCAACCACCAAAGCCGATTGCTTGAACCGACTATATAAAGCGCTGGAAGCGGATGAGCGCCGTGCTGGCAAGCGCGTGCGCATGGTGCTGTTCCACGATGCGGAAGATTTAGTGGATCCGGCAGGCCTTGCACTGCTCAACCGGGCAATCCTGTCAGCGGAATTCGCGCAACTGCCGGTTTTGCCGATGCCGCGTGCAGATAGCCGATGGATCGGTAGCCATTATTGCGAGGAATTCGCTGAGGCGCATGCCAAGGCGATGGTCGTGCGCAGCGAGCTTGGCGCAGCCTTGCCAGCAGCTGGCGTTGGCTGTGCGGTCTCGCGCTTGGCCTTGTTGAACCTCGCAGACAGCAGGAGCGGCGTACCGTTTGCGGCAGATTCGCTGACAGAGGATTACGAGCTCGGCATCGCTGTCGCGGCACAAGGCGGCAAGAGCACGTTTGTGCGCGCTCGGGCTGAAGACGGTAGTTTGATCGCGACCCGTTCATACTTCCCTGGGCGCCTTGATCATGTTGTCCGCCAGAAGACGCGCTGGATCCACGGGATTGCACTTCAGGGCTGGGATCGATTGGGCTGGAGCCGCAGTCCGCTGGAATTCTGGATGCGCATGCGCGATCGGCGCGGGCCGTTAACCGCGCTGGTCCTGCTGATTGGTTATGCGTTGCTGGCGTTGGCGACACTGGGTTGGGGCGCGAGCTCGCTTGGCTTGATGCCAGCGATGCAATTGACGCCGGCGCTGGAAGTACTCCTGCTCATCAATTTTGGCTTCTTTGCCTGGCGCACTGCGCTACGGTTTGCCTTCACGACGCGCGAATATGGCGTGATCGAAGGGCTTCGCGCGGTGCTGCGCATCCCGGTGGCGAACATCATTGCGATCATGGCCGGACGCAGAGCAGTCATGGCCTATCTCGGTACTCTGGCGGGCAGCCGGATCGAGTGGGATAAGACCGATCATGCGGCCCAGCCTAATATGGCGTTGACGCGGCGGTTAATGGGTAGGCACCCGCGCGAAGCCCAAGCAGAAGCCGAGTACCCCGCATGAGTGCGAAGATCGCACATTCGCGCGGACGTCCAATTGCCATGCTCGCCGTGGTCGGGCTCGGCTGGATCACCATGCGCGCATTTACATGGGAAGCGCCATTTCCAGCGCACTTGCAGAACTTTTCAGCAGAACTGCCGCAACTGGCGGCAGCCGACTTAGCCGATCCTATTGTCGGGCCGAGCCGCGACATCCTCTATGACGCTTTGGACGCGATGGATTCTCTTGATGCTTTGCGACTTCCGCCAGCGGACGCGAAGAAAGGCTACGTTGTACGCGTTCCGCTAAAATTGGAGCGCGAAACAGCACCTCTTCCCGAGTTTGCGACCGCAACCGGTAGTAGCGGTAGCCATCAGATGCTCTGGCTTGCTGCTATGTCGCAACTGCCTGTGCCAGCCGATCTCGATCAGCAAGTTGTGACCGGCATAGGGGCCAACGCGCCACAGCCAATGTCAGATCCATTTGATGGTCCGGGCAAACAGAGGCGTTGGTCCGCTGACGCGTGGGTGTTGTGGCGCCAAGGTTCTGGCATCGCACAAGGAAGGCGACCCAGCTATGGCGCGAGCCAGGCGGGCGCGGTTTTTAACTACCGGTTGAAGCCCTCCAGCAGCCATGACCCGCGAGTTTTCGTCCGCGGCTACCGAGCGCTGATCGACAATCCCGAGACAGAGCTGTCGCTGGGTCTATCTGCAAGGCCGCTCGGCGACATCCCTGTGCGCGTGCATGCCGAAGTTCGGGCAACCGAGCGCTTTGATGAGACAGAGATCAGGCCGTCTGCCTTCATTACGACTGAGCTTCCGCCTCAGCCATTGCCGTTCGGGGCGGAGGCGGAATTCTACGCACAGGCAGGCTATGTTGGCGGAGATTTTCCGACGCATTTCGCTGACGGGCAAGTGCATGTGATGCGCGAAGTCCATGACTTTGAGTTGGCTAAAGTGAGCGTGGGCGCTGCGGCATGGGGCGGGATACAGAAAGGCGCGTCGCGGGTTGATGTCGGCCCGAGCGTGCGGGTAAATCTCAATATCGGTCCAGTGCCAGCGCGCATTTCGCTCGATTACCGCGAGCAAGTGGCTGGCGATGCGGAGCCGGGCTCGGGTTTGGCGGTAACGGTTGCAACGCACTTCTAAGCCACATTCACTCAGCTTTTTCGAGTGATACGCGCGCTCTGTCTTTAAACCGCACCGCTGCTGGAGTAGGCGTAGCGGATGGAAGACTTCCTGCCAGTCTATCTGCCGATTGCCAATCTGTCTGTGAACGGATTGCTGATAGTCGCGCTTGGCTTCCTGACTGGTATTTTGTCCGGCCTTTTTGGTGTCGGCGGAGGCTTCCTGACAACGCCGCTACTGATCTTTTACGGCATTCCGCCAACGGTGGCTGCAGCGTCAGCCGCGACGCAGGTGACGGGCGCGAGTGTTTCCGGCGTTCTTGCCCATTCGCGGCGCGGCGGTGTCGATTACCGCATGGGCGGCGTCATGGTCGGCGGCGGAATTATCGGCGCCATCATCGGCGCTCTGCTGTTTCGCTTTTTTCAGGCGATCGGCCAGATCGATGTTGTGATCAACATTCTCTATGTGATCATGCTGGGCGCAATCGGCATTCTGATGCTGCGCGAAGCTCTCGATGCTTTGCTGCCAGGCCGAAAGGAAGCGCAGGCAATTCCGCGGCGTCGCCACCATCCTCTTGTCGCATCTCTGCCGATGCGTTGGCGCTTCTACAGTTCTGGCCTCTACGTCTCGCCGCTTGCGCCGCTCATCTTGGGCGTAATTGTCGGCATCTTGACCATGCTGATGGGGGTCGGCGGCGGATTCATCCTTGTACCAGCCATGCTGTACATCCTCGGTATGAGCGGCAATGTTGTCGTCGGGACATCTTTGTTTCAGATCTTGTTTGTGACGATGGGCACGACGATGATGCACGCGATCACTACTAAATCGGTCGATATCGTGCTCGCTGGTCTGTTACTGCTTGGCTCCGTCATGGGTGCGCAATTCGGCACGCAAATCGCTTTGAAAGCGCGTCCGGAAATTCTGCGTCTTGTGCTCGCATCCATCGTTCTTATTATCGCATTTGTCATGCTTTACAGGCTCGGCATCCAGCCGGACGAGATCTTCACGGTGTCGCCGTTGTGAGGTGGCTGTTTCTCTTGTTCGCGGCTGTAATGCTCTCCGGTCAGCGCGATGCGATCCTCGTGCCAGAGGTGTCGCAGAATGAAGTGCAAGTGCGTCAGGGTTTTACTGGAACAGAGCTACTTTTGTTCGGCGCGATCCTTGACCCCGCCGGGCGCAGGGCTGGGGCTGAATATGACATCGTCGTAGTTCTTAAGGGTCCGGCAGAACCGATCCGATTGCGTGAGAAAGAGCGTTTTGCGGGAATTTGGGTCAATGCCGAAAGCTCTGACTTTCGTTCAGCTCCGTCTTTCTTTGCAGTGGCGTCTTCGCGGCCAGTGTCCGAGATTGTCGATGACCGGACCGCTGCAATTTACGAGCTTGGAACTGACTTTATCCAGCTTAGCCCCTCTGGCCAGATCGACCCGGAAAAGCAGCGACGCTTTGCGGCAGGCCTCGTTGAGCAGCGCGAGCGGCAAGGGCTCTACAAACAGGATATGGCGGGCGTCGCAATCAAGGAGCAGGTCCTTTATCAGGCCCGCATCGATCTGCCCTCTAATGTGACGACAGGGATGTACACCGCTGAAACCTTCGCGATTACCGATGGCCGCGTGATCGCGTCCGCTGTTGCAGAAGTCGAAGTACGCAAGGTCGGCTTTGAGCGCTTGATTGAAGTCTTTTCGCAGACTTACGCTCTGTTCTACGGGCTTGTGGCCGTAATTCTGTCGGTTGGCATGGGTTGGATTGCGGGACGCTTGTTCGCCATGATCTGATCATGCTTCGTGAAAGTGGTCATCAAACAGCGTTGACACGATTTTAACTGACCCTGGTCTAAGCCCCACGCACACGAAAACCAATTCAAGGTTCGGGGCACAATGACCGATATGGGTAATCAGGATCACTCTCATTTTCAGCCTGAAGGCGGCGCTGCGCCTGCGCAGGTACCGCAGGATGCCGCACAGGGCGGCAATCCGGCTCCGCAGGCATCCCCTGCGGGCGAGGAAGGCCCGGTCGATAACGCGCGTATGCCCATCGGCGTCGTGCTTGAGATCGCCGGTTCTGGCTCGCAGATCGCGCTTGATCTGGAACGCCTCAATGAGTGCATGGATGATGATGATCCATCGGTTGAACTCGCCGGTCAGGTCGGTAGCCAAGTCAAAATCCGCGTTGGTGACAGCTGGCTGCTCGCTAGCGTTCGCAACCAACGCAAGGACCGCCGCGCGAATGGCGGCATCCTAGCCAATATCGACTTCCTTGGTGAAGGCGTTGAAGAGAAGCTCACGGGCCGTTTGCGCGGTTTCCGCCGCGGTGTGACGCGCTACCCGGTTCCAGGCGCGATGATCTATCCTGCGACAACGGAAGATTTGAAGCAGGTCTATGCAAGCGATGGCCGCGCCAATGTCGAAATCGGTACGGTTTTCCCGACCAAGGACATCCGCGCCGGTCTTTACATCGATGCGATGCTGGGCAAGCACTTTGCGCTGCTGGGATCGACCGGTACTGGTAAATCGACAAGTGCTGCATTGATCCTTCACCGCATCTGTCAGGCTGCGCCGCAAGGTCACATCGTGATGGTCGACCCGCACGGGGAATACTCCGCTGCGTTCCGCCAGACCGGCATGATCCTGGACGTATCGAACCTGCAAATGCCGTATTGGCTGATGAACTTTGAAGAGCACTGCGAAGTGCTGCTTACCAGCGACGGTAACGAGCGTCAGGTCGATGCTGACATTCTTGCCAAGTGTGTACTGCATGCGCGCAGCAAGAACCGTTTGGCTGAAAGCATGGGCAAGATCACTGTCGATTCGCCTATTCCGTATCTCTTGTCCGATCTGTCGAACAAGATCCAGGACGAGATGGGCAAGCTCGACAAAGCGACGTCTTCTGCGCCGTACATGCGGATCAAGAACAAGCTCGACGAGCTTAAGGCTGATCCGCGTTACCAGTTCATGTTCTCTGGCATGCTGGTAGGCGACACCATGGTGGACTTCATCTCGAAGGTCTTCCGTATGCCGAGCGATGGCAAGCCGATCTCCATCATCGACGTGTCGGGCGTTCCGTCCGACGTGACTTCGACTGTGGTGGCAGTGCTCAGTCGTCTGGTGTTCGACTTTGCTATTTGGGGCCGCGATGATCGCACCCGTCCAGTGCTGCTTGTGTGTGAAGAGGCTCACCGCTACGTCCCTAACGAGAAGAACGCTGACGGTTCGTCTGTTGGCCGCATTCTCAGCCGGATCGCGAAAGAAGGTCGTAAATACGGCATCTCGCTCGGCCTTATCACCCAGCGTCCGTCCGACTTGGCGGAAGGTGTGCTGTCGCAGTGCGGTACCATCCTTTCCATGCGTTTGAACAACGACCGCGACCAAGCCTTCGTTCGGGCCGCGATGCCTGAAGGTGCGCGCGGCTTCCTCGATTCCATTCCTGCACTGCGTAACCGCGAGGTTATCATCTGCGGAGAGGGTGTCGCCATTCCGATCCGCGTTGCCTTCGACAACCTCGAAGAAAGCAAGCGTCCGGCTTCGGAAGACCCGAGCTTTGTCGAGCTGTGGGCCGAAGGTGGCGGCGAGGAAGAGGTCGTCGAACGGGTCGTCCGCCGCTGGCGGAGTCAAGGTTAGCCTCAAGCGCCGGCGTTCGCGTCCGCTCACTTGGCTATCCTCGCTTCCGGGCAGGCAAGCTGCCCTCGCTGCGGGCGGGCGGTCGCCCTTTGGGCCGCTGCGCAGCCGGAATTTCCTCCTTTCGTCATTCCCGCGAAAGCGGGAACCCAGCAAACCGACAAACTACGTTCCCCTTGTATCCCCATAAAGGTGGATATGCAGCCGGTCGCTCATGCGGAAATTGTGCTTGAGGCATAGCTCGCTCAGCCATTGCGTTCGCGAGCCGATGGTCGCGCTATCCGTGCCTTCCGGCATGAGGAACACGTGACCCCGCTTGAAGCGATAGCGGCGTTGGAGGGCCAGGACTTCGTCTACGTCTGACGGCTCGGCAATCACGAATTTGAAGTATGCGCGCGGGTCAGCGGCGTAAAAGTCCAGCCGCTCGGGGATCAGCGCGAGTTCCGCCTCATTGCCCGAATGCGCGAGCTTGGGGCTGACATTGTACTGATCGACGCGGATATCGACATGCGATGGAGCCTTGGTCGTGCCATTGGTCTCGATCTCGATTTCCATGTCGGGGATGAGCGGCAGCAGGTGCGCTAAGGCGCCGCCTTGGAGCAGTGGCTCGCCGCCCGTGATGACCAGCCGGTTTTGTCCCAGTGCCAGAATGCGTTCAGCCGCTTCGGTAGGAGAAAGCTTCACCTGATTGGCTTTCCGGTCGAAGGTCTCATCATCGCGATGCGGACGATTGTCGCCTTCAAAGCGCCAAGTGTAAGCGGTGTCGCACCACGTGCAGGCGAGGTTGCAGCGCGAAAGGCGCATGAATGCAACGGGGGTGCCCATGCTCGGCCCTTCGCCTTGCAAGGACGCGAAAATCTCCGGCCCGCCTGTATCGTCAGTAGCGAGAACCAGAGTCATGCGCGCCTCCTGCAAATGCCATGTTGGATACGCATGTTACACAGTCCTGAAGAAGAAAACCCCTCGATCACAGATGCGGCTATTGATCGAGCGAAGCGATCATTGATCGTGGAAGAGAGGCGCGTCAGGATCATTCAGTCAGCTTGCCATGAATTGGCCGAGTAGGGAACGGTGTCCGCACCAGTTCGTCATGCCAGCGAAAGCTGGCATCGCTGGCATTCAACGCACAGATGCGAGCGACCCCAGCTTTCGTGTGGTGACGAACTATTCTAGCCCAGCCGCTCCAGTGCGGCCTGCAAACGCGCAGCCTCTGCTGAATGATGCGCGAAGTCAGCCTTGGCTTTCTCCACTGCTTCCGGCTTGGCGCGTTCGACAAAGTTCGCATTGGAAAGCCGCCCTTCTAGCGACTTCGCTTCTTTCTGCGAGGCCGACAGCGCTTTTTCCAAACGGGCCTTTTCCGCCTCGATATCGATGATGCCTTCGAGCGGAATGACGAACACATCCTCGCCTGCGGTGATCTGCATGGCGGGACCACCAGGCGCTTCGCCCATGGTCACTGGTGTCAACCGTGCGAGCCGCTCAATAGCCGCGCTTGAGCGCTCGATTGTGCTGGTCGCGAGATCGGAAGCCTTGGGCAGGAATGCCGCGAGCTTCGCACCCGGCGAAATACCCAACTCGTTCTTGGCAGAGCGGACATTGCTCGTAAGCTCGATCACCCAGTCGATCGCGTCTGTCGCAGGCTTGCTGACATTGGCGCGCGGGCTGGGCCATTTCGCGAGGATCAGATCGTATTTGCGGTCACCAAGGGCATGCCACAGCTCTTCTGTGATGAAGGGCATGAAGGGGTGGAGCATAACGAGGATTTGGTCGAGTGCCCATCCGGCGACCGCGCGGGTTTCCGCCGCGGCGGCTTCGCTCGCTCCTTCAGCAAAGACCGGCTTGATCAGCTCCAGATACCAGTCGCAGAACCGCGACCATGTGAACTGGTAGATCGTGTTGGCCGCAGCATCGAAGCGCAGGTCCGCCATCGCCTTGTCGAGCTCTTCAACCGTTTGCTGGACTTCGCCGATGATCCACTGGTTCGCGGCAAGCTTGGCGTCCGGCGCGGCCAGCGTGGTGGACGCACCGATCCCGTTGGATTGGCAGAAACGCGTGGCATTCCAGAGCTTTGTTGCAAAGTTGCGATAGCCCTCGACCCGCTTTTCATCCATTTTGATGTCGCGGCCCTGGCTTTCCATCGCCGCCATGAAGAAGCGCAGCGCGTCTGCGCCATACTGATCGATCAGGCCAAGCGGATCGACGACATTGCCTTTCGACTTGGACATTTTCGCGCCGTCTGCCGCGCGCACAAGGCCATGCAAATAGAGGCGCGGCCAAGGGGCTTTATCCGTGTTGTAATAGCCTGCCATCATCATCCGCGCGTCCCAGAAGAACAGGATGTCGAAGCCGGAAATCAGCAGGTCGTTAGGGTAATGCTTTTCGAACAGCGCAGCATTGTCTTCGGGCCAGCCGAGCGTTGCGAAGGGCCACAAGGCCGAGGAAAACCACGTGTCGAGAACGTCTTCGTCGCGCTTCAGAGCAACGCCGTCTCCGGCCTGTGCCTGCGCTTCCTCTTCGGTTTCAGCGACGAAGACATTGCCGTCGGCATCATACCAAGCCGGGATCCGGTGTCCCCACCATAGCTGGCGGCTGACACACCATGGCTGGATGTTCTCCATCCAGTTGAAGAAGGTCTTCTCCCAGCTTTTGGGGACAATCTCGATTGCGCCCGATTTGACCGCTTCAATCGGTTTCTTGGCGAGTTCTTCCGCGTTCACATACCATTGATCGGTCAGCCAAGGCTCGATCACGACCCCGCCGCGATCCCCAAAGGGCGTCGCGATCTGGCGCGGCTCTGCGTCCAGTTCGACTTCCTCGCCCTTCTTGTTTTTCTGGACATGCGGGATGAGGAAACCTTGCTCCTTCAAACGCTGCACGACCAGTTCGCGCGCGCCATCCACGCCCCCATCTTCTTTGGCCCGCTTGAAGCGATGCAGGCCGAGATATTCGTCCGGAATGAGGCCGTCTGCGGTCTGGCAGACATTGGCTTCACCATCGAGCATGTTGAGCATGTCGGCCGGGGCAATGCCTGCGCGCTTGCCGACTTCAAAGTCATTGAAGTCATGGCCCGGCGTGATCTTCACCGCGCCAGAGCCAAGTTCCGGGTCGGCATGTTCGTCCGCGACGATGGGAATGCGGCGGCCGGTTATGGGCAGCACGACTTCCTTGCCGACCACGCTCTTATAGCGGTCGTCATCGGGATGCACTGCCACCGCCATATCGGCGATCATGGTTTCAGGCCGCGTGGTGGCGACCTCGATATAGTCCCGCCCGTCATCCAGCGTGACACCATCCGCGAGCGGATACTTGAAGTGCCAGAAGTGACCCGGGATCGTCTGCTGCTCGACCTCCAGATCGGAAATCGCGGTTTTCAGCTTGGGGTCCCAATTGACCAGCCGCTTGTCGCGGTAGAGCAGGCCGTCATTGTAGAGATCAACAAACACCTTGAGCACAGCTTTGGTGAAGTGCTCGTCCATGGTGAACTGCTCGCGCGACCAGTCCATCGAACAACCCAGACGCCGCAATTGCGTGGTGATGGTTCCGCCGCTTTCGGCCTTCCATTCCCACACCTTGTCGACGAATTCTTCGCGGCTGTAATTGGTGCGCTTGTCCTGGCGCTCTTCCATCTGGCGCTCGACCACCATTTGCGTCGCGATGCCGGCATGATCGGTGCCGACGACCCACAGCGCATCCTTGCCGCGCAGCCGCTCATAACGGATCACAATATCCTGCAGCGTGTTGTCGAGCGCGTGGCCGATATGCAGCGAGCCTGTCACATTCGGCGGCGGGTTCACGATTGTATATGGCTCTGCATCAGGGCGCGCAGGGCGGAATGCGCCCGTTTCTTCCCAATGGGCATACCAGCGCGATTCGATCGAGGCCGGATCAAAAGTTGTGTCGAGTTCTTGTGTCATGTCGCGCATGCCTTTGCCAGCGAGCGCGCGAAGGCGCAACGCTGCAATCGCATCCAGCGACTTATCGATCCAGTCTTGTGACTTCGCGGTTTTGTCCGCATAGCTTGTTGCTATGGATGGCGGGGCGCAATATTCGATTGAAACCGATGCGCAGGGCGGAGACCGGCTGGTCCTGTCCGGGCCGTATCTAGTCTCATGCATAGGCGCGATTGACGAGGAATTACGGGCGCTTAGCGGACCTTTTGGCAGCATAGACCTCAGCCAGGTGTCAGAGATCGACACTGTGGGCGCGTGGGTCGCCTCCAGCCTTGCTGAGACACATGGCGCGCCGATAACTGGAGCCTCTGAACGCGCTGCGCGTCTTGTGGGGGCGCTTGAAGGCCTCAGCCATCAGCAAGAGTTTGAAGGCGACGAGTTGCCGAGCTGGGAACGGCTTAGCGAACAGACCGGTCGCAAGGTCTTCGAGGTACGCAGCGGCATTATCGGCGTCACTAACTTCCTTGGCGCGATTCTTGTCGGTATATGGAACGTGTTGCTCAATCCCGGGCGGTTCCGAGGGTTGGCTTTCGTGCGGCAAATGGAACTGGTGGGCGTTTCAGCCTTGCCCATCATCGGCTTGATGAGCTTCCTCATCGGGATCGTTATCGCGCAGCAAGGCGCAGTGCAGCTCCAGCAATTCGGCGCGGAAGCGCTGACGATCAACCTCGTCGGGCGCATTACTCTACGCGAGCTGGGCGTGCTGATGACAGCGATCATGGTCGCGGGCCGCTCCGGCTCTGCCTTTGCCGCGCAAATCGGGACGATGAAGCTCACTGAGGAAGTTGATGCAATGCGCACCATCGGTATCTCGCCGATTGAAGCGCTGGTGATCCCGCGCATTCTCGCGGCTGTCGTTATGATGCCGCTCTTGGGTTTCTATTCTGCAGTGGTTGCGATCATCGGCGGCGCAGTGGTGGGCGACCTGTTGCTCGGTATTCCGTTCTGGACATTCCTGCTGCGTATCAATGATGTCGTGCCAACGTATGATTTGTGGGTCGGCCTCATCAAAGCGCCGGTTTTCGGCCTCATTGTCGCGCTCGCAGGCTGCTATCACGGCATGCAAGTGCGCGATAATTCAGAGCAAGTCGGTTTGCGAACAACCTTGGCGGTGGTCTCGGCGATCTTCGCGGTAATCGTGCTTGATGCGTTCTTTGCAGTGTTCTTCACAGAGATCGGATGGGGCTGATGGCAACGAATGGCACCCATGCGCCCGGCGAGTTTGAACGTTTCCGCGGCGAGTACCCGGTTGAGGTGAGCGGCCTCGTCAACCGGTTCGGTACGCAAACCGTTCATGACGGGCTCGACTTGAAGGTGCGGCGCGGTGAGATCCTCGGCGTGGTTGGCGGGTCAGGCAGCGGCAAATCGGTGCTGATGCGCTCTGTCATCGGATTGCAGATCCCGAATTCCGGCGATGTTCAAGTGTTTGGGCGCTCCATAACGCAAGCAGACCCTGACGAAGAAATTGGGGTGCGCAATCGCTGGGGCGTGCTGTTCCAAGGCGGCGCTCTGTTTTCGACTTTGACTGTCGGCGAGAATGTCGAAGTCCCACTCAAGCAGTTTTTTCCCGGTATCGAAGACGGTCTGCGCAAGGAAATCGCGCGCTATAAGGTTCGCCTGTCTGGCCTGCCGGATGAAGCAGTCGACAAGTATCCGTCGGAGCTTTCAGGCGGTATGAAAAAGCGCGCAGGCTTGGCACGTGCACTCGCGCTCGATCCTGAGCTGCTGTTTCTGGATGAGCCCACGGCGGGCTTGGATCCCATTGGTGCTGCTGCATTCGACCAGTTGACCAAGGAACTGCAGGCAACGCTCGGTTTGACTGTGTTCCTCATCACGCACGATCTCGATACACTGCATGAGGTTTGCGACCGCGTGGCTGTCATCGCAGACAAGCGCGTGATCGCTGTCGATACGGTTGCGAACCTGATGCAGCTCGACCATCCATGGGTGCAGGAATACTTCAACGGACCGCGCGGACGTGCGGCGCTTGCGACACAGGCGAGGGGATAATCACCCATGATTCCGATGTCTTTCATCAAAGAATTGGACAAGCGCGCGGCGTGCGGGGATAAGAGCTGAGCCATGGAAACACGCGCAAACTTTGTCTGGGTGGGGGCAGTCACGCTTGCTCTGCTGGCTATTCTTGCAGCAGCTATCGTGTGGATTGCCCGGCTTGGACAAGGCGCACAGAGCGAATATGATATCCTTTTCAATCAATCGGTTGAAGGGCTTGCGAATGGCAGCCAGGTGAGCTTTTCCGGCGTGCCTGTGGGCCAGGTTTCGCAAATCAAGCTATGGCCGCAAGACCCCGAATTCGTCCGTGTGCGCATCAGCGTTGACGACGAGGTTCCGATCCTCGTTGGAACGACCGCTACAGTGCAGGCGAGCTTTACTGGCGTATCCACGATCCTGCTTGATGGTGCAGTGAAAGATGCGCCGCCGATATCCTGCGAGACAACCGCTTGTCCGGACGGTGTACCTGTCATTCCGCCTAAGCCGGGCGGTTTTGGTGAGATCCTTGCCAACGCGCCGTTGCTGTTGGAGCGGCTTGCAACGCTGACAGAGCGATTGACGCAAGTGCTTGATGAAGACAATCAGGAAGCGCTTTCCGGTATCCTTCAGAACACCAATCGCTTGTCAAAGAGCCTGGCTGATTCCGGTCCGCAAATTGAAGGCACGCTGGCTGAACTTGAAACCACTTTGCGCGAGGCAGGCGAAGCACTCGACGCTTTCGAGCAAGTCACGCGGTCGACTGATCAGCTGCTGGTCCAGGAAGGTGCGGCTTTGACGCAGGACCTGCGTGCGACTCTCAAGTCAGCAAATGCCGCTGCCACTTCATTGGCTGAAACGCTGGAAGACACTAGGCCTGCCGCGCGCCAATTGTCGCAAAGCACACTGCCGGCTGCTGATGCGACGCTGCGCGATCTTCGCGCGACCAGCAAAGCGCTGCGCAACATAACCGAAAAGATTGAAAATCAGGGGGCGGGAGCTCTGATCGGTGGTCAGACGTTGCCGGATTATGAACCATGAGTAAGCCGATGAGACATTCGTGGCGCCTTGCGACGCTGGCCCCTTTCATGGCTTTGGCTGGATGCGTGAGCCTGGGCGGGGCAGAACCACCGGACAGTTTGCTGACACTCACTCCGGAAGTGCGTGCTGCAGCTGGCGACGCTTACAGCGGAACGCGTGCGGAGACGCTCGCTGTGCATGTGCCGGAAACCACGGCTGCAATCGACGTGCTACGGATTCCTGTCCAAGTGGATGATGCCACTATCGCTTATGTCACTGACGCAGTGTGGGTGGAGAAGCCTGCCCGCCTGTTCCGCCGCGTCGTTGCTGAAACCATTCGCGTCGAAACGGGTCAGCTTGTGATCGACGGCGATGATCCGAGCCTTTTCGCTGACAGTCATCTGCGCGGGACATTGCGCGAGTTTGGCTATGATGCGCGCAGCGCGTCCGTGATTGTGCGCTTTGATGCGATCAAGACCGGTGATGACGGGATCATCGAGACGCGCCGTTTTGAAGCAGTCGATCAGGGAGTAAGTGCAGATGCGCTCCAGATCGGCACTGCGCTTAACCGTGCGAGCAATGATGTCGCTCGGCAAATTGCCGCTTGGCTTAAAACACCAGCGGAAGTTGCAGAAAGCTAAAGGCCTACGCCTTTTCCAGCTCTAGAAACTTCAGCCAGTCAGCAGCGGTAAGAAAAGCAGTCCGCCTTTCAGCCCGTCGCTCTTCGGCTTGAGCATCGCGGCCCCAAAGCTCGGCTTGCCACTCTTCTTCAAGACTGGCTGCGCGCCAGAGCACTTCCGGGTCGGTCTCTGGCTCAATGACTTCCAGCGCAACGATCAGTGAAGCCGCGAGCGAGGCAAGCAATTCCAATCCGGCGAGAGTGAAGGGGTCGCGCGTCTCAAGCTTCGCTTGCAGTTTGGCGAGCGTGTCTTGCGGCTGTTCGCGATGAACAATGCCGGACACACGAACCAGCTTCAGTCCCTCGCGTAATTCGAACCCCTGAAGGATTGGTTCCCATTCATCGAGCTGCCGCTGGAACAAAGCGTCTTCCGGATCAGCACGATAACAAAGCGTATCGGTTTCAACATAGCCAAGCAGCTTGGTGATGACCTCAGCGGGCTTGGCGGCCACATGCTCGATCGCATAATCAGCTGTATCACGCAGGCGAAAGCGTTTTACATCAATGTCTTCGCCCTGTTCTTCCCATTCGCGGGCCAAAGCTTGTGCAAGCGCCTTTGTCGGAACGATCTGAGCCTTTCCGCCGACAGTCTTGAGGCCGCGCTCATCTAGCATAACTTGCCATCCGCCACCGGCCTCAGCGACGGAAACCTGCTCATAAAAGCGCTTCACTGGTCCTCGCTCCGCCAACCTTGCGCAAAATGCCTCGGAAGAAAAAAGAAGATCAGAAAGCCAGAGATCGCGAGCACATAGGCAAAAACGGGCGGCAGTTCGATCAGTCGCTCCTGTACCGCGATCCCGGCGCAAATTGTGACAATGCCCAGGATGCGGATGCCATTAAGGACCATGTAGCGCTTGAAAGCGAGCGCATCGTCAGCACTGTTCTGATCCGGAGTCTGGCTCACAACAAGCGCTCCAGATGCGCAACGTCATCCGCGACTGCTGCCGCGCCGCAATTGAGCAGCTCTTCCGATGTGTGATAGCCCCAGGACACGCCGAGTGCGCGAACCTGTGCATTGGCGGCCATTTCGATGTCGAATGTCGTGTCCCCGATCATCACAGTGCTGTCAGCGTGTGCTCCCGCATCGGCCAGGCACTGCTCGATCATGGAGGGGTGCGGCTTGGAAGGGTGGCGGTCTGCGGTCTGAAGCGACACGAACAGATCGGTGAGCCCGTGCATCTCCAAGCAGCCCTTCAGGCCGCGATCCGATTTGCCCGTTGCAACCGCCAACTGCCAGCCAGCGGAATGCATGCGACGCAGCAAAGCCTCGATCCCGTCGAAGAGCGGCTCGTGAAGCTGGCCGGATTGGCGCGTGTTGAAGAAGCTGTCCTTGTAGGCTTGCACTGCGAGAGCGCGCTGTTCTTCGCTTGCCTCAGGCGCAAGCAAGCGGATCGCTTGCGGTAAGCTGAGGCCGACTATGCGGCGAATGTCATGGCGGTCAGGAACGGCAAGCTCGGCAGCGGCAAAGCCCGCTTCCATCGCTTCGCAAACCGCCGCCTGCCCATCGACCAGCGTTCCATCGCAATCGAAGATAGCGAGACGGATGGTCATTAGCGCCGCCCGCCCTTTTTAGGCGCGGTCTTGCGTGCGGGGCGGCCACCCGATTTCTTGCCGAGCTTGCCTTGCGCAGCCGCTCCACGTGAGCGCCGCTCGCCTTTGCGTGACTTGCGATATTGCTTGGCGTGCGCGCGAGCCGCCTGCTTCTTTTCAGCTGGCGTACGTTCGGGCGGATCGAAGTTCAGCGGTTTGGCTTTGCTGAGACTGAGATCGAAGCCCAATTGCTCCATGCTCTGCGCGAAATGCTCAGGCAGGTCGGCTGTCACATCGATCTTATTGCCGCCATCCGAATTCGGCGCATCAATCCGTAGACGCCGCGCATGCAGATGCATCTTGCGGCTGATAGAGCCTGTTAGAAACGCATCCTTGCCGCCATATTTGCCATCGCCCACGATGGGATGACCTATCGCCGCGAGATGCACACGCAGCTGGTGCGTGCGCCCCGTAAGTGGTTCTAGTTCGACCCAAGCAGCCTTGTGGCCAGCCTTGTCGACGACGCGGTACTTGGTCCTCGCGCTCGCACCGTTTTCTTCATCGACATGCATCTTCTCGCCGCCGGACCCCGGCTGCTTGGCGAGCGGCGCGTCAATCGTGCCTTCCATAACATCCGGCACGCCGACAACCAGCGCCCAATAGACTTTGCGCGCGCTTCGGCCTGAGAAACGCTTGGAGAAATGCGCTGCGCTGCCGGGGGTCTTCGCCACCAGCAGCACACCGGAAGTGTCCTTGTCCAGCCGATGGACGAGGCGAGGGCGCGACCCTGGATCATCGCAGTCTGGATCTTCGACAAATGCATCGAGCAATCCGTCGACATGGCGGGTTGTCTTGCTGCCGCCCTGGGTTGCGAGGCCCGGCGGCTTGTTGAAGATGATCGCTGAGGGCGTTTCCTTGATCACCATCGCATGCGCTTCGGCGATCTCGTCTTCAGTCAGTTCGCGGCGAGGCTTGGGCTTGCGTCCGCCGGGGGTCTCGCCTCCGGGAGGGACGCGCAGCACCTGGCCTGTTTCCAGCCGGTCTTCAGGTTTGGCGCGCTTGCCATCGACCCGGACTTGGCCTGTGCGCGCCCATTTGGAGACCATGCCAAAGCCGATTTGCGGCAAGTGGCGCTTGAACCAGCGGTCCAGACGAATGCCATCGTCATCTTCGCTGACGGTAAACTGGCGGACTTGCTCGGATGCTCCGGTCTTGCTCATTGGAACAACCTCACGAATGTCACGCCAAACATCAGCGCGCTCAGCGCCAAGCAAACCGACAGAACGAGATAAAGCGCTGCGAACAGGTATTGGCCGCGCTCTATCATTACGATCATTTCTAGGCTGAAGGCGGAGAAAGTGGTGAAACCGCCGAGCAATCCTGTCGCCAGCAGCAAGCGCAATTGGTCGGTCGAGCTCGGATCGCTGCCGCCTTTCATCGCGAGCCAACCCCACAAAAGACCCATCAAAAGGCTGCCAAGCGCGTTTACAGCGAGCGTCGCCCAGGGAAACAGGCTCATCGCAGGTGCGCCAAGCCATCCGGCCATCGCGCGGCCCATCTGGTAGCGCAGCACAGCGCCGACCGCGCCGCCAATGGCAACGTGCAGGCTTGCAGCTAAAGGTGAAAGGCTCGACATGCCCGATGGTCCTTAACGACCGGCATGCGCGCTGCATAGCGTTGTTAAAGGCTCAATTGTGGCTTTTGGGTCCCGTTTTTCGCTCCTTGGGCCCTTGCAAATCCAACACTTTTTGGCTAGTTGCGCCATCGATCGAGCCGACCGCTTGCGGATTCGGCCAGTTTTTCGTTGATTATCAGGTGGTGACCCCCGCCGGTTCGCGGGCAATCGCCATTCGTTTTGAGGTGTTGGAATTTATGCAAATCATCGTTCGCGATAACAATGTCGAGCAGGCCCTGCGCGCGCTCAAGAAGAAGCTGCAGCGTGAAGGTGTCTATCGCGAGATGAAGCTGCGTCGTCACTACGAAAAGCCAAGCGAGAAGCGCGCCCGTGAAAAGGCTGCTGCTGTTCGCCGTGCGCGCAAGCTTGAGCGTAAGCGCATGGAGCGTGACGGCGTCAAATAAGTATGCCGGGTTTGAGCAGTATTACTGCTTGAACGCACACTCGCGATAAGCCATCAGGGCGCGGTTCGATTCCGCGCCCTTTTGCTTTGGATTTTGCGTCTGGGCGCGCCAGACAGATTTACTCGCAGGAAACCGCATTCATGGCCGAAGTCACCCGCGTACCGCTTCAACCGATTGCCAAAGGCTCGCTGACCAAGCTGTGGCTTGGCGTGATCATTGCCATACTCATTGGTGCAGGCATGGCCTGGGCCGCTGCGCCCAAAGGATTTAGCGTTGATACCATCATCGCCGGCGAAGGCGCTAAGCCTCAGATCGGCGAAGTCGCCTTCGTGAAATACACAGGCCGCTTTGCATCGAGTGGCGAGGAGTTTGATAGCTCTGCTGACTTCAACTGGCCGGTTCCGGGCATCATGCCCGAAGGCGCGCCGTTCCCTGTTGAAGAAGGCGCGACAGTCGAAGGCTTTTACAAAGCGCTGCAGCAGATGGAAGTCGGCGGAAAATACGAAGTCTATATCCCTGCAGAGATGGGATATGGCGCGGAGGACCGTCTGGACCCACAGACCGGCGAAGTCCGTATCCCTGCGAACAGCGATCTCATTTTCGAGATGGAGCTGGTAGATTCCATTTCCGAAGAGGAGGCCCAGCGCCGCTTCAACCTGCTGCAGCAAGCGATGATGCAGGCTGCACCGCCGGATGCTGCGCTGCCACCTGCACCTCCCGCCGAATAACAGGATCAGGACATATGTCGGTAGACAAGGACACTGTCGCCAAGATCGCAAACCTTGCGCGGATCAAGATGACCGATGAGGAGCTTGAGCGCATGGCGCCTGAGCTCAATGGTATCCTCAACTGGGTCGAGCAGCTGGGCGAAGTCGATACGTCGGACATCGAGCCGATGACTGCGGTTATTCCCAATGCATTGCGCTTGCGCGCGGATGAAGTGAATGCTGATCCCAAGACCGGCGGTGATCGCCGTGATGACATTCTCGCCAATGCGCCTGCTGCCGAGCATGGGTTCTTTGGCGTGCCTAAGGTTATTGAATAAGATGACGGACTTCACCTCTCTTGGCGTGAAAGCCATCCGTGACGGCGTCGCTGGCGGCGAATTCACCGCGCGCGAAGTGGCGGAAGCTTTCAACGCGGCTGTTGCTGAAGCGGCTGCGCTCAACGCTTTTATCGTGACAACGCCAGATCATGCTTTAGCGGCGGCTGACAAAGTCGATGCGGACCGTGCGGCGGGCAAGGACCTCGGCGCGATGGCCGGTGTGCCGATCGGCATGAAGGACCTGTTTGCAACCCATGCCGTGCAGACGACGGCAGCGAGCCACATCCTTGAAGGCTTCAAGCCGCAATATGAAAGCACCGTCAGCCAGAACCTGTGGGATGCGGGTGCAGGGATGCTGGGCAAGCTCAATCTTGACCAGTTTGCGATGGGCAGCTCGAATGAGACGAGCCATTTTGGCAATGTGAACTCGCCATGGAAGAAAGCGGGCAGCAATGCTGCGATGTCTCCCGGCGGTTCCTCGGGCGGTTCATCTTCTGCGGTTGCCGCACGCATTGCGCCGGCAGCAACCGGCACAGACACAGGCGGCTCTATTCGTCAGCCAGCTGCGTTTACCGGCATTTGCGGCATCAAGCCGACCTATGGTCGCTGCAGCCGCTGGGGCGTTGTGGCGTTTGCGAGCTCGCTCGATCAGGCGGGACCAATGGCGCGCTCGGTCGAAGATTGCGCGATCATGCTCGAAGCGATGGCAGGGTTCGATCCGAAAGATGCAACGAGCCTGCAGATGGACGTTCCCAATTGGGAGGCAGGTCTTTCCGCAGACCTCAAAGGCAAGAAAGTCGGCATTCCCAAGGAATACCGCATGGACGGCACGGATGAGGCGATCCTCAAATCGTGGGAGCAGGGCAAGGAATGGCTGCGCGATGCAGGCGCAGAAATTGTCGATATCAGCCTGCCGCACACGAAATATGCGCTGCCAGCATACTACATCATCGCGCCTGCCGAAGCGTCTTCGAACTTGGCGCGCTATGACGGCGTGCGTTACGGCCTGCGCGATCTTCCTGAAGGCGCGGGCTTGCAAGACATGTATGCCGCGACCCGCGAAGACGGTTTTGGCGATGAAGTGAAACGCCGCGTGCTGATCGGGACCTATGTGCTGAGCGCGGGCTTCTACGATGCCTATTACAACCAGGCGCAGAAAATCCGTGCTTTGGTCGCACGCGATTTCGAGCAGGCGTGGGAAGCTTGCGATGTAATCCTTGCTCCGACCACGCCGACAGCCAGCTTCCCGCTGGGATCGCTCAATGAAGACCCGCTGACAATGTACCTCAATGACGTGTTCGCAGTGCCAGCTTCTTTGGCTGGCCTGCCTGCGATGAGCGTGCCTGCGACACTGACTGAAGATGGACTGCCGCTCGGCCTGCAGCTGGTTGGCAAGCCGTTTGACGAGCAAGGCGTGCTCAATGCGGGTCTTGCGATCCAGCAACGCGCGGGCTTCGAAGCAGCGCCGGAGAAGTGGTGGTGAGCAATGACACCGCGCTGACTATTGCCGGAATCGGCATAGCGCTCGCGGTGCCAGCGACTTTCATGTTCGCGAACTATATCCGCAAGAATGTCGAGCATGGCGAAGCGCAGTTTCGAGCCAAGCCCGACGACAGCGACGATGAGGGCGACAACTAAGTCAACCGTCTGATCTTTCAGGCGCTGGACAGCGTCGGCCTGACTGACCGCTTGCGCCCTGCAGAAAGAGCAGGCTTCTCGATGAAGCGCCAGGACAATGCCCCGGCGAGAAAGACCACAGGCAAAGTAAGCACGGAATTCACTATCCATGTCGGCAATGCGACCGCAGCTGCAACCGCGAAAGTAGCCGACAACAGCAATTGCTGGATAGGTACTGCATACACGTAAACGCCGTAGGAAATATCGCCTTTGGCGGTCAGACGGCGAAACCACTCAGGGCTATGATAGGCGAAAACCATCAAGGCATAGGCCCCGGCAACCGCGGCAATTTCCATGAGGAACGCTGGCGCAAAGATCGCACCGGCTATCGTCGTCAGTAATCCTGCGATCGCCCAGTCATTTCGGATCGGGATATAATCGCGGAAGATATACATCATCATGCCGCTGCCGAAAAAGCGGAAGAGGTCGCAAGTCTGGCCGATCAGGTAAAGCGCGCCTCCTGATCCCTCCGGGACAAGCAGCGTAATGGCGAAGCTTGAAAGCCAGGCCGATATGACCGCTGCCTTGCGCAATTTGGCAAACATGAAGAGGATAGGCACTGCGAAATAGCAAGCCACTTCATATTTGAGCGTCCACAAACTTCCGTTGATCAAATGGCTGGGGTTGTCCGTGAATACGCCAGGCAAAGCGAAGCCCACGGGCAGGAATAGGATATGACCGACGAACGCCCATGTGTCCTTGGCTGTCAAATAGTCACTAAGCGGGAGTGTTGTGAGGAGGGGGCCGATGACGAAGGCGCATACGAACACCGCACAAATCAGCGCCGGCATAATCCGGCGAGCGCGTTTCATTGCGTAGCTCGCCAGAGTATTGCGTTCACGGCTTGCGGGTATCAGGAAACCGCTGATCACAAAGAAAGCGCAGACAGCCAATGTGCCGTAAGTCGCATATCCAGTATGCTCATAAAGCGGCTCGGCAAGGCCTGTGATGGGAAATGCATGTGAGAAAATGACGACGATCGCGGCTAGTAGCCGGATAGTGTCAAACCCGTTGTCCATCAGCCGGTATGATCCCAGCGTTCGAGGAGCAGAGGTAGCATCTGTATTGCGTGGCATATGCTCCTCCCTCGACAAATCCCAGCGCTGCGGCAATCTGTAATGGCTTGCACTGCCTGATCAATGATCGCGCAAGAGTTTTAGACCGGAACGACCCTTTTGAGAGGCAGGCGGTCGAATGCCAACGGAATTGCTGGATAAAGCCTATCTCTCAGACCAGCGCTTTGGGCGAACGGATCGTCCTAGCTCCGCTTCATTCGGGCTGACAGCCAGCGCCTGACCGGCTCGTCGAATATTTTGGCTGCGATGACACTCAGCAGCATTGTCGCGCCGCAATAGATTGCGAGATCGCGCGTCAGATTGTCGCCAAAGAACTCGCCTGTCGTTGCGATCATGATCGCGCCTGCCAGCATCAGCACAGGCAATTGCAGGACATAAACGGGGTATGAGATCCACCCGAGCCAGTCTGAGATTTTCGCTTCGACAGGTCCGGCTTTTGCCGAAGCGCCCAGCCAGATCGCGAGCGGGAAGACAAAGGCAACACTGATCAGCGCAGGCCACGGTCCCCAGCTTACCGGAACAGCCAGCGCGCTGACGAGCAGCACGACCGGAATCCAGCTCGGCAGCTTAGGCGCAACAGCAATGCTGCGCATCCGCACGAGCGCAACGCCGAGGAAGAACGCGAAACCGCACCGCAGCCCTCCCATCGCAAACGTGCTCCACGTCGCTCCGGAATCGAGCGTGCCATTGCCGATCGCGAAGACCAGCATTGCGACGAAGCACCCGCCGACGATGACCGCGATCATCTTGGGCGTCAGCCGCAAAATTATGAGCGCGTAAAGGCCATTGACCGCGAGCTCCCAGAACAGCGACCAGGCCGGGAAGTTGAAAGGAAATGCTTGCGTCACGATGGTTTCATGCACGAGACCGGGCGGGGGCGCTGGCAGGAAAAACAGATTGAAGAACGCGGCGAGCGCAAACTCGCTTTCGCTCATCACTGCTGGCGGATGCGTGCCAACCGCGCCGAGACACGCCAGCAAGGCCAGCGCCAGCCCGAGGAAATAGAGCGGATACATGCGCGTCAGCCTGCGCTTCATGAAATTCCCTGCGCTCATACTGCCGAGCAAACGCGGCTCGTAAGTCGCCGCGAGCACATAGCCGGACAGCAGAAAAAACAGATCGACCGCGAGGAAACTGCTCGGCAGGATCGGCACTTGATGCCCTGGCCACGGATAGTGTCGCAGCATCACAGCAATTGCAGCAATCCCGCGCAACAAGTCGAGCGTAACCAGCCGCTGCCCTGCGCGAATGGCAGGCGGCGTGACGGGCTGAGCACTCGCCGTGTCGTATTGCTCTGGCAGCAGGATCGGCTTGTAAGCGGTCATCGCGAACAGTCATAGCCGCTGCATAGTTACCAGCGCGTTCACAATTGGTGCCGAATTCGAGGCATTATCCGTTAATTTTGCGCGATTATCGGCCTTTTCACACAGGCGCGATGCGCTTATTGCACTGCGCTATGAGCACTTACAGAATTCAAGGCGCCACCGGCGAATGGGAAGTTGTCATCGGGCTGGAAGTCCACGCCCAGGTTACCTCCAATGCGAAGCTGTTTTCCGGTGCTTCGACCGAGTTCGGCGCTGAGCCCAATTGCAATGTCTCTTTGGTCGACGCTGCGATGCCCGGCATGCTGCCTGTGCCGAACCGTGAATGCATCCGTCAGGCCGTGCGCACCGGCATGGCGATCAATGCGCAGATCAACCCGTGGAGCCGGTTCGACCGCAAGAACTACTTCTATGCCGATCTGCCGCAAGGCTATCAGATCAGCCAGCTATACCACCCGCTCGTGGGCGAGGGACAGCTGACCATCGAAGCGGACGAGAAAGCCGGCATTCCCGAAGACAAGGTGATCGGGATCGAGCGTATCCATGTCGAGCAGGATGCAGGCAAACTGATGCACGACCAGCATCCAACCATGTCCTATGTTGATCTCAATCGGTGCGGCGTTGCGCTGATGGAAATCGTCAGCCGCCCTGACATGACTTCTCCGGCCGAAGCGGGCGCATATGTGCGCAAGCTGCGCACTATCCTGCGCTATGTCGGCAGCTGTGATGGCAATATGGAAGAGGGCTCGATGCGCGCCGACGTCAATGTCAGTGTGCGCCGTCCTGGCGAAGAGCTTGGCACGCGGACAGAGACGAAGAACGTGAACTCCGTGCGGTTCGTCATGCAGACGATCGAGCATGAAGCGAACCGTCAGGTCGACCTGATCGAAAGCGGCGGCAAAGTGGTGCAGGAAACGCGGCTGTTTGATCCCGGCACTGGCACAACGCGGAGCATGCGGTCGAAAGAAGACGCGCATGACTATCGTTATTTCCCTGATCCCGATTTGCTCCCGCTGGAGCTCGAGGACAGCTTCTTGGAGGAATGCCGCGCGAGCCTGCCTGAACTGCCCGATGCCAAGCGCCAGCGTTATTCGGGCGAATTGGGGTTGAGCGAATACAATGCGCGCGAATTGACCGCTGAGGTCGAGACATTTGCACGCTTCGAAACTTTGCTGGCAGAGACTGCCAAAGCCTTGGGTAAGCCTGAAGCCAAAGTCGCAACGCAGGTTGCAAACTGGTCTTTGTCCGTGGCTCCCGGCGTTATCAGCTCGGTCGGAGATGAGGCCAAGCTGGAACATGCCACGGCTGCGCGTCAGGCTGCTATTCTCAAAATGCAGGATGCAGGCGAGATCAGCGGCGGGCAGGCGAAGGAAATCTTCGAGATCGTGCTCAAGACTGGCCGCGAGCCGGTCGAAATTGCGGACGCTGAAGGCCTGAAGCAGGTTTCTGATACTGGCGCGATTGAAGCGGCGATTGACGAGATCATCGCGAACAATGGCGACAAGGTCGAGGAATATCGCGGCGGCAAGGACAAGCTTTTCGGCTTCTTTGTCGGTCAGACGATGAAGGCAATGCAAGGGAAGGCAAACCCGCAGGTCGTGAACCAGATCCTGAAGGACAAGCTAGGGTAGAACCCTCGTTGGCAATGTCCGCTTGCGACCTCAGTTGTTGACTTTCGACGAGCGCGGCTTTTCACGCTGTAGTTGAACATTCCCCTGTCTGGAGAAATGTTGGAATGCTCAATAGACTGATAGTATTGATGGGTCGTCTGCTGCCGATCTTCGCTGGAGCGGCTTTGGCATTCGCAAGCCTGAATTCTGGTGTGGTTCAAGACGCTCAAACAGGTGTCTACATCACTGCTGCTTTGATGGTGCTAAGTATTGTTGCAGCTCTTCTTGGCCCAAAAGAGCAGAAAGAAAACTCACTCGATTGAGTGTCCGCTTTCCACCCCAGTTTGCAACTAGCCGCACGACTTACATTGACCCAGAAGCGGGTGTCAGGGCCCAGTCGCCAAGCGAAGTTTTAGCTTCGCTTGGTGTTGTGCGGCCTTTTGCTTCCCGGACGCGCAGGCGTTCGCTTGTGCTTCGACGAGGACTTGACCGATTTGGACTGGCCGCGAAGGGCCTTGCCCGCAGACGCCTTGCCGTCAGATGAGCCTCCTTCGGCACTTCGGTCGCGTCTGGATTCAAAGCGAGGCTTGCCAGCCGTGCCTTTGTGGACCGGATTGGCCTTAACCCGAGCTGATCCATGCTTGCGATTGGTGCGCGCCTCCACTCTCGGCCCCTCGGCTGATCGCTCAATCAGGATTGCATCCTGTTCGTCATCGCTCTCGATGGTGCGTTGCAAGGTCTCGTCAAATTTGGATGCGAGAGCGCGTGGAATCTGGAACCAGCTCTCGGTCTGGCCAACACGAATTGCCCCAATCTCGTTGCGGGTGATGTGACCGCGGCGGCAGATCAGCGGCAACAGCCAACGCGGCTCAGCGTTCTGTCGGCGGCCCACCCCCATTTTGAACCAGACCACGTCTTCAAAGCCCGGCCGATGGCGTTCCGCTTTCGCCTTTGCGCGCGCTTCGGGAGTGTCGGCAAGCAATTCCTCGGGCTGCGGCATCTTGGATCGATGTGCTTGAACCAGCGCTGCGGCAATATCTTCAGCCGGGAGTTTTTGAAGCAACTCAGCCGCAATCGCGCGGTCGTCGTCCTCGTACTCTGCGGGAGCGGTCAGCTTGTCCATCAACCGCTGATGGTCCTTTTTGCGAATGGCTTGGGGCGTCGGAGCACCAAGCCATTGAGCTTCAATCCTCGCGCCGCGCAGCATGCTTTCAACTCGGCGGCGCCGATTGAAGGGAACAATGATCGCTGCGGTGCCTTTCTTGCCCGCACGGCCCGTGCGACCGGAACGATGCTGAAGCGTTTCGGCATCACGCGGTGTGTCGACATGGATGACAAGGCTGAGCGTCGGCAGATCAAGACCGCGTGCTGCGACATCGGTGGCTACGCACACACGTGCCCGTCGATCACGCATGGCCTGCAATGCTTGATTGCGTTCCGACTGCGAATGTTCACCGGACAGCGCAACGACGCCAAAGCCGCGGTTCTGCAAAGTCGCGTGAAGCCGCCGCACACTGTCGCGCGTAGAGCAGAAACAGATTGCCGATTCTGCCTCGTGAAAGCGCAGCAGGTTGACCACGGCATTTTCGATTTCTGAAGGCCCGACGGTGATGGCCTGGTAGCTGATATCGCCATGCCCACGATCCTGCCCCGCCAGCGACAGCCGCAAGGCGTCTGTCTGGTATCGCTCAGCGAGGCGCACAATACCGCGCGGCAGGGTCGCTGAGAACAGCAGCGTGCGACGACTATCGGGAGCCGCATCCAGAATTTCCTCGAGATCGTCGCGGAAACCCATGTCGAGCATTTCGTCAGCTTCATCCAGCACGACACCTGCAAGACCTGACAAATCCAGCGATCCTCGCTCAAGATGATCTCTCAGGCGACCGGGCGTTCCGACAACGATCGCTGGGCCGGAACGTAGCGCGCGGCGTTCTTTGCTGGCGTCCATTCCCCCAACGCAGGTTGCGATGCGTAATCCTGCCTTGGCGTAGAGCCAACCCAATTCCCGGCTGACCTGCAATGCCAGTTCGCGGGTTGGTGCAATGACCAGAGCAAGCGGACTGTCGGTGAGAGGCGTGCCGCGATTGTCGCTCAACAACTCTTCGGCCAGAGCAAGCCCGAAGGCCACGGTCTTGCCCGATCCGGTTTGAGCAGAGACGATCAAGTCTCGCCCGTTTGCATCGGAGGCAATGGCGGCTTCCTGCACCGGCGTGAGGGCAGAATAGCCCCGTTCGACCAAAGCCTCACGCAGCAGAGGCGGAAGAGATTCAAATGACATGATTGTTCGCTTGGGTGACAGCGCAATGGTTTGGCGCGAAGTGATGAGGGCAAGAGAATGGCGCGTACCCTGCACTCAACTCAAGCGAGCTGCGACCGGTTGCGGATGCGCTCGCGCAGGCTCTTAACGTGCAAACTTCGTTTTGGCTCGCACAAACTTGCGAACCGCTCGATCAAGGTCGGTCTTTGGCCGATCCAATGCCCGCTTTCCATCGCGGTTTCTGACATTCGCACTTGCCACAAAAAAGCCGCCGGGATCGCTCCCGACGGCCTTTTGTAAACTTATCGTTTGAGTGCCGGATTAGGCCTTTTCGCCTGTCAGCGGCATCGCGCCGAATGCGCCTGCATTGACGTTACCAGCAATGGTGTCGCCTTCGACCGTGGCGTCGCCTTCGAGCGTCATCGGCATCGGCACAGTCATATTCATTTTCCAGGTCAGCTTGTTGCCATCGATCTTGCCGTCTTCGACGTCCATCGATCCCATGCCGCCTTCCATCTTGCCGGAAAAGGTGCCGTCGCCATTATCGACTACAGTGAACTTGCCGCTTTGGTCACCCATCGGGCTTTTGACGGTCGTGTTGTAGGTTCCGGATACTTCAGACATTCTCATCTCCTCATTGGAAAAAGGGGTTCACTCAACCAAGGTTTGGCGAGCGATCACGTTCCTGTTTACATCACTGTTAGTTAGACTCAACCACATATCGGCGCTGAGCGTTTTTCATGACGTCCTCGCGCCAGAAATGTACAGGCTTCAGCTGGTGATCGACGAACATTTGCATCTGGTCGGTGTAGTGGGGACTATCGGGCCGCGTGGTGGCTGCACCAAACGGCTGGATAGAGCGGGAAGTGACGCGGCCTCCATCGGCAGGCCATTCCACCCATTGGATGAAGCTGTCGCCATGGACGAGGCTCAAGCGGCCATCATCGTCCACCCGCCAGGTAGTGCTGGCGCGCAGCGTGTCGGAGCCGCCATCCAGAGGTAGGTCGACATCGCCCTGTCGCAAACGCAAGAGTTCTGACATGGGCGGATCAAGGCGGCCGAAATGTTCCATCAGATGCGCGTGCTTCTCACGCAGATATTCCGCGAGATCGAGCTTCCGATTGAGGTTGCCGTATTCGACGCTCATATAATCGCGGATCATCAGCAGGGCGAGCGCATCAGCTGCGCCCTTATTGTCAGCGGTAAAGTCCCATGTGAGCAGCAAATCGCGGGCCTCGGCCAATTCCGCATCCTCGCCGGGATCCAATGCTTCTAGCTCGTCGAACAGATCATCGACATAGCTCTCTCGCTCATAGGTCATGTCATACTTGATCCGCTCAAGATTGGCGCGGTCGAGCAAATTGGCTTCGGACAATAACTTGTAGGCCCGGCGCGAGCGGTTTGTCTGTTTGCGCTCGACACCGAGGACGGGTGAGAAATCTGCCGGATCCAAGTCGCTGCCTTCGCCGGCTGCCGTAAAGGGCTCGTTATTGGCATTATAAAGCCAGCCCGAGGCGGGATTGAATAGCTTAGGGATTTCGTCGAAGCCGACTTTTCCTTCCCAGATGAGCTCTGATTTCGTCCCATCCAGAATGCCGCGCCAATTGGCTTTGATTTCATCCAGCTCCGGGCGATCAGGGAAAGCGACATTGTAGATATAGCCGATATTGCCTTCGCGATCAGCGTAGACGACGTTGAAATTTGGGATGTCTAGTCGTTCATAGACGCCGACCCATTCCTCCATCGTGTTGGCTTTGCCCAAGCGGTAGAATGCATCCATCGCCGCTGCGCTGTTCATCCCTCCGTAGCGGACCGCGAAATAGCCTTTATCATTCTTGATCACCGGACCATGCACACTGCGATATGTGGTCTGGCGCACAGGTATCGTCACCGGCCCAAAGCGGACGCCCAATGTGAAACTGTTCTCTTCCAGATCGAGCCATTCATCGTCCAAGCGATATTTGAGAGCCCCGTCGCGAGTTTCGACTTCGAGCTGGTAAATATCGATCAAATCGGGCCGGTTTACGGTGTAAGTCCAACCCAGATTTTCGTTATGTCCCATGACCGGGAACGGCGTTCCCGGCAGGTTCGGCCCGCTTAAATGCCAGCCCTCTTCACTTTGGACATTGAGCTCATACCAGGCGACGACCCCGCGCAACGGCTGGTGCGAATTTGAGATGAGCGTTGTCGGACCGCCGGTCCGATCCGGCCTTACGGCGAATGCATTAGACCCGAAATGCAGCGCTGCTTCGCCGAGCGCGGCAGGCGCGCCATGAATGTCCGCAGCCGCTTGAGCGGGTGTTGCGGTTGTGCGCGGGAAGCCGGGAATGTCCGGGCCGAACTCGCGCCGGAGCTCTTCGCCCGCGACCAGATCGCCTACTGTATTGCCAAGTCCGAAGAAGAGTGGTTGGCGCAGGATGAAACCGGCGGCCATGTCCACGCCGTTGACCGGGAAGAGATTGGCGATCTTCACTTCATCGGGGTGGGTTTCGGCATAGTGGTTGAGGCCGGCTGCGTAAGCTTCAAAAACCGCGCGGGTTGAAGCAGGCAGCTTGGGATATTCGTGTTTTGCAACCGCGCCGGCATCCAGCAAGTGATAGAGAAAATCGACCTGTGCACCATCGGGCCCAGCGATTGCGCCGTAGCGTCCCTTTGACATTGCGACGACGTCCTGAAGCGTGAAGAAGTCATCCTCTGCATGAGCAACCGCAACGCCAAAAGCGACATCTGCGTCGCGCTCGCCGTAGATATGCGGAACACCGAAATTGTCGCGGATTATCTCAGCGCTGTAACTATCCTTGGGCGGAGCTTCGCCCTTTTCAGCAAAGAAGGGCTCCCAATTTGCGAGCCCCACGAATGCGACCAAGCCGATTGCCACCACTCCGAACGCAATGCGCCCAAGCCATTTGCGGAACATCCTCACCCCTTTGTCGATTTTCTTTGTGAGGACATTGCTTTTCGTATGAGCGCGGGTCAACACCGCGCAGCAATTGATACCGCAATTGAAAGGGACCCCCAGTGATTTCCAACCGGCTTTCCAAACTCGCTCTTCCACTCACGGCTTTAGCCTTCGTGCTGAGCGCTGCACCCGCAGCCGCACAGGACGTGCTCGGCTCCGGCGTTGCGCCAGCGACCGTCCAGAACAGCGAAGAACGCCCCGTGGGCTTTGCGACCACCGCGCCTTCCGACGCGAAAATGGTGGTCATCATGAACGGGACGGACCTGCCGTCCGGGATCGCTTTGCCGGACACGACCGTAGCCTGGATTGAAGCAGAGGAGTTCGAAGGCAAGGACGGTCAGACGCTTGATATTCCGACAGCACCGGGCGCTGCGAAGATCACTCTGATGGGTGTTGCTCCCGATGAAGGCGAGAGCATCGACTGGCGCGAAGTGGGCGGCAATCTTGTCCAGAAGATGAAGTCCGTGAAGTCGCCGCTTGCGATTGCTGGCGTGAACGATGCCGCGGCGATGGCCGATATCGGTTTTGGCGCAACGCTCGGCCAATATCGCTTTGACCGCTACGATAGCGACCGCAAAGCGCCGCCAGCTGATGCCATCACTGTCGTTGGCTCTGAAGCGAGCGCGGCTCAAGCGCTCTTCGCGGGACGCCATGCGCATCTGGCCGAGGGCGTGCGGATGGCGCGCAATCTTGTCAGCGAGCCAGCCAATGTAATTTATCCGGAGAGCTTCGTTGCGCGCGTGCGTGAAGCTCTGCGCGGTGTCGACAATGTCACAATCGAAGTGCTTGAGCCTGAAGACATGCGCCGCTTGAATATGGGCGCGATTGTCGGTGTGGGCCAAGGCAGTCCGCGCGGCAGCCGCATGATGGTGATGACGTACAAAGGCGCTGGCGGACCTCCGCTCGCACTGATGGGTAAGGGCATCACTTTCGACACAGGCGGCATTTCCATCAAGCCGAACAGCGGCATGTGGGAAATGAAGGGCGACATGTCCGGCGCGGCTGCTGTCAGCGGAACGATCCTGAGCCTGGCCAAATCCAAAGCGCCTGTGCACGTTGTTGCCGTGGCCGCACTCGCGGAGAATATGCCAAGCGCCAATGCGCAGCGTCCGGGCGATATCGTGCGGACTTACTCTGGCAAGACCATCGAAATCCTCTCGACCGATGCAGAAGGACGCTTGGTGCTGTCAGACGCGATTGAATACACGGTCGATCGCAAGAATCCGTATGCCGTGATCAATATCGCGACTCTGACTGGCGGCGCAGTTCGCGCACTGGGTGAGGAATATGCCGCAGTCTTCGCTCGCGAAGATGAGTATGCCGATGCAGCGCTTGCAGCAGCCGAACGTACCACTGAAGGACTATGGCGCTTGCCGCTACACCCTGCTTATCGGAAAGCTGTGCGCACCTCCGAGATTGCCGACGTTCGCAATAGCGGCATCAGCCCAAGCGCGAGCTCCGGTGCGCATTTCATCGAGTTCTTTGTGCCGGAAGACATGCCGTGGATCCATATCGACATGGCGCCTACCGACCGCACGTCGAAGAACCGCCCGCTCGTGCCTAAGGGTTCGCGCGGCTTTGGCGTGATGCTGCTTGATGATCTGGCGCGCAATTGGCGTCCACAATAAGGCCCGGCTCGCCAAGTAGAGGCTGATTATTCTGTGGGGAGGGGGCTTGCGCCCTCTCTCACAGGACCTACCTATGTGACTAACACACCTCGGAATTTCAGCCGAGGGGTTGTGTTGCGGATTTGCAACACTATCTGAAGTGAGAAATCACATGAGGGATCAGTCATGAACCTGGAAAAATTCACTGACCGCGCCAAGGGCTTCCTGCAAAGCGCGCAGACTGTTGCGATCCGGATGGAGCACCAGCGGATAACGCCTGTGCATCTGCTCAAGGCTTTGCTTGAAGACAAGGAAGGCATGGCAGCTGGGCTGATCCAGCGTGCGGGTGGCAATGCAGCACTTGCTGTGGATGCGATTGATCGCGAGCTGGACAAGATTCCGTCTGTCTCCGGCGGCGGTGCGCAAGCGACACCGGGCCTCGACAATGATGCGGTACGCGTTCTCGACCAGGCAGAACAGATTGCAGAGAAATCGGGCGACAGTTTCGTCACGGTTGAGCGGATGCTGGTCGCTCTGGCGGTGTCCAAGACGAAGGCAGGCGAGGCTCTCGCTTCGGCCAATGTCGATGCGGTGGCGCTGGAGCGCGCAATCACGGAATTGCGCGGCGGTCGCAAGGCTGATTCTGCCAGCGCGGAAGATGCATATGACGCGATGGAGAAATATGCGCGCGACCTGACGCAGGCAGCCCGCGATGGTAAGCTTGATCCGGTTATCGGGCGCGATGAAGAGATCCGCCGGACTATTCAGATTCTCGCTCGCCGCACGAAGAACAACCCCGCGCTGATCGGTGAGCCCGGCACAGGTAAGACAGCTATTGCGGAAGGCCTCGCGCTGCGCATTGCCAATGGCGATGTGCCTGACAGCCTGAAAGGGCGCACCTTGATGAGCCTTGATATGGGCGCGCTGATTGCAGGCGCGAAATATCGCGGCGAATTTGAAGAGCGCCTCAAATCCGTGCTCGACGAAGTGAAGGGTGCTGACGGGCAGATTATTCTGTTCATTGACGAGATGCACACGCTTATCGGGGCAGGGGCCTCGGAAGGCTCGATGGACGCGTCCAACCTGCTGAAGCCTGCACTGTCGCGCGGCGAACTGCATTGCATTGGCGCAACCACGCTCGATGAATATCAGAAATATGTCGAGAAGGACCCGGCACTGCAGCGGCGTTTCCAGCCGGTCTATATCGAAGAGCCGAGCGTCGAAGACACGATCTCGATCCTGCGCGGCCTCAAGGAAAAGTACGAATTGCACCACGGCGTCCGCATTACGGACAGCGCGCTGGTCGCGTCGGCTCAGCTTTCCAATCGTTATATCCAGAACCGCTTCCTGCCGGACAAGGCCATCGACCTGATGGACGAAGCGGCTTCGCGCATCCGCATGGAAGTAGAGTCCAAGCCGGAAGAGATTGAATCGCTGGATCGCCGGATCATTCAGTTGAAGATCGAAGAAAGCGCGCTCGCGAAAGAAGATGATACGGCCTCTCAAGACCGCTTGGCGGCGTTGCGCGAAGAGCTGGCCAATCTGGAACAGGAAAGCGCCGAACTGACGACGCGCTGGCAGAATGAGCGTGACAAGATCAACGCTGAAGCGAAGATCAAGGAAGAGCTTGATGCAGCGCGGCTGGAGCTTGAGCAAGCGCAGCGCGAAGGCGATCTCGCCAAGGCAGGCGAGCTTTCCTACGGCAAGATTCCCGAGCTTGAGAAGAAGCTCGACGAGGCTGAAGACCAGACCGAGAATGCGCTTCTGCGAGAAGAAGTGACAGAAGAGGACATTGCCTCTGTCGTCAGTCGCTGGACGGGCATTCCCATCGACAAGATGATGGAAGGTGAGCGCGAGAAGCTCCTTCAGATGGAAGAGATCATCGGCAAGCGCGTCATTGGTCAGGCGAAGGCGGTCGAAAGCGTTTCGAAGGCTGTGCGCCGCGCGCGCGCCGGATTGCAAGATCCGAACCGGCCGCTTGGCAGCTTTCTATTCTTGGGCCCGACCGGCGTCGGCAAGACCGAGCTGACCAAGGCGCTGGCCGGCTTCCTGTTCGACGACGATCAGGCACTTGTCCGCATCGACATGAGCGAATTCATGGAAAAGCACGCGGTTGCACGGTTGATCGGCGCGCCTCCAGGCTATGTCGGCTATGATGAGGGCGGCGTGCTAACCGAGGCTGTGCGGCGCAGGCCCTATCAGGTGGTGCTGTTTGACGAAGTCGAAAAAGCGCATGCGGACGTGTTCAACGTGCTGCTGCAGGTTCTGGATGATGGCCGACTGACTGACGGTCAGGGCCGCGTCGTGGACTTCTCCAATACGCTGATCATCCTGACATCCAACCTGGGCTCGCAATTCCTTTCGAACCTGCCTGATGATGGCAAGGTGGCTGATGTCGAGAACGATGTGATGGACGTTGTACGCGGGCACTTCCGGCCGGAATTTCTCAACCGGCTGGACGAGATTATCCTGTTCCACCGCTTGAGCATGGAGCACATGGCACCGATCGTGGAGATTCAGGTAAACCGCGTCCAGAAGCTGTTGAAGGATCGCAAGATCACACTCGACCTGACGGAAGCGGCGCTGCGCTGGCTCGGCCGTGTCGGCTATGATCCGGTTTATGGCGCTCGTCCATTGAAGCGCGCTGTGCAACGCTATCTGCAGGATCCGCTGGCTGAAATGCTGCTCGAAGGCAAGGTGCCCGATGGCAGCACGGTCAGCGTCGATGAAGGCGATGGCGAGCTCAATATGAGTGTAGTTTAAGCCGAGAAGGCTCCTTCACTCAACTGCCACTCGGCAATCAGCTATGTAACGCGTCTGTCATATTGACATAAATGTTAATTGTCCTTGTTGAGATTGAAATTTTTTTCTCCTATTCGGCTTGTTGGAGGAATAAAATTGCTGAGGCGCAGGCCTTGTGGGAATCTCGCCACACTGACTGCAAAAGCGCGAGTCCGGGCTTTGACAAGTGTTAATCTCTCCTTCACACCCTGCTTCATCTAGAGGGCCCAGATTCTCTTCATTTCCGGATTACACGCAATGGCTGCGGGGGCAGCCATTTCACTCGGTATTTTGAAGAAGTTCGTATTCTGGTCCTGGGTTGGGTGACTGGAGTAATCATGAAAAAGTTTCACACGAATACCGTGAAGGGTCTTGCCTTTTCCGCGTCTGCAATTGCGCTGGTAATGGGCGCGCCAGCTTTGGCTCAGGATGCTGAAGAGCCGGCTGAAGAAGTTGTCGAAGAAGAGGAAGAAGAGCAGGTCGATATTACGACCGGCGGCGCTGTCGAAGAAGAATTCCAAGGCGGCATTACTGTTACTGGTTCGCGTATCGTCCGCGACACCTATTCGAGCATTTCGCCGCTTCAGGTCATCACGACTGAACAATCCCGTGATGTTGGCCTGTTCGATCCGGTACAGATCCTTCAGCGCGACGAGTCCGCTGCCGGTCAGCAGATCGACGCGACATTCCAGGGCTTCGTGCTTGATAACGGTCCGGGCTCAGCCACGCTGAACCTTCGCGGACTTGGTGCTGACCGTACATTGCTGCTGGTCAATGGCCGCCGCCTCGCACCTGCTGGTGTGGAAGGTGCTCCGGTCAACCCGTCGATCAACCTGCTTCCAGCATCGCTTATCGACCGCTTTGACCTGTTGCTTGACGGCGCGTCCTCGATCTACGGTTCTGACGCTGTTGCCGGTGTTGGTAACATCATCCTGCGTAAGGACTTTGACGGTCTCGAGCTGTTCGCTCGTGGCGAGATCAACCCGCAAGGGTCTGGTGAAGACTTCACGCTGAGCGGTGCTTACGGGATCAACCTGGATCGCGGCTTTGTCGGTCTCGGCGTCGAGTATGATTACCGCGACACAATCCGTTTCCGTGACCGTGACTTCTTCCAAGGGTGTAACGAGCATCTGGAAGTTGATCAGGACGGCAACATTTTCACTGTCGACGAGCGTACGCGCGCTTTGGTCGAGCGTGACAGCTTCGGCGGACCGTTCGGACAGATCACGACGAGCGCAAACAGCTCGTGTAAGATCGAATCGGTTACAGGGCGCTTCGTTCCGAACGACACGTTCCTTAACTCGGTCTTCTTCCAGCGCGGTGACACGTTCGACAACCTCGGCTTGTTTGGCCTGCCTGGCTTTGCGACCCGCGAGAACGCATTTCTTGATCCATTGGATTTCAACTTTGACGGCATCCGCGACGTTGATGACCAGGATTACAACGGCAGCAACGCTGATCTCGATCGCGTTTTCCTGAGCCAGCAGAAGCTCTTCAACGCGATGGCTTATGGTGAGTACACGCTCCCAGGTGCTGCGAACCTGACGCCGTATTTCGAAGCGAATTACAGCCGTGCGCGTATTCGTTCGGACAACACGTTCCAGTCATTCCTTTTCCCGGACGTTCCCGCGGAAAACCAGTTCAACCCGTGTAACATCGACGCTGGTGGAGCAGACTGTCGTGCGATCGACAACGCGCTGTTCGCGCCGTTCTCGGGCGGCGTACCAATTTGGGGTCCAGGCGGTTTCTTCCCTGGGGAGCCTACAGGTGTGAACGTCTCAGTCTTCCCGATCATTTCTGTTCGCGGCGACCGCAACAATGTCGACGTAACGCAAGAGCAGTATCGCGGCGTCATCGGCCTTAAGGGTGACCTGCCGTTCATCGGTTCAAGCTGGTCGTTCGATGCGTCGCTCGTCTATTCGCGCTCCGAAGGTAAGTCGGTCCGCCGCGGCGTCTTAGAAGACCGTTTGGCTTTCTCGCTTGGTATTGATCCGACGATCGACTTCAGCGGTGACGGCGTCTTCGATAACACCGGCGACGGAATTGCGGACGACTACAGCGACTTGAACCAGTTTGGTGCATTCTATGGCGATCCTGGCATCACGCCATGTGACGCGACCGCGCTCGCAAACCCGACAGCTGCTGCTGATGGTCTAACAGATGGCTGTGTGCCGGTGAACCTGTTCGCGCCTTCCCTGCTTTCAACTCCGATTGGCGATTTTGCGACTCAGGCAGAGCGTGATTACCTGTTTGGTGAACGTTCGTTTGACACGGTCTACGAGCAAATGGTCATCTCGACTTATGCGACCGGTAATCTGTTTGAGCTTCAGGGCGGTACTGCAGGCCTCGTGGTCGGCGGTGAATTCCGTACAGACTCAATCGATTCCAATCCGAACCAGGTTGCCGCGAACGGTCTGTTCTTTGGCTTCAGTCAGGACCTCGGCGCAATCGGCGAGAAGTATACGCTTGAAGGCTTCGGCGAAATCGATCTGCCGCTCATGGCAGGTAAGAAGATGGTTGAAGAACTTTCAGTCAACCTTTCAGGTCGTGTGACCAAGGATGAGTTCTACGGAACGAACTTCACGTACTCGCTGAAAGGCGGCTGGCGTCCAGTGGCTCCGCTGCAATTCAAGTTTAGCTATGGTACGTCGTTCCGTGCGCCGAACCTGCGCGAAAACTTCCTTCAGGCGCAGCAGGGCTTCCTGACGCTTTTTGACCCGTGTGCGGTTCCGAACGAAGCGTTTGAGCTGGGTGTGGGCTATGTCGCAGCGAACGAAACCCGTCCGCAAGAAATCCTCGATAACTGCGAGCGTGAAGGCCGCGATCCAACGCAAGTTGGCCTACGTCCAAACACGCAGCCAGTCCAGAACACCAGTGTCCGCACGATCTCTGGCGGTACGTTCGATATCGATCCGGAAACGTCTCGCTCGATTACGGCCGGTTTCGCGTTCGAGGAAACCTTTGGTGACGGTTTCGATGTCAACTTCAACATGAACTACTACGATATTGAAGTTCGTGACTCGATCATTGAACCAGGCGAGCAGTTTGTCATCAATGATTGTTTCCTGCGTCGTGACGGTACGCGCAGTCCGTTCTGTGATCGTCTGACCTATGACCCACTGAACGGCGTTGTAAACGCATTCGACCGCGGTCTGGTCGACAGCTTGAGCAGTGAGTTCCTGAACTTCGATCTGCAGAATGTTCGCGGAATGGATTTCAACGCGAGCTTCGGCAAGGAATGGCCCGTCTTCGGCAAGTTCGTAGATTTCGGTCTCGATATCCGCGCCAACCGCTTGCTTGAGCGGAGCACGACCTTCAGAAACGAGAACGGCGATGAAGCGTTTGACGATGATGTAGGTGAACTCGGCCTTCCTAAGTGGAGTGGCCGCGCGATCTTCAGCGCTGATGTCGACAACCTTCGCTTGACCTACCAGCTGCGTTACACTGGCAGCTTCGAGCAGGATATCGATGATATCGACGCATTTGCCGACGTGTTCCAGAACGGTCCGAACGGCACTCCTGTTGCACCGAATGGTGATCTGGAGCCGAACCGTTTCAGTAACACCTGCCTTGGTGCTGGTGATGTTGGTGTCGAGGGTGACGGTAACTTCTGCCGTGACGTAGGCTTTGGCGATGAGCAATTCCTGCACACCGTGTCTCTGCGTTACCGCAAGGACAACTTCACGATCATCGCTGGTATTGACAACATCTTCGATACGGCTCCGCCGCAGATCGACACCGCTGCTGGTCCTGCAATCGGTAACACTGCGATCGGCGCTGGTTACGATTATGATGGCCGCGAATTCTTCGCGAGTGTCCAGTATAACTTCTGATCCCGTTCATCTTTGATGGGATAAGCAAAAAGGCGGCTCCAAACACTTGTTTTGGGGTCGCCTTTTTGATTTACTATAATCCGTTTTTACCCTTGGAATGAGTCGCACATGAAATCTTTGAAAGCTCCACTAGTTGCCGCAATGGTCGGCGTATCTGCCCTTGGCCTGACTATGGCTCCCGCTTCGCCCGCTGAAGCGCAGCAAGCGGCTGAGCCCATCCCGGTTGATGTTTGGTCGCTGCGTAGTGTTGTAAACGCTGTACAAGTGTCCCCTGACGGCAAGCACGTCCTCGTCCATAAGCTTGAGAGCAAAGAGGGTGAGTATCTGATGGAGATTTACTCCACGGATGACATGACCAAGCCATTGCGCCGACTCAATGCCGATCCGATGGAGATCATTCAGGCTCGCTGGGTGAGCGATAACTACATCTTCGGTACTGCTTGGGACGTCGTGCGCAAGCGCGTTACACGCCCTGAAGAGGATATCCGTAGCTACAAGGCGTTTGCTTACAGCTTGGACTCGAACAAGTTTGCAGAGCTACCAGGCAATTTTGGCCTGGTGAACCTGCTCCCGAACGAGCCGGACACAATCCTTATCGGCTCAGGCAATGCTATCCCTGATCCAACCGGCGTCGATCCATTCGCGGCTTTCCGTCCGCGAGCCTATTACCGTTTCAATCTTGAACGCGGCTCTCGCCAGCTCGTCATCAAGGGCAACGAAAAACACCCGACGATCCAGTTTGATAACGATGGCAATCCGCGGATTTCCACGCGCATTAATCCGACTTCGAACGTCCTCGAAGTCTATCACCGTATGCCAGGAGAAAGCTCGTGGGGTGATCCGATCCCAGCGCTGGCCGTCGATTTTGATGAACAGGCCAATCTCTATCGCGTGCTGAGCGGTATTCACGGCGTACAGGGCTTCAAGGAAGACAATCCAGCCATGGGTTACGTGATTGAAAACCGCAATGGCGACGACAAGGCCGCACTGTGGGAATTCAATTTCGAGACCAATGAGTGGGGCGAGAAAATCGTCCAGGCCGAAGACGGCGACATTATGGGTATGATCACCCATACCGTCCCGGGCAATAACAAGCTGGTGGGCGCGGTATATCCGGGCGCACGCTACGAAGTCGCATGGCTCGACGAAGAGCATGCGGCGCTTCATGCGGCATTCCTCCAGCAGATTCCCTACGCACACCAGGTTTCGATCACGAGCCGGTCGCGTGACGGGAACACGATGATTGTTCGCAATGTCGGCCCGCGCGACCCAGGTTCATTCTGGCTCGTCAAGGATGGCCGCATGGCGAAGCTCGGCAGCCGCAATCCTCTGCTCAACCCAGAGCAACTGCCTGATGTTGAGTATATCCGCTACACTGCGCGTGATGGTCTAGAGATCCCTGCCTATGTAGTGAAGCCGAAGGGCGAGGGACCATTTCCGCTGGTAGTGCAGCACAACGGCGGACCGCACGTGAACAATGTCGTCACTTTCGATGACTGGAGCATGATGCTAGCGAATAACGGCTACATGGTCCTGCGTCCGCAAAACCGTATTTCAACCGGTTGGGGCCAGAAGCACTTCGATGCCGGCTATGGAGAGCACGGGCTCGCAATGCAGGACGACAAAGATGATGGTGTGAAATACCTCATCGATCAGGGCTTGGTCGATCCTGACCGTGTTGCGTTCTTCGGCTGGTCGTATGGCGGCTATGCTGCACTCGTAGCAGCAGCGCGCGAGGATAATCTGTATCAGTGCACTATCGCGGGTGCCGCTGTGGCCGATGCAGAGAAGCAGTATAAGGGGCGTCGTAGTCCAGATGCGCCAAAGGCCCTCGATGAGTGGTCAAAGCGTCGTGGTATGATCGGTATCAATCCGATCAATGAAGTCGACAAGGTGAACATCCCGGTATTGATGATCCACCCGGACGATGATCGCCGCGTAATGTATTACCACTACGAGGACTACAAGAAGGCGTTTGAGAAGGCTGGCAAGAACGGTCAGTTCGTGACCATCGAAGGTGCGGACCACTTCTCCAACACCCACATGTTCACGCACAAACAGCAGGTAAACACCAAGATCCTCGATTATCTGAAGAATGATTGTGGGCCAGGCGGCCTCTGATCTGAACTCAGATCAAGTATGACAAGGAAAAGGCTCGGTCGAAAGACCGGGCCTTTTCTTTGTCTGGCATCAGCGGGGGAAGAGCAGCCATGCGGCGTCGCACTTTCTCACGTCCAGAACAGAGGCCGAAGTCGGCTTCACAATCCTTGCGCAATCGACGCTGCAATAACGCTATCGGGCTGTTCGTGATATTACTGAAAGGTCAACGTCGGGCGAGGCAAACCTTTTGGAGGGCAATCATTACCGACCCATTCCGCCGCTAAGCAATCGATGCGGTTGCGCTGGAATGCAGGGCCTTGCCCCAAGCGGAGCAATAGGAAGAGCGCAGCACGGCGACTGAATGCCGCCACAGCGCCTGCTATGCCAGTGCTTGCGCGCCTTCGTCGGTGCCTACCTATGTGACAGCTCCGCTCTAATCGCTCTCTATCGATGGAGAGAGGTGAACGCGTTAAAGGAGCGTCCGGCTCCCAATTGGTTCTTTGAGCACATATGTCCGTGACACAAAAAAAGGGGCGGTCCGAAGACCGCCCCCCTCATTTCTCAATACTGGCTACAAATCAGAGCTTGAAGCGAGTGTTGAAGAAGAATGTACGACCAACGAAGTCGTAACCGCTCGAGCTCAGCGCGTTCTGACGCTGTGGCGTGATTGAACGGTCGACGATCGGTGGTTCGTTGTCCCACAGGTTACGAACACCGACCGAAAACTGCACTCGATCATCGTAAGTGTAAGCAACCGACAGAGTCTGGTAGATTTCTGAACCAATGCTCTGCCCGAAGTTTGTCGACTGCGGACGCGTACCGGCTACTGGATCGATCACGATGAACGGATTGGTGTTCAGTGGCAGTTCGGTTTCAAAGTCCTGGCTACCGATGTAACGGAGCTGCGTCAGGATTTCGAAATCACCTGCAGTAACGCCTGCCGTCAGCTGACCCTTCCATTTCGGGAAGGAGAAAGGCAGACCAGAAGCGTCGAGACCGAAGGTACCTTCGAGTTCTTCAACCGCTTCATCATCGAAGACTTGCGTTTCGCGCTCAAGGAGACGCGAAGCAGCTACGTTGATGAAGAAATCAACGTCGGGACCACCGAGCAGCTCTTCAAGGTTCGTACGGAAACGGACGTTGAAGTCGATGCCCTTTGCAGAGTCCTGACCAATGTTCACGAAACCTGCGGTTACGTTCTGGATCAGACGTGATGTCTCTGCAGCCGTTGCGTCACGTTCAATGAAATCACAGAACGGGCTCGAAAGTCCCGGGAAATTGATATCACCGTAGCAACGGTTGATGATTGTCTCCGCACCCAGGTTACGCACCGAACTCTTGATGTCGATATCGTAATAGCTGACAGCGAAATCGATATCGAATGCACTGCTGATCGGAGGTGCAACCGTCAGAGTTGCGGTCCAAGACGTTGACGTCTCGGGCTCCAGCTCAGCGTTACCACCGGTCGATGTCGGGATCGTGGTGATACCGGCTGTACCCAACAAGGTCGTGTCGAGGAAACCATCCGGACCAGCAAAGCCAGGATCGCCAGCAACGTTGCCGTCAGCATCTTGTTCATCGGTAAAGACGACGCCAGCAGCGACACAGTTGTTGATGGTGTTCACTACGAATGGATCGGCGAAATCATCGGTCGTTGCGAAGTTGGCGTTGATGCACGGGTCGAGCCCGCCACCGATGCCACCGCCCTGCGATGCCAGGAACTGCTCGCGCAGGTTCGGAGCACGATAGGATGTGCCATACGAACCAGAGACTTGCACCCAGTCAACCGGACGCCACAGACCACGAATACGGTAAGTTTCCTGACCACCGAAGTTCGATTCGTCCGTGTAACGAACAGCTCCATCGATCTGGAGCGTTTCGAAGAACGGCTTGTCGACGATCAGCGGGATCTGGATTTCCGCAAACACTTCATCAAGGTTACGGCTGCCACGGGTCTCACCTTCAGCAACAGGGTTTTCAGAAGCGTTACCGCCGTTCAGGCCCAGGAAGCTGTTCTGTGAGTTGATTTCATCATCGCGGTGTTCATAACCGAGAGCGAACTTGACTTCACCACCAAACGGGATGTCGAAAAGTCCACCGTTTACGAACGCCGAGTAGATGGTTTGTTCGATCACCGTGCGGTTTGTACGGTTACCCAAAAGGTAATCGCGCTGCGCCTGGTTTTCGAACGTACCTTCACCGGTCGGACCGCCAACATAGAACGAGTCATTGAACCAGTTGATTAGCGGACATTCATCCAGTGAGAAGAACCCACCTTCTTGAATACGGTCGATCGGGCCACAGCCAACTTCGCCGTTGGTGTCAACATAGACACCCTGCGTTGCAGCGATAAGACGCTCTTCGTTGAGAACCAGCTGCGAAACGAAGCCGGTACCCTTGTCGTATGACCAGTTGACATCGAAGTTCCAGCCACGATCTTCGAAGAAGTCGCCTGGAATGTCGCCGCGAACACCACCAACGAAGCGGATCTGCTGCACGTTGACGTCGAATTCCTGCGGAATGTCGTCAAGCGTGATGATCGGTGCAACGTTGAAGTCGAACGGGTTCAATGGGTTGTCAACAAGGTTACCCGTGAAGGTAAGCGTATCAGCATCCAATTCCTGAACCAGTGCAGGAACGTCTGGGAAGATCTGTTCGTTAACAGCACGAATGAACTGCTCACGCTCGAAATAGTAACCTTCGAAGTAAGCCTGAATGTTCGCTTCCGGAACGAGATCATACGAACCAAGCGTAACGAAAGAGAAACGCTTCAGAGGCTGAACAAGGTCAGCTTCGTTGTTGTCATCGGAGTCCCCATAGTATGGGAAGTAGATGAAATTCGTCGCGCTGCCAAAGTCACGAGCGTTTGCTGGCAGTGCCGGCAGGTTGTTGAAGCTCGAGAAGTTTGGAACGCCTGTGTCGCTCAGACCCGGTGTGTAGAAGAAGAAGATATCTCCACCAGGCGTGCTTCCGCTGAGGTCAAGCAAAGCATTGTCGAAGTTTCCGTCGATGAAGATGTCATAGATCGTACCATCTTCGTCGATTTCGATCGAGCGCGCGCCGCCAGCTGTGAAGTCACGCTGTCCGATGCGAACACGGTCACGGTTGTAGAATTCAACGCCCGCCATTAAACGACCGCGGTCGCTTGCTACACCGAATGTCGCGCCGAATTGCTCGATGCTGCCACCGCCGTTTTCAGGGCGCTGGATGCCACCGGAAAGCTCGATGCCTTCGTAGTCGTCCTTGAGAACAACATTGACCACACCGGAAACAGCGTCAGCACCGTAAATGGCTGATGCACCTTCCGTGATCACGTCGATACGCTCGATCAGACCCAGCGGAAGCAGGCTGATGTCAGGCTGTGAAGGAGCACCACGTGCACCAGCAGAACCCAGACGACGGCCATTGACCATCACAAGAGTACGCTCAACACCAAGACCACGAAGGTCGATGTTTGACGAGCCGGTACCACCTGTTGGCGGTGCTTCGGTCGCGTTCGAGTTGCCCGAGCTGGTGTTCAGCGTCGCATCGATCTGCGCACCGTTAGCAACCGGAGCCTGCTGAAGCAGTTCAGTCGCGGAGGTAACCCCGATCTTGATCGCTTCTTCAGCGTCCAGGATCTGAATCGGTGAAGGGCTGTTGAATGTATCCTGACGGATACGTGAGCCGGTGACCACGATCGAAGTGCCCGTGTCACCGGTTGACGAAGCGATGGATACATCCTCCTCGTCTTCGGCTTGATCAGCCCCCGCATCCTGAGCGAAAGCGGGCATAGCAATGCACGCTGCACTCACGAATAGCGACGACTTTATCATTTTCGTCTTTAAACGCATGTATTTGGCTCCAGTCCTGTCCAAAAGACATTATTTTGAGAGTTTAGGAAACGACCCCCAAACTGCGGCGTGCTTCGCCCGAGACCGGTTCAAATTCAATGAAAATGCCCTGAATTCCCCTACAATCTCCGCCGTTGTGGCTATGTTGCAACACGCCTGTCACACTTGAATTACAAGCTGGAATCGAGTGACTTGCACCTGTGCTTGAAAAGGCGCTAGGTCCCTTCAGGTGCGCAGTGTTGCGCGAAACGAACTATCACCGGGATTACTATCGTCATGACACTCTTCGAATCGCTTGCAATTATTGCCCTCATGCAGAGCGGCAGCGCTGTTGATGACATGAAGGAAGCGGACGTCGTTACCGATGTGAAACAGTGCCAGTCGATCAGTGATCCGATGGAGCGGCTTGCGTGTTTTGACCGCGCGACCAAGGTTCTTGAAGAAGCGACTGAGAGCCGCGAAGTCATCGTCATTGAGAAAAAAGAGATCGAAGAGACCAAGCGTCGCCGTTTCGGCCTGTCGCTGCCTGATCTTGGAATTTTCGGCGGAGATGACGACGATACGGATCGCGTCAATGAATTGACCACGACCGTGAGCAAGGCCAAGGAATTCGGTTACAAGCAGTGGCAGCTGGAACTCGCGGACGGGACGGTCTGGCACACGACTGAACCTGAAAACCGTTTGCGTCCTCGCTCAGGCGATAGCGTCCTTATCAAGCGCGCTGCACTGGGTAGCTTCCTTGCGTCGATCGATGATGATCCCTTCGTCCGGATTAAGCGCGTGAAGTAAACTGAGGGGAAGGCAAGAACCGACCCATTTCCAGGCGGCGCGCCCCACAATCCCGGTTGACGCAAACGTAAACCACTCCTACTCCGGTGGCGAAATGCAACCGAGGAGAGTTTGCACCCATGACTACAGCCTATATCGTTGATGCCGTCCGCACTGCAGGCGGGCGCAGAGGAGGGCGGCTCGCTGGTGTTCACCCGGTCGATCTGCTCGCACAATCGCTCGATGCGGTGGTAGAGCGCAGCGGGATTGATCCTTCGGCAATCGACGATGTTGTGACAGGCTGTGTCACGCAGGCGGGTGAGCAAGCGATGCAGGTGGGCCGCATGGGCGTGCTCGCGTCCAAGCTGTTGCCGCAATCAACCCCGGCAGTCTCGATTGACCGCCAATGCGGCTCTTCACAGCAAGCGATCCAGTTCGCAGCGCAAGCCGTGATGAGCGGGACGCAGGATGCCGTCATCGCAAGCGGTGTTGAAAGCATGAGCCGCGTGCCGATGGGCTCGAATGCCACCTTCCACATGAAGGAAGGGCTGGGGCATTACATGTCGCCTGAGATCCAGGCGCAATATCCCGGCGTTCAGTTCAGCCAGTTCATGGGTGCGGAAATGCTTGTGAAGAAGCACGGCTTTGACAAGGACCAGCTCGATAGCTTTGCCCTGGGTAGCCATGCGAAAGCGATCAAAGCGACCGAAAGCGGCGCATTCGAGAACGAGATCGTGCCGGTTGCCATCGAAACGCCCGAAGGCGAAGAGATGCACACGGTTGACGAAGGCATTCGCTTCGACGCGACGCTCGAAGGCATTGCCGGCGTCAAGCTGATTAATCCGGAAGGCGCGCTGACGGCAGCCTCTGCCAGCCAGATTTGCGATGGCTCTTCAGCCGTCCTGGTCGTCAATGAGGAGACGCTCAAGCGCCATAATCTGACGCCCAAGGCGCGCATTCACAATCTGACCGTGACCGCTGGCGACCCAGTCATCATGCTGGAAGAGCCGCTCTTCGCGACTGACCGCGCGCTTGAACGAGCGGGCATGAAAATCGACGACATCGATCTGTTCGAAGTCAACGAAGCGTTCGCGTCCGTGCCGCTCGCCTGGCTCAAACATACAGGCGCTGATCCGGACAAATTGAACGTCCATGGCGGCGCAATCGCGCTCGGCCACCCATTGGGCGCATCAGGCACGAAGCTGATGGCAACGCTGGTCCACGCGCTGCACACGCAAGGCAAGAAATACGGGCTTCAAACGATGTGTGAAGGCGGCGGTGTCGCCAACGTCACCATCATCGAAGCCGTTTAACGCATTCAATTCTGAGAGGAAGTTTTCAAATGGAAGTAAGTGCAAATACCCCCGCAGTTGTCACCGGCGGCGCATCGGGCCTTGGTGAAGCGACAGCCCGCGCGCTCGCAGCAAAAGGCGCGAAGGTCGCGATCTTCGACATGAACGAAGAGAAAGGCGAAGCGGTCGCCGCCGACATTGGCGGCGTGTTCTGCAAGGTCAATGTGACGAGCGATGATGACGTCGATGCAGGCTTTGCGAAAGCACGCGAAGCGCACGGACAAGAGCGTATCCTCGTCAACTGCGCAGGCATCGGCAATGCGATCAAGACCGCCAGCCGCGACAAGCAGACAGGCGAAATCAAGCACTTCCCGATTTCCGCTTTCGATTTCGTGATCCAGGTTAACCTCATCGGCACGTTCCGCTGCATCGCGAAGTCTGCAGCAGGCATGATGAGCCTCGATCCGCTGACCGATGAAGGCGATCGCGGCGCGATCGTGAACACCGCGAGCGTCGCGGCTGAAGACGGCCAGATGGGTCAGGCAGCGTATTCCGCTTCCAAGGGCGGCGTTGTCGGCATGACCTTGCCGATCGCGCGCGACCTGATGCGCGAAGGCATCCGCGTGAACACCATCTTGCCGGGTATCTTCAACACGCCGTTGATGAATGCAGCCCCGCCGCAGGTGAAAGAAGCACTCGCCGCAAGCGTGCCGTTCCCCAAGCGTCTCGGCAATCCGGAAGAGTATGCGAACCTTGCCATGTGCATGATCGAAACCGGCTACTTCAACGGCGAAGACGTGCGGCTTGACGGCGCTATTCGCATGGCTCCTCGTTAAGCGGAATTGAGCGGGCGAGGGGAATTCCCCTCGCCTGCTGACCACCCGCGTCCTGACTTCGTCATTCCCGCGAAAGCGGGAACCCAGTCAGCTCAACGGTTCAAATCCGAGGTTCTCTGCCAGATCATCCCAATCAGGATTTGCCTTTTCGATCAGCTCCAGTTTCCAGGCGCGCCTCCATTTCTTGATCCGCTTTTCGCGTTGGATTGCGAACTCCATCGCTTCATGGGTCTCAAACCAGACCAGGCGCTTCACCCCATATTTCTGCGTGAACCCGGGGATCAGCCCTTCGCGATGCTGATAGATCCGTCCAACAAGATCAGATGTGACACCGAGATAGAGCGTCCCATTGCGGCGGGAAGCCAGCATGTAGACGGTCGGACTTTGCTCAAGGTTCACGCCGAGAACGTACTGGGTTCCCGCTTTCGCGGGAATGACGAAGGAGTGGTGTTGCCAAGCTTTAATCTGCTGTCCGGAAATGGGGTGGAAAGCGGACTTTCGGATGGAGGATTTGGCAGCCTCGATTCTTTTGCTATCGCCGAACTATGAATGATCCGGCGATCGAACAATGGTTCCCCTTTGCCTTCCCATTTTTCTTTGTGGGGATGTGGTTATGCATCACGACAATCTTGGGCTTTTTGTCGGGCTGGTTCGGCCTTCAGAATCAATTTCCTGACGACGGAGATGAGGATGCGTTGCTAAAGTTAGGCGGTCAATCTGGTTCCATGGGGATCGGAGTTTCAATGAGCGGCATCTTGAAGCTTCGCGCATATCCGTCAGGTCTGGGCGTTGGCATTTCCCGGCTATTCGGCCCCTTTCAAAAGCCCCTCAAGATACCTTGGTCAGAGATTGAGGCGTCGAGCAGCAGCAGCTTCTTGGTACCAATGGCCAAGCTACAGATAGGCCGACGAGCCGGTGGGCAGCTAAAGATTAGTGCACGTAGTTGGTCTAAGCTCGTCGATGCTGCGCAGCAATCGACTGCCATATCGGTCGCGATGCCGAAAGCAGAGCGGGTCAGCAGGCGATCAACCGCGCAAGCGATGTTCCTACAATGGCTGGTTATGACAGCACTTGCAGCGGCGTTCTTTTACCTTGCGCCAAGACTGATTGGGGCTGGAGCAGGGATACCACTCGGTGTCGCCATAGGATTTCCAGCGGTCGTTTTTGGAATTGGGCAAATCGTGAGATATTTCCGCGAAAGTTAGGCGCACCTCAAACGTCCGCAAATGCCGCATCAACGTACACCCACCCGCTTTCCTACGCCGCTTCCAAACCGCTATCCAACCGCGCATGATTCCAAGCGTTACACTCTCATTTTCCCCTGCAATTTGTGGCAGTTTGCACCCGGGCGTTTTATTGTCCCTAGGACTGTGTAACATGCGTATCCAACATACACGCAAGGCACTGAAAACAAACGGAGAGGGTCTTTGACAGATTACACGCAAATTCTCGTCGAAAAGGCAGGCGGGATCGCCACCATCACACTCAACCGTCCGGAGAAAATGAACGCCTATACGCGGCATATGCAGGGCGAGATTTGCGATGCGATGGATGACATCGATGCCGATGACAGCGTGCGCGCGGTGATCTTCACAGGCAGCGGCGATCGGGCCTTCTGCGCAGGCGCGGACCTGACGCCGGAGGGCGGGGGGCATGTCTTCTCCGACCCGACCGAAGTCGAGGACTTGTCCGATCCCACCGTTCGCGATGGCGGCGGCAAGCTGACCTTGCGGCTGTTTCAGTCGAGCAAGCCTCTGATCTCGGCCTGCAACGGTGTCGCGGTTGGCGTCGGCGCGACGATGCAGCTTGCGATGGACATAAGGCTTGCGAGCGAGAATGCGCGTTATGGCTTTGTGTTCGCGCGGCGCGGGATTGTGCCGGAAGCCGCCTCGAGCTGGTTCCTGCCCAAGATCGTCGGGATCAGTCAGGCGTTAGAATGGTGCTACTCAGGCCGCGTCTTCGATGCAGAGGAAGCGAAAGCCGGCGGTCTGATCCGTTCGATCCACTCTCAGGCTGAGCTAATGGACGCAGCGCTTGGGCTGGCGCGGGAGATTGCGGACAACACCTCTGCCGTCTCCGTCGCAATGACGCGTGCGATGATGTGGCGCCTCTCCAATACCGAACATCCGATGATGGCGCACCGGGTGGATAGCAAGGCAATCTACAAGCTTTCGCGCGGCAAGGATGCGAAGGAAGGCATTGCGAGCTTCCTTGAGAAACGCGAGCCTGCCTATCCGGGCAAAGTGAGCGAGGATATGCCGGACTTCTACCCCTGGTGGGACGAACCGGAATATCGCTGACAGGCAGGATCACGAGGAGGGCTTGCGGCCAAGGCGCTTGCCAAGGCACATGGTTACGTGTGAAACGAGTTCGCAATGAGCGATCCGAACACCAGCCAAAGCCAGCTTGCAGACTTTCTGCCGTACCAGCTTTCGATCACGTCGAACGCTGTCAGCAGTGTCATCGCTTCGCGTTATCGCGCGCGGTTTGGTCTGAAAGTGCCGGAATGGCGCGTAATGGCGGTGTTGGGCGATTTAGGGGCAGCGACGCAGCGGCATCTGACTGAAGCGACATTGATGGACAAGGTCGCGGTCAATCGCGCGTGCAAAGTGCTGGAAGAGCGCGGGCTGATCGCGCGCCAGCCCAATATGCGAGACGGACGTTCGCATCTGCTCGATCTGACCGGTGAGGGCAGGGCAGTGCACGCTGAAGTTATGCCGCTGGCCCGCGAAAGCGAAAGCGAGATCTTTGCGAGCCTTGACGAGGCTCAGCAGGAACAGCTGCGCGCCTTGCTGGAACAGGTTTTCGAACACGCAAAAAGCATCCGGCCCGCCTCCTCGTAAAGAGGAAGCGAGCCGGCTTTTGCTTTCCTACGTCTCAGTAGTGCAGCTAGCGCTGTCTTACCGTCCCGGAGGACCGTCGCCAGCGAAAGCGTCTGCGATCGAACAGGCCGCTGGGCCAAGGATCACAATGAACAGCACCGGCAGGATGAACATGATCAGCGGGACCGTCATGATCGCCGGCAGACGTGCTGCCTTTTCTTCGGCGCGCATCATACGCTCGTTACGGAATTCAGCCGACAGGACGCGCAAGGCGCTTGCAAGCGGCGTACCGTAGCGTTCGGTTTGGACCATAGTGGTCACAACGCCGCGAACTGCTTCCAGGTCAACGCGGTAGGCAAGGTTGTCAAACGCTTGCTTACGTTCGTTGAGGAAGGACAGCTCAATCGCGGTAAGAGCAAACTCGTCGCCCAGTTCCGGATAAGCGCGGCCCAGTTCCTTAGCGACGCGGTTGAATGCGGCGTCAATCGTAAGACCGGCTTCCGCACAGATGACCAGCAGGTCGAGCGCGTCAGGCAGACCCTTGCGGATCTCGTTAGTACGCTTGGACGCTTTGTTCTGCAGGAAGATTTCAGGGCCTTTATAGCCGAAATAGAGCAGTGCACCCATCGCGCCGACGCGCTTCATACCGCCCCAATCGGGGAAGTAATCGATAATGTAGATGACGGTCACGCCAATCACACCGAGCACGATTGGCATGATCATGCGCGCGAGAATGACGATCGGCGCGAGATCTTTGTTACGGATACCCGCATAAGCAAGCTTCTGCTGGATGTCCTGGATCTGGCTATCCTGCAGGACCTTCATCTTGCCAAGGGAGTCCTTGACCTTGTCCGCTGTCTCGTTCTTGCGAACGAGGCTTGTGCGTTTCTTGGCGCTCTGCGTGATGATGCCAGCTTTGAGTTCTTCGCGGCGATCGTTCAGCGATTTGACGCGCTTCGCCATCGGGTCCTTGATCGTGACCGCGTTATAGATCGCGAACAGGACAGCCATCGCTGCGATCCCGGCAAGGATCGAGCCGACGAGAATAACGTCAAAGCCGAGGAGAGTTGGTCCGGGCGGGTTCATATCTGTTCTCTCTTTCCCTCGCTCAGATCTCGAAGTTGACCATCTTGGCCATGATAAAGCCGCCGATTGCCATCCAGACCATTCCGCCAAGTCCCGCCACAATCAGGCGGTCATCGGTGAAGAAGCCATTGAGATATTTGGGGTTTACCCACCACACCATGATGAACACGACGAAGGGCAATGAACCAACGATGTAAGCCGACGCTTTCGATTCAGAGCTCATCGCCTTGATCTTCAGCTTCATTTGCGCGCGTTTGCGCAGCACATCGGCAAGGTTCGACAGAGTCTCTGCCAGGTTACCACCCGTCTCGCGCTGAATGGCGAGCGTGATGCAGAAGAAGTTGAACTCAGGGATGCCCAGGCGATCAGCCGTTTCCTGGAGGGAGTCCTCCATGGTACGGCCGATCTTGATGCGCTCGACCACGCCTTTGAACTCTTCGCCAACCGGGCCAGGCACTTCCTGTGCCACCACAGCGAGCGTTTCCGTCACTGGCAGACCAGAGCGCAGACCGCGCACGAGAAGCTCGATCCCGTCAGGGAATTTGGTGTTGAACTCGTTGGTACGCTTCTTGATGAAGTAACCCACGACCATGTGCGGGAAGCCCGCGCCAACAACAGCGCCAACGCCTAGCGAAAGGAGTAGCGCGCCGCTGCGCAGATAGACAACCACTGCGACTGCAAGAGCCAAGCCAAGCGACGCATAGAAATATTGCTGCAGCGTCCAGCCTTTGCCGGTCCGGTCGAGCCGCATTTCCAGCGCTTCAACCCGTGAGCCAGAGCCTGCGACCTTATGTGTCTTTGGCTTACGCGCCGCGATAGCTTTCTTAAGCTGCGACTCAACCTTGGTGTCTGTGCTTTCAGAGTGGCGATAGCGCACAGCCTGAAGTCGGCGCTGGCTCGCTTTTGCAGACGAACCTGCAAAGGCAAACATATAGCCGCCAACAAGCACCGCCATCACGATGCCGACTATCAGTACTAGCTGGAGCGTAGTCATGCGCGTGTCCCGCCTTTCCTAATTCTTATTGCCTGTGGTGCGAGCGGCTGCGGTCGAACCGCAATCCGCTCGCGACCAGAGGTGTTATTCGACAACTTCGCCAGCAGGCTCAGACTTGTCTTTCTTCGCCAGCAGCGACTTGAGATCGAACCCGCCAAGCAGCGATTTCTTCTCTTCGCTGAGCGAAGCCAGATCATCTTCGCTCGCACCCAGGATGCGTTCTGCGATCTGCTTGACGACAGCTGTTGCCTTGCTTGAACGGTTCGCTTCCACGAAAACCTGACCCAGCTTGGCTGCATTGGCAGCGGCCTTGGCGTCATAGGGAATCGAGAAGTCGATCTTGCGTTCAATTGAAGCTTCGAAGTCAGCCTTGCTGATTTCTGCCACACCGGACTGAACCTTGTTGGCGATGATCATCGGATGCGCATGCGCAGCGTTTGCCTTCAGCCAGCTGAGGATACGGATCGTGTCGCGAGCAGAAGCCAGCGTCATTTCCGTTGTCAGCAGGACCAGGTTCACATCAGCCAGAACATGGGGGAAGTTGATCAGCATGTTGCGCGGAAGATCGACCAGCGTCATTTCGAAAGCCTGACGGAATTCTTCCTCAAGCTGAACGAAAGCAGCGCCATCAGTCATCAGCGGCTGGTTGATCGGTGCTTCTGCCGACAGGATCGACAGATTGTCATTCGCACGGATCATAGCGCGTTCTATAAACAGGCCGTCGATACGGCTTGGGTTATCGATAGCGTCCGTCAGACCGCGGCCTGGCTCAAGGTCCAAAGCGAGAGCGCCAGTGCCGAAATGCACGTCGAGATCGAGCATTGCCGTTGGCAGCTGGTGCGTATCGCTGAAGAGCCATGCGAGCGAAGTCGTCAGCATGGAAGCGCCAACGCCGCCACGCGTGCCGACCACTGCGGTCGAGATGTGACGCTTGACCGCTTCACCGTCTGCTGTCTTCGGAGCAGAGAATGCTGCCTGCGCCTGGTTCAGAGCATCGCGAACCTGACCAGCTGAAAGTGGTTTCAGCAGGTAGTCGTGAATGCCGCTCGCGAGCAGGTCGCGATACAGACGCACGTCGTTCACTTGACCGATTGCGATCACAACGGTGCCGGGCTCGCAAACCTCTGCCAGTGCATTGATGTCATTGAGCGGGTCGCCGCTTTCAGACAGGTCAACCAGCAGAATATTCGGGCTTGCGCTGACAGAGAGCGACTGGATCGCATTGCGAAGGCCACCTTTGTTGCACTTCTCAGGCTGCCAGCCGAGCTCGATGACTACGGGACGCAGCACGTCGAGTGCATTGTCGTCGCAGATGTAAGCAGCAAATGCGTCGCGATTGCCAGGCATTCCGGATTTCCATGGAGCGTTCATTACTTATTCTCCTCCTTGACCGCCGGTTACGTCACCGCCGTTGCCGGAAGGTGCGCGCTCACGGAAGCTGTCGATCGCTTTGGTTGAGCTCATGATTACAGTCTCGCCAGTGCCCTTCTGACCTTCGATGAGGTCTTCTGGGTTAGCGACCATCGCGGCCATATTGCTGTTGATGGCGCAGCCGTAACCAGGATGCGTTGCGTTGGTGTAGTTCATGTCAGACTTGGCTGACCAGTCAGGGCAACCAGGAACCGATGCTGTCGAGCGGGTCAGAACCACGCGGACATTGCCCGGCTGCATTGCGCCAGCTGTTACAGGAGCTGTGTCCGACACAAGGATGCCATAGCGTCCTGCGATATCGCTCACAGCGTTGCGAGTTACCTGGCTTGCCATTGGATCATCAATGGAGACACGGTCACCGTAGCTGAGGTCCATGGCTTCGAACCAACCGTTCAAGCGTTGCTGCTCGGAAACAGTCAAACCGTCACGGTTAGCAGAGAGATCCAGTGTGTAGCTGGTGCGTTCGACCACCGGCTGCTTCGTGGAATACAGGCTCTTATTGGTCGGCATGCCGCCGCAAGCACTCAGTGCGAGACCGAGCGAGACAGCGATGGCGCCGGCCAGTTTGCGATTATTTGCAATAGGCATTGTTCTCACCTTCCTCGACTTAGAGACTAAAACCAGGTGCCGCGCCTTCTGCACGACGGTCCTTCTTGCGCGACTTCTTCTTCGCCTGACGCGGGTCATTGTTCTGGCCCGGGACGATTGCCGCTGGATCGATGCTGCCAATCGTTGGATCAGGCGCATTCTTGTCGACCGCTTCAGGGTTCGGACGTTCTTGTCCGGAAACACCGTCATTCTCGCGGAAGCCAAGGAATTGCTGCGCTTCATCCGCGGCATTGAAGCCATCGGTTGGCAGTTTGATGTCGCGGGCGTTCACAGGCTCAACCAGATATGGCGTCACAACGATCACCAGCTCTGTTTCGCCTTTGCGGAATGAGCGCGAGCGGAACAGGTTGCCCAGGATCGGCACATCACCAATGCCCGGAGCCTTATCGATGGTGTTCTGAGCGTTATTGCTCATCAAACCTGCGATCATGAAGCTCTGGCCGGAACCCAGCTCAACAGTCGTTTCCGCGCGGCGGATCGTCAGCGATGGGATCTGGAAGCCATTGATCACAACAGCGCCCTGCGTTGAAAGCTCTGACACTTCCGGACGAACGCGGATCGAAATCCGGCCATTCGAGAGAACTGTCGGAGTGTAGCTCAGGCTAACGCCAAAGTTACGATATTCGATCGCGGTTGTGCCCAGACCCTGAGAGATCGGGATCGGGAATTCACCACCCGCGAGGAAGTCAGCAGTTTCACCGGACAGAGCCGTCAGGTTCGGCGCAGACAGCGTCGTGACGAGGCCGAGACGCTCGGACAAATCAAACGCCGCACCCACATCCAGACCGAACAAACGTCCAGCAGCCTGGATTGCAGTCTGTGCCGGGCTTGATGTGAAGTCGTAAGTCGTGCCGCCGGTTACGAACTCGCCAGTTGCCGGGTTAAACGGCAGCGAGATTGAACCTGCTGGCAGGCCGAACTGCGCCGATGCATCAAGAACCGGCAGACCAGCTGTACCAGCACCGCCGATGACAGGGCCATTACCGCGCTGAACACCGAACAGGAAACCGCCAGAGCTGTCACGTGTCGAGAGGTTCGAGCCGATCTCGCGAACGAGCGTGCGGCTGACTTCTGCGAAACGCACCTGCAGGTTAACCTGCAGCGGGGTTGCCATCTTCAAACGGCTGATGACGTTGGTATCCTGGCCAAGGAAAGCCGATACCAGGCGCTCTGCTTCAGCTGCATCTTCAGGAGCTGCAACGGTGCCTGTCAGAAGAACCGTGTTGGAACCCATTGTGGACACAGCAACCTGTGCATCTGGCATAGCCAGCGCAAGCATCTGATCGACGCTGTCGATATTGTTGCCAACGCGGATGTTGGCAGACCAGATCACATCGCCGCGTGCGTTACTGGCGTAGATAGTCGTCTGACCACCGGCCTTGCCGAACACATAAAGCTGACGCTGTGATTTGACTTGCACATCGGCAACTGCATCGTTGGCGATGAAGACGTCTGCCATCGCGCCCGGTACTGTGACGAGCTCGCCACGACCGATTGAGATAACAATGTCTTGTGCTGGTGCACTGACGGACTGCGCATTGGCAATCGTTGTCGGTGCCATCGCAAGCGGCGCGGTTGCGATGCTTGCAAGCAGCAATTTGGCTGTCAGGCGGCGTTTCATCATATTGCCCCTTTTGAAAGTCCCTTGAACCTTGGTCTGTTTCAACATGTCAGCCTCCATCAACGGATCACGGTTGCGCCAGCGACTGGCACAGTGCGTGCGCCGCGGCTCATGGCGTTGGCTTGCGTGTTGACAAGGTTGCCGGCTGCATTCTTCACAGGCACGGCAGTGGTGTTGTTACCGCGGGACACGCGAACCTGAGGACCGGCATTGTACATGCCAGCTGCTGCAGGAGCGCCTGGCGCACCACCAGCCGGAGCACCACGTGCTGGCGGCATAGAGCTGCGTTGGAAGCGCGATACGTCGCCACCGGTTGAGAAAGTTGCGCCTTTGTCGATCGGCTGGTTCATCGCAGTGCGGATCAGCGTCTCTTCTTCTTCAGGCGTTGCATCTTCAGGGATTACAACGTCACCAGAAGCGATCGCGCGTTCGAGTTCTGCTTCATTGTCAGCGATCGAGCGCAGGACCAGGCTGAGCGTGCCGATGGTCTGAGCAACAGCGATCTTCTCAGCAATCTTCGGCGTCACTTCGAGCGTAACTGTCTTGAAGCCGCGAACAACGGTCTTGCCTTCGACAGTCTGCTGTTCCGTCATCTGGTCGGTTGCGAGAACGCGCAGATTGCGAAGAACCGTTTCAGTTGCCTTCAGCGCTTGGCCGTCAGCACCCTGAACCGTTTGGGTCAGCATCATGTCAACGCGGTCGCCCGGGAAAACAAAGCCTGCAACGCCGGTCATTGCTGATACCGGAACTGTAATTGCACGCATTCCAGGGGTCAGAGCCGCAGCGAGGAAGCCGCGGTCGCCTGGGCTAACAAGTGAGCCTTGAGTAACAGGTTCACCGGCTGTGACAGGGTGACGAACCACTGTACCAAGCAACTGGTTCACATCCGCTTCGCCATCAAGGAAGTATGCATCCTGCATCAGTTCTTCCGGCCACTGCTGGAAACCCAGCGCGTCAGCGGTGATGATTGTACCTGTCGGCAATGCACGCTGTGCAATCAGCACCTTAGGTCCCGTCGGGACAGCTTGCTGTGCCTCTGCTTCAGGTGCGGCTGCACCTGCAAACATGCTCCGAGCTGCAAGCGCGGTGCCGATCGCGATGACCAGCGCTCCAAGCAGCAGTACCAGCTTCTTCTTATCCATGGCTATGTAGCCCCCTTGCTCAGCCCAATTCAGTTGTTACGGGCGGGTATGGTTGAAGTGCCTAATCCCAAACTGGTTAAAATCAGGTTCACTGCAGGCCAGATGCTTGTGCGGCACCGGGCAGATAGTGAGTGGCGAGAACCCACAGGCCGCCGGTCGAGATGGCGACGCCGTAGGGAATGGCGATCCGGTCGCGCTGGCGACGCAGGACGTGCCAGGCTCCCATGACAATGGTCAGCACGCCGCCTGCGAGCGCCATGATGACCAGCAATTGAAGGAATGGGACCGGCGCAATCCACAGCGCGAGCGCAGTCAATAGTTTGACATCGCCGCCGCCCATCATGCGCAAAGCAAACAGTCCTGCGAATACGGCAAAGGCGCCAAGCGCTATCGCCAGTTGCAATGCAACGTCAGGCCAAAGCGCATACCCGCTTGCCCACCAATGCAGCGGCGCGCCTGCTGCAATTGTAAGGTTAAGCCAATTGGCGATACGACGGTGACGAAGATCGGTAAACGCAGCGACCAGCAGGGCAATTGCCAAGCCTACAAGCAGTCCGTAGTGGATGTATTCGGTTAGCATTATTGCCCCCAGGGTCCCCTTGAGGAGCGTTGCTACAGAACATGGCTTACCAAATAGTAACCAAGCGAGGAGCCTGAAGATTAGCGACCAGTTGCAAGCAGGATTACCGCAATTGCCAGACATTGATCGGCGCTCGATCCCACCGCATGCGGTAGAGAGCAATTGGTCTGCAAGAGACGGCCATGTGCTGCGCCGGATCGATTGGCCGGGGGCCGAAGTTGCTGGCGCTCCTGCTGGCAGCCGCGGCTCGATACTCTTCTTTCCGGGGCGCGGAGATCACTACGAGAAATATCTCGAGACGCTGGAGGAATGGCATCGCGCTGGATGGCGCGTGACGGCCGCTGATTGGCGCGGGCAGGCTGGTTCAGGCCGTTTGGGCAATGACCCGGTTACCGGCCATATCGATGACTTCAGCGTCTGGGTCGATGATCTGGAGACGTTCTGGGGTGACTGGAAATCGCAAACGTCTGGCCCGCATGTACTTGCTGGACATTCCATGGGTGGGCATCTGTCCTTGCGCGGCGTAGTCGACGGTGTGGTCGATCCTGATGCGCTTGTTCTCGTTGCACCCATGCTCGGCTTTGTCGGGCGCATTCCGGCGGCGATTGGGCACGGTGCCGCCCGGCTTATGAATAGTCTCGGCGACTCAGCGCGCCCCGCTTGGAAATGGAGCGAGAAGCCCGGCGAAGTCCCTGCCAGCCGCCAGAAACTGCTTACGCATGATGGAGCGCGCTATGCCGACGAATTGTGGTGGCGGGAGCAAAGACCTGAGCTTGTGATGGGACCTGGTAGCTGGGGCTGGGTCGAACGCGCCTACGCTTCGATGCGCGGGCTGTTCGAAATCGATCAACTTGAGAAAGTCGAAACTCCAGTCTTGCTGCTTGGAACAAGCGCAGATCTGCTCGTCGGGATACATGCCATCGAAGAAGCGGCGCGACGTTTGCCCAATGCGCAGTTTATCCGGTTCGGCGAAGAGGCTGCGCATGAGATTCTGCGCGAAGTTGATCCGGTGCGCGATAGAGCCATGTCCAGTATCGCTGCGTTTCTTGATCGAGTGGCACGGCCTCAATAAGCGAAACCATGCCAAACACGTTCGATATTGCGATCATTGGCGCAGGCATGGCTGGTGCGAGCCTCGCTGCGGAACTCGCGCAGCATGGCGCGCGCAGTATTGTCTTGCTGGAAGCGGAAAGTCATCCGGGTTTCCATTCAACCGGACGTTCCGCTGCATTCTGGGAAGAATGCTATGGCGGGCCCGAGATCGTTCCGCTCACGCTGGCCTCGGGATCATATCTGCGCGATGGCGGTTTTCTGACGCCGCGCGGTGCGCTTTATCTCGCGCGCGAAGAAGATGAACCGAAGATCGCAGCGCACTTCGAACGGTTCGGCAATAGCGGTGCACAGTTCGAGCGTATTGATCAGGCGCAACTCGCAGAAAAAGTACCCGGCCTGAGACCGCATTGGGACCGCGCGATCTGGCAGTCGCGCTGCGCAGACATTGATGTGGCAGGGCTTCACCAGCACTATCTCGGCATTGCCAAGCGAGAAGGCGTCACCTTGCAGTGCAATGCTCGTGTCGCCAATCTAAGGAAGATCGATACATGGCAGATCGACCTCGCACACGGCGAAACGCTCAAAGCTGACCGCCTCGTCAATGCAGCGGGAGCGTGGGCTGATTCAATAGCTGGTCTCGCCGGCGCTAAGCCTTTTGGTATTCAACCCTTGAGGCGCACCGTGGTGCAACTGCGCATTGATCCGTCTCCGCGCGCTGACATGCCACTTTGCCTCGACATCTCTGGCGACTTCTACTTCAAGCCGGAAAACGGCCGGTTATGGCTAAGCCCGCATGACGAAACGCCGAGCGACGCGCTGGATGCAGCGCCCGAAGAGCTCGATGTCGCCATCGCGATCGACCGGTTGGAGAACGTGGTGGACTGGAACGTCGAAGCAGTCGAGCGAAAATGGGCCGGATTGCGCAGCTTCGCTCCTGATCGCAGACCGGTTTACGGCTACGACCCTGAGCATGCAGACTTCTTTTGGTTCTCTGGCCAGGGAGGGTATGGTATCCAAACAGCACCAGCTGCTGCGAGGCTCGGCGCGCAGCTCTTCCTTGAGCTTCCATCTGACGCGATGACAGCGTCAATCGAGCCAGCGAACTATGCTGCTGCACGATTTCTCTAGTTTTTCGCGCGCTTGCTCTAGATTATTCTCAAAATCGCCTTAGGGTGCCTGACGAGTTTAAAAACCAATTGGAGGACTGCCATGGCTCACCGCTTCGAAATCCGGAAGAACAAGAAAGGCGAATTCGTCTCTTACTTCATCTACAATTCTGAAACGATCTTCTGGACCGAAGGCTATAAGAGCAAAGCCAGCGCGAAAAATGCGATTGAGTCGATCTTGAAGAACGGCCCGAAGGCAGAGGTCGTAGACAACTACTAAGTTTGTCCGATCCGAGATTGAGCGAGCGGCTCGCAAGGCTTTGAAGCTTTGCGGGCCGTTTGTGTTTTCGGCTCAAATTTCTTCGATATTATCGGGTTCGCGGGCGATGGCTTCAGCTGCATCACTCGCGAGCTTGTCGACCCGCTCATTCTCTTCATGGCCGTTATGGCCTTTGACCCAGTGCCAATTCACTTCGTGCCGAGCAGACACTTCGATAAGCTCGTGCCAGAGATCAGCATTCCTGACCGGCTTCTTGCTGGCGTTGACCCAACCGCGACGCTTCCACCCTTCAACCCATTTAGTAATGCCATCGATGACATATTTGCTGTCTGAGTAAAGCTCGACCTGACACGGCTCGATCAAAGCGCCAAGACCGCGGATCACAGCTGTCATTTCCATGCGGTTATTGGTTGTATCGCGCTCGCCGCCGGAGAGCTCTTTCTCGTGGGGGCCAAGCCTCAGCAAAGCACCCCAACCACCCGGGCCAGGATTGCCTTTGCAAGCGCCATCGGTGAACAATTCAACGCGTTTCATGTACTCGGCTCTGCCAGCTCAAGGCTCGCCTGCAAAGACCCTAGTTCCCGCTTCGGCGTAGAAGCGCAGGCGATGAACGAAATCCATCGGATCTTTTCGAGTCACAAGCGCATCTTCAGGTGTAGAAAGCCAGTCCTCACTTCTGCTGGCGATAAAGCGCATGCAAGCGCCGCGTGCCAATACAGGCATGGCGTCTCGCTCGCTCTCGGAAAGCGGGCGGATGCTTTGATAGCCCTCCATGAGTGCATCCCCTATGTCATGGCGAAACACCTTTCCGCCGCGCTGAAACGACCAAGCCGCGTGGGTGACGGCGAGGTCGTAGGCAAAGATATCGGTTGCTGCGAAGTAAAAGTCGATCAGTCCGGAGACCTCATCGCCCAGCATCAACACATTGTCCGGAAAGAGGTCGCAATGGACCACTCCGTGGGGAAGGCCACCCGGCCATTCGCCAGCAAACCATGCAAGCTCGGAGAAAACGATATCAGGGAGTGAGGGATCGATAGTAGCGAGCGCCTCTGGACCGCACTTGTTGAGGGTGTCATCCCAGCCAGCCAGACCCTGATCATTCCAGCGCGTTTCCGGGAAGTCCGAGACGGCCAAGTGGTTCTTAGCCAAAGCTGCACCCACTGAGCGCGCCTGAGCTGGATTGGGATGATCCACCGATACGCCCGGCAGATACTCGATCAGCGCGACTGCTTTTCCATCAATCAATCGAGATGCCGCGCCATTATTGTCATGGATTGTGCGCGGAACCGGACAGCCCTTGTCAGCAAGGTGATCCAGCAAAGACAAGAAGAAGGGCAGATCGCGCAGTTCAATGCGCCGCTCATACATTGTCAGGATAAAGCGAGTGCCGGGTTCATTGCCGCCTGTCGTCTCGATCAGCCAGTTGGAATTGGAGACGCCTTCCGCGATGCCTTTGGCAGAAACCAGTTCGCCGACATTATAATGCGCAATGAGCTTCGCCAGCTCTTCAGCGCCAAGATGTGTGTAGACCGCCACGCCGTGATGCTCTGCGCGTGCTTACTCGACCAGTTGTCGAGGCAGCTTGAATACCATTTTTTCTTCCGCAGCCATGATGGTCTTTTCTTCCACGCTGCGCCACTCAGACAGTTTGCGAACCACTTCGCGTACCAGCAATTCCGGAGCTGATGCGCCTGCGGTGAGGCCGACTGTCTCTACATCTGCAAGCCAAGCAGGATCGATTTCGCTGGCGCGCTGGATCAGCTTGGCAGGGGTTCCGCAGCGTTCCGAAACTTCGACGAGACGAAGCGAATTGGAGGAGTTTGGCGCGCCGATTACCAGCACCAGATCGGCATCCGGAGCGATCTGCTTTACAGCCGCCTGCCGGTTGGAGGTCGCATAACAGATGTCCTCTGCTTTGGGACCTACGATCTGCGGGAAGCGTTCTTCCAGCGCAGCGATGATTTCAGCAGTGTCGTCGACCGAAAGAGTTGTTTGCGTGAGATAAGAAAGGTCATCCTCGGTCGAGAAATCAAGTTTGGCCACGTCTTCAACGGTCTCGACCAAAGTCATCTGCCCATCATCGACTTGGCCCATGGTGCCGATCACTTCCGGGTGGCCTTCATGACCCACGAATATGATGTGTTGCCCTTTTTCGATCTGCCGCTCTGCCTGGCGATGGACCTTGCTAACCAGGGGGCAGGTCGCATCGACATAGAGCAGCTTGCGCCGCTCTGCCTCTGCCGGGACTGATTTCGGGACGCCATGTGCGCTAAAGACGACAGGCGCATCGTCAGGCACTTCGTCCAGTTCTTCGACGAAGACAGCACCCTGCGCCTTGAGTGATTCGACAACGTATTTGTTGTGCACGATCTCGTGGCGGACATAAACCGGAGCACCGTATCGCTCGATCGCTCGTTCGACGATCTCGATTGCGCGGTCAACGCCAGCGCAAAAGCCGCGCGGAGCCGCGATCAGGAGCTTGAGTGCAGGGCGATCTTGCTCGGTGGCAGAGATGTCCCCCGATTTGGAAGTGTGCAATGGGGCGTTCATGCGACTGCCTCTAGCGCTTTGTGGAGCGCGCCGCTAGGGCGGTTGAACGCTTTGAATTTGACCTTACGCTGCACGTCGTTTGGTTTTCGCTGCAAGGAATGCTGTTTCATGATGCCTCGTACTCGCCTGTTTTCTGTCATTGCTTTGGCTGCAGCGCTCGCTGGTTGTGGGCGCGAGGGGGAATTGGTCGTCAATCAGGGTGTCGGGATCACAGCGGTCCTCGATTCGTGCCCATCGGTTGGTATTCCTGATTACACCGGTGATGTGACATTGTTCCGACAAGCCGGAGATGTTTCCGCCGCGAATCTCGACATGGTCGCTTCCATCACGAACCTGCGCCACGCCTGCGATGAACAGGGCGAGCGGATTTACAGTAGCGCGAGCTTCGATGTGCTTGCACGCCGGCTCGATACGCGCGGTGCGCGCACTGTCACGCTCCCCTATTATGCGACGGTTATGCGTGGCGGTACGGCGGTTGTTTCCAAGCGCTTGGGTAGCGTCACGCTCAATTTCGCGGACGGACAAGAGCGCGCTCAGAAAAGTGCTCAAGCTGGCGCATTTGTGAACCGTGCAGAGGCCTCGCTTCCGGCCGATATCCGCGAGAAGATTACACGACGACGACGGGCTGGTGATCCAGACGCCGCACTTGATCCGCTGGCTGATCCCGAAGTTCGGGCAGCCATTCAGCGGACGAGTTTTGAGCTGCTTGTTGGCTTCCAGCTGACGCAGGAACAGCTCGCTTATAACGCGACGCGCTAAAGGAGCAGTGGCCCACTGGCCTTGCGCTTTTTGGCAAGTCGGCTAACCGCCGTCTCGCGTTCAAATTACAGGTATTCATGATGGAAACCGTCTATGCCGCCTATGCGGCCAAGATCGATGCCGTTCTCGCTGCGCTTGAGATGGAAGGCACGCTGCCGGCTGAAACGTCTCGCGCCAATGTAACGGTCGAACCGCCGCGCGATCCTTCCCATGGTGATCTCGCGACCAATGCCGCGATGGTTCTGGCTAAACCCGCCAAGAGCAATCCGCGCGCGCTCGCCGAAGCGATAGTCGAGAAATTGAAGGCCGATCCTTCGATTACATCGGCGGAAATTGCAGGCCCCGGCTTCATCAATTTGCGGCTCGATGGGCAGGTTTGGCTTGACGAGCTGGCCGCGATAGACGCGTTCGGAGACGCTTATGGCAAGTCCGCGAGTGGAGCGGGCAAGCGCATCAATGTCGAATACGTCTCGGCCAACCCGACCGGGCCTATGCATATGGGCCATTGCCGCGGCGCGGTGGTTGGCGACGCGCTTGCGAGCCTGCTGGAATTTGCCGGGCACCAAGTCACTCGCGAATACTATATCAATGATGCGGGCGGACAGGTCGATGTCCTGGCGCGGTCTGCTCACTTGCGGTATCTGGAAGCGCTTGGCGAAGACATCGGAGAAATTCCGGAAGGGCTCTATCCCGGCGATTATCTGAAGCCGATCGGCGAATATCTCGCGAGCGAGCTTGGCGACAAATATAAAAGCCAGCCTGAGGAAGAGTGGCTCGCGATATTCCGCGCCGAAACGGTTGAGCAGATGATGAATCTCATCAAATCGGACTTGGCCTTGCTGGGTATCGAACATGATGTTTTTGCGTCTGAAGCCGCGCTCCATGCGGCTGGCAAACCTGACGAAGCGGAAAAATGGCTGCGCGCGCATGACCTTGTCTATGATGGCGTACTCGAAGCGCCAAAGGGCAAAGCCCCGCCTGAGGATTGGGAGCCGGTCGAGCTCCCGCTGTTTCGCTCGACTAATTATGGCGATGATCAGGATCGCCCGATCAAGAAATCCGATGGTAGCTGGACATATTTCGGCGCTGACCTCGCCTATCATATGCAGAAGGCCGATGATGCCGATGCGCTGATCGATATCTGGGGCGCGGACCATGCTGGTACTGTGAAGCGGATCAAAGCCGCCGTAGCGGCGCTCTCCGAAGGGCAAGGCAAGCCCATCCCGTTCGACGTCAAGCTGGTCCAGATGGTCCAGTTGATGCGCGCCGGTGAGCCGGTCAAGATGTCCAAACGCTCAGGCAACTTCGTCACTATCGCGGATATGGTCGAAGAAGTCGGTAAGGATGTCGTGCGTTTCACCATGCTCACGCGCAAGCCTGAAGCGCAGATGGATTTCGACTTTGCGAAGGTTGTTGAAGCCTCAAAAGACAATCCGGTCTTCTATGTGCAGTACGCACATGCCCGGATCCACTCCACTTTGCGGAAAGGTGCGGCTGAAGGCTTTGCACCATCAGGCGATAACCTCGGCCTTCTTGGCGAGGAAGAGCGTGCCTTGGTGCAGCTCGCCGCCCAATTCCCGCGCGAAGTCGAGGCGGCGGCGAAGGCGCGCGAGCCCCATCGAATCGCTTTCTATCTCTATGAGCTGGCGGGTGCGTTCCACGCCTATTGGAACCTCGGGAATGACAATCCGGACAAACGCTTCATTGTGGCACAGGATAAGGCATTGACCGGAGCAAGACTTTTCTTTGCAGAGCGGTTAGGGCAGGTTATTCGCAACGGCTTACGCATTCTCGGCGTTGAGGCCGTAGAGGAGATGTGACCGCGCCAGACAATGGCTGTGCATGGGCAGTGACGTGATGACAAGTGATAACACCGGTTTTGACGGCGAACTTGCGCTGGAAGATGACAGCCTGCCATGGCTTGAATCGGACGAGTATGACGAGGCTTCTGGCGAGCTCGATACAGCGCGAATCATCGGCCTTGTCGTAGTCATGCTGGCACTTGTCGCAGTGGGCGTCGGCGGCGCTTGGTGGTTCACCAATCGTGACGCTGCGACAGAGCATGTCGCCGATGGCAGCACTGTCGAAGCTCCTCCGGGGCCTTATAAGGAACGCCCGGAAGATCCTGGAGGCAAGGAATTTGCCGGTACCGGCAGTGTCGCATCTGCCGTCGGTGAAGGTCAGACGCGCGAAGGCGTGTTACGCGATGATCCTCCAGCCGAGACCGCTGGGCCGTCAATTGCAACTTTGCCGGTTGGTGAAACACCGGTGCAAACTCGCCCGAGCCCGACGCCCGCTGAAGCAGAAGCTCCCGCAGACACTGGCGGTATCTCCGTACAGGTTGGTGCGTACCGTAGCCGCGAGCGCGCAGTTATTGGCTGGCAAACACTGCAAGGCCAGACAACCGCGCTGAATGGTGTGAAGCGCCGGATCGTCAAAGGTGAGGCTGACATTGGTACAGTTTACCGCTTGCAAGCGCTTCCGGGCGATTTGGCAGCGGCGCGGGCGCTTTGTGATGCGCTGAAAGCCGACGGGGTCGCTTGTCAGGTCAAACGCTGAGGCTAACGGATTAGTGCGGGAAGGGGTTGGCCTGAGCGCTTTTCCCCTGTGCTCTCATCCGTAAAACTTGCCGCAAGCCTGCTTTCCTGCGAATTTCACACCCATGATTCCCGCCATATTCGGAATTGCCGGAACAAAGCTTGCCGCGGACGAGCGCGCCTTCTTCAAGGATGCGGATCCCGCTGGCTACATTCTGTTTGCGCGCAATTGCGATAATCCTGATCAGCTGCGCGCTCTGACTGATGATCTGCGCAGCATTCACGGGCGTGAGAAGACATTCATCTCGATCGATCAGGAAGGCGGCCGGGTTCAGCGGATGAAACCGCCATACTGGGCAACCTATCCGGCGGGCGAGGCGTTTGACAGGCTTTACGCATTGGCCCCGGCTAGTGCGATTGAAGCGGCGCGTGTCAATGCGCAGGCTATGGCGCTTGAGCTAGCCAGCATGGGTATCACCGTCGATTTTCACGCGCCGTTTGACGTGCGTCGGCCTGAGACAGACCAGGCGATCGGCGATCGTTCGCTTGGTAGCGATCCAATGCAAGTCGCCGCTTTGGGGCGGGCAGTGCTTGACGGCATGACGTCAGGTGGTGTTGCAGGCTGCTTAAAGCACATGCCTGGGCACGGCCGTGCAACAGCGGACAGCCACAAGGAATTGCCGGTGGTCAGCGCGAGTGCTGAAGAGCTTGAAGTCGATATCGCGCCCTTCCGCGCTCTCGCTGAGAAAGCGCATATCGGCATGAGCGCGCATATCGTGTTCAAGGCATGGGATGCGGATCGACCGGCGACGCTTTCACCCATAGTGATCGAGAGTGTCATCCGCAATGACATTGGCTTTGAAGGCCTGCTGCTGACCGATGATATTGACATGCAAGCGCTTGACGGAACGATCCCTGAGCGCGCCGAAGCTGCCCTTTCGGCAGGTTGCGACATTGTCCTCAATTGCTGGGCGAAGATGGACGATCAGATCGGTATAGCGGACCGCGTCGGTACGATGTCCGATACACTGCGAGAGAAGCTTGATCGCGCACTGGAAGGCACCGGGCATGGTAATGATGCCGGCGAGCAGGCCGAACTGCTGGCAAAGCGCGACGCGCTGCTCGCATTGGAGGGGCAAGCCGCATGAGCGATCAATTGGACGCGAGCGTGGAAGAGGCCGGCGCGGAAGAGGAATGGACAGGTCCTGGCGGCGCGACATCGGGGGACGACGCTGCGCTCTATCTGGAGCTTGATGGCTGGGAAGGTCCGCTAGACTTGCTGCTGGACCTTGCGAGGCGTCAAAAGGTGGATCTGCGGGAGATCTCCATTCTCGCACTGGTCGAACAATATCTGACCTACATCGAGCGTGCAGAGTCACTTCGATTGGAGCTTGCGGCGGACTATCTGGTGATGGCGGCATGGCTCGCTTATCTGAAGTCCGCGCTCTTGCTGCCGCGCGACGAGCAGGAAGACCCAAGCCCTGAAGAGCTCGCTCTGCGCTTGCAATTGCGGCTGCAAAGGCTGGGCGCGATGCGTGAGGCAGCAGCGCGGTTGATGGGCCGCGACCGGATTGGCCGCGATGTGTTCGTGCGCGGTTCGTCAGAGGGTTTGCGGATCGACCGCAAGACGCAATGGACATGCGACAGCTACGCGCTGATCCAGGCATACGGGCAAGTCAAAGCGCGCACCGCGCCGCGCATCTATCACGTCTCTGACCGTCCGGTGATGACGCTCGATAGCGCAATCGAGCGGGTTTCAGCGATGCTCGGCGTAACGCTCGACTGGATGGATTTGCGCGATTTTCTTCCGCCGAAGGCTGAACCGCGCTTGCGCAAGTCGGCCTTGGCATCGAGCTTTGTCGCCGCGCTGGAGCTCGCGCGCTTGGGGCAGGCGGAGATCGCTCAAGACGAAGTTTTTGGCGCAATGCGCATTCGCAGGATCGTACAATGAGCGAGCAAATGACTGATATTGAACGCGCATTGGAAGCGACGTTGTTCGCTTCCGAAGAGCCCCTGACGGCCGATGTGCTTGCGCGCCATCTGGGCGATGCGGAGCAATCCGAGGTCCGCGAAGGCTTGCGCCGTTTGGCCGAGCATTATGCGGAACGGGGCGTGCATCTGGTCGAGCGCGGCAAGCGTTGGCATTTCGAGACTGCGCCGGATCTGGCGCACCTTTTGCGGCGCGAGCGCGAGCAAGTACGCCGCTTGAGCCGGGCTGCGACAGAGGTGCTGGCGATCATCGCTTATCACGAGCCTGTCAGCCGCGCGGAGATCGAATCCATTCGCGGGGTGCAGACCGCTAAGGGCACGCTTGACGTGCTGATGGAAGCAGGGTGGATTCGCATGGCCGGTCGCCGCGAAGTTCCGGGACGCCCTGTCATTTATGCAACGACGCCTGAATTTCTCGAGCATTTCAGCCTTGCAAGTCGCAAGGATTTGCCGGGGATGGACGAGTTGCGCGCCGCTGGCCTGCTTGATCCTGTCGATGACGCCTTGGAAGAAGCGATGCGGCCTGATGATGCACCTGACGAGGAAGAAACTGCATCGGACGAAGGCGATGAGCCTGAACTTGAAAGCTCTTCTGAAGAAGTGGCGCTTATCCAGCAGACAGATTGATACGTGCTACGACTGGCGCAAGCGCATCACAATCCCTATATTGCAGCGGTAAATCACTTAGGAAGGCATCCCAATGGGTCTTAGCGTCTGGCAACTTGCGATCATCGCTGTAGTTATCCTCGTCCTGTTCGGGCGTGGCCGCATTTCAGAGATGATGGGCGATTTCGGCAAGGGAATCAGTAGCTTCAAGAAGGGCATGAACGAAGACGAGGCCAAGGATGCCAAGCCTTCAGCGCAGATTGAAGCGACTGCAAAGGACCCATCGTCCGACGCGCAGAAGTCTGAGTCTGGCGACAAGGCCAGCTAAGTCTATCCGCTAATCCCACTCACGCCGGAAGACATCGATGTTTGATATCGGCGCAGCTGAATTACTAGTCCTCGTGATCGTGGCGGTGATTGTCATCGGCCCGAAGGACATGCCACTTGCGCTGCGCACAGTAGGCCGCTGGATGGGTAAAATTCGCCGTGTTTCCAGCCACTTCCGCACAGGGCTCGACGCTATGGTGCGCGAGGCTGAGCTCGAAGACATGGAGAAAAAGTGGAAAGCGCAGAACGAAGCCATCATGGCGAAGACCAACGCCGAGACACCTGCTGACCCCAAGTTCAGCGAGGCTCCTGTGGCCTCTGAAGCCGCGTCTGAGATGACCGGACCTCCGGTGCAGACAGCTGAAGATAGGGCCGAGATGACGCGAGATAACCCTGAGATGAAGGGCGTTGCTGCCGAGCCGGAACTGCCATTGAGCGAGACACCGGCAAGTCCGAAAGGCGCGCCAAAATCCAAGTCCAAAACCTCCCCTGAGAAGAAGGGGTAGCAGCACGTGGCGTTCAACATTCGCGACATAGACGAAACGCAAGCACCGCTGCTTGACCATCTGGTCGAGCTGCGCGGCCGGTTGATGCGCAGCATCTTCGCGCTGCTCATCGGTTTCGGCGTGTGCTTCTATTTCGCGGACCCGATCCTCGGCATTCTGGTTCAGCCGCTGAAGGACGCGTTTCCTGAAGGGGAAGGGCAGCTCATTTTCACCAAGCTTTACGAAGTGTTTTTCGTCGAGCTTAAAGTCGCGCTCTTTGCAGGCTTCTTTGTCAGCTTTCCGATCATCGCCAACCAGCTTTGGGCGTTCATTGCGCCAGGCCTCTATGCGAAAGAGAAGAAGGCGTTCCTGCCCTTCCTGATCGCGACGCCGGTACTGTTCACCGCCGGCGCTTCGCTTGCCTATTTCGTCGTCATGCCTGTGGCGTTCAAATGGTTCCTGGGGTTCGAAGGCGATGCAGGCGGGCTTGAAGTCAACGCGCTGCCATCGGCAGGCGAGTATCTCAGCCTCGTCATGCAGTTCATCCTCGCTTTTGGGATGAGTTTTCTGCTGCCAGTCCTGCTGCTCCTGCTCAACCGCGCCGGGATCGTCCAGCGCGAGCAGCTGGTCGCCGCGCGGCGCTATGTGATTGTAGGTATCGTTGCGCTCGCCGCGATAGTGACGCCCCCTGATCCGGGCTCGCAGCTGATCCTCGCTATCCCGCTGTTGCTGCTGTTCGAAGGATCACTACTGCTTATGCGTTGGCAAGAGCGCGGCAGGAAGCCGGACGAAGAGGAAGCATCCGAAGAAGCTTCCGATGCCGAGCCAAGCAAAAGCGAAAACAGCGCTTAAAGCTTAGTCCGCGCGTTTATAGACGCGCTCTCCGCCGATCCATGTTTCCAGCACTGTCATCGCGCGGATTTCAGCTGGCGAAGACAGCATTGGATCTCGATCCACCAGCACGAAGTCCGCACGCTCACCCCGTACCAGCCGCCCGAAACGCCCTTCGGCAAATCCGGCATAGGCCGCAGCGCTGGAAAAGCCTGCAAGCGCCTGCGCGCGCGAGACGGTTTCCTGAGGCAGCCAGCCACCGAACGGTTCGCCATTGGCATCGGTGCGGCTGATCGCGACAGCAATTCCCGCAGGCGTGTCAGCCGGTTCCACTGGAGCATCGGACCCGAATGCAATCCTGCCGCCTGCATTGAGGACACTGCGCCAGGCATAGGCACCGCCCAGGCGATCAAGCCCCATGCGCGCTTCCGCCATCACGCGGTCGGACGTCTGATGAAGCGGCTGATAGCTTGCAATAATGCCATGCTCGGCAAGCTTGGGAATGTCAGCAGGATCAACGATCTGCGCATGCTCAATCCGCCAGCGCCGGTCGCCGGTATAGGTCTCTGTAAGTTCTTCGATTGCCGCAAGCACTTCGGCATTGGCAGCATCGCCAATTGCGTGAACCGCAGTCTGGAAACCATCCATGGCTGCACGGCTCATCGTGTTGCGCAGCTGAGCCGGCGTCAGGATGGGAATGCCGCGATTGCCCGGTTCATCGGCATAGTCTTCTTTCAGCCATGCACCGCGCGAACCTAGCGCGCCATCGAGATAGATTTTGATGCCGCCCATGCGCAGGCGATCATCATAGAGCCACGGCGTCGGGGCGGGGCCAGCAATCAGCTGCATGGTGTCCAGAGAGCTCGCATAGGACATGATGCGCAGCTTCAGCGCGCCTCTGTCACCTGCGCGGCGGAATGTCTGCCAATCCTCAATCGAGGTGCCCATATCGGCCGCTGCTGTGACGCCTTGCGCAAACAAGACTTCCTGCGCTTTGGTAAGCGCAAGATCGCGTTCAACGGCGCGCGGGGCAGGGATTGCGCTTGTGACCAAGCTCTCAGCCGCATCGACAAAGATGCCGCTTGGCGCATCGCTGCCAGCTAGCCGCTCGATCCGGCCACCTGTTGGTGAGACTGCGCTTGCATCAACACCGGCGGCCTGCATCGCAAGGCTGTTCGCCCAACCAGCATGGCCATCAACCCGCGTCAGATAGACCGGACGATCAGGGACAATGGCATCCAGCTCTGCTGCGGTGGGGAAACGGCCAAGGCCCCATTTTTCCTGGTTCCAGCCGCCACCCAATATCCACGGGCGACCCGGATTGGCCTCTGCAAACGCGGCGATGGCAACAAGCGCTTCTTCCAAGCTCTCGGTCTGCGACAGGTCCAGCGTGAGCGCTGCAAAGCCGATGCCCATGACATGCAAATGCGCATCGATGAAGCCGGGCATCATGACGCGGCCTTCGCCATCGACGGAGAAGTCTACGTCAGCCGGGCGTTCCTCGCCGCGCGGCAGGATGTCGCGCACTTTGCCATCATCATCGATCACCAGCGAGGCAAAGCGCTCGACATTGCCTTCTTCGTCAATCGTCAGGCCATCGACATTGTAAATGAGCGTATCCGCCAAGGCAGGCGAGGGGAGTAAAGCAGCAGCCGCTCCAGCGAGTAAAGCCGCAGATACCCGTTTTATTACAGTCATTTTTCCCCTCCCTTGGGCAAGCGCGAAATCAGTGCGCTTGTATCTTTGCGTCCGCCGCCGGCGGATTGCACATCGGCATAGAATTGATCGACCAATGCGCTGATCGGCGATGACAGTCCAAGCCGTTGGGCTTCCGCCAAAGCATAGCCCAGATCCTTGCGCATCCAGTCGATTGCAAAGCCGAAATCGAACTCGTCTTCGACCATAGTGGCCCAGCGATTATCCATCTGCCAGCTTTGCGCGGCGCCGCCTGAAATGGCCTGGTATGTCTTGTCGAGATCGAGGCCAGAGGCTTGCGCCAGCCGGATGCCTTCCGACAATCCGCCCAAAACGCCGGCAATGCACATCTGGTTGACCATCTTCGCGGTCTGGCCTGCGCCAGCGCCGCCGACATGGACGATGGCCTTAGCATAGCAATCCATGACCGGCATTGCGCGCGCGATCGCTTCTGCGCTTCCGCCGCACATGATTGCGAGCTGTCCGTTTTCCGCGCCTGCTTGTCCGCCGGAGACCGGCGCATCGATGGCCATCACACCGCGCTCGCTTGCTGCGGCTTCGATCTTGCGCGCCATATTGGCAGACACGGTTGTGTGATCCACCAGCAGCGCGCCCTCACGCATGGCGGTGAGTGCACCGTCCTCGCTTAGGAGGACCGCAGCGACATCCTCGTCATTGCCAAGGCATGCAAATACTATCTCCGCGTCGCGCGCCGCTTCTGCTGCGGTCGGGCAAGCCTCGACTTTATGCCCTTTGGCGGAGTGTTCTTGCGCCCAGCTTTCAGCTTTTGCACTGGTGCGATTGTAAGCGCGAACTGTGTGTCCAGCAGCGGCGAGATGGCCTGCCATCGGTCCGCCCATCACTCCAAGGCCGAGAAAGGCGACGGTCTTCGGCTCGCTATGCGTTGTCGTCATAGGCCTCCGGTTACCGGCAAAAGACGCGCGTGCAAACATATTCACGATTGCACCTGATGCATCCACGCCGTAGCACCGCACTCACTATGACTGCGAACACGGCCTTGAAGGCTTTCGAGAATGCGCGTGATGCGCTGACGCTGGACCACATTCGCGAAGCTGCTGCGCGCATTGACGGCGCAGTGGTCAAGACGCCGATGATGCATTCAAAGACGCTGTCATCGATTACCGGCGCGGAAATCTGGCTGAAGTTCGAGAATTTGCAGTTTACCGCCGCCTATAAGGAACGCGGCGCATTGAATGCCTTGCTGCAACTGACCGAGGAACAGCAGAAGCGCGGCGTGATCGCGGCCTCTGCTGGTAATCACAGCCAGGGGTTGAGTTATCATGGGACGCGTCTGGGCGTGCCTGTAACCATCGTGATGCCGCGCACGACGCCCACAGTGAAGGTCATGCAGACCGAGCAGGTTGGCGGCAATGTCGTGCTCGAAGGCGAGACCTATGACGATGCCTATGCTCATGCGCGCAAGCTGGAGCAGGAGCGTAATCTCACTTTCGTCCACCCGTTTGATGATCCGCATGTTGCCGCCGGACAAGGCACGGTCGGGCTTGAAATGCTGGACGCGGTGCCAGACCTGGACTGTCTTGTTGTGCCGATTGGTGGGGGCGGGCTCATCTCCGGGATAGCCACAGTCGCGAAGACCATGCGGCCTGAAACGGAAGTGATCGGCGTGCAAGCCGCGCTCTTCCCGTCAATGTATGCGAAGGTCAAAGGCCTCGACATGGATTGCGGTGGTGACACTCTGGCAGAAGGCATCGCAGTAAAAGCGCCCGGCGAATTCACTTCGAAAATCATCGCGGACCTGGTCGATGATATCGAGCTGGTGGAAGAACGCTCGCTTGAGAAAGCGGTCTCGCTGCTGCTTCAGATCGAGAAGACTGTGGTCGAAGGAGCTGGCGCGGCAGGCCTTGCTGCAGTTCTGCAAAATCCTGAGCGGTTCAAAGGCAAGACCATTGGACTGGTGCTGTGCGGCGGTAATATTGACACAAGGCTGCTCGCAAATGTGCTGCTGCGCGATCTGGCGCGGCAAGGCCGCCTGGCGCGGTTGCGGATCACTCTTCAGGATCGCCCCGGCGCGTTGTTCAAAGTGATGCGCGAGTTTGACAATCACAACGTCAATATCATCGAGATCTATCACCAGCGCATCTTCACAACCTTGCCGGCGAAAGGCCTCATCACAGACATCGAATGTGAAGCCCGCGACCGCGAACAATTGGAAGCGCTGGTTAATGCGTTGAAGGCCAAAGGCTACTTGGTCGAGCTCGCTGAACTCAACTGATACGCAAAATCCCGCAATTCATCGCTGACAGCCGGTCAGGCTGGCGTTTGAATGTGCAAAATAACCAAATGGTTACCATGTTTCATGGTTAATAGTCTTTTACCGCGCGAGGCAAATAGGCATAAGATCGAGTTAACGCGCCCTCGTGGCGATTCATAAGCTCCGATTTAACGGCCTGAAAGGACCCTGGCAGAACCGTGACGGCTCCGATCCGCTTTCCTCGCTTTTTCGTGACGAGCCCTGCACCGTGCCCTTATTTGCCTGGCCGTAGCGAGCGTAAGGTCTTTACAGAACTGAAGGGTGCGCATGCGGATCAGCTGAACGAAGCATTGGGCCGGATAGGTTTCCGCCGCAGTCAGACCGTCGCCTACCGCCCAAGCTGCCTCGACTGTCAGGCTTGTGTTTCTGTCAGAGTGGTCGCTGAAGAGTTTCAGCCTTCCAACACACAGCGCCGCCTTCTCAAGCGCAACCGCGATTTGATTGCGACGGAATGTCGTCCTTGGGCAACGGACGAACAGTTCGCCTTGCTGCAGAAATATCTCGCCGCACGTCACCCTGATGGAGGGATGGCCGCGATGGACGAGATGGACTACGCCGACATGGTGGAACACACTCCGGTCTCCAGTTGTTTAGTGGAGTATCGGGAACCAACGGCGAGCGGAGAACCGGGTCAGCTTGTCGGTGCGTGTCTGACGGATCGTCAAGGCGACGGCTTGTCGATGATCTACAGTTTTTACGACCCTGAACACGAGCAACGGGCCGGTCTTGGCAACTATATCATCCTTGACCACATTCGCAGAGCGGCAGCTGAAGGGCTGCCATATGTGTATCTCGGCTATTGGGTCGAGGGCTCTGCGCGCATGCAATACAAGGTCCGCTTCCGCCCGCTTGAAAAGCTCACACGCGACGGCTGGGCGCGCTTTGGCGAAGTCGAGCAGCGCGAGCTTATCGCCAACGCCACCAAGCCCGGGCAGAAGCTTGAGGCAGGCGCCAGCAAGGATGGGCAGCCAGCGCGCATCAATCCGCGCTAATTACCGTACATCGTTGAGAAAGCATACGAGCGGCACTGCGCGCTTCACTATGAGATTTGTGCTCCCCGTTCTGGCGATTACGCTGGCTGCTGCGCCTGATGCTGGGCGAGCGCAATCTGTGCCTGAGCGGCTGGACGACTTGATTCCAGAAGAGGCCGTCGAGAATCCGGAAGACTGGGCAGGCGATCAGACGCAGACACAAGGCGCGCCTCCTGCTCAAGTCGATCTCCCTCCAATCGACCAGATTGAGCTCGACACGCCGAGCGATGAGCAGTTGCAAGAGGGCATTGCGCTGCCCGATGGTACTGCACCAACGGAGACAGTCGATGTTGCCCCTTTCGCAGGCCTTGATGGACTTGAACTGCCGGCTCGGGTCGCAATCGATGATATTATCGAAGTCGATGAGCGTTTGCTGCTCGGTTTTCCTGATGACAAGGATGCCTTCCCGGAAAAGACCGACTTTGTCGCGCGGTTCAAAGCGCTCTCGACGATCGAAGCGCTGGGCTCTGGCGAAGATAACATCGCTCAGCTCGCCGCTCGCGCCCGCGCCGATCAAGACCTGCTCGACCAGCTGTTGCGCGCCTATGGTTATTATGATGCGCGCGTGATCCGTTCGATCGGCGGTATCCAGCCGGGTGAAGGGTCCGCGGATACAGAGCCACGTGCGCGCTTCGATATTCTTCCAGGCGTTCGCTACCGCTTCGGCGCGATCGATTTGGGCGCTCTCGATCAAGCTCCCGATGCGCGGCTGCTGCGGACCAGTTTCGGCATCCAGACTGGCGATGCGTTAAACAGCGATCGCATTCTGGAGCGTAAAGAAGCGCTCGATTTGCTGCTGGGCGAAACCGGATATCCTTTTGCGACCATCGCAAGCCCTGAGCTGCTTATCGATCACGAGCGCGAGGAAGGCGATCTCACCATGCCGGTCGATCCCGGCGGAAAATATGCTTTCGCAGGCGTCGAGAGCGACAGGCCTGAGTTTCTCTCCAGCCGTCACTTGCAGCGCATCGCACGGTTTGATCCCGGTGAGACTTATCAACGCAGTCTCGAACAAGACTTGCGCCGCGCTGTGCTTGCGACCGGCCTGGTTTCAACGCTCACCATTACACCGCGTGTTGTTGAAGAGCCATCTGGCGAAGAGCCGGGCGAAGTGATGCTTGACGTCGGGCTGGAGCCAGCACGACTGCGGACCATCGCTGGCGCGATAGGTTATGGCACGGAAGACGGTTTCAAAGTGCAAGCGAGCTGGGAACACCGCAATCTTTTCCCGCCTGAAGGCGCGCTCAAGGTGCGCGGTATTCTGGGCACGCGCGAACAGCTTGCCGGTGTTGGCTTTACACGCAGCAATTGGCGCCGCCGCGATCAGGTTCTGGCGCTCGATGCTTATGCGAGCGATATTACGACTGAAGCTGTCGATGCGCGCACGGCGGCCGTTCGCGCTTCAGTAGAGCGTCTCTCGAACCTCTTGTTCCAGAAGCCGCTGGGGTGGGCAGTTGGCGCAGAAGTACTACTCACTGACGAACGCAACCGCGTCACCAACGGTGTCGAGCGGCCGCGCCGAACTTTCCGTATTGCCTCGTTGTTCGGGCGTGTGACGCTCGATGGTAGCGACTCCTTGCTTGATCCGACGCAGGGGTATCGTGTCACGCTGTTTGCCGCGCCTGAGGCTTCGCGCAATTCCGGCGAGACCAGCTATTATGTGCGCGCGCGGGGCGACGCCACTTACTACCAGCCTGTGAGTGAAGGCGTGGTTCTGGCCGGTCGGGCAAGCTTTGCGACCATCCAAGGCGCAGAGACATTCCAGATCGCGCCTTCGCGCAGGCTCTATGCCGGTGGTGGCGGCTCTGTACGCGGTTATGGCTTTCAAGCGATTGGCCCGCGGAATGATTTTGGTGAAGCAACCGGCGGCCGCTCGCTTGTTGAAGGCTCGTTTGAAGCACGCATCGATACAGGACTGTTCGACGGAGCGGTTCAAGTGGTTCCGTTCTTCGATCTCGGCACAGTGTCGACCGATACCACCCCGGATTTCCGCACAGTGAAATATGGCGCGGGATTAGGCATTCGGTACAAGACCGGGTTCGGCCCGATCCGCGTGGACGTGGGCGTGCCTCTTAATCCGGAACCACAGGATAGCCCCGTCGCGGTCTATGTCAGCCTTGGTCAGGCCTTCTGATGCCGTACGATGATCCACGGCACGAGGAAGAGCCGGACACTCCGGTTCGAAAGCGCAAGCGACGCTGGCTGAAGCGGTTCGGCTGGGCGCTCGCTGCTATCGTGGCGGTCATGTTTGCCGGCGCGCTGTTCTTAAGCTCGCCTATCGGCAAGCGCTTTGTCGCCAACCAGATTGCCGAGGTTGCGCCGGCTTCGGGCCTGCGTTTCACAGTCGGACGGATCGAAGGTGATATCTATGCGCAAGCGACGCTGCATGACGTCGTGCTGTCTGATCCCAAGGGCGTGTTTCTGCGTATTCCTGAAGTAGTTCTCGACTGGAACCCGCTTGCATGGCTGACGAGTGGGCTGGATGTTCGCGAATTGACAGCCAAGCGCGGAACGCTTGAGCGGTTGCCCGAGCTGCTTCCCGGTGATCCTGATGCACCGATCCTTCCGGACTTTGACATTCGGATCAACAGGTTCGCGGTCGAAGGGCTTACGCTCGCTCCCGCCGTGCTCAGCGACGAGGCAGAGCGAGTCGATCTGAGCGCTGAAGTTGACATTCGTTCAGGCCGAGTCTTTGCGGATGCAAAGGGGCAGTTGGGTCGCGAAGACAGCTTCGCTCTGCTGATTGAAGCGGAGCCCGATGGCGATGTGTTTGACCTCTCGCTCGCTTATGACGGGCCTCAGGATGGAGTGCTTGCGCGGCTCACCGGGGCCGAGCGAGGATATACAGCTCGGCTCGAAGGCGACGGCACATGGAGCGAGTGGGTCGGGCATTTGCTGGTCAAGCAGGACGATGCGCGCGTTGCAGGCTTTCGAGTCACCAATCAGAGCGGCCAATATGGTGTGATCGGGCGCGTTACACCAGCTCAGCAGATCGACGGCGTAGTGGGACGTGCGATCGGTTCGGGTCTGTCCCTCAAAGCGAACGGCACGCTGGAAGAAAGCACTTTCGATGGATCGCTCCGCTTGGTCAGCACTGCGCTGAGCGCGAGCGGTGAAGGCGCGGTTGATCTGGCGGGCAATGCGTTCGAGGAGTTTGATCTGACGGCGCGTCTGCGCGACCCTGCGTTGTTCGGCGAAAGCCTTGTACTCAACAACACGCGACTGACGGCGCGGCTCGACGGGCCATTCCGCGATCTCGCAATCCCGCATGAGCTGCGCGTCGGCGAGCTTGTTTCAGGCGAGACTGTGCTGGCGGCTTTGACGCAGGACAGCACCGCGCAATTTGACGGCAGCGACTGGCGCATTCCGCTCGACGTGACTGTGCAAGCAATCGAGACAGGCAATGCCACGCTGGATGATCTGCTCAAGCAAGGCGTTTTGACAGGTGATCTGAATTATACCCAGGCGGGACTACTCAGATCGGATAATCTCAACGCCCGTTTCCCGCAGCTGCGCGCGACGAGCACTTTGCTCGGTGATCCATCCGCTGGCACTTACGCGCTCGCTGGCGAAGCACGTGGCAATGGCCTTGCGCTGGACGGCTTGGGGCAAGCCGATGCCAATGCGAAGTTCCGCTTCAATCTTGGCTCTGATTGGAAGCTGGCGGCAAACTTTGCAGGCCGCATGACGCAGGTCTCGAACAGCACTGTTCAGACGCTTGCAGGCGATCCTGTCGCGTTTCGTGGCGGGGTAACACTGGGGAGCGGGCAGCCTGTCCTGTTGCGCGATCTCAATCTCACTTCTGACCAGCTTGAGCTTGCGCTGAGCGGGAGCGTTCAAGGTGATAGAACCGTGTTTAGCGGCTCGGGCACGCAAGCGAGCTATGGCGCTTTTAATGTCGATGGCGCGATCACCGGCGCCGGACCGGAAGCGCGGCTGGTTCTAGCAGAGCCGCTTCCGGCGGCCGGCATACGCGATGTCACACTCGCGCTTGCGCCAAGTGAGCAAGGCTTTGCGATCGATGCTGAAGGGCAGTCGTTACTCGGTCCGTTCGATGGTGTTTTCGATCTTGTGACACCAGCCGATGCACCGGCGCGTTTGGCCGTCGAGCGTTTGCGAGTGAGCGATACGCAAGTTACCGGCGCGCTTGATTTGCTGGATGGCGGTGCGCGCGGAAATCTAGCGCTGTCGGGCGGCGGGCTGGACGGCACTATCGTACTTGCGCCGCAGCCAAACGGACAGGCCTTCACACTCGACCTGCAGGCTAATGACGCGCGATTTAGCGGAGCAACGCCAATCCGCATCGGTTCAGCTGACATCGACGCGCAGGGTAGCTTTGGCGAACAAGGAGTTGTCGTAACTGGCGAAATGACCGGGCGCGGACTTAGCTATGGCACGCTCCAAATCGGGCGCATTGCCGCAAAAGCAGACTGGAACGGCGAGCGCGGTAGCGTGACAGGTTCTGTCACCGGACGTCGCGGGAGCCGGTTCGCGCTCGACCTCAACAGCACATTCTCAGCTGAACGGATCACTGCAATTGCACGCGGCGAGCTCGCCGGACGCACGATCGCCATGCCGCGCGCTGCTGTCCTCACTGCGCAAGAGGCGGGCGGGTGGCGGCTCGCACCCTCCCGGCTTGATATCGGGCAGGGCCGCATGCTGGCAGAGGGCGTGATGGGCGGCCCACGCACCAGCCTCTCCGTCAAGCTGTCAGACATGCCGCTTTCGCTGGCAGATCTCGCAGTGGACGATCTGGGTTTCGGCGGGACAGTCTCCGGCATCGTCGAATTTGAAGACCGTCCTGACACGCTTGCGACAGGCAATGCGCGGCTGCGCTTCAATGATCTGACGCGTTCTGGCCTTGTGCTGTCTTCGCCGCCGCTCGATGTCGCCGTGGTCAGCGACCTCAAGCCTGGCGAGCTGACGCTGCAAGGCCTGATCAGCGATGATGACAGACGCCTTGGCCAGATCCGGGCAAATGTATCCGATCTGAATGCGCGAGGTTCCTTGTGGCAGCGGCTCCAAGCGGGCCGCCTGAACGGTGCGCTCCGCTATGATGGCAGCGCGGCCGAGTTGTGGCGTCTCGCGGCCATTGACGCATTCGATCTCACCGGGCCAGTTGAACTGAGCGCCAGCGCAACCGGAACGCTCGCTGACCCGCAAGTGCGCGGACGCCTGAGCAGCGATGACTTGCGCGTTCGCAGCGGCTTGTCCGGTACCGATGTGCGCGATGTTAGCGTACGCGGCAGCTTTGCAGGCTCGACTTTGCGTCTCACGCGGTTCGCCGGCGAAGCGCGCAATGGCGGCACAGTCAGCGGCAGTGGCACTGTCGACTTGGCCAATCTCAGCGCCTCGCGCGGGCCGGGCCTCGACATCAAGATCGCAGCCGACAATGCCAACCTGCTCGATGCTGCGGGCCTGTCTGCAACCATAACCGGACCCTTGCGGATTGTGTCTGACGGTCGCGGCGGAACCATCGCAGGTCGTGTCCGCATTAACCGCGCGAGCTGGAAGCTCGGAACTGCGGCCGAAGATGTGCGCATCCCGTCGATCAATACGCGAGAGATCAACCGCGATGACAGCGAGACTCAGACTACGCGCGTTGCTGCTCCTTGGCGTTATCTCATCGATGCTTCGACCCGCAGCCGGATCGATGTCGATGGAATGGGCCTCGACAGCGAATGGGGCGCGGATATCATTCTGCGCGGCACGACGGATGATCCCCGCATTGGCGGCGAAGCGCGCATCGTACGCGGTTTCTACAGTTTTGCCGGAACGCGCTTTGAAATCACGCGCGGACGGATCGAGTTTGACGAAAACCAACCGATCGATCCTCGCCTGGATATCCTTGCTGAGACCGATCAGAACGGCCTGGATGTGAGCGTCAGCGTGCAAGGCAATGCGCTTGAGCCGCGTATCGCTTTCAATTCCAACCCCGCTTTGCCTGAAGAAGAGATCCTTTCGCGGCTGCTGTTTGGCGATTCCATAACCTCGCTTTCCGCCACTGATGCGCTGCAGCTGGGCACTGCACTCGCGAGCCTAAGAGGCGGCTCAGGCCTTGATCCGATCAACCAGCTGAGAAGCGCGATTGGTCTGGACCGGCTGCGCATTGTCAGTGCGGACCCGGCGCTCGACCGCGGGACCGGCGTCGCGCTCGGCAAGAACCTCGGCAAGCGGTTCTATATCGAGCTGGTAACAGACGGACGTGCCTATAGCGCCACTTCCGTCGAGTTTCGCGTGACCAGCTGGCTTTCGCTGCTTGGCAGCGTCTCGACCATTGGCCGCGACAGCGTGGTTGCCGAGGTTAGCCGGGATTATTGAGGAAGGGAGGGCGCGGGTGGCCCGGTCAATCAACCAAAACTTCCCCGATACATCTTCGCTTCTTCACCGCGCCGCCGGACAAGCCCTTTCAGGATACGCCCGCCCGCGCGGTTCCAGCGCTGAAACTCGTCCGCTGCGCTCCTAAAGTCCTGGTGCTTGTGTTTCTCCGTCAGCGTCGCCCGGCCAATCGCGCCGGTGTTGTAGTGGAAGCTGACCAGCGCATCGAACTGCGCTTGCGTCGTGGGGGCATCGCCAATTGCTCGGCGCACATCGCGCGCATGGCGAGCAATATCCTGTTCGAGCCGCGCATTGCATTGGTCCTGTGACCATACGGTATGCGCATCGATATCGGGTCCCGTCGCCCCCCAGCCGATAGTGTAAGGCGCACCGCCTGTGCCGGGGTCGGGGTAGGCTTCGACCAGGCCATCTGTGCGCAGCCGCGCGCATCCTTCAAAGCGTTTAATCAGCGCTATGCCTGCTCTGGAGACAGTCAGCGGCACTGCAATGTTGGATACGCATGTTACACTGTCTTGGGACAAATAACTCTCGGTACGTTTCTCCATATTATCAAGTGTTTGGTCGATTGCGTTGACTTCGCGCTGGCGCAGCCCGCGTCCGACCAGCGATCGGATACGGTCGAACAGAGGTTTGCGCGGATTGGAACCGTTGGACGGGTGTGTGTCAGGGGTCATGGGGGAGCCTCACCAGTTGGGAAAAGTTGGAAGGCACATGGATTAGGCACAAGGGGGCCGAGTAGGAAAATGGTTTCCTCCAACCCAAGCGCAAAGGACAGGGCTGTGTCAGGTTGTGCAAGGAAGTACCCCCGCGATCTTCTGAGGCATAGAAAAGGCCGCCCGGTTTCCCGAGCAGCCTTGTCTTTTGCGATCTGCGTATTGCGACCGATCCCGTGGTGAGACCAGTCGCAAGGTCATCTGCTTACCAGTTGATGCTCGCTTCAATGCCCCAGATGCGAGGCTCGTTGACCATCGCAGTCAAATTGTTGAAGTCGATGCCGCTGACAGCCGATGTGTCATTGGTGATGTTGCGCACGAAGCCGGCAATCTCGTAGCCATCGGTTTTGTAGCCGACGCGCACACCGCCTTCGAGCAACCTGCGGTCCTGGAACTCAACCGATTCATAGAGGAAGAAGTTGATCTTCGAACGGTAAGCCCAGTCGGTGAAGATGTAGACTTCGCCGTCGCCGACCGGTTGGCCATAGCGTGCGGTCCAGTTCGCGATCCACTTCGGTGCTTGCGGCAGGCTGTTGCCATCAATGTTGACGATCGCCGCTGAGAACGGCGCTGCCGCCACTTCGATCGGATCGAGGATCGTGCACAGCGACACGTCCGGGAAGGTGTCGACCCGCACGCCGCCGCAAGCAGCCGTGGTCAGATCGTCGTCCTGGATCTCTGTGTCATTGTAGCTGAGGCTCGCAGTCAGCAACAGATTGTCTGTCGCTGCCAGCTCTGCATCCATCTCGAACCCGTAGCCGCGGACATTCTCGGCATTGATCACGCGGTTTGCGTTGACATCGCCGCCCACAGCCGTGAGCTGCGCATCGTTGAGATTGTAGAGGAAGCCAGAGAAGTTGAAGCGCGCACGTCCGCCCAGCAAGGTGGATTTGAGGCCTGCTTCCCACGATGTGATCGTTTCAGAATCCGCAACGGATACGCCGTCTTCCAATGGCGTCGCGGTTGCTGGCGGGAACAGGATGCGACCTTGGATACTCGGCGCGCGATAGCCACGAGCAACGCGAGCATAGAGATTGACATCATCGCTCGCTTCGTAGGTTACGCTACCATCCCAAGTGACAGTCTCATCGCTTACCTGACGCGTGACCGTGCCGAGCGGGTTCTGCAGGAAGTCAGGGAACTGCGTATCCTGACTGCGGACCACAACAAAGTCGCGGCTATCGTCATTATAGCGGATGCCGCCAGTGACGCTGAGTTGCTCGGTAATGTCATAGGTGACAGATCCGAACAGGCCGAAAGCGTCGCTGTTCTGCTCTTGCGTGACGAAAATGTTCACGCCGCCAGGTGCGTTCAAAGGATCGCCCAGCGTCGAGTAGTTCTCCGAGACAATCTCGAGGTTTTCGTCGAAGTAGAATAGGCCGGCCTGGAAGTTGAACGGTCCGTCCGTGTCGCTTGCGATGCGCAGCTCTTGCGTGAACTGCTTGAGATTCGGCACGCTGTCACGCGTTTCCGCGGTGAACGGAATAAAGCCGGGGCCGGTCAGTTCAGGCGGCAGGAATTCTGCACCGAAGCCCCCATCGACATCACCGACTGAGGTGGAGTCCGCATTCCACCAGCTTGTGACAGAAATCAGCGAGAGCGCTCCGAAATCCCAAGTGATGCGGGCTGACAGGTTCTGCGCGCTCAGCTCTTGCTCGTTCTGGCCGTCGGTAGACACGCTGTCGCGATCAAAATTGGCGTTGAGCCCGCGCTCTCCGCGCGTGAAATTGTTCGCGCGGAAGATGCGCGCCGTGCCGTCCAGCTCGCGCAACTGGCCGGTGAGCAGGATGTCCAAGTCATCGGTCGGCTGGAGAAGAGCCTGAACTCTCAATGCAAAGTCCTCATAGCCGCCAAGCGCGTCTTCTTCCGTGCCGGAAGGGAGGACATTATCAATCCAGTCGGACTGACGCTGGTAAAGGCCAGAGACGCGCAGCGCGAAGGTGTCGCTCCCCGCAAGATTGACCGCTGCTTCCGCGTTCACATTGTTGAAGCGTCCATACGAGACGCGCGCGTATCCTTCTGTGTAATCGCGCGGTTTGACGGAATCGAATTTGACGATCCCAGCTGGTGTGTTCCGGCCAAACAGAGTGCCTTGCGGGCCGCGCAGCACTTCAACCTGCTGCATGTCGAACACCGGGAAGCCCTTGAGGATCGGGTTCTCGAGGACCTGATCATCATAGATGAGGCTCACTGGCTGCGAGGCGTTGTAGTCGAAATCGGTGTTGCCGAGGCCGCGGACATAAAAGCGCGGGAAGACACGGCCGAATGACGATTCGACGACGAGGCTCGGAACGCGGCCTGACAGCGCGCGAATGTCCTGCCCGCCGCTATTGACCGCTTGCAGCGCTTCACTGTTGATCGCGGTTACGGAGATTGGAACATCCTGGATGTTCTCTTCGCGGCGTTGCGCTGTAACGATGATCGAAGGCAATGCGCCATCGTCGGTTTCAGCTTCGGCAGCGGTTTCGTCTTGTGCGGCGGCTGGTGCGACCATGCCGAGCGACATGGCGATCGCGGCAGCGGCAGCGCTTGTGCGGAAATGCGTTGGGAGTTTCATGCCGGTTCCTTGAGTTCAATCGACTATGAGTGGGTTGGCCCGCTAATTTAGGGTCAGGCGAGCAAAGTGGTTTTGAACGCCACGCTCCTTGCTGATGGCACGTGCAGCGTCAATCGCGTGCTGGTTGAAGTCATGCCGATTTCGCCCATTCGTTGCGCGAGAGCCACGCAAGAGAAGCGAGGCAAATCAGCGAAAGCTCCTATCAAAAAAGGGGCCCGACCAGACGGTCGAGCCCCTTGTTTTGCGTTCGGTTGAAGCTCTACCGGCCTCAAGTAGCGAAGCGGTAGGCCGACAAATTACGCGCTGTAATACATGTCGTATTCGACCGGGCATGGCGTTGTTTCCATGCGCGAGACCTGCTCCCACAGCAGCTCTGCATAAGCGTCGATCTGGTCCTTGGAGAATACATCGCCCTTGAGCAGGAACTCGTAATCTTCTTCCAGAGCTTCCAGCGCTTCACGCAAGCTACCGCATACGGTCGGAACTTCTGCGAGCTCTGCCGGCGGCAGGTCGTAGAGGTTCTTGTCCATGGCTTCGCCCGGGTGGATCTTGTTCTGGATACCGTCGAGGCCGGCCATCAGCAGCGCTGCGAATGACAGGTATGGGTTCGCCAGCGCATCCGGGAAGCGGAACTCGACGCGCTTCGCCTTGTCGCCTGCGCCGTATGGAATACGGCAAGATGCAGAGCGGTTGCGAGCGGAGTAAGCCAGCAGCACAGGCGCTTCAAAGCCCGGCACCAGACGCTTGTAGCTGTTGGTGGTCGGGTTGGTGAAGGCGTTCAGCGCCTTGGCGTGCTTGATCACACCGCCGATGTAGTGGAGGCAGGTTTCCGAAAGACCGGCATATTCATTGCCAGCAAAAGTCGGCTTGCCGTCCTTCCAGATCGACATGTGCGTGTGCATGCCGGAACCGTTATCTTCCTTGATCGGCTTAGGCATGAAGGTCGCGGTCTTGCCATAAGCATGGGCTACCTGATGCACGACGTATTTGTAGACCTGGACGCGGTCAGCCGTTGTGACGAGATCGCCGAATGTGATGCCGAGCTCATGCTGAGCGGCTGCAACTTCGTGGTGATGCTTGTCCATCGGCAGGCCGATTTCCTTCATCGTCGCGACCATTTCTGCGCGGATATCCATTGCGCTGTCGACGGGTGCCACAGGGAAGTAACCGCCGGTTGCACGTGGGCGGTGGCCCATATTGCCCGCTTCATATTCCTTGCCGGTGTTGGTCGGCAATTCGATGTCGTCGATTGCAAAGCCTGAGCCGGCATAGCCGTCTTCAAAGCGCACATCGTCGAACATGAAGAACTCAGGCTCGGGACCGACATAGACTGTGTCGCCAATGCCGGTGGACTTGAGATAGGCTTCAGCGCGCTTTGCGGTTGAACGCGGATCGCGGCCATACAGTTCGCCAGTTGAAGGCTCCACGATGTCGCAGAACAGCACCAGCATCGGCGTTGCGCTGAACGGATCGATGTAGGAACTGCTGAGATCCGGCTTAAGGATCATGTCGCTCTCGTTAATAACTTTCCAGCCGGAGATGGACGAGCCGTCAAACATCAGGCCGTCTTCAAGCGCGTCTTCGTCCATGACATCGGCGCACATGGAGAGGTGCTGCCACTTGCCCTTGGGGTCCGTGAAGCGCAGGTCGACCCATTCGATTTCCTCATCCTTCATTGTTTTCAGGATGTCTTTTGCACTTGCCATGATTGTGTCAGCCTCCAGCTAGTTTTAAATGCGCCCCCTGTTTTCTTGGGGCAAGTTCGTGGTTGGATGAAAATGGTACTTAGGTAATCAGATTGCCGCGTCGTCGCGCTCTCCGGTGCGTATCCGCAGCGCGGTCTCGATCGGTGAGACGAAGATTTTGCCATCACCGATCCGGCCTGTTTGAGCAGCGTTTGCAATGGCTTCCACTGTGCGCTCGACCAGATCGTCGCTGACGACCACTTCGAGCTTCACTTTGGGTAGAAAGTCGACGACATATTCTGCGCCGCGATAGAGCTCAGTGTGCCCTTTTTGGCGGCCAAAGCCCTTGGCTTCTGTGACAGTGATGCCAGACACGCCAATCTCGTGCAGCGCTTCCTTCACTTCGTCGAGCTTGAACGGCTTGATGATCGATTCGACCTTCTTCACGCGGGTGATGTCCTCTTCCAGTTTCCGCTGTCCGTCTCGCTAAAATCCGAGAGGCGCGGTTTCATGATTTGTTAACGGGCGAATTCAAGATTCGTGCCAACGCGCAAGGAGAATTTCCGCGAGCGAAGGGATGCCGCGATTCCAGCACTTTGTGGGTTGTGGTAACGCTAAGCGGCGGCTCCCTTATGAAGTCGCTGCCCAAGACTCGAACGGGTCCTGCCTAGTTTTTAGGCAGTACTACAGCGCGAGGCCTGTTTCTTCTGGTAACCCGCACATGATGTTGAGGTTCTGTATCGCCGCTCCGGAGGCGCCTTTGCCCAGATTGTCCAGTTTCGCCACAAGGCGCATTTGCTGGCCATCCTCGCTTTCGAAAGCGGATAGTTCCAGGCCGTCCCAGGGCGCCGCATTGCGCAGAAGTAGCAGCTCGCTCGGAGTTTCAGCGGACACACTGACAATGGCGCTGTCGCCGTAGAAATCGGCCAGCGCTTTGCGAGCCGTTTCCGCTTTCAATGTGAGGCTCATTGCTGCCAGCGGGAGTGGCACATCGACTACCATGCCGCGATGGGTGTCGACGACACTGGGCGAGAATACCGGCGCGTGAGCCAAGCCAGCGTATTTCTGCATTTCAGGCAAGTGCTTGTGACCAAGGCCAAGACCATAAGCGCGAAAGCCGATGCTTTGATCGTCCTCAAATCGTGCGATCAGTGCCTTCCCGCCGCCCGAATATCCGCTCACTGCATTCACCGTGTAAGGCCAATCGGCTGGGAGCAATCCTGCGCGAACGAGTGGTGCAACAAGCGCTAAAAAGCCGGTCGGGTAGCAGCCGGGATTGCTGACGAACTGGGCGTTTGCGATTGTCTCGCGGCCGATCAGTTCGGGAAAGCCATAGGTCCAGCCATTAGCCACGCGGTGCGCGGTCGAGGCATCGATAAAGCGCGTGTCTGAGCCTTTAGCGAGACCCACTGCTTCGCGTGCCGCATCATCCGGCAAGCACAGGATCGCGACATCAGCAGAGTGCAAGGCATCGCGGCGCGCAGCTTCGCTCTTGCGTTGTGCGTCATCTAGCACGATCAGCTCGAACTCACTGCGGCCGTTCAGCCGCTCGCGGATCTCAAGGCCGGTCGTACCAGCCGCTCCATCGATGAAAATGCGCGTTGCCATAATGCGCGCGTCATAGCGCCATCAGGCGGCGAGGCAATCCGCTTTGACGTATCCGGCCGGGCCTTGCGGGCCGAGACAGCACCACACCCAGTCGCCTGCCATGTCTAGGATTTCTACCTGTGTGCCACTCGCGAGGGTCTGCATCACCTCGCTGTCATCGCGCTGCTGCAAATACATCGGCGCATCGGCCAGACCGATCTCAGCCACGCTGGGGACGACATAATGCGCCGCCAGATGCGTGCCAGCCAGAGCGATATGCGCCAAATCCCCGCGCAGCGGCAGCGCGCCCGGTTCCGGACGCGACAATGGGCCGCTGAGGCAGAGCGGGCCATCAGGAACTGTGTAGTCGGCAGCGCCAGTCATGGCTTGTCGTCAAATCCCGTTGCTCACGGCCCGGCGATGTCCGGACCTTTGAGCGCCTATACACGCCAGTCCTTTCCGGCAAGTTAGCTTGGCGTGGTTACCCGCGACAAATGTTACGCGCCGTAGCGGCTTTGCAACATATGCCAGCTTGCGCGCAGACCGTAGGCAGCACCGCCTTTCGCGCGACCGGACTTTGCAGAGGGGCGCCAGGCGAAAGTGTCGAAATGTGCCCAGTCGATTCCGTCGCCGACAAACTTGTCGAGGAAAAGGCCAGCGACGCTCGCTCCGGCAAAGGGATTGCCAGAGATGTTATTCATGTCCGCAATGTCGGATTTAAGCCACTCGGCATATGCTTCCGGCAGAGGCAGGCGCCAGACCTCGTCATCGCATTCACGACCTGCAGCGATCAGCGCATCGGCTGTTTCATCGCGGCGCGTCATCAGCGCTGGCAAGTCCGGCCCGAGGGCAACGCGTGCGGCCCCGGTCAGCGTTGCGAAGTCGATGATCAGGTCGGGGTCTTCTTCGCTTGCACGGGTCAGCGCATCGCCAAGGATCAAGCGGCCTTCCGCATCGGTATTGCCGATTTCGACAGTCAGCCCCTTGCGGCTGGAGAGTACATCGCCGGGACGGAAGGCATTTCCTGCGATTGCGTTTTCGACCGCTGGAACAAAGAGATGCAATCTTACGGGCAGCTCTGCATCCATCACGAGCCCGGCAAGCGCGATCGCGTGCGCTGCGCCGCCCATATCTTTCTTCATCAGCTTCATTCCGGCAGCAGGCTTGATATCGAGGCCGCCGCTGTCGAAGCAGACGCCTTTGCCGACAATCGCGAGAACCGGGTCGCTGTCTTTGCTCCCCGAACGAGACCAAGTGAGATGGAGAAGGCGCGGTGCATGGTGACGCGCCGCCGCACGGCCTACGCCGTGCACCATCGGATAGCCGGTTTCCAGCGCATCGCCTTTGACGACTTTGAGCTTGGCCGAATGCGCTTTTGCAAGCTTCTCGATCTCAGCCTCGAGTGCCGCAGGCCCCATATCCTCAGCAGGAGTGTTGACCAGATCGCGAACCAGCAGTTCAGCCGCCGCTTCGGCTTGCGCTGCGGCGATGTGCTTCACTTGCTTGGACAGCAGGACGCGCGGCTCGTCAGGCTTGGCTTCCGTGTAGCGGGTAAAGCGGTATTGCGCTGTCATCCAGCCGAGCATGGCGTCGCCTGGATCGCCATCGTGCAAGCGATAGGTGCCTTCCGGCAGCACTTCAGCGAGCTTGGCAAGGCAATAGCTGGAGAGATCTTCCGGATCGGCAATGCCGCCCGCTGCAAACCAGCTGTCGCCATCCGGCACAATGGCTGTCTGCCCTGCGCGCCCTTCAAACTTTTGTGCTTTTACAGCGGCGCGTTGCCCTGCGGAAAGCGACTTCAGCCAGTCTTCAAAACCGTTCTTGTTAACGAGGCGGATAGTGATCGCGTCTTGCCCGCGATCTGGCTGGATGAGATTGGATACATCGGTCATGACGGGGTGTTTAGCTGCCCTATCGCGCTTGTCACTCGCATTTTCACTTGTGAAGCGCTACATAGCGCGAATGCACCAATATCAACTCGTAGAAGGCGACCAGACGGTCTATCGCGACGGCACTATCAAGCTCCACACTGAGGAGGGGTTTGAAGGTATGCGCAAGGCCGGGCGTTTGGCCGCGAATATCCTCGATGAAGTCGCTGATCTTGTGAAGCCGGGTGTGACGACGGAGAGCGTCGATACAGCGATCCGTGAAATGATGCTCGATGGCGGAGCGGTTCCAGCAACCCTTGGCTATCGCGGCTACACGCATAGCTGCTGCATCTCCATCAACCATGTGATTTGTCACGGCATTCCGAGCGAGAAGGTCTTCAAGGAAGGCGATATCGTCAATGTCGATGTGACGCCTTTGCTTGACGGCTGGCATGGCGACACGAGCCGCATGTTTTATGCGGGCGAGCCGCCTTTGAAAGCGAAGCGCTTGGTCGATGTGACCTATGAGTGCTTGATGCTCGGCATCGAAGCCGCCTCAAAGCCTGGCGCGCGACTGGGTGACATCGGACACGCCATTGAAACGCATGCCAAGCAGTTCCGCTATGGCGTAGTGCGCGAGTTTTGCGGGCATGGGCTTGGCCGGTTGTTCCACGATGCGCCTGAAGTCGTGCATGCAGGCAAGCCGGGCACCGGGCCTGAGCTGAAGCCGGGAATGTTCTTCACCATCGAGCCGATGATCAATCTCGGCAAGCCATGGGCAAAAGTGCTCAGCGATGGCTGGACAGCGGTGACACGCGACAAGTCGCTCTCAGCGCAATTCGAGCATTCGATCGCGATCACAGATGATGGCGTTGAAATCTTTACGGAAAGCGCGAAAGGCCGCCACCAACCGCCTTACGCTTAGGCGTTGGAGCAAGCTTACTCTGTTGTTGCCGGCGGATTGGCTGTGAAGTCCACGCTGCAAGCGTAGAACATCGGATGCGACAGGCGGAACCGCGAGTCCCTGTAGAGATACGCGCGGCTGCGATCTGACGCTGCGCGGCCGTTACCATCCAGTGTCGCCATCGTCAGACCATTGCGGCCCAGCTCCTCGCCTGTCAGGGACAGGTCGAGATAGGTGACGCGGTCATTGCCATCGATCGTCACTTCGCCTTCCATCACCGCATTGCGCCTTTGCCCGCGATATTGAAACGTGGCTGAGCCGTTAATGTCATAGGTATTGCCGACGCGCGGCTTCGACAGCAACCCGCGGATCGCCACCCGCTCAACAGGGCCTTGGACGCGGCCCATGAATACTGGGCCCTGGCCATTTACGCCTTTGAACGCACACCACATATCCGGCTCCGGCTCGTCTTCAGTGAAGAACGCAACCACCCAGATAGCGAGCGCAATGGCGGTGACAGCACCAATAAGCATTTGGACGTAACGGTTTGCAAGTAAGTCCATTTATCCCTCCCGAGCGGCCCTGATAGCAGCGCCAGCAGCAAACGGTGCGAGCGCTATAAGGCCTAAACTTAACGCTCCGGTTAACCCGATAGTAGCTATGTCATTCCTTGCGAGAGCGCCTGCTCCGAATATCAGGATCGGCAAAGCGAGTGGTATCAGCAAAAGCCCTGAAAGCGCTGCGCCTGCACGCAAGCTTGCGGTCACGCTTGCGATTATCAGGCCAATGGCGGCGAGACCCGGCGTTCCTGCGAGCAGCCCCAGCAGCAAAAGATGGAGCGTTTCATCCTCAAGCTTGAGCAAGGCGGCTGCCGGGAACGTCGCGAGGATTAGCGGCGGACCAAAGCTCAGCCAATGCGCGAGCAAGCGGACTGCCATTGCGCTTTCTTCCGCAACACCGCGGAGTCGCAATTGGTCGAAAACACCCAATTCGATGTCGCGCGCTACCAAGCGATCAAGTGGCAAGATGGCTGCCAAAAGCGCTGCGATCCAGACTATTCCGCCGCCGGTTCGGGAAAGCAGAATTCGCATCTGGCCCGACAGCGAAGGGATAGAGCATCGCGACCGCAAGGAAGAACAGCAGTGGCAAAGCCGCTCCGCTTCCCGTGAAAGGGAAGAATTGCGCGAGATCACGGCGAAGCAGAGTTGCGATCATTCGCTCGCCTCATAATCTGCAAGCGAAGGCACGAAATCCGCAATCTCAAGCACGCGCAGATCGGGAATGGCGAGCGGCTGGTGCGATGCGATGATGGCAACTCCCCCATCGCTGACATGGCGTGCGATCAACGCAGTCACTTGTTCGATAGCGGCCGCATCTAGGCCGGAAAGTGGCTCGTCCAATAGCCAGATTGGCACCTCGCGATTAAGTAGTGCAGCGAGCGCTGCACGCTTGCGCTGTCCGGTCGAAAGATAGCGAACAGGAACGTCGAGCAGCGGCTCCAATCCCATCGCGGAAAGTGCACCTGAAGGGTCTGTGCATCCGTCCACACGCTCCCAGAAGTTTAGCGCTTTTCGAACAGGAAGATCGGGATCCAGCCCCGGGCGTTCATCAAGCAGCCCGATTGCACCTTCGCTCGCCACTTCACCTGCGAAGGGACGCAGCAGACCTGCAAGGATGCGCAACAGACTTGTTTTGCCAATGCCATTTTCGCCAGCGATGTGCAGCGCTTCGCCGTTTGCAATTTCCAGCGCCAGCCCGCGAAACAGCACACGCTCGCCCCGGCGGCAGGCCAGATCAGTGGCGGAAAGGCGGGAAACTTGCATCGCGCGATGGGTTAAGCAAAAGCGAGGCAGCTAACAAGGAGTAGGCCATGTCCGTCCCCCAACTTACTGAAGCAGAACGCGATGCGCTTTTGAGCGAGCATAGCGGCTGGTCGCTTGCGCGAGAGGACAGGGCGGTCGAGCGGACTTTCAAATTCGCTGACTTCAGCGAGGCATGGGGCTTTATGAGCCGCGTTGCACTCATGGCGGAGAGCCATGACCACCATCCGGAATGGTTCAACGTCTATAACCGGGTCGAAATCACGCTGACCACACATGACGCAGACCCCGACAATGGCGGGGCTTTGTCACAGCGCGATGTCAAGATGATCGCTGCAATCGACGGTCTGATTTAGAGTTCCGTTCCTATGCCCCGGCTGCGCATTTCCTTGCGCACGCGGCCCGGCAGCCAGCGTGAGAGCTTGAGCAAACGGCCGGCGGTTTTGCCGACGGTATAATCGAGTTTGTCACCGTGGACCGCGTTCCACACCACCGGTGGAACCTCGCTGACATGACCGACTTCGACACCAGCCTCGATCAGCGTTTCCTTGACGGTCTGATTGGAGTCTTCAGCAACTTGCTCGATAATCGGTGTATCGATGAAACCCGGGCATAGCGATGTGACTTTGATCCCGTCATCGGCCCATTCTGCATCCAGACTGTGCGTGAGGCCGCGAACCGCCCATTTGGCAGCGCAATAGACTGACAGGTTCGGCGCGCCGATGATGCCCGCAAGGCTGGCTGTGTTGACGAGAACTGAGCCCGGTGCGGTTTTCTTCAAATGCGGGTATGACGCTTGCGCACCGAAGATCACGCCTTTCAGATCGACGTCCAACACCGCTTCGATTTCGTTTTCCGGCTGATCGGCAATCGGCCCGCCATGCGCAATCCCCGCATTGTTGAACACCACATCGACCCGGCCGCCCGCAGCGGTGGAGAAAGCCGCAAGCGCTTCGTCCCACGCCTTGCGGTCGCGCACATCAAGCTTGTGCGAATAGGTGAATCCGCCATCAATCAGGCCGAGCGTATCCTGCATGCCCTGTTCGCTGATATCGGCAATGCCGACAAACCAGCCGCGCTCGGCAAAATAGACGGCGACGGCCCGACCAAGGCCGGAACCGCCGCCCGTGATGAAAATAGACCTGCGTTCGCTCATGGCGATCCCCTCTCCCTGGATTGTGTCCGCAAGATTGCAATTTGCAACTTGCTTAGAGAGGTGGATGGGAAATGTCATTCCCGAACTTCGTCATTGCGAGCGACCATAGGTCGCGCGGCAATCCAGAGGTACACAGCGATACGATCTGGATTGCTTCGCTACGCTCGCAATGATGAGAGGGCTATTCGCCGCCTAACGCGTCCTCAAGGCCGCGAACATGCTCGGCGCCTTCAAGGATTTGCGCAGTGCTTGACGCTACAGTGTCACCAATCGGTTCGCTGCGACCGCCAAGGCATGTGCCAAGGAAGTTCTCGGAAACGGCTGTGAACGCGATATTGTTATTGGGCTTGGCAAAACCGTGCCCTTCATCGGGATAAAGAACATAGGTCACAGGAATGCCTGCTTCCTTCATCGCGCTGACGATCTGATCGCTTTCCGCTTGCTTGACGCGTGGGTCATTGGCGCCCTGCAGGATAAGCAGCGGCTTAGTGATCTGATCGGCCTTGTAGAGCGGGCTCGCCGCTTTCAACAATTCCAGACCTTCTTCCGTATTCGGATCACCCATCCGTTCGTGGAACATCTTCACGATCGGAGCCCAATAAGGCGGAATTGTCTCAAGCAATGTTTCGAGGTTCGACGGGCCGACAATGTCGACGCCGCAAGCGAACTTCTCAGGCGTGAAGGCAAGGCCTGCAAGTGTTGCATAGCCGCCATAGGACCCGCCCATGATCGCAACCTGGTCAGCGCTGGTGATGCCTTCCGCAATCGCCCAATCGGTCGCATCGATCAGGTCATCATGCATCTTCAGGCCCCATTGCTTGTTGCCTGCATTGATGAAGTCCTTGCCGAACCCGGTTGAGCCGCGGAAGTTTGTTTGCAACACGCCATAGCCGCGGTTCGCAAGCCATTGAACCATGCTGGAGAAACCGTAGCTATCGCGTGCCCAAGGCCCGCCGTGAACAAGCAGAACCATCGGAACTGCGCTTTCCGGACGCCCATCGCCATCAGCGTCGCTTCCCGGTGGGAGCGTGAGATAGGATGGCAGCGTCAGCCCATCACGGCTGGTAATCTCCACCGGATACATTGGCTGAAGCGGTGCGCCCTCCAGTTCCGGCCGAGTAGTGTAGAACGGCGTCAAAGTGCCTGCCGCGCGATCGTAAATGTAGGTCGATGAAGGCGAAGTCATCGGATCGTTCCAGACGATCCAAGTCATGTCATCATCGGTACGGCTGGAAATGCCAAACTCACCTTCAAGCTGGCCATCCAGGAAATCGAGCGATGCCTTGATCTCTGGATCTGTGGCAGTCCATTCGGTCTTGAGGTAGTTTACCGAGTAGGCTTCCACGACGCCCGTTTTCGGATCGCGGATGGTACCGCCAATATCGGCCTTGTCATTCTCTGCAATCAACGTGCGCTCGCCGGTCGCAACGTCTTCAGCGTAAAGCGCAGCGGTGTTGCGACCGCGACTGTCGAGCCAATAAAGCGTGCTTCCGTCAGTGGTGTAGCCGGCTGGATTGGTCGTCAGCGAGTCTTCCATTCCGGTTGCTGAGAATGGCTCGGCTTCAACTTCGCCATCGACAACACGGAAATAGTCTGTGCCGCCAGTGGCGTTCTGGCGCATCGCCATGCGCAATGTCAGCGTGTCATCCGCCATGAAACCGGCATAGCTGTTGTTCTCGTAAACCAGCTCCAGCTCGCCGGTGTTAAGGTCAAGCATGTGCACGTCATGGAACGTTGCATTGCGATTGTTGAGCCCGACAAGGATCTTGTCGCGAATGCTCTCTGACCCGCCGATAATTGTTACGCGCGTGTTCTCGAAGGGCGTGAGCGTGGTCTCTTCTCCGGTCGCGATATCGATACCGTAGAGCAGGAAGTTCTCATCGCCGCCTTTGTCTTGCACATAAAGCAGGCTCTTGCTGTCCGGCGACCAGAAATACTGGCGGATCGGCCGGTCGGTCGCAGTGGTCATGACCTTGGCAGCATCTGGATTGTCGGCCGGCGCCATCCAGACATTGAGCACGTCATTGCTTGGTGCGAGCCAGCTCAGATATTTGCCATCGGGGCTGATCCGTCCTGCCGCTTTGGTCGGGTTGCCGAACAGATGATCGCGCGGGATCAGCGCAAAATCTTCGATTGGCTTTGCAGTCGCGGCGGGTTCGGTTGCGGTCATTCGAGGCTCTTCAGTGGTGGCGGTTGTACAGGCGGCGAGCAGGCCAGCGGTCATAGCGCTTGCGAGCAGGCGGGTGGTGAGTTTGTGTGCGGACATGATTGTCTATGTCTCCCAAATTTCTTGCTGAGAGGGAGCTACGCAGCGACGTAGCTCAACGCAAGCGAAACCGGATCGCCCGTCGAGTGCCTTAAGCCATTGGCAGAATAGACCGCTCAGAGCGCAGGGTTGGCGTAATAATGCCAGGTGAATATCGCCATGGCGCCCCGGTGCGGGCTCCACGGCTCGCCAAGAGCGCGGGTTTCTTTTTCAGCCGGGCGGTCTTTCAGCTCAAGCAACCGCTTCACACCTTCTTGCACAGCGAGATCGCCAGCAGGCCAGATGTCCGGGCGACCTTCGGCAAACAACAGGTAGATTTCCGCCGACCAGCGCCCGATCCCTTTGATCTGCGTGAGTTCGGCAATTGCGTGCTCATCATCATCTGGCAGCTTCTCGATATCCAGCGCGCCGCTCGACACGAGCTCGCACAAGGACCGCGCATAGCCTTGCTTCTGACGCGAAAGGCCGCAGGCGCGCAGCGTATCGAAGTCGCGCGCGAGCAATTCGTCAGGGCGCAAATCCTCGCCAATCTCCGCGACAAGCTTGTTCCACACGCTGGAGGCCGCTGCGACAGAAACCTGCTGGCCGACGATCGTCCTAAGCAAGGTCTGGTAGCCACGATCACGGATACGCGCTTCAGGATATCCAACCCGTTTCAACGCGCCTGCAACACGCATGTCTGCACTCGCCAAGTGATCGAGCGATTGTTCCAATTGCTTTTGTGACAGTCCCAATCGCTATTCCTCTTGCTTGCAATTGCGCGCGCCAATGCGTAGCAGCCCCGCCACAGACGGGATAGTGCGCGAATAAGCGCAACGCTTAGAAGTAAGGATTACGCTGAATGCCCAAGCTGACTGTAGTGACCCGCGAAGGTGAAGAATCAACCATCGATGTTGATGATGGCCTGACGGTGATGGAAGCTATCCGCGACAATGGTTTTGACGAGCTGCTCGCTTTGTGCGGTGGCTGCTGTTCTTGCGCGACCTGTCACATTCATGTCGATCCAGCGATGGCGGAAAAGCTTCCGGCGATGAGCGAGGACGAAGACGATCTGCTGGAAAGCTCTGATCATCGCGCTGAGACATCGCGTTTGTCTTGCCAGATCCCGTTCACAGCTGATCTCGACGGCTTGAAAGTCACGATCGCTCCTGAAGACTGAGCTGCGCCAAGCGCGGAAGGTTTGCTACCTGCTGTAAAAGCGCGAATGCATTGCGCTGAGCCAGGCCTGCGCCTAATTCCAAAGCTATGAACGCAACGAATACTCGTCAGAATACGCTCGAGCTGATCGGGAACACGCCGCTTGTCCTACTTGAAAGTGCAAGCGAAGAGGCTGGCTGTGAAATCTGGGGCAAATGCGAATTTGCTAACCCCGGTTCCTCGGTGAAGGATCGGGCTGCGCTTTACATCATCCGCGATGCTGAAGCGCAGGGCCTGTTAAAGCCGGGCGGTACGGTCGTCGAAGGGACCGCTGGCAATACCGGTATTGGTATTGCGCTGGTGGCCAATGCGCTTGGCTACAAAACCGTGATTGTCATGCCGGACAATCAGTCCAAGGAAAAGATGGACACGATCCGCGCGCTTGGTGCCGAACTCGTCACAGTTCCACCGACGAAATACGCCGACTGCAATCATTTTCAGCATGTCTCTCGCCGGATGGCGGAAGAAACCGAAGGTGCGATCTGGGCGGGGCAGTTTGACAATGTTGCAAACCGCCGCGCGCATATAGAGACCACTGCGCCTGAACTTTGGGAGCAATTGGAAGGCCGGATCGACGGCTTTACGTGTGCGGCTGGTACTGGCGGGACCATCGCTGGTGTTGGCATGGGTCTGAAAGAGCGGGACGAGAATGTCCGCATCGCGTTGACGGACCCGCACGGCGCTGCGCTCTATAACTACTTCGCGCATGGCGAGCTTAAAGCCGAAGGTTCCTCGGTTGCAGAAGGGATCGGGCAAGGCCGGATTACAGCTAACCTCGAAGGCGCACCGATAGACACCCAGTTCCGCATTTCTGATGAAGAAGGGATGGACTGGGTCGCCAAGCTTTTGCGCGAGGAAGGACTGTGCTTGGGGCTTTCGTCCGGCATCAATGTTGCGGGTGCAATCGCGCTCGGCAAGCAATTGGTCGCCGAAGGCCGTGAAAACCCGCGCGTGGCGACGATCCTGTGCGACACCGGCTTCCGCTATCTATCAACCCTCTATAATTCCGAGTGGCTCAAGGCTAAGAACCTTCCAGTGTTCGATTGGCTCGGAGAGGGATAGTGGCAGCTGAGGAGGGTTTGCAGCCTGACGATGACGCGATTGCGGCACCGTTAGGCGGTACTCGCGCAGAAGCGGTGCAGCGCTTGCAAGTCGGCTTGTCCGGCATCGCCGCGATGATCCTGCTCGTGGGGCTCGCCAATGTCATTCAAAACCGCGCCCGCGAGACCGAGCAACTCTCTGTGCCTGAAGCGGCGCCGACGACTGAGCCTACTGCCGCACCTCAACAACGCGATCCTTTGGCGGACGCTGGCGTTGTTCCGGATTTGCCGGTGGATGATGCAAGCCCTGTCCCGCAAGCGACAGCGATTGTGCCCGAGCAAGGCGTAAATAACACAGCGACAAGCGATGCGGATCAAGCGCCCTAAACTTGCGATCTTCCTTTTGGTCTTGGCCGTGCTGGGTGGTCTGCTGCTGGCAGTTCTTGGTGTGCGCGGTGTCAAGAACACATTGCCACCCGGTCCGGGCGAACCTGTCGGTCTTGTCACCAGCCTGCCGATCTATTGGCCTGATGGAGCCGACCTTACTGATCTGACGCAGGGCGAGCTCGCGTCGCCATGGACAAGGCGCGCGCTGGAGCTGGACTACGCTTTGCGCCCGATGGATGCGCTCTCACCAGTCGCAGAGTCTGGCGAGCCTTTGCCCGGTTTGGAAATGCCGGAAGACATGGTTGGCGATATCAGCGAGCTGGATAGGCTCGCGATCATCCAACCGCGCGGGCTCAGCGCTGAAGACAATGTCGCTCTCGATGAATGGGTTAAAGCTGGTGGGCGGTTACTGCTGGTGCTCGATCCCATGCTGACCGGGCATTACGAGACGCCTGTTTTCGACCCGCGTCATCCGGTCGGCTCTGCGCTTATCCCGCCGGTCGTCGCGCGATGGGGGCTCGAGGTTCAATTTGATGAGATGCAGGCTCTGGATGTCCGCATATTGGAAGCGCGCTACGGATTGCTGCCAGCGATTATGGCCGGCGAGCTTAAGCTGCTCGATAAAGGGGCGGGGCAGTGCGAGCTAGATGCAGAAGGCGTCATCGCCCATTGCTCGATTGGCCAGGGCAAGGTCACGCTGGTCGCAGACGCGGCTTTGTTTGAAGCAGAGGATCCCGGCGAAGAAGGCGCGTTCGTGCTGCGTTCGCTCTTCCGGGAAGCATTTGAGTGACCCGCGGATGCTCCTTGCCCTTGCGAATGCGGGAAAACGCGGGGCAGGGCTTGGAAAGAACGACTCGAAGAGCGTTACAACCTGCAGTTTCTCACGATTTTCGGCGGTTTACGGGCTTCTGCGTAGGAATCCTGCAACCTTGGCGTCATATTTGGTTAACAAGAAAGTTACTATAAATCAGGTATTTGCAGGCTTATCCCGCATTTCCCCGTAAAAACCCCTTTCATCCCGCATTTTCACGCGATATGACCGTCTTCCATCGGACATAGCGTTTCGTGCTGCGCTCGTTTGACTGACGGGCGAGTTGCTTGCGTTTGCGCGCGGGCGGCTGCGGGGAGGCTGTGTCTGGTGTGGGGACGAGCTCACGCATGTGAGCACAAATTGCGGCGAATTTCCGGGGTGGAGAGTCAGACGTGGATTTCGGAGGATACAGTGGACAGGCCTTTTCGCTTCTCGGCGATAAAGACCGCTTTGTCCTGCCTCCAGCGTTTCGCAAGGCAGTCAAAGAGTCTTCCGGCAGCCGCATTCTCTGCCTGACCAAACATGATCGCTGGAATTGCCTGACAGGCTTCGGCCTCTCGCGCCGTGCTGACTTTGAAAAGCAACTCGATCGCGAAGAAGAGATGGCTTACAAGTTTGGCCGCGAATTCGACCGCGAGACGCGTTCCTCCCAGCTTAATGGTTTCCGCGAAGTCGGCTTTGACGAATCCGGCCGTTTCAACATGCCTGATTACCTGCGGGAAATCGCCAATCTCGAAGACGGGCTTTATTTCCACGGCGGGGGGTCATTCTTCACGATCTGGAACCCGACAGAGCTCGATTGCATGGGCGATGACTGGGCGGCAGCAAAGGCTGCCTGCCATGCGCTCGTCGCAGAAGCGAAGGCGAAGAAGAAATGAGCCGCGCTTCCACCCCTCAAGCGCCCGCCAGCGATGCGCCGCATGTCCCTGTGCTGCTCGACGAAGTTATCGCTGCGCTCGATCCTCAGCCGGGCGATGTTATTGTCGACGCGACTTTCGGCGCCGGTGGCTACACCCGCGCCTTGCTGAGCAAAGGCGCAACAGTTCACGCTTTCGATCGCGACCCAAGCGCGATCGCTGAAGGCCGCGGATGGGAAGAGGCGGGTACTACCCCTCCTCGCCTCATTCTCCATCCGCGGCGCTTTTCGGAAATGGTGGCAGCGCTGGCCGAGGCTGGCGTAAGCCAGGTTGACGGGATCGCGATGGATATCGGGGTTTCCTCGATGCAGCTCGATCAGGCAGAGCGCGGCTTTGCTTTCTCAAGCGATGGACCGCTCGATATGCGGATGAGCGGTGAAGGCGAAAGCGCTGCGGACTTCCTTAATTCAGCCGCTGAACGCGCCATCGCCGATGTCCTCTATGAATATGGCGAAGAGCGCCAGTCGCGCCGCGTCGCGCGTGCGATTGTTGCCGCGCGCCCGCTTGAAACCACGGGCGATCTTGCCCGCGTCGTGCGCAAGGCTCTCGGTCACAAGCCTTCAGACAAGAAAGACCCCGCGACCCGCAGTTTTCAGGCGATCCGCATCCATGTGAACGCAGAGCTCGATGAGCTTCGCGAAGGCCTGGATGCAGCGGAACAATTGCTGCGCGCAGGCGGAAAGCTGGCAGTGGTCAGCTTTCACAGCCTGGAAGACCGCATCGTCAAGCGCTTCTTTCGCGAAGCGGAGGCGCGCCAGACCGGCTCGCGCCACATGCCGCAAGTCGAAACGACACCTGCAGCCTTCGAACAGGTCTCGAAAGCTATCCGACCATCATCAGAAGAGATCGCGCGTAACCCCCGTTCGCGGTCTTCTGTCCTGCGCCACGCCGTGCGCACTTCAATCCCTGCAAGAAAGGAAGCGGCATGATCACCCCCGGCTCACGTCTTCGTCAAATTGGCTGGGCAGTCGTGCTGGCGGCGTGCATCGGGCTGTTCCTTGCGCTGAGCTTCCGTGTGCATGCTGTGCGCAGCGAGGTGCTGCTGGCTGAACGGCAGATCATAGCGCTTGAACGTGAGACGCTGATGCTGGAAACCGAGTTCCAGACGAGAGCGAGCCAGCGCCAGCTTGCTGAATGGAACACCGTTGAATTCGGCTATCAAGCGCCGCGTCCTGACCAATATCTTATGAGCGAGCGCCAACTGGCGAGCCTGTCTGTGCCGCTCGGTCCGAGCGCGCCTGCGCCGGTTCGTTTTGCGCAAGCTGACACCACAGGTGATGAAAGCGGCGAAGGCGCGACGCGTCTTGCCCTGGCTGATGCGCCGATGGTCTCGCCTGTTTCAGGTCGCACGATCGAGCGTGTGACAGCGCAAGCCTCGGAAGATGCGTCTTTCGCGGAAGCCTTTGGCGAGATTCTGACTGAAGCCGCTATTGCTGGCGCAGAACAAGCGCGAAATTTGGACGCGAGCGCGCTTAATGCAAGTGCAGGCGACGGTCGCAACTATCTGTCATCCGAGGCTGCTGAATGAATGCGCTTTCCGCGAGCGCTGCCATCTCCAGCGGTAGAGTCCAGCTTGTCACATTTCGCCGCCAGTCGCTGACCACAGCGCGCTGGCGCGTGCTTTGGATCGCGCTGGTCTTTGCGGTTGTGACGCTGGCTGCAATGCTGCGGATCTCCTATCTCGGGCTCGCTGATCACGCGACGACGCGCACGAGCTTGCAAGACGCGCTCCTGCCGCCGCGCGGTGAAATCACAGACCGCAACGGTGTTCCACTGGCGCGTGCCTTTCCGGCCTATGCCTTGTGGTACAATCCCAAGGCGATGGGCGAAGATGGTTCGCCTCTGGTGCGTTCATCTGAAGCGGTGGCGGCAGAGCTCGCAGCGATCTTCCCGACAATTGACGAAGCGGACGTCGCTGAGCGCCTGGCTTCTGGCCGAGCAGGATATCTACGCCGCCGTGTGCTGCCGGAAGAGGCCAACCGCGTTCAAGCGATTGGCGAGCTCGCGCTGGAAATGCCGCGCGAGACCGACCGCCACTATCCGCAAGGCTCCATGGGCGCGCATATCCTCGGTTATATGGGCGCAGACGGCAATGGCCGGGTCGGTATGGAGCAAGTGCTCAATACACGGCTTAAAGACCCTGAGCTGCGCGGTACGCCAGCCGCTCTGTCCATCGATATGCGGGTTCAAGGCGCTCTCGAAGACGAGCTGCGTTCCGGCATGCTGGCGGTTGATGCGCTGGGTGCGGCGGGCATTGTGCTCGATGTCGACACCGGCGAAGTCGTTGCGCTTGCGTCGCTTCCTGAATTCGATCCCAACCGGATCGATGAAGCGGGCGAAGCCAACATGTTCAACCGCGTCACCAATCAGGTCTACGAGCTGGGCTCGACCTTCAAGCCGCTTTCCATCGCAGCCGCCATTGATGCAGGCGTCGTGCGCGATATGGGCCGCGAATGGAATGCGAAGCCTGTCGAGATCGGACGTCGCTCGATCAAGGATCTGAAGCCCAAAGGCGATACGCTCAACGTTCCGCAATCGCTGATTTATTCGTCGAACACTGTGACCGCCCGAGTGGCTGACGAGCTTGGTGCTGAGCGATTGCGCAAGACCATGATCGACCTCGGCATGAGCGAGCGTCCCTATATCGAACTGCCTGCGCGCGGGCATCCTATCTGGCCGGGTGATGACTGGCCGCGGGTCCGCAATATGACTGTGAGCTATGGTCACGGTATTGCTGTAACTCCGCTGCATTTGGCGAGCGCTTATGCTGCGATGGTCAATGGCGGGATCTGGCGTCCGGCAACACTGCAAAAGCTCGATGCGGCCGATGTGCCGCGCGGGCGGCGGGTTTTCAAAGCATCAACTTCAGCGCGCATGCGCCAGCTGCTGCGCATGATCACGCTTTATGGCACAGGCCGCAATGCAGACGCGCCCGGCTATCGCGTGGGCGGCAAAACGGGTTCTGCTGAAAAGCCGGGCAATGGCGGATATCGCCGCTCTGCACTGATTTCGACCTTTGCTGCGGCCTTTCCGATGGACAATCCTCGCTATGTTGTGATCGCCATGCTCGACGAGCCTCGCGGAACTGTCGCGAGCTCCTATCAACGCACCGCAGCTTGGAACGCAGCGCCTATCGTTGCGAAACTGGTCCCACGGATCGGGCCTTTGCTCGGCATCCAGCCGGATGCGACCCGTGAGGTCGATATCTCCGACTTGCGCCCTTTAGTAGAAAAGGGCGGTAGCTGATGAAGCTGGGGGCACTGGCACAAGCGGCAGGGATTGAGCTGAGCGGCGACGGTGACGTCGCCGTGACCGGTTTTGCGATTGACAACCGTAAGGTGGCTCCGGGAACAGTCTTCGGCGCGTTCAAGGGCGCTCGCTTCAATGGTGAGGACTTCATCGCGCAGGCTGTCGATGCTGGCGCGATTGCAGTCGTCGCACGTCCGGAGGCCCAGGTCGAAGGCGCAGTCCACCTCGCTGATGACGAGCCGCGTCAGACGTTTGCGCATTTGGCGGCTCGCTTCTTCACGCCCGTCCCAGAAACTATCGTCGCTGTCACAGGTACGAACGGCAAGACGTCCTGTGTAGAGATGACGCGGCAGATCTGGCGCATGTGCGGGGAGCGCGCGGCGAGCATCGGTACACTAGGCGTCACCACTCCGGATGAAAGCGTCTCAACCGGGCTCACGACGCCTGACATAGTAACGTTCCTTAGCAATATGAGCGGCTTGGCGCGCGAAGGTGTAACCCGCGTTGCTTACGAAGCTTCCAGCCATGGCTTGTCGCAGTTTCGCAATGAAGGACTGCTTGTCCGCGCCGGAGCATTCACCAATTTCAGCCGCGATCATTTGGATTATCACGGCAGCATGGAAAACTATTTCCAAGCCAAGATGCGCCTTTTCGACGATGTGGTCGAAGATGGCGGCTCGGCAATCATTGTTGCGGGCTCGTCTGATAGCGAGTGGACGGCCCGCGTCATCGAGCATGCGCAAAAGCGGCAGCTGCGCGTGCTCACGGTGGGCGAGCGGGGCGAGTTTCTTCGTCTCGCCGCCCGTACCCCTACGCAATTGGGCCAGACGCTCGAGATCGAGCATGACGGCGAAACCAAGTCGATCAGGCTTCCGTTGATCGGAGCCTATCAGGCGGAAAATGCTCTCACTGCAGCTGGTCTAGCGCTGGCAACGGGCGCAGATAAAGCTGCGGTCTTCGATGCGCTTGGGCGCTTGCAGCCGGTGCGCGGACGTTTGGAGCGTGCAGCGATCTCAGCCAGCGGCGCGCCGGTCTATGTCGACTATGCGCATACGCCCGACGCTCTGGAAGCAGCGATTGCTGCGCTTCGTCCGCATGTCGATGAGACACAAGGCGGTCGCTTGATCGTCGTGTTTGGCGCTGGCGGCGACCGCGATCAGGGCAAGCGCGCTCAGATGGGGCAAGTTGCCTCGGCGGCAGCGGATGTCGTGATCGTGACAGATGACAATCCGCGCGGCGAAGACGCCGCAAGCATTCGTGCAGCGGTGCTGGAAGGCGCAAACGACAACGTACGCGAGGTCGGTGACCGGCGCGCAGCCATCACAGCAGGGATCGCGGAAGCAAAGGCAGCAGATGTCGTGCTCATCGCAGGAAAAGGCCACGAACAAGGCCAGATCATCGGGTCAGGAGAGGATATGAAGGTTTTGCCGTTCGACGATGTCGAAGTGGCGCGCGAATGCGCGAGCCAGATCGGAGCTGCTTCATGAGCGCACATGCTCTCTTGCGGCAATGGCCGATAAGCCAGCGCGATGCTCTGCCGCACGCCTTGTGGGATGCGGCCAGCATTGCAGCAGCGACCGGCGGCACGGCGAGTCATGCATTTCAGGCCTCAGGCATGGAGATGGACAGCCGCGATGTGCGTCCGGGTGATGTCTTCGTCGCACTCAAAGGCGAAGCGATGGACGGCCACCGCTTTCTTGCAAAAGCATTCGAGAACGGCGCGGTCGCAGCGATCGTTGACCGCCCAGTCGACTATCCGCATGTGCTGGTCAAAGACACGACCAAGGCGCTCCATGATCTCGCTCATGCAGCGCGTGATCGCAGCGAAGCGGTGCGGATCGGGATCACGGGATCGGTTGGCAAGACCGGCGTCAAGGAAGCAATCTTTGTGAGCCTTGACCGCGCGAGCCGCGGCGCAGCGCATCGCAGCGTGCGCAGCTATAACAACCATGTCGGCGTCCCGCTCTCGCTCGCCCGCATGCCCGCGCGCAGCCGCTTTGGCGTGTTCGAGATGGGCATGAACCATGCAGGCGAAATCGCACCCCTATCCGAGCATGTCCGTCCGCACGTCGCGCTTATCACTACGATTGCGCCAGCCCACATCGAGAACCTCGGCAGCATGGAAGCGATCGCGGATGAGAAAGCTTCTATCTTTGATGGGCTCGCTGAAGGCGGCACGGCAATCATTCCAGCCGACAGCGAATATGCGCCGCGTATGAAGGCCTATGCTGAAAAGCTGGGCGTGAAGATCGTGACGTTTGGACGGGCTGCTGACGCTGATGTGCGACTGCTTGATGCGATCCCTTCGGCCAATGGCGGTTCGCTTGTGACAGCTGATCTTGGCGACACGCGGCTGTGCTATTCCGTCGCGGAGCCGGGCGAGCACTGGATCGCCAATTCGCTTGGCGTCATGGCGGCAGTCCGCGCAGCGGGCGGAGACTTGGCAGCAGCAGGCTTGGCGCTCGCTGAGATGGGCGGTCTCAAAGGTCGCGGCGCGCGCCACAGAGTGCCGGCAGCAGGCGGTCATGCGCTGCTGATCGATGAAAGCTACAACGCGAACCCTGCCAGCATGCGAGCGACCATGCGGCAGCTTGGCCAAACGCCTGCTAGTCGCCGGATCGCCGTGCTCGGCAGCATGAAAGAGCTGGGCGATTTCTCTGACAAATTCCATGCGCAGCTCGCTGAGCCGATTATCGATGCAAAAATCGACCATGCGATCTGTGTCGGCGATGAAATGCGCGCTCTGATGAGTGAGCTGGGGAAAGCCTCCGCCAGCGGGATTCACAAGGGACTCACATACGCGCATTGCATGAATCCAGCCGAGGCGATTGCGTTGCTGGAAGAGTATGGATTGGCACAGGGTGATGCTGTGCTGGTCAAGGGTTCCAACTCAGTCGGGCTTGGCGCTGTGGTGTCACACTTTGCAGGCCTCGGCGGATAGAGGCGGAACAGGCTCATGCTTTACCTTCTTGCAGAATATCTGGGCTTTGAAGGCATCTGGAATCTGGTGCGTTACCAGACGTTCCGCTTTGGCGCCGCGCTGATCACAGCGCTGTTTATCGGCCTGTTAATTGGTCCCAAATTCATCAACCTTCTGCGGGTGCGGCAGGGCAAGGGCCAGCCGATCCGTGAGGACGGTCCGCAAAGCCACCAAGCAAAAGTGGGCACGCCTACCATGGGCGGGCTGATGATCCTGATCGCGCTGACACTGTCGCTGCTGCTTTGGATGGATTTGCGCAATCCGTTTGTCTGGGCATGCTTGGCAGTGACGGCTGGCTTCGGCTTGATCGGCTTCCTCGACGATTATGACAAGGTCACCAAGAACAGCCATCGCGGCGTTTCCGGCAAAGTGCGCTTGCTGTTCGAGTTCATCGTCGCAGGCATCGCGAGCTACATCATTGTCGGCCAGATCAGCACAGACCTTTATGTGCCGTTTTTCTCGGACGTGAGCATTCCGTTGGGGCCCTTCTATTACGTCTTTGCCGCGACGCTGATTGTGGGATTCGGCAATGCTGTGAACTTAACTGACGGCCTTGACGGTCTCGCGATTATGCCGGTCATCATCGCTGCCGGAACCTTCGCGCTGATCGCTTACCTTGTGGGCCGCGTCGACTATTCCGAATATCTCGGCATTCCGCATGTTCCGGGTGCAGGCGAGCTTGCGATCTTCTGCGCGGCCATCGTTGGGGGAGGGCTGGCCTTCCTGTGGTTCAATGCCCCGCCGGCGGCGGTGTTCATGGGTGACACAGGTTCGCTGGCATTAGGCGGCGCGCTTGGCGCAGTTGCTGTCGCCGCGCATCACGAAATCGTATTGCTGATTGTCGGCGGACTGTTCGTCGTCGAAACCGCGAGCGTGATCATTCAGGTCTTCTGGTTCAAGCGGACCGGCAAACGCATCTTCCGCATGGCACCGATCCATCACCATTTCGAACAGCTCGGCTGGAGCGAGAGCAAGGTTGTGATCCGTTTCTGGATCATTGCCATTGTGCTCGCAATGGCGGGCCTCTCGACCTTGAAGCTGAGGTGAGGGCGCAAGCGTGATCACCTCCACCGCCTTTGCCGGAAAGAAATACGCGGTCCTCGGGCTCGCGCGTTCCGGCGCGGCGGCGGCAGAAAGCCTGCTGGCGAGCGGCGCTGAAGTGCTCGCTTGGGATCGGCAGGATAATGCGCGCGCAGCATTCGCCCAAGATTCCTATGAGGGGCGCTGCGAACTGGCTGACCCGCTAGAGCGCGATCTGACGGGTTTCGCAGGCGTGGTGGTTTCGCCCGGCGTTCCATTGAACACCCATCCGATTCTGCCGCATGCCGAGAAGTACGGTGTGCCGGTGATCGGCGATATCGAGCTGTTTGCGCAGGCGCGCGCAGAGCTGCCGCCGCACAAGGTCGTCGGCATTACAGGCACGAACGGAAAATCGACCACGACCGCTTTGGTCCACCATATCCTCAAGACGGCTGACATTCCGACTGTGATGGGCGGCAATATTGGCATTCCGATCATGGAGCAGGATCCGCTGACAGAAGGCGGCGTCTATGTGCTGGAGCTGTCGAGCTATCAGATTGATCTGACGCAGAGCCTCGATTGCGATGTCGCTGTGCTGCTGAATATCACGCCTGACCATTTGGATCGGTATGATGGCAGCTTTGAGAAATATGCGGCGGCAAAGTTTCGACTAGTCGAAATGCAATCTCAGACTAGCAAGTGGGTGCATACTGACGATCCAATTCTGCTCAAGTATGATGCGGACGCGGACGATTCATCTCGACCTCATGCCGGCGAGCGATCTTATCATGCCTCGACCAAGTATGTTGGGTGCATTGGAAGTGTGGTCGAAAGTGTCGGCTACTCAAACAGCAGGCGAGTAGGACTCCAGCACAACTGGCCAAGCCTTCAAGGTCCACATAACGGACAGAATGGCTCAGCAGCAATCGCCGTATGCAGACTTTTAGGGCTAGAGATACAGCAAATCTCGGAAGGCCTCCGCACCTTCGCCGGCCTCCCGCACCGCATGGAGCTGGTCGCCGAGCACGAAGGCGTGCTGTTCGTCAATGACAGCAAAGCCACTAATCCGGACAGCACCGCGCCCGCGCTCGCAGCCTATCTGCCCACAGAGGGCGGCCGCCCGCGCATCCACTGGATTGTTGGCGGTCTGCCCAAGGAAGACGGGCTGGGCCCTTGCGAAGACCATCTCGGCAATATCGCCGCCGCTTACACGATCGGTGAGGCCGGCCCGCGCTTTGCAGAGCTGCTTGAAGGCAAAGTTCCGGCCGTGCATCGCTCCGAATTGCTCTGCGAAGCCGTGCGAACCGCCGCCGAAAATGCGCAATCCGGAGACGTCGTCCTGCTCTCGCCAGCCTGCGCGAGCTTCGACCAGTTCCGCGACTTTGAAAAGCGCGGTGAACATTTCCGTCAGGTCGTCAGCGTCGTAACCGGCAGGCCTGAACTCGCTGAGATCGCGCATCCAGGAGGGGACCTCGCATGAGCATGCCGCGTCCTTATATCCCGCATGCGCCCGGCGCACGGATCGATGCATCAGCTTTCAAGGGCCATTGGCGCGACGAGCTGCGCATCTGGTGGCGCGAGATCGACAAGGTCTTACTCGGCCTGGTGCTGCTGCTGATGGGCATTGGCGCAGTTGCGGTTGCCGCTGCCTCACCAGCCAGCGCGAACCGGCTTTCGACATCAGCTGTGACGCTCGATGATCTCTATTTCTTCAAACAGCATCTTGTGTGGCAGATGATGGGGCTTGTGGCGCTGTTTGGCGCATCCCTGCTAAGCCGTGATAATGCACGGCGACTGGGGATCGTGCTGGCCGCAGCCATGCTGGTCATGCTGTGCTTGGTCCCGTTCATCGGGTTTGAGCGCAATGGCGCAACGCGCTGGATCAATCTTGGCTTTTCCTTCCAGCCATCGGAATTCCTAAAGCCTGCCTTCGCGATCGCGCTCGCATGGATCCTCTCATGGCGTTTGCGCGATCCGGGACTGCCTGTCCTTGCGGCTGTCACGGGACTGATGGCGATCGTTGCGTTTCTCCTGATGCTGCAGCCGAACCTCGGCGCGACACTGCTGTTCAGCGGTGTATGGTTCGTGCTGGTGCTGCTTTCAGGTGTTTCCGTACAGCGGTTGAGCTTACTGGTCGGCGGCGGCGTTGCGCTGCTAACCTTCGCTTATTTCTTCTATGACAATGCGCGCTACCGCATCGACAGCTTCTTCGGAGGCGGCACCGCGTTTGACCAAGTGGACCTGGCGCAGCGCACGCTGATCGCAGGTGGGTGGACCGGCAGCGGCTTGTGGCTCGGCACGCGCAAGATGAGCCTGCCCGAGGCGCATACAGACTACATCTTCAGCGTGATTGGCGAGGAATTCGGACTGATCATCTGCGCGCTGATCGTGCTGCTCTACCTCGCCATCTTGCTGCGCGTGCTCATTCGCATGGTCGATGAAGAGAACCTGTTCGTGCTGCTCGCAAGCGCAGGGCTTGTCACACAGGTTGGCGGGCAGGCCTTCATCAACATCCTCGTCAATCTGCAGCTCTTTCCGTCCAAGGGCATGACGCTGCCGCTCATCAGTTATGGCGGTTCATCCACCATTGCAGTTTGCCTCACTATAGGTCTGCTGCTCGCGATCACCCGGCGCAATCCGTATCTGAAGCGGGAGACACCGGGGCTTCGCACATTATTCGGGTCCAAAGAGAAAACGGCCAAGGAGACGGCTCTATGACAGCACCGGCACCGACCGGCGCGAGCCGACATTACGTTCTGGCAGCAGGCGGCACTGGCGGGCACATGATCCCTGCCTTTGCGCTTGCCGCAGAGCTTACCCAGCGCGGACATCACATCGCGCTGATCACTGACCAGCGCGGCGCGCAGCTTCCGGGCAAACCGGAGTTCCTGCCAGCGCATGTCCTGCCAGCAGGCCGTTTCGGCAAGAACCCGCTGCGCTGGATTGGTGGTATTCGCTCTGTGCTTGAAGGACGACGCATGGCGCTGCGTCTGTTCGATGCGTTCGAGCCAAGCGCTGTCATAGGCTTTGGCGGCTATCCCGCTTTGCCTGCGATGCTGGCATCAACTTCGGCTGGCATCCCGACCATCGTGCATGAGCAGAATGCTGTGCTGGGCCGTGTGAACCGCTTGATGGCAGGGAGGGTGGATGCCATCGCGACAAGCTATCCGGATGTTGAGCGTTTCAAAGACAAGCATCTGTCGAAGTCGCATCTGGTCGGCAATCCCGTGCGCGAAGAAGTGCTAGCGCTGCGCAAGGAAGAGTTTCCTGCCTTTACTGAAGACGGCATTCTCCGAGTGCTCGTGACTGGCGGGAGCCAGGGTGCAAGCATCCTCTCGCAAGTGGTGCCTGATGGGCTCGCTATGCTGCAACCCGCTTTGCGCCAGCGCTTGCAAGTGACGCAGCAATGCCGCCCGGAAGACTTGGACGCGGTGCGCGAACGCTATCGCAATCACGACATTCCAGCAGAACTCGGCACGTATTTTGAAGACATGGAAGCGCGGCTGGCGGACTGCCATCTGTTCATCGGGCGCGCAGGGGCTTCAACGATTGCAGAGCTGACCGCAGTTGGACGTCCTGCGATCCTGATTCCGCTGCCGATTGCCACGGACGATCATCAGGCCGCGAATACACGTGAAATGGTAAAGGCAGGCGGCGCGCGGATGATCCGGCAGGAACGCTTCACGCCGAAAGAGCTCGCCAAACAAATTCAGGCCATGGCGCAGAATCCCAGCAGCCTTGGCAATGCCGCGCATGCTGCGTGGAATTGCGGGCGGCCCGATGCAGCCAAGGATCTCGCTGATTTGGTCGAGAGCTTCGGCGGGGTCGACATGATGGACGTGATCAAGGTCGGCGGGAAAGAGCCCGCGCGCGCTAGCTCCAAGACACAGACCAGCGTTGGCAAGACCATGCTGCGCGAAGTGAAAGAACGCATCGCTGAGGAGTATGCCGGGTGAGAGGCGTTCCCGCTGACATTGGCACGGTCCATTTCGTCGGCATTGGCGGGATCGGCATGTCAGGCATTGCCGAAGTGATGCACAACCTCGGCTATGTCGTGCAGGGCAGCGACTTGGCGGAAGGCCCCAGCGTCGAGCGGCTGCGCAAGCGCGGGATCACAGTGCATATCGGGCATGAACGCGAGAATGTAGACGGCGTGGCGGTTGTCGTTACCTCCACAGCCGTCAAACGTACCAATCCTGAAGTTGCTTTCGCGCTTGAAAACCGCATTCCGGTGGTGCGCCGCGCAGAAATGCTCGCAGAGTTAATGCGTTTGAAGTCCACCGTCGCGGTGGCAGGCACGCATGGCAAAACGACCACTACGAGCATGATCGCGGCCTTGCTAGATCGCGGAGAAATTGATCCGACAGTCATCAATGGCGGGATTATCGAGCAATATGGCTCCAACGCGCGGTTGGGCGACAGCGACTGGATGGTCGTTGAGGCCGACGAAAGCGATGGCAGCTTCCTACGGCTTGATGGGACGATTGCGGTGGTTACCAATATCGATCCTGAGCATCTCGATCACTATGGCGACTTCGAAGGCGTCAAAAAGGCCTTCGTCGAGTTCATTCACAATGTTCCGTTTTATGGCGCAGCTGTGCTGTGCATCGACCACCCCGAAGTGCAGGCGGTTATCGGACAAGTGCGCGACCGCAAGGTCGTGACGTATGGCTTCTCGCTACAGGCTGACATTTGCGGCGTGAATATCCGTCCGACCGCAAGCGGCAACACATTCGATGTGATCGTCCGCCAACGCGGGGAAGAAGACCGCCGGATTGAAGGTGTAAAGCTTCCCATGCCGGGCCGCCACAATGTCCAGAACGCGCTCGCGGCGATTGCAGTCGCGATCGAGATGGGCTGCCCGGATGAAGTGATCCGCGAAGGTTTCGGCAAGTTCGGCGGCGTCCGTCGACGCTTTACGAAGGTAGGCGAAGCTCTCGGCGCGACGATCATCGATGACTATGCGCACCACCCGGTTGAGATACAGGCCGTGCTCAGCGCCGCCCGCGAAGCTGCGGAGGCAAGCGGTGAAGGCCGGGTCATCGCGATTGCGCAGCCACACCGCTACACGCGCCTGCGCGATCTGATGGACGAGTTCCAGTCCTGCTTCAATGAAGCGGACCAGGTTTACATCACGCCGGTCTACCCAGCAGGCGAAGAACCGATTGCAGGCGTCGATGCCGATGCTCTGGTCACTGGCCTGAAGTCACGCGGACATCGTCAGGCTGCGACGATTGCGGATAGTGATGCTCTTGCAACGGCTCTGCGCGAGGAAGTGAAAGCCGGCGACATCGTCGTGTGCCTCGGCGCGGGGGATATCACCAAGTGGGCGGCTGGCCTCGCTGGCAAAATCTCTCAACAAGGCCGAGCATGATAGTGAACCAGCCTGAAAGCTTTTGGATGACGGATAGCGGCAGCGCGCCGGATTGTTCAGTCGAAGGCGGCCTGGGAGGCGACATCCCGAAAGACGGTGTGCGCGGCACGCTGACCCGTGATGCACCTATCGCAAAGCTGGTCTGGTTCAAATCAGGCGGGACGGCTGACTGGCTGTTTGAACCTGAAGACCTCGATGACCTGCGCAGCTTTCTTGAGCGTCTCGATAAAGGAACCCCGGTTATGGCGCTGGGCCTTGGTTCCAATATGATCATCCGCGATGGCGGGGTGCCGGGCGTTGTCATCCGCCTAGGCAAGCCTTTCGCTACAGTGACAGAGCTGGGGGATCACCGCATAGAATGCGGCGGCGGCACAGCGGGCATATTGGTCGCCTCGACCGCGCGCGATGCAGGCATTGCCGGGCTGGAATTCATGCGCGGGATTCCCGGCACGGTTGGCGGCTTCGTACGCATGAATGGTGGTGCCTATGGGCGCGAAGTTGCAGACGTGCTGATCGATTGTGATGTCGTGATGCCTGATGGCGAGTTTATCACACTGCCCGCCGCTGACCTCCAATACACCTACCGCCATTCGGCTTTGCCTGATGGAGCGGTCGTGGTGACAGCCCGCTTTCGAGGTGCTGCGGGCGATCCTGCGGAGATTGGCGCGGAAATGGACCGCATTGCCGATGCGCGCGAGCAATCACAGCCCTTGCGCACTAAAACGGGCGGCTCGACCTTCAAGAACCCTGAAGGACACAAAGCGTGGCAATTGGTGGATGCCGCCGGGTGCCGCGGGCTGACAATGGGCGGCGCGCAAGTGAGCGAGAAGCACACCAATTTTCTCATCAATACCGGCGATGCAACCAGCGCCGATATCGAGGCATTGGGCGAGGAAGTCCGCCGCCGCGTTTATGAGAATTCAGGCATTGAGCTGGAATGGGAAATCCAGAGGGTAGGGCGGCCGTGAGTGGTCTCGCCAATCTCCATATCGCAGTCCTGATGGGCGGATGGGCGAATGAACGCGAAGTCTCGCTGATGAGCGGCAATGGCGTTGCCGATGCGCTTGAGAGCAAGGGGCACCGCGTCACTTGTATCGACATGGATCGCAATGTCGCTGCTCGGATCAAGGAAACCGCCCCTGATGTCGTGTTCAACGCGCTGCACGGCGTGCCGGGCGAAGATGGCAGCGTGCAAGGCATGCTCGACTTGATGGGTGTACCGTATACGCACTCGGGGCTCGCGACGTCAGTGGTGGCGATTGATAAGCAGCTCACCAAGCAAGCGCTGATCCCTCATGGCATTCCGTTTCCCGGCGGGCGCATTGTTACCCGCGCTGAGATTTTCGAGCGCGATCCGCTGCCTCGTCCCTATGTGTTGAAGCCCGTCAATGAAGGTTCGTCCGTTGGCGTGGCGATCGTCACGGACACCAGCAATTACGGCAATCCGATTTCGCCTGATGCCGCAGGGCCATGGCAGGATTTTGCTGAACTGCTCGCAGAGCCTTTCATCAAGGGACGGGAGCTTACGACAGCTGTGATCGACAGCGCTGATGGTCCTCGCGCGCTGGGCGTGACAGAGCTCATCATTGAAAGCGGTTTCTACGATTTCGAGCACAAATACACGGACGGCAAGACGGTGCACGTTTGCCCGGCTGATATCCCGGCCGGCATCGCCAAGCTCTGCGAAGAACACGCATTGAAAGCCCATAAAGTGCTCGGCTGCAAAGGCACGAGCCGCACCGATTTTCGCTGGGATGACGAGCAAGGCGAAAACGGCCTGTTCGTTCTCGAAACCAATACGCAGCCGGGCATGACCCCGCTCAGCCTGGTTCCGGAACAGGCCAAGCATGCAGGCATGGAATATGCCGATCTGGTCGAAGCGATCGTCGCCGAGGCGCTTCGGGTCCGCAAGAACAAGGGAGGCGAAGATGGCGACGATTAAGCGCGGATCGAAAGGCGTGCGCCGCGCAGCGCAGGCGAACAGCCGCGCCACCAAAGCGCGCAAAGCGAAAGCCAAGACGAGCGGGTTCCTCGACAACACAATGGCGCTACTGCCATTTACTGATGAGCAGCTGCACCGCTTCTTCCTCGCTGTTATTCTGGGCGGTGCCGTGGCACTGGCGTGGTTTGTTGCAACGCTTGTCGGCGTGCCCGCCATGGCGCAGGCGCAGATCGCGCATCTTGCTTCTGATGCCGGCTTCGAAGTGCGCCACGTGCGCGTTTCCGGCACAGAGCGGATCAATGAAGGCAAGGTCTATGAGCGCGTGCTCGCACAGCGGGACCGCCCGATGCCGACAGTCGATATCGAGGCGCTGCGCGATGATCTATTGCAACTGCCGTGGGTTAAGGATGCGCGCGTTTCCAAACAGCTTCCGGCGACGCTCAAGATCGATATAGTCGAGCGCGAGCCGCATGCTGTCTTGAAGAAAGCGGACCATCTTGTGCTGATCGATGAAAGCGGCGTGGAGCTTGAGCCGATCGCAGCAAGCAAAGCTGAAGAGATACTCCAGCTGTCTGGCGCAGGAGTGGAACGCCAAGTGCTTGATCTGGAGCATTTGCTGGAAGCAGCGCCAGCGATCCGCCCGCAAGTCTCGTCTGCGGAATGGATCGGCAATCGGCGCTGGAATTTGAAATTTAAGACCGGGCAGATGCTCGCGCTCCCACAAGGCGATGATCAGGCCGCTGCAGCCTTGATCGATTTTGCACGGCTTGATGGCCAGAACCGTTTGCTTGGTGGGAAAGTCGCGACGTTCGATATGCGCGCGCCGCCGCGTCTCTACATGCGCGTTCCCGGACGCGCGGATGAAGTGCTGTCTGCTCAGGAGGGCAATCCCTGATGGCGAAGAGTGCTACTGCGCGGCCCAATGGTCAGGCGCGGCTGAAGAAAGTGTTTGGCGCTGTCAATCCTGGTTCGTTCCGCGTGTCGGCGATGATCCTTGGCCTGACAGATGATAACGAACTGCAAGTCCTCGGTAGCGGCCACCGCGCCAGTCAGGGGATCAAGCGCGGCTATGTGACGGATATGAAAGCAGCGACGTATGTCATCCGCGATGCGGTGGAGCGTGCTGAGAAAAACGCCGGGCATTCGATCGAATCCGTGTGGGTCGGCTGTGCTGGCGCAGGCCTGTCCAGCGAAGTCACTCGCGTCGAAATCGAAGTCGGCGGCCGCCGCATCGAAGAAGAAGATATCGAACATCTGCTGATAGAAGCGCGCGATGCGATCCGCCCGGATGGCCGCATGGTGCTGCACGCACAGCCAGCGCATTACATGCTCGACGGCGCACATGGCGTGGCAAATCCCAAGGGACTTCATGCTGACCGCTTGGGCGTGGAAATTCATGTGATGTTTGCCGATGGCGCGCCGATTAGAAACCTCACTGAAGCGGTGCAAAACGCACATCTGGATGTCGAAGCGGTCGTCGCGGCGCCGCTTGCCTCGGGATATGCATGTCTAACTCCGGAAGAGCGCGAACTGGGTGTCGCGCTTGTTGAGATTGGCAGTCATGTAACCAATGTCGCCGTTTATGCGGGCGGAATGTTGCTCGGCCTGAAATCGCTTCCGGGCGGTTCCGCCGACATTACTGACGCGATCGCATCCTCCTTCGGGATCAAGCGTTCCGAGGCTGAGCGATTGAAGTGTGTGGCCGGGTCCGCGCTCGCAAGTCCCTCAGACCACCGCGAGATGATCGCAATCGCTTCGCCTGATGATGACGCTGAAAGCACTACTGCGCGCGGTGCGGATGACAACAACCGCATTCCGCGTGCAGCACTGGTGTCAATTGTCACACAAAACCTCTCGCAGCTGACAACGCAGGTGCGCAGGGCGTTGAAAGACATGGGCTTTACTGCAGGCAATGGCGGGCAGGTGGTCTTCGCCGGCGGCGGTGCGGAGCTTGCAGGCCTTGCTGAATTTGCGCAAAGCGCGCTCGCCATGCCGGTGCGGATTGGCCGTCCACCGCATTTGACGGGCCTGCCGGAAGCGCATTCGACGCCCGGTTTCGCAGCGCTTGCAGGTCTGTGCCTTTATGCCGCAGACGATCCGATTGATATCCGATCAATCGGTCCACGCTATCAGCAATCTGCACGCTATTCTGGAGGCGATGTTGTCGTTAGAATGTTGCGAGCCGTTCGCGAGTATTTTTAAAGGGATGCGTAGACATCCAAGGGTCGGCTTTAACCACTGTGGATAAGGGCTTTTGCGCTATCAACGGTGGTTACGGTTTGTGCAAAAATTAAGCTACGCGCGTATTACGGGTACCCGCCCGAGAGGAATTTGAGAAATGAGCATCAATATCGGACCAGCATCGAGCGAGGAGCTACGGCCTCGCATCACGGTAATCGGCATTGGCGGCGCTGGCGGAAACGCTGTTGCGAACATGATCGAAGCTGAGATCGAAGGTGTCGACTTCATCGTTGCCAACACTGACGGGCAAGCGCTGACTTCATCAGCCGCTGATCGCCGGATCCAGCTCGGGCCGGACATTACTGGTGGTCTTGGCGCAGGTGCTCGTCCTGAAGTGGGCCGTGCCGCGGCTGAAGAGACAGTCAAGGAAGTCGAAGAGGCGCTGGAAGGCGTCAATATGGTCTTTATCGCAGCCGGTATGGGCGGCGGCACCGGGACAGGTGCAGCGCCTGTCATCGCAGAGGCCGCACGGCGCATGGGCGTGCTCACCGTGGGCGTAGTTACGAAGCCGTTTCTGTTCGAAGGAACGCGGCGGATGCGCGCGGCTGAAGCGGGCATTGAAGAACTTCAAAAGCATGTCGACACACTGATTGTCATTCCGAACCAGAACCTGTTCCTGATTGCGAAGGCGGAAACAACCTTCAAGGAAGCTTTCCAACTCGCCGATGAAGTCTTGCAGCAGGGGGTGCGTTCAATCACTGACCTTATGGTCATGCCTGGTCTGATCAATCTGGACTTTGCCGACGTGCGCTCTGTGATGAGCGAGATGGGCAAAGCGATGATGGGGACCGGCGAAGGCGAAGGCGAAAGCCGCGCGCTAGCGGCCGCGGAGCAAGCCATCGCCAACCCGCTGCTCGACGGTGTGAGCATGCAGGGCGCGAAGGGCGTTATCATTTCGATCATCGGCGGCGAAGACATGAAGCTGCTCGAAGTCGATGAAGCCGCAAATCACATCCGTGAATTGGTGGATGAAGACGCGAACATTATCTGGGGCTCGGCATTCAACCCTGACCTTGAAGGCAAGATCCGCGTGTCGGTCGTCGCGACTGGGATTGAGCAAGGCGCAATGCCTCAGCGGTCCGAGCCGGCGCCTACGGCCGTCACCTCGCTCGCAGGTGCGCGTCCGCCGAAGAAGCCTGTAATCGCATTGCCAGTTGAAGAGGAAGCTGCCGACGAAGCAGATTTACCGGTGGATGATGAGCCATTGGAATTGATGACTGATGGCGTTTCTGCAGGCGACGCCGAAGCAGATGCCAATGAAGATGATGGCGATGCTGAGCCATTCGATCTCACCGGCATGCAAGCCGGCATGGATGACGAGCACGATGATGACGTCGATGACATCGTTGATCCGCTTGCTGGCATGCGTAATGAAGAAAATGATCCGTACGCTGATCCTTCAGATGGTCTGGCGGAGCCAGCTGATGACTCAAGTTTCCATTCCTCGGATGGTGGCGCAAGCGATGACGCAGAGGAAGCGCCGCTCGACCTGACCGCTGATACAGAAACGGGCGGTGATGATCTGCTAGCGGAAGCCGACCGGTTGTCCGAAGAAGATCAACCTGCCGGAGGTGGCCGCCGTCGCGGTCTCGTCGGCGGTGGAGAAGGCAGTTCTGGCGGTGAAAGCGGGTCTGGTTCAGGCGGCGAGTCTGGCAGCTCCGGCCCAGATGGCGCAGCAGGCGGAGGCGCCGCAGCAGGCGGAGGCGCTGCAGCAGGGGGAGGAAGCACTCTGTTCGAGCGCATGGCCAATCTCTCACGTGGTGCGGATACAGGCTCTGGCGACGAAGAGGACGAAGATGAGGACGAAGACGGCGGAGGCGGTCCTTCGATCAGCATCCCGCGTTTCCTCGGGCGGCAGAACAACCAATAACGCGATCCGTGCTCACGGTATCGCTGTCGCTGTAGCGGGACAGCGCTAAACCTTCGGTAGCGGTTCATCTCTATCGAGCTATAGAGCGCCCATGATGATGGGGCGATTCTCGGTTGGTGTATTGGCATGCGGTCTGGCTTTTGCCGGCGCGCCCGTGCTTGCCTTTCAAGACGAGTCGGTTTCCCGTGAGGTTGTGCAAGCTGTGCCTTCGGCTCAAGTGCAGGCGCTGAATATCGCGCTGCGCAGGTTGGCCGTAAACGGCCGCAATCTTGATGCTCTCAATGATGCTGGCAACGCAGCGCTTGCATTAGGTGACATGGAGGCGGCGCTTGGCTTCTTCCGCCGCGCAATCAATGTCTCATCTTCCGATCTTGACGCCAATATCGGGATGGCGAGCGTTTACATGCGTTCGCAGCGACCAACTGAAGCGCTGCAATACTTTGCCGCCGCTGAGCGGGCGGGCGCTGATATGGGCTTGATCGCTTCAGATCGCGGGCTTGCTTATGATTTGCTTGGAGATAACCTCCGCGCGCAACAAAGCTATCAGTCCGCATTGAGCAAGGGCGACGATGCAGAGGTCACCCGCCGCCTTGCGGTGAGCTATGCGATTTCCGGCGACAAGGCCTCCTTCAATGAAGTGCTTAGGCCGCTTGTGCTGGAGAGGGACGTTGCCGCTTATCGTGCGCGGGCATTCGGGCTGGCGATCCTGGGCGACATGAATGAAGCCAAGGGTCTTGTGACGACTGTCATACCGCGTGACTTGGCTTCGCGAATCATACCGTATCTGGAATTCATGCCGCGTTTGACAAAGGCGCAGCAGGCGGCCGCCGCCAATCTGGGTATTTTTCCGAAAGCCGCAGAGGTTGGACGTGACGATCCTGCGATCATTGCGTTTCGCGCGCAGATGCAAGGGCAATCTACGGCAAGTGATGCGGCGCGAAGCGCGAACGAGGGGGCGAGCGCTTTGTCGGACCCGAACATCGAGCGGCACTGGGTGCAGCTTGCGGCAGGCCGTGATCGCAAAGCACTTCTGCGCGACTGGGATCGGTTGCAACGTCGCGCGTCCGACGAACTTTCCGCGTATCGACCGCATGTGATTACCGCCAACCGGATGAGCCGTTTGCTCGCCGGACCGTTCCCGGATCAGCGCAGTGCGCAGGACATGGTGGGCAGGCTTTCCAACAAGCGTGTTGACGGCTTTACGATCAAGACCTCTCCTGGTTCTAAAGTCGAGCAAATTCAGTAGATTAACTGTTTTCACCCGCTTTCTGTGCACAGGCTTTGAACAAGTGGTTGGGGTTCTCCCCAGCAGCCCAGCCTGCCGCCATTGCCAAAGAGGGGCAGCAAGTTGCAACACATGCTCGATGCAAACCACCGGAACTCTTCGATGAACCTGCGCGAACAGCAATATGTCGCTGAGGATGATGCTGCACCGGTAGAGATGCTGGCGGCTTTGTTCGAAGCGCGCGGTTGGCCGTGCGAAATTTCGACCGATGACGAGGTTTCCGGCGAAGTGCAGGGGAGCTGGGCGAAGTATCAGCTTCGCGGCATCTGGCGCGGTGAAGACAATGTCCTGCAGCTGCTTTGCCTGCCTGACATCCGTGTATCTGAAGAGAAACGCAGTGCAGCGTTCGAGCTACTGTCGCTCATCAACGAGCAAACCTGGCTCGGTCATTTCGACATCTGGTCGAATGGCAATGTGCTCCTCTATCGGCATGGTGCTCTGCTCGGCGATGACGGTCTGCTTTCGCTAAGGCAGGCTCAGGCCCTTGTCGAAACCGCGATCGATGAATGCGACCGTTTTTATCCGGCGTTCCAGTTTGTGCTGTGGGGCGACAAGGCGCCGCGTGATGCGCTTGATGCAGCGCTTGTCGATGCCGCTGGAGAAGCTTAACTCTGCAAGCGTCTGAACGGAGCGTATTGCATGGCAAACCTCGAGAAACTTCTGATCATCGGCTGCGGCAATATGGGCGGCGCCATGCTGGCCGGCTGGCTGGCCGCGGGATACGATCCGTCTCGCTTTGCAGTGCTCGATCCGGCGATGGATGCGGCGCCTGACGGTGTAGCGCTGTATCGAAAGCCGGATGAAGCAAGCGATCACGATGCGGTATTGCTGGGTTTCAAGCCGCAACAATTAAGCGATCTTGCGCCAGGTCTGCAAAAAATCATTGATGATCGAACGGTCTTCTCGCTTCTCGCAGGTGTCGAACTTGCGAGCCTCGCGAAGGCGTTTCCTTCAGCAGGCGCACATGTGCGCGTCATGCCGAACCTTGCAGCACGGCTGAACAAATCTCCGGTTATCCTCGCCGAGCAGGGGCTCTCCGAGCAATCACGTAGCGAGGCGCAAACCATGTTTGGCGCGCTTGGCACAGCTGTTTGGCTGGAAAATGAGGAGCAGTTCAACCTCGTAACAGCCTTGGCTGGTTCAGGTCCGGGCTTCGTCTATCGCTTCATTCAGGCGTTGTCAGATGCCGCTATCGAGCTTGGATTGCCAGCGGAAATGGCGGAATCACTCGCATTGGCAACGGTGGAAGGCGCAAGCGCGCTTGCAGCGTCCGCCCTGCATTCGCCCGGCGAACTCGCAGACCGGGTCGCAAGTCCGGGCGGAATGACGCGCGAAGGCCTGAATGTCCTCGATGATAACAAGGCCCTGATTTCCCTGCTTAAAGTGACGCTCAAGGCGACTGCTGACAAAGGCGATGCGCTTGCAAAAGCAGCCAAAAATCAGAGTTAAGCAGTTGCACCGATTGCAATCCGGTTTTGCTTGAAAACCACTCGCAAAAACACGATATTGTGTCCCAACGGCGCTATCTCGCGCTCTTAAATCGGAGTATTTATTCTCATGGCTGATTGGAACGATACACAGCGTTCGCAGCAGCAGGGCCTTGGCCAGGACTTTACCGGTGCATCAGTTCCGCGCACTGGCGAAGTGTTCGATGCTGGTCTGCGCAAGCACATGCTTTCGATCTACAATTACATGGCATCAGGCGTATTGCTGACCGGCATTGTCGCACTGATGAGCTACACTAGCGGTCTTGCCGAGACGATCTTTACGGGCGGTCTGCTCCGCTGGATCGTGGCATTGTCACCGCTTGCAATCGTCTTCGCGATGAGCTTCGGCGCGAACCGATTCAGCAGAGGCACGCTGCAGATCATGTTCTGGGCGTTTTCGACACTCATGGGTCTGTCGCTGTCTTCTGTCTTCCTGATCTACACAGGTGGATCAATTGCCACGACCTTCATGGCGACCTCTGCCGCATTCGCAGGTCTTAGCCTGTGGGGCTACACCACGAAGAAAGACATCTCCGGCTGGGGAAGCTTCCTGATCATCGGTGTAATCGGTCTCATCATTGCGATGATTGCGAACTTCTTCCTTCAGTCGCCTGCATTGCATTACGCAGTGAGTGCGATTGGTGTGCTGATCTTCGCTGGCCTCACCGCCTATGACACGCAGCGTCTCAAGAATGAGTATGCGTATCTGCGCGGTACGGAATTCGCAGGCAAGGCCGTCATTCTTGGAGCCCTGAGCCTCTATCTGGACTTCATCAACATGTTCCAGTTCCTGCTGCAGTTCATGGGCAGCCGCGAGTGATCGCATAAAACGAACCGTATTCGATCAGTTGTGCGGACTGTCGCACGCCTGACTCGGTTTATCGATGCCCGGAGTCCCACGCGGTCTCCGGGCATTTTCTTTGTCCGATAAAGGGCTTAGGCCATCTTCAGGGAAGGGTAAGACTTGTTGAGGCACTGTTGTGCCGACTGCAGCCTTGTCTTCGGGTTGAGGATAAAGAAAGGACCACACGATGGTCGCAAAAACCGTGTCGCCTGTTCGTATTACTCTGGTCGCTGCTGCAACCGCAACGCTGGCTGCATGTGCAACGCCAGCACCGCCTCCGCCTCCGCCACCACCCCCTCCGCCGCAAGCGAGCATCCCTTATCGCCCATTGCCGCCTTACGGCGCATCCTATGTCATGAAGATTCCGCGCAAGGGCCCCGATGGCGTCCGCCAGACCGTCAATACGGGGATTAGCGATGATGAGATCGTCTGGCATTTCCGCAGTGGCTGGAACGTAGCCGCGCTTAACTGTTCTCGCGCAACCTATCAGCCAGTGGTCGATGCCTATTCCGCTTATATTACTGATCATGGACGCGCCTTGCGAAGTGTGAATTCCCGCCTTGACGAGACTTATCGCAAGGACGCCAGTTCGCGGCGTGAGGCGATCAAGGCTCGCGAACAGCGCATGACAATGGTCTATAACTTCTTCGCTTTGCCGCCCGCGCGAGGCGAATTCTGCCGCGCGGCGCTCGATATCTCGAACCGCGCTCAGCTGGCTCCGATTGCCGACCCGATCGCGTTTGCGAAGGACAATTTTCCTTTGCTCACCGCACCGTTTGAAGACTTCTACACGCGGTATGAGGAATATGAGCGGACTTCAGCTGACTGGGACGCGAGATGGGGCGCTCAATATGGCCAGTCGCAGCCAGGCTATGTCGCAACGCAGGCTTACTATCAGCGAACTGGTACAAGGCCTTCGAGCCTCAATCCCGCAACGACACTTGTTGGTGATCAGCCCGTTGCAACTGGTGCGGTAATTGATCCGGACACCGGTGCTGCCATTCCGGTCGTGCCTGGCACTGAAAACACCGTGTCAGTGCCTGTGGTCGAGCCGATCCCTTCCGAAGATAGCACAGCGCAAGAGCCGCAATAGGCAACAATATCGGCATGCAGGCGCTTACTTCCTTACACCCATCGCTTGCGCTTTCCTCCGCACAGCTTTAGCGAACATTCAGCGCCGGTAACGGGAACGGGGTTTGATGCCCCGGCTGTCCCTGCAACTGTAAGCGGCGAGCATCTGCTACGCGCGTTTCCATCGGAAACGCAGCCACTGAGGGGAACCTTGGGAAGGTGAAGCAGATGCCCTGACCCGTGAGCCAGGAGACCGACCGTGCGCCCAGTCGTTCTTGCCCGGCTCAGGGATTGGCCAGGCGCGGATATGTTCTCATGCGAGAACCCTTCGTTCGAGCGACAAACGAACCTGCCTTGTGGAGCGATCCGCAGGGCTTTGTTGCTTTGTGGGCGGAGGGAAAGTCCGATGAAATTGAGAAATCTGAGTTGCAGCGTTGGTCTGGTGGCCTTGAGTTGGAGTGCCGGAGCGCTCGCGCAAGACGAGAAGCAAAATGGCGAGTCCGATGGGAGCGAGCGGATCATTCTGCGGACTTGGGACCCTCAGCCTCGCGATATTTTGGTAAGTGCCAATCGGACGGGATTTGAAGTCCGGCAAAACTATACAGGTTCCGCAACTGTCATCCCAGCTTATGACCTGCAAGAGCGCCAAGTGCGCAATGTCGAAGATGTTCTGCGCGATGTACCGGGCGTGTCAGTCTCGTCTGTACCGGGTCAGACACAATTGCGCTTGCGCGGTTCGGAAGCGAACCACGTGCTTGTGCTAGTCGACGGGATCGAGGTTTCCGACCCTTTCGGCGGTGAATTCGACATGGGCACACTGCAAGCTGAGATTGGCAGCCGGGTTGAAGTCCTGCGCGGGCCGCAATCGGCTTTATATGGCTCCGATGCGATTGGCGGCGTCATTGCTTATGAAAGCGGATCGCTCGACGGGTTTGCCGCGCGGCTGGAAGGCGGCACGCAGGGCACAATCAACGGTGCGGCCCAAGCCGGATTTGTCGGGCAAAATGTGGAAGCCTCGCTGTCTGCAACTGTCGTCAGCACCAATGGCGAGCCCAATGCGCGGGGCGGCGTGCGTGATATCGGGCGCGACAGCTACACTCTGTCAGGCAAGGGCGAAATCCGGTTAAACGATGCGGTCAATCTACGCGGCACAGCGCGCTATGTGCTGACGGAAGGCCGCTTTAACGATCAGGATTTCAATAGCTTTCCCGTCGCAGCGCCCACCTTCGGCTTCGTCATTGACAGTCCGGAAACGCGGTTTGAGAACGAAGCGATCTACGCGCTGGCTGGGATAAATGTCTCGACGCTGGATGGTGCGTGGTTTCATGATCTTTCCGCTCAGATTGCAGACATCACGCGTGACAGTTTCGGTCCGTTTGGACGGACGTTCGGCAGCAAAGGCGAACGACTGAAAGCCTCCTATGTCAGTGCTGTCAATCAGGATGCGCACAGCGTCACCTTCGCAGCAGATTGGGAGCGCGAGCGTTTCCAGAACACCGATCCGTTCGGATTTGCCTTTACCGGCAAACGCCAGATCGAGAATGTCGGGCTGTCCGGCGAGTATCGCTATTCCGACGAGCAGATCGATATCTCTGCAGCTGTCCGGCACGACTTCAACGACCGCTTTGCTGATGAGACGACATTCCGCTTGGGCGCTGCCCTTGCGATAACTCAAGGCACTCGCATTCACTCCTCCTACGGCACTGGCATCAAGAACCCCGGCTTTTACGAGCTGTTCGGCTTCGTCGATGGCCGCTTTATCGGCAATGCAGATTTGACGCCGGAGAAGTCCGAAAGCTGGGAAGTGGGCATCACGCAAAGCGTGGCCGATGATCGCCTGATCGTTTCTGCGACATGGTTCGATGCGAACCTTGAAGACGAGATCTTCACGAGCTTTCCCGCGCCCGATTTCATCGCAACGCCCGCCAATCGCGCAACCAAGTCCAAGCGTGAAGGGCTGGAGATCAGCGCGCGGATGCAATTGGGCCCGCAAGTGATGTTTGATGCGGCTTACACCTGGCTCGATGCTGAAGAACTGGGCGTCAAGGAAGTCCGGCGGCCGTCCAACATTGCGTCTGCTGTGCTTTCATGGAGCGCGCCGGACGACAAAGCTTCCGCTACGCTGATTGTGCGGCATAATGGCGGGACGACGGATGTCGCTTTCCTCGATCCGAGCTTTGTTCCCACGACCGTTCAGCTCGACGATTTTACGCTCGTCAATCTCAATGCGCGTTATGCCGTGAGCGAGCGGCTTGAAGTGTTCGGGCGGGTCGAGAACCTGTTTGATACGAGCTACGAGCAGGTCTTCAGCTTTGTCAGCCCGGGGCGCAGCGCAATTGTCGGCGTAAGTGTCACTCTTTGATTGAATGAGCTGGCCTCCCGCACCCTCCACCCTTCCACCCGGATGGTATCACGGTAGGCTCCGGGTGGAAGGGTGGAGGGCGTGGGTGGCTCGGCAGCGGACCGGACGGAAGTCTGATCCGGACTAAGAAAGACAACTTTGCTCGCATTTCCTCGCGAAAACCCATAAACGCCTGCCATGCATTTCCTCGATCAAGCCAAGATATTCCTCAAGTCGGGAGCCGGCGGCCCTGGAGCGGTCAGCTTTCGGCGTGAGAAATACGTCGAATATGGCGGCCCCGACGGCGGCAATGGCGGCCGTGGCGGGGACATCATCTTTGAAGCCGTGCAAGGGCTCAACACGCTTATCGACTTTCGCTACGCGCAGCATTTCAAGGCCAAGCGCGGCAATCACGGGCAGGGCAAGGACCGTACCGGTGCTGCTGCACCTGACATGGTCATAAAAGTGCCGGTCGGCACGCAAATTCTGTCTGAAGACAAGGAAGTGGTCCTCGCAGACTTTACCGAAGTCGGCCAGCAGCTTGTCATGCTTGAAGGCGGGCAGGGCGGTCGAGGCAATGCGAGCTATAAAAGCGCGACCAACCGCGCGCCGCGCCAGCATCAGCCGGGTGAACCAGGCGAAGAGATGTGGGTCTGGCTGCGGCTGAAATTGCTTGCGGATGTGGGCCTCTTGGGTCTGCCCAATGCGGGTAAATCGACTTTCATCAACGCTGTTTCAAATGCGCGCGCGAAGGTCGGGCATTATGCCTTTACAACGCTAGTCCCAAAGCTAGGCGTCGTGCGTCACAAGAGCCGCGAATTTGTGCTGGCCGACATTCCCGGCCTGATCGAAGGCGCCGCAGATGGGGCGGGGATCGGCGACCGATTCCTTGGCCATATCGAGCGTTGCCGCGTGCTCATTCACTTAATTGATATCGCAGGCGAAGACCCGGCCGAGGCGATGCGCGTCGTTGAAGAAGAGCTCTCTGCTTATGGCGCAGGGCTTGATGGCAAGCCGCGGCTGGTTGCGCTCAACAAACTTGATTTGGCGGACGCGGAACTGGTCGCTGGCTTTGCTGAAGAGCTGATCGAAGCGGGCGCGGACGAGGTCTTTGCTGTGTCCGGTGCAACCGGTGAAGGTATCGAACAGCTGCTCGACGCTGTACTTCAATACTTGCCTGACCGGACTTCGACGGAAACCAAAGGCGTGGAAGTCGACGATGTCGAAGAGGATGGCGGCGACTGGTCGCCGATCTGACGCCATGACGATCGCATCGCTCACTGAAATTACGCGAGCCAAACGCATTGTGGTCAAAGTCGGTTCGGCTTTGCTTGTGGAAGATGGTGCGCTTCGTGAGCATTGGCTTCACATGCTCGCTCAGGACATTTTCGGCCTGCGCGAAGAAGGCCCGCAGATCATCGTGGTGAGCTCAGGCGCGATTGCGCTGGGCGCAGCGAAGCTCGGCCTTCCTCAAGGTGGACGTGCGAGCCTCGCCGATGCTCAGGCAGCTGCAGCAGTCGGGCAGATCGAGCTTGGACGGCACTGGTCGCAGGCGCTTGGCGAGTTCGACTTAACTGCTGCGCAACTCTTGGTATCTCTGGGTGATCTCGAAGATCGGCGGCGTTATCTCAATGCATCTGCAACGCTGGAGCGATTGCTGGAGGCAGGCGCGGTCCCTGTCGTCAACGAGAATGACAGCGTTGCAACCGAAGAGATCCGCTTTGGCGACAATGACCGTCTCGCAGCGCGCGTTGCGCAAGCGGCGGATGCTGACGCAATTCTCCTATTATCGGACATTGACGGCCTATACGATTCAGACCCAAACGAACCGGGCGCACAATTGATCGATCGTGTGGAGGGCATCACGCCGGACGTTTTGGCTATGGCAAGCGCAGCATCTTCTTCAGGCATGGGCTCAGGCGGCATGACGTCGAAGCTTCAGGCCGCACAGATTGCCGAGCGCGGCGGCATCATGCTCGCGATCATCAACGGGACGCATACCTCGCCAATCGCCAATGCAGTCGAAGCCAACCTTGGAACTGTATTCGTGCCGCAAGGGAGCGAAGGCGCGCGCAAGGCGTGGCTCAGTGGCCGGCTTGCGCCGTCCGGCACTTTGCGGGTCGATGGGGGTTGCGCAGAGGCGCTCAAAGGCGGCGCGAGCCTCTTAGCTGCTGGAATCGCAGGGGTTTCCGGTGATTTTCGCCGTGGTGATCTCGTCAAGATTGTGACGATCAAAGGCGAGACCATCGCTCAGGGTCTGGCCGAATATGACGTCACCGAAGTGCAGGCCATTGCTGGCAAGCGGGCAGAAGACCAGGCTGAACGCCTCGGCTATGCGCCACGCGCTGCGGTCGTCCACCGCGATCACATGGTCTTGTTGTGAGCGTCTTTCGTGAGCGGTGAGAAGCCTCTTGCAGTGACCGGTGGGACAGGCTTTGTCGGGCAGGCGCTGCTTGATTTGACCGATGAACGCTGTGTGCCGGTACAGGCTCTAACCCGCAGACCGCGCGCTGACGAGCATGTGAGAACACAATGGATCATAGGCGATCTCGATGACATGCCTGCGCTTGAGCGGCTCATGGCTGGCTCGAGAGCGGTCATTCATATTGCCGGGCTTACGAATACACCCGACCCGTCCGAATTCCACCACGCCAATGTGACCGGCACTGCGAATGTCATAGCTGCGATGAAGCATCAGGGGTTGAAGCGGCTGGTGTTTGTCTCGTCCTTGTCCGCACGTGAGCCTGAGCTGTCGCAATACGGCGCGTCCAAGGCTGATGCAGAGGATCTGGTTCGGGCAAGCGGGCTGGACTGGACAATCGTCCGACCGCCTGCGGTGTATGGCCCGCGCGATGTTGATATGTTCGAGCTGTTCCGCGCGGCCAAGCTCGGCATTATGCCGCTACCGCCAGGCGGTGCGACTTCGATCATCTATGTGCGCGATCTGGCGCGCGTCTTGCTTGATCTTGTCGATGCGCAGCCAGCGCTCGTGCGCAAGAAACAGTTCGAGGTCGATGATGGCCGCGAAGGCGGGTGGAACCACAAGGAACTTGCCAAAGCCATAGGTGCGGCCATGGGCAACACAGTTTTCCCGGTTCATTTGCCCGAGGCTGCTTTGAAAGCGGGCGCGACGCTTGATCGTGTTTTCCGCGGCAAGAAAGCCAAGCTTACAGCGGACCGCGTTGGCTATATGACGCATCCCAATTGGGTGAGTTCATCCGCGTTGCGCGTCCCTGAAGCAGTCTGGGAACCGGAGGTTTCCGGCGAAGCGGGGTTCAAGCAGACAGCGGAATGGTACCGCAAAGAGGGTTGGCTTTAAGCCTGCCGTTTAGAGGAACGGCTCGTAACCCGGCGGCAATTCACCATCATCGGTAAGCGGGGTGTGGATGCCGCATTCCGTCTTGTCCCAGCCTTTCCAACGGCCGGAGCGCGGGTCTTCTCCCGGTGCGACCTTGTGGGTGCAGGGGGAGCAGCCGATTGATAGAAAACCCTCCGCCACTAGCGGATGACGCGGAAGGTCATGCTCGGCGAAGTAGGCGTCGATGTCTTCTGCCGACCAGTCAATCAGCGGGTTGATCTTTAGCCGCCCTTGCACATCAGTGGTGTCCAGCTCGAAACGTGGCAAGTTTGCGCGCGTCGCGCTCTGGAAAGACTTGCGGCCGGTAAAGCTCGCATCATACTCAGCGAGCGCATTTGCTAGTGGCTTGACCTTGCGGATCTCGCAGCAACCATCGGGATCATAGTTCCAGCGAAGTCCGCTCTCGTCCTTGGTCTTGAGCTCGTCCAGGTCGGGATAGAGATTGATGAGGTTGGTCAGACCAAGGCGCTGAACCAGATCATCGCGGTATGCCAGCGTCTCTGTGAAATGCTTGCCGGTCTCCAGAAACAAAACCGGCACATTTGGATCGACTTGAGCAATTAAGTGAAGCAGAACAGCGCTTTCCGCGCCAAAGCTGGAAACCACCGCAAGATCGCCCGCAAGGTTGTCCTTGATGACGCTTTCCAGCATTTCCTGCGTGGACGAGCCACGGAACATGCGGTTGAGGCGCACAGCATCGTGCTCGACAAAGCGAGGCGCTGTGTCCAGACGGTCGATGCGGCGCACTTCATTCATCAGGCGGCTCAATGCCGGATTGCCGGGATCGGTGTCGTTCGATCAGCGGCGTATTGGTAATCATGCGGCCAGCGCGCAAAGGCAGCTTCCGCGTCTTTCTCGTCGAGCTTCTTATCCGGCGCGAATGCATCAAAACCGCAGCGGCGCATGAAAAGCAGCTGGTCGATCAGCACTTCGCCAACGGCGCGCAGTTCGCCTGTGTAACCCGCTTCGCGCAGGATGCGGGCAGAGGAATAGCCGCGCCCGTCGCCGAAGACGGGGAAGTTTACTTCGACAAGGCGCAAGCGTTCCAGATGCGGGATCAATTCGCGCGCATCGTCGCCCGGCTCAATGCGAACGGCAGCAGCGTTGGACTGCTCCAGGAAAGCGTCGACAGTGACTTGAGCGTGGTCGGCCACTTCGTCATCGCGGAAGCGGAACTGGACGTCATCCGGGCTGGTGCCGAGATCGGTTGTGTCATTCGCCATAAAGCGCCTCCTTGAAGGGATCCATGCCGATCCGGCGATAGGTATCGAGGAAGCGTTCGCCGTCCTCGCGTTGGTCGAGATAAAGGTCAGTCACGGTTTCGACTGCCTTGACGATGCCTTCCTCGTCAAAGCCGCGCCCGGTGATCTTGGCGAGGGCTGTGTCTTGCGCTTCGCTTCCGCCGAGCAGCAGCTGGTAATTTTCAACGCCCTTCTTATCGACGCCGAGGATGCCGATATGGCCCGCATGGTGATGCCCGCAGGCATTGATGCAGCCGGATATCTTGAGCTTCAGCTCGCCCAGAGCGCCGGTCTTGCCGGTCTCTGCAAAGCGAGTGGAAATCTTCTGCGCAAGCGGGATCGAGCGCGCATTGGCCAGACTGCAATAATCAAGCCCGGGGCAAGCGATGATATCCTCGATCGTATCGAGGTTGGGTGAGCCAAGGCCAGCCTCATCAAGCTTGGTCCACAGCGCATGCAGGTCCGCAATTTTCACATGCGGCAGGACGATGTTCTGGGTGTGGGTGACGCGGCTTTCGTCGAAACTGTATTCCTTCGAAAGCTCAGCCATAAGATGCATCTGCTCAACTGAAGCATCGCCGGGAATGCCTCCCGCAGGCTTAAGGCTGATCACTGTGCTGACATAGCCCGCCGTCTTGTGCGGATGCGTATTCCGATCCACCCATAGCGCAAAGTCAGGGTCGGAACGGTCGATCTCTGTCGGAAGTCCCGTTTCAAAAGCAGGGTCTTCGAAGAAGGTCTTCAAGCGCTCTATTTCAGCCAGCGGTGGTTCGACGCCAACCTCCAGCATACGCGAGAATTCTTCTTCGACTTGGGCGGTGTATTCATCTTTGCCGAGTTCATGCACCAGAATCTTGATACGCGCCTTGTACTTGTTGTCGCGTCGGCCATGGCGGTTGTAAACGCGCAGGCAGGCCTCGGCATAAGTGACTAGCTGATCCAGCGGCACGAACTCGCGGATGCAGGGCGCGATCATCGGGGTGCGGCCCATGCCGCCGCCGACATAGAATGCCGCGCCGATTTCGCCTGCCTCATTCTTGACGATCTGGATGCCGATGTCATGCAGCTTCATCGCCGCACGATCTGTTTCACTCGCGATGACAGCAATCTTGAATTTGCGCGGCAGGAAGCTGAATTCCGGGTGGAAGCTCGACCATTGGCGCAGCAATTCCGCGTAAGGACGCGGATCGACCAGCTCGTCGGCGGCAGCGCCTGCAAAATGGTCAGAGCTGATATTCCGTATGCAATTGCCGCTTGTCTGGATCGCGTGCATCTCGACCTTGGCGAGATCAGCGAGCAAGTCCGGCGCTTCTTCCAGCTTGATCCAGTTGTACTGAATGTTCTGGCGCGTCGTGAAATGGCCGTAGCCGCGGTCATACTTCTCCGCGATGTCCGCCAGCGCATGCATCTGGGCAGAGTTGAGCGTTCCATAGGGGATCGCGACGCGCAGCATGTAGGCGTGAAGCTGGAGATAGAGCCCGTTCATCAGCCGCAGCGGACGGAACTCGGCTTCGCTCAAGCTACCATCGAGCCTGCGGCGGGTCTGGTCGCGAAACTCGGCAACGCGAGCATCGACCATGGCTTGGTCATATGAATCGTATTTATACATTAGATCACCCAATCCAGAGCTTCTGGGTCTTTCGGTTTCAATGTGAGGTCAGGCCGCACAGTGGGCCCGAGCGCGCGAACGCGGTCCTTGATGTGCGCGGGACGCACGCCGTCTGCGGTCTGCTCGGTGTCGATTGCATAGGGAACGTTGACGCGGCGCGCGGATTCTTCGCGAGCGATGATCTCATCAGCCTGGTCGCCGACATCGACCGCTTCATTGACATGGATCGACCAGATCTCTCCGGTCCACCACACGACAGCGCCTGATTTGAGGTCATTTCCGGTAAGAATTTTCATTGTGCAGCCTCCACTGCCAGTTGGCCGAGTGACACGTCGTCGCGCGCGGTCACATCGCCGATAATGATGAGAGCAGGGCTTTTCACCTTCTGAGCGGTCACAAGGTCGGGCAGGCCGGCGAGCAAGCCTCGTAGCACGCGCATGCTGGGCCTTGCGGCATTCTCGATCACCGCGACGGGCACGTCAGGAGCAAGTCCGTCTGCCATCAGCTTTTCAGCGATCTGCGGCGCGGTCTTCACGCCCATATAGATCACCAGCGTGCGGCCCTTTCCAGCGAGCCCTGACCAGTCCTGATCGGACAAGCCTTTGCATTGGCCTGCAACAAAGCTCACAATGCTGGACGCGTCGCGATGCGTGAGAGCGATCTGAGCCGCCGCTGCTGCGCCATTGGCTGCGGAAACTCCGGGCACGAATTCGACAGGAACACCTGCTGCGCGCGCATCCTCTGCCTCTTCACCGCCGCGCCCGAAGATCAGCGGGTCGCCGCCTTTAAGGCGCACAACATCGCGACCCTTTAGAGCTTCGCGGATCAGCAATTGGTTGATCTGGTCTTGCGGTAGCGTGTGCCGGTCTCGCTTCTTTGCGACTGAAATCAACTCAGCATCAGGGCGCGCCAATGCAAGGATGGAAGCATCGACAAGGCCGTCATGGACGATGATCTCTGCGGTCTCGATCAGGCGGGCGGCGCGCAGCGTGAGCAAGTCCGCTTCGCCGGGGCCGGAGCCAACAAGGTATATAGTGCCGGGTGTTGTCATGCGAGGCAGATGCGCCTGCCCTGCCAAAACCTAAAGGCAGAATGGTTTTGTCATTGCGTAGGAAAGCTTTTGCGCTTTCCTGTTACCGATTTAGCCACTTGATTTACCGCCGTTTTGTGGCGAGCCAGACAAGGCTTCGATCAGCCGGTCAATCTGAGGATTTCCGCGCAAATTGAGGTCGCGTTGCGGGAACGGGATCTCAATGTCGTTCTCTTGGAACAGCTCCCAGATGCGCATGTAAACGTCTGAGCGGATGTTCGCGAGCCCTTCCTCAGGGTCATCAATCCAGAAGCGCAAGTCGAAATCGACTGAACTGTCCCCAAACCCCATCAGATTAACCCGCGGGGGAGGAGTGTTCAGCACACGTGGGCAATCATCGGCAGCTTCATAGAGCAGTTTTTCGACCAGTTTCAGATCACTGCCATAGGAGACGCCTACGGGTGCCTTCACGCGGACATCGCGTGAGGAATAAGACCAGTTCACCACCTGATTGATCATCAGGTTCTCGTTCGGGATGAGGTGCTCGGTTCGATCGCGGGTAATCACTGAAATAGCGCGGATACCGATCTTGCGGATCTGACCGACGCTTTCATTGCCGGCCTGGTCTGTCACTGAGATGACGTCCCCCGGCTTGATTGATTTGTCGAGCAGCAGAAGGATGCCCGAGATAAGGTTACCGAAAGTCTTCTGCAGGCCAAAACCGATGGCAAGACCGAAAGCGCCGGAAAATACCGCGAGAGCAGTCAAATCGATGCCGAGAATGTCGATCCCGATGAGGAATGCGACTGCCCACACGACGATTGTCGAAATCTTAGAGACCAGCAATTGCTGTGTGCCGTCCAGTTTCGTCGCGCGCTTGATGCCCGCTCCGATAACCTTGGTGATGAGCCATGCGCCAACGATAACAAGCAGCAAGACGCTGATTGCTACCAGTGCATCCCATACGGAAATCCGGCTTCCGCCGATGATGATCGCCCAGCTATCCAGCGTCTCGATTAGGCTTCCGGCGGTTTCGCTTTTCGATGCGACAGCCTCCTTCAGGCCTTCCGCAGCTTGAACGGCTTCTGTCGGAGAAGGCTCAGGCGTTGGTTCTGCTGCCGGTGTCGCTGAGCTTTCGCCCGCGGTCTCGTCCGCATTCGGATCCGCTACGGGGTCAGCCGCTGAAGTTGCCGTTGGGTCAGGGGTGGCTGGCGTTGTCATGTTCTTACGAGTTTCTCATTGCTGCAAAGCCGCGGTCCAGATCAGCGATCAGGTCTGCGGGGTCTTCAAGACCGATTGATAAACGAACGCCCAGGCGGTCTTCGCTGTTCCAGCCCGGTTTGGGCCAAGCCATTGCGTCGCGGATACGAGACACATCGAATGGGAGCGCCAAGCTTTCAAAGCCGCCCCAGCTATACCCGATCCCGAACAGTTCGAGATTGTCGACGAGCCGCGCACGTGCCGCTTCATCCTGACCTTTGAGGACAAAGCTGAAAAGGCCGCAGCCGCTGGAGAAATCGCGTTGCCAGAGCTCGTATCCAGCGTCCCCTTCGCGCATCGGGCACAGCACATGCGCAACGTCCTCGCGGGCGGCAAGCCAGTCGGCAACTGCAAGCGCGCTTTGTGTTGTACGCTCCAGCCGCAAAGGCATTGTCCTGAGGCCGCGCAAGGCCAAAGCACAATCATCGGGCGAAACGACTTGGCCGAATTGCTGGCTGGTAATTCGCAGCTTGTGGTAGAGTTTCCCGCCCGCGCTCGCCGCACCCATCATCAGATCGGAATGCCCGCTGATATGCTTGGTGAGGCTTGTCACGGAGATATCGCAACCGTGCTCAAGCGCCGGAAATCCCAGCGAGGTTGCCCACGTGTTGTCGATCAGGCTGATCGCGCCTTTCTCGCGGGCAATATTGGCAAGCTCCGGCACATCACACATTTCCATAGTGAGACTGCCCGGCACTTCGAGCCAAACAGCTTTGGTCCGCTCGCAGAAGAGGCTCAGATAGCCGTCGAGATCGAGCGGGTCGAAGAAGCGGGTTTCCACGCCCATGCGCTTCAAGAGACCCATGCCCATGCTGCGCGACGGCTCGTAGGAATTGTCGCTCAGCAGCAGGACATCGCCCGGTGAAAGCACTGCTAGCAATGCGCCTGCAATCGCAGCAACACCGCTTGGGTACAGCACTGTGCCTGCAGCGCCCGGCTCAAGTTCTGTCAAAGCCTCTGCGAGCGCCCACTGGGTCGGAGCGCCGCGCCGGCCGTAATAGAATTGCCCATCCTTGTTGTTCGTGAGCGCCGCTTTGCGGTCCGCTTCGCTCTCGTAGATATGCGTGCTGGCGCGCCAGATGGGCGGATTGACCACCGCGCCGGTCCATTCCTTGCGCCGCCCGGCTTCTACCGCGCGTGTGCTATCGCCGTGTTTGCCTCCGTCGCCCGCCATATCAGTGCGCGCCGTCCTTAGCCTTGGGCGTGTCAGGATCGCTCGCCCAGTCGAGCCAACTGCCGTCATAGAGTGCGACATTGCTATGACCGACTTGCTCAAGCGCGAGCAGCAATATGCATGCCGTGACGCCGCTCCCGCAGCTGGTGATGACGGGCTGGTCGAGGTCGATCCCGGTCGCTTCTATTGCTTGGCGCAGGTCGTCCGGCTGCTTCATCGTGCCGTCTTCAGCGTAAAGCAGAGGGAAGGGCAGATTGCACGATCCGGGAATGTGCCCGGAAGGCAGATTATGGACGGTGTCTTCAATCGCTCCGGAAAAGCGCCCGGTATCGCGCGCGTCCAAGACTTGCGCGGCACCGCTATCGATATTCGCCAGCATGTCCGCTTTGAAGCGAATGCGCGCAGGCGAAGGCAGCTCAAACGTTGCGACCGGCGTGATCTCAGGCTCGCCGCTCTCCAATACGCGCCCTTCTGCCTTCCATTTGGCAAGCCCGCCATCGAGGACAGCTACATTCTCAAGTCCATGCGCGCGGCATAAATACCAGGCCCGCGCAGCCGTCTTCACAGCGCTGTCATCGTAGAAGATGATCCGATGGTCAGGTGACACGCCAAGGCTTGCAAGCCGCTCGGCTAATTGGTCAGGGCGCGGCAAGGCCGAGGGAATGTCCGAAGTCTCATCCTTCAAACTCGCCAGCGCAAGAAAGCGCGCGTCGGGAATGTGCCCATCGAGAAATTCTGCGCGCGCGTCGCGTGCAGCGGCAGGCAAGTGCATGCTCGCATCCAGTATTGCGAGATCATTGTCGCCTAAAGCTTCAGCCAGCCATTCGGTTGTAACAAGACTATCCATTGCAAGTTGGACTAGCCCGCTCATGCCGATCCGTCGAGAGGCTGGTTCTCGCCCGGCGGGTCAAGTCGTCAGCTGATGACCGCGCAGATTGTCATACGCGCCCGGGGGACCATCGAGCCTGAGTGGCTGAAGTTTCTGTCCGGTCTCCGCTGTCAGATTGCCGAGCACGAAATCGAGCCGCTTGGGCTCCGTCCCATCAACCGCGCATTTCACTCTGAGCAACGGAACGAAAACAGGTGTGCCGGCGCGGTTCAGCGCGGAGATCTGATCGATTGGCAAGCGGAAATTGACATGCTCGCGATGGGTCTGGTGCGGACCGATGCGTGAAACCGTGGCCACTTCGGTTAGGTTGCCCTCGCTCTTCGCGCTGGGATGGTGAGCGCTGGTAAACTCCGCCAACAGCTGAACATCACGGATCGCGCGTTCGCCGCGATTTTTGACGACAATCCGGCCTGAGACCATCACTGCCATGACGCTGCGATTGAGCCCTTCGACCTCAAACCCGATCTCGTAGCGCGGCGGAACAGCGGAAGCGCCAATTTGATCAAGCGCTGCATCGACCACAGGACGCTTGATAGCGGGTGGAGGCAGGTTTTCGCGGCGACGCTTCCAAAAGAGAAATCCTCCAACAAGCGCAAGCAAGCCGATCAAGCCGCCGAGCACGTAAGCCCATGGGAAATCGCTTGGCGTTGCATCACTTGACGCGGCGGGCGCGGAAGTGACGCTGTCATCCGGCGCCGGAAGCGCTGGCAAACCAGCAGCGCTTCCAGTCGTGTCTCCTGGAACGCCATCCGTTGGCGACGCGGCCGGAAGAGGCGCTGGCACAGTCTCGCCCGGCGAGGGTTGCGGTCGTGACGTAGTGGGCATCACCGCAGGCGAGGGCACAGGCGACGCCGGGAGAGTAACGGGCCTCGCAGGCGGTGTGTTCACAGGGGCGGGCGTCGCCTCGCTACCCGGCGCGCTTGCGGGCGTCTCAGTCGGCTGCGGCGTCGGACTGTCTGTCGGAATGACGCGCGGCCCAACCGGCACTACGCCTGTATCATCCACCGGACCCTGTGGGCGCGGCGTGCTTGTCGGCGTCGGTTCAGGCAGAGTGAAATCCTGCGGGCTCTGCTGCGCAGACGCGCTCGCGCAGAACGCTGCCAAAATGGACAAGGGCAAAAGACGGGCAATGATACGCATGGTTCGTTCGAGCGACATTATAGCTTTGATTTCTGAACAAGCGCAGGACGAAGCGCTGCGCTAGAGTGGGCGCGTTGAATAGGGGTTTGCGCGCGCCAGTCTACCACGCACTTGCATTGCGCTGCGCTTCGCGGCAACAGCGCGGCATGAGCGACACACCTCAAACACAGCAATTGGGCAAGATGAGCGCCCTTCCAGCTTCCCCAGAGGAAGCGCAGCTCGATTACGTGCCCAATCCGCGGCTCGATACGACCTATCTGGTGCGGTTTGTCTCGCCGGAATTCACTTCGCTTTGCCCTGTGACAGGCCAGCCCGATTTCGCGCATATCGTGATCGACTATGCGCCAGGAAAAACCATCGTTGAATCAAAGAGTTTGAAACTCTTTCTCGGAAGCTTTCGTAACCATAGCGGGTTTCACGAGGATGTGACCGTGGGTATCGGCCAGCGGCTCAATGCAGAGATGAAGCCCGACTGGCTGCGCATTGGCGGATACTGGTATCCGCGCGGCGGCATTCCGATTGATGTTTTCTGGCAAAGCGGTCCCGCGCCTGAGGGGCTGTGGGTGCCCGATCAAGGCGTCGCAGGATATCGCGGACGCGGCTGAGCGGACGCGAACGCCGGCGCTTGAGGCCAAAACTGCAGGAAAATGGTGCCGGCTGCAGGAGTCGAACCCGCGGCCTGATGATTACAAATCAACTGCTCTACCAACTGAGCTAAGCCGGCTCACCATGTTTGCGAGCGGCCCTTTCGTCTAAACTGCGCCAAATGTCCAGCCCTCAGTTTGCGCAATTTGATCCGTAAGGCCTTGCGGCTGCCAATATGCTTGCTCATGTCCGATCTTGCGGAGCCATGCAGCGGTCACCAAAGCATCGGAGGAATGGTCGTCAATCGGACCTTCGCCATCGACCGGCGCTGAACCCAATTGCGCCAAGGCTGCGTTTAATTCCTCATAGCTTCTGAGCTTGGTTTTTGCCCCGCCAACACCTCCGCCACGCGCCGCGATGCTGGTATACATTTCGACCAGGACAGGGCCTTTCGCGGGCAATGGGTCAATCGGCCAGACGCTCACGTGATCGCGGAGGCGATGCAGCATTCGCATGCCGGTGAGGCTGGACTTTCCCACTTGCGCTGCTCCCACGAGATTGAAATTGCTGACGGGCCGCACGCCTTGCATGCGTTGAGCCGCCTCTGCCATGCGAAAACGTCCTTCGCGCGTCGGTGCACCTGGCAAATGAAAACGGTCGCCCACATGCTCTTTGGAATGGCGGAAATAGCGCGAAACTTCTGGGTGAGTGACGAAGCTGCCGCATTCCAGATGCGGGTCGTCGGCGCAAATCCGGTCAATCAGCGCCCATAGTGATTTCGCGTCAGGCGGGCTTTCATCCCAGCCGTGGAAGAAAGCGCCGCTGTCCGAAAATGGCAGCGATATTCCGAGGTCCATGCCGACCAATGTATTGCGGGGGATATCATCGCGCAGGATGGCGAGCACTTCTTTGCGCGCCCAGCCGCCTTTGGGAGGCTTCACCAGAACGGGCGGTCCGCCCCTCGCTTCTGCCAGCGAGAGCGCAATACCTTTTTGCCGCGCGCCTTTTGCGCCCGACCAGTCAATCGCGAGGAAATGCGTGAAACGGTTCGGGTTCACGCGCGTTTCTCACGAAGCTTGTTCCAATATTCGATCCGCTCTTTGACCTTGCGTTCAAAGCCGCGCTCAACCGGTGTGTAGAGTTCGAGCGGTTCCATCTCTTCCGGCCAGTAATTCGCGCCTGAAAAGCCATCATCCGCGTCATGGTCATAGGCATAGCCTTGGCCGTATCCCACGTCCTTCATCAGCTTTGTTGGCGCATTGAGGATGTTTTGCGGCGGCATCAGGCTGCCGGTTTCCTTCGCTGCGCGGAAGGCGGCTTTCTGCGCGGCATAGGCAGCATTCGATTTGGGCGCGGTCGCGCAGTAAAGACAGGCCTGGACGATGGCGAGTTCGCCTTCGGGCGAACCGAGGAATTCATATGCGTCCTTTGCCGCGAGACATTGCGTCAGCGCTTGCGGATCAGCGAGGCCAATGTCCTCGCTTGCAAAGCGCACCAGGCGGCGCAGCACGTAAAGCGGCTCTTCGCCAGCGACGAGCATGCGCGCGAGATAATAGAGCGAGGCCTGCGGGTCGCTGCCGCGCAAGCTTTTATGCAGCGCGCTGATGAGATTGTAATGCCCGTCGCGATCCTTGTCATAAACAGCGACGCGGCGCTGCAGAAACGCGCCGAGCCCGGCTGGATCGAGCGGTTCCTTGATCTGCGCGTTGTAAAGCGTCTCAGCCTGATTGAGCAGGAAGCGTCCATCGCCATCGGCGCTTGCGATCAAAGCGTCGCGCGCGTTGTTTGTCAGGGGCAGGGGACCTTCAAGCTCTTCTGCGCGGGCAAGCAGTCTTTCCAAGGCCTTGCTGTCGAGCCGGTTGAGGATCAACACTTGGCTGCGGCTCAGCAGAGCGGCGTTGAGCTCGAAACTCGGGTTTTCGGTTGTCGCGCCGACGAGGGTTACAGTCCCGCGCTCAACAAATGGCAAGAATCCATCCTGCTGCGCGCGGTTGAAGCGGTGAATCTCGTCCACGAACAGGAGTGTGCGCTGGCCAGCTTCGGCGGCCCGATCGGCTTCTGCAAAAGCTTTCTTCAGGTCGGCAACGCCGGAGAAAACCGCGCTCACAGCAACAAACCGCATGCCCACTGCATCGGCCAGCAGCCTTGCAGTCGATGTCTTGCCCGTGCCGGGTGGTCCCCACAGGATCATGCTCGAGAGCTTGCCTGCGGCGACCATGCGCCCGATCGGACCCTCTGGCCCGGTCAAATGCTCCTGTCCGATGACTTCGTCGAGGTCGCGCGGACGCAAGCGATCCGCAAGTGGTGCATCCTCACGGGTCTCATCGCGTGATGCCTGAGGCGGGTCTTCGGGAAACAGGTCTGCCATTGATGGAGCGCTGTAAGGCGTTCGTCGGATAATGCCAATTGAAGTGTATTAGGGGGTTGAAACACTGATCATAAGATATATCTTAGACCTATCAAAGATATTCAGGAGTACAAACATGACGTGGCAAAGAAATGGCAGAGGCGGCTGGAATAATCTGGGTCCAATGATCGCCATGATGGCTGCATCTGCGGCGAGCGATTGGGATAGCGGCGAGCATCGTGGACGCAAGCGCAGTCGCAAGCGTCGCGGTCGCATGTTCGGCCAGGGCGAGCTGCGCCTGGCTTTGCTGGCGCTGATCAATGAAGAGCCGCGCCATGGCTATGAACTGATCCGCGCGATCGAAGACATGACCGGCGGCGGCTATGCGCCAAGCCCGGGCGCGGTCTACCCGACGCTGCAAATGCTTGAGGAAGAGGGGCTGATCAAGCTCGCGAAAGCCAAAGGCAAGGATGCCAAGGCAAGCGAAGAAGGTGGCAAGAAACCGTTCAAGGCGACCAAGGCCGGCAAGGCTGAACTTGATGAGCGCGCTGACGAAGTTGAAGAGCTGATGGGGCGTCTCAACGAGCATGGCGACCGTGCCGAGCGCGTTCAGCAGAAGTCTCCGGACTTGTTCCGCGCGATGGGCAATCTCGCCACTGTGCTGAAGATCCGCGCGAAGGCGGGCAAGCTCGACCAGAAGACCATCGACGAGATTGTCGATATCATTGATGAGGTCGCCAAGCGCATCGAACGGCTTTGATTTCAGCCGAGAAGTTCCCGGCCTGCGAGTGATCCATTTGCGGGCCGCGTAAAATTGCGATATTTCCCCACTCGGGACGAACCGGCGCGAAGACCGGGCTTCATGAGTGGGGAAGCGCAATGAAACTGACACCGAAGACACCGTGGCATCTGTGGGTCGTAGGCGGGCTTAGCCTGCTGTGGAATTTTGGCGGTGTGGTGAGCTACACCACGACCAAGATGCAGGCATTGGGCGGGGCGAATATGCCTGCTGCCCAGCTGGATTATTATTACAGTTTTCCCGCATGGGCGACGGTGTTTTGGGCGCTTGGCGTGTGGGGCTGCTTCTTCGGTTCGCTGGCATTGCTATTGAAGCGAAAATTCGCGGTTTGGCTATTCGCAGTTTCCATCGTCGGCTTGATTGGAACCAGCATCTATCAATGGGGTGTGTCGGACATGCCGGATACCTTGAAGACGACAGGACACATCGTCTTCGCGCTAGCGATCTGGGCTATCACGATCGGACTGTTCTTCTACGCCCGCGCAATGGCGGCAAAGAACGTCCTCAAATAATCCTCAGGCTTTGGCTGCTTCTTCCGCAAGGCGATCTGCTTCGCGCATGGCTTCGCGTGTTTCGAGCAGCCGGACATAGGCGTCTGCGACAACCTTGTTGATCGCATCCCAGCTATACGCGCGGCTTTTCACTTCGCCCGCGGCGCCATGCCGCGCGCGCAAATCATGGTTGGTGCAATAGGGACCGATAGCTTCAGCAAAGTCCTTCGCGTTGCCCGGCGGTACAAGCCGTCCGGTTTCCCAATCGTCGACGAGGCTGGAAGCGCCGGTCGCGCCTGCCGCAACCACAGGTAGTCCGCTCGCCATGGCTTCGAGCGTAACGTTGCCAAAGGTTTCCGTGATTGAAGGATTGAAAAACACGTCTCCACTTGCAAGCGCACGGCCCAAATCTGCGCCGGTCTGGAAACCGACAAAGACACCACCGGGCAGCGCTTGTTCGAACCATTTGCGCGCTGGTCCGTCGCCGATCACCATGACGCGATGCGGGACTTGCTCACGCCGCAACTGGACAATGGTCTCTGCAAAAATGTCGAGGCCTTTCTCCATGACGAGGCGGCCAAGAAAGACAATCGCGATTTCATTGTCTTCAATCCCGTGACTGCGGCGCCATTCGAGATCGCGCTTGGAAGGATCGAACACAGTGCGGTCGACCCCGCGTGACCATATTGCGATATCTTCATGCATCTTCTGCTCGAGCAGTGTGTCGACCATGCTTTGCGAAGGCGCGACCAGCGCGTCGCAGCGATGATAGAACCGGCGCAGGATCGTTTCGACCATGGGTTCAGTGAAGCCCAAGCCATAATAGCGCGGATAGGTCTCAAACCGCGTATGGACCGAAGCGAGCACGGGTATGTCATGATCGGTCGCCCACCGCACTGCGGAATGACCCGTCGGATCAGGCGAAGACACGTGGATCATGTTCGGTGCGAACTTCGCTAAGTCTTTCTTGTTCGCGCGCGAAAGACCCATGGGCACTTGATATTCGGATCGGCTAGGGATCGGCATGCTAGGCACGCTGACAAGGTCGCCGGTCGGTTCAAAAGCGGGCGTATCGGTTGTGGGCGAGTAAACGCGCAGAGCTGCACCGTGCCGCATCAGATATTCCGCCAGGCGGTTCAGAGCCTGGTTCGCGCCGTCACGGACGTAATTGTAGTTCCCGCTGAACATAGCGATCCGCAGGCGCGACAAATCAGGCGCAGCGCATTCAGACGCAGAAAGATCAGACGTGACGACCATTGTGTGACCGCCCTTAAACGGGTGAGCGGTGAATGGCGAGAGCCGGTTTTTAAGGAACACTATTCGCACCCCGGCCATTTCAACAGCGAAATGAAATTCTCGATTGACTTGGAGCTGCGCATCTTTAGTGCGGCGCGCGGGCCACGCGGTCCCAACGCCGCGCGTGCTCTCTGTAAGGAGAGTCTTAAATGACTGAACATCAAGTACCGGCGCGCAAGCCTGCGCGTCCGCATTTCTCATCCGGTCCCTGCGCAAAGCCGCCGGGCTGGTCCCCTGACAAACTGAAAACCGATTCGCTTGGGCGCTCGCATCGCTCGAAGCTCGGCAAGGCGCGCCTGCAATTGTGCATCGATCTGATGCGCGAAGTGCTGCAAGTGCCCGATACCCACCGCATCGGCATTGTGCCGGCCTCGGATACTGGCGCGGTTGAGATGGCGATGTGGTCGCTGCTCGGTGCTCGGCCCGTTACGACGCTCGCCTGGGAAAGCTTTGGCGCAGGCTGGGTGACTGACGCGGTCAAGCAATTGAAGATCGACCCCACGGTCATGGAAGCGCCCTATGGCGAGCTACCGGACCTTGGCGCGGTCGACTGGTCGAACGATGTCGTGTTCACTTGGAATGGCACCACTTCAGGCGTGCGCGTTCCTGATGCCGACTGGATCAGCGAGACCCGCGAAGGCCTCGCCATTGCAGACGCGACCAGCGCAGTGTTTGCGCAGGATATCGACTGGGACAAGGTCGATGTGCTGACTTTCAGCTGGCAGAAAGTGCTTGGCGGAGAAGGCGCGCATGGCGTGCTGATCCTCGGCCCGCGCGCGGTCGAGCGGCTGGAAAGCTATACCCCAGCATGGCCGCTGCCGAAGGTGTTCCGCTTGTCCAAGGCTGGCAAGCTGATCGAAGGCATCTTCACCGGTGCGACTATCAACACGCCGTCCATGCTTGCGGTTGAAGACGCGATTTTCGCGCTTGAATGGGCAAAATCGGTTGGCGGCCTCGACGGCATGAAAGCCCGAGCTAACGCGAATGCTGCAGCGCTCGGGGCGATAGTCGAAGAGCGCGAATGGCTAGGCCATCTTTGTGCTGATCCGGCGACACGGTCCAACACGAGCGTGTGTTTGACGGTCGAAGGTGCGGATACGGACTTCATCAAGAAGTTTGCAGGCCTGCTGGAAGCTGAAGACGCGGCCTACGATATCGCCGGATACCGCGATGCACCCGCAGGGCTTCGTATTTGGTGCGGCGCGACAGTCGATACAGCTGACATTGAAGCGCTCGGTCCATGGCTCGATTGGGCCTGGGAAAGCCTCAAATCCTAAGCGTCATCCCAGCGAAAGCTGGGATCGCCCGTAATCAAATTCCCCCATTTTCCGAGAAAGATCCCGGATCAAGCCCGGGATGACGAGAGAGCAAATGACTAAACCCAAAGTACTCATTTCCGACAAGATGGACCCCAATGCAGCGCGCATTTTCGAAGAGCGCGGCTGCGATGTGGATGTCATCACCGGCGAAACCCCAGAGGAGCTGAAAGCGCGCATTGGCGAGTATCACGGCCTCGCGATCCGTTCTTCAACCAAAGTAACGCCGGAAATCCTCGATGCGGCGACCAATCTCAAAGTAATTGGCCGTGCAGGCATTGGCGTCGACAATGTCGATATCCCTTATGCGAGCGGCAAAGGCGTGGTCGTCATGAACACGCCGTTCGGCAACTCGATCACGACTGCCGAGCATGCGATTGCGATGATCATGGCGCTCGCTCGCCAGATCCCGGACGCAAACGTGCGCACCAAGGCAGGCGAATGGCCCAAAAAGGACTTCATGGGTGTTGAAGTCACTGGCAAGACCCTTGGCCTGATCGGTGCTGGCAATATCGGCTCCATCGTTGCGAGCCGCGCGCTTGGCCTGAAAATGAAAGTCATCGCTTACGATCCCTTCCTGACGGAAGATCGCGCAGTTGAGCTCGGCATTGAGAAAGTCGATCTGGATGCAGTGCTGAGCCGCGCAGACTTCGTGACGCTCCATACCCCGCTAACCGATCAGACCCGCAATATCCTGAGCCGTGAGCGGCTGGAGAATGCGAAGCCCGGTATCCGTATCGTCAACTGTGCCCGCGGTGGCTTGATCGACGAAGCAGCGCTCGCTGAACTGCTCACCAGCGGTCATGTTGCAGGCGCGGCGCTTGACGTGTTCCAGACGGAGCCTGCCAAGGAAAGCCCGCTGTTTGACGCACCGAACTTCATCTGCACGCCGCACTTGGGCGCATCGACCACGGAAGCGCAGGTGAATGTCGCACTGCAAGTGGCCGAGCAAATGGCGGATTACCTGGTCAATGGCGGCGTCACCAACGCGCTCAACATGCCGTCACTGTCGGCTGAGGAAGCACCTAAGCTGAAGCCTTACATGGCGCTTGCTGAGAAACTCGGCTCGCTCGTCGGCCAGCTAGCGCATGGGAATCTCACCAAGATCAGCATCGAGCGTGAAGGCGCGGCTTCTGAACTCAATGGCAAGCCGATCACCGGCGCGGTTCTGGCAGGATTCATGCGCCGCTATTCCGACACTGTGAATATGGTCAACGCGCCATATCTGGCGAAAGAGCGCGGGCTTGATGTGAGCGAAGTGCGCCACGATCGCGATGGCGCTTACAACACGCTTATCCGCGTGACAGTGGAAACCAGCGCTGGTCCGCGTTCAGTTGCCGGGACGCTATTCGGTGCTGGTGCACCGCGCCTGGTCGAGATCTTCGGGATCGGCATCGAAGCGGAACTGGACGGCCACATGCTTTACGTCGTGAACGACGATAAGCCGGGCTTCATCGGACGCATCGGAACACTGATGGGCGAAAGCGGCATCAATATCGGCACTTTCAATCTGGGTCGGCGCGAAGCGGGTGGTGAAGCTGTCCTCTTGCTGAGTATCGATGGCGAGGCACCTGCTGACGTGATCGCCCAGGCTGAGAAAGTCGAAGGGGTGAAGCTCGTCACAGCGCTGAAGTTTTGAGGTGAGGCGTCATCCCGGGCTTGACCCGGGATCGCTATCCGCTCAGTCGGGCGCTAAAGGAAAGCGATCCCAGCTTTCGCTGGGATGACGATGAGAACCATGACCAAACCTGACGACCTTTTGCCTGAAGGCCTCGAAGACCGCTTGCCCGCACAAGCGGAACGCATCACGCGCGCAATGCGAGCCAGCCTGGATGTGCTTTCAAGCCATGGCTATGCGCGCGTGCGCCCGCCGCTGGTCGAGTTCGAACGGTCGCTCGCTGGCCGCATGGACGGTGTCATGCCGCGCCGCATGTTTCGCTTCGTCGATCCGGTGTCGCTTCGTACGCTTGCCTTGCGCAGCGATATCACGCCGCAAGTAGGCCGAATTTCCGCAACCAGCATGGCAGATAGTCCGCGCCCCTTGCGACTCGCTTATTGCGGCGAGACGGCAATCATTCGAGCGGACCAGCTTGATCCTGCCCGCGAGCGTTTGCAGCTGGGCGCAGAGCTGATCGGAGCGGACACGATCGCCGCCGCCTGCGAGATCGTAGACGTGGCAGTCGAAGCGCTGAGAGCGGCTGGTCTCAAAGGCATTTCCGTCGATTTCACACTGCCGGACCTCGTCGATACTTTGGCTGACAAGGCGATGCCTTTGTCCGAAGACGCGCGCGACGCTGTCCGGCGAGAGCTCGACACCAAGGATGCGGGCGGGCTGAAGGATGCAGGCGGTGAGGCCTATCTACCGCTGCTTTATGCGACGGGTCCGTTTGCAGATGCGCTTGAGAAATTGCGTGCCATTGACGCAGGCGGCGCGCTCGCCAGCCGGATCGCGGGGCTTGAGGAAATCGCTGCACGGATCGGCGAAGGTGCGCGCATCACGCTCGACCCGACTGAACGTCATGGTTTCGAATATCAAAGCTGGTTCGGCTTTACCCTCTATGCAGAGGGAGTGCGCGGCGCGGTCGGGCGCGGCGGGACCTATGTGATCAAAGGCAGCGAAGAGCCAGCGACTGGCTTCACGCTCTATGTCGATCAGCTGGCCCTTGGCGGGGCAGAGGCTGAGCAGGCCGACACGCTGTACCTGCCCATCGGACATGACCGTGAGGCAGCGGCGCGGCTGCGCGCGATTGGCTGGCGCACAGTGGCTCAGCTTGCGACAAGCGAAGATGCAAGCGCGATGGGCTGCACGCACCGATTGGACGGCAAGGAACCCGTCAAACTTTGAGAAGCAAGGACATAAGGGCATGAGCGAAGCACCAACACCGATCACCATCGATCCTGATCCGCTTGCCCCCTACGCAATCTGTCCGGGGTGGAAAGCGGGCGGGCTGATCTTCCTGTCAGGCCAGGCCGCGTTTGCCGAAGACGGCTTGATCGTTGGCGAGAACGACTTCGACCTGCAATTGGGCCAGACCATGGCCAACATCGAGCGCGTGCTGGAAGCGGCGGGCAGCGACATGTCGAGAATCGTCAAAGTGACGATTTACCTCAAGGATATGGCGAACTTCCCGAAGATCGTTGACGCGCGCAAAGAGCATTTCACGCCGCCTTATCCAGCCGACACGATTGTTGAAGTGTCCTCGCTCGCTCTGCCGGAGCTGCTGGTCGAAATCGACGTAATCGCTGCTGGCTAGCCGCTGAGACCCGCCAAGAACGCATCCACCAGCGCGGTCGCCGGATCGCCGAGCTTGCCGAGATCTACATTCAGCTTCCGGTGATCGGTGTTCGCAACAGCAACCGCGTCGGCTTTCGCGCCGGCTTCGCGCAAGGCCAACGCAAGCGCTTCTGACTGCGCGCGCGATTGATTGCGCTCAGCCACAAACAGGATTTGCCAGGCCGGTGCATTAGGCGCGTTTGTGTGCGTGATCGGTGAGAGCGCCGCTTGCCTTGCGGGATCATCGCCAAACGCATTGTCATAGAGTTTGTTTCCACGTTCGCTGGTCGTGGCCATCCGGTTTACCACATCATAGCCTGCGCCATCGAGCAGCACGACGCCTTTAACCGCTGCCATGTCATCGCCTGCATATTGCGGGTCAGTGGCGACAAGCGCGGCCAGATGTGCGCCCGCGCTATGGCCCATCAGGATGACACGATCAGGATCAATCCCCAGCGTCTCTGCCTGACCGCGCAATGCGGCGAGCGCGGATGCGATGTCAGCGGCTTGCTGCTCAACCGTCACTTCCGGCACGAGCCGATAGCCGGTCGAAGCAAAAGCGATCCCGTTCGCGGTGAAATGCGCGGGCTTGGCATGCACAGCCTGTGCGCGGTCGCCCATCGCCCAGCCGCCGCCATGGACGAACAGGATAACAGGCGCATCGCCGCTATCAGCCGCTGCGCCTTTGGCTGAATAGAAATCGATCTGCTGGCGCGAATGTGCGCCGAACATGACCGCTGTGTCAGGTGCAATGGTAGAGGATTGTGCAGGCGCGCGTCGGTCTCCGCGCCGTGCACCCATCCGCTCGCGCAGTTCGGACCGGCATGTTTCGCTGAGTTCGCTTGCTCTCTCGCGCAGGCATTCGCGCATTTGCGAGCGATCTCCGCCGCAAAGCTCTCTGATCTCCTGTCGGCATTCGCGGGGAAGGCGCTGCTGAGCACTCGCCACGGCAGAGAGGCCAAGCGCGGCTGTAGCAGCAAGAAGGAATGTCGCGGTGATCCGCATATGCTTATGCTCCAGAAATGTGAGCGGCGAGCTAAGCAAAGCAAGCTGAACGCCGCCAGTCTCACTGTGTCGCGGATTGTCGCAAGACTTTCCTACGGGTTGTGCCCGCTCCTAAACAGCGCGCATGAAAAACGCATCTTCCACACTGAAATCACTGGCGAAATCAGGCTCGCTTTGGCTGCGGAGTTTTCTTTCCCAGGACTGTGTAACATGCGTATCCAACAAGCCTTTTCGCCAACCGCTTCGCTACTTGAGGCGGGGCTGGGGAATAGGCTCTTGCGCGGCCCATATACAGCGCCTACGCCCTCGCCGTTTGTGCGCTTGTGCACGCGGTACAGAATGAAAGACCTGCAATGGCCAATGTGACTGTAATCGGCGCTCAATGGGGCGATGAAGGCAAGGGCAAGATCGTCGACTGGCTAGCGAGCCGCGCCGATGCCGTCGTGCGTTTTCAGGGCGGGCACAATGCAGGCCACACGTTGGTGGTCGATGGCACGACTTACAAGCTTTCGCTGCTTCCGTCGGGTATCGTTTCCGGCACGCTTTCCATGATCGGCAATGGCGTCGTGCTCGACCCATGGGCGCTGAAGTCCGAGGTCGAAAAGCTCGAAGGGCAGGGCGTTGCGATCAATGATGACAATTTCGCGATTGCGGACAATTGCCCGCTGATCCTACCGATCCACCGCGATCTGGACGGCCTGCGCGAAGTCGCTGCAGGCAAAGGCAAGATCGGCACTACGGGGCGCGGGATTGGTCCTGCTTATGAAGATAAAGTCGGCCGACGCGCGATCCGGGTTTGTGACCTCGCTCATCTCGATGATCTGGAGCCGCAGCTGGACCGACTGTGTGCGCACCACGATGCACTGCGCGCTGGCTTTGATCAGCCCGCGATTGACCGGGCGGCATTGCTGGCTGAATTGCGCGAGATTGCGCCTTTCGTGCTGCGGTTTGCGCAGCCTGTGTGGAAGCGTTTGAAGAAGGTGCGCAAGGCAGGCGCGAAGATCCTGTTCGAGGGTGCGCAGGGCGTACTGCTCGATGTCGATCATGGCACCTATCCGTTTGTGACCAGCTCCAACACAGTGAGCGGCACGGCGGCCTCCGGTTCAGGGCTTGGGCCGGGTAGCGCAGGCTTCGTGCTTGGCATTGTGAAAGCTTACACGACGCGGGTCGGGTCAGGACCGTTCCCGACGGAGCTTGATGACGAAGTAGGACAGCTACTCGGCGAGCGGGGCCATGAGTTCGGCACTGTCACCGGGCGCCAGCGCCGCGTAGGCTGGTTCGACGCAGTGATTGTGCGGCAAAGTTGCGCGATCAGCGGCGTGACCGGCATCGCGCTCACCAAGATTGACGTGCTTGACGGGCTGGAGACTGTGAAAATCTGCACGGGCTATCGCTTGAGTAACAATGTGATGGATTACTTGCCCAGCCATGCGGGCGATCAGGCGAACGTCGAGCCGATCTATGAAGAGCTTGAGGGTTGGAGCGAATCAACCGCTGGCGCGAAGAGCTGGGCAGACCTTCCAGCGAACGCGATCAAGTATATCCAGCGCATTCAGGAGCTGATCGAGACCCCGGTTGCTCTGGTTTCGACCAGTCCCGAACGCGATGATACGATCCTCGTGCGCGATCCGTTTATCGACTGATTTTGCTCGAATTTTCGGGGTTTCGGTGGATAGCGATTACAGTTTCGTAATTGTGGTGGCCGCGTGAAATTCTTGACTTGATCCATTTTTGTTCTACTTTCGTTTCACTTCTTTGAGAGGGAGTGATTCGATGCCTGCTACCGCTGCCGAAACCGATTTTTCCTATGATACGCCTGCTGATGGAGCAGGGCTGCCAGCGCGTATTTCAGTGTTCGCCGATGCAGGATCCAAACGTGATGAATTGCGAGGAGAGCTCTCGCTGGCGGGTTTCAGGCCGGGATTGAGCGAGCCAGTTTCGGCGCTGCTCGCTGGGCAGACGCTTGCACTTGGCGATGCGGTGGTGCTTGCTTGCCCGCAAGTTGATGCAGCGATGATGGCCGCGCTTTCGCGGCTAGACATGCGGATTGCGCGCAGCGGCACGCCGCTGATTGTGCTGACCAGCATGGGCGCACTCAATGATGTGTTTGCATGCTTTGAGCAAAGCGCGCCGCAGATATTGGTCGATGGCGGGCATGCAGAGTTGGCCCTCGCACTTGGCCGTATCCTCAGCGTCGTTTCCGGGCAGCGTGTACGCGAACTGTCCGAGACCGAGCAGATGGCTTTGCTACGGCTGACGGAACAGGTCGAAGCGATTGCGCGCAAGATTGATGGGTTTGCGGACAATGGTCTTGGAGCAGAGCCAGAGGCGGGTCTTGCCAATCCCGCAAAACCAAGGCTGGAAGTGGTGGATAGCGATGCGGCAAATACAGCTGTGTTGAAGCTTCCCGATGCAGCAGTCGTTCGCAAGATCATTCAGCACCGGCAGGCGCGCGCGCGCTTCTTCGATAGTGAGCTGTTTGCCGATCCCGCCTGGGACATGCTGCTCGATCTGACAGCTGCGCATACTGAAGGGCAGCAGGTCTGCGTCAGCTCGCTGTGCATTGCCGCTGGCGTCCCCGCAACGACGGCGCTGCGCTGGATCAGACAGATGGTCGAACAAGGCATTTTTACGCGCGTGGAAGACGAGAATGACAAACGCCGTGCTTTCATCGCGCTCAGTGAGCATTCGCGTCACGGTATGGCGCGGTACTTTGCAGCGATTGAAGAGCCGCTCGCACTGGCGGCGTGAGGTGACAGCCAACGAAACGGAATAATCGAATGTGACGACTTAAGCAGCCCTGCGCGCCACCCTCTCGGACAAGTTAGCCCCCTAACCGTCCGATGCGAGCAGGATGACTGTGAGGCCCTGAAGAGCCTGAGGATGCATGTCCCCAATTTGCTCCTTCTGGTGATTCAGGGCCATCTTGTCATAGGCTTCGCCTGAGATACGCACAGCATCAGCGCGCGCTCTGATCAGGATAGTTTCAGGTACAGCACCGCGAATTACGACAGTGTCTGCTTCACCCAGCCATCGCGCTTGGCGCAAAGTGAGGTCATCGGGATCATCGCTGGTGAGAGCAATTTCCTCGGTCTCAGCAGGCTTCTCATTCGCGCCATTCAGCCACTCCTGCGCCCGCTCTGCCGAACCATCCGCAAACGGATCGAGCGCGCCCCCTTCGCGTAATGCTTCATCAAGCGCGCGCCTGCGGTCTAATCCTTCAGGAAACTTCGCGCGCAATGCATCGCGCATGCCGAACAACGTCTCAGCCAGCTTGCCCAACGATTGCGGCAGCATTTTTTCAAACCGCAAGCGAAGATGCTTGGCAAGCCCGGCCGAAGCACCGCCAGTCCCCACAGCGATAATCACAGGGTCGCGGTCTAGCAAACTCGGCGTTGTGAAGTCGCACAGATCAGGTCGGTCAACGACATTTACGATCATCCCTGCACAACGCAGATTTATGGCCGCGACTTCGCATGCCTTTGCATCTTCGTATGCGACAAACGCAATGCGCACGCCTTCATCAATCGCGCGTTGCTGGTCATCGACCGGAACACCACCAGCACGCTCGATCAGCTGCCGTTTGGCTTGTGCAGCTTCCCCCTCGCCAAGCAGCAGTACGGACTGACCTTTCATACGGTGGAAGAGCGGAAGACTATGCATCAGCGCCGCGCTTTAGTCCGCGAGGAAATCCGGAACGCGCTCGGCGTCCATGATCGCAGCCGCTGCGATTCGGTCGGCAACGATGGCATATTGGTCACCGCTGACCATGACCTCTGCGACAAACCCCCGCGAATTGTAGCTTGATGCCATGGTGGCACCATAAGCTCCAGCAGTCCGGAAGACTGCCAGATCGCCTGCTTGCAAAGCGTCGCAGTCGCGATCGCGGGCAAAGGTGTCGCCCGTCTCGCAGATCGGGCCGACGATGTTAGCAGTCATCCGCTCGCCGGTCGGTCTCACCGCGTCAAAGTCATGCCACGCGCCGTAGAGGGCAGGCCGCGCGAGATCATTCATCGCTGCATCGACAATCACGAAAGGTGGGCCATTGCCGCCGCGCTTTACGCGGACAACGCGCGTCAGCAGGACGCCTGCATTGCCTGCAATGACACGGCCAGGCTCGAAGGTGAGATGTACGTCCCAGTCAGCGGTCGCACGGGCAACCATTGCGCCATATTCTGCCGGAGCAGGTGGGTTCTCGCCGGCCTTGTAAGGCACGCCAAGCCCTCCGCCCAAGTCCACATGTGTAATGGTGTGACCGGCATCGCGCAGATCGCTAACCAGTGCGCCAACCTTGCCAAAGGCGGTTTCAAGCGGCTCCAGATCGAGCAACTGGCTGCCGATATGCACTGCAACACCGCGCAGGTTCAGACCTTCCAGCGTTGCAAGCTCTGCGAATACTTCGCGGGCATGGACCAAAGGAATGCCGAACTTGTTCTCCGCCTTGCCGGTGGAGATTTTCTCATGTGTTTTCGCATCCACATCCGGGTTGATCCGCAGACAAGCCGACGCTTCGCGGCCCATGGCAGCCGCAAGCTCAGCCAGTTCGCGACCTTCTTCGCGCGATTCAATGTTGAATTGCCCGATCTGCTTATCGAGGCCGAGCTGCAATTCTGCGCGAGTCTTGCCGACGCCCGAAAACACGATCTTCTCAGGTGGAACCCCTGCCGCCAGAGCACGCATCAATTCCCCACCAGAGACAACGTCCGCGCCGCAGCCTTCGCGGCTGAGGACCCGCAGCACAGCCAAGTTCGGATTGGCTTTCACCGCAAAGGCCACCAGCGGCTCGCGCCCGCTAGCCACAGCAACGGGTTTCAATGCTTCGCGGAAAACGCGCGCATGGCGTTCGAAAGTCGCGCGCGAGTAGATGTAAACCGGCGTTCCCACTTCTTCGGCAATCTGCCGCATGGGTACATCCTCGGCGTAGAGTTCGCCGTCCCTGAGCTCAAAATGGTCCAATTGGCTGGTCCTGTCGCTTATTCCGGAGGCAGATCGAAGGGATCATCTTCGCGCTCTTCAGAGCGGCGCCTCAACTCCACACTACGCTCAGGCCGAGCGAGGGTTTCCGGTTCAAGCAATTCCTGCGCTTCCGGCGTCGCCTCTGCGCCATAGGCTTTAGGCGGCAAGGCGCTGCCTTCGATAGGCTCTAGTCCCTCGCGTTGACCGCAAGCAGCAAGCGTGAGCGCAAACATCGCCAAGAGCGCCAATCCGGAGTATTTCATCATTGCTCTAGCCTTCCTCGCTGAGACACGCTTTTGCCGCTTGCACTTGCGAGCGTACCTGATCGGGCGCAGTCCCGCCATAGGAGCTGCGCGAGGCCACCGATGCTTCGACGGACAAGGCTTTGAATACACGCGCATCAATCCGCGAGTCGATTTCCTGCAGGACTTCGAGCGACAATTGGTCAAGCGCCACGCCATCATTCTCAGCACGCTTCACGACGGCACCTGTGATGTGGTGCGCATCGCGGAAAGGTATGTCTGCTTCGCGCACGAGCCAGTCTGCAAGGTCTGTCGCGGTTGCAAAGCCCAGCTCTGCCGCCTGCCGCATGCGCGCTGTATCGAATGTGCTGTCAGCCACCATGCCTGTCATTGCCGCCACTGAAAGTCCTATCAGGCTCGCCGCTTCAAAGACTGGCGGTTTGTCGTCCTGCATGTCTTTTGAATAGGCGAGGGGGAGCCCCTTCATCGTGACCATCAGAGCCGTGGTGCAACCGATCACGCGCCCCGCATGGCCGCGTACGAGCTCAGCCGCATCAGGGTTCTTCTTTTGCGGCATGATTGAGCTGCCGGTTGAGAGTGTGTCAGGCAAGCGCACGAAGCCGAAGGGCTGGCTCGCCCAGATGATGAATTCCTCGGCCAAGCGGCTGAGATGCAGCGCGCACTGGCTAGCGGACATGAGATAATCGAGCGCGAAATCACGGTCGGAAACCGCATCCAAGCTGTTGCGGGTCGGGCCATCAAAGCCCAGCGCGCTCGCAGTGGCCTCACGATCAATCGGGAAGCCTGTGCCTGCCAGAGCCGCGCTGCCGAGCGGGCATTCGTTCATCCTTGCGCGCGCGTCCGCAAAACGCGAGCGATCACGCGCGATCATCTCGAAATAGGCCATCAAATGATGCCCAAGCGTCACCGGTTGAGCCGTCTGCAGATGGGTAAAACCGGGCATGATGCTGTCCGCATGCGCTTCTGCCTGCGTCACAAGCGCGAGCTGAAGCTGCCTCAATGCACCATCCATTTGATCGAGCGTATCGCGCACCCATAGCCGGAAGTCCGTTGCAACCTGATCATTGCGGCTGCGGGCTGTGTGCAAACGGCCAGCCGCCGGACCGATCAGTACAGCGAGCCGGCTTTCCGTTGTCATGTGGATGTCTTCAAGGTCCCAATCCTCTGGGACCCCGTCGCGCGCATACTCCTCCGCGATCTTATCAAGGCCGCGCGCGATCGCCTCGGCATCCTCAGCGCTGACAATCCCCTGCGCGCCGAGCATAGAGACATGCGCTTTGGAGGCCGCGATGTCTTGCCGCCAGAGCGCTTTGTCGAATGGTATCGAAGCATTGATTTCGCGCATGATCGCGCTAGGTCCTTCAGCGAACCTGCCGCCCCACATGGCGTTGGAACCACTCTCATTGGAGCCGTCGATGTCTTTGCGCGTGTCGCTCACTGTTTTTGCCTCGGCAATGCTGCTTGCCGGATGCGATAGTGAGCCTGAAGGTGCAGTGCAACAACAGGACGAATTGTCCGCGCCAAAGCCACCCTTGATTGGCGAGATTGATTACGGGCGAGCGGGTACAAAAATGCCTGCTTCAGTCTTCGCTGGCCCTAGCGGTGCGGAGCTGGAGACTAAGCAATTGCTCGGGCGGCCGGTGCTGCTCAATCTTTGGGCGACATGGTGCGTGCCTTGCATTGTCGAGATGCCCGCGCTGGACAATCTTGCGGATGTCATGGGCGAGGATGTGAAAGTCCTCACCATCAGCCAGGATTTGACGGGCGCGCGAGCGGTTGAGCCGTTTTTTGAAGAGCGCGGCTTTCGCAATCTTGAGCCATGGCTAGACCCGCGCAACAGCTTAAGCCGCGAGCTGGGCGGAGAGATACTCCCGGTCACAATCCTGTTCGATGCCAATGGCGAGGAAATCTTCCGCGTGACCGGCGGCTATCACTGGGATTCGGAAGACGCCATTGCTGCCGTGCGCGAAGCGATTGCGGAATAATCCGGTGAGGACAGGCCCAAGGGGACGAGCGGAAAACCAAACAGGCCTGACATGAGCGAAGCCTGTATTTTCGAGATCGGCCACACTTGCGAAATCGGTGCAAGAACGCGGTCCCTCAGCCATGGCTGCAGCTTGCTATCCGATTGATAAAGCGGCGTGAATAGCGCAGTTATCCATTGATAGAGGTCGACATGATCCTTGCGTAACGCATGGGCGAGGCTGAGACCGTCATAGACTGTCCGACTGTCTTGCAGACCGCGCGCAAGGCTCCACGCATCAAGCAAAGCCATATTAGCGCCTTGGCCCAGCTGCGGGCTTGCGGAATGCCACGCATCACCGATCGCGATCATGCGATGCGAGACCGGACGCTTCGCCGTCCGATGCGCATATTGGGCAAAGGTCAACTGCTCGCGGTCCGTAATTCTGTCCAGCAGCACTGCGACTTCAGGCCAGAGCCTCAGGACGTCCGCTTTCCATTCGTCGAGTGAAGTGTCGCGCCATTGCGGATAGTCATCCCGCTTGAGCGACCAGAAAAAAGCCACTTCCTGCGTCGCTGAGCCGGAGCGCTGTCCTATCGGGAGCACGCCCACCATTTGCGCAGCGCGCCGGTAACGCTGCTCAAGCAGATTTGCAGAAAACGGATCATCCGCTTCACTGGGAAGGCTCGCCCATAAGGCACCAAATGGCAGGATACGCGGGCGCGCTTCATCAAACGGAGTTTGCCAGCCATTCGCATCGACGAGCAGGTCAAATTGCGCAGACTGCGATCCATCCTGAAAAACAAGCCAGCGCTTCTCAGCACTATATTCGCTGCCTCGGACCAGCCTGCCTGTCTCAATGGGAATACCTTCGCCGACAACGCGTTGGTACAGAACGTCGAACAAACTCGCACGGTGTATGCCAATGCCAAATGCACCGGGCAAACCGAGTTTTTCGTAATGCGCATCAAGCGCGACCCGGCCATGCTCCTCCAAACCTTTGAGCGCATCGATCCGCGAACCGCGTGAAACGATGTCACAGGCCAAGCCCAACTGATCGAGCACAGCGAGGCCGGTCGGTTGGATCATTAAACCTGACCCCACAGGACCGGGCGATTCGAATTGATCAAACAGAGTGATGTTGTGCCCGTCGCGCTGCAGCAACAACGCAGCAGCAAGGCCTGCCGGGCCGCATCCAGAAATCGCAATGTCGAGAGATTTCATGAAGTTCGCTCTAGCGGGATCGGAACCCGTTCGTCACGAAAAAATGGTGGGCGATGACAGGCTCGAACTGCCGACCCTCTCGGTGTAAACGAGATGCTCTACCAACTGAGCTAATCGCCCGTTCCGATAACGGAAGACGCGCTATCTAGCGTCTGTTTTGACAAAATCAAATGCTATCTGGTCTGAATCTCACATGGCCTCTATCGCAAGTGCCATGAGCAGCGCGGCCAACATCCTGATTCTCGCCACCGGAGGCACGATTGCGGGCACGGCTGGTTCGGCGCTGAAACGCGATTATCGCCCCGGGCAGATCGGCATTTCTGCGTTTATCGAGCAAGCCAAGACGCTGGGCCTTGATGCTAACCTCGCAGGACAAGAGATCGCGGCGATAGGCTCTGAAGATATCACGCCGGAGATTTGGCGAGCGCTCCATCAGGGATGCTGCGATGCGATGAGCAATGACAGTGTGGACGGTATCGTGATTACGCATGGCACGGACACTGCGGAGGAAACCGCACTGCTGCTTGACCTGACTTTGCCAACCACCAAGCCAGTTGTGCTAGTCGGCGCGATGCGGCCAGCGGACGCCGTTGGCACTGACGGGATCCGCAATTTTCTCAATGCCGTGCGCGTCGCGAGCGATCCTGATGCCGCGGGGCGCGGTGTGCTGTTGGTGATGAGTGACCGGATTATCTCGGCCCGCGATGCGCGCAAGGCCAAGACGAGCGGCGTTGATGCCTTCAAAGGCTTCCCGCGCGATGCCGTCGGGACGGTTACTCCAAGCTCGCTCGACTGGTTTGGCGAGCCTTGGGCGAAGGCCAGGGCAGCGCGATACGACTTCCCGAAAGAGTGGCCTCACGTGCCGATATGCTTTGCCCATGCAGCGATGGATTGCAGTGCCGTGGATTGCCTGCTGACGGATCAAACACGTGGCCTGGTGCTCGCAGGGTTTGGCGAAGGCAATGCGCCGGAAGCCATCCTCGATCGTCTTGCTGAGCTAGCCGAAGCGGGAATCTCGATTGTCCGTGCGAGCCGAGTCGATGAAGGACTGGTCGATCGGATGCCGCTGGACGCACAGCACGGCTTTGTCGCCGCGCGCGGGCTGGGTCCTGCGAAAGCGCGGATATTGCTTCAGGTGCTGCTCGCGAACGGGATCAGTGAGATGAGCGAAGTGCAGGCGGCATTCGATACGCGTTAAGGCAGATGGTTGGGGCACTTATCGAATGTTTGCTGTGGGAGCGGACTGTCCGCTGACGACGCACTTGCGGACGTTTATCGGCCAATTCGATCCGCATAACACTAGACGTCAAAGCAGTGTTCGCTTAATTCTATTTCAGCCTTTCAGTTCGGCGAAATCTGACACATCTTAAGGCCATGCGCCCAGCGGTAGATACATAGTTGCTTACTGCTGTTTACCAAGCGGAGTACTGAAGTTGGACTTAGCGCATGCAAAAGCAGAGTGCGAATTGCTTCTCGACGCCACGCTTCCATTTGCCTGCAAGATGTTGCGGGACTTCGCCGAATTTCATCCTTTCGGCGCTTACATGCTGAAAAGCGGAGAAATCGTATCAGCGAGTTTTTATGATGGCGAGGAACATTCTCCCGCTCAGAACTTAATTGATCTCGCTAAGGATGCCTTCAAAGCCGATGCTGACTTGGGCAAGTTGAACGCAACTGCGATAGTCTACGATGTACGTGCTGTGCCTCCAGGTGAGGTCGAGAAGTCAGACGCCATCGCAGTCAATCTTGATCATCGAAGCAATTACTCGGTTGTAGTGCTATTCCCCTATGAGCTGTCCAATGACGAGCCTGTGATCGGAGAACCGTTCGCAATTGCCGGCGATTTTGCCATTTTCTCACAACGTCTCCATTGAGGGCTTAAAAAATCAAAGGCCTGTCAGGCAGCTGCGCTTGCCTAAAAGCCGACTTGCAGCTTCCCACTCCAAATTCAGACAGTCGCATCGCAGTTTGTGACCGACAAAAGAGGACTTTGACTGGCTAAGGGGCCTTGCCACCCGCGCCCTCCACCCTTCCACCCGGATAGTGTTCCGGTAGGCTCCGGGTGGAAGGGTGGAGGGCGCGGGCGGCGTCGAATCTAATCAGGCGTTCGGCGTCACCAGATACTTCTCGCCGGTTTTCATCTGGCGATAGTCGAGGATCGCATCCTTCGTCAGCATTTCCTCAAGATTGACTTTTGCCTTGTAGCTCGACGCGAAGGTCGTCCCCAAGTTCTGCTGGACGCGGGTGCGCATCTTCACGACCGTTTCCATGCCAGCCTTCGCAAGGAACGGTGTGAGCAACCAGCCCTGGACGCACCATTGCAAGCCATAGCTCGGCGTCAGAATGGTCGGCTCTGTCAGGTTGAGACGGCCATACTGGTACATCTTCTTGTCCTGATTGGAGCCATAGCGCGAATACTCGTCCATCTGACTCACTGCGACTTGCTCCATCGCTTTCAGCACATGATCGGTATTCTGGCCGCCGCCGATCGGGTCGAAACCAAGGAACGCGCCGGTCTCAGCAATCGCAGCGCGCAATTGCTTCATGTAGTCATCGTCCGATGAGTTGACGACGTGAGTGGCGCCTTGGCTTTTCAGCAAATCAACATGCTCCTGACGGCGCACGATGTTGACGAGCTTCATCCCGTCTTCCTGACAAATCTTGTTGAGCATCTGGCCCAAGTTCGATGCAGCCGCCAAATGCACAATGGCATCATGGCCTTCCATCTTTGCGGTTTCGACAAAGCCCAGAGCGGTCATCGGATTGACGAAGCTGGAAGCGCCCGCCTCGGAGGAGTGCTCGCCCAAAGGCAGGCACATCATTGCATCGGCAATGGCATACTGGCTGAAAGCATTTCCTGGCACGCAAGCAACGCGCTGACCCATCAGCGCTTTTGCCATGTCGCCATCGCCTGTTGCGATGACTGTCCCTGCGCCTTCATTGCCTGCTGGCAGGCGCTGGCCATGGCGTGCTCTTTGACCGGACAGGAACGGCTCGGGCATTTGCGCAACGACCTTGCCGGGTGAATATTCCGCATTCTCGAAATCGGCGGCACTTGTCAGGATCGCCAAGTCTGATGGATTGATCGGCGCGGCCTCCATCTGGACGAGCACTTGATTGCCCGTTGGCTGAGGAAATTCGACTTCTGCAAGCTCCAGCGTCAGTGCGCCGCCTGCATCAAGCGTGGTGAAAAGCTGTTTGCCGGTAGTCATTCTGTATTCTCCTCGGAAGTAGGGGCACGCTCGCGCGGCATGATCTCGACCCCGATCACCATCAGCGTCCAAACGGCGAGAGTCGGTTGGAGCTGGGGTATCGGGGGCATTTCGAGAACATTCTCAATAAAGAAGGGCAAAACGGCAATCATGAGGGCCGCCATCGCCAGATAGAAAAGCTTGTAGGGACTTTGCGAAAGGTAGAGGATCAGCACGACATTTGTGGCGCTGAGCAGAAGCACGACCGCGAAGTCGAGTGGGGGTAGTCCTGTCGTGCCGGCCAGCACGAACCCGAGCACCGCACCAAAGAGAATGTTCATCCCGCGAATATTCGCTTCGTATTCTCCTGTGGTCATCTCCGATGAGGGCGGCAGCCGCCACCACTTGCTCTTGCTCATCCGTTCATTCCTCCTCGGGATAGAAAGCTTGCACGAAGTAGAGGCCATGGGGCGGTGCATTCAAGCCTAAAGCTTGCCGGTCGCGCGCTTCCAATGCTTCGCGGACCCGTTCTTCCGGCCAGGTTCCCATGCCGACGAGCGCGAGACAGCCGACCATGCTCCGCACTTGATGGTGCAGGAAGCTGCGTGCGGCAACATCGATGAAAATCTCGTCGTCCATCCGCTCGACCTTTAGCACGTCGAGCGTTTTGACAGGGTCTTTCGCCTGACAATGCGCGCTGCGAAACGTCGTGAAGTCATGCCGCCCGACGAGCGCTTGTGCTGCGCGGTGCATCGCCTCTGCATCCAGCTCTTGCGGCACTTGCCAGGCTCGGTTCTTGTCGAGCGTCAGCGGCGCGCGGCGATTGGCAATGCGGTAGAGATAGCTGCGCCCGATGCAGGAAAAGCGCGCGTGCCATTCATCATCGACGACCTCGCAATCCGTCACAGCGATGGGGTTGGGGCGCAGATGCGCGTTCAGGGCTTCCATCAGGCGGAACGGCGCGATGTCCTTTTCGATATCGACATGGCTACGCATCGCGAGCGCATGGACGCCGGTGTCTGTCCTGCCAGCGCTGTAAAGCGTCACATCCTCGCCCGTGATGGCGTGTGCGGCGTCCTCGACCGATTGCTGCACGCTCGGTCCATGCGGCTGGCGCTGCAGCCCCATGAACGGCGTGCCGTCAAACTCAAGAGTGAGCGCAAAGCGGGTCAAGCGAGCTTCGTCCCTGCTGCAATCGGATTGCCGCGAAGGAAGTCTTCTCGGTCCATTGCGGGCTTGCCGGCGCGTTGAAGGCGGAGTGGCCGGAGGGCGCCTTTGCCGCACGCGATGGCGAGATCATCATCCAGCAATGTGGCGGGCTCATCTGAGCCTTTGACGGCTTCAGCTCGCAATATCTTCACCCGATCTCCGTCCATCTCGCACCATGCGCCGGGGAAAGGCGCGAGACCATGAACATGCCGAACGAGCTCTTCAGCTGGGCGAGACCAATCGATCCGCGCCTCTGCCTTGTCGATCTTGGGCGCGTAGGTTGCCGCGTCATCATCCTGCGGCACTGGCGCGTACTCGGCCAGATTGCGCAAGGTCTCTACCATCAACTGCGCGCCCAGTTCTGCCAGTTCCTCGGTCAGTTCGCCGGTGGTCTTGTCCTCGATTGGCGTATGCACTTTTGCGAGCATTGGCCCTGTATCGAGTCCCGCTTCCATCTGCATGATCGTGACGCCGGTCACTTCATCGCCAGCCATAATTGCGCGGTGGATCGGAGCGGCCCCACGCCAGCGCGGCAGGATTGACGCATGAATGTTGAGACAGCCATGTTTGGGCGCATCAAGCACGGCTTGCGGCAGGATCAGGCCATAGGCCGCGACTACTGCCACGTCAGTGTTGAGCGCGGCAAACTCGGCTTGAGCCTCCTCGCCTTTCAGCGATTTGGGCGAGCGCACTTCAATCCCAAGATCTTCCGCGCGTCTCTGCACCGGTGAAGGCTGCAGCTTCTTGCCCCGACCTGCCGGACGCGGTGGCTGGGTGTAAACGCACACCATTTCATGCCCGGCATCATGCAGCGCTTCCAGCGCGGGCACAGCAAAATCCGGCGTTCCCATGAAGATTATGCGCATGACGTGTTCGCGGGCCTTTCGTGAATGTCTGCAAGCCCCTATCTCTCACCCCATGGCATCGCAAGAGATCGAAGCATTGGCGAGCGCTTTGTCGCGCCTTCCCGGGCTTGGGCCGCGCTCTGCCCGGCGTGCTGTGCTGTGGCTGGTCAAGAACCGGGAGCGTGCCTTGCCGAGCCTGCTCGATGCCTTGGGCGCCGTGCAGGAACGTCTGGTTGAATGCGAGACCTGCGGCAATGTCGACACTCGCAACCCGTGCGGCATTTGTGCTGATCCGCGTCGTGATCAGAAATCTCTCTGCGTGGTCGAGGACGTGTCGGATTTGTGGGCGCTGGATCGTTCGCGGCTTTTCCCCGGCAAATACCACGTGCTGGGCGGCAAGCTTTCGGCACTCGACGGGATTGGTCCGGAGGATCTCAGCATTGCGGAATTGCTCTCGCGGATCGAGCAGGGCGGAGTGGATGAAGTCGTGCTCGCCATGAACGCGACGCTCGAAGGGCAAACCACCGCGCACTACATCGCAGAGCGACTGGAAGCATTCCCTGTGCGGATCACGCAGCTTGCCCACGGCCTGCCCGTGGGCGGCGAGCTGGATTACTTGGATGAAGGCACCCTCGCGCAGGCGCTTAGGGCGCGGAGGCCGGTTGATTGAAGTTGAAAGCAGCATTCTGGCGCTTCGCCCACAACCGTTATCATCAGCGAAAGCCAACTGGCCTCGTGGAAGGGCTTGGATTTTTCTGTGCTGCGTTCTGGGGATTGATTTACTTGGCGGCGCTCTTCGTCGATTTTTGGCGAACCCTTCCCTTTCTGCCCGGTGCGCTATTATTTGTCGCCATACCTTTGGCCTTCGCGTTGGCCCGTCGCACAATCCGACTTGAGCGCGCCAAAGGACCGGATGCGCTCTATCGAAAGCGTGTTGAAGCCGAACGTGGTCAATCACACTGATCGAGGTGTTTCGCTTGCGACAGCGCGTGCGAGACACTAAATCACCCTCATGGCTATTCGTGAAATCCTGGAAGTGCCGGACCCCCGGCTCAAGGTCGTGTCTGAACCTGTGGCGGACAACGAGTTCAATGATGAGCTCAAAACGCTCGTCGAAGACATGTTCGAAACGATGTATGATGCGCCCGGTATTGGCCTCGCTGCTATTCAGGTGGGCGTGCCCAAGCGCGTGTTGGTGATAGACCTGCAGCCGGAAGACCCGGATGCAGAGCCGGTCGAGTGCGAGCATGACGGGCACAAGCACACACATCCTGCGACGAAGAAAGAGCCGCGCACCTTCATCAATCCGGTGATTGTTGATCCTGCGGAAGAGCTTTCGACTTATCAGGAAGGCTGCTTGTCCGTGCCGGAAATCTACGCAGACGTGGATCGTCCGGCGACGTGCATGGTCCGATATCAGGATCTTGACGGCAACCACCACGAAGAGAATCTCGATGGCCTGCTCGCGACGTGCCTGCAGCACGAGATGGATCACTTGGAAGGCATTCTCTTCATCGACCACCTGTCGCGCCTGAAGCGTCAGATGGCTTTGAAAAAGCTAAAGAAAATCAGGCAGGCAGCCTAGTTCAAGTCGCCTATTCCGCAAGGATGGCGTCCACATCGACCAGTTCCACGGTTTCGAATTGGCCGAGTATCCGGTCGAGATAGGCTTTGTGCGATGCGCCCGTGATCACGAGCACATTCGAACCGGGCTTGTTGCCGAACGCTTCGACAATGTTCGCCGCCATCTTCAGATTGCGCGCATGCCACCATGCGACATAAGCCCGCGCGGCATTGTCGGCCTCGCTTGATCTTGCAGCCGCGCCAAAATCTACGTTCTTGGTCATCGCCTGATAGGGTTCGGAATTGACCATGCGGTAAAAAGCCAGGATCTGGCCTCCCTCAGCCAACATCGCGTCAGACTGCGTTTTAAGCGCGATGGCTTCTCCGGTAGCGCGGCTCCATATGCCTTGCAAAACATTGCCGATTTCCGGGTTGCCGAAGATCATTATCGCATCTGCGCTGTGATCATCCATGAGATAGAGCCGTGAATGCCCAAGCCGTTTCCCAAGCGCCCCCGCGATGCTTAAATTCTCATTCCTCGAGGTCAGACGTTGATCAAGCTGCGCCTTCATTTCCGCTGAGATGTCTTCGCCCTCGTCGCGATCGTCAGGTGCCAGTTGGCCCCAATGCATCGCGGCTGACCATGGGTCGCCGGTTGCAAGAAACAGCCCAGCAAGCTTGCGCCGCGTAACGGTGTCGGGGGCTTCATCCGCCGGAAGCTCCATCAAGGTACCGACCAGACTGGCCTCCGCGCTACCAGCATCAAAGCCCAGAAATTCGCGCGCGTCGGTGGGGTCGGGGCAGTAGCGGTCTGCAACACCCGGATAGACGGGAGCATGGACGCGGATCAGTTCGCAGGTTTGCCCTGGCACCGCTTCAATGGCGATCGTTTCAGGCGCAAATTGCTCAAGCCTGTCCAAGAGCGGCGCGAGGTCGTCCGCGCCGATCTCGTCATTGCCGGAGAGATGCGGAGTGCCGAGCACCAGAACGCGGGTCTTTCCGCCTGCGATTTCAGACGGATCGTCAGATGATTGCGCGTGAAGTGGAGTGGCGAACGCTGAGAGGATCAGGGCCCCGAATGCCGCCAGTGAGGCAAAGTTTTTGCTGAACGTCATTATGAATGCGTAACATGGTGTGGCTCGTTTCGCCAAGGCGGCAACGCTTCGATCCTCTGATGGTGTGCTTCTTCCGTGGATATCCTACAAATCGCTGGAGTTCATGATTTGTTCCGTGCTATAAGAGCTTATGGATTCTACGATTCTTGCAGTTCTCGTTCTCATCCTTGGCCTTGCGATTGGAGCAGGGGCCGGGTGGTATTTCGGCTCGCGTCCGGCGGCGGATTTGAAGGCGCGGCTTTCGGAGCGGGAAGCTGAAGCGAAGGAGCTGGATGCGAAGTATTTGAGAGTTTTTGCTGACCTGGAGGCTGCACGCGAGAAAGCGGGCCGTGCGGATAGTCTTGAAGAAGCACTAGAGCGCGTTCGCGATGAGAATTCGGCATTTAAGGCCGAGCGAGCAGCATTTGATGAAAAAACGAGAATACTGGAGGAGAGCCGCGATAAACTCCTCAAGGAATTCGAGAACACAGGTGCCTCCGTGCTTAACAAGGCGCAAGAAGCCTTTCTGAAACGAGCGGATGAACGCTTCAAGCAATCGGAGGAATCAGGTCAAGCCAAGATTAAATCACTGCTCGCACCGGTGGCGGATTCTCTCAATCGGTATGAAAAGTCCGTCAAAGAAATGGAGTCAGATCGAAAGAAGGAATACGGCAATATCTCAAGCTTGATCGACCAAGTACGGTTAGGACAAGAGGCTGTGAAGCTTGAGGCATCTAACATCGTCAATTCCCTCAGAGCTGCACCCAAGACGAGCGGTCGATGGGGTGAACAACAATTCGAGAACTTGCTCGACATGGCAGGACTCTCAAAATTCACCGATTATCGAGCGGAGGTATCGGTACAATCAGACGATGGATTGCTTCGTCCTGACTACATCATCAACCTGCCGGGGGGGCGGCAGCTTATCGTAGATATAAAGTGTCCATTGGATGCTTACCTGTCAGCGACTGATGTTCTCGATCCGTCAGAAAAGAAGAAGGCGTTTGAAAGCTTCTCAGATACCGTCAAGGGACACGCAAATGCGCTGTCGAAAAAATCTTACTGGTCGCAATTCGAGAACGCGCCAGACTTCGTAATACTCTATATTCCGGGAGATAATTTTCACTCAGCTGCGCTCGAGCATCGACCGACGATGTGGGAGGACGCGGCAAGGAACAGAGTAATCATATCCGGCCCCGCAACGTTCTTACCCTTAGCTCGGACGATTGCATCGATGTGGGACCAGGAAAAGCTTACAGATAAGGCGCAGGAAATCATCGATCTAGGTCGTGAATTACATCACAATTTATCACTGATGACCGAACGCATCCGTAAGCTAGGCAGTAGCATCGATGGTACCGCGAAAGCATACAATGAATTCATCAAGAGTGCTGACGGTAAAGTCATTCTAGGTGCTCGAAAGCTTGAAGAGCTGAATCTCACCAAGAGTGACAAGCGACTTGGATCGTTTGATCCGGTGGATACAGAGACTAGGGCGCTTACTCGGATATCACCTCCTGAACAATCAGGTGGAGATTGATGGAAATCGGCAAGCGCGAGATCGAAGAGGTCCCGCTGGTCGAAGCCGCACCGCGCTACACGACGGACGACTTGCTTAGCGATGGCAGCAAAGAGGCGGCTGAGTAGGCCTCAGGTTTCAAGTGCGGCCAGCACTTCGTAGGCCAGCACAGCGCCCGCCATCGCAGCATTGAGACTGTCCGCGCGGCCTTTCATAGGCATCGTCACACGCAGATCGCATGCAGCTTCGTACTCTTTTGGAAGACCTTGGGACTCATTGCCAACAAGGATGAAACACGGGCTCTTATAGAGCGCACCGCGATACGGCACAGCATCGCGCAAGCTGGCGGCGACAAGCTGTCCCGGACCTTGCCTGAGCCACGTTTCAAACTCCGCCCAAGGTGCACGCGCAACCCTTTGTGTGAACACCGCGCCCATGCTGGCGCGGACGGCTTCAACTGAGAACGGATCAGCGCAATCATCGATCAAGATAAGCCCGCCGGCCCCTACAGCATCTCCTGTGCGCAGCATCGTGCCGAGGTTTCCGGGATCGCGCAGCGCTTGCGCAACAAGCCAGATATTCGCGCTCATCCGGTCAATGCAGGCAAGCGAAGTATCAAACTCAGCGAATACACCGGCAACTGCTTGCGGGTTCGACTTACCTGTGATTTTCGCAAGGATATCTGGCGAGGTCTCTATGACATCTCCGCCCATCTGCATGACATCTCGCTCCAGCTCTTCAAGCAGAGGATGCGGATCGCGGGCAGAGGAAAGTACCAGCATTTCAGGTACATGCCCGCATTCACGCGCATCGGTCAGCAGCCTCAGCCCTTCTGCAAGGAATTTGCCCGCAGCTTTGCGATGCTTCTTCTCGCGCAGACTGCGCAGGAATTTGACCGTCGGATTGGAGAAGCCTGTGATTTCGCGGCGCATGTTCTGACCGGGCGCGGTCATGGCGTCATTCCTCGCCAAAGCCGTCTTCGACCATTGCGGCGAGCTCTGCCAGCACACCGGCGGCGTTCTCGCCTTCGATGATCAGTTCGACGTCATCGCCTTTAGCCGCACCGAGCATCATCAAGCCGAGGATCGACCCCCCGGCGGCTTGATTGCTGTCCTTAGCCACTTTGACGGAGACGCCTTCAGGTAATGCGCTCACCGCGCCTACAAATTTGGCGCTAGCTCTCGCATGAAGCCCGCGCTTGTTGACGATGGTGCAGGTTTTGCGTTCGACGCTCACGCCTTGGCCTTGCTTTTGGCAGAGCTATCCTCCGCTCCGAGAAACTCGCTCGCAACCGTGATGTAATTGCGGCCCGCAGTCTGCGCGGCTTCAACCGCATCGAGCACACTCATCGATCCGCGCGCTCCTGCAAGCCGGATGAGCATGGGAAGATTGATCCCTGCAATCACTTCAACTTTTCCGCGGTCAAGCAGAGAGATTGCAAGATTGGAGGGCGTGCCACCGAACAGATCAGTCAGGATGATGACGCCATTGCCCCCATCCACTGTTGTGATCGCCTTAGCGATCTCCGCGCGACGTTTTTCCATGTCGTCATTCGGGCCGATGCAGACAGTTGCGACAGCTTTCTGCTTTCCAACGACGTGCTCCATCGCGTCGACAAAATGCTTTGCCAGATCGCCATGCGTTACGAGGATCAAGCCAATCATGTGAGGAGTTTCAACCCGTTATTCTCAGGCTCGAATGCAGCGATAGCTGCATTCGCCTTGCGTGACTGTCCGTGGACCCTCACTGAGCTTCGCCTTCAATGGCATTGGCTGCGCGTGATCCTAGATTGCGGTGCCGGACAGTGGGCGAAAATCCTGCTCCGCGCAAGCCTTCAGCCAGTTGCTCAGCGCAGAATACAGAGCGGTGTCTCCCGCCGGTACAACCGAACGCGACGTGGACGTAACCTTTACCCTGTGCCTGATAAAGAGGGAGCAACTTCGTAACGAGGGCCTCGATATCGCCGAACGCGGCTTCAAACGCGGAATCGGACCGGATGTGGTCCTGAACCGGCCGGTCGAGCCCTGTTTGCTCTTTAAGTTCCGGCACCCAATGCGGATTGTCGAGAAATCGCATGTCGAAAACCAGATCTGCTAGAGGTGCCATGCCGCGCGCAAATCCGAAGCTGGAGACAGTCAGCGTGAGTTCCGCTGATCCCGCGCCGCTAAACATTGTGCGAATGTGCGCCTGCAGGTCGTTGCTGTTGAGGGTCGTCGTCTCGATCAGAATATCAGCGGCCTGACGCAGCGGATCGAGCAACTCGCGCTCCGCTCTGATCCCGTCTTTGACTGGGCGATCCTGCGCCATGGGATGACGGCGGCGTGTCTCATTGTAGCGCCGCTCCAACTCCTCTGTGCCGCAGTCGATGAATAAGGTGGCAACCTCAAGATCATCGCTCTCGGAGAAGCGTTCAGTAAGCGCAAGTATTTCAGCAGGCACCAGACCTCTTGTTCGCGAATCGAAACCAATTGCGAGCATTCCTGGCTGTGTGTCGGAGCCTGAGACGAGGCCTTCCAAAAGACGGATCGGGAAGTTGTCGATGACTTCCCATCCCAAGTCTTCAAGCACATCGAGCGCGGTGGATTTGCCTGCTCCGGACAGGCCGGTCAGCAGCAATAGGCGCTGCTTGTGTGATATACCTTGTCCAGGGCTCTCGTTAACTCGATGGCCGTTGTAAGTCATACGCTGTCCTTTGGCAGACCATGCATGCGTAAGCCCCACTCAACGCGCAAAGGCAAGGAGGACGCATCAGACTTTCCCAGTGCGAGACAGGGAATGGAGAGCCCCAATAAGTCCGAAGTTGCCAAGGGCTGAGGCAACCGTTCGTTCTCGCTGTCCAAGTCAATCAGCAGGGATAAAGGGGCGCTCGCAGTCGGCATGTCTGCCATTCCGACGCCGCGAATTTCGAGCATCCCTGTGATATTGGGCGGCGGCGAAGCGATTACGTGATTGCCTGCCATTTCCAAAGATACGCCATCATCGCCGATCAGTGCTGCACCACGATCAATCAGTGCTAGAACCAGTGTAGATTTGCCTGAGCCTGGCGCGCCTTTGATGAGAACTGCGCGACCGTCAATTGAGACGGCACTCGCTTGCATGGTCTGGCGAGTTTCAGTCATCAGAGCGCGCGGGGGAGAGTGAGCTTCATGCACGCTCCGCTTTCGCCATCTGCTCGAGCCTCTGCAATAAGAGAGCCGTAATGCGCCTCAGCAATCGCCCGGGCGATCGCAAGGCCGAGACCTGAGTGATTGCCGAAGTCTTCTTCCGACGGGCGCACCGAGTGAAATCGGAGGAACACCTTTTCTCGCGCGTCCTTGGGGATGCCCGGCCCGTTATCGCAGACTGTCAGTTCCACCTCGTTCGCAGTCGTCGAGATCGAGACCTCAATAGGCTTGGATGGCGGATTGAATGAGACTGCATTGTCAAGGAGATTCTCGATCACCCGCTCAATCCGAACTGGCACTCCTGAAATAATCGGGGCCGGGCCGCCTATCTTCAGCGCGACGCGGTTGTCCTGATTCTCCGCTCGGGCCTCGCGGCTGCCGATGATTGCTTCAACCAGCTTCTTGAGGTCAAAGTTTTCCATCGTCGCGCGGGATATTTCAGCGTCGATCCGGCTTGCTTCTGAGATCTCTGTGACCAAGCGATCGATCCGGCGCACATCATGGGTAGCGATGCCTGTAAGCTGGTCGCGAAGCTGCTCGTCTTCGACACGAGGCAGAGACTCAATTGCGCTGCGCAAGCTTGCAAGAGGGTTTTTGATCTCGTGAGCCACGTCAGCCGCAAAATGATCCACCGCGTCAATCCTGTGTCGCAATGCGCCGGTCATGTCGGACACGGAACGGGCGAGCACGCCGATCTCATCATCGCGTTCTGGCAGCCGGGGAACCTCGACATCGCGATCCCGGCCTTGTCGCACCCGGGCCGCCGCGCCGGAAAGCTGTCTCAACGGGGTCACAATTGTCCGCGCAAGAAACAGTGACAGGAGAATAGATCCTAACAGAACGAAAAGGACGGCCACGACAAGGCTCGACCGGGCAGCGCGAACCGCCTCTGTAATGTCGACTGCGTTTCGCGTGGTCAGTAGCGTCGCACCATTCAATCCGACTGGTGCAGCTGCTGTGATTACAGGTGTGCCATCAACCCAATCATAGAGTGTCACTTGCGTCACGCCTTCTTCGCGAGCACGCACGACCTCATCCCATGCTTCAGCAGTTTGCGCTTCGTGCTCCACATAATCAGTGACAGCTTCAGCGCTGACAATTGTGTCAATCGTCCGGTCGAGCCAATGTGCGAAACGTTGGTCCCAAGTGTCGTCGGTAATATCCTCGAAGGTGAAGCCGGGTTCATCAAGCGCGAAACTGTCGGCCCAAAGCAAGCCTTCCGCATCGAACATACGCAGCCGCATGCGCTGCTCGCGCCCGATTTGAACCAGCAGGGCCTCTTGACGGGCGCGGGTCGCACCCGCGAGCGCTTCGGCCGTAATCTGCGCTTCGATACGAGCTAGTTTGAAGCGTTCGTTTATTAGCTGCGTGCGGTAGGTATCGAGATAAAACAAACCGCCGCCGAGCAAGACCAGCGGCAGCAGGTTCACCATCAGAATCCGCGAAGTCAGCGAGAAGCGGCCTGCCCAAGTCGGGCGCTCGCTTGGCGCGGGCGTGAGGGCGGAACCTGATTGGTCAGCCATCGGTGTAACTGTAACCTGCACCGTAAAGGGTCTCGATTGCCTGGAACTCTCTGTCCACTTGGCGGAACTTGCGCCGCATCCGCTTGATGTGGCTGTCGACCGTGCGGTCATCGACAAAAATGTCATCGGGATAAGCGGCATCCATCAGCTGGTTGCGGCTTTTGATGACACCGGGCCGAGCCGCAAGCGCTTCGAGTATCAGGAATTCTGTGACGGTCAGCGAAACCGGTTGATCATCCCATGTCACGTGGTGGCGTGCCGGGTCCATGAACAGGCGTCCTCTGGTCAGGCTTGGGCCAACCGCTTCGGCCTCATTAGCGTCAGCTGATCCACGTTCCGGTGTTGCCCGGCGCAGTATGGCGCGAATGCGCGCAAGCAGAAGGCGCAAGCTGAAAGGCTTCGCAATGTAGTCGTCCGCGCCCAGCTCGAGCCCGCGTTCCTCATCGCTTTCATCATCTTTGCTGGTCAGGAAGATAACCGGCATCGCGGACTCGGCGCGGACTCTGGCAAGCAATTCAAGGCCGTCCATCTTCGGCATCTTGATGTCGAACACAGCTAAGTCAGGTGGATTATCGAGCAAGGCTTTGAGCGCGGTTTCGCCATCAGAGTAAATCCGGGTTACAAACCCTTCGGCCTGCAACGCGATCGAGACCGTCGTGAGGATGTTGCGATCATCATCGACGAGCGCGATCACATAATCACTGTCCGGTTTATCAGCGGCCGATTTGGCCGGCCGTTCTGACGCCGCATCGGAGCTGCTTGGTTCATTCAGATTGGAAGCACTTGTCATGTCTGGAATTGATCTAGCCGTTAGTGCGCTTTGAGACAATTGTAACTCGTGTCTCAAAAAGGTGCTGATCGGCGCAAATATCCCCATCGGCGTTTGACGCAAGAGGGGGCGCAAACTATGCACTTGCGAAACCATGCATTCGTATGCAGGCGCTGGTCGTAAGAGAGAAAATAACGCCGCATCGCATCGCATTTACCCTTGTGACCCAATCCTTATGGAGAGTTGCGTGACCACTTCGCTTGCCCATTCGCTGACTGATCAGGGCTTTGAAACCAAGGCAGAAATTTTTCCAAACCTCGGCTCGGCAGAGCTCGTAGAGCAGTCGGTGGCTCGCGGTGAGGGCAAACTGTCCAAGTATGGCTCGCTGGTGGTCGAAACCGGCAAGCACACCGGGCGCAGTGCCAATGACAAGTTCATCGTGAAAGATGCGGAAACCGCCGATTCGGTATGGTGGGGCAAGACCAATGTAGCGATGGATCCTGCGCATTTTGCTGCGCTGAAAGAGGATTTCCTCGCAGCTCTGGCGGAGAAAGACACGCTGTTCGTCGCTGACCTGTTCGGCGGGTCTCAGCCAGAGCATCGCGTCAATGTGCGCGTGATCAACGAATTTGCATGGCACAACCTGTTCATTCGTACGATGCTCGTGCGTCCTGGACTGGCCGAGCTTGCAGACTTCGCACCGGAATACACGATCATCGATCTGCCGAGCTTTAAGGCCGATCCAGAGCGTCACGGTACGCGCAGCGAGACAGTGATTGCAGTTAATCTGTCGGAGAAGCTGATCCTGATCGGCGGCACGCGCTATGCAGGCGAGATGAAGAAGAGCGTCTTCGGCATTCTCAATTATCTGCTGCCGACCAAGGGCGTTATGCCGATGCACTGCTCGGCCAATATTGGACCTGACGGAAAGACTGCTGTATTTTTCGGTCTTTCCGGCACCGGCAAGACAACGCTGAGCGCGGATGCAAGCCGCACGCTTATTGGTGATGACGAGCATGGCTGGTCCGACGACGCGGTCTTCAATTTCGAAGGTGGCTGCTACGCGAAAATGATCCGCTTGTCGGAAGAAGCAGAGCCAGAGATTTACGCGACCACACGGCGCTTCGGCACTGTGCTTGAGAATGTCGTGATGGATCCGGTGACCCGCGATCTCGACTTCGACGACAATTCGCTCGCTGAGAATACGCGCGGTGCTTACCCGCTCGATTTTATCCCGAACACTTCGGAAAAGAACCTTGGCCCTGCGCCCAGCAATGTCATCATGCTGACGGCTGATGCCTTTGGCGTGCTTCCTCCGATTGCGCGTCTGACGCCAGAGCAGGCAATGTATCACTTCCTGTCAGGGTACACCGCAAAGGTGGCGGGCACTGAGATCGGCGTGACTGAGCCGGAAGCAACTTTCAGCACGTGCTTCGGTGCGCCGTTCATGCCGCGCCACCCGAGCGTCTATGGCAACCTTCTTAAGAAGCGCATTGCAGAAGGCGGCGTGCAATGCTGGTTGGTCAATACCGGTTGGACCGGCGGGAAGTATGGCGTTGGGAATCGTATGCCGATCAAGGCCACTCGCGCGCTTCTGAATGCGGCGCTTGATGGCAGCCTGAACGACGTCGAGTTCCGCAAGGACCCGAATTTCGGGTTCGAGGTGCCGGTCGCGGTTCCGGGCGTCGACAGTGCGATCCTTGATCCGCGTTCGACCTGGGCTGACAAAGGCGAATATGACCGAACGGCTGAAAAGTTGGTCGGCCTATTCGTTGATAATTTCGCTGACTTTGAAGCGCATGTCGACGAAGGCGTTCGTCAAGCCGCACCAAACTCATCAGTTGCAGCTTAAGCGCGTAAGCGCGGAACCAATTTCCAAGTTGGAGAGGAGAGTCCCGCCCGGCCAAAAGGCTGGAGCGGGGCTTTTTCTTTCTGGCTGAGCGCTGTCTGAGGTGAAGCGCTCAGAATGCCCTTTTCATTCTCTCGATTGCCCCGTAGCCTAGCGCGCAATTCCATAGGTTTAGGAGATACATGATGAGCTTGCTCGACGGCATTTTGAAGAACATTGGCGGCGCGCCGGATGATGTTGCAAATCTGGCTGAGAAAGTTGGTATTGATCCCGCCATGGCGGAGAAGGCCATCGCGGCGCTTGGCCAGTCTCACCAGATGGAAGGCGATACTGTTGAACTCGCTTCGGCAAAGACCGGCCTCGACACCGGGGTGCTAAGCCAGATCGTCGAACAAATTGGCGGCGAAGGTTCGTTGACCAGTTTCGCGAGCATGCTTGACCGTGATGGCGATGGTAGCCCGCTCGACGATATCGCCGGTATGGCAAAAGGCCTTTTTGGCAAGAACTGAGATAGCGCGACAAGACACGCACCACAGGGGATACAAACGATGAGCTTAGTACAAATGCTCCAGCAAACCGGAGCCATCGACAGCATTGCGCGCGAGTTGAACATCGATCCGGGAATGGCTCGGACCGGTGCAGGCGCGCTGCTTCCTGCAATTGTCGCCGGGATGGGGCGCAGCGCGACAGGCGGAACGTCCACACCTGATCCCATGGGCGGCTTGGGCAGTCTCGCCGGAGCAATCCTCGGCGGAGGCGGTGCAAGTCAGTCTGGCGGACTGGGAGGCGCGCTCGGTGGTGCATTAGGTGGCGGTCTGCTCGACGCTGTTCTGGGCCAAAGCCCTACGCCTGTGCAGCAAGGCAATGACATCCTTGGCAATATCTTCGGCAGCAAGGATGTGAGCCGCTCGGTTGCAGGCGAAGTCTCCTCCATCACAGGGATCGATGAAGGCATTTTGAAGAAGATGCTGCCGATCCTGACTATGGCGGTCGCTGGCTACATGGCCAAGCAAGCCATGGGCGGTGGTGAAGCGCAGCCAGCTGGTTCGGCCGCAGGCGGCAGCCCACTCGGCGGTATCCTCGGATCGATCATCGGCGGGTTGGCCAGCCGCTAGGCCCTTTGATGCGCATGGAGCGATACGCTCAGCGCGTTTTTTGAAATACGGCTTTTCCTCGGTGAAAGCGGGGAAAAGTGTGACTTTCCTTGAGCGGGGTATACCAGCCCGCGCGGCTGCGTTCGCCTTGCGGCTGGGTATCAAAAAAGCGTCATGGCTCATGCGGTGTAAAGTAGCGCGAGCGGTAAAGGTAGGAAATTCGAGCTAAGTTCAGCGACTGCGGCAGGTGCGAGAGCGTCGCGCCGCTATTGCTCCCCTGCATCGATAGCAGCACCTTCACTATCCTGCAGTTCGCCCGCGGCCTGATACATTCGGCCTATCGCGGCAGCGATTTCGCCTGCCTCCTGAGCCAGCGCGGGATTGCGTTGCACGAACGCATGTTCAACAATCAATTGCTGCCAGACACTGCCGAGACTTGCCAACCGGTCGAGCGCCTCGTGGGCGAGAAATGCGTCGCGCTTGTCTGTCACAACAGCTTGCCTTGCTTGGTCGTGTCTTCGCGCTTCGACTTCTTGACGGCGGTCGCATCGACCCACGGGATGTCGGGGCGCTTGTTCTGAAAGAGCTCCGCAAGAGTGAGAATTTGCAGGCGCGGGTGCTTTCGCCCAGTATACTCGTTCTCCCAAACGCCGACTGCTGCCGCATCGCGCTCCATCGCACGTGTCGGCGGCTGCGCGGTGAGGAACACGCCGATCTTAGCGCCCTCGCGCTCCATTACCTGCGCAAGGCGACCAATGTCTTTCACGCCGGTCCCGCCGCCCTTGACCTCGACGATGGCTTTCTCGGTTTTCTTGCCGTCAGGCTTGAACCAGATGATCCCGTCAATCCCGCCATCCGCGCCCTTGCGCCCGCCCTTCCAAGGCACAGCATCGACCACGGAGAGTGCCCATAGTTCGAACTGATGCTTATCGCGTTCAGCAAGGTCTTGTGCCGAAGCCAGCGATTGCGGGCGGCCCTTCACTTCGAACTTCAGTCCGGGGAAAGCTTCCGACATGCGCTTTTCGATCAGGCCGACGGCGAGGTGGGTCACATCGATCCCGATCCATTCCCGCCCCAACTTCTGCGCGGCGTGGGCTGTCGTGCTGCAACCGCGTTTCATTGACATTTGCAACACTATTGCTATTTTTGAAGGTGGATTGGGACTTACCCGGTCGGCACTGGGACTCTGGGAAAACCTGGGGTCCCATTGTTTTTCTGCTCGCCGAACGGTTACGGGAAGCATTTGATGCTCTTCAGCTTGGTTGAAATCGTCTCATAAGCCCGGTTCGCTTGCTCGGGACGTAGAAAATGCAACGCTATAGGTCTTGCTGTCAAGTCGGATAGCTGAAGCCCTGTGGCGTTCGCCGCTTTCTTCACAAACACTGGTTCGAAAGTGATTTGCGTAAAATCGGTTCGTTTCCAACCCCAATTACGCTGGTTTGCGCAAATGCGCCGGAACTCTAGTTCCAAATCGGCATCTTCCTGTTTCCCGCGACTCTCAAATAAGATGTGAACCGTTCGTCCGGACTGCCCGTTAGCAAGTAGCTTTTCCAAGAGTCGCTCCATGCAGAAAAGCAGTGCGATCTCATAGGGATTGGAGGGATGAATATATCGCGCTTTGAGCTTGGTTTTGTCGATCACTGACGCGACGATGGACATTGGCGTATCGGACATCAATCCATTGAGCCGATCATAGAAACTGACACGCAATTCTGGATCAGTTAGCAGAAGAGTAAAAGGTCCCTTACGTTTTCGGATCTCGTGTTCGTGAAGGACAACACCATCGTGACCCCAAAAATCAAATTTGAACTGCTGGAATGCTGGCACGACACTGTTGATATAGCTTGTCTTCTCGATCACACAAAAAGCTAGTGCAAACATGGGGAATTCTGGATCAATCTTGTCCAGACCGTGATCTCCGCTTTCATCTGCGAAGACGATAAAGTCAGAGTATTGCTTGCACTCGGTCATCGAATTTCGGCGGTGTCGTTCCAGTGCCAAGTATCCTCGAACGCCTCGTTCTGTGCATCGCTGTCCTGCCCCTCAGGCGATTTGAACAGGATGTTGTAATTGGCGTTCGAATCGAACGGCGGATCGAGATAGATCAGGTCGACGCTTTCATCGGCGATATGCTCGCGCAAGACGTGCAGATTATCGCCGAAGTAAAGCGTGTTGGGCATGAGCACATGTCTGCATCAGCGGATGTGATCTCGCAAGCCGTTTGCCCCGCTTTTGCCCTGCCATGCGCAAGGGCGTTCAAAAGCTCTTAACCCATCGCACCCGCGATGTATCGGTCGACATTCTTGGCGAGCACATCAAGCGGGACATTGCCGCCGAGGATGACCGCGTCGTTGAAGGCCTTGAAGTCGTAAGCCTCGCCCAGTTCGGTCTCGGCCCGGCCACGTTGGCGCACGATTTCGCTGTGCCCGACCTTGTAGCTGCAGGCCTGCCCGACCCAGCTGCAATAGCGGTCCACTTCGCTGCGGACTTCATCAGCATTGGAGCCGTTTCGCTCGACAAAGAACTGGCGCGCTTGCTCGCGGCTCCAGCGTTTGTGATGGAGGCCTGTGTCGACAACCAGGCGGCAGGCCCGGAAAGCGAGGCTCTGCAGATAGCCAAGCCGGCCAACTCTGAAGTCGTCATACGCGCCGAGCTCGTCTGCCAATTGCTGCGCGTAGAGTGCCCAGCCTTCGCTGAATGAGCCAAAGCCAAGCAGCGTGCGGATCAGTGGCAGGCGGTTGGAATATTCGCCTTCCCAGACATGTCCGGGAATGGCTTCGTGGAAAGTGAGGTCGGGCAAGTCATAGCGCCGGTGGAGGTCAGTCGTGCGCAGATTGATCCAAAAGCGCCCCGGAATGGAGCCGTCCTTGCTAGGCGCTCCGCCATAGGCGCCGGGTGCGCCGGGCTCTTCTGCTGGCGGGATACGGCGCACTTCCAGCGGCGGATCAACCAGCGTGTTGAATGCGCGCGGCATCTCGCCTTTGACCCAGTTGATCTGCTCCCAGATGAAATCCATGATTTCTTCGCGGCCCGGATCGCCCTCTGCAAACTGATAGCGCGGGTCCTTGCCCAAGGCTTGCATGCGCTCACCGACCGAACCTTGCGTATATCCGATCTCTTGCAGGATCGGGTCCATCTGCGCGTGCAGCTCGTCCAGTTCAGCAAGGCCGATTTCGTGGATTTCATCGGGTGAGAGGCTGGTAGTGGTGGCTGCTTTCAGTACCCAATTGTACCATTCCTCGCCTTGCGGCTGCGCCCAGATACCGGGATCGGATTTGGCTTCAGCGCGCTGACTTTTCAACTCTTCGAGCTGGCGAGCAAGGGCAGGGGCGATGCTGTCCTGCGAGATTCTGGCAGCCTCGTCCGCGCGTTCACCCAACGCATCCTCGCCGAGATTTTCGATAATGCCTCGGGCAAGCGGAGCGGAATAGGTCTCGCTTTCAAGCGCATTTGCGAGCGCGCTTTCCATTTGAGCGATGGTGGCTTCGAAGAGAAAGTCCGGCAGGACCAAGCCTTTTGCGCGTGCTTCCTTCATTCGCTCCAGCTCGCCATCGAGGACGTTTTGCACTTGGCCGAGGCGCGAGATGTAGGCCTGGACGTCTTCTTCGGTCTTCACCGGCTGCGTCGCGTCAAAGAAGCGCGGGAAATCGATATAGGCACCGACATTTTGCGCAACGACATAGGGCGTGTTGCGCCAGCCACCCACGGCGACATCGCCATAAGGGAGAGCCAGGCCTTCCAGTGCAGTGGTGTAAGCGCTGTCCACTACCTCAAGGCTGGTGATCTGGTCAGAACTCAGCCCGTCGTGCGAAATATTGCGGGCAGCATCGCGGTCCTCGCGCAGCATGTCGGCCAGATTTGCGATGTCCTCTGGTGATGAACCGCCAAGCTTGCCGCGCAAGTAGGCTTTTTCGCCAGTATCGACGCCTGTGCTGGTCGCGCTGGCGGGATTATTCTCGAGATGATTCCACGCGATGCGGTCGAGCAGTTCATCCGCGTTGGAAGAACCTCCGGCAGAGCCAAGCATATCGGTGCATCCCGGCAGGAGAGCAAGCATGGAAACGCCGCCAGCCCCTGCGCCGATGGCTTTCAGAGATTGGCGACGTGTGAACGATTTGTATAAATCCGACATTTCTGTCCGTCTAATCCGCAGCCGCGTTGTGTCAACAGGCCGCAGACCGATCAGCGATCAGTTGGCCTCAGTCCATGAACTGGTCAGGCACTTTCCCGCCATTCAGCGCCAGATGCTGCATGGTCACTTTGTGGAGCCAGATATTGTCTTCCGCCGAACCGGAATAGTCTGCCCGGCCAAGCTCCTGCGCGAGTTCCTTGCGATTGCCATAGCTGGAATCGACTCCGATCAGCTTCATCAAATCAACAATCGACGTACGCCAATTCAAGTTGTCGGCACCATCCATCGCATCAAGCCGGTCTTCAACATTCACGACTGTGGTCGGCGGCGCGCTTGCAGGCGCTGCAGCAGGCGCATCGGCTGGAGCGATCACAGTTTCTTCCGTGTCGTCGTCACCAAAGATAGCGTTTTTGATTGAACTGAAAATTCCCATTGAGTGTCCCTCTCTTTAAGTTGATCTGACTCCAGTCTTACAGGATTCTGTCACAATGCAAGCTGAACAAGGTCGTCTACCTCGGTCTATTGCCTATATGAGGTCACGATGGGATAGGGCAGCACTATGAATATCGTACTCTCCATAGTGATGCTGGCGGCTGGCGCGCTGATCGCCGGTGCGTTTGTCTATTGGCGCCGCACGGGCCAGACGAAGCAACCCCTGCTTATGGTGCTGCTCGCGGTGATCGCGATTGGCAATGTCGCCATCTGGACCGTGCCGACGAGCGATGGGGAAGCGCCCGTCGACAAGGTCGCAGAAGACTAAGGCAGGGAGGTAATCAGCCCTAGTCAGGAATTCGCCAGCGGATCGAGCTTGAGTAAACGCCGCTGGTGGGCGAGCCATCGCTGGCCTTGGCCGGCTTAAACCGCGCACGCCGTTCAATCAGCGAACAGGTTGCCTGGTCCAGCGCCGCATGTCCGCTTGAGCGAGTGATTGCGCAACTTTCCACCTTACCGCTCGCGCTTATGTCGAGCTTGAAGGTAGCGCTGCCTGTCATGCCTTCACGGATCCAGCGGCTCTTGTAGTCGCTATCGGTAATCCAGCGGGCGGGGTTGTTACTCGGGACTGCAGCTATCGGCTGGATCGCACCGAGCCCGGGAGTGGGGTCAGGGGTCGGCCGCGGGATAACGAATTCGATCGGCCGCGGCGGCGGAAGATCAGGAATAGTCAGCTCAAATGGTGTGTTGTTGCTGATCGGGATTATCGGGTCCGGTACGAAGGGATCAGACTGTACCGGCGGCGTATCCGGCTTCGGCTCAGGCGGCGTGTCAGGTGGCACAGGCGGGATTGGGTCCTTGACGTCAAACACATCGATAGGACCATCATCGATGATGTCAGGTATGGTTCCAGTGACCGTCAGTCCGACTACAATCAGTCCGCCAATCGCGACATGCGCAATTGCGGCGCCTGCAATGCCTGCTGACTTCTGCTGCAGTGTCTTTGCGTCTGCGTAAGCCATATGATTACTCCTTAAGGCAACTCTCCAATAGGTTTTAAGGAGCCACTAAATTATTGTTTTTACTGCGACTCCATGATTGCAATGTTACAACATCACTGGGTGATTGTAAAATTACGACATTTTCCGCAAGCGCAATTGCACCGCGAAACGCGCGGTTTTCAAAGGTTTGCGATGGACAAAAAGTGAGCCGCTGAAGGCTAACTTTCAGCGCGAATGCCTCACTTGATCGGACAATCCGGATCCAGACGGAAATTGAGATAATTGTCGACTGAACCCATCAGATCTTCGATTTCATTTTCGAAGAAATGGTTGGCGCGAGGTATCTCTTCGTGGTGGATCGTGATGTGCTTTTGCGTGCGAAGCTTGTCGACCAGCTTCTGCACAGCGCTCGGCTGGACCACAGTGTCATTCGCACCCTGGATGAAGATGCCACTGGCAGGGCAAGGCGCTAGGAAGCTGAAGTCGTACATGTTGGCAGGCGGCGCGACAGAGATAAAGCCGCGCACTTCCGGACGACGCATCAGCAATTGCATACCGATGAGCGCACCAAAGCTATAGCCTGCGACCCAGGTCGTTTGCGCCTCAGGGTGGATCGACTGGACCCAGTCTAGTGCAGATGCCGCATCCGATAACTCGCCAATGCCATTGTCAAAGCTGCCCTGGCTGCGGCCCACACCGCGAAAGTTGAAGCGCAGCGTCGCAAAGCCGCGATCCGCAAACGTCTTGTACATGCGCTGCACAATCCGGTCATTCATCGTGCCGCCGCCTTCAGGGTGCGGGTGCAGGATCATCGCGACAGGCGCGCGCGGGCGCGGTGGCGGAGAGAAACGACCTTCAAGACGGCCTTCTGGGCCGGGAAAGATGACGGATGGCATCGCTGGAACCTTGTGAAATGAGTTAAGCCAAGTACCGGCTGGTACGAGCTATCGAGTGCTCTATAGAGTGGCTGGTAACATTCTGCAATTTTTTAAGAATCATTCGCAATAAGGCCGCTTTGAAAGAACGAATCTACCTCGATCATGCCGCGACATCGCCGCTGCGTCCGGAAGCGCGCGCCGCGATGGAAGAGGGCTTTCGCATCTGGGCGAACCCTTCGAGCCCGCACGCAGAGGGTCGCAAGGCCAAGGCGGCGCTGGAGGATGCGCGTGAACGTGTGAAGCGTGCGCTTGGCTGGAATGGCGAAGTGATTTTCACGAGTGGCGCGAGCGAGGCCGCACGACTTGCGATGGACCAAGCGCAAGTCATAGACGAAGTCGTGAGCGCAGTTGAACATGATGCCGTGCACTACTTCAGCGAGGAACGCAGCGCTAAGGTTGTTCCAACTTCAGGCAATGCAACGATAGATTTGTTCGCATTGGACCGGGCGATCCGTCCGAGCCCGCTCGTCATGGGCGATGAGAATCGATCCCTTGTGGCTGTTCAACATGTAAACTCAGAAACGGGCACTCTGCAAAATATTGGCGCTGTAGCAGAAGTCGTTCACGAGCATTCCGGACTTCTTCTGGTCGATTGTGCTCAGAGCGCTGGAAAATCCGAGATCCCCGCATTGGCGGACATGGCAATCGTATCGGCACACAAATTCGGTGGGCCAATCGGCATAGGTGCACTTTTGGTCAAAAAGTATGACACACTGGTTGCATCCGGGGGCCATGAACGTGGTTATCGAAGAGGAACAGAAAACCTGCCCGATGCGCTTGGCATGGCGGCCGCGTTGGAGGCTGGCGATTGGCAGACAACACCGGAGGATCGCGCAGAATTTGCTGCAAAGCTTGGCGATGATCGGCTGGTGATGGGTGATCCGGTGGATTACATTGTCGCGCTCACTCACCCCACCATGTCAGCTCAAGCATTGTTGATCCGATTGGATGCGATGGGATTTGCGGTGTCGGCGGGCAGTGCGTGTTCGTCTGGCACGCTCAAGAAGAGCCGGGTGCTCGATGCGTTTGGCGTGTCGGACGACGTCGCGTCGCGCACGATCCGGGTCAGTATTGGCTGGAGCACAACGCCGGACGAATTGGAACAATTCGCAGCCGCATGGGCTTCCCTTTCATGATCTATCTCGATTACCAGGCCACTACTCCGCTCGCGCCCGAAGCGCGCGATGCGATGCTCCGGTGGCTCGACGGGCCGGATGGTACGGGCTTCGGCAATCCGCACAGCTCGCACCGCATGGGACGCATGGCTGCCGCCGCCGTGGAAGCTGCGCGCGACAAGGTTGCGGCGCTATTTCCACCGGGTGGCAAGGTGATCTTTACAGGCGGTGCCACGGAAGCGCTGAACCTTGCGATCAGAGGTTCTGGCAGCGGCGGCAGCGTGTCTTACTCTGCGATTGAGCATTCTGCCGTTGGCGATACTGCGCAAGCCTCCGGAAAAGCGCATGTGCTCAACGTCTCTAGGGAAGGGCAGTGCAACACAAAGCAGGACGTGCCCGATGACGTTCGGCTGATCGCAGTGATGCAGGTCAACAACGAAATCGGCACCATACAGCCGACCATCGACTGGCATCGCAAGGCAAAGGAAAACAATGCTTTGTTCCTCGTCGATGCGGTGCAGGCCTATGGCAAGATGGAAGTCACTTCGGCGGACATGATCGCGGTGAGCGCGCACAAGTTTCACGGACCCAAGGGCGTGGGCGCGCTCTGGGTGCGCGATGGCGTCGAGCTGACCGAGCAGCAGACCGGGGGCTCGCAAGAGGGCTTGCGGTCCGGCACGCTTTCGCCCGCGCTCATCGCAGGGTTTGGCGCCGCTGCTGAACTCGCAAAAGAGCGCATGGCTGAAGACGCGGACCACGTCGAAGCGCTGTGGCACCGGGCGCGCGATATGTTTGACGGGTGGGAGCTGAATGGGAGCGCGGATGCGCGCTATCGCGGCAATCTCAATCTGCGCAAGGACGGTTTGGACGTCGCGCGGCTTATGTCGGACGTGCGCGATGTCATGTTCAGCGCCGGGAGCGCTTGCGCATCAGGCTCGGGGCGTCCCAGCCATGTGCTGAAGGCGATCGGGTTGTCGGACAAACAGGCGAAGAGCTCAATCCGATTGGGCTTCGGGCGATACACCACGCTGGAGGATCTGGAACTGGCGGCGGGCAAGCTCATTGCTGCTGCAAAGGAGCAAGGCGTTTGACCATCACCGTCCATTTCACGGACCCCAAGGGTAATCGCGTCACAGCCGAAGCTGAGCCGGGCGAAAACTTGCTGCGCGTAGGGCAGGCAGTGGGCTTGCCATTGGAAGGCACCTGCGAAGGGCAGATGGCCTGCTCCACCTGCCATGTGGTTGTCGACGCCGACTGGTTCGACAAGCTCGCAGATGTCAGCGAAGAAGAAGAAGACATGCTCGACTTTGCTGCAGATGTACGTCGAACGAGCCGTCTTTCTTGCCAGATCGAACTCAGCGATGAGCTGGACGGGCTATCCGTCACCGTCCCGGCGGACGCACACGACGCCCGCCGGATGTGATGCGTTTCTGATTTCAGCTTTCAGGCGCCGCCTTTGGCTCCTTTCGAACCCGCTTCCAGAGCTTGAAGCCAAGCCACGCCAGCAGGCCCAGCGGCAGGATAACTGTGGTTGCCACCATCAGGAACGCGATCATGGAGCCGAGAATGCCGCCAAGCGATCCCCAAGCGCTGCGGATCGGCTCACTAAAGCCGCCAGTGACGCGAGCGCCCGATTCGTAACTGATCGACATCTGGCTGAAAGCGACGCGGCCGCGCACCTCATTAAGCCAGCTGCGTGCCTGGTCGATCTCCTGATTGACCTGAGCGACGCCGCGTTCTGCTTCGACCAGTTCTGCGACTGTGCCCTTGCGGGTGCGCAGGACTTCCATCAGCCGGTCGCGCAGCAGAGTGCGCGCACGAAGGCGCGCTTCAGTGTCGACGATCTGCTTGGAGAGGTCCTCGCCCTGGATCGATGAGGAAATCAGGGTTGCTTCAGCGCCTTCCGAGCTTGCCTCAAGCTCCTTGCTGAAGGCGCGTGCGGACTTTGCCGCGACTGCGATCTGCAAACTGCCATAAGCATATTCGCCGTCCTGGTCGGCTTGCTGCATGGAGATGATGCGGCAAACGCTTGGCCCGCGCGCTTCGCACATGTCGGCATGCTTTGATTGGAGCGGCTTGATCGCCGCGGCAGGCAAACGAAAACCGAGAGCATAGCGATAGGCTATTTGTGGAGCAGCAGTTGCCGATTGCGGCTCGATATCATTGGCCGCTTCACTGCCAGTCCGCTGTGCCTCGATTGCAGGCGAAGCCTCTTCCACGACCTCGGAATCGGCAGTGGCTACTGCCACATTTTCATATACTGCATCGCCGCCTTCCTGACTGCAGCCAGCCAAGGCGAGTGCTGAAATACCAAACAGAAGCAATGATTTACGCATAGCCATCTCCTCTCAGTGCGGCGATTGAGACGGGTTATTCGCCGCAATTGCCTTCATTCTGCCTGAATTGTGCCACATTTTTGCCACAATGCAAGCGAGGCGAATTTGATGGGTGTCGCAGTCTGAGCTCCGATGCAGTGTAAAGGCATAGCTAGCGCGCACGGAAAACCCCGCTGCGACACTCGGCAATGCCGGAGCGCAACGGGGTCCTCGCTATCAAGCCGGTCAAGCCGGCTCAGGAAACAGGTTTTATGCGTTTTCCGAGATTAGCTCTGATTCAAGCTGCTCAATGAAAGCGTCGGTGAATGCGGGAATGTCATCCGGATTACGGCTTGTGATGATGTTGCCTGCAGTGACAACTTCCTGATCGACCACATTCGCGCCTGCATTTCGCAGATCGGTGCGGATCGATGGCCAGCTTGTGACCGTCTTGCCGCGAATGATGTTCGCTTCCGCCAGCAGCCATGGCGCGTGGCAAATGGCTGCAATCGGCTTGTCATGTGCATCGAACGAGCGGATCAGGTCGATCACTGTCTCATTCATGCGGAGCACATCGGGGTTGATCTGACCACCTGGCAGCAGCAGCGCAGAATAGTCTCCGGCGCTCACTTCATCGACTGTGATGTCGACCTTCACACTGTCGCCCCAGTCCTTTTCATCCCAACCCTTGATCTCACCCTCTTCAAGACTCGCTACAACCGTGTCATAGCCTTTGTCTTCCAGTTTGGCTTTGGGTTTCATAAGCTCCGATTGTTCGAAGCCATCCGTCGCGACAATAAGTACGCGTGTCATATATAACTCCTTGAATTGCTGTTATTTAACCAATGATGAGACAGGCCTTGATGTTCCATACCCATAGACGAATCGTGGCATCGGGAAGATGGATCGTGGGGACCCGATCCTGCGGCCGTTTCAAGCAACGGGGTCGCGCAAGATGAGCCTGCGCGAGCGCGTGCGCGCTTTGGTCGACGCCAGGCGCTTTGAGCATGCGATCACCGCTGTGATTGTCATCAATGCGATCGGGCTGGGGCTGGAGACCTCGCCGGCCATCATGGAGCGCTTTGGCGGCATCATCTCCGGGCTGGACCGCATCGCTATCGCGATTTTCGTAGTCGAGCTGGCGCTCAAACTGTTCGCTTACCGGCTGAGCTTTTTCAAGAATGGCTGGAATGTCTTCGATCTGGTGATTGTGACCGCGGCGCTTGTGCCCGCCAGCCAGCAATTTTCCGTCCTGCGTGCGCTGCGTATCCTGCGCGCGCTACGGCTCGTCTCTGTTGTACCGAGCATGCGCAAAGTCATCGTCGGCTTGTTCAGCGCTATTCCCAGCATCGGCACGGTTATCGTGATGCTGGTGCTGTTGTTCTACATCAGCGCGGTCATGGCGACCAAGCTGTTCGGGCAGAGCTTTCCCGAATGGTTTGGTAGTCTTGGGGCCTCGCTCTATTCGCTGTTCCAGATCATGACGCTGGAAAGCTGGTCGATGGGGATCGTGCGCCCGGTGATGGAGGTTTTCCCCTACGCATGGGCATTCTTCGTACCGTTCATCCTGCTCACCAGCTTCATCGTGCTGAACCTGTTCATTGGTGTGATCGTCAATGCGATGTCGGAGGCGACCGATGAAGAAGCACATGATGAGCGCGAGGAAATCCTGCATGAGCTGCGCGGATTGCGCGCAGAGATCAGTGCGCTTCGCAAGGCTGCGGAAAAAGCGGACTAAGCACCGCTTTTTGTGCACTTGGCTCTCGCTGAGGCGGCGCGCGCTTGCTAAGCGGAATGCATGTCAGACGTAACCGATTTGCCTGCCGAAGACCCATTCGACCAGATCGTCGATGCGCCGTTCGATTCTGCGCTTGAAGAGCGCTATCTGGTTTATGCGCTCTCAACCATCACCGCGCGTTCACTGCCCGATCTACGCGACGGGTTGAAGCCGGTTCACCGCCGCTTGCTGTGGACCATGCGGCAGCTAAAGCTGGACCCGACCAACACGTTCAAGAAGAGCGCGCGCGTCGTCGGTGAGGTTATCGGAAAATACCACCCCCATGGCGATACTGCTGCCTATGATGCGATGGTGCGATTGGCGCAGGATTTCTCGCTGCGCTACCCGCTGGTCGAAGGGCAAGGCAATTTCGGCAATATCGACGGCGATAACGCCGCTGCCTATCGCTACACCGAAGCGCGCCTGACCAAGACTGCAATGCAGCTGATGGAAGGGCTGGATGCGGGCACGGTCGACTTCATCCCGACGTATAATGGCGAGGAACATGAGCCCGAGCTGATGCCGGGCCTGTTCCCGAACCTGCTGGCCAATGGCGCGAGCGGGATTGCGGTGGGCATGGCGACCAATATCCCGTCGCACAATGTCGCTGAAGTGATCGATGCGACGCTTGAGCTGGTCGACAATCCGCATGTCGAGCATGAGCGGCTGATGGAGCTGTTCCAGGGGCCAGATTTTGCGACCGGCGGCCATGTCGTCGACAGCAAGGATAGCATCGCAGAAGCCTATGCCACAGGGCGCGGGTCATTTCGTGTGCGCGGTGTCTTCCATGCGCCGGAGGCGGACAAGAGAGATGATCAGGAAGCCGGGATCGAGCGGCTTGGCGGCGGGCAATGGCAGCTCGTCATCTCGGAAATTCCCTATCAGGTTCAGAAGGGCAAGCTGATCGAGCAAATCGCGCAAGCGATTGCCGACAAGAAATTGCCTATTCTCGACGATGTTCGCGATGAGAGCGACGAGCAGATCCGTATCGTCCTGGTCCCTCGCAGCCGGAATGTTGATCCGGAGCTCTTGAAGGAATCGATCTTCAAGCTGACCGACATGGAAACGCGGTTTGGCTTGAACCTCAACGTGCTCGACGCCTCGCGCACACCGATGGTGATGGGGCTGAAAGAGCTGCTCCAAAACTGGGTCGCAAGCCAGATCGAGATCTTGCAGCGGCGCACGCAGCACCGGCTCGACCAGATCGCCAAGCGGCTGGAGCTGGTTGAAGGCTACATCATCGCCTTCCTCAATCTTGACCGTGTGATCGAGATCATCCGCACCGAGGATGAGCCGAAGCCGGTGATGATGAAGGAATTCAAGCTCACTGACAGGCAGACCGAAGCGATCCTCAACATGAGGCTGCGCAGCTTGCGCAAGCTTGAGGAGATGCAGCTGCGCGATGAGAAAACGGGGCTGCTTGAAGAGCAGGACGAGCTCCAGAAGCTGCTCGACAGTCCGGCCCGTCAGCGCACGCGATTGAAGCGCGACTTGAAGACGCTGCGCAAGGATTATGCGGAGGACACGGAGCTAGGCAAGCGGCGGACACGGATCGAAGAAGCGGCCCCTGCGGTCGAATTCTCCATGGACGCGATGATCGAGAAAGAGCCGGTTACGGTGGTGCTCTCCAAGAAAGGCTGGATCCGCGCGGCGAAAGGTCATGTCGATCTGGGCGAAGATGGATGCGGAGACTTCAAGTACAAGGAAGGCGATGGCCCGGCATTCGCCCGTCATTGCCAGACCACGGACAAGATCCTGATCGCGGCGGAGAATGGTCGTTTCTATACGCTTGGCTGTGACAAGCTGCCGGGAGCGCGCGGCTTTGGCGAACCCATTCAGTCGATGATCGATCTCGAGGCCGAAACGCGCATTGCAGGCATGATCGTGCATCAGGATGGCGGGCGGCTTTTGCTAGCCTCAACCATTGGGAAGGGTTTTGTCGCGGAGACGAAAGAGCTGCTCGCTGAGACGAAGAAGGGCAAGCAAGTGGTCAATCTGAAGAATGATGCAAAGCTGCAAGTGATGCGCGAGATTGCAGCCGAACACGATCACGTCGCTTGTGTGGGCGACAACCGCAAGTTGGTCGTATTCAATCTGGAAGAAGTGCCGGTGCTCGGGCGCGGGCAGGGCGTGACCTTGCAACGCTATCGCGACGGCGGCCTCTCGGATGCGAAGACCTTCACGCTTGAAGAAGGCCTCAGCTGGCAGATGGGCGGTAAAGGCGACCGGACGCGCACAGAGAATGAAATCTGGCAATGGAAAGTCGCGCGCGGCGGAGCAGGGCGCTTGCCTCCGCAAGGCTTCCCCAAGGACAACCAGTTCTAGGATGAGCCAAGAAAAAGGGCCGCGAAGCGTAATGCTTGGCGGCCCTCTTTCTAAGATTAAATCGAATATCAGGAAGCGCTGTCGGCTTCCATTTCAGCGCGCTTAGCTTCAGCCTGAGCAGGCGTCAGAATTTCAGCGCCCTCTGGCACTTCGACCATGTTCGCAGCAATTTGCTCTGCTGAATAAAGCGCCATCAGATTGCCGTTAGCGTCGAGCGCGAAAGCATCGCGCGGCAGAGTGATAATGCCCGCATCGCTCTGAACAATCGCAGTGTCTGCATCATCGACGGTGTAGACTGTGCCAGCTTGCATTCCGTCCGCGCTCATCACAGTCGCACCCTCAACTAGAGCGGCATCGCGGCGGGCATTGGCTGCTGCCAGCTGCTCATCCATCATCGAGTTGATTTGCGCTTTGGTAACTGTGATCGTCAGACCCGTTTCGTTCTCGCCGAACGATTCAACCCCCAGCGGGACTTGGTGCTTGCCAGTGTCGAGCACAGCCTGTCCGTCAGTCACACTTGCGATCGTGCCAACTTCATTGCCTTCAGGTCCATAAACGGTAGCGCCCGCATTTACGTCTGCGGCCAGCGCTGCGGCAGGCATGGCGGCAAAGGCAGTGGCAAACAAAGCGGCTTTAGCGAATTTCATTTTTGTGTCTCTCCAGTCATGTGCGTGAGGCTGCGGCACCCGGATCGAAGGGGTCAGGCGCACAGGACGGCCTCTGAAAATGTTTGGGCGAACGGCAATGGTCCGCACCTTAAAGTGCATCTGGCAGGTCCAGATGCGAGCGAGTGCCTAATAACTCGAACGAGGTTAGGCAAGTTGGGTTCCGGATAGGTGTATCGGCCTGAAGCTAAGCTGAAGGATCTGCATTGTTTTTAGCAAGCTCTTCGCAGAGCAATTCCTCGATCCTTGCCTTGTCGGGAAATCCCTCCTCCGCCCATTTGCGTTCGACTGTCTGCATGATCTGAGCAACCAGCGGACCCGCTTTAACGCCGCGCGCGACGATCTGACCACCGCGTAGCGGGAACTGGGGCGGGGTCCAGTCGGCAAGAGGAGCAAGGTCAGCGCCTTCGAGCAGCAAGCGATCCTCAGCGCTTTGCATGCCCTCGTTATATGCGAGCAATCTGGGGTTTTGCGTGTCAGCGGCAACGCGCGATGCGGCTGTGCTCAGCTGTCCGCGCTGCGCCCGAGACAAACGCAATCGCGCTGCGACGCCGACAGCGACATCAGGCGAAGGCGGCAACAAAGCAGCAAGCCTGCGGATCGGCGACGGTTCGGCGTTGTTACGCTGCTCGGCTTCGATCAGGCTCTCCAACGCGCGAATATGACACGCCTGCGCTTCCGGCAGAATGACGGGTAGCACGCCGCGTTCGCGCATCCGGGCGACAGTCACCGTTGGATCAGGAAGCCCTAGCAGATTTAGCAGTTCCATCGCGATCCGCTCTCTGCTGAGACCTTTCAGCGTGCCTGCAAGCTCAGCGCAGGCTTCCTCTGCCTCCTCGTCAAGCTCCGCGCCAAAGCGTGCCTGGAATCGGTAGTATCGCAAGATCCGCAAATGGTCCTCGCGGATACGTTCGCGCGCGTCCCCGATAAAGCGCACCGTACGCGCTTCGAGGTCTGCCAGCCCGCCGAAATAGTCGGACACCTCAAGCGTTTCAGGATGCGCATAAAGCGCGTTGATCGTGAAGTCGCGGCGGCTGGCATCCTCTTGCCAGTTTGTCGCGAAAGCGACCGTCGCACGGCGGCCATCGGTTGATACATCGCGCCGCAAGGTCGTGATCTCGACCGGGCCCTCAGGCAGCACCGCCGTCAGCGTGCCGTGTTCAAGACCGGTTGGCACGATGCGGATGCCCGCGTGCTTGCAACGCGTCATGACCTCGTCAGGTAGCAGGGGCGTCGCTCCGTCAATGTCCTTGACCGGAACACCAAGCAGCGTGTCGCGCACAGCGCCGCCAACCCAGCGCAGATTGTCTGCCCCAAGCGCAGCGGTGAGCTGTTTCAGCCCATCGCGTTTCGTCCAGTCTGCTTGCGGTAACTGCCCCATGCGGCCTCTCATCGCCTTGTCCAGCGCCTTGGTCAATCGCGCGCGAACAACGCGCTTCCATCAATGCGCCGGGAAAGGTTCGCGATGATAGCGGCAGTCACGCCCCAGATACGAAATCCCTGATAGTCCATTTCCAGATAATGACGCATTGCGCCGCGCCAGAAGACCTCATGCTCGTCGAAATTCGCACGGTTGAGCAGCAGTTTGAGCGGGGCTTCAAACCAGGCTTCCACTTCGCTTGGGCTAGGGATTAGCGTTTCAGTCACTTCAGGCGCGACCACAGCGACCACCGGCGTCACGTCAAACCCGGTGCCGGTCTGATAGCGGTCCGTTGTTCCGATCACGTCGACCTGTGCTGGATCAAGCGCGATTTCTTCATGCGCCTCACGAAGCGCGGCCGCGATTGCATCTTCGCCCGGATCGATCTTGCCACCGGGAAAAGCAACCTGGCCGGGATGGTCGCGCATATTGTTGGGGCGCTGCGTCAGGAGAACGCCGGGCTGCTCGCGATCAGTAATGGCGATGAGGACAGCGGCTTCAGCGGTGCGGCTTGCATCAGCAAAGCGCGCATCGCTCATCAGATCGGGCACTTCGCGCTGATGCCCTTGCTCCAGCAGCGCGGTGAGGCGTTTCGCGAGTGTCGAAGTGGTCACGTTGCTTCGGGGATCAGGCTGAAGGTCTCGCCTGCGCTCTCGACCGAAATGTCCTCGCTCTCTTCAAGCGCGATGTCGGCAAGCTGTTGCCATGTCGAGCGGTTCAACCGCGCTTCACAGCCTCGGCGGACATGCAAATAGATCGCGGGCGTTTCCGGATCGCCAGCCGCGCGCAAGGCGTGGTCCGGACCTGCGATAATAAATTCGTCGGTGTTCAATCTGAAGGCCAAACCTCCATCGCGCCGGACCACATCGGTCGCAATGAAAGCTGCGTCTTCAACGTCGATGCTCAGCTTCTCGAAGGGGCTGATAAGGAAATGCTTCCCGTCATCATCGCGGATCAGCAATCCGGAGAAAGCGCGCATCATGGCATCGCGCGTGATCGGCGAGCCATCGTGATACCATTGCCCATCGGCCGCAATCCGCATGCGGCTATCGCCTAGCTTCTGCGGCGCCCAGCCTTCAATCGGCGGAAGCTTGCGCTGGGCAACCTGCTCAGCTATTTGCGAGAGGGTCAGTTCAGCGAGATGGGGAGGGGGTTCGTACGGCATTCGACTGATTGAGATGGCCAAGAATTGGTTCTAAATCAATTGGCGGTGATGTATTTGTCATTAACATTGGGGAGAAGCTGGATTGGATCGGAGGACAGCGGTGGGCTTTCTCGCCAAGTTAGCAGCGATTTTTGGACTCTCGCCAAGTGCAGCGTCCGCGCAAGTCACCTCTCAGGCGGTCGACCAAACAACAGAGCGCATGCGAACGGCATTTCCCTATGAGATTGTCTCAGTGGCTGGAGAGAAGGCGCTCGTCGAATGGGAACGGCTAAAGACCAAAGGAAAGGGCTGGCCCGTCATTGTGGGAGGCGATGAGGATCTCAGCCGTGTATTGGAACAGTTCTCTATAGATGACCCATCTGTCTTTCCCGCTCCAGCTGACGCACCATGGCAAATGCCTCCTTCCCGTTCGATCAAAGAGATATTGCAAGAAGCTGATAAGATTGATCCCAGCGCGAAACTATTAGAACTCTTCGATTACGAGTACGGCGATGACCCACCCGAACTTGAGCAAGGGGAGTGGCCCGAGCCGGGCACGACGCCGCCAATGGCCCTCACAGTTGCTTCAGATATCCTCACCGGTAGGCCGTTCGCGAAGGCTCATATTGTAGTCCTGCCCACACAGGATCCGGCGGAGATTACCGCTTTCCTTCGTTGGGGTGGATGGAATGCGTGCCCAAGGCCCGAGGTGCATGTTGCATTGCATCGCAAATGGCATGAGCAATACGGCGCAGAGATCGTCGGCATTAGCGGCGACGTGATCAATATGCGGGTTCAAACGCGTCCCGTAAATCAAGATGAGGCCATAAGCCTTGCGCGTGAGCAATTCCTCTATTGCAGCGACATCGTGATGCAAGGAACTCAAACACTAGAACCCCTCGCCATGAGCTTGCTGGAAAGCGATTGGTGGTATTTTTGGTGGGATTGAACGCTTAGTTTAGCGACCCTCCCACGGCCCCAGCATGCCCTCGGCGGGCAGCACAGCGGGATTGTCACAGCGCACCAGCAAGCGCGAGGGATCATTGGGGCCGGGGCAATGCCAGCCCGCGGTATGCTCAGCTGTGAAGCCCCACATGCCGTAATATTCAACATCGCCGATCAGCACTTGCGGCAAGGCCAGCGCGCCGCCAGACGTGTCGGTGATGGCCTGCAAGCTCGCCAGCATAAGCGCCTTGCCATAACCTTCGCTCTGTTGCTCGGGCAGCACGGCAACCGGCCCGACCATCAGCATTGGGTGCGCGCGTCCGTCACTATCGGTGAGGGAAACCGGCCATATCTGGATTGTGCCCACCAGCATGTCGTCATCGTCAAGCGCAGCAAAACTAAGCGCAGGCAGCCAATCCATCCCTGTTCGGATACGATAGGCGGTGCGCGCATGCCGATCCGGCCCGAAAGCACGGTCAAGCACTTGCTCGATCAGGTCAGGTTCCACCTGCGCAAGAGGAATTAGCGTCGCCATAGCGCCGCGCGCTTAGTCTTTATTCTTTGATCCCTCAAGCGCCGGGCGGCGAACTTCCGTTCGCCTTGGCTTTCGCGCGAAAGGGCGCGGCGGCCGGTAGGCCTTGCGAACCTGAGGTTCGTCGGTCTTTAAAAACTAAGCTCGGGCATTACCGATCATTGTCACTCAGCGGTCAGCTTGATGAGCTTGCCTTCTTCACCATCGGTCAGCACCCAAACTGCACCGTCAGGTCCGATGTCGATAGCGCGGGTGCGCGCGTCGAGATCGATGCGTTCTTCCTCGCTGGCCGCTTCGCCGTTCAGCGAAACGCGAACGACGCCCATTGACTGAAGCCCTGCAATCAGTGCCTGCCCCTTCCACTCAGTGAACATGTCGCCATCGTAGAAGACCATGTCGCCCGGTGCGATAACCGGCGTCCAGGTGATCGCAGGCTTGGTAAAGCCATCGTCCTCGCTGTGATCCTCAATCGGATCGCCGTTATAATGATTGCCGTAAGAACGCGTCGGCCAGCCATAATTGGCGCCTTCTCCAACAAGGTTGAGCTCGTCACCACCCGCAGGGCCATGCTCGATATCCCACAGGCGTCCTTCCGCATCCCAGTCCATGCCGAGGATATTGCGGTGGCCGTAGGACCAGATTTCAGAAGTTACGGCGCCATCGGCTGCAAACGGATTTCCGTCAGCGGGCGAACCATCGAGGTTCAAGCGAACGACAGTGCCGAGATTGTTGGAGTTGTCTTGTGCGGGTTCCAGCTCCTGCCGGTCGCCGCTCGCGAGGAACAGATAGCTCTCGTCAGGCGCAATCGCGATGCGGTGCGAGTAGTGTCCACGTCGCGACGTCTTGGGCGTTTGCCGCCAGATGACTTCGAGCTCGCTGATCGCACAGGCCTCTGCGCTGCACAGGAACTGGCCTTTGCCCATGACCGCGCCGCGCGTATTGCCGTCGCCCGCTTCTGCCCAGGTCAGATAGATCGTACGCGGAGCATCCAGCGTCAGCGCCGCTTCGCTTTCGAGAAACGCGATATCGCCGAGGCCGCCTTGGCCGCCATAATCCACGTCCGGCGCGCCAGAGACCGGCATGATCGTACCTGTGCCTGTGTCGATGACCTTGATCGTGCCAGCCTGCTCAGTGACCGCGAGCATGCGCGTGGCGGGAATGAATGCCGCCGCCCATGGCTCGTTGAACTCAGCGAACTCTTCGGTCGCAACGGAATAACCGGAGGGTGAAGTGGTTGGCGTTTCCCCATTTGATTGCGCACTGCAGCTTGCAGCCACCAGAACAGCGGGGAATAGGATAGCGGTTCGATTGAATGGAATAGTCATGGTTCTCGAAACTCCTCTCAACGGCTTTAGTGCCCATTCCGGTCTCGCTCAGCCGCTGGTTGCAGGCATTGACGAGGCGGGGCGCGGCCCTTTGGCGGGGCCAGTTGTAGCGGCCGCAGTGATTCTGGGACGCTCATACCCGCAAGGATTGGACGATTCCAAGAAACTCTCTGCCAAACGGCGCGCGGCGCTCGACGAAGAGGTGAGGGCAAGCTGCGCATGGGGCGTAGGCGTGGTTGAAGCCGGCGAGATCGATACGCTTAACATTCTTGTCGCGACTATGACCGCGATGACCCGCGCGATGGAGCAGCTCCTCGCGGTTGTCGATGAGATGCCGAAGGAAACCTTGATCGATGGAAACATGACGCCGCATGGGCGCGCAAAGGGTTGGCAATGGCCTGCGCGTGCTATCGTTGGAGGTGATGGAAAAGAGCCAGCGATCTCAGCAGCTTCGATAATCGCAAAAGAATGGCGCGACCGGATGATGCTTGAAGCGGCGCGCGAACATCCCCATTACGGGTGGGAAAGAAACAAAGGTTATGGAACGGCAGAGCATATGCAAGCGTTGCGCGTTCATGGACCCTGTTCATACCACCGCCAAAGCTTTGCCCCGGTTGCGCAGGCTAGCCTGCTCTAATCCGCTTTAGGAACTGTCACAAATAATGATCGAAGCCATTATCCTGAGCGTCCTTGGCCTTATCGGCCTTGCCGTGGGCGGCGAGTTTCTCGTCCGCGGTTCAGTCGCAATTGCGCACCGCTTGGGCATATCGAACCTTGTGACGGGTCTCGTCATTGTCGGTTTTGCAACGAGCATGCCGGAAATGGTCGCGAGTGTTCAGGCAGCGCTTGCCGGTTCGCCGGAGCTGGCTTGGGGCAATATTGTCGGGTCGAACCTGGCGAACACTCTGCTGATTCTCGGTGTGACCGCGCTAATCACGCCAATCGCTTTGAAAGGAACTGGCAAACGGGATGCTGTGGTCGCGCTTGGCGTCACATTGCTGCTTTGGGCGATTACTTATGCGCAGACCGGATCGATCTGGATCGGTGTTGCCCTTTTGGCGGGCCTCGCAGCCTATATTTACTGGCGCTACAACCACCCACGGCCGGATGATGAAGATGATCACGAGGAAGAGGCGGATTTGAAGCCGCTTATGGCCGCTATCGCGTTCCTTGGCGGTCTTGGATTGCTGGTTGCTGGCGGTACGGCTTTGGTGAGCGGCGCGATCGATCTTGCGCGCATTTTCGGGGTCAGCGAAACTGTAATCGGCCTTACGATTGTAGCGATCGGAACGTCCTTGCCAGAGCTTGCAGCATCCATCGCAGCCGCTTTGCGCGGCAAAGCAGGCTTGGCGCTTGGCAATGTGCTCGGTTCCAACATTTACAACATCCTGCTCATCGGCGGCGTAACCATGGTGGTGGCTCCTCTTCCCGTACCGGCGGACTTGCTGGGCTTCGAATTTGCCTTGCTCGCAATCTCTGCCGTTGCGTTGCTGGCTCTGGTCGTGGTCGGCAAAAGCATCGGCCGTTTTGCAGGCTTTCTGCTGGCGGGCGTTTTCGCGGCCAACACTGCTTTCGTCTTCGTGAGCTAAGGCGCGCTCAGGAAACTTCGACATTGCGAGCAGGTGAGTCCTCAGGGTCACACCCCATCATCTCGAGTCTACGAAAGACGCGCAGACTCAATATCTTGTGCGGGACTCCTTTTGTTCCGTCATAACTAACGCCGCATTAACCATAATCGCCGATAATTCTGTTCTTGACGCGAGACTCCATAGGACTCACCCTGTGGATAACTTTGCGCCGGAGCCAGCTCCGCGCTCGATTAGGGGACAGAGAATGGGCGTCCTTGAGACAACCAAAACGCGCGCTAAGCGTCCAAAAAGCACGTTTGAAACCGCCGTGGAGCTGCCGATCGGGCGGATCCTTGATGGCGACTGCGTGGAAGCCATGCGCAAGCTGCCGGACGCGAGCGTGGACCTGGTGTTTGCGGACCCTCCTTACAATCTCCAGCTTGGCGGCGACTTGAACCGGCCAGATGGCAGCGCCGTTGACGCGGTGACCGATCATTGGGACCAGTTCGACAGTTTCCGTGTCTATGACGAATTCACACGTGACTGGCTGACAGAGGCCAAACGCGTCCTGAAGCCCGATGGCGCGCTGTGGGTCATCGGCAGCTATCACAATATCTACCGCGTCGGCGCGATCCTGCAGGATCTGGGCTTCTGGATCTTGAACGACATTGTGTGGCGCAAGTCGAACCCGATGCCGAACTTCAAAGGCACGCGCTTTACCAATGCGCATGAGACGTTGCTGTGGTGCAGCCAAGGCGAGAAAGCGAAGTACCAGTTCAACTATCGCGCGATGAAAACGCTGAATGACGAGCTGCAAATGCGCAGCGATTGGGTGCTCCCGATCTGTGCAGGCGCTGAGCGGCTGAAAGAGGGCGGCACAAAGGTGCATCCGACGCAAAAGCCGGAAAGCCTGCTCTACCGCGTGCTGCTGGCCACGACTGAAAAAGGCGACGTGGTCCTCGACCCGTTCTTTGGCACCGGCACTACCGGCGCAGTTGCCAAGCGTCTGGGCCGCGAGTGGATCGGCTGCGAACGTGAGAATGTCTATCGCGATGCCGCTTACAAACGGATCGAGAAAGAACTGCCGCTTGATGAAAGCGCGCTTGAAACAATGCAGAGCAAGAAGTCTGCGCCTCGCGTGGCTTTTGGAGCACTGGTAGAGAACGGATATCTCAAACCCGGCACAGAAGTGTTCGACAAGAAGCGCCGCTGGGTTGCGACAGTGCGTGCCGATGGTTCGCTCGCTTATGAGAAGCAGGTGGGCTCCATCCATGGGCTCGGCAAAGAGCTTCAAGGCGCACCGAGCTGTAATGGCTGGACCTTCTGGCACTATGAAGTCGATGGACCAAACGGCAAAGACGTAAAGCCGATCGACGCTGCCCGGCAGACCTATCTGCTCGCCACCGAGGATTAAACACGGCTCGCCGCGAGAGCGGCGATGTTCAGGAAAACAACAGCTTTCAAAGCCTTTCAATTGTCATGTCGGCACAATCCCCCAGCCGACGATGACAATAGGAAAGACAATGAAAAAGCTATTGATTTCAGGAAGTATTCTTGCCCTCGCTCTGCCTGTCGCAGCTCATGCACAGGACAAGGAAAGCGGACCCTATATCGGGGTTAGCGGCGGATTGGTTCTTCCCGGCGAATCCGACAATTCGGGCGAATTCGACACGACTGTTCCGGCCACCGATGACTGGCCCGAGATCCCTGCGGGCACTGAGCTTGGCTGGGAAACCGAGTTCGATGACGGCTATGCCATCTCCGGCCAGATCGGTTACGCGTTCGAGAACGGCCTCCGCACTGAACTCGAAGGTTCTTTCACAAAGTACGATGTCGACAGCCATAGCGAGCTGACCGTTGGCGGAACCGATATTGATGCGCTTGATGTCGCGGTATTGACCCGCGCGGCGCCGGATGCAGCCAATCCGACAGTTGGTGCCGTGATTGCCGATGGGCAGGGTTCAGTGAAGAACTTCGGCCTCTTTGGTAACGTGTTCTACGACATCCAGACCGGCAGTGCGTTCAAGCCCTATGTCGGAGCAGGCCTCGGCTATCAATGGGTCGATGTCGAGTTCGCGCCGTCAGGCGTTGATGTGGCGGATGATGATGACGGCGCTTTCTCCTATCAATTGATGGCAGGTGCGGGCTTTGCTGTGACCGAAAGCGTCGATCTGTTCGCGCAGTATACCTATCGTGACACGTTCGAAGATGCAGAAGTGCCTTTGAACCTGCTGCCGGCGACGCTGGGCGTGGAATCGCAGCAGTCCATTCTTTCAGCCGGGGTGCGCTTCCGCTTTGGCGGTTGATCAACACTTCGTCTGACAAGACAAGAGGAGAGGGGCTGTGCCGTTGGTGCAGCCCCTTTTTGTTGCCTGTCCTACAGTGCCCGGGCTGACTAAACTCGGGGAATGTTGCGCCTCTTGCCCTTCCAATCCGTCCGCCAATCGCCGAACGCATACCCCGTGAAGTTTTCTTTCTCAGGACTGTGTAACATGCGTATCCAACATGCCTTTGGTGAGGGGGCCGTGCGATGAGCGAGAGCGTCTATATCCGCCCGCTGACGACTGTGCCCGGGCCGCAATCCGCCGATGGTGACGCGGTGCGGCTTGCTGGCGGCATGGTCTATGCGCGCGAGTTTGCGGTGATCGTGCGCGAAGGCGGCGAAACTGTCTCACGAACGCTGGCGACCTCGGACACCATTGATGGCGTCATTGGCGGTCTGCCCGACACGGTCCGCGAGGATGCGCAGAACCAGTGGACCAATCTTGCATTGGTGCACCCTGCGATGGAACTGGGCGCGCGCACGGTCCGGCTCGATCAGCCGCAGATCATGGGTATCCTCAATGTGACGCCTGATAGCTTCTCTGACGGCGGGCAGTTCCTTGATGATGTCGATGCGGGGCGCGAGCATGCTTCCGCGATGATCGAGGCAGGCGCGGCGTTGATCGACATAGGCGGCGAAAGCACGCGGCCCGGCGCAGCGGCAACCTGGGAAGGCGATGAGAAAGAGCGGGTCCTGCCTGCGGTTGAATATTGCTCTGCCATGGGCGCAGCGATCAGCATCGACAGCCGGCGTGCTGGCGTTCTCGAGGCGGCGCTGGACGCAGGCGCGCATGCGATCAACGATGTCTCTGCCATGCGGCACGATCCGCGCACAGCCGAGCTTGCAGCGCGAGCAGGCTGTCCTGTCATCCTGATGCATGCACCCGGCGAGGGCGATGATCTCCATGCTGACGGCAATTACACCAGCGTCGTGTTCGACGTGTTCGATGGGCTCAAGGAGCGCCGCGATGCAGCAGTCGCATCCGGCATTTCGCGCTCCAAGATCGTGCTCGATCCGGGCATCGGTTTTGGCAAATCGCTGGCGGACAATCTCGCGCTTCTCAATGCGCTGCCGCTGTTCCATGCGCTTGGCCAACCGATCCTGCTGGGCGCAAGCCGCAAGCGGATGATCGGAGCGCTTTCGAATGAAGCGCCGGTTGAGCAGCGTTTGGGCGGCTCGCTGGCACTGGCGGTCGCGGGGATGAACGCTGGCGTGCAGCTGCTACGCGTGCATGACGTCGCGCAGACGGTTCAAGCGAGGAATGTGTGGCGGGGCCTGCGCGATGCAGCGCTGACAGACTTTGCGGAACTGCCAGCGATGTGAGGTTGCTCGGCGGGATCGGCACGCTGTTAGAGCGTGAACCCGCCATCGCTCACCAACACGTGACCGGTGATGTTGGAAGCAGCATCGGACAGCAGATAGAGGATCGTGTCGGCCATCTCTGCCGAGCTTGCAAAGCGGCCATTGGGAGTCGTGCTTGCGAGCTTCTGGATCGCTGCCTCGCGCCCTTCTGAAGCGACCAGCGCTTTGAAGTCGTCCGAGCTTTCCCAGATTGCAGTGTCCACGCCGCCTGGCGCAATGGCGTTCACTCGAATGCCGTTCGCAACTCCATCCAGCGCTGCGATCCGCGCCATATGCGCCACTGCCGCTTTGGAGACGCCATAAGGTCCGATGCCTCCAATCGCTTTCACGCCTGTGGTGGAAGAGACGACAACCGCGCTGCCGCCATTGCTCCCCATCGCCCGCATGGCAGTGCTGAGCGTCAGGAAGGCGCCATCGAGATTGACGTCCATGACGCGGCGCCACTCGGTAAAGTCGAGGTCCGGGATTGGTCCGCCCGAGCCAATGCCTGCGTTAACGACCGCGTGATCAAGCTTGCCAAGCTGCGGCTCCAGCTCTTGCCAAAGCGCGGGATCGCCCACGCTTCCGACAACGCGGGTCACCTCGCAAGGCAAATCCATGGCTGCAAGGCCTGCCTCGTCCACATCGATCAAAATGAGCTTGTCCGCGCCGCGCGCCGCGAGCGCTTCTGCGCACGCTTTGCCAATGCCGGAAGCTGCGCCGGTGACCAGCGCGCTGCGGCCTTTAAAGTCTTGAGTTCCCGTCATGCAACTGCGCTAGGCGGACGGGCAGCGTCAATCAAGCAGCGTTGTCGATGCCCAGATCAGCTAGCTTGCGGTAAAGCGTCGAGCGACCAATGCCTAAACGCCGCGCCACTTCTGTCATCCGTCCCCGATAATGGCCGATCGCCAGACGGATCACATCGGCTTCAATCTCTTCCAGCGGACGCAAATTGCCGTCATCAGTGTACAGCATCACTCCGACGCCCTCCTGATGCGGAGAGGATGCGCGTGCACGCGGCTCGCCGAGCAGCTCCGACAATTGCGGGAAGCTTGCAGACGTCAGCGATTCATCGTCGCAGAACACAGCAGCGCGGAACAAAACTGCCTGCAGCTGGCGTACGTTTCCTGGCCAGTCATAGGCTTGAAGCAGCGTCAGCGCGCTGTCGGCAATCGACATGTGACGCAGACCCGGTTGCTCACCAATCCGGCCAAGGAAATGGCGCGTTAGGGCGGGAATATCTCCGGCCCGCTCGCGCAATGGCGGCAAAGTGATAAGCGTTGGTGCCAAAAGCTCGAACAGCTTCTCACGGAACTGGCCCGCCTTCACGAGTTCGCGCAGCGGGAAGTTGCTGGCGGAGAAGATTCGGACATCGACGCGGAAGCCGTGTGCCGCGCCAAGCGGGCGCACGATGCCTTCGGACAGGACCTCTTCCAGCTTTTCCTGCAAGCTGTCGTCCAGGCGGTCGATTTCGTCGAGCATCAGCGTCCCGCCATCGGCTTGCTGCAAAGCGCCGATCTGGCGGTCGAACGCGCCCGGGAAAGCGTTGGGCTCATGGCCGAACAGGACAGAGGGCAAATTGCTCGCCGGTATCCCGCCGATATTGATTGTGCGCAGAGCGAGCTTTGCACGAGGACTTGCGCCATGCATGGCGCGCATCAACATTTCCTTGCCGGTCCCGCCTTCGCCTTCAATGACGACATTGGCATGGCCGCGCGCAGCCTTAGCTGCTTGTGCAAGCGCTGTACGGAAAGTCGGCGCTGTGCCGATCATCGCATCGAAGTCGAGCGCTGCGCCCATCTTCTCGCTTAGCGGCATCAGCTCGTCTTGCGGGCTTGCAGCCTCGGTCGCTGCGCGCAGAGCTTCGAGCAAACGATCGGGCGCGATCGGCTTGATGAGATAGTCGGTGGCCCCGGCACGCATCGCTTCGACAGCAAGAGCCGGTGAGGCTGAAGTCGTGAGCATGAGGATAGGCAGGGCAGGGCGGCGCGATTTAAGCTCCGCGATGAGCTCGCAGGCATCATCGCCCGGCACCCATTGATCAAGGATGATCGCTTCCAGCTTCATCCCGTCCTGCGTGCCCAGCATTGCGATTGCGGTGTCCGGATCTGCCGCAGTGATTGTGCGCCAACCCTCACGCGCGACAAGCGCAGAGATCAACCGGCACTGTGCCGGCTCATCATCAATTAACAGAATCAAGCGCTGGTCGCTCTCTGACATGCTTTAACCGTCCCAATGCGATACGAGCGGTCAAATTAGTGAGAAGGAGTAAAGACCCGATTAAGGCTGTTGGCCTTCGCACTCATTTCGTCGCATTTTGTTGAGGACTTGGCAGCGGCAATCAGGAACGATAGAGCGCAGCCAAACATTACCGTCAACACGAGACAATACGGGGATACGCTGAGATGGCTTCGAATGACATGAAATCGGCAAACAAGACCTATGGCGGCTTCATCAGCCTGCTGAAGTGGAGCGTTCCGATCATTGCTGTCGTCACGCTGTTTGTAATCACGCTGATTGCCGAATAAGGCGCGCCGGGTTTTGCGGATCGCGGTCCTTAAGGAGCACGCCTCAGGAGAGACGCGGGTTGCCGCGACACCTGAAACTGTCAAGAAATTCATCGGCCTAGGCGCTGAAGTTGCGCTTGAGTCTCATGCGGGTGCAACCGCTTCGATCAGCGATGCGGCCTACGCAGAAGCAGGCGCAAGTGTTGGTGCTCGCGACGATGTGCTGAAAGGCGCTGATATCGTTCTGGGTGTTCAAGCGCCGGATCCGGGTAGCCTCTCAGGCGCAAACGGTGGCGCATGGGTTGCGGCACTGTTCGATCCGTTCGGCAATCGCGAGCTTGTCGATTCTTATGCGAGCGCAGGACTGGAAGCGCTTTCGATGGAATTCATGCCGCGCATTACCCGCGCGCAATCGATGGATGTGCTTTCCAGTCAGTCAAACCTCGCGGGCTACAAGGCAGTCATCACAGCTGCAGACGAATATGGCCGTGCATTCCCAATGATGATGACCGCAGCGGGCACAGTTCAGGCCGCGCGCGTCTTCGTGATGGGCGTTGGGGTTGCGGGTTTGCAGGCCATTGCCACCGCCAAGCGTCTGGGTGCGCAAGTCTCTGCGACTGACGTCCGCTCAGCAACAAGAGAGCAGATCCAGTCATTGGGCGCAAAGCCCATCTTCGTGGAAGAAGTCGAAGGTATCGAAGGCGAAGGTTCGGGCGGCTACGCGACGGAGATGAGCGAGGAATACCAGAAGGCTCAAGCTGAGCTGGTTTCCGAGCATATCGCCAAGCAGGATATCGTGATCACAACCGCGCTTATTCCGGGGCGTGCTGCACCGCGCCTGATCTCTGACGCGCAGATCGCGACGATGAAGCCGGGCAGTGTGGTTTTTGACTTGGCGGTCGCGCAAGGCGGCAATGTCGAAGGCTCCAAGCCTGACGAGACCGCAGTCAGCCATGGCGTCAAGATTATCGGCTATTCGAACACGGCGAGCCATCTGGCGGCGGATGCGTCTGCGCTTTTCTCTCGCAACCTGTTCAATTTCCTCAGCGCCTTCTGGGACAAGGAAGCAGGCAAGCCTGTTCTCGACGAAGAGATCGGAGATGCTGTGCGGCTGACGCAGGGCGGCAAGGTTGTAAACGAACGTCTGACGGGAGAGAACTAATGGACTTCATAAGTATCCTCTCGATTTTCGTGCTGGCGTGTTTCGTCGGCTATTATGTGGTGTGGTCGGTGACGCCCGCACTGCACACGCCGTTGATGGCGGTGACGAATGCGATCTCTTCAGTGATCATTGTCGGTGCATTGATTGCGTCGGCTGAGGCGGGGAGTCTGCTCGCCAAATGGCTCGGCCTGATCGGTGTCGTCCTGGCTAGCGTGAACATATTCGGCGGCTTTGCTGTCACAGAGCGCATGCTGGCGATGTATAAGAAGAAGGAGAAGAAGTGATGAGCTTCAATCTCCTAGCAGCCGGCGCCGATGCCGGTGGCACACCTGCATGGGTGGCGCTCGCTTACCTCGTTTCAGGCGTTTTCTTCATCCTCGCTCTGCGCGGCCTCTCTAGCCCGGCGACCTCGCAAGCAGGCAACCGCAATGGCATGATCGGTATGTTGATCGCTGTCGCGACAACGCTTGTTACGCATGACATTGCCAACATCGTCGAGATCGGCATTGCGATCTTCCTCGGCGGCTCGATCGGATTTTTCATCGCGCGCAAGATTGCGATGACGCAAATGCCGGAGCTGGTCGCAGGCTTTCACTCGCTTGTCGGTATGGCCGCAGTCCTCGTGGGCTGGGCAGCATATCTGAACCCGGGTGCGTTCGGGCTGCTGGTGGGCGAAGACACCATATCAGCTGTTAGCAAGATCGAGATGGGGCTGGGCATCGCCATTGGCGCGATTACCTTCTCAGGTTCTGTTATCGCGTTTCTCAAGCTGTCGGGCAAAATGAGCGGCTCGCCAATTCTGCTGCCGCTACGCCATGTGATAAACCTCGGCACACTCGCGGCCATCATCGTCCTCACAGGTATGTTTGCGATGGCAAGTGGTCCGGCAGAAACCATGCCGCTGATCATTGCAGTGACAGTGCTCGCGTTCATTATTGGCTTCCTGCTGATCATTCCCATTGGCGGGGCAGATATGCCGGTCGTCGTGTCGATGCTGAACAGCTATTCCGGATGGGCCGCTGCGGCGATGGGTTTCACGCTGGGCAATACGGCGATGATCATCACTGGCGCACTGGTGGGCTCGTCAGGCGCGATCCTCAGCTACATCATGTGCCGGGCGATGAACCGCAGCTTCATTTCCGTGATCGCAGGCGGCTTTGGTGCAGATGACAGCGCGGGCGGCGGCGGCGAAGCGCGTGAGGCTCGCCCTTACAAGCAAGGCAGTGCGGACGATGCGGCATTCATGCTCGAACAGGCGGAGAAGGTCATTATCATCCCGGGTTACGGCATGGCGGTGGCGCAAGCGCAGCACGTGCTGCGCGAGATGGCAGACCTGCTCAAAGAGAAAGGCGTGGACGTCAAATATGCGATCCACCCTGTCGCAGGGCGTATGCCTGGTCACATGAACGTGCTGCTTGCTGAGGCCAATGTGCCTTATGACGAAGTGTTTGAACTTGAAGACATAAACTCCGAGTTCGCACAGGCGGATGTTGCGTTCATCATCGGTGCGAATGATGTCGTGAACCCGGCAGCGAAGACCGACAAGTCCTCGCCGATTTACGGCATGCCGGTGTTCGACGTGGACAAGGCCAAGCAGGTATTCTTCATCAAGCGCTCAATGGGCGGTGTCGGTTATGCCGGGGTCGACAATGATGTGTTCTACATGGACCAGACCATGATGCTCTTGTCGGACGCCAAGAAAATGGTCGAGGAAATCAACAAGGCGCTCGACTAGAACCTGAGGTCAATACCTTGAAAAAGCTTGTCATTCTTCTGCTGGTCATCGCGCTCGGCGTGGGCGCGTGGATATGGTTCGGCGGGCTGGAGGATGTGACCGAAGAGAGGGTCAAAACGGTCCTGATGGACAATGGCCTGTCTGAAAACATGGCTGATTGCATGGCGCCGCGCATGGTAGAACGTCTATCTATCAATCAGTTACGCAAGCTTGAGCGTGCTGCGCCGCAAGATGGCGAATCCTCGATCCCGCTTTCAACGCAAGAGGCACTTGACCGTATTCGTCGCATTGATGACCGCCAAGCCATTGAAGTTACAGTGGGAAGTGCCGGAATCTGCGTGATAGAGACCGCCTTAGATAGACGCTAGATAAATACGAGATGGGGGGTAGATGATGCGCAGATTACTTAAGATCATCGGTGTTATCGCGGGGATACTCGCGATGTTTTTCGTGATCTTCCGCACACCTGACACAGACCCAGCTGAAATGCGCACGAAATATGGCAGTGCACCGTCGCAATTCGTCACTCTGCCCGATGGCACAGAAGTCCATTACCGCGACGAAGGCCCGCGCGACGGGCTCCCCATTATTCTACTGCATGGCTCCAATGCAGACCTCCATACCTGGCAGCCCTGGGCAGAGGCACTGCGCGATGATTACCGTATCATCCGGTTCGACCAGATCGGTCACGGACTCACCGGCGCAACACAATCGGGTGGCTACACGCGTGCAGAATTCGCGTCCGATGTCGGTGAAATTGCTGATTTGCTCCAGCTGCCCAGTTTTGTGCTGGGCGGCAATTCGATGGGCGGCGGCGTTGCCGTTGAATACGCACTGACGCACCCCGAACGAGTTAAAGGTCTCATACTGGTTGATGCCGGTGGCGGGCCCGTAAGAAGAGGGGGAAGTGGGTCAGGCAACATCGGTTTTACTCTGATGCGTATTCCCGGCATCCAGCAGCTCGCGACGCAAGTTACGCCTCGCAGCCTTTTGAAGGATAGTCTCAGTCAATCAGTGACCAATCAGGCGGTCGTGACAGAAGAAGCGGTAGACCGCTATTGGGAGTTGCTACGATATCCTGGCAACAGACAGGCAACCTTGGATCGCTTCACAATGACGAGGAAGCCCTTTGAAGAAGCCGGTATTCGCGATCTTCCAATGCCTGCTCTCATAATGTGGGGAACACTCGATCCAATAGTGGCACTAGGTAATGCCGAATGGTTCGATGGTCTGCTCCAGAATTCGACACTCATCCTGTATGACGGAGTGGGGCATCTACCGCACGAAGAATTAGCCGATCAGTCAGCCGAGGATCTACGCGAATGGCTGGTAAGCGCGCCATTAAGTATGGAAGACAGCGAAACCTCCCCGCTTTGAACGCGCTATAGACGCACGGCAGTGCATCCGGCTAAACCAGCACGAAGCAAAATTACAAACTGGATCATTCTTTGCGCAAACTCGGCCTGATTGGCGGAATGAGCTGGGTCTCAACCGGCATGTATTACGACCGGATCAACCGGATCGTGCAAAAACGCGCGTCTAAAGACATGGCTAGCGCACCGATGCTGATTGAAAGCCTGGACTTCAGCCAGCTTTATGGTCTGCGCCAGGAAGGCGACTGGAAACACGCAGAAGAAGTCCTGTCGGACAGCGCCAGACGGCTTGAAGATGCGGGCGCTGAAGGCCTCGTCATCTGCGCAAACTCCATGCACAAGGTTTACGACCACGTGGCCGGGCAGATATCCATTCCCATCCTGCATATCGCAGAGCATGTGGGGAAAGCGATGAAAGCTGCGGACTGCAAGAGCGCAGCGTTGATCGGTACGCGCAACGTGATGACGGAAAGCTTCTATCGCAAGCATCTGGTTGCGAACGGCGTGGATTTGCTGCCGCCGGACATGGTCAATGTCGAAATCCTCGACAAAATTATCTATGAAGAGCTGATGGTCGGGAAAGTCACACGTGACGCGGAGCGCGCGCTCAAAACGATCATCACGAAGAAAGCGCAAGAGGGAGCAGGCGCGATTGTGCTCGCATCGACCGAGCTGGAGCTGATCGTCGATGTCGATGCCAACGTTTTGCCTGTCTTCGACTCCACCCGCATTCACTGTCAGGCCGCTGCGGAATGGATCCTCGATTAAGCCATTGAATTTAAATATGGTTCAATCAGACATCTTAACCGCTCGCGCAATAAATGTCGCTTTTCTACAATTAGGTAGTTTCAACAGTCAGAAACTTTGATATAGGGCTGGTCAAGCGTGAGAACGATGCTTCGGCAATTCCGTTCTCCCGCTGCACCGAGCCTTCGGGTTGCCAATCGATGGCCAGTGCAGGCCGCCTGAATCGAACACGATCGGGCGGCCGTTCTCTTTTCTTAGCCCCTGAAAATTCCCCACACGAATGCAATGTTCGGTCATTGTTCCCGTTGGCAAGCACGCATAGCTCTCGTAATCGCTCCCGCGTGATGAGCTCCGCGCCCTTTGCTGCCGATCCTGAAGCAACACGTGGCCGCGAGTTTGCAAGCGGTTCAGGGCCTGCGCGTGGGCCGCGCAGCGAGTTTCAGCGTGACCGTGACCGCATCATCCATTCGATGAGTTTCCGCCGGCTGCGTTCCAAGACGCAGGTGTTTATCGCGCCGGAAGGTGACCATTATCGCACCCGCATGACGCACAGCTTGGAAGTGGCTCAGATCGGACGAGTCATTGCGCGCGCGCTGGGTCTCAACGAGGATCTTACAGAAGCGCTGTGTCTCGCGCATGATCTGGGTCATCCGCCGTTTGGCCATGCAGGCGAGGACGCGCTTACCGAAGCGATGGAGCCCTATGGCGGCTTTTGCCATAATGCGCATGCTCTGCGCACAGTCATGCGGCTGGAAAGTCCGTACCCCGAGCATGACGGGCTGAACCTGACTTGGGATCTGCTGGAAGGGCTCGCGAAACATAACGGGCCGGTCGCGTCGCCCAATTGGGCTTTGTCAGAGCTTGATGCGGATTTCCCGCTGGAGCTCGGCGACTGGCCATCGCTTGAAGCGCAAGTTGCAGCCGTCGCCGATGACATTGCATACGACAATCATGACATAGATGATGGCCTTCGCGCAGGGTTTCTCGACCTTGATGACCTGCTTTCGCTGGAGTTCCTCGCAGATCAGTGGCGGGCGGTCGAAAAACGCTTTCCCCATGCCCCTCGTGACCGCCAATTGCGCGAGCTTGTGCGTGAACAGATCGGCCTGATGGTCAATGATGTCATCACGCATACGCGCGAACAGGTTGCTGGCTTGGAAAGCGTTGAAGACGTGAGGCAGGCCGAGCGGCAATTGGCGGGGTTCTCTCCTGCCTTTGCAGAGGAGGAACGCGGGTTGAAAGCCTTCATGTACGAACGGCTCTATTACCACGAGGATCAGGTTTCAGCCGCGACAAATGCGCGCGAAGTGGTGGCGCGTCTGTTTGAGGCTTACTCGCAGGATGCAGGGCTTATGCCGCAGGATTGGCAGGCTCAATTGCCCGACGAGCAGCCGCAGCGTGCTCGGACCATCGCGGATTTCATCGCCGGGATGAGCGACCGGTTCGCGACAGAAGCCTATACGTCGATTAAAGGCAAAGCGCCGCAGGGATTGACCAATGTCTGACCCCATTCGCATCGCTGTGCTGGGCTCAACCGGGCTGATCGGGACCCGCATTCTGGAAGAGGTACGTTACCGGCCCGACGTGCGCGTTATTGCCATTGCACGGCGCGAATTCGAGCTGCCGCATGATGCGCGGATGGAATGCTTTATTGCTGATCCGGAAGGGTGGGGCGAGGTTCTGGCGCAGCTTCAACCTGACTGCCTGATCAATGCCCTTGGCACGACTTGGAAGCGTGCGGGTCGCGATGAGGAAGCGTTCCGTGCGGTGGATCAGCATCTGGTCGTCAACACGGCCAAGGCTGCGCGCGAAGCGGGGATCGAACGCATGGTCTCGATCAGCTCTGTCGGAGCCACAGTAGGGACAAAGAATTTCTACCTTCGCGTCAAAGGCGAGGTCGAGCGTGATCTGACACAGCTGAAGTTCAAGCGGCTCGATATCTTGCGGCCTGGTCTGCTCAAGGGCAGGCGGGTTGATGATCTGCGGTTCGGTGAAGGTCTCGCCAAGATTGCGAGCCCGCTGATCGATCCTTTCATGGGGGGCGGCATGCGCAAATTCCGCTCCATTCCCGCAAAGACTGTCGCGCATGCAGCGCTGGGTCTTGCGACCCGCAAGGCCGCCGGGCGCTTCACGCATGATCACGATGCGATCCAGCGCGCTGCTCGTGACTGGATGAAGCGGGCAGAGACCGTTTAGCGCTGCGTCTCTGGCGCGCAGAGACAGCACGCGCTATCGCATGGGCCGAATTCACCTATTAAGGGGCCTCGCATGAGCTGGGACACAGTCTTTTCCATCGCCAATATGTACGCGCTCATTTGCTGGGTGGCGCTCGCATTCCTGCCGCGCTGGCCTGCGCTGCTGGCTGCGATCCTCTATGCAGGCGTTGGTCTGCTTTGCCTCACCTATGCGGTGAGCCTGATCGGTTTGATGAGCGGGACGCTGGACCCCGGTGGCGGCGTGTCTGGCGGCAATTTCAGTTCTATCGAAGGCGTGCGCACGCTGTTCTCCAGCGATGCGGGGATCACTATCGGCTGGGTGCATTATCTCGCCTTTGACCTCTTTGTCGGTATCTGGATTGCACGCGATGCCGATGCGAAAGGTTTCGGCCGGATCATTCAAGTGCCGGTCCTGATTGCAACGCTTATGGCGGGGCCGCTGGGGCTGTTTATCTGGCTGCTGTTGCGCGAGAAACGCGCCCGCGAGCAAGGCCGCTTTACCTAGTTCGAAAAGACTCGCCTTCGCGGCTAAAAATGGCAAACTGGTTGCAAATCAAAACATGACCAGTGGAGAGGCCATGACCGCGCATCACAGTTTCGAGACCTTCGATGAAATCCTCAACCTTTGGGCGAAGGATCGGCCCGATCAGGCAGCGCTCGAGCATGAGGGGCGGGTGACGACGTTCAGCGAGCTGGACACGATGACGCGCAAGATGATCGCGCTGTTTCAGTCGAAAGGCATCGGGAAGGGCGACCGCGTCGCCTGGCTCGGCAAGAATTCGGACCTGTTCTTCGTCATACTGATGGCGGCAGCGCGCTCTGGCGCGGTAGCTGCGCCTGTCGGCTGGCGGCTCGCTCCGCCAGAGATTGCGTATATCCTTGGCGATACCGAAGCGAAGCTGGTGATTGCAGGCGAAGGTTTTGCCGATGCCGCGAAAGCGATCGTGGCTGACATGGGCAATGGCGCGGTGGTGCTCGACGAGCATGAAACGCGCACGATGATCGCTCAGATGGACGAGGCTGACTACAAGCCTGCGGCCAAACACACGCCGGCGCTCCAGCTCTATACCTCAGGCACGACGGGCAATCCCAAAGGCGCTGTGCTGACCAATGGCAATCTGCTGGGCCTGCGCCGTCCAGGCATTGCCGCCCAGCAGCCATGGTACAATTACGAGGCTGACGACTGCATTCTTGCTTGTATGCCATGCGCGCATATCGGCGGCACGGGTCTGGTGGTGATCTCTGTCTCTTCCGGCATTCGCGCACTCATCCTGAGCGAGTTCATACCCGATCAGGTCATCGACGGGATCGAGAACGGGGTGACACATATGTTCATCGTCCCCGCGGCGGTGCAAATGGTGGTGCAGCACCCGCGCGCTGCGACCACAGACTTCTCGAACTTGCGTTATCTTCTTTATGGCGCAGCACCGATGCCATTGGAGCTCTTGAAAGAGGCCGTCCGCACTATGCCGGGCACAGGCTTCCTACAGGTCTACGGCATGACAGAGACAGCCGGCACAGTGACCATGCTGCCACCGGAAGACCATGACCTTGCAGGCAATCAGCGCATGCGCTCATGCGGCAAGGCCTGCCCCGGAGTCGAAATCCAGATCGTCGATCCGGACGGCAATGAAGTGCCGCGCGGCACGATTGGCGAGATCGCGATCCTCTCGCCGTCAAACATGGCAGGCTATTGGAAGCTTCCCGAAGCAACCGCGAGCACATTGGACGAGGATGGCTGGGTCCATACCGGTGATGCGGCTTACATGGATGAAGACGGCTACATCTACATTCAGGACCGCATCAAGGACATGATCATTTCCGGCGGCGAGAACGTCTATCCGGCGGAAGTCGAAAGCGCGATCTACGGCCATCCGGCCATCGCGGAAGTCGCAGTGATCGGTATCCCGAGCGAGAAGTGGGGCGAGGAAGTAAAAGCGTGCGTTGTCTTGAAGCCCGATTGCGAATGCGCTGAGCAGGATGTGATCGAATATGCGCGCCAGCGTGTTGCCGCTTTCAAGGCTCCGAAAAGCATTGATTTCATTCCTGAAATGCCGCGCAATCCCTCTGGCAAGATCCTGCGCCGGACACTGCGTGAACCCTATTGGGAAGGGCAGGAGCGACAAGTCAGCTAGAACCTGACAGCGGAACCGATGAACGACGCGAAACGCCACGCGCCCGCGACTTTGCGCAACCGCGAAGCAATCGCGGGCGTCCTCGCGAAGGAATTGCCGCCTTCCGGAACAGTTCTGGAAGTCGCCAGCGGCTCTGGTGAGCATGCGGTCTATTTCGCTGAGCGGTTTCCTGACCTGATCTGGCAGCCCAGCGATTTTCAGGAGGACGCACTCGCTTCAATCATCGCCTGGCAAAGCGAGCATGGTGGGGCCAATCTCAAGTGGCCTACGGTGATTGACGCTGCAAAGCCGGAGAATTGGGAAGTCCGCTCAGCCGACGCGATTTTCTGTGCGAACATGGTTCACATCGCGCCTTGGCCAGTCACGCAGGGCCTGTTTGAAGGCGCTGGAAACCTGCTTGCTACTGGCGTGCCGCTGATCCTCTATGGCCCTTATTACGAGGACGGGGTCGAGCCAGCACCATCCAATCTCGCGTTTGATGAAAGCCTCAAGACGCGCGATCCGGAGTGGGGTATCAGACAGATTGAAGCAATGGACGCGCTTGCTGTCCAACACGGCTTTGAACGAACCGCGCGGCACGAAATGCCCGCCAACAATCTCACACTGGTTTATCGCAAGAAGTAGAGGCCAGAAATCCTCTGTCCTAAATCACAAACGCCCGCCAATTGCTTGGCGAGCGTTTGATACATCTCGAAAGAGCGAGAGGTGGAGCCCCCGTCAGCTCATGTTTCGTCGTCAACCGCGTCTGCAGCAGACTTGAGATCATCACCCACACCGCGAACGGTGTTGCAGGCAGCGGTGCTCATCAGCATTGCGCCAACCAGAACTGCACTGAGTACTTTACGCGTCATGGAAACATCCTTTCATCGCCTATCGCCAGATCATCGGCAATTTTGCGTGGTCGGGCAAGCAAAAAGGGGCCGCCACGTGGCGACCCCTCGATAAGCTGTAAGCCAGCCTTTTGGCTTAGGTTTCTTCGTCAACCGCGTCTGCTGCTGATTGAAGATCGTCGCCTGCGCCGCGCACGGTATTGCATGCGGCAGTTGAGAGCGCGAGTCCGGCGAGGGCAGTCGCCATGATGATGTCACGAATTTTCATTGGGGGCTTTCCTTTCTTACGCAGTATCAATGCGAAGGGACCGGATCGGGTTCCGAAGCCTTTGATGATCTTGCGATGACTCGCTCGCGCCAAGCGATGAGCAGGCCGGCGGCGAGGATCAAAGGCGCGCCAAGCCAGAGGCCGTTTGACGGCGCGTTGTTGAAGACGCTCCAGCCATAGCCCACGGCCCATAAAAGTGACGTGTAGTCGATAATGATGATGGTGGCGGCCGAACCAAATCGCAGGCTTGCCGTCAGCAGCAATTGCGCAATTCCGCCTGAAACGGCCATGGCGATGATGATCAACCACGTCGCGGGATCATGGTTTGATGCAAAGAATGGCAAGGCGAGCGCTGCCATCGGCGCGGAAAATACACCGAACCAGAATACGATGCTCCAGGGGCTCTCAGTCTTGTTGAGGTCCTGCACCTGATAGGAAATCAGTGCGACGAAGAACGCCCCGATCAACCCTGTCGCAACGCCGATGGGATTAATCGCGTTACCGCCGGGCTGCGTGATGACAAGGACACCCACAAAGCCGAAGAGAACTGCGCCCCAGCGGTATTTGCCGACCTTCTCCTTGAACAGGATAACGGACAGCATCACAGCAAAGAATGGCGCGGTAAAGTTGATCGCCGTCGCCTCTGCCAATGGCAGGATGAGGACTGTGCCGTAGAGAAAGCACATGCTGACAAGGCCAATAAAGGCCCGGCGAAAATGCGCGCCAAAGCGTTTGGTTTTGACTGTCGCGAGGCGGCCAGCAGCGATGAGAAAGCCAGCGACCAGCACGCTGGCAATGGCCTGGCGCCAGAACAACAGTTCAGCCAGGTGCACGCCGCGCTCGCCAGCGACTTTGATCAGCATGGCCATCGTCGATATCGCAAATGCCGCTGCGATCCGGATGGCAATCGCCTTGAATGGCTGAGGATTGGCAACAGAACCGTCCATAGTTGCCGCGTGTAGGCGCATGGGGACTTTGCGCAAGCGTCAACAGCGCCCATATGCCGCGTGATGGATAGTGTGCTGCAAGAATTGCGCTTCGCGAGCGATGCCGAGCTGATGGCGCTTGTCGGCTGCGCATTCGTTCTTGTCGGCGCGATTGCCGGGACAATGGAGCGTCGGCGCTTGAAGCGCGAGGATATTCAGCGCGTGGGCTGGGTGCCGTGGCTCGGCATTTTTGTCGGCGCCATGATTATCGGCGGGGGACTGCTCGCGCTGTCGCTGCCGAAGGTTTTGGTGGGTTGAGTTTTCCGCACGCCCATCCGGGCGCGCGATTTCCTCGCTTCCGGGCAGGCAAGCTGCCCTCGCTGCGGGCGGGCGGTCGCCCTTGCGGCGGCTAGCGCCGCCGTTGACATTCAGTCACGGAAGTCAGAGCCCGACCGGGCGACGGCCGTTAGGCCGAATGCACCGGCTCGGATGAGCCGGTGCCGCCTGCTTTACAAGCAGGCCTCAAGATACGCCTGGTCAAAACCGAACTGGCGGGCTTTTTCCAGCGTGTAAGGGCGCAGGCCCTGACTGCGGAATTCGCCGAGGATCTTGCCGTCTTCGCTCTCGTCCAAATACTCGAACTTGAAGAGCTCCTGCGTCACGATCACATCGCCTTCCATCCCGATAACCTCGGTGATGTTGGTGGTGCGACGCGAACCATCGCGCAGACGCTTCACCTGAACAATCAGATCGACCGATTCCGCGATCTGACGTGAGATGGCTTCCTTCGGGATCTTGATGTCGCCCATCAGGATCATGTTTTCCATACGGCCCAGACACTCGCGCGGGCTGTTGGCGTGGAGCGTACACATGGAGCCATCGTGGCCGGTGTTCATGGCGGCGAGAAGGTCGAAACATTCCGCGCCACGAATCTCACCCAGAATGATGCGGTCAGGACGCATACGCAGGGCGTTCTTAACGAGGTCGCCGATGGTAATCGCGCCTTGGCCTTCAAGGTTTGGCGGACGCGTTTCCAATGGCAGCCAATGCGGCTGCTGCAAGCGAAGTTCCGCGGCGTCCTCGATGGTCAGCACGCGCTCGCCCGGGTCGATCATTTTCGACAGAGCATTGAGCATGGTGGTTTTACCCGAACCCGTACCGCCTGAGATAACAATGTTCATCCGGCATGCGCCTGCGATCTTGAGCGCAGTACACATCTTCTCGCTCATCGAGCCGAATTCCTTGAGCATGTCCAAGGTGATCGGTTTTTCCGAGAACTTACGAATGGAGATCGCAGTACCTTTGAGCGAGAGCGGCGGCACAATCACGTTCACACGTGAGCCGTCTTTCAAGCGGGCATCGGCAAGCGGCGTGGTCTGGTCGACGCGGCGGCCGACCTGGTTCACGATGCGCTGTGCGATCTGGAAAAGGTGCTGTTCATCGCGGAACTGAATCGGCGCAATTACGAGCCGGCCCTTTTTCTCGATGTAGGTCTGCTGCGGTCCGTTGACCATGATATCGGAGATATCCGGGTCATTGAGGAGCTCTTCCAATGGGCCAAAGCCCAGCAGCTCGTCGATCAGGACTTTTTCAAGGGCGAACTGCTCGCGGCGGTTCAGTGTGACCTTAAGCTCGGCCAGCACTTCCATGATGATCGGGCGGAATTCTTCTGACAGCTCTTCTTTGGTAAGCGTCGCTGCCGCTTCAGGATCGACGCGTTCCAGAAGGCGCGGAAGAACCTGTTCCTTGATCTTGTGAACGCTGGCTTCAAAGCCGCCAATTTCAGATTCGCCGGAATCGACCGAATTCATGCGCTCTGCCAGACGGCTCATCGCATCATCGGTTGCGTTTCCTGTCGGAGGAGCTGCAGAGGGCGCGGGCGCTTCCGGAGCACCGTTAGGCAGAGGCGGAAACTGTTCGCCGCCTTCTTCATCTTCGCCTGACGAACCGCGATCTCCGCCCTTCATGGGCTTTGCCACACCGAAAGACGGACGCGCCCCCGGCTTGAAGCCAGCTGGTCCAGTCTTTTTGCCGAATGCGCTCATCGATCGCCCCCAGAATTCCTACATAACGATTGCATGGCTTGCTCCGCTTATCGCGAAGATCGCCTGTCGAATTGTGGTGAATAAATCGGAAAGTTTATTTTTTTCCTAAAGTCCGGGCAGTTTCGTGTGAGTGCGTTAAGCTTCGTAGCAGAAAGGCAAATTAACTGCTTTCTCAGGCGCTTGTGGTCCGATCACATAAAGGTGGAACGTGATGCCATCATAACCAGCAGGTATGGTTTCCAGCTTCTCAACCAAACCGGCGTCGAAACCAATCAGATTGATATCGCTGACGAGATAGCTGCGGCCGTGCTCGTCCACTGTTTGCCGGAGCATGGCTGTGAATTCGTCCTGACCTTGCAAGGCCGCGCTCTTGTGATCCCATCGGACGAAGCGGAAGCGGCAATTTGCTTCTGGACGGGTGAAAACAATGTCCGAACGGCCGGAGACAGCCGGCACGCGCCATTCGGGCAAAGCGATCCAGTGTTTGTCTGCAAGACCTCTTTCTTCGATCGCTGCGAGGACCGCGTCCCCGTTGCTGAAACCGCGCTCCGTACTGATTAGCGAACTTGCAAAACCGCATATCGCAGCAAGCGCGACCCATATGCGGAAAGCAGCGCTTGGTTCGTCATTTTCGCGCCGCGCCAACCAGACCAGGGCTATAAGAAGCAAAGCGGCAAGCAGCATGTGCCGCAGTCCGATCGAATAGACGAAGAGATTGAAAAACAGCGTGAAGCCGAGGAAGCCGAACATCATCAGCGTGTGCCACGGACGCCCCTTGGTGGCGTACCAGCACAAAGCGAGGAACAGGATCCAGGCATAGCCGGCGATAGGGGTCACCGGCGCTTTCCATTCGGCGAAAATACCGCCGGGAAAGGGCAGCGGGATACTCCCGACTTTGAGGAACCAGCCGCGTGCATTGTGCAGCAACAAGTCGACCCCGTGTAGTCGCTGCATGGCATCGATCGCATTGACCATGTCAGCTGGCGGCAGGACCGTCCAAGCGGCAAAGACCGATCCTGCTATCCACAATCCGACGCCCGGCCACCACAGGTCTTTCTCTCGCCATTTAAGCACGAGGAACACGCCGGAGATCACTCCAAACAGGAAATCGACCAGTGGCAGCAGCGCGAGCAGCAGCCAGAACCATTTGCTGCGCCATGTCAGCAGCATCAGCGTCACCAGCGCAACGCCGAGCGACGTGCCGCGCGAGATCGTCAGGAATTCGAACAGCACATACTGGCTTGAAGCGATCAGCAGCCTTTCGAGACGCGTAAACGGCGAACCGAACAGGATTGCTCCTTGCGCGATCCCTGCGCACAGCGTTGCGGCGAGCGGCAGTACCAAGTGCGGTTCGAACACTGCGCCCAGTGCGCGCAGCAGCCAATACCACAGCGGCGGATGACCCTCATATCGCAGCCAAGCCAGCAGCGTCGTCTGGTCGGGCGCTTCCACTGCTATCATCAGCGCTTGAAGCTCGTCTGCCCAAGGCTTGTGGCTCCATATGAGAAACGCCTGAAACGCGACCAATCCGACAGCCAGTGCGAACCACAAGGCGCGGTTTGCCAGCGCGCGTTCACTCGCTGCAAATCCGTCATTGATCTGTTGGCTTAGCGTGCTCATCGCCGGCATCCTCTAGCCCAGCAGAGGTCGAAGAAGCGTTACCGCTTGGGCCACATACACTCTTTTTTGCACATCTTTGCGCCTCAAGCTCAGCAGCGCTGTGGAAAGCGCTGGACGCAAGTAAGCAAGTTTTGACCTGTTCGTTCTATGACGCGGTTAACCAAGCGGCGGGACATCCCGTAAAAGCCAAGGATCCGCATCGCCAATGGGCACGCCTCTCAAATCTGTCATGCAGAGACCTGCGATCTATCTTGCGATTGCGCTCGTGTTCTTGGCGTTGCAGCCGCACGCGACACTCTCGCGCTATTACTTTGTTACACATGACGCATATGTGGTGCTGCTGTGCGTTGCGGCTTGGTTGGTTAGCACGCGCTGGACACCGCAGATCGCACTGCCGCAGTCTCTTCCCGGTGCGAAATTCGTTTTTTCAGTTGTGATTGTTCTGTGCCTGGCCCTCTGGGCGGGCACGCATTGGTGGATGTTTGACTATCCATTGACGCGTGACGAGCACATGGCGGTATTCGATGCGGCAATCTATGCGGATGGCAAGCTGGCAGAGCGCCTCCCTGAAGAATGGACCGGATTTGCAAAAGCACTCGTTCCAGCCTTCCTGCAAGACACGCCCGGCAACGTGCTGTTGGTCTCCGGATATTTGCCAATCAATTCAGTCATGCGCGGGTACTTTGGCAAAATTGCTGACCCGGCTCTGATGAACCCGCTGCTGGTTGCCACCAGTTTTGTTAGCCTGTGGTGGATTGCGAGACGGGTTTTCGCAGACAGTGCGCCCGCTCAATGGTTGGTGCTGCTGGGCTATCTCTTGTCCGCTCAAATTCTCGTCAACGGCATGACGACCTATGCGATGACCGGCCATCTCGCATTCAATCTGCTGTGGCTTGCGCTGTTCCTGAAGGATCGTTGGTGGAGCCATGCATTTGCGATGCTGATCGGCTTGTTCGCGATGGGGCTGCATCAATTTGTATTTCATCCGCTGTTTGCCGGTCCCTTTGTGTTGTGGCTGCTCATACAAAAAAGGTGGCTGCATGTGGCGGCATATGGAGCGGCCTACCTCGCCGGCGTCGCGCTCTGGATGAGCTGGGCAGGCGTAGTGATGGACTGGGCAGGCATCGTGCCGGAGCCAGGAAATGATGGCGGGATTGCCGCCTTCCTGACCGAGCGGATCATGCCGCTCCTCACCCAATTCGATCCGCTTACAATCCAGTACATGATGTATAATCTTGTCAGAGGCATCGGCTGGAATGCGTTGTTTATTGTGCCATTTGTGATTGCAGCTGGGCCAGCGATGAAGCGTCGCGATCCGATCGCTCTGGCATTGCTTGGCGGGATCATATTGACGCTCATCGCGATGACGGTCCTGCTGCCCTATCAAGGGCATGGCTGGGGCTATCGCTATGTGCATGGCCTGCTCGGCAGTTTCTGCCTGCTTGCTGCATTCGGCTATCGCGAGCTTGCGGAAGCGGACAAGAAATGGGCCGATGGTGCCGCGGTGTTGCTGATTGCAATAACTGCGCTGATCGCGCTGCCTGCCAATCTGTGGTCCGCGCGCAGTTTTTCAAAGCCTTATTTTGAGCTGACGGAGATCGTGAACGCGCAAACGACTGAATTCGTGATCGTTGACGATCTCGTTCACCGCAATTCAGTTGACCAAGTTCGAAACCGCGCGGATCTGGCGAACACACCTCTTGTTTTTGCTCGTCGATGGCTCACTGACGAACAGATCGCAGAATTGTGCTCGCGCGGTTCAGTCACGGTGATCGCAGAAGCCGATTTGCGTAAGGCTGGAATGAAAGTTCAACCATTCGACGATTTCAAACCGCTTGCAATGCAGCCCTGTAAATAGGCAGCGAAATTTTCACTAGGACCAGTAGCAGGAGATCATTTCGTGCCATTCCCGAAGATCGTGCCTGGATCCGGCGGCGCCGCAGCACCGACCGCCCATCGGGTCATAACATAGTTGAAGACGGTCATTCCAATTGTCGCAGCGGGAGCGGCAATCAACATGGGCCAGGCAAAGACGCCACGGAGCAAAGCCACCAGAGCTCCTGCAATTAGGACGCTCGTCAATGAGCCAGCAACGAACCTAACAAACCCTGCAAGGGTTGCCTTGCACTTGAAAGTCCACAAGGCGTGCTGGAGATAGGCCAGCGGCAAGGTTATGAGCAAAGTCAGTGCGATCGCTGTCAAATAGTGCGCACCTAATGCATCGGCTCCAATCAGGATGACGTTGTTAAGCAGCGCGCAGCCAATCCCAACCAGGAGATATCGTGCAGGAGCTTCTAGTTTTTCTCGATTTAGCACGAGGTGGCCTCAGCCACTTGAACCTCCAGCTCCTTGCGATCTGCAGTTGGAGCACTGGCGAAAAAGGAGTAATTGGAACGCCATGGGCGCACATGCATCCCACGCCGTATTGCTGACGAGCCGAACACATGCCCCAGCAGTTCCGAAGTCTCTTTTGTGGTCTTGTACCGGATGCGATCTCCGGTCAGGAACCGATCAGACAGGTAGCAGAGCCAGTAAATCGGAGAGTAGTTTCGTTCCCAGTCTTTCAACGCGAAAACACCATTTGGGGAAAGGAGTTCGCGGATTGATGAAAGCAGCGAACCTTGCGCGTTTTCTGGCACATGGTGCAGCACATCGACGAGCAGGATCAAGTCATACGGCTCAGGGCTTTTTGCCAATCTGTGCTCGACATACTCCTCGTGGAAATTGACGCGAGCGCTGTCGCCTTCGAATAGGCGCCCAAGACGCGGCGTAATGTCAATCGCATCGATCTGTGCGTTCGGGAAAGCGACGGCCAGGCGCGCTGTCATTGCGCCTTCGCCGCAGCCGACTTCTAAGATTCGACGCGGTGCAGGACAAACCGCTTGAACCTGCCCAGTCCAGTCATCAAGATTGATGAAGATAGAACGATATGCCTCAGCGATCTGAGGCTCGTAAGGTCCAAAGCATTTACGGACGAACGCACCCACTGCCATCGTCAAAGTCCTCCTGCGAAGCGTAAGCGCAGCCGCGGCCACAGCCGTTCGACCAGCCGCGAATATTTGAGATAGCGCACCGCGTCGACGGGACCGAGCTTGGCAAAACTGCCAAGTGCCCGCCATTTGGCGGTGCTGTCACCAGCGGCGGCCTGTGCCAATGCCGTGTTGATTGCAACCGAGGCCCGGCTGATACGAGCGGTCGGGCCGTCTTCTGCCAAATGGCGGTCGAGCACTATGCCCAGCTGTTCAGCAAATTCGCTGCGGCTGCGGGTCATGGTCTGCGCGCCGCCATGGATGCGGAATGCGCTGGTGGGGCATGGATCGAAAACGACCGGTCCTTGCTCGCCGAGTTTGAGCCACAACTCCCAATCGGGAGTGTACCAAAGGCTCTCATCCAGGCCGCCTGCCGCGAGATAGGCATCGCGTTTGAACACGGGCGCAGGCATGGCGATGGAGTTCTGGACGAGCAGCATTTCCCGGAACGCAGACTGAGGAACTTGCCCTTGCTTAAAGGGTGGACGCCATCCGCCAAGATCGCGTGACGCATTGTCTATCAGTCTGGCAGGCGTGAGGTAGAGCGCTGCGTCCGGCGCGCTTGCCATCATATCGCGGATGGTTGCAATGCGCTCCGGAAGCCACAAATCATCCTGGTGTAGCGTGCAGACATGATGTCCGCGCGCTTCTTCAACGCCGATATTGGTCTTGCGTGTCCAGCTCGCGATATGCGGCATATGCGCATAGTCGATGTTCAAGCGGTCGCGGTGCTGTCGAACGAACACGGCGCCTGCTGGAAATTCCGGCGTTGAATCGCGAATGATAACTTCGACCCCGCCATCGCGGCCATCGTCTTCTATGCTTGCAAGCGCGTCATCCAGCCATTGATTGGGCTGGTGCACAGGCATCACGATGGAAAGCCATGGGCGGGAGGGTGACGTGTTCAACGGGTCTTCTCTTCACCGCGCGGCGTCAAGCGGTTATCATTGCCGCCGATGATTGCGAGCAAGAACCCGCCGAGGATCGTTTGCAAGCCGATCGCGCCAAGCGTTGCGGACAGGATCAAGGGCAGCGGATTATCAAGCGCGATAAAGCCTGCCTGGCCCCAGCTGTAAGCAACCGCAGCCATGCCAACCGCGCCAACCGCGCACAGACCAAGACCGGAGAGCAGAGCAAACTCCAGCGTCATCAGCTTCTCGTGCCGTTTGAACACAGGTCGCATCAGCCGATAGCCGCTGCGCACTCCATGGAAGTGGGTTGCCACCGCCATGATCAGGCCCAGATGACCGCAAGTCGCTAGGAAACCCGCAACAATGCTCCAGCTTGTGCCGAAGAAGCTTGGTCCTGAAAAAATGCCGAGTGCGTGCATCAGTCCGATTGCGAAAATGACGGTTGAGGCTGCCAGCGCCATAGCTGCCGGAACGCCGAATACCCAGGTCGGGCTCAGCATGAAGAGATAGCGCAAGTGCCGCCAACCATCACGCAGCGGGCGCAAATGCGGCGGACGATCACGCAGATCGGGGCTGAGCGTTGCAGGGACTTCTGCCATGCGTTGTTTTGTAAGCGCGGCCTTGATGACCATCTCGCTTGCGAATTCCATGCCGGAGCCGCTGAGCTTTAGCTCTGTAAACGCTTCCTTGCGGATCGCGCGCAGGCCGCAATGCGCATCGCCAATGCCGCTGCGGAAGAACAGGTTCAATACGCCGGTCAGGCCTGGATTGCCGATATGCTTGTTTTTCCAAGGCATCGCGCCCGGAGCGATACCGCCTTTGAAGCGGTTGCCCATGCACACATCAAAGCCTTCTTCCAGCTTTGCGACCATCGCAACGCCTTCAGTAAAATTGTAGCTGCCGTCGCAGTCGCCCATGACGATGTAACGCCCGAAAGCCGCTTCGCATCCGCCGATCAATGCCGCGCCATATCCGCGACGGTCCACCGGAACGACGCGTGCGCCGAGCTCTGTGGCCAATGCCTGGCTGCCGTCGGTTGAGCCATTATCCGCGATCACGATCTCGCCAGACAGGTCGAGTTCTGAACGCATACGTGCCAGTGCTTCCAGCGCATTGCCGATACAATGCGGCAGACTGTCGACTTCATTGAGCACAGGCATAACGATAGTCACATCGGGGCGTTCGCCATCCGATCCGACAAAGGCAGAAAAGTCGCGTTGTTGAAGATCCATTTGGGCCCCCGAGTGATCTTGCGAGTACCCTTGGCCAAAGTTGGTTAACGAACAGTCAATTCTGTCTGATTTTACGGAGAAAAGATCGGCGCTTTCCAAAGCGAGCGAACTGTCCTAGCGCGGCTGCGACGGCCCATACGCTTGAGGACACTCACCAACATGCAAGATACGGAACGCAGCGGATTGCTGCTGGCGCTGGCCGGTTTTGCGCTGCTTTCAGTGGGCGATGGCGTGATCAAAAGCATGGCGGGGGCATGGCCTGCATTGCCTGTTGCAGCGTTGCGCTTCGTCATCGGTGCAATTGGTCTGGCGGTGTTTCTTTCGCGGACCGAGGGACGCGCTGCCATGAAACCTGCACAGCCATGGCTGCAAATCGGGAGAGGGGTCTGCGTATCCGTCGCATCCGTATGTTTCTTTTCAGCGATTTACATCATGCCTCTGGCTGAAACGATGGCGATCGCGTTCCTTGCACCAGTGTTCACGGCCTTACTCAGCGGGCCTATTCTGGGCGAGAGGGTTCGTGCCCCCGTCTGGATCGCTTCCGGTATGGCGATGATCGGCGTTGTGGTCATTCTGCGCCCGAATTTGCTGGAGCTAGGGCTGCCGGCGATGTTTCCCTTGGTCTCCGCATTCTTCTTCGGACTGATGATAGTGCTCAACCGCAAAGCGGCAGGGCAGGGCAGTCCGCTCGCTATGCAATTCTACATGGCAGGTGTCGCGGCAACCGTGCTGACTGCGCTCGCGGTCGCGGCCAAATTCTCTGGCATTGAAATGCTCGATTTCGGGGCGCCGAGCTGGGATGTGGTTTTGCGCTGCGCGATCGTCGCGTGCACTGCAACTGGCGCGCATTGGATGGTGTATCTCGGGACGACGCGCGCTGGCGCATCACAGGTTGCGCCTTGCACATATATCCAGATGCTGGTCGCAACGCTCATCGGGTGGCTATGGTTTGGCGATGTGCCCGACGCGCTGACGCTGTTGGGCGCGGCCATCATCATTGGCGCAGGGCTTTATCTGTGGCGCGCGTCGAAAGACAAAGCCAGAGGTACAAAGAGCGTTTCACAAGGTCGTTGAAACGGCTAGAGGCCGATGGACGAGGCAAGGGTCAATCGCGCGTTCAGCGAAGCTGCGTCATTGGCCTTTCTTGAAGACAGTTGGGGGACCAAACCATGTGCGGCATTATCGGCATTGTTAGCGGAGAGCCAGTTGCGGGCCGCTTGGTCGAAGGTCTCAAGCGCATGGAATATCGCGGCTATGACAGCGCAGGCGTCTGCACACTGCATGAAGGCGCAATGATCCGGCGCAGAGCGCCTGGCAAGCTTACGCATCTGGTGGAAGCGCTGGCGAGCGAGCCAGCTCCTGGCCCTGTCGGCATCGCACATACACGCTGGGCCACGCATGGTGCGCCCACAGCTGAGAATGCACACCCTCATGCGACTGATCACGTTGCCTTGGTGCACAATGGTATCGTCGAAAACTTCAAGGGACTGCGCGAAGAACTGCGCGATGAAGGGCGCACTTTTGCAAGCGAGACCGATAGCGAAGTCATCGTCCATCTGATTTCGCGCGAGATTGAAAACGGCGCCAGTCCGCAAGATGCCGTCCAAACGGTGTTGCCACGCCTGCGCGGCGCTTTCGCTGTCGCGATTACTTTCCGCGATTACCCCGATTTGCTTATTGGGGCACGGCAAGGCTCACCGCTTGTCGTGGGCTATGGCGACAATGAAATGTTCCTCGGATCTGATGCGCTCGCACTTGCGCCACTGACGCAGCAGATTGCTTATCTGGAAGAAGGCGATTGGGTCGTCATCACCCGCGACGGTGCCGAGATTTTCGACGTCGAGAACAATCCCGCTGTTCGCGAAGTTCGCGCCTCTGGTGCGTCTGCCGCTGCGATGGAGAAAGGCAATTATCGCCACTTCATGCAGAAAGAGATTTTCGAGCAGCCGACGGTCGTTGCGCAAACGCTTGGATCTTACCTGCGGCAGTCCGACAATTCTGTCGCCTTGCCGCAGTTCGACTTCGATATCTCCAGCGTCAAGCGTGTGACCATCGTTGCTTGCGGCACGTCCTTCTATGCCGGGATGGTCGCGAAATACTGGTTTGAACAATTCGCACGCGTCCCTGTCGACATCGATGTGGCTTCCGAGTTCCGCTATCGCGAACCGGTGCTTGAAGAAGGCGGGCTGGCGCTGTTCATCAGTCAGAGCGGGGAAACCGCAGATACGCTCGCGGCGCTGCGGCATTGCAAGGAGAATGGGCAGACAATCGGTGTGATCGTCAATGTGCCGACAAGCACCATGGCGCGCGAAGCAGACTTGCTGTTGCCGACGCATGCCGGGCCTGAGATCGGCGTTGCTTCAACCAAGGCTTTCGCGTGTCAGCTGGCAGTGCTGGCGGCTCTCGCTGCTCATATGGCGGTGAAGAAAGGCCTGATGGATCGTGCCGCCGAACAGGAAGTTGTCGAGCATTTGCTGGAAGCGCCTGCGGCATTGAATCGCGCGCTCGACCATGATGATGACATTGCGAGCATGGCGCATCTGATCTCTCCCGCGCGCGATGTGCTCTATCTGGGGCGTGGGCAGGATTACCCTCTAGCTCTTGAGGGCGCGCTAAAGCTCAAGGAAATCAGCTACATCCACGCAGAAGGCTACGCTGCGGGTGAGATGAAGCATGGCCCCATTGCGCTCATTGATGACGATGTACCTGTCGTCGTAATCGCGCCGTCCGGGCCTTTGTTTGAAAAGACAGTGTCCAACATGGAAGAAGTCCGCGCGCGCGGCGGCAAGATCGTGCTGATTTCCGATGCGGCGGGCCTCGCTGAAGCGGGCGAAGACTGTATGGCGACCATCGAAATGCCTGAGGTTCATCCGCTGATCGCGCCGCTGGTCTATGCAGTGCCAGTGCAATTGCTCGCCTATCATGTGGCGGTGGTGAAAGGGACAGACGTCGATCAGCCGCGCAATCTGGCCAAATCGGTTACAGTCGAATGAGCGACGCAGCGAACCTGAAGGTCACCGGAGGATGCCATTGCGGCGCGGTCCGGTTCGAAGCTGAAGTTCCGCAGTCAGTCGAAATGCTCGACTGCAATTGCTCGATTTGCAGCGCGTCAGGTTATCTGCATCTGTTCGTGCCGCATGCGGACTTCACTTTGCTCTCCGGCGAAGATGCTCTCACGACCTATCGCTTCGGCAGCGAGGAAGCGCAGCATCTGTTCTGCAAGTATTGCGGTGTGAAAAGCTTCTATCAGCCACGCTCTCATCCTGACTGCTGGAGTGTCCATTTCCGTTGTCTTGATGATGGCCCGAAGCCCGACGTTATCATCACCAAATTCGATGGTAGAAACTGGGAAAAGTCAGCTAACAAGACTGGCTTCAAATCAGCGATTTAACTCGGATTTAACCCTCGTTGAATCGCGAGCGATAACCTTTCGCGCTTACTCGAGATTGAGTGAGCGAAAACGACACCTCTGACTTGCAGCCCGTAACCAGGCTTACCTTCGCCGATGTCCTTGGTCTGGACCGTCGCGACGAAGTGCATTGGGCACGCCTGCGCGGTTTGCAGTATTCAGCGCTGCCACAAATCTCGCGCTACCGGATGGTCGCCCACCTTCTGTTCGCCATCATTATCCTGCAAACCTACTATGGCGATGTGTGGATCGGCTGGCTCGGCCTTTGGTATGCCGCGCTCGCGATGGTTCATGTTCGCGGGGTCCAGTTCGAAGAGACACTGATCGATGTGGACCGGCGCGGCGTTACTCAACGTGAGTTCAATCGCCAGACACTTACCGGTGTTCTTTCCGGCGTGCTGTGGGCTGTGCCGCTCGTCGCCTTTGCACCCTATGGCAGTTTTGTGGATCTGCTTGTGAGCTGGTCACTGATTGCTTTGATCATGCTTGGCTCTGCCACGTTCAACGCGGCTGCCCCGCTTGCGACTGCGTCGTTCACTCTGATTGCCGGGTTCGGCGGTGTCATCAGCCTCGTGCGAGATGGCCAGCAGGAACTGGCCGCCGTTGCAACGACCTTTGTGGCCTTCGCGTTGCTCGGCGCGATTGAAGTGGCCTCGACTTATCTTAAGGGCCGGCTTGCGGAAGCCGGCGTTGCTGAAAAGAACGAAGTCGTGTCTTTGCTGCTGCGCGAGTTTGAAGAGAATGAAGCGGATTGGCTGTGGGAAGTAGACCCGGTCCGGCGTCTGCGCGCAGTCAGCCCGCGCTTCGCTTTCGCTCTGGCGCACAAGCAAGAGGAAGTCGAAGGCCGCCCTCTGCTTGAGCTGATTGCAGGCAAGGGCTGGAAGAACGGAAACTTCCCGCCAAGCTTGCATGAGCTCGCTGAGCGGCTGAAGAACAAGGAGCACTTCTCCAACCTCTTCGTGCATGTAACCATCCGCGGGGAAGAACGTTGGTGGGAGCTTTCAGGCACCCCGATCCTCGATGAAGACGGCAAGTTCAATGGGTTTCGCGGGGTTGGCTCTGATGTGACTGAGCAGCGCAAGAGCTCTGAAAAGATTGCTTACCTTGCGCGCTATGACACGCTTACCAGCTTGCCCAACCGGATGCAGCTGACCGAAGCATTAGGCGAAGCGCTGCATTATGCCGAGCACTGGCGCGGGCGCTGCGCGTTCATGATGGTCGATCTGGACCGCTTCAAATCCGTGAATGATTCGCTCGGCCATCAGGTGGGTGACAAGCTGCTCGCGCAGGTTTCAAACCGCTTGCAGTCACTGATGACTGACAACCATCTGTGCGGGCGTCTGGGCGGTGACGAGTTTGCGATTGTCGTGCGCGAAGTGAGCGATCAGCAATTGGTCGCAAAGCTCGCTAACCGCGTGATCGAGCGACTGTCCGAACCATATGTGGTCGACAATCACACGCTCTATGTTGGCGCGAGCGTCGGCTCTGCTGTCGGTCCGCGCGATGGCTGCACAGTCGAAGAATTGATGCGCAACGCTGATCTGGCCTTGTACCGCGCAAAGGATCAGGGCGGGGGCGAGCACTTCGCATTCGAGCCAGTCCTGCACGCCTATGCGGAAGAACGCCGCCGTTTGGAGCTGTCCTTGCGCAGCGCGCTCAGCAAAGAGGAATTGCTGCTCCACTACCAGCCTGTGGTCGACGCTCAGGATGAGAGCATTGTCAGCTTTGAAGCGCTTGTCCGCTGGAACAGCTCGGACCATGGCTTTGTGAGCCCTGGCAAGTTTATCCCGCTCGCTGAAGATACAAGGCTGATCGTGCCTATCGGACGCTGGGTCCTGCGCGAAGCCTGCAAGCAGGCGCGCGAATGGCCTGAGCACATCAAGGTCAACGTCAACGTTTCGCCGGAACAGCTGCTGGAGCCAGATTTTGCCGACGAAGTCGTCGAAGTGCTCGCAAGCACAGGCCTTCGTCCGGAGCGGCTGGAAATCGAAGTGACGGAAAGCATCTTCCTGCGCGATGCCACAGTCGCTCGCAGCGCATTGGAGCAAGTCATGGCATTGGGCTGCAGCGTTGCGCTCGATGACTTCGGGACAGGCTATTCCTCACTCGGCTATCTGCGCAAGCTGCGTTTCTCGACGATCAAGGTTGATCGGCTGTTCGTGCAAGGGGCGGCCCAAGATGCAGCGGAGAGCCTTGCGATTGTGCGCGCGGTTGTCGCCATGGCACAGAGCCTCGACATGACGACGACAGCAGAAGGCGTTGAAAGTGCCGATGAAGCAAAGATCATCCGCGATCTCGGCTGTGACAAGATACAAGGCTTCCACTTCGGGCGTCCGATGCCCGGTGAAGAGACCTTGAAGATATTCCAGCAAATGCGGCGCAAGCGCGCCTAAAACGTGTCAGCTCGTCGGCTTAAGCGGAAACCAGCGCGTTGATGGCCCCTTCGAACAGGCGCCTGCCATCGGCGGTCCCATGCTCTGGCTCAATCGCGCGTTCCGGGTGGGGCATCATGCCCAGAACATTGCCTTCCGCATTGAGGATACCCGCGATATCGCGGCGTGAGCCGTTCACCTTATCGGCATAGCGGAATGCGACACGGCAATCGCCTTCGATCCGGTCCAGCGTCGCTTCATCAGCGAAGTAATTGCCGTCATGATGCGCCACAGGGATATGGATAGTCTCGCCTGCGTCATATCCTTCGGTAAAAAGTGACTGGTTGTTCTCAACCGTTAGTGCGACGGTGCGGCAGATGAAGGTCTGGCCCGCATTGCGCATCAAAGCACCGGGCAGAAGCCCGCTTTCCGTCAACACCTGAAAACCATTGCACACGCCGAGGACCGGCACGCCGCGCTTCGCCGCGGCAACAACGGATCGCATGATCGGGCTGTTTGCAGCCATCGCGCCGGAACGCAGATAGTCGCCATAGGAGAAGCCGCCCGGCAAAGCGATAAAGTCGAGCCGGTCGGGCAAGTCCGCATCGCCATGCCAGATACGCAGGGGAGCAGTGCCGGAGATCTGTTCGAGCGCCACCGCCATGTCGCGGTCGCAATTGGAACCGGGGAAGGTGATAACGGCGCTCGTGAAAGCCATTATGCGTTCTCCAGCTTCTCGATCGTGTAGTCTTCGATCACCATGTTCGCGAGGAGCTTCTGACACATCGTGTCGAGCGCTTCATCGCTTGTACCATCGGCCACATTTAACTCGATCATGCGCCCGATGCGGACATCCTCGACACCGTCAAATCCGAGCCCTTCCAGCGAATGGTGAACCGCGCGTCCTTGCGGATCGAGCACTCCGGGCTTCAAGCGGACAAGGATGCGAACTTTCATGGGTCGGGCTTTCCTGTTCAGGTGTCTGCGCCGCGATCATCGCGTCACAAGCGTGCCTATAGCGAGAGTGCCGCCTCGCGCAATGCGTCTGCTTGGCTTGCCCACTGCGAAACGCAGCTGCGTTATTGTTCCGCCGCTGCTTCTGCCTTGGCTTTCGGCACGACCAATATTTCGACCGCGTTTTCCGGCTGGAGATAGGTCTGGGTAGTTGAAAACAGCTCCTCAGGGGTCATCGCCTTGAGGATTTCCGGCGCTCGATTGAACCGATCCAGACGGTCAGCCTCGCTTTGCGCGCGATCGGCCAGAGACATCCATCCGCCGAGTGACTTCAGCGCGTTGTCATATTGCTCGAGCAGAGGCTGGCGCGCCCGGTCGAGCAAGTCTTCGTCCACCGGATTTGCGAGCAGTTCCTTCAGCATCGCGTCGATGGCGCCACGGGTTTCTTCGACATCATCGAGGTCGACCGAGGCCGCCAAGGCAAAAGTGCCGTAATCGCGATAGGTGCGCGATGTAGAGCTGCCTGCGCTAGGCGAATAGCTTTTGCCCAGGTCTTCGCGCAGTTGCTCTTGCAAGGCGATCCGTACCACGCGGGCCAGCACCGCAAGACGCATCGCTTCTGTCAGGTCACTGTCATCGCGCGTCGGCCATGTCATCCGGACAAGCGCCTGATTGTCTTCGCCAGTATGCGTCAGAGTGCGCAGGGACCGATCCTGCGTAAAGCTGCGCGTGCGCGCCTCTTCGCGCGGTAGGAAGTCAGCTTCGCGGGGGTCTAGCGCGCCAAGCGTCGATGCGACAGCAGCGATCGCTGCGTCTTCGTCAAAATCGCCGACGAGCGCGACTTCAATCGCGCCATTGGCAAAACGGTCGGCCACATCCTCGCGCAGCTTTGCGAAAGTCAGTGCGCGGTAATCCTCTTCATCCTGCAGAGAGAAACGCGGATCATTGTCTGACAGGATCTCGCCCAGCGCATTGCCAAGCGCGCTTCCCGGCGTTGCATCGCGACGCGCGAAAAAATCTGCAATTGAACGGCGGAAGCGCTCTTCGCCTTCCTGTCGGTAGCCAGGATCAGTAATCGCTGCGGCGAGCAATTGCATTTGCAGCTCAAGATCGCGCGGGGTCGTGCCGCCAGCCAGCGTGAAAGCGTCCGCGCTGCTCCTGAGATTCAGCTCGACAGAGCGCCCGGCAAGCACTGTCGCGAGTTCGTCTTGCGAATGCTGACCCAGTCCGCCAGCAGGCAGAGTAGCGATCAGCGCCGTTGTAAGCGGAGCCTCGCGCGTGTTGAGCAAGTTGCCGCCGTCAAGCGCGAGACTGTAACGAAGACGGTCTTCGCGAATGTCGGTCTGCTTGAGGTTCAAGCGCACCCCATTGGCAAAACGGATCAGGCGAAAGCCGAATCGCTCGTCAATCGTGTCGGAGACGACGACACCCGGCTCGCCGAAATCGGTGTAAGCAAAGGCCTTCTCAGCGCCGAAATCGGGCTGCGCAATGGGCGCGCTTGCTGCTGTGTCCCATGCAGCGCGCAATGCCGCTTCTCCGCCTTCTGGTGCTTCGCGACCGCGCAAACGGATCAGCGGATTGTCGAGCGGTATCGCATCGGACTTCACTGCGTCCCATGCGGATTGCGCTGTAATCTGCTCTGCGAATGCTTCAAACCGAGCAAGGCTGCTTTCCGGTGTCGAGGGGATGCGCTCTCGCTGGATCAGATTGATGGCCCCGTTGACCAACGCAGCGTTGCTCCGCGTCGCGGCTCCGCTGACGCCGTTTTCAAGCGAGGTTCGGATGTTCGCGATTTGCTCGGCGACTTCCGCATCGCTGAACCCGTATTCGAGCGCTTGGCGGACCGTTTGTGCGGCTGCACCCAGCCCTTTTTCCCATTCACCATTTTCAGTATTAATGGTGAGCCCCGTCATCCGCGCATCTTCGAAAACGTTCGAGGTCGAAAAGCCTGCGCTGAGGAATGGCGCATCGCCGCCACGCGCCAAGGCAGCCAAGCGACGGTTGATAATGCCGTATCCGACTTGGCGCAGCAGTGCTTTCTGACGATTGGCGATAGTATCAGGCCGGTCCTGCCAGCTGCCTAATGCGGCAATGCTCAGCTGCTCTGAAAGAGCCGGATCGATGTTGATATCGGTCTCGCCGCGGCGCGAGATGTCCACCGGCCCGGTTTCCGGTTCGACCGGGTCTGGGCCTGACTGCCAGTCGGCAAACCAGTGCTTCACCCGCGCTTCGAGCAGCTCGACAGGATAGTCGCCGACAATGATCAGTGTCGTGTTTTCAGGCACATAAGTGCGCTCGTAAAACCCGCGCAGATCATCGGCCGTCGCTGTTTTGAGGATTTCTGTCTTTCCGATTGGCAGCCGCTCAGCAAAGCGCGCTTCGGGTCCGATAAAGCGGAAGCTGTCGACGGTCTCTTTGTAAGAGAAATTGAAGCGGTCGCGCTGTTCAGCGAGGATCACGCCGCGCTCGCGCTCAACTGCATCAGGCGCGATGGTCAACTCGCTGGCTGTCTCGCGCATCAGCTTCAATGCAGTCTCGAGCAAGTCTTCTTCCGCCTTCGGCAGATCAAGCTTGTAAGTTGTCGCTTCAAAACCGGTCGAAGCATTGGTGTCTGCGCCAAAGGCGAGGCCTTTGCGCTCAAGCAGGCGGATCATCTCACCTTCAGGCACGTTGGTCGACCCATTGAAGGCCATGTGCTCAAGGTAGTGCGCGAGGCCTTGCTCGCTATCCGTTTCATCAAGCGAGCCCGAGCCAATGTGCAGCCGCACGAGCGCAGTGCCTTCAGGCGTGCCGTTTGAACGCAAGGCATAGCGCATGCCATTGTCCAGCACGCCAAAGCGGAAGGCAGGATCAACCGGGACGTCGCTCGCTTCGAAAGCCCAAAGCGGGTCGTCAGATATCGCTTCAGACGGAACCGCAGCCACCTCAGGCGAGGGCGCAGCCGCAGTCTCGATTGTAGCACAGGCGGGAAGGGTGATGAACGCCGCACTCGCGGCAAGAAAGGTAAGCAAACGCATAATTGCTTGCTGGCCTAAATTCGCTTTGATGACAAGGCGATGAACGCGCCTTTTCGGTCCACGCCGTGCTCTTATTTCTTCGGCGTTGGCGATCCGCGCAAACGGCTGCGGTGGCTCGACATGTCGAACACTTCGCCAGGACCTGTATCTTCGTTGAGCAGCCCCAAGCGACGCGCGACTTCGCGATAGGCCTCTTCTTCACCGCCCAGGTCGCGGCGGAAGCGATCCTTGTCGAGCTTCTCGCCTGACGTCATGTCCCACAAGCGGCAGCCATCGGGGCTGATTTCGTCAGCGAGGATGACCCGGCTGAAATCGCCCTCGAAGATGCGGCCAAATTCCAGTTTGAAGTCGACTAGGCGGATATTGGCGCCTGCAAACATTCCGCACATAAAGTCATTGATGCGGATCGCCATGCTGGCGATGTCCTGCATTTCGTCAGGGCCTGCCCAGTTGAACGCCGCGATATGCTCTTCAGCAATCAGCGGATCGCCCAGCGCATCATCCTTGTAGTAATATTCGATCAGCGTGTGCGGCAGCGGATCGCCTTCTGTGAGGCCCAACCGCTTGCAGATAGAGCCTGCCGCGACATTGCGCACCACGACTTCGATCGGAATGATTTCGCATTGACGCACGAGCTGCTCGCGCATGTTCAACCGGCGGATGAAGTGGGTCGGGATGCCGATATGGGCAAGACGGGTGAACACCGCTTCGGAAATGCGGTTATTGATCACGCCTTTGCCGTTGATCGTGCCCTTTTTCTCCGCGTTGAACGCGGTCGCGTCATCCTTGAAATACTGGATGATCGTTCCGGGCTCAGGACCTTCATAAAGGATCTTAGCCTTGCCTTCGTAAATCTGGCGACGACGGGACATGAGCAGTGGCTTTCCAAGTGATAGAAACACGCCGCCCCGGCGAGGCGATGCAGGTCTGCTTCGCTGCCACCGGGGCGAGGCATTCTCCATAGGCGCAAAGGCCCAATCATGCAATCATTGCACAGCGATGGATTCATCGAATAAAGGAAGTGGTGCCTCGGGGCGGGATCGAACCACCGACACTACGATTTTCAGTCGTATGCTCTACCAACTGAGCTACCGAGGCATCCATGCAAACGCTGTGTCTGATACACTCACGCGCGATTGGAGCGCCGCCCTATGGCGTGGCGGACGCGCTTTGGCAAGTGCCAAATGGCGGGAATCTCAGTCGCGCTCTTCGCGTACGATTTCGCCAGCGATCTCTTCAGGACTTGCTGGTCTGCCCGGCACTGCATAGCCATCGCCAAACCACTGCGCGAGATCACGGTCCTTGCAGCGGCTGGAGCAAAATGGCCTGAATTCTTGCACGCGCGGTTTCTTGCAGATCGGGCAGGGTTTGCTTGAGGTCATATCTGAGTTCCGTGCCACCCACTCCCTCCGCCCTTCCGCCCGGATTGTCTCCCGGTAGGCTCCGGGTGGAAGGGCGGAGGGTGTGGGAGGTTAAGTCAATTCATGCAGCAATAATCTGAGCATGCGGAGCTTCAAGCGCAAGAGCGGGATCTGTCTCTATCCGCACTTGCTTGCCCACCCGCTTGGCCAGTTCGTCTAACCAAGGCTCTTTCAGCTTAGCCTTAAGCGCCGGGTGTACAGTGACGAGAAGGACGGAGCCTGAACCGCTCGCACGCTCACCCTGACGGAGCGCCATCCTTGCGCACATCCCCGTGCGGGATGTTGCGAAACGATGCAGTAATGAAGGCCCTTCAAGCCGCGCCACCAGCTGGACAAAGCCGAAGCCGTTCATGGCGGTGCGTTCATGCGGCCAATGGTCAAGCGCGTCAGCTAGCGCCGTGTCCACGGCTTTGCGATCCGTCTTCGCTTCGATGGTCGGGAAATCGATCCCGATATTACCGCCGAGGTCGAACAATGAGAGCCAGCGCGCGATTGGAGGGGCCGCCGCAAGCGCCACTTCGCGCGGGGCTCCCTCTCCATCGACGTCGATCAGTGTCATGGCAGGTGTTACGCTGAACAGCAGCGAGCCGCCGTCAAATGCAACTTCGCCTGACGATCCTGCATGCCAGATCTCATTCCAGTGATCGGACGAGAATGCGCGAACCGTAGTCGCCTGTTCCAGCCAAGGCGAAGCCTCTTGCGCTGCCCCTCCAACGACGCGTCCTTGCGCGCGCTTGAAGCGGCCACGCTCTGCAATAGGCGTACGGGTGATTGTGAGTGAGAAGGTTTCGCCTTCCGTCACATCCGCCGGTAAATGATCGACGAGCACTTCCTGCCCCTTGCCTGTCACAGCAAGCCCGCGCCGCGCTCCGGATGCTTTGGAAGAGAGACGCGCTTCGACCTGCTCGCCTGCGACCAATTCGCCCGGCCAATTAAGCTTCGCTGCCAGAATGTCTTCGCCTTGGACGAGCAGCGCGCGCCGCTCGCCAATGCCTTCTTCGATCAGCCACTCAGCCAATTTTGAACCCTGCCGCCTTCAAAAGCGTGCGCGTTTCGTAAAGCGGCAGGCCGACAACGCCGGAATGGCTCCCGTCAATGCGCTGAATCAGCCCTTCAGCTGCGCCCTGAATGGCATAGCCGCCAGCTTTGCCTTCCCATTCGCCGCTTGCGAGATAAGAGGCGATTTCCTCGGCTGAGAGCCGTTTGAAACGCACGATTGTTTCGGACAGACGCTCGCGCAGGGTTCCGTCGGGCGACTTCAAGGCAATCGCAGACAACACGCGATGGCGTCGACCGGAAAGCAGTTCCAGACACTGGCGCGCGGTCGCTTCGTCTTCGGCCTTAGGCAGAATTCGGCGTCCTGCGGCGACCACGGTGTCGCCTGCAAGCACATGACCATCCGCATTCACTGCGAGTGCTTTCTCGCGTGCCATGCGCTTGGCATAGTCGCGCGGGAGTTCGTCCTTTTGCGGGGTTTCATCGATGTCCGCCGGGACAATGCCGGCAGGCTCCACGCCCAGACGCGCGATCAGTTCTCGCCGACGCGGCGATGCAGAAGCCAGTATAAGAGAGGGTGCGCTCATGGTTGAGCAGCGCGGCTTATGTAGGGCCAGGGCCCTGAGAGGCGTTTTGCCCAGGACCGCCACGGCCCGGCATAAAACGATAGGTGATCCGCGCTTTGGTCAGATCATAAGGAGTGAGTTCGCACAGCACTTCATCGCCAACCAGCACGCGGATGCGGTTCTTGCGCATCTTGCCAGCTGTGTGCCCGAGGACCTCATGGCCGTTTTCGAGCTCGACCCGGAACATCGCGTTAGGCAGCAGTTCCACCACCTTGCCGCGCATTTCGAGGAGTTCTTCTTTGGCCATGTAATTCCTTATCTACGTATTCAACCGAGTTAGTGGCGCGCCCAATAGCCGCGTGAGGGAAAAAAGGGAAGCCTCATGCGTTATCGAGCTAAATCTGTGTGCTTGCGTTGTAATGTGGTGTTCAAACGGCGTGATGCAAGATGTTACAATCCAGGCGCTTGCTCGCAGGCGCATATTTCGAAAGAGCGTCGTTTATGAAGTCCCCCGCTTCCTATCTCGCCGGCACTTGCCTTTTGGCTGTGCTTTCTGCGCCGCTCTCAGCAAATTCTGAGACAGAGAATTCCGCTGCTGCGGATGAACCGCCGCCAGTGATTGAAGCGCCTGAAGAGGGCGCGATCGTTGTGCGCGGAGAGCGTTTGCGCGGCCAGCTTCAAGTCGAACAAGCGCCAGTGCTTGAGCTTGATGAAGCCGACATCGAAGGCATTGGTGCGAACTCCATCACCGAATTGCTGTCTGTCATTGCGCCGCAAACGGGTTCGTCGCGCGGGCGGGGCGGCGGCGGCCCTCCAGCGATTCTCGTCAATGGTCTGCGCATTTCCAGCTTTCGCGAGCTGCGATCCTATCCGCCAGAAGCGATCCGCAAAGTTGAAGTCATGCCCGAGGAAGTGGCGCAGCGCTTCGGCTTTCCGCCCGACCGGCGGGTCGTGAACATCATCCTGAAAGAGAATTACAACAGCCGCGAAATTGAGCTGGAGTGGGAAGGGCCATCGGACGGCGGTTATGCCGCGCGCGAAGTGGAGTTCACCTATCTCAAGTTTGATCAAGGCAACCGGCTGAATTTCAACGCTGAAATAAATGACCGCACGCTGCTGACTGAAGCTGAGCGCGGCATTGAGCAGACCGAAGGGTCAGTCAGTCTAGTGGCTGGAGACCCCGATCCAGCCGCATTCCGGAGCCTTGTGGGCGAGCGGACGCAAACAGAAGCGACCTTGAACTGGACGACGTCCGATCCCGACAATGGCAGTCTGCTGACGCTTAACGGGACCTATGAGCGGTCGGAGAGCCGCAGTCTTTCCGGGCTGAACTCGGTCCTGTTGGACGATGGTTTGGGCAATACGCTCTTCCGTACGTTCGGCGCGGACACGCCGCTAGAGAGGCGAGCCGATAGCGACAATTTCTCCGTCGGTCTCACCCATTCACGGCGGCTGGGCGGTTGGCAGATGACAGCGACGTCCAACGGGACTGCGACTGACACGACCACGCGGATCGATCAGCCGTTTGACACAAGCGATCTGGAAGCGGCGGCTCTCGCTGGCACACTTGCCCTTGACGGAACGCTGCCTGACAGTGTCGAGCTGGATGTGGCGCGAGCGACCAATCGCACCCTGCGATCCGACAATCAGGTCACGTTGAATGGCAATCCGCTAATGCTGCCAGCCGGCGAGGTCTCTGTCACCTTGGATGCCGGGTTCGACTGGCTGCAAATCAAGAGCTCGGACACGCGCAATTTGCAGGAAACCAAGCTCGACCGTTCACGCTTTGAAGCAGGCGCGAATGTCGCAATCCCGATTGCTGACAGAGGCGGCGCATGGGGGGCGATTGGCGGCCTCACACTGAACTTTAGCGGCGGCATCGAAGAGCTCTCCGATTTCGGCACGCTCACTGACGCAAGCGCGGGGTTTACATGGGTTCCGGCAAGCGGATTGACCCTCACTGGCACCTATATCCTCACGCAAGTCGCACCCAGCCTGACGCAGCTCGGCAGTCCGGTCGTCGAGACGTTGAACGTGCCGGTGTTCGACCTGGTCAATGGCGAGACTGTGCTCGTGACGCTCACTTCGGGCGGCAATCCCAATCTGCGCGATGAGCAGCAACGCGACTGGAAATTCGGCGCAAACTGGCAACTCCCATTCTGGGATAGCACCCGCTTCAACGTCGAATATGTCCGCAACACGTCGGAAGATGTGGTCAGTGGCTTTCCCGCGCTCACACAAGCGATTGAAGATGCTTTTCCTGACCGCGTCACGCGCGATGGCAATGGCCAGCTGGTTGCGCTCGACCAACGGTTTGTAACCTACGAGGAAACGCGGTCTGAGCGGCTGGTGTTCGGCCTTACGACGCGCGGAAGTTTTGGCGCTGCGGCTCCTCGCGGTGGTCCGCCATCAGGCGCAGGCGGCCCTCCCGGTCGTCCATCCGGAGCAGGCGGTCCTCCTCCCGGTGCAAGCGGCCAAGGCCCATCGCCCGAGCAGCGCGAGCGGTTTATGGCGATGCGCGCCCGGATTTGCGCTGAAGACGGCTTGGAAGTGCTTACTCGGTTCGCTGAGGCTGTCGCGCGCGGCGAAGATCTCTCCACCGAATTCCCGGACTTCGATGCTGAGCGCGCAAGCCAGATGGTCGAGCGTTTCCTACGCGAAGACGACACCGTCGATACCGAGCGTCTCGGCCAGTTTCGCGAACGGATTTGCAGCATGGACCCGTCGATGATGGGTGGCGGCAGGCCCGGTGCAGGCCAGGGTGGTCCGCCGGCAGGCGCGCGTCCGGGTGGCGGCGGTAGACGTCCGGGCATTGTTTCGCGCGGGTTTGGCCGCGATGGGCGAGGGCGCTATTTCCTCAATCTGACGCATACAATCGAGCTGGAAAACACCATTCTGATTGCAGATGGTGTGCCGCTGCTGGACCAACTTGACGGCAATGCAACCGGCACGTTCGGCCTTGCGCGCCATTCGAGCCGTCTGGAAGGCGGAATCTTTCGCCAAGGCAAGGGGATGCGTCTGTCAGGCCGCTACACTGGCAAAGCGCGATTGAATGGCAGCGATCCGAGCGGCGCATCCGATCTTCTCTTTGATGACCTGCTGACTTTTGACGCGCGGATATTCCTCAATCTTGGCGAAGTGTTTGACGCAAAAGATACTTTTGCCAACAATTTGCGACTGAGTTTCATCGCAAACAACATCTTCAATGCGCGCCGCGATGTGCGCGATGGCAATGGCGATGTGCCGGTCGCGTTCCAGCCGGATCTGATCGATCCAACCGGACGCTATCTTGGAATAGACCTGCGCAAGATGTTCTGACTTTCTCCCGCGAGGCTAAACGGCTTTACTCGCTATAGCTCGTGCTGGGATACATCCATTGCTGTGCGAGAGAAGGCTCGAACGGCATCCAATCGCCTTCTTTCTGCGCGAGCCGGTCAGCGATAGCGATCATCACGGACGGGTTCACGCCAAGGCCCAAATGGCTGGCATAGACTTCGATGTTTTCTGTTGGAGTTCTGCTCGGCTTTTGCACAGAGCCGCGCCAATGGACGACGCCATCGGTTTTCGTGAGGATCGAAGTCGTAGGGACCGGAGGCGCGACGTCCAGCCCTTCAAAGCGGCCACCCTTCATCACTTCAGGCTCTTTGCCGTTGAAGAACTCGAACAGGCGAGCAGCATTGGTGTGGCTGCGATCATCCGAAATCGGGCTGCCGAGCGAAATCACCAGCCGCACGCGGTCCGGGTGCAGTTTAGCAAGCTCGCGCGCGAGCACACCGCCAAGGCTCCAGCCGATCAGCGAGACCTTGCGACCGGTATCGTCATTCAGCCGCTCGAGCTGGGCAATCAACCGGCCAAGCAGAGCATCATCAACGCGCACATTGCGCCCGCTGTCCCAGCCATGCGCGTCATAACCAAGATCGTTGAGCAGACGGCGCATCGGCGCAGTGGAATTGTTCGTCGCCATAAAGCCGGGAAGGACCTTGACCGCATGGCCATCGCCCTTGGGGAGCTGCGACAGGAACGGGCGCATCATGTAGAATGCACTTAGCTCGAAGAACGCGCGACCTTCCGCAAGCGCCCAGAACCGGCTTGGTGGCCGCGGGATAAAGTCCTGTTCAAGGTCGAAATCGCTCTTCGGCATAGTAATAGCAGTCAAAAGTGCTCCCCTCCTGGAATAGTGAATTATTTCGCGGGTTTACTCCCCGTCTTTTTGGCAAATTCTGCGGATTTGGCGGCTGGTTTGCGCCGCGCTGGTTTTTTCGATGCGGACTTGCGAGTAGCCCCTGTTTTTGTAGGTGCAGCCCGCTTCGCTTTAGCGGCGGGCTTCTTCGCAGCAGGCTTGCTCGCGCTCTTGGCGGTCGCGCCGGTTTTGGCAGGGGCTGCTTTCTTTGCAGCGGGCTTGCTTGCTTCGCCCTTTGCTGCGGCCAGCATCTCGTCAAAGCTTTCCTGCATGCATTGGGAGTAGAACTCTGGATCCGGCATGATGTCACGACATGCAGTGAAGCTGATATACGCTTCATCGACATAACTCTGCACTACGTGTGCAAGGCCGAGACCGTCGGTCAGACAGATCAAGGACAATGCCATGCTCTCCATCCGCGCGCCGGATGAGTAGATGTGAATTGGCGGGCCCGGCACGTTCGTGACCACGGTATTGAACGGCATGGCGAGCCGGTGCGCGATGCTGATACGGCTGAAGAGCTGCGAGCCCAATGCCATGTAAAGCAGCGGATTGACTTTGCTGACCTCGGTCATTGTCCGTGCGCCCAGCGCATTGGTCATCGCCTTGGAATTGCTGGTCTGACCAAAAACGTACTCAAGCCGCTCCTTCGGATCGGCAATATGTGTACCCAATGGCGCAATCATCGCCGCAACCTGATTACCCATGTCGCTCTTTTCTTCTTCAGAGCGAACGGAAATCGGCGCCATCGCGGTCATGGTCGTTTTAGGCAGGTCGTTTTTGGCGGTGAGGTATTTGTGCAGCGCACCGCCTATAACAGCCAAGGCTACGTCATTGACCTTTGCATCGGGCAAAAGTGTGCGGATCGCCTTCATGTCAGCGAGCGGGAACACGCATCCTTCCACCACCCGGTGCGAGGAAATCGTACGATTAAAGCGCGTGCGGGGCGGAACCAGATCAGTGGTGAGCTTGAATTCGCGTGTGATCAGCCCTTTGATCGCGCTCGCTACGCCCGGCAGCGATTGCGCGGCGACTTGAGCCTGCTTCAATGGGTTGATCAGCGCGTTGATATAGGATTTTCCCAGCAGTTCGGCAGGACCCGGTACTTTCTCGGGCTTCCATTCATCAGGCACGTTGGGCGGAGCGGTAGACGGAGTCGTCGTGTGCGTCGCTTCCATCAGGTCGATGCCGCTCATCCCGTCAATCGCGGAATGGTGCACTTTAGTCACGAAGGCGAAGCATCCCTTCGGGTATCCGCGGACATTGTCGAGACCTTCAACCACAGTGAATTCCCATGGCGGACGTGTCAGGTCCATCGGGCGCGAGTGAATTCGTGCAGCCTGAATGCACAGCTGCCGCCAGTCCCCGGGTTTCGGAAGGGCTATGTGACGAACGTGATACTCGAGATCGAAATTCGGATCCTCGACCCAATATGGGTAGTCGAGATCAAAGGGCACGCGCACGAGGCGCTGCCGCATGGTCTTGGACAGGCGTAAGCGGTCTTCGAAGAATTGCAGAATGTCCTTGAAGCGGACGAATCCGTCTGGCGCGGTTTCAGGATTGTAGATCAGCAAACTGCCGATATGCATCGGCGAGTTCGGCGACTCCATCGCTACGAACGATGAATCCATTCCCTGCAATTGCTGCAATGCGCCCTCCCTCTTTCTGCTGCGCTCCTAGCGTCTAGCATGTAAACCTTAGCAGAGCGTCGCTGCAATGCACAACTTCACGCAAGCGGCAGGGGGTGACGCTACGGATTGAAGCGATTCTGGCGCATTTACGAATGATGTTGGCGCGTTTTTTGTTTGCAATGCACTAAACTGCGTCGCCTGCCGCGACTCCGCTCGCCCATGCCCATTGGAAATTATAGCCGCCGAGCCAGCCGGTCACATCAACCGCTTCCCCTATTGCATAGAGGCCGGGGACGTTCTTTGCTTCCATCGTCTTGGAGGACAGTTCCGACGTGGAAATGCCGCCCACCGTTACTTCGGCCTTGGCGAAGCCTTCTGTTCCATTGGGCATGAAAGTCCAGCGGGCGAGCCGTTCTTCCGCCGCGCGTAGGGCTTTGTCTCTGGCATTGTTGAGCTCGCTGGAAATGCCGAGCTTATCAGTGAGGATATCAGCCAGCCGGTCGGACAGGAATTCGCGCAGCACCTGGCGAAGGCTGGCTTGCGGTGTTTCGCGCTTTCGCTCGAGCAGCCATTCGCGTGGGAAATCCGGTGTGAAATTGATGAGGATCGGCTCGCCCGGCTGCCAATAGGAAGAGGCTTGCAGAATGGCAGGGCCGGAGAGCCCTTTGTGCGTGAACAGCGCGGCTTCGGGAAAGCTCGTTTTGCCTGCAGTCGCCACAACAGGAGCGCTAACGCCGGATATTTCGCGGAACAGCACTTCTTCGCCGCCAAGAGTGAGCGGAACGAGAGCAGGGCGCGGCTCGACAATCTTCAACCCGAACTGCCGTGCCAGATCATAGGCAAATCCCGTCGCGCCCATTTTGGGAATGGAAGGGCCACCGCTCGCAATCACAAAAGCGAGAGAGCGATAGGTCTCGTCTTCAGTCGTGACTGTGAAGACCTCGTTTGCAAGGCTCACCGACTGCACGTTTGCGTCGCATTGCACGATGACTTCGCCGCCTGCCGCCTGAGCCTTGTCACATTCCATCAGCAGCATCGCGACGATCTGCTTGGCCGAGCCATCGCAGAATAACTGCCCCAGCGTCTTTTCATGCCATGTGATGTCGTAGCTTTCGACCAGATCAAGAAAATCGCGCGCGGTGTATCGCGCGAGCGCAGACTTTGCGAAATGCGGGTTGGCGGAGAGATAGTTTGCAGGCCCCGCACCGATATTGGTGAAATTGCAGCGTCCACCGCCAGAGATCAGGATCTTCTTGCCGGGCTTTTCCGCTTTTTCGAGCACCAGCACGCGCTTGCCGCGTTGGCCCGCGCGCGCCGCGCACATAAGGCCGGCGGCTCCTGCGCCTAAGACTATGGCATCAAAGCTGTTGCTCATGATGGATCAGGCGGACGCGGCCTCGGCCGGCTTGCGCTTGGCAATGAAGTAAAGAACCGTTCCTACCACCAGAAGAATGCCAAAGGTTCGCCACGCTTCCATGCTCGCATGGGATGCGACCCAAAGCGATGAGACAAACGCGAGTATCGCGACGATCAGATGCAGAGGATTGATCCCGCCTTCGCGTTTCTCCAGCGCAGGCAGCGCGGCGGCACTGATCAGATAGGTGAGGATCCGTGACAAAGTGCTCGCTGATGCCAGCACCACAAACCCGCCGGTTAAACTGAACACAGCCGCAGCAACGCCGTAGAACATTATCGCATTGGAGGGTGAGAGGAAGCGCGGGCTGACCTTTGCAAACCATTGCGGCAGCATGCCTTGCTCTGCCATGCCGAAGGACATGCGCGGGACGATGATGAGCCCTCCAAAGCTGTTCGCCATGATCGAGAAGCCTGCCGCAAGCACAATCATCACAGTGCCGACTTGGCCTAGCGCGATGCCAGCTGCGCCCGCGAGCGCGTTGTCATTGCCGGTCGGCTCGGTCGCAATCGCGAGATAAGCCCAGATGATAAGCACATAGACCAGCGTGATCCCCAGCAGCACGGAAATCAGAACGCGCGGCAAATCACGCTTGGGGTCTTTCATTTCGCCTGCTGGAACTGTGACGCCTTCAAACCCGATAAAGGCGTAGAATGTCAGCAGGATAACAGTCTCGGCTGCGCTGAACTCAGGCAAGACAATCGCAGGTGCACTATAACCTCCATAGAGCGCCGCGAGCACCAGAATACCCAGCGGAATGAGTTTCAAAGCTGTCAACGCGCCAAGCGCATTCACGGAGCTGCGCATGCCGACAAGATTGATGATCGTCATCACGATGATGGTGATGAACACAGTCGCAGACGCGATTGCGGGTGTCTCGAGCACCGGGAATAGGGCGCCAAAATAGCTCACCATCACATGCGTGTTGGCGGCTAGCGCGACCAGGCCCGAAGCATATCGACCCCATCCTGCCTGAAACCCAGCAAAGCTCCCGAAAGCGGCCTGACCGTAAAGAACCGGTCCGCCCGTGCTGTCAAAGCGCGTTGCAAGCCATGCGAAAACAAAACCAAGCGGCAGGATCAGAATGCCGCCGACAATGATCATGATCGGCGCAAAGCTGCCAACCGCTGCGACCAGCACAGCGGGCAAAGCGAAAATGCCTGAGCCGATCATGCCATTGAGCTGAAACAGCGACAGCCCCCATACGCCGACTGTGCGTGGCGGTGCGACTTTCTCGGTCATGCTTTCTCCCTGTCCGTTGCCCTTAGCGTTTGCACGGCGCGCGCCCTCACGCAAGCAAAGCTGTGGGTTGTGCACCATGCAGCAAGGCTAAGGGCGGGTGCAGAATTGAGTTGCGCGCCGCGAGTGCCTATCTCTTGCCCCGATGTCCGGGACAAAAGCAGGATCACCGCACGACCCGAGGGGTAAGGAGCGCTTCAATGAAGAGCGCGCCGCCTATACGGTTGCGAGCGCGCAGCCGGACTTGGAAACTGGCGTGAAAGCAATCCGAGAGACGGTTGCGACCCTGAAGCCTGTACCCGGCGTTTACCGCATGCTCGATACGCGCGGCGATGTGCTTTATGTTGGCAAGGCGCGGAGCCTGAAGGCGCGTGTGCCCAATTACACGCAGATCAAGCAGCTCTCCAATCGCTTGACGCGGATGGTCAGCCAGACCCGCGCGATGGAAATCGTCACGACTAACAGCGAGGCAGAGGCGCTGCTGCTCGAAGCGCAGCTGATCAAGCGTTATCGCCCGGCCTTCAACGTGTTGCTGCGAGATGACAAGAGCTTCCCTTTCATCCTCTTGCGTTCGGAGCATGACTTTCCGCGGATCATGAAGCATCGCGGCGCTCGGCGTGCGAAAGGCAATTATTACGGGCCTTTTGCGAGTGCGGGCAGCGTCAACACGACAATCAATGCGCTGCAAAAACTGTTCTTGTTGAGGAGCTGCACAGACAGCTTCTTTGCCAATCGCGACCGGCCGTGTCTGCTCTATCAGATCAAGCGTTGCTCCGCGCCATGCGTTGGGCGGATCGATGAAGCGGGCTACAAAAAACTGGTCGATCAGGCGAAAGACTTCCTCGCGGGCAAGTCCTCTGCGGTGCAGGCCGATCTGGAAAAGCAGATGGCGAAAGCGGCCGAAGACCTGGATTTCGAGACGGCGGCGATCCTTCGCGATCGGCTGCGTGCAGCGACTTTCATTCAGGGCTCGCAAGGCATTAATGCCAGCGGGGTAGGGGACGCGGACGTGTTCGCGCTTGCGAGCAAAGGCGGGCAGGTGGGCGTGCAGGCCTTCTTCATTCGCGGCGGGCAGAATTGGGGCCATCGCGCGTTCTTCCCGACTCACACCAAGGACGTCGAAGAAGCGCAGGTGCTCTCCAATGTGTTGCTGCAATTCTACGAGGAAGTGCCCCCGCCGCCGACTGTGCTGGTTGACCGGGACTTGCCGGAAAGCGAGCTGATGGAAGCGGCTCTGTCCGAACTTGCAGGCAAGAAAGTCAGCATTTCCGTGCCTCAACGCGGCGATCGCCGCCGCCTGATGGAGCAGGCAAGCCGCAATGCCGTCGAAGCGCTGGAGCGGCGCATGGCGGAAAGCGGCACGAAGGCGAAGATCAATCGCGAGCTGGCCGAATTCCTCGAGCTGGAAGGCCCTCCGCAGCGGATCGAGATATACGACAACTCGCATATCCAAGGCGCGAAAGCCGTCGGCGCGATGGTGGTCGCGGGTCCGGAAGGCTTCATCAAGAACCAGTATCGCAAGTTCAACATCAAGACCGCGCAGACCAATGACGATTTCGGCATGATGCGCGAAGTCATGCATCGCCGCTTCAGCCGCGCGATGAAGGAAGACCCGGACCGCGAAAGCTCGGGCGACAATGCGGTGTGGCCGGACCTGGTGCTGATCGATGGCGGCAAGGGGCAAATGTCCTCAGTGCGCGATACGCTGGAAGAATTGGGAATTGAAGACATGCCGCTGATCGCGATTGCGAAGGGCCCGCATCATGGGCGCGAGGGCCGCGAAGTGTTCCACTTCCCTGACGGGCGCGAGAAAACGCTACCGGTGAATTCGCCGGTGCTATTCCATTTGCAGAATTTGCGCGATGAAGTGCACCGCTATGTCATCGGCGCGCACCGTGCCAAGCGCAGCAAAGCCATCAGCGCCTCTCCGCTGGACGAAATCCCCGGCATTGGCCCTGCGAGGAAGCGCGCGCTGCTTTTGCATTTCGGCACGGCGAGCAAAGTGCGTGCTGCGGCGCTGGAGGACTTGCAACGCGCGCCGGGCGTGAGCGATGCGGTCGCGCGCAAGGTTTACGATTTTTACCATGCGAGCGGGTAAAGTGACGGAATGACCGTCTTTCAGTTCGCCATGCTTGCCTGGTTCGGAGTGCCGATTGCGATAGTTGGCTTGATCATGCTGGCATATCGGCTGACGCCGGAGAGCATCTGGAAATCCTGGCCGGTGCAGACCGTCGCGACCCTCGGTTTCCTGAGTGCGATCGGAGTGCCGGTGGCGATCACATGGATCGATGCGCAAGGCGACTATTTCGAGGATCGCAATCATCTGGTTCGTAGGGGTCTGAGCACTCCGCCAGAGGCAGACGTCGCGCATAAACGCTTCAACAAGCTCGGAAATTGCTGGTCCAACGGGGTGAACTGGAGCGTGGATGTCAATTTCGGCTCCAAGGAAAAGCTCGATGGCTGGTTCGAGCAGGAACCATGGCGCGATTCACTGGTCGAGCAGATGTCAGGCTATTTCGATGTGCCGCGCGATCAGATCACCGTGGAAGAGGGCGCGCTCTCGCCTGCCATGCGCGATCCGAAATGGGTGTGGGACGAGCAGGGCTCTATCCCTGACTGGATCTCGCGCACCTATAATTACATCACGCCGTTCGTGTGCACTGCTATTGATGGTGAGACAGGGCCACAAGGCTCGCTCAATTTGCGCCGCTGCGATCCGATTGCTTTGCCGAAGGATACCGGGAATCTTGGGCGGGTTACCATCACCAATCAGGGCAGGGCGGGCGTCCTTGAAGGCCACATCCATTATCTGAGCGGGCCATCCTATTGCACAAACCCGATACGGCGCGGCTTGAACGGCATGCTTGGCCTGCCGCATCCCGAGGGTGAAGTGGACTCCAACATTGGCGGCGCCATCCCGTCCTGACATCGGTCTTTGCGCACTTTCAACAGGATTTTCGCGCTGAACTGCGCGCGTTCAGCTTCGGCTCTGTATGCAGTGGTCTTCCAACAGGCCGGAGCCCTTAATGAGCGAACTTCCCGCGACGACTGACGAGTATAGAGAAGGCAAGCGCAACGCCTTCACGCGCTTCCTTGATGGGGTCGAGTGGCTGGGGAACCTGCTGCCGCATCCGGTCACTTTGTTTGCGATCCTTGCTTTCGGCATCGTGCTTTTGTCAGGCCTGCTCGGCTGGATGGGCGTTGCTGTGGTCGATCCAAGGCCGGCGGGCGCGCCGGGGGTAGCCGAAGACGGCATGATCCGCGCGGTCAGTCTGATGGATGGCGACGGGATCCGCCGCATCTTTACCAATCTGGTCGACAATTTCACCGGCTTTGCGCCGCTCGGCGTGGTGCTCGTCGCCATGCTGGGCGTCGGCGTAGCGGAGAAATCCGGCCTTCTCTCGGCCGCTGTGCGCAGCATGGTGCTGTCCGCGCCGCCCAAGCTGGTGACAGTCGCGATTGTGTTTGCAGGCATCGTGTCGAACACCGCATCGGAGGTCGGCTACGTCGTGCTGATCCCGCTCGCTGGTGCGATCTTCTACGCGCTGGGGCGGCATCCGCTGGCCGGCATGGCAGCAGCCTTTGCAGGCGTGTCAGGCGGCTATAGCGCAAATCTGCTCATCGGCACGATCGACCCGCTGCTTGCCGGGATCACGCAGGAAGCCGCGCGGCTGATCGCGCCGGAATACACTGTGGTGGCGACGGCGAACTGGTACTTCATGGTCGCTTCGACCTTCCTCATCACCATCATCGGTTCGCTCGTATCGATCTACATTGTCGAGCCAAAACTCGGGAAATATGATCCGTCAGGTGCGGACCCGACGATCCTTGATGACAAGATGATGGAGCAAGTCACCGCAGACGAGCGCAAAGGGCTGCGTTGGGCAGGCTATGCGTTGCTCGGCGTGCTGGCGCTCATGGCGCTGACGCTGGTGCCGGAATGGGGCGTGTTCCGAAATCCGGAGACAGGTGACCGGATCGATAGTCCCTTCTTTGACGGCTTTGTGGTGTGGATCCTGATCTTCTTCGTAGCGCTCGGCTATGCCTATGGCCGCGCGGTCGGCACGATGAAGAGCGACCGCGACATCATTGATGCGATGGCAGCCGCGCTGTCTTCGCTCGGCCTTTATATCGTGCTGGTGTTCTTCGCCGCGCAGTTCGTTGCGTTCTTCGGCTGGACCAATCTCGGCGCAATCACAGCGGTGACCGGCGCGAATTTCCTTGTCGAGACCGGCATGACCGGCCCAGTGATCTTCTTCGCTTTCATCCTGATCTGCGCGGTCATCAACCTGTCGCTGGGTTCAGCAAGCGCGCAATGGGCCGTCACTGCACCGATCTTCGTGCCAATGCTGATGCTGATCGGATACTCGCCTGAAGCGATCCAGGCAGCCTACAGAATTGGCGACAGCACGACCAACATCATCACGCCGATGATGAGCTATTTCGGGCTGATCCTTGCCTGGGCGACACGCTATGACAAGAATTTGGGCGTGGGCACGCTGATCGCGATGATGCTGCCTTATTCGATGTTCTTCATCGCGTTCTGGTCGGTGTTCTTCTATTTGTGGACCTTCGTTCTGGGCATACCGGTAGGGCCGGGCTCACCGACCTATTACGCGCCGTGAGCTAAGCGTTCAGAGCTGCGCGCGATCGACCCAGGTGGAGTGCACTCCGCTGCTGATCTTGTGCGGCAGACGCGCGCGGCAGATCGGGCCCTTGGTGACATCGCTCGCATCGAGGATAGCCAGCTCGGACGAGCCTGTGTTCTCATCGATGAGGAAGGTGACGAGGTAAGCGTCGTCTTCGAGTCCTTGTTGTCCTACCGCTTCGCTACTTGAGGAAGGTTGCGCGCCCTTGCGCGGCACAATCGGACTCTCGCTTGCATAGACCCCTTCAGGCAACTCGTAGACCTGCTCTTCGCCCGTCTGCGTGTCCTGCCTGATATAGCCGTTGAACAGGAACCACCCCGGCTTGGTCGTGGTCGACCAGACATAGCGCGATGGCTTCATCGCATAGTCCGGGTTGATCATTCCGAACTCCACGATGGCGTCTGACAAGCGCTCTTCGCGGGTCTCGCCAGTCGCCAAGTTAAACCGCCAGCGATGCAGGCGCGGCTGGAAGCTGTGCTCGTCGACATAGGCCATCATATGCGCATACCGGCCAAACTCCTCGAGCGGTTCGGGCATCGGCTTATCCTGGAAATAGCCTTCCAGAACGACTTCATCCTCGCCCTTTTCATTCCTAGTTTCCCACGCATTGGTCCAATGCAGCACATAGGTTGGCGCGGCTTCAAACCAGCGGATGTCCTCTGGCTGACCGTGCCGCGGGATCAGAGCAAAACGCGTCGGCTCGCCCTCGTGCAAGCGCGCGGCATGAATATCGCGCTCCAGCAATTCGGCATCCCAATAAAGCGGCATGTCATTGAGGATCGACCAGTTCTTGGTGATCGCCATGTCATGCGGCAGACGCGGGCCGGACAGCGGAATCGGTACATAGTGAACCAGCTTGCCTGAACGATCGACCACGCCGTAATGCATGTAAGGCGCGTGGACGCCGTAATTGAAGAACATCAGCTCGCCGGTCTCTTCATCGACCCTGGGATGCGCAGAAACGCCATCCAGCGGTCCCCACGGCGCTTTGCCCAAATTCTCCAGAGTCACAGGATCAAGCATCCACGCTTCGCCGCATTGGTAGAAGGTCGCATAGGCCACGCCTGCATGCACAATGATGTCTGTGCTGCCGGTGTCCTTCAATCCGCCATGCGCGCCAAAGCCGGGGCGTTTGGAGGTGCCAGGCGGGTCCATCAAACCGCCCCACAGCGACTGGCCAGCAATCTGCTCAGCCTCAAAGCAATGCGTGCGCACAAAGCGGTTGCGATAACTCGCCTTGCCGCCGCGAATATCGACCTGATGGATCATCGCATCGCCGTCGAAAGGGTGGTGGCGGCCAAGCGGCTGGTGCACCGGATTTTCCGTGTTGCGCAGGTAAATCCCGTCAATATCGGCCGGAATTTCGCCTTCGATGATCTCGAGCTCATCAACTGTCACTTCCTCGTGAACCGGCGTCCATGCTCCGGATAAATACGGATGGTTTGACGGCTCGAGTGAGTATTTGATCGGTGCTTCACGAGTGACTTGCATCAGGTTTCCTCTCCGTCGCCAGACTAGCGCAGCATTTGCCAAGCGCAAGTTGATCGAGATCAATGCAATCCCAGGCGGTCGCGCGCATTCAGGATGCAAGAGGGGCCGAGCTCCGATGGTCCCTCCAATGGGAAGGAGAGAGCCATGAAATCGATATTGCTCCATGTGAACGACACCGAAGGTTGCGAGGGACGCTTGCAATCGACCTTCGACCTTGCACGCGCATTCGACGCGCATGTTACATTGCTGCATGCGGTCAGTTACGAGGTGTTTGCGCCTGGCGACTTCTACGGATCAGCCGTTGCTGCCGCTTTGCCGCAAATCCGCGAGAATGCTGACAAGTTCCGCGCGAGAATGGAAGCGGACCTCGCGAATGAGGACGTCGCGTGGGAGTGGGTCCTGAAGCATGGCCTGCCCGAACATGCGCTGCTCGATTACTCGCCGCTAAGCGATCTGCTGGTCGTTGGCCCCCGTGATGGCGGCGAAGTGGAGACCCGCGCGTCCACCATGCTCGGTGAGCTGCTGGTCAAGGCTCGCTCGCCGGTGCTCGTGGTACCGGACGGGCAGACTGCAGTGGATGTTGAAGCACCGGTTATGGTCGCTTGGAATGGCTCAAGCGAAGCGGCTTTGGCATTGCGCGCCGCTGTGCCGCTGCTGGCCAAAGCGAAGGCGGTGTACCTCGTATCTGTCGCTGAAGAGAAAGACCGCGAGCGCTTCGATCTGCCGCCGGTGCGCGGTGCCGAATACCTCAGCCGCCACGGCATTGACTGCGAGCTGGTCGAGATACCGAAAGAGGACGGCAGCATTGCCGATACGCTGTTCGCAGCAGCCAAAGCACGCAAATGCGGAATGATGGTCATGGGCGCTTACGGCCACTCACGGCTAGCAGAAATGCTGCTGGGCGGCGTCACCAGGCGCGCGGTGACTAATCCGGAAATTCCGATACTGCTGGCGCATTGATGTCGGTCTTTTCGCGCTGCTCCATCCCGAGCAGTGCATGCGCGTCCTCTATGGCGATCTCTTCCGGGTCAGGGCGCTCGCATGTGCGCCCCAATGCCACGCCCTTTAGATAGCTGCGCCGGGCCACGCCTGCGTAGATGGCGGACTCGAACTCCGCTTCATGCGATCTCGCGCCGGATATCCGCCGCACCAGACCGCGAAACGGGATGAAGCCGTAAACCAGCTTGCTGCCTGTCCTGAGGCTTTTGTTGATGAGGCCTTCCTTGTCCTTTTCTTCGTCGGCATCCGGCCCGAGTACATCGTCTAGCTGGTCAACCTCATCCCAGATAGCGCGGCATTGTTCCAACCCATCCATACGATAAGGATCGGACTGCGCCAGCAGCAGGATATCAGGAATATCGCGGCTCTTGATGTTGAGATCGCGCAAGGGGCTGGCAACAGCGTCGACCGCGTCCTGTGCCACGCTGTCGCGTTTCTCACCATTTTGAGCAGCCGCAGGAGCGGGCAGGAATGCGAGCGCAGCAGCCGCAGCCACCGCGCTCGCTCCCCCGAACCGGAAACGACTTGCAGTTTCCGGCATTCTCATGATTGCGCGACGCTCGCCAGCTCGGCGTCGGCTTTGAGTTTGCGACCCAAGTCAACTTTTGCCTGTGCTTTGTCGACCGCAGCCTGAGCCTTCGTTTGCTTCTTCAACGCCTTCTCAAGGTCTTTGCTACCGTCCGAACCGCGCTCTTCCTGCTTCTCCCACTCAGAGGCAGCCTCTTCCACTTGCTTGGCCCAGCGATGCGCGTCTTTCGACGTCGCAGAGACGCTGCCATTGACCGTCAACGCTTCGAATGAAGCGCGGGCATTGGCTGCCCGCTGGTTTGCAAGGTCGCGCTTGGTCTGGGCTTCAACGACATCGGCGCTGTGCTTGACCAGCTCTTTGCGGGCTTTCTCCATGGCTTTTAGGCCTTCGGCTTCGAGAGTGCTTCCGCGCTGCCAGTCCTTCTGGAATTGGCCGCTCACAATGATGGTTGATTCCGCAGTCGCTGACCGTTCCGATGCATAGGTCGGGGCAGACAAAGCTGACAGCGCGATACCAGCAGCGATCCAGGCGGTTTTCATATCTTCAATCTCCAATCACGCGAGCCAGATTGCTCGCTTGAATGGCCCAATAGTGAGATCAGTTTATTCCGCATAACGGGATTGTTAAAATTTTAGATTCGGTATATCCGAATTTAATGGATATCGTGACCTTTCGTACCTTTCTCGCTGCCGCAGAAAGCGGGAGCTTCGCGCGTGCTGCGCAACGGGTGAATGCCAGCCCCAGCACCGTTACTGAACGAATTCAGCAGTTAGAAAGCAGGCTGAGTGCGCGGCTGTTTGAACGCGACAAGCGCGGTTGCCGGCTAAGCCCGGCGGGTGAGCGTTTCATGTTGCCCGCCCGTCAAGCGGTGCGGGCGTGGGAGGTTGCACGGCATGAAGTAAGTCTGCCGGATCGGTTTGAACGGTCAATCTCGTTTGGCGGGCAATATTCGATCTGGCCGAGTTTGCTGCCCTGGTTAAGCAAAGTTCGTTCCGACTTGCTCGATCTCTCTGTCCGCGCGACTTCCGGTGCTTCGCGGCGGCTCAACCGCGATCTTTCCGAAGGGCTGCTCGATCTCGTTGTCCTTTACGATCCGGTCTTTCGCAGCGATGTGGTTTCGCAACCGGTTTGTGATGATCAGCTCGTACTCGTCACGGGAAGTGACCCTGCGGCCTGGCGCGAAAACTATGTCCCGATTGAATGGGGGCAGACGATCGGACCACGCATTGCATCGCAGATTGGTATTGCGCCTGAGAATGGATTGCTTCTCGATCTTGGAGAGCGCAGTGCGGAATGGCTCGTGAATGAAGCGATGAGCGGGTATCTGCCAAAGCGGATTGCAGCGACATATCTTGCGGAAGGCTCGCTGGTTGAAGTGGGTGATGCGCCTACGTTCGACTATCCGATTTTCGCTTGCTGGCGGCGCGATCTCGACGAGGAGCTCGCTGGCCAATTGGTCGACATGCTCAAGGATGCTTTTCGCCTGTCCTAGGACGCTGATCCATCGCGTGGTTTCCTACACAAAAGCGACGGGCTATTTCGCCTGTCGCTCTTTGAACTGTATGATATCGCTCGGGAATTGCTGATTTAATTGAGGCGGGAGTTTTTGCCTCAGGACTGTGTAACATGCGTATCCAACATGTCCGCGTTTGAAGCGGGTCAGGTCTTGGATTTGCGCCTGCGGATCATGCCTTCCTGTGCGACACTCGCGACCAGCTCGCCTTCGCGGTTGAAGATGCGTCCCCGGTTGAAGCCGCGTCCGCTGCCGCTCCACGGGCTGTCAGTTGCGTAGAGCAACCATTCGTCAGCGCGGGCCGGACGATGGAACCAGATTGCATGGTCCAAGCTCGCGCCAACAAGCTCGCCGCGCATCCAGCTAAGCCCGTGGGGCAGGGCAGAGGTGCCAAGCAGTGTGAAATCGCTCGCATAGGCAATCACAGCGCGGTGGAGCGCCGGATCATCGGGCAGGGCGGCTGCTGCCTTGAACCAGCTATGCGCTTTGGGCGGCTTTGGCTCTGAATTCATCCAATGCAGCTTGTCACTGGTGCGCATTTCGATCGCGCGCGGTCGCAGCATGATCTCGCGTGTAGTGCCTGTAATGCTGGCCTGATCGACATATTCGCGGCGCACTTCCATGTCGCTGCGTAGCTCTTCAGGCGGCGTCACTCGCGGCATTTCTGTGTCTTCGTGGCCCATGCCCTCTTCAGGGCGCTGGAAGCTTGCAGTGAGGTTGAGGATGGGCCGCGTCTGGCCATCCTTGCCGGTCTGGCTTGCGACCACGCGGCGGTTGGCAAAGCTGCGTCCGTCAAAGTCGGCTTCAACTGCAAGGTCGGTCGCAGGACCTTCCTCGCCTCCGCGCAGGAAGTAGGCATGGAGCGAATGGGCTTGTTTGCCGTCCGTCACGGTTGCTTGCGCTGCCTGCAAAGCTTGCGCGATCACTTGTCCGCCAAACATGCGGCCCACACCGTCATCTTTGGCTTTGCCAGTAAAGCAGTGCTCGGCTGCAGGATCGACGGTGAGGAGGTCGATCAGCTCAGCAACGAGCTGCTCGGGAGTTGGTGTTGGGTTCGTCATTGAAACGGGCTTTGCGGGAGCAATTCTGGCGGGTCAATCCGTTTGATTGCCCCGGGCCTCGGCCACCCGCGCCCTTCACCCTTCCACCCGGAGCCTGCCGGGATACAATCCGGGTGGAAGGGTGAAGGGCGCGGGTGGCTAGGATCCACGCAGGATGCCCAAATGAAAACCCCGCCCGGATCGCTCCGAGCGGGGTCTCCAGTCCCCTTGGGGGAACTCGTGTCTTAGTGAGCACCAGCCAGAGCCGCGAGCAGAAGCAGCGCAACAATATTGGTGATCTTGATCATCGGGTTCACAGCCGGACCTGCAGTATCCTTGTAAGGATCGCCAACAGTGTCACCGGTCACAGCAGCCTTGTGAGCTTCAGAGCCCTTGCCCCCGTGATTGCCGTCCTCGATGTACTTCTTCGCATTGTCCCATGCACCGCCACCTGCGGTCATGGACAGCGCGACGAACAGGCCGCCGACGATCACACCGAGGAGCAATGCTCCGAGCGCTGCGAATGCGTTGTCCTGGCCAGCAAGGAAGTAGATCACGAAGTACGTCACGATCGGCGCAAGCACCGGAAGCAGCGACGGGATGATCATTTCCTTGATCGCAGCCTTAGTGACAAGATCTACCGTGCGGGCATAGTCCGGACGGCTGGTGCCTGCCATGATGCCAGGGTCCTTGGCGAACTGGTCACGCACATCGACAACCACATCGCCGGCCGCACGGCCCACAGCGGTCATGCCCATTGCACCGAAGAGGTACGGCAGGAGCGCGCCGAGCAGAAGGCCGACGATGACGTATGGGTTCTCAAGGCTGAAATCGACATTGGCATCCGGGAAGAACTCCCGAAGGTCAGCGGTGTAAGCGGCGAACAGCACGAGCGCTGCAAGACCAGCTGAACCGATGGCATAGCCTTTTGTCACAGCTTTCGTGGTGTTACCAACTGCGTCGAGCAAGTCGGTCTTTTCACGAACGCTTTCATCGAGGCCTGCCATCTCAGCGATGCCGCCTGCATTGTCCGTCACCGGACCGTATGCGTCGAGTGCGACAACCATGCCGGCGAGTGCAAGCATTGCAGTCGCGCCGTAAGCAAGGCCGATAAGTCCAGCAAGCTGGTACGCACCGATGATCGCTGCAATGATGACGATGGTCGGCAAAGCGGTCAATTCAAGGCTGATTGCGAGGCCTTGGATCACGTTAGTGCCGTGGCCCGTTTCCGAAGCCTTGGCGATGGACTTCACCGGACGGAAGTTCGTGCCGGTGTAGTACTCCGTGATCCAGATGATGATGCCGGTAAGCGCCAGACCGATCAGCGAACAGTAGAACAGGTCGCGGCCATGAAACTCAACGCCGCCTGGGCCTGTTGCAATGGTCGTGCTCATATCGATACCCTGAGTGCCCAGCGCGTACTGCGTTGCAAACCAGATCAACGGTATCGCGAGAACTGCCGTCACGATAAAGCCTTTGTACATCGCGCCCATGACATTGGTGCCATTGCCGAGACGCACGAAGTACGTACCGATGATCGAGGTGACGATACACGCACCACCTATCAGAAGTGGCAATGCCATCAGCGGCAAGAGCATCTCGCCGAGTTGGCTGGAGAACAGCAGCGCGGTCAGAACCATGGTCGCACCGACGGTAACAACGTAAGTCTCGAACAAGTCGGCAGCCATACCTGCGCAGTCGCCAACATTGTCGCCGACATTGTCTGCGATCGTTGCCGGGTTGCGAGGATCGTCTTCCGGAATGCTGGCTTCGACCTTGCCGACCAAGTCAGCGCCGACGTCAGCAGCCTTAGTGAAGATACCGCCGCCCAGACGCGCGAAGATCGAGATCAGCGATGCGCCGAAAGCGAGACCAACAATACCGTCGATGACAGTACGGCTGTTTGCAGCAAGACCCATCGGGCCGACCAGTACGTAGAAGAATACAGCGATGGCCAGGAGCGCGAGACCGGCAACGAGCATGCCAGTGATGGCGCCCGCGCGGAATGCGATGGTCAGGCCCTGTTGCAGCCCTTGCTCGGCAGCAGCGGCAGTACGGACATTAGAGCGAACCGAGATGTTCATCCCGATATAGCCTGCAACACCTGACAGGACCGCGCCGATGAGGAAGCCGACGGCCGGTACAACACCGAGGAAAGCCCCGACGATGACAGCAGCGACTACGCCCACTATACCGATGGTGGTGTATTGACGGTTCAGATAAGCCTGCGCACCCTCTTGGATGGCGCCTGCGATTTCCTGCATTTTGGCGTTCCCGGCACTTGCGCCAAGAACCTGACGACTGGTGACAAAGCCATACACAATGGCAAGCAGGCCCAGCCCGATTGAAATAAGGATAAGGTCCACGAAAATTCCCCTCTCATGGCGTGGAAGTATGCCCGCTCGAACTCCCCTCGAGCGGCATGTGGCGGTGGCTATAAGGGCTAGCGCGCGAGTGACAAGGGGAGAATCGCTCGTTTGAGCCCTCTCTCACCGGTAATTCGGTGGTCTCAGTGCTGGTAGCCGAGCCCTTCGCCGTTCACGATGGCCTCCCCGTCGAGGACAAGCGAGGCAAAACCCTGTGGCTGGACCGTTCCGATCCGTGTGCACTCGACCGGTGGTTCCACCCCATCTGGCAGGGTGAAAAGCAGTTCGTAATCGTCACCCCAGCGCAGGCAGTCCTGTCGGCGATTGTCGTCGGCGACTGGCGCTGCCATGCCGTTGATCGCGAAGGTCGCTTGGCTCGCTTGCGCCATGCGGAAGGCATCGAGCAGCAGCCCGTCCGACACGTCCATCATGGTGGTGACATGGGATGAGAGCGCTTTGCCTTCGTTCAAGAGCGGGCGAGGGCGGTTGAACGCATCCAAGTGCTGCGGATCACCTTCAAAGCCGAGCATGGCGCGGCCCAGCTTGCCAGTCACATAGACCCCATCGCCAATCTGCGCGCCTGATCTCGAAGGCACAGGGGTATGCGCAGCGCGGCCGATTGCAGTAAGGCCGAAGCTCCGTGATCCTTCCGCCTTGACTGTATCACCGCCGAGTAAGGGCAGAGAGAAAGCTTCAAGAGCTTCCTTCAGGCCCGCGACGAAACGATCATCGTCAGCGCTAAGGCTGTGCCCCAACAGCACGCCTATCGGTTCGGCCCCCTTTGCCGCCAGGTCCGACAGATTGACCGCGACCAGCTTCCAAGCGACATCGGCTATGTCCGCATCCTCGCGGAAATGCGTGCCTTCAGCCATCACATCGTGGGTCAGGACGAGTGTCTCACTTCCAACCTCAAGCACAGCGCAGTCATCGTCAAGATTGCGCGCTCCGGGATGCAGCGGCAATTCCCGAAGCAATTCAATGAACTTCGCTTCCTCGGTCAGGAGCGAACCTCTTTGCCGATCGCATCCAGAATACCGTTTACAAACTTCGCTTCGCGGTCATCGAAAAAGGCTTTAGCGACATCGACATATTCCGAAATCGCAGATGCAGTGGGTACGTCAGCGCGTGCGATCAGCTCGTAGGCGCCGCAGCGCAGGACTTGCAGCATGGTCTTGTCGAGCCGTGCCAGCGTCCAGCCATCCGCTAGCTTTTCCAGAAGCTTTCCGTCGATCTCGTCAGTGCGTGCAGTCACACCCGTGACAATATCATCGAAGAAATCGACTTCTGCTTCCGCATAATGCTCGTCCATCTCGTCGATTTCGCGGCCCAAGCGGTGCTGATGGAATTCATCCAGCAGCTTGGTCAGCGCCGTGCCTTCCATCTGCCACTGATAGAGCGCTTGAACAGCAGCAAGACGCGCCGCGGAACGGGCTTGAGAGCGGGGTGCGGTCATTTCAAGCGTACCTCAACGGACTTGGCGTGCGCAGGCAAGCCTTCAGCATGAGCAAGCCGTGCTGCGGCAGGGCCGATGGCCGCCATCCCTTGCTTGCCAAGCTCGATAAAGCTTGTGCGCTTCATAAAGTCGAGCACCGACAGCCCGCTTGCAAAGCGTGCGCGGCGGCCGGTGGGAAGGACATGGTTGGGTCCTGCGACATAGTCGCCAATTGCTTCTGGCGTCATTCGGCCAAGGAAAATGCTGCCTGCGTGGCGGATATCAGCCATCAGCGCCTGGGGGCCAGCAACCGCCAGTTCGACATGCTCGCTTGCGAGCCTGTTGGCGAGGGCGGGCGCTTCGCCAAGGCTTCCAACGATGATGATCGCGCCATGCTCTTGCCAACTGGTTAGAGCGGTTTTTCGCGTCTCCAAGGTTGCGAGCTGCAGATCTATCGCGTCGCTCACAAGTGCAGCAAAGGGCGCATCATCAGTGATCAGGATCGACTGCGATGTCGGATCATGCTCCGCCTGACTAAGCAAATCTGCCGCGATCCACTCTGGCTCATTATCCTTGTCCGCGATGACGAGAATTTCGCTTGGACCTGCCACCATATCGATGCCGACAACGCCGTAGAGCTGGCGCTTGGCCTCTGCGACATAGGCGTTGCCGGGGCCTGTGATCACATCGACCGGCTTGATCCGGTCGGTGCCATAGGCAAGCGCGGCCACGGCTTGAGCGCCGCCCACGCGCCAGATCTCGTCCACGCCGGCTATGTGCGCCGCAGCGAGGACGATCGGGTTGGATTGCCCCTTCGGTGTGGGTGTGACCACGACGAGGCGCTCAACGCCGGCAACACGCGCCGGAATGGCATTCATCAGCAGCGAAGAGGGATAGGCTGCGCGTCCGCCGGGTACATAGAGGCCAGCGGCATCCACCGCCCGCCAGGTCGCGCCTTGGCGTACGCCCACATCGTCTGTGTAGTCGCGGTTTTGCGGCAATTGCGCTTCATGATAAGCGCGGATGCGGCTCGCGGCGAGCTCCAGCGCGTCGCGCAAATCAGGCTCAAGCGCGTCATAGGCTTCGCGGCAGCGCTCAGCTGTTATGACCCAGTCGCTGTCTTCGCTGAGCGAATGCCCGTCGAAGCGCTGCGAATACTCGATGATAGCTTCGTCACCGCGTGCTTTGACCTCGCGCAAGATATCGCGCACCTGAATGGCGACGTCGCCCTCGCTTTCGCGCCGCGCATTGACCAACCGGCGAAAATCCCGCTCGAAATTCTCGTCAGCGCTATTGAGTTGATGGGTCATGCCGCTGCCCGCTCTTCAGCAATCGCACGGAATGCATCGACCAGCTCAGCGACGCGGCTATCGGTCTTCAGCGCCGCACGGTTGACGATCAGGCGCGCGGAGATATCGAGAATGCGCTCGCTCTCCTCCAAGCCGTTTTCCTTGAGCGTACGGCCCGTTGAAACCAAGTCTACAATCTGGCGAGACAGACCTAGAGACGGCGCAAGCTCCATGGCGCCGTTCAACTTCACGCATTCGGCCTGAATGCCTTGCCGTTCGAAGTGACGACGCGTGAGGTTCGGATACTTCGTCGCAATCCGCAAATGGCTGGCCTGCTTGGAAGGCGCGGCATCGCCTTTCACTGTCGCAACCGACAGACGGCAATGGCCGATATCAAGATCAACCGGCGCATAAAGATCAGGATAATCGAATTCTTCAATCACATCGGAGCCGACAATACCCACTTGCGCTGCGCCATGTGCAACGAAGGTCGCGACATCGAACGCGCGCACGCGGATGAGCCGCATGTCGCCGCGTGTCGTGGCAAAACTCAGCGCGCGATTGCTTTTGTCGTGAAACGCTTCTTCAGGAACGACACCGGCGCGCGCCATCACTGGCAGCGCTTCGTCGAGAATGCGCCCTTTGGGAATCGCGAAAGTCAGCAAATTGGCGTCAGTCTGTGTCATTGCGCGTGCGACTTAGGGATTGGACAGTCAAAGGGCAATCATTAAGGCAGGCCCAACGTCTCTGGATGGAGTGGACGTATCGAGATCGGGGGCAGCGATGAGCAATGACGGAGTGATGTTCACAAGCGAGTTGGCCGAAGCGATCGATTGGCAGGCTCAGCATGCCGAAGAAAACGGAGCGCCGTGCACAGCGCGCTTGATCCGGGCGATCCCGGAAGTTGCTCAAGGCGAAACTGCAACCGGTCGCCGCATCGCCAATTGGGAAGGCATCACTTTGAAAGATGCCATGCCGCTGCGATTTACGGGCGGGCTTCATCACCTTGTGTTGACGGGAGAGGATACGCGCCTCGTGCGGGTCTATTCCGGGCAAATCACCGATCAGGACACGATCACTCGCATGGTGTGCGAACTTGTCGAGACGTTCGATCATCTCTTGCTCCCTTGGCTCGATGGTCCGCCGCAAACCAATGAGGCCGGGCGCTCGGCCAGTATTATGGCGGGACTGTTGTGGTTGTCCGGCAGGGTGGGCTCCAGATTTGAACTGAACGAGCTTGGCGCCAGCGCAGGCGTCAATACGATGATGGAGCGCTATCACTATGATCTGGGCGGGACGCAGGTGGGGCCTGATGCTTCGCCCATGCAGATCGCGCCTAAATGGCGCGGTGATGCGCCGCCAACCAATCCGGTCGAGATTGTGTCCATCAAGGGCTGCGATCAAGCGACTATTGACCTGTCAGATCCCGCAGCAGCACTGAAGCTGAAAGCCTATGTCTGGCCTGACGCGGCGGTGCGGATGGCGCGGATTGATGCGGCGATTGCACTTGCGAGCGAGAGGCCGCCCAGCCTCGTGCAGCAAGATGCGAGCGAATTTGTCGAGAGTTTCTTGTCGACTGAGCATCCCGAAGGCGTCACGCGCACGATGTTTCACTCGATCATGTGGCAGTACATGCCCGCTGAAACGCAAGAAGCGATCACGCGCGCATTCGAGAGGGCCGCGGCCAACGCATCACCCGAGCGTCCATTCGCATGGATCGCGCTTGAGACCGACCCCGCGACTTTCCGGCACGAGTTGAAAGTGCGTTATTGGAATGGCTCGGGCCAAGATGGCGAGACCCATCTGCTCAGCCATGCCCACCCGCACGGCGCGTGGGTCGAGTGGATCGGGGCTGACTAGGCCGTTCGCGCGAGAAAGCGCTCCATCGCCACGATAACCGCGTCGGGTCTTTGCCACTGCACGAAGTGCCCGCATTCAGGCACCGTCACAATCGACAGGTCGCTGACGAGGTCGTCCATGCCTTCGAGGTTTTCTGGCGGGAGGGCGGTGTCGTCCTCGCCCCAAATCACCAGCGTCGGGATTTCCAGCTTGGGTAGCGGTGGAACGGAGGAACCTGCCGGAAGCTCAAATGGCGCATCCATCGGCGGCACAAATGTGGGCGTCGCGCGGTAATAATTGAGCATCGCGAAGGCCGCATCCCGGTTCTGCCAATCTTCCAGCAGCATCGCGCGCTCTTCGGGCTCCATCTCGTCATGCGCGTCCCAATTGATTTCCTGTTCGAGCAGGCCGAGCAGGCCTTTCTCTTGAACTAGTGCGTCGTTCGCGGTGTCCTTGAAGCCGCGCATATATTGGCTCGACTCACGCTGGACACGGTTGGTGTAGAGCAGCTTTTGAAATGTCGCGGGATGCGGGCCGTTAGCGATGATCGCACGGGTGACCGGGCCAGCCTGCCCGCCAAGCGCGACACCCCAGCTGATTGCGCCGCCCCAATCGTGACCGACGATGGTGAAACTCTCGATGCCGAGCGCGCTCGCTAGCGCGAACACATCGCCGATCAGCTTGTCGGGTGAGTAATTCTCCACGCCTTCCGGTTTGGATGAGCCGCGATAGCCGCGCATATCCGGCGCGATGCAGCGATAGCGGTCCGAGAAATGCGCAATCTGATGGCGCCAACTGCGGTAATTCTCAGGAAAGCCATGCAGAAAGATGAGCGCTGGGGCATCGCGCGGGCCGATATCGACCACATCGAGTTCAATGCCATTGCCAAGCGCAACTCTGGTCTGCGGCAGTTCGATCATCCGTCCGCTTCCATCCGCTCCATATAGCCGCTCGCGACCATGGCCGCGACCTGATCGAACAGCGCATCTGGCGTGCGGCGCATTTCGCCCATGCCTTCTTCCATGCCTTCGGCGACGATGATTTCGCGCGTCCCTGCTGCGATGGCATCGACCATCGTCTTGGCCGCTGCATCGGGCCTGATGCCTTCATCGATGACCTTGTCGCTACGCCCGCGCTTCTCGCCAGAACCGGTTAGTGCATTGCGGCTGACATCGGTTGCGATGGAGCCGGGATAGATCACATGCACGCCGACGCCGTCTTGGCTGAGCTCGCCGCGCAAAGCATCGGCATATCCGGCGAGGCCGAACTTCGCCGCGCAGTATGCTGTACGCATCGGAACGCCGACTTTGCCTGCAATGGAAGAGATGAATGCAAGCCCGCCGCTGCCTCGCTCGGCCATATGGCCAATCAGGCTCTGCGAAAACGCGATCTGAGCGGTCAAGTCAATATCGATGATGTCGCGATAGACCTTCATGTCGGTCTTAAGCGCCCGGCTGCGCTGCGACACGCCCGCATTGGCGACCGCGAAGTCAACGCCGCCTTTCCAGCCAATCGCTTTGGCTGTCGCATCGGCAAGGGCCGCATCATCGCGCACATCAAACGGCAGAAGCAATGTCTCGCCGCAGTCTGCCGCAACTTCTGCAAGCCGCGCTTCATCGCGCCCGGAAAGCACCAGATGCGCACCGCGTGCCGCCCATTCACGCGCCAAAGCCGCGCCGATGCCGGAGGAGGCCCCGGTAATCCATATGACTTTGTCTTTGAAATCCATGCGGCTTGTCCTTCTGGCTTAATCTGTGACGGTCTTGGGTCGGCCCTGGGGGAGAGGAATGAACTCTTCTTCGTCACCCGGAACGTTCGGAAAACGGCCTGCTTTCCAGTCTTCACTTGCTTGGCGGATGCGGTCCTTGTCGCTGCTGACAAAGTTCCACCAGGCGTGGCGCTTGGTCGCAAAAGCTTCACCACCGAGCAGCATGATGCGCCCGCCGCGTTCGCTTGTAAGCGTCATCGCATGGCCCGGCGCGAGCACGGTCAGCTCGTATAGACCGAGAGGCGTACCATCCAGGCTTGCTTCGCCGCCAACCAGCATGACCGCACGCTCGTCAGCTTCGGCCTCGATCGGCATCGAGCCGGTCGGCGCGAGCAATATCTCGGCGTAAATCGTATCGGCATAGGTGGTTGTCGCGGCGCGCTTGCCCCACAGCTCGCCCATGATGACGATTGCTTTCGCGCAGCTGTCCTCGACGATCGGCAAATCGCTGACAGCTTCAAACGCAGGATCGATTTCTTCGCGCCCATCAGGCAGGGCGAGCCATGTCTGCATGCCGTACATGCGCGGCCCGTTCGCACGCTCTTCATCAGGCGAGCGCTCGGAATGCACGATGCCGCGCCCGGCTGTCATCAGGTTCACTTGCCCCGGCCGGATCGTCGAAAACGTGCCCAGACTGTCGCGGTGATCAATCGCGCCTTCAAATAGCCAAGTGACCGTTGCCAGGTTGATATGCGGATGAGGGCGCACATCCATTGCGCTGCCGATATCGAGCTGTGCCGGGCCGAACTGATCAACGAAGATAAAAGGACCGACCATCGTCCGCTCTTTCTTCGGAAGCACGCGCCGAACCTCGAACTGGCCAAGGTCGTGGGTGGTTGGCGTGATAGTCTGAGTGATCATGCTACTCCCCCAAAGGCTCCCCAGGCGCTTTCGCTTTGATCGCCACCGCATGTACCCTTTCGCCGACGATATCGCCGAGCGCTTCGATCACTGCGCGTTGGCGGCCGAGGCGGTTCATGGCTGCAAACCCGTCCGCTTCGATCACGATCGTAAAGTGCGATTCTCCGCTGCCGTCATCGCCTGAATGGCCGCGATGTTTCGCGCTGTCATTGATGATGTCGAGCTGGGTCGGCGCAAACGCCTCACGCAGCCGGGATTCGATTTCCTGTGCCATGGGTCCGGTCATGCGAAGTGCCTAGGGGGTTTTCTTATGGCTTGTCCATGCCCATCCTTAGAGAGTGAGACAGACGCGATTCCATGGCCGATTTGAAGACACAGGGCGAACCTGCGAAGCGCCCGGGTGCGAGGAAACGGGCGAGTTTCGTGCGCCGGGCTATCGTCCCAATGGCTTTGACGGGCCAGGCGATTGGAGGTGGTTTTGCCTCGAGCATGTCCGCGAATTCAATGCCGGCTATGACTGGTTTGAAGGGATGAGCGCAGAGGAAATCCTCACCGCGCAATCTCCTGCTTCCGGCTGGCAGACCGAAAGCCCGTCCTTCCGCCCGACCGCGGGTGTTGATGGCATGCCGCGCTGGGCGGATTTTGCCGATCCGCTGGATGCTATCGGAGCGCGGGTAAACGGCATCAAATCGCGCGCTGAACGTGAAGCCAAGATGGCCATGGATGGACGCTTTTCGCAAGACGAAGCGCGCGCGCTCGACACGATGGGCTTGGGGCTGGAGACCGACCGCAGGCGGTTGCGGCGGCGCTATTCAGAACTCGTCCGGCGCTACCATCCCGATCGCAATGGCGGAGACCGGCGGCATGAGAAGCGGCTGAACCAAGTGGTTGAAGCCTATCAGCTTTTGCGCAAAAGCGCGGCTATCGCTTAGCTGTCTTCGGCTGCCTCCGCGATAATCTTTGCGTCGATGGCTTTGGCTTCTGAATATTTGGGTCGAGCGCGAATACGCTCCGCGTAAGCCTCAAAAGAAGGCCGGGTCGGGATCGAGCCGAACATCAGACCCCAGTCGATCTGGCTGCCAAAGTAAACATCGGCCATCGTGAAGCGGTTGCCAGCTGCATAGTCGTTCGCGGAAAGCCAGCTATCGACTGCATCAAGTGTACGTTCCATCGATCCGAAGCCTGCGGTTGCCTCCCTTTCCTGTGGCACGTCCCAACCCATTGCCCTCGACAAGACCGCTTGTTCCAACGGCCCTGCCGCGAAGAACAGCCAGCGGAAATAGGCAGCACGCTCATGTGCATCAGGCAGCAAACCCGCATCCGGGTTGGTCTCAGCGAGATAGTGGCAAATCGCCGCAGTTTCCGTCACGACATGGTCATGATCGCCGTGATGATGGACCAGGCATGGGACCTTGTTCATCGGATTGATGTCCTTGAAACTTTCAGGCCTCGTCGCCCACTCCATCATGACGTGTTCGTAATCCGCGCCAGCCTCGTGCAAGGCCCAGCGTGCGATCTGCCCGCGGCTCATCGCGACGGTGTAGAATGTGAAATCTGCCATCAATCAGCTCTTTAGTCGCGGCCTTGAACCAATAACGGTGAAAACCCGCCCCAGATCATGCGCATACCATCAAACGGCATTTCGCCCATTTCTGTGGTCCAGAAGTCATCATTCTCCATTTTCGCATGAGCAGCTTCGCACGTTTCCTTGTCCGGCCAGATCATCCACGAGAAGACAATCTTTTCGCCCGGCTCGGCTTTAACGGCCATGCGGAAGTCGGTGACCTTTCCATCCGTCACATTGTCTTCCCAGGCTTCAACGATTTCCGAGACGCCATATTCCGCAAATTTTCCGGCGGATTTTTCCGCTAGCTCGCGATACGCTTCCTTCTTGCCTTCGGGAACTGCGATGACAAAACCTTGAATGTACATAAGCCCTCTCCTTCTGCGGGACTTATATCACGAAGCGCGCGTCCAGCGTGTAAATTCTGTCCGATCAGCTTTGTTTGAACGCCCAGCGCAGGGTCTTGCCCATGCCCCATGTCGCCGCGCGTGCAGGGATGGTCGCAAGGCCGGGGCGCGTCAGGCCGAGCATGGAGCGCGCAAAGCTTGGCAGCATGGAAACTGCCTCTGCGCCGAGCATCGCTTGCAGGCCTGGCGGCGTTCCTGGCGGTTTCTGGTTCAGCACCAGTTGAGCGACTTCGCGTGCTTCCGCTGAAGTGCGCAGATCAACACGGAGCTCGCGGAACAACGCTTCTGCTTCACTGCGTGTTTCAGGAACTGGATCGGCCCCAAGAGACCGCGCGATGATGGCGAACTGGCGGAAGTATTCGTCCTGCTCGTGATTGGGCATGTCCGGACGGACATGGCGCTTGTAGCCAGCGAGGAAGCTCGACGCTTCAGTGACGTGGACCCAGGCGAGTGTGCGCGGATTGGTCGCTTGGTAAGTCGTTCCGTCCGGTAATTTACCGCTGACCTTCGCGTGGATGCGATTGACGCGCTCGATCGCGGCCGTGGCATCGTCGCGATGGCCGAATGTGGTCACTGCAATGAAGCGCGCGGTGCGGCGGAGGCGCCCATGCATGTCCTCGCGAAAGTTGGAATGGTCGAGCACGCCTTGCAGCGCATGCGGGTGAAGCATCTGCAGCAGAAGCCCGCGAATGCCTCCGACCATCATGCCAACAAGGTCAGCATGGACCATGCGGATGGGCGTGTCCTTCTCAAACAGCGCATCGTCTGATGGCGGAACCGGTTCCTGACCTGAAGCGGTATCGTTGAAAACGCCGCGCACTTGCTCGACGAGCTTTAAGCGTAGTGATTCAACGGGATCAGCCATCACAGTAATCTAAGTGAGGGTAGGGCCGGTTTCCAGTCCGCACGCGTTACGGGCTGCGCTCAATATCGATTGATGCGTGTCATCAATGTGACAAGCGCTTTGTCGAATTGCTCAACGTCCCCGGCGGCACGCGCGAGCATTTGAGCGCCTTGCAAATGGGCAAGGATAGCCCACGCTTCTTCAGCAGGGTCTCCGCCGACTGAGATCGAGCGGTCCTTGCGGCCTGTCAGAAGCACGCTTTCGATCCAGCTTGCGGTTGCCGCATTGGTTTGATCGAGAACGGCGTGCATGCGTTCGCTCAAGATTGTGCGATCGCCAGCCAAGGCGACGCAGAGGCACAGATGCTCGCAGTCGCTCAGCATTTCACGATAGAGGTTGATCAGCTTGTAGAGCGCTTGCCCGCCAGAACGGCTGTTCGCGAACATTTCCAGCAGAGCGCGCATTCGCTCGGCATAGCGGACCAGCACAGCGATACCGAAATCGGCTTTGGTCGCAAAATGGTGATGAACGCTCGCTTTGCGGATGCCGGTTTCGCGCGCCAAGTCCGCAAAGCTGAAGCCGCCATAGCCACGCTCGCGCATGAGTGTCTCGCCAATATCAACAAGCTGGTCCTGCGTGTTCAAGCCAAAGATTCCCCACTGGTAATTATGCCTGCCTACTAGTAGGTTGGGAATTTGGATGCAAGCGAAAACTCAGCCTATCACTAGGTAGGCTGGTGTGTGGATAAGTTGAAAATGCTATGAAAATCAATGCGGAATTCAGTGAGGCCGTCGGTGTGCATTCACACAAGCTTGAATGGACTCCATCGCCCATGACGGGAGTCGAACGTCGCATGCTGGACCGTATTGGCGGGGAAGTCGCGCGCGCCACAAGCATTGTCCGCTATGCGCCGGGCAGCCATTTTTCCGCTCACACGCATTCAGGTGGCGAGGAATTCATCGTGCTGGACGGCAACTTTCAGGATGAGCACGGCGACTATCCCGCAGGCACTTATGTTCGCAATCCGATCGGAACGCGTCACATTCCGCGCGCAGATGACGGCTGCACGATCTTTGTGAAGCTTTGGCAATTCGCAGAGGATGACGATGCGCAATTCGCGATTGACCTCAATGATGTCGACATGGCTCCGCTAAAAGGGCAGTCGGGCATCAATCAGGCGAAACTACATCAAGTGCCCAGCGAAGCAGTGATGTTCGAGCATTGGCAATCAGGTGCTTCCAGAACTCTCGATACGACCGAAGGTGCAGAACTGCTTGTGCTTGAAGGCGCGATCGAATGGAACGGCGAAAGTTACGCAAAGCACGACTGGATCAGATTGCCGCCGGGTGCGTCGGAAACATTCAGAGCCGAAACGGGCGGCGCACAGGTCTGGATCAAGACCGGCCATCTCGCTGAAATTGCGCAGCATGGCTGGCAATCTCCACAAGTGGATTGACGCAGCGCGGCACAATCGCGGCCTCATCGCTTGCAGCCTTGCAAAGACGCGGCTAACCGTTCCGACGAAATGAATAGCGTATTTGAAACTGGAATCGACGGAGCGGACAAGACGCTCTTTCCTGCACCCGATACAGAGATCGACGTGCGCGACACGTTCGGCATCGATGTCGACTGGCAAGTGCCTGCCTTTAGCCTGAAGGACGACCGCGTGCCGGATCTTGACGAGAACTATGTGTTCGATCCGGACACAACGCTCGCGATCCTTGCTGGCTTTGCTTACAATCGCCGTGTCATGGTGCAGGGCTATCACGGCACGGGTAAGTCGACGCATATCGAGCAGGTTGCAGCGCGCCTCAAATGGCCCTCGGTTCGTGTGAACTTGGATGCGCATATCAGCCGTATCGACCTTGTCGGACGTGATGCAATTGTCCTGAAAGACGGATTACAGGTTACGGAATTCAAGGAAGGCATCCTTCCATGGGCGCTGCAGCACCCTGTCGCTCTGACGTTCGATGAATATGATGCAGGCCGCCCGGATGTGATGTTCGTGATCCAGCGCGTTCTGGAAGCGCAAGGCGCGCTGACGCTGCTCGACCAGAACAAGGTTATCATTCCGGATAAGCATTTCCGCCTGTTCGCGACGACCAACACCGTCGGCCTCGGCGATACCAGCGGTCTCTATCACGGCACGCAGGCGATCAACCAGGCACAGATGGACCGGTGGAACATCGTCGTCGCACTCAACTATCTCGAAGCCGAGGTTGAGCAGAAGATCGTCAAGTCGAAGAGCCCGGAAACGGACGACAAGATGATCGCGGACATGGTCAAGGTCGCAGACCTCACTCGTCAGGGCTTCATGAACGGCGATATCTCGACTGTAATGAGCCCGCGGACAGTGATGACCTGGGCGCAAAATACAGAGATTTTCAATTCGGCTGGCTTCGCTTTCCGCCTCAGCTTCCTTAACAAATGCGACGAAGCAGAGCGCATGCTGGTGAGCGAATATTACCAGCGCGTCTTCGGTGAAGACTTGCCGAGCGGCGCTGCGAAAACAGCCTGATTGCCTTTGCTGTATTGTTAGGGTAACACAGTCAGCATGTTCGCATGGCTGAGGAAATCCCGCGCAAATAATCCAAGGCGTTTGTCCGCATCTGGCGGAGCAGCGCCGGGTTATTATGCGACACAGGATCCCTGGGGCAGTCAGCTCGATGAGTTCGACCGCGACTTCGATCTCGACTATGATGATGCGAGTGATGGCGGCTTCGATGCACCGCCTGCCAAGCCTAAAGGGCGCAAGCGCCGCTGGCTTGTGCGGATTGTCGCAGCCTTGCTGTTCCTCTTCATCATTGCGGTTGGGTGGCTCGCTTTAACAGCGCCTTTGTCCAAATCGCTAGAGCCGATCGCGCCTCCGCAAATCACATTGCTCGCGAGCGATGGCACGCCGATCGCCCGTAGCGGTGCCAATGTCGAAGCGCCGGTTGAAGTCGAAGACCTGCCCGAACATGTCGTCGGCGCGTTTCTCTCGATCGAAGACCGCCGGTTCTACTCGCATTGGGGGGTTGATCCCCGCGGACTTGCGCGCGCGGCGATCTCCAATGCCACGGGTGGCCCGACGCAAGGCGGCAGCACCATCACGCAGCAGCTTGCGAAGTTCACTTTCCTGACGCCTGAGCGCAGCCTGACGCGTAAAGCGCGCGAGATGTTGATCGCATTCTGGCTGGAAGGATGGCTGACCAAGGACGAGATTCTTGAGCGCTACCTCTCCAACGCGTACTTTGGCGACAACCAGTACGGCCTTCGCGCGGCGAGCCTGCATTACTTTTACCGCCAGCCTGAAAACCTGAAGCCAGAGCAAGCCGCGATGCTTGCCGGCTTGTTGAAAGCGCCTTCACGGCTCGCGCCCAATCGCAATTATGAAGGCGCCGAAGCGCGCATGCGGCTCGTCATCAATGCCATGGCGGAAGAAGGCTATTTGACGGCAGAGCGGGCAGCCGCACTGCCATCGCCGGAGCTCGATATCCGCACGCGCAACACACTGCCGACAGGGACGTACTTTGCGGACTGGGTGCTTCCGAGTGTGCGCAAGACAGCCGAGCGCAGCTATGCCAAGCAGACGCTGACGACGACGCTGGATGCAGGATTGCAAAGGCTCGCATCGCAAGTTGTGTCGAAGGCTGCTCTGGGCAATGCGCAAGTCGCGCTGGTGGCCATGCGTCCCAATGGTGAAGTCGTGGCGATGATTGGCGGGAAGGATTATGCGACATCGCCGTTCAACCGCGCGACGCAGGCCAAGCGCCAGCCCGGTTCGACCTTCAAGCTCTTCACGTACCTTGCGGCTATCGAGGCTGGCATGGATCCGGGCGACAGGATCGCAAATACGCCCATTGAAACAGGCAGTTACCGCCCGAAAAATGCTGGCGGCAAATACTCGGACACGATCTCGCTGGAAGAAGCCTTCGCTCAGTCGAGCAATGTCGCAACAGTGCGGCTCTTCAATCAACTCGGCAGCGAGCGGGTCATCGACACCGCGCGCGAGTTCGGCGTGACAGCGGACATGCCGGTGGGCGATCCCAGCCTCGCGCTTGGCACGACGAGTATGAGCTTGTTGGAACTGACGTCTGCTTACGCAGGGATTGCCGCAAACCGTTTCCCCATCGCGCCTGTTGCCTTCACGCCGGAAGAGAAAGGCTGGACCGAGTGGTTCTTCAGCGATGAAGACAGTCTTTCCGGCAATGAGCATGACGCAATCGAGCGCTTGCTGCGCGCGTCCGTCAACAAAGGCACAGGCCGTGCAGCAGCTCTGACGATCCCCAATTACGGCAAGACCGGTACAACGCAGAATTATCGTGACGCTTTGTTCGTTGGATATGCTGGCGGTCTGGTGGTCGGCGTGTGGGTTGGCAATGATGACAACTCGCCGCTCGACCGGGTGACAGGCGGAGGCCTGCCTGCACGTATCTGGCGCGATTTCATGACAAGCGCGATCTCCGCTGAAGCAGCACCTGCTGCCGATGCTCCGGACCCTTCAGGGCCTATCCAACCGCTCGACGTGCCGGACAATGTCACGATCCCGATTGATGGCAGCGATCTGGAAGTAAACTTGCGCGAAGGGGCGGTCGTGATATCAGGCGAAGCGGAAGGCATTCCGCTGGAGATTATCCTCAGCGAAGACGGGATCAGCCTGGATGAAGAGCGGCTTGAAGAAGCGCTTGAACGGCTGGGCGCACAGGCTGAGCGGCAAGAGCGCTAGTCCGATCGATAATCAGTCCGGATCGACCATCAAGATGTTCATGACCGCGCTGGCAATGGGGCGGCTGCGGTCGTCCTGCCAAGCCTCGACAGTGAGATTGGCGTTGCGCCGACCCAGCCGCGTGATCCGTCCGATGGCATAGGTGCGCTTGGGCTTGCCCGCGCTCAGGAACTGCACTGTGATGTTGATCGGTTTGAGGCGCGGATAGCGCTCATCCTTATTCAAACGCGCGCCGAGCGCTGCATAGCCTGCTGTCTCCAGCAAGCCGCTAGTCGCACCGCCATGCAAATGGCCGGGGCGCCCTTCTACCAAACGCTCGAAATCCATCGCGAGAAGCGGCGTGCCATCAAGCTCACCTTCGACTTCAATGCCCATCGAGCGGGCATAGGGCGTGATCGGGTCAGCAAATGGCTTTAGCTCAGGCACGGCGCGGATCCCTTACAATGGTCATGAAAACGCCGGCGATATGCGCGACGGGGTCTGCAGCATCGCCATCATGGGCAATCCCGCGCACAAAGGCAGCAGAGCGCGTCATCTTGTAGCATTCAACGCGTCCGATGACCGAACTGCGCGGCTTGGCAGGGCGCTGATAATCGACTCTCAGATCGAGCGTCGCGATCGGTATGAAAGTTTTCGCCGCTGTCCAGATGCTCATCCCGCTGGTCATGTCCATCAGGCTGATGATGGGGCCGGAAGCGAGCACTTCGCGCTTTTCATCTGCCAGCAAGTCCTCACGCCAGGGGAGCTCCAGCTCGACCCAGTTTTCGCCATGATCGCGGTATTGGAGGCCCAGCCAGCCGGAATGGCCAGCTTGGGAAAAAAGCTTGGATGCTTCGCCCGGATCAAAAACTGGAGAAGTTTCAGTCATTAAGCGCGCTTATTACAAAAGTTATTTGTTTTCAATATTTTAATTTCTTAACGCGGTGAGTTTTCCGCAGATTTCAGCTCACCATATGAGCGAGCGAGGGGCTCGCGCAGTGGCAAAGGAGCTGATGATGAATACACCTAAAATTGCGCTTGAAAGCCTTCCTGGTCTGGACACTGCAACCGGCCTTTTCGGCAGCGCTGCCAAAGCCACCACAAGCTATTCCGATGCCATCATCGCGATCATGGTGTTCGTCTATGACGAGCAAGTTCCGGCGGCTGCGACTTGATCAACGCCAGGCGGAATAGCTGATCCATGCGGATAGACTCTGAGATTGCCGCATTGCGGGCTGACCCGGCGGCGCAGCGCCGCGCTCAGAGCGCGATGGATCAGACTGTGCAGGATTGGAAAAGCTTGCCTGAGCTTACGCCAATCCTGCAGCAGTTTGCACGCTATGCTGCAGGTGATGCGCTGGAGGCCTTGAGTGATCTCAGGGCTTTGGTCAGCAGCGCAGGCGCAGCGCGCAGCTTCATCGACACATGGTCGAGCATGCATGTGGCGGTTTTGCGCCACGAGCCGCTCGCGCAGATTCCGTACCGCTATTCCTACAGCGCAGGCTATGGCGCGATGCAGTTGCTGGCAGAACATGGCGCGACGCTTTCGATTGCGATGTATGAGCATTTGGCAAAACCCGCCGAGCCGACCAGCGCGATCTTCAGCGACCGCGAACAGCATGAGATTGTCATCGCGGGGCAAGGCGAAGGACTGTTCAGCCGCTTTGATCCGGAGACCGGCACGCTCACCAATGACCGCAGCACAGTGAGCGAAGGCGCAAGCTTCCGCCTCGATTGCAATCGCGAAATGCGGCAATGGATCTGCGTGGAAGGCAGGCTGGTCCTGCTCCAGCTCAGTCGCACGCCTGAAAATGCGAAGCCTACGCGCGAGCTGCGCTTGAGCGATGGCGCGCTGCTGATGCAGTCCGATGGTGACAAACGTGTGAGCCAGTCGAGCATGGCGCTCGCCGTCCTAGGCGCATTGGGCCGCAGCGATGCTGTCCCTGCGATGGAGCGGCTTTCAACCTCCGGCCCTGCGCATCTTCGCTGGGAAGCGGTCCGCCAGATGATTGCGCTTGATGCTTTTCGCGGGATCGCAGCGCTCGATCGCATTGCGGATGCCCCTGAAGACGAATTGGCAGAGCCGGCAAGCCAGCTCGCTAAGCAATTGCGCGCGCAATATCCGACCCTCAGAAAAGGAGAGGCGGCCTAATGCCTCAGGTGCTTGATATCGAAGACAGTGCGAGCTGCACGCTCAGTGATTGCGTTGAAGGTATCGCGGCTTCGGGCTTCGATCCCGGCGATGCTGAAAGCACTCACACGGTCGCGCATTGGCTCCGCAAACTTGGCAATAATCGCGCATTTCTCGGTGATCTGCTGCTGCGCCAGCTGGAAAGCCAATATCGCAAGGATGTGATCGAAAGCGGCTATGGCCCGCAAGCGATCCTCTTGAGCCCGCTCAACAATGGCACTTTCCTGCGGGCCAATATCTGGCCGAGCGAGACAGACCATTGTTATCAGGCAAGCGGCGCGAAGACCTTTGTCTATGGCGTGCCGCACGATCACAATTTCTCATTCCTGACAGTGGGCTATTTAGGGCCCGGCTACCAAAGTGACTATTACGAATACTCTTACGAGGATGTCGCGGGATACGCTGGCGAGCAATGCAAGCTAACCTTCAAAGAACGTAGCGCGCTCAGTGAAGGCAAGCTTATGCTCTACCGTGCGCATAAGGACATCCACTCGCAAATCCCGCCTGAAAGCCTGTCGGTTTCCATCAATGTGATGAAAGTCGACACTGCGCAGAGCTGGTACGACCAATATGGCTTTGATTTGGATAGCGGGTGCGTGGAGAGAGTGCTCAGCCCCAATGCAACCGAAGTGTTCCTTCGCGTAGCGGTCGCCACCGGGCATGAGGACGCGCTGGATCTTGCCGAGCAGTTTGGCCGCCATCACCCCAGCGACCGGCTGAAACTTGCGAGTTTCGAAGCGCGTTCTCTGCTGCCTCAGGATGATGCGGCGCGCGATGTCTTGTGGCGCGAGGCCGAAATGTCAGGCAGCCGGATGCTGGAACAGGTCGCAAAGACCCGCCGCGCTGAGCTTGAGCAAGCCTAGAAAGCCGAGCCTGCCAAAGCATCAATCGCGCCTTGCAGAATGACCGCGGCGGCGTGGCTGTCGATCACTTCAGCACGCTTGCGGCGGCTGGTGTCCTGCCCGATCAGATCGCGCTCTGCGCTTTGCGTGGACCAGCGCTCGTCCCAGAGCAGCACCGGCAAAGCGAAAGCTTCTGCACAATTGCGGGCATAGGCGCGGGCGGACTGCGCGCGCGGACCTTCGCTGCCGTCCATATTGCGCGGCAGGCCGATAACGACACCTTTGATGGAGCGGTCTGCGATTTGCTTCGCCAGCTCGTCACGGTCGCGGCCCCATTTGCCGCGCGCCAGCGTCTTGCCGGGAGTAGCAAAGCGCCAGCCCGCGTCGCACGTCGCAATGCCAATGGTTTTGGTGCCAAGGTCGAGCGCGATCAGCGCGCCGCCATCAGGCAGAGCTTCGCCAAACGCTGCTGCGCTATCCGTTATCAGCGGCTCTGCAGCCATGCATCCACTCGGCTAGCGACATCCTGCTTGGTGTTCGCCCAGAACAGCGGGATATCGTAAACGTGATAATTATTGCCCGGCAGGACGAAGCTTCCCATTTCTGGCGGATCGCCGATCAGCAGAAGTCCGCGCTCGTCGCACCGTGCAGGCACAGCGTTCGCGACCAGTTCGCCATTATCGAGGCTGTCGTTAGGCACCAAAGTGCCGAGGTTCATCGAAGCGTCTGCTTCGCCGCCTGTGCGCCCGGTCAGCGGGTTAGTGCAAAGGATTGTGCTGTCCCCGCGCGGCTCGCCATCAAGGCCGATGGATGCGGAATAAGTTTCCATCACATCAGAGGGATCAGCGGGTTCGGCATAGCTTGACCAGCTCAAGACGCAGCCGGTGGAATTGGACTCAGCGCAGGCAGGAAAGCCAAGCAGCGGCAGATCGTTAGTGAGCGAGATCGGCCAGCCTATCGCATAGGCGGCTACCAGTCGCTCCGCCGCAGGTGTGCCTGCGAGTTTTTCCTGCAGCAATCGCTTGAGATGCAGCGCGCCCTGGCTATGCCCAACCAGCACAATCGGCGTCTCCGGCGCGACTTCTGCGATGAACTGATCATAGGCGAGTGCGACATCGGCATAGGCCGCATCGACCGCTTGCTGGCCTTCAGGCTTGTCGGTCAGAAATGCGCCGAAAGTGGCTTGGCGATAGCGCGGCGCCCAGATTGCGCTCGCTTGATTGAACGGGCTCGCCATACCGCGCAGATAAGTTCGCGCGACATCTTCTGCCCGCTCATCACCGAGCGGCGCGTTCCAGTTCGATTTGTCGAGGTAGCTGGTCGGGTGCACGAAGAAGACTGCGAAATCGCCCGGAGCCGGATCAGCGGGTGAGGGCAGCGTGCGCCCTTTATCTGCGGCAGGTGGTTGATAGCGCGCGGGATCTTCGCCTGTCTTGTCCGGATGCGAATACCACAGGTCCAGATCGGCATAGGCGTTGGTCTCAAGCGCGACCTGCTCTTCAAACTCAGCGCTCGGCACGAAAACGAATTCAGATGCTTCGCGCGAAAACGCGGTCAGCAAGATCGCGCCGCCAATGAACAGCACGATCAGAACTGCAACACAGCCGAGAAACTTCTTTGCCATTACCTATTCCGCTTCGCTTTCGCCTTGAGGAATGATCGTCGGACGAAGGCTTGTCCATGCGCGTTCCGGGCGCAGGCTGGAGAACCATGTGGCCGGGTTCCATCCGGTCGAGCCATCGAGCGAGAATGTGATGAACTCCGCGCGGCCGCCAATATTCTCAAGCGGAACAGCGCCATCAAGCCCTTGGCGTTCAAGCGTTGCGCGGCTGTCGGCGGAATGATCGCGATTGTCGCCCATCACAAAAACATGGCCTTCTGGCACGGTGATCTCGGCGAAGTTGTCGAGGTCCTGATCGTAATAGTCGATTATCAGATAGCTCGCGCCGTTGGGTAGAGTCTCGCGGTAGGCCGGGATTTCGAAATACTCTTTCCCGTCCGCTTCGTCCTGAAGGAAGTCCTCAAAATCGTCGAGGCACTGGCCCCCATCCAGACATGTAAGCTCCGGCTCATAGGGTATGCGCAAGTCAGCGACCTGTTCGCGCGGGACCATTTCCCCGTTGAGGATAATCCGGCCGTTTTCGACGGCGATCGTATCACCGGGACGCGCGACCACGCGTTTGATGTAATCCTCGTCGCGTACAGGGTGAACGGGAATCACCACATCGCCATATTCCGGCGTATCGGCCCATACGCGCCAGTCGGATCGCGGCATCACATGGAAGCTCACCGATGCCCAGCTCCAGCCATAGGGATATTTGCTGACGATCAGCCGGTCGCCCACGAACAGGCTCGGCATCATGGACGTTGAGGGAATGTAGAACGGCTTTGCGACAAGCGAATGGAAGGCGAGGACAGCAAGCAGCATAAGGCCAAGGCCGCGAAGCTCCGCGAACCAGTCGACTTTCTCGGATTTGTTGTTTTCGGATTTTGACACGTCGGGGGTCTTGCTCAGGGGATTAGAGAGGGCGCGCTTCGATGATGACATAGGCCTGCGCCCATGGATGATCGTCAGTGAGAGTGAGATGAATGAGCGCCTCATGGCCGTCCGGCGTCAATTCTGCAAGCCGGATTGCAGCCCCGCCAGCGAGCGCCAGCGTCGGAGCGCCGGATGGAGCGTTGACCACTCCGATATCCTTCATGAAGACACCGCGGCGAAAGCCTGTGCCAACGGCTTTGCTGAAAGCTTCCTTGGCCGCGAACCGCTTCGCATAGGTTCCCGCGATCGTATAGGGTCGCTTGCGAGCCTTGGCGCGCTCGATCTCTGTAAAGACGCGGTTCTCAAACCGCTCGCCGAAACGGTTGATCGAATTCTGGATGCGCTCGATATTGCACAGGTCCGAACCAAGCCCGATGATCATGGGGTTTCCTTTTTGAATACCGTCGCCACCCGCGCCCTCCGCCCTTCCACCCGGATAGTATCCCGGTAGGCTCCGGGTGGAAGGGCGGAGGGCGCGGGTGGCATGGCAAATGTCATCCTCAAAACGCTCTCGCAATGGCGGCGATCAGCAATCCGAGCGCCATCACGTGGAGCATGACTTGCCCTTTGACGAGGACATGGCTGAAGTCACCTTTCGCGATCCGCAAGGTCATCGTGTAGCCGAACACTTGCAGGATCGGCCAGCCAATCGCAAAGGCGAGCAGCGTCTGTTTGGCAATGGCATATCCGAGCAGCGCGAGGCTCAGCAAAAACGGTATCGCTGCAGCTAAGGCCCATCTGCGCTGTTGCGGAGTGATTTGCGGCTGGTCTGTCACGATCTATGGGTCATCTCGATGTATCTAGGGGTGATCTAGGGGGTATCTCTGGAAGCCGGTTTCAGCGCGCTTCATCCATGAGATCGCGCATCCGCCGGACCGCGTTCTCAAGCCCTACAAACACTGCTTCGCCAACGAGATAGTGCCCGATATTGAGTTCGGCGAGCTGCGGAATGGCGGCAATTGGCTGGACATTTTCGTATGTGAGGCCGTGGCCGGCATGCGGCTCGATCCCGTTTTTGGCAGCGAGCGCTGACATGTCGGAAATGCGCTTTAGCTCGCTTGCGACTTTATCGTTGTCGCCGTCGAGAAAAGCGTGCGCGTATTCTCCGGTATGAAATTCAACCACTTGCGCGCCCAAACGAAGCGCTGCGTCGAGCTGGCGCTCATCCGCTTCGATGAAAAGCGAGACGCGAATACCGTCATCGGCCAGCCGCGTTACAATCGGCGCCAACTGATTATGCAATCCGGCCGCATCAAGCCCGCCTTCCGTCGTGCGTTCCTCGCGCTTTTCAGGGACAATGCAGGCGGCGTGCGGCTTGTGCCGCAAGGCGATCTCCAGCATTTCCTCTGTCGCTGCCATCTCGAGATTGAGCGGCAGGTCAGTTGCTTCCTGAATGCGCTTCAGATCCGCATCGCGAATATGCCGACGGTCTTCGCGAAGGTGTGCAGTGATGCCGTCGCCGCCTACGCTTGCGACGATTTCAGCCGCGCGCACAGGATCAGGGTGATCGCCGCCGCGCGCGTTGCGAATGGTCGCAACGTGATCGATATTGACCCCAAGGCGAAGCTTGTGCGTGCTCATGCTGCGCGGCTTCCCGGCTTAGTGACGGGGATGGCGGCAAGCTCTGGCGGAAGCTCGTCTTCGGCGTAACTCGGCACGTTTAACGCCATCAGCGGGAAGAAAGGCACGCCCAAGTCGGCTTCACCGGCAGAGCGATCCACCAAAGCGCATTCAGCGATGACTTCACCGCCTTCGCGGCTGACTGCTTCAATCGCTTCGCGGCTGGAAAGGCCTGTTGTTACAACGTCTTCGACCATCAGAACCTTTGCGCCCGGCTCAAGCGCGAATCCGCGTCGCAAGTGGAACACACCCTCGGGGCGCTCGAGGAAGATTGCGTCTTTGCCAAGCGCGCGGCCCATTTCATGGCCGATGATCAGCCCGCCCATCGCGGGGGAGACAACCACCTCCACTTCCGACCGAATCTCGCGCGGGATCTTATGTGCGATCGCCCGGGCGAGGTTGCCAGCACGCTCGCCATTCATCAGCACGCGTGCGCACTGCAGGTATTGCGCACTGTGCCGCCCGGAAGAGAGCATGAAATGCCCTTCGAGCAAGGCTCCGCAGCTGCGAAACTCGGACAGCACTTCTTCTTCAGTCATTCGTGAACTCTCTTCCAGTTTCGTTGGCAATTGCGCCGGATTGCATTGCTCTCACCGAACGGTGCATAATTTTCTCCCTAGAAGCGCTTGAGGCATGCGGCAAGCGGGCCTATAGGGGCCTGCAATTCTTGGCAGAGATGCCAAGTGAATGGTCGTGGTCGGGTTTTCAAGTATTGAACGATGTCTCGCGGCTTGTTGAGAAAGACAGTGGTTTCGGCCACGCAAGCGGAAAGCGTATATTCGATGGTATTGGGGCACACCCTTAATCGCGCATATCTCCTCATCGCAGGATTGGTAATGGCTGTTGTGCTGGCTTTGACGCCGCAAATGGCAACGGCTCAGGACGCAGCAGAGGAAGTTGCTGTCGAGGCTGAGCCGGTCGCTGGCTACGTGCCGATGGCGCCTGAGGCGGGCAAAGGCATGCCAACGGCGTATGAGACCGATCCGTGGAAGAGCCTGACCTTCCAAGATCAGTACACTGCTGACGGTGAGTATGCGCTGTGGATGCATGACGCTGTGCTGTTACCGATCATTACGATTATCAGCCTGTTTGTGCTCGCGCTGCTGCTGTGGGTGGTGGTGCGCTTTCGCCGTGCAGCAAACCCGACGCCGTCGAAGACGACGCATAACACTATGATCGAAGTTGTTTGGACCGTTGTTCCGGTGATCATCCTTGTAGTGATCGCGGTGCCGTCAATCACACTGCTTGCTCGTCAGTACGAGACGCCGCCGGCCGACGCTATCACAGTGAAAGCGACCGGATACCAGTGGTATTGGGGCTATTCCTATCCGGATAATGGCGATTTCGAGGTTATCTCGAACATGCTGACGCCGGAAGAGGCGCTTGCCAGTGGCGAGCCGAACCAGTTGGCCGTCGACAACCGCATGGTTGTTCCGGCAAACACTCCGATCCGCCTCCAGACGACAGGCGCGGATGTGATCCACTCTTTCGGTGTCGCATCGCTCTGGTTCAAGATGGATGCAGTCCCAGGCCGCTTGAACGAACGTATGCTGACGATCGAAGAACCGGGCGTTTATTACGGCCAATGCTACGAACTTTGCGGTGCGCGTCACGGCTTTATGCCGGTCGTTGTGGAAGCTCTTCCGCGCGCAGAATGGGAAGCTTGGGTGCTTGAACAAGGCGGCACAGTTGGCAGCGAAGATGTCGCAGAGGCGGCTCCTGCAGAGGATGCTGAGAGCGACGCCGAGGCTGCCGATGCTGAAGCAGCAGCCGCGTAAGATATAGAATTAGACCAGAGAGAACGAAACGATGGCAACCACCGCAGAAGGCTTTGACGCTCACCACGAGAGCCATGACACGCATGCGGACCACAAGCCGGGCTTCTTCGCCCGCTGGTTCATGTCAACCAACCACAAGGATATCGGAACGCTGTATCTGATCTTCGCGATCTGCGCGGGGATCATCGGTGGTGCGATTTCCGGCATCATGCGTCTGGAACTTGCTGAGCCTGGTATTCAGTATCTGCAGTTCTGGGTTGATCTGATGGGCGGCGACAGCACGTCGATGGATCATAATTACCACATGTGGAACGTGTTCATTACCGCCCACGGCCTGATCATGGTCTTCTTTATGGTCATGCCGGCGATGATCGGCGGTTTCGGTAACTGGTTTGTTCCGCTGATGATCGGTGCGCCGGATATGGCGTTCCCGCGCATGAACAACATCTCTTTCTGGCTGACGGTTGCTGGTTTCTTTAGTCTCTTGTTCTCCATGTTCGTGCCGGGCGGCTCGACGGGTAACGGGGCCGGTGTTGGCTGGACAGTCTATGCGCCGCTTTCGACCACAGGGTCGGAAGGACCAGCGGTCGACTTTGCGATCTTCTCGCTCCACTTGGCGGGTGCGGGCTCGATCCTTGGTGCAACCAACTTCATCACGACCATCTTCAACATGCGTGCGCCGGGCATGACCCTGCACAAGATGCCGCTGTTTGTATGGTCGGTGCTTGTGACGGCCTTCCTGTTGCTGCTCGCTCTGCCGGTTCTAGCGGCGGCGATCACCATGCTGCTGACAGACCGTAATTTCGGCACGACGTTCTTCGATCCAGCAGGCGGTGGTGACCCGGTTCTCTACCAGCACCTGTTCTGGTTCTTCGGGCACCCTGAAGTGTACATCATGATCCTGCCGGGCTTCGGCATGGTCTCGCAGATCGTTGCAACTTTCAGCCGCAAACCTGTGTTCGGTTATCTCGGCATGGCTTATGCCATGGTCGCGATCGGCGTCGTCGGCTTCATCGTGTGGGCGCACCACATGTATACGGTCGGCTTGGACGTAAATACGAAGATGTACTTCACCGCGGCGACAATGGTCATCGCAGTGCCTACGGGCGTGAAGATCTTCAGCTGGATCGCCACGATGTGGGGCGGAAGCCTTGAGTTTAAGTCACCCATGGTTTGGGCGCTTGGCTTCATCTTCCTGTTCACCGTTGGCGGTGTAACCGGCGTGGTGCTCGCGAATGGCGGTATCGACGACAACTTGCACGACACATATTATGTGGTGGCACACTTCCACTACGTGCTGTCGATGGGTGCAGTGTTCTCGCTGTTCGCAGGGTTCTATTACTGGTTCCCGAAAATGAGTGGCCGCATGCACTCAGAGTTCCTTTCGCACTTGCATTTCTGGGGCTTCTTCATCGGTGTGAACGTGATCTTCTTCCCGCAGCACTTCCTTGGAATGCAAGGTATGGCGCGACGCTATCCAGACTATACGGAAGCGTATACGTTCTGGAACGAGGTCTCTTCTTACGGCTACATGATCATGGCCGCGTCGATGCTGATCTTCTTCGTAAACCTTGCCTATGCGTTCACAGCTGGCAAGAAAGCGGCAGGCAATTATTGGGGTGAAGGCGCAACCACATTGGAGTGGACATTGTCCAGCCCGCCGCCATTCCACCAGTTCGAAACGCTGCCAGTGATCGAGGATCATCACGATTACCACGATCACATGCCGGCAAAGAGCTAAGCTAACAGCTTACAACCAACAGAATGTGTGCGGCCGGTCCCTTTGAGGATCGGCCGTTCGCATAAGAGAGACAGACCAACCTACCATGCCAACCATGCGCCAAGTTGATTGCGGGGAATTGACCCTTCGCTGCGCTTTGGAAGGCCCGCAAGCTGGCACAGCGCCGCTTGCCATCATGGTGCATGGCTTTCCTGAGAGCTGGTTTAGCTGGCGCAATCAGCTGGAGCCTGTTGCAGAGGCTGGTTACACAGCCTGCGCAATTGACGTGCGCGGCTACGGCGGCTCGGACAAGCCCGAGGCAATCGCAGCCTATGCGATGGAGCGTCTGGTGGGCGATCTCGTCGGACTTCGCCAAGCGCTTGCCCCGGATCAACCAGCGGTCCTGATCGGGCATGATTGGGGCGCGCCGATTGTCTGGAATTCAGCGCTGACCAATCCTGAGCATTTCAGTGCCGTCGCGGCGATGTCTGTGCCCTTTGCTGGCGTGCCATCGAAGCCGTTCACTGAAGTTTATGAAGAGCACTTCACTTCGCAGGGGCGCTTCTTCTACCAGCATTACTTTCAAGAGCCGGGCATCGCGGAAGCAGAGGCCGAGGCCGATCCACGTAACTGGGTTGCGCGCATGATGTATTCGATCAGCGGTGACGTCCCTCCAGGCGACTATTGGGAAAAGCCGTTAGGCTCGACCTTCCTTGAAGGACTGCCTGACCCCGTTGAAACGCCATGGCTGACAAGCGAAGACCTCGACTTTTACGAGGCTGAATTCAAACAATCAGGCTTTCGTGGGCCGCTGAACCGCTATCGCAATCACGTGCGCGACTTTGAATGGCTGCAGCAATTCAAGGCCCATAAGATCGAGCAGCCTGGGCTTTACATTGGCGGGATGCGCGACCCGGCAACTTTCCTGTTCGGCGCGACCACTGACCCTGTCGGCCTCACTAAAGCTTTCGCGCCAAAGGTCGAAGGCCACATCCTCGAAGGCTGCGGACATTGGACGCAGCAGGAAAAACCGGAACAGGTCAACGCGATACTGATTGACTGGCTAAAGCGCCTTTAGAGATTTATGATATGTCGAATTCTATGATGAAGCCTGCCACCGTCTCCATGCCCGCCGATTGGCGCGATTTCTTCGCGCTGACCAAGCCGCGCGTAATGACGCTAGTGATTTTCACCGGAATATGCGGGCTGCTTGCAGCACCTGGCAGCATCCATCCGGTTATCGGCTTTACCGCGATTTTATGCATCGCTTTGGGTGCAGGCGGCTCTGCTGCGCTTAACCAATGGTGGGAAGCAGATATTGACGCAGGGATGAAGCGCACGTCCAAGCGGCCGCTTCCTTCGCAGCGTATGCAAAAGAGCGACGCGCGTGATTTCGGCATCTTGCTGAGCGCGGCTTCCGTCGTCGTCATGGGTGTTGCAGTTGGCTGGCTTGCGGCAGCGATCCTTGCAGTCGCGATCGTCTATTACGCCGTCATCTACACAATCTGGCTGAAGCCGCGCACGCCGCAGAACATCGTGATTGGCGGCGGGGCAGGGGCCTTCCCCCCTATGATTGGCTGGATCGCAGTGACCGGCGAGGTCACTGCCATGCCGGTGCTGCTATTTGCGATCATCTTCATGTGGACGCCGCCGCATTTCTGGGCGCTCGCCCTGTTTGTAAAGACGGATTACGCGAAGGTCGGCATTCCGATGCTTCCGGTGGTTGCAGGCGAGCGAGCGACTCGCCGCCAGATCCTGGCCTACACAATCCTTTTGATTCCGGTTGCGGTTGCGCCGTGGCTGATCGGCGGGACAGGCGTAATTTACGGTGTTGCAAGCCTTGCGCTGTCCTTTGCTTTCCTTGCGCTTTCGTTTCCTGTCGCTTTCCGGCAATCAGAAGAGCAAGATACAATGAAGCCGGAGAAGCGCTTGTTCGGTTTCTCGATCCTTTACCTGTTCGCGCTGTTCGCGGCTCTGGTGGTGGATCGCTACGCTGCCAGCTACGGCTTGATTTGATAGACTAAAGACTGACGTCATGACGCCTGAAGAAGAAAACGAAATCCGTCGCCGCCAGAAGAGCCGCAATCTTGTGCTCGGCGGCGTGCTGCTGTTCTTTGTCGTATTGTTTTACATGATCACCATCGTGCGGATGGGAGAATAAGCGATGACGACCGCTAATCCGCAGCTTGAGAACCAGAACAAGAAAGTCGGCCTGATCGCATTTGCAGGCGCGCTTGCAATGTTGGGCATGGGATATGCTGCTGTGCCGCTTTACGATCTGTTTTGCCGCGTCACAGGCTTTGGCGGGACGACGCAGCAGGCAACCGAAGCGGAAGCAAGCGCTGCTGAACAGCTCGCCAACGCGAGTTCAGCGGGCCGCACAATGTCGATCCGGTTCGATGCATCGCTCGCGCGCGGTGTTCCGTGGGAATTTCGTCCCTCGCAGCCGACTGACACGATCCAGATCGGCGTTCGCGACATGACGACCTATGTGGCGAAAAACAATTCTTCCGTGCCGATTACAGGCACCGCGACATTCAATGTCGAGCCTGAGCAGGCTGGCATTCATTTCAACAAGATCCAGTGCTTCTGCTTCACGCAGCAAACGCTGCAGCCGGGCGAGGAAGTGCACATGCCGGTGCTTTACTTCATCGATCCTGCAGCGCTCGAAGATGAGGCAATGGACGGCGTTGAGCAGATCACACTTAGTTATACTTTCCACCGCGCACGCGATGCCGAGCCTGAGGCTGGCTCATAAACGCGGGGGATTACTCTCTGGACCGAGGCGGCGAGGGACATTAAAGGCTGCCTGAAGACTTGAACGGGAAAAACCGATGGCTGGTACAAAGAACCACGATTATCACATTCTAGAGCCCGATATCTGGCCGCTGATTGGCTCGCTGTCGGCACTGACTTTTACTACCGGCATGGTTTTCTACATGCACGAAATGAGCGGGTGGGCGGTCATTCTGGGTCTCGGCATTGCTGGCCTGATCGCGACGTTCTTCAGCTGGTTTGCGAATATCGTTCGCGAAGCTGAGGGCGGCGATCACACGCCGGTGGTGCAGCTCCACATGCGCTACGGCATGATCTTGTTCATCGCGTCAGAAGTGATGTTCTTCGTCGGCTGGTTCTGGGCGTTTTTCGACTTCGCTTTATTCCCTGAACCGCTGGTCGTTGCCGCTGCTGGCACGGCAGAGCAAGCTACTCAGAACCTGTTCCTGACCGATGGTGTGACCGAAGGCGGAACACTGGTGCCGGAAGGCATGGAAGTGCTGGACGCATTCTCGCTGCCGCTGCTCAACACGCTGATCCTGCTGTGCTCCGGCACAACCGTTACCTGGGCGCACCATGCGCTGATCCATGGTGACCGCGAAGGCCTGAAGCAGGGTCTGTGGGCGACGATTGCTCTGGGCGCGCTGTTCACTGCGATCCAGGCTTACGAGTATTCGATCGCGCCGTTCGTGTTCGGTCAGAACACCTACAGCTCGGCCTTCTACATGGCGACCGGCTTCCACGGCTTCCACGTTCTGGTTGGGACGATCTTCCTGATCGTGTGCCTTGCGCGCGCTTACAAGGGCCACTTCACACCACGTCAGCACTTCGGCTTCGAAGCAGCTGCATGGTACTGGCACTTCGTTGACGTCGTGTGGCTGTTCCTCTTCATCGCCGTCTACATCTGGGGCGGCTGGGGCGCACCGGTCCATTAATGGCTGAGGGCGCACGCTCTGAGACAAAGAAGGGGCTGCCGGGGGTAACTCAGGCAGCCCTTTTCGGTATGTGCCCACGCTGCGGCGCGCGGACGGTTTTTGTGGCACCTGCGCAGGTCGCGCAGCGGTGTTCGTCTTGCGAGCTTGATTTCACTCAGCTGGAAGGGGGCGGGCGCTTTGTCGGCCTGCTGACTATGATCGTCGCGCTGCTACTGATCGGCATCGCATGGTGGATCGACAGCGCGTTTCGTCCGTCGCTGGTCCTGCAAATGATCGTGTGGCTGCCGGTGACGGTTGCGGTAGTGATCGGCAGTTTGCGGCTGTTCAAGATCGTGAACCTATATGCGCGCTATGAGCGCTATCTTTCAGACAGTGACAAGCCATCATGAACCTGCGTCAGCTTCCTGTCATTCCGACAATCGTTGTCCTGATCGCCGCCGCGATCATGGTGTGGCTGGGCTTCTGGCAATTAGGCCGCGCGGAGGAAAAGGCGGAGCTGATTGCTAAATATGAAGCTGCCGGATCAACTGAAGGCGGGGAACTGGTGGATTTTCCGCGTACCGGCGATGACAGCGCAGTTTGGTACCGACGATCTCAGCTAACCTGTGAAATAAACTTGGAGACACGTGCAACAGCGGGGACGGCCGCCAGTGGGGCGAAAGGGTGGGCGATCCGCGCACTGTGCGTAGATGATCCAGATGGTTCGTTGGAGGATAGCATTCCAGTCTATCTTGGCTATTCCCGCACGCCGGACATGCCGAGTTGGCCCACTGAAGAGTCCAATACTGTAGTCGGTGTGATTGCGCCGGGCCCTCGTTTGGTTGCAGACCCGCCGCTTGCCGGTCTTGAACCCCTCGCCAAGCCTGATCCGCGAGACTTGCCCAACAATCATCTCGCATACGCAGGGCAGTGGTTCTTCTTCGCGCTGACGGCTCTCGTGATCTACTGGCTTGCGATGAAGAAGCGGCTCAGCGAGCGGCGGGATGAGGAAGTTTGAGGCGTCCAAAGCGCTCCTTTCTTGCTCTCGCACCCGCACAAGGCTAACCGCCAGCCACGATGGAATATATCTCGACCCGAGGCAGCGCTCCGACGCTCGATTTTGAAGGCGTCACGCTTGCCGGACTTGCCAGTGATGGCGGGCTCTATGTGCCGATCGAATGGCCTCAATTCTCAAGCGACGATATCGCGGCGATGGCGGGCCTTCGCTATGCCGAGCTTGCCAGCCGTGTGATGTCGCCATTTGTGGCGGGCAACCTAACCGAGGCCGAGCTCCATGATCTTTGCGAGAAAGCCTATGCCAGCTTTGCCCATGATGCGGTGACGCCTCTGGTCCAGCTTGATCAGCGCCAATGGCTGCTTGAGCTGTTCCACGGGCCGACGCTGGCTTTCAAGGACGTCGCGCTGCAATTGCTCGGCCTGCTGTTCGAAACGTTCCTCGCGCGGCGCAGCAGCAACATCACCATCGTAGGCGCGACCAGCGGCGATACAGGCAGTGCGGCGATCAATGCGGTGGCCGGACGCGAAGGCGTCAACATCTTCATGCTTCACCCGGAAGGCCGCGTCAGCGATGTGCAGCGCCGCCAGATGACGACTGTGCGCGCGCCCAATGTCTTTAACATCGCGATTGATGGCAGCTTTGACGATGCGCAAGCGATGGTGAAGCGCATGTTCAACGATCCGGACATGAATTCTCGTTACAATATCGGTGCGGTGAACTCGATCAATTGGGCGCGACTGATGGCGCAGGTGGTCTATTACTTCGCCGCAGGATTGCAGCTCGGCGCGCCGCATCGCGCCGCCGCCTACAGCGTGCCTACAGGCAATTTTGGCGACGTGTTCGCAGGCCATGTTGCCGCGCGCATGGGGCTGCCGGTCGAGCAGCTGATTGTTGCGACCAATGTGAACGATATTCTCCACCGCGCGCTCACCAGCGGTGATTACTCGACCGGAAAAGTTACGCCGACAGTCACGCCCAGCATGGACATTCAGGTCAGCTCGAACTTCGAGAGGTTGCTGTTTGATGTCGGTGGGCGCGATGGCGCGGCGATGGCAAAGCAGATGGCCGACTTTGAAAAGACCCGTGCGATGCAGCTGAGCAATGCGCAGCGCGAAGGCGCTTCGGCCATGTTCACTAGCGGAAGAGCGGATCAGGACGATACCGCCCGTGCTTTGCGCTGGGCCTATGAGGCCTGCGGAGAGCTGATCGATCCGCATACTGCCGTTGGTCTCCACGCAGCGCGCGAAAGCTCGCGTGATCCGTCTGTTCCAATCGTCACATTGGCGACGGCCCATCCGGGCAAGTTCCGCGATGCCGTAGAGCGCGCGACGGGTTCGCGGCCAGGCTTGCCGCAGCGCGTAGGTGATCTGTTCTCACGGGAAGAGGCATTCACCAGCCTGCCGGGCGAATATGACGCGGTCCGCAGTTTTGTGGCGGAGCACGCCGCCCTCGCTGCCTGATGGCCGATCTTCACGCTCAATCTGTGCTGATGGCGGGCGAGGGCTGGGAAGATTACCGCCTGCTCGATAGCGGCCATGGCCGGAAGCTGGAGAGCTTTGGCGGCTTCCGCTTCATCCGGCCCGAACCGCAGGCCATGTGGAGCCCGCGTCTTTCCGAGTGGCAAGCCGATGGCGAGTTTATTCCAGGCTCTGACGAGGACGGTGGCGGCCGCTGGCAGCTTTCCGACGAAGTGCCGGATGCAGGTTGGCAAGCCCACTGGAACGAGGTTCGCTTTGCGGTTCAGCCGACGCCTTTCCGGCACTTGCAGTTCTTTCCTGACATGGCACCTGTGTGGGACTGGATGAGAGAAAGGTTGGAGGGTCGCGCAGACGCGGAAACGCTCAACCTGTTCGGCTACACTGGCGTTGGCTCGCTTGCGCTCAGCCAGCATGGCCGGGTTACTCATGTGGATGCCTCGAAGAAGTCGGTTGCGCAGGCCCGCGAAAATGCTGCACTTTCCAAGATGGAAGACCGGCCCATCCGCTGGCTAGTCGATGACGCGGCAAAATTCACAGCACGCGAAGTGAGACGCGGGAACCGATATGACGGGATCATCCTTGATCCGCCTAAGTTCGGACGCGGTCCCAAGAATGAGACTTGGCGTTTGGAAGACGGGCTTCCCGGCCTCATCGCGGATTGCCGCAAGCTGCTCGATGCCGAGAGCCGTTTCCTGTTTCTCACAGTCTACGCAGTCCGCATGAGCAGCCTGTCGCTAGGCGGCTTGCTGGCGGAGCACTTCGCTGATCTACCCGGCAAGATCGAGCATGGTGATCTAGCGGTTCAAGAAACTGGGGAAGGCGCGCGGGCGCTCCCCACGGCAATCTTCGCACGTTGGAGCAATTCTGGTTAAGGCGCTGGCATGAGTGATTCGCTAATTCTAGAAGTCGCGGACTTCGAACATGACGTACTGACCGGCATCTATTCTGAAGAGACCGGAAAGCCGCAGCCGCTGCGCATTACCATTCAGGTCAAGCTGAAGGTCGAGGATCGCTATGAGCCGGACACGCCGCTCGAAGCGAGCAAGAACTATATGGACTTAAAGTTCGCTGCATCTGACGCGCTGCCTGAAGGCGTGCATTTCAAGCTGATTGAAGCGGTCGCGGACCATATTTGCGAAACCCTATTTGTGCAGGACGATCGGATCGAAGCGATCACAGTGAAGATCGTGAAGCTCGCGATTGCTGAAGCGGGCGAGAAGATCGGCATAACGCTTCACCGGGAGCGCAAATGAGCGGTGCTCCGCCCGAGCATGGCTCTGCGGTGCTGGAAGTCGTCGAGCTACCGATGACACCGCTTGATGCTTCACGCGCATTCTACGCGGATCACATGGGCGATGCCTGCGCGATTTTGGAAGACGGCAAGACACAGGTTCTCACAGTGCATTTGCCGCCCGCGTGCAAGGACCATGATGATTGGCGTCGGACGCTTGCTCGTGATCTCGCGCGCCAATACGCGCCGCTGCGCGTCAATGTGATCGGAGCGAAGGAAGAGGGCGGCGCAGAATTGCTCGATTATCTGTTGCGCGCGCCGGGGGTCACAGGGCAGTATTGCCCCTCAGATGACTGAGATTTCCACCCGCAAGCCTGATGTGCTGCTGGCTAAAGCGCCATTGCGTCCCTTGGTGGACGGGTTCCAGCGGCAAATCTCATACCTGCGGCTTTCCGTCACGGATCGCTGTGATCTGCGCTGCACTTACTGCATGCCGGAGGCGATGACCTTCCTTCCGCGCAAGGATGTGCTGAGCCTGGAAGAGCTTTATGATCTCTCGCTTGGTTTCATTGCGCGCGGTGTAAACAAGATACGGATCACTGGCGGAGAGCCTTTGGTGCGGCGCGATATTGGCGATCTGTTTGCGGCGCTGGGTCGGCATTTGGGCGCTGGCCTCAATGAGCTCACGCTGACGACCAATGGAACACAGCTCGCCCAGCATGCAGACGCATTGGCGAATGCGGGTGTGCGCCGAGTGAATGTCTCGCTTGATACAATGGACCGCGCGCGCTTTGCAGAGCTGACGCGCCGCGACCGTCTACCGCAAGTGCTTGAGGGGATCGCTGCCGCGAAGGACGCGGGTCTCAAGGTCAAGCTCAACACCGTCGCTTTGAAAGGCATCAATGAAGAGGAAATCGCTGACCTGATCGCATGGTCGCATGGGGAAGGCCATGATGTGACGCTGATCGAAGTCATGCCCCTGGGCGAAGTGGATGGAGACCGGATCGATCACTATCTCCCGCTCACTTCTGTTCGTGCACAACTCGAGGAGAGGTGGACCCTGCGCGATGTTGATCACTCAACAGGCGGGCCTGCGCGTTATGTTGAAATCGCAGAAACTGGCGGAAGACTCGGCTTCATCACGCCGCTTACAGGCAATTTCTGCGCGAGTTGCAACCGCTTGCGGGTGACAGCGACCGGGCAACTCTATCCGTGTCTTGGTGGAGGAGAGCGGGTCGATCTACGCGCGGCATTGAGGTCCGAGGATCCATCAGGCCAGCTCGAAGCCGCTCTCAATGAAGCGATGCGGATCAAGCCGGAGCGGCACTTCTTTGACATTTCCGAGCGAGGACAGGAACCGCATCTGCCGCGCCATATGTCGATGACAGGTGGCTAAGCGATGGCAGTGACGATCGTCTTCCTGGGGCCTTTGCGCGATCTTGCGGGCGAAGAAAGCCGCGAGGCGCGCGCGCCGCTTGGCTGGCAGGGGCTTCTCGAAGCGGTCGGCCCCGAAGTCGCTGAGCAGCTAGAACAGGAACGCGTTAATGTGGCTTGTGCTGGTCGTGTGCTCGCAGACAAGACGGCCCTGGCTGCGCAAGACGGCGATGAAGTGGCGCTGCTCCCGCGCGTCTCCGGAGGCTAAGCGGTGCGCGATATTCGCCTGCTCACTGAGCCATTTATTCCCGGCACGCTCATCGGTCCGTTTACCAATGCCAATCCAGGGCTGGGCGGCGTTTGTACTTTCGTAGGCGAAGTGCGCGGCGAAGATGGCGTCCAAGCGCTGGAGCTTTCGCATTATGAGCCGCTCACGCTGACCGGGATGGAAGAATTGGCGGACAAGGCCTTTGCTCGATTCGACTTGATGGGTCTCCTGATGGTCCACCGCATAGGCCTAATGCATCCTGGCGAGCCGATCGTGTGCGTTTCGGCCGCGGCCACGCACAGGCGCGACGCCATCAACGCGGTCGACTTTTGCATGGACCATTTGAAGAGCGCGGCCTGGTTCTGGAAGCGCGAAAAACAGGACGGGCGATGGCACTGGATCGAGCCCCGGTCTGAGGACTATGATGATCTCAAACGCTGGGAATGAAATGAAGTCCACCCGCGTTTGATTGAGATCAAAGCGGAAGGATCGCAGTTCGGACACAAAGGCTCCAACGAAGGAGCAATCATCATGTCCAAACTCATCTCTACCGAGCTACTCGATCAAAAGGCCCGCATCGTTGAAGCGCCCGTTCAGCCTGTAGAGGTCGACCGTACATTTGAGTTGCCGCGCGGTCTCTACGTCGCGACAGTCGCTTGCTATCTCGGTTTCCTTAACATCATGGCCGCTACCTTCTCGACACCAGGCCTCATCATCCCGATGGCGATTTTCGCATTCTTCATCGTGGCAGGGTTCGCAATCCCGACGATCTGGACTCGTTTGAAGCCGGACCACAAGAGCGTCGCAAAAAGCGCGTCACGCTTCGCCAGCGAAGGCATTATGACCAACACCGGTGGCCTGGCACCGCGCGATGCCGCCATTCAAGTTCTAATATTGCCAGTCCTGATCGTGCTTTGGGGGCTTGCGGTAGTGATGATAGCCGCAACCGTTTAGGCCGATCCGCCTAACCCAATTCCTTCCCGGAGAGGGACTGCAGGAGCGCGGGGTCGACCAGTTCGATCCCGCGCTTTCCATTGCGCAAAATCGCGCCGATGTCTTCCAGCTCGCCCAGCTTGCGGCTGACAGTCTCGATCGTAAGACCGAGCATATTGGCCATTTCGCCGCGCGTCAGTGGTAGATCGAACTTGGCGGCAAGATGGCATGGCGAATCGCTCGCTGCTTGCGCGAAATCATGGATGAGTGCTGCCAGTCTCGCCTCGGCACTCGCGCGTGCGGTCAGTTCCAGCATGCTGCGCGCGGAATGCAGATCTTCCTGGCTCCTCCGGAACAGAGCCACCGCAAGGGCAGGATGGTCGAGCACCGCACGCTCCATATCCACCTTGGCAAAGGTACACAGCTGGCTTTCCGTCAGCGCGACTACGTCATGCTGCGCGAATGGCGTGAACATCTCGCCGATAAAGCCTGATGGATGCACTAGCGCGAGGATTTGTTCGTTGCCGTCGACGTCATACGCCACGACTTTCAGCGCTCCGGTGACGAGGGTGGCACAGGCTGTGTCTTCATCGCCCGCTGCAAACAGCAATTCGCCGCGTTTCAGCACGCGTGTGCGCCCTGCTGCTGCCAAGGCAGCACGCTCTTCAACTGTCAGGACCGCGCATGCAGCGCTTTCGCGAACCGGGCATTCAGCACAAGCTAGATTCATTGGTCAGCGAGTCCCCTCAACTCGATAAGGATTGCGTCCTCCTCTTGGACGGACGCAAGCACATTCACGCGTGCCTGGGCAATCGCTTCGCGTTCGACGAAATCGACGCTCGCATTGGCATAGAGTAGATCCAAGTCGCCTAAGGCAATGGCTGCGCGGCTCCGCTGCGAATCGAGCTCAGCCAGCGCGATCTGAGCATCGGTCCAGCTCTTGTCACTTGGCTCTTTTGCGCCGATCCCGGCAACTGCAGCGCGTGTCCCGGGAACAGCCGCCATAAATGCCGCGTGGGCGTTTGCAGCCTGTTCGACAAGGCTCTGGAGTTGCTCCGCCTGATTGGCGGGGGCCGGGGCTGGCGTTAGCTGCGAATCACTCGCTGCAACGGGCTCAAATGTGCCTGAAACCCGCTCGATATCGCGTGTGGCTAGCGAGGGGTAACGATCGCTCGCACCCGCGCAGCCGGTAAGCAGCAGCGCAAGAGGCGCACTCGCGATCAAGTGTCTAGAAACATTTACGACCATGTTGTCACGATGATAGCAGAGTAAAGCCGCAAGGCCAGAGCTTCGCGTTGCTTGTCTCCAATGGATCGCGACTATCTTGCGCGAGGAGGCAAAAACCGGCGATCTGGCGTTGACTTGCAGCCGGTCTTCCCTTAACGGCACGCTTCTTTCCGGCAGCCCGCATTGTGCGGGGCGTCGGGCGCGCCTTTTCCATGGGTGAGAAGGCACAGCACAAGATTGAAAGTGATACGACCATGTTCGCAGTAGTGCGCACAGGCGGCAAGCAATACCGGGTTGCCGCCGGAGACAAGATTGCAGTCGAGAAACTCGCTGGTGAAGCGGGCGATACCGTTACGCTGGGCGACGTTCTGCTCGCTGGCGAAGGCGACAAGATTGCTGACGCTTCAAAGGTAACGGTTTCTGCTGAAATCATCGCTCAAGCGAAGAGCGAAAAGGTTGTGGTCTTCAAGAAGCGCCGCCGCCACAACTATCGTCGCAAGGCTGGCCACCGCCAGCAGATGACGCTGCTGCGCATCACAGATGTAGGCGAAGGCGCGAAGAAGGCTCCGGCCAAGAAAGCGGCTGCACCTAAGAAGTCAGAAGCTGAAGCTAAACCGGCAGCGGCCAAGAAGGCTCCGGCTAAGAAGGCAGCGCCTAAGGCAGCAGCCGAGAAGAAGCCGGCAGCGAAGAAAGCTCCAGCCAAGAAGGCTCCTGCCAAGAAGGCAGCGCCTAAGGCCGACAAGAAGTAAGAGGTAAGAGACCATGGCACATAAAAAAGCAGGTGGCTCATCACGTAACGGTCGCGACTCAGCCGGTCGTCGCCTCGGTGTGAAAAAGTTCGGCAGCGAAGGTGTAATCGCTGGCAACATTATCGTGCGTCAGCGCGGCACGAAGTTCTACCCGGGCTCGAATGTGGGCATGGGCAAGGACCACACGCTGTTCGCGCTGCAAGACGGCGTGGTGCGATTCCACAAAGGCAAACTCGGCCGCAAATATGTCTCAGTGGACATGCTTGCCGAGGCAGCTGAATAACCGGACGGTTCAATAACAGGATCGTCCAAGCGGGACGGTCCTAGTCGGAATATCCACCGACACACCAAGAGGGAGATGGGGCCAACCCGTCTCCCTCTTGTCGTTTCTCCCTCTGAAAACTCAGCTCGGCGAAAATTCCCTTCGCCATCACGCAATTGTCACGCGGCTGGATTAGGACCCCAGCGCGTCGACCCCTTGGGAGAAGTTCGATGTTTCACGTTACACAACGGTTGTTGTTGCGGCCCGCATGGCCAGAAGATGCAGAAGCGATTTTCGCCGGTATTGGCGAGCGCGAAGTAGTCTGCAATCTCGCCCGTGCGCCATGGCCCTACACACTGAAAGACGCGCGCGAATTCCTCTCCCGACCCGCGCCTGACAGCCTGCCGCGCTTTGTGATCACTATCCCCGGCGAAGACGGCTCAGAGCTTGTCGGAATGGTCGGCCTTAATTGCCAAGATGATGGCGAAGAGGACGTAGTCGAGCTTGGCTACTGGATCGCTCGCAGCCATTGGGGGCAGGGCATTGCAACCGAAGCGGTTCGAGGTGTCCTCGAAGTGGCGCGTACGCTTGGGATCAAGCGCATTGAAGCAGGTCATTTCACGGATAATCCGGCATCGGGCCGCGTGATGCGCAAGGTTGGCTTTCGCCCCACTGGCGAACGCCGCGCGCAATTCTCGCTCGCGCGCGGAGGTGAAGTCTCCTCGCTGCGCTATGTCATCGACTTGGCTGGCAATGATGTAGGCGACGATAGCGATTTCGTGCCGCAAGCTGCCTGAGGGCTAATCCAAAACACTACCCTGTGCCGCCAAACCCTCCCCCCGATCGGTGGCGGCGCAAAGAGAAGCCCCGGTTCCTGCGCGGAGCCGGGGCTTTTTGACTGTCTGGCTCAGGTGTTTGGCTATTCAGCCGGCTGCAAAAGCGCGTCTTCGAAATCGCCTTCGTAAAGCTGGATCAGTTCGCGATCATCTTCGTTCCACGGGTGGAAACCGGGCATGAAGTAAGCGAGCCAGCCGGGGATGATACGGCTGAGGAAGCCCGGGCTGACAAGCAGATACTTTGCCACAGCCATGCGCCATTTCCAGCCCGTGAGGCCATCCTGGCGAAGCAGCTCCATCGTGTCTTCGCTGCGATGCTTGATGAAGCGTATGGTAACGAGTACCATCATCAGGCTTTTGACTTTCCAGCGCTTGAAGCGGCTCCAGTCGCGGGTGGCGTGCAGCCAAGTGTCGTAAGCGACGCCCTTATGTTCGATTTCCTCGGCAGAGTGCCACTTCCAAAGTTCGCCCAGATCGCCATCAGCGCCTTCAAGATATTTCGGATTCTTGAGCAGCTCGTGGCCCAGCATGGCGGTGAAATGCTCAAGCGCCATAGTGGCCGCAAGGTTCAGGATTTGCGGGCGATCCTTGAGTTCAGCCAGCATTTCTTCGACGCGCTTGTCGATCGCTGCAATGTCATAGCCAGCATCCGAAGCCATGCGATTGAATGCCACATGCTCGCGGGTGTGGTTGATTTCTTGGCGAACGAATGCGCGGATCTCTGCGGTGAGCTTGGGATCGGCGCCGTCGCGGAAGGCCTTGACCGATTCGATGAAGAAAGCCTCACCACGCGGGAAGGTCGCGGACAAGGCGTTCATCCATGCCGTCGCAACGGGATCACCATTGAGCCACCAGCGGCGCGCCTTGATTCCGCGTGCAAAGCGTTCGTCGCGAACAGTAATCTCAAGATCGTCTGGCGTGGGGCCTTTTCTCTGCGCTTTGAGATCGAAAGAAGTGGGGGCATTCATGGTGTTTGTGGCTCCAGCAGAAATAACTTACATCAATGTCAGTAGCTCTTACTAACACTCGTGTCAATAGTGTGTTGAGCGGCTAGTTGACTTGTCCTGCTCTCGCATGCCCTTTATCAACTAACCGGCGGGATGCGCTCTCGCAGACCGGGAGTGGAAAAGAACATATATGGCCAGTCGCAAACGACTTTCTCCTGAAGAATCGCGTCAGACCGCGCTGGAAGCAGCGCGCGCGCTGCTGATTGAAGCGGGGCCTCAAGCGGTCACGTTGAAAGCCGTCTCTGCGCGCGTCGGGCGAACGCATGCGAATCTGCTGCATCATTTTGGCTCTGCTGCCGGTCTGCAGAAAGAGCTCGCGCGGCATCTGTGCGAGACGGTGTGCGAGACGATCAAGCAAGCGGTGGAAGCGAGCAGGGCAGGGCTAGGCAATCCGCGCGAGGTCGTGGACCTCGCTTTTGATGCATTCGACAAGGAAGGCGCAGGGGCGCTTGCGAGCTGGATGATCCTCACCGGCAATGAGGATGCGCTAAGCCCGATTGTGGAGACAATTCATCAGCTCGTAGACGAGATCGCGCCTGATGAAGCCGCAGCGCACGGCACGGTCACGCATGTCCATGAAGTCACGCTTGCACTGGTCCTGATGGCGATGGGCGATGCGCTGATCGGGTCCGCGCTGGCACGTTCGCTTGGACTGCCTGAAACGGCTGCGAGAGACCGGGCCGAGCTGATGCTGGAAGGCTCGCTCGCGGCGTTTAATCAGGCGTAGCGAGCGCACGCTTCTGCCATTCGGGCAAGGCCTCACGATCTATGTCCTCGACGCGCAGGTGATCGACTGCCAAGCCCAAGTAACCATAGGCAGCTTTGCGGCGCTTCTCTTTTGAAGCGGACAGCGGAACCACGACCAGCCGGCGATTGACCTTTTGTCGCCAATTCATGCGCGCAGTATTCTCCTGGCCGACATAACAGCCCTTGTCGAAGCTGACGCCATTGAGCTCGATGGCGTTGGTTTCCAGCCAGAGAATGTCGCCCAGCTCTGCCTGACCTTCGGGAACACCCAGCGAAAGACGGTGCGCGAGCCACGCTTCATCCGCAGCTTCGCCTTCATCCTTCGGCGCAATCCAGCGGTAGCCCAGTTCCGCCAGACGCGGATCAGGAGAAGCGCCGGGCTGTTCTTCAAGCGACCAATGCACCGACAGGGAGTCGTCAATGGCGACGTCGATTGCGCGTCGCAGGCGATAGAGTGACAATCGCTTGGCCAGATCGGGCGCGACCGATGCTTCGCAGTCGAGCAAAATATCGTCCCCATGTGACCACACGAGGAAGTCAAACATGGCTTTGCCCTGCGCGCTCAAAAGCGCTGCGTAGACAGGCAACTCCACGCTCACATCATTTGTGACGAGCCCTTGAAGGAAAGCTCTGAGGTCTTCCTCTTCGTTTTGGCTGGAAAGTCGCACAAGGGCACGGTTCGCAAGGACGGACGTTGTCATATCATAGAGATAGTGAGGATGTGACGCGGGTGGAACCATTGAACGAAGAATTTGATCAACTGGCATTCTCTGGAGGCGGTATCCGGTGCTTCTGGCATGGCGGCTTTATGTCCCGTGTAGGTGACGTTCATGCGTTTGGCCCGGAACGGGTGACGGGTGTTTCCGGCGGCGTGCTCTCAGCCGCTGCATGGATTGGCGAACGCGAGGATGACCTGCGCGATTTGATGAGCGAGGCTTTCCGTATCAATGATGCGAATGTTGCGGCGGGTCGCTCTCGCTTTACTCCTCATCAGGAAATGTACCGTGCTGTCGTTGCGACGACGTTGGATGACCGCGCTGTTGAAGCAATCGCAGACGGGCCGGAATTTTTCGCGTTGCTTACCGTACCTCCCCGGGCGATGCCCGGCTTCTTAGCGACAGCGCTGTACGGTCCCTTATACAAGTTGGAGCAGGCGGTTCGCGGCACGCCGCACCTTGGCTGGTCACGAAAGCTTGGGCTCGAATGCCTAACCGTCGATGCGCGCCAAGCTGCACGCGATGGCAGCTTAATTGATCTCATCTGTATCGCCGCCACGATCCCGCCGGTTTTTCCAGTCCGGAAGTGGGGTGACAAAGACGTCATGGATGGTGGCTTCGCGGAGAAGGTTCATGTGCCTTCAGATGATCGACTGCGCACCTTGGCACTTTTGAGCAGCCAGTATCCGAACCTGCCTCAATCCGGGCTGATTACCTATGCGCAGCCAAGTGCCGCGGTAGCTGCCGACAAGATCGACTTTACAGATCCTGAGAAAATCGAGCGAACGTGGCAGCAGGGCGAAAAAGACGCCAAGGATTGGCTTAGCCGCGCTGACTGAGTTTCCGTTCAATTCCGCTAGCAAGGCGAGGCCCGAGATCGGGGCCTTGCTCCGGATACAGATACGGTTCGATTAGCTCGGCTTCCATCAGCAGCAATTTCTCGTCGTCGCCGCGGACCATATCGATGCGGGCATAAAGCGGCGCATCGAAAGGTAGCCTGTCGTATGCAAGCTGTGCTGAGGCGACATCTTGCGCAGCTGGCGAGGCAGCGACCTCGGTCCCTCCATAAAGCGACTGGATGCGGTACTCCCCAGACGCTGCGCGTTTGTTGAGGACATGGCTCGGCTCGCCATCGATGAAGACGAAAGAATACTCGCCTTCGCTCTGGATCGAGTGAAGAAAGGGTTGAAGCATCATGGGTCGTTTGGCTTGCCAGTCCTTCGGCACAGGTTTGTCGCCGCCGAATAAGAACTGGCCTTCTGCGCCCGCACCAATCTGGCGTTTTGCAACAATCCGGTCGCTGCTGAAATGGCGTTGTGCCTGACGCATGTCTTCAGCTTTCGCATTGTCGACCCAAAGCGTGGGGACTGTCGCAACTCCTCGATCTGCCATCTCGGCCAGATAGCGCTTGTCGATATTCCACCGCACAACCTCGGGAGGATTGCAGATGATCACGCCTTGAGCGTCGAGCTCGACAAGGCGATTGAGAAACGCGGCTTCCTTCTCCTGATAATTCCAGACAGTGCCCAGCAATACCAGGTCGAGTCCGGAAAAATCCTCCAACGGTGCTTCCCAATCTACAACGCAAAACTCGTGTCCGGCGCTTGCAACTGCCGGCTTGATCGCAGCGACGGAAAGATCGTGTTCGTATGCGTCAGCGCGGCGTCGCTCTGAACCTGAGAGCGTTCCACCGCATGCGAGAAATCCGATTCGTGCCATGAGAGATGCGCCTAATGCCCAATTGCAGGACTGGAAAGTCTTCGCGCACGCGACTATCGCGCAAGCTATGGCAGACACTTTGACAATTCGCCGCCCGGACGACTGGCACTTGCACTTTCGTGATGAAGATATGATGCGCGATGTGGTCCCTTACACTGCGCGCCAGTTCGCGCGGGCGATAGTCATGCCAAACCTGACGCCGCCAGTGACCGACACAGCGAGTGCTGCAGCCTATCGAGAGCGGATCATGGCGGCTGTGCCAGATGGCGTAGACTTCACGCCGCTGATGACATGCTATCTTACCGACGACACGGATCCCGACGATCTGGCGCGCGGAGCGGCTGAGGGCGTGTTCACTGCGGCAAAACTTTACCCTGCCAATGCGACCACCAATTCTGCGCACGGAGTGTCCGACATTGCCAGGCTTGCACCGGTCTTTGCCCGCATGGAGGCTGAGGACATTGTCCTTTGCATTCACGGCGAAGTGACCGAGGGCGAGATCGACATTTTTGATCGAGAGGCTGAGTTTATCGAGCGACACCTGCGCGGTATTGTCCGTGATTTTCCCAAGCTGCGCGTCGTTTTCGAGCACATCACAACAAGTGATGCAGTCGATTTTGTCTTGGACTGTGGTTCGAACGTCGCTGCGACGATTACGCCGCAGCACCTTCACATCAACCGCAATGCGATGCTGGTCGGGGGCATTCGGCCGCATGCATATTGTCTTCCTGTGGCCAAGCGCGAACAGCATCGGCTCGCTTTGCGAAAGGCGGCAACATCCGGCAATCCGAAGTTCTTTCTTGGAACCGACAGCGCACCCCATGCGCGTCATGCAAAGGAAAGCGCTTGCGGCTGTGCAGGCATTTTCAACGCACCTTATGCTTTGGAAAGCTATCTCGCTGTCTTTGACGAAGAGCATGCACTGGAGCAGTTTGAAGGCTTCGCTTCGCTCTATGGCCCTGCTTTCTACAAGCTGCCAGTGAATGACACGTCGATCACTCTCAATCGCGCGCCGCATCAGGTGCCGGACATGCTGACGGCCGCAGGTGAAGAGATAGTCCCGTTCCACGCAGGAGAGACTTTGGACTGGCGGATGGTAGACTAGGCAACCGCCTTTGCAGACCGCTTTGCAAACAGATCGCTCACAAAAATTGCGATGGCGATCCAAATGAGGATGAAAGCGCCGAGCTCTGCTTTGTCCAGCTTCTCGCCGAACACGGTCAAGCCGAGAATGAACACGATGGTCGGGGCCAGAAACTGGATAAAGCCCAGCGTCGAGTAAGGCAGCTTGCGCGCGGCAATAGCGAACAGCAGCAAAGGCGTTGCGGTGACGACACCGCCCAGAACAATCAACAGGCTTAGCTCGATCTCCTGACCGAATGACGGCCCCGCGGGCGTCTGCGCATACCACCACACGATTGCGCAGGAAGGCAGCAATAGCAGAATTGACTCGATGGTTAGGCCTGGCACAGCGCCAACCGGCGTCTGCTTGCGAACCAGCCCGTAGAACCCGAAAGTGCCGGCCAGAGACAGCGTGATCCAGAGCGTCGAAAACGCACCAAACAGCAGCGAAACAATGGACGCGGTAGCGATAGCGACAGCGATCCACTGTCGGCGCGAAAGCTTCTCAGCAAGGAATACAGTGCCGAGCAGAACGTTCAGCATCGGGTTCAGATAGTAACCCATGCTGGCAGCGTAGACATAGTTTGACTGGATCGCCCAGATGTAGATGAGCCAGTTTGCTCCAATCAGAGCCGCACTCACGAACAGCCAGCCGAGCGTACGACGATCCGCAATGGCTGCTTTCACTTGCGCCCATTGATTACGCACGAGGATCAGCAGCAGGCAGACCGGAATTGTCCAGATGATGCGCCAGCCGACGAACTCGAATGGCGGAACTTCACGGACAAGAATCAGGTAAAGCGGCAGGAAGCCCCACAAGAGATATGCGCCGAATGCAGCCGCGAGGCCGCTGGCATCGGCTCCTTGTTCGGTCTCCGCTCCCATCGCTTGTCCGCTAAGCGCATGGCTTTGGGCCGTCAATCATTCACTTCGTCCGATGTTCATGCACAACTCGCCGTAGATGAACAAATCTGCACACGCCGTTGCATATTGTTCAGATTATACCCCGTATAGCTGAACGAACTGATGAAGCGGAGGTATTCCCCGATCCGCTGATTGAGTGAAGAAGGACAAAGATCATGCCGTTCAGCAAAGCAAAATCGATCGCTCTTGCTTTTGGAGCAACCGCGACACTCTCATTCGCTGCGCCAGCTGCAGCAGCAGAATTCGAAACTCCGCAATCCGCCGTGAACGCTGTTACCGTGCTTGGTGACATGACCTACGAACATAAGCGCAAGAAGTGGAAGCATCGTCATTATGATGACGATTATTATTATGATCGTCGGGGCCGCTATCATGGTGAACGCGTCCACCGCGACACACGCGTCTGGCGCGGGCGTGATGGTCGCTATTATTGCCGCAAGGAAAACGGCACCACTGGCCTCTTGATCGGCGCAGGCGTTGGGGCACTTGCTGGTCGCGAATTGGCAGGACGCGGAGACCGCACGCTTGGCGCGATTCTTGGCGCAGCGGGCGGCGCGATCCTGGGCCGTACAATTGATCGCAGCAACTCGCGCTGCCGCTAAGCGCGATGGACGGAAGCGCGGTTCAGCGAGCGCGCTTCCTCACCAAACACACAAGCTTGAGCCATCCCACCAATGGCTTAGGGCACAGGTCTCACTTGTGGGGGCTGTGGAGGCGCTCCTTGACCGAAAGGCAAGGGGCGCCTTTTGCGTTGCGGACTACTCTGCTTCTGAGAGGCCGATTCCCAAGGTCGCCTTGGGTTCTTCCATTTCTGTGCTGGCGACGGGATAAGCGCAATAGTCCGCCGCGTAGAATGCCGCTGGTCGGTGATTGCCCGATAGCCCGACACCGCCAAATGGAGCGGCGGAGGACGCACCGTTTGTCGGGCGGTTCCAGTTGATGATGCCAGCCCGAGTATTCGCCCAGAACCGGTTGTAATCCTGCGCGTCGCCTCCGATCAGTGAGGCTGACAAGCCAAACCGTGTGTTGTTCGCTTCTTTGATCGCTTCGTCGAAATCCGGCACGCGAATGACTTGAAGTAAGGGGCCGAACAACTCGACATCCGGACGATTTTTCATCTCAGTGACATCGATCAGACCCGGGGTGAGAAATGGCTTTGTGTCATCAGGGCGGCGCAAATGCTCCAGAGGCTTACCGCCTTCCGTCATCAGGAAAAGAAAGCTCTCGGCCAGTTTCTGTGCGGTCGGATTATCGATCACGGGCCCCATGAAAGGAGCGGGATCGGCAAATGGCTGATCAACGATGATGCGCCGCACTGTTGGTAAAAGCACTTCTATCAGGCGATCGAATACGCTTTCCAGCACAACCAGTCGCCGCGCTGCCGTGCAGCGCTGACCCGCTGTGGTGAAAGCCGACTGCACGATCAAAGCCGCTGCATCTTCAAGCCGCGGCGTGTCGAGCACGACAAGTGGATTGTTGCCGCCCATTTCAAGCGCGACAAGCTTGCCGGGGTTTTTGGCCAGCGCGCGGTTGATCGCGATGCCTGCCTGGACAGATCCGGTAAATAGAACGCCATCAACTTCGCGATGCGCAACGAGGGCTTTGCCTTCTTCAACTTCGCCTAAAGCGAGCTGAATTACATCTTCGGGAATCCCCGCCTTATGATAGCAAGCGACTAGGAATTCGCCGACCGCCGGGGTTTTCTCGCTCGGTTTGAAGATGATCGCGTTGCCTGCAATGAGCGCAGGGATGATGTGGCCGTTCGCCAGATGCGCCGGGAAATTATAGGGGCCGAGGACGGCCATGACGCCATGTGGTTTGTGGCGTACCGCAGCAGTGCCTTGCGCGGCGCTATCGAGCTTCTTCTTACCAGTGCGCTCAGCATAGGCGGTGATCGAGATTTCAACCTTGCCAATGACCGCGTCGACTTCTGTGCGCGATTCCCACAAGGGCTTGCCCGTTTCGCGCGAAATCAGCTTCGCAAAGTCGTCAGCGCAATCGCGTACCTCATTGGCAAACCGGCGTACGGCTTCGATCCGTTCAGTGAGTGATTTTGATGCCCATTTTGGCCAGGCACGGCGCGCACGCTTGGCGCAAGCGTCTATGTCACTGACGCTGCCTTCCCACAGCTGTTGGCCGGTCGCGGGTTCGTGCGAAACAAGCTTTGTGATCGTCAATCCCTCGAGGTTCTTAAATCCACCTTGGCTACCCCTCGTCTGAGCCGCAGTGGTCACGTGTTTCTCTGTAAGCTGCGTTAGGACGCAAAGGGCAAAAAGAAAAGATGTTTACGGAACTTACGTAGATGACTGAGTAAGCCTTAAGCGTCGGCAACGTGCCCCGCTGGCGCTGGTGGAGTACCATGCGCTTGGCCCATTCGGCGGATCGCTGCAATCTTGTCCTCAAGTTGAGTCCAGTCATCGCGCTCTGCAATTGCGTCCCAAATGGTTTCAACTTCGTCGATCAGCATCGATTGCACTTCCGTTTCTGACCAATAGGGATGATCTGAAGCCGTAGGCTCGAAGCCGGCAAAAGCTTCCGCCAATTCACCCGACGCATTTCGTCCGCCTCGGTGCTGGTGGAAAAATCCATCGGGTTGCCAGCCGTCTTCGCGCAAGGCCTTCTCGCAAGCCGCAACCAGCGCCGCATTGTTTTCTTCATCGCGCGCTTCAACACGCAAACGCCAGCACCACCGCCGCCCGACAGCTGCCATATAGAGCGGACCAAACCGGTTCATCGCATTCAGGAGCGGCTCACTGTCCGCCAGCATGCGCAAGGCGACTGCAAGCTGTCCACAATTCCAGTGCAGCGCTTCAGGTTGGCGACCAAATGCATAGAGCCCGCCTTGATCGAAATAGGCAGCGGTAAAGCCTGGGTCCCAAGTCGGCAAAAAGCGCCACGGACCATAGTCAAAGCTTTCGCCGGTTATGTTCATGTTGTCGGTGTTGAGCACGCCATGGACAAACCCTGCGACCATATAGCTTGCGGCGAGATCAGCCAGCCGCTCGACCACTTGATGCAGCAGGATCACTGCTGGATTTTCGCGATCAGGCGCGTCCTCTGGTGGCATCGGACCGGGAAAGTTCGTGATGCAATATTGGGCGAGCTGCTCCATCTCGTCTTGTTGCTCATGTGTGAGCAATCGCTGGAATGTTCCGATGCGGATGTGCGAATGGCTTAGCCTGACCATGACCGAAGAACGCGCAGGTGATGGTTCGTCATTGCGGTAGAGCTTCTCACCGGTCTCTATGATGGAGAAGGTCTTGGAGGTGTTGACGCCAAGCGCCTCCAGCATTTCCGTTGCGAGGATTTCACGAACACCGCCTTTGAGCGTAAGACGCCCATCGGCAGTGCGGCTATAAGGCGTTGTGCCTGAACCTTTGGTTCCAAGGTCCATCAAGCGTCCTTCTGCTGATCCGCCTCCGCGCATCTGCGCGAACAGGAAACCGCGCCCGTCTCCGATCTCTGGGTTGTAAACGCGAAACTGATGCCCGTGATACTTGAGCGCCAAGGGCCGAGGGATATTGTCAGGTAGTGGTTCGAACCGCGCGAAGTGGCGAATCCACTCCTCATCGCTGAGCTTATCCAAGCCGACACTCGCCGCAGCCCGATCGTTGCGAAAGCGAATAGTCGCGTCCGGAAAGTCTGCCGGCTTGACCGGATCGCCGAGCCATTCTGCCAGCGTGAGCAGAGCGGGATCGGCGCGATAGTGTGGATTTTGCGCAATCGCGCTTGTGGCAGGTTGCGGTTCACCGTTCATCTGGCAATAGTGGGGCTTCACAAGGGCGGGCGCAAGCCGCGCGAGCCGATCCGAACACGAAAGCGCTTTAGAATTGACCGACTTGCCGTATCGCGACCGGAGCTGGACCAGCTCCGATGGTTTGAACCTGCATTTCCGTGACTATTCAGGGCCGGCGGATGCGTTACCTGTGCTTTGTCTACACGGTCTCACCCGCAATTCGCGCGATTTTGCGCCATTGGCAAAACACATATGCGACCGGCACCGTGTGCTTGTGCCGGAGATGCGCGGGCGAGGGCTCAGCGATTATGCCAAGGACAGCGCGACCTATTCGCCGCCTGTCTATGTCAACGATGTAGAAGCCTTGTTGGAGCAGGAAGGAATCACCCGCTTTATCGCCATCGGAACCTCGATGGGAGGCATCATGACCATGCTGATGGCGGTCAAAGATGCGAGCCGGATTGCTGCCGCAGCAATCAACGATATCGGGCCTGTGGTTGATCCTGCCGGCATTGAACGCATTGCTGGTTATGTAGGGCAAGGTCGCAGTTTCCCGACCTGGATGCATGCAGCGCGCGCGCTCAAGGACGAGCATGGCGACAGCTTTCCCGACTATGACGTCGAGACTTGGCTAGAGATGGCCAAGCGCACAATGATCGTTGGACCCAATGGCCGGATTGCGCTCGATTATGACATGGCGATTGCAGAACCATTCAAGGAACCCGGCAATGCCGCACCGCCAGATCTGTGGCCTGCCTTCGAAGCACTTGGCAACACGCCTTTGCTGGTGTTGCGCGGCGAATTGAGCGACCTGTTAACGCGGGAAACGCTGTCAGAGATGCAGCGGCGTATTCCATCCATGAAGCATGTCACAGTACCTCGCATCGGCCATGCGCCCATGCTGAGCGAACCAGAGTCGCTCGCTTCTATTGATGCGCTTCTCGCTGAAGCCAAATGAGTAACAACGCACTGCGTATCCTGCATTGCTTGGGCGGACGAGAGGCCCTTGCAGCGGAGTTCTTGCCAGATCGCCTGGCACGTCTTGGCCGGAACCTCCATCATGAGATTGTAGGTGTTTCCAGCGAGGATTGGGTTGGGACCGGGAAGGTCAAGCCACGGTTCCTGCAGGATTTCCCGTCTCTGGAGGGAAAGCCGACACCCGGGCGTCTCATGCGTCTCGCCAATGCGATCAAGCCCTATGATCTTGTTCTGACCTATGGTTGGGGGGCAACTGACGTTGCGATGGCACATACGTTGTTCAGCGACGCGCTGGGCCTGCCGCCTTTGATCCATCACGAAACTGCGCTCACCGGCGAGGAAAAGCGTCTGAGCAGAAAACGCAGTTGGTATCGCCGCGTTGCACTCGGCAAAGCGGCCGGGCTTGTCGTTCCTTCCGAACGTTTGGAGGAAGCCGCGCTAGTCGACTGGCAACAGCCGATAGGGCGGGTCAAGCATTTCGCGCCAGGTGTCGAAATTCCTTCAAAGCCAAAACGACCGAAGGCTGACGCGCTGCGCGGTATCATCAAGCGTGAAGGCGAGCTTTGGATCGGTGCTCAACTTTATAGCCGCGATAATGTGGGCGAGTGCGCGAGTTTGGTAGCATCGCTCCAGCAACTCCCGGACAATTGGCATCTGGTGGCTCTCACAAAAGGACCAGAGGCAGACAGGATCACCGATGCGGCGGCCCAATCGGATGCGTCGCACCGGGTCCATGCCATCGATACCAAGCAGACACCCTCTGAGGTCATGGGGCTATTCGATATCTGGATTGCACTTACCGACGGACCCTCCGAGCTTCGCAATGCACTGACAGCGATGGCATTGGAGAAGCCCGTTCTGGCAAGCCAAAACATTGACATAGCGGCGTTTCTTCCCGAGGAGTACTGTCGCGAAGTGGCGAAGGGCACGACTGAGAAGCCACTCGCTCAGACGCTAAGCGCAGTGGCGAAGGATGATTTGCTCAGGGCACGCTTGGGCGCTGCAAATCGCGAACATGCGAGAAAGTACCATAATGCGGAGCAAGCGCTCGACCGGTATCGGCGCCTTTATGCGAGCGCCATGAAAGCGGAAATCACGGCCTGAATGGCTCGGCGGTGCTGAATAATGGCTTCATTGGCGGTTCAAGTGTCGGTGGACAGGGTCAACGCGCCATTGCGGAGCGGCCTTAGCCTCACTAAAGCCGCCTGACACGAATTTGAGATTGCAAGGGAAGCGCCCGAACGTGGCTCTCACACCATCGAAAACCGGCGGCAAAGCCGACGACAAAGAAAACAAGATCGCTGCAGAGGACGAAGTTCTGCTGCGCGAGATCGACGATGCCGTCCGGCAAGACGATTATGCGGATTTTGCCAAGCGTTTTGGCGTGCCGATCGTAGGCCTTGTGGTGCTGGGCCTCGCTGGATTTGGCGGCTATCTCTTTTGGCAGGGTCAGAACGAAGCCGCGATGGAAGCGGAATCGGAACAGCTGATTGCTGTTCTTGACCAATATGAAGCGGGGAATTTGTCAGACGCAGACGGTGCCGCATCGTCCCTCCAAGATAGCAGCGAAGGTGGCGCAGCTGTCCTCGCGCAGATGACGAAAGCCGCGATTGCCGTCGAGCAAGGGCGCGGCGCGGAAGCTGCGGCCATTTACGGAACGATTGCAGAGAATGGCGAAGCGCCAGAGGCATTTCGCAATCTCGCATTGGTCCGGCAGATCGCTCTTACTTTCGACGAGCGTGAGCCGTCTGATGTGATCGCAAAGCTGGGTCCACTGGCTGTGCCCGGCAATGCGTGGTTCGGCAGCGCAGGCGAGCTTGTCGCACTTGCTCACTTGGAGAATGGCGATCAGGCGCAGGCAGGCACGCTGCTGAGCGAGATATCCAAGTCTGAAGACGTGCCTGAAAGCTTGCGGGCAAGAGCGCGCCAACTGGCGGGACTGTTGGGTGTGGATGCGATTGAAGATGTAGATGAGTTGCTGGAGGAGCAAGGTATCACGCGCTCTGGCGAGGGGGATGCAGGAGCCGGTCTCGAATAGCGCCAATGGCGCTTTGACGACGGCAAGCATGCAATAACAGGATTATGAAGACAGTGATGAATACGCGCAAATTTGTAGCTCACGCAGCGGTCCTTGCAATGGCGAGCGCAGCGCTTGCCGGTTGTGGCGGCGGCCTGTTTGGTGGCGGTGACAAGAAGACCACACCTACCATCGGGGAACGCATGCCGATCCTCTCGCGGATCGAAACAGGGGCGAAAGTGTCGCCTGACCTTGCTGACGTCACTGTCGTTCTGCCGCCGGCGCAGACAAATGCGGAATGGGCGCAAGCGGGAGGAAATGCGGGCAAGTCATACGGCCATCTGGCCTTGGCTGACAATCCGACGCAAGTGTGGAGCGCGCAGATTGCCGGTTCGAGCGAGCGTCGTAGGCTTGCTGCATCTCCTGTAATTGGCGGCGGACTGCTGGTTGCCGTTGACACGAATGGCGTTGTTCACGCGCTGGATGCACAAAGCGGCGCGCGGCGCTGGACCTATCGGATGCAGCTTGAAGGCAAGCTTGAGAACTCGGCATTCGGCGGTGGTGCCAGTATTGCAAATGGCCGCGTTTACGCCACGAACGGCGTTGGCGAAGTTATTGCTCTGAGCGCAGAGACCGGTGCGGAAGAGTGGAAAGTTCAGCCTGCCGGACCACTGCGCGGATCGCCGACGATCGCGTTCGGTCAAATCTTTGTGATGACGCAGGACAATCAGATATTTGCGCTCGATGCCAACACCGGCTCGCAGATCTGGCAGGAATCAGGTTCAGCAACACAGGCTGGTGTGTTCGGCGTTGCAGCCCCAGCAGCGGGGCAGGGTACTGTGCTCGCAGGATATTCTTCCGGCGAGCTTTCAGCCTATCGTTATGAAAATGGCCGTATCCTTTGGGCCGATGCCTTGGCACGAACCTCGATTTCTACCGAAGTGGGCTCGCTGACGGATATCGATGCAGACCCGATTATCGATTCAGGTCGTGTTTATGCTCTCGGGCAGGGCGGGCGCATGGCAGCGTATGAGCTGGTCACTGGTCAGCGCATCTGGGAACTCAATCTTGCTGGTATCTCGACACCAGCGATTGCTGGCGAGTGGATCTTCACGCTGACTGACGATGCGCGTTTGCTCGCAATTGCGCGTTCGAGTGGCAAGGTACGGTGGATTTCGCAGCTTCAGCGTTACAAGGACGAAAAAGATCGCCAGGGTCCGATATTTTGGACCGGCCCGGTGCTGGCAGGTGGCAACCTCTGGGTCGCAAGCTCACGCGGCGCGCTTTACAAGATCAGCACTGGCGAAGGCTCTGCAACGCTCTATCGCGATCTTGACGAAAGCGTCAGCCTACCTCCTGTCGTCGCAAACGGCACGCTCTATATTCTGGATGACAACGGCAGGATCCGCGCTTTCCGCTAGGAACGGATCTGGGGCAGATCAGCGCAATGGCTGCCCGCCATCTGTCTGAAATTTCGCGAGTTCAGTGATCGTGACGTCGAGCTGGCTCAATGCGACCTGAAATTCGGCCATGTGCGGGGTTGCAAAATGCGTCGCGAGTGCTTCCTCATCCTGCCACTTTTCAGTGATGTGAAGAACTGACGGATCGAGCACGTCCTGCGCATAGGCGTAGGAAATGCATCCATCTTCGGCCCTTGAAGCGGTGATCATTTGTTCGAAAGCCGACCGAGCTGTTTCGAGTGTTCCTTCGCCGAGCTTTGCTTCTGCAAGCACTAAAAGCACTATGAACCTCCGAAATCAAAAGCTGTATTTGTAGACCCGGCTGACATCGTCATCCCATTCGCCGTGATAGCGGTCCAGCAAGCGTTGTGCAGGAACTTTGCCGCTTTCGACAATCTCGTCCAGCGTCTCAAGGAAGCCGGTTTCATTGTCGCCGGCCTCGTTGAGTCGCGCGCGTGACGTGAGGCCCGAACGCGCGATAGCAAGAACGTCTTTAGCGAGATCTTGCAAGCGGCCGCCGCCTGGAATGGACGCATCGAGCGCTTCAGCAGGGACGGCATTGCGCAAGGCCTCCCGCTCTTCCATCGACCAGCCTTTGACAAGGTCCCAAGCCGCATCGAGCGCGCTCTGATCGTAAAGCAATCCGACCCAGAACGCGGGCAGCGCACAGATCCGGCTCCATGGACCGCCATCCGCGCCGCGCATCTCGAGAAAGCTCTTGAGGCGCACTTCTGGAAAAGCGGTTGAAAGATGGTCCCACCAATCGGCTGCGGTTGGCTTTTCACCCGGCAGCACTTCCAGCCTGCCTTCGAGGAAGTCGCGGAAGCTCAGGCCGGCGGCGTTGATGTACTTGCCGTCGCGATAGACAAAGTACATCGGCACATCGAGCATGTACTCGGCCCAGCGTTCATAGCCGAAGCCCTCTTCAAACACGAATGGCAGCATACCAGTGCGATGCGGATCAGTGTCTGACCAGATATGGCTGCGATAGGACAGGAAACCGTTGGGTTTGCCCTCGGTGAAGGGCGAATTGGCAAATAGAGCAGTCGCGAGCGGTTGCAGTGCAAGGCTGGTACGGAATTTCTGCACCATGTCCGCTTCGCTAGAATAGTCCAGATTGACTTGGATCGTGCATGTCCGCAGCATCATGTCGAGGCCAAGGTCGCCCACTTTGGGCATATGCTCCATCATGATCGCATAGCGACCTTTAGGCATCACAGGCAGCTCTTCGCGGGTCTTGTCTGGCCACATGCCGAGGCCAATGAAGCTCACGCCAAGCTTGTCGCCGATCTGTTTGACCTGCTTGAGATGCCGTCCAGTTTCCGCACACGTCTGATGCAGGTTTTCCAGCGGGGCGCCGGACAATTCGAGCTGCCCCGCCGGTTCAAGGCTGACCGTACCATCATCGCCTTTCATAGCGATTACCTTGCCGTTCTCTTCGATCGGCTCCCACCCAAATTCTCCCAAACTCAGAAGGATATCGCGGATACCTCCTTCTTCGTCGTAGGAAGGTGCGTGGAAATCTTCTCGCTTGTAGACGAGCTTCTCGTGCTCAGTGCCGATCCGCCATTGCTCAACGGGCTTCTCACCAGCAATCATAGGAGCGACGAGCTGGTCGCGGCTCACAATGATAGGATCTGCGTTCCCGGATGCCTCACGCGTGCTCATTTAAGTGGCCTTAGGCAACCGAATCGTGACTTGCCAGTAATTTTATTGCGAAGACTTGTCGGCATCTGACCAGCCTCCTTGAGTCCCCATCCAAAGCGCTGTCGCAGCAATGGCAGCAGTTTCGCCGCGCAAAATCCGCGGCCCAAGACTGATTGACAAGACCTGTGGATGTGCCTGGAGCAAGGTTCTTTCCGCGTCATCAAAGCCGCCTTCCGGACCAATTATGAGTGCTGCAGGTCCGCTGTTTTTGGAGAATACTTGTGCAGCATCGGTTCCGCCATCTTCATCGGCGAAATACAGTACGCGATCCTTCGGCCATGCGCGCAGCAAAGCGTTGAGTTTTGCAGGCTCAGCAATTTCAGGGAGGGCCGTGCGCGCACACTGCTCGGCCGCTTCTGTGATAATCGTGCGGGCACGGTCTAGATTGAGCTTATCGGCAACACAGCGCCGCATGAGGACGGGCTTGATTGCGGCGACGCCAAGCTCCGTGGCCTTCTCAAGCACCAGATCGAAGCGATCTTTTTTGAGCAAAGCAGGGCAAAGCCAGAAGTCGGGCACATCTTCGCGCGGGCGCAGCCGCTCCGAGACCGTGATAGATACGTCGCGTTTGGCGACCTCGCCAACCTCTGCTGCCCATTCGCCGGTCTGGTCATCGCACAGGATCACCGTATCGCCAGCTGCCACACGCATGACTCGGCTGAGGTAATGCGCTTGATTGCCCTGAAGCGTTATTTCGGCGCCCTCTGACAGCGTCTTCTGGACGAACAGTCTAGGTGCACTCTTGGGCGGCCAGGCGGGAGTGGCAGGCATGGGTTCCCACTAAGCGCGGCTAAGGCTAGTGAGCAAGCCATGACTGCGCGCATTGCCCAATTCTATATCGCCTTCGTATTCCTCGGGCTTGGTGGGTGGGCGCTGTTTTTCCCAGCTCACGTCATCGAATATGCGATCACCGAGGCATATCAGGACTCCGGCTTCATGGTGCGGTTCGCTCTGGCTTGCTTTGGCGCTCAGGCGGTTCTGTTTGGCATTATGGCGTTGGTGGTACGGTGGAGCGCGCTGGGCTTTTTGGTTTACGCTTTATCGCTGCTGCCGTTCTTCTGGTTCAACTATCATTTCCATTATGTCGAGCCGGTGCTGACATCGATTGGTATGCTCGACTTTGCTGGCAATATCACCATGTTGATAGCTGCGATTGTCGGGTGGAACGCGACGCGCAAGGAAGAGCGGATGGCATGAGCGAGCACATTGTCCCTGATAGCGAGCATCGCGGCATCGTCGCGCGGTTACCGCAATTGCCGCGCGATTTGGCTCAGCTTGCGCGGTTCGATCGCCCGATTGGCTGGTGGCTCTTGTTCTGGCCGTGCGTGTGGGGAGTGTGGCTTTCTGGCAGCGGTGCGCAATTCGCACTCCTTGGCTGGTTTCTGCTGGGAAGCATCGCGATGCGCGGCGCCGGCTGCGTCTACAATGACATCGTCGATGCAAAGCTCGATGCGAAAGTCGCGCGAACAGCGGTGCGGCCTGTTGCAAGCGGACGGGTCAGCAAGAAGCTCGCTTGGGGCTGGCTCGTTGCGCTGAGCATTGTTGGGCTGGTCGTTCTGTTGCAGCTGCGCTGGGAGGCGCAATTGGTCGCGCTTGCGAGCCTTGCATTGGTGGCTGCCTATCCCTTCATGAAGCGGATCACCTGGTGGCCGCAAGCTTGGCTCGGCATGGTCTTCAGCTGGGGGCTGCCGGTTGGCTGGTTCGCAATGCGCGGTGATAATCTCGATGTGCTTGCAGCTGTCTATGCCGGCACAGTGCTCTGGATCATCGGCTACGACACGATTTACGCCTTGCAGGACCGCGAGGATGATGCGCTGGTTGGCATTCGCTCCAGCGCGTTGCGCATGGGAGAGCGTGTGCAAGGCGGCGTGGGGCTGTTCTATCTGGGAGCGGTTGGCCTGTGGGCGCTTGGTATCTGGCTCTACCGCCCGGACTGGATTGCGCTCCTCGCGCTTGTCCCTGTCGCGCTGCATCTGTTCTGGCAGGTGGCAACGCTTGACCCGGATGATCCAGCCAATCCGCTAGGCCGCTTTCGCTCAAACCGCTGGGCTGGGGCCCTGATGGCAGCGGGTTGCTTTGTCATCGGCAACGCCTGAGGAGAGGAGCGCTATGTGCAACCTCTACCGCATGACCAAAGGCAAGGACGAGGTCGCAGCCTGGTTTGAAGCGATTGAAGCGCTGGGCGGCGCGAATTTCGGCGAGGAAGTCTATCCCGGCTACCCGGGTGCTGTGGTTGCGGAGGGAAGCCTGCGCCAGATGACGTGGGGTTTCCCGCTGGTTTTAAAGGGCAAGCAAGGCCAGCCATTAAAGCCCAAGCCGGTCAATAATGCGCGCACTGACAAGCTCGACAGCTTTTTCTGGAAGCATAGCTTTGCAGAGCGGCGCTGTCTTATCCCGGTCACCGCATGGGCGGAAGCCGAAGGGGCGAAAGGCACAAAGACGCGCAGCTGGATGAGCTTGCCGGACAAAGATCTCTTTGCCTGCGCCGGCGTATGGCGCGAGAGTGATGAATGGGGTGCCTGCTACTCCATGGTGATGACCGATGCTGCGGGTGTGGCGGCAGAAGTCCACACCCGCATGCCGGTCATTCTGGCGCCGGAGCATTACGCCGCTTGGACCACGGGAACACCGCAAGAAGCTCGCGAGCTATGCCAGCCATGGCAGGGCGCAATCGTGATTGATCGGACTGACCAACCTTGGACGAAGGGATCGGCGGTTCAACAGTCTCTTCTCTAGACCCAAACATCGGCTCTTTGAGGATAGGCTCGTTCACGACGCATCGCCTGTATAAGATGCGACTTCAAACTCGATACCGTCCCAGTCGAAGAAGTAGAACCGCTTGCCTGGATCATAATCGTCGTGACCGAATGGCTCGAGGCCGTGGGCTTCCACAATGCGCTCAGCGCCATCAAGGTCATCGACTACAAAGCCGACATGGTTCAGCGGTTGTCCCTTGGAATAGTCACCTGTCACTCTATCGCTGGTGTAGAGCGCCATATAGTTCGTTTCGTCACCGATATGGATGGTGTGGCCATTGTTCATGCTCTCGCCTTCCCAGCGAGTATGCCAGCCGAGCATTTCCTCGAGCAGTTTCGCACTACGGGCGGGGTCAGTGACAGAAATATTGGCGTGTTCGATCGTACCTTTTGGCATAGCGCACTCCTGGTTTAGTTGATGAAACACCTCCGCAGCCTAGGCGCAGGACGAATCATCGATTTCGAGTGCTAAGACGTTTGCAACCTTAACCTTACTTGAGGTCAAGGATATTTTCGAATAGGCTGTCGCGTATGAGAAAAGCAAGTGATCTCTTGTCCATCGGTGAGCTGGCACGCCGCACTGGACTTTCCGTCTCGGCAATCCGATTTTACGAGGATAAGGGGCTGGTCGAGGCTTGGCGCAGTTCAGGCAATCAGCGGCGATTCCTGCGCAGCGATATCAGGCGGCTGAGCTTCATTCTCATCGCGCAACGCCTCGGTCTTGCGCTCGCAGACATTGAGGAGGAACTCAAAAAGCTTCCGCAGGGCCGCACCCCCAATGCGCGCGATTGGCAAAAGATCAGTCGCTCGATCCGCTCCTTGCTTGATGCGAAGATCGCGGAGTTGTCACGCGTTCGCGAGACGCTGGATGGATGCATCGGGTGCGGCTGCCTGAGCCTCAAGAAATGCCAACTCTACAACAAGGAAGATCAACTTGCAGCGCAGGGACCGGGGCCGCGGCAGGTCATTGACGGCTAGTACTCAGGTCCAAGCTCGGGGTCCAAATCGCGCGGGCGAGCGAAGTGGACGATCTTCGCGCAGCCTTCCTTGAGATCGTCCCAGCTCTCGATATCGCATTCGAGTACTGCAAAGGCAGCGGTCGGAAACTTGCGCGAGGCTTCATCGAACAATTCGTTCTCGTCGCTTGGTGCGACCAGCTCGAACAGCACTTCCTGCAGGCCGGGATTATGGCCGACAACTAGCACCCGTTCTGCATCATCGGCTTGCGTTGCGACAGTCTCGAAGATCGTCTCAGCGCTTGCGAGATAAAGTCGCGCATCGAAAGTGATTTCAGCGTCCGGCATCGCATGTTGGAGCGTGCGCTTCACGCGCTCGGCAGGGCTCGCAAGAACCGCGTCCCACTGGATCCCGTGATCACGCATATGCTCACCGATGAGGCCCGCACCTTTGCGTCCGCGATCGTTCAAGCCGCGATCAAAGTCGCGCTTGGCCATATCGTCCCAATCGGACTTGGCATGCCGCAAGAGGGCAAGAATTTTCACTGCGCTTTTCTCACTGCTCGACCGAACCTCCACCAACAGGTTCGCTGGAATGAGTAGCAGAGTTACTCGCGCCCGCAACACCCTGTTCGACCCGTTTCAGTGCTTCATCAAGTGTGAGCCGCGTAACGGGTGTTCCCGGCGGGAAAGCGGACAGCAATCGGCTGGGGAAGGCGGAAGAGAGCACAACGAAGTGGCCTGCATCATCTTTGCTGCGGATCAGACGTCCGAAGGCTTGCGCGAGGCGCGCACGGATTATGCGGTCATCATGGGCTGAGCCGCCACCCGCAGCGCGGCGGGCCTTGTGGAGGATATCCGGTCGAGGCCAAGGCACTTGCTCCATGACGACGCAGCGCAAGGACTCTCCGGGGACATCAACGCCATCACGCAAGGCATCCGTGCCCAGCAGCGATGCGCGCGGATCATCGCGGAAAATATCGACGAGGGTGCCGGTATCGATTGGATCGACATGCTGCGCGTAGAGCGGCAAGCCCGCACGCGCGAGCCGGTCGGCAATGCGTCCATGCACTGCGCGCATCCGCCGGATGGCTGTGAACAGGCCAAGCACGCCGCCTTCAGCGGCTTCGATCAGCCGGGCATAGGCGCCTGCAAGCGCGGGCAGATCGCCTTTCTTGATATCCGTGACGATGAGCACTTCGGCACGGCTCGCATAGTCGAACGGGCTGTCCGCCGCCGACAGCAGCGGCTGCGTGTCGAGATATTGCGCGCCAGATCGAGCGACGGCCGCTTCCCACGGATCGCTATCCGGCGCGCGGTCGGTTAGCGTCGCGCTGGTCAACATAACACCATGGGCAGGTTCCAGCACGACCTTGGCGAAGGGCTTCATCGGGTCGAGCCAGCGGCGGTGAATGCCGACATCAAACTCGCGTGCATCGTTGCGCTCGACACTGAGCCAGTCGACAAACTCAGGATCGATAGGGCCGCCAAGCCGCTCCAGCAGCGACTCCCACGCGATAAGCAGATCAATCCGCCAGCTAAGCGAGTGCCGTGCGCCTTCGATGCGCGCTCGGCCCTGTCCGTCAAGCCAGTCAGGCGCGTCAACCAGCACCGCTTCCAGCCGCGTGCCGAGCTTGATCAGCGGCGCTCGGATCGCCCCCAAGGCCGCCTGCGCATCGCCTGCGGCTTCGATCAACTCACCCGGAAGGCCTGAAGCCTCGGTCTCGATACCATAGCCCGCTTCCTGACCGCCGCTTTCATCGCGCGCATAGGTGGTGCTGCGAACCTGAGAGAGCAACGCTTCAATCGGACCGGATGGTTCGTTTTCATTTAGGCGTTGGAGCCAGCCTTCGGATGGCAGGGCGTGAGCCGCTTCCACTGCGGCTTCGACCGCTTCGCCGCCAGCCTCGTCATAGCTCGATACGTCAGCCAGCCGTGCCAGCAAGCCGCGTCGGCGTCCGCGATTGCCGCGCTCCGGCCCGATGATCCAACGGCGTAGCTCAATCGCTTCCTGCCCCGACAACACGGCAGCAAAGGTAGAGTCCGCTGCTTCGAAAACGTGGTGGCCTTCGTCAAAGACGACACGCGTCGGACGTTGTGCATGGTCCCGTCCGCGTGCCGCGTTGACCATGACTAGTGCATGGTTGGCGATGACGAGATCGGCTTGAGCGCTGGCTCTCGCGGCGCGTTCGATGAAGCATTTGCGGTAATGCGGGCAGCCCGCATAGACGCATTCGCCGCGCTGGTCGGTGAGCGCTGTGATTCCGCGCTTGCGGAAAAGCGTGCCGAGCCAGCCGGGCAAGTCGCCGCCGATCATGTCGCCGTCCTGGCTATAGGCGGCCCATCGCGCGACCAACTGCGCCAATATTGCAGGGCGACCAGCAAACCCGCCTTGCAGCGCATCCTCAAGGTTCAAAAGGCAGAGGTAGTTCTCGCGCCCCTTGCGCACTACGACGGGCCGCGATCCATCTGCACGGTTTTCCGGCCATGCACGGCGGCTTTCTTGCCTGAGTTGGCGTTGCAGGTTCTTAGTGAAGGTCGAGACCCAAACTGTGCCTTGGGAGGCTTCGGACCACAGCGAGGCAGGCGCCAAATAGCCCAGCGTCTTGCCGATCCCTGTCCCTGCTTGTGCGAGCAGCACATGCGGTTGATCGCGCTTGTCCCGCGGTGCAAACATGCGCGCAGCATCTTTAGCATAGGCGCGCTGTCCTTCGCGCTTTTCTGCACCAGCGCCGGTAAGCTCATCGAGCTGCATCTCGACGGCCTCTGGTGGCAAATCAACCTGGCGCGGCGCGGCCCGTTCGGGCGTCTCCTCCCACTCAGGTAACTTGGAGAATAACCATTTCTCCGCCTTCTCGGGCTTGGCGATATGGGGCGTGATGACATTCGCCCATGGCCAGCGCATCCGCACCAGCGACTGCAAGGCAGACCACGCCCCCTCGCGCTCGCGCCATTCCGTGCTTTCGCAAGCTTCAATCAGCGCGCCTGCCGCAGCCTGGAGGAATTCCGGAACGGCCTCGTCGCTCTCAGGCTCGTCGATGTCCAGCGCTTCTGCCAGACCGCGCGGCGTCGGTACACAAAAGCGGGCCGGATGGATGAAAGCGAACAACTCCAGCAGATCGAGCCCGGAAAGATCGGGATATCCCAGCCGTGAAGCCACCAGCGGCGCATTCAGCAGCAGCACCGGAGTATCGGCCGCTGCCATGATCGCATCGCCTTTGGATACCGCACCAGTGCTGCTATTGGGCGGCCTTAACCAAGTGCCGGAATGGCTGGCGTGAAGCGCGGGAAGGGGGAGCGGTGGGGACACCGGTATTTGATGTGCGAGGCGGAACGTAATGTAAACATCCCGCCTCGCAATCTTCCTCAGAACTGGGTTCTAAAGGCTCTTTTGCAATCCGATCGTGAACGTCCAATCGGTCGGCATCTGAGGTCCGTTCAGGTCCTGGACGACCGGTACACCCAGTTCCACACCGAGACGCCATGTCGCCAGCGGTCCATGCGTAGCAACGAAATTAAACCCGGCAAATGCAGTCAGGCTCTCACCACCATGGAAGTCTGGATTGGCGGTTTGGACCGGTCCCACGATCTGAGGATCGATTCCATCAATCGAACCTTTTGTTTCCGCTTGCAAACGGCCTGAGAGTGCAACGCCTTGTGTAATCGATCGCGCCAACCAGGCGGTCACCATGGCTTTGTCCCCATGAGCGTATCCCGCTGAATTCTCACCTAGTCGAATGACTCCCTTGATCTGTGCGCCCCAGCCCCAATCCTTGGTTTGGCGGCGATAGGTGAGGCCCGGTTCCAAGTCCCAGGTGCCGGAGCCCAATTGCATGGGATAGGGCAGACGAACGGTCGGCGTACCGCCCAGTGGCGTCAGGATATCGTCCGTCTTGCTGATCGAGCCTGTTGGAATTGAAATGCCAGCATTGAGATGGATATCATCGCTTAGCCCAATCAATGCGCTGAACTTGGTGTCACCAAAACCTGCGGGCGAAGTGCGGAAATTGCCGAGCTGCGTCGTCCCCATTCCGCCCTGATAGGTGATGTGATCCATCTCCTTGGTCACATAATTCGCCATTGCCATTAAAGTGATACGATCGGATAGCCCGTACATCACTCCAGCCATGTGCATGTCCATGCGCATTTCGGTTGGAACAATGCGCAAGGTCGGTGGCTGCATTGCCATGCCGGCAAAGCGGTTGGGGATCGTGGTCGCTACAGTGTCCGGATCGACGTCATCGGTTCCAATCTGCACGCCGCCCATATCCATATGCATGAGGCGATAGCTGATCATCCATTCGCCTTCCCCATGACGGTGATCGCCCATTACGCCGATGGGGGCATGGTCCAGTGCATCGACGTCATGCGCGTTTGCTGGCGCGCTGATTGCAGCGCAGCCAAGCGCGAGTGCAGCCGAACCGGCCGCACAAATTACGGTTTTCATGATAATTTCCCTTTTAAATCTGAATTGACCTCAAGAGGTGTCAGATTGCGAAAGGTGGCCCGGTGGCTTCATATGCTGGGTAGGGAGGTCGTGTTGCAAGGGTACGAATTGCCTCTGTAACGGGCTCGTCGGGAGAGAGCGCTGCATGGCTTAGCTGACTGCTTGTAGCAGGCAAAGTCGGCCCGCACGCAGAACAACACGGGTTCGCGCGATTGTCTTCTCCGTGATCGTCATGGACGGTTTTGACCGCCTTTTGCGGCATCGAGTGATCAAAATGCTCAAAATGCTCTGCATGGTGATCATGCGACGCCATCGCTTGCCCATGCGCGCCTTCGCTCCAGCAGCAGGGCGCACCCATGGTGACTCGCAGAAACAAAGCTGCAAGCAACGCCACCATCAACGCTGGGTTTTTCTCCGGCATCATCGAAATCCTACCTGACAGGTTGGACACAGCCTCTCAAGTGCGTTTCAGACGAACGGTATTGCAGAATTTGCGGACAATATCTTGCTTGCCTTGAGGGCCTGCTTGCGCAAGAGGCTTGCCCCATGAGCATGAACGAACTGATGGACGCTGCACGGGTGAACAAGGCATGGCCTTTTCAAGAGGCTCAGCGTTTGCTCAAACGCTATCCGGATGGGGCTAAGGCGGACGGCTCGCCAATCCTGTTCGAAACCGGCTATGGCCCATCAGGCCTGCCGCATATCGGCACGTTCCAGGAAGTGCTGCGCACAACTCTGGTCAGGCGCGCATTTGAAGCCATGATTGGCGCGAAGCCTGAAGATGGCAAGACGCGTCTCGTTGCGTTTTCCGATGATATGGACGGTTTTCGGAAGGTGCCCACCAATCTTCCCAAGCAGGACATGCTGGCCGGTGAACTGCACAAGCCACTGAGCAAGGTGCGCAACCCGTTCGATACAGGTCACGAGAGCTTCGCTGCGCATAACAATGCGAAGTTGCGAGAGTTTCTTGACCGTTTCGGTTTCCAGTACGAATTCATCGCCAGCCACGAGAAATACAATTCCGGCGCGTTTGATGATGCCTTGCGCAACGTGCTGCGCAACAACCAGGCGATCCTCGACATCATGCTGCCGACGCTGAGGGCAGAGCGCGCTGCGACCTATTCTCCGATCATGCCGATAAGCCCGGCGACAGGCCACGTCTTGCAGGTTCCTGTTGACGTGGTCGATGCTGACGCAGGCACGATCCGGTTCACTGATGAAGATGGCAGCGTGATCGAGCAATCTGCGCTTGGCGGGATGGCCAAGCTACAATGGAAAGTCGATTTCGCGATGCGCTGGGTCGCGCTGGGCGTCGACTATGAGATGTACGGCAAGGACCTGACGGACACCGGAGTCCAGTCTGGCAAGATTGCCAAGGTTCTGGGTGGCCGTAAGCCCGATGGTCTCATTTACGAGCTCTTCCTCGACGAGAATGGCGAGAAGATATCGAAGTCGAAAGGCAATGGTCTGACGATTGAGCAATGGCTGGAATATGGTTCCGAAGAGAGTTTGGGCTTTTACATTTTCCCGAACCCCAAGAGCGCAAAGCAATTGCATGTCGGCGTGATCCCGCGCGCGGTCGATGACTATTGGCAATTCCGCGAGCGTATTCCGGAACAATCGCTCGAGAAGCAGTTGGGCAATCCGGTCTGGCATTTGCTGCGCGCCAATGGCGGCTTCGAGGGAACCGAAGCACCAGGGGCAGGGGAAACTTTGCCGGTCAGCTATGGCCTCTTGCTCAACCTCGCGAGCGTGCTTGGTGCAGAAGCGACACCCGAAGCGCTGACCGAGTATTTGCGCGCGTATCTGGGTGATGTTGAAATCGGATCAGACCTTGCTGGCCTGATCGAGAGTGCGATCAACTACACGCGTGATTACATCGTGCCGACTTTGAACAAGCGGGCTCCGGTGGGCGGTGAAGTGGATGCGCTCAAGGCGCTCGATGCTGCTCTGGAGAACGCTTCTGAGGACACACCTGCAGAAGATCTGCAGACTATGGTCTATGAGATTGGCAAGCGCGAGGAGTTCAGCTTTGCCTCCCTTCGCGATTGGTTCCGCGCATTGTACGAGACGCTGCTGGGTTCAGAGCAAGGACCGCGTATGGGCAGCTTCATCGCGCTTTACGGTGTTGCAAACAGCCGCAAGTTGATCGCAGAGGCACTCGCTAAAGCGTAAGCCTGCAAGCTCCGAGTTCCTAGCGGTGCTTCCTCGTGCGGTACCACTTAGTGATGATGTACTTGCTGCCTTTCACAACCTGTGTCCCGGCGTGAATGGTATCCGGATTGGGCGTCCCATCGGGCAGCGAATTGTTCCAGACGAGCAGCACGCCGGGTTTGGGCTCTATCTTGATGCCGATTTCCGTAAAGTGCGTCTCGCCGCCTTCCTCGACATCATTCAGGAACACCATCGCGGTCCAGCAGCGTTGACCGCCACGTTTCTGTTCGAGCTTCCAATAGTCCTGACTGGTGTAAAACCAGTCATTATGCGGTTTGAATTCCTGGCCCGGCAAATAGCGTTGTCCTTGCACCGCTTCACCGTTCTCGCTCGGCAGTCCGAGCACGTCATCAATCCGCCGAGAGATGCCCATGACAAAGCTGTCCCACGGATCAAGATCGCCGGAATAGGACGTGCGAAAACCGCTGGCATAGCTTTCTTCATGAAGCGTACTGGGCTTGGCGATTGCGTCGATCATCTCGCATAGCCGCTCGCATTCGCGGCTGGTCAGGAAGGCGCCAATGGCAAACAAATCGGCTTTTTCAGTCGGCACTTTGTAAGCCCGCTCGTCAGCTTCCAGCCGTTCGCGCACCGCTTTGCCAACACGCGCCAACGCGTCCTTGTCAGGGATGGTCTCTGCTTTCGCCATAGTCTCTTGCTCGGCTAGCAATTGCTGCCCTCGCGCTCAAGAAAAAGCCCCCGCACTGAGCAAGCTCAGGCGGAGGCAGGTTGTGCAATTGGAATGACCGGGTCGCGGATCATCCCTTGCAGTGTTGGTAGATCACCAGAAGAAGTCGTGGATCACATCGCGGACTTCGCCGGTATAGATGTTCACCAGCAGCACATCGTCATAATAGCGCACCCAGCGATAGGGGCCGTAGACGCTCGGCAGGCGATAATGCCACGGATCATTGATCCAGTACCGGCTGCCGAAGAACAGATGGTCGAGATAGAACCCGATCCGGATCCGGCTGTAATTGTGATAGCGATAGGGCGAGTAATACCGGCCCAGGCGGAACACATTCCGGTGCGCGCGGCGATGGCCGTACCAGTTATAGCGGTTATGGCTACGCCAGCGACGGTGATCCCAGCGACGGTAATCGCGGCGATAGTCACCCCGACCCCAGTAACGGCGGTCACGGTGGACATGGCGCCTGCCATCACGATAGCCATCGCGGCGTCCGTCACGATATGCTGCACGACGTTCGCGGCGGTCGTAGCGACGATCTACCCGGCGACCGTCACGGTAGCCATCACGATAAGTCCTATCCCGATAGGTGCCATCGCGGCGGCCATCACGATAGGTCCGATCGGCCCGCCTTTCGCTGCGACGCTCGGTCCGGCGATCCCCACGACGTTCTACCCGCCGATCATCGCGGCGCTCTACGCGGCGGTCTGTGCGACGTTCCGTCCGGCGGTCATCACGGCGTTCCACACGGCGCTCTGTGCGACGTTCCGTCCGGCGATCATCGCGGCGTTCAACCCGACGCTCGCCGCGCCGATCCGTTCTGCGTTCCACTGGGCGCGTGACTTCCCGGCGACGTTCGACCCGGCGCTCGGTACGACGGTCGCCTCTGCGCTCAGTGCGACGTTCCGTGCGGCGATCGCCGCGCCGTTCAGCACGTCGATCTTCCCGCGCGATCCGGCGGTCGATATTTCGGCGATCTGCTCGCGCTTCCCGCGCTCGCTGCCCACGATTGTTCGCGCGCTCGCTCCGGTCAGGGCGATTTTCCGCACCGCGGCTCTGCGCTTCAGCAGGGGCCGGTGCAGCAGTAAAGGCCAGCGCTGCCGCAATTGCAGCAAACGCGCTTCCCTTCAAAAACTGGCTAATCAACATGCCTTGGTTCCTCTGATTGCCGCCCCACCACCTGCGGTCATGTTTGATGAATCGGGTTTTAGGGACGACGGGCTGAGTCCAAGCTGAACCGCATAGTTAGCCTCCCGTTCATCTTTCTCGGACCTTTTCTGAATCGTCGATCCGGATTGACACAGAGGCCTGTGAGAGGGATGGCGGCGCCCATGTTTGACACGATCAATGATGTCCACGCCGACATTGCCCGCCGCCTGACCCGCGCGGCGAAAGACCGCAAGAGCCCGATGCATACGCCTGTGATTGCGACCGCTGATGCGGATGCCCGAGTGATGGTCCTGCGCGCCTTTGATAGCGATACGTGGAGCCTGCGTTTCCACACCGATGCGCGCTCGCCCAAGTGCGAGGTGATTGGCGAAAGTGGCTCGCCGATTGCAGTCCTCGGCTATGACAAACCGCAAAAGGTGCAGCTGCGACTGCGCGGGGAAGGGCGAATTGTGCGTGAAGGCGAGGAAGTGGATACGGCCTGGGCCGCGAGCACCAATTTCGCGCGGCGGTGTTATTTGGGCGAAGGGCCGGGCAGCGCTTCGGATGCGCCAACTTCTGGCTTGCCGTCGGAGTATGAAGGGGTCGAACCGGCGGACGAAGTGCTGATGCCGGCGCGGGAGAACTTCGCAATCTTGAAGATCGACTTGCGCGAACTCGACTGGTTCTATCTCGCGCATACCGGCCATGTCCGTGCGCAGTTTTCGCGCGACGCGGGCGGTGAGTGGGCAGGGCGCTGGGTCTCTCCGTAAGTGCAGCGGTCTCGCGATACGCTTGATGCGTTTTTTCAAAAACCTGTTTTCCTGCAAATGTCCAAGGTTTCTGCCGGGTTGGCGGATTTCGAGTGACTCAAAGTGTGACTTTTCAAATCCGGCAGATAGCGGGCGGCTTTGGGTCCGGAATTCGGTTGGACTGACGAGAAAGCAGGCGCGCATACCGCCGGTTTATCGGCGTATAGCCGGGTAGGAAAACGGCGGGCTTCCTAGGAGGCCTCGCCTTGCCAGAACGCGAAGACGCGCGCTTGTTCCTTTTCGATCAGCGCTTTCGCTTCACTGCCCGTCCAGTCCCCTTTGTATTTGAGCCGTTCGGCATTGCCGACCCACCAGCCTTGGCCGGGCAAGCGGTCGCTTTCGCGCACGACGAGGACAGCAAGGCCGGGTTCGTTGTTGGCCCGACCGTCCTCGTCAATCGCGTCGAGTGTCTTGCACAAAGCGCGCATCTTGGGACGGGTGAAGCGATGGCCGAGCAGACCTAGCATTTCGGAGTAGCTTAAGGCGCGATTTTCTTTCGCAGCGGCAATCAGCAACTCGCGAACGCGCTTGGTGTCGGCAATGTCGCCGGGCGATGACGGCTCGACGATGCCCTCGGCCTCAAGCCATTCGGATATGGTGCGGTCGAATTTGGAAGAGGCTGGCATGGGGCATTCTAGTATTGCCGTGATTTAATCCGCAACCCGTCACCCCGGACTTGATCCGGGGTCCCGCTTCCTTTTCCTAAGTTCCATGGAACGCAGGATACACGGCGGCTGGGTATACATTATGGCGGACCGCTATCGCGGCGCGATGTATGTGGGCGTGACTTCGGATTTGGCGAGCAGGGTTGTGCAGCATCGTGAAGGAACTGGCTCTGAATTCTGCGCGCGCTATGGCCTCAATCAGCTTGTGTGGGCAGAAAGGCTCGACACGATCGAGGATGCGATAGCGTTCGAAAAGCGCCTCAAGCGCTGGCAGCGCGAATGGAAGTTCGACCTGATCGAGAAGGCAAATCCCAGTTGGGATGATCTGTTCGATCAACTGTTGTGAGCGCTGTTTGAGCACAGCTCCAGCCTTTTACTACGTCATGCCGGATTTGATCCGGCATCCCGCTTCTCTTCCTTCGTGCTACGTCAGGAGGTAGCGGGACCCCGGATCAAGTCCGGGGTGACGATTAGGATTATCCACATCCAAAAAGTGCGCATCTTGGTTAAGTCCCTTTGCATGATGTATAAGTGAGGTCCGGTCAAAAGCGAAGCGTCTGGTAAACGCCCATCGCAGATGATCGAGAGGCGGGCGGCTTCCCCAAAGACTTTCCTGACCAATGTTCAGCCTCTTTGGCCCCGCGCACCAAACCGCCAGACCGATACATGTGCACGTGTGGAGGTCAGCCCGGACGCTACTGACGGAGGTTATCCGAAACGTAGTCGCGAATTCCGTCAACCTTTCAGGTCGGCGGCGCGCCGCGGCCTGGGAGATCGGTCATGCCGAAATTCCAAGTCGAGGTGAAAGTTGAGACAACGATCAATGTCGCTGCCGTCATCAGATGGCTCGCGGTTGCGATCTGGCTCTTAGCCTAACCGAGGGGCGGGGAGACCCGCCCCTTTTTCTTTTCACCGCGTCAGCTTTTTATACGCCAGTCTCGTCGGCCGATCTGCTGCATCACCCAAGCGGCGCCGTTTGTCTTCCTCGTAAGCTTCGAAGTTGCCTTCAAACCATTCAACGTGGGAATTGCCTTCAAACGCAAGGATGTGCGTTGCAAGACGGTCGAGGAAGAAGCGGTCGTGCGAGATCACCACGGCGCAGCCTGCGAAGTTCTCGATCGCGTCTTCCAGCGCGCCCAAGGTCTCAACGTCGAGATCGTTGGTCGGTTCGTCCAGCAACAACACGTTGCCGCCTTGCTTCAGCATCTTCGCCATGTGGACGCGGTTGCGCTCACCACCTGACAGCTTGCCGACATTCTTCTGCTGGTCCGCGCCCTTGAAGTTGAATGCGCCCACATAAGCGCGGGTCGAGGTGTCGTGGCCGTTGACCTGCATGTAATCGAGCCCGTCGGAGATTTCCTCCCACACATTGTTCGATGGGGTGAGATCATCGCGGCTCTGATCGACATAGCCAAGATGCACAGTATCGCCGATCTCGATGGAGCCAGAGTCCGGCGTTTCCTGTCCGGTGATCATGCGGAAGAGCGTCGACTTACCCGCGCCGTTAGGGCCGATCACGCCGACGATACCGCCCGGAGGCAGCATGAAAGAGAGGTTTTCGAAGAGCAGCTTGTCGCCATAGGCCTTGGAGATGTTCTTGGCTTCGATGACCTTTCCGCCGAGACGCTCGGGCACCTGAATGACGATCTGCGCCTTGCCGGGCGCGCGTCCGGCCTGGGCTTCCTGCAGCTCCTCGAACTTGCGGATACGCGCCTTCGACTTGGTCTGGCGTGCGGCAGGGGTCTGGCGGATCCATTCCAGTTCGCGGCTGAGCGCTTTCTGCTTGCCCGATTCTTCGCGGCTTTCCTGCTCCAGACGCTTGGCCTTCTTCTCGAGGTAAGTCGAGTAATTGCCTTCGTACGGGTAGTACGTGCCGCGATCGAGTTCGAGGATCCACTCCACCACATTGTCGAGGAAGTAGCGGTCGTGGGTGATCATCAGCACGGCGCCTGCATATTCCTTCAAATGGTTTTCCAGCCATTCGACCGATTCCGCGTCCAAGTGGTTGGTCGGCTCGTCCAAGAGCAGGATTGACGGCTTCTGGATCAACAGGCGGGTGAGGGCGACGCGGCGCTTCTCACCACCGGAAAGATTGTCGACCGGCATGTCAGATGGCGGGCAGCGCAGCGCTTCCATCGCGATCTCGAGCTGGTTGTCGAGAGTCCAGCCGTCAACCGCGTCGATCTCTTCCTGAAGCGTGCCCATCTCTGTCATCAGATCGTCGAAATCGTCGCGATCGGGATCGCCCATGAGCCCTGTGATCTCGTTGAAGCGGTCGACCTTGTCAGCGATCTCGCGCGCGCCGTCCTTGACGTTTTCAAGCACGTTTTTCGACGTATCAAGCTCCGGCTCCTGCGGGAGATAGCCGACCGTGATGTTCTCACCCGGCCATGCTTCGCCCGAAAAATCGGTGTCGATGCCCGCCATGATCTTCATCAGCGTCGATTTACCCGCACCGTTGGGGCCAACGATACCGATCTTAGCGCCTTGATAAAATTGAAGATTAATGTTCGAAAGCACGGGCTTCTGAGCTCCGGGGAAGCTCTTGGTCATGCCTTTCATCACATAGGCGTATTGCGCGGCCATGGGGCGGGTCCTTCAGGTCTGAATCTGTTTGAGAATTACAAGGCGCAGATAGGGTGTGAGAGCGGCAAGGGCAAGCAACCTCTCGTCGAGGATTAAAAACCCGAAATTCGCGTCGCTTCTCAGGCACCTTATCAGCCTGTTAACTACACGCGGACTATGAAGGTACCCGGATCGAAACGGGGAACACGGTGTCTAGCCAGATTCTGGGGCTTTTTGTCCCATCCATCACGCTTATTCTCGCAGGAGCGTTCGCAGCGCTCTGGCTGCGCATGCGTGATGCACGGCACGTTCTTGCATTTGCGGGAACCTATGTTCTGGTCTGCCTTGGTTTTCTGCTGTTTCACTATGCCGCCGCGCCTGCGAATACGCTTGCGATGCTGACAGCGCATACCTGCTATTCCGCTGGCGGTATCCTGATGTTCTGGGGGCTCTACAACAGGGTCGGGCTGCGCGCTCCCATTCGCCTTTTCGCAATCATCCAGATCATCGTCGCAGGCTTTATGTCTGTGTCAGTGATCGGCGATGACATGCGGCCATGGCTCTATTCATCCAACCTCGGCCATGGCTTGATCTTCGCGTTAGCGGCGCGTGATCTCATGCAGCTCGGCATTCGCACAAGCATCGACAAGGTTATCGTCTGGCTCCTCGGCATCAGCTCCGCGATGTTTCTTGCGCGGCCTGTTCTTTCGATCATGGTTACAGAGCGCATGACCGTCGAGGTTTATAAAGCGTCCGATTATTATGCGCTCCTCATGGTTTCTGTCGGCGTGCTGACACTTGCGCTCGCTATGGCAATTGTCGCTGCGGTTTTGCAGGACCAGATGAGCATGGTCCGCGAGGATTCCGAGAATGACCATCTGACCGGCCTCAAGATGCGCCGCGCGTTTGAGCAATCCGCTATGGACATGATTGATCGCGGAACACGCAAGAATGTGCCGGTCAGCATGATTGTCGCGGATATCGATCACTTCAAGCAAGTGAATGACATTTGGGGCCACCAATCAGGTGACCGGGCTATTGTGGCTTTTGGCAATCTGATCCAGCGCATGGTGCGCGCCAACGATGTTTGCGGCCGGATCGGTGGCGAAGAATTCTGCATGATGATCTGGAATTGTGAACTCGATCCGGCGGAACGGTTGGCCGAGCGGGTGCGCGAAGCTTTTGCCGCCATGCCGCATGACGGGATCAACAGCGATGTCCGGCTTACAGCCAGCTTTGGGGTCGCGACATGTCGTCCGCAGGAAGGTTTCGGCAAGATGTTCGCGCGCGCTGATGCTGCGCTGTACCGTGCAAAAGAAGGCGGCCGTGACAAGGTCTTGGCTGACCGTCGTGAAGAAAAGCGCGAACCGCTGGCAGACGCTGCAAAGCCTGCTCTCGCTACTGACGAAGCGGCTTAATTTGCGAAACTCGCGCGCATTCGCGCAGGTATCATCGCTGCTTGCAGGACCGCGCGCACAGCCAAAAACAAAACGAAGCTACCCCAAAGGGCCGCGTTTCCAAGCGGCCAAGTGAGCCATAGCGACAGCGCGAAGACGATCGCAGCGCCGATCATCGAAGCGAGCATCGCGCGGGTCCAGCTTGCCCCTACAAATACGCCATCAAAGACAAAACTTGCGACGCCGGCAAAAGGGATGATGACCAGCCAGATGGCCTGCGCTTGCGCTTCGCGTGCGACTTCAGGTGTCGCCGCAAAGCTTGCAAGTATTGGGTCAGCAAGCAAAGCGAAGCCAAGCGCGACGACGCCGGCCACGGCCAGACCGCGCCACAGGATCGCGCGGATATAGGCTGCAAAGCCTTGCCTGTCCTTTGCGCCCAGTCGCTCTCCATTGAGAACCTGTGCAGCGTTTTCGAACCCGTCGAGCAGCAAGGCGGTCAGCACGAACATCTGGTAGAGAATACCATTGGCGGCCAGCACATCGGGACCGCGCTCGGCAGACAGGCGGGTAAGGGCAGCTAGCGCCAACATCAGTACGAGTGTGCGCAAGAACAGGTCGCGATTGGTGCTGAGGAACGGCTTGATCGCTTGCCATTTAAGAATGGCGCGATTGGTGAGAGATGCCCAGATGTCGCGAGCGGCTGAGCCTCGCATGACGAGAATGACCAACACCAGCAGCTTCGCATATTCCGCGATGAAACTCGACCAGCCAATGCCTGCAATACCCCAGTCGAGGATCAGCGTAAGCCAGTAACCAAGGCTGACATTGAGCACGTTGTAAGCGACTTCGATCCAGAGCACGGCGACCATCTGCCGCCGCCCAATAAGAAAGCCCATCAGCGCCAGGTTGAGCATCACGCCGGGCGCACTCCAATACCGGATGACAGCATAGGTTCGGGCAGCCTCGAGAACCTCGCCTTCCGCACCCAAGGCGCTTAGTAGGGCAGGGAGCAGCACAGGCTTTGCCAGCATAAGCGCAATCGCAATCGCTAGACCGATCGCGAGCCCACGTGCGAGCAACTCGGCTTGCGCTTTTTCACCGTCGCGCGTGCCTGCCTGAGCGACGAGTCCAGTCGTACCTGTCTTCAGGAAGTTCATGACGACGAACAGCATGGCAAACAGCCGCGCGCCGATATCGACAGCGCCTTGAGTCGGCGCATCATTGAGCCGACCGACGATCCACATATCGCCAAGCCCGATCAGTGCGGTGGCGACATTGGTGAGCATCGCGGGCAGAGCAATCGCCCAGATCGCGCGCCTATCGAGCGCGGCACTAGGCGGTTGGCTCGCTGTTTGGTTCAAGCTGGAATGGCCTGATTGGACGCGAGCTTGGCCGCACCCATCCCTGCGAGCCTGCCAAGCGTTACAGCCGTGCACAGGCCCATAGCGGGCATATAGCCCCAATGGCTGGGGCCGGAGACTGCGCGGGCGCTACCGCCGCCTGCGAAAAGGCCTGGGATCACGCTTCTATCTTCGCGCAGGACTCTCGCTTGCTCGTCTATCTGCAAGCCGCCTTGCGTGTGATAGAGCGCGCCGGTCACTTTAAGCGCTCGCAGGCCCTTTTCCGGCACGTGGCATTCGCTCCAGTCGCGGCCCATCGCGTCGCGATTGCCGGTCTCTTTCGCGCGGTCGATAATCTGGAACTCCCGGTCCAAGGCATTGTGCGGCACGCCGATTGCTTTTGCGAGCGTTTCGACGCTGTCTGCTGTCCGCGGCGCCTTAAGCCGGACAAGTTCAGCCATCTCGGTCGTGTAGAGGCAGGTCGCTTCGATGGCTTCATCATATACTACCCAGACATATCCGCCGGGCTGCGCGAGCACTTCCAGCATCATGCCTGCAATATCGAGACTTTCATCAACGAACCGCTCTCCATCTGCGTTGATGAGCACCCCGCCTTCGATGAGAGGCAGCGGCGGCACTGTGATGCCTTGCGGATCGGTCAGCATCGCATAGCCTTGATATGACCCCATATCGCCGACCGCTGCGCCGAGCTTCTGTCCCAAGACGATCGCATCGCCATGGCTGCCTTCGTGGCCGTTATAGCGCGCATTGGCGAGCTCAGGCATGTGCTTTGCGACAAGCTCTGCATTGGCCGCAAAGCCTCCGCAGGCGAGCACCAAGGCCTCGCAGCCAAATTCCTCGCGGCTTCCATCTGGCTGCGTTATCGCAATACCGCAGACGGCGCCGCTTTCGTCTGTAAAGATATCGCTGAGCCTGCAGCCGAGCATCACATCGACGCCGTGATCGTCAAGCCGTCTGTGCATCAGTCCGAGCAAGTCATCGCCGCCATGTCCGGGCCAGCCATGCACGCGGTAGCGCGAATTGCCGTAAGCTGGCTTAAAGCCGAGGTCCAGCGCGAACGGAATGTCGCAATGCTCGGTGAGCCAGTCGATCGTCGGGCCGGAATTCTCCGCCAGTGCGCGCGCGATGACCGGATCGGTTTCGCCCTTGGTCTTTGTCATGATGTCATCGAACAGCACGTCGGGGCTGTCCTCGATATCAGCAGCAGCCTGAGCTTTCGTGCCAGCCGCCGCGATCAGGCCTTGTGACATGGATGTCGTGCCATAAGGGTGCGGGTCCTGCTCGATCAGCAGAACTTCGGCACCGCCCGCTTTCGCAGCCAAAGCGGCGGTCGCACCGCATGCGCCACCGCCCACGACAACCACAGGAATGGAATAGTCGAACGATGAGAGTTGTCTGGACATTTGTGGCCCTTGCCAGAATGCGCGTGTCCGCACCATCCCCAAGATAGCGGCAAGGTCGATAGATGGAGAAAGTTTGAAATCTGGTCGGGGAGACTGGATTCGAACCAGCGACCCCCTGTACCCAAAACAGGTGCGCTACCAGGCTGCGCCACTCCCCGACAGATTTCAGTGCACTGCGCTTCGCGTGGTTGGTGGGCCCGGCAGGACTCGAACCCGCGACCTAGCCGTTATGAGCGGCCAGCTCTAACCAACTGAGCTACAGGCCCGCCCACTGCCTCATGCGATGCAATGCGGAAGCGGCCCCTACAATGGGCGCGCCAAGTATACAAGCGTTCAAACAGCCAAAATTTGCAAAAAAGTGCAATTGCGAGCGCGAGGGCTAATGCTGAGCGTTAGCGTCCGTTTGCAGCTTCGCGGACAGGCTCGCTGTCCTCGCTTTCATCGGACCCGGTGCCGCGCATGGCTGCCGATTGATCACCGCCGCCGCCTTCGCGCGTGGCTAGAGGCAGGACTAGCTTCAACTGAGCGACTTCGCGGCGCAATTCTCCGCGCGCGGCAACAGCTTCTGCCGATGCCAGACGCAGGCTGAAACCCGCGCCAAACAGTCCGGCACGCGGTCCCTTCGCGCCGGGATTGATCTGCGATGCGAGCAAGTCTTCTTCTCGGTTCAGGCGATCAGGCAAGTCGCAAGTGAACACGGCTTGGCCCGATGCATAGTTCAGGCGCAGCTTCAATGTTTCGCCTGCACCGGCAATTCCGCATAATGTCGCGAGGATACGCCAAACCAGCGCTTCGGCTTCGTCCTTGTGCACGGCAACATCGAGACTGGCAGGGAAATCAGACGCTGTTTCGATCCCAGCCATGCGCGGAGCGAGCACGGGTTGCAGCTGCGTTGTCATTCGCGAAATGAGCGAAGCGATATCGCAAGTCCCGCTCAGCATGTCCTGCGCGCCGCTTTCCAGCCGTGCGAGCCGCTCGAGCTCGTCAAAGCCGGACAGGATGCGCGCTGCATCGCCAGCAATATTGGCCGCCAGCGCGCGATATTCATGCGGGGCAGGGCCGAACAATTGCTGCTGGATGACCTCGGCAAAACCCTGCAGCGCGTTCACCGGCGTGCGCAGCTCATGCAGCAATTGCCGCACGCGCTCGCCTTCGCGCACCGCCGGGTTGGAGGCGCTATTGTCGGCTGGCCGGCGGAAGCGCCCGACATAGCCTTCGAAGCGTCCGCCTACGCGGGTGAAGCGCGGCTCGGCATCGATGATCCAGTCGCCGGTGATCGCAGGCGCACCTTCCAGCGAAGTTGCAACAGTTTCAATTGGCTGGCGTGCAGAGAAAGCGCGCGAGAGCGGATCGGTCGCAAGCGGAGCGCCAAGCTGGCGTTGCCGGATCAGGCGCTTGCCGATCACCATGGGTGCAGCGATCGTTTCCGCCCATTCGATCCGCCCCACTGCATCAGTGGCAAAACCGAAGCCTGCGATCAGCGCATCATCTGGCTCGGCCAGATCATCGAGCGGCAGACGCGGTGACAGATCGGGATCTTCAAATTCGCCACTGCGCTCGCGCTGGAAGCGGTTGATGCGATCAACCAGCGCGGCGATTTCGCTCGGCTGTTTGTCCTGCTTGGGCTGAAACTCCTGGACCGGCTCAGCCGGGCTCTCGCTTGGAAGCTTCTCGGCTTCTTCGTCGTCAGCGAGGGCCTGATCTTCGCGCAGGATCAGGTAATCATCGAGATTGATGACGCGCGACGGCTCTTCATGCTCCTCTTCGACAGGATCGCCGATCTCTGCAGGTTCCGCCTCATCAGGCTCTTCTTCGGGCGAGTTCGCCTCCGCCATTTCCGCAGGCAAAGGCAAGCCGCGATCCGACACGCCCAGCGTATCGAGAATGGCAACAGCGCGCTCAGGCAAGTCCTTGCGCAGCCGCAGGAAACCGCGGGCCCGGATCGGCAGGCGCGGGATCAGGTCTTCCCAATCCACTTCTTCAAGATCAGCCCTTGCGAGCGCTGCTGCAGCGACTTCCGGTTCGTCTTCTGCGAGATGCGCGGCAAGCTCTGGCGAACGGAAGCGCCAGCCCGGCTCGCTGATGATGCGAACCCGCTCGGCTGGTTTGATTTGCTCGGCAAGCGCCGCCAGCCGCAACCAGGCTGCTGCGATCAGCGCTTCATCGCGGCCATATTTGCGATTGCCCAACAGATCGAGCAATTGCCGGAACTGCGTGCGCGCCGCATTCTCGCCCGCAGCGCGGTGGCGCAGCACAGTGGCAAGGCGGTCATCGAAAAACATCGCATCTCCGGCACATGGCGCGATATCCAACACCATGTCGTATGCGCGCGCGTTCGCCAAGGCGTAGACTTACCAGTTTCTACCGTTGTGCTCAGCTTGCGTTCCCAGCGCGTTGCAAAGCGGGACAATTGCTGGCAGAAACAATAAAATTATCCGCAAGGGCAGGATAGTAAGAGGAAAGTTTCGCGGTCTTGCAGCTTCACTGCAGCGCGTTGAATGGGACAGGATGATGGCCAACCTGGATGAGATTGACCGGAAATTGCTCGCCGAGCTGCAAGCAGAGGGCCGGGTGACCAATGTGGAGCTTGCACAACGGGTAGGGCTTACAGCACCTCCATGCCTGCGCCGTGTGCGGAGTCTGGAAGACGACGGGGTCATCCGCGGCTACCATGCTGACCTCGACGCATCCAAGCTCGGCTTTGCCATTACAGTGTTTGCGATGGTGAGCCTCAAGAGCCAGGCAGAAGGCGATTTGCGCGAGTTTGAAGAGGCTATGCGAGAGCTTGCAGAAGTGCGCGAAGTGCACATGCTCAATGGCGAGATCGACTTCATCCTGAAGATTGTGAGCCGCGACTTGCAGAGTTTTCAGGAGTTCCTGACGAGCAAGCTGACGCCAGCACCCAATGTGGCGAGCGTGAAGACTTCACTGACGATCCGCACTGCCAAACATGAACCGGGTGTCCCGCTGGGGTGAAGCGCGCGGCTGGTCTACTGGGCTGTGCGGGCATCCTCGGCCTGCTTTTCGCGATACCGCAATCTGTTGCACAAGATACACAGTCCGGTCAGTCTGAGACCGTAGCAACGCCTGAAACCGGCGGGGAAGTCTATTCCGGTGCGACGATCCGTCGCTGGTCCCCCATTGTGTCGGATATGGACCGCGCAATCGAACTCTATCGCGATATCCTTGGGTTTGAGCTCGCGCGGATCTACGAAGATCCACCTGAGAGTTACGTCTTTGAAATTTATGGTATCGCGGCGGGCACGAAAACTCGCCACGCTATGTTCAATGCCGGAGACGACATGCGTGTCCTATCGGTCGTTGAAGTGCCTGATTTAGAGCGCTTACGAGCGACCGAGGCTCCGCGCATGTCAGCGCTGCTGGTCAATGCGAACGGACGTTTTGACGAAATCGTCGCGATGTTACGCGATCGGGATTACAGGCTTTTGTCACCGCACAAGCTCGGCGCAAACGGGATCGAAATGGGTTTCGTCGACTATGATGGCCACCTCTATGCTCTCTACGAGATCCCCTATTCGGGCGAGATAACCTTCGATGATTGAGCGGACAATCCGCTTGTCACTTTGATGACTTGTTAGACACAAACGAAAAGGGCGGACCCGCAGGCCCGCCCTTTCATTTCTCAGGTCTGATTTGCCTTGTCAGGCCAATCAGAAGCTCTGACGTACGGTCAGGCCGTAAGTGCGCGGCTGGTTCACCCGGTAACCCAGGCGAGCGCGGCCACCACGCTCACGGTCGAAGCTCAGCAATGCGTTCTCGTCGAACACATTGTTCGCATAGAGCACGAAGCTCAGCCCGCTGTCGAAGTCGATCCCTGCGCTGATGTTCACAAGGTCATATGACGGCAGGAGCAGATCAACCGTGGTTTCTTCGCTACCGTCCATGCCGTTGAAGGGCAGGCCGTGTGCGAAGGTACGCGGGTTGTCTTCCTGGTCAGCTGGCTGTGTGAAGCGGTTGCCGACATGCGAGTAGCTTGCAGAGATGTACGCGTCAGCCGTGTCAGACACAGGCCACTCATAGCTGCCTGATGCGGAGAACTGGAGCTGCGGAACAGACGGAAGGCGGTTGCCTTCGCGAATGCCCGTCGCACCAGCCAGCGGATCTGGCAGGGTTGTGTCAAACTCAGCTTCGATGGCGCTGCCGGAGAAGACCAAGTCCAGTCCGTCCAGCGGTGAGAAGCCGAATTCCGCTTCGACACCGATCGTGTGCGCTTCTTCAACGTTGAACACGATACGCGAAGAGCAGCTGCCTGCATCCAGCGTAACCTGCAGATTGTTGATGTCGTTGTAGAAACCAGCGACATTGGCATAGAAACCGTTGCCGGTTGCCTTCGCGCCGATCTCGTAGTTCCACAGCGTTTCATCGTCATAAGACTGGAAGCCGCCGAACAGTACCTCGTCTTCTGCTGAACAAAGCGGAACGTTCAATGGATCGTTCACGCCGCCCAGACGGAAGCCTTTGGAGACCTGAGCATTGACAGTGATGTTGTCGGACGCGTCGTAGCTCACGAGAACGCGAGGGCTGAAGCCGTCAGAGCTAGTCTCATCAACCTGACCAGTGTCACCATTGGCAAACAGGCCGCCTGTGGTGATGGTGCGCGTTTCTTCAAAGTCGTAGTAACGCGCGCCGACCGTGACATCCAAGCGCTCATTGAACGCATAGGTCGCTTCACCGAACACTGCGATCTGCTCGATATTATAAGGCAGGTCGGAGTTGAACGGAGAATTTGCAGGGAAGCCGTTGGCGACCGCCGCAGACGTGCCTGCACCCAGAGTGTCATCGGTGAACGCATCGTAGCCCGGGGTGGGCAAGCGCTGGCGATAGAAGCGATCGGTGTCAGAATAGAAACCGCCGAGTACCCATTGCAGAGCGCCATCATCGTTTGACGCCAGACGAACTTCTTGCGTCCAGGATTCAAGGTCCGTGGTGTCGCGAAGGTTCGATGGCAGGTTCACACCTTCATCCGGGAAGCCCAGATCGACGGAAACCGAACCTGACAGCGCACTTGCATCGCGGCTCACGAGGATGTCGCGATTGGTGTAAGACGTGACAGATGTCAGCGTCACACCACCGAACTCTACCTCTGCGACAAGGTCAGCGATCAGCGTTTCATCTTCAAACGCTTCGCGCAGTTGCAGGAACTGCTGACGCTCGTCGAAAGTGAAGGCTGGATCAGTGAACTCGTTCGAATAGAGGTTGAAGAACTCCTGACGGTTGAACCCGTCGGCCTTGATCTTCTGATAGATGATGCGCGGGGTCAGGCTGAAGCCATTGCCGGCATCAAACTTGACCGCCAGACGGCCGCCATAACGCTCACCGCCATTGACATCGTCGCCGCCAGCAGGGCCAACAGCGTCGATAAAGCCGCCATATTCTGTGTAATAACCAACTGCGCGAACCGCGACAGTGTCACCCACTGGAATGTTGACTGCGCCTTTCAAGTGATAGCCAAGGTCGTCGCCATCAACCAGGTTGAGGTTGCCTTCGACCTGGCCTTCATAAACGCCCATGACCGGCTGGTTGGTGATGTAGCGGATCGTACCGCCGACAGAACCGGAGCCGAACAGCGTGCCTTGCGGACCGCGCAGCGTCTCAACGCGGTTCAAGTCGAACAGGTCGAGATCAGGCGTAAACAGCGAAAGCGAGATCACAAATTCGTCGAGATAGACGCCGACCTGCTCTTTGACGCCCGGTTGGTCGCGAACAACCTGACCGGCCGAAACGCCGCGAACAGAGACTTGGCTCTGGCCCGGGCCGAGGTTCTGGATTGAGAGCCCTGCGACATTGCGCGAGAGGTCTTCGAGGCTTGTCGCACCTGCGCGCTGAATGTCTTCAGCGGTCTGGGCGTTGATTGAGAACGGCACGTCCTGAATAGTGGAATCGCGCTTGGTGGCGGTCACCACGATGACGTTGCCTGATGCTGTGTCTTCTTCAGCTTCAGCATCCTGCGCGAAAGCAGGTGTTGCGAGAAGCATGGGTGCGCAAGTGCTCAGCAAAGCGAGCCGCGTGCGCGAAGTCTTCGAGATTGTCCCGGTTTTCATTATCATTCTCCCTGCGAAAGGATTGGGGAGCAAAGTGTTGCGCATTTTTTGGTAAACGAGGAGTAAATCGTGCCTCCCCCGCAACAATCTGATACAGAGTGTGTTGTCGAAGCAACACTGATAAAGCCCTGCTAGAACAGGGGGTTGGACGGATTAATCGCTCAGATTATCCGATGTGTAGGGAAAACACGCCACTCAGTTTCAACCTGGAAAGCGATAAATGGCAGGAGAAAGAGCCGTGAAATCAGCTCACTCGCGTTCCGCGAGCCATTCTTCCAACCACTTGATCGAGTAGTCGCCGGACAGGATATCATCCTGCCGCAGCAATTCTTGATGCAGCGGGATGTTGGTCTTTACGCCTTCGACAACCATCTCCTCCAGCGCACGGCGCAGGCGCATGATGCAACCTTCGCGGTTGCGACCATAGACGATCAGCTTGGCGATCATGCTGTCGTAGTAAGGCGGGATCGAATAGCCTGCATAAAGCCCGCTATCGACGCGCACATGCATGCCGCCAGCCGGGTGATAATAGCTCACTTTTCCAGGGGACGGCGCGAAAGTGAAAGGATCCTCGGCATTGATCCGGCACTCAATAGCGTGGCCTGTAAACTCCAGGTCTTCCTGCGTAACCGAGAGCGGCTTGCCATCGGCAATACGGATTTGCTCGCGTACGAGATCTACGCCTGTGATCGCTTCTGTCACAGGATGCTCGACCTGCAGGCGCGTGTTCATTTCGATGAAGTAGAACTCGCCATCTTCCCACAGGAATTCGATTGTGCCTGCACCGCGATAGCCCATATCGCGCATTGCCTTTGAGCAGACCTCGCCCATGCGCATGCGTTCATCATCGCTGATGACAGGCGAGGGCGCTTCTTCGAGGACTTTCTGGTGGCGGCGCTGGAGCGAGCAATCGCGCTCACCCAGATGGATCGCATTGCCATTGCCGTCGCCGAAGACCTGAAACTCGATGTGGCGCGGATTGCCGAGATATTTCTCGATGTAGACTGTGTCGTCGCCAAAGGCGGCTTTGGCTTCGCTGCCGGCCTGTTTCATCAGGCTTTCAAGCTTGTCTTCGCTTTCGCAGACTTTCATCCCGCGACCACCGCCACCGCTGGCAGCCTTGATGATTACCGGATAGCCGATTTCCGCGGCGATCTTTTTCGCTTCTTCGGGATCGGAAACCGCGCCGTCAGAGCCGGGGACGAGCGGCAAGCCGAGCTCGCCAGCCGTCTGCTTGGCCGCAACTTTGTCGCCCATCGTGCGGATATGTTCAGGCTTCGGCCCGATCCACGCGATGTCATGCGCTTCGACGATTTCAGCAAACTTCGCGTTCTCGGAAAGGAAACCATATCCGGGGTGGATCGCGTCGCAATGCGCGACTTCCGCAGCCGAGATGATGTTGGCTACATTGAGATAGCTGTCGGTCGCAGAAGGCGGTCCGATGCAGACCGCGTGGTCCGCCAGCCGTACATGCATCGCGTCAGCGTCTGCGGTCGAGTGAACAGCGACGGTCTCAATGCCCATTTCATGCGCTGCACGGTGGATGCGAAGCGCAATCTCGCCGCGATTGGCAATCAGGATACGGGTGATCGGCATATGCTCGCTCGCTCTTAGCCGATGGCAACGAGCGGCTGGTCGAATTCGACCGGCTGCGCGTTTTCGACCAGGATCGCAGTGACCTTGCCGGATTTGTCGGCAGTGATCGGGTTCATGACCTTCATCGCTTCCACGATCAGCAGCGTGTCGCCTTCTTTTACGCTGTCTCCAACGCTGACGAAGTTATCAGCCCCCGGTTCCGGGGCGAGATAGACCGTGCCAACCATAGGCGAGAGGATCGCGCCTGCCGGTGCTTCGGCCGATCCTGTTTCCTCGGCTGCGGGGGCAGCGGCAGGCGCTGGTGTTGCGGCAGGACGGGGAGCCACTGGAGTGACATCTCTATCAATGTAAACTTCGCCGCCACCTGCGGAGAACCGAGAGATCTTGATCTTGCGATCGCCATCTTCGACTTCGATTTCTGTAAGGCCCGTTTCACCGAGCAGTTCTGCGAGCTCGCGAACGAGCTTTGTGTCAACATTCATACCGGTTTTGCGACCAGCGGAAGATTTTCGTTCGGCCATGTATGCCCCTCAAACCTGTCATTGCGAGGCTGACTATTCGCGCGAATTGTGGCTGGCAAGGGGCAAGGGCGATAAAATGTGAGTTTTAGACTTCGCCCGCCGCTACGGCATCCAATGCAATGAGATAGCTTTTCGCGCCGTGCCCTTCGACGGTCTTGGCCGCAGCCATGCCGACATACGAGACGTGTCGGAACTCTTCGCGCGTTTTTGGATCAGACAAGTGTACTTCAATAACCGGAATGGTTATCGCACGGATGGCGTCGAGCAAAGCGATAGAGGTATGGGTGTACGCTCCTGCATTCAGCAGTATAGCTCGCGCCTTGTTCGCCATCGCTTCGTGCAGCCAGTCCACCAGCATGCCTTCATGATTGGTCTGGCGCATGTCGATCTCTAAACCGGTGTTGCGCGCGCGGTCCTCTAGCATCCCTGCAATGCTGTCGAGCGTGTCGGAGCCATAGATTTCCGGCTCGCGAAGCCCGAGCAAATTGAGGTTGGGGCCGTTGAGGACGTAAACGGTGGTGGAAGTATCGGTCATATATGAGTGTTAGCGGGTGGATTGCCTTGGCGGAAGCGTCAACCTGCGCTTGTTCAAATTTTGCACCGATGTACAAACGTATCTCTGACGGGAGAAGCGAAATGAAGCGCAAGCTGGCTCTATTGGCTCTAGCTGTCGTCGCCGCGTTTGCGGCCTACATTGGCTACGCCTTCCATGGCATGGCCGGGCCCTACGAATTAGACTCTGCCAAGCAGGAATTCTCGCTGCTTAGCTGGAGCGACTATCGCGAGCGAGCTGCAGACTATGACCTGCCGATCATTCTGGAGGCAGAGGCGGGGCAGGGCGCTTTCCTGTTCTTCGGCGCTGAACATTCCAACGATCCATCACACCCGCAGTTTGCCAGGCTTGAGGAAGCATTCGCGCGGTTTGCGCCGACGGCGGTTATTGTTGAAGGGCGGCAAGGGCCGCTCTTTGCCCCTTTCATGGATCCGATAGAGACATACGGAGAGTCCGGAGCGCTGACCCAGCTGGCCCGCGGAGAAGGCGCCAAAGCCTATATCTGGGAGCTTGAGCGCGATGAGGAAGTGGCTTTGCTGCAGGACAAGTTTTCCGAAGAGCAGGTTGCTATCTACCTGTTAATGCGTCCTTTCCCGGGAGGCGCATCGCAATCTGAAGCAGAGGGATCGCTTTCTGCTATCATCGACGACCGCAAGGGGAGGCCCGGCATTAACGGGGTGATCGGAAGTCTCGAGCAATTCGATGCTGCTTGGGATCGAAACCTTCTATCAGGCGAGGATTGGCGCGAGCTAAACGGCGTATACGGCGCGCCCGGATTTCTCGGCGAGATGTTCGAATACGGCAATGATATTCGCGATCAGCACATGCTCAACATCGTCCGCGAACTCTTGGAGCAGGATGAGCGTGTTATGGTGACGATGGGTTGGTCGCACGCTGTTCGGGTAGAACCGGCGATGACGCAGCTCGCAAAGTAGTTGCTGCGCTACTTCTCTACGCCTTTCACTTTGCCCCATTGCCGCGCGGCGGTGTAGCCGAGATAGCCTGTCCCAAACAGCGCATAGAGCGGTTCCGGCAGGCCATTGAGATAGGCGTTCATTCCGCTCGCGATTTCCTTTGCCGCTGACGGATTGAAGGCCGCCAGAATGCCCATCGGCAGTGCCCAAAGGATCATCACATACATGACATAGAGGAAGCTGGGGCGGGCACGGCTGGTCCAGGGATCGGAGGATTGCGCTTCTGCAACAATGGCTTTCAAGCGGGCCTCGATCAACTCCATCTCCTGCGTGCCTTCGAGCCGCATGAGTTCAAGCTTGGCTTTGGCGCGCGCTTCCTTGTCGGGGATCAGCTTGTCCAGAAGGTCCGTGATCGGGCCGATTAGGGTCTCGAGAATAGCCATAGATGCGCTCCGTCAGAGCCTAGATGGGTGTGAGATGACCCCTAGACGTGTTGAGATGGATGCGATTTATCCAAATAGGATAGTGTAGGAAAGCAGTTGAACCAAATTGATCGGCGGCCGCGTGTTTTGCCGCCGCTACTCGGCCGCTTCAGCCAGCACACGCTCCGCCAGCTTCAGATGCGGTAAGTCATACATCTGGCCATCAATCGCAATCGTGCCTTTGCCCGGATTGTCCGCAAAGGCCTGAATCACGGCACGTGCTGCTGCAACTTCTTCGGCGCTAGGCGTGAATGCAGCGTTGATCACTTCAATCTGCGCGGGGTGGATCGCGAGCATGCCGGTAAAGCCTTGGCCGCGCACCACGTCTGCGCGTGCTTTTAAAGCATCGAGATTGCGGAATTCAGGCATTACCGTTTCAATTGGGGCCGCGCCTGCTGCAACTGCGCCCAGCAAGCAGAAACTGCGCGCCAGTTCATAAGTCGGCATGTAGTTGCCATCCGGGCGGTGTTGGACCCTCGCTCCAAGGGCTGATGACAAGTCTTCCGCGCCCCAGCTCATGGCGATGAGCCTTGGCGAGCCGGGATATTCGCCCGCATAATCGCCGCAGCGGAACATCGCGAGCGGGGTCTCTGTCACCAAGGCAGCGATTTTCGTCGATCCGATTTCGATATCATTCGCGATCTCGCGCTCGGTCAGCATGGCATCGAGCGCGATCACATCCTCCCGCCCTTCGGCCTTAGGCAGGAAAACACCTCCGGGCCGTGCAGGCATAATCGCGTCCAAGTCCGCCGCAGTCTCGCCAGAGCCTAGCGGATTGATGCGCACCCACAGACGCTGCCTACCGCGCCGTCCGCCAAGGAAGGCTGCAACAGCTTCGCGCGCGGCGGGCTTTGCTTCCGGCATGACGGAGTCTTCCAGATCGAGCAGCGCGATGTCGGCTGCGCTTTCCGCAGCCTTGGTCATCTTCTTTTTGCTATCGCCCGGCGCGAACAGCCAGCTGCGCATCCGCAAGCGGTCGATCGAAGGAAGGTCAGAATGGGGCAGGGGGCCGCTATCGCTCATGCAAAATCCTTTTCTGGCGGAGCGGAGTAAGCCCGCGCGCCAGCCTCGGCAAGATAAGCGATGAGGGAAGTCCACTGGTCGGGACGACTGGATTCGAACCAGCGACCCCTACACCCCCAGTATAGTGCGCTACCAGACTGCGCCACGTCCCGACGAGTGGAGCGCGGGCCTATACGGCGGGGCCAGCGCCCTTGCAAGCATCCTGTCTGCGAAGGCGTGCAAAAATGCCGCACTGGCAGCGTGGTCTCAATTGCGGACATCTTGCAATGCTGCTAACCGCGCCCACTTAGCTCACTGAGGGTGAAAAAGGGGACGGAGCCGGGGCGGTCACAGCCGCAATGGGGACGACCTTTTCTCAAATGTTATTCTGATAGACGATAGGTCGAAAACCAATGCTCGAACTTCTCGCCGCTGCAGGCACTGCTGAAGCGCCTCCTGCCTGGATTAGCTGGCTGCCAATCATCGGCATGATCCTGATCTTCTGGTTCCTTATCATCCGCCCGCAAATGAAGCGGCAGAAGGAACACCAGGCGAAAGTCGCAGGCCTCAAGAAAGGCGACAAGGTCGTCACCGCTGGCGGTCTTGTCGGCAAAGTGACCAAGGTCGACGAAGACTATGCCGAGCTTGAGCTTGCGCAAGGTGTCCGCGTGAAAGCGGTCAAAGCAACCATCGGCGATATCATTCCGCCCGGCGGCAGCGCGGCAAACGACTGATCCGGCTTCGGACAGAGTAAAGAACCGGACAAGGCAGACGCACGGACATGCTCGACTTTCCCACTTGGAAAAAGATCTGGCTTTGGGGCCTGACGCTGATCGCTTGTGCAGCAGCGCTGCCTTCGCTGTTCAGTGCGGCCAATGTCAGCTGGCCTGACGCATTGCCGGAGCCGACGGTCAATCTCGGTCTCGATTTGGCCGGCGGCTCGCACATTCTGCTGGAAGCTGATCCGGCTCAGGTGGCTGAGCAACGGCTGGAAAATATGGAAGAGTCCGTGCGTACGACGATGCGTAACGCGACTGACCGTATTCGCATTGGCGATGTCTCGACAGCCGGCGGACAGCTCTCTTTCATGCTGGATGATGTCGCTGATCTGGACCGCGCGCGCGAGCTTCTCCTGCCGCAAATCAATGGCGATGGCCTGACGCGCCAGTGGGACCTCAATGTCGAAGACGGGCAGCGTATGGTGCTCACGCCGACAGAAGACGGGATCGAAGAAGCAGTCACAGATGCGATGGACAGCGCGACCGAAGTTGTTCGCCGCCGTATCGATGCTCTTGGCACACGCGAGCCGACCATCATCCGACAAGGCGACACGCGCATTGTCGTACAAGTACCTGGCCTTCAGGACCCGGACCAGCTCAAGGATTTGCTCGGTCAGACCGCCAAGCTCGAATTCAAACTTGTTTGCCGCAATGCCTTGCCGACGCAAGTTCAAGCCGGAATTGCACCGGTTGGTTGTGAGATTTTCCCGTACTCTGAAACGTCCGACACGCCCGGCATGTTCGAGGCCGTGCAGCGGTTAGGCGGTATTCGCGGCGACAGTCTGACCAATGCGCAAGCGGGGATCAGTCAGGATACAAACGAGGATGTCGTCAGCATTCAATTCGACCCGCAGGGCGGTGCGCGTTTCGCGCAGCTGAGCACGGAGAATGTCGGACAACGCTTTGCGATCATCCTCGATGGCGAAGTCATCTCTTCACCTTTCTTCCGCGAGCCGATCCTTGGCGGTAGCGCGCAAATCAGCGGCGGCTTCACCGCAGACACAGCCAACCAGCTGGCTATCTCGCTTAATTCCGGTGCGCTTCCGGTTGACCTCCAAGTCATCGAAGAGCGCACAGTCGGGCCGGACCTGGGAGCTGACTCGATCCGCAAAGGCATGCTCGCGCTTATGATCGGCGCTGTGGCGGTTATCGCGCTCATGATGGCGACCTATGGCCGCTTCGGAATTTACGCGACTGTCGCGTTGTTCTTCAACGTGTTGATCATTCTCGGCATCATGGCCGCGCTCAACACAACGCTGACCTTGCCGGGTATAGCGGGCTTCGTGCTGACGATCGGTGCGGCGGTCGATGCAAACGTTCTGATCAACGAACGCATACGCGAAGAGCGAAAGCGCGGGCGGCGCGTGATTGCCGCGGTCGAGAACGGCTATAAAGAAGCGAGCCGCGCGATTTATGACGCGAACATCACTAACTTTATCGCTGGCACCTTGCTGTTCCTGTTCGGCTCTGGCCCGGTCCGCGGCTTTGCCGTCGTCCTTATCGTCGGCCTGTTCACCAGCGTCTTCACCGCCGTTGTCCTGACCCGCATGTGGGTTGCGGGATGGCTGCGCAAAACGCGTCCAAGCGATCTGAATATCTAAGGGAGGAATTGGACATGAAACTGCTCAAACTCGTCCCTGACGATACGAATATCAAATTCCTGAAATTCCGCTGGCCGTTCTTTATTGTTAGCGTGCTGCTGATGATCGCCAGTTGGGCGATGGTCTTGACGCAAGGGCTCAATTACGGCGTCGACTTTGCCGGCGGTCAGGAAATTCGCGCGACCTTCACGCAAAGCGAAGAGGCGCCGATCCCTGAGCTGCGTCAGACAGTGGGCGGCTTGCCCAATGTCGGCGAGCCGGTGATTCAGCGCTTTGGCGCGCCCAATGAAGTCTCGATCCGCGTGAAATTGCCGCCCGAAGCGGAAGGCAATCCGGAATTCGCTGCGGAAATGACGCGCGATATTACTGATGCGCTGCGCGAAGGGCATCCTGATGTGCGCATTGATGGCGTGGACTCTGTCTCCGGCAAGGTTTCCGGCGAATTCCGCGAGGATGCTGTGCTTGCATTGCTCGCCGCTATGGTGGCGGTTGCGATCTATATCTGGATCCGGTTCGAATGGCAGTTTGGGGCAGGCGCTCTGTTCGCGCTGTTCCATGACGTGTCGCTCACCTTGGGGCTGTTCTCGCTATTCCAGTGGGAGTTCAGCCTGCAGATTATCGCCGCGATCCTTGCGATTATCGGTTACTCGTTGAACGATACGATTGTGGTCTATGACCGGATTCGCGAAAACCTGAAGAAATATCGCAAGATGCATTTGCCGGACTTGCTGGACCTCTCTGTCAACGAGACTTTGGCCCGTACAGTGATGACTTCGCTGACGCTGCTGGTCGCGCTGTTGCCGCTGCTGTTTATCGGCCCTGAAAGCCTGTTCGGTCTGGTGATTGCTATCACGATCGGTTTGTTCGTGGGCACGTATAGCTCGGTCTATACGGCGGCGCCGATCCTCGTCTGGCTGGGCGTTACGTCCGACAGCTTCGTCCCGCAGGAAAGCGTGGCGGACAAGCAAGAGCGGATTGCCCGAGGCGAAGCTGGCTAGCCGAGCCAAGCGGTCCTTGCGGGCTGCAAATCATCACCTCACGCGCTTCCGGTGCTCACGTACTTGAAAGTACGCTGCGCTCCGGTTCGCGTGATGCAATAATTTTCGCTCCGCTATCATCCGCTTGGATATTTTAGCTAATGCGGGCTGTTAAAGACTGCGTACCAGCATCTCTGCAACGCCAATCCATGGCGGGCTATCGACCACTTGCTGCTTCTGGCCGCTGCCGGGTGGCAGCACGCCCACGAGCGTTCCTTGCCGGTCAATCAGGCGACCGAATGCAAAGCGTCCTCCGGGACGTGGCACCAGCACGTCGCGATTGATCGCAAGGCCAGCATCCTCAGGCGCGATCTGCCTCAGCCATAGCTGATCGCCCGGGCGGAATTCGCCCACGCTTTCCGAAACGCTCAGGACCATGCGCTCGCCTTCGCCTGCGATGTCACCCGGCGCAATCGCTTCGCGCTGTGTGCCGAGCGCTTCCGGGCCTGCCGCCGCGAGTTCTGCGACGATCATGACTGGCTCGTTATCGTCTGAACGGACGAGCTCCTCCGGATCAATCCCGAGCGCTGCGCCAATCCGGTCCATCCATTTGAGCGACAGATTGCGCGTACCTGTTTCCAGGCGGCCAATGGTTTGCGCGGTTGTCGGCGGGGAGCAAGCCGCTGCGAGATCAGCGAGGGTCAAACCCTTGGCCTTTCGAATGGCTCTGATGCGATTGATCATGTGGCTCTCTCCCGCGGCGCTGAGCATATAACCGGAATGGTTATTTATCTTTCCTACAAGAACCGGATGAATGCAAGCGCTGCTGAGGATTTCATACACAGGCCAAGGAAGAAGGAGAGCATCATGCAGCGCAAACTGGTTGAACGCGAATTGACGAATGAAGGCCCGATCCGGGGGAGCGGGGCAAAAGGCAAACGGCGCACAGTGACCGTCAATCTGGCGGAATCCCCGCTTAGCTGGCTTCATTCGCGCGGCCACATAGATGACCGGCTTTTTGATGCAGGCGAGCGCTTGCGCAAAGATTTCGAGCGCGCGCAGCTCGGCCCCGCTGTGACGATGCGGTGGGATCTGGTGCGTGTGAAGACCACCGGAGAGCAGGATTTGACCGCGAGCGAGCGCGCAATGGTCGCAAAAGATCGCTTCGATGGTGCGATTGAGACTGCGGGGAAGGGCCTCGCTGACGTGCTGTGGCGGGTCGTGTGTGGGCACGAAGCTTTGCCCGAAGCAGAAAAAGCGCTCGGCTGGCCTGCGCGTTCCGGCAAGCTTGTGCTGAAACTGGCACTTGACCGCGTGGCTGATTTTTACCGGATTACGTGAGGGCGCAAGTTTTGTCTCAGGACTGTATAACATGCGTATCCAACATGCAGACTGACGCTGCTCACTGGACCCGGGCGAAACGTTCTGGCAATCCACTTTGCATGCGGCGGGGGATATTACGCTACGGGCTCATTTATGGCGGCGCGCTCGCTGCCATTGCGGCGCTGCTCCAATGGGCGCAGTACCGATATCTCGTCATGTCGATGCCGTACGAAGCCTACATTGCGGTGATCGCGTCGGTGTTTATCGCAATGGGTATCTGGCTCGGGATGCAATTGAACCCGAAACCAAGAGGCATAGCATTCAAGCGCAACGAGAAAGCGATTGAATCGCTCAAGCTGACGCGGCGCGAATGTGAAATCCTCGATCATTTGGCATCGGGCGCCAGCAACAAGGAAATCGCGCGCAGTCTGGGCGTCTCTCCCAATACGATCAAGACACATATCGCCAATCTTTACATTAAGTTAGGGGTCAGTGGGCGAGGTAAAGCGGTCGATGCTGCTCGGTCGCTGGCGCTGATACCCTAGCGGTCGTTCAAACCGGTGAATTGAACGAACTCACCCATCTGGGCGATAGCCAAAACGGGCTCTCCCTGCTTGCCATTACCTCTCTAATAAGGAGGACTGACATGTTTCGTTACGCATTGACCTTTGGCGGTTTGGCTGGCGCGCTGACCGTCGCAGTAGCTTCAACAATCGTCAGTATGGCGAACCCTGATGATTTTACCGGCGTGGAGCTGCTGGGCTATCTGACGATGCTTGCGGCACTCTCGCTGCTGTTTATCGGGATCAAGCGTTATCGCGACAATGATCGGGGCGGCGTCATCAGCTTTGCCGCAGCTTTCGGCGTAGGCGCAGCGATGTCAGTAATGGCGACTGTCGTCTATGCAGCCTCGTGGGAACTGTTCAGCTTCGCAACTGATTACAGTTTCACCGCTGACTATGCCGCAAGCGTAAAAGCATCGATTGAGAATGAAGCGATCTCAGCCGCCGAGAAAGCACGAAAAATCGCTGAAGTTGATGCAGCAATCGAGCTCAATCGCAATCTGATGTTCCGCCTCGCCATAAGCGCGACGGAAATCCTGCCCGTCGCTCTTATTGTCACTTTGATTTCAGCGCTGATCCTCAAGAACCCGAAAGTTCTTCCTGCCAAAGTAAGCGGTTAGGACAGGCTTGATTCGACCCTTTCGGCCAGGTCAAGCCAGCGTTCTTCGGCCGCATCTTTCTCTGCGCGGGCATTTTCCAAGCCCTTGGTGATAGTCGCGAATTTCTGCGGGTCGGCAGTGTAAAGATCTGGGTCCGCCAGGATCGCTTCGCCCTTGGTGATGGCGGCTTCGAGTTCTTCAATACGCTCAGGCAGCAGCTCGTAATCGCGCTGATCCTTGTAAGAGAGCTTGTCCGATTTTGGTGCTGGCGGAGTGGAGGGCGGCGCAGCTTGTGCGCTTGGCTTTGATGCTTTGGATTTGCCAACCACATGCTTACGGCGCTTGGCTTCCCAGTCTTCATAGCCACCCGCGACAATGTCGACCTTGCCCGACCCGTCGAGGCCCAGCGTAATGGTGACAGTGCGATCGAGAAAGTCGCGGTCGTGGCTTACGATTAGCACTGTTCCGTCAAAATCCGCGATTACTTCCTGCAGCAGATCGAGCGTTTCCAGGTCCAGATCATTCGTCGGTTCATCAAGCACGAGCAGGTTCGCAGTGCGCGCGAACTCACGCGCCAGCAGCAGGCGGGAGCGTTCACCGCCAGACAGAGCATCAACCGGGCTGTCCACGATCTTCGGATCGAACAGGAATTCTTTGAGGTAGCCTTGCACGTGCTTTCGAGCGCCGCGCACATCGATCCAGTCGCCGCCTTCTGCGAGGACTTCGCGCACGGTTTTGCCGCGCCCGAGCAGGCTGCGCTGCTGGTCGATCATCACACCGGAAAGCTTGTTCGAGATCGTAACAGTGCCTTTGTCCGGCGAGAGCTCTCCGGTCAGCATCTTGAGCAGCGTCGTCTTGCCCGCACCATTCGCGCCGACAATGCCGATACGGTCGCCGCGTTGAACGCGAAGAGAGAAATCCTTGATAACTGCGCGATCATCGAAGCTCTTGGTCACGCCTTCCGCGACAATCACCGACTTCGACTTGAACGCATCGTCATTCGCCAGCTTCAGTTTGGCAGCGCCACTGTCGGAGATCATGGCCGCTCTTGCCGCGCGCATCTCCCACAGTTTTTCAAGCCGTCCTTGGTTGCGCTTGCGGCGTGCAGTTACTCCGCGCTCAAGCCAATGCGCTTCGAGCTTCAGCTTGGCATCAAGCTTTTCCGCAGCGCGCGCTTCTTCGGCGTAGACTTGTTCTTCCCACGCTTCGTACCCGCCAAAGCCGACTTCCTTGCGCCGCACAATTCCGCGGTCGAGCCACAGCGTCGCGCGGGTCAGGCGCTTCAGGAATGTCCGGTCGTGGCTGATAGTGATGAACGCGCCTTTGTAACGGTTCAGCCAATCCTCCAGCCAGTCGATGGCCGAGAGATCCAAATGGTTGGTCGGTTCGTCCAGCATCAACAGATCCGGCTCCATCGCCAGCGCGCGGGCAATTGCCGCGCGGCGTCTCTCGCCACCGCTCGCGGTTGCAGCCGGGCGGTCCATCGCAATGCCCAACTGTCCCGCAATCGCTTCGACCTCATGCGCGGCTGGCGCATCATCGCCCGCCAGCGCGAAGTCCATCAGCGTTTCAAAGCCTTTGAAGTCAGGCTCCTGCTCGAGAAACACGATGCGCGTTCCCGGCTTGACCTTGCGGATACCGCGATCCGCTTCAATCCGGTCATCGATTAGCTTCAAAAGCGTCGTCTTGCCCGCGCCATTACGACCGATCAGGGCAAGCCGATCCCGCGGTCCGATATGCATATCGAGATCGTCGCGATCCGGACCGCCCAGCAGCCAGCGACCGCCTTGCTGCAGGCCGAGGCCTTCCCAGGAAAGAATTGGTGGTTGCGCCATGACGACCGCGCGTTAGGAGGTTGCGGGAACAGCTACAAGACTCTGAATGGAGCTTAACGAAGCTGAACGGGGAAATCGCAGTGTATTCAGACCTTGTTCAATGGTTTGAGTTTAGGCAGGCACACATCATGAAACGCGCACTCTCTCTTTTTGCAGCGGCGGCGGTCGCACTTACCGGGCTGTCAAGCGTGCCAGCGCAAGCGCAGTCGCGTTCCGACCAAGGCGAAGCGCGCAAGGAAATGCGTGCAGGCAATGTGCTTTCGCTAAGAGAGATCGAAGCACGTGTGTTGCCGCAAATGCGCGGAAGCGAGTATCTCGGTCCAGCCTATGACAGCACAGCGCGCGCCTACCGCTTGAAATTCATCAAGAATGGCCGTGTGACATTTATCGATGTCGACGCGCGTACGGGCCGCATCATCAATCGCTCTCGTTAAGCTGCCCGCAAGCACAAGCTGCGCACAGCCAAGTCGGCTGCTCGCTTGACCCTCATGCTGCATTGGCGCAAACCCATATCAACAATACAATCGAGCCTGAATAAAGGTGGAAATTCATGCGTATCCTGATTGTCGAAGATGAGCCCACTCTGGGGCAACAGCTCAAATCGACGCTTGAGCAAAACGGTTATGCGGTCGATTTGTCGACCGATGGTGAAGACGGACATTTCCTCGGCAGTACAGAGGATTATGACGCGGTTATTCTCGATCTCGGCTTGCCTGAGATTGACGGGCTTTCCGTGCTGGGCATGTGGCGTAAGGAAGGTCGGGACTTTCCCGTGCTGGTCCTGACAGCGCGCGACAGCTGGTCAGACAAGGTTGCAGGCCTGGATGCCGGCGCTGACGATTATCTCGCAAAGCCATTCCAGACTGAAGAGCTGATCGCACGTCTGCGCGCGCTTATTCGCCGCGCATCAGGCAACAGCTCGTCTGAACTGACCGCGGGCGATGTCCGGCTGGACACGAGGTCTGGTCGGGTCACGCTGAAAGGCGAGCCGGTCAAGTTGACGGCGCAGGAATACAAGCTGTTGAGCTACCTTATGCACCACAAAGGCAAAGTGGTCAGCCGCACAGAACTGATCGAGCATATTTACGATCAGGATTTCGACCGCGATTCGAACACGATTGAAGTGTTCGTGACGCGCATCCGCAAGAAACTCGGCGCAGAAGTGATTACGACAATCCGTGGACTCGGTTACAGCCTCGACGACCCCGCAGACGCCCCAAGGGCCTGAGCCCGCTGAGGATACAGGTTCTAAGTCACCGCGTGATGGTCAAGCTGATGCGGCTGATAAAGCCGCAACGGATGGTAGTGACTTTCTGAACGAACCGGACTCCACCGTAGAAGCGGTGAAGGAAGTCGCCAATCAGGGCAGCCTTGCGCGGCGCATGGCGCTGATTGCGGCTGGCTGGATCATGGTGCTGCTGCTCGGCGGCGGTTTTGCGCTGGAGCGCACGCTGGTCAATCTTGTCGAGCGCAATTTCGACGATCAGCTCGCTTACATGCTGACTGCGATGATCGCCTCGTCCGAGATCGGTCCGGATGGCGAGATATTCTTCTATCGCCGGCTGGGCGATCAGCGTTTCCTTGAGCCCAATAGTGGCTTGTACTGGCAGATCAGCGCGGAAGGCAAAGAGGACTTCTCGTCCTATTCGCTTGTCGCCGATGCTTCGCAAAGCCTGTGGGACGATACGCTCCAACTGGAGGGGCCGGGCAAAGACGGGCATTTCGACGCGGAGCCGCATTTCTACAATTCGGACCAGTTCGAAAATGAGCCTCTGCGCATTGTCGAGCGCACAGTGATCCTGCCGGGCAGCGAGACGCGTTGGACCTTTGCGGTCGCCTCAGCGACCGAAGAGCTCGACTTCCAGATCAATCGTATCCGTTCGATCCTGATCTGGAGCTTCGTAGTTCTGGGCCTTGGCCTTTTCTTCATGACGCTGCTTCAGATCCGCTATGGTCTTTCGCCTTTGCGCCGCGTGCGGATGGCAATCCAGCGGATGCGAACAACGGGATCGAACCGGATAACAGACCCTTTGCCGACGGAAGTCGAGCCGCTGGTGGATGAGCTTAACGCATTGCTCGAACATTCAGAGAAACAGGCCGAAGAAGCGCGCACCCATGCAGGCAATCTGGCGCATGCTTTGAAGACCCCGCTGACCGTGTTGACCAATGCGGCGACTGCGCGCGCGCCGGATCTTGGCGACTCTGTGATCCGCGAAACGCGCACTATGCAGCGCCATGTCGATCACCATCTGGCGCGAGCGCGGGCAGTCGGTCGCCGCGCTGTGGGCCATGCGCGCACACCTATCGGCGAAAGCGCGAGGGCCGTGCAACGCGCGGTTGAGCGGCTCTACAAAAATGTCCGCTTCGACATTGACGGCAAGGGCGACACGCTAGTCACGATGGAACGGGAGGACTTGGATGAAATCCTCGGTAACCTCATCGAGAACGCAGCGAAGTATGGCGGCGGCAGTGTGTTTGTGACGCTTGATGCCGAACCTGGCTCGGACCTTTGTGTGACATGGGTGGAGGACGACGGCGCAGGTATTCCCGTTGCAGAACGTGAGCGAATCTTCGATCGCGGCGCAAGGCTTGATACGGGCAAACCGGGCACGGGCCTCGGCCTTGCGATTGTACGCGATGTGGCTGAGATTTACGGCGGTACTGTAGAGCTCGATGAAAGCGAAGATCTGGGCGGGCTGCTTGTCCGGCTCAGCCTGCCGCGCGCAGGCTAAGCGACACTACTTCTGGCGCGCTTTCTCGTGGTGGCGGATCACTTCATCGATGATGAAGCGCAGGAACTTCTCGCTGAATTCGGGATCCAGATCAGCTTCTTCTGAGAGACGACGCAGCCGCTCGATCTGACGCCTTTCACGGTCAGGATCGGCTGGCGGCAGCGTGACCTTGGCCTTGTATTCGCCCACGGCCTGCGTGATGCGAAAGCGCTCAGCCAGCATGTGAATGAGCGCCGCATCGATATTGTCGATGCTTTTGCGAAAACCGGAGAGAACCGGATCGTCGCCAGAGCTTGAGTGCGTTTCATCGGACATCGCTTGCATAGCTAGCACTAAATCCACGCTTGCCAAGCTGCGATGCGAACGCCATGTGAACTGCAATGTCCGCTGAAGTCGTCCCCCTGCCGCGCAAACGCCCTTCGCTTGAGCCGATGTTGTCGCTCACGGCGAGCGGCATGAACAGCGTCAATCAGGTCATTCTCGACCGGATGCAAAGCGAGATCCCGTTGATCCCGCGCTTGGCAGGGCACTTGATTTCAGGCGGTGGCAAACGGCTGCGTCCTATGCTGACGCTCGCTGGGGCGGAGCTCGTCGGATATAACGGCACACGCCATCACAAGCTCGCGGCTGCGGTAGAGTTCATCCATACGGCAACCTTGTTGCACGACGATGTTGTCGATGGCAGCGAGCTGCGCCGCGGAAAGGCAGCGGCCAACATCATTTTCGGTAATCCGGCGACGGTTCTGGTCGGCGACTTCCTGTTCAGCCGGGCATTCGAGCTGATGACTGAGGACGGCAGCCTGAAGGTTCTCAAGATCCTCAGCCATGCAAGCGCTGTGATCGCGGAAGGCGAAGTCTCGCAGCTGACTGCGCAGCGCCAGATCGAGACCAGCGAAGAGCGTTATCTGCATATCATCGGCGCAAAGACAGCAGCTCTGTTTGCAGCCGCCAGCCGGATCAGCGCTGTCGTTGCAGAGTGCTCGGAGGAACAGGAGCAGGCATTGGACGATTTCGGTCGTAACCTTGGCGTAGCCTTCCAACTCGTCGATGATGCGATCGATTATGATTCTGAAGCCGCTGAAATGGGCAAGGACCGGGGCGACGACTTCCGCGAAGGCAAGATGACACTGCCGGTCATTCTCGCTCACGCGCGTGGTGACGAGGAAGAACGCAAGTTCTGGAAAGCGGCCATTCAAGGCCATCGAAGCTCGGATCAAGACCTCGCGCATGCAATCGAGCTCATCAACAAGCACAATGCAGTGGAAGATACGCGCGAGCGGGCGCGACACTTCGCGCAGCGGGCGGTCGACGCGATCTCGATCTTCCCTGACAGCAAAGCGCGCTCTGCCATGGCGGAAGCTGCGCATTTCGCGGTTGCGCGCGGCTATTAATCCGCCGGAGCCTTGAGCACCGCGCTTCCCATCAATGACGTCATAGCCGACCTGCATTGTGCTCTTGCAGAGCGCGGTACGGCGGTTCTGATTGCGCCTCCCGGGGCAGGTAAGACTACAGCCGTCGCGCCGGCTTTGCTAGATGCGGAGTGGTGCAAGGGCCGTATCATCTTGACGTCACCGCGCCGTGTCGCCGCACGAGCAGCGGCTGAACGTATGGCAGAATTGCTCGGTGAAAAGCCGGGCGAGACTGTCGGCTATCTCACGAGGCTCGACAGCAAGACCTCCTCGAAGACGCGAATTCTGGTCGTGACGGAAGCGATTTTCGTAAACCGCATCGTTGAAGATCCCGAGCTGTCAGGCGTTTCAGCCGTGCTGTTTGACGAAGCGCATGAGCGCCATCTCGACAGCGATCTCGGGCTAGCGCTCGCCTTGGAAAGCCGCAGCGTGTTGCGCGAAGATTTGCGCGTGCTGGTGATGAGCGCGACGATTGATGGCGCGCGTTTCGCGGATTTGCTGGGTGATGACACGCCGGTGATCGAGAGCGAGGGCCGTGCTTATCCGCTCGATATCAAATGGCTGGGTTCATCGCCTGACGTGCGGCTCGAAGATGCGATGACAAGCGCGGTGATGCAGGCCTGGCGCGAGGAAGAAGGCGATATTCTCGCCTTCCTCCCGGGTGTTGGAGAAATCGAAAGGACCCGCGAACGGCTGGAAGAGCGATTGCCAGATACGCCTGTTCTTCCGCTTCACGGACAGGTCCAGCCCGCGCAGCAACGCGCGGCTATCAAACGCGACCCGGATGGTCGCAGGCGTATAGTTCTTGCGAGCGCAATCGCTGAAACCTCGCTTACACTGGATGGCGTACGGGTGGTGGTCGATAGCGGTCTCGCGCGCATGGCAGAATTCGACAAGCAAGCCGGCTCAACGCGTCTTGTTACCAGGCGCGCCAGTCAGGCAGCGTCCGCGCAGAGGGCAGGGCGCGCTGCGCGGCAAGGGCCGGGTGTCGCTTACCGGCTGTGGGAAGAGCATGGGCATGCGGGACGGCCTGAATTTGCGCCTCCGGAGATCGAAACGGCTGATTTAGCGCCGCTGGTCCTGACTTTGGCTAAGTGGGGGACAGGCGATCCGGCGAGCCTGCCGTGGCTCGATGTGCCGCCGGACAGTTCCATTGCGGCAGCGCGCGTTCAGCTTGAGAAGCTGGGTGCGCTGGATAGCAATGGGCGGATCACAAAGCGTGGCGAATCAATCGCTTCGCTCCCGCTTGATCCTGTCTCGGCAGCAGCAGTCCTCGCGGGCGCTGAAGCAGGTCAGGCGCAGGATGCGGCCAGGCTCGTTCTCCTCTTGCAGGAGCGCGGGCTGGGTGGTCGCGGCGAGGATATTATGCACCGTTTGGACCGGTGGAATGGCGAGCGCGGCGCGCGGGCCGAAGCGTCAAGAAAGCTTGCTCAGCGTTGGGCTAAGGCGGCCGAAAAACTGGTCGAAGGTTCGCGAAATGATGCGGTCAATCCGGCTGTGTTTTTGGCTCAGGCAAGACCCGACTTCATCGCAAAAAAGCGTGATAAATCAGGCGAGAACTGGCTTTCGGCGGGCGGGAGCGGGTTCAGGCTTGATCCCACTTCACCTCTTGCTCGGGCCGAGTGGATTGTCATCGGAGATGCGACCGGCTCAGCCAAGGGCGCGCGGATCACAGCGGCAGCGCAGCTCAGCCTTGCAGAGATCGAAGAGCACTGTTCGCATCTGATCGAGAAAGCCTCTGTAATTCATTGGAATAACGAGGTAAATCGTGCTGAGGCCAGGCTCGTCAGGCGGCTCGGCGCGATCACTCTGGCAAGCGGTCCTGACCCGGATCCAGACCCGCAAGGGCTTGTGGATATGTTAGTGGAAAAGGCGGTAGAACAGCTGGAAAACCTCGTTCCGGCAAAGCTGCTGGCACGCGGGAGATATGCCGAGATAGATGCGCTAAAACCGGAGATACTCAGAGATCGTGCGGAGATATGGCTCGCTCCCTTGCTGATGGGGCGCAGAGATCTGGAGATCGGAAAAGGCAAGACTGTCGATGCGATCCTGAGCACGCTTGAGTGGGAAGATCGCCAGCTTCTGGAGGAGCAGGCGCCGCGCGAATTCACTTCGCCTGCGGCAACGCGCCACGCAATCGACTATTCCGGCGATGATGCGCCATGCGTCGATGTTCGCGTCCAAGCGCTCTTCGGGCTCGACCGGCATCCGATGGTCGGCAACACGCCGCTGCTCTTGAAGCTCACCAGTCCCGCTGGTCGCCCGATCCAGTCGACCCGCGATCTGCCCGGCTTTTGGCGCGGCAGCTGGGCGGATGTGAAGAAAGACATGAAGGGCCGCTACCCCAAGCATCGCTGGCCGGATGAACCCTGGTCAGAAAAACCGAGCTTAAAGACCAAGAACGCCTTTTCTCGTGATACGTCTTGAATTAAAGGACCTCGGGACGACGAAGTCGGCCCGCAAGCGCGACTGCGCGTCGGCCGGTTAGGCAGGAGCCAAGGCGGACGGATGTCCGCCGCCCGGCGATTGAGGGATTAAGATAAAAATGGCAGCACGTATTTATCAGCGACCGAAATCAGCGATGCAGTCCGGCAAGGCGCGGACCGACGATTGGGTGCTCGAATTCGAGCAATCCGAAGCGCGCAAGGCTGATCCGCTGATGGGCTGGACCGGCAGCGGTGACACGCAAGCGCAGGTTTCGCTGAGTTTCCCGACAAAAGAGGCCGCGAAGGCCTATGCTGAGAAGTACGGGATCACTGCACGCGTCCATGCAACTCCGCCAAAGTCACTGAAGCTGCAGGCTTACGCTGATAATTTTAGGTGAAGATTGTTGTGTGCGCTCAGGACCTCCGTCCTGAGCTATGTCATGCCACCCGCTCCCTCCACCCTTCCACCCGGATCGTACTCCGGAGTGATAATCCGGGTGGAAGGGTGGAGGGAGCGGGTGGCTCGCCCATTCCAAACAAACATCGGTTGAATTCTTCACACTTCCCCGCCATATGGCGCTCCGGGAGTCGGGTGGACGTTTGCGTTCGCTCACCGGGTCAGGTCCGGAAGGAAGCAGCCCAGGTGGATTGCGGCGGGTCGCTCGGCTCCTTTTTCATGCATTTTTGACGTTTATCCGGTCGAGCTTGCGCTCGACCTGCGTCTGGTCTTGGAAATGTCCCACACACATCATGACAAAAGCCCCGCTAGCGCCTAGCTAGTCATGCATGGGTGATTTACCGAAAAATACGGATTCGCCGCCTTGGGCTGAAGGGCCTGAAGAAGGGCACGAAGCGGAAGCAGAAGAGCAACAGCCGAGCGCAGCTGAGCTGGAGGCTGCCGGGCAGTCCGCCATGTTTGGCGATCCTGCGCCTGAAGCTAAGCCTGAACCAACCGCGGAACCAACGGTTGAGCCTCAAGCTGAACCCACTCCCGAGCCCGCAACCAGCGCCGCTCCGGCAACGGACGAAGCAAGCCAACCTTACCGTGTTCTCGCGCGCAAATACCGCCCGCAGACATTCCGCGAGCTTGTCGGCCAGGATGCGATGGTCACAACGCTCGCCAATGCAATCAAGCGCGACCGGCTGGCGCACGCCTTCCTGATGACCGGCGTTCGCGGGGTCGGCAAGACTTCGACCGCGCGGCTCATCGCGAAAGCACTGAACTGTGTCGGGCCGGACGGGCAGGGCGGACCAACGATTGATCCTTGCGGCCAGTGCGAGCCTTGCACTGCCATTGCGGAAGGCCGCCATATCGATGTGATCGAAATGGACGCGGCCTCCAACACCGGTGTCGACGATGTGCGCGAGATCATCGAAGCGGTGCGCTATGCTGCGGTCAGCGCGCGCTACAAGATCTACATCATTGACGAAGTCCACATGCTCAGCCGCAATGCGTTCAACGCGCTGCTGAAGACGCTGGAAGAGCCGCCTGCGCATGTGAAATTCCTGTTTGCGACCACAGAAGTCGAAAAGCTTCCTGTGACGGTGCTCAGCCGCACGCAGCGTTTCGACTTGCGGCGTATCCCCGCTGAATTGCTGGAAAAGCACTTTGCATGGGTGTGCGAGCAGGAAGGCGTCGCGGCTGAAGAAGAAGCGATCCGCATGATCGCGGCCGCTGCTGAAGGTTCTGCGCGCGATGGCTTGTCGATCCTCGACCAGGCGATTGCGCATGCGGATCTGGACACGGACGGCAAAGTCACCGCTGTTCGCTTGCGCGACATGCTGGGCCTTGCGGACAAGAGCGCGCAGCGCAAACTGCTCGAGCAATTGCTCGCAGGCGATGCCAAGGCCATGCTTGCCGGCGTCGCGGATCAATATGCGCTGGGCGTGGAGCCGCTCGCTTTGATGCGCGGGCAGCTTGACCTCATTCACCGCATTACGGTCGCGAAGGTTACTGGCGCAGAGCCGGATGCGCCGAGCAGCGAAGAACGCGCGGCATTGGGCGAATTGGCGACGCGGCTCAGTGCAGGGCAGTTGCACCGGCTGTGGCAATTGCTGCTCAAAGGCCATGAGGAAGTGCGCGCGGCGCCAGATCCGCTTGTGTCCACGCAAATGGCATTGCTTCGCGCGCTCCATGCCAATGAATTGCCTGATCCCGGCAAGCTTGCGGACAGACTGGAAGAGCTTGCGAAGCGCGGCCCTGCGCCGAGCGGAGAAACTGCTGCAGCGCCGGCTGCCGCGCCCGTTGCGAGCGGAGGCGCACCAGACTGGGCGCAGTTAGTGCAGCAAGTCGATGATAGCGGGCAATTGCGCGTCGCTCAGCTGATGCGTGACTGGATCCGCGTCGTTGAAATTGGGCCTGACAAGCTCGTCTACTCGCTGACGCCGGGGATGAGTGATGATCCTGCACCGGAAATCCGCGAGGCGCTGCTCAAGGTTACCAGCCAACGCTGGCAGCTTGAGCAAAGCGAAAGCGATGGCGTGCCGAGCTTGCGTGAACAGGCTGAGGCGCAAGCCAAGGCCGACGAAGAGCGTCGCCGAAACCACCCGCTCGTCAAAGCGGTGCTGGAAGGCTTTCCTGACGCGGAAATTCTCAATGAAACCGACAATGTCACGCGCGCCAGCGGCGATCGCTGGAATCGCTGACATATTGATCAACAAAGGACCCGACCAATGAAATCGATGGAAGAAATGATCCAGGCCGCGCAAAAGGCGGCAGAGACGATCCAGACCCAAATGAATGACATGCAGGCCAAGCTCGACGCGATTGAAGTCGAAGGGCAGGCAGGCGGCGGGCTCGTCAAGGTTCGCGCGAGTGCGAAGGGCCGCATTCTGGGTGTGACTATCGATGAAAGCCTGATGAAGCCCGAAGAGAAGCAAATGGTCGAGGACCTTGTGACGGCGGCTTTCAATGATGCGCGCGACAAGGCGGATCGCGTTTCCGAAGAGGAAATGAAGAAAGTGCAGGGCGGGATGGGATTGCCGCCCGGTTTTAATCTGCCCGGCATGGGCTGATTGCGCCAGTAGGCTGACTGCTAGGCTGACTGCTGGACAATTCAGAGTCCCGTTTCAGCGTGAGGCGTGCTAGTAGCCACTTGAAACTGAACGTGGAGAGGGATGCATCATGGCAACCGTAATGAATGACAATGGCAGCGGATCGGATGCAGATATCCGCGGTCAGGTGAGCGACGAGGAATGGGCGGTTCGGGTCGATCTCGCGGCCGCATATCGTCTGGTTGCGCTCTACGGTTGGGATGATCTGATCTTCACCCATTTGTCCGCGCGCGTACCAGGGCCTGAGCATCACTTTCTCATTAATCCTTATGACATGATGTTCGAAGAGATTACGGCCTCCTCGTTGGTCAAGATCGACGTTGATGGACAGCCGGTTATTCCAACGCCGCACCCGGTCAATCCGGCGGGCTTCACCATCCACTCCGCGCTGCACATGAATTGCGAAGACGCACATTCGGTTATGCACCTGCATACACCGGCAGGCCAGGCGGTCAGCGCGATGAAAGACGGTCTGCTCGAGCATACGCAAACCGGCATGATCGCGCGCGCAGACATCGCTTATCACGAGTATGAAGGCATCGCGACGGATCTTGAAGAGCGCGAGCGGCTCGTGGAGGACATGGGTGACAAGCACGCCATGATCCTGCGCAATCACGGCACGCTGACCATCGGCAAGAGCGTGGGCGAATGCTTCCTGCGGCTCTACTTTATTGAACGCGCTTGCGATGCGCAGGTGAAGATGCTCGCGGCTGGACGCGACTATCTCTACAATCCGCCGCAAGGCACGCCAGAGAAAGTCAAAGAGCAGACACCTCCAGCTGGTATTGGCATGGTTGCCAATGCGCTCGCTTGGCCAGCATTGCTGCGCAAGCTTGACCGGATAGATCCTAGCTTCCGCGACTAGGCTTGTCCGGGGGACTTGCGGTAAGCTGATTTTCACCAGTTTACGTTTGCGAGGGGGCTTGTCCGCGATTGAGACAGTCGTGTTAGTTGCAATGGACTGACAAGCGATTTACCCTTTCTAACCAGTCGGATGAGTGAAAAACCGAGTTCAACGATCCAATATGTGATCAAGGCCGAAGAGCTGCGTGCGATCAATTACCTCGCGCCAGATCATCCGCGCCCGCGCTCGGTGGAATGGATCAATCGCGGAACGGACCAGACCATGCGTCCGACAACGACTGCGATGCTGCTGCGCACGCTCTACAAACCGGAGCGCAGCCCGAGCGTCCAGAAACTGCATGATAGCGCCGGTTTGCGGGTTGTCTTCCGAAGCGAGAAGGACCGCGAGGCATTTGCCAACGCTTTCCGCAAGGCGTGCCAGCAGGAACAGGTCCTCAAGGACGACGTGATCTCCGCGATGTTCGATAATCGCGAAGCGGCTGAAAAAGCGATCAACGGGCTGCGCGAAGAAGGCATTCCGACGCGCGCGATGTCGCTATTGTTCCGCGCGAGCCAGTTCATGGACACGCAAGCAGAATGGCCGGAAGGTCATTCCACGTTCAGCATTGCCGGCGCCATTGCGAGCGGCGGTGTCGCAGGCGCTTTGGTGGGCATGGGCGTACTGCTCGTGCCCGGTGTCGGCCCGGTAGCCGCGGGCGGCGCGATCGCTGCGTCTGCTTTGTCCTCCATGGCCTCGGTTAGCGGCGTAATCGGCGCAACCGGCGGCGCGCTTGCCAAGATGCTCACGGACCACGATGTCGATGGCGTCACCGCGCAACAATATGATGACGAAATTCGCCGCGGTAAGGTCTTCCTCTCGGTCGACACTCGCATTGCAGGCGGCATGGGCGATACAGCTGCGACTATCATGGAAGAACATGGCGGGCGCACGGGTCGCCATCCGGACGAGCGCGAACAGCGCCGCGCCATCGCCTCCTGATCGCCGCGTGAGCGCGTTAAAAGCGCTCGCCTGATGACCAATCCACAGATTGCCGTAAGCGCGCCATTGCGAGTGCGCCACCGGCTACCCATATCCTAAGCCAAGCGAGCGGGTCTCCGCTCACATTTAAGAGTATGGGCGGCAGCAGGCCGCTGACTGGATTTATGATGACAAACTCTCTGCCTCTCTTGCCTTTGCGCGATATCGTTGTGTTCCCCGGAATGGTGGTCCCGCTGTTTGTCGGGCGCGATAAATCCGTGGCGGCGCTGGAAGCGGCAATGGAAGCGGAAAAAGACATCTTCCTTGTCGCTCAGCTTGATCCCGGTTGCGATGACCCGGGTCGCGACGAAATCTTCGATGTGGGCGTTGTCGCCAAGGTCCTGCAGCTGTTGAAGCTGCCCGATGGCACTGTGCGCGTCCTCGTCGAAGGCAAATCGCGCGCTGCCCTGACCGAGCTTCGCCCTGAAGGCGGGTACGTCTTGGCCGACATCGAAATTCGTGAAGAGCAGACCGTTGCGGGCAGCGAAGTCACAGCCTTGATGCGGCAAGTCGTCGAACAATTCGGCGAATATGCCAAGCTCAACAAGAAGCTCGGCGAAGATGCGAGCGCGGATCTGGGCGAAGTCGACGATGCAGGCGAGCTGGCTGACGGTATCGCTGCTGCGATCAGCGCGAAGGTATCTGACAAGCAAGCGCTGTTGACTGAAGAGAGCCCGCTAAAGCGGCTCGAAATGGTCATGTCCTTCATGGAAGGCGAGCTGTCTGTCCTGCAGGTCGAGCGCAAGATCCGTGGCCGCGTTAAGCGCCAGATGGAGAAGACCCAGCGCGAATATTATCTGAACGAGCAATTGAAGGCGATCCAGAGCGAGCTCGGCGGCGGCGATGGCGAAGACGGCGACGAGATGGCTGAGCTTACCGAGACGGTCGAAAAGACCAAGCTCTCCAAGGAAGCTAAAACCAAAGCGAAGGCTGAGCTGAAGAAGCTGCGCGCGATGCAGCCAATGAGCGCAGAAGCGACTGTCATCCGCAATTATCTCGATGTTCTGCTTGGCCTGCCATGGGGCAAGAAATCGCGCCTTCAGAAAGACATCTCCAGAGCTCAGGAAGTGCTCGATGCCGATCATTATGGCCTGGAAAAGGTCAAGGACCGCATCATCGAATATCTCGCGGTGCAAGCGCGCACCAATAAGCTCAAAGGTCCGATCCTGTGCCTTGTTGGGCCTCCGGGCGTGGGTAAGACATCGCTGGGTAAGTCCATCGCAAAGGCGACCGGTCGCAAATTCGTACGTCAGTCCTTGGGCGGCGTACGCGACGAAGCGGAAATCCGCGGTCACCGCCGGACTTACATCGGCTCGCTCCCCGGCAAGATCGTCACGAACTTGAAAAAGGCAGAAAGCAGCAACCCGCTTTTCCTGCTGGATGAGATCGACAAGCTTGGTCAGGACTTCCGTGGCGATCCTGCGTCAGCGCTGCTCGAAGTGCTGGACCCGGAACAGAACAGCAAGTTCCAGGACCATTATCTGGAGCTCGATATCGACCTGTCGGATGTGATGTTTGTCACCACAGCAAACTCGCTCAATCTCCCGCAGCCTCTGCTCGACCGGATGGAAATCATCCGTTTGGAAGGCTACACGGAAGACGAGAAGGTCGAGATCGCCACGCGCCACCTGATCCCGAAGCAAGTTGAAGCCCATGGGCTGAAAGATGACGAGTTCACGCTGACCGAAGATGGCCTGCGTGCGCTGATCCGTCATTACACCCGCGAAGCTGGCGTGCGGACGCTTGAGCGCGAGATTGCGCGGCTGGCGCGCAAGAGCTTGCGCAAGATTCTCGAAAAAGAAACCAAGGCGATCACTATCACGCCTGACAATATCGGCGACTTTGCGGGCGTGCAGAAATTCAAGCATGGCATGTCTGAAGACGAAGCGCAGATTGGCGCCGTTACTGGGCTTGCGTGGACGGAAGTTGGCGGCGAACTGTTGACGATTGAAAGCGTCACGACACCGGGCAAAGGCGAGATCAAATCGACCGGCAAGCTCGGCGATGTGATGAGCGAAAGTATTGCAGCGGCCTTCAGCTTCGTGAAAGCGCGGGCGCCGGCTTACGGCATCAAGCCTTCGATCTTCCAGCGCAAGAACATCCACATTCACTTGCCGGAAGGTGCTGTCCCGAAAGATGGACCGAGCGCTGGCATCGGCATGGTCACATCGATTGTCTCGACGCTGTCGGGTATCGCTGTTCGGCCTGACGTAGCGATGACAGGTGAAGTGACCTTGCGGGGACGGGTGCTCCCAATTGGGGGCCTTAAGGAGAAACTGCTGGCGGCGCTTCGCGGCGGCATCAAGACCGTCCTTATTCCAGATGAGAATGTGAAGGACCTCGCGGAGATTCCGGAGAATGTGAAGGAAGGTCTTGAGATTATTCCTGTGGCACATGTCGATGCTGTGCTGGAACACGCGCTCACATCCATGCCTGAGCCGATCGAATGGACAGAGAAGGATGACCTGGCGAGCCAGCCGCACGGTGTCGCGGAAACATCGCCCGGTACGCCCACCGCACACTAAGGCAGGTCACATTGCTGCGCCGCAGCGACTCGCTTCGGTTGGCGGGGCTCTAGAGCGGTGCGCGCGTGACAATCATGTGCAGTGCGCGCTGAGAATGTCGTCATTTCGTCGCAAATGCCGTCAAAATGGCTCGATTCTGCGCTTTTTCGCGTGATTTGTCTTTGACTCATCCCCCGCAAGCTCTCAGTTTGCGCACCTTCGCTTTCAAGCGATTCTCAATTCGAAGATATGCGTAAAAATGATGAGGGGGTTCTCACAACATGAACAAGAATGATCTGATCGGCGCGGTCGCAGAAGCCAGCGGTCTGTCAAAAAGTGATGCATCGAGCGCAGTGGAGGGCGTGTTCGATTCCATCACCAAGGCATTGTCTAGTGGCGATGAAGTACGCTTGGTCGGCTTTGGCACATTTTCAGTGGCCAAGCGCAAGGCATCGACTGGTCGCAACCCCCGGACCGGTGAGCCTATGACGATCAAGGCATCTAACCAGCCGAAGTTCAAGGCCGGCAAAGGCCTGAAGGACGCAGTCAACTAAGCAGGTTGATCGCGCTGCGCCGGGCTAGTCTCGGGCGCATGAAAAAGACCCCGTAAACGCGATGCTTGCGGGGTCTTTTCGTTGCAGCATCAGATGCGCTGCGAAGTTGCGGATTGCTTAGTCGAAACGCACCAGTGCCGTAGGCGCGCTTGGCGTGGCGGCATCCACATCCCAGCTTAGAACGCGCGCATTGCCATCGCGGCTTGCGCCTTCATCGGTGTTGTTCGCGAGGATCTCGCCTGTGGTGCGGATAGTGAAGGTCCCTTCTAAAGACGGGATCTCGCCCATTTCCTTCGCGGCATCGTCATCGCCGAGAGCCGCCAGGCCTGCGAGGCCGGTCATACTGCCCATCATTGCGCCCATCGGGTTGGAGCCGTCTTCCGCCGCAAACCCGGGCGCGTTGACGCGGACAGTGTTCTCATCGCGCAGGACAATCTGCACGAACGGATTGGTAGGCGGAAAGCCTTCAATCGTGGGGAACATGAAGTCATGGCCAAGCTGGCCTGTGACCGAATAGCTTATGTCATACACCCCGTTGCCTTTGTTCTCGACGCGGTTCCAGCCGCGATGACGCAGCAGCAACTGGCGCAGTTCCTCAGCGGCTTCCGGATCGCTCGGATCGATGCCGCCCATCATTGCGGCCATGTCCTCGGCTTCTTTCTTGGCTTCAGCTGCACGTTCTTCCGCGCCTGCATCCCACTCGGCGCGTTGCTGAGCGAGCTCTTCTTCAGTACATTCGCGATCTTCAAACGTATTCTCGTCGAAGCACTCTTCGGCTTCGAATTCCTCGGCGGCATTGCCCATCTGTGCAACCTGGCTGAGACCCATGAAGAAAATCTCGCCTTCGTATGTGAATGCAAATGTGCCGTCGTCATTGAGTTCAAGCGTGGATGCGAACTTGCCTGGTGAAATGAGGCAACCGGTCAAAAGCAGCGGCGCTGCAAGGACAAACAGGAAGCGTGCGAACATGGTTATCTACCCCTCGGATGTGCGTGTCGCGCTAGCATAGAGCGCGATTGCTGCAGCATTACTAACATTGAGGCTTTCAATGTTGCGCGTGATTGGAAGCTTGGCGAGCGCGTCGCAATGCTGCTCGATATTGTGGCGCATGCCTTCGCCTTCCGCGCCCAGAACCAGCGCGACTGGGCCGCTTGGCAAAGCGCTTGCGAGTGTCTCTTCAGCGTGCCCTGTAAGGCCAATGCGCCAATATCCGGCCTCCGCCATTTCATCCAGCGCGCGTGCCAGGTTCACAACCCGCACCCAAGGTACGACTTCCAGGGCTCCGGAAGCAGACTTCGCGATAACGCCCGATTCCGGTGGTGCATGCCGGTCTTGGGTAACAATTGCTGCAGCTCCAAATGCTGCAGCAGAGCGCAGGATCGCACCGACATTATGCGGATCGGTAACCTGATCGAGCACGACTATCGGGCGTGCTGGATCGGCCGGGGTAAACTCATCCAGAAAACGGTTTTCGAGCGGCAGGCATTCGAGCACGAGCCCCTGATGCGGGGCATCCTTCGCGACGAGCCGCGCCAGGTCCGTCACCTCGGCGTATTCGATCGGAAAGTCAGGCGGCAGGTCGCCATCGAGCGAATCGATCCCATCGCGTGTCGCCCATAGCTTACGGTGTTCGCGTGTGGGGTTTTTGAGCGCAGCCTCCACGGCATGGCGGCCCCACAGCCGGACATTGCCAGCTGACGCACGGCCTGAACCGCGACCGCCTTTCATCCGGCCAGCACGGCCACGCAGCGCTTTCTTTTTGTTCTTCGACATAGTGCAACGCGCCATGCCAGTGCACAGACGCGAGGGGAAGGGGGCATAGTGACTTGAAAGGGGCGGTATGGTGGACAGGGCTGGATTCGAACCAGCGTACGCTTGCGCGGGCAGATTTACAGTCTGCTGCCTTTAACCACTCGGCCACCTGTCCACTTACCGGATCGATGCTGCGGTAAAACCACTGCTCAATACGCGATGTCCGAAGACACCGCATTGCCGAGACGCGCCCCTTTGGCGAAGCGTGCCCATGCTGTCAACAAGCCATCGCCAATGCTTGCCCGAAAGCGCGGCAGAGACTACCGCGAATGCCATGTCAGACAGCACACATCCTGTTATCAGTTCCACCGGCCTGTTCACGCCGGAAGAGAGCATTACGAACGAAGAGCTGGTCGCGAGCTTCAACGCATTCGTCGACAAGCATAACGCAGCCTATGCCGATGCGATTGCCGCTGGCGAGATGGAGCCGCTTGATCACAGCTCGGTTGAATTCATCGAAAAAGCGAGCGGGATCAAAGCGCGCCATGTGATGGCCAAGCAGCCAGTGCTTGATCCCGATATCATGTCTCCGCGCTGGGAAGAGCGCAGCAATAACGAGCTTTCCATGATGGCAGAGATTGGCGTGAAGGCGTGTAATCAAGCGCTTGAACGGGCCGGTCGCGATGCGAAGGACGTGGACGCCGTTCTGTGCGCTGCTTCCAATATGGAGCGGCCCTATCCCGCGATGGCAGTGGAGATCCAGAACGCACTTGGCATTGACGGGTTTGGTTTCGATATGAACGTCGCGTGTTCTTCTGCCACTTTCGGTATTCAAACCGCCGCTGACTATGTCCGCGCGGGCAATGCGACGAGTGTGCTGGTGGTGAGCCCTGAAATCACCAGCGGTCACTTGAACTGGCGCGACCGCGACAGCCACTTCATCTTTGGTGACGTGGCTACCGCTGTGCTGGTCGAATCGCGAGACAAGGCACCGCCCCAGCATTGGGACATTCTCGGCACGAAGCTGAAGACAGTCTTCTCCAACAATATCCGCAACAATTTCGGCTTTTTGAACCGCGCCGCGCCGGAAAACGCCGGCACTGCTGACAAGCTCTTCGTTCAGGAAGGGCGCAAGGTCTTCAAGGAAGTGGTGCCAATGGTCGCGCAGATGATCATCGACGAGGCTGACCGGCTCAAGATTGATCCGCAGAGCTTGCGGCGCCTGTGGCTGCATCAGGCCAATGCCGGGATGAACCGTCTGATTTCGCAACGTGTACTGGGCCATGAAGCCAATGAGGATGAAAGCCCGACCGTGCTCGACACGTATGGTAACACCTCAAGCGCAGGCTCGATTATCGCGTTTCACAAACACAGCGAAGACCTCGCTGGCGGTGATACCGGGCTGATCTGCAGCTTTGGTGCGGGTTACTCAGCCGGAACTGTGTTCGTACGCAAGGTCGCCTGAGAAGACCGGGTCTCGCGGTTAGCGAGGAATGCGTCCCACGCAGCCACGATCGCGATGGATAGCTTCCAGACGAATGCGGTTGCGATGATCGAAACAAGACCATCTACCGCATAGTGATAGGCCAGATGCACTGAGCCGATCCAGATGATGATCAGGAAAGCGAAGAAGAAGTGTCCGGCGACGCGCGAGACACGGCGGATCGCGAGCCAGAACAGCATCGCCATCGACACATGCATGCTCGGCATCGCGGTGATTCCGCTTCCAAGCCCGCGCTCACCGGCATTGTACCAGCTCAGCAGGATTTCCTGAACGTGCAGCGTCAGGATCGGTACTTGCTCGTTAGCCTCGTTCAAATAGGCCATCTGCGCATCGAAAGTCGGATCGCCGAGGATTGGCCCGACAAAGCAAGGCCCGACTGAAGCGAGCATTGTTGCCATCGCTCCGCCGATAATCGTCCAGATCAGGAAGAAGCCGACAAGGTATTCACGGCGAATGGACTGGCCCGCGCTGTAGAACAGGAAGAACAGCGTGCCTGCGTAAATGAGCAACGTCCATGCATGATAGAGCACCGCCATGCCTGCTGTGATGAGCGGATAGCCGAAGATCGGCTGCAACAGCTCCCACGCGTCATAGCCAAAGAAGATCGCGCGATCCCAAGCGACAAAGGCGGGGTCCCATGTGAAATCATTGAACAGCGGGATCATCGATTTCAGTTTCGAGAAGAACGGCATGAAGATGATCACGACCGCAAAAGCAGGAACGCCGATGAAGAAACGCGGATTGCTCAGGCGCTCGCGGTAAGTTTCAGCCAGGAACTTTGTCGGGCCGTCCGGACGATTGCGGAACAGCAAGAGAGCCGCGTCGATAACCAGCAGGGCAAAGGCCGAGAGCATATACAGGCGACTATTAGCGATGATGAGATCTGGGCCGATGCCGATGCCATAGCTTGCGAACAGTCCAAGGCAGAACACAAACAGCGCAATCGAGACGGCATAGACAGGCGCATCGCGCAGCAACATGCCCGGCATGCGCTGTGCGTTCGCTTCCGCGGTCAAAACCGTTGTTTCAGTCGAATTCCCCATTGGCATCGCCGATAAACAAGTTTGATTAATGAAAACCTACCCCGCCGCTTGCCTGAGCGTGGAAACAAGCACTTACAACTCCATGCCTTGTTACTCACAAGCAAAGACACTAGTTGGCACTGATGGCAGGTGAAATACTCGATAATCAGGGGCGCGGTGAGGTTGGCTGGAGCTGGCCGCCGATTTACCCTGAAGGGCGCAAATTTGGCGTGATCGCGATTGCGATCAGTTTGGTATTCTTATTGCTGTTGGACTGGGAGATTGTCGGCTGGCCGCTTCTCGCACTGTCTGGCGGTGTGTTCGCATTCTTCCGCGATCCCGAGCGTGTGGTCCCGCAGGACGAGAACGCCATTGTCGCACCGGCAGATGGTCTCATCTCGTTGATTGCGCAGGTCGAGCCGCCTGAAGAGCTCAAAATTGACGATGGCTCAGGCACGAAAGGCTTGCCTGACGGGCCAGTGACCCGCGTCTCGATCTTCATGAGCGTGTTCGATGTGCACATCAATCGCGCGCCGATCAGCGGTACAGTGCGCCGCGTGGTCTACATTCCCGGAAAGTTCATGAATGCGGATCTGGACAAGGCGAGCGAAGAGAACGAGCGTCAGCACATTCTGATCGAGCGCGGCGATGGTCTGGCGATTGGCTTTACGCAAATCGCAGGACTGGTCGCGCGGCGGATCATTCCCTTTGTGAAGCCGGGCGATCTGATGGCTGTCGGCCAGCGCGTTGGTCTGATCCGTTTCGGTAGCCGTGTTGACGTCTATCTTCCTGCTGGAACGCAGCCGCGCGTCTTGCTTGGTCAGAAAGTTGTCGCAGGCGAAACGATCCTCGCAGAGCTTGGTGAGACCAAACTGCTGGAAGGCAAGGCTCAGTGAGGTCCAGTTTGTGACCTCAATCGGCGAACCTGAAGATCAGCCTCGGCTTGGGCCTAAGGCTGCAGAAGATGATCTGACCGGCAGAGGGCCTCGCAGGCGAGGGCTCTCGCTGCGGGTCATGCTCCCTAATATCGTTACAGCCGCAGCCCTGTGTTCGGGTCTTACCGGTATTCGTTTCGCGATTGCAGGCGACTGGAACTTCGCAATCATGGCAGTGATTTTGGCGGGTATCCTCGATGGGGTGGATGGCCGGATTGCAAGGCTTTTGAATGCGCAATCGCGCTTTGGTGCCGAGATGGACAGTCTCGCTGATTCCCTGAGTTTCGGTATGGCGCCTGCGCTCATTCTTTACATGTGGAGCTTGCAGGACTTGCCGCGCATTGGCTGGTTTGCGAGCCTTGCCTTTGCGATTTGCTGCGCTTTGCGGCTTGCAAGGTTTAATGCGCAAATCGACACGGATGAGCAGCCGCACAAGTCTGCAGGATTCCTGACCGGTGTTCCTGCACCTGTTGGGGCAGGGCTGGCATTCCTGCCGTTCTATCTCTGGAAGACGACTGACCTGGAGATATTCCGAGATCCGCTCTACGTGGCGATCTGGCTGGCCGCGATTGCTTTCCTGATGATTTCCAACATGGCGACGCTGAGTTGGGGTTCGATCCGTCCGCGTCGTTCGGTGCGATTGGAGTTGATCGCGTTTGGCGGGCTAATGTTTGCAGCGCTTTTGCTGGAGCCATGGTGGACGCTGGTCGGAATATGCGTCGTCTACCTGGCGCTCATGCCATATGCGCTGGCGCGCTATGGCAAAGTCAAGCGGCAGCGGCGAGAGGACGCAGCGCGCGGATAGCCTCTGCAGGCTTGCGCGAAGGCAGTTTCACAACATTTGTCTGCGCTTCGATCCGTGGGCGCACCACAGTCACAATAACATCTGAAGCAAACGCATCTGCATTGCAGCGTTCAAGAGCCAGGCGACGAAACGCACGGTGTGCACGCATTGTGCTGTCGGTCAGCGAAAGAGCGACCAGCAGTGCGGTCAAAGCGAACAGTGCAGCCACAGCAAATGCAAACATCGTCTAATCCTTACGTCTCTTGGTTCGATACCTTTCGCTTGACAGCGAGAGGAGAACATAGTGAAAGCACTTACACAGCGGATTTGATCCCTGCCTGAGCTCTTTGTTCTCTATTTGTTCTCACCTGTCAAGCAGGAATCGCGATGAGTGGAATCATCCGTGCGACCAATCCTTCGCGAAGTAAGAGCCAAAGAGGCGCGATTTTGACGGATTAGGGCTGGATTTATGCTCAAACTCCCGCTAGTGGCCCGCTCGCTGAACTCATAAAGGCGGCTCATCCGAGCCATCCGGGCTCAGTAAATCCACATGGAGAGCACACATACCGGTGCCTGACGCGGGAAACTCCGCAACACAGGTTCCAGCTCTTCAGAGGCATAACCGGAAAGGAATTTACCTATGGCGGCTCCTACCGTCACGATGCAGCAATTGATTGAGGCCGGCGCACACTTCGGCCACCAGACTCACCGCTGGAACCCGCGAATGAAGCCGTATATCTTCGGCGCGCGCAACGGTGTTCATATCATCGATCTTTCGCAGACCGTTCCGCTGTTCGCGCGTGCGCTCGACTTCGTTGAGTCCACAACCCGCGCTGGCGGCAAGGTTCTGTTCGTCGGCACGAAGCGTCAGGCGCAAGAGCCGATCGCAGAAGCAGCACGCTCAAGCGGTCAGCACTTCGTTAACCACCGCTGGCTGGGCGGCATGCTCACCAACTGGAAGACGATCTCGCAGTCGATCAAGCTTCTCAAGACTTTGGAAGAGCAGCTTTCAGGTGACACCAGCGGTTTTACCAAAAAAGAAGTCCTGCAGCTTACTCGCAAGCGTGAGAAGCTGGAACTCTCGCTCGGCGGTATCCGCGACATGGGCGGCATTCCGGACGTGATGTTCGTGATCGACGCCAACAAGGAAGACCTCGCCATCAAGGAAGCGGCTGTTCTCGGCATTCCTGTGATCGCGGTTCTCGACACGAATGTTGATCCATCAGGCATCGCTTTCCCTGTTCCTGGCAATGACGATGCGAGCCGCGCGGTACGCATGTATTGTGAAGCAGTAGCAGGCGCAGCGATCGCCGGTCGTGGCGGTGCTGTTGCAGACAGCGGCGCAGACGTTGGTGCGATGGACACACCTCCTGCTGAAGCGGAAGCAACCGCTTAAGTCCCCCCGTGTTGATGCGGCCTTTCATGGGCCGCGCCACACATCCAGATAATGCTGCTGGCAGGCTCTTTTACGGGTCTGCGGCAGCACAGATGAATTCAAGAAGGAATTTCTCATGGCCGATTTCTCAGTCGCCGATGTGAAGGCTCTGCGCGAAAAGACCGGCGCAGGCATGATGGATGCGAAGAAAGCGCTTACAGAAGCCGGTGGCGACATCGAAGCTGCTGTTGACGCTCTGCGCGCCAAGGGTCTCGCGACCGCACAGAAGAAGTCCAGCCGCACCGCTGCTGAAGGCCTCGTCGGCGTTGCCGTTGAAGGTACAAAGGGCGTTGCTGTTGAAGTGAACTCGGAAACGGACTTCGTTGCGAAGAACGACCAGTTCCAGGATTTCGTACGCAAGACGACGCATGTTGCTCTCGGCGTGGACGGCGACGATGTCGAAGCGCTGAAGGCTGCTGGCTATCCTGACGGCGCCACTGTCGCTGACAAGCTGACGGACAACATCGCGACTATCGGTGAGAACCAGCAGGTTCGCCGCATGAAAAGCGTTGCTGTTTCGCAAGGGTCTGTCGTTTCTTACGTCCATAATGCAGCGGCTGAAGGCCTCGGCAAGATCGGCGTTCTGGTTGCGCTGGAAAGCGACCTTGGTGCCGACGTGCTTGAGCCGTTCGGCAAGCAGCTTGCGATGCACATCGCTTCGATGTTCCCGCAGGCACTGAACGCAGAAGGCCTCGATCCTGAAGTGATCGAGCGTGAGCGCGCGATTGCTGCTGAAAAGGCAGCTGAAAGCGGCAAGCCTGAGAACGTGCAGGAAAAGATGGTCGAAGGCGCGATCAAGAAGTTCGCGAAAGAAAACGCGCTGCTCAGCCAGATGTTCGTCATGGACAACAAGTCTTCGGTTGAAGATGTGGTTGCCAAGACCGGCAAGGACAATGGCGGCTCGATAAAGCTCGTCGACTATGTGCGCTTCCAGCTCGGTGAAGGCATTGAGAAGGAAGAAAGCGACTTTGCAGCTGAGGTTGCAGCAGCCGTAGCTGGCTAAAAATAACATAAGCTCAAGGGCTTAACACAAACGCTCCAATCCGCCCGGGTTGGGGCGTTTTTTGTTCCCGGGATCAGGGAAAAAAATTTCGGGAACGACAGCGATTCTGGGCAGTTTCTCGGTCAATCAATGCGCAAAAAAACGAGCGCCGATTAAGCCGCTTTCGCTTCTTGCGAAGCCCATGGTCGATCCGGGTCGTAGCTGGGGTTGTACGAAGGGCGCTGCCTTAACCGGCAGGGGCGGCACCGGGGGCGATTTACGCCTCTACTTGACCTCGATCAGCCAAATTTCCGGGCGTGTGAATAGCCGAAACGGCAGGACGCTCGTGCCAATTCCGCTGCTTGTTATCAGGGTATTTCCCTTCTCCTGCGTGACGCCGCAAGCATAGCGCTGCCCATGTTTCGACATCGTCGCGGGCGAGCCGCCCCAAGGCCATGCGATTTGGCCGCAATGGGTATGACCTGCCAGCATCAATCCAAAGCCATCGGGCAGGTCAGGAAACGGGTCCGGGCTATGGCTGAGAACGATCAATTGCCCAGTTGGGGCCACGAATGCCTCGTCGACGATGCCGATGTCGGCACGGCCAGTGAAATCATCATCCAACCCCACGATTGTGATCCCGGCGCGCTTCGTCGCTTCGTTTTCGAGTAGAGTGATGCCATGTCCATCCAACTCTTTAGCGATCGCAGGCATGTCTCGCCAATGATCATGATTGCCCGGGACCACGATGACTCCGTATGGAGATGAAAGCGCCGCGAGCGGAGCAACCGCTTCTTGAGTGGGGTAGTGATAGGTCGCCGTTCGTTTGTCGCTGACCAGATCCCCAGCAACCAGAATGAGATCGGGATCGAGTGCGTTGGTTTGAGCAACAATGCGCTCCAGCCTCGAAGGCGGCATGTCCGGTCCTGCAACATGAATGTCAGCCAGCAACGCAATTGTGAGAGGCTTCCGAGTAGCTTCCTCGTGAATCGAAAGGGACACCTCTATCTTACGCACGATGGGCGTGCTGAGCGTATCATGCGCCGCCTTGAGCAGTAGCAAGATCATCGCTAAAACTGCCAGCGCAAGCCAACGCGCTAAAGATAATCTCATGCCCTTGAACAACATCCGATCCTTTCCCTTTGCGCGCAGGGGGAAGGGCGGCTAAGGCTTCCCGCGTAGTCACGGTCAATAGACGGAAAACCCTGCTTTATGCCAATGCCTGAGATCAAGCGCGTTCTGCTCAAATTGTCAGGTGAAGTGCTGATGGGTGAGCAGGAATACGGGATTGATCCTGCTTATGTCGCCCGGCTCGCTGAAGAAGTGAAAGCTGCCAAGGATACAGGCTTGGAAATCTGTCTTGTGATCGGCGGAGGCAATATCTTCCGCGGAGTGGCTGGCGCTGCCAGAGGTCTCGACCGCACAACCGGCGACTATATGGGCATGCTTGCGACAGTCATGAATGCGCTCGCCATGCAAAACGCGCTGGAACAGCTCGGCGTTCAAACCCGCGTGCAGTCCGCCATCCCGATGTCCTCTGTTTGCGAGCCTTACATTCGCAGGCGTGCAGAGCGGCACTTGCAAAAGGGCCGGATCGTGATTTTTGCAGCGGGCACCGGCAATCCGTTCTTCACGACCGACACTGGTGCTGCCTTGCGCGCGGCGGAAATGAGCTGCGATGCTTTGCTCAAAGGCACAAGCGTTGACGGGGTCTATAATGCCGACCCCAAGACCAATCCCGATGCAACGCGTTTCGATACAATCAGTTATGACCGCGTCTTGTCAGACAATCTCAAAGTCATGGATGCAGCCGCGGTTGCCCTTTGCCGCGAGAACGACATTCCGATAGTGGTCTTCTCCATTCGTGAAAAAGGCAATGTTGCCCGCGTCCTTGGCGGCGAGGGTGTACAAACAATCGTACAAGAGGAAGCTTGAGCCATGCCGCAATATGACAAGGCTGATATCGAGCGCCGGATGGGCGGCGCAGTGGAATCATTGAAAGGCGATCTGAGCGGATTGCGCACAGGCCGTGCCAATACCAGCCTGCTCGATCCGGTCGTATGCGAAGTCTACGGATCCATGATGCCGCTCAGCCAGGTGGCGACAGTCTCTGCACCAGAGCCGCGCATGCTGAGCGTGCAGGTGTGGGACAAGTCCAATGTCGCAGCGGTCGAGAAAGGCATCACGAAAGCCAATCTTGGTCTCAATCCGATGACCGATGGCCAGACAGTGCGTCTGCCTATGCCGGATCTCAACGAAGAGCGCCGCAAGGAGCTCGCCAAGCTCGCTGGCGAATATGGCGAGAAGGCGAAGATTGCGATCCGCAATGTTCGCCGCGATGCCAATGAATCGCTCAAGGCTGACGAGAAGCAGAAAGACATCTCTGAAGATGATCGCAAGCGGTTGGAAGATGAAGTCCAGAAGCTTACCGACAGCCACGTCGCTGACACCGATGCGGCAGTAGAAAAGAAAATTCAGGAAATCCTGACGCAGTGAGCGCGAGGTTTGCCTCCCTCGCATCGTTCATCCTGAGCTTGTCGAAGGATGTGGCTGCGAGCGGCACGTACTTCGACAGGCTCAGTACGAACGGGTACTGATATGTCCTCCAAGGATTCCAAACACGCACGGCATGTCGCCATCATCATGGATGGCAATGGGCGTTGGGCCAAGCGCCGCGCTCTGCCGCGTGCGATCGGCCATCAGCGCGGCGTAGAGGCAGTGCGCAACTTGGTGCGCGGGCTTGGCGATACGCAGATCGAGTGCTTGACGCTCTACGCTTTCTCCTCCGAAAACTGGAAGCGTGACGAGGAAGAGGTCGATGACCTCATGAATCTCATGCGCAAGTTCATCAAATCGGACTTGCCGGAATTCATTGCGAATGATGTGCGGCTGAAGATTATCGGCGACTGGCAGTCGCTCGCGCCTGATATCGTTGCGATGCTGGAAGATGCGCTGGAGCAGACCAGCAATGGCTCGCGTATCCTCGCGGTCGCTCTCAATTACGGCTCGCAGCAAGAGATTGCGCGCGCTGCCGCCAAGGCCGCAGCGATTGGCGAAGTCACGGACAAGACCATTGCCGCGCATCTCGACACCAATGATTTGCCGCCGCTCGATCTGATGATCCGCACAAGCGGCGAAGTGCGGCTGTCGAACTTCCTTCTATGGCAGAGCGCTTATGCTGAAATGCTTTTCGTCGACACGCTCTGGCCCGATTTCACGCCGGACATGCTGAAAGACGCGCTTGCCAGCTTCGAAGGACGGGAGCGTCGTTTTGGCGGACGCTGAAGTGAAGAAGAAGTCGGACTTGCCTGTGCGGTTTGCTTCAGCGGTGGTGATGCTTTTCGTCGCTGGCGGCGCATTCTGGCTCGGCGGAGCGGCGTTCGACCTGTTTATCCTGATTGTGGCCGTACTGTGCTTGCTGGAATTCGCGCGGCTGGTGACGGCGATCACTCCAACCGGATTGGCGCGCGTTGCCGCCTTGCTTGCCGCTGGCGCTTATGTTGCGATGGCTGCCTATTCCCTTGTGAGCCTGCCGGAGGCAGTCGTTGTCGGCGTGCTCGGTGTTGTTATTGCGACCGATGTCGGGGCGTATTTCAGCGGTCGTACTATTGGTGGGCCGAAAATTGCTCCTTCGATCAGTCCTTCGAAAACCTGGGCTGGCCTTATCGGCGGAATGATCGCTGCCGGGCTTGTGTCAGGCGGGCTGTTTGCCTGGAACACCGGGGAAATCACTTTGCGACCGATGCTTTTCATCGCGTTCGGGATTGGCGCGATGCTTGCGGTTCTTGCGCAAATGGGTGATTTCTTTGAAAGTTGGCTTAAGCGAAAGGCAGACGTGAAGGACTCATCCAATCTCATTCCGGGGCATGGCGGCGTGTTTGATCGCGTCGACGGTTTGCTGCCAGTCGCGATTGCCAGCGGCTTCTTGTGGGCGCTGCATCCGGCATGACCCGCTCGATCTCTATTTTGGGCGCAACCGGTTCGGTAGGCGAGCAGACGCTCGACCTGATCAATCGTGAGCCGGACAAATGGCAGGTCGAGGTGCTCTCCGCCAACTGCTCGGCAGGAAAATTGGCAGAAATGGCGCGGCAATGCGGCGCGAAACTCGCCGTGGTCGGCGACGAAGGCTGCCTAAATGATTTGCGCAGTGCACTCGCGGGAACGGATATCGAAGCGGCCGGGGGCAGGGCAGCGCTCTGTGAAGCGGCTGCGCGACCGGTTGATGTCACAGTTGCCGCGATCGTTGGGTGCGCAGGGCTCGGTCCGGTGATGGCAGCCATCGAGCGCGGCGGTACAATTGCGCTTGCGAACAAGGAAGCGCTTGTCTCAGCCGGTGAAGTGATGACCGCCGCGGTCGAGAAGCATGGCGCGACGCTGCTACCTGTCGATAGCGAGCACAATGCGATCTTCCAATGCCTTGCTGGCGGGAAGATGGATGATGTCTCCAAGATCACGCTTACCGCAAGTGGCGGGCCCTTGCGGACCTGGACGCAAGAACAATTGGACGCAGCAACGCCTGCAGAAGCGATTGCGCATCCGAACTGGTCCATGGGCGCGAAGATCAGCGTCGACAGCGCGACGATGTTCAACAAGGGGCTAGAGCTGATCGAAGCTTTCCATCTCTTCCCCGTTGGCTTGGACAAGATCGGCATCGTGGTTCACCCGCAAAGCGTGATCCATTCCATGGTGGAATTCCGTGACCGCTCGACGCTCGCGCAACTGGGCCCGTCCGACATGCGCGTCCCGATTGCGAGCTGTCTTGCATGGCCGGAGCGGATGGATACGCCGCTCGAACCGCTCGATCTGGCGAAGATTGGCGAGTTGACCTTCCTTGAGACAGACGAAGTCCGTTTCCCATCAACCAGGCTGGCGCGGCAGGCCTGCGAAGCGGGCGGAATGACGCCGGCGGTGCTCAATGCAGCGAACGAAGTGGCCGTAGCCGCATTTCTCGATGGTCAGATCAGGTTCACAACCATCGCGGCAATGGTCGAAGACACACTTTCCCGCTATACGCCTGACGCAGCTAACGGCCTCGACGATGTCCTGGCGGTCGATGCGGAAGCGCGCAGGGTCGCACAAAGCCTGATGGAAGACGCATAAAAGAATATGTTCGAGTCGCCACCTGTATGGATGTGGATCATTGGTTTCCTGGCAGTGCTGGGTCCTTTGGTCACGTTGCACGAGCTTGGTCACTATCTGGTCGGACGCTGGTTTGGCGTCGGCGCGGATGCTTTCTCCATCGGTTTCGGTAAGGAGGTTGCAGGCTGGACTGACAAACGCGGGACGCGCTGGAAACTCTCGGCCATTCCGCTCGGCGGCTACGTCCAGTTCCGTGGTGACATGAATGCGGCGAGCATGCCGGACGCTGAAAAAGCCGCTGAACCGGGCACATTCCAGGCGGCAGCGTTGTGGAAACGCGCATTGATCGTTTTCGCAGGTCCTGCGATGAACATCCTGATTACGCTCGCGATTTTTGCGACCTTCAATCTTACATATGGCAAGGTGGAAGCAGACAATTCGATTGCGCGCTTTTCCGAAGATTCACCTGCGCAGATGGCAGGCCTTGAAGTCGGCGACGAGATTATCGCGATTGACGGTGAAGCGGTCGAGAATTTTCAGGATATCGGCAGCCGCGTCCTGATGTTCCCGGGGGAGCAGATCAGCGTGACGATTGAGCGCGATGGCAATACCGAGCTCATTCCGCTGACGATTGGCGAAGTGGTCGAGAAAGACCAATTCGGCAATGAATCGCGTATCGGACGGATCGGAATTTACTCCGGCGAGCCAAAGGTCACGCCTGTCGGTCCGGTTGAAGCGGTGACGCTAGCGGGCGCGCAAAGCTGGGGGCTGGTCGAGATGATGGTCACCGGGATCAAGCAGATCGTCGTAGGTGATCGCTCGATCAAGGAGCTCGGCGGACCAATCAAGATCGCGAAGTATTCTGGCGAGCAACTCAGCTTGGGCCTGCTCTCCTTCGTAAGCTTCGCAGCGCTGATCTCGCTTAATTTGGCATTCATTAACTTACTGCCAATCCCCGCGCTCGACGGTGGACATCTGGCATTTTACGCGGCGGAAGCAATTCGCCGGAAGCCGGTTGGGCCGCGCGGCCAGGAATGGGCGTACCGCGTCGGTATCAGCATGGTGCTGGTACTGATGGTCGTTGTAACGGTGAATGACCTCGTTTCGCTGCCGATATTCGGGAGTTAGCGGGGGAAAGGACCCGGCTATGCGGTGATTGGCGGCTCACCCCGCTTGATTGCGCACGGCGCTTGGGGCAGAGGCGGCGTAGATATGCGCGCTGCGTTAACGGGGTTCGATGCTCGCACAGTGCAGCGCGAGTGAGTTAAGAGTTGTGACGGGATAAAACGTGTCGATGAAGACAGTATCGAAGGCGGGCTCTTTGCCCAATCAGCCCGCCGGCAAGCTTGCCATTGCGTTGCTTTGTGGAACCATCCTTGCAGGGGTTCCCGCGACTGCATTTGCGCAGCAGGCGTCGGAAGAGGAACAGGCCTCAGCGCCTGAGCCGGCACCGCAGCCGCAAGCCAACACCATCCGTACGATTTCGGTTGCAGGCGCTGAGCGTTTGGAAGCGCAAACAATCCTCAGCTACATCAAGCTGCGTCCCGGACAGGAATACACTTCGGTCGCAGCTGACGAGGCGCTCAAGGATTTGGGTGCGACTGAGCTGTTCTCGAACTTCTCGATCCGTAATGACGGCGGCAATGTCGTCATCACTGTCCAGGAAAACCCGGTCATCAACCGGATTGTTCTGGAAGGAAATGCGCGGATCAAGAACGACAAGATCCTGCCTGAGATCAAATTGTCTCCGCGTCAGATATTCACTCGCTCCAAGGTCCGCGCAGACGTTGCGCGCATTATCGAACTTTATAAGCGGCAGGGCCGCTTTGCCGCGACTGTTGAGCCGAAAATGGTCGAGCTCGCGCAGAACCGCGTTGATATCGTGTTCGAAATCACGGAGGGGCCCAAGTCCAAGGTCCGTCAGATCAACATCATCGGTAACGAGAAATTCTCCGACGGTGATCTGCGCAGCGAGATGGTGACGAAGCAAGCACGCTTTACGCGCTTCTTTAGCTCCAATACCAGTTATGACCCTGACCGGCTTGCATTCGACCAGCAGAAGCTGCGTCTGTTCTACCTGTCCGAAGGCTATGCCGATTTCCGCGTTGTTTCAGCGGTTGCCGAGCTGACCCCTGACAAGCGCGACTTCATCATCACTTACGTGGTTGAAGAAGGCGAGCGCTATAAATTCGGCGACGTGGAAGTCGAAAGCCAGATCCGCGATTTTGACAGCGACCGGATGAGCGCTCAGTTGCCGATGCAAACCGGCGACTGGTACAATGCGAAGGCGGTTGAAGACACTGTCGAGCAGCTTACCGAGCTTGCCGGCACGTTTGGCTATGCGTTCGCGAATGTTGATCCTCAGTTTGATCGCAACAAAGACGATCTGACGATGAACGTCACATACGTGCTGCGTCAGGCACCACGTGTGTATGTCGAGCGGGTCGATGTGAACGGCAATACGCTGACGCAGGACAAGGTCATCCGGCGCGAATTCCGTATCGGTGAAGGCGATGCGTTCAACTCGCTGCAGGTACAGCGTTCAACCGCGCGAATTAACTCGCTGGGCTATTTCCAGGAAAACTTCGAAGTCAATCAGGTCGAAGGCACCCAGCAAGACCGGATCATTCTCGAAGCGAACGTGGAAGAGCGTCCGACCGGCGAATTGCAGCTTTCGGCAGGTTTCAGCTCGATTGAAAGCTTCATTCTTGCCGCGTCCATCCGTCAGCGCAATTTCCGCGGACGTGGCCAGACGATTGGCGCAAGCGTCAATTACTCGCGCTTCTCCCGCTCCGCGCAGATCAGCTTTACCGAGCCTTATGTGTTTGATCGCAACATCTCGCTCGGTGCGGATATCTATCGCCGCGATTTCAATAACTTCAACCGGTTCACGCAGGACCGCTCCGGCTCTTTCGAGCAAGCCACGACAGGCTTCTCTGTTCGTGCCGGTGTACCGCTGACTGAGTATCTTTCAGGCATCGTGAGCTACACGCTGAATGTCGACGATGTTTCGCTGGGTAGCCGCTTCTTCCAGGACATCGATTTCGATGGTGACCTGGACTGTGCTGCCGGCCGCTTCTTGTGCGATGCTGTGGGTACACGGACAAGCTCGATCCTCGGCCTGAGCCTTTCATACAACACCCTCAACAGCCGTCTGCGCCCAACACGAGGGCGCAACGTGACCCTCGGCGTTGAGTTTGCAGGTCTTGGTGGCTCAGTGCGCTATGCCCGTCTGCGCGGCAGAGGCGCGCAGTTCTGGCAGGTTCTGCCGGGCTGGATATTCTCGCTTTCCGCCGAAGGCGGGATCATCGAATCGTTCGAGGGGCGCGACGAGCCAGGGCGCGATAATGTTCGCCTGACAGACCGTTTCTTCTTGGGTGAGCCGCAGTTCCGCGGGTTCGATATCCGCGGCGTGGGCCCGCGTGTGGTTCGCCTTAATTATCTGCAGAACCCGGATGATCCGGACGGTCCACCAATTCTTGAGACACTTGAGAATTTCCGGGCAAGTCGCAACAACGGTTTTGCCGGTGATGCTTTGGGTGGCCGTTATTATTATCTCGGCCGTGCAGAGCTTGAAATTCCGCTCGGTACGGGCGCACGTGAACTTGGTATTCGGCCTTCGATCTTTGCCGATATCGGCGCATTGTGGGGTGTGACGACGCCGATCCTGGAAGACAATCCGAACGGCATCCAGACCCGCAACACGGATGGTCTTCTCGAGTTTATCGAATTCGTACCTGATCCGACACCGGATGATCCGGATACGATGGACGAGCTAATTATCACTACGAATCCAATCGCGGCTGACGGCACGACAGAAAATACGCCGCGCATCGTGCCGAACAGCTTCTTCCGCGATGTCTTCCTTGGCGATACGATTTCGCCGCGTATTTCCGTCGGCATCGGCGTCAACTGGAACTCACCCTTTGGTCCGTTCAGGATCGATTTCGCCCGCGTCCTTAAAAGCGCAGAAGGCGACGACACCAAAACATTTACATTCAACGTAGGAACGCAATTCTAATGAAACTTGTTACCAAAACTCTCGCAGCCGCGAGCCTCGCAGCAATGGCTGTGACAGCAGCGCCGGCAGCCGCACAGGTCGAGGGCCGCATGGCGACCGTCAATGCACCGCTCGCAGTGATCAATACCGAAGCGTTGAAGAGCGCTTACGAGCAGATCAATACGACCTATAAAGCGCAGATCGACCAGATGCAGGCTCTCAACACGGAGAGCCAGACGCTGCTGCGTCAGCTCGACACCAATGGCGACGGCCAGCTCGACGAAGCCGAGCAGACCGCTGCGCAAAACTCTTCGCAAGCGACCCGTTTGCAGGCGATTGACCAGCAGATGGCTCCGCTGAACAATCAGGTTGAAGCTGCTCGCGTTTATGCGGTTGAGCAGATCATGGCGCAGTATGGCGCTTCGCTTGAGCAGGTGGTTTCGCAGCAGAACATCAAGATGATCCTGTCGCCAGAGGCTGTGATCTATGCGCCGCCTGAAGCCAACATCACCGCACAAGTGACCACTGCGCTGAACAGCAAAGTGAGCAATGTGGGCATCGTGCCGCCGCAGGGCTGGCAGCCGCGCCGTAATTCAGTTGCGATGTACCAGCAGATCACGCAAGCGATTAATGCAATCGCAGCCATCCAGGCACAGCAGCAGGCCGCTCAGCAGCAGCAGGGCAATACTGCCGCTCCATCTGGCCGCTAAGCCAAGGCATACGAAACAATAAGGGGGTAGCGATGAGCGAGACCGGCTTTGACGTCACGCAGGTGTTGGAGCGCTTGCCCCATCGCTACCCGCTTTTGCTGGTTGACCGGATCAAAAGCCTGACGATCGATGAGCGCATTCATGCGGTCAAAGCGGTCAGCATGAACGAACAGTTCTTCCAAGGGCACTTCCCCGGACGGCCGATCATGCCGGGCGTGCTTCAGATCGAAGCCTTGGCGCAGGCCGCTGGCGTGCTCGCGGTCGAATCGCTTGGTCTTGCTGGCTCTGGCAAGCTCGTTTATTTCATGGCGATCGAGAATGCGAAGTTCCGCGCGCCGGTTGAACCGGGCTGCCTGCTCGACCTGCATGCTGAATTCGTCCAGAAACGCGCGCGCGTTTGCAAGTTTGCAGGTAAGGCCAGTGTCGAAGGGACAGTGACTTGCGAAGTGGCGTTCACAGCCATGATCGCGGACGCACCCGAATAAGGTTGCAATTTACGCGCGGAGGCACTAACCGCGCGCCTTTCCCAGAGTATTGGGCCCATCAACAGCTGGACCGGTCGGAACCGTTCTAAAGCTATGAAGGATATTTGAGATGAAAGCCGAAGGGCACCCACAGTATCACATGATCACGGTCAAGATGACCGATGGTACAGAGTTTCAGACGCGCTCCACCTGGGGCAGCGAAGGCGAGACGCTTGCGCTCGATATCGACCCGACCAGCCACCCGGCTTGGACTGGCGGCAAGCAGCAGCTTCAGGAAGGTGGCCGTGTGGCAGCCTTTAACAAGCGCTTTGGCGGCCTTTCGCTGAAGAAGTAAGCGCGCTTTACAAGCTAAGCGGCAGCAATGTCGCGAAGGGAAGGGCGGTCCGACGGGGCCGCCTTTTTCGTTTCAGGCTCAGCGAGCCAATTGTCAGCGGTGAAAGGCGAGAATCGCGCCAGGGATTTGCTATCGCTCGAATGCTGCCTTGGAAAGCATGGAGTCCTGCACGAAATAAAATTACAATGTGCAGCATCAAGCGCAGTTTTCGCTTCCCAAAGCCACATGTTTATGCAACAGGCTCGCCCCCGCTGAAGGCAGTCTTGACCGGCTCGCCAAGGCGCGTAATGGCCCCGTCTGCGCGGTATGAAAATGCAGTGTGCCTCAGGGGTTGTGGCGATCGTAGCTCAGTTGGTTAGAGCGCCGGTTTGTGGTACCGGAGGTCGGGGGTTCGAGACCCCTCGATCGCCCCATTTTTCCCCTTAATTGGTCACTGCTCGCTCGCGCGTTGATATGCGAAGGGTGTGCGATGAGCGCTGTGTGGACTTTAGCCGATTTTGACGATCATGAGGTGGTGCACTGCGTGCGCGACCATGCCAGCGGTCTGACAGCGATTATTGCGATCCATTCGACGCATCTGGGCCCGGCAGCGGGCGGCACGCGCTTTTGGCACTATGCTGATGGTGAAGCCGCGATCCGCGATGCGCTGCGCCTCAGTCGCGGCATGAGCTACAAGAATGCGATGGCTGATCTTCCGGCAGGCGGTGGCAAGGCTGTCATCGTAGCGGATGAGGCACGCACCAAGACGCCGGAAATGCTCACCGCTTTTGCCAAGGCCGTCGAAGCGCTCGCTGGCAAGTATATCACGGCACAAGACGTAGGCATGAGCGAAGCGGACATGGTCGCGCTGTCGCAGCACACATCTCACGTGGCAGGTCTTCCGGGGCAAGGCGGCGATCCTGGCCCATACACGGCACGCGGCGTGTTCCTTGGGATCGAAGCGGCAGCCAATCGCGCGCTCGGCGCAGACAGTTTGAAAGACGTTCGCATCGCCATCCAGGGCGTTGGCAGTGTTGGCGGCGGCGCGGCGCGATATTGTGCTGAAGCGGGCGCGAAGCTTGTGCTGGCGGACATTAACGAGGCGCGTGCGAAAGCGCTCGCAGATGAGCTTGGCGGAGAGGCTGTCTCAACAGAAGATGTGCTGGTCGCTGACGTTGATATCGTCAGCCCCAACGCACTGGGCGCAATCCTGACTGAACAGTCTATCGATAACATAACGGCCAAGGCCATTGCCGGCGGCGCGAACAACCAACTCGCGACGGGTAGCGAAGGCAAGCTGCTGCAGGACCGCGGTATTCTTTACGCGCCCGATTACGTCATCAATGCGGGCGGCATCATAAACGTGCTGCGCCACATCGACGGCGCGGATGATGATGCGATCAATGCCCGCATCGACAAGATCCCGGCACGGCTCGAATCCATCTGGGAAGAGTCGCAGGCGAGTGGCCAGGCCGCTAATGAAGTGGCTGATCGGATGGCCAAATCACTCATCGGACGGTGAGCCCCGCGCCGAATGCACAGCAAACCCGTGTTTTCTATCCGAAAAGGGGTGTAATAGCTGTTTCAGACGGTTAAGGTCGCTCGCAATGCATGGTTTTGCCAATCCCAAACGGTTTCTTGCGCTTGCTAGCTGGCTGACACCGGCGCTCCTTGTGAGCGGTTTGGTCCTGACGGCTGTTGCGCTTGTCTGGGGTCTTACCAGCGTACCGCCGGACCGGTTGATGGGCGAGACTGTGCGTATCCTGTTCATTCATGTGCCCGCAGCCTGGCTGGGCATGGGCGGGTGGAGCGCAATTGCGATTTCCAGCCTCGTCTTTCTCGTCTGGCGGCATCCGCTTGCAGCGATAGGTGCAAGGGCCGCGGCCGTGCCTGGCATGGTCTTTACCGCAATTTGCCTGGCGACAGGTTCCATCTGGGGCCGCCCGACTTGGGGCACCTGGTGGGAGTGGGATGGAAGGCTCACCAGCATGCTGGTGCTGCTGTTCCTTTATGCAGGCTACATCGCCTTGTCGCAGGCGGTTGCGCGCGAAGGCACATCGAGCCGCATCCCTGCCATCTTCGGCCTTGTCGGCGCGATCAACATCCCGATCATCAACCGCTCGGTTGTGTGGTGGAATTCGCTGCACCAGCCGCCCAGCATCACCGTTGGCAAAAGCGCAATTGATCCCGAATTCCTTGTTCCGCTGCTCATTGCCGTTCTCGGCTTTTCGCTCATTTTCGGCGCGGTGGTCCTTGCCCGGATGCGTGCGCTCATCGCAGAAGTCCAGGTCGAAGCGCGTTTGCGCAGACAGGCGTTAGCCGCATGATGGAGCCTGATCCCAACCTCGTGCGCGAAGCGTTGAATCAGTGGAACTTCGTCATTGCGTCCTACGTTGTGGGCGTAGGCGGAACGCTTGCCATGATTGCATGGAGTTGGCTCGACATGAAAAGGGCTGAAACCAAGCGAGAAGCGGTCAGGCAGCGCGGTAAAGACAAAGGATCACTCTCGTGAAAGCGAAACATCAACGGCTGACGCTGGTTGTGCTGGCGCTGGTGGCGCTGATTGGCGCTGGATTGCTCGCCGCATGGTCACTGCGCAGTCAGGCGAATTTCTTTTATCTGCCCGACCAGATGGTCGAAGCACCACCGGCAGTCGGACAGGCCGTGCGGCTTGGCGGCATGGTGGCAGATGGCTCTATCGAAACGCTTGCGGACGGTATCACTGTCGCTTTCGTTGTGACCGATCAGGAAGAGGCGCGAGTGCCGGTGCGCTACGCCGGTATTGTGCCTGACCTGTTCGTCGAAGGCTCTGGCGTTGTGGCAGAAGGCAGCCTTGATGCTGACGGAACTTTCATTGCGACCAATCTGCTTGCAAAGCATGACGAGAATTACGTGCCAAAGGAGCTTCAGGAAATGAGCCAGCATCAGGCCGCACAAGCCTATGTTGAGACCACTGAAGGCAGCTATTAAGCGGCGCGTTGTGAAGGGTAGCGATCACATGACAGGACGTATCGGATGATTGCTGAGCTGGGGCTGGTCGCGCTGTGGCTGTCGGCGGCGCTTGCTGTGCTGCAATTGCTTGGCGGCGCGCTTGCGCAACGTGATCCCACGTCCGGCATCGCGTTGCTGGTCCGGCCTGCTGCGGTCTTGCAGGGCTTTCTTGCCGCTTTTGCATTCGTGATGCTGTTGTGGCTGTTTGCGATCACCGATCTCTCGGTAAAGCTGGTTGCGACCAATTCGCATTCGATGAAGCCAATGATCTTCAAGCTCTCTGGCGCGTGGGGCAACCATGAAGGCTCTATGCTTTTGTGGGTCACCGTGATGGCGATTGCTGGCGCTATGATTGCAGGGCTGGAGAAGCGTCTGCCGGAAAAGACCATGCAGGCAACGCTTGCGAGCCAAGGCTTTGTGGCGCTCGGTTTCTATGCGTTTCTGCTGCTGAGCTCCAACCCGTTTGAGCGCCTGCCATCGCCTGTTCCTGAAGGCATGGGGCTCAACCCGCTGCTGCAGGACATCGGCTTGGCCTTCCATCCGCCGACGCTCTACATGGGCTATGTAGGGCTTTCCGTTGCGTTCTCTTTCGCGGTCGGCGCTTTGCTGACGCGGCAAGTCACGCCGGAGTTTGCGAAGGTCATGCGGCCCTGGGTGCTGGGCGCTTGGGTGTTCCTCACTATCGGTATCACCGCTGGCTCTTACTGGGCGTATTACGAGCTGGGCTGGGGCGGCTGGTGGTTCTGGGACCCGGTCGAGAACGCTTCGCTCATGCCGTGGCTTGCTGCGACCGCTCTGCTGCATTCGGCCAGCGTGCTCGCCGCGCGCGATGCCTTAAGGGCCTGGACAATCATGCTGGGGGTCGTCGCCTTTTCCATGAGCATGGTGGGCACGTTTCTTGTCCGCTCAGGCATTCTGACGAGCGTGCATGCCTTCGCCGTCGATCCGGAGCGAGGCAGCTTCATCCTGTTCCTGCTGACGCTTTACATCGGCGGCGCATTGCTGGTCTTTGCTTTGCGTGCAGGCAGTGTGGCGGAAGGCAAGCGCTTTTCCGCATTCAGCCGCGAAGGCGCGCTGGTGTTCAACAATGTCATGCTGACCGCGATCCTGGGTGTGGTTCTGCTTGGCACGCTCTATCCGCTGCTGACCGAAGCATTCGATGTGCGCGTGTCAGTCGGCCCGCCTTACTTCAATCCGGTGAGCGCGGTCTTCGCAATCCCGATGATGCTGGTAATGATGGTCGGGCCGCTGCTGCGCTGGCGCGGAGATAGCTGGGAGCGGCTGAAAGCGCCGGTTATCATGCTCGCCTTGCTTACAGTCGGCGTAACTTTGCTGATCTTGCTGTTTGACGATGTCGCGATCCTGCCTTTGCTTGGACTTGGCGTTGCGGCAGGTCTTGCTGTGGCAAGTTTCCTCCCGCTGCGGGGGCGCAATCTGCTGCGTGTGCCGACAGCGACATGGGGCATGGTCATTGCGCATTTCGGGCTCGCGGTTGCCCTGTTCGGCATGGCGAGCGAAAGCGCCTTCACGAAAGAACGTCTGGTGGCTGTCACGCCGGGTGAAGTCACTCAAGTGGGCGACTGGAATGTGACGCTGGAAACCATCGATCCGGTGGCTGGGCCAAACTGGACTGCAATCGAAGCGCGGCTCGCCGTGCAGCGCGGCAATGGCGAGCCCGCCATCATGAACCCGCAGGAGCGCCACTTCTGGGCGCCTGCTCAAGAAACAACCGAGAGCGCGCTGCTGACCCGCTGGGACGGACAGTTTTACGCCGTGCTTGGCAATCCGACGCCGGATGGCCGCTGGCAGCTCAACCTGTGGTGGAAGCCGTTTGTGACCTTCATCTGGTATGGCGGTTTGTTGATCTCGCTGGGCGGGATGCTCTCCATCATCGGACGGCTCAGAAGCGATTTGCGCCGACGGTCTGTGACCCGCAAAGCGAAGGCGCGCCGCGCGGATGTTGCGGCTTCCAAAGGCAAGCCTGCAGTTCAGCCCGCTGGAGCAGCCGCATGAACTGGAAGCTCTGGATCCCACTTGGCATTTTTGCCTTCTTCCTTGGCCTGTTCGGCTATCAGCTGTCGCAGCCCAAGGACGAGTTCATCCCTTCAACGATGATCGGCAAACCGCTGCCTGAATTTGACTTGCCGCCTGCGATGGACGGTGTCCAAGGCGCGAGCTTTGCCGATTTTGCTGACGGCAAGCCCAAGCTGCTCAACATCTGGGCGAGCTGGTGCCTTCCTTGCATCGCAGAGGCGCCGCATCTGGAAAGCTTGAAAGAACAAGGCGCAGACATCATTGGCGTCGCGATCCGCGACAAGCCTGAAGACGTCGCAGAGTTTCTCAGCAATCACGGCAATCCCTATACGCGGATCGGATCGGATGAATTGTCCGCGATCCAGATTGAAATCGGCTCTTCCGGCGTGCCGGAAACCTTTGTGATCGATGGCCAAGGCGTGATCCGCTACCAGCATATTGGCGATGTACGCGAAAGCGATGTGCCAAAGCTCCTGGCTCAGCTTGAGAAGGCGGGCTGATGAGAGCGCTCCTTCTTGCGGTACTGGCCCTCATCGCAGCGCCTTTGGTGGCGCAAGACTCGCTGCCGCCAGCGCCCTATGCATACACGCAGCTCCAAGACCCTGCTAAAGAAGCTGCGGCGGTGGCGCTGATGGAAACGATCCGCTGCCTCAAATGCCAGAGCCAGTCGATCGCAGACAGCGATGTGCCCATGGCAGGCGACATGCGCCATCAGGTGCGGTTAAAGATCGAGCAAGGCGAAGACCCGGAAGAAATCCGCGCTTGGCTGATGGAACGCTATGGCGATTACGTGAGCTACAAGCCTGCGGTCAGCTCTACGACATGGCCGCTCTTTGCTATTCCCGCATTCCTCGTGCTGCTCGCGCTGATCGTGTTGGGGCGGCGGCTTGCGCGCAGAGGTGACGATCTGGACGATGCACCAGCCCAGGGTGATGCGACATGAGCTGGCTGCCGATCCTCGCCGTTGCGATTGTGGCTTTCCTGCTCGCCGCGTTTGTCTTGCGCATCCCGAAGCCCGGCTGGGCGCTGATGGCGTCCGCCTTGATGCTGGGCCTTGCAGGCTACGCTTTCCAAGGCAATCCCGGCTATGCTGGCGCACCCAAGGCGGCGCAGGAGCAGGTTCAGGAAGTCTCCGGCGAAGCGCTGGTCGCCGCGCGGCGCGGATTGTTCTCACCAACTGACGCAGTGCCTGCCTACCTGACAGTGTCAGACGGCTTTGCGCGGCGCGGGCGCTACAAGGATGCGGCGGACGTGTTGAAGAGCAGCCTGCGCGAAAATCCAACTCACGGGGAAGGCTGGCTCGCCTTGGCTCTCGCTTTGACCGAGCATACGGGCGGGCAAGTGACCCCTCCTGCAGTTCAGGCCTTTGGCAGGGCAGAAGCCAATCTGCCGGGCCATCCGGCGCCCGGATACTTCCTCGGGACTGCATTTCTGCGCTCCGGCAAGCCGAATGAAGCGCGTCAGGTGTGGGTCGATCTCCTTGAAAAGACACCGGAAGATGCGCCTTGGCATGGCGATCTCACTTTCCGGATCGCGCAAGTTGACCAGATGATCGAGATGATGCGCCAGATGCAGGAACAGCACAACGAAGGCGGCTAGTGCCGGGACGCCCGATGGGGCGGTGTTGCGGGGGCTCAGGCAGAGTGCTAAGCGCCGCCGCCTTGCTCGCAATCCCGTGAAAAGCGGACGCGCGTGCGAACGGATCAAGCCTCAATGTTCGAGGCGCGGGTAGGGAAATCCTTGTCGGCTATGAGCGCAGATACCACGCCTCCAACGCCAAACCTTGAGGACGGCAAGTCCGGCAAAGGTCATGGGCAGGGTGCGTCCAAAGCCGCGCTCGCTGTCGGCGCGATCGGGATCGTGTTCGGCGATATCGGCACGAGCCCGCTCTACGCATTTCGTGAAACATTCGCAGGCGCAGCCAATATCGCAATTGACCGCATGCATGTGCTTGGCGTTGTCAGCCTGATCTTCTGGTCAATGCTGCTGGTTGTGGCAATCCAATATGTCACGATCCTGATGCGCGCAGACAATAAAGGGCAGGGGGGCAGTCTCGCTCTCGTCGCCTTGCTCTCGCGCCACATGGGCAAGTCGGCCTATGGCTGGCTTATTGTGCTCTTGGGCGTGTTTGCGACGAGCCTGTTTTACGGCGACAGCATGATTACACCCGCAATCTCGGTTTTGTCCGCGGTTGAAGGTCTCACTGTCGTCAATCCGGGTTTTGAGCGTTACGTTATCCCTGTCGCGCTCGGTCTGCTCGTGTTCCTGTTCCTGCTCCAAAGGCGAGGGACTGCAAAAGTCGGCGCGCTATTCGCACCGGTGATGATCGTCTGGTTCACAGTGCTGGCAGGCATGGGCGGATGGCAGATCATCCAGAACCCTGACATCTTGTGGGCGCTAAACCCCTATTACGCCGTTATGTTCTTCGTCACGGACGGCTTTGTCGCTTTCCTCGCGCTGGGCGCTGTGGTGCTCGCTGTGACAGGTTCAGAGGCGCTTTATTCGGACATGGGGCATTTCGGACGCGGACCCATGCGCCTCTCCTGGTTCGGCTTCGTCATGCCGTGCCTGCTGCTCAATTACTTTGGCCAAGGCGCAATGATCGCAGGCCTTCCTCCCGAAGAAGCCGCAGTCGTCGTCCAGAACCCGTTCTTCCTGCTCGCAAGCGAGGAATGGCGCTTGCCGCTCGTTATCCTTGCCACGGTTGCGACTTTCATCGCAAGCCAGGCGGTGATCTCCGGCGCGTTCTCGATCACGCATCAGGCGATCCAGATGGGCTTTATGCCGCGCCTTTCCATCTTGCACACAAGCGAGACCGAGGAAGGCCAGATCTACATCCCCTTCATCAACTGGTCGCTGATGATCGCGGTGATCCTGCTGGTGCTGACGTTCCAAAGCTCGTCTGCCTTGGCGAGTGCTTACGGGATCGCGGTTACCGGCGCGGTCACGATCGACACTCTGCTGATGGCCGTATTGTTTGTGGGCGTGTGGAAATGGAAGTGGTGGTACGCCGCGCCCGTAGTCCTCGTGTTCCTGATCGTCGATGGTGCATACTTCGCTGCGAACCTCACCAAGGTGCCGGATGGCGGCTGGTTCCCGCTCATGGTCGGCTTCATCGCTTTCACCCTGCTCACGACCTGGGCACGCGGCCGCAAGCTGATGCGCGAGCGGATGAGCGAAGTTGCGCTGCCGATGGAAATCTTCGCGAAATCAGCCAAGAACTCGGCCATTCGTGTGCCCGGCACAGCGATCTTCATGGCGTCAGCAACGGCGGGCGTTCCTGCCGCGCTCTTGCACAATATCAAGCACAACAAGGTGCTGCATGAGCGGGTGGTGATCCTCACTGTGCAGATCGAGGAAGTGCCTTATGTCGATCCGTCCGAGCGATGCGAATATCACGACCTTGGCGACGGCTTCTATCGCGCGGTGCTGCATTATGGCTTTATGGAGAAGACCAATGTGCCTGACGGCCTCAAACAGCTGAAGCAATGCGGCGGTGAGTTTGACATGATGCAGACGAGCTTCTTCCTGAGCCGCCAAACGCTGCTGCCCTCGGACAAGCCCGGAATGCCGATCTGGCGTGAGAAGATTTTTGCATGGATGCTTAGGAATTCAGCAACCGCGATGGAATTCTTCCGCTTGCCGACGAACCGAGTTGTGGAGCTGGGCAGCCAGGTCGAGATTTAGGGGGCTGGGCTAAAGTCAGCCATCGGCATATTTGCGGACGCTTTCATCTGAAACACCCTCGCTCAGCCTGAGCTTGTCGAAGGCTATACGCTGAACTCGCCTCAGGTCCTGTCGCGATTGCTCGCCAGCTTGGCGATCAAATCCCAGTCTCCGGCGATCAGCGCTTGTTTCTTTGCTCTGCTCCAGCCCTTAATCTGACGCTCAGCGGCGAAGGCCTCATCGCGCGATGGAAAAGTCTCGGACCAAACTAGCGTCACAGGAAGTCGCTTTGCTGTATATCCGCCCAGAGCACCGCTTTCGTGCTGCTGAATGCGCGCTTCCAGATCATCGGTGTGGCCGACATAGTAACTGCCATCATTGCAACAAAGCATGTAGGCATAGAAATCCATTCCCGGTGGCTAGCGTTATCGTATAGCCTTCGACAAGCTCAGGCTGAGCGAAGGTTGTTCTGGAGTCAGAGTGGAAACGTCGGCTCTCCACCCCATCGCCTAACATTTCCTACATCCGTCGCTCGCGATACTCGAAAAGCGTTCTTTGACCTCGTCGTTCCCCGTTCAAACGAAGTCCTCAACATCCGTCTCGCGCGCTTTCGTCTTCACACGCCGAAGCGATAAATCTCCGTCACACCCCAGAAATTGCTCACCGCATGGATAAGTATCAGTGGAAGCAGCTTCCGGTCGAAAGCAAGGTAAAGACACCCCATCATGAGTGAGAATATCCCTGTGGAGATTCCTCCCGCCATGCCCTGATAAAAGTGACCTATCGCGAAGGCGAGGGAACTGACGATCACTAACGGGATCGCTGCATGCTTCCCGAACAAAGTCATGCCCCATCCGATAAAGAAGCCGCGAAACGTCACCTCCTCGATTACACCGCCGAACAGCAGCGCAACGATCAGAAGCTCCATGTAGGCGCCCGCATCACCTTGAACGTCCGCGAATTGCGACAGATCTATTGCCGTGCCCGTCACTTGCTCTGCGAAACTGTCCATCAAGGGGTTGAGTAGCAATCCAACGACGCTGCCGAGCACAAGGCCTAGGGCCAGCGTCACCGGCCAGCTCTTATAGATCATCTGGAATGCGGCAGTGCGGGCTGATGCGCTGGTGAGCAGGATCAGTGCTGTCGATCCAAGCCACAACAGCGCAGTCAAATCAGATTCAAAGATCAGAGGAAGCAGCGGGACCAGCCAAAGCAGTCTGAGAAACCAAAGAGGTTTGCCAGCCAACGGATCGAAGAGCAGCTTCATTTCTGCGCGCTATCAATCGGGCTCGGGGACTGCAAGCGAGGACCCGGAAGCGAGGGGCAATGCTCGATCAATGACGCACTGACGAGGTTGATCGACTTGCACCGCTGAACATTTCCTACATCCGCTGCTCGCATTACTCGAAACGCGTTCTTTGACCTCGTCGATCCCCGTTCCAGCTTAAGCGTAAATACGAGCATCTCGCGCTGCGCAAATGTAGGAAATTATCTTGCGTGTTACGCCTTGAGATTTCTTCTCCAGGACTGTGTAACATGCGTATCCAACATGGCGTGTCGGGCGTGTGTCTCTGCCGTCAGTTTAGAGGAGGGGGAGGCGGTGCCTGCTCTTCCTGATCGTCTTCGTCCTCGCCGCCATCCAGCGAGAATCCATGCTTCAACAGCATTGGTATCTGGCTGAAAGTGAACAGGAATGTCAGCGGCAGAATGACCCAGAAGTCGGCCCAGAGATAGGTCTCGAACTTGCCGTTCTCGAAATTGTAGAGGTAGCGCAGGACTTCGTTCACGCCTGCAAGGAAGAAGAAGAACAGCCCCCAATTGCGCGAGAGTTTGAGCCAGCCTTGCTCGTCCACCCCTTCAAAGGCTTGCTGCAAGAGGATTTGCAGAAGGGACTTGCCGCGCCACACGCCAATAAGCAAAGCAGCTCCGAGCACCGAATAGATGATGGTCGGCTTGACCTGAATGAACAGAGGATCGCCGAAGAAGATGGTGAGCGCGCCAAAGCCGACGATGAGCACTGTCGAGAAGATCAGCATCGGAGAGACTGTCCCGAAGCGCCATTTGCTCACCACCAGCGCTAGGATCGCTGCAACCATAAATGCAAGCGTGCCGGTGATAACCGCCGCAATCTCTCCAGCTGCGTCGCTGCCCGTCGGGGCCGAGTACTTGTAAAAGCCGATGAAGATCAGCAGCGGGGCATAATCGACCAGCATGTTCTCCCAGCTGGATTTGGGCTTAGGCGAGGGTGCTTGCGTGTCGCTCATTGTGCGACTCCTGCAATGACCCGCGCGACCAGGTCCGGATCGAAGGGTCGCAGATCGTCAATCTTCTCGCCTACACCGATCGCGTGGATCGGCAGGCCGTACTGCTCTGCGGCTGCGACAAGAACGCCGCCGCGCGCTGTCCCATCGAGCTTGGTCATGATGAGGCCGGTGACGCCTGCCACTTCCTTGAAGACGTCAATCTGCGAAAGCGCGTTCTGGCCGTTCGTCGCATCGAGCACGAGCACCACGTCATGCGGCGCCTCTTCGTTTAAGCGCCCGAGTACGCGGCGGATCTTCGCAAGCTCGTCCATCAGCTCGCGCTTGTTCTGCAAACGGCCTGCGGTGTCGACAACCAATGCATCAATGCCTTGGTCCGTCGCGGCTTTGACACCGTCGAACACAATGCTGGCCGGGTCCCCGCCTTCAGGTCCGCGAATGAGGGGCGCGCCAATGCGGTCGGCCCAGGTCTGGAGCTGTCCAATCGCTGCCGCGCGGAAAGTGTCACCAGCAGCGAGCATCACGCCGTAATCGTCTTCCTGAAACAGATGCGCGAGCTTGGCTATGGTCGTGGTCTTGCCGGAGCCATTGACGCCGATCACGAGGATCACTTGCGGGCGGGGGAAGGCAGTGATCTCAAGCGGCTTTGCGACAGGGCGAAGGATCTCTGCGATCTCTTCTGCGACTGCTTCCTTGAGCTCCTGCTCCGTCATTTCGAGGCCAAAGCGTTTGTCGGATAGGCGCTGGCGAATGCGCGCGGCAGCAGCAGGACCCAGGTCAGAGACAATCAGCGCGTCTTCGACGTCGTCCAGCGTCGTATCATCAAGCTTTGCCGTGCTGACAACACTCGTGAGGTTCTCGCTCAGCCGTTCTGATGTCTTGCGAAAGCCGCCAAACAGGCGGTCTTTCCAGCTTATACCGCTCATTCAAGCAGTCCTTCCTGCAATCGGGTGGGCGTGATGCGGACGATCTGTCCGGCGGTAGTGCCTTGCGGCAGTCTCACGCGGGCGAAGTTCGGCGCATAGCCTGTTCCGTCCTTCTCTGCGAGGACTTCCAGAGGTTTTCCGACGAGAGACTGGAGCCACTCCCGCCGGACTTTGCCGACTACTTCACGCAGTTCTGCGGCACGCCGTTTGATGAGCGCTCTGTTATGCTGCGGCATCCGGGCAGCTGGCGTCCCCTCACGCGGCGAGAACGGGAAGATGTGGCCGTGCACGATATCGAGCTCGCGAATGATCGAGAGGTTCTCGGCATGGTGGGCTTCTGTCTCGGTGGGAAAGCCCGCAATCAGGTCCGCACCAATGGCGAGGTCTGGACGCAATGTCTTAAGGCGCGACACAAGATCGACTGCGTCATGCCGCAAATGCCGACGCTTCATGCGTTTAAGGATCAGGTCTGCACCGTGTTGAAGCGACACATGCAAATGCGGCATCAGTCGTTCTTCTGATGCGAACATATCGAACAATTGTTCATCTATTTCAACACCATCGAGCGAAGACATGCGAAGGCGCTTCAGCTCAGAAAAACTGTCGAGGACGCGACCGACAAGCGCTCCGAGTGGTGGTCGAGACGCGAGATCATGCCCCCAACTGGTCACGTCTACACCGGTGAGGACGACCTCCTTGGCGCCAAGCTCCAAATGCGTTTCGACTTCGCGCAGAACCTCATCTACGCTTAGCGAACGGCTCTTCCCGCGACCCTGCGGGATGATGCAGAATGTGCAGGCGTGGTCGCACCCGTTCTGGACTGCGATGAAAGCGCGGGTTCGGGTCGGAGTACGCAGTTCCTCTTGCGCGGGGACATTCCATGCGCGCGCATCAAGCTTGCTCGCATTAGCGATCAGACCGTCTACTTCCGGCATTGCCGCGAGCTGCTCGCGTTCGATATCGGCTGCGCAGCCCGTCACAAGCAAGCGGGCATCAGGACGTGCGCGGCGGGCCTTGCGGATAGCTTGACGGGTCTGGCGTACAGCCTCGTTCGTCACAGCGCAGCTATTGATGACAACGAGATTGTCCTCGCCCTTGAGCATGGCGCTCATGCGCTCGCTCTCCGAGATGTTCAAGCGGCATCCCAGCGAAATGACTTCGGCAGAGCCGGTCATGCAAAATCATCCCACTCGAATTCACCGCGGAAGCTCTCGACGGCAGGTCCGCTCATGAAAATCGAGCCTTGGCCGTCCCACTCTATTTCCAATGCTCCGCCCGGCAAGTGCACTGCGACAGGCGAGCTCACCAAGTTGCGCTTGATAGCCGCAACTGCGGTTGCGCAAGCCCCTGTTCCGCAAGCGCGAGTGAGGCCAGCACCGCGCTCCCAAACGCGCAGGTTTATGGCGCCATCCTTGATATCCGCGACATTCACATTGACGCGGTCAGGAAACAGCGGATCGTTCTCGATTGTCGGTCCAAGGCGGTCGAGCTCAACCTTCGCAGCATCTTGCACAAACATCACGACATGCGGATTGCCGACATTTACGGCGATCGGGTTGTCGAGCTCTTCCCAGCTCACCGGCATGGCGCATGTGTCCATCGCATAAGCTAGCGGGATTTGGTCCCAATCAAAGCGGGGCATGCCCATATCCACCCGCGCGCCGTTGGCGGTCGGCTCCAAAGCGATGATGCCGCCGGCGGTTTCTACATTGGCCTTCGAGCCGTGAAGGACAGCAACTGCGCGGCTGGCATTGCCGCATGCTTCGACTTCACCGCCATCGGAGTTGAAGATGCGCATCCGCAGGTCCGCGACATCACTTTGTTCGAGAATGATCAGTTGGTCGCACCCAATGCCCGTCTGCCGATCAGCAATCGCAGCGGCGAAAGAGCTAGATATCTGCGGCAGCGCCTCTGCGCGCGCATCCAGCACGACAAAGTCGTTTCCAAGTCCGTGCATCTTGATAAAGCGAACACGCATAGCGGGCAGCGCTGTATTCGCGCCTAGCCTCTGCGTAAAGGTCAGAAGCTGCTTGGCGCTCAGGCTTTCGCGACTTTGGCTGCAGGCGCTTCCTGCATTTGCTCTGCATCGCTGTCGGACGCGCGGCCCGATGAGAGGGCAGGGCGTTCCTTCGCAAGCTTACCAGCCTCTTGCAGACGTTGGCGCACCGCATCGGCATCTTCGGGCTTACCGTAGAGATAGCCCTGACCTTTCAGATGCCCCATCTTTTTGAGCGCATCGAGGATCTGCTGGTCTTCGATGCCCTCTGCAGTGATCGGCATGTCCAAGCCATTGCCGAGCGACACAATCGCATCGACGATCTTTGAGCTGGCATCAGCCTTGCGGAGCTCGCTTACAAAGCTGCGATCGATCTTCAAACGATCAAAAGGCAAACTGCGGAGCTGTTCCAGCGAAGAGTAGCCGGTGCCGAAATCGTCGAGGCTTACCCGCACGCCTTGGTTGCGCAGGCTGGAGAGCATCGAACGGACCATGCCGACATTTTCATGCAGGCAGCTTTCGGTGATTTCGATTTCAAGACGATGGTTAGGGAAGTTGTGCTTCACTAGCATCTTGAGCAGTCGCTGAGGGAACCAGGGATCGCGCATTTGCACAGGAGAGATATTGACTGACAGGGTCAAGTCGTCATCCCATTCCTTGGCGTCTTCAAGCGCTTGTTCGATCAGTTGCTCAGACAGGTCAGCGATTAATCCGATGTCTTCTGCAATGGGTATAAACACTTCTGGGCTGACCAGACCAAGCTCAGGCGAATGCCAGCGCGCCAGCATTTCAAATCCAACGAGGTCGCCTGACCCAAGATCCACCTGTTGCTCGTAATAGGGGACGAATTCTCCAGCAAGCACCCCGCGTTTGATGCCCATTTCGAGCTCATTGCGGAAACGCAGCTCGTTCTCCATGTTCGGCTCAAACCAGTAGAAGCGGTTCTTGCCCTTCTTCTTCGCGTGATACATCGCGATATCTGCACGGTGCATCAATGCCGCAGCATCAGCCGGCTTCGAACCGTTTTGCGCGGCGTCTCTGTCAGTTGCAACGCCGATCGACATGGTCGCTTCAATCTTGATGTTGTTGACCATGATGCCTTTGCCGAGACTTTCGAACAGGCGCATCACGAGGTCGTCGACCCGCTTTGTATTCCTGCTTTCAAACGGCATGACGAAGGCGAATTCATCTCCGCCGAGACGCGCCAGAAGCGCATCATTCGGGAGCCTTTCACGTAGGCGGTCAGCAAGAGTTGTCAAAACGGTATCGCCAGCGCCGTGACCGTTCATGTCATTGATCTGCTTGAAGTTGTCGATATCGACCATCACGAATGCAATCGATTGACCGTGAGCATTGCTGCGAGCTCTCAGATCTTCAGTTGCTTCAGCCATGGAGCGGCGGTTCAGACAGCCTGTCAATGGATCGGTTTCAGCCAGCCGGCGGGCAGTCTCCTCGGCTTTGCGACGCTCAGCCACTTCATCCATCAATTCGCGGTAGCGGCGCCAGCCAAAGATAATCAGAGCGATATTGAGCAGCATCGCTGTGACGAGAAGATTGTCGGGATTGGAGCCATTGCCAAACAATGAGCGCATGACGCTCGGCATGACTTTGCTGCCAGTCGCAACGAACAGCAGAATAGCCGCAATAGCGATGCCAAGCGCGATGAGATCTTGCTCGGCCTTCCGTATCTTCGGCGTAATCATCGTCGCGCTACCCTTGTCCCCATGCAGCTCGAAACATAGCCAGATCGGCTTCGCCCCTCGGGGCGGTCGATAGGGAGATATGCGTTATGCTCTTAAAGATACGGTTAATCCCAGATTTTTGAGCGGCTTGGGGTGGTTCAAGGCAAGGCCGCGCGGTAATAGCCAAATTTGCTGGACGGGACTTTGAGATGGCAGGAGAGCAGGACGTGGCGCGCTATTGGCTGATGAAATCGGAGCCCTTCAAATATGGCTGGGACGATCTTGTTGCCGAGAAAGAAGGCATATGGGACGGGGTCCGCAACCATCGCGCGAAAAACAATCTCGCGGCTATGAAAGTTGGCGAAGAGGCGTTCTTCTACCACTCGCGCGAGGGTCTGGAGATTGTCGGCATTTGCGAGATCAGCGTCGACGGGATCTTGGATCCGACCGATCCTGAAGGAAAATGGGCGGCGGTCAAAGTGAAACCGAAGATGAAGCTCCCGCAGCCGGTCACTCTCAAACAAATCAAAGCCGAACCCAAACTTGCCGATTGCGAGCTGGTGCGCTTGTCGCGCCTTTCCGTAGCTGAGATTACGCCCGCAGAATGGAAGATCATCTGCAAAATGGGCGGTCTCTAAGCCTTGTTTAGCGTGCCGGGTCAGTCAGATGACTGAGCTCGGCCAAATGACGAATTTTCCACAGGAATTGGCGAGCTGTGTGGTTAATGTCCCGCGCTGTGACAGCTCTGATTTCGCCCCTATATTTTGGTTAGGAATTCGTTAACACTCTTCGTCATGCGGAGAACACTGGTCCTTACCGACGAACAATCGCGTCACCCCTTTCGGTCGACGTTGCCAGCCCATGTCCGGTCTGATGAGTATGCCAATCCGGCGGAAAGCCTTTGGCGTTTGACGCAGCAGGATGTGCGCGGTTTTGCCAGCACTTATCTCGCTGTGTTTGCTGCCGTGCTGGTTTTCATCGCCTGAGCGCGCCACACACGTCTTTAAGACACGCCTTCGTTTCCTACCGGATGGGGGTGCTCAATCTCCGCCCGATGAAGGCGTTTGCCGAGCCAGGCCGAGATGAGGCACATCGCCGCGCTCAAGAGTAGTTGCTCGACCACTGGCACCCCGACAGCGCTCAGCGCCAATGCGATCAGCGAACCAACGACCATTGCTCCTGAATTGACGATGTTGTTCGCAGCGATGGTGCGCGCAGCCTGATCCGGGGCACTTCGTGTGGTGAGGAAAGCGTAGAGCGGTACCACGAACATGCCGCCCGCAATCGCAATGCCCAACAACGTCAGCATGATCAGACTTGCGAGCGGCCAAGCAAGAAACGCAGTCACTCCCATCATTTCCGTGAGCTCGTAAGACTGCCAGTATCGGCACACTATGTAGAACGCGACGACAAACATACCCATAATGATGACGCATATGGGGGCGTATCGGGCAGACACCTCGCCTTTCAGCATTGCGTTGATCGATACCGATCCGATTGCGATGCCGATGGAGAATACGACCAGGAACAGGCTTGCGACCTCTTTCGACGCCATAAGGGTGTTCTTGGCAAGTGGCGGGAACTGGATGAAAAGCACTGCGCCAATCGTCCAGAAAAAGCTGATCGCGATGATCGCGTAGAAGATCTGGCGGTCTTCCATAGTTTGGCGGATCAGATTGATCGAAGCACGCAAAATGTTGCGATCCAGGTTTTTAACAGTGCCTAGCGGCGGTGCATCAGGGACATGGCGGCTTGTTAGATAGCCAATGATCGACGTCACGATGATCCCTGCTGCCGCCCATTCAACCGGAATCCAGCCAGCCAGAATAGTCCCGGCAAGGATCGCCACATAGGTACCTGCTTCAACCAGGCCGGTGCCTGCAAGTACTTCATCCCTTTTGAGGTGCTGCGGCAGGATTGCGTATTTGATTGGCCCAAGGAAAGTCGATTGCACGCCTGTTAGGGTAAGTGCCAGCAACATGATAACGATTGGCCATGAGGTCTGGACAGTCGTGAAGCCGAGCCGGATATTGACTGGCATTTCATAGCCGCGCCAAGCGAGATATAGCCCCGTCGCGCCAATCAGCATCAGCCCGATTTCAAACATTTTGACTTTGCGAATGATCGCCGCTTTGTCGCGCATATCCGCAAGCTGTCCTGCGAGCGCAGACAGAATGAAGAATGGCAAAATGAACAGCGCTGAGGCGACCGCGCTAAACGTCGCTTCAGTGCTTTCATCGTTGTAGATGCTGTAAACAACGAACAGCACCATCGCAGTCTTATAGAGATTGTCGTTGAACGCGTTTAGCAACTGCGTGCAAAACAAAGGAAGGAAACGGCGCTGCTTCAGCAGGTGCGTCGTAGTCGTCATGAACACCCTCGCAGGTGGTTCGCTTTCGGCACGTCGTCCATCCGTCACGCATATAGCAAACACACAAGGGGACAACCCACTGTGGGAATCCCGTGCGATCTTTTACCCCGCGCGCTGACGCGCTAGAAGGGTAGAACGATGCTCACTCTGCCGAACATCTTGACGCTGTCGCGAATTCTGGCCCTGCCTCTGCTGGCCTTCTTTCTGTGGTGGCCGGATTGGAAGCTTGGTTACCTGATCGGTTTCGTGCTTTACTGCCTGATTGGTATCACAGACTACTTCGATGGATATCTGGCGCGCTCGCAGGGGACCGTGTCAAAGCTCGGCATGTTTCTTGACCCGATTGCAGACAAGATCATGGTGGCGGCGGTCATCCTTGTGCTGACAGCGCAAGGGTATCTGCGCGGGCCAATTGTCGGTGATTTTCACGTCTTTGCGGGGTTGATTATCCTCGTTCGCGAGATTGCTGTCTCCGGCCTGCGCGAGTTCCTCGGCGGCCTGCAGGTATCCGTGCCTGTATCGAAGCTCGCCAAGTGGAAAACAACATTCCAGCTTGTTTCGCTCGGCGCGTTGATCGGGGGAGGGGGTTTGTTCGGGCCGCCATGCACTGCTGCTTTGGTTGAGTGCAAGCCGATGGGTGATCAGATCGTTCACCTGATCGGGCTTGGCAGCTTATGGGCAGCGGCGATCCTAACGCTTGTAACCGGCTGGGATTATTTGCGGGTCGGCCTCAAGCATATGGAGTGAGGCTGAAGCTCGGCCACTCATTACTCGTCGCACGGCACGTGCAGCTTGTCGAAATGGCTCCATTTTAGAGCGAGTTGCCGGAAACCCGATCAAGTCCTCGAGCGTATTTTCATCATAACGCAGTAACGAACCCAAAGGGTCGCACGATGGAGACACCTCGCCGCGTGCGGGGTGTCTCCTCGCACCTATCAACCACTTCTCAACCTCTTGCGGTTAGCTAAACCCGCATGAGTGCAACTTTGACCTCTTTCCTGGGCGTGTTCATGAAGGTCGGCTTCGTGGCTTTGATCTTCAATGAAGTGCGCGGCGTTATCCTGGCGGTACCCGTGCTGTATGCGATGTATCAATCCGGCGGAACAGCGATGGCAATCTGGCTCGGCTTCTGTTCGCTTGCCGGCATCGCGCTGTCCGTGATCGTCCCGCTTTTTGCTGCCAAGAAGGTCAAGAACTACGTGGAAAAGAAACAGGCAGAGACTGACCCAGTCGCCGCCTGAATTCCGAGCAAGCGCTAACCGGCGCGCAACTCATTCGCCAAAAGCTTGAAATCTTCCGCACGCGGGCTGTTTTTCCGCCAGATCAGAGCGATATCGCGGCTGGTGCTTTTTGACTTCAGTGGCCGTGCGACCACATCCGTGCCGTCGAGAATACCGGCTTCAAGAGCCATCTGAGGCAACATGGTGAGGCCGAGATCGTTGTCGACCATCTGCACCAGCGTATGAAGACTCGTGCCGATCATGCTGGCCGACGCGCGCAGCTCAGGTCGATTGCACGCGGCAAGGGCATGATCGCGCAGGCAATGACCGTCTTCCAGCAGCAATAACCTGCCTTCATCGATCATTGTTGGCGGTATTTCTGCAGGCGGATCGCGCGGATCGTCCTTTGGGAAAGCCACGAAGATCTCGTCGTCCAAGATGTGCTCGGACTCGACTTCACCGGTATCGAAGGGGAGGGCAAGCAATACGCAGTCTACACGGCCATGCTGAAGCGATTCGACGGCATCCGCACTGGTTTCTTCGCGCAGGAGTAACTTCAGATCTGGGCGTTCCTGCTTTAACCGAGGAAGAATCCGCGGGAGCATGAAAGGCGCGATCGTCGGGATCACGCTCATGCGAAGCTCGCCCGATAGAGGCTTACCTGCAGCCTGAACGAGGTCAGAAAGCTCCTCCGCCTCGCGCAGCAATTTGTGCGCCTTGGCGACGACTTGCTCGCCCAGTGCTGTAAAGCGAACAACGCGGCGGCTGCGCTCGACCAGCGTTACACCAAGCAGCGATTCAAGTTCACGAATGCCTGCCGATAATGTCGACTGCGACACAAAGCTCGCATCAGCCGCACGTCCGAAATGCCCATGCTCGTGCAGCGAAACGAGATATTGCAGTTGCTTGATGGTGGGGAGGTAAGTCGACACTAGCAGGTCATTCCGCTGCCAGAGCCTCTTCCATGCTCGCTTGCATGTCATCAATATGCGTCATGACAAGCTTGCCTTTATTGACTGCGAAAGCGAGCTTGCCTTCGACCAGTTCCAGCGCATCCTTGCCGAAGACATCGTATCGCCAACCCTGCAGGACAGGCAGATCGCGCACGCCAGCGGCAAGCGCTTCCATCTCGTCTGCTCGGGTCAATAGACGCGCAGCAACATCAATCTCTCTCGCGCGGATTTTAAGCAAAAGCTTCAGCAAGTCTGCCACTAGAGCTCCTTCTTTGCCAAGCGGAGCGCCGCGTTTGATCTTTTCCGGCATTTCGCTCTTATCGAGCGGCTCTGCATGGGCGATGATCTTCATCAGCCTCTTTCCGATGTCGTTGTCGCGCCATGCGCCGGACAAGCCGCGTACTTTCGCGAGATCCTTCTGCTGTTTCGGCGGATGGCTCGCGATGTCTGCAAGTGTTTCATCGCGCATGATACGACCGCGAGGGATGTTTTTATGCTGCGCTTCTCCCTCGCGCCAAGCGGCGAGAGCCTTGAGCCTGCCAAGCACCTGGGGATTGCGGCCCGGCTGTCGTATACGGCGCCATGCCTGTTCCGGGTCTGTAATGTAGTTTGAGGTATCGCCGAGTTTGTCCATCTCGGCATTGAGCCACGAGCCGCGATCGGTTTTGATCAGTTTTTCCAGCATCTTTGGGAAAATCTTGGCCAGATGCGTCACATCGCCAATGGCATATTCAATTTGTCGGTCTGTGAGGGGGCGTCTGCTCCAGTCCGTAAAGCGCGCACCTTTGTCGACTGTAATGCCAAGCCATGTCTCGACCAGATTGGCATATCCGATTTGCTCAGACTGGCTGATCGCCATCATCGCGATTTGCGTGTCGAAGATTGGATGCGGGGTCTTCTCCGCCATGTTGACGATAATCTCGACATCCTGACCGCCTGCATGGAAGATTTTGAGGACATCTTCGTTCTCCGTAAGCAGGTCGAGGAGCGGGGTTAAGTCAATGCCATCAGCCAAGGGGTCAATCGCGGCCGCTTCATTCTCATCCGCGATCTGAACGAGGCAGAGCTCCGGCCAATAGGTGTTCTCGCGCATGAATTCGGTGTCGACTGCAACAAACTCGGACTTGGCGAGCCGCCCGCACAATTCGGCAAGCTTGTCGGATGTCGTAATCAGATCGTGTATTTTCATTCGTCTTTTCTTTATCGATGAGCGGAGTACCACTCTCGGGCCGAAGCCCATAAATTGAGGTGAACCTTGACAAAGGCACCCTCTTGCCCTGTTAGCGCGCGCTTGAAACCGCTAGAGGTAACTTCGCGCTTCTTCTTGCGCGCGCCCTTAGCGTCATACACCCGAACAGGACAAGATTTTAGATGCACGCCTATCGTACCCACAACTGCGCACAGCTCTCGGCGGCAAATGTCGGAGAAAGTGTCCGACTTTCCGGCTGGATCCACCGTATTCGCGACCATGGCGGCGTGCTCTTTGTCGATTTGCGCGACCATTATGGGATGACGCAAATCGTAGCGGACGAAGATTCGCCCGCGCTCTCTGTGCTTGAAAAGCTCCGTGCGGAGAGCGTCGTGACAATTGATGGCGATGTGAAGGCTCGTACGCCTGAGACAGTGAATGCGGACCTGCCGACTGGTGAGATTGAAGTGTTTGCGCGCGCAATCACAGTGCAGAGCGCCGCTGAAGAGCTGCCGATGCCGGTTGCTGGCGAGCAGGAATATCCTGAAGATATCCGCTTGAAGTACCGGTTCTTGGATCTGCGTCGCGAAACACTTCACAACAACATCATGAAGCGCACGCAAATCGTTGCGGACATTCGCCAGCGGATGAATGCGATCGGCTTCAACGAGTTCTCCACGCCGATCCTCACCGCATCGTCACCAGAAGGCGCGCGCGACTTCCTCGTGCCGAGCCGAATTCACGCTGGCAAGTTCTACGCGCTCCCGCAAGCTCCGCAGATTTACAAGCAGCTGCTGATGGTCTCCGGTTTTGACCGCTATTTCCAGATCGCGCCGTGTTTCCGCGATGAAGACCCGCGCGCTGACCGCCTGCCGGGCGAATTCTATCAACTCGACTTGGAAATGAGCTTCGTCACACAGGAAGAGGTCTGGGAAACGATGGAGCCAGTGATCGCTGGCACGTTCGAGAAATTTGCTGACGGCAAGCATGTGACGCCCGCCGGTGAATTTCCGCGCATTCCTTACGCAGATGCGATGCTCAAATACGGTTCGGACAAACCGGACCTGCGCAATCCACTGATCATTTCAGACGTGACTTCGCATTTCGAGAAGTCCGGTTTTGGTCTGTTCGAAAAGATCGTCGGCGGGGGAGGGCGCGTGCGCGTGATTCCGGCCCCGAATACGCATGAGAAAAGCCGCAAGTTCTTCGACGAGATGAATGACTGGGCACGGAAGGAAGGTTTTGCAGGCCTCGGCTATGTTACACGTAAAGGCGGCGAATTTGGTGGTCCGATCGCCAAAAACCACGGTCCTGAGCGGATGGCAGAGCTCTATGCAGAGCTTGGCCTTGGCGAGAATGATGGCCTATTCTTCGCTGCCGGAAAAGAAGCCGATGCAGCGAAACTGGCAGGCGCAGCGCGCACCCGAGTTGGCGAAATCCTTGAGCTGATCGACACAAACCGGTTCGAATTTGCCTGGATCATCGACTTCCCGTTCTACGAATATGACGAGGACGAGAAGAAGGTCGATTTCAGCCACAACCCGTTCTCCATGCCGCAAGGAGAGCTGGAGGCGCTTGAAAACCAGGATCCGCTAACAATCAAAGCGTATCAGTATGATCTGGTCTGTAACGGATTTGAACTCGCTTCGGGCTCAATCCGGAATCACAAACCGGAGACTATGGTCAAAGCCTTCGAAGTTGTTGGTCTTTCTCAAGAAGACGTGGAACGCGATTTCGGTGGCATGTACCGTGCGTTTCAGTACGGAGCGCCTCCACATGGCGGTATGGCAGCGGGTGTTGATCGCATCGTCATGCTGCTCTGCGGCGCACAGAATTTGCGTGAAATCACGCTCTTCCCAATGAACCAGAAGGCAGAAGACTTGCTGATGGGCGCGCCCAGCCTGCCAGAGCCAAAGCAGCTGCGCGAGCTTCATTTGCGCGTAGTCGAACCGCCCAAAAAGGAAGGTTAGGAACTTTTCTGCAATGCGCGAACAAAAAGAGCGCTCGGACGTAGGGTCCGGGCGCTCTTTTGCATGCAGCCGTTGAGATGAGTGACTTAGCAGTTGATCTTATGAATCGTATTGCTGCGAAATTCTATCGCCGAAACTCTCGCCAGCTTGAATCTCTGCGTATACTTGTTGCACGGTCTGACGCACGCTTGAGTTCAAATCGTCGTCTTCCAGCGCATCGCGGAATTGTCCGGCAAGATAGTCTTCGCCTTCTTCAACGCGTTCTGCTGCTGCTTCGTTGCCGCTTTCAAATGCGTCGGCAATTGACATGAACGTTTGGTGTGCCGAACCGGACATGCTCTCGCTCGTCACCGGTTCTTCGCCGAACTGGCGCAGCGTGCTGTTCATGGTTTGCAAGCTTTCGTGACGCTGTTCGCAGCGTTCTTGTAATGCTTGCTTCAGCTGCGGGTCCTCTGCCTTCTCGATGGCATTTTGATAGCCCCGTACTGAATCGTGGGTGGTCTGTGTAAGATCTTTAAATGTACTCAGATTTGTCATGCGTCTCCTCATTCGTGTTAAGTTACAATGACTTAATGGCTGAACGCGAGGATCTTTCCAACGGCTTCGACAGGACGGTCAACAGCCACGACGAGTTGTTATTTACAGAATAGTCGCCATATATTGGTCGGGAAGCCGACGCAGTGTCTGGCTTAATTGAACGCTTGGCATCCCATAGGCCTTGCGCTTAACCGCGCCCTTGATTAGGGCGAATGTCGAAATTCAAAATCCAGTCAATAAAGGGTTTGTTATGAGCGAAACTGCCGACCGCGTGCAGAAAATTGTTGTCGAACATCTCGGCGTCGAAGGTGACAAGGTCACTCAGGATGCGAGCTTCATCGATGATTTGGGTGCTGACAGTCTCGACATCGTCGAGCTTGTTATGGCGTTCGAAGAGGAATTCGGTGTCGAAATCCCTGACGATGCGGCTGAAAAGATCAGCACCGTTGGTGACGCGACGAAGTTCATCGAAGAGCACAAGGGCTAAGCCCGATTGGCTCGCTCCCGCACTGGCGTGAGCAATTGGGGCTAACTCGTCCCATTGGCTTTACAGCGCAGTTGCAAATTGGGAGCTTAGGCAGGCTCAGCCCACCCGGGTTGGGCCTGCTTTGTTTTTGCAGCTTGCATACCGGAGAGAATGAATGCGCCGAGTGGTCGTAACCGGACTGGGCCTTGTCACGCCGTTGGGCGGAGACGTCGAAACCTCGTGGAAGAATCTGATCGCGAGCGAAAGTGGCGCAGGGCCTATCTCGCGCTTCGATCCGGAGGATCAGAAGTGCAAAATTGCATGCGAAGTAAAGCCTGCCGATCACCCTTGGGGCTTTGATCCAGATAAGCGGACAGACAACAAGCTGCGCCGTCAGGTCGACCCCTTCATCATTTTTGGCATCGATGCTGCCGGTCAAGCATTGGAAGACGCTGGCCTTACTGAGATGACTGAAGAGCAGAAGCTGCGCGCCGGCTGCTCTATAGGCTCTGGCATTGGCGGACTTCCCGGTATCGAACTAGAAGCGGTCAATCTGAAAGAGCGCGGCCCTGGCCGTGTCTCGCCACACTTTGTGCATGGACGACTAATCAACCTCATAAGCGGTCAGGTCTCGATCAAATACGGGCTCATGGGACCTAATCACGCAGTCGTAACAGCCTGTTCAACTGGCGCGCACTCGATCGGCGATGCCGCTCGTATGATTAAGGATGATGATGCGGACATCATGCTGGCAGGAGGTGCAGAAAGCACAATCAACCCGCTCGGTGTGGCTGGCTTTGCACAAGCGCGTGCGCTCAACATGAGCATGAATGATCGTCCCACAGAAGCAAGCCGCCCTTATGACAAGGACCGTGATGGTTTTGTGATGGGCGAGGGCGCAGGCGTTGTTGTCCTCGAAGAATACGAGCATGCGAAAGCAAGAGGCGCGACGATATACGCTGAAGTTGTTGGCTATGGTTTGTCAGGTGATGCCTATCACGTGACTGCACCGCACCCGGAAGGGAAGGGCGCGGAAAACGCGATGAACATGGCGCTTAAGAAAGCCGGTATGGGCCGTGGCGATATCGATTACGTCAATGCCCACGGCACCAGCACTATGGCTGACACCATCGAACTCGCTGCGGTGAAGCGCGTTTTGGGCGATGATCTGTCCGGCGCATCGATGAGCTCGACCAAGTCTGCGATCGGTCACTTGCTGGGCGGTGCGGGTGCGGTCGAAGCGATCTTCTGCATTTTGGCGATGCGCGACAGTGTCGTTCCGCCGACTCTAAACCTCCACACGCCTGATGAAGGCACGGATGGCGTTGACCTTGTGCCACTGAAAGCGAAACAACGCGAAGTGCGCGCAGTGCTCAACAACAGCTTCGGCTTTGGTGGTACCAACGCGTCGCTCATCATGAAGAAAGTGGACTGAGCAGATTATGAAGAAATTCGGCTGTATCCTCGCGGCCGGTTTATTCGCCCTTGTGGCCGCCGGCGCACTGCTTGCGACAACGATGTTTGGCGCGGCGTCCGTGCAAGAAGAAACTGCCTTCATTATTTCGCCAGGTTCATCGCTAACCAGCGTAGCTCGCAAGCTCGAAGAAGAAGGTCTGATTACTTCAGCCGACGGTTTCTTGATGCATGCCCGTGTTTTCGGAAGTGGTGATCCCATTCAGGCTGGCGAGTTCCAACTGACGCCGGGTATGGATCAGGCCGCAATCCTACGCGCGTTTCAGACTGGCCAGGTCGTACGTAGGTTCGTGACTATTCCTGAAGGCATGCCGTCTATAATGGTGTTCGAACGGTTGATGGCGGAAGACTTGCTGACAGGCGAGATCGATGTTCCGCCAGAAGGCTCTGTTCTGCCCGAAACTTATGATTTCGAGCATGGTGAAGAACGCGCGGCGGTGCTCGCACGGATGCAAGGAGCGATGGGATCGTATCTGGATGAAGCGTGGGAGCAGCGCAGTACGGACGCGGCTGTCAAATCCAAGAAAGAGGCGGTAATCCTTGCGTCAATCATCGAAAAAGAGACACAGGACAAAGAAGAACTGGCCAAGGTTTCAGGTGTCCTTTCCAACCGCATCCGCATCGGGATGATGCTCGGTGCTGATGCAACAACCATTTATCCCATTACAAAGGGCAAGCCGCTAGGTCGCATGATCCGCGTATCGGAATTGCGAGATCCGAACCCTTACAACACGCGCGCTATTTCAGGGCTTCCGATTGGCCCGATCACCAATCCAAGCCGGGCCGCCATCAAGGCTGCGCTCAATCCCGAAGAGACTACAGCGCTTTATTACGTCGCAGATGGCAGCGGTGGGCACGTGTTTGCTGATACGCTGGAAGAGCATAATCGTAATGTTGCCGAATGGCGCCGTTTCCGCGCTGAAAACGGTATCTGAGCTCAGAAAAGCTCGTGGCTAATCCGTTCATTGTCACTGCGAAGCTTCCACCGGACATTCAGAGCTGGGCGGAGGGATTGCGCCGGGCTCATTATCCGCCTGAGCGCAATCATCTGCATGCCCATGTCACGATGTTTCATTCCTTTGCGCCGTCCCTGCTCGAGGAGCTGAAGGACTATTTGCCGCGCATTGCTGGTGAATTCGCTGCACCAGCTGGAGAAATCAAAGGTGTGATGGATCTCGGCAAGGGCACGGCTATTGCGCTTGAGGCCCCGGAATTACTCTCATTGCGTGAGATAATCGCTGATCATTTTCACGGGAGCCTGACCGCGCAGGACCTCTACGAACCGCGCCCGCACATCACGATCCAGAACAAGGTTACCAAAGAAGAGGCGCGAGCCCTTCAGGTGCGATTGGTATCTGAATTGGAGCCCCGTTCATTCACTTTCCCGTCGCTTGAGTTGCATCTCTATCGGGGAGGTCCGTGGGATTTAGTCAAGACCTCCTCGTTCCGCGGCAACGAACAGTTGTAGTGCCCTTACAAACGGGTGTTGACCATGGGCGCAAGCGGCCCTAAACGCGCCGCCTGTCATGCGGGGCTTTCGCTTGCTGGCATGCCTTTTGGGGCGGAGTAGCTCAGGTGGTTAGAGCAGTGGAATCATAATCCATGTGTCGGGGGTTCGAGTCCCTCCTCCGCTACCAAATCAAATCAGGACATTGCAGTTTGTTTGTCGCGTGGTCGTGCGTTCGACCTGACTAGTGGCGCGCGGTCCAACCGCATTCCTTGTCGCAGGTAGTCATCGAACCTGATGAATTGCCGACTGTACCGATTTCAGCGCGCAGTACCCCAAAGCAAGTGTCAAAATGATGCTGAGCGGAAGCATCAATTCTCCGATAAGATCGACCTTCTGCCCCTCGGGCTGAGCAAGCTTTCCCAAGACCATAAAGCCATCCTGAGGTGAAACCCACAGACCAAACTCAAACGGATTGATAAGTTCCATCGTCAGCGCGAAAAGGCACGGGGCCGCTAGAACGGTCGCAATCGCTGCGACAGCAAGCCTCACGGAAACAGAGCCAACCGGAATGCTGTTAGAGCTACTTCCAGGAGCAGGCGCCAGAGCGAAACCCGCTGCATAAGCCTCTGGACTGCCTAAGGCTTCCAAAGCCTCTTCCAAACGTCCTGTGCGAAAGCGTTCCAACAGATGACTGCGAGTCTCTTGCAAGATTTCCTGCCTGTCCGACGGATCCATTCGGGGCAGGGCCAGCTCTACCAATCCCAAAAACTGATCAATTCTTTTTACGTCATTCATTGTATCCTGCCTTTGATACAGATTGATTGAGGCCGGGCTTCTGGATGGCGTCCATCGCCTTGCTGAATTCTGCCCATTCTTCGCTCATAGCTTCGACAAGCCGCCGCCCGCTGAGCGTTAGCTCGTAATATTTGCGAGGGTGCGCGGCGTCTTCGTCATGCTCCCACGTCGACCAGATTTTCTCGTCCTTTTCGAGACGCTTGAGCAAGGGGTAGATTGAACCTTCGGATAAATTGAGTTTGTCGGCCTCGGCAATGCTGTCGAGCAGCTTGGAGCCGTAGCTCGCTCCGTCCTTCAATAGGCTGAGCACAGCGAATTCGGCTGCGCCCTTGCGCATTTGAACGAGCCACTTCGCTATTTCGAGGTCAACGGTTTGTTGCAAGCCTCACTCCCTTTGCAACTCAGTGGATAGGAGGCTCGGGTATAACTTGATATAGTGTTATACAAGGTATACGGCAAAGCAAGACAATTTCGGGAGCAATCGCGATAATGAAATCGATAGTATTTGCCGTTCTGGCCGGTCTTTTCCTGCTAACCGGACAGGCCCACGCGCGTCCATCGCAGGCTCAGCTTGATGAACTAACAACGGAGGTGGACAAGGCGCTCGAAGAATCGGGCATCGTTGGTTTTTCCGCGGTTCTCACCGATGGCGAGCAGATCATCTGGAGTACTGAACACGGACATCTCGATAAGGCTCGCGAACATCCGGTTACGCTCGATGCGCCGTTTCGCATTGGGTCAGTAACAAAGACCATCACCGCGATTGCGATCCTGCAATTGGCAGAGCAAGGCTTGATCACGCTCGAAGATCCTATTTCCAATTACATCGACACAGAACTCTATGAAAATGAATGGTCGAACGATCGTCCGATTACGATCGCACATTTGCTGGAGCATACATCGGGTTGGGATGATCTCCATTTTGAGGAATATGGCGACTATCCGGCAGACATCACGCTTGAAGAAGGCTTGGGGATCAATCCCGGATCACGAGTATCGCGCTGGCCAGCAGGGACGGTCAGCTCTTACTCGAACTCGGGGCCGGCTGTGGCGGGGCGGATCATCGAGATTGTCACGGGCTTGGAGTATACCGACTACGTCGAGAAGAGCATTCTTCTGCCGCTGAACCTGCAATACTCTGGCTTTGACATGCCAATTGAAGAGCGGCTGCAGAGTTTCCAGGATGAAGAAACCACATTTTCATTCACCAACATCTGGGCTGAGCCTTCGGGCGGTCTTGCTATGTCAGCACATGATCTTGCGACGATTGTGAACTTGCTGATGGCGGATGGCGGTGATCTGCTGTCACGAGAAAGCATTGAGCGGATGGAAACCCCGACAACGTCTCTGCTTGCAAAGCTTGGTGTTGCCGATGGGGACGGTGCAGGGCTGGAAACACGAAACCGCAAAGGCCATTTCTATCATCTGCATTCGGGCGCCATCGACGGGTTCAATTCCGAGTTCGGATATCTCCCTTCTGCCGGACTTGGCTATGTGATCCTGACCAATTCGCAAGCCACGAGCGCTTATCTCGATGTGTTGCGTGCAATGCGCGGAGTGATCGAAACGGATGTCGATCGAGGTCCTTCTCGTGCAATCGTCGCCTCTATGCCGTTCGAAGGCCTTGAAGGCGCATATCGGTCTGCCGCCACACGCAACGGCACCTTCTACATGCTGGATCTGCTGCTGGGGGCGCAGCGTATTGAAGTGAACGACAACGCGCTGACGCTCTCTTCCTACGTGTTTGGCGAAGCGGAAACCTTGCATCATTTGGGCGACGGACTGCTGTCCGATGACGAAGGTGTCAGCGTCAGTCACATGATCGCTTATATGGATGGTCGGTACGTGCTGATCTCTCCGGACGGAGATGTCTTGGAGCAAACTTCGGCATTTAGCGCTCTAGCGCCGATCGTGCTTTTGGGATTGACGGTGCTAGCGGCGCTCATCGGGCTTTTGGCCATCATCGGAGCTTCGATATTCCGCGTCTTCAAGACATTCGAACTGCGGCGTTTCGTAGCTATCTGGCTTGGACCTGTGCTCGCTGGCGCAAGTCTTATCCTGTTTGCAGGCGTTTTGATCACTCATCTCAATACACCGCTCATTCTGATTGAGAACTTCTCCAAACTGACTTTGGCAAGCGGCACATTGTGGGTTTCGTCCTTGGGCTTGCCGCTCTTCGCCGCGCTAGGATTGTTTCTGTTAGTCAAGGCGAGCGACCGACCAGTTTGGCTCCGGGCAGTGGTCGGTTTATTCTGTGCCGCGCAATTGTGCTTCGCAGCCGTTCTATTCTCCAATAATTGGGTTGGATTTACGGCATGGGCGATTGACGTCGAGCCTTACAGTATAGGCCACGTGATTGCTGACTATCTTGGGCTTTCCGGCAGCAGTTAGCTCGCGAAAACGCACCCTCTTTCATCTTGGCTTGTGATTGTCGACGCCGCGCTAGTGACGCGCGGGTGATTGTTCGTCATGGTTTGCGACAAAGCGAGATAGTGAGCGGAGCGAAACACAGCGATGGCCGATACAGCTGATCAAGCAAACAAAGGGTCGGGAGAGGCGCAGCAGGAACGCGTCTGGCAGATGCCGGACACGTTCATCATCCTGTTCGTACTTGCACTGTTCGCTTGGGCAGCGACATTTGTCTTTACCCCTGGTCAGTTCTCGCTCGCAGGCGATCCTGCGCGCATCGTTCCGGGCAGCTACGAAGCGGCGGCCAGCACGATGCCGGCGCCAATCCTAGGCGATGCAGAGCGCACAGGTTTCCTCGATTTCCTTTTCGCAGGCCTTGTTACAGGGGATCGTTACTCACCGACAGTAGGCTTGTTGGCCTTCATTATCGTGCTGGGCGGCGTGTTCGGCATGGTCATGCGGACCAAAGCCATCGATGCGGCTCTGGAAGCATCGCTCCCGGGCGGCAAAGCACAAAGCGAGTGGTTGATCCTCGGGCTTTTCTGGAGCTTCTCGCTGGCTGGCGCGATTTTCGGTCTGGCAGAAGAATCGATTGCTCTAACGCTTGTTTTGGCGCCCGCTCTCACACGGGCTGGCTATGATGGCATGACAGCATTGCTGGTCTGTTTTGGAGCGAGCCAATTGGGTTTCGCGACAAGCTGGATGAACCCGTTCAGTGTGATCATCGCGCAGACGATTGCCGGGCTTGCGCCAATGTCTGGGCTTGAGCTGCGGCTCGGCAATTGGCTGCTCTTTACCAGTGTGGGCGCAATCTTCCTCTGGCGCTACGCACGAGGTGTACGCTTGGGCACGCGAGAAGGGATCGGCAAGGCGCTGTTCGATGCGTCGGGCCCTGCGACTGCGCGTTTTTCGACAGCGCATCTTATGGTTCTTTTGTCGCTGATCGCCGGGATCGCATGGGTTGCCTGGGGCGTAACGATGTATGGGTACTACTTGCCTGAAATCGCCGCACAGTTCTTTGCGATGGGTCTTGCTGTGGCTCTGATTGCTCGGTTTGGCGGTATTGAAGGCGGCGATTTTGGAGAGATGATGGAGGCGTTTCGCGATGGCGCTGCACAATTGCTTCCTGCCGCGGTCATTGTTGGCGCTGCAAAAGGCATCATGCTGATCCTGGGTGGCGATGATCCCGCAAGCCCGTCACTGCTGAACAGTCTGCTGAACTCACTCGCCGGATTTGCTGGAAGCGTACCTGACTGGATGACAGCCTGGGCAATGTATCTGGTGCAGAGCGGGTTCAACTTTTTCGTGACGTCAGGCTCCGGTCAAGCCAGCATTACCATGCCGATCATGGCGCCGCTTGCAGACTTGACAGGTGTGACGCGTCAGACTGCGGTTCTCGCGTTTCAATTGGGCGATGGGCTGACGAACCTAATCGTCCCGACCTCTGCCGTGTTGATGGCATGCCTTGCCGCAGCGAAAGTCTCTTATGGACAGTGGCTCGCCTTCATGTGGAAGCCCATGTTGGCTTTGATGGGGCTTGCAAGCGTGATCGTGCTGGCAGCTCACGCAATCGGTTATTGAGGGATACTTAGCTTCCACCCGCGACCAAGCGTTGCAGCTTGGGGCGATGGCGCAGAAAGATGACGTAAAGCTTTTCCAGGATCCTCAGAATAGCGCGATTGCGCGCGAGCAGCCCTAAGGGACGCAACACAGGGATAGCGCGCCACATCGCAGCGAAAGCGGCCGCGCCTGAAAGAACTACGCCATCCTCCTTCGCGTGAAAGCGAGCAAGCAGATCGGCCTGATCAATCGGGCAATCCTCCGGAGTATCCTTAGAGATGTCGACGAAAGCGATCCGTTTGCTCTTGTCGAGACGCCGCATCAGCGCAATTTCGCGCAGGCAGAGAGGGCATGCTCCGTCATACCAGACAGTGACTTTGGGCGCTTGTCGGCTCGACGGAAGGTGTGAATGATCGGACACGCGGGTCAAACTCGCGACCAACCTCATGCGTTCCCTTTTGGTGAGCGCACCAACGAATGCCAATTCGTTCGGGCCAGCGGTCCCCGTTCGTGGTGTGCATACGAAATTTCCTCACCAATAGAGGGAAGCGGTGTTTGACGCGCTGCAGCAATTGGCTATGCGAGTGGTTATGTCGCGCGCTCTCCCGCTCGAAAATCCACCGCCATTGAGCGAACTTTGTGCTGTCGGGCCGGTTGCGCTGTTTCTCGACTTTGACGGGACGCTTGTTGAGATCGCTCCTTCACCGGACGCGATTGATGTTGCAACCAGTCTGCCGGAAGCGTTGGAGCAGCTTTCGCAGAAGCTTGATGGGCGTCTGGCCGTCGTAAGCGGTCGTTCGCTGGAAGATCTTGCGAAACATTTGGGTAAGGATTTGCGGGTTGCGCAGGCCGGCTCACATGGGGCTGCGCGGAGGTTCGCTGATGGATCGCCGCTGGGCGCTGAGCCTGATGGCTTACCCGATGAAGTGGTCACTGCGCTGCAGGACTTCGCAAACGCGAACAAACTCCGCTACGAAACCAAAACGCATGGCGGCGCGCTCCATTATCGTGAGAATCCGGATGCAGGGGAAGCTGCGCATAAATTCGCTGAGCAGATCGCGACGGATAATGCTCTCGCAATCAAGACTGGAAAATGTGTCGTCGAGCTTGTGCACAAAGGCGCTGACAAGGCGTCAGCTGTCCGCGCATTCATGGAGCAATCACCGTTTGCCGGCGCGACACCCGTCTTTCTGGGTGACGATGTTACCGATGAAGACGGATTTGCCGCCTGTGAGGCACTGGGCGGCTTCGGAATTCTTGTGGGCGATCCGCGCGATACCAAAGCACGCTATGGCCTTGCGTCCGTTTCTCAAACTCATCAATGGTTAGGTCTGTGAGCGAAACCAACAATATGACTGCCGGGCAAGCGCCCAATCTTGAGCTTTGGCCGATTGGCAACTGCCAAGTCAGCGGCCTGATCGACCGTACCGGAGCGCTGGTGTGGGGATGCGTTCCGCGCGTTGATGGTGATCCGGTGTTCTGCTCGCTGCTCAATGGCGACAATCAGGACGTCGGTGTGTGGCGTTTTGAGCTGGAGGGTCAGGTCTCCGCCAGTCAGGAATATATCCGCAACACGCCGATCCTAGTGACGCGGCTCGAAGCGGATGATGGTAGCGTCGTCGAAGTCCTTGATTTCGCACCGCGCTTTGAAAGGAAGGGGCGCATGTATCGCCCGGTCGCCTTCGGCCGGATCGTGAGGCCGATTGCGGGCAATCCAAGGATCAAGGTCGTGCTGCGCCCCATGAAGAATTACGGGGCGGGGCTGGCTGAGACGACCAATGGCACTAATCACGTGCGCTATCTGGTCGGACCGCAGGCTTTGCGCCTCTCCACCGATGCCCCGGTCGGCTACATTCTGGAGCAGCGCACCTTCCGTATCGAGGATGACACTCATTTCTTTCTTGGGCCGGATGAGCCATTCGTCGGCAATTTGCGCGAGCAAATTCGCCGGATGGAGCAATCCACGCGCAAATACTGGCAGCAATGGGTGCGCAGTCTCGCGACGCCCTTTGAATGGCAGGAAGAGGTCATCCGATGCGCCATCACGCTTAAGCTTTGCCAGCATGAGGAAACAGGCGCGATCGTTGCGGCGCTGACAACCTCGATACCAGAGGCTGCGCATTCGGAGCGCAATTGGGACTATCGCTACTGCTGGATCCGCGATTCCTATTACACAGTGCAGGCCCTGAACCGCTTGGGCGCACTCGATGTGCTGGAGAAGTATCTCGCCTATCTGCGCAACATCGTCGATGCGGCGAAAGGTGGTCAAATACAGCCGCTCTATTCTGTCATGGGCGAGAGCGAGCTCGACGAAACGACTGCGGCCTATCTTGCGGGTTATCGCGGCATGGGGCCCGTGCGGCGAGGGAATGCGGCCTATAAGCAAATCCAGCATGACTGCTATGGCCAGATCGTGCTCCCGACGGTCCAGGGATTCATTGACCAGCGCTTGCTTCGTATTGCGGATGATCGTGATTTTGAAAGCCTGGAAGAAGTCGGCGAGATGGCGTGGCGCATGCACGATCAGCCCGACGCTGGCTTGTGGGAATTCCGCACGCGGCAGGAAGTGCACACCTACTCGGCTGTAATGAGCTGGGCGGCCTGTGACCGTCTCGCCAACACCGCTGAGTTTCTAGGCAAGGAAGATCGCGCGAAGGTTTGGCGGGAGCGTGCCGATGCGATCCGCGCCAAGATCGAAGCGGAAGCCTGGAAGGAAAACGGCGAGGGAGGGCATTACGGCGCGAGCTTTGAAAGCGATTATCTGGATGCAAGCCTGCTGCAAATGGTCGAGCTGCGCTTCTTGTCGCCAGAAAATGAACGCTTCCAACAGACATTCGCCGCGGTCGAGAAGCACTTGCGGCGCGGCGAGCACATGCTGCGCTATGCTGCGGAAGATGATTTCGGCGCGCCTGAAACCGCGTTCAATGTCTGCACATTCTGGCTCATCGAAGCATTGCACTTGGCCGGTCGCGACGAAGAAGCGCGCGCTTTGTTCCAGACCATGTTAAGCCATACGACGCAATCAGGACTGCTCAGTGAAGACCTCGACTACGAAACCGGGGAGCTTTGGGGGAACTTCCCGCAGACATACTCGCTGGTAGGGGTAATCAACTGTGCCGGGCTGCTCTCGAAGCCATGGAGCGAAGTGCGGTAGCCAAGGCGCAGAGGAAGGGAACCACAATCGGACGCTTGGTCGTCATATCAAACAGAGTTGCCGTGCCCAAAGCGCGCGGCGTTGCCGGTGCACAAGGCGGGCTTGCAGGCGCGCTGAATTCCGCGCTGAAGGATTATGGCGGCATCTGGTTCGGCTGGTCCGGGCAGGAAAGTGATGATCGGACCGGCAACATCAACATGCAGCGTCATGACGGCGTCACGACCGCGACTATTGATCTCTCAACCCGCGATATTGATGAGTATTACAACGGCTATGCCAATTCGACGCTGTGGCCGCTGTTTCACTATCGTCTGGATCTAACCGAGTATGAGCGCGAAACCGGCAAAGGCTATGAGCGGGTCAATGAGCGTTTTGCGGAGAGCGTCACTCCGCTGATCGAGAAAGACGACTTGGTGTGGGTGCATGACTATCACCTGATCCCGCTGGGTGCGCGATTGCGCGAACATGGCCTCAAAAACCGGATTGGTTTCTTCCTGCACATCCCATGGCCGCCGACGCGCCTGTTTGTATCACTCCCGTTTCACGAGCGGTTGGTGCGCACGATGCTGGAATATGATCTACTCGGCTTCCAGTCGGACGAGTGGCTGGAGAGTTTCCTGCACTATTGCCGCAAGGAGCTTGGCGCGGACGTCGATGATGCGACTGGCGTGATAAGTTTTGAAGGTCGCACAGTTGAAGCGCGAGCTTACCCCATCGGGATCGACTGGGAGCACTTCCAGCAGCAAGGCGAAAGTGAAGATGCGAAAGCAGCCGAACACCGCCTGGTATCATCGACACGCAATCGCTGTGCCATGATCGGCGTAGACCGGCTCGATTACTCAAAAGGACTGCCGGAACGGATTGACGGGATCGGTCGGTTCTTCGATCAATATCCTGATCGTGTGCGCGATCTTGTTTACATTCAGGTTGCCCCGCCAAGCCGCGAAGATGTGGAAAGTTATCAGCAGATCCGTGCTCTGCTTGAACAGAAAACAGGCCAAATCAATGGCGCGCGCAGTGAAGTCGACCTTGTGCCTATCCGCTACGTCAACCGTGGTTATAGCCACGCGGAATTGTACGGCTTCTTCCGTGCGTCCAAGATCGGTCTTGTAACTCCTTTGCGAGACGGGATGAACCTGGTCGCAAAGGAATATCTAGCGGCGCAGGACCCTGAAGACCCAGGCGTGTTGATCCTCTCGCGTTTTGCAGGAGCAGCGCAGCAATTGGGCGAAGCCGTGCTGGTCAATCCGCATTCTCCAGATGATCTAAGTCACGCGATTAAGACCGCGCTGGACATGCCATTGGACGAGCGCAAGCGGCGCCATACCGACATGATCGAAACGATCCGCGATGACAACGTACAGGCCTGGACAAAGCAATTCTGCGACGATTTGCGCGGCGTCTAAAGTGCCATCAGACAGCGCGCGGCATCATTTTCCGGTCGTCTGCGGGATCGAGCCAGATCCCTGAACTTTGCGCCAGAACAGTTTTCAGGTCGACATGTCGTGGTCGATCAGCACGCATTTTTAGGGCTTTGTCGACGTGCCACAAAAGCATTTCAGGTGCGAAAGGTTTGCGCACATAGTCTTGTGCACCTGCGTAGATTGCCTGTAGCTCATCTTCTGCCCCGCTCTTGGCCGTGAGCATGACGACAGGGATGTCATATAAGGTCTCACTTGTGCGAAGCATTCTGAGCACTTGATTTCCGGTCAATTCCGGCATTTCCTGATCGAGTAGAATGAGATCTGGACGCTTCCATTCGATCAGGTGCATGAGCTGGCGACCGTCAGTGACCCAACCGCAAGCGTGTCCATCATCCATCAAAATGTTTGCTGCCATCTCTGCGATTATCTCATCATCATCTGCAATTACTATCTGTGCCATAGGTTGCGACCTCTTTTTGTTAGCTCGCCCTACTTAGATGGATGTCAGCAAGAATCTCTGATTGGGACCCCACGCACCAGCCCTTAGTTTCCGACAAGGATGGCTTGCGGGTCGAGAGGGTCGCTGCCACGGGTGCAAGCATGAAAAACTCCGCGATTCGTGCACCCTTTCTTGCCGCCGATGGGATCCACAATTTCCGTGACTATGGAGGCTACACCGTAAGCGGCGGAGGGCGCGTGCGGAGCGGTCTTTTATTCCGGTCCGGTCACCACGCTGAAGCCAGCGATGACGACCTTGCATTGGTATCCGAGCTTGCGCTGGCTCATGTGATTGACCTTCGCGGTGACAATGAGCGCGCACGTCACACTTGCAAACGGCCCGATGGGTTTGGCGCGCAAGTTCATTTCTTCGAAGGCGAGACAGCAGGGCTCGCGCCGCATCTGCAGGCCGCGGAAGGCAGCGTTGATGCCCAAGACGCGCATGAAGCCATGGTCGCGCTCTACGGCGCTTTGCCAGATCGCACGGGGCTCAACTGGATTTTGAAGCGCTATTTCGAAGCTCTGGGTTCGGGGGAGGGCGCGAGCTTGGTTCATTGTGCGGCAGGCAAGGATCGCACTGGCATGGCGGTGGACTTGCTGCATCATATCCTTGGCGTTCATCCCGATGATGCGATGGAAGATTATCTGCTCACCAATCAATCGCCGCGCAATGAAGAACGCATTGCGCATGGCATGGCGCTGATGGGCGGCAAATATGGTGCAGGGGACGAAGCTACGATGCGCGTGCTTATGGGGGTTGACGCGGCTTATCTCGAAGCCGCGCGCGCATCCGTCCTAGAACGGTTTGGCTCAACCGATACCTATCTTGAAAAAATGCTCGGCGTGGATGCGGCGAAGCGCGAGGCGTTGAAAGCTCAGCTTGTGGATGCGTAACCCATTCCAGTCTGCTGCGAATTGAAGCACGTTGGCGGACAGCCTACATCATAGGCAAAACACGAAACAGGATTCGATCATGGCGACACATCGCACCAAGATGCTCATCATTGGCTCAGGCCCCGCAGGATATTCGGCAGCAATTTATGGCGCCCGCGCAATGTTGGAGCCGATTGTTGTGCAAGGTCTTCAGCCGGGCGGTCAGCTGACTATCACGACCGATGTCGAAAACTATCCGGGCTATGAAAGCGTCGTCCAAGGGCCTTGGCTGATGGAGCAGATGCAAAAGCAGGCCGAGCATGTCGGCACGCGGATGATGTGGGATACGATCGTCGAAGTTGATCTCGAAAACGGCCCTCCGTACCGTGCGGTTGGTGACAGCGGCGATGAGTATATCGGCGACACAGTGATCATTTGCACTGGCGCACAGGCCAAGTGGCTTGGTGTTCCCGGCGAGCAAGAGCTTGGCGGCAAAGGTGTTTCTGCTTGTGCGACTTGTGACGGCTTCTTCTTCCGCGGCAAGAGGGTCGCCGTGATCGGCGGCGGCAACACGGCGGTAGAGGAAGCGCTCTACCTTACCAATCACTCGGACGATGTGACGTTGATCCACCGCCGCGACGAGCTGCGCGCAGAGAAGATCTTGCAGGAACGCCTGTTCAAATCCGACAAGATATCAACGCTCTGGAACAAGACCGTGACGCGCTTCGTAGCTGGCGACGATGGCGCGCTCAATCACTTGGTCTTGACGGACACGCAGACAGGCGAGGAGTCTACGCTGGAGGTCGACGGGGCCTTTGTTGCCATTGGTCATGCGCCTGCGACAGAGCTCTTCAAAGGCAAGCTTGCGATGGACGATAGCGGCTATCTCGATGTCGAGGCTGGCACGCCTAAAACCGCGATCCCGGGTGTCTTTGCCGCAGGTGATGTGACGGACCATGTCTATCGTCAGGCTGTCACGGCTGCGGGCATGGGCTGCATGGCTGCGCTCGATGCAGAGCGGTTCCTCGCAACTATGGAATTTGAGAAAGAGCCGGCAACTGAAGCCGCCGAGTGAGGGGAGGGGCTGCGAGCGCGCCCTCCCGCTCCAAACTACATGTGAATATCGAACGTGAAGATCGTCGCGTGGAATATCAGCGCGATCAACACCACACTTGATAGTGCGAACAGGACGAAGCGCACCATGACCTTGTTCGCGGTCGCCTGGACGAGACTGTGCGCGACGCGCAGGCCAACATAGATCCACGCCAGAAGCGCATTCATGCCATCGCCTTGCTCAAGTACTGCGAGCACAATCGCAATCGCATAAAAGACCGTCGGCTGCTCATGCAAATGGTTGTAATTGTGTGCTTTCCATTGGACGCGTTCAGGAAGAGTCTTGTCCAACACTCCGGTTCTCTGAGCTTCGTCAGGTGCGATCTGCGCCTTGCTCATCGCAGGGATGCGGGTCGCATACATCCACGCCCACATGATCATGGTCCAGATTGCCAGTGCGACAACGGGTTGAAGGATTTGCATTCCGCTCATGGGGCGACTCCAGGATCAAAGAATAGTGTTGCCAGTACCGCACGGACCGCGAGCACTGCGAGGGCAAGACATGACAATGTGAACAGGCCAATCCTGACCGGGATCGTATTCACTAGCGACTGCCATAACGAATGGATGATGCGCAGCGCGACATAGACCCATGCGAGGAGTACATCCACCGCAGCCGGCCCCATGATCGCGAGGATGATCACAGCTGGATAGAAGATCGTGGGCTGCTCCATCAGGTGCGTATAATTGTGCGACTTCCAATTGACCTTGTCTGGAAGTGCCGGCTCAAGGTCCTGACCCCGAATTCCTGGTTTGGGGCTGATCGAACCTTTCTCCGCTTTGGAGATCGCCGGAAAACGCGTGGCTGCCATCCAGAAAACCATGAAGACAGACCACAGGACCAGCACTGCGGCTGGCGCGAGCATTTGTGCTTGCATTACTTCCCTCCCATTGCGGCTCGGACCCTGCGAAAGCGAGATAGGATTGTCAATTGCAACCTATTGGCCATCCGCGATTGTCGCTGCGAAAGCAGCAGGATCCGTATTTCCGCCGGTGAGCATGATGACGGTGTCAGCATCGAGCGGCACTTTGCCCGCGAGCGCCGCGGCAAGCGCGGCAGCACCACCCGGCTCGAGCACCAGTTGAAGCTTGGCAAAGGCGAAACGTTGCGCAGTGCGTACTTCGTCGTCGGTGACCGTTACTCCCGGTTCTGCCCTACCAGAAAGGACAGAGAGGTTGAGAGCCTTGGTCGCGGTCGGCTGCAATGCGTCGCAAATGGTTTCAGGGGCGTCGCCTGCCGCACTTACCAGCTCGCCCGCCGCAAGCGCTTGTCCTACCATGTCCCAACCAACCGGCTCGACCACATGGATCGCAGCGTTCGGACAAGCGAGCGACAAGCCTGCGGCAAGTCCTCCGCCACCACAGCACGCGACAATGCGGCTTGGCTCGCGACCCAATTGCGCTGTGGCCTCGATGCCCGCGCTGCCTTGCCCCTCGATCACCCATGGGTCGCCAAACGCATGAACCAGAATGCCGCCTTGCTCCGCGATGATCTTGGCTGCGACTGCATCGCGATCTTCGCCGTCGCGGTCATAGGTCACAATGTTCGCGCCGAGTTCGCGCGTCGCGTCCAGCTTCACGCGCGGTGCATCCGCTGGCATGACGATTGTCGCCTTGAAGCCCAGCCTTCTCGCAGCCCATGCGACCCCTTGCGCATGGTTACCGCTCGATACAGCGACGACGCCCGCTGCGCGCTCTTCCTCGGTCAAATTGGAGAGCCGCCACCACGCTCCGCGGATCTTGAATGCACCGATTGGCTGCAGGCTCTCTGCCTTCACCCAGCAGTACGCATCGCCAATCGCGACCGGCAAAAGCGGAGTGGGAGGCAAAATCTCCGCGACGCTTTCCGCTGCCTCTTTCACGCCTTGTTGTGTGGGGATTCGTTCAGTCATGGTCGCGCTTTCCTGAATAGAAGCGCATGTTGGATACGCATGTTACACAGTCCTGGGAATGGAAATTCCGCCGCTTCCACAGCTGTGTGTTGGAGCGCGGGGAAGGGCGGTTCGCATAGGTCATTGCGCCACGCTGGGCTTTCCTTTGGCATTAGGAAACACTGGATCGATTTACGCAGGATGCGCGTTGCCCTAATGCGCGCAAGAATCGTTTCCAGGGAAACCTAATTATGTCGACAGTCCTTGTTATCGGAGCCGGCGGTGTCAGCTCTGTCTGCGTCCACAAAATGGCCCAAGTTCAAAAAGATGGGAACAATGGCATTTTCAGCGATATCCACCTCGCCAGCCGCACCAAGCGCAAATGTGATGCGATTGCGGAAAGCGTGAAGAGCCGCACGGGCGTCGACATTCACACTTACGAAATCGATGCAGAAGAAGTCCCTGCCGTCGTGCAGCTCATCAAGAAGGTTCAGCCGTCGCTGTTGGTGAACCTGGCGCTGCCCTATCAGGACTTGCCGCTGATGGATGCGTGTCTGGAAGCAGGCGTCGATTATCTCGACACCGCCAATTACGAACCGAAGGACGAAGCAAAGTTCGAATATAAGTGGCAATGGGCCTATCAAGACCGCTTCAAAGATGCTGGCTTGATGGCGCTGCTGGGCTCAGGCTTTGATCCCGGCGTGACCAGCGTGTTCACTATGTGGCTCAAGAAGCACAAGCTGAAGACCATCCGCCAGCTCGATATTCTCGATTGCAACGGCGGCGATCACGGACAGGCGTTCGCGACCAATTTCAACCCGGAAATCAACATTCGCGAAGTGACTGCGCCTGCGCGTCATTGGGAGAATGGCGAATGGGTGGAAACGCCTGCGATGAGCGTCATGACGCCTTTCGATTTCGAAGAAGTTGGCACGCGCAACGCATACCTTATGTATCACGAAGAGCTGGAAAGTTTGGCTAAGTTCAATCCTGAGATTGAGCGCGCGCGTTTCTGGATGACCTTCGGCGATGAGTACATCAAGCACCTGACCGTGCTGCAGAATGTCGGCATGACGTCGATCGAGCCGGTCAAGTATCAAGGCAAGGAAATCATCCCGCTGCAATTCCTCGCAGCTGTCCTGCCCAAGCCTGAAACACTGGGTGAGACCACCAAGGGCAAGACCAATATCGGCGTGATCGCAACCGGCGAAGCGCTGGATGGTTCAGGCGAAAAGACCTTCTACATCAACAATATCTGCGACCATGAAGAAGCGTTTGAAGAAACCGGCAATCAGGCGGTCTCCTACACCACCGGCGTTCCGGCGATGATCGGAAGCGCGATGATGGTGCAGGGCATCTGGGATAAGGACGGCGTCGTGAACATGGAAGAAATGGACCCTGATCCGTTCATGGACATGCTCAACGCGCATGGTCTTCCGTGGCAAGTCAAGGAGCTGGATGGGCCGGTGGGGTTTTGATGCGCCGGGTGATCTCGGCCACGCTTCTCGCTTTCTCCTGCATGTCGACCGCTATCGCGCAGGACACACCGACTGAGCAAACGGCGTCTTTCGATGCCGCTGCGGCATGGGAGGAATTTGAGCAGCTTTTGCGCGGGAAGTATGCGTATATTGAGCGCGATGATCTTGATGTCGAAGGCCAGCTGGCTCGCTCGCGCGAGATTGCTGCGCAAGCCCGGAACCATGCCGAATTCCGACGAATTATCCACCAGACGGCGCTCACTTTCATGGATCCGCATCTCATCGTGGGGCCGTTCACGGACGATGACTATGCGATCATCATGACATCGGCTGATCTCGACGTGAAGTTCGACCAAGAACGATTGTTCATCTCCGATGTCCGCGCTGGTTCGCCGGCTTATGCAGCGGGGCTGCGAAGCGGTGACGAAGTTCTCATGATAGATGGGGCGATGCCCGATGAAGCTGCGCGGCTGCCCTTTGGCGATGTTTTGCCGGAGCCGAGCCCTGCGCAGCTCGATTATGGTGCAACGCTCGCTGTGAATGGCAAGCGGGGTTCCGCGCGAAATCTCAAAGTGCGGGGCATGCAGGGAAAAACGCGTGCCGTCGAGTTGGTCGGAACCTCGGAATATGCGCGCTCGCTGAGGGATAGAGATCCTGTCTCGACGCGCCGTTTAGGCACTGACGGCGAAGTCGGCGTGATCCGTATCAATAACTCGCTAGGAAATAACGATACGATCCACGCGTTTGATGCGGCGATGGAAAACCTTGGCGGTGCGCGTGCCATTGTTCTCGACCTGCGCGACACGCCTAGTGGTGGTAACACGGAGGTGGCCCGCTCGATCATCGGCCATTTCATCAGTGAAATCCGCCCTTACCAAGTGCACGTAATCCCGGCATTCGAGCGCGAATTCACCGTGCCGCGCCGGTTTGTTGAGTATGTTCATCCGCGCTATCCACGATTTACCGGATCAGTTTTTGTGCTTCATGGGCGTTGGACTGGAAGCATGGGCGAGGGGATTGTGATCGGGATGGATGCCGCCACTGATGCCATGACGATCGGGTCAGATATGGGAGACCTGTTGGGCGGCCTTTGGAACTGGGACCTTGAAAAGAGCGAGGCTCGCGTCGATTTAGGCGGCGAAGCGCTGTTCCATGTCGATGGGACGCCACGTGAAGATTACGTTGCAGATGTTCCCCTGACCCCCGCTGATACCGATGCGCGGGGCAATGATCCTGCGATGAGCAAAGCGCTCGAGATATGGGAAGCGAGACGCTGATGGAAACCAAAGCCGGCGATCCGGGCGCATTCGCCCATTTTGACCTCTCGCGTGTCGAGAGCCCTGCATTCGTGGTCGATGCGGCGAAGCTGCGCGCAAACTGTCAGGTGCTGGCTGAAATCCGCGATGCGGCGGACATCAAGATGTTCGCGGCGCTCAAAGCGTTCTCCATGTGGTCCACTGCGCATATCATTGGCGAATATCTCGACGGGGTGTGTACCAGTGGACTTTGGGAAGCGCGGCTCGCTAGCGAGTTCTATGATGGCGAAATCGCGACTTATTGCGCGGCCTACAAGCCAGACGAGCTTGAAGAAGTCCTGCGGCTTTCCGACCATGTGATTTTCAATTCGCCTGGCCAGATTGAGCGCGCCGCGCTGATCCTCGATCATGCCCGTACGACGGGTCAGGACTTTGATGTGGGCCTTAGGATAAATCCGATGGTCGCGACCGGCGAAGAAGCGAAATACGATCCGTCTTCGCCCGGATCGCGATTGGGCTTTCCGCTCGACCAGATCACTGACGAAACCATGGAAGGCGTGACCGGCATCCACTTCCACAATCTTTGCGAGCAGGATCTGGAGCCGCTCAAGCGCACTTGGGATGCGGTGTTCGATGCGATCGAGCCCTATTTCGGACAGCTCGATTGGATCAATATGGGCGGCGGGCATCACATCACGCGGGCCGACTATCAGCGCGAGGAGCTGGTCGAGTTCCTGCGCGATGCGAAGGAAGACACAGGCGCTGAAATCTATCTCGAGCCGGGTGAAGCGGTCGCATTGGATGCAGGCATCCTCGTCGGCACGCTGCTCGATACCGGCTTTAATGGCGTGCCCTTCGGCATCACCGATGTGTCGGCGACATGCCATATGCCTGATGTGATTGAAGCGCCTTATCGCCCCGCCATGCTCGGCGAGCTGACCGACGAAGATCAGATCCCGATCCGGCTTGGTGGTCCGTCATGTCTCGCAGGCGATGTAATCGGCGACTACCGCTTGCCTGTGCCAGCGCAAGCAGGGGCGCGTTTCGCGTTCCTTGATCAGGCGCATTATTCGATGGTGAAGACAACGACCTTTAACGGGGTGGCGTTACCGTCAATCTATCTGTGGGACAGCGAGACCGATCACTTGGATCTGGTCCGCGCATTCACTTACGAGGATTTTCGCAACCGTCTCAGCTGATTTTCTCGCAAGAATTGTGCGCCACCGGGAACCGCACTTTTTGATTGGCGTTTTTGACGCGAGCGCTTATATGCGCGCCACTTCTGCCCCAAGGGACATCCGCAAGGCAGGCTCGTAACCGTTTGGTTGAACGCTGAACCTTTAGGGGGTCCCTTGAGTTGCACATCTATCCCAATGCCAAGGCTCTAGTCCGCGACGTCGCGCCGGACGAACCTGTCATCCTCAATCGCCCGCACGCCGCTATGCGCGCTGCCCGCTTCTTCGTGGAGAAGTTTCCGGGCAAGGTGCTCTATGCGGTGAAGGCCAATCCTTCGCCAGAGCTTATCACAGTGCTCTGGGACGCTGGCGTTACGCATTACGACGTCGCGTCGATCGCGGAAGTGCGGTTGGTGCGCGAGGCTTTGCCCGATGCGACTTTGTGCTTCATGCATCCGATCAAGACGCGCAAGGCGATTGCTGAAGCCTATCACCAGCACGGCTGCAAGACCTTCAGCCTCGACACACAGGAAGAGCTCGAAAAGATTGTCGAGGCTTGCCGTGACCCGGAAACAGGTGAAGCTGCGACCGATCTGCGGCTCGCTGTACGTCTTCGCGTCTCATCCGAGTTTTCCGAGCTCTCGCTGGCCGCAAAGTTTGGCTGCGACCTGCTAGAAGCGCCTGCGCTGCTTCAGAATGCGCGCCAGCATTGCGACTGGCTCGGTGTCTGCTTCCACGTGGGCAGTCAGGCGATGAGCCCGTTTGCATTCGTGCAAGCGCTGGACCGCACGCGTGCAGCGATTGCGGAGGCATCAGTCGTAATCGACATGGTGGATGTCGGCGGCGGATTCCCCAGCATCTATCCGGGCATGGAGCCGCCTCCGCTCGAAGACTACTTCCAGATCATCCACCAGCACTATTACGCGCTGCCGATTGCCTACAACGCAGAGCTGTGGTGCGAGCCGGGCAGGGCGCTGTGCGCGGAATACTCTTCCCTGATCGTGCAAGTGGAGAAGCGCCGCGGCGACGAGCTTTACATCAATGATGGCGCTTACGGTGCACTCTATGACGCTGCGCATGTCGGCTGGAAATTCCCGGTTCGCGCGTTGGAAGATGATTTGCGTGATCCGGAGATGGACTTCGCCTTCTATGGTCCGACTTGCGATGACGCGGATTACATGGCGGGGCCATTCCCGCTACCCAGCGACATTCAGGCAGGCGACTATATCGAAGTCGGAATGATCGGCGCTTATGGCGCAGCGATGAAGACGGGCTTTAACGGCTTTGGCAATGCCGAGCAGTACATTGTCGCGGATGAGCCGATGGCGAGCCTCTACGATGGCAGCCGCCAGCGCCCTGAAGCCGATAATGTAGTGAGTTTGCGCTGAGCTTTCCTAAAGGCGCTCACTCAAAACCCACAAACCGCGCGGCTTCTGACACTTTGCGGCGGGTGATCTTGACCGGGTTTGCAGGGAAATCCGGATCAGGCCAGCCCATTGCAACCGCTTTCATGATCACTTGATCGTCAGGGATACTGGCGTGTTCGCGCACAACCGGGCTTTGCATGATGCCCTGGCTGTTGATCACGCAGCCGAGACCGCGGCTCCACGCTGCATTGACGAGCGCAGTGGTGACTGCGCCGCAATCAAATGCGGTGTCATCGCTGTCGGACAATTCTTTGTCGTAAGTGACGATCACGCAGACGGGCGCGTCAAACTGCCGGAAGCCGCGCAGCACCCAGTCCTGCCGCTTCTCCTTGTCATCGCGTTCGATACCCATTGCTTGGAACAGCTGGATCGCGCAGCCAACCTGGCGCTCGCGGTGGATGCCTTCAAAGGCATGACCGCGGCGAAACTCACGGCTGTCAGGAACACCGGCAAGGATGTTTTCCGTATTGCCTTTACGGATACGGTCGAGCGGCTCTCCGGTGATCACATGGAAGTGATAGGGCTGCGTATTCATGGAGGATGGGGAGCGCATCGCCATGCCTAGAATCTCTTCGATCAGCTCTTGGGGGACAGGCTTATCGAGATAGCCTCGGATCGAGCGGCGAGCGAGCACCACTTCCTCATAGGTCTGGTCCGGCGAACCGGGCGTGAAACCTTGCGTCATTGTAGTCAAATTCCTCAGTGAATAGCGATCAGCGCGCTTCGTTGCTCACGACTACACCTTCGATCACAACGCCTGTCACGAAGTTCGTCGTCTCGAACGGATCGCCGTTAAACATCGCAACATCGCCATGCTTGCCGACTTCCAGCGAGCCGACTTTGTCGGAAACGCCGATCAGCGTTGCAGCATCGATAGTTATCGCTTTCAGCGCATCTTCCATGCCGAGGCCATTGGCAGCGCCCACTGCGGCTTCCCAAAGGACCACGCGGGTCTTGGGTACGTAGGCTTCGTAGCCGGACTGATAGGCGAACGGGATGCCTGCATCGCGCAGCTTGGCACCTGTATCAAAGCTCGCATTTTCAAGATCGCCGAACTGTCGCGCGCGGGGAGGGTGCAGGATGACCGAGACGCCCGCTTCGCGAAGCTCGTCAATCACCATATAAGCGTCAGCCGCCCCGTCGATCACAAGCTCGATCCCGAACTCGTCCTTGAGGCGTAGCGCGCTCAAGATGTCCTGCGCTCTCCAGGCTGTGACCATCAACGGCACTTTGCCGTCGAGGACATCGCGCATGGCTTCGACCATCAGGTCGCGTTTGGCAGGCGTATCCTTTTTCGCAGGTGCGTTGGCGGCGTTCTGCGCTTTGATGAGCGCACCGCGCAGCATGGCGATCTGCTTGGAGCGAGTGCCAGGCGCCTTCGCACCGCTTGCAAGCGCCCAAGAGCCAAGATTGGCAGCGACCATCGCGCGCGGCACGACCACCGCATCATCCACAGTCTCACCTGTTGTTTTCACGATCATGGTCTGACCTGAAATCAGCGCGCCGGGGCCATGCCCTGTGTGCAGCGTCGTGACGCCCAATTCGCGGACCCACTGCACCAACCGCTCTTTCGGGTTGTAAGCATCAATCGCCCGCAGCTCAGGCTGGATCGGCGCTGAGCGCTCCAATTGATCCTGATCATGTGGCTGGTTGAGATAGCCGGAAAGGCCGACAGTGCTGTGCGCATCGACGAGGCCGGGAGTGACTACCTTTGCCGTCATGACCTGCATGCCCGACGGAACTGGCGTGCTCGATGCAGGGCCAACAGCACTGATCACGCCATCTTCAATCACGACCACGCCGTCAGCAATGGGCTCGCCTGCCATGGTGTAGAGCGTCTCGCCGCGCACGGCGATATCCTGCGCCCATGCCGGCATTGCGAAGGTGAGAGCGGCTCCAACTGCCAATGCAGCGCGCGAGAGATTTGTCCAAATGCTCATTGGTCATTCTCCATCGCATGTGCTTCAAGGTCGAGATGATGCATCGCGCGGCCACTGCTGGCAGTGCCTTCACCGCCTGTTGCGAATGCCGCTTGCTCCGGATTGCTGCGGTCCCAAACGAGATCGCCTTCGACCCAGGTTTCAAGCAGCTTGGTGTAAATCGACAGCGGATCGCCATCCATCACAAGCAAGTCCGCATCCTTGCCGACTTCCAGCGAGCCGATGCGATCATCGAGCCCCACTTGCTTTGCGCCATTAATCGTCAACGCGCGCAACGCGCCTTCGCGGGTCATCCCGCCGCGCACAGCCAGCGCTGCCTGGCGGAACATCATGCGGCTATCGACGATGGGGTCATCGGAATGGAGCGAGACGAGCACGCCTGCCTTTTCCAGATCGCCGGCTGACGTAATCCGCGAATTCATCGCTTCCAGTTTGCCGCCCGGCGCGTCGACAAGGATGTGCGAGACGGGAATGCCTGCCGCTGCAATGCGGTCAGCAATATCGCCGCTCTCCATCCCGTGCTGGACGAGCAGTTTGAAACCGAACTCATCGCGCAGGCGGAGGACTGTCATGATGTCGTCCGCGCGGTGCGTGTGGAAGTGCACGAGCCGCTCGCCTGCCATGATTTCGCACAAAGCGTCCTTGGCAAGATCGCGCTTTTCTTTCTTGCCGTCGCAATAGGGCTTTGCGTCGATGAACTTGGCGCGAACCAAGGCAGCCGACTTAGCGCGCGTTCCCGGCCAACCCGCATTGTCGCGGATTGAGTTCGTGCCATTGGCCATTTTCATGCCGCCGAGCATTTTGCCATCGTCATCGCGCACAGCGACGTCTTCAATAAAATCGCCGCGGCGAAGCTTCATGTAGAAGGTCTGACCGCTCATCAAATGGCCAGAGCCGGGCATCACGTTCGCGAAGGTAACGCCGCCAGCCCGCGCCTTGTCGAGGCTTTTGTCCTTCGGATTGATCGCATCCATCGCGCGCACATCGGGCTGGATCGGCGCGCTTCGATCAGCGCCCTGAACCTGTCCGATATGCGAGTGCGTATCGACAATGCCGGGGAGGATGACCTTGCCGGTGGCATCGCGCACTTCCGTGCCATCCGACAGCGCAACATTTGCGCCGATGGCAGTGATCTTGCCTTTATGGACGACGATCGTGCCGTTCTCGATTGTCTCGCCGGTCATCGGCATGATCGTTGCGCCGGTAAAGGCGATCGGGCGTTCCTGAGCGAGAAGCGGCGTGGCGCCTGCCAGAGCGGTGGCACAGGCGAGGGCACTCAAACCCAAGCGGTTCGTGACGGTGTGCGTGTTCAAATCGTGCCCTCCCAAGCAATGAATTGCTAGCGGGAGCACCTAGGCCTGTTTTGGCGGGTAGGGCAAGCGGCCCATGCCGCCTTTCGCAATTCGATCATCTTTGCAGCGACCGGATGGAACTTGGTCCCGTCGAGTTTTCTCAGCCGTCGCTTCCCAACCCGAGCATCAGCCAGCGCCAGCATGCTGACCAGCGGATCCTCATCGTCGAGCGCTTCCTCGATAGAAAGGTCATGCACAAACGCCCAGCAGGCTTTGTACGCGTCCTGCCTGCTAAATTCGCCATAACCGACAAGTTTGCCCGGCTCAGGTTCGCCGGCTACGAAGTCCGGGAGGAACCCGCCGACATTGCCATGTGCTCGGATGCAGAAATTCGCAATAACATCGCCATCCCAGGTGAGCCATGCGTGGCCACAAGTGCAAGCGCCGTAAGCAGTGCTGTTGATATCCAAGCGGCCAGCGAGCTCTGGAGCAAAACGGTCTTTGACCAATTGCCTAAGCTTGCTCCAGCGCATGCCTATGCCGCTTTCTTGAGTTCCAGCTCCAACCGGTCCCAGATTTCAACGAGCGCTTCGGTGAGCTCGTCCATCATTTCCGCTGTATGGTTCGGCCCCGGCGTAAAGCGCAGGCGCTCGGTTCCGCGCGGGACAGTCGGGAAGTTGATCGGCTGCACGTAGACACCGTATTCCGCGAGCAGGATATCGCTGATCTTCTTCGCGCGAACCGGGTCCCCGACCATCAGCGGGACGATATGCGTGACGCTATCCATGACCGGCAGGCCTGCATCGCGGAACTTGTCCTTGAGCATTGCAGCGGCGGCTTGCTGGCCATCGCGCTCTTCGCTTGAGGCCTTGAGGTGCTTCACCGCAGCGAGCACGCCCGCGACCAGAACCGGCGAAAGCGAAGTCGTGAAAATGAAACCGGGCGCGTAGCTGCGCACGCAGTCGATCACGCGCTTGTCGGCAGCAATGTAGCCGCCCATCACGCCGAATGCCTTGCCGAGCGTACCTTCGATGATGTCGATGCGATCCGCCGCTTCATCGCGTTCAGAGATGCCGCCGCCATGCTCGCCATACATGCCGACTGCATGCACTTCGTCGATATAGGTCAGCGCGTTGTACTTCTCAGCGAGATCGCAAATCGCATGGATCGGTGCGACATCGCCATCCATCGAATAGACGCTTTCAAACGCAATCAGCTTGGGTGTGTCAGCGTCTTCTGCCGCAAGCAGCTCTTCAAGGTGCTCAACGTCATTATGACGGAACACGCGCTTCTCGCATCCTGAATTGCGTATGCCTGCAATCATGCTGGCGTGGTTCAGCTCGTCAGAGAAAATCACGCAGCCGGGCAGCAGCTTTGCAATAGTGGACAGCGTTGCGTCATTGGAAACATAGCCGCTGGTGAACAGCAGCGCGCCTTCTTTGCCGTGAAGCTCAGCCAGCTCCTGCTCAAGCTCGACATGTAGATGCGTATTGCCGCCGATATTGCGCGTACCGCCAGAACCTGCGCCCACATCATGCAGCGCATTTTCCATCGCTTCGATCACCTTGGGGTGCTGCCCCATCGCGAGATAATCGTTCGAGCACCACACTGTGATCGGCTTTGGGCCATTATGCCCGGCAAAGCAGCGCGCATTCGGGAACGCGCCTTTATTGCGCATGATATCGATGAAGACGCGGTAACGCCCTTCCTCGTGCAGGCGGTCAATCGCCTTGTCGAAGATCATATCGTAATTCACGCGTCTCAGTTCCGCTTCATGGCCAAGTCCTTTTGTCTGGACTCATCGGTAAATCGGTAGCGCGATGTAAGGCGAAAAGTTCCGAAATTCTAGCGCGATCTTTGCGAGCGATTCGCAGGTCAGAACGGCTCTACCGCCTGAAATCCGTGTGTTTTCAGCATTGGCAACAGCTCTTGCGCAGTTTGCATGTCCCCTGTTGCCACGAACCGGCTTGACGGCCCGTCCGGAAAGGGCTGGCCTTGTGTCAAGTGAGCGATGCGGCGCGCGATGCCTGCAGCGCCGTGGACGAACCGCGTGCCAGGCGCAAAGTGTTGCGCCAGCTCGCCCTCCAGCAGCGGGAAGTGCGTGCAGGCGAGGACGACAGTGTCGATGGTCTCGCTGCCTGCCATCGCATTGAGGCCTTCAGCAGCGCCCCGGATCGCTTCAGAGGAAGGCGTTTTCCCGCGCAGTTTTGCTTCAGCGGCTTCGACCAGCTCAGGTGCAGCGTAACGCAGCAAGCGCTTATCGCACGCAAACTCCGCTTCGAGATTGTCGACATAGGCTTGCCGGATCGTCGCTTGCGTACCGAGCAGGCCGATGACCCCTGTTTTAGTCAAAGCCGCGGCCGGCTTGATAGCAGGAACCGTCCCGACGATCGGCACCTCCAGCACTTCGCGCACCATGCCGAGCGCAATGGTGCTGGCCGTGTTGCAAGCGATGCAGACGAGCCGTGGTTTGTAGCGCTCGCTCATCCGGCCGAGCAGGCCTGCGACGCGCGCTGCGATCTGCGCTTCGGATTTCTCGCCATATGGCAATCCCGCCATGTCCGCTGCGTAGATGACCGGCGCTTGGGGTAGGGCCTTGCGCAGTTCTGCAAGCACGCTCAGCCCGCCAATGCCGGAATCAAACAAAAGGACAGGAGAGGTGGCATCGACCATCAGGGCGAGCGATGGCCGATGCCGGGGGGGCAGTCAAACCTTTAAGGGGTGGTTTCGCCGTGTTCCTTGCCAGTGAGGCGCATCGCATCAGGCAACAGCGGGATGCCTGTATCTTTGAACGCATCAATGCTGGTGTCGATAAATTCTGCCTCGGAAATCATTCCGTCAGCATCCTGATCATGCTCTTCGATGAACGCTGCTTGTGCTGAAGCTCCGGTAAAGATCATTTCGCCCATAGCCTCTTCCATGACAAAGGATCGCGGCGCCTCGGATAGTTCAATGAAGCCGCTTTCATCCTTGTCAGTTGTTCGGAAAATCATACCGAGCCATTCGCGGAGCTCGGCAACGGTAGCCGGTTTGAATTCGATCTTTTTCGATGACAGGATAATGGTTTTGGGCTCGCTCGGGTCTGCACTGGCACTTTGGCCAAAGCGAAGTGCGCCTAGGTCTTCCGAAGCGCTTGGCTGAGCGTTTAGATCCCCATCCACCCTGATCCCGGGCTGCGCAACTATGCTTGCTGCAACGACCAATGTGACAATCATGACAAAGACTCCTTTGGTAACTGAGAAGGAGTTCTTCTTGTGATCGTTGCTGGTGGGTTTGGGCAGGTCCGGCGCTTTGGAGGCGGTTTGCTTGTACTCTTCAGCTTGCTGCAACATCTTCGCCGCTTCGATCGATGTCGTCACGTCGAGCTTTGCGCGCGCGGTCTTCAGCCGTTTTTCGACGGCATGGTGCGAAATGTTCAGCTCCAACGCGATCTGCTTGGCCGTTTGATGGTTGAGCCATCGACGCAGGCAGTCGCGCTCTTTCTCCGTCAGGCGCGCAACTTTCGCAGCCACGTCATACGAGGCTTCAGGTTCGTTCTGCTTGGGAAGTACGGACGAGGGGGATGAGATCATATTCACAACGGAACTCTAACACAACCGCGCTAGAGCTGAAGTACGGTCGGCTGGTACTTCATGAGCTTGTGACCTGAAATTTCGCGAATTTCTTGTGAAAGTACTGTGCAAGCTTCCGCTTTGGACTATGGTCAGCGCGATGAATGGTGATCCTATGACAATGGCGCTGATGGCGGCGGTGCTGGGCTATGTGCTTGGCTCGATCCCTTTCGGACTGCTGCTGACAAAAGCGGCAGGCATGGGCGATGTGCGCAGCATTGGAAGCGGCAATATCGGCGCGACCAATGTGCTGCGCACCGGCAATAAGGGCTTGGCGGCAGGTACGCTCTTGCTCGATTTGCTCAAAGGCTTCGCGCCGGTGTTTATTGCGGGCAAGCTTTGGCCAGGAGAGACCGGACAAGTTGCGATGGCCTTTGCGGCGGGCGCAGCTGTGATCGGTCATTGTTTTCCGGTCTGGCTCGGTTTCAAGGGCGGCAAAGGCGTTGCGACCAATGCAGGCGTGGCCTTCGGTCTCGCTTGGCCGATAGGCGCGGCCTATGCGCTCATCTGGCTTAGCATTCTTGCGATTTTCCGCATTTCCTCGCTTGCCGGGATGAGCGCTGTGGTGGCAGCCGCAGCCGCTGCGCCGTTATTTGGCTATCCGCAATTCTTCCCTGTGCTGGCTGCGATTGCCGGCCTCATCATTTACTTGCATCGCGAGAATATCGCGCGGCTGATGAAAGGCGAAGAGCCCAGGATTGGCGGAGCCAAGAAAGACTAGGCCACTGCCTCGCTAACAATCCTGTAATTTGACCCGAGGCCTGCTCTCGCGATGGGTGAGGGCGATGGGCGCAACTCTCTCTCAGGCTGAAGCATTCGCCCGCATTCGCTTGCTGCGATCCCCGCATATCGGCCCTGTCAGCTACCGCCAATTGCTCGCGCGTTTCGGCAATGCGGCGAGTGCTTTGGAAGCCTTGCCGGAACTCGGAAGTCGCGGAAAGCGGCAGTATTCCGCAGCGGCTGTGGGCCGGATCGAGCGCGAGATCGACGCTGTGAAAGCGGCTGGCGCACGTTACCTGTTCCACGACCAGCCGGACTATCCAGAGCTTCTGGCCGAGCTCGACAGCGCGCCGCCGATCATCACCATGCGCGGGCGGCTGGAGCTAGCGAACCGGCCTTGCGTTGCGATGGTGGGCGCGAGGAATGCCTCGGCTGCCGCGATCAAGCTGGCGCGCGAATTTGCGCGCGATCTTGCAGGCGAGGGCTATACGGTTGTTTCAGGCCTTGCTCGCGGGAGTGACGGGGCAGCGCATGAAGGCGCATTCCCGCATACCATTGGCGTGATCGCGAGCGGGATCGAGATCGCTTACCCGCCGCAGCACGCGGAATTGCAGGAACGCATCGCAAGCGAAGGCCTGCTGATTGCGGAACAGCCGCCCGGCACGGAACCGCGCGGAAGTCACTTCCCCAGCCGCAACCGGATCATCGCAGGGCTTGCCGCAGGCACGCTGGTGGTGGAGGCCGCGCCGAAGTCCGGATCGCTCATCACGGCAAGGCTGGCTGGCGAGGCCGGACGCGAGGTCATGGCGATCCCCGGCAGCCCGCTCGATGCGCGATCCTCGGGCTGCAACCAGCTGATCCGTGAAGGCGCGGTGCTGGTGCAATCACCGGAGGATGTGGTCGAGCTGCTTTCCGGCTTCGATGGCAAGCCTCGTTCGCGTGTCGCAGAGGCCGCGCCCGGTTTCGACTGGTCGGAAGAGGATCTGGCCGTGGCCGAGCCTGCCGATATCTCAGCGCTGCTTTCAACCGCGCCTGTGGCTGTGGACGAACTCATCCGCCAGTCGGGCGAACCTGCCGCCTCAGTGCAATTGGCGCTGCTGGAGCTTGAAATTGCCGGCGAACTCGCCAGACATGCGGGCGGAAGGGTGAGCTTGGCCTAGGGGCCGACTCTGGGATGGAAAGCGGACGCGACATTCAGTTTGAGAACGCCGCGGGTCAATGTAAGCTTAGGCAAATGAAGAAATTCATCGCAGCATTCGCCATTATCATTGCGGCAGTTGCTCTGGCGCGGGCAAGTATGGCTCCTGCTCAAGTTCCCCTCGATGCTTGGCCCCGATTTTCAATAAAGAATGGTGTAGTTTGGTATTGGGATCGCAATGTTCAGGAAGGCTGTGTCTCGTGGATGGCAAAGGAGCGGTGGGCTTCAATCCGCGTTCTGGTCGACAATGATTGTGGCGAGAGGGGCTCAGAAGAACGCCGAAACGCTAAGGGTCTCTACTATTCTACGATCACAGACGAGAGCACTTTCTCCGGATATTGGGCTTGGCCCCGTGGCACTTCGTTCGATTACTATGTCTTCGATGATGAAGGTAACTGGATTAGGACTGAACCATGCCCGCATTCGCTCACTGAGCGGCAGGTTGCGAGAATTGGTGAGGTCGTCGAATTGGCCAAGTCACTATCGAAGACAAGGGAAGAATTGGCGACGCTCGATCGTCTTGGCTTTAGACTCAAAATGCTGAACAGGGAAAGCCTATCAGTTTCGCAATTCGGGTGTTCGGATAGGCCGACTGACTCGCAACTTAGAAATGAGTTGGGCGCAGTAGACGCTTGGATTTCCAGATAGCGGAATAATGTCCGCAAATGGCTCGTAGCCAGTCATTTGCAGGTTTCCGCTCAAATCCCACTTGACGAACTCATCAGCCCGGACAAACTCGCGCGTACGTACACGTATACGCGTAAGGGAACGAATAAACTTCCATGCAACTTGTTATTGTTGAGTTGCCAGCCAAGGCGAAAACTATCGAGAAATATCTGGGCGGGGACTTCAAGGTTCTTGCCAGCTACGGCCATGTCCGCGATCTGCCGCCCAAGGATGGCAGCGTGCGCCCGGACGAGGATTTCGACATGGACTGGGAAGTCTATGCCGACAAGCGCAACCGCGATCAGGTCAAAGCGATTGCCGATGCGGCAAAGAAGTCCAGCCGCCTGGTTCTCGCAACCGACCCTGACCGCGAAGGCGAAGCGATCAGCTGGCACGTTCAGGAACTGCTGAAGAAGCGCAAGGCTCTGCCCGCCAAGGTCGACCGTGTGACATTCAATGCGATCACCAAAAAAGCGGTGACCGATGCGATGAAGTCACCGCGCGAGCTCGATACCGATCTGATTGATGCGTATCTGGCGCGCCGCGCGCTGGATTATCTCTACGGTTTTACGCTCTCGCCTGTGCTGTGGCGGCGACTGCCCGGCGCGAAGAGTGCAGGGCGTGTGCAGTCCGTTGCTCTGCGCCTCATTTGCGAGCGCGAGCACGAGATCGAGATATTCAAGCCGGACGAATATTGGTCGGTCATCGCCAAGCTCCAGCATGACGGGGCAAACTTCGAGGCGCGCCTCACGCGCTTTAATGGCGAGAAGCTCGACAAGCTTACGCTGGGCAATGAAGGCTCTGCGATGACGGCGAAGGAAGCGGTCGAGCAAGGCCGCTTTACCGTCGAGGATATCGAGACCAAGCCGGTCAAGCGCAATCCAGCGCCTCCGTTCACGACCTCGACTTTGCAGCAGGAAGCGGCTCGCAAGCTCGGCTACTCTGCGAGCCACACCATGCGGTGCGCGCAGTCGCTCTATGAAGCGGGCGCGATCACTTACATGCGGACCGACGGCGTGCAGATGGATGGCAGCGCGATTGCCGCGGTGCGCGACCAGATCGGCGAGAAATACGACGCAGCTTACCTGCCTGAAAAGCCGCGGTTCTACGCGACCAAGGCGAAGAACGCGCAGGAAGCGCACGAAGCGATCCGTCCGACCGATTTCCGCAAAGATCGCGCGGGCTCTGGCGATGAAGCCAAGCTTTATGATCTCATTTACAAGCGCGCTGTGGCGAGCCAGATGGCGAGCGCTCAGCTGGAGCGCACCACTGTGAACATGCGCGATGCGACGGGTCAGCATGAATTGCGCGCAACAGGTCAGGTGGTGAAGTTTCCGGGCTTCTTCGCAGTCTATCAGGAAGGGTTCGACGACAAATCATCTGACGATGACGAAGACGGCTTGCTGCCCGTCATCCGCAAAGGCGATGTGCCGGCAAAGCAAGGCGTGGAAGCGAACCAGCACTTCACACAGCCGCCGCCGCGTTTCTCTGAAGCAAGCCTTGTGAAACGTCTGGAAGAGCTCGGTATTGGGCGCCCTTCGACCTACGCCTCGACCATTCAGACATTGCGGGATCGTGCTTACGTGCGAATGGAGAAAAACCGTTTTTTTGCAGAGGAATCGGGCCGACTTCTTACAGCATTTCTTGAGCGATTTTTCCCGAACTACGTCGCCTATGAGTTCACTGCCGGAATGGAAGACGAGCTCGACACCGTCTCTGACGGACGCGAGAATTGGAAAGCGCTGCTCGAGGCGTTCTGGAAGGACTTCAAGCCCAAAACCGAAGAGGTGATGGAGAAGAAGCCATCCGAAGTCACAGAAGTGCTCGACGAGTATCTGTCCGACTTCCTTTTCCCTGAGCGCGAAGACGGCAAAGACCCGCGCTTCTGCCCGCTTTGCGAGCAGGAAGGCCGCGCGAATGGCCGCTTGAACCTGCGCGGTGGCCGCTATGGCGCGTTCGTCGCCTGTGCGAATTATCCCGACTGCAAGTTCACGCGCCGTTTTGCTCAGCCTGGCGCTGACGGCAATGATGCTGCGGAAGACGGCTTGATGGGTGAGCACCCAGAGACAGGCGCGGAAATCCACCGCAAGTCAGGCCGGTTCGGGCCTTATGTCGAGATGGTGGCTGAGGACGATAAGAAGGTCCGTGCTTCGATCCCTAAGGACCTCGATGATTTCGATCTCGAATGGGCGGTCAAGCTGCTCGGCTTGCCTCGGATTGTCGGTGAGCACCCAGAGACGGGTAAGGAAATCGAAGCGGCCATCGGTCGCTATGGCCCATATCTGCGCCACGATGGCAAATATGCAAAGCTGCAATCGACCCGCGACGTGTTCGAAACGGGCATGAATGCAGCGGTCGCAGCACTTGCAGAGGCGGCCAATCGCAAAGGCGGCGGGCGCACCAAAGCTGAGCCGATCAAGACCTTCGGCGAGAATCCTGACAGCGGCGGCGAGATGAAGGTCATGCCGGGACGCTATGGTCCCTATGTCACCGATGGCTCGACCAATGCGACGATCCCCAAGGACATGAAACCTGAGGATGTGACCGAGGAACAGGCGATTGAGCTGATCAAGGCGCGCGCTGCCAAGGGGCCTGCGAAAAAGAAGCGCAAGAAAGCGCCTGCGAAGAAAAAGGCCGCTGCAAAGAAATAATGGCAAACAGCGCGGTAACCCTGGTTTGAGGGGAACTCGTTCACCTTGTCAGGTTGGTAAATCGTCAAGACTTCCTCCGTAGCTTTCCGGATCAGAGACCGGAAGGCACGTCAGCGTGATCGAAATCGAAGTCCAGAACGAAACCCATCAAACGCAAGAGCGCGTGCGCTTTGCGGCAGTCCCGCGCATTGGCGAAGGCCTGCGCTTGCGTGAGCCGGACGGCATGTGGGCGAGCTATGATGTGCTCGATGTATGGTATCAGAAAGCCGAGTTTGGCGATGTCTGGATTCCGTTTCTCCATGTCAAAATGACACCTGGTGAAGGCGTTGAAGACACACGCGAAACCGTCGGGGAAATGATGCCGCAAGGCTTCGATTTTGGCGGCGATTTCAGCAGCGGACTTGGCGGGGAGATCGAACCATTCAAAATCTGATCAAACGCCGCACGCCTAACCGCCACGCTATGCCGGTTGAATCTGATCAGCCTGTCGATAGCGACGTGCTGGCTCCGGAACCTGAGGCAGATGACACTACCGCAGAGGACGCGCCCGATACAGACGCAGTTGTGCGGGCAGCCAAAGCCATGCGCGATGTCAACGAGACCCGTCAGGCGCGCAAGAAGCGTTGCCTGGTGGTCGATGACAGCCGCGTCATCCGCAAAGTCTCGGCAAAGATCGCGCGAAGCCTCGGCTATGACGTGACAGAAGCTCAGGATGGCGAAGAAGCGCTTGCTCGCTGCAAGCAGCAGATGCCGGAGCTTGTGCTGACCGACTGGAACATGCCGGAAATGGACGGGATCGCCTTTGTGACCGCACTGCGGGCCATCCCGACACCGCGCGCGCCGACCGTGGTCTTCTGCACCTCAAACGGACAGGCTCAGGACATTCACGAAGGGATTGCGGCAGGCGCGGACGATTATGTGATCAAGCCGTTTGACGAAGCGGCGTTGCGTGCAAAGCTGGAGAAGCTTGGAGTGGGGTAGGGACTATTTCACCCAATCCAGCCCGATTTCCTCGAACAATTCCCTGTCCTCTGCCCAGTTCTCGCTGACCTTTACGTGCAGGAACAGATGAACCTTCACGCCGAGCAATTCGGTTAGCTCCGCGCGGGCTGCTTCGCCGATCATCTTGATCCGGCTGCCGCCTTTACCGAGCACGATGGGGCGCTGGGTTTCGCGGCCCACGACGATCTGCTGGTGAATTTCCAGACTGCCATCGGGGCGGTGCTTGTAAAGTTCGGGCCGCACGGCTGAATCGTAAGGCAGCTCTTCGTGCAGCTGCTTGTAGAGCTGCTCGCGCGTGATCTCGGCTGCAAGCAAACGCTCTGAAGCGTCTGACACCTGATCTTCCGGATAATGCCACACGCCTTCCGGCATCATCGCTGCGAGCGCTTCTTTCATTTCCTGCACCCCGTCACCGGTTAGCGCTGAGACAAAGAAAATCTGCTCAAAATCAGCTTTGGCCGAGAGGTCCTGAGCAAGCGCGAGCAGCGGCTCTTTCTTCGCTCTGTCGACTTTGTTTAGGACGAGAATCTTGCGTTCCGGCCGTCCCGCAAGGCTTTCCAGCAATGGCTCAAGCTCATGGCGGCGTTGCTTGATCGGATCGACAAGCAGCAGCACTGCGTCAGCCGCCTCTGCGCCTTCCCAAGCAGCACTCACCATTGCGCGGTCGAGCCTGCGGCGCGGCGCGAAAATGCCCGGCGTATCGACGAGGATCATCTGTGTTTGCTCATGCAAGGCAATGCCCAGCATTTTGGCCCGCGTCGTTTGCGCTTTTGCCGATGTGATGGCGACTTTCTGCCCGACAAGCTGGTTGACCAGCGTCGATTTACCGGCATTGGGCGCGCCAAGGACTGCGACAACCCCGCAGTGTGTATTTGCGCTTTCAGAGCTCATCCGAATTTCTCCATAAACGCTTTTGCAGCCTGTTTTTCCGCTTCCTGTTTGCTGGATGCGGACGCTTCGACAGAGCCGACCCTATGCACTTCGACTTTGACAGTGAATTGCGCGGCATGATCGGGTCCGGAGCGGTCGACCAGCGAATATTCCGGCGGGCGATGTTGATTACCCGCAGCCCATTCCTGCAGCGCGCTTTTCGGGTGCTTCGACTGGCCTGCATTGCCTTCCAGCGCGCTTTGCCAGAGCCTTAGGATGACTTCGCGCGCTGCATCGAACCCATTGTCGAGAAACTGCGCTCCGAGCAGCGCTTCGATCACATCGCCGAGGATATTGTCGCTGTCGCGACCGCCATCTTCATGCGCTTGCTTGGAAATGCGGATATGCGGCGGCAAGCCAATTTGCCGCGCGACAGTGGCGCACATTTCGCGGCTGACAAGCGCGTTGAGGCGCTGCGACAAACGGCCTTCGGGCGCATCGCTGCGCGCATAAAGCGAGTCTGCAATGACAAGACCGAGCACACGGTCGCCAAGGAATTCCAGCCGCTGGTAATCGCGCTTCTCGCCAGTGCTGCCATGCGTGAATGCGGCGAGCCAAAGCGCTTCCTCGCGGATGGCAAAGCCGCTTGCCTCAAGCCATTTGCGCGCTTCCTGTGTCAGTCCGGTCATAATACGGTTCCGATCCGGGCCCAGCGCGCGGCGGTAAACCAGGTCCATGGCTTGACCCATTCTGCGCTGCCATCGGTGGACCACATCATGATCGTGGCGCGCCCGACGAGATTGTCTTGTGGCACGAGGCCGACGCCGCCTGCCGGTGCAGCAGCGACGCGGCTGTCTTGCGAATTGTCGCGATTGTCACCCATCACGAACAGGCGATCTTCAGGCACAATGCGCGGGCCATAATTGTCATTGATGGCCAGACCGAAGTCGAGCACGTCATAGCTGGTGTCATTAGGCAGGGTTTCGCGGAAACGCGTGTAGCGGCAAACTCTCTGCCCATCGCTGTCTGCTTCCTCGACCGCACCCCATGCGCAATCTGTGTTGGGCGATTGAGGGATAACAAAGTCGTCAATGCGCACCTTAGGGATTGCTTCGCCATTGAGAATGACCTGGCCAGCACGCACTTCGATGGTGTCACCAGGCAAACCAATGACCCTTTTGACGTAGTCCGTGCCATCGATCGGGTGCTTGAAAATGACGACATCGCCGCGTTCTGGCTCGCCTGCGAAAATGCGGCCCGGGATGACCGGCAGATTGAAGGGCATCGAGTATTTGGAGAAGCCGTAAGGCCATTTCGCCGCCAGCAGATAATCGCCATTGTAGAGGCGCGGCAGCATGCTTTCGGAAGGGATAGAGAAAGGCGAGAAAATGAAGCTGCGGAAGATGAGCACGACCAGAGCCAACTTCAGAACGAACAGGCCGAAACTGCCCCAGCTTTCCTGCTCTGCTTCATCATCGCGCGGCTCTTCGACGCTCGCCGTCGCGCTTCCGCCTCCTGAAGCTTGCACGCCAGACGCGAGCACACGCGTGCCTTCCGCATCGGGGTCTGCAGCAGCGCTTTCGTCTTGCGAACCCAGATCGACCGGCTTCTTGTTCGGGTTTTTCTCCGACCGCGTATCGAGCTCTGGAATATTTTGCTTCTTTTCATCCATCGCTCAGACCCCTACTCGCCACTGCACAAGCATGAAAAGGATTTTTGCATGACATCCCCCGGTTCTGGCCCCGTTTCTGCCGCATGGGAGGCGCTGCGCGCCGCGCCGCGGCACACGCTTGCTGAATTGTTCGAGGATGAGGGCCGGGTGGACGCGTTGTCCGCGCGGATTGATTGGGACGCAGAAGGCGGCTCAGCAGGCGTGTTGTTCGACTGGTCGAAGACGCATTTGTCAGAAGAATTGCTCTCCGGTTTTGAAGCACTTGCGGATGCATGCGATTTTGCTGGGAAGCGTGAGGCGCTGCTATCCGGCGAGAAGATCAATGTCACAGAAGGCCGCGCGGCTGAGCACACCGCACAGCGCGGTGTCGGCGCTGAGCCTTCAGTCGAAGAGGCGATGGCGCTCCATGCCCGGATGAAGATGCTGGTCGAAGCGATCCATGAAGGCGCGCTCGGCGAAGTCAAACATTTGATCCACATCGGCATTGGCGGCTCGGCCTTGGGGCCTGCGCTTGCTGTCGATGCCTTGGCGCGCGATCTGGCGCTAGTCGACGTGCATGTCGTCTCCAACATCGATGGTGTAGCGCTGGAGCAAGCTTTCGAAGCATGCGATCCGGCAACGACTATCGTGGCAGTGGCGTCAAAGACCTTCACGACAATCGAGACGATGACCAATGCTGAGAGCGCGCTCAAATGGTTGCGTGATAATGGCGTGTCCGATCCGACCGGGCGCGTCGTTGCGCTCACGGCTAGTCCTGACAAGGCCGTCGAGTGGGGCGTTGACGAGACCCGCATCCTGCCCTTCAGCGAAAGCGTTGGCGGACGCTATTCGATCTGGTCGAGCATCGGTTTTCCGGTCGCTCTGGCGGTCGGCTGGGAAGAGTTTGAAGCGATGCTGGCGGGCGCTCAGGCGGTCGACATTCATTTTCGCGGCACCAATGGCCGCGACAATCTGCCTTTGCGAGCTGCTTTTGCCGACCAGTATTACGCGCAAATTCGTGGATGCCAGACGCGCGCTGTGTTTGCTTATGACGAACGGCTCGGCCTGTTTCCGGACTATCTCCAACAGCTTGAGATGGAGTCGAATGGCAAGCGTGTGACATCTGAAGGAGAGCCTGTTTCAGGCCCGACCGCTGCGATCACATGGGGCGGGGTAGGGACAGACGCGCAGCATGCGGTGTTCCAGCTGCTCCATCAGGGCACGCATCTTGTGCCGGTCGACTTTATCGCAAGCATTGCGCCGGGCGATGCGCTTGATCCAGCCCACCATGCAATCCTTCTGACCAATTGCTTCGCGCAAGGTGCAGCATTGATGGCAGGCGGGAATATGGCGGCGGACGGCCAAGATCCGGCGCGCGCCTTTCCCGGTGACAGGCCGTCGGCGACGATGCTTTGCGATGATTTGGATAGCGCGACGCTTGGCGCGCTGATCGCTTTCCACGAGCATCGCACGTTCGCCAATGCGGTGTTGCTCGGTATCAATCCATTCGATCAGTTTGGCGTCGAGCTCGGCAAGAAAATGGCGAAAGATATCGAAGCCGGAGGCGGAGATTTCGATGCGAGCACGAAGGCGCTGCTTCAGAAGGCCGGCCTCGGTTAAGCTGCGCGCCTATCCTACCTTGATCTCGATCAAGGAATTGCACTTACTGATGGGCTAGATCACACTGGCATTGATGCGTTTTCATGGGGGAGGGCGATCATGACTGGACAGACTGTCATTGCGAATGCCGCTGTAGCGAATGATCTCAGCATGGCTGACTTGCGAGCAGCGCTTGCCGCAGGCTGGGCTGATTTTCGCGCAGAGCCGATCTACGGATTGTTCTTTGCCGCGATCTATGTCGCAGGCGGTTTCCTTATGTATTTCGCGCTCATGCGGATGAGCAGCGCGGCATGGCTTATCCCGGCCGCCGCGGGTTTTCCGCTGCTGGCGCCTTTCACTGCGGTCGGGCTTTACGAAGTCAGCCGCCGCCGCGAGACCGGCGAGCCGGTCAGCTGGAAGCCAGTGCTAGGCGCTTTACGCGGACATGGCGATGAGCAGATCATCTCCATGGGCGTGATCGTCTTCGTTGCCTTCGCATTCTGGCTGATCATTGCGCACAGCGTGTTCGCGATCTTCGCGGCGGAATTCGGTGCTGGCGCAGAATCCTTTGCATTCCTGATGACACAAACCGGTCTCATCATGCTGGTCGTCGGCAGCATCATCGGCGCTGTCATGGCGCTTGCATTCTATGCAGTGACGGTTGTGAGCTTGCCGATGCTGGTGGACAAGGAAGTCGATTTCCTCACTGCGATTATCGTTAGCCTTGCGACCATGCGATCTAACACGCGTATAATGCTCATCTGGGCTTGTCTGATAGCTATCTTGCTTGGTCTTGCGCTTTTGCCGATATTTCTTGGGCTGTTTCTCGCTTTGCCTGTTTTGGGCCATGCGACATGGCATCTTTATCGCCGCGCGGTTGTGTCGGAGAGTGTTGCCTCCTAGATAGACGGGATGGACTTCCCACTCATCTTCGCCATCAGCTGGGCTGTAATACTGGGCCTTGGCGGCGGACTGCTCACGAAAATCGGAAGCTGGTATTACGACCTAAAAAAGCCGGAATGGCAACCGCCTGACTGGCTGTTCGGTCCAGCCTGGACGCTGATCCTGGGGCTTGCCGCGTGGGCATTCGTGCTGAGCTGGGAAGGTGCAAGCACCGATGCAGAACGCACTTTCCTGATCGTGCTCTACCTGATGAATGGCGTATGCCATTTCCTTTGGTCACCGCTGTTCTTCACCCTCAAACGACCCGATTGGGCGCTGGTCGAAGTGCCATTCCTTTGGGTGAGCGTTTTCGCGCTGGCCGTGTTCCTGCGGCAATGGTCAGAGCTCGCCAGCTGGTTGATCGTGCCGTACCTTGCATGGGTGAGTTTTGCCGCGGTCCTCAACTGGAAGATATGGCAGCTGAACCGGCCTTTCGGGCGCTAGCGCAGCGAATTACTTTGACTTTTTGCACTGCAGCATCCACATGGCGGCGAGTTCGAAGCGCATAACCCTGCCAGCGTGAAGCGGCGGTTCTGATTATCTCCCGCCCCGGCAGCGCGCTTTTCCCCTGAACAGACTTCCCTTTTCACGCGGGCGGTTCTTGAACCGACACCGCGCTGCGCTTGCAGGCCGCATGGCTTTGCGCGCACCGCACACATTTGCGAGTTTACATGACACAATTTTCCGATTTGGGGCTGTCTCAGCCCGTCCTCCAAGCCTTGGACCTTAAAGGCTATTCCGATCCGACGCCCATCCAGGAGCAAGCGATCCCGCCGGTTTTGGCGGGCCGCGACCTGCTCGGCATTGCACAGACAGGCACTGGTAAGACCGCTGCTTTCATGCTCCCGAGCATCGACCGGTTGCGTGAGAGCGAGAACCGTATCCCGTTCAAATCCTGCCGTATGCTTGTGCTCGCGCCGACGCGCGAACTTGCAGCGCAGATTGCGACCTCCGCCAAGGATTACGGGGCGCTTGCTGGCTTGAAAGTGCAGTCGATTGTAGGCGGCACTTCCGTCAACAAGGACCGCAACAAGCTGCATCGCGGCACGGATATTCTTGTCGCGACGCCGGGCCGTTTGCTCGATCTCGTCGACCAGAAGGCGTTCAACCTATCAGGCGTTGAAGTTCTTGTGCTCGATGAAGCCGACCAGATGCTTGACCTCGGTTTCATTCATGCGTTGCGGCGTATCCACCAGCTTGCGCCTGCTGAGCGGCAGACGCTGTTTTTCAGCGCGACCATGCCCAAGCAGATCAAGGAGTTGGTCAGCAGCTATTGCAAGAATCCGGTGCAGGTTTCTGTAACGCCCGAAGCCACGACGGCTGAGCGCATCGATCAGTACCTCTTCATGGTGCAATCCGATGAGAAGCAGTCTTTGCTCGAGCTGATCCTTTCTGGCCGCCATCCCGTGCCGGGCAAGTTCGAGCGTGTGCTTATCTTCACGCGCACCAAGCATGGCGCAGATCGCGTTGTGAAAAAGCTGCGTCAGTGCGGGATCGACTCCAATGCGATCCATGGCAACAAATCGCAGCCGCAGCGCCAGCGAGCGCTCGACGAATTCAAACGCGCCAAAACCCCAATCCTGATCGCGACTGATGTGGCTGCGCGCGGGATCGATATTCCGGGCGTTTCGCACGTCATCAATTACGAGCTCCCCAATGTGCCTGAGCAATATGTGCACCGCATCGGCCGAACCGCTCGCGCAGGCAAGGACGGTATCGCGATTGCATTCTGTGCTGAGGATGAGCGCGCATACCTCAAGGACATTCGCAAGCGCACCGATGCAGAGTTCGAACGCCTGCCACTCCCGGAGAATTTCCGCGCGGTTGTCGAAGGCGTTGGCCCGACCAAGCGTGAACCGCCTAGACAACGCCAGCGTGTGAAGCCGCGTCCAACCGGCGCTTCTCGTCCGCAAGGTGATGGTGAGCAGCGCAAAGGACCTCCCAAGCGAAAACATCCCGCTCGCAAAGGCAAGCCTGCGGGCAGGCCGCAAGGCGAAGGCCCACGGTCCGGGAAGGGTCGCCCAGGCGGAGGTAATCGCCGCCGCCGCGCGGGGCGGTAACCAGACGGCACTCCGAAGCGAATAGCTCTGAAACGACGTCAGTGGTTGCTCTTATGGCAACCGCTCGCCATATCGCGCGTCGCAACAGGAGCTGACAACCATGGCCGACTACGACTTCGACCTATTCACAATCGGTGCAGGATCAGGCGGCGTTCGCGCGAGCCGGATCGCATCTGGGCACGGCGCGAAAGTCGCCATAGCCGAGGAGCACCGCGTTGGCGGCACTTGCGTCATTCGCGGCTGCGTGCCGAAAAAGATGCTCGTTTACGGCGCGCATTTTGCAGAGGACCTGGAAGACTGCCAGAAATTCGGTTGGGAGATTGAAGGCCAGAGCTTCGACTGGATCAAGCTACGCGACAATGTCCTGGCCGATGTCGACCGCCTTGAAGGGGCCTACACCGATACGCTGGAAAACCATGACGTGACGGTCTTTACAGAGCGCGCGGAAATCACTGGCGATCACGAGATCACTTTGGCCAGTGGCGAGGTCATTACCGCGAAGACCATCCTGATTGCGACGGGCGCTCGTCCCCGGCTACCCGATTGCCCCGGAGCCGAGCATGCCATAACCTCCAACGAGGCGTTTCACTTGGACAAGGTGCCGGAGAAGATCATCATTGCCGGTGGCGGCTACATCGCAAACGAGTTCGCGGGCATTTTCAACCAGTTCGGTAGCAAGGTCAAAGTCGTCAACCGAGGCGATCAGTTGCTGCGCGGCTATGACGAAGCGCTGCGCGATCGCTTGCTGCAGATCTCGATCATGAAAGGGATCGAATTCAAGTTCAACACAGTTTTCGAGTATGTCGAGAAGTGCGAAGACGGGCGGTTCAAAGTGAAGCTGTCTGACAGCGATGAGGAAATCGTTGATCAGGTGATGTTCGCGGTTGGCCGTGTTCCCAACACCGAAGGGCTGGGCCTTGATAGCGTCGGTGTGGAGACTGGCGAGAATGGCGAAATTGTCGTCGACGAATTTTCGAAGACCAATGTCGATTACATTTATGCCGTGGGCGATGTCACCGATCGCGTCCAGCTCACCCCTGTCGCCATTCGTGAAGGCCATGCCTTTGCCGACACTGTGTTCGGTAACAGTCCGCGCTCAGTTGATCACTCCTGCATCGCAAGCGCTGTGTTCAGCCATCCGCCGATAGCGGCTGTCGGCATGACCGAAGGCGAGGCGCGCAACAAGCTGGGCAATGTGAAGGTCTATCAATCGGATTTCCGGCCAATGAAGAACGTGCTTGCAGGCCGCAATGAGCGCAGCCTGTTCAAGATGGTATGCGACGCTGCCACCGACCGCATAGTCGGCATTCACATGATCGCGCCAGAAGCAGCCGAAATGATGCAGGCTGCGGCCATCGCAGTGAAGGCAGGCCTTACCAAAGCAGACTTTGATGCCACCACCGCAATCCACCCGACCATGGCGGAAGAGCTCGTCCTGCTTAAATAGGAGTTTGCGATGGAACTAGCTGGAAAGACGATACTTCTGACAGGCGGAACCTCGGGCATTGGCCGCGAGCTTGCGTTGCAATTGAAAGCGAAAGGCGCGAATGTTTTTGTCACCGGACGCAATCCAGAGCGAATGGCGGCGATGCGCGAAGAAGGCATTGAAACACTGACCGCTGACTTTGCCAATGCCCAAGGCGTAGATGCGCTTGTCGAAGCTTGGGGCGAACGTCCGCTCGACATTCTCGTCAACAATGCGGGGCAGCTTGCCGATCATGACTTCCGACAAGCGCCGCCTGATCGCGATGTGGCGGACAACTGCATCTATGCCAATCTTAGCGCACCGATCCGGCTGATTGCTGGCTTGATGGAGAACCTCAAGGCGCGTCCCAAAGCGACTATAGTCAACGTCACGAGCGGCCTGGCGATTGCCCCGGCGGCGCGCTCCCCTGTGTACTGCGCGACAAAGTCTGGTTTGCGTTTTTACACGCTTGCCCTGCGCGAACAGCTCAAGGACACGAACATTCAGGTCACTGAGGCACTGCCGCCTGTAGTGGACACGCAGATGAATGACGGCAATCCGGCGAAGAAGATGTCGCCAGAGGAATGCGCGCGGCAGATCCTGGTCGCGATCGAGAAGGATTTGGATGAAGCGAACATCGGCATGACCAAGGCGCTTCGAATGGCAGAAGCCATCCACCCATCGATTGCGAAAAGCATCACACTGCGCTTCTGACCGATCTTCGAATAATCGCAGGTTTCGCCTCGTCAGATCGGATTGTGACATTGACGCTACGGCCTAACGCTCGCTAGGCGATTTCCTGCATACGATTTCAAGACACGCAGGGGGACTGATGTCCGCAAATATCGCTGAAATGGAACGTCGCCGCGAAGCTGCCAAGATGGGCGGCGGACAAAAGCGGATCGACGCGCAGCACGCCAAAGGCAAGCTCACCGCGCGCGAACGGCTGGATGTGTTGCTCGATGAAGGCTCGTTTGAAGAGCTCGACACCTATGTCGAACATGACTGCGTCGATTTCGGCATGCAGGATCAGAAGATCCCCGGCGATGGCGTGGTCACGGGCTCCGGCACGATCAATGGCCGTCTGGTTTATGTCTTCAGCCAGGACTTTACTGTTTTTGGCGGCTCGCTCTCCAAGCGCCATGCGGAAAAGATCTGCAAGGTGATGGAGACCGCAATGAAGGTCGGTGCGCCGGTCATCGGCCTCAACGACTCAGGCGGTGCGCGCATTCAGGAAGGCGTCGCATCGCTGGGCGGCTATGCCGAAGTGTTCCAGCAGAACGTGCTCGCATCTGGCGTCGTCCCGCAGATCAGCGTCATCATGGGACCATGCGCGGGTGGGGCGGTCTATTCGCCCGCGATGACGGACTTCATCTTCATGGTGAAGGACAGCTCCTACATGTTCGTGACGGGACCGGACGTCGTGAAGACCGTCACTAACGAAACGGTGACGCAGGAAGAGCTGGGCGGGGCGGTGACGCACACCACCAAGACCAGCGTCGCAGATAACGCTTTCGAGAATGACATCGAAGCGCTGATGGCGACACGCGCTTTCTTCGACTTCCTGCCGCTCTCCAATCGTGAGCCTGTGCCGGAGCGTCCGACCGCTGACCCTTGGGACCGCATGGAGGAGAGCTTGGACACGCTCATTCCCGACAATGCGAACCAGCCTTACGACATGCATGAAGTCATCCGCAAAGTGCTGGATGAAGGCGATTTCTTCGAAGTCCAGCCTGCCCATGCGGGGAACATCATTTGCGGCTTTGGCCGGGTGGAAGGCCGCACAGTGGGCGTGGTCGCCAACCAACCCATGGTGCTTGCCGGCGTGCTCGACATAAATTCGTCGAAGAAAGCCGCGCGTTTCGTGCGCTTCTGCGATGCGTTCGAGATCCCGATCCTGACCTTCGTCGATGTGCCCGGCTTCCTGCCCGGCACCGATCAGGAGCATAACGGCATCATCAAGCACGGCGCAAAGCTGCTGTTCGCCTATGCCGAGGCGACTGTGCCCAAGATCACTGTCATTACCCGCAAGGCCTATGGCGGCGCGTATGACGTGATGGCCTCAAAGCATTTGCGCGGAGATTTGAACTACGCCTGGCCCACGGCGGAGATCGCAGTGATGGGCGCGAAAGGCGCGGTGGAGATCATCTTTAGACAGGACAGAGATGACCCTGAGAAGATCGCGGAAAAGACCAAGGAATATGAGGACCGGTTTGCGAACCCCTTCGTGGCGGCGCAGCGCGGTTATATCGACGAGGTGATCTACCCGCACTCGACCCGCAAACGGATCGCGCTGGGGCTTCGCAAGCTGCGGACGAAGCAGCTCGAGAACCCGTGGAAGAAGCATGACAATATTCCGCTTTAGGAGAAATTGATGTTGCGCTTGCTTGGATTATTTGCGTCCGCATTACTGGCGGTACTCCCTTATCAAGCCAATGCTAGCTTTCATGATGGCAATGCGCTCTACGATGATTGTTCTGCGAAGGAAGGTGGTCCGACCTACTATCAAAAAAACGCCTTTTGCACCGCATATATCGTGGGTGTAGTAGACACCATCAATTACTACCAAGGTGCTGATGAGATTCACAATTTTGTCTGTATCCCTCCGAATGTCAGAGCGGGTCAGCTTAGGGATGTAGTTGTCAAATTCCTCAGAGAGAATCCGGCCGAACGGCACAAGGGTGCCGAAGCCCTAGTTTTTATCGCGGTCGCATTTGCCTTTCCTTGCGAGAACGAAGGATGAAACTCGGTAGACTCAATCACATCGGCGTTGTCGTGCCGGACATGGACGAGGCGGTCGCCTTCTGGTGCGATGTCATGGGCGCGACGAGTTTCCACGAGGCGGATGTACCGCAAGACGGGCTCAACATCATCTTCGTCGATACGCCCACCCATTCCGGCATGGACGGGACGCAGATGGAACTGATTCAGCCGCTCAATGACGAGACCGCTGTCAGCGCATTCCTCGCCAAGAACCCGTCCGGCGGGCAGCACCATGTCTGCTTCGAAGTGCCCGATATTGAGGCCGCGCGCGCGGAATTCGAAGCGCAAGGCAAGCGCGTGCTCGGCCCAACCCGCATCGGCGCGCATGGCACACCCATTTTCTTCGTCCATCCCAAGGATATGGGCGGCATACTGACTGAGATTTTGGAGACGCCCAAAGAGGCGCATTGATTGCTTAGTCGTCATTCCCGCGAACGCGGGAACCCAGATTGCCACCTTGGTGGCTCCGCGCTGGATCCCCGCTTTCGCGAGGATGACGAATTGAGGTAAAAGAGAAAAATGACTGACACCAACAATTCTAGGCCAACCCCCGAAGACTGGAAAGCCCTGGCGGACAAGGAGAGCAAGGGCCGCGACCTTACCTGGGAAACGCCCGAGGGCTTTGCGATCAAGCCGCTCTACACGGCAGAGGACCATGCGGATTGGGACCCGGGACTGCCCGGTTTTGCGCCGTTCACGCGCGGGGTGAAGGCGAGCATGTATGCGGGCCGTCCGTGGACGATCCGGCAATATGCGGGCTTCTCCACTGCTGAGGAATCCAACGCCTTCTATCGCCGCAATCTGGCGGCGGGTCAGAAGGGCCTTTCGGTCGCTTTCGATCTCGCCACGCACCGCGGCTATGACAGCGATCACAAGCGCGTTGTCGGCGATGTCGGCAAGGCGGGCGTTGCAATTGACACCGTGCGCGACATGGAAATCCTGTTCGACCAGATTCCGCTCGACCAGATGAGCGTCTCCATGACCATGAACGGCGCGGTGATCCCGGTAATGGCGTTCTTCATCGTCGCAGGCGAGCGTCAAGGCGTGCCGGTCGAGAAGCTTTCCGGGACTATTCAGAACGACATCCTGAAGGAGTTCATGGTCCGCAACACCTATATCTATCCGCCCGAACCAAGTATGCGGATTATCTCTGACATCATCGCATATACCTCGGCCAACATGCCGAAATTCAACAGTATTTCGATTTCAGGCTATCACATGCATGAAGCCGGGGCGACTGCAGTGCAGGAACTCGCCTTCACGATTGCGGACGGCAAGGAATATGCGAAGCGCGCAATGGCAACTGGGCTCGATATTGACGCTTTTGCAGGCCGCCTGAGCTTCTTCTTCGGCATCGGCATGAACTTCTTCATGGAGATCGCCAAGCTGCGTGCCGCACGCACTCTGTGGTACCGCGTGATGGACGATCTTGGCGCGAAGTCCGAACGCTCGAAGATGCTGCGCACGCACTGCCAGACTTCGGGCGTGTCTCTTCAGGAGCAGGACCCGTACAACAACGTCATCCGCACCACGATTGAAGCGATGGCGGCGACTTTAGGCGGGACGCAGTCGCTCCACACCAATGCTCTGGATGAGGCGATTGCTCTGCCGACGGACTTTTCCGCCCGCATTGCGCGCAACACGCAGCTGGTGCTGCAGGAGGAGAGCGGGATTACCAATGTCGTCGATCCGCTGGGCGGCTCGCACTACATCGAGGCGCTGACGGCGACGCTGGTAGAAGAAGCGGAGAAGCTGATCGCCGAGGTCGACGAGGCGGGCGGAATGACGGCCTATGTCGCGACCGGCGCTCCCAAGGCCGCGATCGAACGCGCGGCGGCGGAAAAGCAGACCAAGGTCGACAAGGGCGAGACGGTGATCGTCGGGGTCAACAAGTACCGCAAGGACAAGGAAGACCCGATCGAGACGCTCGACATTGACAACCACAAGGTCCGCGAAGGGCAAATCGCGCGCATTGCAGAGGTCAAGGCCGGGCGCGACGAGGAAGCTTGTCGGGCAGCACTTGCGGCTCTGCGCGAAACGGCAGCCGCTGATGGCGGTGCGGTCAATGAAGCGCTCGCGACAGGCCGCGATGAGAACGGCATTCCGCTCCCGCCGTCAAAGCTTGAAGAGCTGCGCAAGGCTGGCGAGACAAACCTGCTCGCCCGTGCAGTCGAAGCGGCGCGTCACGATGCGACGCTGGGCGAGATCTCTTCTGCAATGGAAGAGGTTTTTGGACGTCATGACGCCACGCCCAAGCCAGTCAGCGGTGTCTACAAGACTGCCTACGAGTTTGACCGGCGCTGGAAGCAAGTCACCGACGGGGTTGAGGCGATTGCGCGCCGTCTGGAGCGCAAGCCTCGCATCCTAGTCGCGAAGATGGGGCAGGACGGACATGATCGCGGCGCAAATGTGATCGCGAGTGCTTTCTCTGACATGGGCTTTGAAGTGATCTCAGGACCGCTGTTCCAGACGCCGAAGGAAGCGGCTGCGCTTGCCTTGCAGAAACAGGTCGATGTGGTGGGGGCAAGCTCGCTCGCCGCTGGTCACAAGACGCTGATCCCTGAACTCATCAACATCCTGCGCGATGCCGGAAGGCCCGATATCAAGGTGACTGCCGGCGGCGTGATCCCGGCAACGGATTATGACTTCCTGCGCGAAGCAGGCGTGCAGGGCATTTATGGCCCTGGCTCCAACGTGGTCGAATGCGCAGCGGATATCCTGACGCTGCTCGGCCACAATATGCCGCCAGCCGATGAGGATATGGACGAGGCTGCAGAGTGAGGTCGCTCGAGCGCGTTCTGCTGTTTGTGGTCGCGTCGGCGATTTACTGGGTGCTCGCAATCGGGTTCTTGTTCAACACAGCATTTCCATGTGGGTGGGGCCCAGATGCGAGTTGCGCCGATCCTCATCCTGCGACCTTCTGGCTTGCGCTCGTCGGGGTCGTTCTGACTTATGTGGGACTGAGCCTCCTATACCGCAAATGGTCTTCAGCCACTTGAGGGCAAAGTGACCCTCGGTTTCTCCGTTGATGAGCTGCTCCCCAAGGCGCGGGGTGGGGGGCAGCTCAGGATGGGCCTCACCAAGCTGTCCGAAGACGAATGGCTCCAGCCTGAGCCTGATCTAGCGGCGCGCGAGGCTGGTTTCGCGAACTATCCTGAAGGCATTCAGCTTACTCCAGAGGGCGAAGCGCCCGGTTCAGAGCTCGCGGCAATGTTGGGCATACAGGGTGGCCTTCTCGAAGCCTCCAGAGTCCATCACGAAGACATGTGTTTGCTCACACTGGCGCCCGGTGATGACCAATATCGCCTAGTCGGCGCGGCTGTCGCTTGGCCGACCGACTGGCATCCAAAGGACAAAATCGGGCTGCCCTTGCGCGCGCTCCATGCACCCATCGCCGGTTATGAAGAGCAACTCGCGACCGGGGTTGACCGGTTCATGGCAACGCTAAAGGCTGGCGCTATCTTTGGCCGCTGCAATTGGTTCATCGCGCCGACCGGAGAGCGAAAGTGGATCGCTGACAAGCCGCCCGGACAGGCCTTTGCCCACGTTACCTCGGACAATGCTGGCGAAACCCTGTTCGTGCGATCTGAACGCCAGACCTTGCGGCGCTTGCCGGGAACCGGCGCGATCCTGTTCGGTATAGGGGTGTATGTCGCGCCTTTCGGCTCGCTCTCGGACAAGAACAAGGCCATGCTTACAGGTGCGATAGAAAATCTGATTGCCGGAGAGGGTGACCGCCGCGGCGCGCCCCATTATGCAGACGCTCTGCTGCGCTATCATGAGAGGACTTCCCGATGACTGACTTCCGCCCAGAGACGCTCACTGTTCATGCTGGTTGCGAGCCTGACCCTGCGACCAATGCGCGGATCACGCCAATCTACCAGACGGCAAGCTATGTCTTCAACGATGCGGAGCATGCCGCAAACCTGTTTTCGCTGAAGGAATTCGGGAACATCTACACCCGCATCATGAACCCCACAAATGATGCGCTGGAGAAGAAAGTCACCGCGCTTGAAGGCGGTGTAGGGGCGCTGGGCGTTGCCTCGGGCCATGCCGCGCAGCTGATCGCGTTTCACACGCTGATGGAGCCGGGCTGCAATATTGTAGCAGCGAAGAAGCTCTATGGCGGATCGCTCAACCAGATGGGCGAAGCGTTCAAGAAGTTTGGCTGGGAAACGCGCTTTGTCGATGCGGATGATCCAGCCAATGTGGCTGCAGCGATGGATGAGAAGACGCGCGTTGTCTTTATCGAAAGCCTGGCGAATCCCGGCGGTGTGGTCAGCGATATCCAGGCGATTGCCGATGCGGCCCATGCGGGCGGCGTTCCGCTGATTGTCGACAACACTATGGCAACGCCTGCGCTGTGCCGTCCGTTCGAACATGGCGCGGACATCGTGGTGCATTCGACCACCAAGTTCCTCAACGGCCATGGCAATGCGATTGGCGGCGTGATCGTCGATAGCGGCAATTTCGACTGGAAGGCTCAAGGCGACAAATACCCTTCGCTGACGCAGCCAAACGGTTCCTATCACGGTGCAGTGCTCGCCGATGCGCTTGAGCCTATCGGCCCCATTGCGTTCATCATCGGATGCCGCGTTTTGGGGCTGCGCGACCTTGGCCCCGCCATGGCGCCGATGAATGCCTTCCTTGCGCTAACAGGCATGGAAACGCTGCATCTGCGGATGGAAAAGCATTGCGCTAATGCACTGGCGCTGGCCGAATGGCTCAAGGAGCAACCGCAAGTGGCCTGGGTCAGCTATGCTGGCCTGAGCGATGATCCGTACAATGCTTTGGCGCAGAAATATCTCGGTGGGCATGGCGGCGCAGTGTTCACCTTTGGCCTCAAGGATGGTTATGATGCAGGCGTCAAGCTCGTATCAAAAGTCAATCTGTTCAGCCATTTGGCGAATATTGGTGATACGCGCTCGCTGATCATCCATCCGGCATCGACCACACATAGCCAGCTTTCGGCGGAAGAACTCGTTGCCGCTGGTGCTGGCCCGGATGTGGTCCGCGTCTCTGTCGGGATCGAGCATATTGACGATATCAAGGCTGATCTTGCACAGGCGCTGGCCGCTTTGGGCTAGTGGCGCATTCCTACAAGCTGTCGCGAACTTACAATGCATTAGCCGCAAGGCGGGGCTAGCCTTCGATTTGTTACGCAATGGGTCGCACCGGGTCGCGAGTGAAAACGCGAAACAGGGGGACTGAACTATGCGTAGAATCCTATTGGCAACCGCAGCATTGAGCATGACGTTGAATGGAGCGCCGGCTCTTGCTGACGACCATGAGGAAAAGGCGGAGCGAAAGCTTGCCGAAGTGACATGGTATCGCATCAGCATGATCAAGTGGAAGCACGGCAAGGGTAATCGTGCACATGAGATCATCGATATCTTCGAGAAAGTCGACATGGCTATCGGTGAGGATGGCGTAATCGATCTCCACATGAATACCGGGGAGTGGAACTCAATCGTCGCGTTCAAAATGGATGGTGGAATTCAGGAGATGGCTTATCAGCCGAGCGGTGAGCCAGACCCATGGATGGCGGAGTTGGCTAAGCAGGTCGGTGGTGAGGAAAAAGCCAAGGAGCTAATGGCAGAGTTTGACTCGCTCATCGAAAAAGAAGTTCGCCACATCGGTCATATCGACCATCCACCCAAGGCTGAATGACACAAAGGAAAGCAACTTCTCCGGCTGTCGAACACTGATGGCTGGATGGTCACTTGATCGGGGCCTCTGAGAGCGGCATAGGCATTAGCGTTAAAGCCACTTTCGGAGGCCCGATTTGTTTTCCAAGATCCTGATCGCCAATCGCGGTGAAATCGCTTGCCGTGTGATCAAGACCGCCCGCCGTATGGGTATCGCGACGGTTGCGGTCTACTCCGATGCTGATGCACGCGCGCCGTTTGTGAAGATGGCAGACGAAGCGGTGCATATTGGTCCTGCACCGGCAGCAGAAAGCTACTTGGTCGCGGACAAGATCATCGAGGCTTGCAAGCAAACCGGCGCAGAGGCTGTGCATCCCGGTTATGGCTTTCTTTCAGAGCGTGCGAGCTTTGTTGAAGCGCTTGAAAAAGAGAATATCGCATTCATCGGCCCGCCTGCTGGCGCGATTGCCGCGATGGGCGACAAGATCGAGTCCAAGAAGCTCGCGAAGAAAGCAGGCGTGAATGTCGTCCCCGGCTTTGTCGGCGAGATCAAGGACACCGACCACGCGGTCGAAATCAGCAATGACATCGGCTATCCGGTGATGATGAAAGCCAGCGCCGGTGGCGGGGGCAAGGGAATGCGGCTCGCTTATTCCGAAACCGACGTTCGCGAAGGCTTTGAAGCAACCAAGCGCGAAGGCTTGAACTCCTTCGGCGATGACCGTGTTTTTATTGAGAAATTCATCGAAGATCCGCGCCATATCGAAATCCAGATCCTGGGCGATAAACATGGCAACACGCTCTATCTGAACGAGCGGGAATGCTCGATCCAGCGTCGCCATCAGAAAGTTGTCGAGGAGGCGCCGTCTCCTTTCGTCACGCCCAAGATGCGCAAAGCCATGGGCGAGCAATGCGTCGCTTTGGCGCAAGCGGTCGACTATCACTCCGCCGGCACAGTCGAGTTAATCGTCAGCGGCGCGGACACGACCGGTGAGAGCTTCTATTTTCTCGAAATGAACACGCGGCTGCAGGTCGAGCATCCCGTAACTGAAGCGATCACCGGAGTTGATCTGGTCGAGCAGATGATCCGCGTTGCAGCAGGCGAGAAGCTTGAGCTGACGCAAGACGATATCGGTATTGACGGCTGGTCGATCGAGAATCGCGTTTATGCAGAAGACCCCTATCGCGGCTTCCTGCCTTCAACCGGGCGCTTGGTTGAATACCAGCCGACAATCGAGGGCTGGACCGATGACGGTTCCGCCAATGGCCGCCGCGGCGTGGATGGCGTCCGCGTCGATGATGGTGTTTACGAAGGCGGGGAGGTCTCGATCTATTACGATCCGATGATCGCAAAGCTGATAACCTGGGGCAAAACGCGCGATGAGGCGGCGGACCTTCAAGTGCAGGCGCTCGATGCATTCCGTATCAAGGGGCTAGGCCACAATGTCGATTTCCTCAGCGCGATTATGCAGCACCCGCGGTTCCGTTCAGGAGAACTGACGACAGGTTTTATCGCTGAGGAATATCCCGAAGGGTTTGAAGGCGCGGCTGCGTCTGATGAACTAAAACGCGGGCTTGCGGCGATTGGCGGAGTTATTGCCACGGCAGATGCTGATCGCGCGCGCCGTGTCGATCAACAGCTAGCAGGCGAGATGTATGCGCCGGGTGATTGGGCGGTGCGTATCGGAGCGACCGAGGAAGCCGCGACGCATCACGAAGTGCAAATCGATGAAGAGGCCATTCTGGTTGACGGTGAAGCGGTAGATATCAGCTTCGACTATACGCCTGGCGATGTGATGGTGGACGTGGAGCTCGACGGCGAAGCGTTGACGATCCAGCTTGCGCCGACGCGCGCCGGCTATGTCATCACCACGCGCGGAGCCAGCCATGAGCTGCGCATTCTGCCTCAGCGGATCGCGCATCTTGCGGGGCACATGATCGAAAAGGAACCACCGGACCTTTCCAAGATGCTCATCTGTCCGATGCCGGGCTTGCTCGTGAAACTGCATGTTGGCGAAGGCGATGAAGTGCAGCCTGGACAGCCGCTCGCAACGGTTGAAGCGATGAAGATGGAAAACATCCTGCGCGCTGAAAAGCAAACCGTTGTTACCAAGGTCAATGCGGCTGAAGGCGATAGTCTGGCGGTGGATGCTGTGATCCTGGAGCTCGAATAGCTCCAGGACCTGCGCATTGCCGCTTAGGCGCCATCGCCCCACATCAGCCAAACAAACGACATTGGCTCTTCATCGCTGGCATTCCAGAACGTGACCGGGATGTTGGGCGGTGAGAACAGCATCTGTCCTGCTTTCGCTGTGAAGGGATTGCCGTCCATCTCGCCTTCGGCAGCGCCTTTGATGAGGATGATCATGCGCGGGAAGGGCACTTGCATGGTGGGTGCTTGCTCGCGGCCCAGGCCTGACGGAATCTCATAGACTGCGCTGCGGAAGTCCTTGTCATAGTAGAGTGCGGTCGCGGGCGCGCCATGAACGACGCGTGCATGCGCCAGGCCGAAATTGGTGACTTCGGGAATCCCGCGTGACCAGAAATGGCCGATCAGCTTGCGGGTGATTTCAGTGTAGTCGTCTGGTTCTTCGAAACCTTCGGTTTGCAAGACATCGAGCGGGGTGACATCGGCAGAGGTAGCTGCGGCCATAGCGGTAAGGCCATTCCACACGCCTTGGTCGAGCAGGTTGAGCGTTTCGCGGCTCATCGTGAAATAGAAGAGCTCATGCCCGCCAAAACCATCGCGCAGTTCAAAGCCATCCTCGACCGGTTCAACGTGGAAGCGGTGTCCTTCGACTTCTAAGCCGAACCGCACTGGTTCTGCCATGGGATCGTTGGAATAGTCCGCGACAAACCGATCCAGCGTAGCGCGATGCGTCACGGCTGCTTCGGGTTCGATATTCTGCCATTCTTGTGCGAGAGCGGGGGTTGATACTGCCACAGCTGACGCCAGAGCGAGCGCGAGTGAGGGGAACAAATTTGCCATCAAGTCAGTCCTTTCTTAGGGGTGTGATGGTCAAATTGCTCCGCCAGAACAGGATGCCCAGCGATAATGAATGAACCGGCTGAAGCGATGCATGAAATGCGCGGTTCGACCGTTCACGAAGCGCGAAATGCATGGGTTGTAGCGCGTCCCTGGCTCGCTTGGCCGATTGCGACGGCGTTGCTTTGCTTGCTGCTTTCTCTTTTGGGAGCAGTGAACAGCTATCAACTGGATTTGACGACGCGTCTGATCTTCTGGGGCAGTCTGTTTGCCGTCGCGGTTCTGCTGGCGATCGGGATTGAAGCAGTTCTGCTGAGAGCGCGGTTGTCGCTCACACCAGTGTGGCGCTGGCTTGCTATCTTTTCAGTGTCGCTTGCGGCAGCGATGACGCCGGTGGCTTATATCGCAAACTCGCTCGGCGGGTGGGCGCCGCTATCAATGATCCCCATCCATTTCGCCAATTCGCTGATCATCAGCCTGGCGTTTGTGGGCTTGCGAATAGGGCTGGGCCGGATGCTTGCCGACGCGAGCGCGGCACGTTCCGCAACTTCTGAAACGAACTCGTTGATGGAGCGCTTGCCGCCAGCTCTACAAAGCGCAAAGTTGCACGCTATCGAAGCAGACGGGCATTATATTCGGGTGCACACCGATCTCGGCTCAGAGATGGTCTTGATGCGGCTTGGCGACGCAATTGCGGAGACCGGCGGAGTTCAAGGCGCGCAAGTGCATCGCAGCTGGTGGGTCGCGCGCGATGCAGTTGCACGAGACACCCGCAAGGATGGAAAGGTCGTCCTGGAGCTAGCTGGCGGACAGGAAGTCCCGGTCAGCCGCACCCGAGCAAAGGAATTGCGCGAAGCGGATTGGTTCTAGTCTTCGACCATCGCGACCGCGCGGATCCATCCCGCACTGGCGCGTTCAATCTTCACCGGGAAGCAGCTGAACATAAAACCGTGATCCGGTAGCGCAGCCAGGTTCGTGAGCTTCTCTATCTGGTAATAGGGGCGGATGCGTCCCGCCTTATGGCCTTCCCAGATTATCGAAGGATCGCGCGTTTCCGCCCAACGCTTGGCGGTGTGGCTGAAGGGCGCATCCCAGCTCCATGCATCAGTGCCGACCACTTCGACACCGCGCTCTGTCAGCCAGAGTGTTGCCTCCGCGCCGAGCCCGACGCCCTGATCAGTGAAGTTTTCTGTGCCGTACACCGCGCCTGACTGGATCAGCACAATGTCAAGCGGCTGCAGTTCATAGTCGATCTTGGCGAACGCTTCTTCGAGCTCTGCTGCACTCACAACATGTCCATGCGGCAGATGCGAGAAATCGAGCTTCACGCCCGGACGGTAGAACCGGTCGAGCGGCGCTTCGTCAATGCTGGGCGCTGGGCTCGCTCCGTTATCCGTGGTTGAATGGTAGTGCCACGGCGCGTCCATATGCGTGCCGTTATGCGTGGAAAGTTCCAGCATCTCGACCGCCCATCCTTCGCCGTCGGGCAAGTCATCTTTCTCGAGCCCCGGAAAGAACATCGCGATCTGCTCCCACGTGCTCTCATGCGTCATGTAAGTGACCTTGGGGCGCATCACATCCGGGTCTGAAATCACGTCATTGGTGATCGGAATGGACAGATCGATAAAGCGCGTCATGCCAATCGCTCGTCGAGGAACGCTGCGATGTCAGCCAGCTCCACGTCCTTGGCGAGATACGCTTCACCAATGCCGCGCAAAAGAATGAAAGGCAGCGTGCCAGCATCCATCTTCTTGTCGTGCAGCATATGGTCCGCAAGCGTTTGACCATCGCAATTTAAGCCCAGCTCTGAAACTTCAGATGGCAGCCTAGCTCCTGCCACAGCACGTGCCACTCGCTCTGCGTCATCGCTTGAAATCTCGCCTCGCCGTGCGGAGTAGCGCGCGGCAAGCACCATTCCCAGAGCCACCGCTTCACCGTGAAGAAGCCGGTCAGAAAAGCCTGTCTGTGCTTCCAGCGCATGCCCGAACGTGTGGCCGAGATTGAGAAGAGCGCGAACGCCGGTCGTCTCGCGTTCGTCCTCGGCAACTATCCTTGCTTTGGCGGCGACACTGCTTGCAACGGCCATTTCCAGCGCCTCCGGATCGCGTCCAAGCACGCGCGGCCCCATGCTTTCCAGCCACGCAAAGAAGTCTGCATCGCCCAGCACCCCATATTTCAGCACTTCGGCATAGCCTGCACGCATCTCGCGCGCTGGCAGAGTTTCCAACACCGACAGATCGGCGAGCACCAGCGAAGGCTGATGAAACGCTCCGATCAGATTTTTGCCAGCGCCCGTGTTGATCGCGGTCTTCCCGCCTACACTGGAATCGACCTGCGCAAGCAAAGTCGTGGGGATCTGCACAAAGCCGCAGCCGCGCTTGAGGATGGCGCAGGCGAAGCCGGTCAGATCGCCCACTACGCCGCCGCCAAGCGCGATCACATGGTCGCCGCGCTCGACACCTTCTGCGAGCATCCAGTCTGTAAGCGCTTCGAGACCCTGCCAGCCTTTCGCGCTTTCACCCGGGTCAACCACATGCCAGCTGGCGATATGGCCTGCATCTTCCAGCGCGTCTTCCACCGCGCGCCGCCAGAAAGTCGCGACATTGGAATCAGTGACAATCGGGACAGTTTTCTTGCGTAGGAAGCTGCCCGCTTCCTCGCCAAGCTGCTCGATCAACCCGCGCGCGATCCGCACTTCATATTCGCGACCAGCCAAGGCCACAGGGATCACAGCCATGTGTCGAGTTCCTCCAGAATTGCATCGACGGTGCGCATATGCGGGCCATCACAACTGACCACGCGGATCTGCGCTTGCGAATAATGCGAGCGCCGCTCTTCCAGCAGACGACCCAATATTTCAGCCGGATCGCCATTGCGCAAAAGCGGCCGTGTGTTCCTTCGGCCAGTACGCTCGACAAGTGTTTCAAGTTCAGCATCGATCCAGACCGCAATGGCGCTTTCGAGTATTAGCGCGCGGGTCTCTGCATCGACGAATGCTCCGCCGCCGGTCGCAATAACCCCGATCCCCTCTTCGACAAGTCGGGCGATGACACGGCGTTCCCCATCGCGGAAATAGGCTTCGCCGAACTCTTCGAATATCTCGCTGACCGAGCGCTGAGCGGCCTCTTCAATGGCTTCATCTGCGTCGACAAAGTCGCGTGACACGGCGTTTGCGAGCCGCCGTCCAACCGTTGATTTCCCGACACCCATAAGCCCGACCAGCACCACAGGCCGGTCCAGCCGTTTCGCTATGTCGGCAATCCGTGCAGGATCGAGAGAACTCGCTTCATCACTCATTGCCGTTCTGCCTAGAGATGGGGTAGGGCGGGCGCAATATGGCGCGTAAGCAAAACCGCATTCTGCCGATGGAAGGCACGCCTCCCAGCGGGCGATTGCGCATTCGAATTGTCGTTTGGGTGCTTGTCCTCTTGAGCATCCTTGTTGTGGTCGCCTATATCGATGGCGGTGAGGAACCGCTGCGCCCGATTAGCGAGCCAGTGGAATTGCCGGAGGGCACGCAATGAGCCGAATGTCGGCGAAGTATTTGGGTTTGACTGCCGCAGCAACGCTTGCGCTTGGTGCGGGCATCGCGCTCGCGCAGGATGCGCCAGAATCGCTCTTGCCGCCGGGCTTTGATGATCCAGCGCCAACTCCGGCGCCTACAGCGCGACCAACGCAAGGTCCGGATACACCTGATCCTGCGGCTCCGACGGTTTCCGGACCAGTTGTGCAGCCTCTTCCAAGCGCGCCCGCTATTCCGAACTTGGGCGATATCGACATGTCCAGCATTCCCAGCATTGAAGAGCTGGAAGCCATGTCGAGCGATGAGCTGGACCAGCTGCTCGGGCTGACGCCGAGTTATGACATTCCGCCGGCAGCGCGGAGGGGCATGGGACAGGTCGGTGTCATTGACGCTAGCGAAGGCGGCTTGCCAACCGCTGGTCTTGCCCGGCAACCTGCTTCGTTGGTCCGCGCTATCCTCAATGGCACGGATGGACCGCTGGTTTCGCGCTGGGGCCACATCCTTATGCGACGCGCTTTGGCGAGCAGGCTTGCAGCACCCGCTGGTATGAACCCGGTCGAGTTTGCCGCCTTAAGAGCGCGCAGTCTCAATGCGATGGGCGAATATGCTGCCGCACGTGCGCTGGTGCAGGATGTCGACACCGGCAATTGGGATGAAGCGCTGACCGATGCGGCATTGGAAGCCTATGTCGCGACATCTGATATTGTTGGAGCTTGTCCAGCGGTGCGCTTGCAAGGATCGCGCGAAGGCGATGCGCGCTGGTCCATGCTTCAGGCGATCTGCAACGCCTATGCGGGCGAAGGCACGCGGGCGAGTTCTCAGCTGGATCGTGCGCTTCGTTCTGAAGAGAATGAGCGGATCGATGTGCTTCTGGCTCAGCGCTATGCGGGCGCGGCTGGCAATGGTCGGCGTGCTGTGGACATCGAATGGGAAGAGGTCTCCCAGCTCAATCCATGGCGGTTCGCGCTTGCCAACGCTGTTGGAGAGCCTTTGCCGGACGCGCTACGCGAAGGTGCAGGGCCATACTATCAGCGGTTGTGGGCAACCGGCCCAATGCTGCCGCTCGATCTGCGGGCTGAAGGGGCGAACAGAGCGGCACGTGACGGCATTCTCTCGTCCACTGCGATGGTCGATCTCTACAGCCAGATTTATGCGGACGACCGGATCGAAGGAGAAACTGCAGAGCGCGCAGTGACTCTGCGAAACGCATATGTCGCGGCTTCTGCTGCCGAGCGCCTTGCCGCGATGCAAACGATTTGGGGTGGGGACGCGAAGAGCGATTACGGCCGTTATGTCCTAACTGCTTTTGCGGCTGCACGTTTCGCACCGTCAGAGGCGTATGTGGGAGCCGCCGATGCGCTGGTGGCATCCATGCTGACAGCTGGCCTTGATCGTGATGCGATGACATGGGCGAGCGTTGTTCCTGCTGAAAGTGCTGCTGGCGCTATGCTGGCGCTTGCTAGGCCGGGGACGGTTGTAATGCAGCGCGAGGCAGTCGACGGCTTTATCGATGATGACGGTAGCGAAGACTATCGGCGGTCCGCGTTCTTACTGGCTTCGCTGTCAGCGCTTGGCCGGATCGAGCAAGAAGACTTGGCAGACTTCACAGACCGGATCGAACTTGATCTTGGTCGGCAAAATGCCTGGACACAAATGATCACGAAGGCGGCAGCTGTCGATAACCCCACGCTTGTCGCCATGCTGGCAGGCCTCGGTATGCAAGGGGAGGGCTGGGACAAGATGACCCCGCTGCATCTATATCATATCGTTTCTGCGCTGAACCGGGTCGGCCTGTCCGCAGAAGCGCGGATGATTGCCGCTGAATCGATCGCGCGCGGTTAAAACGAATGGCGGACAAATATGTCTGTCGCAACTGACGCATTTCTTGACATGCTGGCAGCCGAACGTGGTGCCTCTGCCAACACGCTCGCAGCCTATCGCCGCGATCTCGATGGCGCTGAAGAAGCAATTGGCGATTTGGACGCAGTATCTCGCGATAAAGTCGCTCGTCTCTCGTCTATCTGGTCAGGTCTCGCCCCATCTACAGTACAGCGCAAGTCGAGCGCTTTGCGGCAATTCTTCGGTTTTGCGATGGAAGAAAACTGGCGCAAGGATGATCCGTCCGGCGCCTTGCCAAAGCCTGTCGCGCGCCGCCCTTTGCCAAAAGTTCTCAGCCACGAGGAAATCGAGCGACTGTTCGACCGCGCCGAGGATGAGGCAGCAAGCGAGCGTCCGGCGCCGGTGCGCATGCTCGCATTGCTGGAATTGCTCTATGGCTCAGGTCTGCGCGCTACCGAATTGGTTTCATTGCCACTTTCCGCTGTACCACGCGACGCTCCCTTTCTGACCGTGACAGGCAAAGGCGGGCAGGCAAGGATGGTTCCTGTCAGCGAAAGGGCGCGCGATGCGCTCTCTCGTTGGCTGGATGTTCGCGATCAGCCGGATTCGCTTTTTCTGTTTCCTTCGCGCGCCAAACATCTCAGCCGGGTGCGTCTTTTCCAGATGCTGAAAGAGCTCGCTGCACGGGCTGATATCGCGACTGAGCGCATCAGTCCGCATGTGCTTCGCCATGCCTTCGCGACCCATCTGCTCGAAGGCGGAGCGGACCTGCGTGTGCTGCAAACGCTGCTCGGCCATGCTGATATTGCGACCACTCAGATCTATACGCATGTCGATGCTGCGCGACTTGTTGCACTGGTGAATGCACGGCATCCTCTTGCCCAGACGCGCACATCCGACTAGCGCAATTGACATGATTTCCTATCTCGAATTCGAGAAACCGGTCGCGCAGCTTGAAGAGCGGATCGCAGAATTGCGTTCTGCCGCTGAGGGCGATGAGGTCGACATCACTAAAGAGCTGAAACGGCTTGAGAAAAAAAGCGCTGACTTGCTTACAAGCACTTACGCTTCGCTCACGCCGTGGCAGAAGACACAGGTCGCGCGTCATCCACAGCGCCCGCATTTTCGCGATTTTGTCGAGCATGCGTTCGAGGACTTCATTCCGCTTGGTGGCGATCGCTATTATGGCGACGACGACGCTATCCTTGGCGGTTTTGCGCGTCTCAACGGCCGTAAGGTCGTTTTGATCGGGCACGAGAAGGGCCACGACACCGAGAGTCGGCTGAAGCACAATTTCGGCATGGGTAAGCCGGAAGGTTATCGCAAGGCGATCCGCTTGATGGACCTGGCCGGGCGTTTTGGACTGCCGGTGGTGACCTTGGTAGACACATCGGGTGCTTTCCCGGGCGTGGAGGCTGAAGAGCGTGGGCAGGCAGAAGCTATCGCGCGTTCAACCGAAGCCTGTCTCGCCCTGCCTGTTCCCATGGTCGCGACGATTGTCGGCGAGGGCGGGTCTGGCGGAGCGGTCGCGCTCGCCAGTGCAGAACGCGTGCTGATGATGGAGCATGCCGTATACTCGGTGATCTCGCCTGAAGGGTGTGCATCAATTCTTTGGCGAACAGCGGAGAAGGCTCCGGATGCAGCCGAAGCCATGCGCGTGACAGCCAAGCAGCTCAAGCGCTTGGGCGTGATCGACCGGATTGTGACAGAGCCTGTAGGCGGCGCCCATCGCGATCATGAGAAAGCGGCCAAATCGCTCGCTGCGGCTATCCATGAAGAGTTAAGCAAGCTTGATGGAATGTCAGTCGACAAATTGCGTAAACAGCGCGAGGAGAGGTTTCTGCAAATCGGTTCAAGCTAGGCTTCTGGTTTTATTGGGAACTTTGCTCGACTGTCACAATTGGTAAAGCAAAGGTTGCGTCGTTTTTAGGGAGCAACCGCTGAGAAGAGGATCAACAGCTATGGCAATCCGCAAGAAATCACTCGTTCTCGCCACTGTCGGGTCGCTAGCCTTCGCCCTTACAGGCTGCATGGGCGGCGAAGTTCCGAGCACTTCCACGCCCATCACCCAGAGCGAAGCGGCACAAGGTGCGGAGTATCACCCGCAATTGCTCGCTGAGTTTGGCGGAGCGATGACCGGTCCTCAAGCGGCCTATGTCGAGAGCGTAGGCAAGAATATTGCGGTAAGGTCGGGGCTCGGCAACGCTCAGGAAAGCTTTACGGTCTCGTTGCTCAACAGTTCAGTGAACAACGCTTTCGCGATCCCTGGTGGCTATATCTATACGACCCGCCAGCTCGTCGCTCTTATGAACAATGAGGCAGAGCTTGCAGGCGTCCTCGGGCACGAAGTCGCCCACGTTGCAGCGCGCCACTCGCAACGCCGTCAGCAGGCAGCGCAGCGTAATTCGATCCTCGGCGCTGCGGGAGCCATCCTGTCCGGCGTTCTGCTTGGCAATTCCGGTCTCGGCGATACGCTGACACGGGGCTTCTTGCAGGGCTCGCAGCTGCTGACTTTGCGCTTTTCGCGCTCGCAAGAACTTCAGGCGGATGATCTGGGGATCCAGTATCTCGATACAGCGGGCTATGATCCGCGTGCAATGGGCACGGTGTTATCGAGTCTCGCGGCACAAAACAGCCTCGATGCGCAATTGATGGGACGCGGTAACGCAACGGTTCCTGAATGGGCTTCGACTCACCCTGATCCGGCAAGCCGCGTGCAAACGGCGCTGCAGAAGGCGCAGCCGCTCGGTACTGGTGTGACCAATCGAGACACGTTCCTTACTCGGATCGATGGCCTTCTTTATGGCGATGATCCCGAGCAAGGCGTGATTGAAGGCAACACTTTCATTCACCCAGAATTGCGTTTTGCTTTCAGTGCGCCGCAAGGCTTTTACATGGTCAACGGCACCCGTGCGGTTTCAATTCAGGGTCAAGCCGGACGCGCCCAGCTCACACTCGCTCCTTACAGTGGTGATCTCGCTCGCTACGTGCGGGAGCAATTTACTGCACTGGGCGGCGAAGAGCGCCAGCTGGCACCAAGCGATCTGCAACGCACGACAGTCAATGGCTTGCCTGCTGCCTATGGCACCGCACGTGTAAACAATGGCAACAGTCAGGTTGACGTTGTCGTGTTTGCCTATGAGTTTGCGAATGACCGTGCCTATCACTTCATGACGATCACACCTGCAGGGCGTTCTGGCACATTCTCATCGATGTTCAATTCGATGCGCCGGGTCACTTCCAGCGAAGCGGCTGCGGTTGTTCCGCGCGCGATTGATGTTGTCACTGTTAGAAGCGGCGACACCGTATCAGGTCTTGCGCGTCGAATGGCCTATGAAAATGGACAAGAAGCGCGTTTCCGTGTGCTGAATGGATTGAGCTCATCCGATCAGTTGCGCGCAGGACAGAAAGTTAAACTGGTTGTTCGCGCACGCTAGTGGCTCGCGGCCGGTTCGACCGCACTCCATCTCAAACGCACAAACAAAAACGGCGAGGTCCCTTGGGACCCCGCCGTCTTTTAAGCGTGACGTTATGCCGAAAATTACGGCGTAACGGTGTTCGCGTCACCCATTTCCGTCGCAACGGTAGAGAAGGTGGTGCTCAGCTCGTCGCCGAGGCTGCCCATTGCAGTGATCGCAGCAACAGCGATCAGAGCAGCGATAAGGCCGTATTCAATTGCAGTTGCACCCTGCTCGTCAGCGTAAAGCTTCTTGATGAAAGTCATTATAAGTCTCCAAGTTCAGTCTTCGGTACCCGTGTCCATTCCAAAAATTCCGGAGTGGACTTTTGCGGTTTAACCCGCAGCAATTGAGAAAATCCTAAGTCGGACCCTTTCTAATTGCTTAATCGCCCATGTTTTCTGTGACCTGCTTTTCAACAACGGCCCAAAGACCGTTGTTTTCATTGGCCACAGCATCGAACGCTCCGATTGAAGCGATCACAACAAGGCTGGCTATCAGGCCATATTCAATCGCAGTTCCCCCGCGTTCATCGCGGACAAACTGTTTCAGGGTCTTGCTCAGTTTCATGGAATCACCTGTTGATACGTTCCTGATGAAACTGCTTTTCGGCTGAGCGCGTTAAAAAAGTGTTGAGAGGAGCAACAAAGTTGGAAAAAAATCCGACAGAGATGCTTGTGGTGGCAGGCGCATTGCGGGCGAAATCGGGACTTTGGCTGATGCATCGCAGACCTGCTGAAAAGCATCACGGCGGGCTTTGGGAATTTCCTGGAGGTAAGGTCGAACCGGGGGAAGCCCCTGAAAATGCGTTGATTCGTGAGCTAGAAGAAGAGCTCGACATTTTGATCGAGGCAGTGGATCTGGCGCTCGCAGGCGAGGCTGCGAGCCCAAGGGATCATGTGCAGCCAGGAATTGTCATACAGCTTTACACTTGTGGGAACTGGGAAAGGGTGCCCAACCCGCAAGAGGGCGGATCGGTGGCTTGGTTCACCTTTAACGAGATGCGAGGGTTGCCCAAACCGCCGCTCGATGAAGCCTTGTTGGAGCAACTCGAACAAAAACACAGCGGTTAGGTGTTGCCAAGCTTGTCGGCTGCTACTAATAGCGCCGCTCTACGCGCGCCAGTAGCTCAGCTGGATAGAGTACCTGACTACGAATCAGGCGGCCGGAGGTTCGAATCCTTCCTGGCGCGCCATAAAAAGGGACTGGCCTTGGGGTCGGTCCCTTTTTTGTTTGGTCCCTTGGCCTGTTTGAAGAGCCCGATCAGGGGGATGCCCATAAAAATATGGTCTTAAAGTCACGCGCCCATTCCCTTCATCGCTCCGTTGAAGCGCCGGTCACCAGCAGGTTTTCTGGAACGAATTTCAAGCTGAGCCATTGAATTCATGAAAGAAAAATCAAGGAGACACTATGACCGCTCAAGCAGAGCAGACGACAACGAAGATTTTCGATCGCTTGAAGGAAGACCACGACCAGCATCGTGACTTGCTTGACCGTATCGCCGAGACAAGCGGCGAGAGCGAAGAGCGCAAGACGCTTTTCACTCAGCTCACCAAGGAGCTGAAAGGCCACGCCGCAGCAGAAGAACAGGCTGTATATTCCACCATGATGCGAAAGCCGCCAACGACGGATGAGACGCGCCACTCTGTGGCCGAGCACCAGGAGTTGGACGAAATGCTCAACGATCTTGCCGCGACAGATATGTCTTCAAGCGCATGGCTGCAGAAGTTTAAGGACTTCGCGCACCGCTATCGCCACCATATCGAGGAAGAGGAAGATGATCACTTCCCCGATTTCGCCGAACATATGACAGATGAAGATACACGTCATATGACCAAGGTGTTTGAAAAGCGGAAAGCAAAGGAAAAAGCTGAAGCGGAAGTCACGCCAGAAGCGGCGGACAATGCCAAGGAATAAGACGGGATACCTGAGCTCAGGTTCTCTCTATTGAAACAGCCCGGTGCACCAGAAATGGTGAGCCGGGCTTTTTCGTTATCGTGCAGTGGCTTGTTGGAACGCATTTACCCCTGAGCGGTTCTTAACGCGGGATTCACGAAAACGCGCGGGCCAAGGCATGTCCCGCAAAATCCAAATTGCGTTCCCGGTCCGCTGAATTCTTCCAGGCGGTGCGCAGACAGCAGGAAAGCGATAGCCATGAACTACATGAACGTGCATGATCACAATGAGTTTGATCCGGAGAATCCCTTGAACAAGCCTGATGTGCCCGACGATGTACAAGAAGCTATCCGCACTCTGATACGGTGGGCTGGCGATGATCCAACCCGCGAAGGTTTGCTCGACACTCCGAAGCGCGTTGGTCGCGCCTGGCTTGAATATTGCTCAGGCAATCAGGAAGATCCTTCGGTCCACCTCAGCCGGATTTTTGAGGAAGTCGGCGGTTATGACGAGATTGTGCTGCTGAAGGATATTCCTTTCCAGTCGCATTGCGAACACCACATGGCGCCGATCACTGGCAAGGCGCATATCGCTTATCTTCCAGACAAAAAGATCGTAGGTATTTCCAAGCTTGCGCGGGTGCTCCACGGGTTTGCCAACCGGCTTCAGGTGCAAGAGCGTCTGACCGCTGAGGTGGCCGAGTGTATTTGGGACCATCTCGAACCGCGTGGTGTTGCCGTCGTGATCTCAGCTGAGCATGGCTGCATGACAGGACGCGGGGTGAAGGTCCACGAAGTGGAAATGCTCACCAGCCGTATGATGGGCTGCTTCCTTGAAGATCATCGCAGCCGCAAGGAAGTGATGAGCTTGATGGGCTTCGGCTGAGCCAGCCTTTAAAGAACCTATCCACATAGCCTGTCTTGTGGCGCCGTGACCTTGTGATAGGACGCGGCGATGGATGGGGTATCACAAAACAAACCGCTCTGGCGTGCGATCTGGGACTTCCCGCTAATCGCGCTGATTGTTGCAAGCCTAATTATGGGCAGTGCACTGTTCGCGAGCGGGTATGGGCTGCAAGCATTGGTCGACGGAGTAGAGCCGCTTCACGCGCGAGCCATCGGCGCTGTCGTCGTGACGATCGTTTCAGTACTGCTCTGTAAGTATGTGATCACGCATTTAGGCGAGCTTGGACGCGATGACCTCGTTTGGGGAGAGGCCCCGAAGGACCTAGCGCTTGGAACGCTTGGCTCTGCTGGTTTGATGAGCGTGATCTTTGCCATCGTTTACGTGCTGGGCGGCTACGAAGTATTGGGCTGGGGAGGGATGACCTCATGGATATCCCTGCTTTTCCTCGCTGGCTTGCAGGCGGGTTTTGTCGAAGAGGTCATCTTCCGCGGGATATTCTTCCGTTACCTTGAAGAGTTCGGCGGCAGCTGGTTTGCGCTTGCTCTGACGTCGGCCTTTTTCGGCTTTGGCCATGCAGGAAATGACAATGCGACGCTTTTGAGCTCGCTTTCGATTGCAGCTGGTGCCGGAATATTGCTGGGCGGTGCCTACATGCTCACACGCTCGCTCTGGCTTCCGATAGGAATCCACTTTGGCTGGAACGTAACGCAGGGCTTTGTGTGGGACGTGCCCGTTTCCGGCAACGATGTTGACGGCATTCTGGATACGCAGCCAGCCGGTGCAGAACTGATCTCCGGCGGCGCGTTCGGGTTGGAAGCGTCGCTGGTGGGGCTGTTCATGACCGTGTTCGTAGGCGTCGTGATTCTTGTAATGGCCATCCGCAAGGGCGAACTCATGCGGCCCTGGTGGGTTAGACGCCGGCTTGCTCGCGAAGCCGCACTGGCCGAAGCCTCCTGAGATCAATCAAGCTTGGGCGGAAATCCCGGTTCGGCTTTAGCCATGGCACGCTGATAAGCGTCGCGTGCACCGATCCGCTTGAGCCATGCTTTGAGGTTGGGCATGTGATCCACGCTCATATCGTTGAAGGCGCGCGCAGTGGTCAGCGAGAAGCCGAGCATGACGTCCGCGGTGGTGAAGTTCGCTCCACCGAAGTAATCGGCTTCGCCCAGCGCCGTTTCAATATGTGACCAGGCGTTGGTCACGCGCTTCATAAGGGGCGGCGGCATTTCGGCCTCGACTGCGTTCACTGCGATCATCATCATGCCATTGGTCATGAGCGTGGCGTTCGCAAAGTGATACCAATAGAGATGGCGCGCGAAATCCGGATTGTCGGGACCTGGGACCAGTTCCGTGTCCGGCGCATATTTGCCGACGATGTAATCCATGATGGCGCCGCTCTCGCCGAGAACCAGATCGCTGTCCTGGATGACCGGAGCGATTTCCATCGGGTGGATGGCCTTCAACTCTGGCGGAGCAAGACGCGTTTCCGGATCCCGATTATAGAGCTTCAACTCGTACTCAAGGCCCAGTTCCTCGCACAGCCAGACAACGCGTTCCGATTGAGAAATGCGCAGGTGATGGACAGTCAGCATGATCGAAGGCTCCCAGATTGTGTCTCGGCTTAGCCATTGCGGGTGGCACGCGGCTTGTCGAGGGAATTGTTGCGCCGTAGGATCGCAACATGACAGCAATTGATCTTGCCGAGAAATTCTTCGCTGCCGTCGCGCGGGGTGATGTCGAGGGTGCAAAGGCTTGTTGCGCAGGCAGCTTTCGCGGCTCGCAAAACGGTGGTCCAGCGATGGATCGCGAAGGCCTGATGGAGTTCTCGGCGGCTGTGAAAGCGATCGTGCCTGATTTTCGCTATGAAGAAACGGTGCGATCAGCGACGGACACCGGCTTCGTCGAAGAACATCGCGTCCGCGGGATCTTGCCCGATGGCGGCCAGCTTGATTTGATGGTCTGTGTTGTGGGTGAGGTCGAAGAGGGCAGGATCACGGTCTTGCGCGAATATGTCGACACAGCTGCGGCTGCAGGTCTGCTGAAAGCTCTTGGCGCGGGCTAATCGCGTGCCCAACCGCTTGCGGCTGGGGTGAGGGAGTCGAGGAATTTCTCTGCGCTCGTCAGATAATCCTGCTTCTTCTCATCATCCATCCGGTCCCAGGTTGCATAGATCCGCCCGATCCTGTGATTGCTTTCCAGCCGGTCGCGATGGCGATCCATGAAGTGCCAGTAGAGCGGGTTGAAGGGGCAGGCCCCTTCGCCGGTCTTCTTGCTGACTGAGTAGCGGCACTCTTTGCAATAGTCTGACATCTTGTTGATGTAGTTGCCCGATGCCGCATAAGGTTTTGTCGCGAGCTTGCCGCCCTCGGCATAGAGAATCATGCCGACCACATTGGGCATCTCGACCCAGTCATAGGCATCGGCATAGACTGCGAGATACCAGTCTTGCACTTCGCGGGGATTGATCCCGGCCAGAAGCGCGAAATTGCCCAGCACCATCAAGCGCTGGATATGGTGGGCGTGCGCATTCTCATGCGTGGAGCGAATGCAATCTGCCATGCAACGCATGTCTGTCTCACCGGTCCAGTAGAATTGAGGCAGGCCGCGCTGCGCGTTGAGTGCGTTGCGGCTTTCAAGATCCGGCATGAAGTACCAATAGAAGCCGCGGATATATTCCCGCCAGCCGATGATCTGGCGAATGAAGCCTTCGACCGAATTGAGCGGCGCGTTGCCGTCTTCGTAAGCCTGCTCCGCGCGCTCGCACAGCTCTAGCGGATCGAGCAGACCGCAATTGATGCTGGTCGAGAGCATCGAGTGATAGAGGTCATCGGACCCGTGCACCATCGCGTCCTGATAGGGGCCGAATTTCTCGATGCGTTCAGCGAAAAACGCATCGGCGGCTTCTTCTGCTTGCTCGCGCGTAACCGGCCATTCGAACCGTTCGAGGCTGCCGAAGTGGTCTGAGAACTTCTCTTCGACAAGCTCGATAACCTCCTGAGTGATCTCATCCGGTTCAAACTTTGCGCGCTCGGGCGCATCCATTTCGCCTTTGGGAGGCTCGCGGTTCTGTTTGTCGAGATTCCATTCGCCGCCTTTTGGTTTGCCGTCTTCGGTCATAAGCAGGCCGGTCTTTTTGCGCATCTCGCGATAGAAATGCTCCATCGTGAGATGCTTGCGGCCGTCTGCCCATTCGTTGAATTCCGCATGGCCACATAGAAAGCGGTCATCGGACAGGATCTCGACTTCACAGGCAAACTTGTCCGGCCATTCCTCGATCGACTGCTGGACGCGCCATTCGCTCGCTTCGACTACATGGATGGCGCGCGGATCGTGCCGTTCGACGGCGCGGGCGACTTCGCCTGTGAAGCTGCCCGCATTGTCTTCATCTGTGAGTTTGACGTAGTCGACTTTCCAGCCCGCATCTTGCAGCTCGGCTGCAAAATGGCGCATGGCAGAGAAAATCAGCACGATCTTCTGCTTGTGGTGCTTGACGTAGGTCGCTTCGTCCCAGACCTCCATCATCAGAATGACCGTGTCATCCTTGGTCCGCCCGCGCAGGCTGGCAAGGTTGCGGGTCAGCTGATCGCCGAGAACAGGAACTAGGATAGGTCGCGACATACTGGCCCAATGACTGGGCGCCGGATTGGTGCCTCAAACGAAGGAATATGGGTCAATATCGACCCCAACGCGCACGCCGGGTGGGAAATTCTGCCCAGCGAGCCATTGTCCCAGAATCCTCTGCAATTCCACGCTGCGCCGCGCATTGGCGAGGAAGCGATAGCGATAGCGGCCTCGCAGCAGAGCAAGCGGGGCAGGGGCAGGGCCAAGGATTGTCAGATCATCATGGAATGGCCGTGCATCGCCGAGCCGTGCGGCTGCTTGGCGCGCTTCGGAATCGTCTTCTGAAGAGATTATGATTGCAGCCCACCGACCGAAGGGCGGCGCGCCAGCATGACGCCGTGCCTCGGTTTCGGCTGCATAGAAAGCATCGCGATCACCATTGGCGAGAGCTGCGATGACGGCAGCTTCAGGATGACGCGTCTGGATAAGGACTTCGCCCGGCTTCGCACCTCGACCCGCTCGTCCGGCGGCCTGGCTGACTTGCTGATAGGTGCGTTCGCCCGCGCGCAAATCTCCGCCTTCAAGGCCCAAGTCGGCATCGACTACACCCACCAAAGTTAGCTCGGGAAAGTGAAATCCCTTCGTGACTAGCTGCGTCCCGACAATGACATCAACTGCGCCCGTTTCGGCTTCGGCAATGAACTGCGCTGCGCGTTCAGGCGAACCGAGCGTGTCTGACGTTGCGACGGCGATGCGGGCTTCGGGAAACAGCTCGCGTACTTCGTCCGCGATCCGTTCGACGCCTGGGCCGCATGCGACCAGGCAATCAGGCTCGCCGCATTCAGGGCAGGTCTCAGGCGGCGTTTCTTCATGCCCGCAATGGTGGCAGGCTAGCCTCTGTGAGAGCCGGTGCTCGACCAGCCACGCGCTGCAACTCTCGCATTTGAAGCGGAACCCGCAATTGCGGCACAGCGTGAGCGGGGCATACCCACGTCGGTTCAAATAGAGCAGTGATTGCTCGCCTTTCGCGAGGCGATCTTCCAGCGCCGCGACAAGCCGAGGGGCAAGCCAGCGTTGGCGTTCGGGAGGCTCTTCGGTGAGGTCTATGGTGTCGATATGTGGAAGCTGCGCACCGCCAAATCGGCTGGCGAGATCGAGCTTCTCGTAAATACCGCTTTCCGCCATTTGCAGGCTTTCAAGCGCAGGCGTTGCGCTAGCCAATACGACGGGAAAGCCTTCAAACCGCGCGCGCATCACCGAGACATCGCGGGCATTGTAACGAACGCCATCATCCTGCTTGAAACTGACTTCGTGGGCTTCGTCGACTACGACTAGACCGAGGTTCTTGTAGGGCAGGAACAAGGCTGAGCGCGCGCCGACCACGACCTGCGCAGTGCCTTCCGAAATCGCACGCCAGGCCCGCCGGCGCTCGGTCGATTTGAGCGAGGAATGCCACAAGACCGGCGGCGCGCCAAAGCGCTGCTCAAACCGATTGAGGAAATTCTCTGTCAGTGCAATTTCCGGCAGCAGGACAAGTACCTGGCGGCCCATGCGGATCGCTTCGGCAACAGGCTCGAAATAGGTTTCTGTCTTGCCAGAGCCAGTCACTCCGTCGAGTAGGAATGGTGCGAACGCTCTAGCTTTTGTTGCTTTCACCAGCCGGTCCGCAACTTCGCGTTGGTCGGACGAAAGCTCTGGCTGATCATGGTCAGGATCGGCAGGCGGGAAGGGGCGATCGATCGCGACGGTCACTGGCTCGATCAGGCCAGCGCCGACCATCCCGCGCAGCACGCCTTCAGACACGCCTGCGATGCCAGCGAGTTCGCGGATGGTCGCTTGCTCGCCGATGAGCGCATCGAGCGCCTGCTTTCTTTGCGGTGTCATCCGATCCGGCAGCTCTCCCGTCAGCCGGTATTCAGTCATCGTTGCAGGGCCCTTGAGCGCACCGCCCGATGAAATGACCATTCGGGCGACCGCGCTAAGCGGTGCGAGATAGTAGTCCGCGGTCCATTCGATCAGCCTCCGCAAAGGCGCGGAAAGCGGCGGAACCGGCAGCACCTCCAGGATCGGGCGGAGTTTCGCTGCGGGGACTTCCTTGGCGGGCAGCTTCTCAGGTTCCCACACGATCCCAGTGATCTGGCGCGGGCCCAGCGGTGCGATCACTACCGAGCCCGGAGGCGCAACCACGCCCTCCGGCACGCGGTAATCGAGTGCGCCTAAAGCAGCATTGAAAACGAGGACACGGATGCGGTTCATGTGACTGACAATATGGGCACGCCATGTTAGTGCGGGCAAGGTGAGGAGATTGGAAATGTCCGGAATTTTGAACGAAACTGCGTCGCGTCGTAAAGTCATGGCCGGACTGTTGGCAGGAACAACTGTGCTCGCATTGCCTGCCTGTCAAAGCCTTCCGGGCTTCAGCCTGACCGAAGCGATCCGGCGATTGTTGACAGTCTCAAGCGAAAACGCATTTGCGCGCCTTACGGCGGCAGACGGTTTCTGGGACGATCAAGTTGCCAAAGTTGGTTTGTCCAATCTCCTCGGTACTCGCGGCAATGTTCTGTCGGACATTCTCACATCGACACTGTTCAAGGATCGCCTGAACGACGCATTCGCTGACATCGCGATTGAAGGCTCTTACCGCGCGGCGCCGCTAGTGGCGGATGCCGTGCGTGTGATCGGGATCGAGAATGCAGAGGCGCTAGTGCGCGGCAGCCCGCGTGCTGCCACCGCGTTTCTGCAAGGCGAGATGGGTGGCCAGCTGATCGAAGCGATGGTTCCGGAACTTGGGCGCGCGATAGAAGTCGCCTCCGATCCGCTCGTGGCACAGCTCATCAATGGACTGACCGGCACCGATGTTGGAGGGATCGCGCAGCGACTTGCTGGCAACGTGAACGATGCGATCTGGACGGAGATCGGCTTTGAAGAAGAGGCCATCCGTCAGAATCCGCGCGCGACCAACGATCCGCTGTTGATTGGCGTGTTTGGAGCGGGCGCCGCGCTCTAGCCGCGCAGGCCATGCTTGGGTAAGGCTATCGGAGAATCGATTCCCGGGAGCGCTTATCCATGAAATTCTTCGCTGACACTGCTGAACTCGACGACATCAAGGAACTGGCCGCAACCGGCCTGCTGGACGGGGTTACGACCAACCCTTCGCTCATCGCGAAGTCGGGCCGCGACTTCATGGAAGTCACTAAGGAAATCTGTGATATTGTCGATGGCCCCGTCAGTGCGGAAGTCGTCGCGCTCGATCATGAGACGATGATGAAAGAGGCAGAGGTCCTGCGCAAGATCGCGGACAATGTCTGCATCAAGGTGCCGCTCACGATTGATGGCCTCAAGACCTGCAAGGCGCTCACCAGCGACGGCACAATGGTCAATGTGACGCTGTGCTTCTCAGCCAATCAGGCGCTGCTAGCGGCGAAAGCGGGCGCGAGTTTCATCTCGCCTTTCGTGGGACGACACGATGATAACGGCTTCAACGGCATGGAGCTGATCGAGGACATTCGCCTCATCTACGATAACTATCTGTTCGAAACCGAGATCCTCGTCGCATCGGTGCGGCATGTCACACATGTGCTGGAAAGCGCGCGGATCGGCGCTGACGTCATGACGGCACCGCCTAAAGTCATCAAGCAGCTCTTCAATCATGTCCTCACCGACAAAGGCATTGAAGGCTTCCTCAAAGACTGGGAAAAGACTGGCCAAAGCATTATCTAACTTCCGTTGATCCCGCCTGATGTCTGAAGAAACGCCTCTTGATAAACTGAAGCATGCGCTGACCGGCGCCAGCCGCGCGATTGCGTGCGAAGCTGATGTCGAGGTGGCGTGGAGCGCGGACGCGCCTTCCTCGGCGGGCACGCATTTCCGAGTGCCGCTGCCGGGCCGCAATCTGCCGGAAGAGCAAGTGGCGGAAGCGCGCGGCTTTGCGGACAGCTTCTCGCTGAAATTGCTCCATCACAACGCTGCGCTGCACGGCAAAAACGCGCCGCCTGAAGCAACCGCGCGTGCGTGTTACGATGCCATCGAGCAAGTGCGCTACGAAGCGATTGGCGCGCAGGAATATGGCGGGATTAAAGAGAACCTTGGCGCCGCGCTCGACATGCGGCTTGCGAGCGATGCGATAACGCGCGCGAAACAAGCAAACGACGTGCCTTTGCAGACTGCACTCTCGCTCCTGCTGCGCGAGCAGCTGACCGGAGAGGCCTCGCCAGAAGCCGCCCGCGCTGGTCTTGAGCTGGTGCGCGAAGAGATCGCGGCGAAAACCGGCGGTGATATTGCCGCGCTGGCTGATAGTCTCGACGACCAGTCTGCGTTCCAGCGGCTCGCGCTCGACTTGCTTCAGCACTTGGACCTCACTCAGCCCACCGATGCGCCCGATGAAGGCGAAAGCGAGGACGAAGGCGAGGACGAGGAAGGTCCTGACGAGAGCGAAGGCGAGGATGAAAACGCTGGCGATGGCGATCCGCAGGCAGCCGAAATGGCTGGCGAAATGGCGGAGGGCGAAGGCGATGCCGACGGCGAGACAGAGATGTCTGCCGACGATGACATGGCCGAAGGCGAGCCCGGCGATGAAGGCGATGCTGCGACAATGCCCGCGCGGCCCAATCGCCCACAAGGCGATATTCCTGATGGCCTTGACTATAAGGCCTACACCGAACGTTTCGACGAGGAAGTTGGTGCAACAGAGCTGTGCGATGCGGAAGAGCTCGACCGGCTGCGTGCCTATCTCGATAGCCAGCTGACCGGGCTGCAAGGCGTCGTCACACGGCTCGCCAACCGTTTGCAGCGCCGCTTGATGGCGCAGCAGAACCGCAGCTGGGACTTCGACCAAGAAGACGGGATTGTCGATGCGGCGCGCTTGCCGCGCGTGATCGTCTCGCCCGGCACGGCGCTTGCCTACAAGACCGAGCGCGATGTCGAGTTTCGCGATACCGTCGTGACGCTCCTGATCGACAATTCCGGCTCGATGCGCGGGCGGCCGATCAGCATTGCAGCGATCAGCGCGGACATCCTTGCGCGGACCCTCGAGCGTTGCGGCGTGAAGGTCGAGATCCTCGGCTTTACGACACGCGCGTGGAAGGGCGGGCAGAGCCGCGAAGCATGGCTTGCTGACGGCAAACCGCCTGAACCGGGCCGCCTCAATGATCTGCGCCACATCGTCTACAAGAAAGCGGATGAGCCATGGCGCCGCGCGCGCCGCAATCTCGGCCTGATGATGCGCGAAGGGCTGCTCAAGGAAAACATCGACGGTGAAGCGCTGATGTGGGCGCACAACCGGATCATTGGCCGCAAGGAAGATCGCCGCATCATGATGGTGATCTCTGACGGCGCGCCGGTCGACGACTCAACGCTTAGCGTAAACTCCGCGGGCTATCTCGAAGCGCATTTGCGCAAAGTGATCGAATGGATTGAGCGGTTCTCACCCGTCCAACTGGTCGCAATCGGGATCGGGCACGATGTGACGCGCTACTATCGCCGCGCGGTGACGATCATGGATGTCGAGCAGCTTGGCGGCACTATCATGGAGCAGCTTGCGGAGTTGTTCGAGGACGAAAAACGAGGGCGTAGATGAACGTAACCGAAGCTGTCACTACTCGCCGCTCTGTGCGTGAATTTCTCGACAAACCGGTCGAGCTTGAGACTATCCGCCGCGTTATGGACAAAGCGCGCTGGGCCGCCTCGGGCTGCAACTACCAGCCGTGGGAAGCTTCGATCCTCACCGGGCAGCCGCTGAAAGACCTGCAAGCCAAAATTACAACCACGCCTCCGCAAGAGCTGGAATATGACTGGAATGCCCCGCTTGCCGAGGACGGGTACAAAGCACGCCTCCATGGCATTTCCAAGGGGATGTTCGAAGCACTCGATATCGCACGAGACGATAAGGCCGCGCGGTTGGCTGCGATGGGCCGCAATGCCACAAGCTTTGATGCGCCTGCCGTGCTGTTTGTCTATTTCCCTCGGTTGATGAAAGAGCCGCAATGGTCTGACACAGGCATGTGGTTGCAGACGGTTGCCTTGCTGCTGCGCGAGGAGGGCCTCGACAGCTGCTTCCAGGAATTCATGGCCTATTATGCCAATGTCATTCGCGATCATTTGGACCTCGATCACGAGCGCTACATGCTGTTTTGCGGCATGGCGATCGGCTATCGCGACCCGGATGCCCCGGTGAACAATTTTGAGCGTGAGCGTGTGCCGCTCGACGATCAAGTGCAATTCCTTGGTTGGGAGTAGCCGCCAGAAGTCCTCGTACCCTCAATCACTTAACACTTGTACCCGTTTGCGGGGCTGCTAAACTGCGCGCAGGGATGGGGAGGCGCCGGAGAGCGTCGTTACAGGGGTCGAACTCTCACATGAAGAGCTTTTTGAGGGCTATGGATGGGCCCACGATTGCGTGCCTTTTTCTGGTCGCACTGGCGAGCGCTGCTTCATTGAGCGCGCGGGAGTTGGACGGCGAAGCCGCCATTCAAGCTGACAAAGCCGAAGATACGGCCCAAGCCGAAACGGTTGCCGATGCTTGCGAAAATCCAGAGCCGCGCCTTGTCACGCTCGCTAAGCTGACGCCGGTTTATATCAGCATTGATGCAGCGCAAGGGAGCAAGACCAGCACCAGCGGCGACACTTTTCTGATCACGGTAACTGAGCCGGTGATGGCGGAGGGAGAAGAGATCATCCCCGCCGGAACGCAAGGGCAGGGCGAAGTGATCCATGCCAAGAAAGCGGGCGGCAGCGGTGCCGGCGGCGAGCTCATCCTCACTGCGAATTACATTGATCTGGGCGAACAGCGCATTCCGCTGCGCAGCTTGAAGCTTGGCTTATCCGGCAAAGCGCAGACCGGGCTCGCGATTGCGACAGGACCAGTGGGTTTCCTCGTGCGCGGCAAGAATGTCGATGTTGCTGAAGGAACGCTGGCAGGCGCAAAGCTTGCAGAAGACACAGAGATTTTGCTGCCTCAAGGCGATGATGCTGAGGCCGCTAATTGCAGGGAAGGGACGTAAAATGAATTTCAAGACACTGTCGATGACGGGTGCAGCGGCGCTCACGCTTGGCCTGACAGGACCGGCGCTTGCCTATCAGGATGCAGAAGCCGGTGAGGCCGCTGCGGAGGCTATGCAACAGGCGGTTCAAGAAGCTGAAGAAGCAATGTCAGAAGCGGCGGAAGAGGCCGCAGAAGCCGTGATGGACGAACCAGCTGGTCCCGCCAATCACACGCCAGAAGGCTCTCCGCATTTCATTCCGCTGCCGCCTGAGGGCAAAGGTCAGATCGTATTCTATCGCTCGACCCGCATGGGCTTTGCGATGGGTTGCACGATCAATCAGGGCACCAAGAAGGACAAGACCAAGATCTCGTCGCTTGGCGCTGGCAAATATGTGATTGTCGCGGCTGAACCCGGCAAGCAGGATTATTGGGTCAAGAACGAGAAGAAAGACGCGATCACGCTGCTCGTTGAAGAAGGCGAGACGCAATTCGTTGAATGCCGCATCAAGATGGGCTTCATGTCGGGCCGTCCTGACCTGTCGCCAAGCGATGCTGCGGAATTCGTAGAGAAGGGCGAAAGCCTGAAGCTCGTCGATGACGACGACATGGGCGAAGGCGCATTGCGCTCAAGCGATCTCGCTGCAGCGCAGTAAGCTTGTCCTAAACGAAAACCGGAAACAGGCGGCTCTACCAGACGGCGGGGCCGCCTTTTCTTATGCTTGACCGCGCGCGCTCGCACCCGCAAAGCGCTCCGCATAATGACCGACCAATCGTCCAATACCGAATTGCGCCTGTTCAATTCGCTGACCCGCCAGCTGGAGCCATTCCAGCCCGTCCATGAAGGCGAAGCGCGCGTCTACACCTGCGGTCCGACGGTCTATAACTACCCCCATATCGGCAATATGCGTGCCTATGTCTTCGCAGATGTGCTTGGCCGCACGCTCAGCTGGCGCGGCTACAAGCTCACGCACATCATCAACATTACAGATGTCGGGCATCTCACCGATGATGCGGATGAAGGCGAAGACAAGATGGAGAAGATGGCCGCTGAAAAGGCGCAGTCCATCTGGGATATCGCAAGGCACTACACCGAGGCCTATTGGGACGATGTGAAGGCGCTCAATATCCGCCAGCCTGCGAAGTGGTCGGTGGCGACAGATTACATCGAGGAGATGCTGGAATTCGCGAAAAGCATCGCGGACAAGCATTGCTACGAACTCGAAAGCGGCCTTTATTTCGACGTGTCAACGGTCGATGATTACGGTCGGCTTGCGCGCGCTGTGACAGAGGATGGAGAAGGTCGGATCGATGCCGTTGAAGGCAAGCGCAATGCGGCGGACTTCGCGATCTGGCGCAAGACACCTGCGGGCGAGACGCGTCAAATGGAATGGGACTCGCCTTGGGGCAAAGGCGCGCCCGGCTGGCATCTGGAATGCTCGGTCATGGGCGAGAAGCTGCTTGGGTTTCCCTTCGACATTCATACGGGCGGGATCGACCACCGTGAGATACACCACCCGAACGAGATCGCGCAGAACCAGGCCTTTTGCGGTTGCGGCGGATTGTCGCAAGCGACCAATTCAGGCGCGAAGATCTGGATGCACAACAACTTCCTCGTCGAACGCAGCGGCAAGATGTCGAAGAGCGCAGGCGAGTTCTTGCGCCTCCGATTGCTGATCGACAAAGGCTATCACCCGCTCAGCTATCGGATGATGTGCTTGCAAGCGCATTATCGCAGCGAGCTTGAATTTATCTGGGAAGGTCTGATGGCTGCACTGACCCGCTTGAAGCGCATGGTGATGGCTGCAGAGCGTTTGACTGAAGCGGTTAAGGGCGCCGAACAAGCTCAACGCTTGCCGCCGGTTGAAGAATTCCGGCATCCCAAACTTGCGCCTTCGATTGCGAAGTTCAACGAGGCCATGGCCGATGATTTGAACACTGCCGTGGCGATCACCGCGCTGGAAGATGTGCTAGCGGCCAAGAAAGTCGACGCTGCGATGAAGCATGCTGTCGTTGCGTACATGGATGCAGTGCTTGGTCTCAACCTGCTGGAACTGCGGCGTGAGGACTTACGCCTTCGTCCGAAGTCGGCCGAGACTGACGAAGCAGAAATCGAAGATGCGCTTGCCCGCCGCAAGGCCGCGCGGGCGGAGAAGGACTTCGCAACTTCCGATGCGCTGCGTGATGAGCTCACCGCGAAAGGCGTTGAAGTGATGGACGGCGATCCGCTGGGATGGGAATGGAAATTATGACTAAACTGGCACTATCCGGCCTCATCCGCCCATTGCTCGAACCGCGTTTGCCCAAGGACCTGGACGTGCGCTGGTTCATGACGAAGGAAGAGGCACTGGAAGTTGTGCCGGACGCTGAAATTGGCTGGTTCGACATGTATGAGCTCGACGCGATGGCAGACACGCTGCGCGCAGCGACCAGTCTCAAATGGTTGAATTCGATCTATGCCGGGCTCGACTTCCTGCCGATGGATGTGCTGATCGAGCGCGACATTACTGTCACAAATGGCGCGGGGATCAACGCGATCACCATTGCCGAATATGTCGTGATGGGAATGCTCAACATCGCGAAAGGGTATCGCGATGTGGTTCGCGCGCAAGACCGCAAGGAATGGCTGCAAGACAGCCCCGGCAAACGCGAGCTAGCAGGCAGCAAGGCGCTGCTCTTAGGTTATGGCGCGATTGGCAAGCTCATCAAGCCGCGCCTGGAAGCCTTTGATGTCGAAGTGACTGTGGTGCGGCGCACAGCGGGCCAAGGCGTGCTCACGCCCGATCAATGGCGCGACAAGCTTGACGAGTTTGACTGGGTTATCCTAGCCGTGCCTGCAACGCCTGAAACCGATGGCATGATCGGAGCTGATGAGCTTGCAGCGATGAAAAGCGACGCGGTTTTGGTCAACATCGCACGCGGCGCAGTCGTCGATCAGCCAGCGCTAGTTGCGGCCCTGGAAAGCAAGACCATTGGCGGCGCGTTTCTTGACGTGACCACGCCGGAACCCCTGCCGCCTGAAGATCCGCTATGGGGCATGGACAATGCGCATATCACCATGCATTTGTCTGGCCGCGCACAGGACAAGATGTTCATCCGCTCTGCCGAGCGTTTCCTTGAGAACCTCGACCGCTATTTGAAGGGTGAGCCTGTCGCGCCGATCTTTGATCCGAAGCTCGGCTACTAGGCTTCCTCCAACAGCAAGAGCGTCGCTGTGACGACCATTCGCGGCTCCGGCGTATAGCTCGATTCCACTTCGCTGATAGTTGCATCGGCCACCAGCATATTGGGGATCGTGAACTCGTGATCGGGCAGGGCTGCGATAAAGCGCTCGCCGATCTTGCACGCCGCGATACCGTTGAACTCGACTGTCAGCTCGTGACGCGTTCCTGCAAATGTGATTGAGGCCCAAGGCGTCTCCTCATGGATGAGGAGATTGGCTTCCGAGCCTGCAACCAACAGCAGCGCTTCACGTACCCGGTCGCCCAGCGTCTTGCGCGGGCGGTACCGCTTTGCCTTTGTTTCAAGGATATCAATGTGCATGAGCGAAGGCTCCTTGCGCCTTTGAGCGACCCGCAAGGGCAGGGGCAGCATAGCCTTTGACTTCGTAGCCCATTGTGCCCGCAGTCTTTTTATCGAACGCCGGCGGAACACGGTCAGGTGAATAGTCTTCCATCCATTGGCGCACACGTTTTTCTGTCCCGGCGCGCGGAATACGGCCCATGCGAAGATCGAGCACAAAGCGCGGATCGTGCGCAGCAAGGCGCCCGAATTTGGTGGCGGCCATATCGTGTTTGCGGAGGAATTGTTCGACAGTTCGGATCAGCATGATTGCCCCTCAAGGATAGTTTCGACCAGACGCCGTTCCGATTGCAAATCGACGTTGTTCCTTATTTGTTCCAACTCAATTCCTACTTGTCTAGGAAAAATCCTATGCTATAGGAAATTTAATGGTTAAGGTGAGGTAGGGTTCATGGCTGAACTATCGGAAGAGCGCGCAAGGCTACGTCAGCTGGCGCAGGAGAGCGGTGCAAGTCTCGCGTCTCTGTCGGCGATGATCGGCAGAAATGCGAGCTATCTCCAGCAGTTCATTACAAAAGGCAGTCCGCGCAAGCTTGAAGAGCAGGATCGTGGCAGGCTCGCGGAGTTCTTTGGAGTGGCGGAGACTGAGCTGGGTGCGCCTTTACAGGATCTTAAGGAAAAATCCTACGTCGCGTCCCGCAGCAACCTTTCTGCTTGGGTGGAAATCCCGCGGCTCGATATCGGCGCGTCAGCGGGGCCGGGCGCATTGCCTGACAATGAAGAGGCGTTCGATACCTTCCGTTTCTCGCAAGCCTGGCTGCGCGAGCAAGGGCTGGAGGCAGCGCAGCTGTCCGCAATCACTGTCGAAGGTGACAGTATGGAGCCGTTGCTGCGCGATGGGGATGAAATCCTCGTTGATCGAACCTTGCGGCCATTCCGCGACGGTGTGCATGTCGTCCGGTTCAATGACAGCCTGATGGTAAAGCGCGTTGCAAGCGCTGGGGCAGGGCGGCTCGCACTGCTCAGCCAGAACTTGGCTTATCCTCCGATTGAAGTGAGCGCGGACGAGATCGAGATTATCGGCCGCGTCGTATGGAAAGGCGGGCGGCTCTAGCCGCAGTCCCGCATGTGGACATGTCGTCTTTGACCAATTTTGCGCGCGCTTACCTGTTATATAACCTACGCAAACATCCGTAAGATCCTCTCATGCTTACACTGATCATCGTCTCTGTTCTGTTTCTGCTCGTAGCAGCAGCCATCGCCATTGGCGTGATGATGACGTGGGCGCTTGCGGGGTCAGAGGAAGAGCATGCGAGCAGCGCGAACGGCAAAGGCAAGGGCCTGCGTTCTCGGCTGCGGCGCTTCTGGTCTTGGGCCAATGCCGTGCCGCCGCGCCTGGAATATCGCCGTGACAAGAAAGGGCGGTTCCGGAAGATGAAACGTTGGTAAGCCAGCTCCGCTAAGCCTGCTCTTGCATTCGCCATGGGCCCACGCCATTTCACGCCTTATGACTGAAGCTTCTCCAATCACTCCCCCGATGAAAGCCGCGATCATTCCGGTGACGCCGCTGCAGCAGAACTGCTCGCTGATCTGGTGCACGAAGACCAATAAGGGCGCGCTGACTGATCCGGGCGGAGATCTGGACCGGCTCAAGCTCGGGTTGGAGAAGACCGGAGTGGAGCTGGAGAAAATCCTCATCACCCATGGCCATATCGATCATTGCGGGCAGGCCGGTATCCTTGCTGAAGAGTTGGGCTTGCCGATCGAAGGTCCGCATGAGGATGACCGCTTCTGGATCTCGCGGCTGGATGAAGACGGCGCGAAATATGGCATCAACGGCAAGGTGTTCGAGCCGGATCGCTGGCTCAATGATGGCGACAAGGTCACTGTGGGCGAGCTTGAGCTCGACGTGATCCATTGCCCCGGACACACGCCGGGCCATGTGGTGTTCTTTCACGAGCCGTCACGCTTCGCGATTGTCGGCGATGTGCTGTTTCAGGGAAGCATTGGGCGCACCGACTTCCCGATGGGCAATCATCAGGACCTGATCGATGCGATCACGCAGAAGCTCTGGCCGCTCGGCAATGATGTGACGTTTATTCCCGGCCACGGTCCGACCAGCACCTTCGGACAGGAACGCCAGACCAATGCTTTTGTAAGTGATAGGGTTTTGGGTTGAGCCTTTGTTGATCCTCAAGCTCCGGCGCTCGCGTCCGTTCGCTTGGCTTGGAACCGAAAGCGCGGATGCGCTTGAGGCTAAACAAACAAAAACCTCACATCACCCCGACACTGATCAGCACGGCTACAATCGCGAGGCCCAGCAGCGCCAGCATTGTCGTCAGCGTACCGATCATCCGGCCCATCTGAAGGCTGCCGCCATCCATGCCGAAGCCATGCGCGACGCGCCCCAGCATGTATATGCCTGCAACCCATGCAAGCCATGGCTCACCGCGGCCCGAAACCTCGATCGCTGCAATCAGGATCAAAACGAAAGGCGTGCTTTCCACGAAGTTTGCCTGAGCGCGCATCCGACGGATCAGATTGTCGTTATCTTCATCGCCGATGGAGATTTTTTCCGCCTGGCGCACGCGGCCGACGCGGATCATCAGCCACACATTGAGAATAGCTGCCGCAGCAGCCGCGGTCAGTGTCACTGGCAGTAAAGTAAGCATGGATGCGATTCCCCTCCGTTATCGAGCCTTTTGCTAGGGGTGTGCGCAGTGGGTTGCAACCTTGCGATTTTCCGCTATAGCGCGCGCTTTCCCGCCATAGCCGGGCCTGCTGACGCGCTTGCAAAGCTTGTGCGAAGACAGTCCTTGCCTTAGAGCGGTTCACAAATTGCAGATTTATTTGAGGATTAGGTGCCGCCATGGCTGTCCCAAAGAGAAAAGTATCGCCTCACCGCCGTGGTAATCGCCGCGCGCACAATTCGTTGAAAGTGGAAGCTTTTCACGAGTGCAACAATTGTGGGGAGCTTAAGCGCCCGCACAATCTGTGCCCGCACTGTGGCTTCTACAACGGTCGCGAGGTCGTTGCGGTCGGTCTTTAAAGACCAGCCATGTCTAAGTCGGAGAAATGTGCATGAGCCTGCCGCGTATCGCTGTTGATGCGATGGGCGGCGATGAAGGCGTGCGCGTAATGGTCGAGGGCGCTGCTGAAGCGCGCCGTCGTCATGACAAGTTCCAATTCCTGCTGGTCGGTGATGAAGCGCGGATCAAAGCCGCGCTCGACGATCACCCCAACATGCGCGGGGCATCGGAAATCCTGCATTGCGAAGACGTGGTTGCCGGCGATGAGTTGCCAAGCCGCGCGCTCCGCCGTGCGAAGACGACCAGCATGGGGCTCGCAGTCAATGCCGTAAAGCAAGGCGATGCCGGTGCTGCTGTATCGGCTGGCAATACCGGCGCGCTGATGGCGATGAGCAAGCTTGCCCTGCGCACCATGCCAGGCATTGATCGCCCGGCGCTTGCCGCTGCTATGCCGACGCTGGAAGAGTACGATGTGGTCATGCTCGACCTTGGCGCCAATACAGAGGCGGACGCGCGCAACCTTGTTCAGTTCGCGATTATGGGCGCGGCCTATTCGCGGATCGTAAATGGCTTTGAGCGTCCGCGCGTACGGCTCCTCAATATTGGAACCGAAGAGATAAAAGGCACCGAGAGCCTGCGCGATGCAGCGGCAACGCTGCAAGCAGCAACAGGTCTTGCCATGCAGTTCGACGGGTTTGTCGAGAGCGACAAGATCAATCGCGGCGAAGTCGATGTTGTTGTAACCGATGGGTTTTCCGGGAATATCGCATTGAAAGCCATCGAAGGCGCGGCGCGGTTCGTTACGGACCTGTTACGCAACGCATTCACCAGCTCGCTGCGGTCCAAGATTGGATTTCTGGTCTCGCGCCCAGCGACAGAGCTTCTCAAGCATCACCTGGATCCCAACAACCATAACGGCGCAGTTTTCCTCGGCCTCAATGGTGTCGTGGTGAAAAGCCATGGCAGTGCGAACGCGGCTGGCGTCGCCAACGCGGTTGCTGTCGCGGCGAGCCTGCTGGAAAATGAAATCACTGGCCGTATTGCGCTGGATCTGGCGGAGCTTGGAGAGGACCGGCTTCGCGAAACGCCAGCGAATGGCAACAGCGATACGGAGAGCAAAGCGTGAGCGCTATGCTCCGCTCGGTTATCCTAGGGAGCGGATCGGCTCTCCCCGCAAAATGTGTCACAAATGCAGAGCTTGCCGAGCGCGTTGATACGTCTGACGAATGGATCGTCGAGCGCACTGGCATCCGGCAACGCTATATTGCGGGCGAAGGCGAAACGACGGCCTCCCTTGCGACTGATGCGTCACGCGCTGCGCTGAAGGATGCAGGGGTCGATGCAAGCGCGATCGATCTGATCATTTTGGCAACGGCAACGCCTGACAATACCTTTCCGGCTACGGCCACCAAGGTTCAGCATGCGCTGGGTTGTCATGGCGGGATTGCGTTTGATGTTGCCGCTGTTTGCTCCGGTTTCCTTTACGCATTGACCACTGCAGACGCGATGCTGCGCATAGGCATGGCAAAGCGTGCATTGGTCATCGGCGCAGAGACCTTCAGCCGTATTCTCGATTGGGAAGATCGCACGACTTGCGTGCTATTCGGAGACGGAGCAGGGGCAGTGGTCCTTGAAGCGCAGGATGCCAGTGCAACTCGCTCCGGAGTCCTTGCAAGCCGACTTCATGCGGATGGTGCCCAACACGACTTGCTCTATGTCGATGGGGGTCCATCCACAACGCAAACCGTCGGCCATCTGCGCATGAAAGGTCGCGAAGTCTTCCGCCACGCAGTGGTCAATCTGTCCGAAGTCTTGCGCGAAGTCATCGCAGATGCAGACATTGGCAGCGATGAAATCGACTGGATCGTGCCTCATCAGGCGAACAAGCGCATTCTGGATGCAACAGCAAAGAAGCTAGCGATTTCAGAGGATAAGGTGGTTGTGACGGTAGATCGCCATGCCAATACCTCGGCGGCGTCCGTGCCGCTGGCTTTCGATACGGCGCGGCGCGATGGCCGCATAAAGGCCGGACAGCTCGTCATGTTCGAAGCGATGGGTGGCGGATTTACCTGGGGGGCAAGCCTGATCCGTCTGTAAAAATCCGGCGAATGGTTAATATCCTTCCACCACTTGTACGTCTTCGACATTGAAGTGATTGGCTATTTTTAGTAACCTGCGGTCAGCCGTTGGGGTTTATGTAAACAAGAGGAGAAGCGGTTTATGCGTTCGGTGGGCACGCTAACACGCGCGGATTTAGCAGAGACAATCAATCGCAAGATGGGTCTGTCGCGCGCAGAATCGCTGGAACTCGTTGAGTCTATTCTCGATAAAATGGCGGAAGCGCTCGAAGGCGGGGAGAACGTTAAAATCTCCGGCTTTGGCAGTTTCATACTCCGAGACAAGCGCGAACGCGTCGGTCGCAATCCCAAGACTGGGATCGAAGTCCCAATCACGCCGCGCCGGGTCATGACATTCCGGGCGAGCCAGTTGTTGAAAGACCGGATCGCAAAGGCGAGCTGACAATATGACCAGCACCTTCCAGGACGGAAAAGAGGAGGGGGCGCTCAGGACAATTGGTGAAGTGAGCGATGCGCTTGGGATCAAGCCACACATCCTTCGCTATTGGGAGCAACATTTCCCGATGCTGAAGCCCCTAAAACGTAGCGGTGGCCGACGTTATTATCGGTCGTCAGACGTCTCTTTGCTGGAAACGATCAACCGGTTGGTGAACGGCGAAGGCTACACACTGAAAGGTGCGAAAACCGCTATTCGTGAAGGGCGCGCGGACAAGGCTGATCCGGCTTCGGAAGAGCGCGGTGTGTTCTTCACTGAAGCTGCGAAAAGTTCGGACGCAGAGGCAGATTTGCTACCTAAGCTGAAGTCGATCCGGAACCAGTTGGCCGCCACGCTAAAGGGTTGAGTGCCGAAATGTGGCAGAGCCTGGCGATGGCTCAATTCCGTAGGTTGCAGCTACTCGGCTTTTTCCGAGATCCTCGCATGTACTTCCGCCATGAAGCCTTTATCTCCGGTATAAAATTCCAGAACAGACCGCGCGCGCTCTGATGAGAATATTCCCGGGACCGGTTGCATGTATGACTCCCAGGAATCTTCGTCCAAAATCCCTGACCTGTATTGATGCCAGGCGAACTCCCTCACTCGCAAGGCCTTGACCACCATCCAAGTGAGGCGCCTTTCATCTTCAGGCGATAGCTTGTCGCGGTCACTGATCAAATGAGGGTCGAGCGCGTGATCAATGAACCCAGTTATCAATCCAAGATCAGCATCCAGTAGTCCCTGTCTTGAATTGGCGACGATAGCTTTTGTATTTTGACGCAGCTGACTGGCGACGAACCACAAGGAAGCAACCACTGCTATCGCTGCAAGAATATCACTGACTGCAGAAATCGCTGACCAGTCTAATTGCATTCTACCGACCTCCAAAAAGGCCCCTGTTCGAGCCTGATCAATCGCTGAGGAGCCAACGCCGCGCCGACTTGCGCCATCGACTTGACCCGCTTTCCACCCGAAATTCGCACGACCGCCTACTCCGCCGCCATCAGCTCCGCTTCGCCGAGGTCAACACTGACGAGGCGCGACACACCTTTTTCCGCCATTGTCACACCGAACAGGCGATGCATACGGCTCATCGTGACGGCATTGTGCGTGACGATCAGATAGCGGGTCCTCGTCTCGCTAACCATGGAATCGAGCAAGTCGCAGAAACGCTCGATATTGGCATCATCAAGCGGCGCGTCAACTTCGTCGAGGACGCAGATCGGCGCCGGATTGGTGAGGAACAGTGCGAAAATCAGCGCTGTCGCCGTCAGCGCTTGCTCACCGCCGGACAGAAGGCTCAGTGATTGCAGACGCTTGCCCGGCGGCTGCGCATAAATCTCGAGGCCCGCTTCCAATGGATCGTCGCTGTCGATCAGCGCGAGATGCGCCTGACCGCCTTCAAACAGCCGTGTGAAGAGAATGCGGAAGTGGCCGTCCACTTCTTCGAATGCTGCGCGCAGGCGCTCGCGTCCCTCACGGTTGAGATTGCCTATCGAACCGCGCAGCCGATTGACCGCTTCCGCGAGTTCGGCCTGCTCGGTGGCATTCGCACCGTGCTCTTCTTCCATCTTTTTCAATTCTTCAGCCGCGACGAGGTTCACCGGACCAATCCGCTCGCGGCTGGCGGTCAGCCGCTCCAGCTCTTCGGACTCCGCGCCGTGATCACGGACCTCTTCTATTTCGAAGCTGAAACGCTCGGCCAGCATCGGAGGAGGACATTGGAAACGCTCGCCTGAAATGCGCGCCATTTCCCCGCGGCGGCTTTCCGAGTTTTCCGCACGCGCTGTCAAATCGGCCCGACCTTCACGCGCGCTAGCCAGACGTTCGGTTGCATCAGCCAAAGTGCGCTCAGCCGCTTGCGAAACTTCGCTGGCCTGGCGCACGGCTTCGTCCGCAGCCGCCAGTTCCTCAGTGAGCTTGGCGCGCATCGTATCGCCTTGCTCGATCTCTTTCATTAAGCCTTCGGGCTTGGCAGCGATGACAGCGCGCTCTTCTTCGATCTCTTCAAGCCGCCGCGCGGTTTCCGCCATGCGCCGCGTCGCATCGCCGGAGCGCGCCTCCCAATTGGCTTTGTCCGCACGCTGAGCCGCAACGCGTTCACGCGTTACCGCGAGCGCTTGATCATGCGCAGCGAGTTCAGCCGCCGCAGCCTGCAAAGCCGAGCGCGCAGCCTCGTGACGAGCTTGGGCTGCATCTACGCTCGCGCGGCCAGCATCGGGCGCGGGCAGCTCAGCAAGTTTGGCTTCAGCGGCCTTATGCTCGGCTTCAGCTTGTTCGCGCTGCTCGGCCAAGTCTTTCGCTGATGCTTCAAGCTCAGTCAGGCGGGCCGCATTGCGTTCCAGCGCTGCTTCTGCGCTATCGAGCGTGCGCAGAGCCTGACGCTCGGTTTCGCTCGCTTCTGCGATCCCGCGCTCTTGCGCGATCAGTCCTTGCGCAAGCTGCTGATACTCGTCCTGCACGGATTGCTGCTGAGCGGACTTTGCCTCGACCGCATCGCGTAGGGCCGGCAATTGCTTCTCCAGCTCTTCCAAGCGGTTTTCCGCTTCGAGTCGAGCGGCTTCGGCAGCACCTTCGCCATAGGCAACAAACCCGTCCCAGCGCCGCAAGCGGCCATCCTTGGTGACGAGCCATTCGCCGGGCTTCAGAGTGCGTCCATCATCGCCATCCGCGACATGAACTTGGCTGAGGCGCGCGCGCAACTCGTCAGGGCATTGTGTCAGTTGATCAAGCAAGCTGTCCGCCACCGGTGCTGGCGCAGAGCTACCTGTCCAGAAGCGGCCATCACCCTCGGCAGCGCCAAGCGGAGATTTCGCATCGCGCCCAAGCACGGCGGTTACTGCGCGTTCGAAACCGGGCTTTGCCTTCACGCCATCCAGAGCGACCGCGCGGCCCTTGCGCTGTTCGCGTTGGCGTGCGCGATTGTCTCGGTCACGGGCAAGCGCCTGATGCTCGCGCTCGATCCCGGCTAGTTCTGCCTTCGCCGTCGCGAGTTCGGAGGCGGCATTATCGCTGGCACTCTGCAACTCTGCCTTGCGCGCCTGATTGGCTTCAAGTTCGGCGCGGAGCTTCTCAAGCGCCGACTGCGTATCGCTGACTGCCTGCTTGGCATCGGCAACCGCTCGTTCCGCTTCGTCAGCGCTCGGGATGTCGGCACGCTGCGCCTGTTGGCGTTCGCTTTCCGCTTCCAAGCGATCGAGCCGAGCCTTCGCTTGGCTGATTTCCGCTTCAACGACGCGCCATTCAGCTTCGACGCCTGCCTGATCAGCTGTCGCCTTCGCATAGGCCAGTTCGGCAGTCCGGCTGGCGCGCTCTGCATCTTCCGACTTGGCAAGCAGGGCAGGGCGCCCGGTCTCATCGCTTTCAAGTGCAGCGATGCTGGCCTGCAAATCGCGGTCAAGCCGCGCAAGCGCTTCTGCCGCATCCTTCGTCATGCGGTCGGCATCAGTGCGGTCTTCTTCAAGCCGCGTCTGCTGGCGCTTCAGGTCACCGAGGCGTTGTTCAGCCGCTTCGAGCTTCTCCGTAAGCGCGGCCATCCGGTGGCCATGCGCGCTTGCATCATCGCGGCGGTCAGCTTGTTCTTCGCGCGCTTCGGATAGCTTTTCTGCTGCCTGACGTTGCGCTGTCTGCGCTTCGCCAACTGCGGCCTGTGCGCTCGCCACGCGTTCGTCCGCTGCCTTGGCTTCGGCCCGTGCTGCATCTGCCGCTGCTGCCGCATCGCGCCAACGCGCATAGAGCAAGCGCGCCTCAGCCAGCTGGATCTGTTCCGTCAGCTTGCCATAGCGCTCTGCCTGCTTGGCCTGCCGCCGCAAGGACGACATCTGCGAGTCCAGACCCGCCATCAGGTCTTCGAGCCGCTCGAGGTTTTTCTCTGTCGAACGCAGCTTGCTTTCAGCATCCTTGCGCCGCACGTGCAGCCCGGCGATCCCGGCTGCTTCTTCCAGCATCTGCCGCCGTTCTGCCGGTTTGGCCGCAATAACCTGTGCGATCTTGCCTTGGCTGACGAGTGCAGGAGAGTGTGCCCCGGTCGCCGCATCAGCAAAGGTGAGAGCCACGTCCTTCGCGCGAACATCACAGCCGTTTACGCGGTAAGCACTACCAGCACCGCGCTCGATCCGGCGCATGACTTCAAGTTCTTCGCCGTCGCTGTCGGCGGCTTGCAGGACAACTTCAGCAAAGTCGCGAGGAGGGCGAGCCTCAGTCCCTGCGAAGATGACATCTTCCATCCCGCCTGAACGCATGGACTTGGGCGAATTTTCGCCCATGACCCAACGGATTGCTTCCAAGAGGTTGGATTTGCCGCAGCCATTCGGGCCAACGACACCGGTCAGGCCGGGTTCAACGCGCAATTCGGCAGGTTCCACGAAGCTCTTGAAGCCGCTGAGCTTGAGCTTCCTGATCTCCATCCTTGCGCGTCCTCCCCTTTAGCCGCTGTTCTTAGCGAGCGCCCGCCCGTTGCAGCATAGGTTCAAGCGCGTTCCAATTGTTCGCGTCGACCTTATTGCCGTTGATGAAGAATGTCGGCGTACCGGTAACACCAAGCTCAGCTGATTGCGTGTCGGAGCGTTCTGCAATGGCCTGAACGCTTTCAGCATCGGCAAGACAGGTGCGTGCCTGGTCAGCGCTGAGGCCGCGCGCAGCAAAGAAATCGAGCAGGCCGGTGTTCTCAGCGACACGGACAAAGCGCTCATTTTCTGGCAGCTGCATCGCCGCTTCGAGTGCGGCCGGGTTTTGCTGCGCCTGCTGCAGGATCGCACCCAGATTGGCCCAGACCTGATCTGCAAGCGGGTGGAATGCTTCGGGCGAGCTACAGCGCACCATCCGCGCCATCACCAGGTCGATGCCGTTATGGATCTGGTTGCGCAGCTCAAAGCTCACAACGCCGGTGCTCACATATTTTTCTTTGAGCGGCTGGACACCGGTCATGGAGAAGTTCGCGCAAGCCCCGCAGGTAAGCGAGCCGTATTCGATCAGCTTGATTGGCGCATCGGGATTGCCGACGAGATAGCCATCCGCGTCGGTGACCGTCACCATGTCGCGCCATTCAGTGCCTTCAGGCGCGGGGATCGCAGCGATAGGTTCGCCCTCTGCTACTCCGGTGTCATCAGTCTCGGAACCGCAAGCGACCAGCGCCAGCGCTGCTGCTGAAGAAAGTGCGAATTTGAAGGTGCGAGCAAGTGTCATAACAGATGCAATCCTCGAATTTGAATAGATAGGAGTAGCCTAAGGGGAGTGGAGGGTGAAGCAGGAGCGATACCTACACTCACAGCCTTTCCACAAGGGTTTGAGCGAATTTCGGATTTAAAGCCCGTTTTGGGACGAATTTGGGTTGGCTAGCGCCTTATCGAGCTCTGGCTGCAAAGCGCTCCAGACAGGCGAAACATCAACCTTGCGGCCATTGATAGCGAATGTCGGTGTGCCTTCGATCTGCAGACGCTCTGCATCAGCCTGGGTCGCCGCGGCAAAGGCCTGAGCCTTGGCCTCGTCATTCAGGCATTTGTCGACATCGGTAATGCGATAGCCGCGACGCTCCATGATGCGATAGAAACCGAAATCATTGGCAATATTGCGACGGCTGGCTGCGCCTGGCTGCGTCCATCGCGTGACCTGAGCCTGCGTCGGTCTGTTGAGTGGCGCAATCCACATATTCTGACTGAGCATGAATGCGGCGTGGTTCTGCTTGAATTTTTCTGGCGCGCCGCAATGCGTCATGAGCGAAATCGCCAAATCAATCGGATTGCGGATGAACTGCCTGATTTCAAGCTGCACTTGGCCTGAGCCGACATAAGCCAGCTCCAGCACCGGATCGCCTTGCTGAGCAAACAGAGCGCATGTCGAGCAGGTGTAGCTCACATATTCCGTCAGTTTCACTTTCGCGTTCGGGTTGCCGATGCGGTGACTGACTTGATCTTCATCGACAGTGAGATTCCAATTGCCTCCGCCGCTCTGCGCCGAAGCGACCGGGGCAAGCGCTATCGCAGCCACTGCCAATGCCAGCTTGATTGGTTTCACTTGGGGTTTAGTCCTTCTTCTCGTCACCCATGGAGCGCGCGAGCAATTCCAGCACTGTGCGCAGCTCCGGATCGCCGATGTCGCGCAAGCTGTCTCCCAACTCCATGGGAATGGGCTTGAGCGAAGGCGGCGCTTTCGGTTTTTCTTCAGCAGATGGCGGCTTAACCTCACCTTGCCGCAGCTTGACCCGTGCGACAGCATTATAGCCGAAAAAGCGGTTCACCCGCTCGATGATTTCCGGAATCACTTGCTGGATAAGCGGCGCGTGTGCGGGGGTGACGACGAGTTGCAAGATACCTTCGGATTTCTCACCGGGAGGAAAGCGGATCGCCTCAGGTGCGCAGACCCTGGCGTGCGTGGGGCCGACAATCTCCGGCCAGCGTGTGACGACATTGGACTGCACAAAGCCAAAGCGGCGAAAAGCGGTACGACCGATTTGCGGCATGAGCTCGCCAATCGGCTTCGGGCTGCCACCGCGCGGGCGTTGCCAAGGCTTGGCGTTCTTTTTACGGCCTACCGCTCCGCTACTTGAGGCCTTTTGGGTTTTCTTTCCCGAATTTGGTGGATCGCGACTTTCCATTGCAAACGCGCTCATGCCATAGGCGAGCCGTGGCCGCTACTGTCTCTGAAAATCTGCTCCACTGGTATGACCAGCATGCGCGTGATCTGCCGTGGCGCAATCCGCCGGGCTTGCCAGTGCCGGACGATCCTGACTGGCCATACCGCGTGTGGCTGTCTGAAGTCATGCTGCAGCAGACCACAGTCGCGGCGGTGAAGCCGTATTTTGCAAAATTCGTCGAGACGTGGCCGAGTGTTGAGGCACTCGCGGCTGCTGATGATGCAGAAATCATGAGCGCATGGGCAGGGCTGGGCTATTATTCGCGGGCGCGCAATCTGGCGAAATGTGCGCGTGAAGTGGCAGCGATGGGGCGATTTCCTCGAACAGAAGCAGAGCTGCTGAAGCTGCCGGGCTTAGGCGCGTACACCGCGGCCGCGATTGCAGCGATCGCGTTTGGAGAACGCGCGGTTGTGGTCGATGCCAATGTTGAACGCGTTGTTTCGCGGCTTTTTGCGATTGAAGAACCACTACCTGCCGCACGCAAAGCGATCCGCGAAAAAGCCGATGTGATCACGCCGGTCGCGCGCTCAGGCGATTTTGCGCAGGCAATGATGGATCTGGGTAGCCAGATATGCACGACAAGAGCGCCCAAGTGCCTGCTGTGTCCGCTGTCGGAGGATTGCGAGGCTAGGGTCCAAGGCAATGCAAAGTCTCTGCCAGTCAAGGCGCCAAAGAAAGCCAAGCCGCAGCGCACAGGAACGGCATACTGGATTGAGCGCGGGGAAGGCCAGTCGCGCGAAGTGTGGCTCGTCACACGGCAAGGCACAGGCATGCTTGGCGGGATGCGGGCGCTGCCCGACGATGGCTGGAGCGCGCGCGAAGATGGGTCAGGTGAAGCGCCTCTTACAGGTGATTGGGAGCCACTAGGTGCTGTCAATCACGTGTTTACGCATGCCGCATTGACGCTCAGCGTGAAGGCGATTGCGGGCGTAGAGGCTCCGCAAACAGACGGCGAGTGGTGGCCGATAGCCGAGTTGGAAGGTGCCGGCTTGCCAACACTATTCGCAAAAGCAGCGCGGCTCGCTCTGGCTCGCGATTAGATTATCCCGCCGCCCAGCATCAGACGTACAACGGCAATCAAGCCCACGATCAGGCAGAAATTGCGTCCGCCATCGCTCGAAGAGAGCTGACCAACCACAACGCCGATCACGATCAGAGGCAAGGCCAGCCAATTTGCCCATCCCAGCAGGGGGATTGTCGCGGGAATCACGATCACAAGCGAGATGATACCGATGAGTATGGAGAGTAAATTGAGCATGTGTCTTATATGGGTATAACACCTGTGGCTGACAAGCCCCATTCATCTCAATTTGTCTAGCGCCTCAAAACACCCGATTGACCCTGCGCCCTCCATCAAGCAAGGACGCTGCAAAAGCTTCAAGTGAGGACCTTCATGGCATTTCGCAGTTTTGATGACGCAACGCTCTCCCGCCGCTCTCTATTGCGCGGAACTGCTTATATGGCAGCAGGCGCTGGCCTTGCCGGTCTGCCGCTTGGCCAGCTTGCGATGGCACATGATGTCAGCGACAGCTTCCCGAATATTGCAGCGATGGTGAACCGCTATCTCAGCCAGAACAAGGTTGCGAGCCTGTTGGTTACACTTGGCACCGGCCAGGAAGATCACGCGCACACCGTCGGCGGCGGCTCACTGTCTTTCGGCAGCTCCACTCGCGTCACAGAAGACTCGCTCTTCCGCATCTATTCGATGACCAAGCCGATAACCGGCATAGCAACAATGATGCTGGTTGATGAAGGCAAGCTTGGTTTGGATCAGCCGCTGGCAGAGACTTTGCCAGCATTTGCCAATATGCGCGTGCTGGTCGATCCCAAGGGTTCGCTCGACAACACTGTTGCAGCAGAACGCCCTATTACGATCCGCCATCTGCTCACGCATACGGCGGGCCTCGGGTACATTATCCATGCAAAGAGTCCGATTACCGAGGCGTTTGCCGAAAACGGCCTGGTTGGCGGTCGCGTCAGCCGGTTCCCGATACCCGGTTTGCCCGAGGTGACGCCCGCTCCAAATCTAGAGGTTTGGGCTGACCGTCTCGCGACGCTGCCGTTGATCGCGCAACCCGGAACCGAATGGCACTATTCGGCCAGTATTGACCTGTTGGGTCGCGTCATCGAAGTCGCGTCCGGTCAAAGCTTCGAGAGCTTCCTGCAAGATCGCATCTTCGAGCCTTGCGGTATGGAGAGCACTTACTTCACCGTGCCCGGAAGCGAGACCGACCGGCTGACCACCAATTACGGTATAGCAGCAGGCATCCCGCTGCCTGTCGATGGCGGGGCGAGCTCTATCTTTACTGACGAGCCGAGCATTCCAGCAGGCGGCGGCGGCCTTGTGTCCTCGCCTAAAGACTATGACCGGTTCATGCGCATGCTGCTCGGATACGGCAGACTTGGCAGCAAGCGTGTCATGGGCGAGTTGGCTGTGCGCGTCGGCACGTCGAACCTTGTACCCGATGCGGTTCATACCGCTGGCACCTGGATTGCTGGGCAGGGCCATGGCGCCGGTGGACGCGTTCTGGGCGAGCAATTTGGCTGGGGCGGGGCGGCTGGAACGCTCTCCACGGTAGACTTTGGATCGAACATGCGGATCGGGCTTTTCACTCAATATATGCCCCCTGAGACGCTGCCGATGCGCGATGAATTCATCGCGGCTATACAGGCTGATATTGGCGGGATCGAAGGTCTCTGATCGGCGCGTACTGATGGGTTCTAAGTCACCGCTCGCCTTTTCCGGTTCACCGCTCGACCGGGCAGATAACACCCGCGCTGACAAGGAAGCGCTTGGCGCATTGATGAACTGGAAAGCCCGTCTGCTCGCGCTTGATGGTCTGATGCCTGCGATGGATGATCACGGGCGGCTTGCATGGGGCACGCTGGCCGATGCGCCCGAGGATGCAGAGCTGGTTTTCCTCGGCATCGATCGCAGCGAAGGGGGCGAAAAGGCCTGCTTTGCCGCGGTGCCTCAGCAAGGCGATGCCAGCCCGCGCATGGCGAACCCGCAATTGTGGTCCCTCATGGCGACATTGGAACCGGGCGATCTCGCGCTTTATGGCGGTGCGCGCAGCATCGTCGACTGGCATGCAAGGCACCGGTTTTGCGCACAATGCGGCTCTGCGACGAGCATCGCAAAAGGCGGCTGGCAACGCTCATGCGGCAATTGCGGCGCGCAGCATTTCCCGCGCACCGACCCCGTCACCATCATGCTTGTCGAATATGAGGGCAAGCTGATGCTGGGCCGCGGTAAAGGTTGGCCGGAAGGAAGCTTCTCAGCATTGGCTGGCTTCATCGAGCCGGGTGAGACCATTGAAGAGGCCGTCGCGCGCGAAGTGTTCGAAGAATCGGGCGTCCGCGCGCACGACGTCTCTTACATTGCGAGCCAGCCCTGGCCGTTCCCCAGTCAGCTGATGATTGGCTGCCATAGCCATACGGACGACGACGCGCTCACCATCGATTATACGGAGATGGCGGAGATCGAGTGGTTCACGCGCGAAGATGTGACCGCTGCACTGGCAGGTAACGGCCCGTTCCGTGCGCCGCCACGCCATGCTATCGCTCATACGTTGATGCAGTGGTGGATCGATCAATGAGCGCTCAAATACCGCAAACCATGACGATCGACATCTTTTCCGATGTCATGTGCCCGTGGTGCCTGATCGGTTATGGCCAATTGTCAAAGGCGCTTGCGGAGCTCGAAGGCGAAGTGAAAGCCGAACTGCGCTGGCGGCCGTTCGAACTCAATCCGAACATGGCCGAAGAGGGCGAAGAGCAGGACGCGCATCTCGCGAAGAAGTATCAGCGTTCGGATGAAGAGCGCGCCGCGATCCGTGCACAGATGAAGGATATCGCGGACAAGGCAGGCGTCTCGCTGACTTATGAAGGTGATGATCCGGATCGGCCCGCGATGATGTGGAACACGCGCGCGGCGCATGTTTTGCTGGCTTTCGCGCTGGAGCAGGCGGGGCCGCAAGTGCAGACTGAACTGAAGCTCGCTTTTTTCAAGGCGCATTTTAACGAGCGCCGCAATGTCTCGGACCGCGAAGTGCTGCTCGATATCGCTGCATCGGTTGGTTTGCACCGCGAAGCGGCCAAGGCTGCGCTTGAAGACGAGACTTTGCTTGCCCGCGTCATCGCGGAAGAGCGTCAGGCCTGGGACATGAACATCTCCGGCGTGCCAGCGATGGTCGTGAACGGGAAATTCATGATTCCCGGAGCGCAGGCTCCAGAGGTTTATGTCAACGCGCTGCGGCGCGTGGCGGAGAAAGAGGCCGCCGCCGGATAAGGCAAGATAGCCACAGGAAAATGTCGGGAGAGGGCATGATGAAGATCAAGAACTATCTGGCTGCGGGATTGTCAGTCGCAATGCTTTCAGGCGTTGCGACAGCGCAGGAAGCGGCCGAACGTCCGCAGATCACGATGGGCAATGGCGAGCGCAATGCGATCCAGATCGAAGGCATTACGCGCCACGACGATGCGATGGCTGTGACTAGCGAGCGGATGGACGGCGCGGATTCTTCCGTGATGCGCACTAACTCGACCTCGCTCACCTTTGATGAAGTGGTGATCGAGAAAGCCGGATGGATTGTCTTGCATCCGGTCATCGACGGCCGTCCGAACGGCGACATTGTTTCAGGTTATGCGCGGCTTGAAGCCGGACGCAACGAGGAAGTCTCGATCCGCATGCATCATCCGGCAGATGCAGGCAGCAAATACATCGTCATGCTCCACAGCGATGCGAATGAAGACGGCGTTTTCGATTTCGTGTTTGTCGAGGACGGGATCAATGTCGAGGACACTGCGGTATTCGAAGGCACGCGCATGATCGCACATATGATCACACTGCCTGAATAGTATCGGGCTTAGATAAGTCCCAAATTCTGCAATTTGCCCGCAAGCTTGCCGGGCAGCACATCGCCAATATCCTCGCCTTCTTCGAGATCGCGAGGCGGTTCGCCCTTCAAGTAGCGCCAGCCCTGATGCGCGCGTTTGGGCTTGGGATGTACCCGTACAAGCTTCGGCTCCAGCTCGATCAGCCAGCGCCCGCTATCGGTCTGGCTGAAGCCGAGAATGGTCGAGCGTGCGACGAGATTGTGCTGGTGGATCCAGTAAAGCGATCCGCCAATGCACTCTTCCCACTTGGTCGGACGGTATTTGGTCGTGAGATAGGGGCTGCGGCGACCGCCATCATACCAGCTCTCGATATCGTCAAAGCTTTGCGCGCCGAAGGCGATCTTGGTCAAATGGAGCGGCATGGCATTCGAGATGGTCAGGCGTGAGCGAAAATCAAGCCAGTCCCGCTAGCACTGCCAACCCGAGGAAGGCGAAGAAACCCATCGAATCCGTGATCATCGTCACGAAGACAGAGGATGCGACGGCCGGGTCCTGCTTCAGGCGCTCGAAAATCACCGGCACCAGCACGCCCGCCATGCCGGATACGATAATGTTGATGACCATTGCCGCGGCGATCACTGCGCCGAGTTGAGGCGTAAAGATCGCAGCAGTCCCGATCCCGATTAGCACAGCAATTGTCACGCCGTTGAGCAACGCGACGCGCAGCTCTTTCCATACGATCCGCCAGGTGTTCGCGCGGGTCAGCTGGTTGGTCGCAATCGCGCGTACGGCGACCGCCATTGTCTGTGTGCCTGCATTGCCGCCGATGCTCGCAACGATTGGCATGAGAACCGCGAGCGCCACAAGCTTCTCGATGGCCGCTCCGAAGGCTGCGATGATCGCGCTGCCGACAAGCGCTGTGCCGAGGTTCGCGATCAGCCAGCGCACCCGGCTGCCATAGGCCTCGCGGATCGGCTCGTTAATGTCGCCATCGCCCGCACCGGAAAGGAGCAGCGCATCTTCGCCTGCTTCTTCCGCGATGATGTGGAGCACGTCGTCCACTGTCATTTGCCCCACGAGCCGTCCGCTCTCATCCACCACAGCTGCAGAGATAAGGGCGTATTTCTCGAACATCAGGCCGAGCTCTTCCTGATCCATTGTGGCCGGGATCAGCGTCTGGTCGCGCTTCATCACATCAGTGAGCTTGATTGCGCGCGGCGTCGTCAGGATCCAGTTCAAGGCACATGTGCCGACCGGGCGATGCATATGATCGACGACGAAGACTTCGTAAAACTCGTTCGCGAGATCGCCTTCCTCGCGAAGGTAGTCGATCAGATCGCCGACAGTGAGATGCTCTGGCACCGCGACAAATTCGCGGTTCATCAACCGGCCCGCAGTCTCGTCCGGATAGGCCAGCGCGCTTTCGATCGCGACGCGGTCTTCGGCTTCAACTTCAGCGAGGACGGCCTGCTGGTCGTCCTCGTCCAGGTCCTCGATCAGCTGGACGGCGTCATCGGTCTCAAGTTGCTCGACAATGGTCGCGACCGCTTCCGGCTCCAGCGCTTCCATCATCTCTTCGCGCACGAAGTCGTTGAGTTCGGCAATCACATCCGAGCTCATCAGGTCGGTGATCGACGCAGCTAGCTGCGCGCGCTCGTCACGCTCCAGCAGCTCCAGCAAGTCGGCTATGTCCGCCGGGTGGAGCGGTTCGACGATGTCGTAAACCGCATTGTTGTCGCGCGCGTCCAGCGCATCGCGAACGCTGCGGATATATTCGGGCTTAAGGCGGTTTTCCTCGTCATGCCGTTCGTCATCGATACGGTCGTCTGGCCGGACCTGCTCTTCGGACTCGGTCTGCGCCGGCGCGTCTGCCAGCATCACGTCGTCTTCGGAAAGGCGATCATCTTGAGCCATGGCGAGAGGTCTACGCCGCATCGCACCAAAAGCAAGACCGGCGGCAAGGGCAGGGGTGACTTAGCCCCGCAAACCTTTATAGCGGCGCCAAATTCAAACGGAGATTTACCCCATGGCGGAAACACTGACTTTCACTCTCGAATCCGGCGACGTTGTCATCAAGCTGCGTCCTGACCTCGCACCCGGCCATGTCGAGCGCATTACCGAGCTTGCGAAAGAAGGTTTCTATGACGGCGTGGTGTTCCACCGCGTGATCCCCGGTTTCATGGCGCAGGGCGGCGATCCGACCGGCACGGGTATGAGCGGAAGCGACAAGCCGGACCTCAAGGCTGAATTCAATGCAGAGCCGCACACGCGTGGCACATGCTCGATGGCGAGGACGCAAGTTCCTGACAGCGCGAACAGCCAGTTCTTCATCTGCTTTGACGATGCGCATTTCCTTGACGGCCAGTACACCGTTTGGGGCCAGGTCGAATCTGGCATGGAGCACATCGACGCTCTCCCAACCGGCGAGCCGCCTGCAAGCCCGGGCAAGATCGTGAAAGCGACGGTTGGCTGATCCCTTCCAATCCACTCTCGCGCTCGTGGCCAAGGAAATGGCCATGGCGCGAGATCCATGGTGGATCATTGGTAGCGCTGCCGTGGTCCTCCACGGCGGCGATCCCGGCCATATCGCTGATGTAGATGTTCTTGTGTCTCGTCGGGACCTCGAGGAGCTCTACACGACGCTTCCACTCCTCAACTCACCTGACGGTGCCAAACGCATGTTCAGGTCCGAACTTTTCGGCTTGTGGCAAGAACCACCTGTCGAAGTTGAATTCATGGCTGGTTTGGAGGTTTCCACGAATGACCGATGGGAACCAGTGAGGCCGATGAGCCGGATGGCCGTGCAATGTGGAGAAATTGCGCTCTTCGTCCCTGACAAAGCTGAACTCATTGCCATTTTGAAGGCCTTTGGGCGCCCGAAAGACTTGCAGCGAGCAGCGACGCTCAAGCAAGATTGAACACACGCCAACTTCCCGCTAAACGCGCACCGATCATGAAACCTGTTACAACCCCTCCCAAGACCTACAGGGTCAAGAGCTTCGGCTGTCAGATGAACGTCTATGATGGCGAGCGCATGGCTGAGTTGCTTGCCGAGAAGGGCATCACAGAAGCGCCTGAGGGCGAGGACGCTGATCTGGTGGTGCTCAATACCTGTCACATCCGCGAGAAAGCGGCGGAGAAGATCTATTCCGACATTGGCCGCCTGACCAAGGGCAAGACGCAGAAGAAAGCGCCGATGATCGCGGTTGCGGGCTGTGTGGCGCAAGCCGAAGGTGAGGAGATCATGAAGCGCGCGCCAGCGGTCTCCATGGTGGTCGGCCCGCAGGCCTATCACCGGCTGCCCGACATGCTCGACAGGGCCGTGGAGGGCAAACGCTCAACCGATACGGACATGCCGGCGATTGCGAAGTTTGACTCGCTGCCGGTTCGCAAGAAGCGGTTTCCTACCGCTTTCCTGACGGTGCAGGAAGGGTGCGACAAGTTCTGCACCTATTGCGTGGTGCCTTACACACGAGGTGCTGAAATCTCTCGTCCCTTCTCCGACCTGCTGACCGAAGCGAACCGCTTGATCGAGCGCGGGGCGAAGGAAATCACGTTGCTCGGTCAGAACGTCAATGCTTGGTCAGGCGAGGATTTGAAAGGTCACACTATTGGCTTGGACGGTTTGATAAGAGAGCTTGCCAAGCTACCGGAAATAAAGCGAATTCGCTACACGACGAGCCATCCAAACGATTTTACAAAAGGCCTGGTAGCGTCACATGGCGAAGTTGAGAAACTGATGCCTTATCTGCACTTGCCGGTGCAGTCAGGCAGCGACCGTGTGCTGAAAGCGATGAACCGCAATCACACCGCGGAAAGCTATCTGCGCGTGCTTGAAGATGTGCGCAAAGTGCGGCCCGATATCGCGTTTTCAGGCGACTTCATTGTCGGTTTTCCGGGAGAGACCGAGGCTGAATTTGAAGCGACGCTCGCGCTGGTGGACGAAGTTCGGTACGCGCAGGCTTACAGCTTCAAATATAGCCCGCGTCCCGGAACGCCTGCGGCGACGATGGACAATCAGGTCCCGAAAGAGGTGATGGACGAGCGGCTCCAGCGTTTGCAGGAGCGGCTCAATCGCGATCAACACGCTTTCAATCAGGCTAGCGTCGGCAAGACATGCGAAGTTCTGATCGAACGCAAGGGGAAATTTGACGGCCAATGGCTCGGCAAATCGCCTTGGTTGCAATCGGTGTGGTTTGAAGGCGATGCAGAAATCGGCGATCTCGTGACAGTCGATCTGGTCGATGGAGGGCCGAACTCGCTGCGCGGCCACTTGCGCGAGGTTGCGACGGTTTGATGACTATCCACGACCGCGTGGAAGTCCCTCACTTGCCTAAACCGCCGGTGAGCACCACATTCTACTGATATCAACTCGCTGAAACGCCCACAAAGGAGCTGCATGGGCCGTAGACCGACAAAGACATCCGATCCGGTTCTTTCACCTGATCCCGTCCCGATGCGCGAAGTGCGCCGCGCCCGCGTTGAGCTGAGTTTTGAAAACCAGTCGCTGCTGGGGCTTCTCTTCGGACAATTCGATGCCAATCTCGTGCAAGTGGAAAACCGCTTGGGCGTGTTCATCTCTGCGCGCGGCGACAAGATCGAAATTGAAGGCCCGGAAGACGCGGTCGCAACTGCGCGCGAAGTGCTGCAGGGTATGTATGATAGGCTCGCGCGCGGTGAGGACTTGGACGCAGGCGCGATTGAAGCGATTATCGGCATGTCGAATGAGCCCACGCTCGATGGCATAGTAAACGCTGACAAAGGCGCGCCGCCGATCATGATCCGCACGCGCCGCAAGACCATCGTTCCGCGCAGCGCGATGCAGGCGATCTACATGCGTTCGCTCGCGCGCGACGACATCATCTTTGCTTTAGGGCCGGCAGGTACCGGCAAGACCTATCTCGCAGTAGCTCAAGCGGTCAGCCAGCTCATCACCGGTAGCGTGCAGCGCCTGATCCTGTCGCGTCCTGCGGTCGAAGCAGGCGAGAAGCTCGGCTTCCTGCCCGGTGATATGAAAGACAAGGTCGATCCCTATCTGCGCCCGCTTTATGACGCGCTTTATGATTGCATGCCGCCCGAGCAGGTTGAGCGGCGTATCGCCTCAGGTGAAATCGAGATCGCTCCGATTGCGTTTATGCGCGGCCGCACGCTCGCCGATGCGTTTGTGATCTTGGACGAAGCGCAGAACACCACGCGCGAGCAGATGAAGATGTTCCTCACGCGCTTTGGCCAGAACAGCCGGATGGTGATCTGCGGCGACCCCAAACAGGTCGATATTCCCGGCGGCGACCATATGAGCGGCCTCGCTGATGCAGTCGGCAAGCTGGAGGACGTAGACGGCTTCGGCACGATACGCTTCACGGCAGCCGACGTGGTGCGCCACCCGATCGTGGGCCGGATTGTCGAGGCCTATGAGGGGCCTGCTGCTTAAGTGCAGCTCGACATCGACATCGAAGGTTGGCCCGATGCGGACTGGGAAGGGCTAGCCGGCAAAGCTGCTGAGGTGGCAGCTATCGTTGAGCCGTCTCTGGCTAATGAGAGGCTTGTCGTCAGCGTGCTCTTCACAACCGACGCTGAAGTCCATGAATTGAACCGCGAATGGCGCAAGCGCGACAAGCCGACCAATGTACTGAGTTTTCCGATGCTCGCCGCTGAGGAGTTGTCTCAGCTTGCGCCGGATGGCCCGCCTGTCATGCTTGGCGACTTAGCTTTGGCTTACGAAACCTGCGCAAGCGAGGCAGCTGAGAAAGGTATCTCGCTCGCTGATCATGCGGCGCATCTGATCATCCATGGCCTCCTTCATCTTGCCGGCCATGATCATGTCGAGAATGACGCGCAAGCCGAAGCTATGGAAGCGCTGGAGATAACGGCACTTGCAAAACTGGGTATTGCGGACCCATATGGAGACCGCACTTGATAGGAGCATCATAGAGGGCCATGCCCGATTCCCCATCCGCCGCGGGAGACGCGGAGAGTAGAAGCGGGCTTTTGCCCGCCTTCCGAAAACTGCTGAGGCTTGATGCCGGCGACCGTTCTTTGCGCGCGCAGCTCGAAGAAGTGATTGACGAGCATGAAGACGAGAACAGCGATGAGGGCGTCGCCACGCCGGACAATGGCGACCTTTCGCCTGCCGAACGTCAGATGCTTCGAAACCTGCTGCATTTCAGCGAGCATGACGCAGATGATGTCGCGGTACCGCGCGGTGAAATCATCGCCGTGCCGACGTCATCAAGCTGGGATGAGTTGATTGCGGCATTCTCGGAGCATGGCCATTCGCGCATGCCGGTCTATCGCGAAACCTTGGATGAAGTGATCGGCATGATCCACATCAAGGATGTCTTCCCTTTTCTTGCAGAGAAGCAAGAGCCTCCGCGCGACTGGACAACGCTGATGCGTCAACCGCTCTATGTGCCGCAAGCACGGGGTGCTTTGGACGTGCTGGCCGACATGCGTGCGCGCAGGGTTCACTTAGCCATCGTACTCGACGAATTCTCCGGCACGGACGGCATCATCACTATCGAAGACTTGGTCGAAGAGATCGTAGGTGAGATCGAAGACGAGCACGACGAAGCGCCTGAACTTCTGATTGTGCCGATTGGTGAAGGGCAGTGGGATGTCGATGCCCGCGCTGAGCTTGATGACATCGCGGAACAAGTCGATCCGCGCTTGGCTGAAGTCGAGGAAGCGGTCGACACGCTCGGCGGCCTGACCTTCGTATTGGCTGAGCAAGTTCCGCCTGTGGGCACTATTGTGGAACACGAAAGCGGCTGGCGAATTGAGGTCACAGCAGGCGATGAAACGCATGTTAAGCGCCTACGCCTCCATGCGCCCACTGACGCGGGTAGCGCAAGTAACGCTTAGTTTTTTGCGAGTTTGGTGCATTTTTTTGCATCCTTTTTAGCCCCTCATGCGTAGTTCGAATGAGAGGTTAGAAAACATATGCCATCACGCCGCCTTCCGCCCCTTCGCGCTCTTGAAGCATTTATGCGAACTGTCCGGCTGGGTTCAGCTCGCGCCGCCGCCGAGGAAATCGGGTTGAGCCCGTCTGCTCTTTCGCGCCGGATCGCGAACTTGGAAGAATTCGTGGGCAAGAAGCTCTTTACCCGTGCTCGCCAGTCGATGCAGCTGACCGATGAAGGGCAAGCGTTCTATGAGGCTGTGAACCCGCATCTGGAAGCGCTTGCGCGGGCAGTTGAGAACCAGTCGGACAACATCTCGCTTTTGCGCCTCCGGCTTGGCGTTTTGCCGCTGTTCGGCAGCCAGCGTCTGTTCCCGCGCCTTGGCGAGCTCCGCAAGCGTCACCCGCTGCTGCACATCGATATCGATACTGGACCGCATCTGGAGGACCGGGTTGGCGATACGCTGGATGCAGCGATCATCTTGTCGCAAGGGCCGAACACCAATCTTCACGCTGTCCGGCTCGACCATAATATGGTCCACGCCATTGCCAGTCAGGAAGTCGCGACGAAGCTTGGTACAGAGCTGGATGAGGAAATACTCGCCAAACAAACCTTTCTGATTCACAACGAGCTGCCCGCCAGTTTCGAAGCCTGGAAGCGCGCGCTTGATTGTGAGGACTTGGATCCGGCAGCGATCGATCACTACGATTCCGGTCAATTGATGCTGGAGGCCGCAGCGCAAGGTCTGGGCATTGCAATCATGCATGATGACCATCTGCGAAGGTCAGAGGACAACCGGCTGACCAACCTCTATGGGCTCGAAGTGGAAAGCCCTTACAGCTACTGGTTTGTTTGCAAGCCGACTGCACTTGAGCTGCGTCCGGTACGCTTGTTCCATGACTGGCTGGTGAGAGCAGGGCTGTAAACGCCCCGTCACGCTACTCTAGCGGGAAGTTCTGGTCCGGCGCGGTGTAGCGGATGGCTTCGACCGTATGCTGGAAGTCGCGCAGGGGTTTGCCGAGAGCGCCAACCAGCGCTGTTTCGATCTCTTCGCGGGCTTTTGCAGCAATAGCTTTACGCCCGCGATAGACCTCCGGACTGAACGGTTCGAGATAATTGATCCGCAGTTCGAAAGTACCCTTGCGTGCCATGATCCGCTTGGCATTGTGCAAGCCGGTTTCATCGCCAACCCAGCCAATTTCTTCTGCGTTCTCGCCGTAATCGAGCATGACAGGTTGCACCATTACACCCGGTGGCGGGGGCTCTAGCACGGAAAGCATTGAGCTTTTGAACGGCAGCAAGGAATGCCCGTCGGTCACCGTGCCTTCAGGGAAGACAGTCACCGACCAATTGTCTTCCAGCGCTTCTCGCAAGGCGTTGATCTGCTCGGCCACGCCCATCCGGTGCTCGCGTTTCACGAATACCGTCCGGTTCAAGCGGCAAAGCCATCCGATAACAGGGACTTGGGACAATTCCTGCTTCGCGACGAAGGCTGTCCCGCTTGCGCCGGCTGACGCAAGAATGTCGATCCAGGATAAGTGGTTTGAGATGAAGAACACATCACGCCTTAATGGCGTTCCGATGATCTTCACGCGCGCGCCAGCAATCCGTGCGGTGTAACGCAAAAACAGCATGGGGAAGGGGGAGCCATAGGCAAAGATGCGATAGGCATAGTGCAGCGGCACAAAGACGATGAGCAGCGCCAGGATGCCCAGTGTTCTGAGGACAAAACGAACCCAGCCGATTACCGTCAGCGGGACATTCTCACCCCGCATCGCAGCCATTCGTTTGCGACCGTATTTCTCTGCGCGACGCCGGGCCTTGTCACTAATCTTTTCGGTCGAGGCGGACGCCATAGAGCTCCATCCGGTGATCAACCAGACGATAGCCTAGTTTCTCGGCAATCACCCGTTGCAGGGCTTCCAGCTCAGGATCGACGAACTCGACGACCTTACCGGTCTCAACGTCGATCAAATGGTCATGATGGGCTTCTGGTGCGGCCTCATATCGCGCGCGCCCGTCACCAAAATCGTGACGATCAAGGATGCCAGCTTCTTCAAACAGCCTCACGGTCCGATAGACTGTCGCAATGGAAATTCCCGAATCTACCGCGGATGCGCGTTTGTGGACCAGTTCGACGTCTGGATGGTCGTCACTGTCTGAGAGCACCTTGGCGATCACGCGGCGTTGCTCAGTGATGCGAAGGCCCTTGTCGGCACACAATTGTTCAAGGTCAATCCGCTGGGTCAATCCAACCTCCGACTTCCATAGCGCTCGGTAGTCCTTAATCCGGCAGGCCGCCGCACTCAAGGGCAGTGCCCATAATGGCGATATTACTGGCTATTTATACCGTCTTTTTGCGCCTGCCCCTTTTCTGGCCCGGTATGCGGCCCAAGCCGATCTTCTTCGCAAGGTCCCGGCGTGTTTCAGCATAGTTGGGCGCGACAATCGGGTAGTCTGTGCTGAGTTCCCAACGCGCGCGGTATTGCTCAGGCGTCATGTCATGCTCTGTCGACAAGTGCCTTTTGAGCATCTTCATTTTCTTGCCGCAATCCAGACAAACGATGTGGTCTTTCTTGACCGATGCTCTGACGGAAACCGCCGGTTCTGGACGCGCTTCTGCAGGACCTTCATTATCGCCGAGATTGGCCAGCGCGTTGAAGACATTGCCAATCAGTGTGGGGACTTCATCAACCTCGACTGCATTGTTGCTGACGTGGGCCGCAACGATATCAGAGGTCAAAGTAATCAAAGTCTCTTTCATATCGAGTTCGATTTCGCTCATGAGTTCCTCGCATCATATTTTCTTTTGATCCGGCTTTTGCCGTGATTAGCAAGCCATGAACCTGTCAGTTATGTAATGCAAGGCGAGCGACTGCGTATGAGCCTGTCTGAATACTTGGGCGTTCAAGTATCAAGCGCGCGAGCGAATGTAATCGCATCCATTCGGCCGCCGTTGGCCAGCCGGTAATAGTCTCGCCGCTGTCCGATAGGTTCGAAACCCATTTGCCGATAGAGATGCTCAGCGGGATTGTTGCTCCGCATCTCGAGGAAAATCTTTGCCATCCCACGCTTCGAGGCTTGCTCGAATAACGCTTTGATCAAAGCTCTGCCGATCCCTTTGCCGCGTGCTTCCGGGGCAACGCCAATCAGCAACAGCTCCTCCTCGTCAGCCGCATGACGGCTCATGACAAAACCAGCAGGGGCAGAGCCACTGCCAGACCAGATCGTCCCGTCATCGGCAATCAGAATTGCATGGGTGTGGGGCATGACAAGCGCGTCGCTTACTTGCCGGCGGTTCCACGCTTCGCCCCATTGCGGATCGAACGCGACCTCCATTATCGCCATGACGTGATCGACTTGATCCATTACTTCTGAGCGCCCACAGGAAGTTTCGCATCGGGCGCGCGGCCATAGATCGGTGTGAGATCGCTTGAAAGCTGCGTTTCGTGAAGCAGGTATGTCTTGCGGGCATCGGGCAAGAGGTCGAGCACGAACTTCTTTTCCTCAAACATGTCGGCAAGCGCCTGCGCACGGTTTCCGGCAATGACATCGTGCTTACAGGCCCGTTTCGCTGATTCAGGCGAAAGCGATTGAACGTCATCTTCTGCGCGGACGCTGCTCGCAAAATTCTGGACGAACCATTCACCATGCCCTGCATGCATGCAAACTGTCACCGGCCTCGGGTCGGGCTGCCAGGTGCGCGCTGCAACCAGCGACAGAGTTGGATAGCCCACTACCTCTGCACTCCACGCAAAACCCAGCGCTCGTGCTGCAGCAATGCCGATGCGAACGCCGGTGAAGCTTCCCGGGCCCAAGGACACGAGAATACGGTCCGCACGGCCTTTGTCAGGCAGCCCGGCAATCGCAGGGATCAGACGCTCAGCATGTCCGCGACCAAGTACTTCATGATATTCGCCAATGAGCTTGGATCCGTCGAACAAAGCGACGGAACAGGCCTCTGTGGCGGTCTCGATGGCGAGCGTGCGCATGGCCAAGCGCACTGCCTCACCAAATCATTGCTCGCAAGTCAGATTATGCTGTTGAACTTGTCGAAGTCAGGGCGAGGGGAGCGGTCAAAGATGCTTTCCGGATCGCCATAACCCACGGAGCAGATGAAATTCACGCGGTGGCGCGGCTCGTCTGAGAAGAAAGTTTCGTTGACCTTGTCTGCATCAAAGCCGGACATCGGCCCGCAATCGAGACCGACAGCCCGTGCGGCGAGGATCAGATATGCACCTTGCAAGGACGAGTTGCGAAACGCGCCTTCCTTGCGGCCTTCCTCATCACCTTCGAACCAGCTCTTCGCGTCAGTATGCGGGAACAGCCAGGGCAGGTCTTCATGAAAGTCGATGTCGTAGCCGATGATCGCGGTGACAGGCGCTGCCTTGATCTTGTCCTTGTTTCCATCAGACGCACACTCAGCGAGCTTTGCTTTCTGCTCTTCCGATTTCACCCAGACGATCCGCGCCGGCTGCATATTGGCAGAAGTCGGCGCCATCTTTGTCAAATCCCAGATCGCATGGAGCTGTTCATCGGAAACCGGCTTGTCGAGCCAGTCATTGTATGTCCGCGCTTCGTTGAAGATCTGGTCAAGCGCGTCGGAAGAAAGTGTGTGGTCGTGGAATTGTGTCGTCATGAAGTCCTCTGAGAAATGCTGAAAAATCAGGCTGCTCTGACTTCAACAACCTCAGGGACATAATGTTTCAACAGACCTTCGATCCCGTGCTTTAACGTAGCGGTGGAAGACGGGCAGCCAGAGCAGGCGCCTTGCAGCGTAAGGTAGACGATACCGTCCTTGAACCCGCGATAGGCAATGTCGCCTCCGTCGCCTGCAACGGCTGGTCGCACGCGAGATTCCAGCAATTCGTTTATCTGGCCGACAATGTCCGCGTCAGCCGGGTCTTCTTCAACCATCAGGGCTGTATCATCTGCCGGCACTGAGATGCCTGATGCGTCGCCGCCTGCAAACAACGGTGCTTCAGAAACGAAGTGATCCAGGAGGATTGCAACCACTTGTGGTTTCAGGTCCGACCAATTGACCCCGGGTGCTGCTGTCACTGAGACGAAATCACCGCCGAAGAAGACGTTTACAACTTCGCCAGTGTCGAAAATCGCTTGCGCAAGAGGGCTTGCTTCAGCTGCTTCCGGCGTTGCGAATTCGCGCGTTCCGCCGGTCATGACTTCGCGGCCTGGCAGGAATTTCAAGCTAGCGGGGTTCGGAGTGGTTTCGGTCTCAATAAACATGGGCCAGATGTAGGATGCGAAGCCCAAGCCGACAAGGTAAATCGCTGGCGAATTTGCGACCAACTGAGCACTCGGCAAAAAAGCGCCCATGTTCACTATCCCTTCAGACCTTCGCGTCCTATATTTGCAGCTATGAAATCGATCTTTCGCGCGCTCTGCGCTCTTTCCGTTCTCGCTGTCCCGATTGCTGTTCCTGCTTCGGCGCAAGAGACCGCTGTTCCCACCGCACCCGCCAGCCTTCAGACAGGTGACGAGACGCCTTGGCTTTATGAAGGCAGCGATGTCCCCCAGGACAAGGAATGGCTATTTGGCGAGATGGAAAACGGGCTGCGCTATGCGGTCCGCAGAAATGGCGTGCCGCCCGGCCAGGTTTCCATCCGGGTAAGGGTCGATGCTGGCTCATTGCACGAGCAAGACAGCGAACAAGGCTATGCGCATTTGCTGGAGCATTTGCTTTTCCGCGAAAGCAAATACCTGGGACCGGCTGAAGCGATCCCGACCTGGCAGCGTCTTGGCGCGACGTTCGGCAGCGATACCAATGCGGAAACCAGCCCTACGCATACGGTCTACAAGCTTGATCTACCCGGCGTGACGCGCGCGAAACTCGAAGAAAGTTTCAAGCTGCTTTCAGGCATGATCCGCGAGCCTGTCTTGAGCCAAGCCAATGTCGATGCGGAAGTACCTATCGTCATGGCTGAAAAGCGCGAGCGTGGCGGTGCAGGCCAACGCGTCAATGACGCAACGCGGCGGACGCTGTTTGCCGGTCAACGTCTCGCGGAGCGCAATCCTATCGGGATCGACGAGACCCTCAGCGCGGCAAGAGACAAGACCGTTCAGGCTTTCTACAACCGCTGGTACCGGCCTGAAAACACAGTGATCGTGATTGCCGGCGATGCCGACCCTATCGAGCTTGCGCGACTGGTCGAACAAAGGTTCGGTGATTGGGAAGGCAAGGGCGTCCGCGAACCTGCGCCTGATTTCGGCGATCCGGTTGCGCCTCAAGGCTCAGACCCTGCCAATCCGGTTGGCGAAATGGCAGTCGTTGTTGAGCCGGACTTGCCACGTACGCTGACTTACGCGGTCATGCGTCCGTGGCGGCCAGTTCAGGATACGATTGTCTACAATGAAGGACTGCTGCTTGATGCAGTGGGGCAAGCGATCATCAACAGACGGCTGGAAGCGCGGGCGCGAGGCGGCGGATCCTATCTCTATGCCCAGGTCAGCCAGGATGATGTCTCTCGCTCGACCGATGCGACCTTTGTCAGCTTCGCGCCGCTTGGCGAAGGCTGGGAAGCTGCACTTGATGATGTTCGTAGTGTGATTGCTGATGCATTGAGCGCTGCGCCCACACAGGAAGAGATTGATCGCGAGGTTGCAGAATTCGACATCGCGTTTGCCAGCGAAGTCGAACAGGCGGCTGTGCTCTCCGGATCAAGCGTCGCGGACCAATTGGTGCAAGCCGTCGATATCCGCGAGACTGTCGCCTCTCCGCAGACCGTGCTCGACGTGTTCCGAAATATGCGCGCACGTTTCACACCGGAGGAAGTGCTTAGCCGGACCCGCAAACTGTTCGAAGGTGATGTGATCCGCGGCGTGCTTGTAACGCGCGAGGCCGACAATGCGAGCGAGGCCGCTCTGCGTATGGCTATGGCGCGCGATGCAACGCCTGATTCCAGCGCGCGGCTGGCTGCCAAGACAATCTCCTTCGATGAGCTTCCGCCTGTCGGCGATCCGGGCGAGATTGTGCTCGACGAGCCGCTTGGTCTGCTCGACATCGAGCGGGTGCATTTCGCCAATGGCGTGCGCTCCGTCTTGTGGACCACTGCCGATGAGCCGGGCCGCGTGACTGTGAAGGTCCGCTTTGGCTCTGGCTACCGTGCTTTCGGGCCGGAAGATGCGCCTTATGTCGCCTTGGGCGAAATGGCGCTGGTGAGCTCCGGCTTGGGCGATCTTGGCCAGGAAGAGCTCGATCGGTTGGCGACAGGCCGCAAGATGGGCTTCGACTTTGATATCGAAGACGCGGTGTTCAGTTTCACCGCGCAGACGCGATCTGCTGACGTCGCGGACCAGCTTTATCTGTTTGCAGCAAAGCTCGGCATGCCGCGCTGGGACGAAAATCCGGTGCTGCGCGCCAAGGCTGCAGCAAAGCTTGCTTACGATACGTATGCAACAAGCCCGGGCGGGGTGCTCAACCGCGATCTGGAATATTTCCTGACATCAAACGATCCGCGTTTTGCGACACCGGATCCGGAGATGATGGAACAGGTAACGCCTGAGGGCTTCCGCGAAGTGTGGGAGCCGCTTCTCTCGCAAGGTCCATTGGAAGTCATGGTGTTTGGCGACATTGACCGGAATGCAACCGTTGAAGCGCTGCGCAAGACGTTTGGCGCTTTGCCTCCGCGCGAAGGGATCGCGACAGAGGTGGCCATGCGTGTGCCGGAATTCCCGGGCGCGGATGCTGACACCAAGGTCCTGACCCACCGCGGCGATGCCAATCAGGCGGCCGTGGCAATCGCGTGGCCGACCGGTGGCGGCATGGAGCGGATCAGGGAATCGCGCCAGATCGAAATCCTCTCGCAGCTGTTCAACAATCGCCTGATGGAAGCCATGCGCGAGCGGGCGGGGGCAAGCTATGCTCCGCAGGTTATTTCCGACTGGCCCGTTGATCTGAACAGTGGCGGAAAGATCCTTGCCATCGCTCAGTTGCAGCCTGAGGATGTGCCTGTGTTCTTTGCTGAAGCGAACCGGATTGCGAATGATCTTGCCACTCAGCCGATTGAAGCGGACGAGATCAACCGTGTGACAGAGCCGCTTCGCCAGCTTATCAGTCGCGCGACAACCGGCCACGGCTTCTGGCTGTTCAACCTGCAAGGCGCGAGCTTTGATCGCCGGCGTGTGACAGCCATGCCGACGCTGCTCGGTGATTACTCGAACACCACGCCGAGGATCATGCAAATACTCGCTCAGCGCTATCTTGCGGCACGACCGGGCTTCAAACTGGCGATCATTCCCGAAGGCCAGACATTGGCAGAAGGTGTGCCGGAAAACCGCATCCCAGCGCGTTCAGCGCCTGCCATGATGGGAAGATAAGCGGATTTGGTGATCACAGCGGCTTGAAATATTATTTGCAGATTGAGCGCTGCGGCTTTGCATTTCTACCGCAGGCCGTGTAGGCGCGCGCACCGATTAAGACTGCATAGCAAACCAAAGAACGAGATTAGACGTGGCTCAAGACTGGAAACCTGAAGGCTGGAAATCGCACGAAGCGCGGCACTTGCCCGTGTATGAAGATGCGAACGAGCTCGCCCAAGCGGAAGCCACGCTTGCAGCCTATCCTCCGCTCGTTTTTGCAGGTGAAGCGCGTGCGCTGAAGGCCGATCTGGCTGAAGTGGCTGAAGGCAAGGCATTCCTGCTGCAGGGCGGCGATTGCGCGGAAAGCTTTGCAGAATTTCACCCCAACAACATCCGCGACACATTCCGCGTGCTGCTGCAGATGGCGGTCGTGATGACCTTCGCCAGCAAGCATCCGGTTGTGAAGGTCGGGCGCATGGCCGGGCAGTTCGCGAAGCCGCGCAGCTCGCCAACAGAAACCAAGGGCGATGTCACTCTGCCGAGCTATTTCGGTGACAACATCAACGGGATCGACTTTGATCCCGCCCAGCGCCGCAATGATCCGATGCGCATGGTGAAGGCCTATTCGCAAGCGGCAGCGACGCTTAACCTGCTGCGTGCATTTGCAGGCGGCGGCTATGCCAATCTGCGTCAGGTCCACCAGTGGACGCTCGACTTTATGGGGCGCACACCATGGGCCGAGAAGTTCGGTGAGACAGCTGACAAGATCGGCGATGCGCTCGATTTCATGGAAGCATGCGGGGTTGATCCTGCGACTGTCCCGCAGCTTCAAGGCACGAGCTTTTATACCAGCCATGAAGCGTTGCTGCTGCCTTATGAGGAAGCACTGACACGGCAGGATTCGCTGACAGGCGATTGGTACGCCACCAGCGCGCATATGGTCTGGATCGGGGATCGCACCCGCTTCCCGGGCAGCGCGCATATCGAATTTGCGCGCGGCATTGGCAATCCGCTGGGCATGAAATGTGGCCCCAGCTTGGAAACCGATGATCTGCTGCGCCTGCTCGACACGCTCAATCCTGCGCGTGAAGCAGGGCGCATCACACTGATCAGCCGCTTCGGTCATGACAAGGTTGAAGACGGCCTGCCGCGCCTTGTTCGCGCAGTCAAAAACGAAGGTCATCCTGTCGTGTGGAGTTGCGATCCAATGCACGGCAATGTGATCAAATCGGATAGCGGCTATAAGACGCGGCCGTTCGATCGTATTCTCACCGAAGTGAAGGGCTTCTTTGCTGTTCACCGCGCGGAAGGAACGCACCCTGGCGGCATTCATATCGAGATGACCGGACAGGATGTGACCGAGTGCGTAGGCGGTGCTGTGGCCATCACAGACGATGCGCTGGGCGATCGCTACCACACGCATTGCGACCCGCGTTTGAACGCTGCACAATCGCTTGAGCTTGCATTCCTGCTTGCGGAAATGCTCAATGACGAGGTTGTTGAACGCCGCGCGGCGGACGCCGCTTAAACGCCAGCTCAGACATTATCGTTAATTCCGCTGTTTCCCGGCCCTAGGGAGCCATCCCTGCGCCTGCGCGCCTTTATCGTGACGATTTGTGCCTAATGCTCTGTTTAGAGTTTTTTGGAGCGCAAGAAAGCGAACGCGGGCCGCGAGATGGAAACATGGAATACCTTTGCGAATGAGATCATGCTCAGTCTGTTCTGGGCGGCGATCGCGTTTGCTGCATTCCAGACCTTCCAGACGGCGCGTCTCGGGCGCGTAATCGACCGTAAAGACGCACTATTGCGTCGCCGACGCGAGCAGTTTGGCAATCTCTCGCGTGTCCTGCGCATGACAGAGGAACTCGGCGATTTTGGTGTCTGGCAATATTGCCCGGCGGAGCAACGTCAGGAATGGTCGCGCGGGCTAAGAGACCTGTTCGGTGTCGATAATAACGAGCCTTTCCTTGAGGGCGATGCGGAGACTCTTTTGCAAGCCAACCATATCGATCTCGTGGCGCTCGCTCGCAAAGCGAGCCGACATGACCGCATTGTTTCAGCTGACTTGAAAGTTCATGGTCTCGATCAGACTGAGCGTTTCCTCCAGATGCGGATGGTGAGGATGCGTCACGAGCAAAGCGGAGCGCCGCGCATTTTCGCCGTGTTTCTTGATGTGACCTACCTTGTCGAGCGCGAGGAGCGTTTGCAACGTTCGCAGCGCATCGCCTTGGCAGAGGCGCGTCACGCCCGCGATGAAGCCAATCGCGACCCGCTGACCGGTCTGGCAAACCGACGGTACGTAATGAACGAACTGGATCGGATGCTTTCCGACCAAGACGACACATGCGAGCCCGTATCGCTGGTTCTGTTTGACGTCGATCACTTTAAACGGGTCAATGACGAACACGGTCACCTGACAGGGGACGCGGTGCTCAAGCGCATTGCACGCATCGCCAGCGAACAGGCCCGCGAAGGTGATATTGTCGGACGAATTGGCGGCGAGGAGTTTGTCTGGATTGTCACAAGTGCGGACCGGAACTTCGTTCAAGTCATCAGTGAACGTTTGAGAAAGGCGATTGCGTTGGGAAGCGCCATGGCATCTGTCCCGCCTGTCACGATAAGCATTGGCTGTGTGACCGCCGATCAAGGTGATACTGGATTGTCGCTGTTCGCGCGGGCGGACGAGGCTCTTTACGAAGCGAAGAATAGCGGGCGAAATGCCGTTCGCATGGCGGCTTAGCTCGATCTCCAGCCGCCGGAATGTCAATCCGGCTTGTCGTATCTCGGTGTAAAATAATTCGACCAATCCCTTTCAATTCAAACGCCTTTCCGGCATGAGCCTGACCCAAGGTCGGAAGCTGGAAGGAGAATTTCCGTGCCCGACAGGCTCGCGCGTCATTCAGTTCATGAACCGCATCAGCTCGCTGAAGGGTTTGCGAAAACACGCGCTCTCACAGAAGCACTGGTAGCCCCGTTGAGCGATGCCGATGCGACTATCCAGTCGATGGAAGACGCATCGCCTGCCAAATGGCATTTGGCGCATACGACGTGGTTTTGGGAGACATTCCTGCTGCGCGACCACGCAGCCGATTACACTCTGTTCAACGAGCAATACCCGTTTCTCTTCAATTCCTATTACGAGGCGGAAGGTGAACGGATCGCGCGTTTTTCACGCGGGATGCTGTCCAGGCCGACGCTGGATGAGATTGTCGCTTGGCGGCATCATGTTGATGCGGCGATGGAAGCCTTGCTGGAGCGCGAAGACGTTGCCGATCTCATTGCGCTTGGCATCGCGCATGAGCAGCAGCACATCGAGTTGTTGCTGACCGATATCAAGCACGCTTTGTTTCAGAATCCTTCCCATCCTGCGATGTGGGACGCAGCGCCGATAATGTGGGGCCCTCAAGGGGAAGGCTGGTATCAGCACCCGGGCGGAATTGCGCTGATCGGTCATAACGGGGCTGGATTCGCCTTCGACAATGAAGGGCCGCAGCATCGCGTGCTGCTAGAACCGTTTGCGCTCGCAAAACGGCTTGTCACCAATCGGGAGTGGCAAGACTTCATCGACGATGGCGGGTATCGGGATGCGCGGCTATGGCTGTCGGATGGCTGGGCATGGGTGCGCGAGAACGAAATAGCCGCGCCGCTTTACTGGAGCGGCGACGCGCAATTTACCCATATGGGATTGCAAGCACGCTTTCCTGATGCGCCGGTAACGCACATCTCCTATTTTGAAGCGGATGCGTTCGCGACTTGGTGCGGCAAGCGCCTGCCTACAGAGTTCGAATGGGAAGCAATCGCACGCGGTCAGGACGGTGCGAGCCTTGTGCCTGCTCACGATCCATCGGAAGGCAATCAGCTTGATGAGGCTGCACCGCCATTGCCACAAGGAAACGAAGGCCTGTTTGGTGATTGCTGGCAGTTCACTCGCTCCGCCTATTTGCCCTATCCGCGGTTCGAGCCCGCATCGGGCGCAGTGGGCGAATATAATGGCAAGTTCATGAGCGGGCAGTTCGTCTTGAAAGGGGCGAGCTGCGCCACAGTGCGAGGGCACTCGCGAGCGTCCTATCGCAATTTCTTTTACCCCCATCAGCGTTGGCAATTCACGGGCCTGAGGCTCGCAAAGGACGTATAATGGCACAGGCCAAAGGCATGAAACTGGTTGATCTGGATGCAGATGGAGTGGACCGCGCATTCCGCGCGGACGTTCTGGCTGGCCTGCGCCAGCAGCAGAAAGCTATCCCCGCACGCTGGCTGTATGATGATGCTGGATCGCAGCTGTTCGAAGATATCACGCAGCTGGCGGAGTATTATCCGACACGGGCAGAAACGCAGATCCTGACTGATCGGGCAGGGGCCTTCGCCGAGCAGATTGGCGCGGGCCGCGCAGTTGTCGAATTTGGCTCTGGCAGCTCTGTGAAAACGCCGCTGCTCCTCAATGCGATTGATCCTGCGGCCTATGTGCCGCTCGATATCTCGGGCGATTTCCTACGCGCTGCGGCTGAAGATTTGAGAGCCAAGTTTCCCGGACTTCCGGTCTATCCTGTCGAGGCCGATTTCATGCGGCAGGTCGAACTGCCGGACGAGATCGCAGGTCTGCCGAAACTCGGCTTTTTCCCGGGCTCGACGATTGGCAACATGGTGCCGCGCACGGCCGTTGATTTGCTGCGCACAATGCGCGCGACGCTCAGCGAGCAATCACAGCTTCTCATCGGGATGGACCTCATCAAGCCGGTCGACGTGCTTGAAGCGGCCTATGACGATGCAGCTGGCGTGACGGCGGAGTTTAACCTCAACCTGGCGCGCCGGATCAATCGCGAGCTTGATGGGACTATTCCGGTGGACGAGCTTCGCCATGAGGCGCGCTGGAACGATGACTATGCGCGGGTGGAAATGCATCTGGTGGCGCAGAAGGCACTGTCTTTCGAAGTTTCCGGCGTGGTGTTCGAGATGGCGGCGGGCGAGACCATTCATACGGAAAACAGCCACAAGTTCGACCGGCGCAGCGCTAACACTTTGCTGCTGGCAGGCGGATGGACACCGGTGACCCGTTGGCTGGATGACAAGGAGCGGTTCTCGTTGATCCTTGCGGAAGCGAGCATCGCGCGCAACGCGCCGTAAGTTCTGCGGAAACCCGCTCGCGTTCGAGGCGTTGAGCGCATCATGGACGAGAGCAATTCCACTGACATCATTATAATCGGCGCAGGCATGGCCGGGCTATCCTGCGCGAGCGCACTTCAAGCCGCTGGTCGCAAAGTGCGGCTGTTTGACAAAGGGCGCGGGCCGGGCGGACGGATGGCTACACGGCGGGTCGATATGCCGGAGGGCCAGCTTCACTTTGATCACGGCGCGCAATATTTCACCGCTCGCGATCCCGCTTTTCGTGAAGCTGTCGCCATGTGGACAGAGGCGAGCGCTGCGGCGCCATGGCCTGCTGCAGGCGATGATGCCTGGGTCGGTACGCCGGGGATGAACGGCCCGATCAAGCACATGGCAGAGCAGCTCAATGTGACGTGGGGCGCGCGGGTCGAAGCGGTTGAAAGAAACGGAGAAGGCTGGCGCGTGAGCGTCGCTGGTGTGGACCACACTTGCGGCAAGCTGCTTGTCGCTATCCCGCCTGAGCAGGTTGCAGAACTCCTCAAAGACGCTGCGCCGCAATTGGCCGAGTATGCGCGCACAGCTCGCTCTCTACCGTGTTGGGCAGTGCTCGCACATTTCGACGATCCGCTAGACAGTCTGCCGGACACTGTTCGCAGCGAAGATGGTCCGATTTCCTGGGCTGCCCGCAATGGTGCCAAGCCCTCGCGCAATGGGTGTGAAAGCTGGGTGATCCATGCCTCGCCGGATAGATCGCAAGAGCTGCTTGAGCTCGAAAAAGAAGAAGCGGCTGAGATACTGCTCGCGGATTTCTTCAGCCAAACCGATATCCCGCCGCAAAAGCCCGATTACCTGACCGCGCATCGATGGCGTTATGCGATGCCTGTCGTCGAGAATTCGCACGGGGCGACCTGGGATGATAGTCAGAGCATCGGCCTTGCCGGTGATTGGCTCCACAGCCCGCGCGTCGAAGGCGCCTGGCTCTCCGGTGCAGCGCTCGCAAACGCGGTGTTACGGGCCAAATAGGTCCCCTGCATGGACGCTGCCGCCCGGCGTTCCTATATTGAGCTCATGAGCATCGAGAACCTCTGGAACAACGTCGCAGCGGCCATCTCTGCGATCCCGCGTTCCGAATTGCTCATTGCCGCGCTTGCAGCAGTCCTGATCGGATGGATCGGCGCTGTGATGGCGCGCAAAGGCGTTCGCTTCGGCGGCTTCATTCGTACGGGTAGCACGCTGGCCTTGGTCGGCATTCTTGTGGTTGTCGTCCTACAGTTGTCACGGCTTGACCCAAGGCTGGAAGTCGCTGTTCCGCAGATCGGATTGCCTGAGCAAGTGGTGGAGGGCGGCGAGACCCGCATCCCGCTGGCTCGCGATGGTCATTTTTGGCTGCGTGCCGAGCTCAACGGCGCCCCGGCCAATTTCCTCGTCGATACCGGAGCGACGCTTACCGCTGTGTCGAGCGGACTGGCCGAGCGCGCAGGGCTTGAGCCGCGTCGTGGTGGGCTTCCGGTGACCGTAGGAACCGCAAACGGCCCAGTAGCCGCACAACTTGCGACAGCCGATGAAATCCGTTTCGGCAATGTCGCAGCACGCGGTCTCGATGTGGTGATCGCGCCGACGCTTGGCGATACCAATGTCATCGGCATGAACCTGCTCACACGGCTCGCTTCGTGGCGTGTGGAAGGCAATACGATGATCCTCGTGCCCAACAATCCGCAAGAACCGCTCGCAGTGGAGTGAAGATCACTCAAATAGAGGCCTCCCTAACAAGCCGAATTGGATGAAAGGGCGATACTTAGCGTTTAGGTAGCCTACCACCTGCTTTCAGACATGCTTCCAAGGTTGGATAGGCTACGAAATTTTTGGTTTGGTCATAGTATCTGCTGCCTCTTGCATGACAGATGCCAGTCTTGGACATTTTAACTGCAGGGCCAGATTGCGCGTGAGCTTGGATAGGACTGAGCAGCCCAAGCGACAGACATGTCAGAATAAGCAGAACCTGTTTCATCAACGCTCCTCCACCTCTTCTACCTCACGAAGCAGAATCCGTTCTTAGCAGAATTGCTTCGAGCAAGTGGAATCGATGGGATGTGCCTCATGATGACACGACGCAGGAGTCAGACAATTTCCGAGAATTGATGGCTGGGGTGGCAGGATTCGAACCTGCGCATGCCGGTACCAAAAACCGGTGCCTTACCGCTTGGCTACACCCCAGCAGACGCGCCCGTCACTTGCGTTATTCGGACGCGGGGCGCTTCCTATAGCGTCTAACGAGACGATGTGAAGAGGGTTCCGCTGCATAAACGGGGCCTAATTCGGCCTTAAGTCGTCGCAACTGTGCGGCGCGCGGACAAATCCTCTTCAATTTGCGCGATTGTCCGCTTGTTTATGCTATAAAATCCGAGCGCCATCGCGGCTGGAACCATGATGGCAGCCGGAATGATCGCAAAGGCGAGCTGGATGCCCATCAGCGCGCTTTCCGTTTGCGCTTGGTCAGTCACAAAGCCAGTCGCGCTTAACACAAAGCCGGGAATAGCAGAGCCGAAACCGATCCCTGCTTTTACCCCAAAGACGGAAGCCGCAATCACCAGCGCTGTCATCTGCCGGTTTGACTTCCAGTCGATGAACTCTGCAATGTCCGTGAACATGGCAAAGCTCAGCACCATCAACATGCCAAAGCCGATGCCGACGCCATATTGGACTGCTGTTTGCGTCCAGACCGCATCGAGGGGTAGGAAATAGAAGGCTGCGATCATCACTGACTTCAGCAATCCGGCAGAGATCAGCAGGTGCGACTTTTCGAACCAGCGCTGCAGGAAAGCGCCTATGATCACACCGCTAACCTGGCCAATCGCCAGCGATGTGAGGAACAGGGCAGGGCGGTCGAGAAACAAGAAGACGGGTGTCCCGTTATCGCCTGCGACATAGCGGAAGAAGAACGGCGCGCTGCCCGCGCGTGACGCGATCGCCGTCACGCCAAGGATGGCCGCAATGGCTACAGCAATCCACGGACCTGTCCGGACCAGCACACTCAAATCACCTGCTATCGAACCATTCGTCTCAGCAGGCGGGATACGTTCTCTTGTGGTCGCGAAGGTTATGAGCAACGCCGCCACGGAGACGGCACCAATGCAGCTGATTGTGAGCAAGATGCCGAGTCTCTCATCCCCTCTGCCTAGCTCGCGAACCAGTGTCGTGCCGAGAGCGCCAAACAGAATGCCGCCTGCGGCGGAAAAGAACATGCGATAGCCCGTCACTTTGGCGCGGACTTCGGACGAAGGTGAGATAACACCAAGCAGACCGCCATAAGGCACATTAACGGCGGTAAAGGCGAGCATCGACACCGAATAGGTCGCATAGGCCCAGGCGAGCAGTGCCGTGTCGCCCCAGTCGTCCGGCGCGTTGAAGATCAGCACAATGCTCAGCGCAAGCGGGACAGGGCCGAACAGCAGATAAGGCCTGTAGCGGCCCCAGCGCGTGCGGGTGCGGTCTGAAATCGCGCCCATCATCGGGTCGGTGACCGCGTCAATCAGCTTGGTGACGAGCAACATCAAGCCGATGGCGGCCGGTGCCAAGCCTCCCAAATCGACAAAATAGTAAAGCAGGTAATAGCCGAAAAAAGGGAGGATCAGGCCAGAGGCCAAATCCCCCACACCATAGCCGAGCCGCTCGCGAAGTTTGACGGGCTCGGCTGCGGTGTTGGACATGATAACTCTACCCCTCGCAGCGGCGGGAGTTCCGCATCATTGAGGGGAGAGCCGTTTTCATGAGGCTATGTGCGCTTAGTACTTCTTGCCATTGAAGTCTGCAGGCGAATGGCGCTCGACCAGTTTCTCATCATCTTCGCCCCAGGTCTTGTTGACGATGCGGCCGCGGCGGACACCGGGGCGCTCAGCGATCTCATCGACCCAGCGTTTGACGTTTGTGTACTCGTCAATCGAGAGGAAAGTGTTCGCATCGTTGTACATCTGGCCAGTGGTGAAAGGCGCGAGCCATGGGAAAGTCGCCATGTCAGCGATCGTATAGTCCTCGCCTGCAAGGAAACGCGTCTCAGCCAGACGTTGGTCAGCGACATCGAACAGGCGCTTGGTTTCCATGGCATAGCGGTTGATCGGGTACTCGTATTTCTCCGGCGCATAAGCGTAGAAATGACCAAAGCCGCCGCCGATGAATGGCGCGCTGCCCACTTGCCAGAACAGCCAGCTAAGCGTCTCTGCGCGGGCGGCTGTGTCCGTCGGCAAGAAAGCGTCAAACTTCTCCGCCAAATGCATCACAATCGCGCCGGATTCGAACACGCGGATCGGCGTGTCGCCGCTGCGATCGACCAGAGCGGGGATCTTGGAATTGGGGTTGATGCCGACAAAGCCGCTGGTGAATTGGTCCTGATCCATGATATTGATCGTGTAGGCGTCGTATTCAGCGCCTGTGTGACCCGCTTCGATCAGCTCTTCCAACATGATCGTGACTTTGACGCCGTTTGGTGTCGCGAGCGAGTAAAGTTGGAAAGGATTGTCGCCGACGGGCAATTCCTTATCCGTCCGAGCGCCTGCCGTGGGACGATTGATGCCGGTAAAGCGGCCAGCTTCGTCATTCTCAGGGGTCCAGACAGCGGGTGGTGTGTAAGTGGGATCAGACATTATTGGCAGGCTCCTCTTGTTTGGGCTTGCATGCGAGTTCGCTAAGTGGCGCGTGCTGGTTACCGGCACAAGAGCAATTGCCCTAATTTGAAGCGCAAGGATTGCTTTGACGGCGCAAACGGGCGCTTTGTTGGCTGGCGATTCGCCTTGCGTTTAGTATCCTATTGGGATACTGGCTTGCAGATGCACAAAGCTGGTTTGAAAATTCGCACCTGGCGTGAAGCGCAGGATCCCCCGCTCTCAGCAGAGGAGTTTGGCGAGCAATTTGGCTATCCCAAGTCATGGCCAAGCCGCACGGTCTATGGCTGGGAGGCGAAGGGAAAAGTGGCTCGTGCGCCGGTGCAACAGCGGCTCGCTAACCTTGGAATTTGTGAGCCAAAAGATTGGGTTACGCCAGCCGAGGGGGCGGAGGTCGAGGCGTCTCCTAAGCGAACAGTTGCTGGGAAGAAGAGTGCCGATCCTTCGCAAGCGTTCTTCGACATGCACACGCATGGCTTTGTGCGCGTTGCCACCAGCACACCGCAAGTGCGCACTGCCGATGTCGCGTATAACGCCAAAGGGATACTCGAGCAGGCAAAGCTCGCTCAAGAGCGCAATGTCGATGTGCTGCTCTATCCGGAGTTGTCGCTGTCTTCCTACGCGCTCGATGACCTGCATTTGCAGACCGCGCTGCTTGATGCGGTGGAAGAGCAATTGGCGCTCATCGTTGAGGCAAGCCGCAATCTTGCGCCTGTTCTTGTGATTGGTGCGCCGCTGCGCCGCAATGGCCGCATCTATAACTGTGCGGTCGCGATTGCGCGCGGGAGCATTCTTGGCGTTGTGCCCAAGAGCTTCCTGCCCAATTACCGCGAATATTACGAAAAGCGCTACTTCGCGCATGGCCGCAATTGCATTGGCTTGACCATGACGGTTGCGGGCGAGGACGTCCCGTTCGGCACGGACCTGATCTTCTCTGCACAAGACCGTCCCGGCTTCACTTTCGGGATCGAGATTTGCGAGGATGTCTGGGCGCCGGAGCCTCCCGGAACCAAGGCCGCGCTCGCCGGCGCGACGATCCTGCTCAATCCGTCTGCGTCGAACATCACTATCGGCAAGTCGGAAGAGCGGCACATGCTTTGCCGCGCAAGTTCCGCGCGTTCGATCTGCGCCTATGCCTATTCCGCCAGCGGCCATGGCGAGAGCACCACGGATCTCGCTTGGGACGGGCAAGGCATGATCTACGAGCTTGGCGATCTGATGGCGGAAAGCACGCGCTTTGACTTGCAGCCAGAGCTTTGCGTTGCAGACATCGATACGCAGCGCCTGCTTGCCGAGCGATTGCGCATGCAGACCTGGAATGATGCGACAGAGGCAGCGGGGCGGCCTGAAGACAGCTACCGCTCCATCGCATTCGAGCACCAGCCGCAAGGCGGCGATATCGGGCTGGAGCGCGCGATCCGGCGCTTTCCCTTCGTGCCCAACCGGCGCGAGAAGCTTGACGAGGATTGCTACGAAGCCTTCAACATTCAAGTCGATGCGCTCATGCGGCGTATCCAGGCGACAAGGCCCAAATGCCTCACAATCGGTATCTCGGGCGGGCTCGACAGCACTCATGCGCTGATCGTTGCTGCCAAGGCGCTTGACCGGCTTGGACGGCCGCGCAGCGATATCCGGGCGTACACCATGCCGGGCTTCGCGACGTCGGAAGGCACGAAGTCGAACGCATGGCGGCTCATGGAGGCGTTCGGCACGACAGCGGAAGAAATCGACATTCGCCCCACTGCACGCACTATGCTTGAGAATATCGGCCATGCCTTTGCCGACGGCGAGCCTGTTTATGACGTGACGTTCGAGAATGTGCAGGCGGGGCTACGCACAGACTATCTCTTCCGGCTTGCAGGACAGCATAGCGGATGGGTGGTCGGCACAGGCGATTTGTCAGAGCTGGCGCTGGGCTGGTGCACTTACGGAGTGGGCGACCATATGAGTCATTACGGCGTCAATGCGGGCGTGCCCAAGACGCTTATCCAGTATCTCATCCGCTGGACCATCGCGACCGAGCAATTTGATGGCGCAGTCGACAAGGTGCTCGCCGATGTGCTCGACACAGAAATCAGCCCTGAACTTGTGCCTGCAGGCGCTGATGGCAAGATCCAGAGCACGCAGGACATTATCGGTCCTTATGAGCTCAATGATTTTTTCCTGCACCACATCATTCGTTGGGGGCAAAAGCCAAGCCATGTCGCATTCCTCGCTTACCATGCGTGGAAGGCTGCGAGCGCAGGCCAATGGCCGATCGACTTTCCCGACGAAGCGAAGAACGAATATGACCTCGCGACGATCTCGAGATGGCTGGAGAATTTCCTCAAGCGCTTCTTCGGCTTCAGCCAGTTTAAACGCAGCGCCTTGCCCAACGGGCCTAAAGTGAGCGCGGGCGGGGCGCTATCCCCGCGCGGCGATTGGCGTGCGCCCTCCGATGCGGTCGCTGACCTCTGGCTGGATGAGCTCAAACGCAATGTGCCCAAAACCTAGCGAGCAAGTGGAAGGCTGACGCAATTCACCACCTATTCAGTCACTTCTTCGCACAAAGCCGTCTCGGCTGAAGCGAGGAATGACATGATGAAGCGCGCTCTGTTTCTGGTTGGTTTCTGCATGGTAGTTTCAGCTTGCGCAAATATCGGTGGGCAGGGGTTCGCCTCAGCGCCGGTTCTTTCAACGACAGGCATGGAGCCTGCTCAAGCTGCACCAATGCCTATCGATCCCAATGCCGTTGCCATCTCGCGAGAGCTCACCCACATCGATGACCGAATTAATGATGCGCGCTCAAGCGGCGCTATTTCTCGCCGCGATGCACGCGGCTTGCGGCGTCAAACCGGTTTGGTTGGTGATCTTGCAGAACGCTACGCACAGGACGGGCTAAGCGCTGACGAAGTTCGCGAGATCGAGTTTCGCACCGGAGTCCTCAATGATCAGGTGTCGGTGAGCGAACAGCGCAGCAATGGAAGCGGGCCTGACTAGCAAGCCCGTGCCATTCTTTCGAACTGAAGCGCTCCGAGATATTACGCCGCCAGCCGCGCTGCTTCAGCTTTGGCCTCTGCGATTTTCTCTTCGCCGCCAGCGCCCATAATCCCGTCAGCCGCGACAATCTCGACATCGGTGAGGCCGAGGAAGCCAAAGAACTGCTTGAGCCATGGGGTCATGAAGTCGATTGCGCTGCCAACCTCGGTTCCGCCTGATGCGACTGCGAGATAGACTTTCTTGCCTTCAAGCAGACCGACGGGGCCGTTCTCTGTGTATTTGAACGTCGTGCCCGCGCGCGCGACCAGATCGGCCCACGCTTTGACCGTCGCCGGCACGCCGAAATTGTAGATCGGAATGCCCATGACGATGGTGTCTGCACGCTGCAGTTCGTCGATCAACTCATCTGCGATGGCGGCGAGTTGCTGTTGTTCGGCAGTGCGCTCTGCGGGCGGGGTGCCATTGGCGGCAAACCGTTCTGTTGAGACATAAGGCAATGTGTTGTCAGCAAGGTCTCTTGTGATGATCGTAGCGTTTTCGCGCTCGGCAAGGCCTTCGACAATCTTGGTGCTGAGGCCGCGCGAAATGGATTCTTCGCTGCGGATTGATGCGGTGATGTGCAGGACAGTAGACATGGGGAAATTCCTTCTATGCGTTTGAGAGAGGGGTGGGGCCGCCCGATTGGGGGGATAGAGGCGGCCCCGAGGGGTGTCAGGCTGCGTCGACGAGCACCAACTCGCTGTCTTCGAGCGCAGTAATCGTCACGCTGTCGCGCTGAGTGATGGCGATGCCGTCACGAGCGTTTGCTTCCACCTCCTCCACCCGGACCTTGCCGGTGGCGGGTACGAGGTAGAGATGACGCGAGGCATCGCGGGTCGTGTAAGTCACGCTCTCGCCTGCCTTCACAGTCGCGCCAAGGACGCGCGCGTCTGTGCGGATAGGCAGCGCGCCTTCCTGCGCATCGTCATCATTGGCGGCGCTGCTGGCGAGCGGCACGAACGCTCCGGCCCGGTCATCCTTTGGAAACTGACGTGCGCCCCAGCTCGGAGTGCCGCCGCGCTCATCAGGGATGATCCAGATCTGGAAGAGCGTCGTTTCCTCGTCTTCCAGATTGTATTCCGAATGCTGCACGCCGTTGCCAGCGCTCATCACCTGGACATCGCCTGCTTCGGTGCGGCCTTCATTGCCCATGCTGTCGCGGTGCGTGATCGCACCTTTGCGGACATAGGTGATGATCTCCATGTCGTTATGCGGGTGGGTTGGAAAGCCTGTGCCCGGCGCGATCGTGTCATCGTTCCAGACCCGCAGCGCGCCCCAGTGAACCCGCGATGGGTCATGGTAGCTCGCAAAGGAAAAGTGATGATGCGCGTCCAGCCATCCGTGGTTGGCTGCGCCAAGGCTATTAAAAGGACGAAGTTCAATCATGTGTCTCACTCCCGGTTTCGGGTTGCTGTTGAAACGTGAGATAGGCCTTGTCGTTCATTCCGATAAGTGCGATAAAACATCGCAAGATGTTCGGAATATTTGAACAATGAAGATTGGCGAGCCAAGCCTTGATCAGTTGCGCATCTTCCTTGCGGTGGCAGAGGAAGGGAGCTTTGGCGGCGCAGCGCGCACCATGGGGCGGGCGGTTTCAGCCATCAGCTATGGCATTGCGCAGATGGAAGCACAGCTTGGCGTGACTTTGTTCGAGCGTGAAGGATCGCGCAAACCCGTCCTTACAGAAGCGGGGCAGGGATTGCTTCCCGAAGCGCGCGCGGTTGCGGATAGAGCCGATGCCTTGCTCGCGAAGACTCAGTCCTTGCATGCAGGGCAGGAAAGCGAAGTCTCGCTTGCGGTCGATGTCATGATTTCAGCCGACGTCACCGCCGATGTCTTGCGAGAATTCCGCGCGATGTTTCCAAGCGTAGCTTTGCGATTAAGAGTAGAGGGACTGGGCGCAGTGGCAGCGTGCCTGATCGAGGAAGGCGCTGATCTTGCGATTGGCGGGCCTGAGATCGCAGACCTTCCGCAATTGGAAAAGCAAGTCATTGGTTCGACGGAACTGATCCCGGTGGCAGCGCCCGATCATCCGCTAGCGCGACCAGACATCAAGCCTGGTGAAAGTCGCGAGCATTTGCAGATCGTGCTGGCAGACCGCTCGGACCTCACGGCGGGGCGCGAATTTGCGGTGTTGAGCCCCATTACCTGGCGCTTGGGTGATCTGGGCGCGAAGCATGCTCTGCTGAAGGAAGGCATCGGGTGGGGCAATATGCCACGGCCGATGGTGGTGGACGACCTTGCAAATGGTGCACTGGTCGAGCTGGATCTGCCGGAAAAGCCGGGCGCGGTATACAGGTTCAGCGCGTTGTGGCGGCGCGACACGAGGCTTGGTCCTGCGACAAGCTGGCTGATCGATGCGATGCGTGAACGCTTGGCGCAGTGTCCGGCTTAAACGGCGAAGTGGACGGGTTCGTCGCCCGCTTGCCAGACGGCATATTTCGGCATGATTGCTTTGAACAGATCTGACTGCAAGTGGCCTTCCAGCCAGCCTTGAAGATGGGGCAAGTCGAGCGCGTCAAACCAGCCGCGATCGGTGTTTGCGAACTGCCGGATGAACGGGAAGAGCGCGATGTCCGCCATTGTCCGATTGTCTGCGCACAACTGCTTTTGATCTGCAAGTCTGGCGTCAAGGTCTTGCAGTATTGCATACCCGTCTGCCCTATGTCTTATGCGGAACTGCGCTTCATCTCCGCCGGTCTCTTCCGGGTAGCGAGTGGGGTATTTGTAGCGGTCCAGATGATGCTTAAACGGGCCATCATTGCGCGATATCAATGACTTATCATCGCCTTTGAGCCAGTCTTCGGGATCGTTCTGGGCGAGCGCCCAGCGCATGATGTCGACACTCTCTTCCAGCACCGTTCCATCGGGCAGGACCAGCACAGGAACTGTCGCTTTTTCAGAGGCTTGGATGAGTTCTGCGGGCTTGTTTGCAAGCTTCACTTCGCGCAGCTCGCAAGCGATTTGAGCGCTGCAGAGTGCCATCCTCGCGCGCATCGCATAGGGACACCGCCGGAAGGAATAAAGGATTGGTATTTCAGTCATTTTCCTCTGACAACTCAGCGCCCACATGGGTTGTTCCGCGCTTCTTCGCGAGCTGCTGCTGGCGCTGCCGTTCGGCATAGCGCGCGCGCTGCGCTTCGCTGCGCTCCTCGATGCAATAAGGGCAGCTGACCCCTTCCTCCCACGCAGGTGATGCTTTGTCTTCTTCGGTCACAGGGCGGCGGCATGCGAAACATAGCGAATAGTCGCCTTCTTCAAGGCCGTGTTTGACGGTCACGCGCTCGTCAAACACAAAGCAGTCACCTTCCCAAAGGCTATCCTTTTCAGGAACGTCTTCGAGATACTTCAGGATTCCTCCCTTGAGGTGATAGACTTCGTCCACGCCTTCGGAACGCAGGAAACTGGTGGACTTCTCGCAGCGAATGCCGCCGGTGCAGAACATCGCAACCTTCTTCTTGCCTTCGAGCAATTCCTCGCGGTGCTCGCGGAACCAGGCGGGAAATTCGCGGAAAGACGTAGTGTGCGGATCAACCGCGCCTTCGAAAGTACCGACACCAACCTCGTAATCATTGCGCGTGTCGATCACGACCACATCGGGGTCGGAAATCAGCGCATTCCAGTCATGCGGATCGATATAGCGCCCAACGCTTGCACGCGGATCAATGTTTGGCTCGCCCATGGTGACGATCTCGCGTTTTAGCCGCACTTTCATACGGTTAAACGGCATTTCGCTCGCGTGGGAGTATTTGACTTCGAGGGCATCGCAGCCTGGAAGGGTACGGATATGCTCGATCACTTGCGCGATCGCGTTCTCGCCACCCGCGATTGTCCCGTTGATGCCTTCCTTTGCGAGGAGCAGCGTCCCCTTGGTGCCAACTTCTTCGCATTTGGCGAGCAGCGGCGCCTTGATCGCTTCAAGGTCGGTAAAGGGCGTGAACTGATAAAGCGCCGCGACGGTGAAAGGCGGTGAAGCCGTCATGGCATCAATCCAGCTTCATCACCCAGCCATGGGTGTCTTCGATGGCGCCGTTCTGGATACCGACCAGACGCTCGCGGATCTTCATGGTCATTTGCCCCGGGCCACCAGAGCCGATCTCGAACTCGCCGTCTGCGCTGGCAACTTTCCCGACAGGCGTGACGACAGCAGCCGTGCCGCAAGCCATCGTCTCCAGCAATTTGCCTGAGGCGGCGTCCTCGCGCCACTGGTCGATCGAGTACATCTCTTCAGAGACTGTCAGCCCTTCATCGCGCAGCAATGCGATCAGGCTCTCGCGAGTGATACCAGGCAGGATAGTACCGGTCAGCGGCGGGGTGATCACCCGGCCATCGTCGAACACGAAGAACAGGTTCATGCCGCCCAGTTCCTCGACCCATTTGCGCTCGACCGCATCGAGGAAAAGGACTTGGTCGTGGCCATTTGCAAAGGCTTGTCCGGTGGGAACGAGGCTGGCTGCGTAATTGCCGCCGCATTTGGCTGCGCCTGTACCGCCCGGAGCCGCGCGGGTATATTCCGATTGCCAGATCGAAACGGGTTTGACGCCGCCTTTGAAATAGCTTCCTGCAGGGCTCGCGATCACCAGGAACTTGTATTGCCTGGCAGGCCGCACGCCGAGAAACGCTTCAGTCGCGATCATGAAGGGACGCAGATAGAGCGAGCCGCCATCAACGCTCGGGAACCAGTCACGATCGATGGCAACCAATTGCTTCACTGCCTCTAGGAATAGCTCCTCCGGCAGGTTCGGCATGGCAAGCCGATCGGCCGACTTGTTGAAGCGCTTCGCATTCTCTTCCGGCCGGAACAAAGCAATTCCGCCATCGGCTTGCTTGTAGGCTTTCATCCCTTCGAAAATTTCCTGCGCATAGTGAAGCACACTTGCGGCAGGATCGAGGCTCAAAGCCTCTCGCGGGCCAACGCTAGCCGAGTGCCATCCGCCTTTCGCTTCATCATAGTCGATCGTGACCATGTGGTCAGAAAACAGCATCCCGAAACCGGGGGTCTTGAGAGCTTCTTCGCGTGCCTCGGCCGGGGTCGGCGAGGGATGGGGGATATGCGTGAATTCCATAGGGATGCGCGTAATGCGACCGGATGGATTGTTCAAATGAAAAGGGCTGACGCTCGAACCCCAATAGACATTGGGGGAGTGTCAGCCCTTTGCATGGTCAGCGGCCGGAAGTGCCGCTCACGTAGCCTTACTCGGCAAGGAAATTACCGAATATGCTCCGTAGGGATCTTCACCGACCTCGCTACTGAACCATGAGACATCGGATCACCTCCTTTCGCGCTATTAAGCCAAGACCCTGCCGTTTCACTGGGGGGCCGAGTACTGCGTTCGCCGCTGAACTCACCTACCAATTTGGTTGATTCGCGCTCGAAAACAAGGCTTGAAAAATACTTATCCCACGTCAGAATAGTCGTTTGTGGCCTAGGTCGCCTTAAGGGCAAACCCACCGCTCCTATCTGCAGTCTTCGATCACGCGCGTGACTTCAGCCCATCCGGGCAGGTAGAGAATCCGCGCGCCATCAACCTGCATCGCAAAGTTGCCTTTTGTGATAGCCATCGCATCGAGCAGGCGGTTGTTGGCGTCCACTTCAGCGGCAACGAGCGGCATCGCGCTTTCGCGCTGGGTGGCTTCGAGTGTTCGGCTCAAGGTTTCCGTGTGGATTTGCATGCGCGCAGAGCTGGTTTGTACGCCAAACATACCAATGCCGACCTGGCGTGTTCGCAAGTCGCAGCGAATGATAGCGCGCATGTTGTCGCGACCCTCACCGTAAAGCGCGAAGGTTTCGCTCGATTCGCGTTCATACGTCCAGTCACCCGGTGCGCGCGGTTGATCCATCCAGTTCTCCGGTAGCTGTTCCATGATAGGCGGAGGCATGGTGACCGGCGCCACTGTCGGCGATGGCGTTGGAGCTGGACGCGATGCGGCCTCCGCAGCAGGCTGAGCTGCCGGCGTCGTCGCGGCGGGGGCTGAGCGCGCGGTCTGGGCTGTGGTAGACGACGTGGTTGAAGATGACGGAGCATCGACCGCCGGAATGCACGCGGCAAGCCCAAAGGTCAGTGCGATCAATCCAGTGAACTGCAACACAATTGGTTTCATGCAGCATCAATGCGCGCTAACGCCTTAATCGTCCATGGCAAAAAAGCCCGAAAAGCTACGAATCGACCAAATGCTTGTAGAACGCGGTCTGGCGGAGAGCCGGACCCGCGCGCAGGCATTGATTATGGCGGGGCTGGTCTTTTCAGGCGAAACAAAGCTAGCCAAGCCCGGTCAGCAATTGTTCGAAAATGCGCCGCTGGACGTTCGCGGCCGCGACCATCCCTGGGTGAGCCGCGGGGGAATTAAGCTTGCCCATGCGATTGAGCACTTCGATCTCGATCCGACAGACGCGATTGCGATGGATATCGGCAGCTCCACCGGCGGCTTTACCGATGTGCTTTTGCAGAATGGGGCGGCCCATGTGTTCGCGGTTGATTCGGGCACGAACCAACTTGCCTGGAAGCTGAGGCAGGATGGACGCGTGACAGTTCTGGAACAGACGAGCGCGCGTATTCTTACCGCAAATCAGATCGACCAACCTTGCAATTGGGTGGTGTGCGATGCGAGCTTTATCGGTCTTGCGAAAGTTCTGGAGCGCCCGCTCGAGCTCGCTGCGCCGCAATGTCAGCTTGTCGCGCTGATCAAGCCGCAATTTGAAGTCGGCCGTGATGAGGTCGGCAAGAAAGGCGTCGTTAGCGATCCTGCGCTTCATACGCGTGTTTGCGGTGAAGTCCGCGACTGGCTCGAAGGTTCTGGATGGAACGTGGACGGCATCGTGCAAAGCCCGATCACTGGGCCTGAAGGCAATATCGAGTTCCTGATTTCAGCCACGCGCGGCTAACCATCCCCATAGTTTCCACATTCCACTGGCCCGATCCGGCACAGCGATTTGGCGCGCCATTGCGCAGCGTGTATCGCGCGTTCAACTAACAGGTTAACTGCCGAATCGTATTTCCCGCGGGAGCCTCAATGAACGTTATCGCCTCAAAAGGTCAGCTAAGAGCCAGCTTTATGCGGTGGTCGCTGTTCACAGTCCCGCTAATTGTGCTGCTGGGATATTTTGGCGGGCAGGCAGGCTCACCTGACACGTTCTGGTTCCGCTCACTTGTAAAGCCGGATATCTTCCCGCCACCTGCAGCCTTCGGGATCGTGTGGACGATCCTTTATGTGATGATCGGCTTCGCGCTCGCGCTGGTCGCATCTGCATGGGGCGCAAAGGGCCGCGCGATCGCACTGATCCTGTTCGCTATCCAGCTCGTCCTCAATCTCTCCTGGACCTATGCTTTCTTTGGCATGCAGAGCATTGAAAACGGCTTGATTGTTATCGGGACGCTGTGCGGTTTCCTGACCGCGACCGTCATCGCTTTCTGGCGCGTGCGCCGCGCGGCGGCGCTGCTGATGCTGCCTTATCTCGCTTGGGTGCTGTTTGCGACTTTCCTCAATTACGAATTCCTGCGCGCGAACCCGGAAGGCGGCATGCAGGATCGCCCGACTGAGGCCCAGCGTATTGAGCTTTAACCCTCTTGCCATTCCGGCTTTGCATCGCCATTTGAGGTCCATGCAAAGTCAGAACCCGATGATCGCCGATTTCGTGAAACTCGCTAACAGTGCGGCTGGCACCTTTGCCGGCATGACGCGCGAAGCACGTGAAAGCGCGCGCGACCGCTTGAAAGAAGCGATGGGCGGTATGGATTTTGTAACGCGCGAAGAGTTCGACACCGTCAAGGCCATGGCCGCAAAAGCACGCGAAGAGAACGAAGCGCTGGCTGAGCGGATCGCCGAGCTCGAAGCCAAACTCGCAAGCAAATAATCGCGGTAGGGTAAGGCGGTGCAACTGCGCGCGCCTGCCATCCTTCTTGCAAGCCGAGCGCATGGCGAAACAGCGTCCATCGCGCGGCTCCTGACCGAAGAGTACGGATTGGTCGCTGGCTATGTCGCTGGCGGGCGAGGGCGGACGCTTCGCCCTGTCCTGATACCCGGCAATCTTGTCGAAGCAGACCTACGCGCGCGTTCGCAAAGCCAGCTCCCGTTCCTGAAAGTCGAGCTCGTCGAAAGCCGCGGACCGTGGCTGAGCGAACCACTGACAGCGGCCGCGATCCAGTGGGTTTGTGCGCTGACCGCGACGGCACTGCCAGAACGCAATCCGTATCCCTCGCTCTATTCCGCGCTCGGCGCGCTGCTTGATGCGCTGTGCAATGCTCCATCAGCCAGGCAATGGCTTCCGGGGTTGATCGGTTATGAAAGCCTTCTCCTGCGCGAGCTTGGCTATGGCGGCGATAGGCCTCAAGTGTCCGATACGCTCGAAGATTTGCTTGCAGCGGTCCAACAATTGCGCGGGCCGCTGGCGCAGTACCTGCTTGCTGACAAGCGCGGCGATGTTATGGCGGCACGCACAATGCTGGAAGAGCGGCTCGCCCGCATGATGACGTGAGACAGATCGCATGAAGATAGCAGTCCTGCCCGGTGACGGGATCGGTACCGAAGTCACCGCAGAAGCGTTGAAAGTGCTCGATGCGCTCGGCCTTCAAGGGCTTGAGTTGGAGCATGGCGAAGTTGGTGCGGCGGGCTATCGCGCCAAAGGCCATCCGCTTCCGCCTGAAACGCTTGAACTGGCCCGTTCCTCAGACGCCATTCTGTTTGGCGCTGTCGGCGATCCATCCTGCGATGACATCGAGCGGCATTTGAGGCCCGAACAAGCCGTGCTGGGTTTGCGCAAGGAGCTTGGCCTGTTTGCAAATTTGCGTCCGGCGAAGGCTTTTGTGGGTCTTGAAGACATGTCCGCGCTAATGCCTGCTGTTGCGCGTGACATCGATATGGTGATCGTGCGCGAACTCACCGGCGATGTCTATTTCGGTGAGAAACGCCGCGAAATCTTGCCCGATGGCCGCCGTGAAGGCTGGGACCGCATGAACTACGCAGAAGACGAAGTGCGCCGCATCGCTCACATCGCTTTCCAGACAGCAGCGGGGCGCGGCAAGCGTGTGACCAGCGTCGACAAGGCCAATGTGCTGGAAACCAGCCGCTTGTGGCGCGAAGTTGTCGAAGAAGTGGCGACTGAGTATCCCGATATCGCACTTGAACACATGTATGTCGATAATGCCGCGATGCAGCTTGTGAAGGCTCCTGGTGCGCTAGACGTAGTCCTGACTGGCAATCTGTTCGGCGATATTTTGTCCGATCAGGCGAGCATGTGCGTCGGCTCGATTGGCTTGCTCGCCAGCGCGTCTTTGGGCGAGCGGACCACGCAATATGGGACTTTCGGCCTGTATGAGCCGATCCACGGCAGCGCGCCTGATATTGCCGGCCAAGGCAAAGCCAATCCCATGGCGACAATCCTGTCGGCTGCCATGATGTTGCGACACTCTTTTGGCCTTGAAGCAGAAGCGGACCGTATTGAAGCTGCGGTTGCCTCCGCACTCGCTGATGGCGTGCATGGTGGAGACTTGGGCGGCAGCGCTGGAACAAGCGAAATTGGCGATGCTGTGGTTAGCAGACTGGTAACCACATCTTGAGATTTTCGCTGTAATTGCGATTGTCATGGAAATGACGCAGTCAAAGCTAAACGAAGCCGCTCGCAAAGCAGAGCAAGCTCTTGAGCTAGCAATCATTTTGCCCACTCTGAACGAGCGCGGCAATCTGGAGCCTTTGGTCGAGCGTATCGAGAATGCGCTTGGTGTTTCCGGCTGGGAAGTGCTGATCGTAGACGATAACTCTGCCGACGGAACTGCGGATGAAGCGCGCCGAATTGCGCTATCGGATGGCCGAGTACGTGTCATTCAGCGGATCGGCCGCAGAGGTTTGGCCAGTGCCGCTATTGAAGGTTTCTGCGCAACGGCTGCCCCCTTTGTCGCGGTGATGGACGCAGACCACCAACATGATCCCAACCTGCTGCCGAAAATGCTCGCAGCACTGAAAGCCGGCGAAGCACAAGTGACGGTCGCTTCGCGGTTTGCTCCTGGTGCGAGCACGGAAGACTGGGCTCAGCCCGATCGTGAGAAGCTCTCCGGCATGGCGAACTCAATCGCGCGCAAGATGACCGGCGTTGAACTGAGCGATCCGATGAGCGGCTATTTCATGCTTGAATCGGCTCGCGCACGTCAGCTTGTCCCGCGTCTGTCCGGGATCGGCTTCAAGATCCTGCTCGACCTGCTGGCAACTTCAGAAGAGACCCTGACTGTGAAGGAATTTCCGTTGAACTTTTCTGCGCGCCGTGAAGGCGAAAGCAAGCTGGACCGCGCGATTGCGTTCGATTTTCTGGCAGGGCTTTACGACAAGACGTTCGGCAAGGTGATTCCTACTCGCTTCGCGCTGTTCGGCACGGTCGGCGCGATGGGTGTGCTCGTTCACATGGCGGTTCTTGCGAGCGTTTTGTTCGTCTTCGACAAGGCCTTCACTATGGGTCAGGCGATTGCAGTTATCAGCGCGATGAGCTTCAACTTCCTCTTGAACAACTGGCTGACTTATCGCGATCAACGCATCAAAGGCGTTGGCTCGATGTTCAAAGGCTGGATCGGGTTCTGCCTGACTTGCGCCGTCGGAGGCTTTGCAAACGTCGCCATCGCAACCTTCCTTGAATCGCAGGGCCTGTTGTGGGTGTTTGCAGCGCTGGCCGGGATCCTCGTTGGTTCAGTCTGGAACTACGCGCTTTCGAGCCGCTTTGTCTGGGGCCGTTTCTAAGGGCGAGACTTAGCGCCAGCTTTCGAGCCAGGTGTAAGTCGCAAAGCTGCTCTTGTCTTCAAGAGGCGCAGCAGACAGGATCGGAAAGAACCAAGCGAACAACGCGATGCTTGCAAGCAGCACGCCGCCAGCGAAGGCGCGCCTGCCGTTTTGCCACAAAGCGTCGAGCACGAGCGATAATGCGGCGAGCAGAAAGCAGCTCGGCACAAAATAGTGGTAATAGAACTGGACGGATTTCTCGGCGAACAACCACAGGCTGATGCTGGCAAGATATCCGATTACAACCGACAGTTTCGCCCAGTCGTTCTTGCGGATGCCGTTGAGTGCACACCAGAACAGCGCGGGCAAACCAATCAGCATGGTCAGCGGATTGCCGATCAACATGATGCCGCGCTGGGTCCCGTCGACGGGCTCATAAAGATACCAGATCGCCCGCCAATTCACGATCCAGTCGGCAAGTGTGCTCTGATAAGGATGCGCTTTCAGGATCTGGGTTTGCAGCTCCAGCATGTGCACATGCATTGCGAATAGGCCGCCTCCTGCCAAAGGCGAGCCATTCATCGTCCAGACCGGCAGGAACGTGGCCGCATAGACCGCAAGCGGAGTGAGCCCGAGCCAGATCGCCGCTTCCCAAAGAGAAATGCCCGGCACAGGAATGCCTCTGGCGCTCATGATGAGCCTGCGCCGATGAGCGGCAAATCGCGCGACAAGGAAAGCGAGGCCCGGCAGGATCGCAAGCGGCACTGCATTCCATTTGCTTGCAATTGCGAGGCCCAGCGCGAAACCCGTAATTGCAAGCCGCCATCGCCCGCTTTCAGGCTCTCGGATAGCAGCTGCGAATTGCCACGCTGCGACGCTCAATGCGCTCGCCATGAAGATGTCGAGCATCGCAATGCGCGACTGCACGAAGAGGGCAAACCCGCTCGCAAGCAGTATCCCGAAGGCGATGCTGGCAAAGCGTGACTGGCTTGCAAACCATAGCGCGCGCATGCTCGCAAACAGCGCGAGTGTTCCCGCTAGCAGCGACATGATCCGCCAGCCCAATGCGCCATCGCCGAAGATCGCCATGCCTAAGGCAATCATCAGTTTGCCAAACAGCGGGTGCTCCTGATTGCGGTATACGCTGCCTTCGACCATATCGCGTGCGGCTGGCACGTAATGCACTTCATCGAAGTAGAAGCTTTCAGGAACGGTCAATCGGATCGCGGCGAGGGCGGCGAACACCAATGCAAGAACGCCGCTAACCAGTATTTGATCGCGTGCGTGCGCGGACACATCATGGTGTTTTGCTTCGTTTGATGTGGTCGCTTCATCCATGCTTATGAGGGCTTAGTGAGGTCCTATTGCCTCGGCAAGATGGAGCTTTCTCTTCGCCCTATTCAGGCGCATTGACCCCATGCTCTAACCAAAAAAGACGAGCAATCATAGCGAGCAATGCAATGCTGGCGGTGGAAGCCACGAGGAGGGCCCATAAGGGAATACTCATTCCGACCTGGCGCGCACGGGGGGCGATGAAGAAGAATGCGATAGCAACCGCGAACAGCAGGTCCCACCAGACTTGGACACCCCAAAGATTTTGCGTGTGGTTTGTCCAGACAGTGAGAAGTCCCTCTCGATACACAGTGACAACGCTGAAGGCGCCAAAGCCGCCTGAAAGCATTGCCGCAAGGAGATACGAGCCAATTCGCTGCTTGCTCAGCACAATCTTCACAAGCGCCAGCATCGTAATCACAAGGCCGCTCAGTGCGAGGATTTCATAAGATGACACGGTCAGTTCCTTCCTTTTGTAGCAGTCGCTACATCACTTGTAGCGAGATGTAGCGAGTGCTACAAGAGTGACATGGAAGAAACTCTGAAAAGCACTGAAATGTCTCGCGAAAGCCTGTTGCCCAAACTCGCGAAATTCGTTTTGGACAATGGATTGCAAGCCGCAAGCCTGCGACCGCTTGCGAAGGCCGCGCAAACCAGCGACCGGATGTTGATCTATCATTTCGGCAACAAGGAGCGGCTTATTGCGGATACGCTCGCATATATCGCAGAGATTTATGCGGCAGAGCTCGATAAGAGTTTTGGAGGCGTGCCCCCCGAAACCCGTGAAGAATGTCTGCAACGAATTCTGGTCAAGACAAGTGACTCCTCGATGGAGCCGTTTCTGGCTCTATGGTGGGAAATCGTTGCTGGAAGCGCGAGGAATTACACTGGGTATCGCGAGCCGGCCCAAGCGATCATGGATCGGCTATTGGGATGGCTGGAACAGCATATGCCCGCAGACGATCCCGATCCCAAGGGCGGGGCGCAGTACCTCCTAACGCTGATCGAAGGGACACAAATGCTGACCGCGATAGGAAAGGCTCAGATTGCTCGTGATGGTCTCAGGGCCAGCGGTCTCTAACTTTCTTGCTCCATACAACTGAGCCGCCTAGACGAGCTTCAAGATGAAAAAGACGACCGGAACTGACAGGGCTGTGACCCGCAATTGGCGCCCCGCGACGCAAGCTGTTCGCGGCGGCACATGGCGCAGCGGACATGGCGAAACGAGCGAGGCGCTGTTCCTTACCTCGGGCTACACTTACGACAACGCGCAGACGGTGGCTGACCGCTTTGCGGGTGAAGCCGACGGCATGACCTATTCTCGGCTGCAAAACCCCACGGTTGCGATGCTGGAAGAGCGGATTGCTCTGATGGAAGGTGCAGAGGCCTGCCGTGCGCAAGCGTCTGGCATGGCCGCAATGACCACCGCATTGCTTTGCCAGTTGGAAACCGGTGATCATGTTGTCGCTGCAAAGGCGGCCTTCGGGTCGTGCCGCTGGCTGGTCGACAATTTGCTGCCCAAGTGGGGGATCGAGACAACTGTCATCGACAGCGCGGATGATGCTGCGTGGGAAGCTGCGATCAAGCCCAATACCAAGGTCTTTTTCTTTGAAACTCCTGCTAATCCGACGCTCGACATCGTCGATCTTAAGCATGTCTGCGACCTTGCCAAAACGCGCGGCATCACAACGGTCGTCGATAACGCGTTTGCAACGGCCGCACTTCAAAGGCCGATGGACCTCGGCGCGGATGTTGTCGCTTATTCAGCCACCAAGCTTATGGACGGGCAGGGCAGGGTTCTCGCCGGCGCTGTGTGCGGGAGCGAGGAGTGGATCAACGAAGTCCTGCTGCCATTCCAACGCAATACCGGACCGAATCTTGCTCCGTTCAACGCCTGGGTGGTGCTGAAGGGGCTGGAAACGCTTTCCATGCGCGCGCATCATCAAAGCGCGAGCGCAGTCGACTTAGGGACGTTTATCGAGCCGCGCGTGCGGCAGATGTTGCACCCAGGCTTGCCAAGCCACCCACGCCACGCACTGGCGACAGGACAGATGAGCGCGACAGGGCCAATCTTCGCTTTTGATGTAGGCAGCCGCGAAAAGGCTTTCGCACTGCTTGATGCGCTCGAGCTGATCGATATCTCGAACAATATCGGCGATTCGCGCAGCCTGATGTGTCACCCGGCGAGCAGCACGCATGCGGGGATGGGCGAAGAGGATCGTGCGGACATGGGCGTCACGGAAGGCTTGCTGCGCATCAATGTGGGGCTGGAGGATGTGGACGATCTCAAGGAAGACCTGGACCAGGCGCTGAAAGCAGCCGGTTTTTGAATTAACGGGCCGCTGGGCGTGAGGTCGCAGCGGGAGCGGAGGAAAGACATGTCTCAACGTGTGGAACTGGTGTTCGATTTTGTGAGCCCCAATGCCTATCTCATCTGGTACCCGCTGCGAGACTTGCTGCGGGAGACCAATACCGGGCTCGATATTCTGCCCGCATTTCTCGCCGGGATGCACCGCTTGACCGGTAACGCTCCTCCAATGATCCGCGACAAGGATGTGAAGGGCAAGGTCGAATATGGCATGCTGGAGTTCCAACGCTTTATTGCCAAGCATCAGCTTGATCGCTTTAAGATGAACCCCAAATTCCCGTTCAATTCGATCCTGCTTCAGCGCTTGCTGGTCGCGGCAGACGAGGATGGACGCGCGGTCCAGTTCATCGATGCCATGCTGCCTGAAATCTGGGAGAACGGCCTCGATGTGACAGACGGTGATGCTGTTGCAGAGGCTCTCACCCGCAATGGGTTTGACGCGAGTGATATGATCGCTCGGGCGGGCAGTGACGAAGTGAAGCAGAGGCTGGTCGATAGTACCGACAAGGTCGTTGAGCGCGGCGCTTTTGGTATTCCGACGATCTGGGTGGGCGAAGAAATGTTCTTCGGTAAAGAGCGCTTAGAGCAAATTCGCGAAGAGCTCGCATAACGAAGAAAAGCAAGCGCTCGGGCTTCGAAAGCAAGATTCGACCTGTGTATGTTGCACAGCTCGCACCAAAGGTGTGCAATCAGGTCACAGCTGCGCAATTCAAAGTGGATTATTCGCCTTTACCCTCTTGAGCGCGAATAATGAATCGCTACCTTTGAGCTGATGAAAGAGCTGTTTGACCATTCTGCCACCACAGAAGGCGTGACTGTACGGGTTGCAGTCAACTTCCTGCCTGAACAGAGCCATCCCGATGCGGGCAAGTGGTTCTGGGTGTATCACATCCGGATAGAGAACGGCTCGCATGAAGCGCTCAAGCTGCGCACCCGTCACTGGCGCATTACTGACGCGCGCGGCGGCGTAAGCCACGTCGATGGTGAGGGTGTTGTCGGCGAGCAGCCCCGTCTGGAGCCCGGCCAAAGTCATGATTATGTCTCAGGTTGTCCGCTCGCAACGCCGCATGGCTCGATGGAAGGGTTCTACACCTTCAACCGTGATGACGGTGAGCCTTTGGAAGTCCGGATCCCGTTCTTCCCACTTGCAGCACCTGCGACAGCAGACTGAGACCACATTCTCGGCGCTTGCAGCGTTGGTAAGCGAGCACTAGAGCCGCGCGGACATGAAACGCACACACCTGCCTTTGAATGCTTTGCGCGTGTATGACGCAGCGGCTCGGCATCTCAGCTTTACCAATGCTGCTGATGAGCTTGCTGTGACGCCGGCTGCTGTGGGTCAGCAGATCCGCGCGCTGGAAGATCATCTGGGTGTGGTTCTGTTCCGACGCACTTCCAAGGGCCTTGAGCTGACCGAAGAAGGCTGCGCAGGGCTCGATGCGCTTCGCGAAGGATTTTTGCGGTTTGAGGAAAGCGTGCAGGCCATGCAGGCGGGTCAAGCCTCGGACCGGTACACAATTGCTGCTCCGCGCGAATTCTATGCTCAATGGCTTGCGCCAAGGCTCGCAGCATTCAGTGCTGAGAACACGGGCATCCAGTTCCAGCTTGTGGCGGACGAAAACGCAGATTTTACCGAAGCCAATCTCGACATTGCGATACGGCTCGTGGACGGTCCGGGCGATCTGGAAGGTGTTCAGCTGGCACCGGGGGAACGAGTGACTGTCCATGCGCCCAATTCAGCCGATACGTGGATTGGCTATCCGACTGCGAACTTGCCCGAAGGCGCGCAAGCAAGCGTCCAAGTGGGTAATCCCGGCCAGGCTTTGTCGTCCGCCCTTGCGGGGCTCGGGAAGACGGTCTTGCCGCTACCGCTGGCTGCTGAGGCACTCGCGAGTGGAGCATTGGTCGCGGACGGCGAGCCAGAGCTCAGCCAGCGCGCTTACTGGTTGATCGCACCGCTGCCTCAATGGCGGCAAAAAAAGGTGAAGGCGCTGGTCGCGCATTTGACGGCCTGATGCCAAGCGACCTGCCTATTCCGACGCTTGAGACCGAGCGGTTCATTATGCGGCCGCTGGTGCGAGAAGATGCAGCGGCCTTGTTTCCGACTTTGTCCGATCCCGAGCAATGCCGCTATTTGTGGCAAGGCGCCTTCGAGAGTATCGAAGCTCTTGCTGACTGGCTTTGCGATCCCGAATGGAATGGCCGCAGCTGGGCGGCGATGGATCGGGCTAGCGGAGAATTTGCGGCGCGAATTGTCGCGGTTCCCACGAGTGAGCGGCAATCCGAGGTCGGCTATATGGTCGTGAAGGACGCTCAAAGCGGCGGGATTGCGACCGAATGCACCAAGCAGCTGATGCAGTATCTATTCGAAGAGGAAGATCACCATCGGATCACGGCGAGCACTGACCCCCGAAACATTGCTTCAAATCGCGTGCTCGAAAAGCTCGGCTTTCGCCGCGAAGCCCACTTCCTGCAAAACGCGCAAACGCATCTTGGATGGTGTGACGAGTATTACTGGGCGTTGCTCAGAACCGAATGGACTTAATCGCAAACTGATCCACGCCTGAGGCGCTGGGTCGAATGGCCCGATCTTGACTTAGCTGGGCAGCGTCAGTGCAATCCGGTCATTGGCAGCATCATACTGGACGTCGATGCCTGCGGCGCGAAGCTCGTAAAACGGCAGGAAGCCTGTGCCATCGTCCAACGCCGTTTTCAGGCGAGGGGGTAATGAAGTAGCCTGATCGCCGATTGCGCTCGCAAGCGAGCCTGTTGCAATGAGGATCTGAGCGCTGTCAGCGACACGGATCTGAGCTGATCCGCGTGCCACGCCGTTGACTTGCAAGGCCATGCTGGTTTGTACGCTGCCATCGCTAGTGCCGCCGCCCTGATTGGCTGATGCAAACTGCGCCAGATCATAATCGAGCGCCATCATTCCGGCAGTTCCCGTTGCGATTGGCTCGCCCGGCGTGGCGGGAGGCGCGGTGTTTAGTTGCAGTGCAGTGTCCAATGGCGTGCGTGCAGCCAGATCACCGGCAGGTACGTTCGAGCTTGTTTGATCGGTGCGCTGAATATCGATTGATGGCGCAATGGTCTCCACTTCAGGAAGAGCAATACGCAGCGGGTAATCCGGAGCTGTGGCTGCTGCTGCCGTTCCCCCGATTAAAGTGATCGAAAGCGCCAGTCCCGTCGCGATGCCGGCAATCGCAGCCACGATGTATATGACCCCTTTTATCAAAGGGCCTTGCGCAAAATTCTGCGTTCCAAGGTGTGGCTGCACCGACATGCACTACGTAATGCCACGGTAGTCGCTAATCGCAAAGCAAATGGCGGTTCTGTCAGAAAATGGGAGCGCGAAGCTGGAATTAGATAATGGGTGACTTCGACCAGGCGAGTGCCGCTGCGCCTGCCATGATCGCCACTCCATAGGGAAACAGAGCGTGATTTCCTGTCGGTGCGCTTTGCGCTTTGCGGATGAAACGGCGCAAGACAATCCAGCCGAGCATGAGCGCAACACCCAGAAGCGACACCCATAAAAGCATTTGTACACCGTCACTTACGGCAAAAAATGCTGCAGCTCCGGTGTAAAACTTTACGTCGCCCCCACCGAACCACTTCATCGCAAAGAGCGGCATGCCTACCAGCAAAGCGATGAGCGCGTGCAGGCCGTGCCAACCCAAACCAGCCCACTGTTCGAGATAGAAACCGTGCGCGAGGCCATAGATCAACAGCAGCAATGACAGCCAGTTAGGCAGACGCCGATCCTTGATGTCGCTCAGCGCACCGATGGCAAGCAGCAGTGTGAGGCCCGCAGGCCACAGCAATTCAGGTATCATGGAATGCCTTTATCTGTTGGGCCGACGGGTCAGCTCAACGCGAACCGGGTAATTGCGAGCGCGTGGACGAGTTGCTCCTTGCGAACCCGGCTTTGAAACACTGATGCGCGCAGGTCGGCCGGTCGTCTCACGACCGATACCCAGCATGCTGATGACTGTCGGGTTGCGCTTTTTAGTGACAGCATCAGCTGTTGCGTTCTCTACCGCTGCGTCCACATCGGAAACTGAGCCCTTCGCGCTTGTCTTGCGAGACGATACTGCCGCGAGACTGTTGCCGTTCTCAGCAACACTGCTGCTTGTCGCAAGCTTCAGTTCACGGCGATCCGTGCGCGTTACTGCGAGCGGCTTTGCTGTTTCAATCGTCACAGCGCCGAGCCTGCGCTCGGATGCGGTTTGATCGAGCAGACCTTGAGACAGAGCAGCTTTCTCAGCTGACGCAAGCTTGGCCTTGGTTTCGGCTTCGCGCATCGCCAAAGCGCGCTGGCTTTGACCCAGATCAGAGCCGTAAAACCGCGCGAGGTTGGCTGCGAATTTGGGGTTGCTTGAATCGAGCGTAATCGCGGTGTTGAAATACCGCTCTGCAAGATCGGCACGGCCCAGCTTGGTGTACGCAACAGCCATGCCGTTGAAAGCAGCAGGAGCGGTTTCTTCGTTCAATGCTGCCAGACGAAACAGGTCAAGGGCGCGGGCCACATGACCGGCCTTCAACGCTGCGCGGCCTTGTTCCAGCTCGTCCGCCCCGAACACCGCTGCGGTTGCGACAGGCGTTTCAGCGCGTGTCTGCTTAAAGGAGAACAGCTCGTTAAAGCCCTGACAGCCAGAAAGGGCTGTCGCGGCCAGTGCTATTGTTGTGATGCGGAATGCGGTTTTCATGATTTCCCCCTCAAGAAAGTGCCGGCATGATTTCGCGGATAGCGCGGACAATCGCAGGCAGTGTCAGCACGCCGATCATGGATGGCAGCATGAATAACACCAATGGTATCGAAATAAGCACCGGTAAGCGGTGTGCTTTTTCCTCTGCGCGCAAACGGCGCGCTTCACGCATCTCTGCAGCATAGACGCGCAGTGTTTGCGCAAGGCTCGTCCCGAGCTTGTCGGACTGGACTAGCAAGGTCGAAAACGAGCGGATTTCATCGACACCCGCTTCATCGCCCATTTTGCGCAAGGATTCTTCACGCGTTGCACCGGCACGCATGCGCAAGGTCGTCTGAGTGAGCATCGAGGCGATGCGCGGGTGACTGGTGACGACTTCGCGTCCCACGCGGTCGAGCGTTGATTCCAGACCCAAGCCTGCTTCCACGCAGACCAGCATCAGGTCGAGCGCATCCGGGAAGCCATTTACGATTTCCTGGCGACGTCGCTCGGCCTTGGCGCGGATGAAAAGGTTGGGGACATAGAGCCCCAGAACCATAAGAATGCCGCAAGTGAAATACATGCGTGTGACGCTCGGCGGCTCAGCTGAGTTGAACGCTGCGAGCAGGTACAGGCACGGGAAAACAAAGATCATCAGCAGCCGGACCAGCGTGTAAACACGCGGTGCGGTCGGTGACATGTAGCCAGCGGCTTTCAACTGTTTGGAGATCTCCGTTTCAGCAGTATCGCCAAGGTTCAGACCTGCATTTTCGATCTGCTTGGCGAGCTTTGCCCACGCGCCATCATTGCGCTTCCGGGTCAGCGATTCAGCGGTTGGCGAGGATGTGTCTGCCGACATTGCAGCAAGCTCCCGCGTCACTTGAAGCCTGCGCGATGTCAGGTTTGAAATGACGAAGACGACAAGCGCAACAAGGCCGAAGATAACGACCAATAGCAGCGCTCGGATGATCCAGTTGGAAGAAGCAAGTTCAATCATGTCACACCTTCAGATCGATCAGCCGGCGGATGACATAGACACCCAGAATATACATCGCGACCAGCGTGATCGCGCTGTAAATGAAGATCGGGTCTTCAGACGGATCGAGATAATATTGCGGCGCCATCATGAAGATCATCACGAAGGTCACAACCGGCAATCCCGTCAACATCCAGCCGGTCATCCGGCCTTCCGAACTGAGCGCGCGAACCTTCATGAACATCTGATGCCGATCTCGGATGACCTTAGCGATGTTCTCAAGAATCTCTGCCAGATTGCCGCCAGTCTGGCTCTGCACAGAAAGCGAGACCACGAACATGCGCATGTCTTCAAGGTTCCACCGCTCTGCCATTGCTTCAAGAGCGCCGATAAGGTCCGCACCATAAGCAACTTCATCGCTAATCAGTCCGAATTCCGATCCGATCGGATCTTCCATTTCCTTTGTCAGCAAGTCGATCGCAGAGGCGATCGGATGGCCTGAGCGAAGAGCACGTACAAAGATATCAAGTGCAACAGGGAATTGCCTCTCCATCTTGTTACGACGCGATTGCGCAAGGCTGCTGATTACCAGCCACGGCACAACAATTGTCACAGCCGCTGCAAACAGCAACACAAGCAGGATGCTGCCAATTCCTACGCCTGCACCGCTCGCAGCTGAAAAGAGCACACCGATGAGGAAAACCGCGACGAAACCCAATGCCATGAAAACCATGATTTGCCCGGCTGAGAAAGGCACTGCCGCAGCAAACACCATTTTCTCGAACTTGGCGATAATCGCCTCAACGCCTTCAGGCAGTTCTGCCCGATCGCGCGGCCGGTTCTTGATGAGCTTGCCGACGACAACCTCGCGGTTCTCGCCGGAGCCGATCATGCGCAGCCGCTTATTGACAGCGCCGCGGTAAGAGCGGTTCGCCGCATAGCTGGTCGCAACAGCCTGCGCGACCAGGAACACTGCCGCGAAAACGGCGACCATGATGAGGATGCGGGTGATCTCTAACGTCATCTCGATCAGTCCAGTCGCATTTCAGGGCGGAACAAATCAGCAGGCAGCTTGATGCCGTGCGCTTCTGCATCGAGCAGGAACTTCGGCCTGATGCCTGTGGCTTCAAAGTGACCGATAACCTGGCGATTGTCATCGACGCCTTCCATCTTGAAGCGGAAAATCTCCTGCATCGTAATGGTGTCGCCTTCCATGCCCGTGAGCTCGGAAAGGCTCGTGACCTTACGGCGGCCATCGCTGAGGCGAGAGACCTGCACCACGACATGGATTGCAGACGCAATCTGATTGCGTGCTGCGCGAACCGGCATATCGATGCCACTCATACCGATCATTTGTTCGATACGGCTCAAGGAGTCGCGCGAATTGTTCGCGTGCACAGTGGTCATTGAACCATCGTGACCCGTGTTCATCGCTTGAAGCATGTCAAAGGCTTCGCCTGCGCGAACCTCGCCGACGATGATTCTGTCCGGACGCATACGCAGAGCGTTCTTTACAAGATCGCGCTGGTTGACTTCGCCGCGCCCTTCGATGTTCGGCGGCCGCGTTTCGAGGCGCGCAGTGTGGCTTTGCTGTAGCTGGAGTTCAGCAGAGTCTTCAATCGTCACGATGCGCTCGCGCTCGTCAATAAAGCTCGAAAGAGCGTTGAGCATGGTCGTTTTACCAGAGCCCGTACCACCGGAAATCAGTACGTTACGACGCGATTTCACGACAGCGCGGAGCACTTCTGCCATCGGCTCAGGCACAGATCCCAGATCAACCAGCTTTTGCATGCTGATCGGGATTTTCGCGAACTTACGAATGGATAGCAGCGATCCATCGAGCGCAAGCGGCGCGATGATGGCGTTAACACGGCTACCGTCGCTGAGGCGCGCATCCACGAACGGTGAGCTCTCATCGATCCGGCGGCCCACTGCGCTCACAACCTTCTGGATGATACGCATCAAGTGCTTTTCATCCTGGAAGCGTGTGGAAACACGCTCGAGCACACCGCCGCGCTCAACAAACACGGTATCCGCACCGTTTACTAGGATATCGGTGATGCTTTCGTCTTTGAGAAGCGGCTCGATAGGCCCGAGGCCGAGCAATTCGTCGAGAACTTCATCAACGAGATTAGCGCGCTCTTCGCGATTAAGCGGAGAATCGAATGTCGCAAGCAGCTCAGGAACAATCGCGCTGATCTCAGCCTTGATTTGCTCTTCAGGCAGCTTGTCCAGCATCGACAGATTGATCTTGTCGAGCAGCGATTGGTGGATCGCCATGCGGATCTGCAGCAAATGGCCTTCGCGCTCGGAAATTTGCGGGTGAAGGGCGACAACTTCTGCTTCGTAATTGTCTTCTTCGCCGTCAAAAATCTGCGGTGCGGTTTCTTCGCGGAGCGCTGCGTCAGGACGTTTGATTTTCCACATGACTGCTTATTCCTCTGCTAGCTTTTCTATCAATCGGTCAGCCAGCTCGTTGATATCTTTCATGAATTTACTGCGTTTTTGAATGGCGTTGATCAGAACGCCTTGATCCTGCGCAGTGCGGGGCAGGGCGCCTTCCTCGTGGATTGTCGCAAGGATCGGATGCTTGAGCGCATCTTCAGCGTCAGATGCGCTGATCGTTTTGAAGAGTTTCTTCTCGACCCGGTTGAGGACGACCTGAATCGCTTCTCGGGATAGGCCCATGGAAACCAGGAAATCGAGCTGCCGCTTCGCATGGCGCAAGCTCGGGATAGTAAGATTGCCGATAAGCAGCGTCTGATCCGCTGCAAACACTGTCGAAAGCGACCAGTTGGTAAAGGATGCAGGAAGATCGACGACAACCAGGTCGTACTGGCGTCGCGCGATCTTTACGACATGCATCAAAGTGTCGAACTCAAGCGCTTCGATCGGCATGATGTCATGCGGCGCGGCAATCACGTCCACATTGGGTGCTTGCGAACTGCTGGCAACCGAGCGGAGCAGTTCGCTATCCAGCCGGCCATCTGCCTCAGTGAGATCCGCGAGCGTCAAGCGCGGGTTAGCGCCAATGAACGAAGAAGCGTCGCCAGATTGCAAATCCAAATCGATGATGCAGGCGCGCTTCCCTTCGCCAAATGCCTCAGCAAGGTCTGATGCCAGATGCGTGGCAATGGTCGTGGCGCCTGATCCGCCGATGCTCTTCAGGACAGCAACAAATGGGGCGAGGGCCGTATCGTCATCTATCGCTGGCTCAATCTGCTCTGCGGCGTCGACGATCGCTGTGACCAGCTCATCAATGCTGAACGGCAGGGACACGATGTCGGTAACACCGCGTCGCAGCAGCTGCCGCGTCGTGGCGATGTCAACATCACCCAACCCTGCGATAACCGGAACATGGGGCCAATCGCTACGCAACTGATCCACACGCTGGAGCGAATTGCGTGATGCCGGATCGACTTCGATGACGATAATCTTTGCACCGGTGAGCTCAGGCTTGGGCAAGGCTTCGTCGATTGCGCATTCGCAGGTGATCAATCGGGCACTGACTTGGCCAAGGTCGGACATATGGCGAGCGTCAGCGACGACGAAAACGCCGTCGGGCAGCTCGCTCGCGCGGCCCATCGAACCTTGTGTAATGTCTTCGATCCGTCCCATCTTTTGCCTCAATTGGACGCCGTCCCAGAAATATCTTCAGCGGTCAGCGAATATGAAAAGTCCGGTAAGCCCACATTGCCATCAAAAGGGGTGAAGGTGAGGGGCGTATATTCCATGTCCAGAAGTCGGACAGTTATGATCGGAGATATGTCTGCGCCATTAGGGTTACCTGCGTAGCCCAGACCGGAGCCGGAATAGGTCACTTCGATGTCATCATCGGCGATGCGTGGCCACACATTTTGCATGCGATCCGCCAGTAAGCCGAATGCTGTCGTGTCCAGCGTCGTGCCTGGGCAGGGGCCGGTTGTGCAGGTGCAGCCAGTGCTCACACACGTGATCGTCCCGAGGGCCGCTGCAGGAATACGGTCGCCCTGGCCGATTGCCGTGCCGCCAACTGTAGTATTGACGTAGCTTGTCGTCGCAATTTCCTGTGCGAGCGGGTTGGTAACCGCAGCATAGCGTGCGCCGACTTGCGTGGCCTTTTCAGCCTGGTTGAGGTTCCACGCGTAATAGCCGACGTCGATCGCGCCAATCACGAAGATCAGCAAAACGGGCAGGACCAAGGCAAATTCAGCTGCAATTGCGCGTTCATCGCGAAGTAAAGAGAGCAAGAAACGGCGCATCTTCAAATCCCCATCACCGTGGCTTGTTGGCTTGCGCGCAGATTGGCTGTGTCATTGATCACGCCAACACCGCCAAACAGCGATACATAGTCGACTGTGGCAGCAACATTGATTTGCGGTGCGCGGTCGACGGAATCGAACATGCCGGTCTGGGACGTCGCGTCGGTAGGGCATGTGATCGTGACTGTGATGTCACCCGCTTCCCAGCCGAGCACGCGCGGATCACCGCCGGTCAATTGGCCGGTACGGGTAAGATTGCGGATGCTGTCTCTGATCGCGGTCGGAACGGAGCTGGCGCTACCGTTCTGGCAATTGATGCTCGCGAAATCCTGCCGAGCTCCCCAGCGGGCGCCGTCACGGACACCTTTGACCACCTGGTGTTGTGCGTAGAAATAATGCGCGCCTTCCAGCGTCGTAAAAAGCAGCAGAACTGCAAGCGGAAGGATAAGCGCCATCTCAGCTGCGGCAGCGCCTTTCTGGCAAACGAAGAGGGATGCTTTTTTCATCAGCGCACCAGGTACGGCTGATCGCGGCGGATGAGCGGGCCGCCCGATGTGCCGGAATTGTTGATGTTCACTTCGCGGATGATCTCCACGTAGATGTCATCCTTGCCGGTCCATTTGCCGCTGTTCGCCCTGTTCAACGATGGCTGCACGAGGAAAACGTCCATCCATGTGAGAACCGGCAGATTGCGTTCGCGTCCATTCACGGAGTGAAGACGGCAATTGATCACGGCGACCGACATTACACGCCGATCAGTCGCGGTTGATGCCGGCGCGCCCAATGCAGGACCGCAAACCGGCTTGTTACGAGTCGTCAGCTGGTTGCCGCTTGCCCCTGTTGGGGTGTCAGCGAGCGCGGTGCCATGATTGTTGATCTCATAAAGATAAGTCTCATAGCGAGTGACATTCGGGCCCAGCATGCCGTTGCCTTGCCAGTTGAAAGCCGCGCCATAATGCGTGCGGAAGTAAGCCGCACGATCCCATATACCGTTGCCGAAGAAATCGTCTTTGCAATTGAGGGCATTGCTGTCCTCCAGTGCATGACAGATGTCGCGGGGATGGCCCATGGAATCGATCGTGGTCGTCACAGGAACCCCATTGAGGTCTGTCGGGCGATAAGGGTTCGCAGGCTCAACCCATTCACCGCCTTGGATCTTGCAGGTATTCGTGTTGTTCGCAGCGTTTGCCGGGCGAACCAGGTCTTTGCGAACGTTAAAGGCGGGTGAGCAATTTCCATTGCCATCAACGCAGCCATTCGCCTCGTAAATGTCGAAGCGTGTGTTGATTGCGGCAGGGCCGCTGGCGATGTTGCCGGGCTGGTTATCAACCAGAAGTTCCTCATCGACCCCGTCCTGCGAGATGCAATTGCCGGTCGGGCTGTTCCACCCTAGCGCGCGGCGGACTTCGTTTGCACCGTCACCGCCAACACTGAGATAGCCATATACACCCGGGCCCCAACCGTTCGAACCGCCACCAGGCTTGGTCAGCAGGCCATCTCCGATCCGCGACGATATATCAAACGGTGTCTCGGTCGTGACTGTGCCTGTCTCCGGCTCATCCGGATTGCAGACCATCAGAGGCGGGATTCGGCAAATTGCGGAGCCGAGCCCGGCAACAGCTTGTGCGTCGATACTGCCGCTGACCGCGCCTACAATCGGCGTCAGCGCATAGTTTGCCGCGCGCGTATCGACGGTCACTTCGACAAAACGCGCGATCGAGTCGGCATCGGTGGCATTTTTGTCGACCGGATTTGTGCCAGCCTCTGCATCGGCGCGGCTGGGGTAGAAAACGATCTGCGTCGCATCGGTAACATCGACCGTTTGATCAGCGGAGTCGTTGGCAAAGAATGTCGAGTTTTCGACGAGACCGCCTTGGATGGCTGCAGTAGCGCGAGTGATGGCGCCGGCCCGCCGGTCAAGCTGCGTTGCGCCTGCTAAAGCTGCCTGATCGGCCGCGTTTTGCAGTTCGGTGTCCATTCCGGCGAGGCGCGTATAATCAAACGCAAGGCCTGCAAGAGCAATGATGGGTATCAACGCAAGAGCGTAGGTCGCTGCGACCGCGCCATTCTGATCTTGCCAGAAACGTTTCGCCTTAATGGGCTTCACCTTGCCTTGTGTCATTGCCTTGCACCATTTGTCTTAAGTTCAGCCGCCGCCGCCAACGTCAGTCGTTTCAATCCGCTCGGGCCGTTTCACAGCGTCAGTCCGATAGCGTTCGATAGCTTGAGCCGCATGCTCGGCACTGGTCGCCGGGATTGGCGTATCGTATTTGGGATCAGGGTTGACGACCATGGCAGCATATGTGGCACGGTTCGCTTCGCCAAAGCCCGGATCCTGATAGCCAACGAACTCTTTGTCCGCGACACTCGCACATCCGGTCAGCGCCGTTGCAGCAAGCAGTCCGGCAATTATCCGACGATCAATAATCATATCCATCTTCCTCTGCTGCATTTGCCGCCGCATCGCTTGATGTCGGAACCGATCCATTCGGTGCGACAGGTTGCGGGCGATACATTGTGCCATTGAGTAAGACATCTGCTTGTACCGGATCAGCAACGCGATCGGTTGGCAGACGTACCTGATCAGGCCGGATTGGCTGAACCAGTCGCGGCGTAACCACGATCAGAAGCTCTGTTTCGCCTTTGCGGAAACCTGAAGAGCGGAACAGCGAGCCGATGATCGGCAGCGAGCCGAGCAGCGGAACCTGTTCCACAGTCGTCTCGAAATCCTGCTGGATCAGACCGGCGATTGCAAAGCTCTCGCCGTCACGCAGTTCCAGCATTGTGCTGGCGCGACGTACCTGAAGCCCAGGGATCGTCAAACCGCCCACGGAAATGGACGCGCTCGGATCAATTGAACTGACTTCTGGTTCGACCAGAAGATTGATCGTATCATCGCTGAGCACAGTAGGCGTAAAGCCGAGGCTAACACCAAAAGGCTTGAATTCGACAGTGATAGCTGCGCTACCACCAGCGTCACCCTGGCCCCCGATTGCTTGCGCAACAGGGATCGGGAATTCTCCGCCAGCAAGGAAAGCTGCGCGTTCACCGGAAAGCGCGACCAGAGTCGGCTCTGCCAGCGTTTTTGACATGCCTTTTTCTTCAAGGGCATCGAGCGCGACATCTACATTCAGGCCGAGTACGTCGCCGAAGCTCCGTGTGATAATCCCGAACGCTCCCGTCACCGGATCCACTTCGAGGACGCCATTGCCGAATGTGCCGGTTGGGACTTCGCCGGGGGTCAGGCTTGCGCCGGTACCCGTTACGCCGGAAAAGCGGCCGCCATTGGAGCGCATGAAACTGCGCACGCCAAGCTCTTTGCCAACGCTGCGGCTGACTTCAGCAAAGCGTACTTCCAGCATGACTTGCTGGCTGCCGCCCATGCTCATCAGATTGACGACATTGTCGCCTGCGTAAGCCCGCGCCAGTTGGACCGCCTTGTCGGCTGCACCAGCGCTGCTGACTGTGCCAGACAGCACGATCGATTCGTTCGAGATGCGTGCGTCAATCTGCTCATCAGGCATGAGCGAATTGACCTGCTCACGCAGCGAGATCACGTCCGGGCCGACCGCAACGTCCATCACAGCCATCACATTGTTGCGGCTGTCATAGAGTGTCAGACTGGTCGTACCGAGCGTCTTGCCGAGCACATAAACCGAACGGTCCGAAATCGGGAAGATATCGGCGATCTCATCGTTTCCGATCATCGCACGAGAGATCGCACGATCAGCGGTGATGACCTGGCTTTTATTGACCGGAACTTCAACCGACCCAGCGTGGATCGAGGTCTCGCTATCCTGCGCAATCGCAGGGGTGGCAAGGGCAGGGGCTAATGCGAGGGCCGAGCCCAGCGTCAGCGCTTTTGCGATAAGCTTCGTGTTACTGCGCATGGCCTTAATTTCCCCCCTTGCGCTTCACTTCATATTCGGTCGGCTCAGTGCCGCGAATAATCGACATAGTCGGACCGCGCGGACGCCGTGGAATTGTCACTACGCCGCCAGAGTTTTCTACGATCACCTGAGCTTGCGCCGATCCGCCAACATTACGCGCCGGAATGAAGTAACCCGCACCGCCAAGATCGCTTGGCGTTACGACTTCAGTTGCACCAACCAACTGGTTCTCGACATTGCGAAGGACGAGGCTCAGCGAGCCGACTTGTCCGGCAAGGACCAGCTTCTGCGCGCCCATGATATCGGTCTGCAATGTTGCTGTCGTGCCGACTGATGGATCTGTCTGATTTTCATCAGCAACTTGGTCAACTGCAAGAACAAGAACGTTTTCCAGTACCACATTGGTCATTTGATCCGCAGCAGAAGCGCCATCGCCCGGAATTTGGCGGGTCAGCAAGACATCGACGACATCACCGGCACGCACAAATCCACCGACGCCAGACACCTGATTGACAGGTATCGCCACGGCGCGGAGTTCTTCAGGAAGAATGGAAGCAAGCGTCGCACGGCCGCCTTCGCCGCTAACCTTGCTTGCAAGAATTGGTTCGCCGACTGTGATCGGGCGCAGAGCCACGCGTCCACCGCGTGTCGCTTCCTCGACTGAAACAAATGCTCCTTGTGGAACGGAGCTTGCCGGCCAGTTGCGTAAGGCGAGGTTAGTGCCTGCCAGTTGCGTGCCGAACTCGAAGTCCTGCGTTGCAACAACGATCTGCGCCATCCTGTTGGCTTCCGCCTCGCGATCCTGGCGATCCTGTGCCGCTGAGAAATACGAGTTAGCCAAATACACCGCGATCAGGCCGACAAAAACGGCCAATCCGATGATGAGGAGGTTACGTCCCCTCATAATTACCCCCCTTACTGTTCCCCAAGGATCCAGATGTCGTTCATCCGAATCGGTAAACAGACGTTAACACTCATTGAGCGGAACGGAATTGTATGAATTGGGCAAAAATGGCCGGGTCCCGATTTGGGAACCCGGCCATCTTTTGTTTTTCGGCTATGAATTAGCCAGCTGGCATGCAGCTTGCAGCCTGTGTTGTGCCGTCGATGCAGTCAGCAGCTTCGTCCATCGTGTCAGAGATCGCAGTGCCCAGAGCGATCGATGCAACAGCGATGCCAGCACCAACCAGAGCGAGGATGAGAGCGTATTCAGCAGCAGAAGCGCCAGAATCGTCACGAAGGAAAGATTTTACAAAAGTCATTTGGTTTTACCCCATTTCAAAACGCACGGAAATTTTTGAAGTCCATTCCCCCGTGCAGTCCAAGTTCGTCAGCGTGCCGGCATCTATTTCCGGATTTGCTGGCCCCGAGAGGGGATACTGTATGCGGAACCGGCGCGACCCTTATTGTCTTTGTTGAGACCGGGCCATCGCACCGGTTCATCACGCAGGTTCCCCTCGGAACTGCCAATAATGGTCCACAATTAACCTCTCACGGTCAATTTAATTTACGAACTCAAGCAGTTTCTCATAAAAACAGATGGTTACGCCGATATTTTCGTAACGGAAATGATTAACGCGAGAGGTGATCGAACCGCCAAGAGGTGTAGGTCCATGGTTAACGTTCACTTTGCGTGAATGTCGAGTCGTCTTGGGTAGCAGAACGGAAAAGCTGGCGCGCCTCGGGCCTGCGCTTATGTCTCCGGCTTGTTGGTTGGAAGCGAGGGATTCCGTGGTTGTACTTATTCCATCAATCGAGCTGCGACCTATGCTGAAAGCAGGCTTTGAGAGGGAAACACGATGGGATCTTTTAAACATCCGCACGACAAGCGTGGAGCATAGATCGCGGCAATGTCTTGCCTTTGGATCTATCGACATCCCGCATCCAGGGTCTGACTATATTATCTTGAGATAGAGCATTGTTGGCCACTAGATCCGATGGCCGTCGACACAAGGCCAAGCCGTGCAGCGTATCGCTTGTGCGCAATGTCTGGTTCACACAACAGCTCTCAAAAATTGGGCGCTGTAAGTCGTGATGGGGTTCATAAAGACTTGCAGCAGCATTCGTCCCAATTCGGAACGGGGGGTCCATCGAGCGATTGCTAAGTATCTGTTTGTCCTAGATAGTTGAGCTAGCAGGCAGTATTATATGGTTACCGTGCTTGCAAGCATACATAAACGCTGTTTGTTTCGGTGAGACAGATTTCCGGGCGAGCGATTCGAGTCGTTATGTAACCGGAAACGCCAAGGACGGGCTGCAAGACTGTAGGTAAAGTGGGAGAGACTTCACCGTCTCGACCGCAGTTTGCTGAGCTTCAGCGACTAACAAGACAGCACTTGTGGCATCATCCGAGCAAAGATTGAGCAGCTCTCGAAGGGCTGAATAAAGGAACGGCAATATGACGGATTTCAACGGCAGCAAAAACGGCGATTTCGATCGTGGCGAAATGGCGCATGCTGGAGGGGTTGAAACTTCAGGTCTGTATCAAGAGAGCGAGGTAAGCTCTTCTTCTGCACGGCAGATCATGATGCCTGATGCTGACGGAATTGTCGTCTTGCCTCAAGGCGTTTCATTGAACGATATTACCGTTAACGGCCGCGATCTGATCATTAACCTGGCTGATGGCACACAGCTGGTCATTCCCGATGGCGCAATCATCGTTCCGCAACTCGTAGTTGATGGCGTAGCCGTACCGCCCGCTACTGTTGCCGCGCTGCTCAATGACGCTGAATTGAACCCTGAAGCTGGTCCTGAAGATCAGACACCGAGCTCTGGCGGTAACTTTGCCGGCGATGAAGGCGCGATCCAGGATCCGTTCGATCTGGGCGACTTGCTCCCTTACACAGAGCTGCCTGCTGCTCAGGAAGAAGAAGAAGAGACGATCCCGTTCGAAGATTTCGAGCCGGAGATTGTCATTGAAACGCCAGACAATCCAATTGGTGTTGTGAATGCTCAGGCGAGCGTCAACGAAGCCGGACTGCCGGAACGTGAAGACGAGCCGGAAGGCACGGACGAGCCAAGCGACAGCGAAGCGACGACCGGCACGATTGTGATCACATCGCCCGACGGAATCGGCTCCATTTCGATCAATGGCGTCGAAATTACAGGTCCGGGTCAGGAAATCGTGACGGAACTCGGCGTTCTCACGGTTACCGGCATTGATCTCGAGACAGGCGAAGTCACTTACGAATATCGCCTTACCGACAATACAGTCGGCGACGATACGACAGATGATTTTGAAGTCACAGTTGAAGACCTCGATAGCGATACCGCGACCGCAACTCTGACGGTTGCGATCCTCGACGATGCGCCAATCGCGACGGATGACACAGGTACAGTCCCAGCTGGCGAATTCGGCCCGATCGACGGCAATGTCGTCGACAATGATGTACCGGGCGCAGACGATTTTCCTGAAGATGGCGCGGTTACGGGATTCTCCAATGACGGCGGCACTGCTGCTCCTGGAGAAGACCTCCAGGGCGAGTATGGCGTTCTCACGCTGAACCCAGACGGTAGCTACACCTATGTCCGCGATCCCGGCACGCCCGGCGGTGTGCAGGACGTCTTCACTTACGACATCGTGGATACAGACGGCAGCACGGCGACCGCTACGCTGACGATCGACATCGGTGATGCGCCGACCACTATCACATTTGTACCGAGCACCGGCGCTGGTGCTGAAGTCAGCGAAGAAGGCCTGCCTGCGCGCAATGACGAGTCCGAAGGCACAGACGAGCCAAGCGACAGCGAAACAACTGTCGGCACAATCACTTTTGAATCGCCCGATGGCCTCGGCAGCGTTTCAGTAGGCGGTGTCGTTGTTGAAGAAGGCAGTCTGCCTCAGACAATCGTCTCTGATGATACAGGTACGCTGATCGTTACCGGTTTCACCTTTGATCCTGTGACGGGCGAAGGCACGCTGACTTACGAGTACACGCTGACGGATAACACCGATGGCGATGACACTTCGGTTGATTTCGACCTGGTTGTCACTGATCTCGACGGCGACGAAGCAACCGACACGCTGACAATCACTATCGTCGACGATGCGCCTGAAGCGCTCGATGATACGGCTGGTCAGGTCGAAGAAAACGATCCTGTTACGGTCAACGTGCTCGAAAATGACATCGAAGGCGCGGACGGCGTTGAGCCATCCACGGTCGAGCTCGTCGAAGGCACGCTCACGGGCAGCGGCACCCTGGTCAACAATGGCGACGGGACATTCACTTACACGCCAGCCGCTAGTGATCCGCAAGAAGTTACATTCGATTACCAGATCACTGATGGCGACGGCGACACTTCCATTGCGACCGTAACGCTTTCAATCCTGCCAGATTCTCCAATTTCGATTGAAGTCGAAGGTGACAATGACGTTGACGAAGCTGGCCTGCCAGCACGCGGTGACGAACCGGCCGGTTCAGATGACGCTAGCGACAGCGAAATCGCGACCGGCGTGATCGCTATCGAAACCGGCAATGACACGCTCGCATCGCTCGTCATCAATGGTGTCGACGTCACCAATGGCGGCGAAGTTACGACCGACCGCGGCGTTCTGACCATCACGCTCGACAATGGCGAATACAGCTATAGCTACGAGCTGACGGACAACACTTCCGGCGACGACACCAGCGATGAGTTCACTCTCGATGTGGTCGACAGCGATGGCAGCACGGACAGCACGACGCTGACCATTACGATTGTCGACGACACGCCTGAAGCATTCGATGACAGCAACAGCATCGAAGCCGGCGAATTCGGTCCGGTTGAAGGCAATGTCCTCACCAACGACACTGTCGGCGCAGATGATGCTGTTGTGACCAACTATGTTGGCTCCGGCGGCTCAGGCGATGCCGGTGAGACAGTGCAGGGCACTTACGGTACCCTCACGATCAATGGCGACGGCACGTACAGCTACACCCGCGATCCTGGTACGCCAGGCGGCGTCGAAGACGTGTTCACTTACACCATCACAGATGGCGACGGCGACACATCTACCGCTGAACTGGTCATCGACATTGCCGACGCTCCGGTCACGCTTGACCTTCCTGCAGAAGGCGAAGGCGGCACGATTGTTGACGAAGACGGTCTTGCTGGTCCGCCTGCCGGTTCTGCTGCTGACACAGACAGCGAATTCACCACCGGTACCTTCACTTTCGCGGCTGGCGATGGAGTGGCGCGCGTTCTGATCGACGGCGTAGAAGTAACCGCGGTTGGCCAGACGTTTACTGGCGCACACGGCACGCTGACCATCGATGCAATCGAAGACGGTTCAATCACATACACTTACGAGCTGACCAGCCCGACAAGTGGTGACAACACCTCGGACGATTTCGTCATCCGCGTCGAAGACAATGATGACGATTTCGCTGAAAGCACTCTCGAGATCGCAATTGTCGACGATGAACCGACAGTAAGTGCGGACGAAGACTCCGTCACGGAAGACGGACCTCTGACGGCAGACGGTAACGTTCTGACCGGAACCGGTGGCGCTGACGCCAATGACACCGACGGTGTTGCTGACGTAACCGGCGCCGACGGTGCAAGCGTAACGGGCGTTGCTGCCGGCGATGTTGGCGCAGACGTAAATGGCAGTGTCGGAAGCGCAGTAACCGGCGCATATGGCTCGATCACGATCGATGCCGATGGCGACTATGTCTACTCGCTCGATAATGACAATCCGCTGGTCCAGGGCCTCGACGGCACTGAGACGCTGAGCGAAGTCTTCACTTACACCATCACTGATGGTGACGGGGACCCGGCGACCACGACTGTGACAATCACAATCGATGGCGTTGACGATCCGGTGGTCATCAATGGCCTCGACGGTCAGGGTTCAGAAGAAACCGTTGACGAAGACGATCTGCCAGATGGCACGTCTCCAAATGATCCTGCGCTCACGCCTGATGGCACATTCTCAGTTGATAGCCCTGACGGCCTCGACACGCTGACTGTTGGCGGTGTCGAAGTCTTTGGTGACGGCGTCACCTATCCGGTCGAGATCGAGGGTGAATACGGCACGATCCGCATCACCGGCGTGACGCCAACAATTGACGACAATGGCGATGTCACTTCGGTTGAAGTGGCTTACGAATATGTCCTTGATGAAAATACTCTGGATCACTCGCCAACGACCGGCGAAGATTCCCTGACAGACAGTTTTGACGTTGTAGCAACTGACACGGACGGTTCGACCAGCACAGCATCGCTCGATGTGGACGTGATCGATGACGTTCCCGAAGCGACCGATAACTCGAATACGGTAACCGAAGGTGGTGAAACCAGCGGTAACGTTTTGACCGATGATGACGGTAATGGCGTCGATAACCCGGGTGCTGACGGCTATGCCGCTGGCAGCGCGGTTATTGGCGTTACAAGCGTCAATGAAGGCACCAGCGACGGTGAAACGGATGGCGACGGCAACTTCGTCATCGAAGGCGAGTACGGCACGCTGACGCTGAATGCTGACGGCTCTTACACCTATGTTGCAAACCCGAATGTGGTTAATGCTGACGAAACGGACACCTTCACTTACACAATCCGTGACGGTGACGGCGATGAAGCAACCGCTGAACTGGTAATCACTGTCGCAAACGTGGCTGGTGAAGTCAGCGACAACGACGTCATCGTCAACGAAGCGGGCCTGATGGACGGTACTGGCGAACTGGCTGATGACGATGCTGGCAATGACAGCGACACCAGCGAAAGCGGCTCGGGACAGATTACTGTCACTGGCGCGACCGGAACTCTGGTCTACATCCTTGAAGATCCAGCTGACGGTGCGTTCGGTACGCTGACGCTCAACCCGGACGGTAGCTACACCTATGTGCTCGACACGGCATTCGATCATGATCCGGATGCGCCTGGTGCAGACACGAATACCGCGAATGGCGTTGAGAGCTTCAGCTACCGCGTTGAAGACACCAATGGCAATGTGATCGGCAGCGGCGAGATCGTCGTCAGCGTGATTGACGATATCCCGCAGGTTGATCTTGGCCTGACGCAAGGCGCGCCAATGGCGCTTGAGACGCAGGATGCCGACACGATTGGCAATGCGAGCGATACCGACAGCGCGGACTTCTCTGGAGCGTTTGCAGTTGTAGACTCGCTGTTCGGCGCAGACGGCGCTGGCACGCTCGAGACGACTTACGCACTGGGTCTGACTGTTGCAGAAGGAACCGATAGCGGTCTCAACAGCAATGACGCGGATATTTTCCTCTATGTAAGCGATGATGGCACGATCATCGGCTCGACTTCGGCGACTGAGCCGGCGGCCGGCGATGCGAGCGTGATCTTCACGCTGACCGTGGATGCAAATGGCACAGTGACGCTGACGCAGCTTGCGGAAGTCGATCACAGCGTGAGCGATGATGGCGGTCCGTTTGATGGCGATGCAGTCCTGCTTGGAAGCGGTCTGGTTGAGCTCGTTGCAACGGCCACGATCACCGATAGCGATGGCGATGTGGTGAGCGACAGCGAAGCGCTCGACCTTGGCGGTCTGGTTGGCTTTGCTGACGATGGCCCGGTTGCAGTCGCAGACGTCAATTCGGTTGGCGAAGATGATGCGTCGGTAAGCGGCAATGTCCTTACCGATGGCACAGCTGATGATTTCGGCGCGGATGGTCCTGCAACGACCACGCCTGCTGGCGGCGTTGTCGGCGTTGAGCTGGGCGATGATACTTCTGCTCCGGCAACGGGCGCGCCTGGCACGCCAATCGTCGGCGCATGGGGCACTCTCACGCTCGCAGCTGACGGCAGCTACACCTATGTCGTTGATAGCACTGCAGTGCAGGGCCTCGGCGATGGCGAGACGGAAACCGACACCTTCATCTACACGATCGAAGATGGTGACGGCGATACCAGCACAGTCACGCTGACGATCACAATCAACGGCGCGAATGACGCACCGACCGCGGTTGCAGGCGTTGCAGCTGTGTCTGATGAAGGTCTCGCAGACAGCAATCCGGACAATGCGGGTACGCCTACCGATACCACCAACTCAGCGACGTTCCTCACCGGTGATCTCCAGATCGCTGATGCGGACACGAATGACACGCTCGACGTGACACTCGGCATCCCTACAGAGACGATCAGCATTGTTGATGGCAGCACAGCTGTTGCTCTCACATGGGCGGTGATCGACGGTGGCAACACGCTGGTCGGCTATGTCAGCGATGTGAATGATCCGTCAGTGATCGTCGCAGCATCTGATGACGGCACCTACACGGTCGAGATCCTTGATCCGATCTTCCACGATGAAACTGGCGTTGAAGACGTCGAGAGCTTTGTGGTTCCGGTCACGGTCAGCGATGGCACGGCTTCAACTCCAACGACCATTACCGTGTCGCTGGAAGATGACAGTCCGATCCTTACTGCACCAATTGCGGACGAAGGCACGAGCAACGATCCAGGCGCACCGATTGTTGTTGGCGACTTGAACTTTGAAGCAGGCGCAGACGGACCTTCGGCCGATGTTTCGATCAGCGTCGACACGACAGGCCTAACGGTTGGCGGTCAGCCGCTTGCAACCGAACAGGAAGGCAATGTCCTGACGGCCTTCGTCGATGCCAATGGCAATGGCGAGTTCGACACTGGCGATACGGCTGCCTTCACAGTCACGGTAGATCCAACCGCTGGCACTTCTGGCGAGTATGAGTTCGACCTCATAACGCCGCTCGATGGCGCAACGACACTGATCGACTTGCTGTCTGACGGCGCATTCGGCGTCGGCCCAAGCCAGTCCGTGCTCGTTACTCAAGGCACAACCGGCGATGAGCTGGTGTTCGTGACCGGCTGGGAGCCGAACGGCAATGGCGGTGAGCTCACCGGCGGCGAGCTTAACGACTGGCTCAATGGCGGCAATCCGGACCTCACGCAGGTTCCTGGCGTCAATGGTTCAACCGCAGGCTTCGGCGTCGACAACAACAATTTCGACACAGGCGAATTCCTGCGCTTCGATCTTGGCAGCCTGGATGATTATGACGGGGCAGGGGGCTACACACCTCCTGGTGGCACGAACCTGCTGAACGCGACTTCAGCATCATTCACCGTTAGCAATTTCGGCAATGGCGATGTGACGCATTTCGTCGCGCACTTCTCGGATGGCTCGACGCAAGAGTTCACACTTACAGGTTCCGGCGGCGGAAATGGCTCTGCCACAGTCAATATCGTTGCGCCTCCAGGCCTCAGCATCGCTTGGGTCGATGCGTATCAGGAAGACGGCTCGGTTAAGCTGAACCTCAGCGATCTGGGCGTGACGGACACCAATGTCGACATCGACATTCCGGTAACGGTCGAGCTTACCGACGGTGACGGCGATCCGGTGAGTGACACATTCGTGATCAATATCGGAGATGATGCTCCGATTGCTCAGGACGATCTGTTCACAGCGCAAAACCAGGCGCTCGATCTGAACGTCTCTTTCGTGCTCGATTTCTCCTCCAGCATCGATAACGGCGAGTTGAACACACAGCTGACCGCAGTGCAGCAAGCCGCTGCGGAATTGTTCGCCAGCACCAATGGCGCAGTTTCGATCACATTGGTCGGGTTTGACGCGAATGCGCTCAGCTTCGGCACGTTTGACGCACTCGCGGATATCGTCGCCTTCATCGACACGATTAATCCCGAGGCAGGCGGCACACGGCCTCTTACCCGGGGCACCAACTATTCAGCAGCTCTTACCGAGCTAACGGAAAGCTGGGATTCGACCGCTGGCGATGTCAATCAGATGTTCTTCATCAGTGATGGTCGTCCGTCGCGTGGTCGCGGCCCGAACGGCGAAGCGCTCAATGATGCTGCAGAAGCATTGTGGACGCAATTCGTTGCGGATAACGACTTTGACATTACGACGATCGGCATTGGAGACGGCATCCGTTTGAGCGGATTGGAAGCGGTTGATATCGACGGCGAAGGCAGCCCGATCCTGATCGATAACTTCTCTGACTTGATCGACAGCATCGTTACCGCAACGATCCTGCCGGTATCCGGCAACGTGCTCGACAATGATGCACCTTCAGCCAATGGCATTGAACTTGTCTCAATCAGCATCGATGGCCAGGTCTACAGCTTTGATGGTTCAGACATCACTGCTCCGGGCGGAGGCACTATCGCGGGCGACACCCTCATGGTGACAACTGCAATGGGCGGTGACTTCACATTCAGCTTTGCCACCGGTGACTGGATTTATGTTCCTTCACAGGCCGCGCCGACGGGAATGGAAAACTTCCAGTACACGGTCGTAGATAGCGATGGCGACACCGACACAGCCATTCTGCGCATCGACCTGACTTCGGTTGAAGAGAATGGCGGTGTTCCAAAGGCTGACATTCAAGAGCCTGTTCAGGCTGTCTTGAAAGTGGTCGATGGAGAGTTTGCCGGTGAGGGCGGACCTACGCAATTTGGTACTGGCGCAGACCTTGCCAATGACAACCAGCCGTCAGATCAACGCGGTATTGCATCAGCTCAGATTGCCGCTGCTGGTCTTGGCTTTGCTATGGTTAATTTCGCTGAAATGGGCTCTGACTTCGGCAACACTTCGTTCACACTTGCGGACGGAATTGCTTCTGACCTCACTGGCGATTTCACTACTCCGCTCGCAGAGCCTGCATTGGGTTCCATGGTGGACTTGAACGCAGAGGTTCTCGGCGCTGACAATGGCTTCTCCGTGGTAGAGCTCAGCTCTGACAGTCTCGCGGAAGCGATCGAAGCACCAGCAACCGGCTTTGCAGATTTTGCAGCTGAGCTGGGCAATGCTTCAAACTTCGAGCTGGGCCTGGGTCTGGGTGCTCCTGTCAGTTCGACCAGCGCATCGCCGGTTGGAGATGCGATGGCGGTAGACGGTAGCGCAGGACTGATGGAGGCTCTGCTCGATCTCTCCGACGCTTCCGCAACGGAGCTTGATCTTGCCGATGCAACCGGGCTGGCGACGGGCGAAACTGTCGATGTCGTTGCAATTCTCGACGACATCATGGCGGAAAGCGCGGTAGACGCGTTGCTCGAAACGCTGGCAGACAATGCTGATATTGGTTCGCCAATTGACGCTGCTTCGTCCGTTCTTAGCGAGGCTTCACTCACACAAACTGTTGACGGCAGTGCATTTGCGTTCGATGCAACGCAACTGGCTGACTTGTCCGCAGAGGCAGCGGCCGTAGCCGCTTCGGTAGGCTAATATGACTATGACCAGGGGATTGAATATGCGGTGGATGAAAGTGGGAGTGGCCTGCGGGGCACTGGCTCTGGCCATGGGTGGCCACCAAGTGGCATTTGCTCAGACCGAGGCAGCTGATTTCGATCAGCTGATGGGGATGAGCGAAGACAGCCTCGAGGGCGAGATTGGTTCACGCTTTAATGATGGCCTTGCTGCAACGAACAACCCGGAACTGATCAGCGGCGACGACCCCCGCTATCTGTGGGCGCTTGAGACCAAGACACAGTGCGGAATCGCTCTGGGTTATCTCAAGTCGTCGACGAAGGATCCGGTCTCGATTGGCAAATGTGCACGTGCGCACGAGTTGATGCAGATGCTGCCTCCGCCACCAGTCGTGGTGCAAACGCCGCCGGCTCGCGAAGAAGTACCGTCGCAATGTCAGAATGACGTTGTTGGTCTCGTTTTCTTTGAATTCGACTCCAGTGAAGTTCCGGCTGAGGCAGAGCAGACCATCGCATTCGCGCGCGACAATCTCGCAGTTTGCGGATGGAGCGGCTTCCGCGTGGTTGGACATGCTGACCGGTCCGGCTCTGACGCTTACAATATCGGATTGTCAGAAGAGCGTGCGGCGGCTGTTGCAAACGCAATGACCAACTCAGGCATTGATGCCAATCTGATCACCAGCAGCGCGGAAGGCGAGAGCAATCCTCGCGTTGCAACCGACGACGGTGTGCGCGAGCCGCAGAACCGCCGTGTTGAGATTTCAGTGCGCTGAGAGAGGGCAAGATGATGAAGAACACACTTATTGGCCTTACCGCAGTGGCTCTGATGGCTGCTGCTTCGCCCGCCGTCATGGCGCAAACCGCTGATGGCTCGGTATCGATGCAGGAAGCGATTGAAATCGCGATGATGTCCAACCCGGAGATCCTGCAAGCTCAGTACAACACCGAGGCGATCCAGTTCGAGCGTGAGCAAGCGCAATCGCTGTTTTTGCCCCGGGTCGATGTCGAAGTGTCTGCCGGTATCCGCCGCTTGGAAAACCGCACACGTCGCAATCTCGGCATTGCAAATGAAGAGCTCTATCCGCTCGAAGCGCAAGGCACGATCGATTACACGATTTTCGATTTCGGTCGTCGTCGCGGCGAACTGCTGCGTCAGGCAGCCCGTGTAGATGGCGCATCGCTGCGTGTGGTCGAGCGTTCGGAATTCGTCGCACTGCAAGTGTCTCGGCAATATCTCGACGTACTGCTTCAGCAGCGGATTTCGGCAGCTGCTGCCGACAATCAGGCCTTTCACCAGGCTCTTGTGAATGATCTGGCTGAAGGCGTTCGACAGGAATCGATTTCTGTGGCGGATCTGCAGCAGGCTGAAGAGCGCTTGCAGTCAGCTATTGTCCGCGCTGAAGAAGCAAAGGAAGCGATGGAAGTCGCGAACAACGCCTTGCGTCGTTTGACCGGGCTCACCATCACCGCTCCAACGCTTCCACCTGATCTTGCAACCTCGCTGCCGGCAACGGAAGGCGCAGCCATCGGCATGGCGCGCACGCAGAACCCGCTGGTTCGTGAAGCGCAGGCTGATGTTGATGCAGCGCACGGCCTCGTGATGTCTGCCAAGGGCGACTACTATCCGACCATCGGTGCAGACGTTCGCGGCCGGATCGGCGAGGACATTGACGGCTTCAATGGCAACACGAACGATGTTCAAGCGCGGGTCTATCTGCGCTGGAATGTCTTCAACGGCGGTCAGACACGCGGCAAGTATCAGGAGATGGTGCACCGCGCGTCACAAGCTCGCTACCGCCTGCATGAAATGGTGCGCCAGGCTGAAGAAGATGCGGCAAACGCCTGGACTGCTCTGCAGACCCAGCGCCGCGTTGGCGATGCGCTTGCACGCCAGTCACAGGTCAGCGATGACTTGCTGCTGAGCTACCGTGCGCAGTTCAATGTCGGACGGCGTTCGCTGCTCGATGTGCTTGATGCGCAGAACACGCGCTTCAACACGCAGGTCCGGCTTGAAACTTCACGTTTTTCTCAACTTTTTGCGCAATACCAGATCCTGGCTGCGACCAATACGTTCCTGACCACGCTGAATGTGGCTCCGGGCACGGGCGCAGGCATGACGGAACGCGACCGCTTCGATTACGGCCCGCCGAAAGAGGCGGAGACCGACTATCGTCGCTACGATAGGTAAGGCCTTGTAATTGCGAGGCTAATAAGGTGAGGGATTATCGTGCTGCAGAGACGGGATGCACAGGCGCTGCACGACAATGATCCGCTGATATTGGCGATCGGGGAGTTGGCGCGACGTTATGGCTTCGCTTTCTCCCCGACGCTGTTTGATTCGCTCGCTCGCGATGTCGAAGGGCGTTTGCCGTTCCACCAGGCGGGCGCGGCGATCGAGCTTACGGGGCTCGACTTCGAAGAACTGAACCGCAAGAAGCTCCCGCTCTCGGATGCGGATTACCCTGCGCTGATCACCCGCGAAGGCGGCTCTGTCGCTGTCATTCACGAGGTCAAGGACGAGCAATTGCTGGTCTGGACCCCGGAAGAGGGCGAAGCGGACGGTTCTGGCGCCAAATGGCTTGATCGGGACGCAGTGCAGGCTGATTATGCCGGAACGTTCTACGCTGTTTTCGGCGATCCTGACGCACTGCGCGAACAGGAATCGCCATGGCACACCAAGGGCCGCCATCATTGGTTCTGGGGCGAGCTGAGGAAGGAGCGTAAAGCCTTTCGCCCTGTCCTGATTGCGTCGCTGCTGATCAACCTGCTGGCGCTTTCGCTGCCGCTCTTCTCCATGAACGTCTATGACCGCGTGATCCCCAACCGGGCAGTATCGACCCTGTGGGTGCTCGGTATCGGCGTGCTGCTCGCTTTCGCGATGGAATTCGCGCTGCGGACCGCGCGCACCAATGTCATCGACCAGATCGGCAAGCGGCTCGATATCAAACTAAGCCAGAAGATCTTTGGCCGGGTCATGGGTATCCCGCTCTCAGCCAAGCAAGGCAGCACAGGCGGGCTCGCCGCACGCGTGTCCGAGTACCAGGTCGTCAGGGATTTCTTCGCATCGACCACCATTGTGCTGATGGTGGACCTGGTCTTCCTCGTGCTGTTCGTCGCTGTGATCGCTTACATCGCAGGCTGGCTCGCGCTGGTGCCGATCGTCGCGATTTGCATGATGGCGTTTGCCGGTTGGCGGCTGCAGCAAAAGGTCACGGACGCCGCGCGCGATGCGCAGGCTGACCACGGTCTGCAGCAAACCCTGCTGGTGGAATCGGTCGCAGGCATGGAAACGCTCAAGTCCATGACCGGCGAGCGCGCGATGATGGGGCGCTGGTACAATCTCGCAGAGATCGGCAGCCAGTCGCAGATCAGGCTGAAGAACATTCAATCTGTCGCAGTGGGCCTTGCTCAAAGCTTCCAGCAATTCTGCACCATCGCGCTGATTATCGGCGGCTATTACCTATTTGATGCAGGCGTCATCACTATGGGCGCGATCATCGCGATTGTGATGCTTGCATCGCGTTCGCTCGCACCTGCGGGCCAGATCGCATTCCTGCTGACGCGTGGCCGCCAAGCCAAGGAAACGCTCGAATCGATCGAGACCCTGTTCGATGTGCCGGACGAGCGCCGTCAGGGAGCATCCTCGCTTCCAGCAACCGTGCGCAACGCATCGCTCAAACTGGAAGATCTGAGCTTCACTTACCCAGAGGCTCCTACCGCTGCATTGGACCGGATCAACCTCTCCATTGCTCCTGGCGAAAAGGTTGCGCTCATCGGGCGTGTCGCATCGGGAAAGTCAACGCTCGGAAGGTTAATTTGCGGACTTTATCAGCCCACAGACGGCGCTTTTCTGGTTAATGGCATCGACTCCCGCCAGTTCCGCCCACAGGATTTGCGTCGAGCATTCCGTTTTGTAGGGCAGGACGCGACCTTGTTTACAGGATCAATAAAAGACAATCTGGCGCTAGGTGAGCCGGGCGTATCGGACGAGCGCTTGCTCAATGCGCTTCGCATGAGCGGCGCGGACGAATTTCTCGCACGCGATGATAGCGGTTTCGACCGCGCAGTGGGTGAAGCGGGCCGCCGCTTGTCGGGTGGTCAGCGTAGCTTCCTCGCGCTGGCACGCGCTTTCGTGTCACCATCGGAGCTGCTGTTCCTTGATGAACCAACGGGCGCAATGGACGCGCAGACGGAAAAGCAGTTCGTTGCGCGGGTGAAGGAATCGCTGGAACCCGGCCAGACGCTGCTGGTGTCTACACACCGTCCAGCCCTGTTCGATCTGGTCGACCGCATCGTTGTGCTCGACAAAGGCAAGGTCGTTGCTGACGGCAGCAAAGCCGAGATCCTTTCGCGCGCTGGCGGAGCAGGGGGCATGACCTCGTGAGCGACGCTGTTATCAAAGATCACGTTCGCGAAGAACGTTCAGAAGCACCCAAGCAAGCTTCAGGCGCTTGGCGCTATCTCGCGGGAAGTGCAGCGGGCGCAGCGGTGCTCGTCGGCCTTGCGTTTGTGATCGGCAAACCTGATCCGACACGCGCCGAGACAGGCATTTCTTCGCAGGCCCGCGAAATCGCAAAACTCAAATCGCTGGATAGCGGCGCGCAGGCTGAAAGCATCGTGGAAGGCGAGAGCGCGCAAGAGCGCAATGCGCTCATCCCTGTATCCGGCACGACGCTTCAGCAAATGGGAGCATTCAGCTCTATCAAAGGCACTGAAGCGCATGGAACGGCGCTCAAATGCCTGACGCAGGCAATCTACTACGAAGCGGCGAACGAGCCGCTGAAAGGCAAGCGTGCAGTTGCACAGGTGGTGCTGAACCGGCTGCGCCACCCGGCCTATCCGGGCTCGGTTTGCGGTGTCGTTTATGAAGGCGTGAACAAGCGTGTGTGCCAGTTCAGTTTTACCTGCGACGGTTCGCTCGCGCGCACCCCTTTGGTTAATCAATGGGGTGAATCCAGAAAGGTTGCGGAAGCGGCTCTGGCCGGCTCTGTTGAGCCTTCAGTTGGTTCAGCGACGCACTACCATGCAGACTATGTGCTGCCACGCTGGGCGTTTACGCTCGACAAGATCGAAAAGATCGGCGCGCATATCTTCTACCGCTTCCCGGGCTCTGCCGGTCAGCCACGCGCTTTCACGCGGCGCTGGGCAGGGCGCGAGGCAATCCCTGCGATTGATCGCACACGTTGGCTCAATGCCGAGGTCGCAATCGAACCGGAATACACGCCGGGTCTGACTGTGGCGCCTGATGTGAAGGACCGTCACGCGCCTGCCGACGTTGGCGGACGCATCGACACGACGAAACAATGGCGTCCGTCTATTCCTGATCCTGTGAATGCCGGTAGCGCTTATCAGGCCTCGCTAGCCGTGCAGAACAGTGCGGATGGCGCTGAGGAGACCGCTCAATGAGCCGTATCCGCCAATGGTTCGAGACATTTTCGGACTGGGATGCAAACCGCAAACTGATTGCGATTTGCGGCGCGACTTTGTTTGTGCTGATCGCTTGGGCGAGTGTAGCCCAGACGGAAGAAGTGACGCGGGGGATGGGCAAGGTTATCCCGTCGTCCAAAGAACAGCTCGTGCAGTCGGCCGAACCTGCGGTGATCGAGGAAATCCTCGTGCGGGCAGGCCAAAGCGTGAAGCAAGGGCAATTGCTTGTCCGGCTTGATGGCGAGATTGCCGATTCAGAGCTTGCAAGATTGCAGACTGAGAATGAGCGCCTTTCTGCGCGCGCAAATCGGTTGGAAGGCGAAGCATCGGGCAGCGAGCTTGGCTGCGTAGAAGGTACTTTGTGTGCCGATGAACGTCGCTTGCAGGAAGTGCGCTTGGCAACGGCGCGTAGTCAGCAGGCCTCGCTCGCATCGGCTGTCGAGCAGCGACGCCGCGATTTGGCGGAAGCGCAGTCCACTGTCAGCACGTTGCAAAACAGCGTTCGCTTGGCTCAGGATCAGGTCAACATGCTGGAGCCGCTCGCACGGCAAGGCATTGTGCCGCGGACCGAGCTACTCACCGCGCAGCGTGATCTGGTGGATACGCAAGGGCGTTTGTCTGCCGCACGGCAAAGTGTGGGCCGCTCGCAAGCCGCTGTGCGTCAGGCGCAGGCGGATTTGAATGCAGCGCGCAGCGAATTCCAGCAGCAAGCGCTCAACGAGCGCTCTGAAATCAACCAGCAGATTGCTGTAAATGAAGAGACCATTCGCGGGGCTGAGGCCCGGCGTAATCGCAATGAACTGCGCGCGCCTGCTGATGGCATCGTCAACAATATTCAAGTCACGACGGTCGGCGGGTTCGTCAATGCGGGTGAGCAGATCATGGCAGTGGTGCCTGTCGGCGACAAACTGCTCGTCGAAGCGCGCGTTGCGCCGAAAGACATCGCTTTCATCAAAGTGGGCGATGAGGCGAATGTCAAAGTCACCGCATACGATTTTGCGACCTATGGCGGACTGTCCGGCCGGGTCCAGAATGTCAGCGCGGACAGCATCTATGACGAGGCTGAACGCGAGACGTACTACACCGTCCTGATCGAAACGGACCGCGCGTTCCTCACACGGGGAGGGCAGGATTTGCCGATCGTGCCGGGCATGATTTGCGATGTGGAGATCATCACCGGTTCGAAGACCGTGCTGAGCTATTTGCTGAAGCCTGTGACCCGCGCGCTCAATGAAGCGATGACGGAGAGGTAATTACCTCAACGCGAGATTGGGCCGGGGCGCGTACGCCTTGCCATGCAGATAGCTTTGATCGGCGGCAAAGCTCATGATCGCGCGGTAGCCGTAGTCATAGCTTGCGCTCTCCACCCGGTCGCTCTGCATGTCGAGCATGACCCATTCGTCCTGGCCGTAAGCGCCATCAACGCGTACCAGCAGCACCGCATGGTCGACCTGGCGCATCATGTCGCGCGCGAGGGTGAGCATCATGTCTTGTTTGCGCACGCCAGCGGCAGCGAGCAGTTGCATCTTGAGGATCGCATAGTCCTCGCAGTCGCCATAGCCTTTCCGCAAAGTGGTGCGGGCATCCGCCCATTTGTCGCGGCGGCCATCGCTTTTGTAAGCGATGTTGTCATTCACCCAGCCATTGACGCGCGAAAGCAGCTGGCGGCGATCAGCGGGAAGCGGACCCAGCGCTTTCACGGCATCGCGCTCTGACACAGTCTTGCGCAGCGCGCGGTTCCAGTCGCGGTCGAAGCGGGTCTTGCCGATGGCGACACGCTCTGTGCCGAGGAATTGTCCGGCAGGCTTGGCGATAGCAAAGCTTCCCGCAGCACACGCAGCCGTCGGAGCAAGCGCAGGCTCAGGCGCGGCAGAGGCCCCTTCCTGCTGCAAACGCATGCGTTCGAGCGCGCTCATCTCGACACCCAGGATCGCGCTCGCCTTTGAAACCGGCGCGGCTTGCGGCGCAGCGCAGTCCACGCCCGACATGCCTGCGGCCACCAGCGGCATCGCGATCGGTCCGGACAGGTTCAGCGCAGGCGCAGCGGCAGCAGCAGGCGCAGCCACAAGGCTGAGACCGGCGGCAGCTGTTGCCAGAAGGGAGCGCGCTTTGAACATCGCTCCGATTTGGAGGAGTACCTGTCACCATGCGGTTCGCACATAAGGTTACCGGCAAGGTAATGCCGGTTAGCGGCACCGCCTTGCCAGTTGGGGGAACGTGAGCATAGAGAGGGCTCGCAATGGTTAATGCCCGCAAAGGATGAGCGAAACATTGCGGTTAAGCTGAGTATTATCCCTTAGGCCTCTAACCCTCTCTCCCCGCCAGCATTTCCGCATTCTCGATCAGCGTCCGGCTCGGATCGATCCCGTGCGCATAGGCGCGCCCGGCCAGCCTGTTCTCCACCATATGGTCGAGCACTGCCGTGAGGCTCGTGAGGTTATGCCGCGTCCGCTCGCGCATATATTCGCGCGCCGCCTCCATCGCCTGCTCCTCCAGCTCGGCATAGATCTTGTCCGTCGGCTTCTCCCGCTCAGGGCCATAGCGTTCCGCCATGCGGTTCCTGAGGAAGAACATCACCAGCCCCTCATTATGGCGCCGCTCATAGCCGATGATCTTGCCGGAAGAGACAATCGCACGCTCCTCGCCCTGGATCGCACGGGCGAGCGCGGAGTCCTCGAGCCGCGTAATGCCATAGTCGACTGCCTTGTCCCATGCGCGGGCAAAGCCCTCTGCACCCTCGCGCTGACGCAGCTTGTAGAGCGCTTCCATAGAGCGGCCGATGTGACGAGCGGCAGAGTTGACGATGCCGGTCGCGGCGAGATGGGCAATGAACTCGCGCTGCAAGTCAGGGGTGATGGAATTACGACGCGGAGCCTTGTGGAGATAGGGCGGGAAGGCGAGCAGCGGATCGTTGGGGGCAGGGCGCTCGTGTTCATAGGCGACGGCGGAGGTGGCCTGGCGGGGAGTGGCGCGTTTGTTGATGGGGGGATTGGACATTGAATTTCCTTTGTCATCGCGAGGAGCCGCAGGGGACATGCGGCGACGCGGCGATCCACCGTCCGACCGAGCGTCCTGGGGGGGTGGCTCGGGAGATGGATTGCTTCGCGCTAAGGGCTTAGCGCTCGCAATGACGAGTAGGAAAGGGAGGGGTTTTTTGTTCCTCCTCCCCCTTGAGGGGGAGGCCGGGTGGGGGTGTACTGCGCCATTGGCGTGAGAAACCCCTCCCTAAATCCCTCCCCATCGGGGAGGGAGGTTCTGGGGCGCATGGTCGTTAGAGAAGAGCGGGGGGAGAGGAGGTTTTTAGTCTCCGAGAGCGCCACCGCGCTCTCGTCCTCGGTGCTATTCCCTCCGCCCGAAACGAGTTCGTGCTGCGGGGCACCTGCGGGCGCCCGGTCGGGCTTGCGGCTCACTGGTCGTTCGCCGTGCTCCGCGACCAAACGATTGAATTTGGGTTTCGTGACGACTAAGTGCAATTCGCGCTTTGGAGAAGTGGTGGGATGTGTCTTGTCCTATTCGGTTGGGCAGAGTTCTCTTTTAATATTCTTCGTCTTCTGCCGACCAATTCAAGATTTTTTAAGTCGCTGATCAAATTCTTATCCTGAGTAACAATTACATTTGTTCCTGCTTCAATCGCCAGTGCAACTACGTGAGGATCATTCGACTTGCATGCCGCAGCGATCAGCGCTGCGCGATCTACAATTCTTTCTCTAGCGATCCTTCGCAGCTGGCCGCTTCTTGACAACTGGGTGAGTAGATTGGCCATTTCCGAATGCTCGATAAGTTCGGTTTCTAGGTGCCCGCCTGAGACAATCGCGCCCCCAGATTCGATCCATTTCAATACTAATTGTATATATGGCTTGTTTGCTCGAGCCAACTCTCCAGCCTGATTGGCATCGATTATGATGCACATTAGGCGTCGATTCCTAGCATCTGCATTTGCTCACGCACAAAAAATGATCGATAACCCGGTGGGGTTTTTAAAATATTGCCTTGTGCGTCGACCTCAAGCTGAGAAACCGTGGTCGAAGTTCCTTGCGTCTGAAAATACAATAGTGAGACATCTTCAGGCCGAATGTCCTTGCTCCTCACATGAAGCCTGACTCGATCAATTAGGTAGTCGCTGTGTGTCTCTGAGACTATCAACGGCTTTTTATTGGTGCTAGCATATTCGACTAGGAATGAGCCTAAAGCCGCCTGGGCTTGAGGGTGTAGGTGAACTTCGGGCTGCTGGAATAGAAAACCGCTCTTAGGAGGGCTCTCTATCAAGTCTGTTAATATAGGCAGCGCTTGGCTTACGCCGTAACCCACGTCGACAATGTTCGACTGTTTGCCGCCACGAGTGACGTTGATGTGAAATGGGCTTGAGCCAGAAGTACGGTATTTCGCAACGTTAATGGCAGAAAACATTCCTGACATATGCCCAAACTTTTCGAGGCCTTGCTTAATTCGTTGCCAGTTCGCTTGATTTGACTCTTTGATTTTGAACAATCGCTGAGGAGTATGCGTGCCCTCAGGAGTGCGACTTTGATCGTTTAAGGTATAAACACGACTTGGATTAGAACGAACCGGTGCACTGGCAAACACTGCGGAAGGGAAGGAGTTCAAGAGTTGTTCCAAGGCTGTGATTGATATCGCTAGGCCAGTATCAGAATCACTGTACTTAAAGTCTTTTGGAACGACTCTCTCAATGATCATTCTTCGAACAAGGAAGGTAAGATCTCGCATGCTGAGATCTCTCCTGCGGTCTATGTCGGAAGCAAGATCAAATTCTTTTTGACCGTCATCGGTATCAAGCAACTCTTTACCAACCCGGTCTTTCATCACAATACGAAGTTGTGGGCCAAATTCTACAACAAGGGCATATTGTTTGGTCTCGATGGCAGTCTTCGAGATTACGGCATCACCCACATTCTCCTCAAAAGTCAGCGAGATTCGTACGGACTCCGTTGTCTTCTTGGTCTTCGGTGAGTTTCGAAAGAAATAGGGAGACTCATTCGGGTCAAGTGTTACGACATCTTCGACGATCAGTTCAAAGCATGTGGGTTTTGTGCGGCCGCGAACCCGGTGTACGATTTCATCGAATGTCCCGAGATCAAATGGGGCTGAGTTGAAAGTTGGGGTCGCCAACCGATCTCGGAGGCTCCACATGTAATTGAGCGCAGCCAAGAAGGAGGTTTTCCCGGAACTATTTTCGCCGACCAGAAAAGTTAACGGTCGTATGTCGATCAACCCAGTCGATTGAAATGCGCGAAAGTCCTTAAGTGCAATCTTCATACCGGCTGCCTAGCAGGAATTGGCATGGATGGAACACGTATATCTCTCCAACCCTTGACCCCAACCCTTTTCCCCCCTAAGTGCGCGCGGTCTCTCGGCGGGGAAACTCGTCGACACACATATTTGAGCTGAACATTGGCGGTCAGTTTTTGTTTCTGGTTTCCCGCTTGCGCGGGAATGACGAAATAGGGAAACAACCGGCAAAGTAATCCGGCGGCTTTGGCCAAAGGGTGGAGCGTTTCGGTCTCGTGCTTTTCTTGGGCTGGCTTCCCGCTTCCGCGGGAATGACGAACCAAGGCACGAACTGCTTCCCTTCATTCCATGGTTTGAACTGCCAAACGAATGGCAAAGGGAATTTTATGCCAACGATCAACCAGCTGGTCCGCAAGGGCCGCACTCCGCAGAAGGCCAAGTCAAAGGTCCCTGCAATGGAGCAGAACCCGCAGAAGCGCGGTGTCTGCACGCGCGTCTATACGACGACGCCAAAGAAGCCGAACTCTGCCTTGCGTAAAGTGGCGAAGGTCCGCCTGACCAACCAGCGCGAAGTGATCTCCTACATCCCGGGTGAAGGCCACAACCTTCAGGAACACTCTGTAGTTCTCATCCGTGGCGGCCGTGTGCGCGACCTTCCCGGTGTGCGTTACCACGTGCTGCGCGGCGTGCTCGACACGCAAGGGGTCAAGGACCGCAAGCAGTCGCGTTCGAAGTACGGGGCCAAGCGGCCGAAGTAAGAGTTTTTTGTTGGGTGCGCTGACGACATCCGTCGCCAGCTACGGCACCGGCCCGCGCCCCCTCCCTTCCACCCGGAATTGTATCCTCAAGGGTAGAAGGGAAGGGGAGCGGGCAGGGACCGCCCCAAACTCCCAAGGAGTTAAGAATTATGTCACGTCGTCGTAGACCCGAAAAGCGGGTTATCCTGCCCGATCCCAAGTTTGGTGATCAGGTGCTGTCGAAGTTCATGAACAACCTCATGCTCGACGGGAAGAAGTCTGTTGCTGAAGGTATCGTGTATAGCGCGCTCGACACAGTCGAAGCCAAGGCGAAGACCGATCCGGTGCAGCTGTTCCACGAAGCATTGAACAATGTGAAGCCGCAGGTCGAAGTGCGCAGTCGCCGTGTTGGTGGTGCTACGTACCAGGTGCCGGTCGAAGTTCGCGAAGAGCGGGCTCAGGCGCTTGCGATCCGCTGGATGATTTCCGCTGCTCGCGGGCGTCCGGAAACGACTATGTCGGCGCGTTTGTCGGGCGAGCTGATGGATGCTGCGAACAATCGCGGCAATGCCGTCAAGAAGCGCGAAGACACGCACCGCATGGCTGATGCCAACCGCGCGTTCTCGCACTATCGCTGGTAAGGCGCTGGTCTTTTAACGCAATTAAAACAAGGGCTTATGGCCCTTACGGAGAATTATCATGGCACGCGAATATCCGCTGGAGCGGTATCGTAACATCGGCATCATGGCTCACATCGATGCCGGCAAGACCACGACTACAGAGCGTATCCTTTACTACACCGGCAAGTCCTACAAAATCGGCGAAGTGCATGATGGCGCGGCGACGATGGACTGGATGGAGCAGGAGCAGGAGCGCGGGATCACGATCACGTCTGCTGCAACGACTTGTTTCTGGAATCCGGAAAATCCTGACATGGATTCGATGTCAGATCCGAAGGCTCTGCGAGAAAACACACCGAAGCACCGCATCAACATCATCGACACGCCCGGTCACGTGGATTTCACAATTGAAGTTGAACGTTCGCTGCGTGTGCTCGACGGCGCGGTTGCATGCTTCGATGGTGTTGCAGGTGTTGAGCCGCAGTCAGAGACCGTTTGGCGCCAGGCTGACAAGTACAAGGTGCCGAGAATGTGCTTCATTAATAAATTGGATCGCACCGGCGCGGACTTTAAATATTGCGTTCAGTCGATCATTGATCGTCTCGGCGCGACCCCTGCTGTCCTCTACCTTCCGATCGGTATCGAAGCGGATCTCGTTGGTCTCGTAGACCTCGTGAACCAGCGGGCGATTACCTGGAAGAACGAAGACCTGGGCGCAGAATATGCATTCGGCCCGATCCCTGACGATATGGCTGCTGAAGCGGCTGACTATCGTGAGAAGCTGATCGAGCTTGCTGTTGAGCAAGACGATGATGCGATGGAAGCATATCTTGAAGGTGAAGAGCCTGATGCGATTACGCTTAAGGCGCTGATCCGCAAGGGTACGCTCAACCAGAGCTTCGTGCCCGTTCTGTGCGGTTCGGCCTTTAAGAACAAAGGTGTTCAGCCTCTGCTCGATGCTGTGATTGACTACATGCCGTCACCGCTCGACGTTCCGGCGATTAAGGGCGTGCTGCCTGACAGCGAAGAGGAAGACAGCCGTCCGTCATCGGACGATGCGCCTTTCGCTGCGCTCGCGTTCAAGATCATGAACGACCCGTTCGTTGGCTCGCTTACCTTCACCCGCATTTACTCGGGCAAGCTTTCCAAGGGTTCGGTTCTGAACTCTGTGAAGGACAAGAAGGAAAAGATCGGCCGTATGCTGTTGATGCACTCCAACAACCGTGAGGACATCGAAGAGGCATTCGCAGGTGACATCGTCGCTATCGCAGGTCTGAAGGAAACGACGACCGGTGACACGCTTTGCGATGCGTCGAAGCCGATCATCCTCGAGCGGATGGAATTCCCGGATCCGGTTATCGAGCTGTCAGTTGAGCCGAAGACTAAGGCCGACCAGGAAAAGATGGGTGTTGCGCTCAACCGTCTGGCTGCTGAAGATCCGTCCTTCCGTGTATCGACTGACCATGAAAGCGGTCAGACGATCATCAAGGGCATGGGCGAGCTTCACCTGGACATTCTCGTTGATCGTATGAAACGCGAATTCAAGGTGGAAGCGAATGTCGGTGCGCCGCAGGTGGCTTACCGTGAATCGCTCGGCCGCGAAGTCGAAGTGACTTACACCCACAAGAAGCAGTCTGGTGGTTCAGGTCAGTTCGGTGAAGCCAAGGTTGTCGTCACTCCGGGTGAACGCGGCCAGGGCATCATCTTCGAAGACGAGATCAAGGGCGGTAACATTCCGCGCGAATACATCCCGTCTGTCGAGAAGGGGATGCGTGAGCAGGCTGAAAGCGGTCACTTGGTCGGCTTCCCGATCATCGACTTCACGATCCGCCTGATCGACGGTAAGTACCACGATGTTGACTCCAGCACTGTGGCCTTCGAAATCACCGGTCGCGGCGCAATGCGCGAAGTGGCTGACAAATCTGGCATCAAGCTGCTTGAGCCGGTCATGAAGGTTGAAGTGGTCACGCCTGAGGACTATCTCGGTGACGTGATCGGCGACTTGAACAGCCGCCGTGGTCAAATCCAAGGTACTGACAGTCGCGGCAACGCGCAGGCGGTCGAAGCATTCGTCCCGCTCGCCAACATGTTCGGCTACGTCAATGAGCTGCGTTCCTTCACGCAAGGTCGTGCGCAATACACGATGCAGTTCAGCCACTATGACGAAGTTCCGGCAAGTGTTGCACAGGAAGTCAAGGAGAAGCTTGCTTAAGCAAGCGACACCGTTTAGGGGCGGCGCCTGATTCAGCGGGTGCCGTCCTCTCCCGCAGGGATTTAATTTCAACTCAGAGGTTATTTGAGAAATGGCTAAGGAAAAATTTGAGCGGAACAAGCCGCACTGTAACATCGGCACCATCGGTCACGTTGACCACGGTAAGACGACGCTGACAGCAGCTATCACCAAAGTGATGGGTGCAGGCGTTGATTTCGCTGACATCGACAAAGCTCCTGAAGAGCGCGAGCGTGGTATCACCATCTCGACCGCTCACGTTGAGTATGAAACAGACGCACGCCACTACGCACACGTCGACTGCCCAGGTCACGCTGACTATGTTAAGAACATGATCACCGGTGCTGCGCAGATGGACGGCGCTATCCTGGTTGTGAACGCAGCTGACGGCCCAATGCCACAAACTCGCGAGCACATCCTGCTTGCACGTCAGGTTGGTGTTCCGGCTCTGGTTGTTTACATGAACAAGGTTGACCAGGTTGACGACGAGGAAATCCTCGAGCTCGTCGAACTGGAAGTTCGTGAACTGCTTTCAAGCTACGACTTCGACGGGGACAACATCGCGATCGTCAAGGGTTCTGCTCTTGCTGCTCTGGAAGGCCGGGATCCTGAGATCGGTGAAAACTCGATCAAGGAACTGATGGCTGCTGTTGACGAGCACATTCCGCAGCCGGAGCGTCCGGTTGACCAGGCATTCCTGATGCCGATCGAAGACGTGTTCTCGATCTCTGGTCGCGGTACGGTTGTTACCGGCCGTGTTGAAACCGGCGTTGTAAACGTTGGCGATGAAGTCGAAATCGTTGGTATCAAGGATACCACGAAGACGACCGTTACCGGCGTTGAAATGTTCCGTAAGCTGCTTGACCGCGGTGAAGCTGGCGACAACATCGGTGCTCTGATCCGCGGCGTTGGCCGTGAAGAAGTTGAGCGTGGTCAGGTTCTCGCAAAGCCGGGTTCTGTTACGCCGCACACCGAGTTCTCTGCAGAAGTTTACGTTCTGTCGAAGGACGAAGGTGGCCGTCACACGCCGTTCTTCGCGAACTACCGTCCGCAGTTCTACTTCCGTACGACTGACGTAACCGGTGAAGTGATCCTTCCTGAAGGCACGGAAATGGTTATGCCGGGCGACAACGTAACGATCGACGTCAAGCTGATCGCTCCGATCGCTATGGACGAAGGTCTGCGCTTCGCTATCCGCGAAGGTGGCCGTACAGTTGGTTCGGGCGTCGTCTCGAAGATCACCAAGTAAGCTGCTGCTCCGCTAAGGAGCGCGACAAATTCGGGGGCCGGTGCTCGTTGAGTGCCGGCCCTCAATTTGTGTGAGGAACATTCCTGCTTTGTCAGCGGATGGTTCTTCACGCCAATGGCGCAAATTTCCTCGGGTTTTAGGGTTGCCAGATTCCAACTCTACCGATATACGCGCGCCAACTTCAGCGGAGATTCGTCTCAGCTGTAACGAAATATGTTGGGGCCGCCCGCGGAAGGGATACCGAAGCGGGGCCGGCCTTTTGTTTTTGAGAGTTGGAAACAGCTCTTTGGCTCTTTCGCATCGGTGTAGGTAATGGAAGCTCAGAATATTCGTATTCGCCTTAAGGCGTTTGACCATCGCGTTCTCGACCAGGCAACTGGCGAAATCGCAGAAACAGCACGCCGCACTGGCGCGCTTATTCGCGGCCCCATTCCCATGCCGACGCGTATCGAGAAGTTCACCGTGAACCGCGGCCCGCACATCGACAAAAAGTCGCGCGAGCAGTTCGAGGTGCGCACCTACAAGCGGTTGCTCGACATCGTGCAGCCAAACGCTCAGACAGTCGACGCGCTTATGAAGCTCGATCTTGCTGCTGGCGTGAACGTTGAGATCAAGCTGGCATAAGCTGGATTGAGTTCGGTCCTTCAGGCGGACCTAAAATGGCTTGAGAGATACGGGGCTCCAACGGCCCCGCTGATCCAACAGGGTCGGCAAGACATTGGGATACCGCCGAGCATGCTCGGGCTGAGTCCCCCGTCTCGTTCAATCAGCCAGGTGGCTGTGCGAACAATCAGCCCGGACGGGGCGATTCATAAAATTTGGGCTGGCAAGCACGCGGGGATGGGCCTCGTGTGCCTCTGTTTAGGAGTTCAGACGATGCGCACAGGCGTTATCGCTAGAAAAGTCGGGATGACCCGCCTGTTTCAGGAGGATGGACGGCACGTTCCTGTGACCGTACTTTCTCTGGACGGGTGTCAGGTCGTATCGCATCGCACAGACGACCGGGATGGTTATTATGCTGTTCAGCTCGGTGCGGGCGAGGCCAAGCAAAAGAATGTCAACAAGCCGCAGCGCGAAGCTTTCGCGAAGGCTAATGTTGGTCTGAAGAAGAAGGTCGCGGAATTCCGCGTTGAGAACGAAGAGGGTCTCGTCCCTGTCGGCTCGACCATCAGTGCAGACCATTTCCTTGCGGGCCAAAAGGTCGACATCACCGGTCACACCCAGGGTAAGGGTTTTGCCGGTGCTATGAAGCGTTGGGGCTTCGGTGGTCTTCGTGCAACACACGGTGTTTCCATCAGCCACCGTTCGCATGGTTCGACGGGTAACCGTCAGGATCCGGGCCGCGTCTTCAAGGGTAAGAAAATGGCCGGTCACATGGGTGACCGTCAGCGTACGCAGCAGAACCTCGAAGTGGTTCGCACTGACGCTGATCGCGGCTTGCTCTTCATCAAGGGTTCTGTCCCAGGTTCGAAGAATGGCTGGCTCCTGGTTCGTGACGCTGTGAAGCTTGCTGCTGCCGAAGAACTTCCGTTCCCCGCAGCTGTGCTCGACCTCAACGCTCCGAAGCCGGAAGCTGACGAGGCTCCAGCAGCTGAAGAAACCGCAGCAGCAGAAGCTCCTGTAGAAGAGGCGGCTGTTGAAGCTGCTCCGGCAGAAGCGCCCGCTGAAACGCCTGCAGAAGATGCCGCACCTGAGGGTGATGCGCCTGCAAGCGAAGAAAACAAGGAGGGCTGATCCGATGAAGGTGAAGGTCCAGAAAATCGACGGCAAGGCGTCCGGCGACATTGAGCTCAACAAGGACGTGTTCGGTGTTGAGCCACGGGCAGACATTCTGCACCGTGTTGTTACCTGGCAGCTTGAGAACCGTCGTGCCACGGCTCGTCCAACGCGTGAGCGTTCTGACGTAGCTCGGACCGGCAAGAAGTTCGGCGCACAGAAGGGTTCAGGCGGCGCTCGTCACGGCGATCGCGGCGCACCTATCTTTATTGGCGGCGGTAAGGCTCACGGTGCTCGCAAGCGTGACTTCAACCAGTCGCTGAATAAGAAGATTCGCGCGCTTGGCTTGAAGATGGCTCTGTCGAGCAAGGCGAAAGACGGTCTTGTGGTCGTTGACAGTCTCGAGCTCAAGGACGGCAAGACCAAGTCGCTCAAAGGTCACTTCGACAAGGCTGGCTTCGCCGGTAAGGTCCTCGTGATCGACGGTGAGGCTGTAAATGACGGTTTCAAGAAGGCCGCTGGCAACCTCAAGGGTGTCAACGTCCTCCCGGCAGCCGGTGCGAACGTCTACGACATTCTCAACCACGACACGCTGGTCCTGACGAAGGACGCTGTCGCTAAGCTGGAGGCGCGCTTCAATGGCTAAAGCGAAAGAAATCGACGCGCGTCACTACGACGTTGTGCTTGCGCCGCACATCACAGAGAAGTCGACCTTGTTGTCTGAAAACAACGCGGTTGTCTTTAAAGTGGCAAATGATGCGACCAAGCCGCAGATCAAAGAAGCAGTCGAGGCTTTGTTCGATGTAAAGGTTGCTGGTGTGAACACCATCGTGACCAAGGGCAAGACCAAGCGCTGGAAGGGCAAGCCTTACAAGCGCAACGACATGAAAAAAGCGATCGTTACCCTTGCAGAAGGTGACTCGATCGACGTCACTAGCGGTATCTGAGGCAGACCATGGCACTCAAGAACTATAACCCGACGAGCCCCGCACGCCGCGGCCTCATCCTCGTCGACAAGACCGGCCTCTGGAAGGGCAAACCGGTCAAGTCGCTCACGGAAGGCAAGCGCAAGACGGGCGGACGTAACAACAAGGGTCATGTCACTTCACGTGGCATTGGCGGCGGTCACAAGCAAAAGTACCGCTACATCGATTTCAAGCGCCGGAAGTGGGGTGTCCCTGCAACCGTCGAGCGGATCGAATATGACCCGAACCGTACGGCTTTCATCGCATTGCTGAAGTACGAAGATGGCGAGCTTGCATACATCATTTGCCCGCAGCGTCTCACTGTTGGTGACGCGGTTGTTGCAGGTGAAAAGGTCGACACGAAGCCTGGCAATGCCATGCTGCTCGGCCAGATGCCGGTTGGCACCATCTGCCACAATGTGGAGATGAAGCCGGGCAAGGGCGGTCAGATCGCTCGCTCTGCTGGCGCATATGTCCAGATCGTCGGTCGCGACCGCGGGATGGTCATCGTTCGTCTGAACAGCGGTGAGCAGCGTTACCTGCGTGCAGATTGCATGGGTACGGTTGGCGCGGTTTCTAACCCTGACAACCAGAACCAGAACTTTGCGAAGGCTGGTCGCACGCGCTGGAAGGGCCGCAAGCCTCTCACGCGCGGTGTGGCAAAGAACCCGGTCGATCACCCACACGGTGGTGGTGAAGGCCGTACCTCAGGTGGCCGTCACCCAGTGACGCCATGGGGTAAGCCGACCAAGGGTGCTCGCACTCGTAAGAACAAGCAGACGGATAAGATGATCATCCGTTCGCGCCACGCCAAGAAGAAGAGGTAATCCGACATGGCACGTTCCGTTTGGAAAGGTCCGTTTGTCGAACTCAGCCTTCTCAAGAAGGCGGAGGACGCGCAGGAATCCGGTGGCAACAAGCCGATCAAGACTTGGTCGCGCCGTTCCACAATCCTTCCGCAATTCGTCGGCTTGACGTTCAACGTCTACAATGGCCAGAAATTCATTCCCGTGTCCGTTTCGGAAGAGATGGTCGGCCACAAGCTTGGTGAGTTCGCTCCGACGCGCAACTTCCCGGGTCACGCTGCCGACAAGAAGGGTAAGCGCTAATGGGCAAGGCAAAAGCACCGCGCCGGGTAGGCGATAACGAGGCATTGGCTGTCGGCACCACGATCCGTGGTTCTGCGCAGAAGCTGAACCTTGTTGCTGAGCTGATTCGCGGCAAGAAGGCTGAAGAAGCGTTGAACATCCTCTCCTTCTCCAAGAAGGCGATGGCCAAGGACGCCACCAAGGTTCTCGCATCGGCAATAGCTAATGCGGAAAACAACCACAATCTGGATGTCGACAGCCTGGTCGTTGCGGAAGCATCGGTTGGCAAGTCGATCACGATGAAGCGTTTCCACACGCGCGGTCGTGGCAAGTCCACCCGGATCCTTAAGCCGTTTAGCCGGCTGCGGATCGTCGTACGCGAAATGGAAGAGGCGTAAGATGGGTCAGAAGAGCAATCCGATCGGTCTGCGTCTGCAGATCAACCGCACTTGGGACAGCCGCTGGTACGCTGAAGGGCGTGACTATGCGCGTCTGCTCAAAGAAGACATCGAGATGCGTAAGTACATCCTCGAAACGGTGCCGCAGGCAGCGATTTCGAAGGTTGTGATCGAGCGTCCGGCGAAGCTTTGCCGAGTATCGATCTATGCTGCGCGTCCAGGCGTCATCATCGGCAAGAAGGGTGCAGACATCGAAAAGCTGCGCGCTAAGCTCGCCAGCATGACTGACAGCGAAGTGAAGCTGAACATCGTTGAGATCCGCAAGCCGGAAATCGACGCCAAGCTCGTCGCTCAAGGCATTGCTGACCAGCTGATCCGCCGCGTTGCGTTTCGTCGCGCTATGAAGCGCGCTGTTCAGTCGGCCCTGCGTCTCGGCGCAGAAGGTATCAAGATCACATGCGGTGGCCGTCTTGGCGGCGCTGAAATCGCACGTGTTGAATGGTACCGTGAGGGACGCGTTCCGCTGCACACGCTGCGTGCGAACGTCGACTATGCTGAAGCTGAAGCGCTGACCGCATATGGCATCATCGGCATCAAGTGCTGGATCTTCAAAGGTGAGATCCTGGCGCACGATCCGACCGCGCAAGATCGTCTCATGATGGAAGCTCAGACTTCCGGCGTGCGTCCGGCGCGTTGATTGCAGGATAGGTAAGAGAAAATGCTGCAACCGAAGAAAACCAAATTCCGCAAGGCCTTCAAGGGCAAGATCAAAGGCGACGCCAAGGGCGGCACGTCATTGAACTTTGGCTCATATGGTCTGAAGGCGCTAGAGCCTGAGCGTATCACTGCGCGTCAGATTGAAGCGGCTCGTCGTGCGATTACGCGTCACATCAAGCGTCAGGGACGTTTGTGGATCCGCGTATTCCCCGATGTTCCGGTATCGAAGAAGCCTGCTGAAGTCCGTCAGGGTAAAGGTAAGGGTTCTGTCGAGTACTGGGCTGCTCGCGTGAAGCCAGGCCGCATTCTGTTCGAACTCGACGGTGTACCGGGTCCGCTCGCTGCATCCGCGTTTGAGCGTGCTGCAATGAAGCTGCCGATCAAAACCAAGGTTGTCGCCCGTTTGGGTGACACCTCGCACCTGGGAGGCAAGTAATGGCTGGCAAATCTGTCATCGAAGACCTGCGCGCCAAGTCTGACGATCAGCTTGCTGCTGAGCTCGTTGAACTGAAGCGTGAAGCGTTCAACCTGCGTTTCCAGGCTGCAACCAATCAGTTGGAAGCACCTGCGCGGGTCAAGGAAGTGCGTCGCACGATCGCTAAGATCAAGACGCTTCAGACCGAGCGCGCTGCAAGCGCTGCGAAAGCTTGAGGAGCTAGACAATGCCGAAACGTATCCTGACCGGAACTGTCACCTCCGACAAGACCGACAAGACCGTGACTGTGCTGGTCGAACGCAAGGTGAAGCACCCGCTCTACGGGAAGATCATCCGTCGTTCGAAGAAGTATCACGCTCACGATGAAGCGAATGAATACACAATTGGTGATGTTGTCCGCATCGAGGAAACAAAGCCGATTTCGAAGACCAAGACCTGGGCTGTGAAAGACCGGGTCATTGCGGGTGGTACACAGGCAGTGGAAGCTGACCTGGAAGTCGAAGCCGCAGGTAACTGATTTAGACGAAGGAACTGCTGAGCCCCGGTTGGTATCGGGTGTCCCAGCAAGCCAAGAGAAGGAACCGGATCAATGATCCAGATGCAATCCAATCTCGACGTCGCGGACAATAGCGGCGCTAAGCGCGTCCAGTGCATTAAAGTGCTGGGCGGCTCCAAGCGTCGTTTCGCGAGCGTCGGGGACGTGATCGTGGTTTCCGTGAAGGAAGCCCAACCGCGTGCAAAAGTGAAAAAGGGTGACGTTCACCGTGCGGTGATCGTGCGCACCAAGAAGGACGTTCGTCGTCCCGATGGCAGCGTAATCCGTTTTGACAGCAATGCAGCGGTCCTCGTGAACAAGAGCGAAGAGCCTATCGGCACTCGTATCTTTGGCCCGGTTGTGCGCGAATTGCGTGGCCGCGGTTTCATGAAGATCATCTCGCTCGCTCCGGAGGTGCTCTAAAATGGCATCTGCCAAGATCAAGAAAGGTGACAGCGTTGTCGTGCTGTCCGGCAAGGACAAGGGCCAGACTGGTACTGTCAGTCAGGTTTTTCCCAAGGATGGCAAAGTCATCGTTGAGGGCGTGAACATCATCACCAAGCACAAGAAACCGAGCCAGGTCGATCCGCAAGGTGGCATTGAGCGCAAAGCTGCGCCGATGAACATCTCCAAGGTTGCAATGGCTGATCCGAAAGATGGCAAGCCGACCCGCGTCCGCTTTGAAGAGCGTGACGGCAAGAAGGTTCGTGTTGCCGTAAAGAGTGGGGAGACCATCGATGGCTGATTACACTCCTCGTTTGAAGCAGCGCTACGAAGACCAAATCGTCAAGGCGATGACCGAGAAGTTCGGTTACAAAAACCGTCTTGAAGTGCCTAAGCTTGAAAAGATCACGCTCAACATGGGTGTGGGCGAAGCGAGCCAGGACAAGAAGAAGGTCACGACGGCTGCTGAAGAAATGGCGCTGATCGCTGGTCAGAAGCCTGTCATCACCAAGGCGAAGAAGTCGATTGCTCAGTTCAAGCTGCGCGAAGGCATGCCAATCGGTTGCAAGGTAACTCTGCGCCGTGACCGCATGTTCGAGTTCATGGATCGTCTGGTGACAATCGCAATGCCTCGTATCCGTGACTTCCGTGGTCTCAACCCGAAGTCATTCGACGGCCGTGGTAACTATGCGATGGGTCTCAAGGAGCAGATCGTGTTCCCAGAGATCAGCTATGACAAGATCGAGAAGGTGCGTGGGATGGACATCATCGTGACCACCACTGCGAAAACCGACGAGGAAGCGCGCGAACTGCTCAAGCTGTTCGGCTTCCCGTTCCCGGCTGAAGAATCAGCTGAAGAAAAGGAAGCGGCGTAAGCCGTTTCGGAATGAACAGGTAAGGAAGAGAGCTTAAGTCCATGGCGAAACTGAGTTCCATCAACAAGAATGAGCGTCGTAAGAAGCTCGTCAAGCAGTACGCTGCTAAGTACGAGAAGCTGAAAGCGATCGCGAACGACAAGTCACTCGACGAGACCGAGCGCCTTATGGCTCGCCTCAAGATGGCTGAACTCCCGCGCAATGCGAACCCGACCCGGGTGCGCAACCGTTGCGCCACCACCGGCCGTCCACGCGGCTATTACCGCAAGTTCGGCATCAACCGTATCGAACTGCGTCAACTCGGCAACCGGGGGATGATCCCTGGTCTGACGAAGTCGAGCTGGTGAGGATCTGAATTATGGCTATGACCGATCCATTGGGTGATATGCTCACCCGTATCCGCAACGGCCAGCAGGCGAAGAAGGATTCTGTCCTTTCGCCAGCTTCCAAGTTGCGTGCGAATGTCCTCGAAGTGCTTCAGCGTGAAGGCTACATTCGTGGCTATTCCGACGATGCTTCAGGCAAGCACCCGCAGCTGCGGATTGAACTGAAGTATTTCGAAGGCGAACCGGCAATCAAGTATGTCGCTCGCATCTCCAAGCCTGGCCGCCGTGTCTATTCGGGTTCGAAAGAACTCCCGACTGTGCGCAACGGCCTTGGCATCACCATCGTCTCGACGCCAAAGGGCGTGCTTTCAGACAATGAGGCACGCACAGAGAACGTCGGCGGTGAAGTGCTGGCGGAGGTGTTCTGATGAGCCGTATTGGTAAGAAGGCTGTTGCGATCCCGAGCGGTGTTACCGCTACGATCGACAATGGCACGCTGAACGTGAAGGGCCCGAAAGGCACGCTCTCCATGGGTCTCAGCGACCTGATCGACTACAAGGTCGAGGGCGAAGAGATCCAGGTCAACCCGGCCAACGATACAAAGCAAGCGCGCTCTTACTGGGGCATGCAGCGCACGCTCGTTTCAAACCTGGTTGAGGGCGTAACCGAAGGCTTTTCCAAGACGCTGGAAATTTCCGGCGTTGGTTATCGTGCGAAAGCTCAGGGCCGTACATTGAATCTGCAGCTCGGCTTCAGCCACGATGTGAACATCGCTGTGCCTGAAGGCATCGACGTTGCAACTCCTGATGCGACCACCGTGGTTGTCTCTGGCATCGACAAGCAGGCCGTTGGTCAGCTCGCTGCTGAGATCCGCCGCTGGCGGAAGCCTGAGCCGTATAAAGGCAAGGGCATCAAGTATCAGGGCGAATATGTCTTCCGCAAGGAAGGGAAGAAGAAGTAAGATGGCGAAACTTTCCCTCTTTGAACGCCGCCGCCGCCGCGTGCGGACTGCGCTCCGCAGCCGTGCTGGCGACAAGCCGCGTTTGTCTGTGCACCGCACAGGCCGTCACATCTACGCACAGGTCATTGACGATGTGCAAGGCAAGACTGTGGCTGCAGCCTCAACGCTCGGCGCGAAGGCTTCTGGTGCAAATGTCGATGCCGCTGCCAAGGTTGGCAAGGACATCGCCGCTGCTGCCAAGAAGGCTGGCGTAACCACTGTCGTGTTCGATCGCGGCGGGTTCCTGTTCCATGGCCGCGTCAAGGCGCTGGCCGATGCCGCTCGCGAAGGCGGGCTGGAGTTCTGATGATGGCTGACGACAAGAAAACACCAGAAGCGGAAACTGAAACCGCAGCTCCGGAAGTAACGGAAACGCCGGAAGCGAAAGAAGCCGCTGCAGAGGCGGAAACGCCAGCAGTTGCAGAAACGCCTTCGGAAGCTGCCGACAATCAGTCGGCTGCTGCTGAGCCTTCCGCTCAGCCGACTGAAACTCCGACGACGGAAGCACCAGCTGCTGAAGAGCAAAAGCAAGGTCGCGGACGTGGTCGTGGTGGCAACCGTGACGGTGGCCGTGGTCGTGGTCGCGGTCGTGGTCGTGACAACCGTCGCGAAGAAGAAGATGACGGCATCATCGAGAAGCTCGTTCACATCAACCGCGTCAGCAAGACAGTGAAGGGCGGTAAGCGCTTCGGTTTTGCAGCTCTGGTTGTGGTTGGCGACGGCTCGGGCCGCGTTGGCTTTGGTCACGGTAAAGCACGTGAAGTGCCTGAAGCGATTTCAAAGGCAACCGCTGCTGCACGCAAGAAAATGATCCGCGTTCCTTTGAAAGAAGGCCGCACGCTTCACCATGATGCAAAAGGCCGTTTCGGTGCAGGTAAGGTCACGGTTCGTACCGCGCCTCCAGGTACCGGCATCATCGCCGGTGGTCCGATGCGTGCTGTCTTCGAAAGCCTCGGTGTTGCAGATGTTGTGACCAAGTCGGTCGGCACGTCAAACCCGTACAACATGATCCGCGCTACGTTCGACGCGCTTCAGAACCAGACTTCTCCTAAGTCGGTTGCTCAGCGTCGCGGCAAAAAGATTGCTGACCTTCTCGGTCGCGGCGGCGCAAGCGCAGTCGAGGCGGAAGCCGACGCTGCAGCTGTGGTGGAGTAAAGTAGATGGCGAAAGCACAAACCATCAAGATCAAGCAGATCGGTTCTCCGATCCGCCGTCCTGAGAGCCAACGCAAGATTTTGATCGGCCTGGGTCTCAACAAGATGCACAAGGTTGTCGAGCGTCAGGATACTCCTGAAGTTCGCGGCGCGATCGCAAAGATTCCGCATCTCGTGACGGTCGTCGAATAAGTCCGACACATACATTTTTCTGCGAGCGAAGGCTTGCTGGAAGCTAAGAGCCCCGGTGGAAACGCCGGGGCCTTTTTTATGGTCGGGCGCAGTCGCCGTAGACTGCGATTTCGTCAGCGCGATAACGCATCGGCATGCTGACGCGGGCAACTTCGCGGCAATTGGCGGCGATGTATTCGAGCACCATAGTGCGTGTTTCGCGATTGGCAGGCAAATGTCTTTCCTCTGGCGCCATCACGATAACGCCTGGCCTTAGTGCCAGAACCCGTGCGACTTCTGCGCTTGTATCGAGATGGCTCACATTGGCTTCGGGTGCGTGGCTCAGATGTGGTCCGAACATCAGCGGGGTCAGTGGGCGCGTATCAGTCGCAGCATGCAACATCATGGGCCCGTCGTAGTTCAGAACCCCATGCTCGCGCCCATGCGCATCAACGGCTTGTGCTAGCTGATTAAGAGCGTTTTGGGCTGCTCTCGTCTGCTCAAAACTGTTTGCCGGTGCCATCCACAGCGACATCACGCCAATGGTACCGATGGCGACGGGGCCAATCGGCAGCCGCGCGAAGAAGGGCGCCGCTAGCACGCAGAGCGGCATCAGCAGCGGCAGAGCGTAATGCGCGTAGAAGTTGGGAATGGCGATCAGGCCAACAATCGCTGCAGCAACCCATGCCAGCAGTAATGTCGTCTCCTGCCGCTCACGCCAAACCTGCCAGCTTGCCGCCGCGAGAAGCGCCATTGGAGCGATCCGTGTTGCCATGGTCAGCGCGCGCTCCCAAGATGAGGCCATGCCATAGCTCTTGTCGAGATTAGACAGCGCCATGGCTTGCCAAAACTCCGTCCAGTATCCGCTCATCCAATAGCCTAAGGCGATAATGAGCGATGGCGCCGCTCCGATTATCGCCCAGAAGATGGCGCGCTCCAGAACGCGCGTCTTGGAGCTATGACGCTGCCAGCAGAACCAGATCGCGACGAGACCCAAGGCGATCCCGTCGAAGATAGCGCTGGTCTTGATCGTAATCGCAAGGCCTGCAAGCAGCATCGCAAATGGTGTTTGCCATCCGCCGCCTTCGCGGCCTTTCCACACGAGCAATGCGCTGGCGGCAATGAATGCGTTGTAGAAGACCGGGCTCTGGCCGCCTGCGCCGCTGAATATCGGGAGGTAGAGGAGGTAAGCGAGGCCGCTTGCGATTGCCGCCCATCCACCTGCAATTGGCGCGGCGATGCGGGCGATAATAAACGCGGTGGCCGCGGCAAAGACTGTGGCCGCGATCTGATAGACAATCGGATCATGCGAGATAGCGGCTAGCCCTGCAAACAAGGCGAAATGCCCCCAGGGCTTGCGATCCCAGATGTCGACAAACGGCACTGCGCCTTGGCTCATTTCAATGCCGGCAGCAAAATAGAAGGCTTCATCGAGGAAGAAATTCGGGTGCCCGAAGGTTGCAGCGCGAAGCAGCCATGCGGCGAGAAGCAGGATCAGCGCCTGCGTCAACGGCCGCTCCAGCGTCACGCTCCAGCCCGCGACTTCAGGCTGCCAAGCGCGCTGCGCTCCAATTGAATTGGCGTGAGTTGCCATCGCGCTTGATTGTGCCTCCAATAATGCGCGCCGGAGACACGCCATAACCCTGAATTCGCTTAGGGGAGCGTGGTAAATTTACCGTGAAGCATAATTGCCGGCTCGGATTGCGTGCCAAGGTGGCAAGTAGGGGGTCGACAGAGGGCAATCTGTGGGCTAGTGGGCCGCTCACATCAGCGCGACGAAAAGCGAAAGCGAGTGCTCTCAAACGCCTTTCCTCGACATTATTGATGTATCTGCTGTGCGCATCGCTCGCGTTCTATGACGTTTGCGGTCTGTCCGGCGATAACGAGTTTTGAGGCACTACTGGCCTCTTCAGATTACAAGTGCGAATAAAAGCGAAAGCGAGTGCAAGATTATGAAACTGAACGAAATCCGCGATAACCCAGGTGCCCGCAAGGGCCGCATCCGCGTCGGACGCGGTATTGGCTCTGGCAAGGGCAAGACCGGCGGCCGCGGCCAAAAAGGTCAGAAGAGCCGTTCCGGTGTAGCGATCAAGGGCTTTGAAGGCGGTCAGATGCCGCTTCACATGCGCCTGCCGAAGCGCGGCTTCAACAATCCTTTCGGCAAGGATTTTGCAGAAGTGAACATCGGGATGGTCCAGAAGTTCATCGACGCGAAGAAGCTGGACGGCAAGAAAGACGTGACGGAAGACGCTCTGCGTGCAGCGGGCCTCGTTCGCGGCGGCAAAGACGGCGTTCGTCTGCTCGGCAAGGGCGAGATCAAAGCCAAGGTCAAGTTCGTTGTGGCTGGCGCGTCCAAGGGCGCTATTGAAGCAGTCGAGAAAGCCGGCGGCAGCGTGGAAGTAACCGCGCCTGCAAAGGCTGAAAAAGCTGCTGAAAAGGCCGACTAATCTGAATTAGTAGGGGGCAGGGGTTCGACAAAGAGCTTCCTGCTCCCTATCTACTGGTCTTGAATTGAAGGCGGGGCGCGTTTCCCGTCCGACAATGGGATCAAACAGGTTAGGATATCGCTCACGATTTTAGGCTGACAACAGCCCAATCGAGAGGCGAAAACAGGATCGATAAGACGTCATGGCATCACGCGCCGACAGCATTGCGAGCAATCTCAACTTCGCAAATTTTTCGAAAGCGACTGAGCTTCGCCAGCGTATTTGGTTCACGATCGGTGCGCTGATCGTTTTCCGCTTCCTGAGCTTTGTGCCGCTGCCCGGGATTAACCCATTGGCGCTGCAAGAGCTTGCTGAGCGGACGTCCGGCGGCGTGATTGACATGTTCAACATGTTTACCGGCGGTTCGCTTGAGCGGATGAGCCTGATTGCGCTTGGCGTGATGCCTTACATCACCGCATCGATCGTGGTGCAGATGGCAGCAGCGCTGCATCCGACGCTTTCCGCACTCAAGAAAGAGGGTGCGAGCGGTCGCCAGAAACTGAACCAGTACACGCGTTACGGCACGGTGTTCCTGTGCACGATCCAGGGCTGGTTCCTCGCTGCAGGGCTTGAAAGCTTTGCGAGCTCTACGGGTATCCAAGCCGTTGTTGATCCAGGCTACATGTTCCGCGTTGGCGCGGTCATCAGCCTTGTTGGCGGGACGATGTTCTTGCTCTGGCTGGGCGAGCAGATCACTTCACGCGGCATCGGCAATGGCGTCTCGCTTATCATTATGGCGGGCATTGTTGCGCAGTTCCCGACCTTCGTGTCCAACCTGTTTGAAGGTGGCCGCACGGGTTCGATCGCGCCGGGTATCATCATCGGCTTTATTGTGATGGTGATCTTTCTCGTCTTCCTCATATCGTTCTTCGAGCGAGCCCAGCGTCGTCTGCTGGTGCAATATCCCAAGCGGGCAACGCAGCGCGGGATGATGCAGGCTGACCGCAGCCACTTGCCGCTGAAGCTGAACACAGCTGGTGTTATTCCGCCGATCTTCGCAAGCTCACTGCTGCTGATGCCGCTGACGATCAGCCAGTTCGCTGGCGATTCCATCGATACGACCAGCACGTCCGGCTCCATTGTGCAGACGCTGAACCAGTATCTGCAGCATGGTCAGCCGCTTTACATGGCGCTTTATGGCCTTGGGATCATCTTCTTCACCTTCTTCTACACCGCGGTTGTCTTCAATCCGGAAGAGAAAGCGGAAGAGCTGAAGAAGGGTGGCGGGTTCATTCCTGGCATCCGTCCAGGCAAACGCACGCAGGAATATCTCGATTATGTGCTGACCCGCATCACTGTGGTCGGCGCGATCTATCTGACTTTTGTCTGCGTTGTGCCGGAATACATGATCGCGCAAACAGGCATTCCGCTCTTCCTGGGCGGTACGAGTCTGTTGATTGTGGTCAACGTTACCGTTGATACGATCAGCCAGATCCAGTCACACTTGCTGGCGCACCAATATGGTGACCTGATCAAGAAAGCGAAGCTCAAAGGCCGCAAGCGCTAAGCATTGCAAGCCGTTCGGGGGACGATCGAGTAATGAACATCATTCTTCTTGGCCCTCCGGGCGCGGGCAAGGGAACTCAGAGCGCTAGGCTGGTGGAAAACCACGGCATGAAGCAGCTCTCGACCGGCGACATGCTACGTGCTGCGGTCAAGGCTGGTACTCCGGTTGGCCTCAAGGCCAAGGCTGTTATGGATGCTGGCGAGCTTGTTTCTGACGAGATCGTCTCTGAGCTGATTGATGCGGAACTTGCGGCACTTGGCGCTGAGACAGGCGCAATCTTCGATGGCTATCCCCGTACGGCTGTTCAGGCTGATATTCTCGACGAGTTGCTGGCAAAGCACGGGCGCAGCCTCGACTACGTGATCGAGCTGGGCGTCGATGAAGATGCTCTGGTGAAACGGATTACCGGTCGGTTCTCCTGTGCGAATTGCGGTGCTCTCTATCACGACACGGCTAACCCGCCTGCTGAAGTGGGTGTTTGCGATGCATGTGGCTCGACAGAGTTCAAGCGCCGCCCTGATGACAATGAAGAAACCGTGCGTACTCGCATGCAGGAATATCGCGCTAAAACCGCGCCTATCCTGCCGGGTTACGAAACACGCGGGATCGTTCACCGGGTCGATGGCATGGCTTCGATTGACGAAGTGACAGCATCTATCGACGCGCTGCTCGCCTAAGGCTTGCCTTTCAGCAGGCATTGCATAGGGTCGCTCCTCTAGAGGGAGAGTGAAGACCCATGAAGCATCCATTTTTCGCACTTGCCGGTTCAGCGCTCGCCCTGAGCGCCGCGCCGCTTTCAGCTGAAGTCATCGAGCAGGATGAAGACGGCTTCATCACCCGCGATGTTGCCGAAGTGACTGCCGATACGAAGGCGACTTGGCTGGCGCTTATAAGCCCTGCGAAATACTGGAATGCTGGCCACACCTGGTCTGGTGACGCAGCCAATATGCGGCTCACGCCGCAAGCCGGTGGTTGCTTCTGCGAGAAGATCCCCGAAGATCCCGATCCGAGCAAGATAACCCTCGAAGGAAGCGTCGAGCATATGCGGGTCATCCACGCGTTTCCTGAAAAAGCGCTGCGGATGAGCGGAGGGCTGGGCCCGCTGCAGAGCGAGCCTGCTCAAGGCGTGCTGACGGTGGCTTTGTCCGAAACCGAGGCGGGTGGCACACGCATCGTGTGGGAATATGCGGTGGCAGGCCGCATGCGCTATGAAATGCCGGTGATTGCCAAGGCCGTCGATGGGGTGATGAGCCAGCAATTGGCTGGACTTGCGGCGCTGTTGGGTCCCGTCGAGCCGACGCCTCAGCCAGAGGACGAAGAGGCTGAACCCGCTACAGATCCAGTGGAATCACCATCCCTCGAGAATGCACCTGAAGAGGAAGCCGATGAAAGCCAGGCGCCTAGCGTTGCTGACGCTTTTGAAGACTTGTCCGATGGCTGAGCCGGCTTTCAGGTTCTAACGCGCTATAATTTCGGCACAAAAGCAGGCTCCCATGCGTTGCCATGGGCACAGTTATCGCGCGCGTCCCCAAGCATAGCCCGCGGGGATCAATGCGCGCTCTTCAGGAGCCTCAAACACGTGACCGACACCAATCAATCCGATCTGAGCACTTTCATGGAAGGCGTGCGCAAGCGCAATCCGCATCAGGACGAATTTGTCCAAGCGGTTGAAGAAGTCGCAGAGAACGTCTTCGACTTCGTCGCGGATAAGCCAGAGTATCAGGAAGCAGAAATCATGCGCCGGATCGCCGAGCCGGATCGGATCGTCTCCTTTCGGGTCTGCTGGCAGGATGACGATGGCAATGTCCGTGTTGAACGCGGGTGGCGGGTGCAGAACAACAACGCCATTGGCCCTTACAAAGGCGGGCTCCGCTTTCACGAGAGTGTCAATGAGAGTGTCCTGAAATTCCTAGCGTTCGAGCAGACGTTCAAGAATGCGCTCACAGGATTACCACTTGGCGGGGGGAAGGGCGGCTCCAACTTCAATCCAAAGGGCAAGTCCGACCGCGAAATCATGCGTTTCTGTCAAAGTTTCATGACGGAGCTCTATCGCCACATTGGCCCCGATGTAGATGTGCCTGCTGGCGATATCGGTGTCGGTTCGCGCGAAATCGGATTTCTGTTTGGCCAGTATAAGCGCATTCGCAATGAGTGGCATGGAGTGCTGACTGGCAAGGGTCTGGAATATGGTGGCTCGCCGGTGCGCACAGAAAGCACAGGTTATGGCGTGGTGTATTTCTTGCGCGAAATGCTCCGCGAAAGCGATCAGGACATAGAAGGCATGACTGCAGTAATTTCTGGTGCAGGTAATGTCGCGACCCATGCTGCCGAGAAATTCGCGGAACTCGGTGGCAAGGTCCTTACGCTGTCTGACTCCAAGGGCTTCATTCACGACCCCGACGGGATTGATACAGAGAAAGTAGCATGGGTGCGAGAGCAGAAATCCACAGGCGGATCGCTTGCCGATTATGCGAACGAGTTTTCTGGCAGCGAATGGCACGAAGGCGACAAGCCATGGAGTGTGGATTGCGACATTGCTTTACCGTGCGCGACTCAAAACGAGCTTGATGAAGACGCCGCCAAGAGCCTCATTGATAACGATGTCATGGCTGTGTGCGAAGGCGCGAATATGCCAAGCACCGCTGACGCATCGCACGCCTTGCGGACAAATGGCGTGCTGTTCGGTCCTGGTAAGGCGGCCAATGCTGGCGGTGTTGCGGTTTCAGGTCTTGAAATGAGCCAGAATGCAGGGCGCCGGACGTGGTCGGAAGATCGCCTTCAGGAAGAGCTGTGCGATATCATGAAAGGTATCCATGAAACATGCGTAGAGCATGGTGAAGGATCTGGCCCTGCTTGCGAGGAGGGGGACTGCAAGGTTGACTATGTCAAAGGCGCAAATGTCGGCGGTTTTAAAAAGGTGGCAGATGCAATGCTTGCCTTCGGTGTGGTCTGAGCGTTTGCAACACGGCTTTTACGAGCGTTTTTCACAAGTCGGAGAGCCGGTATTTTGACAACGGTTTTGAGCCGTGTAGGATGCTTGAATTCCAATGAGCGCTGCCCATATGGGCGGGCGTGGCTGCTGTGTGGTGTATCGGAGGTTGACGTACCTCGCGAATCGCCCTAACGCGCCCAATATTCGACACGTTTAAAGTGAGTCCGGCGGGTGCCAACCAATGATGTGCGCCATGCGGACTTTTTTGTCGTTCAAGGATATTCTCCTTTTTCGTGCAATCACTGAGATCGTTCGAGCAATGAAGCGTTGAGATAGGGCGCAGCCCGTGGTCATTCGGACCAAAGGCATAAGTCCCCTGTGGAGCATGGAGAAGTAAGTGGCTCGTATTGCCGGGGTAAACATCCCCACAAATAAGCGTGTTATTATCGCGCTTACCTATATTCACGGAATTGGTCGCACGACCGCCGTGCAAATCGCTGACAAGCTGGGCATTGATCACACCGCGCGTGTGCAGGACCTCACCGATGAGGAAGTTCTGCGTATTCGTGAAACAATCGACGCTGACTACACGGTTGAAGGCGACCTTCGCCGGAACACTGCGATGAACATCAAGCGCCTGATGGACCTTCGCTCCTATCGTGGCTTGCGTCATCGTAACCAGCTTCCGGTGCGCGGTCAGCGCACGCACACCAATGCCCGTACCCGCAAGGGTAAGGCCAAGCCGATCGCCGGCAAGAAGAAGTAAGCTGCGTTCCGGGCCTCCCCGGATGCAGCTTTTGCCTTCTTGATTAGAGACGAAGAGGAATACGAACCATGGCACGTGAACCGTCCAAAGTAAGGCGGCGTGACAAGAAGAACATCACTAGTGGTGTTGCTCACGTGAACGCCAGTTTTAACAACACAATGATCACGATCACTGACGCGCAAGGCAATGCGATCAGCTGGTCGAGCGCTGGCATGATGGGCTTTAAGGGTAGCCGCAAATCGACCCCTTATGCCGCTCAGGTCGCAGCTGACGATGCGGGCAAGAAAGCCGCAGAGCACGGCGTGCGCACGCTGGAAGTTGAAGTGAAGGGGCCAGGCTCGGGCCGTGAGAGCGCACTGCGCGCTTTGCAGGCTGTTGGCTTCACGATCACTTCGATCCGCGACGTGACACCGATCCCGCATAACGGGGTCCGGCCGTCCAAGCGTCGCCGCGTCTGATCCGAACCTGCCTGGTGGCTGGCATGTCAGCCACTGCAATTTTCTCGGACCGGATGCGCCATGAAGCGCCGCCGGTCCCGTCCGTTTTTTAAGCCCTAGGGGATATCGATGTCCGTCAACAACAAGAACTGGCAGGAACTGAAGAAACCCAACACGCTCGAAATCAAGGAAAGCGGCGACAAGACGCGTAAAGCGACTTTCGTAGCTGAACCGCTTGAGCGTGGCTTCGGTCTCACGCTGGGTAATGCGCTGCGCCGCGTATTGCTGAGCTCGCTGCAGGGCGCTGCCATTACCTCGATCAAGATCGAGAACGTACTGCACGAATTCTCCTCGCTCGCAGGTATGCGCGAGGATGTCACTGATATCGTCCTCAACGTGAAGCAGATCGCGCTGAAGATGGAAGGCGAGGGCCCTAAGCGCCTGCAGCTTTCTGCAACCGGTCCTGGTGAAGTCAAAGCTGGCGACATCGCTGTTTCCGGCGATATCGAAGTGATGAACAAGGATCTGGTGATCTGTCACTTGGACGAAGATGCGACGCTCAATATGGAGCTGACCGCTGACACGGGCAGCGGCTATGCGCCTGCTGTTCAAAACCGTCCGGCTGATGCGCCAATCGGTCTGATCCCCGTCGACAGCCTGTATTCGCCTGTTCGTCAGGTGAGCTACAAGGTCGAGAAAGCTCGTGTTGGCCAGGAGCTCGACTTCGACAAGCTCAGCCTTACGGTTGAAACCGACGGAACAGTCACGCCTGAAGATGCGGTCGCTTACGCTGCTCGCATTCTGCAGGACCAGCTGACTTTGTTCGTACACTTCGAAGACGGTATTCCGCAGCCACAGTCGGCAATGATCGGCCAGGCCGCTACACCGCAAGAAGACGATGCGAACCAGCTGAACCGTTACCTTCTCAAGAAGGTCGACGAACTGGAACTGTCGGTGCGTTCGGCAAACTGCCTCAAGAACGACAACATCATCTACATTGGCGATCTGGTTCAGAAGACCGAAGCCGAGATGCTGCGTACGCCGAATTTCGGCCGCAAGTCGCTCAATGAGATCAAGGAAGTTCTCTCCAGCATGGGTCTGCGCCTCGGCATGGATATCCCGGGCTGGCCACCAGAGAACATCGAAGAAATGGCCAAGAAGTTGGAGCAAGAACTTCTCGGCTGATAAGCCGAGGCAGCTTAGACGTCACCCCGGACTTGATCCGGGGCTCGAGCAAGAGCTGCTGGGTTAATCAAGGTTCCGGCGGCGCACCTGAAGCGCCGCCAGTACCGGGCTACCTCATACGGGCCCCTTACAAACGAAGGAAAATACAATGCGTCACGGAATTTCACAGCGTAAGCTTTCGCGCAAGTCGGGCCACCGCAAGGCTCTCTTCCGCAACATGGCAGCGGCACTGATCAAGCATGAGCAGATCAGCACCACGCTTCCAAAAGCGAAAGAACTGCGTCCTTACGTCGAGAAGCTTATCACGCTTGCAAAGCGTGGTGGGCTGTCGAACCGTCGTCTGGCAATGGGTCGTCTCGAAGACGAAACACAGCTGAAGAAGCTGTTTGACGTTCTTGCAGAGCGTTATTCTGACCGCGAAGGCGGCTACACTCGCATCATCAAGGCTGGCTACCGCGAAAGCGACAGCGCACAACTCGCCATCATCGAATTCGTTGATCGTGATGCCGAAGCCAAGGGTCAGGATTCTGGTCCTGTCATGGCTGACGAGTACGCTGACGAAGAGGCGTAAGAGTTTTGAGTTAGGGGCCTAGCCTCCTACTCCCTCCACCCTTCCACCCGGATCTTACTCCAGTGTGATAATCCGGGTGGAAGGGTGGAGGGAGCGGGTGGCCCGGCACACCGTCAAAGACAACGGGCTGGAAGGGAAACCTTCTGGCCCTTTTCTTTTGTGCGGGCGAGGGTAGTCTGAGCGCTATGAAGAAACTGATCCTTGCCGCCGCAGGCGCGGCTCTCGCATTCAGCTCGTCTGCCGTCGCGCAATCCGCTCAAAATTCAACACGCTCGGTTTCTCCTCCGTCTGAGCAAGTACAGCTTCAGGCGCGATATGACCGCGCTCTTGCCGCAGGATACAAGGCGCTATTCCTATGCAGCGCGATCGCCAATGCCGAACGCAACGGCACTACGCGGTCGCCAGAGAGTGTGTTGCAATGGGAGCTAAGCGGTATTCAGGCGCCGCTCGATAAAATTGCCCCGGAACTGCCCTATACGATCGAGCGAAATGCGACTTCGGGCGCGGTTAAATCGGTTTCAGTGGTCTACGGGCAATCGACAGTTAGGGTTGCGCTTCATACGCCGGGACGTGGCTGCGCGATCCAGCCTATTGGCTTCAGACTTCCTGTAAAGCGAGGAGCACCGGCACCCGCAGCCGACGTCACGCATAACCGCGAAGTCGACCCGATGATGCTCAATCTGGCGGATAAGCGTGTCGATGTGGGGGCTGCGTTCACAGGCAAATATGGCGAGGGGCGCACAACTGTCGTGACGGTCCTCTACAAGGGGAAGCATGCTGGCGAGCAGTTCGCTGACGGATTCTTAGCCAAGACACCGCAACGAACCTGGTCGGTGGCAAAGAGCATTGCAGCAGTGCTGGTCGGCGCAGCGGTCTATCGCGGTGATGCGGATGTCAATGTGTCGGCAGGGCTGGGAGCGGATGAAAACGATCCGCGACGCGAGATCACCATAGACCATGCCTTGCGGATGGCTTCGGGGCGTTACTCCGCCACTCGCGGCAACCGCACCGACGCGCTTTATTACGGCGGCGCGACAGTGGCTGAGAGCATGACGCATTGGTCGCTCATTCAAGCGCCCGGAACGGTTTATCGCTATGCCAATAATGATACGCTTGCAGCAACACAGGCCATCAAGCACACCTTTGCCGAGCACTCACCTGCGAAGTTTTTCGCAAAGGTCGGCATGCACAACACCGTGGCCGAGACCGACTGGCAAGGCGACTACATCCTTTCGTCACAGGTTTGGTCAACGTCGCGTGATCTGGCCCGACTTGGCCAGTTAATACTCGATGATGGCGTGCTTCCAAGCGGCGAGCGCATTTTGCCGGAAGGCTGGCTCGAATACGTCTCAACGCCCTCAGGTCCGCAACCGGATAGTCCGTTCGGCTATGGTGCTGGCTGGTGGTTGATGAACAAGAGTGATGGGGTGCCGCCTGACACCATCGCTGCATTCGGCAATCGCGGGCAGTATATCGTCGTGGTGCCGAGCAGGGAGGTCGTGATCGTGCGGCGCGGCGAGAACAAGGTCGGCACGCGCTTTGATATTGCTGCTTTCACTCGTGACGTGCTTGCAGCGCTGGAGGAATAGTCCCACATTGGTTGTTATGAGGCTCGTCAGTGCCCTTGCAACTGCTCTCTTTGCTCTGAGCGCAATACCTGCTGTCGCTGAGCGGGTTCTCGCGCCTGAATACCCAGAGACGCGCGCTGAGCCACTTTCAGAGACGATCTTCGGTGAAACAATAAGCGATCCCTATCGCTGGCTAGAAGCGGACATTCGGCAATCGGAAGACGTCGCTGAATGGGTCGAAGCACAAAACGCTGTCACGCAAGACTATCTTGAGCAGATCCCGCAGCGTCCATGGTTTCGCGAGCGGCTCAGCACGCTTATGGACTATGAGCGCTTCGGTATCCCGAGGCGTGCAGGTGAGCGCTATTTCTACACCCGCAATGTGGGCTTGCAAAACCAGCCCCAACTGTTTGTGCGCGATGGCCTGTCGGATCCTTCGCGCCTGTTGCTTGATCCCAATCAGTGGAGCGAAGACGGAACAATCGCTCTCAGCACATGGGAGCCTTCGCCAGATGGATCGCTTCTCGCGTTTTCTCAGCAGTTTGCGGGTAGTGACTGGCGAACAATTCGCGTGATCGATGTTGCGAGCGGGGAACTGCTCGACAGCGCTGTGCGCTGGGTCAAATTTTCACGCATTGCCTGGGTCGGCAATCACGGTTTCTTCTATTCGCGCTTTCCCGAACCAGGCGAGGAAGCGGGCTATCTCGCGCCCAATTTCGACCATGCGGTGTACTTCCATCGCGTAGGTACGCGTCAAAGCCGCGACAGTCTGGTGTTCGCCAGCCCCAAACTGCCTGATCGCAGGCACGCAGCCAGAGTGACGAGCGATGGGCGCTGGGCAATCATCACGAGCCAGACAGGGACAGATGCTCGTCATTCGGTGCGGCTCATCAATCTGCGCAATGCGAAGCGTAGCGGTTTTCGGCAGTGGCAGTCCACACCGATGGTCACATCGCAGAAGCACGAGTGGGAATTCCTCGCTTCCGTCAATGGCTGGCTCTATTTCCTGACCGACTACAATGCGAAACGCGGGCAGATCCTCGCTTTCGATCCGTCGCGACACCGCTCCAAGTGGCGGCAAGTTTTGGGCGAGGGGGAGCAAACAATCTCCGGCGCATCCATTGTCGGCAATCACCTTCTGGTCGAGACGATCGTGGATGCTGCGACTAAAGCAGAGCTTTACGATCTTGCGGGGCGCCCGCTTACCGGCTTCGCGCTCGCCCAACACGGCACGGCCAGCGGGTTTGGAGGCAAGCCCGGCGATCCGGAGACGTTTTACTCCTTTGCGAGCTTCAACCGGCCAGACACCGTCTACCGCCTCGATCTGGCAACAGGCGAGACGGAACCCTTTGCAGAGCCTGATCTGACATTCGTGCCTGACGACTATGTGGTCGAGCAGCGTTTCTTCACGTCAAAGGACGGGACGCGTGTTCCGGTGTTTATCGTGCGCTCGCGCGAACTTGTCGAAAGCGGCGAGCCGGCCCCGACGCTGCTTTATGGATATGGCGGGTTTGACGTATCGCTCACACCCGGGTTTTCGTCCAAGCGTATGGCGTGGCTGGAAGCGGGCGGGGTGTTTGCGCTCGCCAATGTGCGCGGAGGCGGGGAGCTCGGCAAAGCATGGCATGAAGCGGGGCGGGGCGCCAACAAGCAGAACAGTTTTGATGACTTTATTGCTGCGGGCGAATTCCTGAAGGCCGAAGGGTACACAACAATCGATGGCCTTGCGATTGAGGGACGTTCCAATGGCGGGTTGATGGTGGCAGCAGTCGTCAATCAGCGTCCTGACCTCTTCGACGCGGCGCATGCTGCGGTGGGCGTTATGGATATGCTGCGGTTTGATCGTTGGACTGCCGGGCGGTTCTGGATCGATGATTATGGTTCGCCATCCAAGGAAGCCGATTTCCGCTTCCTTCGCAGCTACTCACCCTATCACAACGTCGCGCAGCAAACGGACTATCCTGCCGTCCTCATTACGACCGCAGACACCGATGACCGTGTCGTTCCTGCGCACAGCTTCAAGTACGCCGCGCGGCTTCAAAATGGCTCCACCGGTGTTAATCCCAAGCTGATTCGCGTAGAAAACGGGGCCGGTCATGGACGTGGTAAACCCACAGAAAAGCGGGTTGAGGAGAGCGCAGATGTCCTCTCTTTCCTCGCCTATCATACTGGTTTAACGCTAGATTCTGAGGATATTCAGAAAAAGTGATAGTTTTCTGAACATCGGCTGTAAGGCAAGTTCAGTCACGCCTCAGTCCGTCTCTCATAGAAGCATTCTCGAAGCCGAGGCACTCCCGCCACGGCTCAATTGAGGAGACCCTCTATGAGCATGACAGGCAAATTCTTTGCGAAAGGTGGGATCGCAACAGCCGCAGTGGGCGCAATGGCCCTTGCTGGCGCGACGCCCGCCCAAGCACGTCACGGCGACCGCGACAAGATCGATGCAGGTGACATCATTGCAGGTGCAGTGATCATCGGCGGCATCGCAGCCATCGCAAGCGCTGCGAGCAAGAACAAGCGCGATCGCTATCGTTATGACGACTATCGCTATCGTGATCGTGATTATCGAGACCGTGGCCATTATCGTGGACACAATTATCGTCGCGGCAATCCGCGCCGTGCAGTCGAGAAATGTATCCGGGCTGCAGAACGTGACGCGCGCCGGTCTGGCTACCGCTTCGCCGATGTGACGGAAATCCGCGATGTTGATCGCAAGTCTTATGGTTGGCGCGTCAAAGGCCGCCTGGTTGTCGACGGCAATCGTGGCTGGGGCCGCTATAATACACGGTACAACCGCTATGATCGTTACGACCGTCATGGTCGCTATGATCGGGGCTATAACCGGGATGCAGGCAAGTTCACTTGCTACATCGAGCGGGGCCATGTGGCTGATGTCGATTATCGCGGCATTCGCGGACTGCGGTAAGCACCACATTTATAAATAACCCCCACATTTGGGGCCACCATGGGCGGTTCAGGCACTAGTCAGCCTGAGCCGCCTAACTATATTGGCATTCTGGACGCGTGGTGGACGTCCTCCGATTCTTGAAGCTTCGCGCATAGGGGCTAGCCAAGCGCGCGACTGCACAAACAGGAGGGACCGAATGGCCCGCATCACTCGCAAGAGCGCATTTGCCGGAATGACCGCAGCGCTCGCAATGACTGTATCTCCGATTGCTGCGAGCGCAGCTGAATTGCCCTCAGCGTCAATGCAAAGCGCTCAATCGGCTCCTTTTGCATTGCCGGGCACATTTGATCCGGACGCGCAGAAGGCTGAGCATCACCGTGGCTGGCGCGGTTATCGCGGATGGCGCGGCTATCGTGGTCATCGCCATCATCGCCGGGGGATTGATGCCGGTGATGTTCTGGCAGGTGTTGTCATCCTTGGCGGTATTGCCGCGATTGCCAGTGCGGCGAACAACAACAAGCGTGAGCGTGATCGCCGCGAGCGGGACTACCGCTATCGCGATCGCGACTACCGGGATCGGGACTATGACAATCGCGACCGACGCGGCGATTCCCGCTACAATGGCGGGCGCGGCATCGACAATGCAGTCAGCATGTGTGTTGGCGAGATCGAACGTGATGTTCGTGTAGACAAGGTAGACGGCGTTGATCGCACTGGCGAAGGCTGGCGTGTGTCTGGCTCTCTCTACAATGGTGAGGGCTTCACATGCCGCATCGGCCCTAACGGTCGGATCTCCGACATCGACTATGGTAGCCGGGCATCGAATGCCGACTTCTCGGAAGCTTTCGCGGAAGGTTCATCGCGCGAAGAGCGCAGCGATGATCGCCAATGGAGCGCGGATCGTTATGCCGAGGCGCGCCGCAATACGGACACAGAGAAAGCTCCTGCACGCGAAGTCGATGCCGAGCGTTTGCCGGCTTATCCTGGCGGTCCGTTGCCGGGTGAAGAAGTCGCGGCGACTGACGAGCGGACAAGCGGTGAAGATGATCGCTATCGTACTGCAGAAGCGCCTGACTTTACGGGCTGACTTTCGTATCCTCTGATTGGATCTCTGCGCGTTCCCTCTCTTTGTAGTGAGGGAGCGCCAGGCTCCATTTGATGGCGGCGCTGCGTAGGATAAGACCAGCCAGTGTTGCTACGATCCATACCGGTTCGCGCGGCAAAGCCAGCCAGGCCCCCGCTACGCACAGACTTGCAGATAACGCTGCTGCTGTGACGTAGAGCTCCGGACGCATGACGATGGAAGGCTTGCCCGCGATAACATCGCGGATGACGCCGCCGACGGTTCCTGTGACAACCCCCATCATCATGGCAGGCACAGGTGGCAGTCCATAGGATAGCGCCTTTGCGCTTCCCAAAACCGCATAGGCTGTCAGTCCGATGCCGTCGGCATAATCAAGCAGCTTGCCGTCCCACCAGCGCGTAGGCGTGAACCAGACAAGCAATGCGACGACCATGCAGGCGAGCGATATCCAAGGGTCGCTGATCCAGAAGACCGGTGCGCCGATCAGAAGGTCGCGGACGGTGCCTCCTCCAACGCCTGTCACCAGCGCGAAAAACGCCATGGTGACGAAGGTCTGGCGCTCTTTCGCGGCTAGCAGCGCGCCGGACAGCGCGAAGACTGCAACACCCAGTATGTCGAGCGCGTCGAGCAGTGGCGTGAGGACTTCAGCGTTCATGGCCTAGCCGTTCACGATCTTGTCAATTGCGATGGCTGCATGGATGCAATCCAGATCACGCCAGCGCGGTCCGATCACTTGCATTCCGCAAGGTAAATTGTCGATGGCCCCGATGGGCAAGACAGTCGAAGGCAGGTTGGGGAAGGTCGCAATGCCCGCCCAGGCAAGACCGGAGGCAGCGGATATCATCTCTGCGTTGATGCAGACATCTGTCTTGAACAACGAGCCTTCGACATGTTCGGTCGCGAGGACCGGGGCAGGGGGCGCCAGAACGAAGTCGTACTCTTCGAACAGCATTTGCCACTCAGCTTCGCATTCGGCCTGCGCGTCGAGAAGATTGAACCAGTCAGTAGCAGTCGCGCGATTGCCCTTTGGATCGGGAGCACCGCGCGCCATAGCGGTGTTCATCATCCGCATGTAGTTGCGGTGATGCCGCGCAAGATCGGGTGTGAGGTCGCTGCTTTCGTCTACTTTGACGCCCCCCGCTCGGAGTGATCCTGTCGCCTCGCTAATTGGCCTCCGCACGCTGTCATCGACCGGTGAATCGGCGATGCTGTCGATCATCAAGAGGCGGCATTCGGATAACGGCTTTGCATTGCTCGGCATGACATGCTCGGCAGTGACCTTCATCAGCGCGGCAATGTCTTCGCCGGATCGGGCGAGCGGACCACATACCGAAAGCGCACCGTCATGGGTGGGTTTGCCCGCAAAAGCGGGATGGCTGTGCCCGCGTTTGCTAAGGAGACCCCAGCTCGGCTTGTGGCCCCACACACCGCAGAAATGGGCAGGAACGCGAATTGAGCCGCCAATGTCGCTGCCAAACTCACAGGCGACCATCCCGCTTGCGACCGCCGCTGCTGATCCGCCTGAGGAGCCTCCGGGAGACCGGTCATGATCGTGCGGATTGTTGGTCCGGCCATAGACCGGATTATTCGACTGCCAGTCCGTGAGCTCGGCCGGAACATTGCTCTTGCCGATGATGATAGCACCAGCAGCTTTCAGCTTTTCAACCACGCGGGATTCGCGAGTGGCGGTGTGGTTCTTGTACCGCTCAATCCCGAATGTCGTTGGAAGGCCTGCGACGTCATAGCTTTCCTTGACTGTCATCGGCACGCCAAACAGCGGCGAGTTTTCGCTTGGACCTTGGCTCGCAAGCGCTTTGGCGGTTTCACGGGCGCGATCAAAGTCCTCGACAACAACAGCGTTCAGTGGCGCGTTGAGCTGCTCGATCCGTGCAATCGCTGCATCGACGGCTTCGAGCGGCGACAGCTTGCCCGCTTTAATCGCAGCCGCCGTACTCAGCGCACTTGGCTCGTTTGTCAGTCTTGGATAGGCCAAAAGAATCTCCCCTTGCCAATCGCCTTAATGCGGCAGGACAAGGGGAGCAATCTCAGGAAAGCACTCAGAAGAGCGGACGATCAAATGTGGATCGGTTTTCCGCGGACCGCCATCGCGGCCTCCTTCATGGCTTCGGCGTGAGTGGGGTGCGCGTGGCAAGTGTAAGCGATGTCTTCCGACGTCGCGCCGAATTCCATCGCGATGCCTGCTTCTGCGATCATGGTGCCAGCGACGCTTGCAATCGCCCACACGCCGAGCACGCGGTCGGTTTCTGCGTCCGAGATGACCTTCACAAATCCGTCCGGCTCGTGATTGGTCTTAGCGCGGCTGTTCGCCATCATGGGGAATTTGCCGACATTGACCTTGGACTTGTCGCCGCCCGCTTTCTCGATGGCTTCCTCTGTGGTGAGGCCCACACCGGCGATTTCCGGCCAGGTGTAGACCACGGACGGGATCACATCGTGGTTCACAATGCCGGTTTCGCCAGCGATGTTCTCAGCCACGGCGATGCCTTCATCCTCTGCCTTGTGTGCAAGCATCGGGCCGGGAATGACGTCGCCGATAGCCCACACGCCGTCGACTTTGGTGCGGAAGTCATGACCGGTTTCGATCTGTCCGCGCTGGTTCGTTTCGAGGCCGATATTATCGAGGCCTAACCCGTCAGTGTTGGGCTTGCGGCCGATGGAAACGAGCACGCAATCGGCTTCCATGGTTTCTGTGTCACCACCCGCTGCGGGTTCAAGCGTAAGCGTCGCTTTCTTGCCTTTGACGGATACGCCAGTGACCTTGGTCGAAAGCTTGAAAGTGATGCCTTGCTTCTTGAAGATCTTATTCGCTTCCTTGCGAACGTCCCCGTCCATGCCGGGCAGGATCTGGTCAAGGAATTCGACGCAAATGACTTCTGAGCCCAAGCGGCGCCATACGCTGCCAAGCTCCAGCCCGATGACACCGCCGCCAATGACGACCATTTTCTTCGGCACTTTGGGCAGCTCGAGCGCGCCTGTGGAGTCCACGACTACGCCCTTGGCGTTATCGACTTCGACGCCCGGCAAAGGCGTTACGGAAGAGCCTGTCGCGATGACAATGTCCTTCGCCGTGACAGTCTCGTCGCCGACTCTGACAGTGTGTGCATCCTGGAAGGTGGCGTAGCCTTTCTTCCAGTCGACCTTGTTTTTCTTGAAGAGGAATTCGATGCCTTTTGTAAGGCCGTCGACCGCATCGAGCCGCTGGCCATGCATCTTCTCAAGGTTGAGCTTGGGCTTCACTTCGATGCCCATATCCGCCATCGAACCATTCGTCGCCGCGTCGAAATATTCAGACGCGTGAAGCAAAGCCTTTGACGGGATACAGCCCACATTGAGGCAGGTCCCGCCCAGCGTCTCGCGGCCTTCTGCGCATGCCACTTTCAAGCCGAGTTGTGCCGCGCGGATCGCAGCGACATAACCGCCGGGACCGGCTCCAATGATAAGAACGTCGTAATCGTATTCAGCCATCTTTTCGTCATTCCAGCGAAGGCTGGAATCTCCTTCAAAAACGTTCAACTTAGCCTCACGAGATCCCAGCTTTCGCTGGGTTGACGCGAAGCGTTAAAGGTCGATCAGCATCCGTGTCGGATCTTCGATCGCTTCCTTGATAATCTTGAGTGCCGTGACAGCCTCGCGCCCGTCAATCAGACGGTGGTCGTAGGAAAGCGCGATATACATCATCGGCTTGATGACGACTTCGCCATTGACCGCCACGGGACGCTCTTCGATCCGGTGAAGGCCGAGCACAGCGGATTGCGGCGGGTTGATGATCGGCGTTGACATAAGGCTTCCGAACACGCCGCCGTTTGAGATCGTGAAAGTACCGCCGGACATGTCTTCCATCGTCAGCGTGCCTTCCTTGGCGCGTGCGCCAAAGTCAGCAATGTCCTTCTCGATCTGCGCGAAGCCTTTCGCTTGCGCATCGCGAATGACCGGGACGACCAGTCCATTAGGCGCTGAGACAGCAACCGAGATATCGACATAGTCGTGATAGACGATCTCATCGCCTTCGATATAGGCGTTGACTGAAGGCACGTCTTTCAAGGCAAGGCAGGAGGCCTTCGCGAAGAAGCCCATGAAGCCCAAGCGGATGTCGTGCTTCTTGGCGAACAGGTCCTTGTACTTGGCGCGCGCTTCCATGACTGCGGACATGTCGACATCGTTAAATGTCGTGAGCAGCGCGGCGTTTTCCTGTGCGCCTTTCAGACGTTTCGCGATTGTTTGGCGCATCCGCGTCATCTTCACGCGTTCCGTGTTGCGCGAGCCAGACGGTGCGGCAGCAGGAGCTGTCGCTGGTGCAGATTGTGCAGGCGCAGGATCGCTCTTCGCTTTTGCAGCAGCGATCACGTCTTCCTTGGTCAGACGGCCATCCTTGCCAGTGCCTTTGATCGTAGTCGGATCAACGCCGTGTTCAAGCACCGCGCGGCGAACCGCAGGCGACATTGTTACTGACGAGGCATCGCCTGTGTCGCTTTCTCTGCGCTCTTCCTTGCCTTCTTCGGCTTGCTGCTCCTTGCGCCCGGCCTCTTCGCCGTTGGTCGCAGCCCCAGTTGCGCCTTCTTCGACCGTTGCAATCAGTGCGCCCACTTCCACAGTGTCGCCGACTTCAACCGCATGTGATTGCAATACGCCAGCAACAGGTGAGGGCACATCGACTGCGACCTTGTCGGTCTCAAGGCTCGCAATCGGCTCGTCGACTGCAACGGCATCGCCCGGCTGCTTCAGCCATTCACCCACGGTTGCTTCGGTTACCGATTCGCCCAGCGTTGGGACTGTAATTTCTGTAGCCATCTGACTGTTTCCTATGTCTTTCTACGGCTTGAAGTGCGGACTTACTTGCCTGAATTGAGACCGAGAGCCGCTGCGACCAGCTTCTCTTGTTGTTCCTGATGACGTTTCGCGAGGCCGGTAGCAGGCGAGGCTGATGCCATGCGTCCTGCATAGAGCGGTCGCATACCGTCATGACCGGCTTCGGAAAGCGCGGCTTCAATATGTTCTTCGACAAAGAACCATGCGCCATTGTTGCGCGGCTCTTCCTGACACCAGATGACCTCTTTAAGGTTCTTCATGCGTTTCAGGCGGATGGCGAGAGCCTCACCAGGGAAGGGGTAAAGCTGCTCGATCCGGACGATGGATACGTCCTTCAAGCTTTCCTCGTCACGCTTCTGGATCAGATCATACGCGACCTTGCCTGAGCACAGCACCAGGCGCTTCACTTTGTCATCCGCGACTTCCGTCGTGTCCGACTTGATCCGCATGAAGTGATGCTCACCAAGGAACTCGTCGGCCGGGCTCTTAGCAAGCGGATGCCGCAGCAGCGACTTCGGCGTCATGATCACCAGCGGCTTGCGGAAAGGCCGCAGCATCTGGCGGCGCAGCACGTGGAAATAGTTGGCCGGCGTCGTGATGTTGCAGACCTGGATATTGTCATTCGCGCAAAGCTGCAGGAAACGCTCAAGACGGGCAGAGCTATGCTCGGGACCCTGTCCTTCATAGCCATGCGGAAGCAGCAGAACCAGGCCATTGGCGCGCAGCCATTTCGCTTCGCCTGACGCGATGAACTGGTCGATCATGATTTGCGCGCCGTTCACGAAATCGCCGAACTGCGCTTCCCACATGACCAGGCTTTTCGGGTCGGCCATGGCAAAGCCGTATTCAAAACCGAGCACGCCATATTCGGACAGCGTGCTATCATAGACCTCGAACTTGCCATGCGGCAGCGTGGTCAAAGGGATGTATTTCTTCTCAGTGTTCTGATCGACCCATACGGCGTGACGCTGTGAGAAAGTCCCACGCCCGCTATCTTGTCCCGACAAGCGTACACCGAAGCCTTCTGTAACCAAGCTGCCGAAAGCAAGTGCCTCGGCGGTTGCCCAGTCAAAGCCTTCTCCGCTGTCGAACATCTCTGACTTGGCCTTGAGCACGCGGCCAAGCGTTTTGTGGATCGTTACATCATCAGGAACCGTCGTCAGCGTGCGTCCGAGGCTGTCGAACAGCTTCCGCTCGATCGCGGTGTGCACATTGCGGCGCGCAGTCTCAGGATCAGCAGGCTTGTTGAGACCGGCCCAACGCCCACCAAACCAGTCAGCTTCATTGGGCTTGTAGCTCTTGGCCGCTTCAAACTCTTCTTCAAGCTGAGCTTCGAATTCCTCGCGCAATTGCGGGGCATAGCCCTTTTCGATGACGCCCTGATCGATCAGCCGGTCGGAATAGATGACACTGACCTTGGGATGCTTGCGGATAGCATCATACATGATCGGCTGCGTGAATTTGGGCTCGTCGCCTTCGTTGTGACCAAAGCGGCGATAGCACCACATGTCGATCACGATGTCGCGCCCGAAGGTCTGGCGGTATTCCACCGCGAGCTTGCAAGCGAAAGTCACCGCTTCCGGATCATCACCGTTAACGTGCAGGATCGGTGCCATGACGCCTTTTGCGACATCGCTGGGGTAGGGCGAGCTGCGCGCAAATTTCGGGCTGGTCGTGAAGCCGATCTGGTTGTTGATGATGAAGTGGATGCAGCCGCCGGTATCATAGCCGGGCACACCGGAAAGCGAGAGGCTTTCCCACACGACGCCTTGGCCCGCAAAGGCCGCATCACCGTGGATCAGCACAGGCAAGACTTGCTCGTGCTGTTTGAGATCGTCACGGATAGCTTGCTGCGCGCGCGCCTTGCCAAGAACAACCGGGTTTACAGCCTCAAGATGCGAAGGGTTGGGCACAAGGCTCATATGCACTTCGATATCGTCGAAAGCGCGGTCTGTGCTGGTGCCCAAGTGATACTTTACATCGCCTGAGCCGCCGACATCTTCAGGGTTGGCTGTGCCGCCAGAAAACTCATGGAAGATGACCTTGTAAGGCTTCGACATCACATTCGCGAGGACGTTCAAGCGGCCGCGGTGCGCCATGCCGTAGATGATCTCGCGCACGCCGGTAGAGCCGCCATATTTGATGACGGCTTCCAGCGCCGGGATCATGGATTCGCCGCCATCCAGGCCAAAGCGCTTGGTTCCGACATATTTCTTGCCGAGAAACGCTTCATAGCCTTCGCCGCGGATCACCGCTGCGAGGATCGCTTTCTTGCCTTCCTCGGTAAACTGGATGGTCTCGCCCGGGCTTTCGAACTTGTCTTGCAGGAAGCGGCGCTCTTCTGTGTCCGCAATATGCATGTATTCCAAGCCAACCGCGCCGCAATAGGTCGCGCGCAGCAAGTTGTAGAGTTCGCGCACGGTGGTCCATTCAAGGCCCAGCACCCCGCCTACGAAGACTTCCGTGTCTTCCTGCCCTTCAAAGCCATGGAACTTGAGCGTCAAGTCTTCGGGCGTCTCGCGATTATGCAGCGCCAATGGATCGAGGTTCGCCGCCATGTGTCCACGCACACGGTAAAGCCGCACCAGCATCATCGCCTTGATCGAATTGGCCGCAGCCTCCTCGATTGCTTTGGGATCAGCAGCCTTGCCGGCCTTCTTCGCGGCCTGCTCAACCGCCATTTTCATCGCGGTCGGGTCGAGCGCTTGCGTCAGGTCCGCAGCGCTGTCGGAAACTTCCTTCAGCCAGTTCGGCCGCGCCCAGGACGGGCCCGGCTGCGGGCCCTCCTGATCGCTGAGTTCAGGGATGAAGTTTTGCTGTTCGTTACCCATGGAGTGTCTCCGGGGAGGGAGGGTGTGCGGCTGTTAAGCCAATTCTTTGAGCCCACTCGTGGTTACACGAGCTCTTTGAGCATTGCGTCGAGCGTGGTGCCAAGCTCGGACGGCGAGGGCGAAACGCGAATGCCCGCATCTTCCATCGCCGCGATCTTGTCATCCGCGCCGCCTTGGCCGCCCGAAACGATCGCACCGGCATGGCCCATGCGGCGACCCGGAGGCGCTGTGCGGCCCGCGATAAAGCCTACGGTCGGCTTCTTGCGGCCCTTGGCAGCTTCCGCCTTGAGGAAGGCTGCAGCTTCTTCTTCCGCGCTGCCGCCGATTTCGCCGATCATGATGATGCTTTCCGTTTCAGGATCGTCGAGGAACAGGTCGAGCACGTCGATGAAGTTGGTACCGTTGACAGGGTCACCACCGATGCCGACCGCTGTGGTCTGGCCGAGGCCCACCATGGTCGTCTGGTGCACGGCCTCATAAGTGAGCGTGCCGGAACGTGAGACGACGCCAACCGAACCCTTCTTGAAGATGGAGCCGGGCATAATACCGATCTTGCACTCTTCAGGGGTAAGGACACCTGGGCAGTTCGGGCCGATGAGGCGCGATTTAGAGCCAGTGAGCGCCGCTTTCGCGCGGACCATGTCCAGCACTGGAATGCCTTCAGTGATGCAGATGATGAGTTCCATTTCCGCATCGATCGCTTCGCAGATTGCGTCCGCTGCAAAGGGTGGCGGCACGTAGATGCAGCTTGCAGTCGCGCCAGTCGCGGCCTTGGCTTCGCTCACAGTGTCGAATTGCGGCAGACCGATATGCTCGGTTCCGCCTTTGCCCGGCGTCACGCCTGCAACCATCTGCGTCCCGTAGTCGAGCGCTTGCTGCGTGTGGAAGGTGCCGGTGTTGCCGGTCATGCCTTGGGTGATGACCTTGGTGTCTTTGTTTACGAGGATGGACATTCAGAAGCTCCTATTGGCGCTAATTCTTCTTGATGAATTTGGATCACCTGACCGGATGCCACTGATCCTTCGTTCGGAGACATTTCCTTCGCAAATCCATGCGAAGTCAAAATCCGTTCCCCAAGCGGGATATTTGAATTCAAAATTTCCATCGCCGAGACGCTCAAACACTGATTGATCTATGTCGCCCCACTCATCCTTTGCTACGAGCGTATCGGGCACCGTGTTAAGGCAAGTGTCAACTGCCACTCGTTCGGCCTCGGACCAAGAATCTGGTCCGTGACTTGAACAGGCTGCAACTAGCAGTGAAAAAGGGATCGCGCGCTTCATCACGCCAGCGAGCTATCCAGGCCTTTACACGCTTCGAGCAGTTCCTCGACCGCGTCGGTGCTGACCTTCAAGTTCGCTTTCTCTTCGTCGGAAAGCTCGATCTCGATCACTTCTTCCGTGCCGCCTGCGCCAATCACTGTCGGAACACCGACATAGAGGCCATCCAAGCCATACTTGCCTTCGACATAGCTCGCGCAAGGCAGGATGCGCTTCTGGTCGCCCAGATACGCTTCCGCCATAGAAATCGCGCTAGTGGCCGGTGCATAATAGGCCGAGCCATTGCCGAGCAGGCCGACAATCTCGCCGCCGCCCTTGCGGGTGCGGTCTACGATCTCGTCAATGCGGGTCTCGCTGACACCCTTGATCTTCGCGTAGTCGTTGACCGGAATGCCGTTGATCGTGGTGTAGCTGGTGACCGGGACCATCGTGTCGCCGTGGCCGCCGAGGACGAATGCGTTCACGTCCTTTACCGAGCAGCCGAATTCCCACGCGAGGAAAGTCGCGAAGCGCGCGCTGTCGAGCACGCCTGCCATACCCACCACCTTGTTGTGGGGCAGGCCGGAAAATTCGCGCAGCGCCCAGACCATCGCGTCCAGCGGGTTGGTGATGCAGATCACGAAAGCGTCAGGGCAGTTGTTCTTTATGCCTTCGCCAACTGCTTTCATGACTTTCAAGTTGATGCCGAGCAGGTCATCGCGGCTCATACCCGGCTTGCGCGGAACGCCTGCGGTGACGATCACGACATCGGCGCCAGCGATATCGCCGTAGTCGTTCGAACCCTTGATGTTCGCATCGAAGCCTTCGATCGGGCCGCACTGGCTGAGGTCCAGCGCTTTGCCTTGCGGCATACCTTCCGCGATGTCGAACAGGACGATGTCGCCCATTTCTTTCTTCGCTGCCAGGTGAGCCAGCGTTCCGCCGATCATGCCGGCGCCGATAAGCGCGATTTTCTTGCGTGCCATTTGGGTAAGACCGTCCTTTGCAGTTCGCGCGAGACCGAGGAACTCAACTTAACGCATGCAAAGCCGATCTCGCGAGGCTTTCTGCACCCGTGTACAGCTCGCGGTTTAGCGCGCACAGAAGCGATTGCAACCAGCAAAAGGTCGCATTCGGCAACTATCTTTGCAAGTAGTTCGCAATAGCATTTGTGTGCGCGTGGATATGTCGCAGCACGTGGTCAGGCGCTCCGAACCTTGCGGCAAGCTAGCGGATCAGGCGATGGTCAGGTCGTCCTCAAAACGCGAGGCCATCCGGCGATCCAGCGCGCGGCAAATTTCCAGCCAGCGCTGGGCCTCGATTTGATCCCCGCAAGCATGTGCGTCCTTTGCCTTGTAGATGGCTTCGGCCGCTGCTCCAAGGCCATGCTCGCCGAAATGACGGAGGGTATCGACCAGCACTTCATCGCTGACCACTGGCGCGCCGTTCATATTTGCAGGTTTGGGCAGTTTGGCAGGCCCTCTCAGAGGAGCAAGTGCGCGCTGCGTCAGGGAAAAGGCGTAATTGGGGGTGTTAGCCATAGATGTGCGACCCTTGAGAGGTTTTGTTCTGAACAGTCCAGTACGCTCAATCACCTAATGCATTGACCAGAAAACACGGTTTCGAGCGCGTTAATCACGATTCACTTCGCGCAAGGTTGAGGCTTGCTGGAACGGCCAAGCGCTTTTATCGCCGCATCGAACGGGATTTGATGATTACACAGCGCTTTTCCATCCGCACTGGTTTCACGATGCTAGCGCTTTTGGCGGCTGCGTTTGCGTCGTCCTGTGCGCCTGCACCTGAAGGTGCTCGAGATACGACAGAGCCGGATGGTCCGCGTTATATCAGCCTCAACCCATGCGTGGATGCCATGCTGGTCAACATCGCAGAGCCACACCAGGTGCTGGCGATCTCGCATTATAGCCAGGACCCCGCGTCGAGCTCGCTTGAGGCAGAAGTTGCAAGCCAGTTTGCCTCGACCGGCGGGACCGTTGAAGAGCTGCTCGCGCGCGATCCCGACGTTGTGCTGGCCAGCACATTCCTCCCGCCTTCAACCCGCAAGGCCATGCAGCAATTAGGGCTGATCTTCCGCACATTCTCCAGCCCGACAGGCGTTAGCGAAAGCCAGGAGCAGATCCGCTATCTCGGCGAATTGGTGTACCGGTCTGAAAAGGCGGCAGAGCTGATTCTGGAAATCGACCGCGCCATCGCTCGCAATGCGCCGCCTGCGGATCATCGCGCGATTTCGACAGTCCTTTGGCAACCGGGCGAGATTGTGCCGGGTGAGCAGGCATTGATCAGCCAGCTGATGCGTAAAGCGGGCTTCTCCAGCCATAGCGGAGCGCTTGGTCTGGGGCAGGCGGACTATCTCCCGCTGGAAGTGCTGCTCGCTAATCCGCCCGAGCTGTTGCTGATTGCGGGCGATGCGCGCGGGCAGTCGCATCCAGCGCTCGCACAGCTTGAGAACACTCGCGTGGAAATGCTTGATCCTGCTTTGCTTTATTGCGGTGGACCGACGATTATCAAAGCGATGGAACGACTTGCTGAAATCCGTGAAGAGATGCGCCGCGGAGATGCCACATGAACCGCGCGAGCCTCATATTCGGCGTGCTGTTGCTGATCGCGTTTCCGCTTTCGCTGGTGGCGGGCCGCGTTTGGATCGATCCGGCGAACATTGCCGGCTCGGGCCCGAACGCGGCGCTGATCCTGATGGAATTGCGCCTGCCGCGCGGCCTGCTGGCGATGATCGTGGGTGCGGGGCTGGGCGGAGCAGGTGCTGCGATGCAAGGCTATTTGCGCAATCCGCTCGCTGATCCGGGACTGTTCGGCATTGCGCCAATGGCCGCGCTCGGCGCAGTGGCAAGCTTCACTTTCGGTTTCGCGAGCGGATGGATGCTGCCTGCATTTGCGCTTGTTGGTGCTGGGCTTGGCATGGCTTTGCTCGCGCTTATTGCTGGGCGGAGCGGCGGAATTGCACTGTTCACGCTTGCAGGCCTGATGATCGCAAGCCTTGCCGGCGCGTTGACAGCGCTTGCCATCACGCTCGCATCGTCTGCGTTTGCGATGAGCGAGATCGTGATGTGGCTCAATGGTGCTCTGACCGACCGCAGCTGGAGCGATGTGCAAATCGCCGCACCGCTAGTCCTCGCGGGGCTTGTCGTGCTTAGCTTTGCTGCGAAGAGCCTCGACGCGCTGACATTGGGCGAGGGCGCAGCGCGGAGCATGGGCGTCGACACCACGCGCTTGCTGTGGCTTCTCGTAACTGGCGTGGGCTTGACCGTTGGCGCAGGCGTGGCAGTTGCAGGCATCATCGGCTTTGTCGGCCTGATCGTGCCGCATCTGGTGCGACCACTGACCGACCGCCTGCCTTCGAGCTTGCTTCTCCCGAGCGCGCTTGCGGGCGCGTTGCTGGTCCTTCTTGCCGACAGCCTGGTGCGTATCCTGCCGCTCGTGACAGAGCTTCGCCTCGGCATCGCACTGAGCCTGATCGGCGCGCCGTTCTTCCTGTGGCTGCTGCTCAAGATGCGGAGGGCGCGCATATGAGCATCATCATAGGCAATCTCGGCGTGACACGCGGCGACACAAATGTGCTGCAAGACGTCTCAGCGACGCTTGAGCGAGGCCAGATCACAGCCATTTGCGGCCCGAACGGTGCGGGTAAATCCAGCCTGCTGATGGCTCTTGCGAGCCTGCTTGCGCCGTCCAGCGGCAGCATCAAGCTCGATGGTCAATCGCTGCCTGAGTTCCATCCGCAAGAGCGGGCAAAACGTATCGGTTACCTCCCGCAAGACACGGAAATTGCGTGGGATGTCTCCGTCGCCAATCTCGTGCGGCTTGGCCGCTTGCCGCATCGTGATCGAGGCGAGCAGGCAGTTGAAGCAGCCATTTCCGCGCTCGATTTGCAAGCTTTGCGCAATCGTCCGGTCTCGCAACTGTCCGGAGGCGAGAAAGCTCGTGCGTTGCTCGCCCGCGTCCTGGCAGGTGAGCCCGACTGGATCTTGGCCGACGAGCCGCTCGCAGCGCTTGATCTCGCGCATCAACAGACGCTGCTTAAGCATTTACGCGAAGCCGCATCGCAAGGGGTTGGGGTCGTCATCGTCCTGCATGATCTTGCAACCGCCATGAACCATGCTGACCGCATACTTGTGCTCGACAAGGGCCGACTGGCGGCAGACGCTGAGCCGCAAACCGCGCTCGCAACAGATGTCATCGCGAAAACCTGGGGTGTTTCGACTCAGTGGATCGGAGAGCAAGGCGCACAAGCGCTCATCTCCCATGTAAGTCGAGGTAAATCACCCGGTTAACGCAGTTTCAAACCTTCCTGCATAGATGTGAAAGCTCAACCGGGAAGGGGTAGTAAGTTGTTCGATCGCATTTCGCGTATTGGTCTGATTGTTAACGGGAAAACATTCAGCATTGCCATTCTGGCGATCCTTGCGACATGGGTATCGCTTAAGCTTAATCTGGTTGCAGACTATCCGCTGACGATCATTTCAACTGCGGTCATCTTCCCCATCGTGTTCTCAATCGGTCATGCCTACAAACGCCGCGAGAGCGCGCTTGACGATTATGGTGTGATCAAAGCGCATGGCCGCGCGATCTATTTTGCTGCGCGTGACTGGATCCCGGATAAAAGCGAAGATCGCTTGCGCCACGTCGAAACTGTGCTCGTGCATTTGCTCAAGAGCTGCCGCGATCTTTTCAAGGCAGAACGCGAAGATATCTCCATCCACGAACGCGAAGTCTATGCGAGTTTTTCCGAGCTTTCCGAGTTCGTGAAGCGGATGCGTGAAGAGGGCCTGGCGTCCGGCGAATGCTCGCGCTGCAATCAGTATATCTCGAAAATGATCGTCGCGTTTGAAAGCGTGAAGCACATCTATCAGTATCGCACACCGCGCACGTTGCGGGCATTCAGCGATTTCTTCATCCTTGTGCTGCCGCTAATTTACGGACCTTACTTCGCGCATCTGGCCATAGAATTTGAAGCGAGCGTGCTGACTTATGTCATGCCAGTGCTTTTCGCGGTGATCCTGACCGGTCTCGACAATATCCAGAGCCATCTGGAAGATCCGTTCGATCAGATCGGCCCGGACGATGTCGCCATCAATGCTGAAAAGTTCGTCGAACTGCTTGCATGCGGTGAAGACGGTTCGGATTGCGGCTCGCAAATTGTTCAGCGAGCGGCCTGAACGCTGCGGCTCCCTAGCAGTGCAAAAGAAAAGGCGACCTCCGCAAAGAGGCCGCCCATCCTTCAATTCCCGTCCAAGGGAAAGCTTGTTATTCGCCTTCTGAGCTGATCAATCCGCGCGCTTCAAGCAGCGGCTCAATCGTCGGCTCACGACCCGCGAAATCGCGGTACATCTGGAAGTATTCCTTTGTTCCGCCAACGCTCAGCACGGTCTTGCGATAATGTTCGCCATTCTCGCGCGTCAGACCGCCATTGTCCAAGAACCACTGACGGCTGTCATGGTCGAGCATCTGCGTCCACAGATAGCTGTAATAGCCCGCTGAATAGCCTGCAGGCGAAGAGAAGATGTGGTTGAAGTATGTGCTGCGATAACGTGGCGGCACCAGTTCGATCTCAAGGCCGAGTTCTTTCAGCGCTTTCTCTTCAAACGCGTCCACTTCTTCAGGCGTATCGATCGCGGCGGCTTCAGCGGCCGAGAGCGAGTGCCACTTCATGTCGAGCAAGGCGGCTTCTACCACTTCGCCGAAGTCATAGCCTTCGTTCCACTTGCCGGCCGCTTCCATCTTCTCGACCAGATCAGCAGGGATGGTTTCACCTGTTTCATAGTGCTTGGCATAGTTTTGCAGCACTTCAGGATAGACCGCCCACATCTCGAAAACCTGGCTTGGATATTCAACGAAGTCGCGCGCAACATTCGTGCCGGACAGGCTCTCATACTTCTGGTTCGCGAACAGGCCGTGCGCTGCGTGACCGAACTCGTGGAAGATCGTCTCGACATTGTCGAAGCTGACGAGTTGGACTTCGCCTTCAGCAGCCTTGGGAATGTTCAGCACGTTGTAGACGACAGGCTTGGTGCCCCACAGGTGCGACTGTTCTACAAAGTTGCCCATCCATGCGCCGCCGCGCTTTGACGGGCGCTGGAACGGATCGAAGTAGAACAGGCCAAGCTCTGACCCGTCTTCCTCGAACACTGTGTAGACAGTCACATCCGGGTGATAGACCGGGATGTCGTCGCGCTTTTCAAACTTCAGGCCATAGAGCTTTTCGGCCATGTAGAAGACACCGTCTTCGAGCACTCTGTCGAGCTGCATGTACTCCGCTGCTTCGTCTTCATCGAAAGCGTATTGTTCTGCCTTCACCTTATTGGCGTAGCGATACCAGTCCCATGGCTGAACCGAGAAGTTCTTGCCGTCTTCCGCGATGCGCGCATTCAGGACTTCTGCTTCGCGGCGCTGCGTTGCGGCAAGCGCCGGGACCATTTGCTCCATGAAATCGAGCGCGGTCTTGGGCTCTTTCGCCATGCGGTCGTACATGGTGTAGCTCGCCCAGTCAGGCTCGCCGAACAGCTCTGCTTTCTGAGCGCGCAGAGCAGCAATCTTTGCAAGCAGGACGCGTGTGTCATGCTCGGGATTGGTGCCGTCTGAACGATTGAGGCTCAGCTTGAACATTTTCTCGCGCGTCTCGCGATTTTCAAGGTTTGGCAGAAGCGGTTGCTGAGTGGTGTTCTGCATCGCAATCGCGAACTTGCCGGGATAGCCTTTGTCCGCTGCAAGCTTGGCAGCCGCAGCGATTTCGCTTTCGGAAAGGCCAGCGAGTTCTTCTGCTGTGTCGACGACCAGAGGCTGTTCATTGGTCGCTTCACGCACAGCCTTGCCAAAGTCCGTCGTCAGCGTGGAAAGCTCTGCATTGATCGCTTTGACTTGCTCGCGCTGTTCTGCCGTTAGCAGAGCGCCGGCATGGACCATGTCCTTGTACGTGTTCTCAAGCAGGATCGCGTCTTCCGGCAGCATCGTCATCGCAGCGCGGTTGTCGTAGATCGCTTTAACGCGGGCAAACAATGCAGGGTCGAGATTGATGCTGTCAGAATGCGCAGTCAGCTTCGGGCTGATTTCGGCATTGATCGCATCGAGATTGTCATTCGTGTGCGTGCCGGTGAGTTGATAGAATACCAGCGCAACACGGCTGAGCATGCGGCCGGATTTCTCCAGCGCGAGGATCGTGTTGTCAAAATTCGGAGCTTCGGGGTTGGACGTGATCGCAGCGACTTCCGCCTGCTGGATCGCCATGCCCTGCTCGAATGCCGGGATGTAGTCGTCTTCGCTGATCTTCGTGAAATCGGGCGCATGGAAGGGCAGGTCGCTCATTTGCGCGAAATAGCCTGTTGCTTCAGGCATGGCGGGCGCTTCTGTTTCCGCTTCCGCGACAGTGTCCATAGGCTCTCCGGTTGTGGTTGCGCAGCCGGCCAAAAGGGCTGCAATTGCGGTCGTGGCCAGGATCTGGGCCTTCATAGTCTCTCCGTTAGTCTTGTGAGTGTGCCGCCGCGCAGGCGAGCGGGTTGACGGCGTGTTATCGCAGACGAGTTGAACAGGAGATTGATTGCAATTGCAACCGGTTTCCAAAGTTCATCCGCTTATGCAGCTTCGCGTGGGTTTTCATAGACAGCATCCATAAACATCTGAGTGCGTCTTTCGCTGCGATACTGCAGGCCGCGTGCGATTGCGCCGCCAACGCTATGGTATTCAAGCTGTTGCGCGATCTCGCCGTAATCGCGCGCGTTGATTGCGGCGTTTAGTTTAGGGCTTTCGTGCTCGGAAACATTGCCTTCACCCACATTAAAGACAAGGTCGACCAATGCGTCGAATTCGTGCTGATACAATGGCAGATCGCCTACAAGCCGGCGGACGGCCCGCTCTGCAACAGCAAGATCCTGATCGAGGAGTGCGAGGACTCGGTCTTCGCTGATGGTCTGACCCACAGTCAGATTGTCGGACGGCTTGACCAGATGTCCGACACCCACGGTCGGGTACCCTGCCACGTCGCGATACACGGTAAGACGGACACCTTCCTCTTCAATAAGCGCTTCCTTCAAGTCTTCGCTGGTTTTCAAGTGCTCTGCGGGCAATCGTTGCTCTTCCGGCGCCTGTTCAAGTGAAGGGAGAGCCATCCGCACGACAGGCTGACCAGCCGGTTGCACTGCAGGAAAGCCTGCGAGCGCGCTGGAGCTGAAAGTGGCCACACTGGCTGTCAAAGCCATCGCGGTCTTTCGTTTCAGACGTCGGGTGCGTGCAGCTTCGCTGTGTTGCTCGCGCACGGCATTGCGGACGCTGCGTCGTTCGCGCAGCCTCTTGATGAGGCGCTTGGCGGCATCACGCCGACGCTTGCGAGAGCGCGGGTCCATTTTCGCCTGTGCAGAGGTTCGCTGAGGGTAGGGGAGTGCGAGTGAAAGAGCGGACCCGCTAAGGGCCCGCTCCATATGGTGTGTTGACGGTTTGATTACGCGTTCTCTTCAATCTTTGTTTGTTCGTCATCGAGCAGGCGGCTCGTGCGTTTCCCGTCACGTGTGTTGACGGTAATCACCCGACCATTGTCTGCTTTTTGCGTACGCGGCATCGTTACCATCAGCACGCCGTCGGCGAAATCTGCATCGATCTCTTCAAATTTTACGTCTTGCGGCAGCTGGATGCGGCGCATGAACGAACCAAAGCGGCGCTCAGACCATGAGCGTTCATCGCTCTTCACCGTGTCCTTTTTCTCACCCTTTAGAATGAGTAGTCCGTCTTCGACTTTCAGTTCGATGTCTTCCTGTTTCACTCCGGGGAGTTCCGCGGTGAGTTCGTATTTCTCGTCATAGGATGCGATGTCCAATGCGGGGGCCTTCAGCCGACGTCCACGATTCTCGGAAAAATCTTCGCTGTCTTCGTTCGAGAAGTCGAATACGTCATCGAACAGGCGATTGAACTGGCGATTGAGATCGCTCAGCATGTCTGAACCCCTGTCGCGGAAATCGCGTTCGAATGTCGACCAGCCAAGTGGGCGACGGTTTGGTGTTACAGTTCCATACATCATGGAAAGGGTCTCCTTTCGGAAGTTGCGGCGCTTTCCGTTGCCAATTGCGTCGGCAAGACCTTCAAAAAGCGGAGCTTCGAAAGCTGCTCGCGTCGCTCAAACCGTGATCCGGTGAGTAGTAAGGTCCCCGATAAATCGGGCGGCTCAACGCACTTATTCGCGGAGCCGACGGGAAAGCGCCCGTTTTACATACACTTATACAACGGATGGGCATGCGGAATCGATCCACATTTCATCGCAGCTCAGGCACGGGACAAAGTGCGATGCCGCATAATGTGTCCGCCGAACTTTGGTGCGACCCGAAAGACACGGTGGGAAGATACGAACGAAGAGAGCTAAGACAATAGAGCTTTTTACCCGCTGCGGGACTTCAGATTTTCTGTAGGTCTGGCCTTGGAAGCGGTGAAACTAGCCGAAAAACTCTGTTTGCATGTGTTGCTCGAGGATCGAGAGACCCGCCATGCGAATATCTCCGAGCATCAGGTCGGGGATATCAATGCCTTGAACTTCTGATGCTCCGCCAGACTGCTTCGCCAAGTCCAATGGCCGCGAGACCGGATCGTCGGACTTGCCGACAACTGCTTCCTCTTGTCCGGCTGTCTCAGCGAACCAGTCGCCCCACGTGCTTTCATCAAAACCGTTCGCTGTGAGGTAATCGATCACCTGCTGCTCGCTTTGATAGTTGGCGTAGCGGATATTGCCGTCAGCATGCATCAGCGCGCGCAGATAGGCTGTGCCGTCAGTCAGCGCAAAGTAGACTTCCTGAGTGCCATCGCTGTCATAGTCACTGGCGCCGAGCATCCGGCCGATATTGCTGATTTCGAGATCGTTCTGAAAGCGCCGCTGGCTGTCGTTTGGCCCGCCGGCTAACACATCGCCGGAAGCGACCAGCGGATCAATGTAGATACCTGCGACGCGCGTCTCTCCGGCCCAGCCGTGGTCGTCATAATAGACGAGCCCATCGGGTGCCGTCCCGATTGTCGCAAAGCGGCCGATTGCGGCGTTGACGAGGATCTGGTCGATATCGCCATCGCCGTTTATGTCTCCCGCGCCGATCCAGACCCACGATCCATCACCGCCAAGGGCATTGCCATCAAAGTCGCGGATATTGTTCATTGGCACCTGGTAGCCGGAGGGATCACCATCACCGAATGTCACCGACACGCCCGTGCCCGGACGCAAACGCAGGGTCTGGTCGTCAAACTGCAGGAACTCGATATTGGTCAGCGTATCCGTGCCATCAGCACCCACAACCTCAAATGTCGGATCATCGCTGTAAATCGACGTGATGGAAATCTGGGTTACTATGTAGTCTTCTCTGCGCCCGGAAACTATCGCGGTATCTACATTTGAACCCCCGTCGATCCAATCATCTCCGCGACCTCCGGTCAGGGTGTCGCGACCATCCTGGCCCCAGATTCTGTCGTCTCCGCCAGCTCCATTCAGCACATCATTTGCAATGTCTCCAAACAACCTATCGTTTCCATCACCACTGCGGAATGGGTTGCTGACGGCTCCGAGATTCACAGTGATATCAGATATGCCGAAATCAAATTCGATCACTTCAAAGCCCGAAACTTCGCCAGTTGCGATGGCGATCTGATCGACGTAAGCCGTCAGAAGATAGCTCTCTTCGCCGTCTGTCGTGACATATTGCTCAAGCCTGTAGGATTGAGATGAGTTTGTTAGATCGATTATAGCCGTGTCATTACCTGCCATCCCTATCGCGGTGAAATTGACGCCAATAGCTTCAAAAACATCATCGCCATCTCCGAATAAGACGATCAGCTCGGTATCAAGTTGAGGCGCAGCGCCATCGATTGAATTGGTCACGTAGTCATTGTGATTTGTCGCGTAGACGAAAAGCGATTCGACGTTGGCGATACTTGTCCCATCAGCGAGAACTAGTCCTTCTGGTGATGCAAAACTGCCGTCCACCCAGATCCCATCATCACTAGTGACTCTCTCGATCGTCAGCCGATCATATCCCTCGCCGCCATCAATTACATCGATGCCGTCGCCACTAAAGATGGAATCATCGCCAGCGCCGGCATTAATCGCATCGTTGGTATCGGGTGCGCGTGGACGACTAAGGTCGAAGTCCGCAAGCGATGCATTGTTTGTAAAGTCAATTACAAACTGAGAGGTAATTATATTGTCACTAAACTCGCTGCCTGTGATTTCAGTCGCCTCAAAATTGACTGCGGCTCCAATTGAATAGATGAACTGACCGTCATCTGTGATTGCAGACAGGTCGAGTATATGAATGTCAGAGGGATGCTCTCTGCCATCTGGAAACGCTGCATGATTTGTTCCAACACGTAACGCCCGTGGCGAGTCGGTGTAGTCAATTATCAGCGTGTCGAAGCCATCCCCGCCGTCAAGCCCAAACCTTCCTTGAGTAGCTGCAATAGCTACGTCATCGCCATCTCCTAAATCTATGATCACAGAAAGATCATCTTGTAGTGTTGCGAGATTAGCGAAATCGGCAAAAGCGCCGAACGAAAATTCGAAGTTCTCAACATCGTTCGTAAGACTGCCATTGAATAGCAAAAGGCCATCGACGGTTACACTCGCGAATTCATCAAATGCTATTGGCTCCAAGACCGCGGAGTTGTCAAAGATCGCCGTATCCTCTCCCTCGCCGCCATCAATGGCGACAGGCTGGCCCAAGCCGAGGATAATCGTGTCATCGGACGAACCACTCACGATCGGACGATTTGGGCTAAGAGAATAGACTATCTCGGACTGAGAGCCGTCCTCCTGGACGAGCAAATCCTCAAACTCTTCGCGACCGACCACCCTTACGTTATAACCATCGTACGCAACTTCAGCGGGGTTACTAATAATCCTGTCTGTGATTTGGCTCTCAAGCCATGCTTCACCAACAACGGTCAGCATAAACTGTGGTACGGAATCCGGAAGCATTCTTGCTAGTATTGCGTCCATGACTTCGTCTGAGAACTGACCGACTACAAAGCCAACTGCAGCGTCTATAAGCACTTCTTGTGCTACATCCTGAAGTCCGTGCATCATATTGGCGAAGCGCAGTCTTGATATCTGATTATAGTCGAAAACCGGTGCGTCTGGATCACCGACAAGCTGTTCTAGTTGCCTTATCGCAGTCGATACGAAAATCGCTCTGTTAAACCCGATAGAGCCGAAGAAGTTCTCCCCGAAAGAAATATTTCCGTCCATATTCGTGTCGCGAAAATCGAACTAACTCACGAAACCTATAATATCCTCGCCCCTCATCATAACTGCGCCGATCAGATCGTCGGGATCGCCAGTGGCGAGTGCATTCCGATACACAGGAATAGTCCAAAGAGTTGACATGTTTCGCTCCCTCAGAATTTTTGTTGAGAAACTTTAACGACGCAAGTGCGGTCCATTCAAGGAGCAAAAAAGATGTTCAGGCTGTTTACAGCAATCCCTCGGAACCACTCTTCCCATTTGCAATTGGTAGGTGAGGGACCACATCAGGTTTCAGCGTTTATGCGGGCGGCTGTGGGAGCGGCGCTCTGCATCTCTTGACAAACCAGAACATTACCGGAACACCGTCGACCATGTCACTTACGAAGATATCCGTCCGCGGTGCGCGCGAGCACAACCTCAAAGGGGTCGATATCGACCTGCCGCGCGATGCGCTGATCGTTGTCACGGGCCTGTCGGGTTCAGGCAAAAGCTCGCTCGCTTTCGATACGATCTATGCTGAGGGCCAGCGCCGCTATGTCGAGAGCCTCAGCGCCTATGCGCGGCAGTTCCTCGAGATGATGCAGAAGCCTGATGTCGAGCATATTGACGGGCTGTCACCGGCGATCTCGATCGAGCAGAAGACGACCTCGCGCAATCCCCGCTCGACAGTCGCGACGGTTACCGAGATCTACGATTACATGCGGCTGCTATGGGCGAGGGTGGGGGTGCCGTACTCGCCTGCGACCGGAGAGCCGATCAGCGCGCAAACCGTCAGCCAGATGGTCGACAAGGTGATGGCATTGCCGGCAGGAACGCGGCTTTACCTGCTCGCGCCGGTGGTGCGCGGCCGCAAGGGGGAATACCGCAAGGAACTTGCTGAATGGCAGAAAGCGGGCTTCACGCGTGTGCGGATCGATGGCGAGCTTTACCCGATTGAAGAAGCGCCTGCTCTCGACAAGAAGTTCAAGCATGACATCGAAGTCGTGGTGGACCGGCTGGCGGTCAAAGAAGGGCTGGAAACGCGGCTGGCGGACTCGTTTGAGACCGCGCTGAAGCTCGCCGAAGGTTTGGCCTATGTGGACTTGGCCGAAGGCGTTGTGCCGGGCCGCGAGGACGAGGCGGACAGTGGCGGTGCGATGAAAGGCGCAGGCCTGCCTGCCAATCGCATTGTCTTTTCCGAGAAATTCGCTTGCCCTGTGTCAGGTTTCACCATCGAAGAGATCGAGCCGCGCCTGTTCTCGTTCAATGCGCCGCAAGGGGCTTGCCCCACATGCGACGGGATTGGCGAGAAGCAGCTGTTCGACGAGCAGCTGGTCGTTCCGAACGAAGCTTTGACACTGAAACAAGGCGCCATCGCGCCGTGGGCCAAGTCCAACCCGCCATCGCCTTATTACATGCAAGTGCTGACCAGCCTTGCGAAGGCCTATGACTTCGACATCACGACGCCGTGGAACGAGCTTGAGCCTGACCAGCGGATGATCATCCTGCACGGCACAGGCGGCATGCCGGTCGAGCTGACCTTCAAGGACGGGCGCAAGGAATACACTGTGCGCAAGCCGTTTGAAGGCGTGATCGGGAACCTCAATCGCCGCATGCTGCAGACCGAGAGCAGCTGGATGCAGGAGGAGCTCTCCAAGTTCCAGACCGCGCAGCCTTGTGAGACTTGCGGCGGCAAGCGTTTGAATGAGAAAGCGCTCGCAGTGAAGGTCGCAGGCACGGACATTGCCGAGCCGGTCAAGATGAGCGTCTCGGATGCGAAGGACTGGTTCCTCGCGCTCGATGAGAAGCTGACCGAACAGCAATCGCAGATTGCCCGTGCGATCCTCAAAGAGATCAATGAGCGGCTGGGCTTCTTGGATAATGTCGGGCTGGATTACCTGAACCTCGATCGCACATCCGGCACGCTGTCAGGCGGTGAGAGCCAGCGCATCCGGCTAGCATCGCAGATCGGCAGCGGGCTGAGCGGTGTGCTCTACGTGCTCGACGAGCCGTCGATTGGCCTGCATCAGCGCGACAATGACCGCTTGCTGGAAACATTGAAGCGCCTGCGCGATCTGGGCAACACGGTGATCGTGGTCGAGCATGATGAAGACGCGATCCGTCAGGCGGACCATATCGTCGATCTTGGCCCCGGCGCTGGCGTGCGCGGCGGCGAAGTGGTCGCGCAAGGCACGCTCAAGCAGATCATGAAGAGCCGCAAGTCGCTCACGGCGGACTATCTGACAGGCCGCAAGGAGATTGCGGTTCCGCAAACGCGCCGCAAGGGCAACGGGCACAGCTTGACCGTTCACGGCGCGAAGGCGAACAACCTCAACAACGTCACGGCCTCCATCCCGCTCGGCACGTTTACCTGCATCACCGGCGTATCGGGCTCGGGCAAGTCCAGCTTTACCATCGACACGCTCTACGCCGCCGCCGCGCGGTCCTTGAACGGTGCGCGCGTCATCGCCGGCGCGCATGACAAGGTCGAAGGACTGGAGTTCTGCGACAAGGTGATCGAGATCGACCAGTCGCCCATTGGCCGCACCCCGCGCTCCAACCCCGCGACCTATACCGGCGCCTTCACCAATATCCGCGACTGGTTTGCGGGCCTGCCTGAAGCACAAGCGCGCGGCTACAAGCCGGGCCGCTTCAGCTTCAACGTCAAGGGCGGGCGCTGCGAGGCATGCACCGGCGACGGCCTCATCAAGATCGAGATGCACTTCCTGCCCGACGTCTACGTCACGTGCGAGGAATGCGGCGGCAAGCGCTACAACCGCGAAACGCTCGAAGTGAAGTTCAAGGGCCACTCCATCGCTGACGTGCTCGACATGACGATCGAGGATGCGGAAGGCTTCTTCAAGGCCGTGCCCCCCATCCGTGACAAAATGCACATGCTGAACGAGGTGGGGCTCGGCTATGTCAAGGTCGGCCAGCAGGCGACGACGCTGTCCGGCGGCGAGGCGCAGCGGGTGAAGCTCGCGAAGGAGCTGTCGAAACGCAGCACCGGGCAGACGCTCTATATCCTTGATGAGCCGACCACAGGGCTGCATTTTGAGGATGTTCGCAAGCTCCTCGAAGTGCTGCACCGGCTCGTCGAACAGGGGAACTCGGTGGTGGTGATCGAGCATAACCTTGATGTCATCAAGACCGCGGACTGGATCGTTGATCTGGGGCCGGAAGGCGGCGTTCGCGGGGGCGAGGTTGTTGCCGCGGGGACGCCGGAACACGTAGCGAGCGAACCGCGCAGCTTCACCGGGCAGTATTTGCAACCGATGTTGGAACGCGGGGCGAAGGAAGCGGCGGAGTAATAAGGATCGCGCTGCGTTAGCAGCGCCAGTGGGCGACCGCCCGCCCGCAGCGAGGGCAGCTTGCCTGCCCGGAAGCGAGGAAATCGCGCGCCGGATGGCGTGCGAAAAACAAAAAACTCCTTAACCCCCATGTGCTACCCCTGCGACAAAGGAGACCCCCCTCAAGCAGCGTAGCGGTAGGGGGAGAGGAGAACACCATGCTCAAAGCCATCGTCCTTGTCGTCACCGGCATCATTGCCTGCGTGGCTGCGTTTGCGTGGGTCAACAAAGACGAGATAATGGCCGAGGCCGCGACGCGCATGGCGGAGGACTTTGTCGCGCAATGCTCTGCCCGCGCGCAGTTCCCGCCGGAAGTGGCTCACCGTGCAGAGGAGATCTGCGGCTGCATGAAATACGAGTTTGACGAGCGCGGCATTACGCTCGGCGATGCCTTCGGGTCAAAACGCGAGGAAATGCAGGAGATCACTCAAGCCTGTGTGATGGTGCAGGGGTGAGGGGGACTGAATCTTAATGTTAGAGTGGCCAGTGGGCTTCTGTGCGAAGGTTTCGGAGTGGCATGTCGAAAAGCTCCCAGGTATTATGATTGCTCCACTGCTGCTTGGAGCCTTCGAATTATCGGCATGAATGACGCGAAATCATACTTATCGATATGTGTGTAAATATGGTTTGACAAAATGTACTTCCCGAAGTGCTTAGATGTATCGTAATTTGTCTCTCTAGAAAATGTTTTGTCATCTAGTTTCACTGATATTGCTTTTTGGTCCAGGAAATCTTCAACTGCGCTCTTGGTGCCGCTAGCAATGTGTGGTGTCTTCACCACCGAACAATGGCTGGAAATATTCTTGTATGGGTCGTTGTTAAGTTGACCGTATTCTACCTTAAATTTGTTTCTCAATAACTTTGCAGTGTCTTTTAGACCGTCGTCGTTGTCCAAAAGCAAAATAGCACGGCGATTTAGAATCTTGTTGTCACAGCGGTCTAAGAAACCTTTGAATCTCTGCAGAAAAATATTGATGTTACCGGTTCCACCAGCCAGTCCAACTGTCCGTGCTGCTGATCGTGGGAAATTGAAGAAATCAATCAAGATTTCGTTCTTTTCTCCATCTTTGTATTCAACGATGTTCGGAATCGAGGCGTTTGCCTTTAGGAGCGCAGACTTAATATACAAAACATCGCTTTCGCCTTCGGTTATAATCAGTGGATTTCCACCACTTGCAAAATACTTGTAGAACACTAGGTCGGCATACGAGCGAAATATTGCGCTGGGATTGAAGAACTTCTCTTTCTGTGATCGTCCGTCGGTACGGTCTGAAATAAATGCACAGAAGGATATCTGGCCGGAAAGAGCTTCAACTATGTCAGTTTTGTTCCTTTCGTCTTCACAATTTGAACGAAATGGGTCACAAAAACGTGGAATATACGCTGGCTTGTCTTTAATCAGGTGATCAATTGCTGCCCTAACTCCCTTATAGTAGCTGCGTCGCACGTTCGGAAATTCATTCACGACCAAGCCAGTCACCATTTGACGGTTGCGGCGAAAACTCATTCGCGATTTGTTGTGATTTAGTTCAAATCCGCTCCGGTCGATGATTTTCTCCAGTAAATCTGCGACGCGCCAACCTTGCTCGGACTCGTCTTGCTCTGCAATTGAGTCTGGAAACGTTTTGAGATTGGTCGAAAAAGTTATGTCGTCCGCGTAACGGCTGTAGTTACATCGGTTCTCCCGCGCAAACTTTGCCAAACGATAATCAAGGCTTCCGCAAATTAAGTTTGCGATAACCGGAGAACTAGGTGCGCCTTGAGGGAGCTTCCCTTGAAAGCAAGCAATCTGTGCGATGTATGTTGCGATCTTTGGATGAAGTGAGAAGTCTTTGTTCTTTTTGAAGAATGAAATCACCCTGCCGAAGTTAATTGAAGGAAAGAAGTCTATTAGGTCGGTATTGAAAACCCAACGCTTCCTTCGATGCAACTCAGCATTGTCTAGGATCGATAGGCCTCGTTCAAAACCGAACGAGCGCCGTTTTCCATGAGATTGATCAATTTCTTCTTGGCATTCATAAAGCACGTAAGCGAGCTTCGCTTGGAGCTCTTTAAGGCGTGCAATTGGTGCATGGACTATTCTAGTTCCTCCAGCCTTTTTGCTCAGGCAAATTTCTGTATATTTGCGCTGTTCTGGGATAACATACAGAATGTACGTTAGAATCTTCGCGGGAATTTCGAGCAAATCTGAAAGCTCGTAGATGTCTTGGCACGACTTTAGTTCGAAGAGCATTTGTAACCCGCAGGCACTCCTAAGCGACACCCCGAGGATGCCTGTAAGATAAACCCTACCATTATCATGGCCGGTTCATGAAGCGAGCGACGTTCGCGCACTTCTCATCCGTCGCGAAACACAACGGTAAGTTCTGCCTGCGGGTCGGTTACACTGTTGGTGGTGCTTAACAAGTGTGTCAAGTTAACTGGTGTTTAGGTCTACCAGTATGACAATCTTCGCTGAAAGTAAGTTGGATCCCGGATCAAGTCCGGGATGACGAAGTGGCGGGGGCGGAGCTGTCCTACATCCCTTTGTGAGTATAAGTGGATCGGTTCTCTCAAATCCTTGGAGAACTGAAAATGACCCAACTTTTTTGTTTTGACCCTCAAGCGCCGGGCGCGGCGCATCCGCGCCGCTTGGCTTCCTCGCAAAAGCTCGGGCGGGCAGTCGCCCTTGCGGCTCGCTGGTCGCTCGCCGTTGCATCTCCAACCAGCAACGGAGGTGCAGCATGACACACCTCGTCCCAGTACCCCTCGACCAGACCCGCGACACTTCCACCCGAAAAGCCCGTTTCCTCGAGCGGCTTTCGCTCACAGGCAATGTTCGCTCCGCCTGCCGCGCGATCGCTATCACCCCCATGACCGCCTACCGCTGGCGGCGGCAGTGTTCGCACTTTGCCTCCGGGTGGGAAGCGGCGCTTGTCGTCGCGCGCGCGCATGCCGAAGAAGTGCTGGCGGACCGCGCCTTGAACGGAGTGGAGGAGACCGTCTTTTACCACGGCGAGGAGGTTGCGACCCGCACCCGCTACGATGCCCGGCTGCTGCTCGCGCATCTGGCGCGGCTCGATGCCAAGGCCGAGGATCGCAATCTGGCAGAGGCCGCGGCAGACTTTGACAGCGTGCTCGCACATTTTGAAGCGCATGGGGTTTTGCCGCCGGAGCTTGGCAAGGCGTGCGCGGGGTCTTTGGACGAGGACTCGCCGGACGAGGTTGATGCGGGTGAGGGCGGCGATGCTCCGCCAGAGGAGGACGTGGAGGACCTCTCTTGCGAAGAACGGCTCGCGCGGATGGAGCAGGCGCGGCCTGCGGACTCGCCGACGCTCGAGGAGCTTGCGGTGGAGGATTACGGCGTCGATGATTTGCGCTCTGACCAATTGCTCGCGTTTGAAGCGGGCGAGGATGAGTGGTGGCTGATCGGCCCTCCCGCAGATTGGGATCATGAGGCGTGGTGAGAAGCGAGTCTTTGTTTTGCGCGACGCCATCCGGCGCGCGATATCCTCGCTTACGGGCAGGCAAGCTGCCCACGCTGCGGGCGGGCAGTCGCCCTTGCGGCGCTACGCGCCGTTTGGGACTGCGACCGAGGGTGCGTTTCTTTCCCAGGACTGTGTAACATGCGTATCCAACAGGAACGCACTCCTACTCCACGAGCTCCATCTCCACCCGAGCATGGCCGCGGCGGATCATACCGATCTCCTCGGCAGCGGCGCGGCTGAGGTCAATCGCGCGGCCCTTGGCAAACGGTCCGCGATCGTTGATGCGCACGACGACTTGCCTGCCATTGCTGGGGTTCGTGACGCGGACCTTGCTGCCAAAGGGCAGGCTGCGGTGTGCGGCGGTCATGGCGCGCATGTCGAAGCGCTCGCCATTTGCCGTAGTGCGGCCGTGGAAGCGCTTGCCGTAGAAGCTGGCTGTTCCTGTGCCGAGATCCCTGATTGTGCGAGGGCCTCGCGGGATTTCGATCTCGGTAAGGTCAACCGCTTCCTCTTCCTCGCCGGCCTCGTAAAGCGGGGGCTCGCTGTCATAGGGTTCGAAGGCGTCTTCGAACTCGACCTCTTCGGCTTCAGTCTCGATGGCGCGATCGGTCGTGTCCTGCGCAGCGAGCATGCTGGCAAGTCCGAGGGTTGCGATGGCAAACCCGAGTGCGATCTTCGCACGTCTCAGAAGACCCCTCTTCATGGGGTGCGCTTTTAGCGGAGCGCGATGAACAGGAACATATGGCTGTGGCGGCCTGTCGCAGAGAAAAGGCGCTGCGGCTTGGAAATGGATTGCGGGAGAGCTGAAACGTGATGCTTGAGCGGCTTTCCTACTTGCGCAACATGGGTCTACTGCGCGCTGGATCGCTGATCTTTAAAAACGTGGAGGATTGGGAGTGCGCGTGTTTCCTGCTCCTTCAGCGCAACCAAGCGAAACACTCGCCCAAAAAGTAAATGGGGCCGGTATTGCTACCGACCCCACTCTCACCAGCGCGTGGTCTTCCTGTCCGTCCACATCCGAAGATGCTTTCTTTCCTGAAGCGCTTGGCGCCCGATGTCTTTCCCTCCGACAAGTCGGCGGGTTTTTCACCGGCGCTCGCACCGGCATCCGGTTCCGTCTTCCGACGGTGCTTGCTGTTCCGGACCGAAGTCCTTTCCTGCCGCACCCGCTTTCCGGCGGTACCGAGACCGTTCCCCCATAATGGCATGCTTTCTCAAACGAACAGATCTCCAGCCGAAACCTTTGACCTCTTCTTCGATTGCAAACCGGGTTTCCGGTCTTAACAGTGGATCAGCTCGCTCTCTTCTCAAACGATCTCTCTTGCGTCTGGCGTGAGCCTTACTCATGAGAGTTCTCGAACAGCGCGTGGACAATCACCACTGTATCGAAAGTTTGAAAAATTCTCCTGAAATTCAACTCGTTAGAGCCAGATTTCGTTGGAGGTTTGCTCCCTTTCGATGTTTAGAGACTGCGCCCGAATCGCATTCTGCGCAAGCTTCCAACCCTCAAGTTTTCCACTTTTGGCAAGATCGCTTGTGGACGCGAGTGGATAACTCAACCACTCGCCGCAAAAGCGCTTTGGAAGCGGGAACTGTTCTGGATTTGCCCGGCGCAGAGCCGCAAATCGCTCGCCAGGAGCCTCAGTTCCGACTCGCGCGACTCGCTCAGTTTGACCGATCGCGCTTTGCGAGAAGTTTGAGTCGCAAGGCATTGAGCTTGATGAAGCCTTCCGCATCATGCTGGTCATACGCACCAGCATCGTCCTCGAACGTCACATGCGCTTCGGAATAGAGCGAGTTGGGGCTCTTGCGCCCGGCCAGGATCGCATTGCCTTTGTAAAGCTTGAGGCGGACCGTGCCGGTGACTTGCTCCTGGCTGTGATCGATCGCCGCCTGCAGCATCTCGCGTTCAGGCGCGAACCAGAAGCCATTGTAAATGAGCTCCGCATATTTCGGCATCAGCTCATCCTTGAGGTGAGCCGCACCACGATCGAGCGCGATTTGCTCGATCCCACGATGCGCGACCGCATAGATCGTGCCGCCCGGTGTCTCATACATGCCGCGCGACTTCATGCCGACGAAGCGGTTCTCGACCAGATCAAGCCGGCCAATACCGTGCTTGTTGCCGAGATCGTTAAGCGCGGTGAGCAGTGCAGCAGGGCTCATCGCTTCACCGTTCAGCGCAACACCATCGCCGCGCTCAAAGTCGATAGTGATGTATTCAGGCTCGTCTGGTGCGTCCTCGGGATTGACGGTGCGCGAGTAGACATAGTCCGGCGTCTCTTCCCAAGGGTCTTCCAGAACCTTGCCTTCAGAGGAGGTGTGCAGGAGATTCGCGTCGGTCGAGAACGGGCTGTCGCCGCGCTTGTCCTTGGGCACCATGATCTGATGCGCTTCGGCCCATTCGATAAGCGCTGTGCGACTATTCAAGTCCCACTCGCGCCATGGAGCGATAACCTGAATGTCTGGATCAAGGGCATAGGCGGAGAGCTCGAAGCGCACCTGATCGTTGCCTTTGCCGGTCGCGCCGTGGGCAATCGCGTCCGCGCCGGTTTCATGAGCGATCTCGACAAGACGCTTGGAGATGAGCGGTCGGGCGATGGATGTGCCCAGCAGATAGTCGCCTTCATAGCGGGCATTGGCGCGGAACATCGGGAAGACGAAGTCGCGCACGAATTCCTCTCGCAGGTCTTCGATGAAGATGTGCTTGTCAGGAATGCCCATCGCGCGAGCTTTTGCGCGGGCCGGTTCGATCTCCTCGCCTTGGCCCAGGTCTGCGGTGAAGGTCACCACTTCCAGGCCTCGCTCCACTTCGAGCCACTTGGCGATGACAGATGTATCAAGGCCGCCGGAATAGGCGAGAACAACGCGTTTGATTTGAGACATGAAACCGTTCCTGAAAGAATTGCTGCACCCGCTAACAGCACCGAGGGAAACGGGCAATGGGGAAGGGTAATGAGCGCAGAATTGCTTGCAGAACGGAGACCGGCTCCCGATATTTGGACGAAGCTGTCGGAGGGAGAACGACGATGAGTGAGCAGAACGTCCGCAAGCGCGGGCTATGGGGTCAGGCGCAGGAAATGGCGCAGATGGCACCGCCTGAGCGTAATCGCTGGGTCGATTTCCTGCGAGCCTTGTCGATCCTTGCAGTTGTCTTCGGGCATTGGCTCGTCGCCGCTCCTTATATTGACGAAGCTGGCGCGGTTCAGGGCGGACATTTGCTTGGCATATTGCCTTGGTCGCAATGGCTGACCTGGGGCTTTCAGGTGATGCCGATCTTCTTCCTGGTCGGCGGCTATTCCAACGGCGTGAGCTGGAGCGCGCAATTGCGCAAGGCGGAACCAGGCCAGAAGGGCCTCTACCGCGACTGGTTCGCGAGCCGTGTGCAGCGTCTCATCACCCCCGTCTTTCCGGTGCTCTTGCTGTGGGCGGGCTTGGCCTTTGCCATGACCATGGCGGGGATGGACCGCGACAATGTGAAGATGGCGACGCAGCTGGCGCTGGTGCCGGTGTGGTTTCTGGCGGTCTATCTGCTGGTCACAGCAATCACACCGCTCAGTATGAAGGCTTGGAGACGGTTTGGCTGGGGTAGCTTCTTTGCGCTTGTGCTAGCCGCGATTGGCGTGGATTGGCTGACGCTTGCGCAAGGCGTGCCGTACATCAATTTCGTCAACTTCCTGTTCGTGTGGGTGGGCATCCATCAGCTTGGCTATGCGTGGCAGGATGGCAGGCTAGCGCAAGGCAAAGCGCTCGGCCTGTTTGTGCTCGGATCAGCGGCGCTTGTCGGGCTGACGGTCTACGGCCCTTATCCGATCGCGATGATCGGCGTGCCGGGCGCAGAGATCACCAACTCCATGCCGCCCACGATTGCCTTGCTGGCGCTGGGCGTGGCGCAGACGGGGCTCGTGCTGGCGCTTGAGCCTTGGGGCCGCACCCTGCTTGACAATCTCACGCTATGGACTGCGACTGTGCTGATGAACGGGATGATCATGACGGTTTATCTGTGGCACCTTACAGCGTTTGTGTTGGTGATGGTGCTGGCTTGGCTGGCTGGAGGGATTGGCCTGGAGATGTATCCCGGTACCTCTGCGTGGTGGTGGACGAGACCGCTGTGGATTGCGGTTTATATGGTCGCGCTCTTGCCCATGATCGCGGTGTTTGCGCGGGCGGAACGCGTGTTTGGTCCTATCAGGGGAGGGCGCACCGTACCGAAACTTCGCGTTGTTCTCGGAGTGCTTGCCATCTGCATAGGTTTGGCGATGACCGCCGCGATCAGCATCGCAAGCCCCGAAGGCCTCACAGGCGTTCGGCTTTGGGTTGTAGCGTTGCCATTTGTCGGCGCGGCGCTGATGGGATTTGGACCGGTCTACGGTTGGTTCAAGCGCGGGCCGGTTGAGGCCAGCTAAGACAGCAGCTTCTTCTCGACCTCGCGGATATAGTCGCGCGTGACCGGCAATGCGTGGCGGTTCTTCGCGAACTGGATTTGGTAATTGCCCATGCCGCCGCTTTCAAACGCGGCGGTCGCTCCGGCGAGATAAAACGTCCACATGCGATAAAAGCGCTCATCCATCATTTCGATGATTGCGTCTTTGTTCGCCTCGCACAGTGAGTACCACTCGCGCAAAGTCTTGGCGTAATGGATGCGCAGGGTTTCGATATCGGTGTGGATCAACCGGTACTTCTCGCTAGCCGCAAGCGTCTCTGACAGAGCAGGGATATAACCGCCCGGGAAAATGTATTTGCTGGTGAAAGCATCGGTTTTGCCCGGCCCGCCAAAGCGCCCAATCGTGTGGAGCAGCATGACGCCGTCATCGGTCAGCAGGTTATAACAGGAGCGGAAAAACTCCTCGAATTGCGGTCTCCCGACATGCTCGAACATGCCAACCGAGACGATCCGGTCGAACTGCTCTCCTTGCTTGGCCAGATCGCGATAATCGACCAACTGGAATGAAACGCGGTCCGATACCCCTGCCTCTTCCGCGCGCTCTTTTGCGAGAGAGAGCTGCTCTTCCGATAGCGTGATACCCGTCACACTTACGTCGAAATGCGTGGCGAGATAGATCGCCATTCCGCCCCATCCGCAGCCGATATCGAGCACGGGCTGTCCGTCTGACAGAGCGAGTTTGGCCGCGATATGCGCAAGCTTTGCTTCCTGCGCTTCGGCCAGGGTCATTTCATCGCGGGGCCAATACGCGCAGCTATATTGCATGTGCTCCGGATCGAGCATCAAACGGTAGAGCGCATTCCCGATGTCATAATGGTGCGCGACATTGCGTTTGGATGAGCGTGCTTCGTTGACCTGGCCTGCTAGAAACTTCGCTTTCTCACGAAACTTGCGCCACGGGGAGGGAGGGCGTTGCAAGCCACCGCGCTCCCAAGGCTTGTTCATCCGCAGGAGCTGAACCAGGCTCATCACATCGCCTTGCTCGATGACGATGCGGCCATCCATATAAGCCTCGCCAGCACCCAAGCGCGGGTCGAGCAGTATATCGCGCGCGACCTTGTTGTCGGTGAGGCGAATGGCGATTTCCGGATAGCCCTCTGTCGGCGTGCCCAGCTCGTGCGTCGCGCCTGATGGCATGGTGACGCCCAAGCGGCCATGCTTGACCACTGAACTCAAAAACCGGTCGATTAGCGCATTACTCAAAACGGCACCTTTTGGGGGTCTCTCGTGCCCTATTCGTGTGAGCGGGTGGAAAGTTACTCCGCCGCCTCCTTAAGCGCCGGATCAAAGCGCCAGCTTGGAATTTTCCCGACTGAGCGCAGCCGCGCTTCTTCCACTTCGAGATACTCGCGTGTCATGGGAATGGCGGCACGATCCTTCACATACTGGACCTGCCAATTGACCATAGTGCCATGGCGGAAGCTTTGCTCAGCGCCTGCGAGATAGAACAGCCACATGCGGTAGAATGTCTCGTCATACATGTCCGTGATCTCGTCACGGTGCATGACTGTGCGGTTGTACCACTCCTCAAGGGTGTGCGAATAGTGGAAGCGCATGGCTTCTACGTCCATCACCTGCCAGCCATTCTTCTCGCTTTCCGTCACGAGTTCGGACAGCGCGGGGATGTAGCCGCCGGGGAAGATGTATTTGCGGGTCCAAGCGTCCGTAAAACCGGGAGGTCCAGTACGCCCGCAGCAATGGCTCACCATAACGCCCTGATCGGTCAGCAAGCGGTTGGTGTGCTCATAGAATTGCGGATAGTGAACCGTGCCGACATGCTCCAGCACGCCAACCGAAGCGATGCGGTCAAAGGTTCCTTGAACGTCGCGATAGTCCATCAACTCGAACTTGACCTTGTCAGCGACACCGGCGGCTTCCGCGCGCTCCTGACAGAACTTGATCTGATCAGGCGCGAGCGCGACGCCAAGCACCTCCACACCGTACATCTCGTGCAGATACATCGCGAAGCCGCCCCAGCCGCAGCCAATGTCCAGCACGCGCATGCCTTCGGTCTGGCCCGGCTGCATGTAGAGCTTCGCGGCAATGTGCGCCTTCTTGTCCATCTGCGCCTGTTCGAGCGAGGTGTTCTCCGGATCCTCGCGATAATAGGCCATGGTGTATTGGCGATCTTCATCGAGGAATCGCTCGTAGAGTTCGCGCGTCAAGTTGTAAGTGAACTCGGCGTTCTTGCGCGCGCTTGATCGTAGATTGATCCCGTCGAGCTTGGCGATGGCTTTCTGAGCAAATTTGCTGACCGCGCCCTGCGATTGAATCGCGCTGTCGCCGATCCGCTTTGTGTTCATGGTCACAAACAGGATCATGTCGCGGATATCGTGTGGCTCTTCGATCACGAGCCATTCCCACATGAACGCTTCGCCAGCGCCCAGCTGAGGGTAACGCGCGATGTGGTTTGCAGCCTTGGGATGGGTGAGCTTGATGTGTAGCGGCTGAGCCTGGTCTGCGGAGGGGGTCCCGTACTCGTACCGCTTGCCGTCGTGATCGGTGACCACCAGCTGGCCTTCGCGAATGACTTTGTTCAGAAACTTATCAAGCAGCCACATAGCTTTGCTTATCCCTCCAACAGGTCCAGATGACAGACTGCGTTGATGGCGCTAGCCTGTCAATGCGCGAATGATGGAGCTCAAGCATGGCTGAGGCGAAGACACAGATCACCGAAGTAGACCCAGCGGAATTCATCAACGGTGTAGAACCGGAGAAGAAACGCGAGGAAGCCAAGGTGATCGACGCGCTATTCCAAAAGGTAACCGGCCAAAAGCCGCAAATGTGGGGCCCCTCGATCATCGGATACGGCCAATATCGCACGACCTATGCGAGCGGCCGCGATGTCCATTGGATGCGTGCGGGGTTCAGTCCTCGCAAGGCGAAGCATTCCCTCTACCTCATGGGCGGCTATTGCGATGAAATCGCTGCCAAGCGGCGCGATGAGCTGCTCGCAAAGCTAGGCAAGTACAAGACCGGCAAAAGCTGCCTTTACATCAACAAGCTCGCCGATGTGGATTTGGACGTGCTTGAGAAGATGATCGCCGCGGATTGGGAGGCGATGAACCGAATTTATCCGGAGGACTAACCCTCAGATTCCCGCATACCATTGGTAATTTGCGCGATCCTCCCAATACCCTCCTTTGCCAGCGCCAATCTCATCAAGGCTTGCGACGGCTTCGATCGCAGTCAGGTATTTGGGGTGCTTGTAGCCAAGCTGACGTTCGATCCGCATGCGCAGCGGTGCGCCATTACCCTCCGGGATATCCTCACCATTCAATTTGTGCGCGACGATGGTCTGCGGGTGATAGGCATCGACCATATCGACGCTCTCGTAGTAATCGTCACCATTGAGATTATCAGCGCAGCGGAAGACGATGAAGTTCGCTTCCTCCATCAATCCCGCTTGGTCGAGCAGCAGAGAGAGCTGAGGCCCGGTCCACTCGCCAATCGCGCTCCAGCCTTCCACACAGTCGTGCCGCGTTATCTGCGTGCGTTGGGGAAGGGCGCGCAGCTCCTCCATCGTCAGTGACAAGGGCGTGCGAACCAGTCCGCGGACCTCCAGCGTCCAGTCAGCAAAACGATTGGCCAGCTGCTCGCGATAATAGTCGGTATCGACAGTGCGCGATCCGTTTGCGCGGAAAGTGGGAGAACGGTCCTCCGGTGCATATTCACGCGCGAGGGCTTGCCTGTTTGCGAGCGCACGGTGCGCTTTCATGTGCCAGTTCTCAGCCGCATCCATCAGCGCAGAGCCGGTCTTGCTGTCTGCAATCTTGGAGCAGGCTCCAGTGAAAAGGGCGGCGATCCCCGCCAGGGCAGCTCTGCGTTTCATGCCTTGCCTCCTGAAATCATGTCCCACACGTGGCGTACGGGTTTGTTGAGCAATACCAGCGCGATGTGCACAACGAAGAATGCGAATGTCGCGAATGCGAAGATGAAATGCAGCGAACGCGCGCTTTGCCTGCCACCGAGAATGTCCACCAGCCATGGAGCAGCCGGCTCAAAACCCGGACTGATCGCAAGGCCGGTAAAGACCATCATCGGGAGAAAGATCCCGAGCACGACGCCATAAGATAGCTTCTGCAGGAAGTTGAACTTGGATTCGCCGTCATGCTCGAAATTGAGCTTCACATGCTGGACGATGTCTTTCCAGATGGCAGACGGGCTCCATTCACGTGGAGAAGTGCGAAGGTCTCGCCAGAAGTGGCGGTTCACAAGCATTGCGATCCACATGAAGAAAAGGGCGAGAGCAAATGGCCAGGCGGCAAGAATGTGCCAATCGCGAGCTTGCGCAAGGCTGTAGTAATCAGGGATCGTCATCCAGCCCGGGAAGCGCGGCACGGTGAGCCAAGCATGCTCAGCGGCAAAGCCATAATCACCCCAATAGAGGCGCCTGTGCCCGTTGGAGATGTTCAGCCCGCTCATGAACAAAATCACGAGGCTGATAAAATTGATCCAGTGCCAAAGCCTGGTCGATAGTGCGTGTTTCTTCATGAACCCTCCCGTCCAAGTGGTTCAACTAAGTTTGTCCTGCCATCTCCCTTGCCAGATAGATGACATCTCGATCCTGATTGAGCAGATGCTGTCCGCTGTCGATGAACAGCGTCTCACCGCTGCGCAAATTTCCGGTGGCGAGGAACAATGCGGCCTCCGCAATCTCATCCGCGTCAGTTTTGCGCTTCAGCGGGTTCAGCCTGTGCGAAAGCTCGATCTCGTCTTCGGTTTGGTCGTGGCTTGCGAGAATTGCCCCCGGCGCAAGGCCGTAAATGCGGTCGCTGCTGTCCTTGTGTCCAATGGCCAGCATCGCAATTGTCGCATCAAGCGCATGCTTGCTCATCGTGTAGCTGAAGAAGTCCGGATTGGAGTTTTCCAGCTTCTGATCGGTGATGTGAATAACCCGGCGGCCGTCCTTTGCGGGGGCCTTCGCGAGATAGGTTTGCGCCATGCGGGCAGGGGTGACAGCGTTGACTTGCATCACTTCCCGGTTCGTGGCGGGATCGAGCTCGGTTACACCGTCATAGTTGAAGACGGATGCTGAATTTATGAGCGCGGCCCAATTGGGGAGCTTTGCCGCGAGCGTTTCAACCATGGCGACAGCTGCATCGCCATCGTTGAGGTCACACCCGATTGTTTCAGCAGAGGGAAGCGTACCAGCAAGCGCGTCTGCTTCTTCGCTTGAGCTGCGATAGTGGATGACGACGTGCCAGCCTGCCTCTGCAAATCGCCGCGCCATTGCAGCGCCGATACGGACGGCGCCTCCGGTAATCAGGACAGCGGGCAAGCTCATGAACCTACCCAATCATATAAATGCCTGAAAGAAAAGCGTGTAGGAATGAAAAGGCCGCGAATCCTACAAGATTCACGGCCTATGCCTCCGCGTCTGTACTTACTGAACTATCGGCACTTCAAACTGCCGCGATCAATCTCGCGGCCAATGATCGCACCGGCAGCTCCGCCAAGGATCGCGCCCAATGTCCTGTCGCCTCGGCCTGCCAGCTCAATGCCGACAAGCATGCCGACGCCCGCACCAATGACCAGGCCGGTGGTGCCGTTATCGCGCTTGCAGTAGAGTTTCCCGTCTTTGCCGCGCCACATATAGCTCGCACGCGTGATTTTGCGTGGCTCCAGATAGTAGCCATCAGCGCCATAGATCGCGGCACGGTCCTTTGCGCGCTTACCGTGCGCAGGGGCGTGTGCTGGTGGGTCTGCCAGCGCCGGGGCAGCGGGGATCGAGAGCGTCGCAGCAGCGATGGCAAGAGCAATCTTTTTCATCGGAGGTTCCTCCCTCGGTAATATCTCGGCCGCGTTATTGCATGGAAAGCTGGCAACCGAAGCTGAACAGCCTCGGTTTCCGACCCATTAAGGATCAAATGCCTCAAGTTTGCGCTGGAGTGTTGAGATCAGAGGCCAGCGCGTTTGGCGGCGCGTGCCTTGTGGCCGGGGCTCAAGCGCTCAAGCCGTGATAGTTCCACAAGCTCTTCTTTAGTCGACTTGGGTGAGAAGAGCGTCTTGAATGCACGCTCGACGGTCCATCCTTTATGGCCGATCTCAACCCGTTCGAGCGTATCGCCGGCTTCGGCAACACCTTCTTCCAGCACTCTGAAGTACCAGCCGGACTTTGAAGTCTCGATAATCATTGCAACCATACCTTTGCGCTGGAAACGGTGCTCGATTTTCCAGCATGGCTGGCGTGCTTGGCTGATTTCCAAAAGCGCGCTTCCGAGACTAAACCGGTCGCCAATATGCACTTGGGTTTCATCGATATCGCGCACAGCAAGATTGCTGCCAAATGCGCCCGGCTCATCCAGCAGTTCATGTCCCATGAGCGCACCGCGCCAGAACTCGTGGTGGTCTAGCGGGTAGAGATGCACCGCCATTTCAGGCCCGCCATGCACCTTTCGATCAGCCTGCTCGTCAATGTCGAAGCCTTCGGTATCGATCTTTAGCGGGCCGGATTGTGGCTGTTTTGCGAATGCGCTCTTTTCAGCGCCGTTGAAGGGGACTGCGTTGCCGGTGCAGATCGCTTCGACCGTCCAGTTCATCCGGCGGCTTCTGCCGCTTCACGGTCCAATTGCGCGCGGCTCTTCTTCTCAGCGGCTGTTTTCAATTGCCCGCAAGCTGCGTCAATATCGCGACCGCGCGGCGTTCGTACTGGCGCGCTGATCCCGCCTTCGAACACGATGTTCGAGAAGCTGCGAATGCGCTCTGGCGTGGAGCACTCATAGGCTGAGCCCGGCCAAGGGTTGAACGGGATGAGATTGACCTTCGCAGGCAGTTTATGTTCGCGGATGAGGCGGACAAGCTCGTGAGCGTGTTCGTCGCTGTCATTCTTGTCCTTGAGCATCACATACTCGAACGTAATCCTGCGCGCATTGCTCGCGCCGGGATAGGCAGCACAAGCCTCCAGCAGTTCTTCGATGCCGTACTTCTTGTTGAGTGGGACGATTTCGTCGCGGATGTCTTTGGTCACGGCATGCAGCGATACTGCGAGATTGACACCGATCTCTTCGCCGCAGCGCTCCATCATCGGCACCACACCGCTAGTCGAAAGCGTGATGCGACGCTTCGACAAAGCGAGACCTTCGCCGTCCATGACAAGGTTCAATGCATCGCGCACATTGTCGAAATTGTAGAGCGGCTCGCCCATGCCCATCATCACGATGTTGGTCAGCAAGCGGCCATCCGCGCGATACTCGCTTTCATCGGCATCGTCGCCGAAGTCCATCTTGCCCTTCGGCCACTCGCCTAGGGCATCGCGTGCCAGCATGACCTGACCGACGATCTCACCGGGAGTAAGGTTGCGCACGAGCCGCATCGTGCCGGTGTGACAGAAGCGGCAATTGAGCGTGCAACCGACTTGGCTGGAGACACACAGGGTCCCGCGATCCGTATCGGGAATGAAGACCATCTCGAAGTCGTGACCGTCAGCGGTGCGAAGCAGCCACTTGCGTGTGCCGTCGGTCGAGTGCTGGGCTTCGACGACTTCAGGCCGGGCAATGACAAAGCGCTCTTCAAGCCAAGGGCGCATCGTCTTCGAGATGTCGGTCATCGCGCTGAATTCGGATGCACCGCGATGGTAGATCCAGTGATAGACCTGTTTGGAGCGCAGCTTGGCTTGTTTGGGATCGAGGCCAGCCTCTGCAAACAACTCGCGAATGCGCGCCTTCGGCAACCCCATCAAGTCGATGCGGCCATCTTCGCGCGGCGTTATGTCACGCGCGACGGGGACAGGATCCACCGGACCGGGGATCGACATGAGGGACGTGTCTGCCATGATTGAGCGGGCATATAGTGCTCGAAGCGCGTTTTGGCTAGCGCGATGCGCAGCCCAATTGTGCGGCATCAATCGCGGTTGCTGCTCCTTGCAAGCTATAGCGATTGGTGAAGAGCCTGCCGCGCGCGTCAGTTCCGCGCACAGTCATGCGCGCGGCTGAACGCATCGCAGCAAGCACGGCTGCGTCCTGTGACTGATCGCGCGTCCACGCATCACCACCCCCGCCGCGCAGCGCCCAGGATTTTCGGCCGATGATGAGTGTTACGCGCGAGTTCTGCCTTATCTGGCGGGACAACCGAAAATGCAGCTGGTTACGCACACCTTCTTCCGGCCACGTCCCGACGCTCGCATAGGGCTCATAATCGCGATATTTCTCACTTTCGAGGACCGGCGCGTTGGCCTTGGCTATTGCGTAGCATCGCGGTGTCTCCGGATCACGGAACGCGGCCCAATTCCCGAACACACCAAGGTCTTGCTTGGCGGCGAGGGGCAGGGCGGTCGCAGCGGCCGCAAGAGCAAGGGCAATCGCAGGCTTACGCATAGCTGATCGCGACCACTTCCCATTCCTTTTCACCACCCGGCAATCGAACTGTTCGCAAGTCACCGACTTCCGCTCCGCGTAATGCCCTTGCCATGGGAGAGCTCCAACCGATCAGGCCTTTACCCGCATCCTGCTCGTCATCACCAACAAGGACAAGAGTGCGCTCATTATCGTCTTCGTCGGCCAGCGTCACTGTCGCGCCAAAGAATATGCGCGACTTATCCGGTTGCTCAGCGGGATTGACCACGCGCAGCTTCTTCATCCGTTTGGATAGGTGCGCGAGTTCGCGGTCAATCTCGCGCATTCGCTTGCGGCCATAGAGATAGTCGCCATTCTCGCTACGGTCGCCATTGCCGGCAGCCCAGCTGACGATCTCGACAATCTCTTGGCGTTCCTTTCCGAACAGGTGATCATAGCGCGCCTTGAGCGCTGCCATGCCTTCAGCTGTAATCGGAGGACCATCCAAATTCGCCATGATGGCGCGTTCCTATCAGCGAATTACCTGCGCAGAAAGGTATCGATGGTGCGAGGCGTACCCGCTTTCTCAGGATACATGTGACTGTAGGTCACAGCATTTCCGAGCACGCGCATAACGTAATATCGGGTCTCGAAATTAGCCGGAATCTTCTCGACCCACTCGACCCAATCGATGTCATCCCGGCGCGGATCTCCGTTGAGGCGGATCCACTGTCGCACACGACCGGGGCCTGCATTGTATGATGCAATCGCAAGCGGATATGCGCCGCCATACAGGTCCATCCGACGAGCGAAATGCGCGTCACCCAACCTGATATTGTACTGCGGATCTTCCGTGAGGTTCGCGCTCATATACTGAATGCCGAGAATGCCAGCCTCCTCGCGAGCCGTGCTGCGCAAGAGTTGCATCATGCCGATCGCATTGGCGTGGCTGCGACGATTGCGGTCAAACTCGCTTTCCTGGCGCGCGATAGCGTGCACCATCGTCCAGTCTGTTCCGGGCGGTGTGTCGACAGTCGGAAAGCCAAGCCGCTCAAAATTTTCCAGCTGATGCTCGCCAGAGACCATGCCTGCGACAACTTCGAATTCCTTGAGACCAGTTTCAGCCGCAAGCTGCGCCACAAGTGTCATCTCTTCCGGAGTGTCAGCTGTGTCAGCGATCGCTTCGAAAAAGCGCCGCTCGGTCTGCCAAGCCCGACGATCTCTTGCCATCGCTCGAAGTGCTTTGACATCGGATCGTGCGTTAAACTCAGCGCGCATTTCCGGCGACACTGTCACTTGCGGTAAGTCTGCAAAAGCCGGCATCGGCTTGCCCATCTCGAACAAAGCGAGCTGTCCGTAATAGTATTGCGGGAATTCGGCTGCCTGTTCGAAATATTCAATGGCTTTGGCTTCAAAGCCAGCCTGCCGCGCAGCGCGTCCGGCCCAGAAGAAGCCTTTGGAGCGGGTCAACGGAGTCTTTGCGCCGAGGCCGTAGCGATAGAAAAGCGGTGAGGCTTTCGCGCCGTCTTTCATGTCCCAGAGCGCTTTGGTGCCGCCGAGCCACATCAGATCGGTGTAGCGATCACGCAGCGTAAATGACCCGCTCGAAACTTCGAAGCCTGGTGCAAACAGATCATCGACCTTGCTCGCGATCCGAACTGCAGAGCTTGCGCTTGCGGCCTTCGCCACGCGCAGCATTTCGCCGACCATATCTTCCGGTTCGAGCACAGGCTCAGCAAAAGATGAGCGGTTGGCGAGCAGGTTCACCGCTGCAGGCACTTGGCCAGAGGTGCGGTAATAGCGCGACAGATTGTAGACATAGCCAGGATCTGCCCAAGCGCCTTCAGGCACGGTCAGTCCCGCAGATGAAGGCGTTTTACCCTCGATCAAGGTAAGACGCGCCATAAACATGTTGCGCTTTTGAGGGGACACATAAGCGATCTGGCGGTTCGCCGCTTCCTGTTCGCCTTGCCACAACAATGCGTCCATCCGCGCATCATGATCGGCGCTCGAAAACTGGCTTCCATAAGACCCGAAAAGATAGGCTTCCGATGGACCGCTCATCTCACCGCCGCGCCATGCATCGCGCGCGACGTCTACAGCTTCGGAGCGCTGAAGGGCAGCAAGCGCGAGGGCATATCGAGCCTTGGCAGGATTGGTGAGCGGCGGGTGACGGTCGAAGTAACCGACCAGCTCTTCCGAGGACGGACTGTCATTGTCGAGCGCATTCTCCGCACGAAGCCGGATGATGGTCGAGCGCGGGAACTCGGGATATTTGAGCGCAAATCCGGCATAGGCATCAAAACCCATTTCCGTATTGCGCGGCTCAGTCAAGAACTCCCAGCGAGCAATGGCTTGCGTAATGCCGCTCGGCTGTTGCGCTACAAGGCTGCTGCGAGCCTGCTCAGACACTGACGGCGATTGCGCAGTCGCTGGCAGGGTTAGCGCAAGCAAGCTGGCGCTACATGCTGCGATAGTGAGGAGTGATGCTGCATTGCGCAGCTTTGAATTTTTCGGATCGCGAAGCGAACGGAAGATGCTGTCCATGCTGGACATATTAGTCAAATTCTCCTTATCAGCGCGTGAATAAAGCGAGCGGTGCGCTCAACTGTTCCACAATTACGCTCAATTTCGGGCAAAACTAAGGAAACTCGCGATGTTTAGCGGCTCCATCCCTGCTTTGGTCACTCCATTCAGCGCCGGCAAGTTCGATGAAGCGGCTTTCCGCAAATTGGTGGACTGGCAGATCGAGCAGGGCAGCGCTGCATTGGTGCCATGCGGGACAACTGGCGAGGCTTCGACGCTTTCTAATGCCGAGCATCATCGCGTCATTGAAGTCTGTATCGAGCAGGCTGCAGGCCGGGTTCCGGTCATCGCTGGATGCGGCTCAAACGATACACAGAACGCCTTGCTGCATATGAACTTTTCGAAGAAGGCTGGAGCAGCCGCAGGGCTTTGCGTCGCGCCTTATTACAACCGCCCGAGCCAGGCTGGCTTGATGGCGCATTTCAGCTATCTGGCTGAAAACTCGGACTTGCCAATAGTCCTCTACAACGTGCCGAGCCGGACTGTGACCGATATCGAAGATGATACCGTCGTCGCGCTCGTCAAGAAGCATCCGGACCGGATCATTGCTATCAAGGATGCGAGTGGAGATCTTTCGCGGGTCGCCGATCACCGAATGGGCATCGGCCGCGAATTCTGCCAGCTTTCGGGCAATGACGAACTCTGGCTTCCGCATTCTGCAGCAGGCGGGAAGGGGGCTATCTCCGTAACAGCCAATGTCGCGCCGGCTTTGTGTGCAGAATTTCATGCAGCAATCGCTGCCAATGATCTGAAGAAGGCGCGTGAGCTCAACGACCGCTTGTTTCCGCTGCATTATGCGATGTTCTCAGATGCAAGCCCAGCGCCGGTCAAATACGCACTGAGCCGCGTGCTGGACTATATCGGTCCTGAAGTGCGGCTGCCTTTGGTCAGTGCAAGCGATGAAGCGCGACGCCAGGTGGATGCAGCGCTGGAGCATGCTGGATTGATATGAGCTTAGCCTGGCGGGTTGTGCTTTTCCACGAAACCAACAGCTGCTTCGAGCATCTTCCGGCGTGTCTCTGACTTAGAAAGCCAGTGATCTTCGCCCTCCAATGTGATCAGCTCATGAGGCTTCCTCGCATCTTTAAGAGCATCAGCCATCTTGGTTGAGTGGATGTACGGCACAACTGTGTCGTCCTTCCCGTGAATGAGCAGAATTGGCGCATCTGCCAAATGAGCATGACGATGCGGCGAAACTTCGTCCCACCGGTCTTTCGGCCCTAATTGCTCCAGCAAAGCTGCCTTCGTTGTCCTTTGGCCAGCTGAAGCCCGATAGTCTTCCTTGTACATTCGTCCGATATCGCTGACCGGAGCAACAGCTACTGAGCAGCGATAGAGGCCCTGTTGGATCGTGACACCGGCCAGAGCCGCATAACCGCCATAGCTCGCGCCAACGATACAGGCGCGGGAAGGGTCAACAATTCCTGCTTCAGCAAGAGCTGCAAGCCCGTCTGATATGTCGGTTTGCATCTTCCGGCCCCATTCACCGTACCCGGCCTTGCGGAACGCCCCGCTGCGATTGGTCGAGCCACGGAAGTTGGGTTGGAACACAGCATAGCCGCGCGAGGCGAACGCCTGCGCCCACCAGTGAAATTGCTCTCGATCATATGCGTGGGGGCCGCCATGCGGAAGCATGACGACCGGAAGGTCCTTCGCCTCTTTGCCTGGCGGCAAGGTCAATACGCCGTCCATTTCCAGGCCGTCAGAGGCGGTGTATGAAAATGTCGAAATGGCTCCTACCTGATCTGGCCGGATCGATCCGCGTTCGTAGGCAAATGCCTTCGCAGAAAGGTTATCGACATCAACGGTGAACCAGCTGCCACTATCGAAATTACCGCTGGTGCGGACGATCATCTTGCTGAGATCATCGGTCCAGTTGATCATTCGCATGTCAGACTTACTGAAGGCTCTGCGGACCTTCTTGACCGCTTCCGCATGGGCCGGATCATCGAAAACTGGCTGGGGGTTTTCATCGTCGGTGAGGTAGCCGATCATGTGCCCGGTTGCTTGCTCGAAATACAGCCTCTGTACATCGACATCATCCAGATACGGCACGGAAGGGCCGCCCGCCAGTGGGACTTGGTACCACTTGTTGAAACCGGCATCGTTTCTTTCATAATATATCACAGACGCGCCGTCTTTTCCGAGTCCGATCAGGCCACTTCGACCGGTATTCCTGCGACCTTCTGCGATAACGTCGCCGCCCGAATTCCGGATCTTCCATGCGCCAGACTGACGGTTCTGAAGATACGTCACAGCAATTTCGCCATCAGCATCAATCAGCCAGTCCTTGTATTCTCCTTCGCGAGCTGAAAAATCCATTCGCTCAGCCGAAAGGTCCATCAAATCGACCTTGTAGAGAAATGGGCGACCGTGTTCGAATTGGTATCCTGAATTGCCGTATTTACGCAGTTCGACGGCGCCGAAAAAGCCGTACCACCGACCGTCAATCTGGCGAATCCCGTGTTCGCCAAAAAACGCGTTAGCGAGCTTGCGCTTATTCGCGAAAACCACACCCCCTTTGTGATTGGGATCAACCGGCACGACCATCCCGAAGTAGAACTCGTGCTTGTCTGTGGTGAAGTTAAAGCCGAGGCGCTGCGTTGAGCTCATAACCAGTAACAGACGGTCTTCGCCGATCCATTCGAACCCGCGAATTTTATGGTCATCGACGTTGACAGTCTGGAGGACGGTGGTCTCGTTCTCAAAAAACACGAGAATCCGCTTGCCCCGCAGAGTTATCAATGCCGCAATACGATTGCCGGATGGAGATAGCGCAGCTTCTTCGACCTCAGGCAGCTCACCATAGGCGCTCAATGGTGCCGGCTCGACCACCGTTGCCTGATCTTGCGCAAACGATGGTTCTGAAGGCAGGATCCCGATGGCAATTGCCAATCCCGCTGCGGCAGCAGCCTTTCCAAACTTTAAAATCACGACCAAGCCCCTCTGCGAACGAACTCCCTTTAATGACGATGCCTTGGCAATGCTTCAATTTCAATAACGGTTGCTTGGCTATCGGTTTGGTAATCCACCTTTCAATTCTCGAGCGCAGTGCCTAGATGCAAGCGCATCATGCCACGTCCAAAACCTTCGACCTTTGATAAGTCTAAGACCGTTGCAGAGAATCGCCGCGCGCGGTTCGACTATGCCATCGAAGACAAGTTTGAAGCGGGTCTCGCTTTGCAGGGCACCGAAGTGAAAGCTCTAAGAGCGGGCGAAGCTACGATTGCTGAAAGCTATGCTGAAGTGAAGGATGGCGAAGTCTGGCTCATCAATGCCAACATTCCGGAATACAGCCACGGGAACCGGCAGAACCACGAGCCGAGGCGTCCTCGCAAATTATTGCTGCACGCGCGTGAAATCAATCGCCTGCTGGGCGCGGTCGAGCGTAAGGGCATGACGCTCATTCCCATGTCCATCTACTTCAACAAGACGGGCAGAGCGAAGGTCGAATTGGCGCTGGCCAAGGGCAAGCAAGCGCACGACAAGCGCCAGTCGATCAAGGAGCGCGACTGGAAGCGCGACAAGGCGCGGCTCATGCGCGAGAAGGGTTGAGGGACAAGCGTCTCAACCTGAGTGCGAATTTGATCAAATACTCAGGTTTGATTCACCGCTCGGTCATGCCCATGTGTTAGGTCTGACGAAGATGGTGTTCATTTCACCGAAAATCGATCCATTCAACTAACCTCGGCCCTTGCGTAACCGATGGCGGAAGAGCAAGGCCTGAGCCGCGTAACGACTTAAGTGCAATGACAAAGAAGCGATCAAAGACATGGGCAGCGGACACAATCCGCAAATATATGCCCTCGCGCGAAGAGATGGCGCGAAACAAGTATCTCGCGCCAATCGCGCATCGCTTTTTGTCGCCTGAATTATGGCGCTTCACGCGACGCTCTGTACCGCGAGGCGTGGCCCTTGGGCTCTTTGCGGCCTTCATAGTTCCCATAGGTCAGATTTTTCTCGCGGCATTTCTTGCACTCCCCGCGCGCGCCAACATGCCGCTCGCCGCACTTGTTACGTTTGTTACCAACCCTTTCACTCTGCCTGCGTGGTTGGTCGTTGCGAAAAACGTAGGCGAGCTCACGCTCAACATTGATGAAACAATGGGCCCTGGAGCTGCGGGCCAGTTTGCTGAAGATAGCGGTTGGCTCGCGACCTTTTTCGAGCTCGCTGGGGTGACTGCATTCGGCTTTGTTGTCCTAGCAGTGTTTTCTGCAGCGGTTGGATACGTGATTTCCAGCGCGGTGTGGCGGGTGATGGTCGCCCGTCGCCGAGCTGGCGAGCTGCGCAAAATGGAAGCGCGGCTCGATGAGCGGCTTGATGAGCAAGTTGGGGCGGGCAACTCGTGAGCATCGCTCAAAGCGAAAGCGATACTGGATCACGCTTGATGATTGCAGGCCTGGCTCTCGCTTTCATCTTCAGCCTTGGCGCTCTCTGGACGGTAAGCGAGAACGTTCTCCTGGTCCTGTCATTTGGCGCGGGTCTTGCGATACTGAGCCTCGTCGCGTTCGCGCTGGAGCGAATGCGGAGCATCCCCGCACAAGAGACTGAAGCCAGCGCTGACTGGTCTGTCACTCTTGCAGCAATGGAACAACCGGGCATGGCTATGGCAATTACGGACAGAGCTAACCGCCTGGTGTGCGCCAACACTGCTTATATCGACGCATTTGGTGCTGCGCTTGCGCCCACGGGTTTATCGGATAGCCGAGAGGCAAGCGAAGTTCTCATGCGGCTCGCCCGAGAAGCGCGGCGTGATGGCAAGGCTGAACAAGACCAGCTTGAGCTTGATAGCGGCACCGGGCCATCATCAGGGGAGCAAGTCTGGAGTGTTGTATCCAAGCGCGTGGGGCAGGCCGAGGACTATCTCTTGTGGAGGCTCAAGCCTGTAGCGACTGCGCTGGCAGCTGAGTTGATACAGTATGATGTGGCAGGCCCTTTTGGTGCGATGTTATCTCGCGCTGGTATTGAGGCTGCTGTGACGTCTCCTGATGGCTTGGTACGTAATGTCAGTGCGGGATTCGCTGAGCGCGCTGCTGGAGACGCGACTGCGACGCTTGCAGGCCAGGACTTCGTGTCATTCCTTCGCTCAGATGATCGGGATCGCATCTTCTTCGCTCGCGAAGGTCAGTCAGGCACACCGCAGACGTTGATCCACGTGCCGCTTGAAACACCAGCCAGCCAAAACTCAACGAGCCCGGATCAGGGTCAATCGCTGATGCTTTTGGTTGATACCGGGGTTGGCATTGGCGGCAGCTGGGACGGAGGTTCGCAGGCAGGCGTAGCTCAGCTCGAAGCATTGCTTAGTCAATTGCCGCTTGGCCTCGCCATGACGGACCGTGATGGCCGCTTCCTGTTTGGCAACACCGCATTCCTACGCTCGATCGATCGCGAGAATCGCGGCATGCCGCCTTTCCCGACAGATCTTGTTGTACGCGAAGATAAAGCGGCTTTATCAGATGCGGTACGTCGGCATGGACGCGGCCCCGCGACGAGCGGGAATATGGCAGTGCGCCTAGCGAGCCGTCCGGACGAGCCTGTTTCCCTTGGTCTCGCGGGAGTCCGCGGCTTGGGTGAAGCGGCTGTGCTACTCATTCTCGCCGATTCGAGCGAGGAAACGCAGCTAAAACGTCAGGTGGCTCAAGCAACCAAGATGCAGGCTGTGGGACAACTCGCCGGTGGTGTTGCGCACGACTTTAATAACGTGCTGACCGCCATAATCGGAACATGCGACTTGATGCTGCTTCGCCATACGCCGGGCGATAGCGACTATGATGACATTCAGCAGATCAAAAACAACTCCAACCGCGCTGCTGCACTGACGCGCCAATTGCTGGCGTTCTCGCGCCAACAAACCTTGCGGCCAGAGATCATTCAATTGCCGGATGTGGTCAGCGAAGTTGGCCCGCTCATTAAGCGCCTCATCGGCGAGAAGATCGTATACGATGTAAAGCATGACCGCGATCTTGGCGCGGTTCGGGCTGACCCTCAGCAGCTTGAGCAAGTCATAATGAACCTCGCGGTCAATGCTCGCGATGCCATTCAGTCGCGCGGAAACGGGGAGGGAAGGATCGCCCTCTCGACACACCGGATCCGCGCTGGCGAAGTCGAGCAAATGGGCTCTGAAATCCTGCCGACTGCCGACTATACCATGCTTGTCGTCGAGGATGATGGCGGTGGCATACCGCCTCAAGCACTGTCGAAACTGTTTGAGCCGTTCTTTACGACCAAAGAGCAAGGCAAGGGCACGGGTCTCGGCCTTTCGACTGTTTACGGCATCGTCAAACAGTCTGGTGGTTTTGTCTTTGTCACGAACACCGAAGACGAAGCTGGCAGAGTGAAGGGCGCACGTTTCACTCTCTATTTTCCGGTCAACAAAGGGGAGCGACCCGCCGCCAAGGAGCCGGTTCGCAAGGAGAAGGCGCGCGAATGGTCAGGTGGTGGCAAGATCTTGCTGGTCGAAGATGAAGATATGGTCCGCGCAGTCGCAGAGCGCGCTCTCGTTCGTTCAGGCTATACAGTAACCGCCTGTGCTGACGGGGAGCTTGGCCTTGCTGAAATCGAGAAGGGCGGCGCGTTTGATCTGATTGTCAGTGATGTCGTGATGCCGGGAATGGACGGGCCTGCCATGGCTCGTGCGATCCGTGAAATTCAGCCGCACATCCCGGTATTGTTTATGTCCGGCTATGCTGAAGAACAGCTGCGCAAAGACATCGATATCCCCAACATGCACTTTATGCCGAAGCCCTTCAGTGTGCAGCAAATTGGCGACAAAGTTGCTGAAGTTATGCGCGAATCTGCCGCAGTGGAGTGACATGCACATCTCGGAGTCAGCTCCGGAACGGAGGCTTCAACCTCATCCCATTCATCCTTGATACACTGTATTCCATCGCATTATGATCGCGATTGGGAATTGAAGGAGGGGTTTGGACATGGCTGTACACACGCGTCGCTTTGCACGAAATACAGCGGTTTTTGCATTGGTATCGGCGGCATTGCCTGCGCTGGCGCAATCCTCGAGCGAAGAGACTGCTCAAGGCGCTCTCGCAGTCACGATCTACAATAATGACCAAGCGCTCGTTCAGGATGTGCGGCAGCTCAACATTCCGCGCGGACGCAGTAAGATCGAGTTTCCCGATGTTTCCGCTCGAATTCGCCCGGAGACTCTCAGCTTCAACGCCAACGGCGCCGGTATCATTGAGCAAAACTTCGATTTCGACCTGCTGACCCCCGCCAAGATGATGGAAAAGGCCATCGGCCAGACCGTCACTCTGGTGCGGACCAATCCCGCGACAGGCCGCGAGACGACTGAGCGTGCCAAGGTTCTCTCCACGGCCGGTGGTGTTGTTGTTCAGATCGGCAACCGGATCGAAGTGCTGCGCGACGATGGCTTGCCGGTGCGCGTCGTATTCGACCGCGTGCCACCGAACTTGCGAGCCCGACCGACACTGTCTGTGAGTGTCGATGCGACCCGTGGTGGAGTTCGTCCCGCGTCCATCCGTTATCTGACAACGGGCCTGCGCTGGAATGCAGACTATGTCGCACTGTTTGATGAAGCGTCGAACACTATCGACATGCAGGGGTGGGTGACGCTCACCAACAACACGGGAACGACCTTCCATAGAGCCAATACTCTCTTGGTTGCCGGAAATCCCGGTCAATCTCGGCGTAATAACAATCGCAATATGGTTCGACCTGGAACGCAAAGCGCTGATCGAGAGCGTTTGGGCGATTACTATCTCTATCCCATCGCTGAACGCACAACCATTGCCAATGCTCAGACCAAGCAAGTGAGTTTCCTCGATGTGCAAGGCGTACCGGCGCGCAAAGTGTACAGTCGCAATGTAGGCTGGCTTACGAGCGATGGTGCACCGGTGAATGTCTCAAGCGATATCTCCTTCACCAGTTCGAGTGATGGAGGGCTTGGTGATGCTCTGCCTGCCGGCACTGTGCGGTTCTATCAGCGTGACCAGCGCGGCAGCCCGCAGTTTATCGGCGAGAACCAGATCGGCCACACACCTATGGGCAGCACGCTTTCGCTGACCACTGGCGAAGCATTTGACGTACTCGTTCAAGCAGAAGTCGAGAAGCGCGATCGGATGAGTGAAGGAGAGTGGGAGGCCACATCTCGTTTTCGTGTGGTCGACGATGACGGGCGAACCCGAACCTACACTCGCGAAGAGAGACCGACCTATTACCGCACTACAATGCGATACACCTTCACCAATGCGAAGAGTTCCGCTGTGGAAGTAGTGCTCTCGCAGAATGGATTAGACCGTGGATGGTGGACGCGTGACTTCCGTGTGACGAGCGAAGACGTGGAAGGCGTGCAGATTAACGCCAACACAAGGCGCTACACAGTCAGCGTTCCCGCCAATGGCGAGAGGGTCGTCCGTGTAACCTACGCCACACAGTATTAAAGGCGGGGTAGGGCGATGACCCGCTTTCTTTTGTTGTTTGGCGTGCTGGCCACGGCACTTTCGAGTGGTGCCGCAACGGTGAATGCGCGCGAAGTGGTGGATGCTTCCGCGCCGATCAAGACCGCTGTGACGGTCTATCGTGATCCTTCACGCGGCCAATATCAGTCCATGAACCGCGATATGCCGCAAGGCTTTGCGATGATCAGCGAAACGCGCCGGGTTACGCTACCCGCTGGTATCTCTACGATCCGGTTCACGGGTGTTGCGGAGGGTATGGTGGCAGTATCAGCCATCGTGACGGGACTGCCGGGCGGTACGATTGAAAAGAACCGCAATGCCGAGTTGTTGTCTCCAGCAGCGCTGGTGAACGGCATGCTTGGCAACCGCATCACTGTCACGCGCACCAATCCCGGCACAGGCGAAGAAGTGAGCGAGAACGGCATTGTGCGCACGCGTGCAGATGGTGGGCTCGTGCTGCAGACCTCTCAAGGTTACGAGGCGGTACGCTGCGCCGGCTTGCCCGAGCGGCTGACCTTTCCTTCTGTACCCGAAGGGCTCTCCGCAGAGCCAGTATTTACCATTGATACGCGAGACTTAACCGGCGGGACATACGATGTCACGCTTAGCTATCTCGCGTGGGGCTTTGATTGGCAGGCCCACTATGTCGCGACTTTGGTTGAAGGAGGATACAGCGATAACTTGCGCTTCAATCTATTGTCCTGGCTCACTTTGCTCAATGATAACGGGCAAACCTTCGCCGATGCTGAGTTGATGGCGGTCGCAGGTACGCTCAATGTGGAAAGCGATTTTCAAGGTCTGGCTGAATCTCCCCGTGCGGAGCCCCTGCGTCTCACGTGTTATCCTTTTGGCAGTACAGCGGCGGGCTCGCCGCTTCCAAGTCGGTATGATGAATATGACGGCGTTGCTCGAGCACCAATGGCAGTCTTGGGGGAGCAACGCATTATGGTGACAGCGTCGCGCAGAAAATCGAATGCCATGGAGGCCATGTCGGACGTGGCGATGGTTGCGAGTGAGGAAGCGCTTGGCGATCTGAAGCTCTATCGTGTGCCAGAGCCTGTGAGCGTGAATGCGCAGGGTCTGAAGCAAGTCGCATTCCTCAACAAGCAGGATGTAAAAGGCGAGATATTCTATCAATTGTTCTGCGATCCTTGGGGTCGGCGGATCGAAGGCGACGTTGCTGAAACGGGGATCGTTCTGAAAACGAAGAACGACGAGAAGCATGGCCTTGGCATTGCGATGCCAATGGGCGGGATCACTGTATTTGAGCCAAGCACATCAGGTGAACTGTTGGTGGGTGAAGAGCGTTTGCGCGATTATGCCGTGGGTCAGGATATCGAGATCGAAATCGGACCGAGCGCGCAAGTGCAGGGACAGTGTGGACGCACGAGCCAGTTCAGTCCATCGCAAGATGGCGAGCGGCCATGGGTCACTGTGAAAGCAAACCTTGCCAATGCTAATCCTCACAAGGTTTTTTTGCGGCTTGATCTGGGCATTTTTGCGGATTGGGAAGTGAAGGGTCTGCGCAAAACCCGGTTAAAAGACGGCAACCGAGTGGTCGAAGTTAGCATTCCCCGCAATGGAACGCGCGAAATTTCGTTTCAAATGCGCCGTGCACAAGGATAGAGAGCAAAGAAACGGTTAATATTCAATGCTTTGAAATACAATTTGGAAATTTCTGTTCTACTCTTGTTCTTTGAGAACAAATCAGATACATAATCTCCAACACAATGCCTGGAAGGGGCGGTCGATAAGTCTTCGGCAGCACTAGGCAAGCGAAGGAGGTCATGCGATGTCGACGAGTCTCAAGCTGGTAGAAAAGGAAAATTCCGTGGACCGTCAGAAGGCGCTCGACGCTGCGCTTGCGCAGATCGACAGAGCATTTGGCAAAGGCTCGGCAATGAAGCTGGGCTCAAGAGAGGCAATGAATGTTGAAGCGATCTCTACTGGATCGCTTGGCCTCGACATTGCATTAGGGATTGGCGGCCTGCCCAAAGGCCGCGTCATCGAAGTTTATGGGCCGGAAAGCTCAGGCAAAACAACGCTCGCTTTGCATGTTATCGCAGAGGCGCAGAAGGCGGGCGGTACAGCTGCCTTTGTTGATGCCGAGCATGCGCTCGACCCGGTCTATGCGAAGAAGCTCGGTGTAGACATTGACGAGCTGATCGTCTCGCAGCCTGACACTGGCGAGCAGGCGCTCGAGATCACTGACACTCTGGTCCGTTCAAACGCGATCGATGTGCTGGTTGTCGACTCGGTTGCAGCGCTTGTTCCTCGCGCTGAAATCGAAGGCGAGATGGGTGATGCACATGTCGGTCTTCAGGCGCGCCTGATGTCGCAGTCACTGCGTAAGCTGACCGGCTCCATCAACCGTTCGAAGTGCATGGTGATCTTCATCAACCAGCTGCGCATGAAGATTGGTGTGATGTACGGCAATCCGGAGACGACAACCGGCGGTAACGCGCTCAAGTTCTATGCTTCGGTTCGCTTGGACATTCGCCGCACGGGTCAGATCAAGGATCGCGATGAGGTTATCGGTAACTCAACTCGCGTGAAGGTGGTGAAGAACAAGGTTGCGCCGCCTTTCAAACAAGTCGAGTTCGACATCATGTATGGTGAAGGCATCTCCAAAATCGGCGAGATACTCGATCTGGGCGTGAAGGCAGGCCTGGTCGAAAAATCGGGCAGCTGGTTCTCTTACGATTCGATCCGGATCGGACAGGGCCGTGAGAATGCCAAGACCTACATGAAGGAAAACCCTGAAGTTTGCGCCAAGTTGGAAGCTGCTATTCGCGGCCGCACCGACGAGGTTGCCGAGGAGATGATGACAGGCCCTGACGCGGAGGACTGATCTCACTTCTCAAGCGAGGCTGCAGATCCAAGAGGGATCACTGAATAACAGCTTCGGATTGATGGATAGCCGGCGTAGCGCTCCCTCCAGGTGCCGCGCCGGCTTTTCCATTTATGGGCAATGACGCGAAGGGGTGAATGATTGCGCTGTCGACAAGGTTTCGCAACGCGATAGAGCAAGATGGTCCGCACAATGGCGAACCCTAAGGAAAAGCGTGGTTCGATTGCGCTGATCGAAAGAAAATACCGTCAGAGCGAGAGCAAAGTGATGAGAGTGGCCATCTGTGACTTGTCGCATGTGACCGGATTGCTTAACTGCGCTGCATGACTTCAACTAATGACATTCGTCGGTCATTTCTGGACTATTTCGCAAGCACGGATCATGCGGTCGTGCCGAGCGCACCGCTTGTGCCTTACAACGATCCGACATTGATGTTCGTCAATGCGGGCATGGTTCCGTTCAAGAACAGCTTTACCGGTCTCGAAGCACCGCCGGCTCCTCGCGCCAGTTCTTCGCAGAAATGCGTTCGGGCAGGGGGCAAGCATAACGATTTGGACAATGTCGGTTACACGGCGCGCCATCATACTTTCTTCGAAATGCTCGGCAATTTTTCGTTCGGCGACTATTTCAAGGAACAGGCTATCGAGCATGCCTGGACTCTCCTGACAAAGGAGTGGGGCATCGCTGGCGAAAAGCTTACAGCCACCGTCTATCACACTGATGACGAGGCGTTTGATCTCTGGCGCAAAATTTCCGGCCTTCCCGAAGAGCGCATTATCCGTATCGCAACCAATGACAATTTCTGGTCGATGGGTGATACCGGTCCTTGCGGCCCATGCTCTGAGATATTCTACGATCACGGCGATCACATCTTTGGCGGCCCTCCTGGAAGCCCCGATGAAGACGGGGACCGCTTTGTCGAGATCTGGAATCTCGTTTTCATGCAGTTCGAGCAGAATGCAGATGGAGAGCGGGCGGCCTTGCCATCTCCATCGATCGACACAGGCATGGGGCTGGAGCGGATCGCAGCTGTTATGCAGGGTGTGCATGACAATTACGATACAGATACTTTCAAGGCTTTGATTGCAGCATCTGAAGGGCTCACTTCGACCAAAGCTGAGGGCGAACGGACAGCAAGCCATCGTGTGATCGCGGATCACTTGCGTTCGACGAGCTTCCTGCTCGCCGATGGCGTGCTGCCTTCAAACGAAGGCCGCGGCTATGTTCTGCGCCGGATCATGCGCCGGGCCATGCGGCATGCGCATCTTCTGGGTGCAAGCGAACCCTTGATGCACCGTCTTGTTCCAGCGCTGGTTGCAGAGATGGGCCAGGCCTATCCGGAGCTAACTCGCGCTCAGGCATTGATCGAAGACGTTCTGGAACGTGAGGAAACGCAGTTCCGCCGGACGCTGTCCAAAGGTTTACGGTTGCTTGATGAGGCTACCGGCGAAATGTCGGAAGGCGGCGAGTTAGACGGTGAAACTGCATTCAAGCTCTATGACACATATGGCTTTCCTTTCGATCTGACGGAAGACGCTCTTCGTGCACGCGGAATGGGCGTCGACAAGGACGGCTTTGACGCTGCAATGGAGCGCCAGAAAGAGGCGGCGCGCGCGGCCTGGAAAGGTTCAGGCGAAGCGGCTTCAAGCGAAGTCTGGTTCGATATTGCGGAACGTGAAGGCTCGACTGAGTTCACTGGGTACACATCTACGTCGGGCGAAGGCCGGGTTGTCGCATTGGTGCGCGATGGCGCTGAAGTCACATCGGCCAGCGCAGGCGACCAAGTCCTCGTCCTTACTAACCAGACACCGTTTTACGGCGAAAGCGGCGGTCAGACCGGTGATTGCGGATATCTAAGCACTCCCGCCGGTCTGCGAGCTGAGGTCAGCGATACCAGCAAGCCGCTCGGACGCTTGCACGTTCATTCTGCGAAAGTGTCTGAAGGTACAATTGCGACCGGCGACGTTGTTCATCTTGAAGTCGATGTAGATCGGCGCGACCGCATTCGTGCAAATCACTCTGCGACACATCTTGTGCATGCGGCATTGCGTAACCGCTTGGGTGACCATGTGACGCAGAAGGGCTCGCTTGTGGCGGATGACCGTCTGCGCTTCGACTTCTCGCATCCCAAGCCGCTTGAGCTCGAAGACATTGCAGGGATCGAAGCGGAAGTGAACGCTGAGATCCGTGCGAATGATCCTGTTGCTACGAGCTTGATGAGTCCTGATGATGCGGTCGAGGCTGGAGCGCTTGCACTCTTCGGTGAGAAGTATGGTGATGAGGTTCGCGTGCTTTCCATGGGCCGCAAGGGCTCTGAGGGACGAAACTACTCCGTCGAGCTGTGCGGCGGCACCCATGTGAAAGCGACCGGCGATATCGGCGTCTTTCGGATTGTTTCGGAAGGGGCCGTCAGCTCTGGGGTTCGTCGCATTGAAGCTCTGACAGGAGAGGCGGCACGGCAATGGCTGGTCGAGCGTGAAGATGCTCTCAAATCGGCCGCGAGCGTTATTCGCGCAGCTCCGGAAGAAGTGCCGGAGCGTATCGAAGCGCTGATGGCAGAGCGTAAGCGTCTTGAGAAAGAGCTGGCAGAGGCCAAGAAAGCCCTTGCCATGGGCGGCGGTGGAAGCAGCGAAGCTTCGGCTGACGAAGATATTGCCGGGGTGAAATTCAGCGGACAGGTTCTCGATGGCCTCAGTCCGAAAGACCTCCGTCCGCTGCTCGATGATGCCAAGAAGCGCCTTGGATCAGGCATTGCGGCCGCCGTTGCGGTCAATGATGGCAAGGCGGCGTTTGCGGTAGCAGTGACCGATGATTTGATTGACCGGTTTGACGCGGTGTCTCTGGTTCGCGCGGGCGTTGAAGCTCTCGGCGGGAAGGGCGGAGGCGGTCGACCAGACATGGCGCAAGGTGGGGGCCCTAATGGCAATGACGCTGAGAAAGCGCTGCAAGCTGTCCGGGAAGCTTTGACTGCCTAGCATCCTTGACCACTCGCTGAGATGGGCTGTTCTCGTTTAGCGTCTTATGATCCTCACCCCCCTGCGGATGGGGTTTCTTTGCTGACCCCGTCACTGCCCTTTGGAACGTCGTTTCCGCCGGTATCGCCGGGTTTACTGCGATGCTGATTGGTCGGATTGCTTGATGTCAGTGGGTCAGCCACATTTTGCGGCTTGAATTTTTCACTGTTCGGCGTTGGTTCCGTGGGATCGTCTTTGTCGCTCATCAGAATATCTCCTTTGCCAATCAACGCGTAAGTCAAAGATTGGTTCGGGAATAATGTCAGCTTTCAGCGCTGCTTGTGCGCAATTGTGGCTTTCGGTCCAGATTCCCATCGCGCTCCAGCTGTTCGCGGTATTCGTCACGTTTTTCATGGATCGACGCGATGACAGGACCCATCGCAACGCCGATATCGACGAGCACTGCTTCGGATAGTTGGAGCGAGCTTTCCAGGTTTTCAGGTACTGCGTGACTTGCGCCTGATCGATAGAGCAAGGCTGCATGCTCTGTGTCGCGGGCACGGGCCACAATCAGCAGATCGGGATGTTCCTTGCGAAGTTTTGCAACGAGGCGCTGCGCAAGCACCGGTTCGTCCATGGTCAGCACGATTGCTGGCGCTGTTTCGATACTGAGCCGCGACAAGGCATCGCCTCTCGCCGCATCACCAAACACGGCGCGATAGCCATCCCGCTTGGCGGATGCGATCAAGTCCGGGTCCGAATCGATCGCCACATAAGGTTGCCCATGCGCTTCCATCATGTCACCGATAAGCCTACCGACGCGCCCGGCACCTATAATGATGGTGCGAGGCTGGTTGTGATCTTCCTCCGGCAGCTCAGCGACGGGTTCAATGCGCCGCGCGACCACTTGACCGACCTTAGCCAAGAGCGGGGTGATGGTCAGACCGATAGCCGTGACGATCTGCCAGAACTGTGCGGTGCCGGGCTGGATCAGCATGGCTGAACTTGCCGCCGCCAAAACAATCAGCGTCGTTTCACTAGGGCTCGCCATCAGAACACCGGTCTCGGCAGCGGTGCTGCGACGGGCTCCCATGAGCCGCAAAAGCACACCTGTGACGAGCGCCTTGAACACCAAGACGCCGACGACAGCGAACAAGATTGTGCCGAGATTGCGCCAGATGGTCGTGAGATCAATGCTCATACCGACAGTAATGAGGAAGATGCCGAGAGCGAGGCCCTTGAAGGGCTCCATGATGCTTTCAACTTCGCTGTGGTACTCGGTTTCCGCGATGAGCAAGCCGGCGATCAGCGCGCCAACAATAGGCGAAAGTCCCGTCGCTGCAGTCGCTAAGCTTGCTCCTATAACAACGAGAAGAGACGCAGACAGAAACAGCTCGGGACTTTTCGTGCGCGCGGCTTGAGCGAACAGGCGGGGGAGCGCAAAACGGCCAAGAATAAGCAGGGCGGCGACAACCAATCCGCCTTGCCACAGTATTTCGATCATGCCTTCCCAGCCATCGCTTGCTGCGGCAGGTCCCATCGCGCCGAGGATGAAAACGATCGGCACAATCATGATGTCTTCAAACAGCAGCATGGAAAGCGCTGCTCGCCCCACAGGTGTTGACGTTCCTGAAATCGGCAAGACTATGGCTGTCGATGAGAAGGCGAGGGCAAATCCCAAAGCCAGCGCGCCTGTCCAGTATTGCCCCATCATCGACAGGACAACCGCGAGCGAGGAGCCGATGATAAGCAGCTCCATCGCGCCAAGACCGAAGACCAGGCGGCGTAATTGCCATAACCGGTTGAAAGACAGCTCCAACCCTATGGCAAACAGCAGCAATATGATCCCGAACTCAGCAAAGGGTCCAAGCCCTTCAGGATCAGATATTGTGACATGTTCCAACCACGGCACTTCGTAGACTAGCGTGCCGAGACCATATGGACCCACCGCGATACCAATCAGAATGAATCCGATGATTGGAGTGATCCGGAAACGCGCAAAGACCGGAATTACGATGCCTGCTGCGCCCAGTATCACCAGCGCGTCCGACATCATGGGAGAAAGAGTGAGTTCACCGGCCACGGATAATGCCTAGCGCGCGCAGCACGCTGTGTCAGTCACAATGTCAGCCGGAGTGAAAGTTCTACCCGCCTCCGACAGTCGAACGTCCCAGAGGCTCGGCACGAGGCTTGGTCTTGCCAGCATGGCTTGCGGCGTCGTCCCACTCGATCCGGTAAAGGTCAAAGCGGCGGTCGGCCAAGTTGCGAACGGTGCCTTCCGCCCGTGCCCAGCTCAGATCAGCCAGATTGATGTCGCTGATTGTCAGCGTCTCGACATTCTCGCTCGCTTCGGCTGCGACACCGTCTCGCGCAAACGGGAAATCGCAAGGCGTCAAGATACAGCTCTGCGCGTATTGGATGTCCATATTTGCGACGTTTGGCAGGTTTCCGACATTGCCTGACAGCACCATAAAGCACTGGTTCTCGATAGCGCGGGCCTGAGCGCAATAGCGGACGCGCAGATATCCTTGTCTGCTATCCGTGCAGAACGGCACAAATATGATACGAGCCCCTTCGTCAGCCAGCTTGCGGCTCAATTCAGGAAACTCGCTATCATAGCAAATCTGTACGCCGATCGGTCCGCAATCGGTCTGGATCACGTCGATCGCATCGCCGCCTTTGATATTCCACCAATAGCGTTCGTTCGGGGTCGGGTGAATCTTCTCCTGCTCATGCACTGATCCATCGCGCAGGCAGACATAAGCGATGTTGTGAATGTCCCCATCATCCATCCGCGTTGGGTGTGAGCCAGCGATGATATTGATGTTATAGCGGAGCGCGAATTCGGAGATATCTGCGCGGATACGCGGAGTGTATTCGCTAAGGCGTTCAATGGCTTCGAGTGGCGAGAGCTCCTTCTCTTCAAAGCTCAGCAGCATGAGCGTGAACAGCTCGGGGAAGACTATGAAGTCTGCTTCGTAATCGCTTGCAACATCGACGAAATATTCGATTGCACCGAGGAATTCGTCATAGTCCTTCACAGCGCGCGCCTGCAGCTGGCAGGTCGCGACGCGGACGGACTCAACGCCGCGCGGCAAACGCTTCTTAACCGGCTGATCGCGATCCACGTAAGGGTTGCGCCACACCATCATGACGGCATGTCCGCCGGAGCGTTTATCTTCGGGCAAGTAATTCACGAGAATGCGCTCTGGCTCGAAACCATTGGCGAGCTGGAAGCGCAGAACCGGGTCATGGATTTTGCCCGCCAAGACCAGATCGAGATAATCCTGCGGCGTCTCTGCACGGTTGGTCTTGCGACGCTCGGCGCGCGTAAAGCCCGGCATCCGGCCGCCAAAGACAATCCCGGTAAGATCTCGCTCTTCTGCCAGCGCGCGCCGTTCTTCGTAGAGTCTGCGCCCTATCCTGACACCGCGCACCTTTGGATCGACGCACATCTCATAGCCATAAAGCCAATCGCCAGTGGGATCGTGACGACTGCCATACCCATTGCCGGAAATCTCGTCCCAGTCATGCTCGGCGAACACTACCGGTTCAGGCAGTTGCATTGAGGCGCAATAGCCCACGATTGTCTCGTCAAGCAGCGCTACAAAGCATCCTTGCGGGAAGTTGTTGATCTGCCCGCGGATTTCGCTCTGTTTGTAAGCTGGCAGATCGTCATATGCGCGTTCAACGAGACCAGCGATGCCGCGCACGTCTTTGATTTGTGCTTGACGGACAACCAGCCGCGCTTTGCCAAGCTTCTCACCAGACTTTCGCGCGGATGGTCGTTTTGCCACTGGTGTTAGGACCAGCTCTGCATTTCCGTCTCGAGGTTATTCACGATGGCCTCGAAGAACTGCTCTGTCGTCAACCAGTTCTGATTTGGACCGATGAGCAGCGCCAAATCCTTCGTCATCTGGCCTTTCTCAACAGTCTCGATGCAGACCCGCTCCAGCGTCTCTGCAAAGCGAACTACATCAGGCGTTCCGTCGAATTTGCCGCGATACATCAGGCCGCGCGTCCAAGCGAAGATTGATGCGATCGGGTTGGTCGAAGTTGCTTTGCCTTGCTGGTGCTGACGATAGTGGCGAGTGACAGTCCCGTGAGCGGCCTCTGCTTCGACACAATCGCCCGATGGGGTCATGAGAACAGAAGTCATCAGACCCAGCGAGCCGAAGCCCTGTGCAACAGTGTCCGACTGAACGTCGCCGTCATAGTTTTTACAAGCCCAAACGAATTTACCGTTCCACTTCATAGCCGCCGCGACCATGTCGTCGATCAGACGGTGCTCATAGTGGATGCCGGCTTCTTCGAACTTTTCCTTGAATTCAGTCTCGAATACTTCCTCGAAAAGATCTTTGAAGCGGCCGTCATAGGCCTTCATGATGGTGTTCTTGGTCGAGAGATAAACCGGCCATTTGCGGTCGAGACCATAGTTCATCGACGCGCGGGCGAAATCGCGAATGGAATCGTCGAGATTGTACATCGCCATCGCGACGCCAGAGCTCTGGAACTCGAACACGTCCAGATCGATGTTCTGACCATCAGCGCCTTCGAAGACCAAACGGAGCTTACCAGCGCCCGGGATCAGAGTGTCGGTGGCACGGTACTGGTCGCCGAATGCGTGACGACCGACTACGATCGGATCGGTCCAGCCCGGGACCAGGCGAGGGACGTTGTCGATGACGATAGGCTCACGGAATACAACACCGCCAAGGATGTTGCGGATTGTGCCGTTTGGCGAGCGCCACATTTTCTTCAGGCCAAACTCTTCCACGCGGGCTTCATCAGGTGTGATCGTCGCGCATTTTACGCCGACACCAAATTCCTTGATCGCATTGGCTGCATCGATGGTGATCTGATCGTCGGTTTCGTCGCGCTTCTCGATAGAGAGGTCATAATACTTCAGATCGATATCGAGATAGGGCAGGATCAGTCGCTCGCGGATCCACTGCCAGATAATCTTTGTCATCTCGTCGCCATCGAGTTCGACGACGGGGTTCTTCACCTGAATTTTTTGCATGTCTGCCCTATAAATCTGTGCTGTTTTCGACCGTTTGAGTAAACTCTTGGCGCGGCTTTAGCAGAGGTGTGCGCAGGCGCAAGCGACCGCATGATGGGAGGCGGTGCATCCTGGCCAAAAACGAAAAAACCCGCCGGGCATGGCGGGCTTTCCGTTACGTTTCGATGGTGGGCGTAGAGAGAGTTGAACTCCCGACCCCTGCGATGTCAACACAGTGCTCTACCACTGAGCTATACGCCCAATCCATCGAACAGGCTGTCATGTTTCAGACAGCGGACGCGGCCTTTAGCCAAGCATTCGGTGAGGTGCAAGCGATTCGCGGGTAATTTGGCTTTGTTGCGCTGAAACGCGAGTTAGCCGACGGTCGAAACACCGTGCTGGTCGGCAAACACCCGCTCTACTTCCAGCACGAGATCGCGCAAATGGAATGGCTTCGACAAAACCTTTGCATGCGGCTGTTCGCGGCTTGCGCGGAGCGAAACCGCTGCGAACCCTGTAATAAACATCACTTTCGTTTGCGGGCTGACTTCAGCGCACCTCTGCGCCAGTTCAATCCCGTCCATTTCCGGCATAACAATATCGGAAAGCAGCAGGTCGAAATGCTCTGCTTCCAACAAAGGTGCTGCGGCAGTGCCTCGGTCAACTGAGACGACTTCATAGCCGGCATTAACCAATGCGCGCTCCAAATAGGTGCGCATTGCTTCCTCATCTTCTGCAAGAAGGATCCGGGGCGTTTGATTCTCTGCCATGTCCTGTTCGATACTGTTAATGGATTAAGAAATCCTCCTCGGATATCAATGCGACCTACTTTGACACAGAGGACAACTCGCGGCAGCACTTAACCATGGTAAACCAGAACAATTCTGGAAGCGATTCGAGCAATAAACGTGGGACTGCACGGGTTTCGTCTGTGGCTGAACGCAGAGAGCCATTTACCCTGTTTCCTCCAACCGGTGAGGAAATCCCGGTTCTTATCGCTGTGCCCCACGCCGGCAGAGCGTACTCGGCTGAATTATTGGCACAGATGCGCGCGCCAGAATTGGTGATGAACCGCTTGGAAGACCGGTATGTGGACGAAATCGCATACGAAGCCGCTCAAGGCCTCGGGGCCAGCCTGCTGATTGCCAATGCGCCGCGCGCTATGCTCGACTTGAACCGCTCGCGTGATGATGTCGATTGGTCAATGGTAAAGGGAGCGAGACAGCGTCCAGCGCGCCATTCACTAGCCAATCGTCGAGCACGTAGTGGTCTGGGGCTCATTCCGCGTCGCCTGCCTGGTCACGGAGAGATATGGCGCACACCTTTGTCGAATGACGAGTTGGAGCATCGGATTGATACGGTGCACCGGCCATATCATCAGACGCTCGGCAAGGAGCTCGCCCGGATCCGTGACCGTTGGGGCGCAGCACTGCTAATCGACTTGCATTCGATGCCGCCTTTGCGGCCCCATTCCGGCGCTGAGCGCGGCGCAGAGTTTGTTGTCGGCGACCGGTTTAGTGCTTCCTGCGATCCCGCATTGGTGGCCGCAGGACAAAACTTCCTGGAGGGGCAGGGCCGCATTGTGACGCACAACAGGCCCTATTCCGGCGGATATGTCCTCAATGCGCATGGCATGCCTCGACAGGCTATCCACGCCCTGCAGCTGGAAGTGTGTCGTTCGATTTATCTCGATGCTGACCTAAATTTGCCGACTGATCGGGTTAAAGACGTCGCACAACTTGTTGCTGGTTTTACGCGTCTTTTAGGCGAGGAGGTTGCGCGGCTCGGCAATAGTGGATTTCTCGCTCAAGCTGCAGAATAGTCTGGGAAGTAGCCCTCAAGTATCTGAATTACATAAAAAACCACCTCGTGCATATTGCACGAGGTGGCCAAGGTTCAGGGAGGATATGCGCCCAGAGGGCGCATAATCCGGGCAGACTATGAGGGAAGTCGTGCCCGAATACTCAAAAGATAATCAGCCAGCGAGGGGCATTCAAGCCCCTTCGCCAGCATCAATATCTTTTAAAGAGCTCAGTTCGCCGACGCGTTTGCGTCTTGGGCGGCTGCATTCGGCGTAGGCAGCTTGCCTTGCTGGACCTGGCGACCGAACACGGAACGCATCAGATTGAGTGAGAAGAGGTGTGCATGGATAAGAACCAGCATACCGTTCTTGTGCAGCTCAAGGATCTGATCGTCGGGCAGTGCCGAAAGCTTTTTCTCGTCTACCATGCGGAAGCCGCGATAAATGAAAGGCTTATCCTTATCATCATTCTGCGTAATGGCGATTTCACCGTCCATCAGCAGTTCGCGCTTTTCAAGCTCTTCCATGAATGCCTTGGTGCGCTGACCGGCTTGCTCGAACTTCTCGCAGAAATCGAGAACGCCCTTAGTGTATTCGCTTGGTTGGCCTTCGCTATCGAACAATTCCTGACCTTCTTTGAAGTCGCCAACGACTTCCGAAGCCGGATCAAAACATAGCGACATATCTTCGCTGTCCTGGCGCAGGCGAGCGAGGATGAACGGATAACGGCGGGCATAGGCAGGAATGTAGACCTGCTCGATGAATTTGCCTTCATCATCGATGAAGACGTTCACGCCTTCGTTCATGCCCATCATCGCGATCGGCAGCGGGTTCTCACCCGCGGTGAAGACGATCGGATAGCTACGCTGCGCGTCGACGAATTCGTCGATTGTGACGGGCACCGCGTGGGTTTCCGCAATAAAGGCGGCGCTATCAAAGGTCTTGCACTTCCACGATTTGTGGTCGCGGCTGTTGAGCGGAAGCAAGTCTTTGTAGAAAAGTGGCAAGTTCATCTGCGGCGCGCTGGCCATGAATTCTCTCCGATTTAGGTGAGCCTGAGTGGCTGAAAATGTGAGCGGCCGCGTTTGTGCGCTGCCTCCCGACCAAAAGTCGCACGCGCTTTAAGCGTTCATGCTGCGCTAGGCAAGCCATCGCTGTCTACAGCGACCAGCTTTCCCGGGTTAAGCAGCCCTTGCGGGTCGAGCGCTTGCTTAACGCTGCGCATCAGATGCAAAGCAACCGGATCGTTCAAGCGCGAGAGTTCGGCGATTTTCATCTGCCCGATCCCGTGCTCTGCGCTGATCGAGCCGCCCCATTGGGTCGTCAGGTCATAGACGAAAGAGCTGATGACCTTGCCTTCATTGCGCTCCCATTCACCGCGTACTGCATCTGTGGGAGCGAGGACATGGAAATGGATGTTCCCATCACCAAGGTGGCCGAATGACACAGCGCGGGTTCCCGGAAAGCGTTCCTCCACTTGCGGTCCGGCGGCTTCAATGAAGTCAGGCATTTTCGCGACGGGCACAGAAATGTCGTGCTGCACGGCGGGCGCAATCTCTTTTTCTGCCGGGGCGACGGAATCGCGCAGTAGCCAGAAATCCTCTGCCTGACGCTCATTAGTCGCCAGAACTGCGTCCTCAATTCTTTCGGAATCGAGCTCATCCGCGAGAAGCACCTCCAACCGTTCACGAGTGGGTTGTGCAGCGTCATTGGACACTACGAGCTCGATAAGCGCGTGCCAGGCGTTTTCACCTTCCAATGGACTGCGAGCATCCGGCAAATGATGCAGAACGCTCGACAGGCAATGCGCTGGCATGACTTCAAAGCCTTCGAGCTCTTCAGCGAACTTCTTCTCGAGCTTCACCAGCAAAGCTCTTGCGGCATGGATTGAAGGAACGCCGACCCAAGCCACCACTCTTTGATCGATTGCAGGCAAGAGCTGCAAGGTTGCCCCTGTTACAATTCCGAGCGTACCCTCGGACCCGATCAAGAGCTGCTTCAAGTCAAACCCGCGATTGTCCTTCTTTAGGGAGGTAAGCGCATCAAACACCTGACCATCGGCCAATACTGCTTCAATTCCGAGCACTTGTGCGCGCATTGTCCCATGGCGTAGCACCTGTGTGCCCCCGGCGTTTGTCGCGATGAGGCCGCCTATTGTTGCTGAGCCTTTCCCGCCCAGTGTTAGGGGGAAGCGCAATCCTTTGTCCTCAACGATTTCATGCAGGGTTTGCAGAACAAGCCCGGCATCAACGATGATCTGCTTTGCTTCGATATCAAAGTCACGCACCGCGTTCATGCGTCGGAGAGAAAGCAAGACTGATGCGCCGCCTTCATCTGGCGTAGCACCGCCAACCATGCCGCTGTTCCCGCCTTGTGGAACGATGGGAATGCTATGTTTACTGCATAGCTTGACGAATGCTGCGACCTCTTGCGTGTTGGCAGGAGAGGCAAGGCCCAAAGCTTTGCCAGTAAACCTGCCGCGCCAATCCGTCAGCCAAGGCTCCAGCAAATCTGGATCGCTAGTGAAACCGCGCTCGCCCAGGATCTCACGCGCTTCGCTTAAAAAATGAGGAATCGTCGTCATGGCATTGCTCTATGCCATCAGCCCGCGTTTGGTTCCACATCCTGATTGAGAACGGAAAATGTTGAGATGAACGGATGACTAAACGAGTCCCCTGAATTTGAATTGCAGCAGTTTGATTAAGCCATCATTCAATTCAGCGCGCTAAGAGAGATGCATAGCTTGGCGACGAGTGCATGAACGCACCTGCCAATGAGGGGTTAGATGAACACGCGCTTTGTCTTGTCAGGTATGGTTGTGCTCGCTTTGCCAGTGGTTGCGGCAAATGCGCCTGTGCCTGCGACAATGGCATCGCAAGATGCGCTCGACGCGCCCGCTCATCTCGACCCCAACTACAGCCCTCTAACGCATTCAGATGCACTGAGCGATGAAAGCGAACGGCTCGAAGCCCTTTATTCGGTGCCTGTCCATCGGCAAGTCCGGATCGAACGGCGGGTAGTCATCCGCATCTCGCCAGCAGCGCGCGCACCGCGCAGCAATCTGATGGCGGAGCAGTCCCAGCCGGTGCAGAGGCAGCGCTACGAAGAGCGCAAGATGGACGATTGCGTTGAAGTAGAAGGCATCGCTGGCGTACGCCCGGGAAGCGGCAACCGACTGGTGCTATACTTGGAGGACCAGCGAATGGTCAGCGCGCATTTGGACAAGTCCTGCCGCGCGCGAGACTTCTATTCAGGCTTCTACATCGAGCGTAACGAGGACGGAATGCTGTGTGTCGCGCGCGACATGCTTCAGTCGCGCTCCGGTGCCAGTTGTGAACTCACCCGTATGCGTGAGCTGGTCCCGGTCCAAATCTGAGTGGTGCGGTGAGCGGCCCCGCTGCGCCGCACAAACTTGACTTTTTTCGGCTTTTCAGCGAATGGGCCGCACAGCTTGCCGGGGGCAATCCGGCGCATTGCCGAGCTTTGTCGAGGCAATTTACATCCGGAAAATTTGATTAGCCTATGACTTTCGCCGATCTCGGCCTCTCTGACGAATTGCTGCAAGCGGTGGAAGCCGCGGGATACACGCAGCCGACTGACATTCAAGCCCAAGCCATTCCCGCTGTCCTGATGATGCGCGATCTGATCGGCATTGCGCAAACAGGCACGGGCAAGACCGCCAGTTTCGTGCTTCCAATGATTGACGTCATGGCAGCAGGTCGCAGGCGAGCCTTGATGCCACGCTCGCTTATTCTTGAGCCCACGCGCGAGCTTGCAGCTCAGGTCGCGGAGAACTTCGAGAAATACGGCAAGAACCATGATCTCAGTATGGCGCTGCTCATTGGCGGTGTGCAAATGGGCGATCAGTTGAAAGCGCTGGATGAAGGCGTCGATGTGCTAATCGCAACGCCAGGCCGACTGATGGACCTAATCGAGCGCGGCAAGATCCTCCTTAATGGCTGCGAGCTTCTCGTGATTGATGAAGCTGACCGCATGCTAGACATGGGCTTTATTCCCGATATCGAATTCATCTGCGACAAGCTTCCGGATACACGGCAGACCATGCTGTTTTCCGCCACCATGCCGCCGCCGATTGAAAAGCTCGCAAAGAAGTTCCTGAGCAATCCCAAGTGGATTGAAGTGAGCCGCGCGGCATCGACGAACAAGGATATCACCGCGTTCAAGATCCCGGTGGAGAACCGCAAGAAACGCGAGACGCTGCGTTGGTTGCTTCAGCACGACCAAGTTGAAACGGCGATCGTCTTTGCGAACCGCAAGACCACTGTCCGTGAGCTCAACAAGAGCTTGCAGCGGCATGGTTTTTCCAGTGGTGAAATCCATGGTGACATAGATCAGGCGACCCGGATCAAGGAGCTTGATCGTTTTAAGTCAGGTGAAATCAATATTCTCGTCGCGTCCGATGTTGCGGCGCGCGGGCTCGACATCAAAGGCGTGTCGCACGTATTCAATTTCGACACCCCATGGCATCCGGACGATTATGTTCACCGCATTGGCCGAACGGGCAGGGCAGGGGCCAAGGGCCGCGCCTTTACTTTCGTATCAAAGGAAGACGCTGAAGCTATTGCCAATGTTGAGAAGCTGACGGGCAGCGAAGTCAAGGTCTTTGGCAAGGACGACGTGCGTGTCGAGCTGGTCGACAAACCCAAGCGGTCGAAGTCAAGCGACGATGCTCAGGACGAGAAACAAAAGCGTTCTCGCTCCCGCAAGCGTGATGACGATGACGTGCAGGAAGCCAAACCTGAAAAACCGAAGCGCAAAAGCCGCAAGGATGAGCAGGAAGCCTCGGAAAAGCCCGAGCGCAAGTCACGTTCGCGCCGCAAGGATCAGGACGACGAGCCGGTCCCTGCAGGTGAATGGAACGGACCGAAGCCCGGCTTCCTCGATATTGGCGCGAGCTAGGACTTTCTAGCGGTCAGGCTACACCCGGGATCAATCGATACCGTACTTTGCCCTGATAGGCGCGGTACGCTTCGTCTTTCTCCAGAAACTTCTCTTCTTCGCGAGCGCGCAGCCAGAAGGCATACCAGGCGATCGCGTAGATCACGACATTGTGAAGCGAGAAGAACAGCAGCAGGAAGCCCAGCTGGTTGATCATATAGCCCAGATACATGGGGTGCCGCACAAAGCGGTAAACGCCTACGACCTTAACGCCGCGATTGGCGGGAACAACGCCAAAGCTGCGGCCAAGGAAGATCTTTGCAAGGAATGAGATACCTGCACCTGTCATCACGAGCATGACAGAAATCGGCTCGGCCACTAATTGGGCGCCTGCGGGTATGACCAGCAGACCAACGCCGGTGCCAAGCAAGGCGACGATCAGCGGGTAGATATCAACCGACCACGTGCCGCGACGTTGGGTCAGCAACAGAACCACGCCAACCACTTCCGATGCGAGGAACAGCACCATATGCGGGTGGTCCGCAATGTGCGGCCAGACCCGGTAAATCACCAGGCAGCTCAACGGAATCAGAAACAGGCGCTCAGCCCAGCGGATCAGTTCAGCCATTGTTTTTCCCCGGCAGAAATGGTTCGATTGTATGTGTGATGAAGTTCTCTCGCGGTGGATTGTCGACGCCGTAGCGTGACGGCCGAGGCGAGGGCGCGTCATAGAACGTGCCGAACATGCGGTCCCAAATGGTCAGCTGACCGCCAAAATTGCGATCATGCGCCTGTTCTTCATTAGCGTGATGCCAGTGATGGAAGCTCGGTGCGGAGATGATTTTCTCCAGCGGGCCGAATGAAATGCGGACATTGGAGTGGAGCAGGATCGTGTGCCACCGATAGATGGCTGTCACGACCAGCACGGCCATGGGCGAGAAGTCCAGCAGCACAGTCGGCGCCAGCACAATTGCTGAGTGCACACTCTGGTCAAGTGGGTGCAGGCGGTATGAGGCAAGCCAGTCGAGATGCTCGCTGGAATGATGAATGCGGTGGAAGCGCCACAGGAACGGCACTGAATGATAGAGGCGGTGAACCCAGTAAAACCCGAAGTCGCGCATCGCGATCAGGATCGGGATCTGCAGCCACATGGGAATGCCATAGGCATCGCTCACCGGGCCGTAGAAAATTAGCCCGAGCAGTACGAGAACGGTGCCGACACGGATCAGCAACCCGCCGATCACCACGTGCAGAATGTCGGTGAGATAGCGCTGACGCTCTGGCTTGGGGGCCTTGCGCGCAGGCAGCAGCCATTCCAGCGGCACGAAAATGAGCGCTGTCAGAACAACGGCATAGACATGTTGCAAGTCCAACATGCGGCGTGTGATCCCCCGGTTAACCCGGCGCGGATGCCGGCTCTTCAAACCTGAGGATCGGATAGATGAAAATGGTTAGCGAGCTGTGAAGGACTTCGCTGTTTTTGCTCCGCTCAGTGCTATTCCGCAGGCAGGAAATCCGGAACGGAGAGGTATCGCTCGCCCGTGTCATAGTTGAAACCAAGCACGCGCGTTCCGGCATCGAGTTCAGGCAGTTTCTGCGCGATTGCAGCAAGCGTTGCGCCTGAAGATATACCGACTAGCATTCCTTCTTCCTGAGCGGCGCGCTTGGCCATTTCCTTGGCGGCTTCCGGATCGACCTGGATGGCTCCGTCAATCGACTGAGTGTGCAGGTTGCCCGGAATGAAACCCGCGCCGATGCCCTGGATGGGGTGAGGGCCGGGCTGACCTCCGCTGATGACGGGCGAAAGCGTGGGCTCGACCGCATAGGCCTTCATGCCGGGCCATTCCGCCTTAAGAGCTTCTGCACAGCCAGTGAGGTGACCGCCCGTGCCAACGCCAGTGATCATCACATCGATGGGGTCGTCCGCAAAATCTGCAAGGATCTCCTTGGAAGTCGTCGCGACGTGCACCTTGTAATTCGCTTCATTGTCAAACTGGCTTGGCATCCACGCGCCCTCAGTGCTTTCAACCAGCTCGGTCGCTCGCTCAATCGCGCCTTTCATGCCTTTTTCCTTGGGCGTCAGATCAAAGCTGGCGCCATAGGCCAGCATCAAACGGCGGCGCTCCAGTGACATGCTCTCAGGCATGACAAGCACCAGCTTGTAGCCTTTTACAGCCGCAACCATCGCAAGTCCGATGCCGGTATTGCCAGACGTCGGCTCGATAATCGTACCACCGGGCTGCAAAGCGCCGGATTTCTCCGCATCCTCAATCATCGCGAGGCCAATGCGATCCTTGATCGAGCCGCCAGGATTGGCCCGCTCGCTCTTGATCCACACCTCATGGTCCGGGAACATCCGCGACAAACGGATGTGCGGTGTGTTGCCAATCGTCTCAAGAATGTTTGCGGCTTTCATGGGGTACTCCTTTGGGGGGAATCTGTTGCGGGAAGACTTCTAGCAGATTCTCACTCTAAATCATCAGGCGGGTCGAACGTTTTGGTTGTCCTCAGCACAGGGAATATTCGCGACCACAAGGCGACGGTTACAATAGCGCCGACACCGCCTGCGACGACCGCGCCGACCGGACCGATTGCATAAGCAAGGCTGCCTGAGAAGAAATCGCCGCCTTCGTTCGAAGCGCTGATCGTCAACTGGCTAACGGCAGACACCCGGCCGCGTTTCTCGTCCGGCGTATGCAGCTGGATGAGAGAACCTCTGATGTAGACGCTGAACATGTCCGCCGCGCCGACAATAAACAGCATGGCGAGGCTGAGAGCCATATTAGTCGAGAGCCCAAAGACGATCGTCGCGATTCCAAACACAAATACCGACCAAAGCATTTTCGGCCCGACATTGTTTTGAAGCGGCCTGAATGAGAACCAAGCTGCAGTTATGGCTGCGCCCACCGCTGGTGCCATCGCCAGTTGCGCAAGACCTTGCTCGCCGACTTGCAAGATGTCGCGAGCATAAACTGGGAACAACGCGGTAGCTCCGGCCAGGAACACTGCGAAAAGATCCAAGGTGATTGACCCCAGAACCATCTTGTTGCGACCAACATAGCGCATACCGTCAACGATTTGTCCGATGGGACGGACGTCTTTCTTAAGCGGAGGCTGCGGCACCTTGCCGATCAAGCTCATCGCAATGAATGCGAGAGCGAACAACCCGCTCGCGACCATATAAGGTAAAGCGGGCTCACTTGCGTATAGATATCCGCCCAACGCCGGTCCAGCGATCATACCGACCTGCCAAGAGATTGACGACAGGGCGATTGCATTCGGCAAGATGGCCTTGGGAATAAGGTTCGCTGCAAGCGCAGACATGGCCGGCCCGGTGAAGGCTCGCGCTACGCCCAATAGGATCGCGATGCCGAACAACACAGGAAGAGCCATCGCGTCGTTCCAAGTGAACCACGCGAGGATGCCAGCGCATAACAACTGCAGCAGGATCGTGAGGCGCCCGACCGTGCGGCGATCAAAACGGTCAGCTGCGAGGCCTGAGAAAGGCGTGAGCACAAAGAGCGGTGCAAATTGCAGCAGGCCAATGAGGGCCAGTTGGCCGGATGCCTCGGCGACACTCATTCCGCCGTCACGCGCGATGTTATAGGCCTGCCATCCGATGATCAGCATCATCGAATATTGCGCCAGCGTCATGGTCAAACGGGCTAGCCAGTAATAGCGGAAATTTGCGACCTTGAAGGGATGCGATGGCTCATCAGCCGCGATGGTCTCTTGGGTATCCACGAATGCGCCATGGCAGCGCGGCTGCGACGTGCCAAGCAGGAATGTGTTGGGCAAGAAAAAGGGCGCTGATGGGCGCCCTAAATTCTAGTCTCTATGTCAAACCCTGTCAGCGTGGGCGACGCAGCCGCGGATTGGGCTGGAGCGTGTCGATAATCGTCATGAAATCATCCAGACGTATGATGCGCTCGAACTGGAAACCTGCCCGGTTGTCATGCGCCCAGATAACATAGGCCTCGATGCGTCCAACGATCGGAAGACGAATGATAACCCGGTCACCGCGGTTGAGCTGCTCAGCATCATCCACCATGAAACCATGCGCGGAAATGTTCGCGATGTGCAGGTTCATGTCGCCATGGCGAAAATGCTCGACAATCGCCGGAAAATCGACGGGATGACGCGCGGCGCGACGCAGATCCGTTACGCTAAGGTTTGCTCCGGCTGACACTGACAACGACCTCCAATTTTCCTTTCGTTGAATGCCTAATGCATCAGAAAGGCTGATAATTGGTAAAGCGCATAGAAGAATTGCTGCGCAGTGCTTTGCGTTAGTCAGTTAGGGTTTTGCGCCGGTTGGCCTCAGCGAGTGATGAGGCCGTGCTTTTTCTTGCCCAAGCTGAGGCGGAGTTGAGCGCCATCCTCGGGCAGGATCAGAAAGCCAGGATCGGTGATTGCCGCATCCTCGAGCTTCACAGCACCTTCGGCGATCTTGCGCTTGGCTTCGCCATTCGAAGCGGTGAAGCCGATCGCGGTCAAAGCAGCGCCGACGCGCATGCCTTCGGCACCGACACTTAAGGTAGGCAGGTCTTCACCTGCACCGCTTCCGGCAAAAGTCTCCTTCGCGGTTGCTTCAGCTGCCTGGGCGGCTTCTTCCCCGCGCACAAGCGCCGTGACGGCGTTCGCGAGCACAACCTTGGCTTGGTTGATTTCAGCACCTTCCAGCGCTTCCAGCTTTGCAATCTCGTCCAGCGGCAAGTCGGTGAACAGGCGCAAGAAGCGGCCGACGTCGCGGTCATCTGTGTTGCGCCAATATTGCCAGAAATCATACCCGGGCAGCTGCTCTTCATTCAACCACACGGCGCCAGCGGCCGTCTTGCCCATCTTCGCTCCGTCAGCTGTTGTAAGCAGCGGCGTGGTCAACCCGAACAATTCGTGGCCTTCCTTACGGCGGGAAAGCTCCATACCGTTGACGATATTGCCCCATTGATCGCTGCCGCCCATCTGCAGACGGCATTCGTGCCGGCGGGCAAGCTCCAGGAAGTCGTAAGCTTGGAGGATCATGTAATTGAATTCGAGGAAAGTCAGCGGCTGCTCGCGGTCGAGCCGCAGCTTCACGGAATCGAAAGTCAGCATCCGGTTGATCGTGAAGTGCGGACCCACGTCGCGCAGCAGTTCAATATAGCCGAGCTCTGAAAGCCACTCGTCATTATTGACCATGATGGCATCGGTCGGACCATTGCCAAACGTCAGCAGGCGTTCAAACACCTTGCGAATACCGGCGATATTCTCGTCTATGCGTTCTGACGTGAGCAACTGGCGGCTTTCATCCTTGCCGCTTGGATCACCGATCTTGGTCGTACCGCCGCCCATGACCACGATGGGTTTGTGCCCTGCCTGCTGCAAGCGACGCAGCATCATGATCTGCACGAGGCTCCCCACGTGCAGCGAAGGCGCGGTCGCATCAAAGCCGATATAGCCAGGCACGACCTGTTTGGATGCAAGCGCATCCAGACCTTCAGCATCGGTTGTCTGGTGGATGTAGCCGCGCTCTTCGAGAACGCGCAGGAGATCGGATTTGTAAGTGCTCATTTCGGCTGGAGCCTCTAGCAGCGCTTGAAGCTGTGTGTAAGCCTCTTGCTTGGGTGTGCACACAAACCTAGTCAGTGTGGCTATGAGATCGCTTGTTTTGCATCCCGACTGCGCAGCTGGACCGATTACGAAGGTTACAGCTGAGCTTGAGCCAACATCCAGCGGCTGCACCGCTGTATTCAAGCTCGTAGGCGACATTTCCTCGATCAAAGTACCAAAGCGCGACGAGCCGGAGCGCACCGACTATCTTTGGAAAACGACCTGCTTCGAGATTTTCTGGCAGCCTGATGGCGGCAGCTATTATCGTGAGTTCAACCTCTCGCCGTCGACCCGTTGGGCAGCCTATGACTTTGATGACTTCCGCGAGAATGCGCGCGATGCGCCGGCAGACAGTGTAGTGATTTCCTGTACGCGCGATGCTGGGCAATTGGTGCTGGAAGCGGAGATCGTGTCAGAACTGCCTGTCCCCGCTGACGTCGCTCTCAATGCGATTGTCGAGGACAAAGAAGGTAATATTCAGTTCTGGGCGCTCGCTTTTCAGGACGGCAAGGCTGAGTTTCACAGCGAAGTCTGCCGCCAGTTTCGGGTGGAGAAGCGATAATGGCGTTGAAGTTTGGCATAGACAGGCTGCTAAGCGAGCCGGAGCTGCGCAAACCGCTCGAAGGCAAGCGGGTCGCTCTTGTTGCGCATCCCGCTAGTGTGACCGCTAACCTCACGCATTCGCTCGATGCGTTGATTGCAGCCGGTGTGAATGTAACCGCAGCCTTCGGACCACAGCATGGTCTGAAGGGCGACAAGCAAGACAATATGGTCGAAACGGCGGACGAGATGGATCCGCAATATGGCATTCCTGTCTTCAGTCTCTATGGCGAAGTGAGACGGCCAACGGGACAGATGATGTCGACGGCTGACGTCTTCCTGTTCGACTTGCAGGATCTGGGTTGCCGGATCTACACTTTCGTGACGACACTGCTGTATCTGCTCGAAGAAGCTGCCAAGGCGGGAAAAGAGGTCTGGGTGCTCGATCGTCCAAACCCGGCTGGGCGTCCGGTCGAAGGGACATTGCTTGTCCCGGGATACGAGAGCTTTGTCGGCGCGGCGCCTATGCCGATGCGGCATGGACTGACGCTCGGCGAAATGGGCCACTGGTTTATCGATCATTTCGGTCTCGATGTGGAATATCGCGTCATCGATATGCATCATTGGCTGCCGGAAGCAGGGCCCGGATATGGCTGGCCGACGGACCGCATCTGGATCAATCCTTCGCCTAATGCCGCAAGCCTTAACATGGCGCGCGCTTATGCCGGCACAGTGATGATCGAAAGCGCGACGCTGAGCGAGGGGAGGGGCACAACCCGTCCTTTAGAAGTTCTGTTCGGCGCTCCCGATGTCGATGCAAAGGCTGTGCTCGCCGCTATGCACAAGCTGGAGCCGGAATGGATGACTGGCTGCGCGATCCGCGATTGCTGGTTTGAGCCAACCTTTCACAAACATGCTGGTACGCTCTGCAATGCCCTCATGATCCATGCCGAAGGGCCACATTACACGCATGACCTGTTCCGCCCATGGCGCTTGCAGGCGCTCGCTTTCAAGGCGGTCCGCATGCTCTATCCAGACTATGAGCTTTGGCGCGGCACGGATTTCAAATACGAGTATACCAATGATGTACTGGCAATCGACGTGATCAATGGCGGGCCATCATTGCGAGAATGGGTCGATGACCCGGCGGCTCTCCCAAGCGATCTGGATGCTTTGGCCAGCGCAGACGAGGCTAGCTGGGTCGCAACAGTGCGCGAGCATTTGCTTTATTGATCTAGGGAGTGTGAGCGATGACCACAATTCTCATTACCGGCGCTAATCGCGGGATCGGTCTGGAGCATACGAAGCAGGCCCTCGAAGCAGGTGAGACGGTTATTGCAACATGCCGAAAGCCGGGAGAGGCCACAGAGCTCGCTTCCTTGGCTGAAAAACATGGCACGAACCTCAAAATCGAAGAACTGGATGTGACTTGCGGCGAGTTTGTTTGTTCGCTTGTGGGAAGGCTGGATGGCGTTGCGATTGATGTCCTCATTAACAATGCAGGCACTGCGGGCGACAAAAGTTGGGACCCGTCCGCTGACAGGCAATCGCTAGGAAGCATCGATTATGAGCAGTGGCGCTGGATCTTGGACGTCAACCTGCTCGGCGCAATGCGTGTGACCGAGGCTTTGTATGGGAATGTGGCAGCCAGCGACAAGAAGCAAATCATCATGATCAGCTCTGGCCTTGCATCGATCGCTCACAATACGATGGGTGGATCGCATCTGTATCGCACCAGCAAGGCGGCGCTGAACATGCTCGCTAAGGGCGTTGCAAACGATCTGGCTGATCGCGGCATCACAACCATTTCCTTGTCACCGGGCTGGACAAAAACCGATATGGGCGGCGATGCTGCGCATTGGACTGTCAAGGAAAGCGTGAGGCAACAACGCCAAGTGATTGCCGGCCTGAGCTTTGCCGATAATGGCAAATTCTACGAGCTACAGGGCGAAGAAGTACCTTGGTAAGACAACCGCTCAATCATCGTTAGTTTCAAGCAAATCGGGGCGCTCGAAGCGGATATAGTCTTGAGCCTCGGGATCCCATTGGAATGCCACTCCCGGCGCTTCGTCAATCAGGTGAATCCAGCGATCGTCTTTGTTAAGAACTGCCCCTAAGGCAATGTATTGGATGGCGTTTTCCAGATCAGCTTCGGCATCGGTTATTTCTGGAAGGCCGCGCAGCCGCCAGCCACTATCGGGAAATTCATCCCCTTCCTGCGTCATGTCGGGTGTCTCTCGATAAAGATAGTCGACATGGCTTCTGCCTTCGGAAACGCAGAGATCGACCATGCAGCGGTCCCAGTACTCGCGCCGCTCTGGCGTTTGCGGGCGAGGGTTGTCTTTCGAAAAGGCGGTCGAAATGACATGGCTCAGCGGGATAGCGACCGGCATGCCAGCCTCAATCAGCGGCATATCCAAAGGATCGTTGTCCAGAGTGCCATAGATCACATCATTCTCGATCCGCTCGATCAGAACCCACATGCGTTCCGCGCCGTATTTGGTCTCGCCTTCTATCTGGCGAAAAATGGCCTTCACTCCGTCGCCCGGCTTGAGCGCGGAAAGCTCCACCGCATGCGGCAGTTCGAACGTGTAAGGCGCCTCCGCAGCTATTGGGCGCGGATCGTCCAGTGAAATACCAGGAGGAAGCCCGCTAATCGTCAGTGCCCCTGCTTGCGGCTGAGTTCGCGCATGGCATCATCCAGGCCATCAAGCGTCAGCGGGAACATACGGTCGTTCACCAGTTCTTTCATGATCTTGGTCGACTGCGAATAAGTCCACTGCTTCTCCGGCACGGGATTGAGCCAGATCGTTGCGGGATAAGTGTTCGACACACGCTGCATCCAGACGCCACCCGCTTCCTCGTTCATATGCTCAACGCTGCCGCCGGGATGCGTGATTTCGTAGGGACTCATCGCAGCATCGCCGACGAACACAACCTTGTAATCATGCCCGTATTTGTGGAGCACGTCCCAGGTCTTGGTGCGCTCTTGCCAGCGGCGTTTGTTGTCCTTCCAAACGCCCTCATAGAGGCAGTTGTGGAAGTAGAAGAACTCAAGGTTCTTGAATTCGGCTGTTGCTGCGCTGAACAACTCTTCGACAAGCTTGATAAAGGGATCCATCGAGCCGCCCACGTCGAGGAACAGCAGCAATTTCACCGCATTGCGGCGTTCGGGCCGCATGTGAATATCGAGCCAGCCTTGCTTGGCGGTGCCATCAATCGTTGCGTCCAGATCGAGCTGATCGGGATTGCCTTCGCGCGCGAACCGGCGAAGTCGGCGTAGAGCCATCTTGATGTTACGTGTGCCAAGTTCCTTGGTGTTGTCCAGGTTCTTGAACTCACGCTTTTCCCAGACTTTGATCGCGCGCTTATGCTTGCTTTCACCGCCGATGCGGACGCCCTCTGGATTGTAGCCGGAATGGCCGAAAGGCGAGGTTCCACCTGTGCCGATCCACTTGTTGCCGCCTTCGTGACGTTTCTCCTGTTCCTCAAGGCGCTTCTTGAGGGTGTCCATGATCTCGTCCCAGTCGCCCAAGGATTTGATCGCTTCCATCTCTTCAGGCGTTAGGAATTTTTCAGCGACAGCCTTGAGCCAATCTTCGGGAATCTCGACAGGGTTCTGGCCATAATCGGTCAGAATGCCTTTGAAGACTTTTTGGAAGACCTGATCGAACCGGTCGAGCATGCCTTCATCTTTCACGAAGGTCGCGCGGCTGAGATAATAGAATGCTTCAGGCGTTTGCTCGATGACATCCTTGTCGAGCGCTTCGAGCAGCGTCAGGTGCTCTTTGAACGAAGCACCAATGCCAGCTTCCCGAAGCTCATCTACGAAATTGAAGAACATGCCTGATATCATAGCTATGCGCAGGCGATCTTGCCAACCCATTGCGCGCCCAGTCATGCGCTTTTGCTTAATGGTTTTCTAACCATAACGGCTTAGCGGTCCCGTTAGAGCTTTAAGAGGGGCGCATTCGGTATGAAGCCGGTGGAAATCGACAATCAGAGCGTGGCCGCGCTCGACATGATTCCGGAGAAATGCGGCGAAGTGACCGTCGGTTGCACGGACGTTGCAGGCATCGTCGAAGCGGTCATCGCTTCGTCCGAACGGCTTCGTGCAGAGCATGATGCATTGTCAGGCACTGTCAGCGCCTTGGAAGCTGACCAGGCCAAGGTTGCCGATGCCAGCGATGAAGCGCGGCTCTTGTCAGAAAAGGCGATGGAACGCCTCGGGCAGGGCACCACGCTCATTCAGTCATCTCTGTCTGAAATCAATTCATTGCTGGAGCTTGTTGATGCGATGGCGCAGCATGTAACGGGCTTTGCCAGTGCGATGGATCAGGTACGCCGCAGCGCGCAGGATATCGACCAGATTGCTGAAACAACCAATATCCTGGCGCTTAATGCCACGATTGAAGCGATGCGGGCGGGCGAAGCCGGACGCACCTTCGCTGTTGTTGCGAATGAGGTCAAAAGCCTCGCCAACGACACGCGTAAAGCAACTGAAGAAATCTCTGCCACGGTCGAAGCACTGGGCGAAGAAGCATCACAAGTCATTGGCCAGATCGAAGCAGGCGCGTTGGCCAGTGATGCCGCAAAGAACTCTGCCAGCCAGATCGAACGCACGATCAGCGAAGTTGGTGAGCTGGTCGAAGAAGTCGACAAGCAAAACGAACAGATCGCGCATTCCACAGCCACAATCAGCGCACATGTCGTCGAGGTTCAGGGTGTGATGCAGAGCTTTGATACGGCTGCAAAAGACAATGAGAGCAAGCTTGAGACCGCACATGAGCGGATGGAAGAGCTTGAACTCACTGCGAGCGATATGTTCGATCGGCTTGTCCAAGCAGGTCTCTCTCCGCGCGATGAAGCAATGGTTGCCCTTGCGAAGGAAGAAACAGATCGTCTCAAAACGAAAATCGAAGATGCGATTGAGAGCGGCAACTTGAGCAAAGACGCTCTGTTCGACGATCAGTATCTACCGGTGGAAGGCACCAATCCGCAGCTTTACCGGACGCGGTTCTCTGATTGGGCGGACGCAAATATCCGCCCTGAGCTTGATCGCATGGAAACCCTTTCCGACGAGATCATCGGCGGCGTGTGCACTGACATGCAGGGCTTCCTTCCCACCCACTCGACGACCTTCTCTCGCGTGCCAACAGGCAATGTCGAGCTCGACACGTCGCATTGCCGCAATGGGATCAAGTATCTTGGCGGCGTGGATATCAAGGCCAAGCAAAGCTCAGCCGATTATATGATGGCCGTTTATCGCTCGGAAGCGGGTGAAGAGGACTACCAGGTCGTGCGCAACGTGTATGTGCCGCTGATTATCAGCGGCAAACGCTGGGGCGATTTCGAGCTGGCTTACGCCTTCGAGTAGGTGACGGCTCTACCAGCGACGATATTTCAAAGTATGATGCATCGCGACTAGCGTCAGGCCGCCTCCGATAATGCCGTAAGTTACAGCCATGGTGCCGTTGGCAGCATTAGCATGCATAACGTGCAGAGCAGTGCTCCACGGGAAATACAGCCCTTCTTCAGCCCCAGCCGTTACAATGCCGGCAAAGGCCCCAAACACTCCGAGCGCGAGCGGCCAGACAAAGCTTCTGAACCAAAGCGCTACCCACAGCTGAATGGCGACGAGCAGGAGGCTGGCGCCCCAGACCATTGCCAACATTTGAGCGAAGGACTGGACCTGTAGACTGCCTGCCAGGCTTTCAGGAGCGATATTCTGCAAAGCACCCGCACCAAGTAACGCCAGAACAAACAGCAGGATATGCCATACGGCAACCACCGCGACGAAAATGAGACCCTTGGCAAGGAATATGCGTCCTCGAACGCCCGGTAGCGCAAGCAAATGATCGAAAGCGCGCGAGCCATGCTCAATGTGACCAGCAAGCGCGCTTAAGGCTGCAACACCCAAGGGGAGCATTATGTAAGCCCAAGCTGCCGCCATTGAAGTTAAAAATTGATCCGCCTGTGCGCCCTGCTTTAAGACAATGACGACACTTACCAGAACAACGAAGGAAGGTACCGCGAAGGACAGTAGTCCAACAAGCGAGCCTCTCAATTTGATTGCTTCGGAGCGCAGAACTGTAAGGAATGAACTTGTTGCGGCCGCGTCGTCACGATCACGCGGCTTGTCGGACCATTTCATGATAGAGGTTCTCCAAGGTAGGATATTGTGGCTCCAAGCGCTTTATCCGGGCGCCGCAGGCGATCAGTCCTTGAGCAATATCTGGGGTGTTTCGAGGATCAGTCTCGACCTCCAGGGCGTCCACGAGATAACTTATGTTTCCGAACTTCATGAGAGTTTGGCGAGCTGCGGGATCGTTTAAGTCTTCAAGTTCGATGGCAATTCGGTTGGTGTTGCCAAGAACATCTTTGAGCAAGCCCTGCGAAATGAGATGTCCCTGATGGAGTAGACCCACGTGGCTGGCGACCTTTTGCATCTCGTCCAGCAGATGACTGCATATAATCAGCGTCATGGATCGGTCAGCGACGAGGTTTGCAATGAGCTCTCGCATTGAGCGAATGCCCTGCGGATCAAGGCCATTCAAAGGTTCGTCCAAAATCACGATCTCGGGGTGCCCAATCAATGCACGTGCAATCGCCAGTCGCTGGCGCATTCCGGTCGAGAAGCCTGCGACCTTCTCGCTTGCGTAATCTGAGAGGCCGACCAACTCGAGAAGATCTAGTGCTTCCTTTTGAGGGCGGTGACGCAGCGTGAGTGTAATCGCCAAGTTCTGCTCGGCTGTAAGATGATCGTATAAAGCCTGGCCCCGGGCATCCGAAACTGCTCCGATATAGGGTCTGCTTCCTGACTGAGCCTGGCGTCCGAAATAGTGGATCGAGCCCGCATCTGCTTCAAGCAGGCCGAGCAAAATTCGGATTGTTGTCGATTTGCCTGCACCATTGGCGCCGAGAAAGCCGTAAACTGCACCTTGAGGAATTTGAAGGTTACAGTCTTCAAGGACGATCCGTTGACCGAACCTTTTTGTGAGAGAGGTGGTTTCTATTGCCAACTGCATGCTTGCGATCTCGTGAAATTTAACTAAAACATAAATTCAGCATCCGATAATTTAAGTCAAGATTAAATTTCACAAGGTGAGACATGGTTGGATTCTTCAAAGGCTTTCGGACGATGGCAGCGTTGGCTGGCCTGGCGATGACTGGCCTGTTTCTGATTGAGGTTACCGTGTTGTGGTTCAGAGCCGATAGTGGAATACTCGCTCAAAAATTGCTCACGAATGGTTCCATCATTGCTTATGTGATCGCCATGTTGGGGTTGTACACTGCATTAGAAAGGACCGGCAGCTTTCGGCATGAGCGCCTGCGCCTAGCGGGCGCAGCAATGGTGGTTGGGGCGCTTTATGATCTGTTCTTCTGGCAGTGGATCGTAAGGATCCTGAGCGACGGACGCGCAGGGTCTTTTGCCTATTTTGATCCAGCAGCGATCACACTGTTGTTCGCTGGCTTTGCGCTGTTGGGTTTGGCGGCTGAGGTTGCGAAAGCACAATCATTGCACAACGAACTGGATGAGTTCGTGTGATGCAGATCATCGTCAGACTCGATAATGTGCTGATGCTCCGCAATATGACGGGCAAAGAGCTCGCCTCGCGGATCGGAATTAGTGAAACACAGATGTCGCTATTCCGCTCCGGCAAAGTGCGCGGAGTTCGGTTCGAGACTATCGCAAAGATATGCGAAGAGCTTGATTGCCAGCCTGGGGACCTGATGGAAGCCGTCCCGGGCGATCAGGGCTAGGTCGGATTGCGGCGCGCCATGAAGGCCAGCCGCTCGAACATCATCACATCCTGCTCGTTCTTGAGCAGCGCGCCATGAAGCGGCGGAATTGCGCTATTCGGATTTGCGTCTTGCAGCACTTCGACCGGCATGTCTTCGTTCAAGAGCAGTTTCAGCCAATCGAGCAATTCGCTGGTTGATGGCTTTTTCTTAAGGCCTGGCACTTCGCGAAGCTCGTAAAAGATATCCATCGCCTTGGTGACGAGGTTCTTCTGGATGCCAGGATAGTGCACGTCGATAATCTCGCGCATCGTGTCGCGATCAGGGAACTTGATATAGTGGAAGAAGCAACGGCGCAGGAATGCGTCCGGAAGTTCCTTTTCGTTGTTCGAAGTGATCACAACGATCGGGCGCTCTTTCGCTTCGATCCGCTCATGCGTTTCGTAAACGTCGAAGCTCATCCGGTCGAGTTCTTGCAAAAGATCGTTCGGAAACTCGATATCGGCTTTGTCGATCTCGTCGATCAAAAGGACAGGCAGCTGCTCTGATGTGAATGCTTCCCAGAGTTTGCCCTTCTTGATGTAGTTCGAAATGTCGTGAACGCGCTCGTCACCAAGCTGGCCATCCCGAAGACGCGCGACCGCATCATATTCGTAGAGACCCTGCTGGGCTTTAGTCGTCGATTTGATGTTCCACTCGATCAGCGGCGCATTGATGGCTTCTGCGATTTCATGGGCGAGGACGGTCTTACCCGTTCCTGGCTCACCTTTGACCAACAAAGGACGGCGCAAAGTCACAGCAGCGTTCACCGCGACCTTGAGATCGTCGGTTGCGATGTAAGAACTCGTGCCTTCAAAGCGCGTCGTATCGGTCATGCCATTCCGTTCCATCAGATATATTGGAGTTTCGTCTTGCAACTTGACGTTAGCGTTAGGGTGCAGTGCGCAAAGAGGCAAGGGTGCCGTGGCGTAAACCCGCTTCACCCGTTATCAGTTGTAACGTTTGGTTGATCGGATCGAACCCGGTCGTACAGCGGCGGATGAAGGAGACGGTAATGCCAGCGGAAAAACTATCGATTACAACAGCGGCGGGCCACCAGCTTTCAGGCACGCTGGAGCTTCCGACAGGTCTGGTGCGCGGTGCGGCCTTGTTTGCGCATTGTTTCACCTGCACCATGCAATCGAAAGGAGCCGTGGCGGTAACGCGGGCTTTAGCACGCGAAGGGATTGCGACGCTGCGCTTCGACTTTACCGGCCTTGGTGCGAGCGAAGGCGAGTTTGGCCGGGCGGGCTTTGCAAGCGACGTCGATGACCTTGTCGCTGCATCAGAAGCGCTATGCGATCGATTCTCCGGCAAAATCTTGTTAGTCGGGCACAGCCTTGGCGGGGCCGCGGTTCTTGCTGCGGGGCACAGGCTTGGCAAGGGCAAGGTCGCTGCCATCGCGACGATTGGCGCACCCAGCGATGTCCCGCATGTCCTTCACAACATCAAAGGCGACCTTTCCGCGATTGAGCGCGAAGGTGAGGGCGATGTCACGATTGGCGGACGTGCTTTCCGGCTGAGCAAGGACTTCCTCGACAATACGCATGGTACAGACCTGCTCGATCAGGTTGCAAAGCTCCGCGTGCCGATCATGGTCGCTCATGCGCCGACAGACGCCATCGTTGGCATCGAGCACGCCGGAAATCTGTTCGGGGCGGCGAAGCATCCCAAGAGCTTCATCAGCCTAGCCGAGGCTGACCACTTGTTGACCAATGCAGACGACGCGAAGTTCGCTGCAGGCGTTATCGCGCAATGGGCGCAGCGCTATCTGCCCGAGTTAAACGAGCTGCCCGCGCCTGAGACGGGTGTGATAGTGCGCACCGGGCTCGGAAAGTTCGGCACCGAGGTTCATACGGCCACGCATCACTTCATCGCGGATGAGCCGCTGAGTTATGGCGGCGACGATAGCGGGCCAACGCCCTATGATCTGCTCAACGCAGCGCTCGGCACATGCACAGCCATGACGATGAAAATGTACGCTGACCGCAAGGGCTGGCCATTTAAAGGTACCACAGTGGAAGTCACACATGAGCGCAACCACCATGAGGATTGCGATCACTGCGAAGAAGAAGGCGAGGGCGCTCAGGTCCAAGCGCTAAACCGGCGAATAGCTGTCCATGGGGATCATTTGACCGACGAGCAGCGCGCTAAGATCATCGAAATCGCGGACAAGTGCCCGGTTCACCGTACGCTCGAAGGGCATCTGCACATCCATACGGAAAGCGCGGACTAGAGAGCGCTAATCGTCGCTAATGGGCTCGCAAGGCGCGCCATCGAAAGTGATGCCAGGATCAATCACATAGCCTTCGTTTTCGTCGTCACCGATCTGGATGCGATAGGCGGGCGCGGGCTCGTCGCGCAGGAAAGCCGCCAGATCAGCGCGCACATGGCAGCTATCAAGGAAGTCGTTATGCCGCAGATAGCCGTCCGGCATGGAAGGACCAGTGTCGACAATCGCGAAACCCTGTCTCGGAGCGGTGAGGTGGCAATTGCCGTCTTTTCCGAGTGCACGGCGCTCGTAGACCAGATCAAACTCGCAACTTGTCGTGCCTAAACGCGCATAACCGTTCACGGTGCGCGAAGCGCGCAATGCCTTGTCTTTCTCTGATGCGTAAACGAGCAGCTTGCGATCGCGGCCCAGAAGTTGGTCCACCGTGCCGCCGATCCGCAAGGCTCGATCTCGATCAAAGTCAGGCGATGCTAGCACGATGCGCTTGATCACATCCGAATTGGCCGCAGAAAGTTCATCCAGTGCGAGAACGGCCGACGTACCGGCCTGCGCGCCCATCGAATGCGTCACAAGTGTTATGTCGTCAGCAAGGATCGTCAGCGTGCCCAAAGTCTCGATAATGCTGTCCTGCGCCCAGCCGATGCTCGCACGGTCAAGCAGATAGTCCTGCGCATTGTTGCGCGAAGGCCAATGCAGAACGACCAGCGGAATATCGCTCGCGGCCAGTGCGCGAACTTCCGCTGCGTCCTTGTGCGCTTCTTCAAAGCTCGTCGCGTAACCATGGATGAAGACGATCACGCGGCGCTGAGGATGAGCATTGATCTTGCTTTCAAGCGCCACAAACCAGTCATCGCGGTCATGCTTGGCGAGGGCGGGCGCCTGCGCTTCTCCTTCGATCAACTCGTACATGCCTGAACCGTATGTCTGATCGGGATGACGATAAGGCGCGAGCCTCAGACCGCCATCGCGGCAGTCGGGGATAGCGGTTGAAAGAAAGAAGAACTGGTTTTGGCCATCATCGGCAGGCGCACTGACCGATACATTGGCGCAAGCTTCTACCAGCGGGGCAGGATCAGGCGGCTGCAATGCACAGCCAGCAAGCAGCGCCAAGGGCAGGGCAGAGAGGAAAATGTTACGCGGCATTACAGCCTGTCGCTTGCCCCAAGCACGATGAACGCCAGTTGGACGGTGAGCATGACAATGGTGGCGATCTTCCATCCCTTGCTCGCGTCCTTCATGCCGCGATCCCAGGTCCATTTCCCGATCGCGCCTGTCGCGAGTGCACTAAGCCCGATTGTGAAGGCGCCATGCTTGCTCAAGAGGATCAAGAAGATGGTGAATAATACCACCATTTGAAGCAGGAAAGCGCCCGCAAACCACGCAATCGGAATTGGACGATAGCTAGCGTCTGGCACATGCCAGTCAGGCAGTGCCGTATCCGGACGGGCAATCCTGCGATCGCCCGCCATGACATCACCGTCTTCGTTTTCCTGCGGCTCAGGCATCACGCATCGATCAGATCGCGGTCGATATCGCTTGCGTGGTTCTGGATGAAGTTGAAGCGATGCTCCGGATTACGACCCATTAGCTCATCGACGAGGCGCTTCACCGCCGCGCGGTCTTCAAATTCCTGCGGTAGCGTAATACGGATCAGCCCGCGCGTTTCCGGGTTCATTGTCGTTTCGCGCAGCTGCTGCGGGTTCATCTCTCCGAGGCCTTTGAAGCGCGCGACTTCGACCTTTTTGCCCTTGAACACGCTCTCTTCCAGCTCAGCGCGGTGCGCATCATCGCGGGCATAGCGGCTCTCTTTGCCTGCTGTCAGCTTGTAGAGCGGCGGTTGCGCCAGATAGAGATGACCCTGTCGAACAAGCTCCGGCATCTCCTGGAAGAAGAACGTCATCAGCAGTGTCGCGATATGCGCGCCATCGACGTCAGCGTCGGTCATGATGATGATGCGGTCATAGCGCAGATTGCTGGGATCGCAGTCCTTGCGCGTGCCGCAACCCATGGCGAGTGTCAGATCAGCGATCTCAGAATTGGCGCGGATCTTGTCAGCGCTGGCGGACGCGACATTGAGGATCTTGCCGCGGATCGGCAGGATCGCTTGCGTCTTGCGGTTGCGTGCTTGCTTGGCGCTGCCGCCTGCAGAGTCGCCTTCGACGATGAACAGCTCAGTCTCGCCATCGCCTTCACCAGAGCAATCCGTGAGCTTGCCGGGCAATCGCAGCTTCTTGGCGTTGGTTGCGCTCTTGCGCTTGATCTCGCGTTCTTGCTTACGCTTCAGACGCTCTTCCATGCGCTCCATCACTTGACCGAGCAGCGCCTTGCCGCGCTCCATATTGTCAGTGAGGAATAGGTCGAAGCTATCGCGCACAGCGTTTTCGACGAGGCGCGTTGCTTCAGGAGAAGTCAGCCGATCCTTGGTCTGCGACTGGAATTGCGGATCGCGAATGAAGACGGAGAGCATCACTTCACCGCCGGTCATCACATCATCGGCGGTAATGTCCTTGGCCTTCTTGGTCTGCGTTAGCTCACCGAAAGCGCGCATGCCTTTAGTGAGCGCCGCGCGCAATCCTTGTTCATGCGTCCCGCCATCGGGCGTCGGCACAGTGTTACAATACCAGCTGGTAGAGCCATCTGAATATAGAGGCCATGCAACCGCCCATTCGACGCGGCCTTTTTCTTCCGGGAACTCTGCGGTGCCAGTAAACGGCTGAGCGGTGACGCATTCGCGTGCGCCGATTTGTTCCGCCAAATGGTCTGCAAGGCCGCCCGGAAATTTAAAGACGGCTTCTGCGGGCACGTCTTCGCTCGCGAGGCTGTCCGCACATTTCCAGCGGATTTCGACCCCTGCGAAAAGATACGCTTTCGAGCGCGCCAGCTTGAACAGACGATGCGGTTTGAACTGCCTGTCGCCGAAAATCTCCTCGTCAGGCGTGAATGTGACGGTGGTTCCGCGCCGGTTGGGGGTAGGCCCAAGCTCTTCGATCTTGCCGAGTGTCTGACCCTTTGAAAATTCCTGCGCGTAAAGCTGACGATCGCGAGCGACTTCAACCCGCGTGTGGCTCGATAGCGCGTTCACGACGGAAACGCCGACGCCGTGAAGACCGCCGGAGGTTGCATAGGCCTTGCCTGAGAACTTACCGCCGGAGTGCAGCGTTGAAAGGATCACTTCGAGCGTAGATTTGCCCGGAAACTTGGGATGTTCGTCCACGGGAATGCCGCGCCCATTGTCGCTGATGGAGAGGCGATTGCCTTCCTCAAGGCGGACTTCGATCCGGCTTGCATGGCCTGCAACCGCTTCGTCCATCGCATTGTCGAGAACTTCTGCGGCGAGATGGTGCAGAGCGCGGTCGTCCGTGCCGCCAATATACATGCCGGGGCGGCGGCGAACAGGCTCAAGACCCTCCAGGACTTCAATCGAGGAAGCATCATAGTCGCCGCTCGAGGCAGGCGTTCCATCAAACAGATCGTCAGACATATGTGTCCAATATCGCTGTAAGCCGAGCGCTTACAAGACAGGGATTACGCTATCCCCATCTGCGTTTGTTTCGCTTGGCAGTCGGCGACGGTTTTAGTCGTCGAAGCGCGTCGGAGCAGCGTCGACCACTACTACACCATTGGCCTGGATTTGGCGAACTTCCATTGAGCGCTCTACGACGCCATTACGGCGGAAGCGGAATGGACCATCAAGACCGAGGAAACCGCCGGAATCGCGCAATTGCGAGACAGGGAAATCGCGTCCGACGCGCCAGTCGCGTGCGACTCTCAATGTCAGCAATACAGCGTCATAGCCCAACGTGCTGATCCGGTAAGGGTTGTCGCCAAAACGACTCTTATAGCTATCAGCAAAGCGCTGGTAGCGAGCGTCAGAAACGGCCGAGAACAGCGCGCCGTTCATCGAGTTGGACAGGTTGAGCGCATCAACGCCGCTCCACAGTTCCGTACCGATCAAACGAAGATCGCGTGTCTCATCGTTTCGCAAAGCCAGGGCCGCTTGAACAGATAGGCGAGCACCGTCAGCTACAAGAACCGTATCAAAGCCCCCTTCGCCTGAGAGCCTTCTGGCAGCAGCACTAATATTTGCATTGCCGCGATCATAACGCTGCGTTGCAACGAGCGAGCCGCCAAATTCTCGCAGGGAATTCTGCAACGCGCTAAACGCTCTGTCGCCGTAATTTCCCGTCGGCAGCAATGCTGCGAACTGCGTCGCGCCTTGGCTGCGGGCATAAGCGATTGATCGAGCGACAGACTGCTCCGGAATGTGGCCCATAACAAAGGCATTGATTGCGGCTGCGCCTGTGTCATTCGAAAATGAAATGAGCGGCACGTCAGCAGGGCGAGCCTCTGCCAGTACCGCGCCGACATTGTCAGACATCAGCGGGCCAAGGATCAGCTTGTTGCCGTCAGCAATCGCCTTGCTGGCGGCATCGCGAGCGCCGCGCGAGGTGTCGTATGTCGTGATGCGTAGATTGTCGGCGCTGGTGTCGAGCAAAGCCATTGTCGTCGCATTCGCAATAGACTGGCCAACATCGCCATTACTGCCCGCAAGCGGCACGAGAAGCGCAATCCGGTGGCGCGTATCATCGGTTGGCAAAGCGTCAGCTGTGGGTTCCGCTGTCGGCTCATCAACAGGGCCGGTTGTATCCGGTCCGGTCTTTGGAACAACCTGACAGCCGGCCAGCACAACTGCCAGACCTGCCACAACCCAAGTGCGGCTCTTGAAAAGAAAATGCTTCATACTTGCCGACTAACCCTCACTCGACCAATAGTACCGCGTGTGAGCAGCACATCTCCCGAACCCGCGACTAACGAGTCTCTTCCTGCAGGCCTGTATATAGTCGCCACGCCTATTGGCAATCTCAGCGATATAACGCTCCGTGCGATAGATGTGCTGAGCCGGTGCGACCGGATTGCGTGTGAAGATACGCGCGTAACCGGCAAACTTTTAAAGCATTTAGGTATTTCGAAGCCGCTGCTGCGTTATGACGATCACGCGAGCGATGGAACGCGCGACCGATTGATCGAGCAAATGCAAAGCGAAGCGGTTGCGCTGGTCAGCGATGCGGGAACGCCGCTAGTGTCCGATCCTGGATATGACCTTGTGAGAAAGGCCCGCGAAGCCGGAGCGGCGGTGACCACTATTCCTGGCGCGTGTGCGGCGATTGCCGGGCTGACGCTGTCCGGCTTGCCCAACGATCGCTTCCTGTTCGCAGGCTTTTTGCCCGTCAAGGAAAAGGCGAGGGCAGAGGCCCTTTCCGAGCATGCTGATATTCAAGCCACGCTGGTCTTCTATGAAAGCGGGCCGCGTCTTGTGAAGTCGCTGAAGGCCATCGCAGATGGTTTGCCGGGCCGCGAAGTCTCCGTCGCGCGCGAGATCACCAAGCTGCATGAGGAATGCCGGACGGGCAGCGCGGTTGAGCTTGTGGCGCATTACGAGGCGCATCCACCCAAGGGCGAGATTGTGCTTCTAGTGGGGCCTCCTCCCGCTTCACAAGCGAGCGCTGAAGATGCCGACACCATGCTTCGCGAAGCTTTGGCGACGATGAAAACCTCGCAAGCCGCCGCTCAGGTCGCAAAAGCAACGGGCCTTGATCGTAAAGCGCTCTATGCTCGCGCAATGGAACTCAAAGCGGAATGAAGCGCCAGAAAGCCGAGAGGCGCGGGCGGCAGGGCGAGGATCGCGCTGCTGCGTGGCTCACGCTGAAAGGTTGGCGCATATTGGCTCGGCGGGTCAAAACACCCCTCGGTGAGATCGATCTCATCGCCAAGCGTGCCGGCGTCATCGCCTTCATCGAAGTCAAATGGCGCGCGAAGAAAGCGGACCTTGATACCGCCATTGACGAATATCGCCTGTCACGCGTCGCAGCCGCCGTCGAATGCGTCGCGCACGAATATGCGGGGCGAGGCGAAGATATAAGAATCGACGTGATCCTGCTTGCACCGGCGAGCTTGCCACGCCACATCGTCAACGCCTGGCAACCATAAGAGAACCCGCATGAGCCTTCGCGTAGCCGTCCAGATGGACCCGATTGAAAGCGTCAATATCAAAGGCGACAGCTCGTTCGCCTTGATGGAAGCAGCTCAAGCACGCGGGCATCAGATCTTCGAATATCACGTTGAAAGCCTGACACTGGACGCAGACGACCGGCTCTTGGCGGAATGCTATCCGGTGACAGTGCAGCGCGTCGAAGGCGATCACTTTACCAAGGGCGCAGCGCAAAGGCTCGACCTCGGCAAGGATATCGACGTTGTCCTCATGCGGCAGGACCCGCCTTTCCACATGGGCTATATCACCGCGACGCATATGCTGGAGCGCATCGCGGATGAGACGCTGGTGGTGAATGACCCCGTCAGCGTCCGCAATGCGCCGGAAAAGGTGATGGTGCTGAACTATCGCGAGTTCATGCCGCCCACGCTTGTAACTCGCTCAGTCGATGAAGTGCGTCGCTTTATGGCGCAGCACGGCGCGGTCGTTGTCAAGCCGATCCACGGCAATGGCGGAAAGGCTATCTTCCGTGTGCCTGCCGATGGCGACAATCTGTCCGCGCTGTTCGAAGTGTTCAACCAGACCTGGCCCGAGCCGCACATGGTCCAGCCTTTCCTTCCCGAAGTGGCGGAAGGAGACAAACGGATCGTCCTCGTCGATGGCGAAGTCGCAGGCGCGATCAACCGCAAGCCGGGCGAGGGCGAGTTCCGCTCCAACCTTGCCATGGGCGGCAGCGCTGAAAAGACTGAGTTGACGCCACGCGAGCAAGAGATTTGCGCCGCGATGGGTCCGGAGCTGAGGCGACTTGGGCTGGTGTTCGTCGGGATCGACGTGATCGGCGGTAAATACCTGACGGAGATCAATGTGACGTCCCCGACAGGGATAGTCGCAATCGATCAGTTCAACGGAACCAACACAGCCGGAATGATCTGGGACGCGATTGAGGGACGGGTGGCCGCGCTAGACTCATGATTTCGTCATTCCCGCAAAGGCGGGAACCCAAGGCGAAGTAGTGCCACGACCATTCTGCATCCCCGCCTGCGCGGGGATGACCAGGCCGTAATACCAGATTATCCCGGCCCTTCGACAGGCTCAGGATGATCCGCGGTCCAGCGTCCTTCAAATCCCACAAGTTATGTTTGCCGGATCCCGGCTCGGGGCTCGGGATGACGAATAATAGGGTCGTCAGCTTACGACCCAGTTGCTGACGGCGCGATTAGAGGACAAAAATAATTTATATCACAGGTTGTTTTTGACCCTCGCGATCCCCATTTTAATATCAGCTACCAGTCGCAATCGACGGTCTTCGGTCTCCAAGTTGGAACCACCTCCTTCAGTTTCGCCTCTTAGTCGCAGCCGGGTCTATTCTGGCGCGCTGCACACTCGCTTGAAGGAATAACAAATGTCACATTATGGCAAGATCAAGAGCTACGACAGCAGCTCGGGCACCGGCGCGATCACCCCTGAAAAGGGTGGTGACGCACTCCGGTTCAAAAAGGCGGATCTTCAGCAGGAAGGTCAGGTACCCAAGGTCGATCAGCGCTTCAGCTACGAAACCAGTGAAGTCGACGGCGGCAAGAAGCATGCCGTGAATCTGCAGCACCAGCAGGGCGGTGGTCAGAACCAGAAGGAACAGGCCGGCAAACAGCAGGGCTGATTTCGACAGCAGGGTCGGGGGGCAATACCCCCCGGCTCGCGCTCCAATCCCTTTCGCAAGGATTCCTCGCCATGCCTATGAACCAATTTCTCTTCGACCATCAGGTTGCGGCCATGAAGGTCGACCGGTCGGGTTCGCCGGAAGAGCGCAAGGAGATTTCCGAGTTGATCGGAACGCGCGCGAAGCGGATCGCCGAGTGGCGAAAGGCGAACGGATTATCCAATCAGGGCTGGCCTCGTGACGAACGTGAGTCTGCCAAGAAAGGCGAACGGCATGAACATTCCCTCAAACGCGGCAAATCCCGACCAGCCCGGAATGGCCAAATGGGAGAGTGAAGGTGGTTCCTTGAAGCCGCATCCGCCGACACCGCTTCCGGACGGGATCATCGCAGTAACGTCGGTCCACTATCGCGTCGGGCCATATTCATATTCCAAGCTTGACGATGCCTTTGCGGAGCATCGCCGCCAATCACGCAGGCAAAGCGGATTTGCTCAACCGCATCGCCGGAGTTTCTAGACTGTTCTCTTCAACCAACAAAAGAATGCAAGCCGCATCTGCAACAATGCGACCCGAGAGATTGAGGGGCGATATGTCCTTTTGTCTCCGACTTCAGCCCCCGCCGCTCGTCGGTGGGGGCTTTTTTCTGTGCGAACACAAGGAACTGCTATGAGTTGAGAGTCTAAATTTGTACTGCTTCACCGAACCGATGGCTCGGGGGTTGCTTGCCAAATGGCGCAAGTGCTGTTTGTCGGTAAGGGCGAAAGGGGCGCGATCCTCAATTTCTCCGGGGGAGCACAAGTCAATGTCCATGAGGATTTCGATGAAGTGATGGCCCTTCTTGAGGGCACGGCCTAGCCACATAGGAACGTCCGTTCTCGACCCCAATTCCGAACACTAACCCTTCTTCGCTCTTGGATGCGCGTCGCGGTAGTTTTCCAGCATCGTAGCCGCATCGACCTGTGTGTAAATCTGCGTCGAGCCAAGCGACGCATGACCGAGCAATTCTTGCAGGCTCCGCAAATCCACGCCCGCGCCGAGCAAGTGCGTCGCGAAGCTATGCCTTAAAGCATGCGGTGTCGCGGTGTCAGGTAACCCCAGCGCTTTGCGCGCTTTCGCCATGGATTTCTGGACCATGTTCTGGCTGAGCGGACCGCCTTTGGCTCCGCGGAACAGCGCTTCGTCAGCGGGAAGGGGCCAAGGGCATTTCGCGGTGTAGCGCGCGACCGCCTCTGCGCAAATCGGCAGGATAGGGACGAGCCGCTGCTTGTTCCCTTTGCCGGTCACTTGTAGGACTTCGCCTAAGGGCGCATCGCGGCCTTGCAAGGACAGCGCCTCGGCAATCCGTAAGCCTGAACCATAGAGCAGCAGCAGAACGGCGCGGTCCCTAGCGCCAATCCAGTCCTCGGCAGCCGTGCCTTTGACAAGCTCGGCGACATTGCTCGCTTCATCAGGCGTCAGCGGGCGGGGCAGACCTTTCTTGAGGCGCGGTCCGCGCACGCGAGGCGCTGCCGGATCAATCTCGCCTGATTGCTCGCGCGCGAAGGCGATGAAAGCCTTCAATGCGGACAGCTCGCGCGTGGCGCTGGCATTTCCGATGCCTTCTGCGCGGCGCTTGGCAAGTTGGGCGCGCAAGTCTCGCGCGTCGAGTTTTGCGACGCTTACCCAGTCCTCTAGCCCGCGCGCTTCAAGCAGGCGGTTGGCGGTCGCGACATAAGCACGGACCGTGTGCGGGCTGCGCCTGCGAGACTGGCTGAGATGCTGGCCCCAGGCCTCAAGCAGATCGGCTTTGGTGGTTGGCGCACTCATGCGGATACCAGATCATCGCTGACAAGGTCTGCCAGCAGCGCATCAAGCAGCGGACGGCCTGCAGGTGTCACTCGAAGCCGGGTGCCATCCTGCCAGATCAGGCCGAGGCCTTGATGGAGTTCGAGCTTGGTGAAATCGAGAAGCTTGCCGCGCGGGATGGAGAAGCGCTTTTCGAGGCGTAGCAAGTCGATCCCTTCAACCAGCCGCAATCCCATAAGGATCGCTTCGGAAGCTTGCTCCATCTCAGGGAGATCTCGACGTATCTTGGTACCATCTCCATGTATCTCGACCGCTTCCAAATAGGCCTCTGGACGTTTGTGCCGCTCGGTGGCTTGAGCCTTGCGGCGACCATGTGCGCCGGGCCCGATCCCGCAATAATCCTCGTAACGCCAATAGGTTAGGTTGTGACTGCTTTCCTCGCCGGGCCGCGCGTGGTTGGAAGTTTCATAGGCGGGCAGGCCTGCGTTTTCCGTCAGCTCTTGCGTTAGCGCGAACAGCTCTGCTGCGGGATCATCATCCAAAGGCGTTATATTTCCGAGCCTTACTTCTGTTTGAAAGCGCGTCCCGGGCTCGATAGTGAGCTGGTAAAGCGAAAGATGCGACGTGCCGTAGGAAAGCGCTTGAGCGAGTTCAGCGCGCCATACCTCTTCGCTTTGTCCGGGCCGTGCATAGATCAGATCAAAGCTCACCCGATCGAAGCTTTGCTGTGCTGTTTCAACAGCTTGGAGTGCTTCATTCACATCGTGCAAGCGTCCCAGAAACCGCAGCGCTTCGTTTCTGAGGGACTGCACGCCAAGCGACACACGGTTCACGCCTGCACTTGCCAATCCGGCAAAATTTGAGGCTTCTACCGAAGACGGGTTCGCCTCCAGAGTGATTTCAACACCCTCGCTAAACCCCCATAAACGTTCAGCTTCTTCAAGTAGAGCGGCCACCAACGACGGCGGCATGAGCGACGGCGTGCCTCCGCCAAAGAACACCGAGGTCAGCGCTTCGCCGCCCGCTACTTCCGCTTCGTGCCTCATGTCGGATATCAGCGCTTGCTGCCAGCCTTCGAAGTCCACCGTATCGCGAACATGGCTGTTGAAGTCGCAATAAGGACATTTCTTCGCGCAGAAGGGCCAGTGAATGTAGAGAGCGCGTGCCACACCAGCGTGTATTTCAGCCTTTGTTAAGCGCTTCAAGTCCAGTCTTGCCTTCATGAAAAAGGGTCGAATTATTGCAGCCTTGGCTGCCTTTGCCGGCTTGTCGCTTGCCGCCACCGCAAGCGTGCATGCCGAGCGTCCACAAAACCGTTTTGCGGCCGAGCTGCTCGATGCTCATAATCAGGAGCGGGCGGAGTTTGGTGCGCCAAAACTCAAATGGAGTCAGAGGCTTGCGCGCGATGCACAAGTCTGGGCTGAGAGGCTCGCGCGCGAAGGCCGGATGCGTCATGCAAACAATGATGAGCGCGGCGGTGCGGGCGAAAACCTCTGGATGGGGAGCGCTGGAGCCTATTCCGCTAGCTTCATGATCCGCGCATTTGCTGAAGAGAAACGGTATTTCCGACCGGGCGAATTTCCCGACGTCTCACGCACCGGCAATTGGCGCGACGTCGGACATTACACACAGGTCGTATGGCGCGAGACGCAGGAAGTCGGCTGCGCAGTGTCGCGCAACAGCCGCGATGATTTCCTTGTTTGCCGCTATTGGCCAGCCGGCAATATTTACGGCCGCGAGATCCGCTAACCGCCGAATTGCTCGGCAACGAGCTTGGCAAAAGCGTCTGCGCGGTGGCTGATTGCATGCTTGGCTTCGGGTTCGATTTCCGCGAAAGTTAAGTCAGAACTCTCGGGCACGAACACCGGATCATAGCCAAAGCCCATCGTACCGCGCGGCGGCCAGCTCAAGGAGCCGGCGCACTTGCCCTCATACACCGCATATTCTCCATCTGGCCACGCAATCGCGAGGACGCAGTGGAAGGCGGCTGAGCGATCAATGTCAGGGCCAAGCTCTTGCAGCATGCCTTCGACCTTGCCCATCGCCATATACCAGTCGCGGCCTGGATCGCCTTCGAACCATTGCCGCTCGGCCCAATCGGCGGTGTAGACGCCGGGACGACCATCCAGCGCATCAACGGACAATCCGCTGTCATCGGCCAGTGAGACAATGCCAGAGGCCTCCGCCGCAGCGCGCGCCTTGATCAGCGCGTTTTCAACAAAGGTGGTGCCGGTTTCAGGTGGCTCCGGCAGGCCAAGCGAACCGGCTGACAGGCACTTCATGCCATGCGGCTCCAACAAGGCAGCGATCTCCTTCAGCTTGCCCGCATTATGCGTGGCAATCACGAGAGAGCCGCTGCCAAGCCGTCTAGTCACTTCACTGCATCCCGCTGCGCAGCGAAGATCTGGTCGCAACCAATGTTGCCCAAGCGCAGCAAGCGCAACAGGCCTTCCTCGTCATAGGTTGCGCCTTCTGCGGTCGCTTGTACTTCCGCAATCTGACCGCCTTCGATCAGCACGAAGTTTGCGTCAGCTTCCGCATTGGAGTCTTCCGGATAATCAAGATCGAGCACCGGCGTACCTTCAAAGATCCCGCAACTGATTGCTGCGACCTGACCTGTGATCGGATCCTCGGCGATTTCGCCCGCTTCCATCAGCTTGTTGATCGCAATTCGAAGCGCAATCCAAGCGCCGGAGATTGACGCTGTGCGCGTGCCGCCATCGGCCTGGATCACATCGCAATCCAAGGTGATTTGCCGCTCGCCGAGCTTCTTGAGATCGACCACTGCGCGCAGGGACCGTCCAATCAAGCGTTGAATTTCCTGTGTGCGGCCAGATTGCTTGCCGCGCGCGGCTTCGCGTGAAGAGCGTGTGTGCGTCGAACGCGGAAGCATGGAATATTCGCCGGTCACCCAGCCTTCGCCTTTGCCTCGCAGCCATGGCGGGATGCGTTCTTCGACGCTTGCGGTGCACAAAACACGCGTATCGCCGAAGCTTATGAGGCAGGAGCCCTCGGCATGTTTGGTGAAGCCTGTTTCGATAGTGATGGCGCGCATTTCATCAGGCGCGCGTCCGGAAGGTCGCATGTATTATCCTTAAAGTTCGACTCGATATGCCTTGCGTTAGGCGCTTGAAGCTTGAGGCTGCAAGAGGACACGCTAGATAGGGGCTATGTCATCACCGCCGATCTCTGAACTGACTGACCGTGCGCGGCAAATATTCCGCCTTGTGGTGGAGAGCTATATCGAGACTGGTCAACCTGTTGGCTCCAAGATGCTCGCGAGTGACGGGACGCTGAACCTTTCGTCCGCTTCGATCCGGTCGGTTTTGGCGGAGTTGGAGCAGGGCGGGTTACTGGCGGCCCCGCATACCAGTGCTGGGCGGTTGCCGACTGAAACGGGACTGCGATTGTTCGTCGACGGAATGATGCGTGTTGCCGAGCCCAACGCACAGGAACGCGCGCAGATTGAGAAGAGCCTTTCTGAAAGCGGCCCGATTGAGCAAGCGCTGGAGAAAACGAGCTCCATGCTGTCCGATCTGACTGGGGCAGCAGGAATGGTGATGGTGCCAACACGCGAAGAACGGCTCGCGCAATTCTCTATGGTTCCGTTGGGGCAGGGCAGAGCGCTCGTTGTTCTCGTCAGCGAGGACGGGTCGGTTGAGAACCGCGTCGTTGAGATTGGAAGCGCGGCTGTGCCTTCGACCCTCGAACAGGCTTCGAATTATGTTACTGCGCGCCTTGCTGGAAGAACGCTCGCGGAAGCGTCCGGCCTGATCGCAAAAGAAATCAAGGCGGGACAATCACAGCTGGATAGCGCAAGCAGCGATCTGGTTGAACGCGGGCTTGCTGTATGGTCAGAGGATGCGGCCAAGCGCCCCGTCCTTATCGTGCGCGGTCAGGCAAACCTGCTCGATGACGAAGCCATGACCGATATCGACCGGGTCCGCTCGCTCATCGATGATCTGGAAAACAAGCAATCGGTTGCAGAGATTCTCGATAGCGCGCGCGATGCGGACGCGACCCGTATTTTCATCGGGAGCGAAAACCGCTTGTTCGCTTTGTCAGGCTCTTCGGTAATCGCGTCACCCTATCGCGACCGAGAAGGAAGAGTGGTTGGCGTGCTGGGCGTAATTGGCCCTACGCGGTTGAATTACGCGCGGGTCGTCCCCATGGTGGATTTGACAGCCCGATCTTTGGGCAAGCTCATCGGATAGATGGACGGAAAAGACTTCAATGAACGAGAATGAAAAACCGCAGGACGAAGCGGTCGCAGACGAGCTGAAAGGTGTGCCGGAGGAGTTCCTCGATGATGGCAAGCCGGATGAAAGCGAAGGCGAGAGCGAAAATGAAGCGCTAGCTTCGCTAAAGGCTGATCTCGCCACCGCGAAACAGGAAGTGCTTTACGCGCAGGCAGAGACGCAAAACGTCCGCCGCCGCATGGAAAAGGACATTCAGGATGCGCGCGCTTATGCTTCAACCGGCTTTGCGCGTGATGTGCTGAGCGTGTGGGACAATCTCTCGCGTGCTGTCGAAGCCATTCCGGATAGCTTGCGTGAAGACGACAAGATGAAAGGTCTGGTGGTTGGTATCGAAGCCACTCAGCGCGAGCTTGAGAAAGTGTTCCAGCAGCATGGCATTACGCGCATTGCTGCCAAGGGCATGCCGCTTGACCCCAACCAACATCAGGCAATGATCGAAGTTCCATCCGCCGACGCTGAACCCGGCACTGTAGTGCAGGAAATGCAGAGCGGTTGGATGATCAAGGATCGTTTGCTGCGTCCAGCGATGGTGGGTGTGGCGAAAGCTCCCGAGTGAGGTCGCGAGCATGATCATTCATGCGCGTATCGATCTGACCGGCGTCGACATGGAGAAGTTCGAGGCCTACGAAGCGGCAGTCATTCCGCTGCTGGATCGATACGGGATCGTTATGGCTGAGCGCTTGCGCGCAGAGGACGGCTCTTGCGAAGTGCATGTGCTCGATGTGCCGGATATGGCCGCGATGGAGCGATTTCGCAGCGATGAAGATCGCGCGAAGGTTCAGCACCTTTGGGACGAATGCGGAGCCACGGGTTCCATCGCTCAAATGCAGCGTATGGGCTAGAACCCGCTGATAATCCACATTTTGATCTGAATTAGACTATTTCGGTCCGATTTTCGGGAACGAGATATATTATCTCACGTTCTGATGATCGGACGGGGTTTGAGAAGCGCTTCAAGGGGCGCTCTCTCATCAATGGAGTAGTTTAATGAAAAAGGTTTGTTTGTCGGCAGTCGCAGCATTGGCCGCAAGCGTTTCCGCACCTGCCCTTGCGCAGGAAGATCGCACTGGTTCGATTCAGGCCAAGGTATTTGCAACGGCAGTGTTTGCTGATGCTGAGATCACCGATGTTGAACTGGACGACTTTGGTCTGCCAGAGGGCACGCAGAGTGCGGCGAATGACAATGTCACGCCGACGATCGCGATCGAGTACTTTGTCAGCAACAACTTCTCGCTGGAGACAATTGCTGGCGTGACGCAGCACGATGTTGACGGCCTTGGCGGTCTTGACGGGGCAGAGCTGGTCTCTGACCTGCGCATCATCCCTGCAACGCTGACAGCGAAGTATCACTTCGATCTCGGCCAAGGCTTCAAGCCTTACATCGGCGCTGGTCCAGCCTACTTCATCATCTTTAACGATGATGCAGGGGCTGACCTGGTCGATCTCGGCGTAACCGATGCGGATCTCACCAACGAGTTCGGCATTGCGCTGCAGGCGGGTGCTGACATCGAACTCAATGAAGGCTTCGGTCTGTCAATCGATGCGAAGCGTTATTTTATCGACACCGATGCGCGCTTCTTCGTTGACGACACCGAAATCATCCGCACCGAGCACAAGCTCGACCCATGGGTGATCAGCGCAGGCGCTTACTTCCGCTTCTAAGCGAGTAGCATTGTAATTTGGCGGGGCGTCTCTCTTGCAGGGGCGCCCCGTTTGCGTTGTTGGCTGCTAAAGCTCCATCACCATTTGCATGTTGCAGCGCTCATAGGGCGTTTCCCAGACCGCATCACCGGCAAGGTCCTGAAACCCTTTCTTGCGATACAGATGCGTGGCAGCCTCCAAACGGTCATTGGTTTCAAGCCAGATCGCGTCTGCCTTGTGATCCTTCGCATATTCAATGAGCTTATCGAGAATGCGGCTTCCGATACCCATCCTTTGGGCTGAAATGTCCGTCGACATCTTGATGATCTCGAACCACATCTTGCCATCGTTCGGGGCAAGCGCTGCAGGCAAAACAGCACCCGTTCCGATGACCCAGCCATTGGCCTCTGCGATGGCGATGTAGCCGCCCTTGTCTACGATTGCAGTTTGCGGGTGATCCAGTTGGAAGCGATCCTTTTCTTCGATCTCGAAAAGCGCATCGATCCACTGGCGATTGAGCCCGGCAAACGCGGCTGCGTCCCGCGGCTCAAACGGTCGGACAATATAATCAAGCTGCTTGGTCATTCCCTCTCTCCGAAGTCGACAAGTAGCTCATAAGCGGCCTTGTCAGCAACTCCGGGAAGTTTCGCGCCTTTGCGCAACAGGAAAGCATGCTCGACAATGCGGGCTTGCTGCTCAATCCCGTATTGTTCAAGCCGCCAGCCCGGTTTCAGGCTGTAGTCGTATCGCGCCCAAGGCATCCGGCGTGTGACCAAATACCACGGGCCGCGTGTTTGTGTCTGCCAGACATGCACCATTTCATGAATGAAGTGCGCTTGCAGATGTAAGGGCGCTGCGCTGAAATCCTCGCAGTAATTGCGACCCAGCGGATGGAAATGGATGTGTCCGCGCGGCGCCATCGTTACGTGGCGAGGCTGAAACGGAAACCATTTACGGCGACGGATCGTGACTTTGGAATAGTCGATCGCACCGCCAAACATGCTGCGGGCGAGCTCAATCTCGCCAGAAGTAAGCGGCCGCTCCCCGCCAGCAGGGAAAAAAGAAGCGGCCGTATCAAATTGTGCGTTATCGGGCGCTTGCGTCAGCGTTCTTCCCCGGCAGCTCTTACCTCTGCTGCGAAAGTCTGCGTAGCACCGCCAGCGACAGTCAACGTGACGTCCACACTTGCGCCAGCTTCGATGTCTTCAGGAATACCGAATGCCATCACGTGCTTTTCGCCAGGTTTGAATTCGAGCTTGTCGCCTTTGGTAATGCCGATTGGCAGCGCTTCCATCATCTGCATCTTGCCTTCGAATTCGGCATATTCGTGGAGCATCGCGCTTTCTGCTCCTGCGACTTCAGCCTTGCGGATCGTAAGCGCGCGCTCGCCATCGTAAGCCAGATCGAAATATACTGCTGCCGGATTGCCCGCGACAGGCGGCAAGACCAGCCGAGCGTTATCAATTGTCATGCCAGGTACACCTTCGACCTCGGCCACCTCTTCGACAGGCGCCTCAGCGCCTCCGCAGGCAGAAAGCGAAAGCGCCAGCGCAGCAGCGCTAGCAGGTGCAATGAACAGCGACCGGAAATTGTAAGCGATCTTCACGTATTTACTCCCCCAATGGAACAGCGTCGAAAACTAGAGTGCTCACGCCCTTGTGCCAAGCAAAACCGCACCTATATCCGCTTCACAATCGAGCCGCCGAGGGGTTTCGCCAGTAACGGGAAGCCAAGCGCGCGGCGTCCAACATGTAGACGGAATGGGGAAACCATGGCCAAAGTAATCGGTATCGACCTCGGCACCACAAACTCCTGTGTTGCTGTGATGGATGGGGGCAAGCCCAAAGTTATTGAGAATTCAGAAGGCGCACGCACTACGCCTTCGATCGTCGCCTTTACAAAGGATGGCGAGCGTTTGATCGGTCAGCCGGCCAAGCGCCAGGCAGTCACGAACCCGGATAATACGCTGTTCGCGATCAAGCGTCTGATCGGTCGCCGGTTCGATGATCCGCTGACAAAGAAAGATTCAGAGCTCGTCCCGTACGACATCGTCAAAGGCAAGAATGGCGATGCATGGGTCGAAGCAGGCGGCGAAGAATATTCGCCTAGCCAGGTTTCCGCTTTCATTCTTCAGAAGATGAAAGAGACAGCTGAAGGCTATCTCGGCGAAGATGTGAAGCAGGCGGTCATCACTGTTCCTGCATACTTCAACGACGCTCAGCGTCAGGCAACCAAGGATGCAGGCCAGATCGCCGGTCTTGAAGTCCTGCGCATTATTAACGAGCCAACAGCTGCTGCGCTCGCCTACGGCCTCGACAAGGAAGACGGCAAGACCATCGCTGTTTATGACCTTGGCGGCGGTACGTTCGACGTCTCGATCCTTGAGATCGGCGATGGCGTGTTCGAAGTGAAGTCCACCAATGGCGACACGTTCCTTGGCGGTGAAGACTTCGACAGCGCGATTGTTGAGTGGCTTGCAGACCAGTTCCAGAAAAAAGAGAACATGGACCTGAAGACGGATAAGCTTGCGCTGCAACGTCTGAAGGAAGCCGCTGAAAAAGCGAAGATCGAGCTTTCAAGCTCTGCCACTACGGAAATCAACCTGCCGTTTATCACTGCGCGAATGGAAGGTGGTTCATCCACGCCATTGCACTTGGTGGAAACGCTGAGCCGCTCTGATCTCGAAAAGCTCGTTGGTGATCTGATCCAGCGTACGCTTGAGCCATGCAAGAAGGCTTTGGCGGATGCAGGCGTATCCAAGGACGATATCGATGAAGTGATCCTGGTTGGCGGTATGACCCGCATGCCGAAGGTTCGCGAAGTGGTCGAGAAGTTCTTCGAAGCGAAGCCGCACACCGGTGTGAATCCGGATGAAGTGGTTGCTATGGGTGCTGCCATTCAGGCAGGCGTCCTCCAGGGCGACGTCAAGGACGTGCTGCTGCTCGACGTTACGCCGCTGTCGCTTGGTATCGAAACGCTAGGCGGTGTCTTTACCCGCATGATCGATCGCAACACGACGATCCCGACGAAGAAGACGCAGACTTACTCAACTGCAGAAGACAATCAGAACGCTGTGACGATCCGGGTCTTCCAAGGTGAGCGTGAGATGGCCGCTGACAACAAGCTGCTTGGCCAGTTTGACCTGGTGGGTATTCCGCCTGCGCCGCGCGGTGTGCCGCAGATTGAAGTCACCTTTGACATCGATGCGAACGGCATCGTGAACGTTTCTGCCAAGGACAAAGGCACCGGCAAAGAGCAGACGATCAAGATTCAGGCTTCTGGCGGTCTCAGCGATTTAGACATCGACCAGATGGTGCAGGATGCCGAGAAGTTTGCTGAAGACGACAAGAAGCGTCGCGAAGGCGCGGAAGCCCGCAACCAGGCTGACAGTCTTGTCCATGCAACTGAGAAGCAGCTCGAAGAGCACGGGGACAAGATCGACGCAGACACCAAGTCTGCAGTCGAGACTGCGCTTGGCGAGACCAAAGATGCTCTCGAAGGCGATGATGTCGACGCGATCAATGCAAAGGCACAGGCCTTGACGGAAGCAGCCATGAAGATGGGTCAGCAAATCTACGAGAAGGAGCAGGCCAACGCGGCTCCTGAAGGGGATGCTGGCGACGCTTCCGATACATCAGAGGCCGACGAAGACGTAGTCGACGCGGAATTCTCTGAAGTCGACGAAGACAAGAAGGACTGATGTCCTGATGATAACTTCAGCCGCCACTCGTGCAGTCTGTGCGGGTGGCGGTTAGAGTTTCCGGGCAGGGTACGGGGTCACAATGTCTGCAACTGAGATCGACTTTTACCAGCTTTTGGAAGTCTCCCGCGACGCTGACGGAGGCACGATCAAAAGTGCCTATCGCAAGATGGCGATGAGATTTCACCCGGATCGCAATCCGGGAGACGCAGAGGCTGAGGCGAAATTTAAAGCGATCAATGCTGCCTATGACTGCTTGAAAGATCCGCAAAAGCGCGCAGCCTATGACCGCTTCGGCCATCAGGCCTTTACTGAAGGCATGGCTGGCGGCGGCGGAGGCGGCGGGCATCCCGGCGCTGACTTCGGCGATATCGGCGACATCTTCGAGACAATCTTCGGCAGCGCCTTTGGCGGCGGAGCTGGACGACAGCAGGCGCGTCGTGGCGCGGATTTGCGTTACAATCTCGACGTCACTCTCGATGAAGCCTTCCACGGCAAAGAGACACAGATCGAAATTGAAGTCTCCGCTGAATGCGACACCTGCGATGGGTCCGGCGCGGAACCGGGCACAAGCGAGCGCCGCTGCAATCTTTGTAATGGTCAAGGCGCGGTTCGTGCCAAGCAAGGCTTCTTCGTTGTCGAGCGGCCATGCCCCACTTGTCACGGGCGCGGCGTAGTCATCGAAACACCTTGCGGTGAATGCCGCGGTGAAGGGCGCGTGGACAAGGCTCAGGCGCTTGAAGTCACTATCCCGCCGGGGGTCGATACCGGCACGCGCATCCGCCTTGCAGGACGCGGTGAAGCAGGGCCGCACGGTTCACCTTCGGGGGACCTCTACATCTTCGTGCAAGTCCGGCCGCATAATGTGTTTGAGCGTCAGGGAACGACACTGGCGACACGTGTGCCATTGAGCTTCACGACGGCCGCTCTTGGCGGCTCGATCGATATTCCTGACTTGGACGGCTCGACCAACACCGTCGATATTCCCGCGGGCATCCAGTCGGGTAAGCAATTACGCGTGCGCGGTGCGGGCATGCCGGTTCTGCAAGGGCGAGGGCGAGGCGATCTCGTCGTTGAAGTCGCAGTGGAAACACCGACCAAGCTCTCAAAAAAGCAGAAAGAGCTGCTGAAGGAATTCCGTGAGACAGAAACAGGCGATGAATGCCCGGAAAGTCGCGGATTTTTCGAATTGCTGAAGAACGCGTTCGGCGGTTGATCGCACCAGACACTTCAGCGCTTCCACTCGACAGCATCAGATTGAAGTCCTAGGCAGCTCCCAAGGGACTGGGAGATAGCCTCATGAAAACGCGCGTCTTTGCAACTCTGGCTGCGGCAACAATTCTTGCATCGCCAATCGCAGCACAGCAGGATTTGAGCGATGTCGAGATCACGACTGAAGAGATCGCGCCGGGCGTAGCGGTCCTTTATGGCGCGGGCGGCAATATCGGTGTCAGCCACGGCGAAGACTACACTGTCCTGATCGATGACCAGTTTGCACCGCTCTCTGAAAAGATCGAAGCCGCCGTCGCAAAGCTGAGTGCGAACCCTGTTCACTATGTCGTGAACACCCATTGGCATGGCGACCACACTGGCGGGAACGAGCATTTCGGCGAGAAAGGCGCGCATATCTTCGCGCATGAGAATGTCCGTGTCCGCATGAGCACAGACCAGCAACGCGGTGAACGCGTCACACCTGCTTCACCCGATGCAGCTTTGCCTGTGGTGACATACGACCGCGGAGTTACGCTCCACATGAACGGCGACACCATCGATGTCATGTTCATCGGCGGCGGCCATACCGATGGCGACAGCATCGTGATCTGGCGCGAGAAAAACATTGTCCATATGGGTGATCTCTATTTCAAGATCTCAGGCTGGCCCTTTGTCGACAACATGTCCGGCGGCGATGTCCAGCAGCTGCTCTTTTCGCTCGATACTGCACTGGCGATGATGGATGACGAAACCAAAGTCATTCCGGGGCACGGTCCCATGTCGAACAAGGCGGAGCTGATGGCGTATCGCAACATCATCGGCGAAGCTGTGACACGTCTGCGCGCGCTGAAGTCTTCCGGCAGTACCATGGACGAAGCCAAAGCGATGAAGCCGCTCGACAGCTTCGAGCGCGGCGAGGGCTTTATCTCTGCTGACCGGTTCATCGAAACGGTTTGGGACAGTCTCGACTAGGAACTTAGAGCGCGCCCAGTCGTTCTTCGACTTCCGCCCTCAGAGTGTTCAGCAAGCCTGATCTGCATCGGCCTGCAGCTTCCTCTTCTGCCAGAATGGCGAGGAACGCGTCGCGCTTGAACGCCATGCACTGATTGTCCGGCAGTGGCGCTTCCAATGTTGAGCAGACGAGATCGATCATGCGCTCAGCGCCGTGCAAGCGTCCCCACAGATAATCGTTCTCGCGATAGGCTCGACTAAAGAATGCGCCGAAATTGAAGAACTCTGTGCCGCGCAAAGTGGCTGACGTTCCGCCCTCGCGAATACTCAAAGCGTCGTCGGGTGAGATCCGGTCGACCTTCACCGGGTCATACTCTGTCAGGCCTTCATTTCGCACCAGCGGTAAGGTTGCGACATCATAGAACGGGAAGCCGAGATAGGTCAGCAACATGCGTCGGCGCAGGCCCTTGGGCATTTGCTCAAGCGCGTTCGTGAGCAGCTCTTCCGCCTTCTCATCGACCGTGGGGAGCAGCCGCTGCTTTTCCAAGTGCTCGAGCACTGCGCCAGGCTCTGTCAGTACTTTGCTTGCAAGCTCGGGGAAGTCCTTGCCCAAAGGTGCCGCACCATCGCGCAGGAGATAGAGCTCGAGTATTTGATATATCGCTTCGCGCGCCACATCGAGCGCGTCATCGGGAATGTCCGGATCGACTTCCCAATCGCGCGCCAACCTGCGTGCAAGCAACCTCAGCCGCCTGATCCGAAAACCGAGATCATGCGCGCGGAAAAACGCAATGGCAGCCTCGTTCGCTCCGCCCTTGGGATCGCTCAGAGAAGTAAGGCCGCGCGCTGCCAATTCGGTTCGCAACACCTGTTCGATTGGCCCCGCATCAGGCAGCGGCAATTCAGGAGCGGCATCGAATGTGAGCTTGGCGAGCTGCTCGACAATCCCTGTAAACTTCGTCTGCGCATAGGATTGGAATGCATATCCCGCATCTTCCGCTGCAGCTTGCTGGGCCTTGGATCGCCACGCCTTCAATCGTTTCGGCGTTGGACTATCGAGAAAGAATGTGCGCCCGAACAGTTTCTCCACTGCACGGTCGATTTCCGGACGCATGCCTTGAACCATACGGCGCAACCTCGCAGCATCACGCGATTGTTCTTCCAGCACTTCCAGGTTGTCGCGAATGGGCTGCTCGCGCGGTATGGTAGAAAGCGATCCGAAGATCGCGCCGAAGAACCCGACAGCCTCTTTGGGGCCCAAATACTCATCGCCAAAACGGTCCGGGCGCGGGTCGATATAAACGAAACGGCGGTCCACCTCGCGTTGCGAGGGTCTGCGGTCAAGCGCTTCGATGGCGCCTCTGAAAGGCGCGTTCACAAGAACCGAGCCATCGATGAGCGCTACGCTGTCAGTGATGCCCGCGCGATGCTGAACCGGCATAACTGCCCGCAAGAAGGCATCGCGCCCGGGCCACCCATGCTCGCGGCGCGTAGCTAACCGATCGATCTCTTGAAGCTCGAGCGCGGGGAATGCTCCGGGAAAACTCGCAGTCGCTCGAGCGGCCAGCGTCAGTTCCAGCGGATTGGAAAGCGAAAACCCGCCTTGCGATGGTGTTCTGGACTTGAACTCGATCGGTAGCCGGTGCTCGGCCTCTTCCACAACCGGAGGCGAATTCAAACGCAGCATCTCGCGGTGCCCGCGAAAATCAGTCGCGGTGACAAACAGGTCAACCGGGTGTCTTGGCGGCAAAAGTGGCTCTTCAGGCGTACTCTCCCGCATTGCGGCGAGCGCATCAAACAGCAGCGTCGAAAAGCCATCGCCAGAGAAGGGCGGCTGAAACCAACGGCCGCGAACCAGCCCGCTTACCTTGCGGCGGACTTCTTGCCGGGTTTCTGGCGCCACCGTGCCGGAGACTGCGTTGCCAGCTCTTGCAAAAAGCCACCACGCAATTGGCTGCGCCCATAACTTAGCGAACTTCCACATCGGGCGCGCATCGGGATCGAGTAATTTATCGACGTCGGCGTTGCTTAGCCACAGATCGGTGAGCGGCTCGAGCGAGTGACCGGAATGGATTGCTTCAGCGAGAAAGACAGCGTTGATGCCGCCCGCACTCGCGCCTGTCAGGATGTCCGGCAGAACCCGCAGTTTGAGCTCAGCACGGCTTTCAATGTGTCGAAGCAGCCGGCGATAGACTGTTTCAACGCCGCCGCAATCGGGTCCGCCGCAATGGAAACCGCGACTGGCGCGTGCAAGCTGCCATATCTCTTTCGTGACGCCATGCATGTAGACAGCAAGGCTGACGCCGCCGTAGCAAACCAAAGCAATGCGGAGTTCTTTTTGACGCACGTTAGCGTGATGACGGGGATAAGAGCGAAAGGCAATTGCGTTCTTATTCTGTTCTGCGTATTCCTTGGGGATGGCAAAGCCGAAAAAACGATATGTCTGTCAGGCCTGTGGCAGTGTGACGCATCGCTGGCAGGGGCAATGCCCTGACTGTGCGGAATGGAACACGATGGTGGAAGATGCTCCCGCCACGGTGTTCTCGCAAAAGCATGATCTGTCGAGTGGTGGGCGCGCGCTGCAATTTGTGCCGCTCGATGGTCCGGCAGAATTGCCCAAGCGCAGGCCAACCGGGCTAGCCGAGTTTGACCGCGCGCTAGGCGGAGGGCTGGTTCCGGGCTCGGCCGTGTTGATGGGCGGCGATCCAGGGATCGGGAAGTCGACGCTCCTGCTCCAAACGGCAGCGACCGTCGCCAAAGGCGGCGGTACAGCTGTTTATGTCAGCGGCGAAGAGGCAACGGGCCAGGTTCGCATGCGCGCATCACGGCTCGGTCTGTCAGATGCTCCGATCCAGCTCGCCAGCGAGACGTCCGTGCGCGATATCCTGACGACGCTTGCCGGAATGGAAGCGCCCGCATTGTTAGTGATCGATTCGATCCAGACGATGCATTCCGACACAATCGAAGGCGCGCCAGGCACGGTAAGCCAGGTTCGCGGATGCGCGCTCGAATTGATCCGCTACGCCAAGCAAAACGACGTCGCTCTGGTGCTCGTTGGCCATGTTACAAAGGACGGTAATATCGCTGGCCCGCGCGTGCTTGAACATATGGTCGATGTGGTCATGAGCTTTGAAGGCGAGCGCAGCCACCAGTTCCGCATTTTGCGCGCGCTCAAGAACCGTTTCGGTGCGGTGGACGAGATCGGTGTCTTCGCGATGGAAAGCGAAGGGCTGGCCGAAGTTTCAAACCCGTCGATGTTGTTCCTGTCAGGGCGCGACGAGCCTTTGGCAGGAAGCGCGGTATTCCCTGCGCTTGAAGGAACGCGGCCTGTACTGGTAGAGATACAAGCTCTCATTGTGCGGCTGCAATCTGGCGCAACGCCGAGACGCAGCGTTGTCGGATGGGACAACAGCCGCTTGGCGATGCTGCTAGCGGTCCTGGAATCGCGCTGCGGGCTGAATTTCAGCTCAGCAGAAGTCTACCTCAATATCGCCGGTGGCTATCGCTTGGCGGATCCGGCAGCTGACCTAGCGGTCGCGGCGGCATTGGTTTCAGCGCTTGCTGACAAACCATTACCCAAGCAAAGCGTCTGGTTTGGAGAAGTCTCGCTCGCTGGTGAAGTCCGCCCGGTTGCCCATGCGAATATCCGCGCGAAGGAAGCGGCAAAGCTGGGCTTCAGCAAGGCTTTCGGCCCATCGGATGCTAAAACCGGTTCGTCCTCATTGAAATATCATCAGTTGGGACAGCTCGCAAAGCTCGTTGACCATGTGATGGGGAATGCATAATCCATCTCGCCTATGACGGGTTTCGATATTATTGTGCTGATTATCGTGGGTGTGGCTGCGATCGGGGGCTTCATGCGCGGTCTTGTGCAGGAAGTACTTTCGCTTGCCGCCTGGGTCTTGGCGGCATTTGCGATCCGATATTTGCACACGCCGATGACAGAGCAGCTCATCATCTATCTTGAAGAGCCGACGACGACATCGATCCTCGCATTCGCTTTGCTGCTGCTCATCCCCTATGCCGCGATGAAAGTCATCGCGAACAATGCTGGCGAAGCGGCCCGCGGTTCAATTCTTGGCCCGATTGATCGGGTGCTCGGCTTCGGGTTTGGTGCGCTTAAAGGCGCGATCATCATCGTCTTTGCGTTCTCTGTACTGGTCCTCGGGTTCGACACGGTCTGGGGTTACGAAGGGCGTCCGGCTTGGATGTCGACCGCGCGGAGCTATCCGGTTGTCGATGCAGCTTCTCGCGATCTGGTCGAGATTATCGCTGAACGTCGCGCGCAAGTTTCCGGGTCAGGCGACGAAGCGGAATGACCAACGGGAGCGTTGCAAAGCTCTACACCAGCGAAGTGCTGGGCCTTGCGGTGCAGTTGGCGCATTACCCCTTGAGCGATGACTTTGCTTGCCGAGGTGAAGCACGGTCGCGCACTTGCGGCAGCTCGCTTACCATGGGTCTTTCGCAAGGCGATGATGGCGAAATCACGCAGATCGGCATGAAAGTGAGCGCTTGCGCGATCGGGCAAGCCGCCGCCGCGATATTTGCTGCGGACGCGAAGGGGCGCACGCTCGCGGATATCGAGCGGTCGAAAACGGCGCTGCAAGCTTGGCTTGATGGGGCCGATGCGGCTCCTGCCTGGAGCGGAATATCAACACTCTCTGAAGCCCGTGCGCACACAAGCCGACATGGTGCAATCCTGCTTCCGTGGAGCGCGGCGATAGAGGCGCTTTCCAAGGCACACGACAGCCGCTAGAGGAACCATTCGCTTACTCAGGGGAGACGTAAGGGAAGCCATGGCTACAACTGCAGACCACGCCGCGAAAGAACCCAGCCAGAAGGAAATCCGGCTCGTTATTGGCGCCAGCAGCGCCGGGACCGTGTTCGAGTGGTACGATTTTTTCATCTACGGCACGCTCGCCTACATTCTTAAAGACGCGTTTTACGACGTCGAGAACGAGACGCTTGCACTGTTGCTTGTCTGGTCGACCTTCGCTGTCGGCTTTGCTTTCCGTCCGATTGGCGCTGTTCTGTTCGGCTTCCTCGGCGACAAGCTTGGGCGAAAATACACTTTCCTTGTGACAGTGACCCTGATGGGTATCGCGACGGCAGGGGTCGGGATGATCCCGACGGTCGATACGATCGGTATCGCTGCGCCTATCATCGTGATCATATTGAGGGTCCTGCAAGGCCTTGCGCTTGGCGGCGAATATGGCGGCGCAGCAATCTATGTTGCAGAGCATTCTCCGCCGGAGAAACGTGGGTATTACACCAGCTTCATACAAGCGAGCGTCGCGGGCGGTTTTGTGCTTTCGATAGCCGTTGTCCTGAGCTGCCGTTTCCTGATCCCAGAGGACGACTTCCTCGCATGGGGCTGGCGTGTGCCATTCCTGCTGTCCATCGTGCTGCTCGGTATCTCGCTGTGGATGCGCTTGATGCTGTCGGAAAGCCCGGTGTTCAAAGCGATGAAGGAAGAAGGCAAGATCGCCGGAAATCCCTTCGTCGAGAGCTTCACCTATCCCGGTAACAAGAAGCGCATCTTTGTCGCATTGTTTGGTGTCACAGGCATCTTGACGACGATCTGGTACACCGCATTTTTCAGCGGAATGTCCTTCCTGCGCGGGCCGATGAATTTGGACGCGCTGACAGTCGAATTAATCCTGTTCTTCGCCGGCACCCTTGCCATGGGGTTCTACCTGATTGTCGGTAAGTGGTCGGACAGAGTAGGAAGGCGCAAGCCTATACTGATTGGTGCAGTGCTGACGCTGATCACGCTGTTCCCGGCCTTCTGGTTGATGGGTTCACTCGCCAATCCCGGCCTTCAGGAAGCGGCTGAGCGCGCGCCTGTGGTCGTCAGCGGCCCTGAGTGCACGACCGATCCGTTTGCTGAGCTGTTTGACCGGAGCCAGACCAATTGCGGTTCCGTGCTTGAGACTCTCACCGCCTCGGGTGTGCCTTATACCGTTGAGCCTGCAAGCGAAGTTGGACTATCAGTTGCCGGACAAGCTGTAGCCATCGACGAAGCATGGTTCACTGACAGTGCTGCTCGCAAGGCTGGTGTTCAGGCTGCTCTGACGGAGCGGGGCTTCGACTTCTCGCAGCCAGAACTGAGCGCAGGCGCGTGGATCGGGATTGTCGCGATCCTGCTTTGGATGGCATGGCTTTCCGCATTGACTTACGGCTCTGTCGCAGCGCTGCTGTCCGAGATGTTCCCGCCAGAGATCCGCTATTCCTCGATGTCGATCCCTTATCACATCGGGGCGGGCTATCTTGGTGGTTTCCTGCCGCTCATCGCGGGGATCATCGTAGCACGGACTGGCGATATCTATGCCGGGCTCTGGTACACTTGGGTCGTGGTTGCATTCGGCATCGTGATCGCTTTGTGGGGCTTGCCTTCAGGCCCGCCGCGCGACTTCGGCGAAGATGCGGGATAAGCCTCCTTCAACGCTAAGGCTTACTGTCGATAAAGACGCGCTGGCTGCGAACTGGTGCGCGCTTGATGCGATGTCCGGCGCTGCAAAGGCTGGCGCTGCGGTCAAAGCGGATTGCTACGGCCTTGGTGTTGATAACTGTGTTCCCGTCTTCCGCGATGCAGGTTGCGAGCACTTTTTTGTCGCCCATTGGAACGAAGTCGAAGCGGTCGCGCGCCATGTGCCTGCCTCTCAGATCGCTGTTCTGCATGGTGTAGTCACGTCGGAGGATTCGGACTACGCGCACAGCATAGGCGCGATCCCTGTCATCAATTCCGTCGCTCAAGCTGGACATTGGCAAGCGTCAGGTGGCGGGCGATGCCACCTGATGGTGGATAGCGGGATTAACCGGCTTGGGGTGTCGCCAAGCGAGCTCGGCGATGCGAGTGTCCAAGCCTTGCAAGTCGATGTGCTCATGAGCCATCTGGCTTGCGCTGACGAAGACAGCCCAATGAATGCGCGGCAGCTTGAGATGTTCAAGCAAGCGAGGCAGCATATCGCACACCGCTCAGCTAGCCTTGCGAACTCCGCCGGGATTGCACTTGGCAGCGACTATCATTTCGATCTCACGCGTCCGGGCCTGGCTCTGTATGGCGGAGTGCCGCGTGCAGAACTCTCTGATGCGATCAAATCCGTAGCTGGCGTCGAAGCCGCGATCCTCCAGACGCGCACAATCTCTGCTGGCGAGACAGTAGGCTACAATGCGCGTTTCACTGCCGACCGCGAAATGCGCATCGGCGTAGTTTCGCTTGGCTATGCGGACGGGATCCTTCGCAGCTGGCGAGGGGAGGGCGCATTCACCTTTGGCGGCAAGCGCCTGCCCATACTCGGCACGGTATCGATGGACATGATCGTAGCCGATCTGACCGAGGCCCCCGAAGTGCGCGAGGGCGACTGGGTTTCGCTGCCGTATGATCTCCCGAATGCTGCGCAGCAAAGCGGTCTGTCGCAATACGAATTGCTGACGGTTCTTGGGACCCGCTTACGCTCTGGTAACGCCTGATGTTGCACTGCACATTGTGCAGGTGCTAACGCAGCAAAGTCGCACAAAAACGAAAGAGAATTCATGGGACGAGCGAAGCGAAATGATGGCGATGCCATCATCATCAAGAAATACGCCAATCGGCGGCTCTACAATACTGACAGCTCCAGTTACATCACGCTGGAAGACCTCGCGAAGATGGTGCGCGATGATGTTGATTTCGTAGTGCTCGATGCCAAAACCAGCGATGACATTACGCATTCGATCCTGACGCAGATCATCATGGAAGAAGAGGCAAGCGGTGGCGGACAAATGCTGCCGGTCAATTTCCTCCGACAGTTGATCGGCATGTATGGCAATTCGATGCAGTCGCTGATGCCGTCCTATCTCGAAGCGAGCATGCAGAACTTTCGCCAGAACCAGACGAAAATTCGTGAAGCCTTTGAGAAGGGGATCAGCAATTCTCCCATCGCGAAGATTCACGAAACCAACATGGCTATGATGCGCGCTGCAGCGGACGCATTGATCCCGGGCGCGAGTGGCAAGAGCCCGGCATCGCAAGAGGCATCGTCCGACAAAGAAGAGCTCGCTGCCCTTCGCGAACAGATGGCGCAGATGCAGAAAAAGCTGGATGAGCTTGGCAAGTAAGCCTGCTTCGCTCTAGAGGCCGCGCTCACATCATCAGCACAAATCCAAGAACGAGAACTCTCCCTGTGTCCAACATCCGTCACGCCCTGTCAGTCAAGCGCACTGACGACTTTGCCAAATGGTATCAGGAAGTCATTTCAGCCGCTGAAATGGCGGAAGAATCCGGCGTGCGCGGATGCATGGTCATTAAGCCTTGGGGCTATGGCATCTGGGAGCGCATCCAGCGTTTGATGGATGACCGCATCAAGGCGGCGGGCGTCGACAATGTCTATTTCCCGATCTTCATTCCGCTGAAGAATTTCGAGCGTGAAGCGAGCCATGTCGAAGGCTTTGCGAAGGAAATGGCAGTTGTCACGCATCACCGTCTGATTGGCGATGGCGATGGTGGCTTGATCCCTGATCCAGAAGCCAAGCTGGAGGAGCCGTTGGTGGTTCGTCCAACTTCGGAAACGATCATTGGCGATGCCATGGCGCGCTGGATCCAGAGCTGGCGCGATCTGCCGCTGCTGACCAACCAATGGGCCAATGTTGTGCGCTGGGAGATGCGCACGCGCATGTTCCTGCGGACGAGCGAATTCCTGTGGCAGGAAGGACATACCGCGCATGAGACGCGCGACGATGCTTTGGAAGAAACACACCGCGCGCTGGAAATGTATCGCGCTTGCGCTGAGGAAGATTTAGCTCTGCCAGTTGTTGCTGGGGAAAAGCCCGAGAATGAGCGTTTCCCCGGTGCAGACGAGACATGGTCCATTGAAGCGATGATGCAAGACGGCAAAGCGCTACAGGCGGGGACTTCGCATTATCTCGGTACCAACTTCTCGCAAGCTGCGGGGATCAAGTATCAGGACCGCGAAGGCGCTGAGCAATTCGCGCACACCACAAGTTGGGGTGTATCCACGCGAATGATTGGCGGCGTGATTATGACGCATGGCGATGATGATGGATTGCGCGTCCCGCCGCGCATTGCTCCACATCAGATCGTGATACTTCCGATGCTTCGTGACAAGCCGGAGGACGAAGCCTTGCTCGCCTATTGCGAGGAAGTGCGCGCCGCATTGGCATCGCAATCGTCCTTGGGTGAGCCGGTCCGCGTGCTGCTCGATAAACGTGCGGGCAAGGCGGCCGCAAAGCGGTGGGATTGGGTCCGTAAAGGCGCGCCAATTGTGATCGAAGTCGGCAGTCGCGACATGGAAGGCGGCAAGGTCGCTGTGCTGCGCCGCGATGACCTCTGGAAAGCAGAGAACGGCAAGCCGAATTTCGACTTTGCCGAGCGTGAAGGCTTTATCGGACGGGCCTCAGCGATCCTCGAAGAAATTCAGGCGAACCTTTTCAACGAAGCACGCGCACGTCGCGATGCCAATATCACGCGCGGCGTGACCAGCATGGATGAGGTTGCGGCTTTCTACTCCTCCGGCGAGCAATTCCCGGGCTGGGTCGAAGTGCAATGGGCCAAGCCAACCGGAGAGGCTCTGGAAAAGGTCGTCGAGACTTTGAAAGCGCACAAGCTCACTATCCGTAACGTGCCACGTAGCGCTGCGCCCGCAGAGGGAACATGCATCTTTACAGGCGAGCCTGCGGTCGAACGCATTCTTATCGCCAAGGCTTATTAGGCTTTGGCCAAGCGACCGACACGCCGACCCGCTGGACTGCCTTCGCGCGAACAGGTTCTAGAGTTTCTTCAACGCTCGGATACGCCTGCAGGCAAACGCGAAATCGCCAAAGCGTTTGGCCTCAAGGGTCAGGAAAAGATCGCGCTCAAGCGGTTGCTCAAAGACATGGCCGAGGAAGGTCTGATCGACGGCAAGAAGACCGCTTATCATCGCATGGGCGGCGTGCCCAAGGTCACTGTGCTGCGGGTCGTTGACATCGAAGATGGCGAACCGATTGCAGAGCCGGACAATTGGTCACCCGATGCTCCGGACAAGCCGCCGCGCATCACTATGCGCGAGCTGAAAGGGCGGGGCGGGAAGCGGATGCCGGCATTGAAGCGCGGCGATCGCGTGCTGTCGCGCACGGAAGAGACCGAAAGTGGTTGGATCGCGCATCCAATGAAGAAGCTGCCCGCGCGCACGGAAGGTCTGATGGGCGTCGTCGAACTTGACGGGACTGGCAAGCCGTGGCTCGCGCCGGTCGACAAGCGCATTCGTACTTCGACACCGATTTCGGATTTGGGTGAAGCGGAAGAAGGCCAGCTCGTCATTGCTGAGCGGGCAGGGCGCTCACCGCGCGCTGGCGTGAAAGTGGTGGAAGTCGTTGGCGATCCGCTAGCCCCGAAAAGTTTTAGCCTGATCGCCATTGCAAAGCACGGCATTCCACATGTCTTCCCAAACGAGGTTCTGGAAGAGGCGGAGATCGCGACGGAACTGGCGCTTAGCGAAGAGAAGCGCGAGGATCTGCGCGATCTGCCCATCGTGGCGATCGACCCGGCCGATGCGCGCGACCATGACGATGCGATCTGGGCAAGTCCGCGTGAAGATGGCGGCTATGACGCGGTCATCGCGATTGCAGACGTCTCCTATTATGTGCGGCCCGGAAGCGATTTGGACAGAGAAGCCCGCAAGCGCGGGAACTCGGTCTACTTTCCTGACCGCGTCGTGCCAATGCTGCCTGAAGTGCTCTCAGCCGATGTCTGCTCGCTGAAGCAGGACGAAGACCGCGCGGCGATGGTCTGCCACATGCAAATCGATGCTGAAGGGGCGATCCGCAATTGGCGTTTCAGCCGCGCGATCGTCCGGATTGCGCACAACATCGCTTATGAAGACGCGCAGGCGGCGGTGGATGGCGAAGATACGCCTGAATATCTCACGCATCTTTGGGGCGCGTGGAAGCTGCTCGCAAAAGCGCGCAAGGCACGCGATCCGCTGGAACTGGAATTGCCAGAGCGGCGCGTTGTCTTAAACGAGCAAGGCCAGATTGAAGAGATCGCAGTGCGCGAGCGCTTGGATGCGCACCGGGTGGTCGAAGACTTCATGATTGCGGCGAATGTCGCGGCGGCAAAGGCGCTCGAATCCAAGAACTCGCCCGTGGTTTACCGCGTGCACGAACCGCCGAGCCGTGAGAAACTCATTGCCTTACGGGACTTCCTTGCAAGCTCAGGCAAGAAGCTCGCATTGGGACAAGTTGTCACGCCCGGCCTGTTTAATCGCATGCTCAAGGATGTCACTGACGAGACGGAGAAAGCGCTCGTGATGGAAGCGGTGCTCAGGACGCAAACGCAAGCCTATTACGGTCCGGCCAATGCGGGACACTTCGGGCTCGCGCTCGGGTCTTACGCGCATTTTACCTCGCCTATCCGTCGCTATTCGGACCTGCTGGTGCACCGCGCGCTGGTCGATGCTTACAAACTTGAACAGCCGAAACCGAAGGTCGATTTGCCTGAGGCATCAGGGCTCTCAGACCGTGACCGCCAATCGCTTCAGCAGATTACTGATGCGATCAGCCAGACCGAACGGCGCGCCATGGAGGCAGAGCGCGACACCATCGACCGCTATGTCGCAGCATGGCTTTCACACAGGATCGGCGAGAATTTCGAGACACGGATCACAGGCGTGCAAAGCTTCGGCTTTTTCGCGACCATTCTGGGGCTGGGCGGAGATGGTCTTGTGCCGGTATCCACGCTGGGCGCAGAGCACTTCCGTTATGACGAGGCGGCACAATCGCTTGTCGGCGAGAACTCCGGCACGAGTTACACCGCTGGAGATCGGCTGACCTTGCAACTGGCAGAGGCGAACGCGCTTACCGGTGCGATGAAATTTGTGCCTGTCGACAGCGATGGCAATGCGATTGAACCTCGCGGGAGCCGTCCGGCACCTCGCTATGGCGACCGAAAAGGCGGCAAAGGCAAGTACAAGGCTGGCAAACGCGGTCGGCCATCCAATATCCGCCATCAAGGGCGGCGGCGCTAACCCTAGTCAGTCCGAACGCTTTTCGGCCTTCTCGTCATAGTCCTCAGGAACGATGTAGAGCGGGCAGGGTAGGTTGCCCGCCTGCGCAGAAAAATGCGTCACAAGCGGACCGGGATTGTTCCCGGATGCTGCGCCCAGAACGAGCGCAGCGACTTCCTCGTGCTCTGCAAGGAATTCCTTCACCATCGCCTGCGCATTGCCAACGCGCACAGAGATCGCAGGCATGATCCCGCTTTCCGCGAGCAAATTGCCTGCTGCCCCGTGTGCCAGCACTTCGGCCCGGTCGCGCGCTTCTTGCTCGATAGTGGCCTGGACCGCGCCAAATGCGCTCACATTCTGTTGCGGCACAAGCGCGAGGATATGCACAGCGCCGTCCACCGCCGCCGCGCGGCGAGACGCATAGCGCAGCGAAGAGCGCGCCTCCTTCGTCTCGTCCATCACCACCAGGAAAACCCGCATTCAACCCGCTCCCGTTCTTGTGGAGACCGGTATTGGCTGAAATCGTATTCTTCGCAAGGACCTTGCCGATGGCGCGCGAATTCGTCAGAGGTGTTTGCCAAGGAATGACGCTGCGTCATTGGGGCGTCATCAAGGGGAATTTTCGAGTTACCATGCCTATCGCAATCAAAATGCCCGCGCTTTCACCGACCATGGAAGAAGGCACGCTCGCCAAATGGCTTGTGGGAGTGGGCGACGCTGTTTCTGCCGGCGACATCATGGCGGAAATCGAAACCGACAAAGCGACGATGGAGTTTGAAGCGGTCGACGAAGGTGTGATCGCGAAGATTGAAGTGGGCGAAGGCACGGAGAACGTCGCTGTAGGAACCGTCATCGCGATCCTTGCTGAGGAAGGCGAAGACGTGGAGGAAGCGGCTGCTTCAGGTGGAGGCGCGGCTCCAGCGCCTGAACCAGCGAAGGAAGAGCCCTCCAAACAAGACGTCGTCCCAGCACAAGCTGGGACCGCTAACGAAAACGCGCAACCGAAAGCGACCCCAGCTTCCGATGGAGTGACGGATAAAGACCGCATAATCGCATCTCCACTCGCGAAGCGCATTGCCGAGCAGAAGGGCATCGACCTTTCCGGCGTGAAGGGCAGCGGTCCGAACGGCCGGATTGTGAAGGCAGACGTTGAAGGGGCTCAGCCGGGCGCTGCGCCTGCGAAAGCGGCCGCCGCTCCAAGTGCTGCACCGCAACCAGTCGCGCAACTCGGCGGGGATCTCGATGCGCCGTACGAAGCGCAAAAGCTCAACAATGTCCGTAAGGTTATCGCGCGCCGCCTGACCGAAGCGAAGCAGACCATTCCGCATATCTACCTCACTGTAGATGTGCGTCTGGATGCGCTTCTGAAGCTGCGCAGCGAGCTCAACACATCATTAGAAGCGGACGGTGTAAAGCTGTCCGTCAACGACCTGCTGATCAAGGCGCTCGCGCGCGCATTGCAGCGTGTGCCAGCCTGCAATGTCAGCTTCCAGGGCGATGAGCTGTTCCAGTATTCGCGCGAGGATATCTCAGTTGCGGTTGCCGCGCCCTCGGGTCTCATTACGCCGATCATCCGCGATGCGGGCCGCAAGGGCCTCGCGCAGATTTCAACCGAGATGAAGAATCTTGCGACCAAGGCACGCGATGGCAAGCTTCAGCCGCATGAATTCCAGGGGGGAACGGCTTCACTCTCCAACCTTGGAATGTTCGGCACAAAGCAGTTCGATGCCGTGATTAATCCACCGCAAGCGATGATCCTCGCGGTCGGCGCAGGCGAGCAGCGTCCGCATGTCGTCGACGGCGCGCTGCAAGTAGCAACGGTGATGAGCGCGACAGGCAGCTTTGACCACCGCGCGATCGATGGTGCTGACGGCGCGCAGCTTATGCAAGCCTTCCAGCAGCTGTGCGAAAACCCGATGGGACTGGTGGTTTGATAGCGAATTGCGCTGTCCTACAGGCTAATCGGCGTGTCAGGCTGCGAAAATGCTCAAGAATATCATCCATCTAACTGATTATGCTGGAGAAGGTGGCGCTCTGCGTCTGCTGAGTTTTCTTCTCCAGGACTGTGTAACATGCGTATCCAACATGGCCTTCTGTTCAGCCGGGGACACGCCAAAATGAATGACTTGAGGAAGTGTAATGGCTGACAATTCCTATGATGTGATCGTGCTGGGCTCAGGGCCGGGCGGCTATGTGGCCGCGATCCGCTGCGCCCAGTTGGGGCTGAAGACCGCGATTGTCGAACGTGAAAACCTGGGCGGCATCTGCCTCAATTGGGGCTGTATCCCGACCAAGGCTCTCCTGCGCTCGGCTGAGATCCTGCATTACGCCCAGCATGCGAAGGATTACGGCCTCAAAATTGCCGGCACGATTGAAGCGGATTTGGAAGCGGTGGTGAAGCGTAGCCGCGGCGTTGCCAAGCAGCTCAATCAGGGCGTCACGCACCTGATGAAGAAGAACAAGATCACCGTGCATATGGGCGAGGGCGTGCTGACCGGTCCGACTTCGCTGACGGTAAAGTCGGATAAAGGCGAGGAAAAGCTCTCTGCCAAGCATGTGATCGTTGCAACCGGCGCGCGCGCTCGCGATCTGCCGTTTGCGCCTGCGGACGGCAAGCGCATCTGGACATATCGCCATGCGATGGTGCCGCCTGAAATGCCGAAGAAATTGCTCGTGATCGGCTCCGGGGCCATCGGGATCGAGTTCGCAAGCTTCTACAACGATATGGGCTGCGAAGTCACAGTGGTGGAAATGCTCGACCGGATTGTTCCGGTTGAAGATCATGAAGTCAGCGCGTTCCTTGAAAAGTCGCTCACCAAGCAAGGCATGACGATCATGACCGGCGCGGGCGTTGAAGACATCAAAGCGGACGCCAAAGGCGTGAAAGCCAAGATCAAGGGGAAGGACGGCAAGATTGTCGATCACCAGTTTACCCATTGCATCACAGCCATCGGTATCCAGCCCAACACTGAGAATATCGGACTTGAGAAGCTTGCCGAGATGGACCGCGGCTTCGTCCAGATCGATCCCTATGGCCGGACCAAGAGCAAAGGCCTGTGGGCCATCGGCGATTGCACGCCTGGCCCATGGCTCGCACACAAGGCAAGCCATGAAGGCGTGACGGCTGCCGAAGCGATTGCGCAAGAGCTCGGTAACAAGGACGTGCATCCGCACCCGCTCAATCGCGATGCTATCCCGGGGTGCACTTATTGCCATCCGCAGATCGCCAGTGTCGGCCTGACGGAGAAAGCCGCGAAGGAAGCGGGCTACACCGTCAAAGTCGGCAACTTCCCTTTCATCGGCAATGGCAAGGCGATTGCGCTGGGCGAAGCAGAGGGATTTACCAAGACCGTGTTTGACGCGAAGACCGGTGAGCTGCTCGGCGCACATATGGTCGGCGCGGAAGTCACGGAGATGATCCAGGGCTACACGATCGGCAAGACGCTGGAGACGACGGAGGCCGAGCTTATGCAGACGGTCTTCCCGCATCCGACGATTTCGGAAAGCATGCATGAAAGTGTGCTCGGCGCTTACGGCAAGGTGCTTCACATTTGACCTTTGAGGTGAGGGAGGGGAAAGGCAGCCAATGACTGAATTCCTCCTCCTCGCTTTCATCCTGCTGGTCGCAGGGGTCATCGCAGTCCCAATCGCCGCAAGACTCGGGCTAGGATCTGTGCTGGGCTACCTGCTGGCCGGAATGGCACTCAGCCCGTTGCTCGGGTTCCTCGGTGTCGACGTCATTGCGCTCCAGCACTTTGCCGAGTTCGGCGTTGTAATGATGCTTTTCATCATCGGGCTTGAGCTTGAGCCCAAGCGGCTCTGGGCCATGCGCAAACGCCTGATTGGCTTTGGTGGCGGGCAGGTCGTGCTGACAACGCTGCTGATCGCAGGAATTGGCCTGATTAATGGCGATGATTGGCGCACCGCGCTTGCCATCGGGATGATCCTCGCGTTGTCTTCGACGGCAATCGTCCTTCAAACTCTGGAAGAGAAAGGATGGCTGAGCAGGCCCGGCGGCGAAGCGAGCTTCTCTGTGCTTCTGGTGCAGGATGTCGCGGTGATCCTCATCTTGGCGGTATTGCCTTTATTGGCATTGCCTGAGCTGGCTTCAGTGGCCGCCGGTGGTGACGATGGTCATGGCGGCCTCAGCCTTGTGGCCCATCTCCCTGCATGGGCAGGCGGTTTGGTTACGCTTGGATCGGTAGGGCTTGTGGTACTGCTCGGCACCTATCTAAGCCGCCCGATCTTCCGCTTCATCGCATCCTCAGGCTTGCGCGAGCTCTTCACCGCGGCAGCGCTGGTATTCGTTATCGGCATTGCCTTGCTGATGTTGCTGGTTGGTTTATCGCCGGCACTTGGTGCCTTCATTGCTGGCGTGGTGCTCGCGAACAGTGAATACAAGCATCAGCTTGAGGCAGACATCAATCCGTTCAAGAGCCTGCTCCTTGGCCTGTTCTTCATCACTGTGGGCGCAGGTATCGACTTCGCACTTGCTGTCGAACAGTTTGGCGCTGTGCTGTTCTGGACGGCTGTGCTGCTCATCGCGAAGATGGCTGTGCTGTTTGTGATCGCTAAAGCCTTCAAATTGGCCAAACAAGACCGCTGGTTGTTCACTTTAGGCCTCGCTCAGGCAGGTGAGTTTGGTTTTGTCCTGATTGCCTTTGCGCTGAGCAATGCGGTGCTGTCCCAAGGGCTTGCGAGCCTTCTCTTGCTCGTGGTGGCCTTCTCCATGTTGGTGACGCCGCTGCTGTTCATCATCTATGACAAGCTGATTGCACCGCGATATTCTGTCGCTGAGGAGCGCGCTGCAGACGATATCGAGGAACAAGGCGATGTGATTATCGCTGGGCGCGGTCGGATTGGAGGCATCGTTGACCGGATGCTGCAGTCTGCAAAGTTCAGCACCACAGTTATCGACTATGATTCGAAGCATCTGGAAATTGTGCGCAAGTTCGGTTTCCGCACATATTTCGGTGATGCGACGCGCCCCGATCTGCTTGAAGCGGCAGGCATTGCAAAAGCGAAACTTCTGGTGGTCGCGCTCGATGAGCGGGAGAGCATCGACAAGCTCGTCAAATACGCCGTCGCCAATCACCCGAACTTGCATGTGATCGCGCGAGCGATTGATCGCAATCATGTGTTCGAGCTGTGGTCCTATGGGTGCCGAGATATAATCCGCGAAACCTATGACAGCTCCGTCCGGATGGGACGCTCCGCTTATGAGGCGCTCGGTATCGATCGCCAGAACGCGCAGGCTATGGCCGATGCTTGGGAAGAGATGGACCGCAGATCGTTGCGTGAAGTCGCAGACGTCTACGACATGTCGATTCCCTATCACGAGAACGAGCCACTGATGGAAAAGGTCAAGGCATTGCGAGCCGAGTGGGACCCAGTGCTGCAAGAGCAGATGGAGGAAATCCTGAGCCGCGGACGTTGATTGATGAGAGGGAAAAGTGGCGGACAGGGTGGGATTCGAACCCACGAAGGGCTTGCACCCTTGCCGGTTTTCAAGACCGGTGCATTCAACCGCTCTGCCACCTGTCCGCTCGAAGCGTGCAGCTAGCGAGGTATTTCGTGCTTGTCACCCCGCTTTGGCATCTTGTGGTTCATGTTTTGTGTGGCACAAGGCGATTTATGAAGATTCTTCGATACTTTGCTTCGTTTTTGGCTGCTTCTTTTGGCGTCACTGCTGCGCCTGCGTCTGCTCAGGATGCTGACCTCAGTTACCAGGCATATATGCAGACGTTGATCGCACAGGCCCGTGCTGAAGGCGTAAGTGAAAGCACGCTCAGGCGTATGACTGAGGGCCTTACGCCCAATGATCGCGTGATCCGCTTGGATCGCCGGCAGCCGGGATCATCGAGAGGTTCAGGATATCCGCCGCTCGCGCCGTATTTGCGCACACACGTGAACTCAGTGCGCATCAATCGAGGTCGTGAGATCTATCGAGCCTATCCAACGCTGCTGTCTCAGATCGAGCGGGAATACGGCGTGCCTGGCGAGATTATTGTTGCGATCTTCGGTCATGAGACGAGCTACGGCACGATCAAAGGCAGTTTCGACATGTCGCGCTCGCTTTCGACATTAGCGTGGGAAGGGCGCCGCCGAGACCTCTTCGCGAGCGAATGGATCGCGCTGATGAAGGTTGCCGACAAGGGTTATTCGCGTTCAACGCTCGTCGGAAGTTGGGCGGGCGCATTTGGCAATCCCCAATTCCTGCCTAGCGTTTACTTGCGCCTCGCGGTTGACGGCGACGGTGATGGGCGTGCCGACATCTTCAATAACCGCGCAGACACTTTCGCATCGATTGCGAATTACTTCCGCGCCGCAGGATGGCGACCCGGTCAGCCATGGGGCGTTCGCGCTAGCATTCCCGGTGGCTTTGATGTGGATGCCTATAAAGGCGAGCTAGTCGCGCAAGTTTGCCCGCGCGTGCATGAGCGGCATAGCCAATGGAAAACAGTGCGTGAATGGCGCGAGCTTGGGGTGCAGCCGCAAGTGCCGCTTGGCGATACGGTCATGACAAGCCTGTTCCAGCCTGATGGCCCTGGTACACGGGCCTGGTTTTTGACGAGCAATTACCGTGCTATCCTCGAATACAACTGCTCGAACTATTACGGCATGAGCGTTGGACTTCTCGCGGACGAGATTGCGCGCTGAAGCCAGCGGTGGATAGTCGCTAACGAAGGTCGCATGGACCTTGCGAAATTGGTAAGGTCTGGCGTCATTTCTGAAAGCATAAAAGCGTTGTCTAAAGCTCGCCTCCGACCAGCCATCTTTGCCGCCGTCTTGGCGCTCTCAGCGAGCGTCGCACAAGCTGCGGAAGGCGAAGCGCGGATACCTGATGCTGCGCAAGTGCCGATTGCGCTTATGATCGACATGACGAGCGGCCAAGTCCTTTACGAGCGGCAAGTGGAACGCCGTTTCGTCCCGGCTTCGATCACGAAAGTCATGACCGCTTTCACTGCGTTCGAACTCATCAAGACGGGCGAGTTAGATCGTAATGACGTTTACACAGTGCAGCCTGAGACTTTCCGCAAATGGCGGCGTCGTGGATCGACCATGTTTCTTAGCTTGGATTCCAGGCCGACCGTCAATCAGTTGCTACACGGCGTAACCACAGTGTCAGCTAACGATGGTTCAGTAGTACTTGCCGAAGGTGCGGCGGGTTCTGTTCAAGCATGGACGGATCTCATGAATGCCAGCGCTCAGGAAATCGGCATGACTGACAGCCATTTTGCCAATCCCAATGGCTGGATGGATGATGGCAAAACCTTCGTGACTGCACGCGATCTTGGCCGCTTGGCGCAAGCGATGATCGGTCGCCACCCTGAGCTTTACTCCACCTATTTCGGGAAGCGTGAGTACCGCTTTAATGGGATCACCCAAAGCAACCACGATCCTTTAACCGGTTCTGTCCGAGGCGCCGACGGAATCAAGACAGGCTTCACTTACGAAGCCGGGTTTGGCTTTCTGGGCACTGCCAAACGGCAGGGCAGACGTCTGGTGATGGTTGTCGGAGGAGTGGACAGTAGCCGTATCAGGCGCGACGCTTCCAGAGCCTTTATGGAATGGGGTTTCAGCGCCTTCGACAATCGGTATCTGTTTAACGCGGGCGACAGCGTCGGGACTGCGCGCGTACAGGATGGAGATACTTTTCGCGTCGACTTGGTTGCCGAAGGGCCAGTCCGCATCTCTGTGCCGAAGGGTTATGGCGGAAACCTTGATATACGCGTTGAATATGAGGGGCCATTGCGAGCGCCAATCAGTACCGAGGAACAAGTCGCAAGTCTTGTTATCTCGGGCGATGGCGTACCTGAAGCACGTATCCCTCTTTACGCAGCAAAACCCGTTTCAACCGCTGGACCGCTTGACCGCGTGCTCAATGCCGTCTTGAGCTGGTTTGTATGAGCAAGAGCGAAGTTCAGCCGGGCATTTTCATCGCGCTGGAAGGCGGGGAGGGGGCTGGCAAGTCCACTCAGGCTCGCTTGCTCGCTGACGCATTGCGTGAACAGGGAATGACCGTCGACGTGACGCGCGAGCCAGGCGGAACTCCGGGTGCTGAAGCTATTCGGAACCTGCTACTCGATCCGCCGGGGGAAGGTTGGGGCGCTCGCGCAGAGGCAATGCTTTTTGCTGCAGCGCGTTCGGATCATGTCGAGAATCGTATCAAGCCTGCGCTTGCACGCGGCGAGTGGGTCATCAGTGACCGGTTTGTTGATTCCAGTCGCGCATATCAGGGCGTTGCCGGTGAACTGGGCGATGACGCAGTCCTGGCGCTTCATAAGGTTGGTAGTGGCGGCTTTCGTCCAGACCTGACGATCCTGATTGAAGTTCCTGAAGAAGATGTAGCGGCAAGGCTTGCCGAGCGGGACGGTGACGAAAGCGACGCCATCGGCGGGCGCGATTCCGCTTATCACCGAGCGGTCGCGCAAGGATTTCGCCAGTTCGCTCAAAGCGACCCGGATGGTTTTGCTGTGATCGATGGTTCAGGCACAGCGGAAGAGGTGCACAATCGGATCATGCAGGCCATCGGACCTTTGCTGAATGCGAGAGCCGTATGAGCGCGCATCACAAGCAGGCGTGGCACGCATGGAGAGATGCCTCTTCGGGCACTCGGATGCATCACGGATGGATTCTTGCTGGCAAGCAAGGTCTCGGTAAGCGCGCCTTTGCCGATGCTGCTGCACGCGAACTTTTAGGGGTAAGTCCGTCGCAAGAGCATCACCCCGATATTCTGGTCCTCACTTATGGTCCCAAGGACGACAAGGAAGACAAGAAGCGGGCTGACGGCAAGGAGTTTGAATGCGCTCGTAGCATCCGCATCGCCCAAATTCGCGAAATGCAGCAGCGGCTGACGACGCGCCCCACGCTCGGCGACCAGCGTGTGGTCATTATCGATCCTGCCGACGATATGGAGCGCAATGCTTCAAACGCTCTGCTCAAAAGCCTCGAGGAGCCACCGGAAGGCACATTCTTCCTACTAGTGACACATCGGCCTGCTCAGCTCTTGCCGACTATCCGCTCGCGCTGCCGGGTATTACGCTTCAATCCGCTTGCTCAGGATGAGCTGGTGAAGGAACTCAAGTCCGCAATTCCTGAGACCGATGGTGCGGCGCTCGCCGACGCTGTGCATTTTGCAGGCGGATCGATCGGAAGCGCGAAGCTCTTCCTCGAGCAAGACCTTGCCCCAGTGGCCAAGGTTATGCGTGCCATGATCGAGCAAGGAGACCGTAGTCTGCAAGGGCGAGGGGAGTTGGCGACTCGAATTGGGGCGCGTCCGGATCGGGCCCGCACTCAAGCGGTGCTTACGCTTGCCCGGACTTTGACGGCGGATGCTGCAGGTGAGGCCGAAGCCGCGCGACGCGTCGCGCTCATTGATGCGCATAGCGAGTTGGTCGCGCTTACACGGCAAGCACCGACATTCAATTTTGACCCCGGTTTGCTGGCGATGGAAATCGGGACCTTGCTTGCTAACGCAGGGGCGGCTAGCGAGCGCGCCCATGGGTGAACCGTATTACATCACAACCGCGATCAGCTATCCCAATGGGAAGCCGCATATCGGGCACGCTTATGAAGCGATTGCCGCAGATGTGATTGCGCGTTTCCAGCGCTTGCAGGGGCGCGATGTGCGCTTCCAGACTGGCACTGACGAACATGGGCTGAAGATGGCTCGCAAGGCGGAAGAGCAAGGCCGCACCGCGCGCAATCTGGCTGACGAAATGTCGGGCTATTTTCAGGAGATGTGCACAGCGCTCAATGTCTCTCACGATCGCTTCATTCGCACTGTCGAGCCTGAACATCACCGCGCCAGTCAGGCGATCTGGCAGGCGATGGAAGCCAAAGGCGACCTCTACCTCGACCGTTATGAGGGTTGGTATTCGGTCCGCGACGAAGCCTATTACGATGAGAGCGAGCTTGTCGCAGGGGAGGGGGAGGAAAAGCTTTCGCCTCAAGGTACTCCGGTTGAATGGACCGTTGAGGAAAGCTGGTTTTTCCGTCTCTCGGCGTATCAGGATCGGTTGCTTGAACTGCTTAAGTCTCCCGGGTTTCTTGAACCTGAAAGCCGCCGCAATGAAATGATCGCGTTTGTGGAAGGCGGTCTTAAAGACCTGTCGGTCAGCCGCACAAGTTTCGACTGGGGGGTGAAGGTCCCGGGCAGCGACAACCATGTGATGTATGTCTGGGTCGATGCGCTGACCAATTATCTCACAGGGCTCGGCTACCCCGATGACACCGAGAACATGCAGAAGTATTGGCCTGCCAATCTGCATCTGATCGGTAAGGACATTGTGCGGTTCCATACGATTTACTGGCCCGCATTTCTGATGAGTGCGGACTTGCCTTTGCCCAAGCAGGTGTTCGGACATGGTTTTCTGCTCAATCGCGGCCAGAAAGAGTCCAAGTCGCTTGGCAATGTGACCGATCCGCTGGAGCTCGCTGACACATTTGGCGTCGATGCCTTGCGGTATTTCCTGCTGCGGGAAGTCGCGTTTGGTCAGGACGGCAGCTATTCGCCCGAAGCCATTGTGACGCGTGCTAATGCGGAGCTTGCGAACAGCTTTGGCAATCTTGCGCAGCGCACGCTCTCGATGATCGCGAAGAACATGGACGGGAAGCTTGAGCTGTTCGATTCTGCCAAGGCAGATGCCGATTTGTTGGGCCAGGTGGCCACGGCCTGCCGGACGCAACTTCCTCGCGAATTTGGGCAATTGGCATTCTCGCGCGGGATCGAGGACTGGATCCGTGCGGTCTACGCCTGCAACCAATATGTCGACGAACAAGCGCCTTGGGCGCTTCGGAAAACTGACTTTGAGCGTATGAAAGTCGTTTTGCAGACTTTGTTCGTAGCCCTGCGCGACCTCGCTATTGCGATACAGCCCGTCGTTCCTGAAAAAGCCGCATCCTTGCTTGATCAACTCGGCATCCCAGGAGGTGAGCGCACATATGCGGCTTTACAGGACGAACACTGGTATCAGCGTCTGGTTGAGAGCGGGCTCACCGTAGGCAAGCCTGTGCCAATCTTCCCGCGCCTCGAATTGCCTGAGGAAGAGGCCGCCTGATGCTCGTCGATAGCCACTGCCACCTTGAGTACAAAGGGCTCGTGGAAGACCAGCAGGGTGTGCTGTCGCGCGCGCGTGAGGCTGGCGTCGCCAAGTTTCTCAATATCTCGACTCGCCGCAGCGAATGGGATCAGGTGATCGGCACCGCTGAGCGGGAAAGTGACGTATGGGCCAGCGTGGGTATCCATCCGCATGAGGCGGATCAGCATGCCGATCTGGGCCGTGAGGAATTGCTCAAACGTGCTGAACACCCCCGTGTGGTCGGCATCGGCGAGACCGGCCTCGACTATTATTACGATAAGTCCGACCGCGCAGTGCAACGCGATCTATTCCGCATGCATATCGGCGTAGCTCGCGAAACAGAACTGCCGCTTATCATTCACACCCGTGATGCGGAGGCTGATACGCTAGAAATTCTCGAGGATGAGAAGGGGAAGGGGGACTTTCCCGCTCTGATCCATTGCTTCACCGCGTCCTCTGAATTCGGGGCAAGCGTGGTCGAGATGGGGCTTTCCATCTCCATTTCCGGCATCGTCACGTTCAAGAACGCGAAAGACTTGCAGGAAGCGGCCAAGCAAGTGCCTGCTGACCGGCTGCTGGTGGAGACTGACAGTCCTTTTCTTGCGCCTGTCCCGCATCGCGGAAAATCCTGTGAGCCTGCTTTCGTTGCTGATACTGCGCTCTTTTTAGCGGAGCTTCGTGGTGTCAACGAAGACGAGCTCGCCGAGCAGACCACTGCCAATTTCCACAAGCTTTTCAGTAAGGTTGCAGCTTGAAGCTCATAGTTCTGGGTTCTGGCACATCTACCGGCGTTCCGCGGGTCGGTAATGACTGGGGTGATTGTGACCCTGATGAACCGAAGAACCGGCGCACGCGCGTCTCCATCGTCGTCGAAAGCAATGAAGGCAAACGGCTGCTTATCGACACATCCACCGATTTGCGAGCTCAATTACTCGCCAATGAGATTGATCATTTGGACGGGGTGTTCTGGACGCATGATCATGCCGATCACTGCCACGGGATAGATGATCTTCGCGTGCTAAGATATGGCCGCGGAGGACCAATTTCCGGTTTTGCTGGCAAGGATACTGCATATCGCCTCCGTCAGCGGTTTGGATATGTTTTTGCCGGACAACACGGCTATCCAACCATTGTTCATCTCGAAACCTTGGATCGACTCCGTATGTTCGCGGGGTTTGCAATTGATTGGGTCCAAATGCCGCATGGACCGGGTGAGACAACGGGTTTCCGCTTCGAAGCGGACGGTAAGTCTATCGTTTATGCCACTGATTATAGTGAGATAACGGGCGATATGGTGTCATGCTTTCAGGATGTAGATATCCTGGTGAGCGATTGTTTGCGGCGCGATCCGCATCCAACTCATGCCAATCTGGAACTGGCAATGGAATTGGCCGAGCGAACAGGTGCGGAAAAACTTGTGCTCAGCCACCTCGACAAGTCGATGGATTATGCAGCATTGTCTGCTGAGACACCTGATCACGTGCTTGTGGGATATGATGGCATGGAGTTGGATGCATGAATGACGGCGCTTTGATCGGCATTGTATCATTGGTCGCTTGGCTGATTTTGGCTGGTAGCGCGTTGGCTTCCTACAAGTTGAGTTGGGGTAAGATCGCGCAAATGAGCCTGACATGGTTGGCAATTTTTCTTGGGGTGTTCGTTGTTTTCAGCCTGGTAGGGGCTTGGTGATCCCGATCCGTTACGCCTTATCATTTAACATAATATAAATTATCATGCTGTGAGAAATGAGAGTCATCGCAATGACTTGGTCTTGGCCCACCTCCCCGAGTGATTTTATCAGGCCTCATTTGAGATCTTTCTGCGTCGCCAGAAGCGCTTTGAGCCGCCCGAGAGCAAACTCACGATCTCCTTCGTAGTAATTGTCTTCAGCCATCTGTTCGTAAAATGAGGTAAAGAACTGTCTTAAGTCCTCAACCATGTGTGGATGGCCTTCAGAAAGCCAAACCCGCAATTCCTTGACTAATGCCATTTCTTCAGCCGGTACCCAGATGCCGACGCGCTTAAAGCCAGCTTCCTTCATACGTTGCTCCCATGCCCGACGTCGATCTTTAGGTTCACCATCGACAGAAGCTCGCGATTGCTTTCTCGAACTAACCATCGATGGATTCCCCTGGTGCAGGTTGCGAGATGCATGTCGCCATGCACCTTGACGGCTTCTAACAACTGTCCTGCACAGACGCAAGAACGTGTTCGAAGCGCGGCCTGTTGGCCGCGGCGATGCTATTGGCGACGGGCCAGCTTAGCTGTTCCCGCCGCTATACGACCCTCAGGGCAACGAAACTGCGATGATCATACGGATTTCCGATTATGGCGAATGACCGATTATGGGGTGGAAAGCGGACGTTAATCAATTGAGAGTGGTCTGAAGTTGCCGCTGTCTAATCGCTTCCAAAAGTCGATCACTTCCGACCACCACTTCTTGGATTCTGGGCCGAGCCAAGGGATAAACATGGAAGGATGCGCCGTGCTGTAGCGGTGGATCGCAGTCAGGTCTTCAAGCAAGCCTACAACTGCCGCCTCGCTTACGTAGTGTTCACCGCAAACAACCCAGTCCTCGATGACCTCGAATATCGCAGGAAACCGGATTGTATCTCCTCTCTCCAACATCTCAATTAGATGGTTCGCGAGCTCGCTCAACAGCAGATAATGCGGAAGCGTTCCATCACCACGGTCTTCAAATAGGATCGAATTGTCTTTCCATTCGTCATTGAAACGCAGCCACGCTCCTTGAAAAGTAGGGCATGCCTCGATCATATCATCGAAGAACTCGGCCCTAGTGATGCTTTTTGGCTCGTTCATGTCAGGAAGCTAAGATGAAATCGGAATGTCCGCAATTGGGTCGTTAGCAGACATTGCAGATTTTCTCGACTGAGACCGCTTATGGATCAGCTTCAAGCGGGTGATCGAGCCATGTGCAGCCCCAAACATAGTGACCGGCAGTGCCCTTGCCTCCCTCTGTGCACGCGAACCCGATCAAACTCCTCTCCTCGAAGAGGACCTTCATGATGTGCCGGATATCGGAGGGGCATTCTGCTTCGACCGTGATCACAACCGCCCGTGGGTCCGTTCCTTGTGAGCGCCTGTATCGGTGGCCGTCAGGTTGATTGTTGATGTCGAAAGACTTGATGAGGTATTTCGACAAGTAGGCAGCCATCTGAGACAAACGGCCTTTCCAATGCTTAACGTCGGGATTGCCGTGCTGCCAATGCTTCCGGATCAGCTTGAGGTCTTGGCGCCCTCTAACGGCGAGGTGGAAATGCCATGCCCCGCGCTTTTGTCGTTCAGCAACAACGACATAGTGAAACTCTCCAATACTATCACGCATGGCTCGCAAGAACCGCGAGAGATCACTCCAGCCTTGCTTAAGGTCGAGCATATTCTCGCGATAGGTAAGGGTGAGCATATGGGTTGCGCCCATTCCCATGACAGCGCGCCGGATCGAAGTGCGAGTTCGCCTGATCGATTTGTGCCACGCTTCAACCTCTTCAGCAGGAGTGCGTTCTTTTGGCCGATCCTCTAAAATTTCGCCCGTTTCAGGATCAATTCGCGGCATCTTTTTCCTAAAGGTAGACGATCTTTTGAGGGTAGCCGTGCACTCGGCATCGCCTTGTGGGTAGATAAGTACCTTAAATTGCACGTCTTTGGGCTTATCCCAACGATCATCGTCGAAACTCGTTCTCGTATCAAGACTAGGGCCGCTGCGCGCCCCATTCGTGCGCCCTTGCTCACGCTCGGTACGCGCGAACGGGGCTTCTCGCGACGAGGAGTGAGCTACGGAGACCAACTATCGATCTCCAATCGAAGGGCTTTTGCCGCTTCGAAGAGCATTTTGCGGGTCTTTGGGGAGAGAGTATAGGCATCGCCGTAGGTGCCTCTCTTAAGCCGCTTATCGATGGCTTCGTGCCATTGGAGCCAGAACAGCCGCTCTTTGCGCTGTTCGAAGCTCTCAAGCTTCCTTGGAGGCTGTGAAGCACGTTTCTTATGAACTGCTTCCGCCTCGGCCATCCATCGACGGACGGCGGGCTTGTTTCGAATGTCATCTTCTGGGTAGATGCCAGCGGCCAAGTCTTCCGCTGAAATCTTGCCCTGCGCATGAGAAGGCACGGCCACACCGAACGGTTGGCCCTGTAACCCACATGAATTTCCTACTTGGCAGGGGCAACGAGGTAGGACAAGAGAATATAAATTATCATGCCTTCAGATAGCTCAGTAGACCCCAGACAAGACGCCCCCTCTCTCGCCGAAAAAAGCGCAAAGAACGACCAAATGGAGCGACTGCTCGGCATAATGGCCAAACTGCGCGACCCAGAAACGGGATGCGAATGGGATCTGTCGCAATCATTCCAGACAATCGCGCCGTACACGATCGAAGAAGCATACGAGGTTTTTGAGGCGATTGAACGCTCGGACATGCAGGAGCTTAAAGACGAACTCGGTGATTTGATGTTTCAGGTCGTCTTCCATGCACAAATGGCAAAAGAAGCTGGAGAGTTCTCTTTTGACGACGTTGTTCGGCGTATCTCGGACAAGATGGAGGCACGACATCCGCACATCTTCGGTGACCAGTCAGGACAAATGACGGAAGGGCGCTGGGAGGCGCTCAAAGAAGAAGAACGAAGCGCAAAAGGTGCTGAGAGCGCCCTTGATGGCGTGGCTTTGGCTTTGCCTGCAGCAATGCGCGCTCAAAAGCTTCAAAAGCGTGCTGCGCGTGTCGGGTTCGATTGGCCTGACACTGATGGTCCAAAAGCGAAGATAGTTGAAGAACTTGAGGAGCTTGAAAGGGCAACCTCACAGGCGGAAATGTGCGAAGAAGCCGGAGACTTCCTATTTGCAGCAATAAACTTGGTTCGTGCTTATGGCGTGGACGCGGAAGAAGCCCTGCGCGCAGCCAACCTCAAATTCGAAAGACGTTTCAAAGCGATGGAACGAATTGCTGACGACAAGTTCGCATCGCTTTCGCTTGAAGAACAAGAAAGCTTGTGGGTTCGCGTAAAATCGGAGGAGAGAAAAGCCTAATCCAAAGGCCTACAGGCTCTGGTACTGTCCCCATTCCTTCGGGTTTAACCGAACGGCCATCTTACGCGAAGGTCCCTTCTCTGCATCGTCGCTTTCAACTTCTGACAAGACTTCGCCATGTGCGTGCAGCCATGCGATGCGTTTCCCGTCGCGCAGCGGGACCGAAAGCTCATAAACCTTCGCTCCAGCTGTGAGCATTGAACTCAGCTGGTCAACAAGATCTTGAACGCCTGCGCCTGATATTGCTGAAAGCATCACAACATCGTCGCGGGCCTGCGCTGCTGCTGCCAATTCCTCAGAAGTTGCCTGGTCCAAAAGATCGCTTTTGTTCCAGCATTCGAGGATCGGGATACGGCTCTCGCCATCTTCGCCGTCAATCACGCCGAGATCGGCCAGCACCGCCCTCACCTGCTTGTCTTGCGCGCTGTTCGACGGATTGGACATATCGCGCACGTGGACAATCACATCAGCTGCGGTGACTTCCTCAAGCGTAGCACGAAATGCCGCGACCAGTTGCGTTGGCAGGTCAGAGATAAAGCCCACTGTGTCGGAAAGAATGGCTTTCTCGACCCCAGGCAATGCAATCGCGCGCATAGTGGGGTCGAGCGTGGCGAATAGCAGGTCTTCCGCCATGACTTCTGCGCCGGACAAGCGGTTGAATAGAGTGGATTTGCCCGCATTGGTATAGCCTACCAGAGCGATCACAGGCCAAGGCGCCCTCCCCCGCCGTGCTCTGTGTAGCGAGCGGGTCTTGCGCACCTGTTCCAGCTCTTTGCGCAGTCGGCCCATCCGCTGGCGGATCATCCGGCGGTCAGCTTCGATCTGCGTTTCACCCGGGCCGCCTAGAAAACCGAAACCGCCGCGTTGCCGTTCAAGGTGCGTCCAACTGCGAACCAGACGGCTTTGCTGATAATCGAGATGCGCGAGTTCGACCTGCAGACGGCCTTCTGCAGTCGCTGCGCGCTCACCAAAGATCTCAAGGATCAGTCCTGTGCGGTCGATGACCTTGCGCTTGAGTTCGGTCTCAAGGTTGCGTTGCTGGATAGGACTTAGGGCACCATCCACGATAACCAGATCGCATTCAAACTGCTCACACGCTGCCTTGAGGTCCTGCACCTGACCTGCCCCGAACAGCGTCGCAGGACGGATCGCACGAATGGTAACGATGCGCGCTTCGCCTAGGACAACGCCTATCGCCTCGGCCAAGCCGCATGCTTCGGCCAAGCGCTCCTCAGCGTCGAACTCGTAGGATTGGCCGCGGACATCAGGACACAGCACGAGCGCTCTCGCGCCGCGCGTCACTTCACCAAGCAGATCGTCGTCGAAACTCAGTCGCTGTCGCTTTCGTCGCCATCCGTCAGATCGACCGGAGAGGCGGGTTGGATCGTCGACACAGCATGTTTGTAAGCGAGCTGCACGAAGCCGTCGCGTTCAAGCATTGTGCAAAAAAGATCATATGCAGCAATACGGCCTTGCAGCATCACCCCGTTCACTAGGAACATCGTGACTTCGACGCCGGCCTCGCTCACACGTGAGAGAAACACGTCTTGCAACAACCGCTGCTTGCGGTTGCCCTGCTGGCTTTCGAATTGGGCCGCATCAATTGGCTGCCCCGGCATGATCGTTGAAATGGCGTGCTTATAGACCAGTTGTGACTGTCCATCGCGCCGTAACAGAATCGAGAAATTGTCAAACCAGGTGACAATGCCTTGAAGCTTAACGCCTTTCACGAGGAACATGGTCACTGGCGTGCGGTTCTTGCGCAGCAGGTTGAGAAAAGCATCTTGCAGGTTCGCCGGGCGGCTGTCGCCACCCTTTGTTTCAGCGTCAGCTGGGCGTGCTGAGAGGGTTCGCCCATTAGACATGGTCAGTCTCCGAGTTCTTTATTGGCGGCCGTTTGTTACGGTCCACGTGGCGGCGTTGGCCGACCCTGAGGGCCAACAAAGATGAGTATTGTTACGCGAGTATGACGTAAATGTTCAAGTGAATACGAAAGCATCGATTGCTTTTTCTGCAATCAGCTGAGTTCTTCCTAGTCTTTTTTCTCGGTTGCTTTTCGCTCTGACATTCCGAGCAACTTCAACTTGCGGTGAAGTGCCGAGCGCTCCATTCCGATAAAGTTCGCTGTTTTTGAGATGTTGCCGGAAAAGCGGCGGATCTGGATCGTGAGATACTCACGCTCAAAGCTCTCGCGGGCTTCCCTTAGGGGCACACCCATCATGTTGGTCATGCCTGCCTCAGAAGAGTCGGGTTCGCTTCCAGTGACCTCCACCGGGAGCATGTCCGCTTCGACTGTTTGCAAATCATCACGAGGGCTCATGATTATGGTCCGCTCGACAACATTTCGCAGCTGCCGGACATTGCCAGGCCAATCGTAGGCTTGCAGCGCCGCCATGGCCTCTTCGCTGATTGCGGGCGCAGTGATGCCTTGCTCTGCCGAGTAGCGTGTGAAGAAATGCTCGATCAATGCGGGGATATCGTCCCTGCGCTCGGCAAGCGATGGAATGGTCACAGGCACAACATTGAGGCGGTAGAAGAGATCTTCGCGGAAGCGTTTTTCTTCCATTTCTTGCGCAAGATCGCGGGTCGTTGAAGACACCACTCTGACGTCGACACCGATCTGCCGAGAGCCCCCTACCCTTACAAAGCTCTGATCTGTGAGGACACGCAAGATCCGAGCTTGCGTTGAAAGCGGCATGTCCGCCACTTCATCCAAGTAAAGCGTTCCGCCGTCAGCGAGTTCAAGCAGGCCTGCACGAACCAGTTTGCCATCGGACTCTTCGCCGAAGAGCTCCTGCTCAAAACGCTCCGGAGTGATGCGGGCTGAATTGACGATGACAAACGTGCCATCAGGCCGTGTGCTCCAACTGTGAAGCAATCGCGCGGCGACTTCCTTGCCTGCGCCTGCCGGTCCAGTGATGAGAACACGGCTTCCGGTATTGGCAACACGTTTAAGCGTTGCTCGAACCGCGTTGATGACACTCGAATTGCCAGTGAATTCCTCGCCTCGAGCAAAGCCCTCACGAAGGCGGGAGTTCTCTCGCCGCAAGCGTTCGGTTTCTGTCGCTCGTTCCACCAACAGCAGCAGTCGCTCAGCCTCGAAGGGCTTCTCAATGAAGTCCATTGCACCGCGGCTGACGGCGGAGACAGCAGTGTCGATGTTCCCGTGGCCAGAGAAAATAATGACAGGAAGCTCGGGTTCGCGGGCCTTGATTGCGTCCAGCACTTCCAGGCCGTCCATCTCGCTCCCGTGTAGCCAGACGTCGAGCAGCACGAGGCTCGGTCGGCGCTCATCAATGGCTTTCAATGCACTGGTGCTGTCTGCAGCGGTTCGGCAATCATAGCCTTCATCACTGAGTACGCCAGAGACCAGCTCGCGGATGTCGCGTTCATCATCAACGATCAGAATATCGAGTGCCATATCAGGCCCGTTCCTTTACGAAATGCATTGTCATCACGCCCCCGATGACCCTGTTTTGCCTGGCTCTTCCTTGGCAAGGGGATCTCGTGCAACGCGCAGCGTGACACGTGTCCCTCCGCCCTCGGCGGCCGAGAAACTGAGGTCGCCGCCGTGTTCGTCTACGATTTTGTGAACAATCGCGAGACCAAGACCGGTGCCGCGCTCGCGGGTGGTCATGTAAGGTTCAGTGATCCGCTCGCGTTCGTTCGGCAGTCCGATGCCATTGTCGCTTACGCAAACTCTCAGCATCGTCTCGCTTGACGCCATTTCGACACCAATGCGCCCTCGATAATCGGGTTCAGCATTAGCCGCGCGAGTTTCAACGGCTTCGACAGCATTCTTGAGAATATTGGTCATCGCCTGACCAAGCTGATGCCGGTCAGCGCTGATGGTGCCGCTTTCCAATTCATCCACGTTCAAAGCAAAGTCGATTTGCGGATGGGCGACTTCCTGCAAGAAGAGCGCTTGGCGAACCAAGTCCAGAGCGTCTTCTTTACGAAAATTCGGCTTTGGTAGCCTCGCAAAGCTTGAGAACTCATCGACCATTTGCCTAAGGCCGCTCACCTGCCGCACGATGGTGCTGGTGAGTTCGTCAAACAGTTCCCCATCGCTTTCGATCTGGCGACGATAACGCCGTTTCAATCGCTCTGTTGCGAGCTGAATGGGCGTCAGCGGGTTTTTGATCTCGTGCGCAATGCGCCTTGCGACATCGCTCCATGCGGCCTGACGTTGGTCAAGCAATTGGCGGGTAATGTCTTCGAAGGTGATGACATGGCCGCCTTTTTCAGGCGCGATCTTGACCGCAAGCGTAAGTAGCTCTTCGCCTTTAGTGTGCGTGACAATACCGCTCGAGACGCCGCTCTCTACAAGCGCTGCGACTTGCGGTGATAGCTCAGGCAACACTGCGCCCGATGGATCTTCTGGAATCTCTTCAAAAAGAAGGCTCTGTGCGGACGAGTTCATGAGCTGAACCTGGCCTGTTTCATCGACTGAGATAACGCCCGCTGTCACCGACTCCAGCACAGCTTCCATAAAGGCCCTGCGATCATCGATCTGATGGTTAGCCTGGACGAGATCATCGGTCTGCTTTTCCAGCTGTGATGTCATCCGGTTGAACGCGCGGTTCAGGAGCCCGATCTCGTCTCCGCCGGTCCGCCCTTCGACGCGCAAAGAAAAATTGCCGGCACCCACCTTGCGTGCGGCTGCCACGAGATCGGTTAAAGGCTCGACTTGCCGGTCGGCAAAGCGCAGCGCAAACCACACAGCGATACCAACCAGCGCAAGGCTCACAACAAACAAGGCCAGGTTGAACCGGAACTGCCATGCGCGCGCGCGCTGCGTCAGACTGTCATAGGCCGACGTAATCGACTGAGCCTGCTGCCAGGAGTTGAACGAAGAGGCTTCGGGATTGCGCGCATTATAGAGGTAAATTCCGCTGCCAAGGTCTATTGGCGCAAGGGCTGCAATCCTCTCCGGTGTGCCTTCAACTGCCACGAACTCGCCTTGATCAAGTTGGACCAGCGCTTGATCCAGAAAGGTTTGCGGCTGAGCGTCTTCGAGCAAGTTAAGGATCGCAGCTGTCCTGAGCGAGCCGTCCTCCATGCGTTGAAGAATAGCACTCTCGGAAATTTCGCGCGCTTGGGCCTGAAACGCGTAGAAATCCGCGAAATTCTCATCACTCAAGGAACCGCGCTGGAGATAAAAGCGCACATCGCCCGCCATTGTCACGGTCTCTTGCCCTACTTCGAGTTGGTTCTGCTCGTAGTAGCTGTCTGCAAGTTGCCGGGCGTTCTCCATTAAACCGCGCGAATTGTCGGAGAACCAGAAATCCACGCCTGACTGGAACAGAACAGCCGCAAAACCTGAAACGAGCAAGGTCGGAACAGCAGCAATCAGAGAGAAAAGAAACACCAGGCGCACGTGAAGACGTGCAGTGCTTCCCGCGGCGCGCTTCAAGGCAATTCTGCGCCCAATGAGAACCAGCAAGAGCATCGCTGGAATAAGCGTCGCAACCAGCAAACCGGCAACTTGAGACGTCGGCAGCAATTGCCCGTCAGGTGGCGCGCTTGTAAAGTACCACCATGTCCCGATGATCCCGGACAGGATACCGATAACGCAAAGAATTTCGAGCCAGCGGAAAATGTTGGCGCGCTGGGAAGCCACAACAAACTGACGCCAAAGACGCGGAGCACGCCGAGGCCCCCTTGCGCGTGTTGGATCGAGAATGCTCTGCGCTTCCATCGTGACCATAATACCACGCATGTGTTGCACAGATGCAAGCGCTTTCTGTGACATTTCCAACACATCAGCTCAATTCACCGCAAGCATTGCTCAGGTGGCCCTGCGTCGAGCTAAAACACCGCTTTCTAATCGCGCGGAGCAAACTCCTCGGGCCTGATACTCAAGTCACTTATCCGCTTGCGGAGTGTGTTGCGGTTGATGCCAAGAAGCTTTGCAGCGCGCAGCTGATTGCCGGCTGTTCGAAACAGTGCATGCTGGATGAGAGGTTTCTCGAATGCCGCAAGGGCTTCGTGATAGAGCTCACCAGCGGGTGGATTGTTGATCGCAAGCCAGTCCAGCACTGCTGCTTCGAAACCGGCAGGCGTGTCGTCGGAAGCAGCTTCCTGCTCGTTCCCGATAATTTCGCTTATTGATTGCGCATCCACCACATCTTCGCGCGCCATGAGCGCCAGTCGATAGATGACGTTGCGCAATTCGCGCACGTTGCCGCGCCACACCCTGACCTCCAGAGCCTTGATCGCGTCTGCCGAAAGCTGCCTTCGCGGTAGACCTTCTTCCACCGCGGCCTGAAGGAAATGACGCGAAAGCACTTCGATATCTTCTCTCCGTTCACGTAGCGGAGGAAGTGCAATGGGAACGACATTCAGTCGATAGTACAGATCCTCACGAAAGGTCCCTGCGGCAATCATCGGTCCAAGATCGCGATTGGTTGCAGCGATGATGCGGACATCAACGGCAATTTCTTGCCTGCCCCCTACCCGGCGAATGCGTCCTGACTGCAAGGCGCGCAGCAATCGGGTCTGGGCTTCTGCAGGCATATCGCCGATCTCATCCAGGAAGAGCGTACCGCCATTGGCTTGCTCAAACTTGCCGATCGATTGAGTGATTGCGCCGGTAAAAGCGCCTTTCTCGTGACCGAAAAGCTCGCTTTCAATAAGATCGTGCGGGATTGCTGCCGTATTGACAGCAACAAGCGGCCCCGACTTGCGCGCACCCAGCTGGTGGATCGCTTCGGCGACAAGTTCCTTGCCGGTCCCCGATTCTCCAGTGACGAGAACAGTGAGATCATTGCGCAGCACGCGCGTGATCATCCGGTAGACGCCTTGCATCGCCTGGCTTCGTCCGACAAGCGGCATGCCATCATTGTCGAGCGCGGTATCGGAAACCGAGCCCGATCTTTGCCCGACTGCTTGGCGAACAGCGCGTACGAGCTCATCCAGGTCAAACGGCTTAGGGAAGTATTCAAACGCGAGGTTCTCGCTCGCACGGACTGCTGTATCCAAGGTGTTTTGGGCCGACAGGATGATTACCGGCATATCGGGTGCGCGTTCACGGACCGCTCCTAGGGTCGCAATCCCGTCCCCATCTTCGAGGATGACGTCGGTCAGCAGAGCATCGAATTGTTCGGCTTCCAGCAATCGATTGCGGCCGGAAATGCTCTCGCAATGTGAAACCGCAACGCCTTCATCCTCCAGCGCCGCTGTAATCACTGTCGCGATGGCAGTGTCATCCTCGACAAGAAGAATCCGCCCGTTCACGCCTCGAACCTCTCAGCTGACTTCATGCTGGCCATCGGAAGATGAATGCGGAAATGTGTCTCTCCGCCTCGCTCGTCGCGGTCGTACCCGATCCGTCCGTCCATATCCCGCACGAGTTTCCGAACCAGCGCCAGCCCCAAACCCTGGCCCGATTTCTTCGAAGTCACGAAAGGCTCGAACACATGATCGCGCAGGTTAGTCGGGATGCCTGGTCCGTTGTCAGTAATCGTAATCTCAATCGGCAATTTCACGCGTCGCCCGAGCCGTACCGCGCTAAACACCAGTCCGCTCACAAAGCGAGTGCGCACAGTTACAAGCGGGCTTTCGGCATCCGAAGCGGCATCACAGGCATTGGAAATCAGATTGATCAGGACTTGCTCCAGCGACTCCTGGCTTGCCAGAACTGGCGGCAAGGACGGATCGAATTCCTCGCGAATTTCCACCCCGCCAGTATTGCCTGTGCGCACCGTTCCCACCGCTTCGCGTATCGCTTCGTGCGGATTGCATGGAGCGACTTCGACAGGCGTTGTCTTCCCCAGTGCCTGCATGCGATCAATCAGGCTCGCAATGCGATCTACTTCGGACGTAATCATTCGTGCGAGCTTTTGGTCCTCATCCGGAAGCCGCCGACTAACGAGCTGAGCGCCGGCGCGGATCGCAGCCAGCGGGTTCTTGATTTCGTGCGCCAAAATAGCGGGTGCGCCGATCATTTCGCCCGCTGCCATGTCCCCGGAGTTTTCCGTATCTCGCCCAGCCTCAGATAGCGTAACAACTCGCCAGCCCTGATTACCCGCAATAGGAGAAAAGGTAACATTGACCCGCTTTTCCTGACCATCGACCAGCAGGCCGATATTGCGCGCAACCAAAGCAGCATCGAGCTTGTCCAGATGTTCTATGACGCGTGCATCTGCGACATCCACGACGTCCTGAAAAGGCTTGCCGGTGGATCGCTTTGCACTCCGACTGAGCAAGTTTTCCGCCGCGTGGTTCATTTCCACCACGCAGCCTCTTTCATCAATCAGCAGCAGAGCAAAAATGAGACCTTCAATCTGCGCTGCATAGCTTGGTTTGGTGGCGACAGATGTCATGCAGCCCTGCGATGCAGGAAAGGCTCGTAGAAACGTTCAATTTCACCAAGTACTTCATCCGGATCATCGATGAAGTTGGCTTTGTGACGAAACTCGGCGGAGCCATGCATGCCCTTGGTATACCAACCCAAGTGCTTGCGAGCGATCTTCGTGCCGACATTCCGGCCGTAATGTTCGAGCATTCCGTTATAGTGCTCGACAAGCGTTTCATATTGCTCATCGAAGCTGGGTGTTTCACGCTGTTCGCCGGTGCGCCACCAATGCATGACTTGGCCCAGGAGCCATGGTTTTCCGTATGCACCGCGGCCAATCATGAGGCCATCCGCGCCCGATTGTTCAAGCGCAGTTGCGGCGTCTTCGATAGTGCAGATATCGCCATTGACGATCACCGGGATGGAGACAGCCTCCTTGACCTTGCGGATAAAGGACCAGTCAGCGCTCCCTTTGTACATCTGGTTTCGGGTCCGTCCGTGAACGGTGATCATTTTGACGCCGAGATCCTCTGCGATGCGCGCCATTTCAGGCGCGTTGAGGCTTTGATGATCCCAGCCCATCCGCATCTTCACTGTGACGGGCACATCAATCGCTTTAACAGTCGCTTCCATCAGCTTGGTCGCTAGCGGGACTTCGCGCATCAGAGCGGACCCAGCGTATTGGCCGACAACCTTGCGGACCGGGCAGCCAAAATTGATGTCGATAATTGCTGCGCCATTGCCTTCCTGAAGCTTCGCTGCTTCCGACATGGAATCAGGATCGCACCCGACCAGCTGCATGGACACAGGCTCTTCCGTCTCGTCCCAGGCCGCTTTCTGAATGGACTGGCGTGTTTCGCGGATAGCGGCTTCGCTTGCGATCATCTCCGTCACATTAAGGCCTGAGCCATAGCGCCGCACAAGCGTGCGAAACGGCATGTCTGTTACACCAGTCATCGGAGCAAGCAGCACAGGATCATCGATGCGGACTGGGCCGATATCGATTGGCTTCAAAGGCGGAGGAGCGGGAAGTTTGGTCATTCTCAAAGCATTGCCTAAAATTTGGGCAGGCGCATAGTGGATTGCATGCTACGCGTCCAGCCCCTAAGCGCGAGCACGCCATGGCCCAGAACGCTCCCCTGCCCTCGTTCGCAGCGATTATCGTTGCTGCTGGCAAAGGTCTCCGCGCCGGAGGAGCAACGCCCAAACAATTCCGGAATTGGCGCGGCAAGCCCTTGCTGAGGCATTCGGTCGAAGCGCTGATTCACCATGGCGCACAGCAAGTATGCATCGCGATTGCTGAAGGTGCGGACGAGCTTGCCTTGGAAGCGCTTGAGGGTCTTTCTGGATTCACTCTCGTCACTGGCGGCGAAACGCGGCAGCAATCTGTGCGCAACGCTTTGGAATCTTTGGCTGAGGCGAATCCCGAGCATGTCCTTGTTCACGATGCGGCGCGCCCGGACTTACCCTTCGAAGTCGTCGAGTGTTTGCTCACCGCGCTTGGCGAGCATTCTGGGGCAATTCCGGTACTACCGGTCGTTGACAGTTTGGCGGTCTCTGAAAACGGTGTGATGGCCGGCAGTGCCGACCGTGATACGCTTAAGCGAGTACAGACACCGCAAGCCTTCCGCTTTGACGACATCCTTGCGGCGCATCGCGCTTGGGAAGCTGAGCCGGACGCCGGCGATGATGCTCAGGTGCTTGCCGCGCATGGCGGCTCTATCGCGCTTGTGGCTGGAGATGAGCGGCTTAAGAAGATCACGTTCGCTGAGGACTTTATGGGAACAACACATGTAGCATTTCGCGTCGGACAGGGCTTTGACGTGCATCGTTTGGTCCAAGGCGAGGAGCTTTGGCTGTGCGGTGTGCATATACCGCATGACAAAGGGCTCTCGGGGCACTCGGACGCGGATGTGGCGCTCCATGCCTTGGTTGACGCACTGCTAGGGGCGATTGGGGATGGCGATATAGGTACCCATTTCCCGCCTAGCGATCCGCAGTGGAAAGGTGCCCCCTCCCCGCTTTTCCTCCAGCACGCGGTCAAATTGGTGGGCGAAGCTGGCTACGCGATAACCAATATCGATCTCACCATTATTTGCGAAGCGCCCAAGATCGGCCCGCATCGGGACGCCATGCGCGCGAAACTGGCGGAGCTTCTGGCCGTTGAGTTATCGCAGGTAAGTATCAAGGCTACTACCACCGAACGGCTCGGTTTTACCGGGCGCGGAGAAGGCATTGCTGCGCAAGCCATGGTTGGCCTGCAGGCGCATTAAGGCACTGGATTTATGGAAACTGGAACAATTCTTCCCGATGCTCTCAGCACGCTTGCTAAGCGGGTGATCGAGGAGAACGCGGCCTCGGGTCGCAAAGTCGCTCTGGCAGAAAGCTGCACCGGCGGTCTTGTCGCCGCTGCGCTGACTGAGGTGGCTGGCTCTTCAGCTGTCCTTGACCGCGGCTTTGTGACTTATTCCAACGAAGCCAAGATGGAGTCGCTGGGTGTGGCTCTCGATATCATCGAGACCTTTGGCGCGGTTTCCATCGCTTGCGTTTGGGCAATGGCGAAAGGCGCGCTCGACCGCAGCAATGCGGACGTCGCTGTTGCGATTAGTGGTGTTGCGGGGCCAGGTGGCGGCACCGATCTAAAGCCCGTGGGCACGGTAGTATTTGCGAGAGTAACCCGCGATAGCGAGGGCGAGCCCGAGGGCGAACTCAAGCTCTTCGACGGCAAGAACCGCGCTGAAATCCGCTCTCAGGCAACGATTTGCGCGCTGGAGCTGTTGCTTCCGTAAAGCTCATCTGCGCGCGCTTCGAAAGCTGCGACCATCTTTCGGAACGCGCGGTCAAAATATTGCCCAGCAAGCGCTTCGAACACTTTGTTTTTGAATGTGAAATCGACCGTGAAGTCAATCTCGCATCCGCCATCGTCCGTCGGACGGAATATCCAGGTATTGTCGAGATCCCGAAGCGGTCCGTCGACATAGTGCACGTCAATCTCGCGGGCGCGTTCCTTCGCGACACGGCTTGTGAACTTCTCTCGCAAGCTTTTGAAGCCCACAACCATATCCGCGACCATTTCAGTCTCGGTATCTGATCGCACGCGAGTAGCTACGACCCAAGGCAAAAACTCCGCATACCGCCCTACATCAGCGACCAGATCAAACATCTGTTCAGCGCTGTAAGGGAGTTTTCGAGTCTCGCGAATGCCTGGCATTATTGGCTCTGCTTTGCCTTGTGTTTGGCGAGCTTCTCGGCTCGAGCAGCCTTCATCTCTGCAAAGTCATCGCCTGCGTGATAGCTTGAACGCGTTAGCGGGCTTGAGGCGACTTGTAGGAAACCCTTGGCGCGCGCAATCGATCCATAGGCGTTGAACGCTTGCGGCGTGACAAACTCTTCAACCGTCGCATGCTTCGGCGTTGGCTGGAGATATTGGCCCATCGTGATGAAATCGACTTCCGCGCTGCGCATGTCGTCCATCACCTGATGCACTTCCAGACGCTGCTCACCGAGGCCTAGCATGATGCCGGACTTAGTGAAGATCATCGGATCGTGACTTTTGACTTCTTCCAGCAGGCGCAGCGACGCATAATAGCGCGCACCCGGCCGGATCGTTGGATAGAGACGCGGCACAGTTTCGAGATTGTGGTTGTAAACGTCTGGTCCTGCTTCACAAATTGCTTCGACCGCAGGGCGCATTTTGCCGCGGAAATCCGGTGTCAGGATCTCAATCGTCGTATTCGGCGTAGTGCGGCGCAAAGCTTCAATAACTTTAACGAACTGCCCTGCCCCGCCATCCGGCAGATCATCGCGATCAACGCTGGTGATAACGATATGCTCAAGGCCCATTTTGGCCGCAGCAATGGCTGTGTGCTCGGGCTCCAGCGGATCAACCTTGCGCGGCATGCCTGTCTTGACGTTGCAGAAAGCGCAGGCACGCGTGCAGACATCACCAAGGATCATGACGGTTGCATGCTTCTTGGTCCAGCATTCACCGATATTGGGACACGCCGCTTCCTCGCAAACCGTGTTGAGATTGAGCTCGCGCATGAGCTTGCGCGTTTCGTTATAGCCCTGGCTCACAGGCGCTTTGACGCGAATCCAGTCAGGCTTGCGCTGACGTGGCTGGCGCGGGCTATCGCTCTTCGGGCTTGAGGAGAGGTCGTTCATGACCGCCCATTTAGGCAATGCCTGTGCACGGCGCAATGGTTCCACTTGCCGACATTGGTATGCATAGCTACCCGCAAACACATGGACGCAGCGACCCTACAAACATTTACGTCACCAGTGGTGTTGTTCTTTGTGCTCGGACTGCTTGCAGCATTCGCAAAATCCGACCTGGCGATCCCGGAAGCGATTGCGAAGGGCATGTCGCTTTATCTGATGGCAGCGATTGGCCTTAAAGGCGGCGTTGCTGTCTCGAAATCGGGTATCGACACGTATGTACTTTCTGCATTGGCAGCAGGGATTGCAGCGAGCTTCCTGATACCGTTCATCGCCTATGTCGTACTGAAAAGCTTCGGTAAGCTCGACCGGATCAATGCGGGCGCAGTCGCCGCGCATTACGGCTCTGTCAGCGTCGTGACGTTTGTTACAGCAGTGGAGATTCTGGAGGCGCAGAACAAGCCTCCTGGCGGTTACATGGTCGCAGTTATGGCTGCGATGGAGACGCCTGCCATCTTGTCGGGCCTTTTGCTCGCACGCGGCCTAGGCTCGAACAAGGACAAGGGCGGGCAGAATACTGGCGAGATGCTGCATGAAGTATTCTTCAATGCTTCCGTTGTTCTGCTGCTCGGTGCCTTTGCGATTGGCATGATCGGCGGAGCAGACGGATTTTCCGAGGTCAGCCCATTCTTCGAAGCCGGGTTCAAAGGAGTCCTCTGTCTCTTCTTGCTGGATATGGGCCTGATTGCAGCACGCAGGATCATGGATGCCCGTGCTGTCACGTGGCGGTTAGCGACGATTGCGGTTGCCCTTCCCCTGATAAATGGCGCAGCCGGTACGATGCTGGGCGCTGCAATCGGTCTTGATGTGGGTTCCGTAGCAGCGCTCGGCGTACTGTGCGCGAGCGCGAGTTACATCGCTGTACCGGCGGCCATGAGACTGGCACTGCCGGAGGCGGACCCCGGAATTTACCTCACGATGTCTCTGTCGATCACTTTCCCGTTCAACATTCTCATCAATATCGGCTTGATTAGCGCGCTCGCAAGCGCTGTAACCGGATCGGGAGGGGTCGGACCATGATTGAGACTGTTACGCGCAAGCGCATCGAGATACTTGCTGACACAGCGCAAGTCAGACGCGTTACACAGGCAATCGACAAAGCAGGCATCACAGGCTGGACCGTGACACCAGTCACCTCCGGCAAGGGCCGCGACGGTGCGTGGCGTGAAGAGCGGGTTATGGGTACGGATAAGGCATTCGTGTTGACCATCGCGCCTGAAAACAAGGCAATGGCCTTGGCTGAAGACCTCGCCCCGATCCTTGGTTCGCATGGATTGCTGCTGACAATGTGGGACATCCAGGTCATTCGCGGCGAACGTTTTTGATCATAAACAGGCTTTGAGGGGAGCCAAGCATGCCTGAGTTTGCCGAATTGCTGAAGGGTTATCAGCGCTTTCGCACGGGAACCTACCCCCGCCAGAAGGCGCGATTTGAGCAAACTGTCAACCAAGGTCAGCATCCAAAGCTAATGATTATCGGATGTTCAGATAGTCGCGTTGATCCCGCTCAGATCTTTGATGTCGATCCAGGAGACATCTTTGTGGTGCGCAACGTTGCTGCGCTGGTCCCCCCGTTCGAAACCTCACCGGGATATCATGGCGTTTCTGCAGCAGTCGAGTTTGCAGTACAGATGCTTGAGGTTCGCCAAATCGTGGTCATGGGGCACGGTCGCTGTGGCGGCTGCAAGGCGGCCCTCACTCAGAGCTTTGACGCGAAGCCACATGGTGAAGGCGCATTTATAGCCAACTGGATTGAGCTTCTTGACGGAGCGCGCGAACCCGTTGCGCGAAAGCATGGCACAGAGGGCCGCAAAGCTGAGCTTGCCATGGAATTTGCTGCCATCCGGCAAAGTCTCGCCAACTTGCGAACTTTCCCATGGGTGGCCGAGAAAGAAGCCGCCGACGTGTTGAAGCTTCGCGGTGCGCACTTCTCCATCACTGAAGGCGTGCTTTACTCTCTTGATGAGGACACCGGCGAGTTTCTGCCGGAAGATTGACATCGGGGGATTAAGCGCTTGCGAGGTATGCCCGCGCCCGTCAAAAGACGCGCATGAGTGAATTCGACGCACGCAATATCGCCCTTCTGATCGATTCAGACAATGCGAGCCCCGCCGGACTGGACCCTGTCTTGACGGTTCTAGCCGAGCTCGGACAAGTCAATATCCGCAGAGCCTATGGCAACTGGCGCAAAACAAGCCTCAAGGGCTGGATCGAACTCATGCATCGCTATGGCATCGAACCTCAGCAGCAATTCGACATGACCAAAGGCAAAAATGCGACCGATATGAAGATGACGATCGATGCCATCGATCTGCTATATTCCGGGCGCGTTCACGGCTTTGGTATCATGAGTTCCGATAGCGACTTCATGCCGCTGGCGATGCGCATTCGTCAGGATGGTGTGCCGGTTTATGGATTTGGCGGTCAAAAGACCCCTGAGGCATTCCGCCAAGCGTGCACACGTTTCATCGACGTGAATGCGTTGATAAAGGCCGAGAAAGAAGATCAGCAGAACAGCAAGAATGAAAGCGTTCTGGATGACGAACTGGTCAATCTTCTGATTGACGCCTATAACGCCAGCCGCCGGGACGAAGGCGGCTTTGCCAAGCTTTCAGAAGTAGGACAGCGCGCTGGCAACCGATCAAGTTTTGACACCCGCAATTACGGTTTCAGCAAACTCATCGACATGATGGAGACCATCCCGAATTTCGCGGTTGAGCGCCGTGGTGATGGCCAGGTGTTGGTGAAACGATTGCGCTGAGACGATCTCAGCTACCCATACAAGAATGGCGCGAAACCATCAGGTCCCGCGCCATTCGATTTTACGAATAAATTTCGGTTTAGCCGCCGGTCGCGGGCTCTACTTCCGCCGCTGCAGCAGCGGGCGCAGAGGCCGCAGGCGCTGCATCTTGCGTGACGTGAGCCGCCCAAAGCATGGCGATAGGCTTACGCTTGCCTTCGACACGCGCGAAGGTCGAAGCCGCTTCTGCATTTTTACCCTGCTTGGCTTGAGCGATCCCTAAGCGTGTAGTGACTTCAGCATTATCCACTCCGGGCATGGAAAGTGCTTTCGTGTAAAACTCCTCCGCTTTCGCGTATTCCGAGTAGTTCAGGAAAGCATCGCCTGCCGCCACCACTGTGCGCAATCCTGCGCTTGCTGCGCGTGCGTCACGCTCAAGTGCTGGGAGATCAGAACGATCGGAAGCGATACGATTCTTGGCAGTGCTGAGAGAGTCGGCTAGATAGATGTCATCACGGCTTGCGCGGCCGGTTGAGTACCCGTGCTCGATAACGTCGGCGACTTCTTTGGGAAGCCGCCGAGCGTCGGCTGCTTCAACGTATTCGATGTAATCAACCTTGTTATTCATCGTATCGAGTGCAAATGCGAGACGCATAAGGTCCAGCATTTCAGCAGCCTCGAACGTGTTGAGATTACGCGTTATGTTTACAGCATCGCGCCAGTTTGTTTCGCTTGGGTAGTTGGAAACCCAACCCACTGTGAAATCGTAAACCTGAGGCTGAATTTCATTATTGTAAGCGGTCACCATACCACGACGATACCAAGCTTCCGGAGCAGCACTCCCGTTAGCTTCGCGCGCCGAAATCGCGTCTTTCAGGTAGGAAAGACCCTCAACCAGGCGCTCTTCACGAAAATAGCTTTCCGCCATCTGCGCACGAAGTTCGTCTGGGGTAATCTGCTCGTTGCTGAAGTTCAGATCAATCGCCTTCTGCAGATACGTACGTGCCTTGGCCTGATCACCCAATGCATTAGCAAGCTGATAGGCAACGAAATTGTACTGTGGCTGGTTCTCGATGGTCAGCTTGCTGCTCGACAGCATCATTTCCATACCGGTGAGTTGTAATCCGCGGTCACTGCCCTGCACGCCTGCGTTATAAGCCAGGTTGCCTGTTGCGAGCCTCTCGTCCGGAGAGTTCGCCATAGCGAGAAGAGCGTCAATCTGGGGACGCAACATAGCGACGTCTGCACCACCTTCATTCATTGCGGTGTTCAACGGATTATATGCCGCGATGAATTCCTTGGAATACTCGGCGTCATTGCCCTTCTTTTTCTTCTTTTTCTTCTGTGCGTGAGCTGGCTCAGCAAAGCCAACAGCAGCCACTGCAGTGCCGCAAGCCAGAGCGATAGCCAAAGCCATGGCCGAACCCGGCTTGCGCTTAGAAAGTACGTTAGAACGCATGTTTAGTCTCTCCTGGACAGAACTGATAGAAAGCGCGACATAGCGCGCTTGGAATGGGAGCGCGCAGGCGCTTTGGCCCGGCTCTCCGCTATTTGCAATTCTTCCTACAGAAAACAGTCTGAACTGTCATTGAATATCGTACGCAGGAAAGCGCAATTTGGCCACTATCTGTCGGCGACATTCGCTAGGGATGCGATAGTGTGGATAACGCCGCTAAAATGGCTCATTTGAGCCGCCTGCAAGTGGCGGACAGGACCTAAAACCACTATCTTCAAAGCTCACAATACCAACTTAGAACTGGGCATATTTTGAGCGACGAAACCGAGACATTGCCACCAGCCGCACCGCTTGGAGAATTCGAGCGTGTGGACATCGTCGATGAGATGAAGACGAGCTACCTTGATTACGCGATGAGCGTTATCGTGGCTCGCGCTCTGCCCGATGTGCGAGACGGGCTGAAGCCGGTTCACCGCCGTATACTCTTCGCGAGTAAGCAAGGTAATTTCGTTGCCGGGCGCCCTTATGTGAAAAGCGCAAAGATCGTGGGTGATGTGATGGGTGATTATCACCCTCATGGCGACTCTGCGATTTACGATGCCCTCGCCCGGATGACACAGGATTGGTCTTTGCGCGTCCCGCTGGTCGACGGTCAGGGCAATTTCGGGTCGATGGATCCCGATCCTCCGGCCAGCATGCGGTACACCGAAGCGCGCTTGGCGCGCGTCTCAAACACGCTGCTTGATGATCTCGACAAAGATACAGTTGATTTCGTCGATAACTATGATGGCCGTATCCAAGAGCCATCAGTGCTGCCTGCGCGGTTCCCTAACCTGCTTGTCAATGGCGCTGGGGGCATTGCGGTCGGAATGGCGACCAACATTCCGCCACACAATCTTGGCGAAGTCATCGATGGCTGTTTCGCGTACATGGACAAGCCCGAGATCACTTCGGAAGAGCTTATCGAGTACATTCCGGGGCCTGACTTCCCGACTGCCCCTCTGATCCTCGGCACAAGCGGCGCGAAGGCGGCCTACACCACTGGGCGCGGTTCGATCCTTCAGCGCTGCCGCCATGAGATAGAGACGAAGCGCGGCGATCGAGAAAGCATAGTGTTGACCTCGATCCCTTTCCAGGTCGGTAAAGCTGGCCTCGTGGAGAAAATCGCAGAAGCGGCAAAAGACAAGCGGATTGAAGGCATTTCGGACATTCGCGATGAATCCAATCGTGAAGGCGTACGCGTCGTTGTCGATCTGAAGCGCGATGCTTCGGCTGAAGTCGTGCTGAATCAGATTTGGCGGTATACTCCAGCCCAATCGAGCTTCCCGGCAAATATGTTGGCAATCCGTGGCGGGCGTCCTGAAGTCCTCACACTGCGCGATATCGTCCAGAGCTTTATCGCATTCCGCGAAGAAGTCATCACACGTCGGACCAAGTACGAGCTCAACAAGGTGCGCGACCGCGCGCACATTTTGCTTGGTCTTGTTGTTGCTGTCTCAAACCTCGACGAAGTGGTCGCAATCATTCGTAGCGCGCCCAACCCGGCTACGGCTCGCGGGCTGTTGCTCGCAAAAGAATGGCCGATTGGAGACATCGCTCAGTATATTGCGCTGGTTGAGGCGATCGAGCCAAACGCTGATGAGACCGGTGGTACCTATCGTTTGTCCGAGCGCCAGGTGAAAGCAATTCTTGACCTGCGCTTGCACCGCCTGACCGCTCTTGGCCGCGATGAAATCGGCGATGAGCTTAAAGAACTTGCCGAAGCGATTGCGGAATATCTTTCGATCCTCGCGGACCGCGTGAAACTCTATGGTGTCATGCGCGAAGAGCTAGAAGAAATCCGCGAGACTTATGCGACGCCGCGTGTTTCCGAGATTGCGCCGGCGTGGGATGGCTTGGAAGATGAGGACCTGATCGAGCGCGACGAGATGGTCGTTACGGTCACGCATGATGGTTACATCAAGCGGACACCGCTTTCGACTTTCCGTGCGCAGAACCGCGGCGGCAAAGGCCGTGCTGGCATGGCAACGAAGGACGAAGACGCCGTGCGCGAGATGTTTGTCACTTCGACGCACAATCCGGTGCTGTTCTTTTCGACCCACGGCAAGGTGTACCGTTTGAAGGTCTGGAAGCTGCCTGAAGGTGGGCCGACCACACGTGGCCGCCCAATCGTCAACATGCTGCCCTCGCTCGACGATGGCGAGACGATCCGCACGGTTCTTCCTTTGCCCGAGGATGAACAAAGCTGGGGCGCCCTCAGCGTCGTCTTTGCGACTGCGCAGGGCAGCGTGCGACGCAACAGCATGGACGCGTTCACGAACATTCCATCGAACGGCAAGTTTGCGATGAAGTTTGACGATGCGAGCGAAGATAAGCTGATTGGCGTCGCTTTGCTCGAAACCGGCGACGACGTTTTGCTTGCGACGAAAATGGGTAAAGCGATCCGTTTCGCTGCCGAAGATGTTCGTGAGTTTACTTCGCGCACTTCAACCGGTGTTCGCGGGATGAAGTTCAAGGAAAAGGGTGACCATGTTGTTTCGCTCTCTATCCTGCATGGCGGCACAGCGACACCAGATGAGCGCGACGCCTATTTGAAGGTCGCGCCGTGGAAATCCGAGGATGAGGCCCCTGCTCTTTCCGACGACCACCAACAAATGGCGGATGAAGAGCAATTCATCCTCACCGTTTGCGCGAACGGTTATGGCAAATTGTCGTCCGCTTATGAGTATCGCCGCGCCGGTCGCGGCGGCATGGGCATCACCAATATCGACAACATTAAACGCAATGGCGAAGTTGTCGCTAGCTTTACCGCGACCAAGGGCGATCAGTTGATGCTGGTTACTGATCAGGCCAAACTCATTCGTATCGGGCTGGATAGCTTGCGCGTAATCGGACGCGGCTCTGCCGGTGTCCGGTTGTTCGATGTCGCTAAAGGCGAGACTATTGTTAGCGCGGTGCGGATCGACGAGACTGAAGCGCCTGAAGACGCGGCAGAAGAAGCAGTGGTTGAGGAAATGGTCGACAAGCGCGGCGGCGATGACGTCACGACGCCGCACACACCTCCGCAGTCAGACGGCGACATTGGCGAAGCATCACCGGAATAGAATTCTTGTCCTTGCTGAGACAGGTGGATTTGGAAGTTAAGTTATTGGTTTCCCTTCGCTAACGGGTCTCTGCTGTTCGACGGACTACATCTGTAGTTGGTAGAAGGCCGGATGCCTTGTGGCCATCCTTTTATATCTACAGATGTAATCGCAGGGTGCCGGAGGGACAAATGACTTTGTTTAAGAATGGGATTAGGGCGAGCCTGCTCGCAATAGCAGTGATAAATATGCCAGTGACGGCATTCGCCCAAACAAATCCTGAGAATGGAGAAGCCGAAGCGAGCAGTCGGATCGCAGGCTATCACGCGGATTTAAGAGAGCTTGGCACGCGCATCAAAGCGGAGCATCCACGACCTTTTCGCACGTTGACTGAGGCCGATTTTGACGACCTGGTTGAGCGGGAAGTCGCTAAGCTTAACTCGGCTTCGACACGTGCGGATTTTCTATGGGCCATGAGCCATGTCATTGCATCTATCGGTTGCGGTCACTCAGGCCTTCCGTATTTCAACCAACAAGATGCCGAGATAGAGTTGTCCGAGCGGTTCCCGCTAAAAGCACGATTTTATCGCAGTAGACTATACGTTTTCGACCCTATGACGAACGCCGATCGCGTTGCGAAAGGCCAAGAGATCGTCAGTATCAACGGCCTCCCGGTGTCAGAAATCCAGGCCACCATCTTTTCGCGAATGGGAAGTGATGCTCACCTGCCCAACCTAAAGGAGCCAGAGCTGAACAACTGGGTCAGCTCCTATCTGACCTACGCGCTTGGTTTCCCGGCCGCTTACGCCGTGACGCTAAGAGGACAATCAGAACCAATCGATCTAACGCCACTCGACGAATTCAGTTTCGAACCCATCATCAGCCCTTTAGATCCATGCCAAGATGAGCTGTGCTATGAAGTGGATAAACGACGTAACCTGGGGATCGCAACGCTCAATAGGCTTGATTACTACGGCGGCGATCGCGCGACCCAGTTTGTTGAGTGGTGGGCCAGCGTCATGGAGGACTTGCAAAGTAACGACCGTGATGGCCTTTTGATTGATATGCGTGGTGTAGGCGGCGGATCAGGGGCGGCTGGCAGCTATATCCTGCGGCACTTGTCCGACCAACCATTCACCTATTTTTCCGAAGCTTCCGATCCGCGAGGTCCTGAATCTCTTTTTCTCGAGCAGCAACCCATTGGAGAAGGGTTCAAAGGAACAGTCTTCATCATGTCGGATGGAAGGACAATGTCTGCTGTCTCACATTTCTACGCGGTTGCACAGAGCAATGACATCGCCACTATCGTGGGTGAACCTTCTGGCGGTGGCAAATCGACGAACGATGGCAAAGAAACCTTCACTTCATCGAATGAAGGGGTCGAGTATCGAATTTCACGCATGGTGTTTGAGGTAGAAGCGCCTCAGCTGAGTATCGATGAAGAAGTTCGACCCGATATTCCCGTTACCTATTCGCTCAAAGATACGCTTGATCGGACAGATACGATGCGTGAGCGAGCGCTGGACCTACTTGATTCAAGAATCCGGCGGGATAAGGCCGAGCCCGCAGAGAGGTGACCGTCAGGGTCAGCTATCTAATCCTCTTCCGCAAGTTCGTGACGGAGCGTCTGCACGACGCCCGTCGCAATCATGAACTGGCCGACATAATAGAGCGGCCAGATAAGCAGATCTGCAAACGCAGGCGGTGGCTCTAGCCCCATGCGCGCGAATATCAGAATGTCCGAAATCACAAACAGCACCGCCCCTATCCCCACTCGGTAACGGGGAAAGCGGCTCATCCACGCGGCCGCAGCCATTGCGCCTAAAGTTAGCCCGTAAGCGGCAGCAAAGATGTCACTGGTCAGTAGCCATGCGATCAAAGGGGTGCCTATCGCCAGAGCACCGGCAAGCGCTTTCTGGCTGCCGGTGGAATGGTGCCGCGGGAACCTGATGTAGAGCGCAATTGCAACGAGATGCGCGAGCGCGAAAATGCCCGCTCCTATCTGGAAGAACAGCTCCAGGACCATGTCAGCGACGGCACACAGCCCAAGCACAAGAGCTATATGCTTTGCGGAAGGGCCAGGGCCCCGAGCGAGCGCGTAAATCGCCAGCGCGGCAACGCCCGCGCCTTTCACAAGCATGATCCAAACCTCACCCAGCGGGCTGTCAGTCTGATCCAGCAAGTAATACGCCACCGATGCGATAATGCTGACCAGCAGCCACGGACGGTGTTCGATCAATGCGCGTTTCGGCATGAATTGCTCCCTCTCATCACCGCTAGGGCTTGATGGGAGGCAAGCGCAAGCCTAACTGCGCGAGCAATGGTACAGGATATCCACATTATCGGCGGCGGCCTCGCCGGATCAGAAGCAGCCTGGCAGCTTGCTCAACGCGGTTTCAAGGTTCGCCTCTCGGAGATGCGCGGAAGCGGGGAAATGACCCCCGCGCACCAGACTGACGGTCTGGCCGAGCTTGTTTGCTCCAACTCCTTCCGTTCTGACGATGACACGAAAAACGCGGTGGGATTGCTCCATCATGAAATGCGTGCGCTCGATAGTTTGATCATGCGTGCAGGGGGCGTGGCACAAGTGCCCGCAGGAAGCGCTATGGCCGTCGACCGTGATGTGTTCTCTGCCGAGGTGCAAAAAGCACTCGAAGAGCACCCCAATGTCGAAATCGTTCGCGAGCGCGTGGACGCCCTTCCCTCCTCCGGGATGACAATCGTTGCGACGGGCCCTCTAACTGCACAATCGCTCGCTCAGAGCATTGTGCAAGCCACTGGTGAAGAGCGCTTGGCGTTCTTCGATGCAATCGCGCCAATCGTGCATCGCGACAGCATCGACATGTCCAAATGCTGGATCCAAAGCCGTTGGAACAAGCGCACGGAAGCGTCAAACGAAGATGGTGACTACATCAATTGCCCGATGACCAAGGAGCAGTACCTCGCGTTCCACAAAGGTCTGATGGAAGGCGAGAAAGGCGAGTTCCAGGAGTGGGAGAAGGACACGCCCTATTTCGACGGCTGCATGCCCATCGAAGTGATGGCAGAGCGCGGCGTGGAAACCCTGCGCTATGGCCCGATGAAGGGTGTGGGCCTCGACAATCCATACGACACAACGGAAGAACATCCGCAAGGTCGCTGGCCCTATGCGGTTGTACAGCTTCGTCAGGATAACAAGCTTGGCACGCTGTGGAACATGGTCGGCTTTCAGACCAAGCTCAAATACGGCGCTCAGGTTGAGTTATTCCGCACTATTCCAGGCCTTGAGAATGCAGAGTTTGCCCGCCTCGGTGGCTTGCATCGCAACACGTTCCTGAACTCACCGCTCGTGCTCGACCGGCAATTGCGGCTGAAGAATGCGCCGCATATCCGCTTTGCAGGACAAGTGACAGGCTGCGAGGGCTATATAGAAAGCGCAGCGGTTGGATTGATGGCTGGCATGATGGCTGCCAGTGAGCTTGCGGGACGCGAATGGCGGGATATTCCGCGCACCACGGCAATGGGCGCCCTCCTTACGCACATTACTGGCGATGCGCAGGCCGATAGCTTCCAGCCTATGAATGTGAATTTTGGCCTCTTTCCGCCTCTACACGAAGTGCACAAGAAGCAGCGCAAGGAAGCCTACACCAACCGCGCCAAGGCTGACATGGCGGGATGGATAGCGGCCGGAGAGCCTGTTCCCGCGTAATCGTTCAGCAGTTGCAGCGCGGACGCCGCGCGGGCGTTGACGGCCTTGCGGTCGTGGCAAATTCGCTCTGTGTGAGCTCGCCATTGCCATTGGCATCAGCGCCTTCGAAGCGGTCCACAGTCGTGACCGCCCATTCCTCGAATGTCAGCAAATTGTTGCCGTCCTTGTCGAGTTTGCGAAAAGCGTCAGAGCGCGTCGACAACATTTCGTTGCGAGTGATCTTCAAATCACGGTTCCGGTCGTACCGGAAGAACCGCCGTTGCTCTCTCGTCAACTCGCTAGCTTCGGGTGGCGTCGGTCCAGTCATGTCTGCCGGGTCAGTGATTGGCAGATCTTCGGGTTCAGGCGTTTCAATTGGGTCGGGTGGCGCCGGCGCATTCTCTTCGACCTGTGCACGTGTCTGCCACCAAGACAAGCCTACGCCTGCCATGAGAAGCCCCAAAAAAACGCCCAACACCATCCGACCCATCGCAAACCCCTCCGTCGCGAGCACGATAGCGGCAAGTCTTGTCGCAGGCTAGCGTCCGAGAAGCCCTACCCTCAGCGCAGTCAGTGCGGCTCCGCGGCCATCCATCATGGGAAACGAGCTTGTCTCAAGGGCTCGTCTTGCAAGCGCGCGCAGCACGGCCAAGCCTCGCATCGATTTTGGCAAGCGACGGGATATCGAAGGAAGTTGCCTAGCTACAGACAAGAATTCGGAGCGCTCGGCTGCGTCAGTGATATGACTTGCAGCATCGATAAGCGCCCACAAGGTACCAGCGTCACAGATACCTTCGCGGGTCTGTTCGTTTGCAGATATATCCAGAGCTGAGAAAGGTGCTGCACGTCCTCGGGCGAAAGCCAATATTGCCTTTTCGCTTAGTTTTTCTTCAACGATGAGTATCTCCCAAGCGTCGATAAGCGCAATGAGAACGGTCTCATCGCCCGCCAAATGTATGCCGATTGCATCCAGAACCTCGTCGCCAGACGGTCTGGCATCAGCCGGTTGCCCCAATACATCGCGCCACCATGCCAGGCGCATTTGCCCGAGCATGGGCTCAGTGGTTTTTGCGACGATCTGGGATAGCCTCTTGTCGAGTGCGAAATAAGCTTCAAGCCGCGGCCGCAATTCAGCTGGTGTATACGCCAAGGCAAGGCCTTGCTCGTCCGATAGCGCTTCAGAAAAAGCCGTGATCATTAGCGAGGCGTAAACCGCTGCTTCCGCATGAATGTCAAGGAAATAGCCGTTTTGCGCCCGGATTGGCTGTCTTGTGCGCAAACAGAGCGAACTTCTTGTTAACCATAACGTTCAACGGACCGGCTACCTTGCCTGGTCTATTGCGCATCATTGGACCAATTCTAATTGCAGGACCGACACTGATGAGCGCACTGAAAAAATTCGCACGTCGACTTCGTCGAAATACAAGCGGAAACACAGCTTTGATCGTGGGTTTGGGCATGCCTGCCCTGATCGGCGGCGCAGGCTTCGCTGTTGACACAGCGCAGTGGTATCTGTGGCAGCGCGAACTGCAATATGCCGCTGACCAGGCGGCAATGGCCGGTGCCTGGGCGCGCGGCAATGGCGACACAGGCACAGTCTATCAAACCCGCGCTGGTCAGGAATTCGCAGTCAATCTGCAGGTTACGGATGGCAACTCGCCAACGCATACCGCTTCACTGGAAGACTATCTTTCCGGTACACAGAACAGCGTCGTCGTCACCGCTAGCGTGACAGGTGCACTGCCTTTCTCGAACTTCGTGATGGGTCGTGCTGCTACAGTTAGCGTGCGCTCTCAGGCGATTTGGGAAAGCGAAGCCGCATATAACCCGTGTATCCTGGCAGTTAAGCCAAGCGGCAGCCGAGGTGTGTGGTTTAACGGTGGTCCAAACGTCAATGCTGCATGCGGAGTTGGCGCGGTTTCCAACGGCAATAACGCTGTGGAGATCAGTGGTAACTCAGGCGTGTACAATGTCGGGTTCGTGATCACCGCCGGCAGTGTGCGCGATCAGCATGGTGGGTTTGCCAGCGCGGAAGTGGTTGAGAATTCGGAAGGCGTCTTCGATCCGTTCGAAGAGCTGACACCGCCTGACAATCCAATTTCCCGCACTTTAAGTTGCGGTGCGACGTCTGACCCATGGACTGCGGACGAAGTCCAGACAGAGACAACGACATATCGGTATTATCAAGGCCGCAACTCGCGTCAGGCCGAACGGGCTGGCACGATCACATATACCGGGTCAAACGGGTCTACCGCCCCCACGCCAACACCGCTTACTTACTCTGGCGAGACATTCTCAAGTGAGCCTGTAACCAGCTCACAAGTTGTCGAAGGGTCGCTCATCGCGATTGAAGGCCGAGGTCCAGATACCATTTGGGAACAACCCATCGTTACCACGACCTTCACCTACAGCAACATTACCTTTTCAGCACCGTCAGGCACGACGTTGCCTGGCACTTACAGCGACTTCAAGCTGAACTGCGATACGACACTTGCAGGCGGAATTTACGTGATTGATGGCGGTGACCTGGAAGTCAACGCGTCCTACACCCTGACGGGCAATGGCATCATGTTCGTTCTTAAGAACGGCGCAGGTATGAAGATCAACGGTGGAGCAACCATTGACCTTTCTCCGATGTCCGCATTGGAACTGGTTGCCGCAGGTGTCTCGGCAGATGATGCTGCGAAGCTTGAGAACATGCTGGTGTTTGAAGATCCAGATTCAAACGGTGCACAGTCCAACCGGATCAACGGTAACGCCGCGACGCGGCTTGATGGCATTATCTACACGCCTAATAGCCCTGTGGAGCTTCTCGGCACGATGGCCGGTACGAGCGGGACTGGCCGTTGCCTGATGATCGCAGCTAACGAGATCCAGATCGGCGGGACCGCTGATCTCTCGACTTTCTGTGATCCATCAACACCAAACCCCGTCTATTCGGTCAACGGTGGTACACGTGTGAGGTTGGTCGCATGATGCAGCGTCTTTCCAATATCCGGGCTTCGATACGCGACGAGCGCGGAACTGCCGTCATCGAGACAGCATTTATCGTACCTATTTTGGCGGTTCTGGCGCTGGGCGGATTTGAAGCGTCCATGATCATTGCCCGTAACGCTGAATTGCAAACCGCAGCGGCCGAAGCCGCGGCCATCACGCTGGCGCGAGCACCGGATGAGGCGTCAGAGCGTGAGACTTTGGAAGATGTCATTGAGGCATCAACCGGGCTCGGCGATGCCAATGTTTCGCTCAGCCAGCTGTACCGCTGTGACACCGATACGACGATGCAGACATCGGATACGGCTTGTTCAGGAACAGCCGTGATTTCCGAATATATCGAGATCCGCATGACTGACACCTATACCCCTTTGTGGACGGATTTCGGATTTGGAACGCCAATCAATTATGACATTCGCCGCAGGGTACAAATCTCATGAAGATACCATTTTTCAAACGCCTTGAGCGCGACGAAGAAGCTGCAACCATCATCGAATTTGCGATTTTGGCCCCGGCTTTCCTGGCTGTGCTGCTTGGCGTATTTCAGATCGCAATCAACATGCAGGCAATGAATGCCATGCGTAGCGTCGCGTCTGAAACAGCGCGCTATGCCGTGGTCGAGTATCAAAAGAAGAACGAAGTAACCAATGCGCAGATTCAGGCCGAAGCCGAGCGTATTGGCGAAAGCCTGCCTTACGCCCTCGATCGTAATTTCTCTGCATCGGTGACTGAGCCCTGGTCCCAACGCGTGGACGGTGCCTTCGAGAGAACGCTTACAGTGCGGTATACGCCGCCAGCGGTCCTCCCGTTCTTCGACTGGACATCCCAGCGCTTGAACTTCCAACGTCCGATTTTCATGATCGACGAATAGAATTGGTTGGAAGCCTCAGACAGAACGGGCCGCTCGGGATAATCCGCAGCGGCCCTTTTTGTGTCCAGGTGTTGTAAGCTTAGTCCGCGTAACAGACCTTCTTGACCGCAGAGACAATCCGCGGCGTGTCGATCAATGCCAGTTTCTCGAGATTTGCTGCATAAGGCAGCGGCACGTCCTCGTTGCACACGCGCAGGACTGGTGCATCCAGGTGATCAAAGCCTTCTTCCATGCAAATCGCGATCACTTCAGAAGCGATGGAGCAGGTTGGCCAGCCTTCCTCAGCAATCACCAGGCGATTGGTCTTTGCCAGACTATCGAGGATGGCCTGTTTGTCGAGAGGTCGCAGCGTGCGCAGATCGATGACTTCCGCATCGATGCCCTCGCCGGCGAGCTCTTCGGCAGCCTCCAGCGCGAAGCCCACACCGATGGAATAGCTCACAATTGTGACGTCCGAGCCTTCGCGCATGATCCGCGCCTTGCCGATGGGCAGCACATAGTCATCCATGTCCGGAACATCGAAGCTGCGGCCATAGACCAATTCATTCTCGAGGAAGACAACAGGGTCTTCTGTGCGAATGGCCGCTTTCATGAGGCCCTTTGCGTCCGCGCTGTCATATGGGGCGATCACAATCAGACCCGGCACACTTGCATACCATGGCCCATAGTTCTGACTGTGCTGAGCCCCTACGCGACTTGCAGCGCCATTCGGCCCGCGAAACACGACCGGGCAGCGCATTTGCCCGCCTGACATATAGTTCGTCTTCGCAGCCGAGTTGATGATGTGGTCAATCGCCTGCATCGCGAAGTTGAATGTCATGAATTCGACGATCGGACGAAGCCCGCCCATCGCAGCGCCAGTGCCTATACCTGCAAAGCCATATTCGGTGATTGGCGTGTCGATCACGCGCTTGGGACCGAATTCGTCAAGCAGCCCCTGTGTGACCTTGTAGGCCCCCTGATATTCAGCAACTTCCTCGCCCATGACGAAAACGCGCTCATCGCGGCGCATCTCTTCCGCCATACCATCGCGCAAGGCTTCGCGGACTGACACGCTGGTGAAGCTGGTGCCTTCGGGTATTGAAGGGTCTGAAGGCCGCTCTGCTGGTGCCTTTGGCGGAGCCGAGATGCCGCCAGGTTCGTCGCGGCCTTCGTCTTTACCTTCGCCTGGCACGTCATCGACCGGTGCTTCGTTCTTTGCACTGGAAGCGCTCGACGCAGAGACATCTCCAGCTTCTTCGCCTTCTTCAGCGAGCATGGCGATCACAGTGCCGACAGCAACGTTCTCCGTGCCCTCAGCCACCATGATTTTTGCAAGCGTGCCTTCGTCGACCGCTTCAAATTCCATCGTTGCCTTGTCAGTCTCGATCTCAGCGATGATATCACCTGCTATGATTTCATCACCTTCAGACTTCAGCCACTTGGCAAGTGTGCCCTCTTCCATCGTCGGAGAAAGCGCAGGCATTTTGAGTTCAATAGCCATCGCTCAATACTCCTCCACCAAGACATCGGTGTAGAGTTCTGCCGGATCGGGTTCAGGCGAGGTTTCCGCAAAGTCAGCGGCCTCGGCAACGGTCTTGCGGATTGCCTTATCGATTGCCTTCAATTCTTCTTCGGTCTTGCCTTGCTCAAGAAGCGTTTTCTTCAAGCCTTCGATCGGATCACGCGTGTCACGCATGCCCTGCACTTCATCGCGCGAACGATATTTCGCAGGGTCAGACATAGAATGTCCGCGATAGCGATAGGTGTTACACTCCATCAGCACCGGCCCGCGACCTGCGCGGACATGCTCGAATGCAATTTCAGCTGCGCCGCGCACTTCAAGCACGTCCATGCCGTTCACATCCATTCCCGGAATGCGGAACGCGGTTCCGCGCCGGTAGAACTCGGTCTCCGCTGATGAGCGGCTGACAGCGGTGCCCATCGCATATTGGTTGTTCTCAACCACAAATACGATCGGCAGGTTCCAGAGAGCCGCCATATTGAAAGTCTCATAGACCTGGCCCTGGTTGGCCGCGCCATCACCGAAATACGCAAGGCAAAGCCCGCCATCTTCGTTGTATTTGTGCGCGAGTGCCAAGCCACCGCCAAGCGCGACCTGCGCGCCGACGATCCCGTGGCCGCCGTAGAATTTATGCTCGGTGCTGAACATATGCATCGAGCCGCCCTTCCCCTTGGATATGCCAGCCTGACGCCCTGTCAGCTCTGCCATGATGACATTGGGATCAATACCGTAAGCGAGCATGTGGCCGTGATCACGGTATCCGGTGATTACGCTGTCCTTGTCATTGTCGAGCGCGCTCTGAAGGCCAATCGCGACGGCTTCCTGGCCAATGTAAAGGTGACAAAAGCCGCCGATCAGGCCGAGGCCGTAGAGCTGACCAGCCTTCTCTTCGAAGCGCCGGATGAGCAGCATCTGCTCATAGAAGTGCAGCATCTCATCGTCGCTCGCATCGTAGCGCTTGTTCTTCTCATGCGCTTCCTGAAGTGAATGCAGCACGAAATCCGTGTTGTCCGCAGACGCCTTCGACTTTGCGGATTTGCGGGTTTTTGCTTGTTTGGCCAAGCTTCTGTCCTCGTTGTTGTCTGCCCCTGGGGAAGCTTAGCCTATAGGCGCAAGGCCGCACGAGACGCAACGTAAAGCGCGCGCCTTGCATACGAAATCTTGCATTGAGTTTTGAATGGGCCGCAGTGCGAAAAGATCAGTCCTGATCGAGCGTAATCACCACTTCATCAGGGTGAACCATATTCATGTCGCGCCGCAGAAGCTCGCCCACTAGATCAGGGTCAGCCGCATTCGGATCGAGCAAATCGACACGATTTTTAAGCTCATCACGCTTTTCTTGAAGATGCGCAATGTGGGTCTGGTGCTGGTCAAGTTTGGATACGTTCTCGCTCCATGCGAGCAAACCTGTAGGGCCGGCTATGGCAAATCCCGTAAGCAGTAGCAGGCCAGCCAAAGCCAGTCCTTGCCTTACCTGCTCTTTCGGTGGTTTGCGCATCGTTCCCCCAAGTGTCAATCCATCCACAGAATCATAGTTAACGCACAGATTCAAGAGAATTCCTCTCCGATGTTGAGAAAACGTGCGATGTGCGCGACCGGACGAAATTCGGAACAACCCGCCACGCCGGTTCGTTTGTCGAACAAGCAAAAATTCAGAGGGGTTAAATACACTATATGATGGAGACTATCGACAGCCAGCTAAGCCAGATGTGGTATAGCTTTGCTGAGGCCGTTCCGAGCCTCGTCATTGCGATCGTCATTCTGCTTGTCACAGGCATCATCGCGAGCTTCGCGGTCAAGATTGTCGAGAAACTGACAGGCAAGACCGATCTGCGACCGTCTTTGCAGAACCTGATGGAAACTCTGATCAAGCTCGGTGTGTGGCTGGTCGGCCTCATGGTGGCCGCCATCGTCGTCTTTCCAGACCTGACGCCTGCCAGCTTGGTGGCAGGACTTGGTATCGGTGCCGTTGCTATTGGCTTTGCGTTTCAGGACATCTTCGAGAACTTCCTCGCGGGCGTTTTGATTATGGTTCGCGAGAAAATGCGGATCGGTGACGTGATCGAATGCGAAGGTATCACAGGTAAAGTCGAGCATATCACGCTGCGCGAAACTCATGTGCGTAAGCTCTCCGGCGAATTGACGGTCGTACCCAATTCCATCCTTTTCAAGAACCCGGTCGAAATCCTGACCGACAAAGGTCAGCGTCGGCACGAGGTGGACGCAGGTGTATCGTATGACACTGACCTGGACAGAGCTGCTGACATAATCCGCAAGGCTGTAGAAGGTTCGGATGGGGTCGATACTGAAAAAGGCATTGATGTCTTCGCGTACGAGTTTGGCGCCAGCTCAGTGAACTACAAGGTGCGCTGGTGGTCCGGATCCAAACCGCGCGATGGCCATGAGAGCCGCGACGCGGTGGTGCGCAATATCAAGCGTGCGCTTGACGATGCAGGTATCGAAATCCCGTTCCCATATGTCACGCATACTTTCAAAGAGCCGGTTCCGCTCGACAAATAGTCCTTAGCTGTCAGCAAAGCTGGCAATTCAGTTTTTCCATGATACCTATCTCCGTCAAAGGAGAGGTTTCATGGAAATCCTGAGCTACGATCCCGCACGTTTTGCTGACATTCCTGGTTATCCGTTCGAGGAGAACTGGCTTGAGATTGAGCTTGGCGATGGTCACAAGGGACGTATGCATTACGTCGATGAAGGGGCAAAGGACGCACCTGTCGTTCTTCTCTTCCACGGCGAGCCTAGCTGGAGCTTCCTTTACCGCAAGGTGATCCCGGTGCTGGTCAATGCGGGCTTTCGCTGCCTCGCGCCTGACCTCATCGGTTTCGGCAAAAGCGACAAGCCAAGCGACCAGAGCTTCTACTCCTATGCACGCCATGTCGATTGGTTGCAGCAGTGGCGCAATGCCATCTGCCCGCAGGATGCTGCGCTGTTCTGTCAGGACTGGGGTGGTTTGCTCGGGCTCCGCATGGTCGGATTGGAGCCGGACAGGTTTGCTTGTGTTGTCGCGAGCAACACATTCCTGCCAACGGGCGGTACTCCCTCCCCGGCTTTCCTCGCCTGGCGTGAATTTGCCAAAAGCTCGCCAGAATTCCAGATCGGTGAACTGATTCAGAGGGCGACCGCAACAGAGCGCAGCGGAGCGGAAGTCGCGGCCTATGATGCGCCCTTCCCTGATGAACCCAGCAAGGCAGGCGCGCGCGCTTTCCCGCAGCTCGTACCGGTTGAAGACGGCATGGAAGGCATCGACGAAAACAAATCTGCATGGGAAGGTCTTGCGGCCTTCAACAAACCTTTCCTTACGCTGTTCGGCGAAGATGATCCTGTCACAGGCGGGCTTGCGCAGCCGCTGATTGACCGGATCGCAGGCGCCAGGGACCAGCCTCATGGCATGTTGTCTGTATGCGGACACTTCTGTCAGGAAGACCGACCACAAGAGCTCGCTCAAGCTGTCATCGACACAGCGAAGAGAGCGGGTTTCTTGACCTGAGCAACGCAATCCCTTGTCTGACCTGAAGCACCTGACCCGCGCGCAGGAATATGCGCTTGCGATCACCACCGCAGTTGTGATTGCGAACGCCTATTACCTCCACCCGATTATCGGTGAAGTCGCTCGCGATTTCGGGGTCAGTCAGGCGGGCATCGGCATTGTCCCAGCACTCAATCAGATCGGTCTGGCACTAGGAATTTTGCTGCTATTGCCGCTCGGGGACCGTTATTCCAATCGCAGCCTCAGCATAGTCTTTGTGACACTACAGACACTCGCCATGCTGGCCATGACGCTGTCCTATAGTTTTTGGCCTTTCACCATCGCATCTACACTGCTCGGCTTTTTCACCATCACGCCTTACATCCTGCCTGCCTTTGCCTCAAAGCGGGTGGCACCTGAACGGCTTGGTGAAGTGACTGCATTGCTTACTGCAGGGACCGTGTTCGGTATCCTCGTGGCGCGAGTGGGCGCCGGAGTGGTGGCTGAACACTTCGGCTGGCATGCCGTTTACTGGATGGCCACCAGCGCAATGGCGATCATGGCAATGCTGCTGCCCCGCATCATGCGGAGCGAAGGCACAGTCGAGAAAAAGGCAAGCGGCAGTTATCTGACGCTAGTTCTCTCGGTGTTTTCCATCGCAAAGCAGCACCGCGACGTCCTTCTCTCTGCGATGATCCAGGCGCTCAACTTTGGCGCATTCATTGCGACGTGGCTTGCCTTGGCGTTGTACCTGACAAGCCCTGAAATGGGATACGGGGTCGACACCGTTGGCTATCTCGCAGGCGTTTCAGCCATCAGTGTTTTGACGACGCCGCGGCTTGGTCGGTGGGCGGATAAAGTAGGGCCAAAGCGCGCAAGGATCATCTTCGCACTGATTCAGGCCGTGGGCGTTGCGCTCTTCTACCCCCTGTCCGGCAACGCATGGCTGCTTCTGGTCCCGCTCACACTGGTTGCAGCAGTCGGCCCAAGCATTGATGTGACCGGACGCATGACCTTTCTTGCGCTTAGCCCGGATATCCGCACGCGCCTGACCGCGGCCTATGTCGTCATCATGTTTATTGGTGGCGGCGTCGGGAGCTTCCTTGGTACTGCGGTCTATGATGCAGCGGGATGGCAAGGAACGTGCATGCTGCTCGGCGTCATGATGGCAGCTGTCATCGTACTATGCGTTGTCGCACGAAGTGTCTCGCAGCCGAGCGCATCAGAATAGAAAAAGGTGGTGGTGACCCCGGCGTGATTCGAACACGCGGCCCCCAGATTAGGAATCTGGTGCTCTATCCGGCTGAGCTACGGGGCCCCTTCGCCGCAATAACAGCGTAATTGAAACTCGCAACTACGGTCCGCAGGACCGCAAGGGCGACCGCCCGCCCACAGCGAGGGCAGCTTGCCTGTCCGTAAGCGAGGAAATCGCGCGCCGGATGGCGTGCGAAAAACAAAATCAATTCAATTCATCTGGCGGGGTATAGGGCGCGAGCAGCGGTGCCACTGGCACGCCTTCTTCCAGCAATTCTTTCGCTTCCTCCAGCGTGGCCTTGCCATGGATCGCTTCCAGATCCTTCTCGCCATAATGCATGGCGCGCGCTTCATCGGCGAGACTGTCGCCGACATAGCGACTTTCCTTCAGCGCCTTGGCCTGCGCGTCAGCGAGCGCTTGCATCGCTTTCTGGACAGCGGGTGGAATTTCGCCGCTGGTCAAGGGATTGACAGGAGACGCCCCCGCTGACGAACTACTCTCTTCGCTCTCAGCCTCAATCGGAGCAGGTGCGCGATCCTGATTGCCTTTTGCCGGAACAGCTGGGGCCATCGGGGCCTTGTTTACCTCATCCGTGCCGCAATGCGGACAGCTTACAAGACCGCGAGCCTGCTGATCCTCATAGTCAGTGGATGAGCCGAACCAGCCTTCAAAGCGGTGCCCCGCGGCACAAGAGAGATCGAACACAATCATTTGAGGAAGTCGTTACCAGAGGCGCCTTAACTAGGGATGTCGCGCTTATTCGCAAGGCTGGGCAATTGAGAACGCACTTCCTCGATCCGTCCCATATCCAAATCCACGAAGGCCAGGCCCGGTTCCTCGCCCCCCATATCAAGCAGCACTTCACCCCATGGGTCCACAACGAGCGAATGGCCGTAAGTCTCTCGGCCATCCTCGTGTTTACCGACTTGTGCCGCGGCAATGACGAAGGCGCTCGCTTCTATGGCGCGTGCGCGCAGCATGACGTGCCAATGGGCTTTACCGGTCGGGACCGTAAAGGCGGCCGGAATGGATATCGCATCGCACTTCCTGCGCCCTAACGCTTCGAAGAGGGCCGGAAACCGCATGTCGTAACAGGTAGTCAGCCCGAGCCGTCCAACAGGTGTGTCTTCGATTGTGACAACCTTGGTGCCCGGCTCATAAGCGCTGCTTTCGCGCCAGCTTTCGCCGGTAGAGAGCTCGACATCGAACATATGGATCTTGTCGTAGTGATATGGCTGTTCACCTAAGTCAGGGAATGCCCATTGGCGATTGGCATAGCGTCCGCTTTCCAGCGCGACTGGAACGCCCACTGTCATCCACATCGCTTCAGATTTCGCCGCCTCTTGCAGCCTGTCCAGAAAAGGAGATACGGACTGCGGAACAATGTGGGGTGCGGCCCGCTTGCGGTCGCGATCCAGCAGCAGGCTCATCTCTGGCGTAAAGAGCATTTCCGCCCCGCCCGCTCGCGCATCACAAATCGCGCGAAAAATCGTCTTGAAGTTTGCTTCAGGATCAACCCCCGAAGTCATCTGCAAGACAGCTATGCGTGTCATTCAACCCGCTAGCAGTGTGTCGAGCTTGCCTTCGCGTTCTAGCGCCGCCAGATCATCCGAGCCGCCCACATGCGTTTCGCCAATGAAAATCTGCGGCACCGTGCGAGCTTGCGGTGCGCGCTCCAGCATCTCGGCCTTTTTGGGTCCACCAATGGTGATATCGAATTCCTCGTATTCAGCGCCCTTCTGGTCGAGCAAATGCTTCGCCCGGACGCAGAAAGGGCATCCAAACTTGGTGTAAATATCGATCTTGGGTTGAGCCATAAATTCCTCGAAATTGCACCTCCTATGTAGCATTCAAGTGCCCCTTGAAAAGGGGGAGCCCCCTACCCACTTCATTTGTACGCCAAGGTTCGCCAATTCCGGGAGCCAAGGCGCTGACGATGCGACGCTGAATGGTCAGGCGCATCACATGTCAAATTGCTCAAACAAGAGGATTTGTTAGATATGTCTCGTTTTGATTTTACACCCTACCGCCGCAATACCGTCGGCTTTGACCACCTGTTCGACATTCTCGAACGCCAGGTGCGTAACAATAACGGTGACAATTACCCCCCTTTCAATATCGAGCGTCGCGGCGAAGATGACTACCGCATTACACTGGCGGTTGCCGGCTTCCGCTCTGCAGACCTTGATATTACCGCTCAACAGAACTTGCTGACAGTCCAAGGCAAGAAACGCGATGAAGATGGTGTCGTCGGCGACATGCTGCATGTCGGGATCGCCAATCGCGGCTTCGAACGGCGGTTCGAACTTGCCGACTATGTGCGTGTCGAGAACGCTGACCTTGCGGACGGCCTCCTCACGATCGATCTGGTGCGCGAAGTGCCGGAAGCGATGAAGCCGAAGAAGATTGCTGTAAACGGCGGTACCACGCTGAAAGCGGTCCCAACTTCGTCTGACGATGACGGCAAAGACGGCGAAGCAGACGCCGCCTAACACACTAACAGATTGTTGAAATAAAGTGGGGGCGGTCGTTACAGGGCCGCCCCCGCGACTGATGCCGCCTTGGTCAGAAATGGCCGTCCGGGTCGCAGAAGACGGACAATCCCGAGCCAAGCTCTTTTGCTGGCATTCCCCCCAGCAGAACCTTGTCAGTTTGCTCAAGCAGAAATACGACCCTGAGCTGCGCACAGACACAACGGATTTGCGCTGCGAAGCGGTTAATGCGCTGATTGCAACCTACGCAAGCTATTTCCCTGCTAATTGTAGAATCGCGTCATAATCTTCGCGAAGGTCAGTCAGACGATATAAATTCACGCACAATCTGAGTAGTCGGACCCTCATTATCTTGCGCGAAGGGATTTACACCAATCGTGACTGCTCCAGCGCTGCTTCAATGAAGCCAGCAAACAGCGGATGCGGATCAAACGGTTTCGACTTCAGCTCAGGATGGAACTGAACACCGACAAACCATGGATGATCGGACCGTTCAACAATTTCAGGCAACAGGCCATCTGGCGACATGCCGGAGAAGACCAGCCCCTGCTTCTCAAGCGGTTCGATATAGGCGCTGTTCACTTCGTACCGATGGCGGTGACGCTCTGAAATCATCGAAGCACCATCATAGATTTGCGAGACATGGCTATTGCCTGCGAGCTTGGCATCATACGCGCCAAGCCGCATGGTTCCGCCCAAATCCCCGCCCGCCTCTCGCGTTTCCAGGCCTTCAGCCGTCATCCACTCTTCAATGATGCCGACAACCGGTTCACTCGTCTCGCCAAATTCGGTCGAGGAAGCTGCATCGAAACCAGCGGTACGTGCGCCTTCAATGCATGCCATTTGCATACCGAGGCAGATACCGAAGAAGGGGACCTTTCTCTCTCGCGCGAAGCGGACGCTGGCGATCTTGCCTTCGCTGCCACGCTCGCCAAAACCGCCGGGCACGAGAATGCCGTGAAGCGGCTCCAGAGCGGTTGCGATATCGCCTTCATCCTGTTCGAATATCTCTGCATCGATCCAGCGGATGTTGACCTTCACCCGGTTGGCCATGCCGCCATGGACCAGCGCTTCATTCAATGATTTATAGGCGTCCTGAAGGCCGACATACTTGCCTACGACGCCGATGGTGACTTCGCCTTCAGGGTTCTCATAGCGATCAAGCACATCGTTCCAGCGCGCCAGGTTCGGCTCCGGAGCGTCGGAAATGCCAAATCCGCGCAGGACTTCAGTATCGAGCCCTTCCTTATGGTACTGGACCGGCACCGCGTAGATTGACGAGGCATCAAGCGCAGGGATGACGGCTTCCTTGCGCACGTTGCAGAAGTTCGCAATTTTCTGACGCTCTCCGTCCGGCAATGGATGTTCGGCACGGCACAGCAGCACATCAGGCTTGATCCCGAGCGAAGCCAGCTCGCGTACCGAGTGCTGCGTCGGCTTTGTCTTCAGCTCGCCCGCCGCCGCGATGTACGGCACAAGCGTGACATGAACACTTAGCGTCTGGTTTGGCTCAAGCTCGTTACGAAGCTGGCGAATGGCCTCCATAAAGGGAAGGCTTTCGATGTCGCCGACAGTGCCGCCAATTTCGCACAGTATGAAATCGTGGTCCCCTTGGTCTGCAAGCGCGAATTGCTTGATCGCGTCCGTCACATGCGGGATCACCTGGACGGTCGCGCCCAAATAGTCGCCGCGTCGCTCTTTGGCGATGATGTCGCGATAGACACGGCCCGAAGTGATATTGTCGCTTTGACGCGCTGACACGCCTGTAAAGCGCTCGTAATGGCCAAGATCGAGATCCGTCTCCGCCCCGTCATCCGTCACATAGACTTCGCCATGCTGATACGGGCTCATCGTGCCTGGATCGACGTTCAGATAGGGGTCGAACTTGCGAATGCGGACCTTATAGCCGCGCGCTTGCAGCAAAGCACCGAGGCTTGCTGCCATGAGACCTTTTCCGAGCGAGGAGACCACGCCGCCGGTGATAAAAATGTACCGCGCCATGGGAGTCGGGCCTTAAGCGCCTAATCGGATTCGTGGCAAGCAAATTGCGCTGCGATTGCGCAGCCATCCACAAGGAAACTGTGAATTGAGGCTTATTCGCTCGCGCCGGCGAGCGGATCTTCGCCAGCTGGAGTAGACTGAGCCGGTGCTGCGAGCGGGTCTGCACCCGGGCTCGCTAAAGGATCAGCAGGCGCCGCCGGAGTGACTTCGCGATCCAGCGTCGATGTAATCTCGTCCGTACCACTCGTATCAACAGCAACGGCCGCAAGCGCAATCGACAAGGCGACGAACACGATCGCAAGCCATTTTGTTGAACGGGTCAAAAAGTCAGCTGCACCGCGCGCGCCCATGACACCGCCAGGGCTTCCGCCAATACCAAGGCCGCCGCCTTCAGAACGTTGCATCAGGATAACGCCGACGAGTGCGGCGGCTACAATCGTCTGAACAACTGTAAGGAATAGGAAAAGCGACATGGAAACTGGCCTGCAGTAAATTGACTACTTGATTGGAGAGCGATGTAAGCGCCCTATGCGCCCATCACAAGGGCAAAGCGGTGGAGTGTAAAGCTCAATCCGAGGTTTCAGCTGCCGCCAAAGCGATGCCCATAAAGCTGTCCGCGGATAGACTCGCCCCGCCCACCAATGCGCCATCGACATTCTCAAGCGCCATCAGCTCGCGTGCATTCTCAGGCTTTACGGAGCCGCCATAGAGAATGCGGATCGCCTGACCGGCTTCCTCGCCGTAGATTTCGCACAGCAATTTCCGGATTGTCGCATGCATTGCACGGACATCATCCGGTGAGGCTGTGTTGCCCGTGCCAATCGCCCAGATCGGCTCGTACGCTACAGTCAATTGCTCAGCAGCATTCTCAAGCTCAGGCAAAGACGCGCGGAGCTGCTTCGTTACAAAAGCCTCCGCCTTGCCCTTGTCCCGCGTTTCCGCCAATTCGCCGCAGCAAATAATCAGATTGAGCCCTGCTTCCAGCGCTGCTTCTGCCTTCGCGCGGACATCGGCGTCCTTCTCAGCGTGGTTCTCGCGTCGCTCGCTATGTCCGAGGATTACGAACTTTGCGCCTGCATCAGCAACCATGCTGGCAGACACGTCGCCTGTGTGAGCGCCTTCATCAGCCGTGTGACAGTCTTGTGCGCCAACGGCGATCTGCTCGACTTCGCGATGAACTGCGTGGATCAAGGTGAAAGGAGGTGCAACAGCAACCTCAACCTTCATATGCCTCTGTGCAGCACGGTCGATTGCGCGCGCTTCAGAAAGCATCGCGCGCGTTCCGTGCATCTTCCAATTACCAACGATATAGGGCCGTTCGGCCATAGTGAAATATCCTGCATTTCAACGATCCTGTTCAGTAGGACCGGGAATCTTGTTGAGCCGACATGGCGGCTAGGGACAGGTCCGCTAGACGGGTTTGTCAGTTCAGTCAAAAGAGTTCCTCGCACAAAATCACCGGCAGGCTGTTGCAGCTAGGTCTCAGGGTGGATAAAGCCCACAAGGCTCGGGGTGGAGCGGCGCTTAAGCCTCGCGAAAGCCTCGAACGGCAAAGCAACACATTCGTCTTTCTGCTGACCCATTAAAACTCGGACAACCGCCAGACATGCTCACATTCTTCCGCAATTTCTTCAAAACGAAGATCGGCCTCGGGCTGACGCTCGCGTTTCTTGTGCTGATCGGATTTGCTTTTGCAAGCAGTGATGTTGCTGGCACAGCGACCTTTGGCGGCGTTGCCGGCGGAGACCGTGTCGCGGTTGTAGGTGAAGAGCGCGTTGGGACTGCTGATCTATCTTCAGCTGCGGGCCGCGCTGTTGATCAAATCAGGCAGCAAGACCCGACAATCACTATGCCGGCCTTTATCGCACAAGGCGGTCTTGATGAAGTGGTCACTCAACTGATCGATCGTGCGGCTATCAGTGAATATGCAAAACTGATGGGCATTCGCGCTGGCGACAATCTCGTGAACAGCGAAATTATGAGCATTCCGGCCTTCCGCGGTGCGGACGGCAATTTCAGTCAGGAAGCGTATAATAATGTCCTCGCGCGGCAGCGCTTGACCGATGCTGAAGTTCGCGACGACCTCGTCACCAGCCTGCTCGCACAGCAAATCCTGACACCGATTGATAGCGGTGCGGCGATGCCTGACAAACTGGCTCGCCGTTATGCCTCGCTCTTGCGAGAGCGTCGCGCAGGCTCGCTCGTGCTTGTTCCAAGCGCGGTGTTCGCGCCGACTGAAGACCCGACAGACGCGCAGCTGGAAGAATTCTACCAGGAGAACCGCGACCGCTACATCCGGCCTGAACGCCGCGTGCTGCGCTATGCCACATTTGGTGCGGACAGTGTTGATCAGCGGATCGAGCCTTCTGCCGATGAGATCGCAGCTCGCTATGAACGCGATGCGGCGCAATATGCTGCACAGGAAACGCGCAGCTTGGCTCAGTTCATCGTGCCAACCGAACAAGCTGCGAATGCCATCCGCCAGCGCGTAAATTCGGGTACATCTTTTGAAGTCGCAGCGCGCGATGCAGGGTTCTCGATCTCCCGCGTTGATGCCGTCAGTCGTGCGGACCTCGCAGCTTCCACAAATGCAGCTGTCGCAGAAGCAGCCTTTGCGGCTCCACGTGGTCAAGTGGCTGCGCCCGCGCGTGCAGCTTTGGGCTGGTACGTTACTCGCGTTACTGCAGTGCAGACCATACCGGCCAAAAATCTTGCACAGGCTACTCCGGAAATCCTCGAGCAATTGCGCACTGAAAAACGCGCAGCGGCCATCGCTGATCTCTCTGCCGAGATCGAGCAACGTCTGGATGATGGTGAAGCGCTTTCCCAAGTGGCGGAAGGTCTTGGTTTAGAACTGCGCAGCTCGCCTCCGCTTACAGCAGACGGTCAGGTTTACGGCGCAGAGCGCCCGCAGCCTCTGCCTCCTATCCTGCGTCCAGCGATCGAGACGGCATTCCAGATGGATGAAGAAGAGCCTCAGCTTGCAGAGGTTGTCGTTGGTCAGGCCTATCTGATTTTCGAAGTCACAGACATCACACCTTCTGCCGCTGCTCCGCTTGCTGATATTAAGGAGCAAGTGACGATCACTTGGCGACTCTCGGAAGGCATGGAGCAGGCCCGAGCAGCTTCCGACCGCATTCTGGAGCGTTTGCGCTCAGGCGAAGCAGAGAGCCTGCAGGCTGCAATCCAGGCAGAAGAAAAGCGTCTGCCCGGACCCGAGCAAGTCAATCTCGGCCGCGAAGAGATCATGGCGCAGCAAGGCCGTGTGCCCCCTGCTCTGGCCCTGCTGTTCTCCATGGCGGAAGGCACCAGCAAGAAGCTTGAAGCTGGTAATGATCTGGGATGGTTTATCGTTGATCTCGATAACATCTCGACCGATCCGATCGCTGACGATGATCCGATCCTCGCTGCAACTCGCATGCAATTGCAGAACGCGTTGAGCGACGAGCAAAGCCAGCAATTGGTGCGCGCAATGCGCAACGAGCTCGGTGTCGAGCAGAACGACACCGCTATCGAAGCCGTGCGCAAACAGCTCACCGGCGAAAGCTGACGGAGTAGAGCAGCTGGAGGCGTCCGCTACAGCACATTCGCCGCATAATGCGGGCAATGCTGCCGACCTGTTGTCGCGCGGCAAGCCTACGCTTGTGTGGCGCAAAATCATCGCGGACACGGAAACGCCCATCAGCGTCGCGACCAAATTGATGGAGCCCGAGCGAGGCGACTTCCTGCTTGAGTCCGTCGAAGGCGGCGAAACGCGCGGTCGGCATAGCCTGCTGGGGCTCGATCCCGACCTTGTGTTCAAAGCCTCAAGCACGTCGGCTAGCATCAATCGCATCTGGAGGCATGACCGCGCGGCATTCGAGCTTTGCGAGCAGGACAGTCTGTCCGAGCTTCGCGCGCTTGCGACCAGTTGCAAGATCGACGTTCCGGAAGAGCTGCCCCCGGCCCTTGCCTGCCTGGTTGGCTATTTCGGCTACGAGACAGTAGGCCTCGTCGAAGACCTGCCACGCGCGCCGGATAGCCCGCTTGATCTACCGGACATGTTGTTTGTGCGCCCGACCCTCATTTTCGTCTTCGACCGACTGACAGACGAGCTCTTTTGCGTGGCGCCCATCTGGCAAGCGGATGATCCGGCATCAGCGATTGAGCGTGCTGGTGACCGGATTGACGAAGCTTTGCGTGCGCTCGGGAAAACCCGCGAAGCGTCCAAGGGCGGAGAGACGCTGCCTGATATGGCGCTTGAGCCTGTGATGGCTGGCGATGATTACAAAGCTCTGGTCGCGCGTGCGAAAGACTACATCACAGCTGGCGATATCTTTCAGGTGGTGCTGGCGCAGCGCTTTACTTGTCCGTTTCCTTTGCCGCCGCTGGCATTGTATCGCGCATTGCGGCGCGTGAACCCTTCTCCGTTTCTCTACTTTCTTGACCTGCCCGGCTTTGCCGTGGTCGGATCAAGCCCAGAGATCCTCGTGCGTGTGCGCGATGGCGAAGTCACAATCCGTCCTATCGCCGGAACTCGGCCTCGCGGCGCCACTGGCGCTGAAGATCGCGAGAACGAGAAGAGCTTGCTCGCCGACCCGAAAGAGCGCGCCGAGCATCTGATGCTGCTCGATTTGGGCCGCAACGATGTCGGCCGCGTCGCAGCGCGCGACAGCGTCACTGTGACGGACAGCTTCACGATCGAGCGCTACAGCCATGTGATGCATATCGTCAGCAATGTCGTGGGTGAGCTTGATGCATCCAAGGACGCGCTTGATGCGCTGTTTGCTGGCTTTCCTGCGGGGACAGTGTCCGGCGCACCGAAAATCCGTGCATGCGAGATTATAGCAGAGTTGGAACCTGAAGCTCGCGGAGCTTATGCTGGCGGTGTCGGCTATTTCGCTCCCGATGGCTCGGTCGACAGCTGCATTGTCTTAAGGACAGCCGTCGTGAAAGACGGCGTCATGCATGTGCAGGCAGGCGCAGGGATCGTGGCAGACAGCGATCCGGACTACGAATTGGCCGAATGCAAAGCCAAGGCAGGCGCGCTGATCGCTGCTGCAAAGGAAGCGGCGCGGATTGCTGAAGAACCGGGGTTTGGCCAATGAGGTTTGTTGGAATATCTCTTTGCCTTGCGCTGCCTTTCGCTCTTTCCGCCTGTGAGCCCGCCCCTGAAGGTGAGCCGGTCACACGCACGGAAATCGGCAAAGGCGCTGAAGAAGAGGCGGCAATACGCGCTGAAGAGGAGCGCCGCGAACAGGCCGCGCTCGCGCAGACTTCGGTGTGTTCCTCAGTCGAGTTTGAGAATGTGCCGCTAACCCATTGCATTGCAGACCCGGCGCGGCACCGGATCCGCACGGCGCTTGCGGACAATGAAGGTGAAGTGTTCGGCTCGCTCGACAGCTTCTCACAAACCGTCGATCAGGCAACAATCGCATTTGCAGTCAATGGCGGCGAATTTGAACGCGGCGGTCGTCCCATCGGCTATTATGTCGAAGGCGGCGAACGGCTGGTTGAACTCGACCGTCAGGATGGCTCAGGCAATTTCTACCTGAAACCCAACGGCGTATTCTACGGGACCGGGGGCGCATGGGAGATTAAGAGCGCGGACCGCTTTTACAGCACTGTCGGCGCGAGGCCGCAGTTCGGCACGCAATCCGGCCCGATGCTGGTGATTGACGGCGAACTCCATCCTGAAATCCAGCCAAACGGCCCATCGAGAGCCGTCCGCAATGGCGTCGGTATTGATGCCGAGGGCCGCGCGCATTTCGTGATGAGCGAGGCCGCTTTAAGCTTCGGACAATTGGCGCGCTTCTTCCGGGATGAACTTAAGACGCCTAATGCGCTCTATCTCGACAGCAATGTTTCATCGCTGTGGGATCCGGCAACCGCGCGCCTTGATGCAGAGGCGGCGCTTGGCCCCTTGATTGTCGTTCTCAATGACGATGTCGAACAGGCTGAGGAGGCTGGCGAATGAGCGCCCCTGATATCCTCGTCATCGACAATTATGACAGCTTCACCTTCAATCTGGTCCATTACCTGATGGAGCTGGGCGCAAATGTTGAAACGGTTCGCAATGACGCGCTGAGCGCGCAAGAGGCGCTGGCAACAGGTGCGGCGGGTATCCTGATCTCGCCCGGCCCGTGCACTCCCAATGAAGCCGGGATCAGCCTTGATGTCGTCGCAGAGTGCGCCAAAGCAAAGCGCCCTTTGCTCGGCGTTTGCTTGGGCCACCAGTCAATCGGTCAATATTTTGGCGGGACCGTCGCGCAAGGTGGTCTCATGCATGGCAAGACATCGCCTGTTACACATGACAGCAGCGGCGTGTTTGCAGGACTGCCCTCACCCTTAACGGCAACCCGCTATCACAGTCTGATTGTCGAGAACCTGCCTGACATGCTCATCGCCAATGCGCATTCGGATGATGGCTTTGTCATGGGTGTGCGCCATGCGGAGCTTCCGATCCACGGCGTGCAGTTCCACCCTGAAAGCATTGCGACCGAGTACGGTCATGATCTGCTCGCCAATTTTATGGCAATATGCGAATTAGAGCCCGAGAGGCGAGCATGAGCATATTACCCGATCCCCATTCGCACCGCTTGAACGTCGAACAGGCGGAACGCGCTTTCGGCATGGTCCTCGATGGCGATCCGAGCGAAGAGGACATCGAAGGCTTCCTGATTGCGCTAGCAGATCGCGGTGAAACAGCGGGCGAGATTGCCGGCGCTGCCAAAGCAATGCGCGCCCGCGTCGTCTCCGTTCAAGCCCCAGGCAATGCGATTGATGTCTGCGGCACTGGCGGCGATGGCCAGCATACACTCAACGTCTCGACCGCTGTGAGCCTCGTTGTCGCCGCCTGCGGAGTGCCGGTGGCAAAGCACGGTAATCGCGCGGCAAGCTCCAAGGCAGGCGCGGCCGACACGCTGGAAGCGCTGGGTCTGGACATGGACGCAGCAGCCGCAACAGCTGAGAAGACCATCGCTGAGATCGGCATCGGCTTCCTGTTTGCCCAGAAGCATCACCCGGCACTTGGTCCGATCATGCCCATCCGCCGCAAGATCGGACGGCGCACCATCTTCAATCTCATGGGTCCTTTGTGCAATCCCGCTGGCGTCAAAAGCCAGCTTGTGGGGATCGCAAGCCCGCAATTCGTGCCGATTTACGCAGGCGCAATGGCCCAGCTCGATACTGAGCATGCCATGATCGTGTCAGGCGATGAAGGGCTGGACGAATTGAGTCTTGCTGGCGGCAATGATGTTGCGGAAGTCCGCGGCAGCGAAGTAAAAAGCTACCGGATCCGTGCGCGCGATGCAGAGCTGGAAAGCGCTCCGATCGAAGCCATACGCGGCGATGATGCAACATATAACGCCGAGGCTTTGAAGAAGCTGCTTGATGGCGAGAAGTCCGCTTACCGCGATGCCGTGCTTTTCAATGCGGCTGCTGCGCTCAAAGTCGCTGGCAAAGGCGCAAGATGGCCGGAGCGCGCAGCGATTGCTGCAGAAGCGATCGATTCCGGAGCCGCGCGCGAATTGCTTGGCAAATGGATTGAGCTCGCTCAATAGGCCGAAGCGATGAACAAGCTTGAAGAAATCTGCGCGAACAAGCGTGAAGAGGTGGCCGCTCGCAAGGCGCAATCCAACCTTGCCGATTTGGCGGCGCGCGCCAGCGAACAGACGGCTCCGCGCGGGTTTGAAGCAGCATTGCGCCGCAAGGCTCAAACCGGTTTTGCGCTGATTGCGGAAATCAAGAAAGCTTCGCCTTCCAAAGGCCTGATCCGAAGCGATTTTCGTCCAGCAGACCACGCGCAAGCTTATGAGCAAGGCGGCGCCGCATGTTTGTCCGTTCTGACCGATGCGCCCTATTTTCAGGGGCATGAGGATTATCTGATCGAAGCTCGCGCTGCGTGCGACCTCCCTGCCCTGCGCAAGGATTTCATGGTCGATCCCTGGCAAGTGGCGGAAGCTCGCAGCATTGGTGCGGACGCGATCCTGATTATTGTGGCCGCTTTGTCAGACGCGCAAATGGCTGAGATTGAAACTGCAGCGATTGAACACGGCATGGATGTGCTCGTCGAAGTCCACGATGAGGACGAGATGGCGCGCGCGCAAGCGCTCCAATCCCGCTTGATCGGGGTGAACAATCGCGATTTGAAGCGCTTTGTGACGGACCTTGCAGTGACTGAGCGGCTCGCACCGCTGGCTCCTGAAGGAACTCTGCTGGTCGGCGAAAGCGGGATTTCGACCCACGCAGACTGCACTCGATTAGCGAAGAGCGGCGTCAAAACGTTCCTCGTCGGCGAAAGCCTGATGCGGCAGGAAGATGTGGCAGCTGCTACGCGTGCTTTGCTCGAAGGCTGACCGGCGAAACCGGCGCTATCCTACGCGGGCAAGTTCTGGCATCGGGACCTGTATGACCAATTCTACACGTCTTTCCCAACAAAACGCCAAAACCCGCAGAATTCAGGGCGTTTTATTACCTCTAGGACTGTGTAACATGCGTATCCAACATGGACGGGTTGGAGAGGGCGTATGAGCAAGAATCTCACGCATATCGATGCTGAAGGCGACGCGCGCATGGTCGATGTTGGCGCCAAAGCGGAAACGCAGCGCAAGGCGATTGCAGGCGGCTTCATCGCAATGAGTACCGAAGCTCTTGAAGCGATCAAGGCAGGCAACGCGCCCAAAGGCGATGTCCTAGGCACAGCGCGCATTGCAGGGATCATGGCAGCCAAGCGCACGCATGAGCTGATCCCGCTGTGCCATCCGCTTGGCCTTGATGCGGTGAATGTCGATTTCGCGTTTGAAGAGAGCGGCGTTCGGGTGACGTCCACCGCTTCGCTTACCGGCAAGACCGGCGTTGAAATGGAAGCATTGGTTGCTGCAAGCACTGCGCTGCTGACTGTCTACGACATGGCCAAGGCGCTCGACAAAGGCATGGTGATCGGTGAGGTCCGGCTGCTTGAGAAGCTTGGCGGAAAATCCGGGCATTGGAAGGCGGATCGCGCCTGATGGCGGCGATGCTGGAACTTGAGGAAGCGCAGGAGCAATTGCTTGCTCTTGCTCAGCCTATGCCGGTCGAGACGCTCGCGCTGGAGGCCACGCAGGGCCGCTACCTGGCAAGCGATCTTCTGGCGAGGCGCACGCAGCCTGCTCGTGATCTGTCTGCGATGGATGGCTATGCAATCGGCCCGGGGGACGGGCCTTGGACGCTGGTCGGAGAGAGCCGCGCTGGTGCGCCCTACACCGGATCTGTCGCCAGTGGTGAAACAGTTCGCATTTCGACCGGAGCCGCGCTTCCAGAGGGTGCTGATCGCATCCTTATTCAGGAAAATGCAGAGCTTAGCGATGAACAAGCCAAACTGGCTTCGGATGCGCCTCGCGAAGGTCAGCATGTACGCAGGCGCGGGATGGACTTTACCGAGGGTTCAGTTGTCCTGCCTGCGGGCACACGGATAGGTCCTGCGCAGATCGCCTTGGCAAGCAGCGCCGGACATGGCGAGCTGCAAGTTCGTAAAGCGCCTCGGATTGCTGTCATGGATAGCGGCGATGAACTTGCGACTGATCCCTCAGACTGCGGGCCTGACCAGATCCCTGCCAGCAATGGACGTATGCTGGAAGCGATGCTTGCAGGGCTCGGCTGCGAGGTGAAGCGTATAGGACCGGTGCCCGACAATCGCGCGGCCCTCGCTGAAGCGCTTCGCCAAGCAGAAGCCGCAGACATCCTCGTAACGTCCGGTGGAGCATCCGTAGGCGATCATGACTTGATCAAACCCGCGCTTGAGGATTGGGGCGCAACGCTCGGGTTCTGGAAGGTCGCGATCAAGCCGGGAAAACCGCTGATTGTTGCGACGCGCGGCGAGCAGGTCATCCTCGGACTGCCGGGCAATCCGGTATCGAGCTTCGCCACCGCATTCCTGTTCCTCTTGCCATTGGTGCGTAAAACCATGGGCTCGGCACATCCCCTGCCCCTTCGATTGCTCCTGCCAGCAGCTCAGGATCTCGAAGCCGGTGGAAGCAGGCGCGAGTTCCTCCGCGCAATCTGGGACGAGAAAGGCGTGACGCAGCTACTCCTGCAAGACTCATCAGCGCTTGCAAATCTGGCCAAGGCACACTGTCTGATTGATCGGTCGGCTGATGCTGAGGCGGTGGAGGCCGGAACGCTCGTTCCGGTCTATCCCCTCGAACATGGCGCTATTGCTTGACTTAACCATTTTCGTTTCCTACTTGTTCCACATTCGTTCACCTTATCGGTGCGCGATTGGCTAAGTCATCAGGCTTGGCTTTCGACTGAGGCGACAAGGGAGAATTTCGCCATGCTGACGGCAAAGCAGCACGAGTTGATACAGTTTATCCAGCAGCGCCTGGAAGAGACGGGAATTTCGCCGAGTTTTGAGGAAATGAAGGAAGCGCTCGACTTGAAAAGCAAGTCCGGCGTTCACCGGCTGATTTCCGCTCTTGAAGAACGCGGCTTCATTCGGCGCTTGCCCAATCGGGCTCGCGCATTGGAAGTGATCAAGCAACCTACCGATTCAACGCCAGCTGGCCGCGTGGCTCCTGCCAATGATGTTGTTAGCAAGGTTACGAGCCCGCCTCCTGCGGCCGCTCCGTCTCCGGCGAACGATGTCATCGAAATCCCTCTCCATGGCCGGATTGCTGCTGGTGCGCCGATCGAAGCGCTGGAAGGCCAGAGCTCGCTTCCGGTTCCAGCGGCCTTGCTCGGTTCAGGCGAGCACTATGCTTTGGAAGTGTCCGGCGACTCCATGATCGAAGCGGGTATCTTCGATGGTGACTTTGCTTTGGTACGCCGCGCCAATACAGCGCGCGATGGTGACATTGTAGTTGCTTTGGTGCGCAATGAAGAGGCGACGCTCAAGTATCTGCGCCGCGAGAATGGCCGTGTCCGCCTGGACCCTGCCAATGGCGCGTATGATCCTCAGGTCTACGACGAGCATGAAGTTGAAGTTCAAGGCAAGCTTGCAGGGCTTCTGAGGCGCTATCACTGAGCATTGGCTTATGATGGGAATGGGCGGCCTTAGCGGTCGCCCTTCCACCACCCATGCTCCCCCTGGCGTGAGGCGACCATGTCGATGCTCTCGTCTTCGAGCACAATGGCAAGTCCCCCTGTCTCTCGCAAGGTCCGGACGTCCGCTTTGAGCCAGCGCGGATTGCAGCTTCGAGGCAGGAAACGGTCAGCGACAACGATATCCGCTTGAGCACAGGCAGCGGCAAGCGCGCGCTCTTCGATCCGTTCGCGACTTCGCGCCATCAGCAGGTTCCACTCGCGCCCTCCCCGCTCTAATTGGAGCACACAGAAGTCCCTGCTGCATCGGGCCTCGGGCCACTCGGCAAGCGGGATCGGCTCAGCAGTCACACTGGCGAGTTCAAGCAGATTGTCCTTGGCATAGTCCGAACGGCTGTCTCTCAAGCTGAGCAATTGCCCACCTGGTGCTGTAATGCCGACATGCCGGCCATCGTTGGAGATGAGAATGTCCGGCACCGGAGTAGCGAGCAACATCATCGCCCCAACTCCAATGGGTATCAAGCCAGCAAGCCTACGTTGTCCTTGCCAGAACGCCAGCCAGAAACTTCCTGCGAGGAACAGCCCGTAGTTCATGGCGCTCATCTGCGGCATCAACTTCACCGCGCCGGGTTGCTCTGCGGTGAAATGCGCGATCCAGATCAGCAGGTCTAGCGATCCGCCCACCAGCCACCATGCAGGAGCGCCTAGGCCAACCAGATCGAGCACAAGTGCAATCGCGATCAGCGGCATCGATACGAACGTGACCAGCGGGATCGCAATCACATTGGCCAAAGCGCCGTATACGCCTGCGCGATGGAAGTGGAACAGAACGATGGGCATCAAAGCGAGCTCAATCACGAAACCGGTCACAAGCAGCATCACAGCGCGACGCCCATTGCAGGCTAGCCAACTCTCATCGCGAGGAGCCAGAAATCGTTTTACGATCTCCGTGTTGTGTAGCGCCACAATTGCAATGACCGCGGCAAAGCTCATCTGAAAACTCGGACCGACGATGGCTTCAGGCCACATCAGCAAGACAGCGAAGGCCGCTACCGCGACCATACGCAGCGATAGGGCCTCGCGCCCCATGGCGAGTGCGCCCAAAACCAGCAGCGCCGCAATACAGCTCCTGACGGTCGGGACCTCGGATCCTGTGAGCAGAGTGTATCCGATGCCGGCTAGGGCCCCTACCCCTGCGGCCATAACCGGCAAACGTACTCGCAGCGCCAAAGCTGGCCACAATGCAAGTAATTTCAATGCGACCAAATAGCCTGCTGCAATGACAGCACTCACATGCAAACCACTGATGGAAAGTAAGTGCGTTAAGCCTGCATCGCGCATGGCATCATCGTCTGCTTCGCTAATGCCGCCGCGATCGCCACTTGCAAAGGCGGCCGCGATGGCGCCAGCAGAGCCATCAAGTTCGCCGCGAACATGGCCTGAAAGGGCGCGTTGTACTTCTGCGAGGCCAGTTGAACGCGAGGAGCGCTCAACAACCGTAATTTCGCCTAACATGCTCCCAGTAGCCGCAAGCCCTTTGAACCACGCGGCGCGCGCGAAATCGTATGAGCCGGGAAGCATAGGTGATGCCGGCGGCATCAGACGAACCCGCATTCGCAAGACTGATCCTTCAGCCATATCTTCGCCAATACGCTCAATCGGCACATTGACGCGGACCTTGCGAGCTTTACCCAGCTCAGCATCGCGAATGGCCAGCGTAAGCCGCACGCGATCGCGCGCGGGCTGGTCTTCCCGAACAAGGACATAGCCTTCGATCCGCTCCACAACGGGGCGCTCGATGGGTTCTGCTCCTACAGTTTCGGAGCGCAGCCAGATGAGGCCGGTGCCAAGGGCAAAGGCAACTCCCAAGCCGATCAACGCCCTTGCAAGATTGCTCCATCTGCCTCCGGCGCTCAGTGAAGCGAACCCTGCAATGGCAGTCAGACACCCAAATCCGAGCGCTGCCAGCCACTGCCACGGCATTCCGAGCACAAACCAAGCGACGATCCCGCACGCAAAGGCAATAACCAGCCATGGTGCGCGGTCGAAGCCAGATGTGCTCAGGAAAAGCTCCAAACTGTCAGCAATGCTGGACAATTGCGCCGCCTTGCGCCATTTGCGCTGCACCGCAACATGACCCAAAGAGGTAGCGGTTTCGTTCGCAGGCAAGATGGCTGGCGCCGATGGGCTTTCCATATGAGCGCCTTGGATAGGAAAGACTTCATTATGGCAAGCCAAGGCGGTGCTGCTCACTCGGGTGTGGTGACCCGTTTTGCTCCTTCACCGACAGGTTTCCTGCACATTGGCGGCGCACGAACTGCGCTCTTCAATTGGCTTTTTGCGCGCCACCACGGCGGCAAGGCTTTGCTTCGCATCGAGGATACGGATCGCAAGCGTTCCACTCAGGAAGCCATAGATGCAATTCTAGACGGTCTGTCCTGGCTTGGTTTGGAATATGACGAAGACCCTGTTTTTCAATCAGAACGTGCCGATAGACATGCCGAAGTAGCGCATAAGCTGCTTGAGGCCGGACATGCCTATAAGTGCTTTGCCACGCCGGAAGAGCTCGACGCGATGCGGGGCGAGCAACGCGCCAAGAAATTGCCCATGCGCTACGATGGTCGGTGGCGCGATCGTGACCTGTCCGAGGCGCCTGAAGGGGCCTCGTTCACTGTCCGGATTAAAACTCCGCAATCGGGCGAGACTCGGATTACTGACGCCGTTCAAGGCGAGGTCCGCGTCGCCAATGAAGAGATCGACGACTACATCATTCTTCGTGCTGACGGTACGCCGACATATATGTTGGCAGTTGTGGTCGATGACCATGATATGGGCGTAACGCATGTAATCCGCGGCGATGATCACTTGAACAACGCGTTTCGTCAGCTTCCGATCTATCATGCGATGCAGCAGATCGAAGGCGATTGGGCTGAACCTGTTTACGCGCACATTCCTCTCATCCACGGAGCGGATGGCGCGAAACTCTCCAAACGCCACGGCGCATTGGGTGTAGAAGTCTATCGCGATGAATTTGGCATCCTGTCCGAAGCTTTGTTCAACTACCTGTTACGATTAGGCTGGGGTCATGGCGACCGCGAGGAAATCACCCGCGAGGAAGCCATCGAATTGTTCGACTTAAACGGCGTGGGCAAATCACCTTCACGCTTTGATATCAAGAAGCTGGAAAATCTGAACGGGCACTACATTCGTGAGGCGGACGATGCAGCGCTAGCAGGACTGGTTGCAGCGCGCATGTCAGGAGATATCGATACGGATTTGCTCGCACAGGCGATGCCGGTCCTGAAGACACGCGCAAAGAACCTTGATGAACTGGCTGAGGGCAGCGTCTTTCTGTTTGCGAAGAGACCGCTCGAGATGACTGAAAAAGCAGCAAAATTGCTCGATGACGAGGCTCGCACTCGTTTAAGCACTTTGGCGCAACGTCTTAAGCAAGAAAATCACTGGACAATCGAGGCGCTCGAAGCCACTACCAAAGCACTCGCTGAGGAACTGGAACTGGGCCTCGGCAAGCTCGCGCAGCCATTGCGCGCAGCTCTTACCGGGACGACCACTTCGCCCGGTATTTTCGATGTTCTGGTCCTTTTGGGACGAGATGAGTCGCTCGCACGGATCGACGCGCAGACGGGCGCGGCGAGTTAAATCAACGCGAGACGCAGAAGAGGAGAATGAAGTTGTCGGACAAGCATGCCAAGCTTGAACTCGGGGGTCAAAGCTACGAATTTCCTGTGCTGGAAGGCAGCACCGGTCCCGATGTAGTCGACATTCGCAAGCTCTACGGTCAAACCGGAGCCTTCACATTCGATCCGGGGTACAAGTCCACTGCGAGCTGTGAAAGCGCGCTGACTTATATTGACGGCAATGAAGGCATCTTGCTTCACCGTGGCTATCCGATTGGCCAGCTTGCTGAGCATTCCTCTTTCATGGAAGTGTCTTACCTGCTGCTCAACGGCGAGCTGCCGAACCAGGCTGAGCTGGACGACTTCAACAACACCATCACGCGGCACACCATGCTGCACGATCAGCTGCGCCAGTTCTATCAAGGCTTCCGCCGCGATGCGCACCCGATGGCAATCATGTGCGGCGTGGTTGGCGCCCTGTCTGCGTTCTACCACGACAGTACGGACATCTCTGATCCCGAGCACCGCAAGATCAGCTCACATCGTCTGATTGCTAAGATGCCGACGATTGCTGCGATGGCGTACAAATATGCTGTCGGCCAACCATTCATGCAGCCGAAGAACGATCTCAGCTACACCGGTAATTTCCTGCGGATGACGTTCGGCGTTCCAGCTGAAGAGTACGAGATCCACCCCGCAATCGAAAAAGCGATGGATCGCATTTTCATACTGCATGCTGACCACGAACAGAACGCATCGACTTCGACGGTCCGCTTGGCAGGTTCTTCTGGCGCAAACCCGTTTGCCTGTATCGCTGCTGGCATTGCATGTCTGTGGGGTCCAGCTCACGGTGGTGCCAACGAAGCAGCGCTCAATATGCTTCAGGAGATCGGCACGCCTGATCGTATTCCGCACTATATCGAGCGCGCGAAAGACAAGAACGATCCGTTCCGCCTGATGGGCTTCGGTCACCGGGTTTACAAGAATTATGACCCGCGTGCGACTGTCATGCAGAAGACTTTGCGCGAAGTATTCGAAGCACTCGAAACGACCGATCCGGTCTTCGAAGTCGCGCTGAAGCTCGAAGAGATCGCGCTGAATGATGACTACTTCAAAGAGAAGAAGCTCTTCCCGAATGTCGACTTCTACTCAGGCATTATCTTGAGCTCGATAGGCTTCCCGACGACCATGTTTACTGCGCTGTTCGCCTTGGCCCGGACCGTAGGCTGGGTCGCACAGTGGAACGAGATGATCTCTGATCCAGGTCAGGTTATTGGTCGTCCTCGCCAGCTTTACACTGGCCCCACTGCGCGCGACTATGTTCCGGTGAGCGAGCGTTAAGCCATGTTCTGGCGCGCCTTGCGTTTGCTTCTGCAAGCGCTTGGCCTCGCGCTCTGTCTGTCCGGCGGGCTCTGGACCCTCCAGGGCTTTGGGATTATCCAATGGCCAGCCAACAGCTTTATGCTGGGCGAGACTTAATGGGCGTTGCGCGGCGTTATTGCCTTTGCAATCGGCGGTATCCTGATGTGGCTCGGTTTTCGCAGGCCGTAGTTTGGTTATCCCGCTGGTCGCAGCGCCAGCGTGAACTTGGCGCCCTCGCCTTCAACGCTTTCCACCATAAGCTCACCTTCCATCGCGTGGGCGAGCTTGCGGGAAATGTAGAGGCCTAAGCCAGAGCCGCTTTCATCATCACGCCCTAGCCGTTCGAATTTGTTGAAGATGCGGTCCTGCTTGTCAGCGTCGAGACCCGGTCCCTGATCCGCAACACTGATGCAAACGCGCGCTTGCTTGTCTCGTGCAACCTCAAGGGTGATCGAACTGCCTTCCGGAGAATAGGCAATCGCATTGCCGACCAGATTTATCACAATCTGAAGCACTCTGCGCAGGTCCGCCAAAGCGTGCTTGTCGGTTATTCCTTCAGGGCCGTTGATCGCGATATTCTTCTCTTCAGCCCGTTGGCTCAGCATCGCAACCGCCCGCTGCGCGACATCGGCGAGATCAACGTTTTGAAGATCAACCGCGAAATCGTCAGCTTCAACGGCTTCCATATCTGCGAGATCATCGAGCAAGCTCATCAAGTGTTGGCCAGCAGCAGCGATATCGCCGGCATATTCGCTGTATTCTTCGCGAACAGGCCCTGCGAGCTTACCGCGGATGGTCTCGGCATTGCCAATGATCCGTGTAATTGGTTCGCGCAAAGCCGGTGTGAGCGCACTGCCAATGATACTGGCCTGCGGCTGTTCATCGGTCGATCCGGGAGCTTTCGCAGGTTCGCGCGGTTGCTCGGCTACCAGCAGCAGCTCAAAACCCGTCGGATTCAAGTTTGCCGAGCCGATGGGCAGGAGGCGCGCTTTCCATTTGCGCTCCGAGCCGGGCACCGCACACTCAACTCCATCGAGCAAACGCCAATGGAGAGGCTGCCGGTGAGCGACACCTTGCAGTTCGATGTAATCCGTCCAGTTCTGACCCGGCTTTGCACGGATTGCGGCATCCAATCCGGCCAAATCCTGTCCTGTGGAGGAGAATGCACGGATACATTGTTGTGCATCAAGCCGGGCGAGAAATTCAGCAGCTGCACGATCTACCGCATCGCCTAGCTCGGCCTGTTCTGAATTTTCGATCTCGAAAGCCTCTCGCTTCCAGTTCTCGATCAGCACCTCATAGCTGTCGGACGTGTCCGCGCCTTCAGTTCGAGGCCTAATCCGGACGAAGCCCGACACACGCTCATCACCATCGAAAGCCGTGAATTCGCGCGCCATGCTCAAGCCCATTGTGCCTGCCTGTTTCACAAGGTCGAGCAGTTCCGGAATTGCAATCAAGCCGGGTATGTGGCCGCCGCAACGCCTCTGCAAGTCGGCCAGCGGTCCTTCAGCTGAAAGAAGAAGCCCTTCAGCATCCGTCAGCCCGCGAGCGGCAAGCAAGGCATCATTCGTCGCCATCAGGCCTTCCGTGCTGCGTGCGGCGTTCCGCGCGCGCCGCTCAGCATGCTGAGCGCCTGACGCGCACCAATCGCTTCAAAACCAGCGGGCAAAGCCATTTCAGGATGCATGAGAGCGATCTGACGAGCGACTTCTTCAGGCTTAACCCCGGCGCCGCGCAATGTCAGCGCCAGCCTTGCAACCTGCCCATCATGACAAGCGAGGACAGCCAGTTCCCGTGGCTGGCGTGTGACGCTGGCAATAGAACTTGCGAAAAGGGATATCCCGGCATGATCGAGGGAAAGCGCCGCATGCACCCCGCCCTTCATCGCGACGACCAAGCGATTGAGCAGTCCCAAGCGGCCTGCAGCTTCGTCGTGCGCATCACGTAAGGCCCGTTCTGCTTCACTGAGGACCTCAGGCGGGATCTCGCGGCTGAAGCGCCGCCAGATAGAGAGAACTTGATGGAACAGCTCGCTGGGCAGCTCCGCCAATGGTAGGTTCATCCGCCGTTGAAACTGCATGAAGCGCGCTTGTGAGGCCATTGTTGCCATCGCAAGCTCGGCGGTCTCATCCTGATCAGATGCGATCAGCTCCTGCATTAGCGGGGAAAGCACAGGATCGATGCCCGCGCTTTCTTCCAACCCGTTTGCAAAATGCGCTTCAACAGCAAGCGCGTAGACATGGCTCAAGATAACAGTCGAAGATACAAACCGCTGGCTCAAGCCATCGACAAGTTCAGGATCGAGCGCAATCTCGCTATCCACTACAGATTGCTGAGCACGAAGGACCTGCTCGGCCACATCGCCCAACATACCGCGAATTTTCGCTACGATCGCGTCGCTGACAAGCGATTGTCCGGTTCCGGCGAGCAAATGGGTGAGCACCGGCGCGACACCGGCCAACGCCACGTCCCCTTGCGCCAATTCCTGACGCAAGATCGCCTCTAGCTGGCCCATGGAGGCTGAAGGTGTGGCATCATTACTCATCACATGTGCCATAGCGCGCTATGGTTAAACCTGTGTTAGCCGCGCATATCCTTCCGAAATCAATAGGAAAAAGAGGAGGATCAAGATCATTGCCGGCAAGGCCGTTGAAAGGACGCCGACAGATGCAAAACCCAGCAGAATGAGGGCTAAACTCATCCGGTCACGCCAGAATGGTCGCATGGGCTTCGGTCCCAAGCGGGCTGCGAGCCGCCATAATCCGACGAGCAGGACAGGTTCGAAAACAGCATCAAGGATCGGCTTGGGGAGTTGCGGCAAAGCCAAGGCTGCGACGATCACCAGATCAACTATCGCATTGATCGCCATGGCAAAGCGTCGACTGAAGGGAGATCCGGAAAGTCGCGATCTCAAATGGCGAAGCGCCTGAGACAGAGATATAGCTAGGGAACCTAAGCCAATGACGGCGAGACTGGCAACAAGTAAGCCATACCATGACAAGATCAGGCCACCAGCAAGCGAAGCGCCACCAATGCCCAAAGCAATCGCAGGACCATTCTCCAGATAGTCGGGTGCCAGACTGCGCGCGAGCAGGCTTCCAAGCTTCTCCCCCGGCCCCGCCCAACTGGCTTTTGCAGCGCTGTTATCGAGCAAGGCTTTCTCGCGCTCCACCAAATCATTGGGCGAGCGGACGAGCAGTACTTCTCCGGTGTTCAAATGGAGCTCATCCACGGGAACAAGGCGCGTTCCTGACTGCAATGCCATGCGCAGGAGGAGAGATACAGTGTCGCCATCTGCAGGCATATCCGACAATTGCTCGCCTATACTGCCTCGAGCGACCAGAAGCCCCGCCCATGCATGCTCGGGATCGATGCGTTCGAAACCCTTCTCGACACCGGGATAGTCGGAAATGGAAGCAACTCCGCGGCGCTCGGCAAAATGCTCACAGGCGATCTCTGGATCGAAAAGAAGCCCATCGGCGATCACCAGCAAATCCTGATCTGCAGTGATCTTGCCTAAGAGATGGCGCGGCCCGCCTATAAAGTCGATTTCTAGTCCCGCAGCTCGCGCGTGACGTTCAACTTCTTCGCTCGTTTCACCGCCGCCTTCGACAAGGCACAGGAGTTTCTCGCAACCCAAGGTTTTGGCGAGGTCGATCTGCCAGGCGATGATCGGTCTGCCCCCGAGCGGCACCAGCGCACGCGGCCGACCATCAGCCAAATTCTCCAATGCTGAAAGTAATGCGATGCGCATTATGGCTTAATTCCCCGCAGATACGGGCGGAGAATAGATGCTCGGCACCAGCGATGCCAGTGCTACGCATTACAGAACTGGCGCTTACCCACGAATGAGCGCGCTCAAGCACCGGATTTGATCTATCGGTTAGGCAGACTGCGGCACAAAATCATCGAGCAAAGCGTCGATGCGGCGCAATACGCCCGGTTCACCAGGCACAGCAGAGAGAGCCTCTTCAGCTAGCTCTTCCAGCTCGCCCGCATGAAAACTTGCGGCCAGCCCTTGCAGACGCTGGGCTGCTACACGCCAGTTACCATCACAGCGTGCCCGCCTCAGCAAGTCCACTTGCCGACGGGCGCTCTCTGCAAATACCGAGCGCAACTCTGCCATTAGCGCAGGATCTTCTCCTGCAGCTGCAGCCAATGTTGCGTCTAATGCTCCACGTTCAAATGCCATGAAACGTTTCATAACGGGCTTGTGGTTAAAACAGGGTTTAATGATCTCTGTTTTCCGGTAGTTTAGCCGAATGACCCAGGGATCTCGCATCATCAAAGCCGTCGGCGCTGACATTCAGGCCGATATGGACGACACAACCCCCTCAAAAGCTGGAGAAAGCGCAGAAGATGCGCTCATTCTTCAGTCTGAGTGGGTGCAGCCTGATCCGCTAGGTGTTCTGGAGCTTGGCCCGGATTATTTGATGGAAGAAGCCGAGGCGAGCATTGCGAATGCGCAATCCATGCTGGATGAAGTGACAGAACCGGTCGCTAAATCATCCATTCTGGGTTGGTTGATCCCGTCTTTTGCCGGACTTGCTGTCGTCGCTTGGAGCGGCTTCTTCGGTTACACACATTGGCAGCAGATGATCAGTGGTGCTGCATTGTCCCAATGGACTGCTTGGACCAGCGAATGGGCGGTGCCAGTCCTGCTAGTCGGCGTCGCATGCTTGCTTGCACTTAGAAACAGCCATGCGGAAGCCCGCCGGTTCGGTAACACAGCCGCCATGCTGTCACGCGAAGCGCGTGAGCTGGAAGATCGTCTGACGGTTGTGAACCGGGAATTGAGCCTTGCGCGTGACTTCCTCGGGACACAGTCGCGCGAACTTGATTCGCTTGGGCGCATGGCTGCAGACCGGCTGACGACGCATGCCGGCGCGCTTGAGGGTCTGATCGCGAAGAACAGTGACAAGATCGATTCCATCGCGACTGTCAGCAATACAGCTCTCGCGAATATGGAGAAATTGCGCGCCGATCTGCCGGTTATCTCCAATTCTGCCAAGGATGTCTCGAACCAGGTTGGTAATGCTGGACGGACCGCAGAAGAGCAGCTCGGCAAGCTTGTATCCGGGTTCGAACGTCTCAATGAATTCGGCAGCGCCAGCGAACGGCAGGTTTCAAGCTTTGACGAGAAAGTCAGCTCTACTCTCGACACATTTGAAGCACAGCTTTCGCGCCTGAATGATGCGGCGGACGAGCGTTTTGCAGCCCTAACCGAACGCAGCATGGCGTTCCGTAAAGAGCTGACCAGTGGCGAAACAGAAGCACTCGAAGCCATGCGCGAACGCGCTGAGAAGCTCCGCCAGGACGTTAGCGCCATGCGCGGAACCCTCGCTGTCGAAGAAAGCAAATCAATTTCCGCGATGCGCGGCAATATCGAAACTCTGCGCAAAGACGCTGAAGCGATGTCCAGTGCACTGCGGGAACAGGAAACCGCGACGCTTGCAGGGCTCGATCAAGCCAAGGAACGCTTCTTTGCCGGCATGAAGGATATCGTCGAACGCATCGACGCGCTTGACCAGCAAGCCGTCAGTTCAGCCAGTGAGCGCGTAAAAGCCCTTCACGCAGAAGCGAGTGAGTATGACGAGCGCTTGCGTGTGCGCGACGCACAGATTTCAGACGAGATCTCCAAGCGCCAAGATGCCTTGAACACACGCGAGGCAGACTTGATCGAAAGCCTTGGCGCGCGTTTGGCTGAGCTAGACTCTTCCTTGGGTGAACGCAGCGAAGCACAAGAAGCCCGCGCTCGGCGTTTAGCGGAACAGAGCGCGCTCATTTCCGGCCAGGTCGAGGAGCTCAAAGGCTTGTTCGCAAGCGTCGCGGAAAGCGCGACCGCAGCAGAAAGCAATCTCACCGGATCGCTGGAAAGCTTCAAAGGCAAAGTGCTCGACGGTGAGGAACACCTCAGCCGGACCGGCAAAGCGGTCAACGATCTGACGGATGCAAGCATGCGATTGATGGAATTGATCGATTCTTCCGCACAGCGTGCCAAGGAAGAGTTTCCAAAGGCAGCATCGCTTGCAGCGTCTGCACTACAGCCGGTCGAAGATCGCGCCATCATGCTTTCTGCAACGATGGATGAAACGGCTAAGCGCGCAGAACGGGTTTCGCAGTACATCCAAACAACAAATGACAGCGTTGCAAATACCAGTGAAGCGCTTGATGGTTTACAGCATTCGCTAACGGAACAATCAGAAACCATGCTCGGTCACGTCAATCAGCTGCGCGACACATTGCGCATGCTCGATGCAGATGGAGAGAAGCTTACAGCCAAGACAACCCGCGAATTGAGCGGAGCCGTGGCAGGACTGGAAACCTCCATTCAGGCGGCCTTCTCAACCATGGAAGCGGGGACCAACACCAGGCTTGGTGCGGTCGCTCAAGGGCTAAGCCAAGAGGCAGCGCAAGCCATCGAAACCGCGCTGAGCGAGCGGCTTGATGAAGTGCTAGCCCGCATTGAAGCGCGAGCTCAAACCGCAACAGGCGCGAGCAAGCAGGCAGCCGAACAGCTCAAGTCTCAGCTCGAAGAAGTGAACACTCTTGCCGGTAATCTTGAAGTTAGGGTTGCGAATGCGCGCCAGCAGGCCAACGAGCAGACAGGTCCAGACTTTGCGAGACGCATGGCGCTGGTGATGGAGAGCCTGAACTCGCATGCGATCGATATCACCGGCGCGCTTTCGAGCGATGTCAGCGACACGGCTTGGGCGTCATACATGAAGGGTGACCGCGGTATCTTTACTCGCCGAGCTGTGAAATTGCTGGACGGTGGCGAGGCGCGGGAAATCGCTTCGCTCTATCAGAAAGACGACGGCTTTCGCGCGCACGTCAATCGCTACATCCATGACTTCGAGAGCATGTTAGCAACAATGCTTGCGACATCGGAGGGCAATGCGCTCAGCGTCACTATGCTGGGATCCGACATCGGCAAACTGTACGTAGCTCTGGCGCAGTCAATCGAGCGTCTGCGCAGCTAGATCTCGCGGGACGTAATGGACAGTGCCTATTGCGGCGGTTCTGGCCAAAAGTTGATATCCTCGACTGTGATCCAGCCATATTCGAAATTCGCGACGTAAAGCGCGGTCAGAAATGCTGCGATAATCGTCGCGCGCAGAACCAGTTTACCGGGCCGAAAGTTCACCGGCGCACTGTCGGCCTGCCCCGGCACCTTGGCGATGCCCGCTTCGTCTGCTGTCTTTACTCCGAATGGTAATGAGACAAACGCCGTCATGACCCACACCAGCAGGTAGATTGCTGCAATCGAAGTCCATTCCATCAGTCAGAGCTCGCCAAGTTGATTACCCGCACTTGCGGACGTTTGCCTGACCAACGCTGCGCAGCGCGTCTGGTTGCAATGCGAACCGCTTCTGACCGTGCGGCTTGATCCTTTGCATCATGCCCTCTGAGTTTCTCGAGAGCTTTGAGCGAGTCTGCGACTGCTTCTGCATAGAACCCTTCAAGATCCTCATCGAGCGGAAGTCCCATGGCTTCGAGTGCTACAACCCCGCGCGCATCGATGACGGTCATAACGACGCCCTCATAGGCGATACGGCGGCGCATTGTGACGCCTTCACCATCAGCAGGAGTGATCAAATCACCATCGAGGACCAAGCGCCCTGCTCTAACTTCTGTGACCTTACCCGGTTTTCCTGGGGCGAGCCGCACGAGATCACCGTTCTTTTGCATAACTTGCGACGGGATGCCGCATAGCCGCCCAAGCCTTGCCTGCTCGTTCATGTGGCGGATCTCGCCATGCACCGGGATGAGCACTTCAGGCTTCAACCAGTCGTAAAGCGCTTCCAGTTCAGGCCGTCCGGGATGGCCTGAGACATGGATCGCACTCTGGCGATCAGTAACCATAACGATCCCGCGATCCGCCAGCTGGTTCATCACGCGCCCGATGGAAAGCTCATTGCCGGGAATCTGCCTGCTGGAAAACAACACAACATCACCACGCACCAGCGCTAGCGGATGGTTCTCGTCAGCGATCCGAGCAAGTGCTGCGCGTGTTTCACCCTGCCCGCCTGTCGCGATGATCATTATCTCACCGCGGGGCAAACCCATGGCTGTGTCGAAATCTACTGTCTCAGGAAAATCCTGCAGATAGCCATTGTCTTGCGCGATCTCGATAATGCGATCGAGCGAACGTCCCGCAACGCAAAGCTGCCGTCCTGTCTCACGCGCGACTTCGCCAAGCGTTTGCAACCGCGCAACATTCGAAGCGAAAGTGGTCACAAGTACACGGCGTCCCGTGTGCTTACCGACTTCCTCCATCAGCGCGCGGTGCACCGCCCCTTCCGAGCCACTTGGGTTCGGATTGAAGACGTTGGTGCTGTCGCAAACCAGCGCCAACACGCCCTCTTCGCCGATAGCGCGCAGTTCTTCCTCTGTGGTCGGTTCGCCGATGATCGGCTCTTCGTCGAGCTTCCAGTCGCCTGTGTGGAATACGCGCCCATATGGCGTATCGATCAGGAGCGCGTTTCCTTCTGCGATTGAGTGCGCGAGCGGAATGTACGTGATGTTGAAAGGACCAATGTCGAAGCTGCCATGATCCTCCTCGATCACATGCAGTTCAACAGTGTCGAGCAGCCCTGCTTCTTCAAGCTTGCGCGCAACCAGATCTGCTGTGAACGGCGTCGCATAGAGCGGAACCCCCAGTTCTTCCGCGAAATAGGGAACGGCACCAATGTGATCCTCGTGCGCGTGCGTGAGGACAATGCCGAGAAGGTCTTTCGTGCGCTCTTCGATGAAATCGAGGTCAGCAAAAACAAGGTCGACGCCGGGATACTGATCGCCTGAAAACGTCATTCCCAAGTCAACCATCAGCCATTTGCCGTCAGCGCCGTAGAGGTTGACGTTCATGCCAATCTCGCCGGAGCCGCCAAGCGCTAGAAACAGCAGTTCTTTTTCAGGCGTGAAGTCTTTTTTCACTTGGATGCATGCTCCGCCAGAATTGCGAGGCCCTGTATGGTCAGATCAGCATCGACATGGTCGAATATCTCGGTTTTCTCATCAAACAGGATGGCAAGCCCTCCGGTGGCAACGATCTTGGCTGGACGACCGATTTCCGCGCGCATCCGCGCAATCAATCCTTCCATCATAGCGACATGCGCCCAGAAGATGCCGATCAGCATCTGATCCTCTGTATTGCGGCCAATAACGCTGTTATTGTCTGGTGCTTTGATGGCGATGCGTGGGAGTTTCGCGGTCTTGCCCACCAGCGCATCTAACGAAAGATTGATACCCGGAGCGATGATCCCGCCTTTGTAAGCGCCGTTGAAGTCGATCGCTTCAAACTTGGTTGCAGTGCCGAAATCGACAACGATCAAGTCGCCGCCATATTTGTCATGTGCTGCGAGGATGTTGAGGGCCCGGTCCGCTCCCAATGAGCTTGGCTGATCAACATCGATTTCGAAGGGCCATGCAGCTTTGCCTTGGCCTGCGATGATCGGCGTAATGCCGAAATACTTCTCCGACAAAACAGTCAGGTTATGGTTTGCGCGCGGGACAACCGAAGCAAAAATGATTTGCGTGATGTCCTCGCGGGCAACACCTTCGATCTGAAGGAGTTGAAGCAGCCAGACAGCATACTCGTCCCCTGTACGACGCGGATCAGTCGCAATGCGCCAGCGCGCTTTGATTGCGCGCCCGTCAAACAGCGCAAAGACCACATTTGTGTTTCCGACATCAGCGGCAAGCAGCATCGATTTGTCCTTCAGACGAGAAATACATCGCCTGCGTGAATGGCACGGACCGCGCCATCTTCCAAGCGCAGTTGCAGAGTTCCTTCGGCATCAAGCCCGGCAAATTCACCCTTGATCAGGCTACCGTCTGGTTCGTGAACACTGAGCGGTGTGCCAAGCGGGGTGCCCACCGCTTCCCACCGTCTGATTAATGCCGGAAGCCCATGGGTTCGCCAACGCTCCAGTTCTGTTTCCAGTGCTTTCGCCATCGAGCTTGCAAACATATCGCGATCGGGCGCAGGCCCGAACTTGCTCAACGCAACAGTTTCTCGGCTCGGAATCTCAGGCGCACTGTTCAGGTTGACACCCACACCAGCAACAATCGTGTCATTCACACGCTCAAGCAAGATACCGCACAGCTTGGCACCATTGAGCAAAAGGTCATTCGGCCATTTCAACATCAGGGGCGCTGCCGATGGACTTACCGACCTCACAGCTTCGTAAACCGCTAAGCCAACTGCCAGGGACAATGTATGTGGCGCAGGATCTTGAGGCGTCAGGTGGATGATAGTTGACCCCATGAAATTGCCTAAACCATCAAACCATTCGCGCCCTTGCCGCCCTCGCCCCGAGGTCTGCCGATCGGCGATTAACCAATGACCCTCAGCAACACGCTCGCCTTCATTGAGGCGTGCGATGAGATCGGCATTGGTTGAGCCGGTTTCGGCAACGACTTGGATCAAAGCGTCAGGAACAGCGCTTCTGCGGCCTTGTCAGCCAGATCGCTCAAGGATGGGGTCAACAGATAGCCGAGCGGTGAAATGATCGCACTCGTGATCAGCAGCAGAACCCAATGGCTTGTCGCACTCTTGCCTGTCACGACGCCGGCGGAGTCGTCAAACATGATGATCTTGCAGACCTTGAGATAGTAGAACGCGCCGATGACGCTGGCAGCGATACCAAGCGCAGCCAGAATGACCAGATCCGCTTCGACTGCTGCCTGGAACACAACAAACTTGCCCCAGAAGCCGAACAGCGGAGGAATGCCCGCAAGGCTGAGCATCAGGAAGAATAGGCACCAGCTCAGCAATGGCTGCTCTTTTACCATCCCTGCCATGCTGGAAATGTTCTCGATGTCGTTTCCGTCGCTATCCTTGAGCATCAGAACCGCAACAAAGCTACCGAGCGACATTGCAACATAGATGAACAGGTAAATCAGCATCGCACTCGCGCCGGCAGCGGTGGCTGCTGCAACGCCAATCAAGATGAAGCCGACATTGTTGATCGAGCTGTAGGCCAGCAGACGCTTGATGTTTTCCTGACCGATCGCGCCAAGCGCACCGATGACGATTGAAAGCAGCGCGATGAAGATCACGATCTGACGCCACGCATCGACCTGCCCGCCGAAGACGTCGAATGCCACTCGTCCGAGCAAGGCCACCGCCGCAACCTTTGGCGCTGTAGCGAAGAACGTCGTTACCGGCGTCGGTGCCCCTTCATAGACATCGGGGGTCCACATGTGGAACGGCGCGGCGGCTATCTTGAACGCAAGCCCTGCAAGAACGAATACGAGGCCGAACAATGCTCCGGTAGAGAGCTCGCCGTTCAATGCTTCCCGTACGCCTGCAAAATCGGTTGATCCCGTAAAGCCATAGAGCAGGCTCATGCCGTAAAGCAGGATACCTGAGGCGAGCGCGCCCAAGACGAAGTACTTCAGACCCGCTTCTGCCGAACGACGATCATCGCGCAAGAATGCTGCGAGAACATAAGCGGCGAGCGAGTTGAGTTCGAGGCCGAGATAAAGTGTGATGAAGTCGCCTGCCGAGACCATGATGCTCATGCCGAGCGTCGCAAACACGATAAGCACGGGATACTCGCTGCGCATCGCTCCGCGCTTGTCGAACCAGGCAGGCGCAACAATCAGTGCGCCGATGGCTGCGAGATAAATCAGGGCCTTGGCAAAAGCGGCATACGCGTCTGCTCTGAACAGCGTGCCGAACGCATTGGTTTTGACACCCATCAATCCGTCATGCAGTGTCGGCACCAGTGCAAAGCCAGATGCGAACAACGCCACTATCGCGATACCGGTAATCGTGCGCGCAGGCTTGTCGCCGCCCCATGCAGCGGCAAGCAACAGAACAAGGCCGGTCGCGGTCAGGATTAGCTCAGGTATGATGAGCTGTAAGGAAGTGGAGAGGTCCATCAGTGCTCTCCTCCTTCAGAATGCTCGACTGCATTGGCAATCACGCCGGTCGGCGAGCCCACATTGAGCTGGCTGTCATTCTCTGGCGTTGCGCGAGCAATCCGCGCGTCCAATGCGGCGATGTCAGCGCGCATTGGTGCAAGGAAGCTCTCAGGATATACACCCATCCAGAGCACCGCCGCAGCAATTGGTGCAAGCATGGCCCATTCGCGCGCGTTCAAGTCTTTCATGCTTGCCGCGTCCTCATTGACCTGATCGCCAAACGCCACGCGGCGGTAGAGATAAAGCATATAGCCCGCACCCAAAATTATCCCTGTGGTGCAGACCAACGTCACGAGCGTAGAGACCTGGTAGATACCGGCCAGTGACAGGAACTCGCCGACAAAGCCGCTTGTCCCCGGCAGGCCGATGCTCGCCATGGTGAACAGCAGGAAGAAGATCGCGTATTTCGGCATGTTGATCGAGAGCCCGCCATAGCGGTCAATCTCGCGCGTATGCAGCCGGTCGTAAATCACACCAACGCAAAGGAACAATGCGCCCGAGACTAGCCCGTGTGAAAGCATCACGATCATGGCGCCTTCAAGACCCTGGACGTTGAACGCGAACAGGCCGACCGTCACAATTGCCATGTGTGCAACCGATGAGTAAGCGATCAGCTTCTTCATATCGTTCTGAACCAAGGCAACAAGCGAAGTGTAGACCACTGCGATCATCGACAGGATGAAAACGAGCCATGCGAATTGCGCGCTTGCCTCAGGGAACATCGGCAAACTGAACCGGATGAAACCATAGCCGCCCATCTTCAGCAGCACGCCTGCGAGGATCACCGAACCCGCTGTCGGTGCTTGCACGTGCGCATCGGGCAACCACGTGTGCACCGGCCACATCGGCATCTTGACCGCGAAGCTTGCGAAGAATGCGAGCCAGAGCCACGTCTGCGCCTCCGGTGCAAAGTCGTACTGCATCAGCGTCGGTATGTCGGACGTGCCCGCTTCGTTCACCATCCAGAACATCGCGATCAGCATCAGCACCGAGCCGAGCAGTGTGTAGAGGAAGAACTTGTAGCTCGCGTAGATCCGGTTCGCCCCGCCCCATACACCTATGATGAGATACATCGGGATGAGGCCTGCCTCGAAGAAGATGTAGAACAGGAAGATGTCCTGCGCTGCAAACACGCCGATCATCAGCACTTCCATGAGTAGGAAGGCTGCCATGTATTCGCCGACGCGGGTCTTGATGGAATCCCAACCTGCCAGAATGCAAATCGGCATGAGAAAGACGCTCAGCATGATGAGCATCAACGCAATCCCGTCGATGCCCAGCGCCCAGCTGAAGCCTGCAAAGAGCGGTGCTTTCTCGACGAATTGCCACTGTGCGCCGCCAATGTCGTAATTGAGCCAAAGCACAATACCGAGCGCCAAGTCGATCAGCGTCGCGACCAAAGCAGTCATGCGTGCGGCCGGCGCCTCAAGGAAGAAGCATGCGATTCCCGCCACAAGCGGGACCAGCAGCATCACGGAAAGGATCGGAAAACCGTCCATCAGAAGAGGACCCACGTTATCGCGGCGACCACACCCACAAGCATGATCAGCGCATAGCTATAGAGATATCCGGACTGCACTTTCTTTGCGAGTACAGCGCCACGTTGAACCACCCAGGCAGCGCCATCCGGACCGAAGCGGTCGATGGTTTTCTCATCGCCTCTCTTCCAGAACATGCGGCCGAGCCAGAAGCTCGGTTTGACGAAGATCAGGTTGTAGAGCTCGTCAAAATACCACTTGTTGAAGACGAAGCGGTGGACGTAGCGGAATTGCTCGACGAACTTGCCCGGGATGGAAGGGTTTTTGATGTAAGCCCACCATGCCGTGAGAAAGCCGACGATCATCACGCATGTCGCGGTCAGCTTTACCCAAAGTGGCACGGCGTGCAGCGCGTGGATCAGCCCTTCGTTGAAATAGATCGAGCCGCCCCAGAACGCGCCAGTCACCTCGCCTTTCAGTGAGCCATCGATAAACGGATATTTGAAGTACCAACCGGCAAAGACGGCCCCGATAGTCAGCACGCCCAGCGGGATCAGCATCGTTAGCGTGCTTTCATGCGGGTGGTATCCGCCGGTCGTGTCTTCGCCCGCATCTTCAGGTGTCTTGTGAACGCTGTGCTGGATGTGCTCGCTCTCGATCCAGCGTGGCTTGCCGTAGAAGGTCAGGAAGACCAAGCGCCAGCTATAAAAGCTCGTTAGCAGTGCTGCAATCGCGCCCATCCAGAACGCGAACATGGACATGTCCGTGCCGCGCGCAAAGGCTGCTTCAAGGATCGCATCCTTCGAATAGAACCCTGCAAAGCCGAAGAAGCCCAGGATACCAACGCCAGTAATCGCGAGAGTCCCTGCCATCATTGCCCAGAAGGTCAGCGGGATATGCTTACGCAGCGCACCGTAATAGCGCATGTCCTGCTCGTGATGCATTGCATGGATGACTGAGCCTGCGCCCAGGAACAGCAGCGCCTTGAAGAACGCGTGGGTGAATAGGTGGAACATCGCTGCACCGTATGCGCCCACGCCCGCTGCAAAGAACATGTAGCCGAGCTGTGAGCAGGTCGAATAAGCGATCACCCGTTTGATGTCCCACTGCGTCGTGCCGATCGTGGCCGCGAAGAAACATGTCGCTGCACCGACAAAGATCACAATGCTGAGCGCAACAGGCGCTGCTTCAAACATCGGTGACAGACGGCAAACCATGAACACGCCTGCAGTGACCATAGTGGCTGCGTAAATCAGCGCGGAAACCGGCGTTGGCCCTTCCATTGCATCCGGTAGCCATGTGTGCAGGCCGAGCTGCGCTGACTTGCCCATCGCGCCGATGAACAAGAGGATGCACAGGATATCCATCGTGTGCATGCGGTAACCCAAGAAGCCGATAGTCGCGCCGGTCATGCCGGGTGCAGCCTCAAGGATCTCAGGGATCGATGTCGTCTGGAACACCAGATAGGTGCCGAAGATGCCGAGCATGAAGCCCAGATCGCCGACACGGTTGACCACAAAGGCTTTGATAGCAGCCGCGTTGGCGGAAGGCTTCTTGAACCAGAACCCGATCAGCAGGTAACTCGCAAGACCTACGCCTTCCCAGCCAAAGAACATCTGGACCAGGTTGTCAGCCGTCACCAGCATCAGCATCGCGAACGTGAACAGCGAGAGATAGGCGAAGAAGCGCGGCTGATCCGGGTCTTCCTCCATATAGCCCCAGCTATAGAGGTGGACGAGCGCGGACACGGTATTGATCACCACCAGCATGACGGCCGTCAGCGCATCAACGCGCAGCGCCCAGTCAAAGCTCAGCGTGCCGGACTGAACCCAGGTAAGCACTGGAACGACGGTCGCTTCAGCGCTTCCGGTCAGGAATCCGATAAAGATCGGCCAGCTCAGGCCGCAGCTGATGAACAGCGCGCCGGTCGTGATCGACTTGGCGATAGTGTTGCCCAACGCCCGGTTGCCAAGGCCAGCAACAATCGCTGCGAGCAAGGGCAGGAATACGATGAGGAGGATAGACGTCTGCACTGTCTCTTATCCCTTCATCTGCGCGGCGTCTTCGACCGCAATAGTGCCGCGCTTGCGGTAATAAATCACAAGGATCGCGAGCCCGATCGCTGCCTCGGCAGCCGCAACGGTTAGCACGAACATCGCGAAGACCTGTCCGACCAGATCATTGAGGAAAACGCTGAACGCGACGAGGTTGATGTTCACAGCCAGCAGCATCAACTCGACTGACATCAGAATCGTGATCACGTTCTTGCGGTTGAGGAAAATCCCCAAGACACCGAGCACAAACAGCACGGCGGACACAGTGATATAGTGTTCGACGCCAATCATAGCTCGAGCCCCTTGCCGACTTCCGGCTGTTTCATGACAGTCGCATCTTCAGGGCGGCGACGCACTTGCTTGCCAATATCCTGACGTCCCGGTGAGCCGCCTGGCTTCGTACGGTGTGTAAGCACAATCGCGCCTATCATGGCGACGAGCAGGATGATGCCAGCGACTTCAAACAGGAAGACATATCGGGTGTAAAGCAGAGCACCGATGGCATCGATGTTCGGTATGTCCGAAGCTTGCTGGGACAAACCATTAGCCTCCCCCAATGCTACACCGCCCTGCCCTGTTGCAACCAAGCCTACGAAGAGCTCAAGGAACAGGATAAACGCTACGAGCAATCCCAGCGGCGCGTTCTTGATGAAGCCCGCGCGCATCTCCGCAAAGTCGATGTTCAGCATCATGACGACAAACAGGAACAGCACCGCGACCGCGCCCACATAGACGATCACCAGCAGCATCGCGATGAACTCAGCGCCGATCAGCACCATCAGACCCGCGCCGTTGAAGAAGGCGAGGATCAGCCACAGCACGGAATGCACGGGGTTGCGCGCGCTGATCACCATTACGGCGCTCGCGAGCATCAGCCCTGCAAATAGGTAAAAGGCAATTGCTTGAATCATGAACCCCTGTCCCGTCCGCTGCGCCCGTTAACGATAGGGCGCATCGGCTTCAAGGTTTGCGGCAATCGCCCGCTCCCACTTGTCCCCGTTGGCCAAGAGTTTCGCCTTGTCGTAGAGCAATTCTTCGCGCGTTTCCGTCGCGTATTCGAAGTTTGGTCCCTCTACGATTGCATCAACCGGGCAAGCTTCCTGGCAGAAGCCGCAATAGATGCATTTGGTCATGTCGATGTCATAGCGCGTCGTGCGGCGGCTGCCGTCTTCGCGCGGTTCGCTTTCGATGGTGATCGCCTGCGCCGGACACACCGCTTCGCACAGCTTGCAAGCTATGCAGCGCTCTTCCCCGTTGGGATAGCGACGCAGAGCGTGCTCGCCGCGAAAACGTGGGCTAAGCGCATTCTTTTCGAACGGATAGTTGATCGTCAGCTTCGGCTTGAAGAAATACTTCAGCGTCAGCGCATGCGCCTTGAGAATCTCCCAAAGCGTGAACGATTTGAGGAAGTGCGTGACGGTGCTCATGAGTAGTGCCCCGTGGCCATGAGATAGCCGGAAATGACAGCGACAAAGATCAGGCTCATCGGCAGAAAGACTTTCCACCCGAGCCGCATCAGCTGGTCATATCGGTACCGCGGCACGGTTCCCCAGATCCAGCTGAACATGAAGAAGAAGACAAACGTCTTGAGCAGCAGCCAGACGATGCCGGGGACAGCGTAAAGCGGCTCCCAATCAATCGGAGGCAGCCATCCGCCCCAGAACAGCACAGCGTTGAGCATGCACATCAGCAGGATGTTGGCATATTCACCGAGCCAGAACAGCGCGAAGCTCATCGAGGAATATTCGGTTTGGAAACCTGCGACGAGTTCGGACTCCGCTTCTGTCAGGTCGAACGGCGCACGCGCAGTCTCGGCCAAGCAGGAGATGAAGAAGACCACCCACATCGGGAACAGCAGCGGGTGCACCGCATAGGCGTTGATCACACCGAGGCCGAAGCCCTCTTGCGCGGTGATGATGCCGTTCAAGTTGAACGTGCCTGCGAACAGCACGACGCAAACCAGAATGAAGCCGATAGAAACTTCGTAGGAGATCATTTGCGCCGCGGCGCGCATAGCGGAAAAGAACGGGTATTTCGAGTTACTCGCCCATCCGCTCATCACGACGCCGTAAACGCCCAGCGAGCTGATCGCGAGGATGTAGAGCAGACCGACATTGATGTCCGCCAGCACCATCTTCGCATCGAATGGCATCACCGCCCATGCGGCCAGCGCGACAGTGAAAGTCACAATCGGCGCGAGCAGGAAAATGCCTTTGTTTGCTGCGCTCGGGATGATGGTTTCTTGCAGGAAGACCTTCAAGCCGTCTGCAAAGCTTTGAAGCAAGCCGAACGGGCCGACCACGTTCGGACCGCGCCGCAACATGATCGCACCGAGTACCTTGCGGTCGATGTAAATGATGATGGCGACTGCCAGCATCACAGGCAATGCGATGAGCAGAATACCGCTGATCGTTGCGACAGACCAAGCCCATTCGTAGGACATGCCGAGAGATTGGAAGAAGTCGGTCACTCTGCCGCCTCCTTCAGCTCATCGCCATGGAGCAATTCCGCAGAACATTGCTGCATCACTTCGCTCGCGCGCGCGATCGGATTGGTGAGGTAGAAGTCTTTGATCGGATAGGCTTCGATCACGCCTTCCGCCCCAGCTCCTGCAGGAGCCGCTGGTAGTTCGCCATAATCAGCAAGACCTTCCTCACCCAGCGCCGGCACTTCTGCAATCATCGCAGCCTGCAATTCGCCAAAGCTGTCAAACCCGACATTCACGCCAATCGCATCCGCGAGTGCGCGCAGGATTGTCCAGTCTTCGCGCGCATCACCCGGCGCAAACACAGCTTTCTCCGCATATTGCACGCGGCCTTCGGTGTTGACGTAAGTCCCGTCTTTCTCGGCATAGGAGGCCGCCGGCAAGATGATGTCCGCCGCATGCGCGCCTTTGTCGCCGTGGTGACCGATATAGACCTTGAGGCTATCTGCGTAGGCTTCAAAATCCATCTCGTCCGCGCCGAGACTGAGAACTACTTTCGGATTAGCCGCTGCTATGTCCGCCATTCCGCCTTGTTGTGCAAAGCCGAGCATCAGCCCACCCATACGTGCGGCAGAGAAGTGCAGAACGTTGAAGCCGTTCCAGTCACCTTTCACCACGCCAAGCGTATTCGCCGCCGCAAGACCCGCATGAAGCGCGCCTTTAGTAAGCGCCGCACCGCCCATGATGATCGCAGGACGCTCCGCAGACTTGAAGGTGTCCACCAGATCGCCCGGCAAGTCATTCAGCACTGCAAGATCGCTGCCGAGGAAGGTCGCGGGGAACGTCGTCTCCCACTCGGGGCCGATCACATAGACCTTCGCGCCGCGTTTGACCGCTTTGCGCAAGCGCACATTCACTGACGGCGCTTCCCAGCGGACATTGCTGCCGACGACTAGGATCGCGTCGGCCGTTTCGATACCGGCCAGCGTCGAGTTGAAATTTACGGCTGCAAGGTTCGACACGTCATAATCCATGCCGGTCTGACGCCCTTCGAGCAGGCTAGAACCGCATGCCTTGAGCAGCGCCTTCGCTGCAAACATCGTCTCGCAATCGACCATATCGCCTGCGACAGCGGCAATGCTTGAAGTGTCGCCTTTAAGCTGCTTCGCGATGGCCTTGAACGCTTCGTCCCAACCGGCCTGCTTGAAGCCGCCTTTCTTGCGAATGAAGACCTTGTCCAGGCGGCGCTTGCTCAGGCCATCGACCTGATAGCGCGCTTTGTCGGAGATCCATTCCTCGTTCACATCGTCATTGATGCGGGGAAGAGCACGCATGACTTCGCGGCCCCGGCTGTCCAAGCGGATATTCATACCCACCGCGTCAGACACGTCGATGCTGTTGGTCTTCTTCAGCTCCCACGGACGCGCTTCGAAAGCATAAGGGCGTGACGTCAATGCACCGACCGGGCACAGATCGATCACATTCGCGCTCATCTCATGGGCTGCTGCCTGCTCGAGATAGGTCGTGATCTGCATGTCTTCGCCGCGATAGAGCGCGCCGATCTCGTCCACGCCTGCAATCTCTTCAGAGAAGCGCACACAGCGCGTGCAGTGAATGCAGCGGGTCATGATCGTTTTGATCAACGGACCCATATACTTTTCCGTGACCGCGCGCTTGTTCTCTTCATAGCGCGAACCGCCACGGCCATAGGCAACCGCCTGATCCTGCAAGTCGCATTCGCCGCCCTGGTCGCAAATCGGGCAATCGAGCGGGTGGTTGATGAGGAGAAACTCCATCACCCCTTCGCGCGCTTTCTTGACCATTTCCGTGTCAGTGCGGATTTCCTGACCTTCCGTCGCTGGAAGCGCACAGGACGCTTGCGGCTTCGGTGGCCCAGGCTTCACTTCAACCAGACACATGCGGCAATTGCCCGCAATGCTCAGCCGCTCGTGATAGCAAAAGCGCGGGATTTCCTTGCCCGCAAGCTCTGCTGCCTGAAGGACGGTCGCGCCGTCCGGAACCTCGAGTTCTTGTCCGTCTACGGTTACCTTAGGCATCATCAGCCTCGCTGGTGCGGTTTACTGAGATAGCTCGATACAGAGATGAACCGCCGATCAAGAACAAAGCGATGGGCAGGTTTAACCAACCGAAGATGCTCTCTCCCCCGCTCGCATAATCTGCGTATCTGTCAAAAAGTGCGATGACCCCGACCAAGATCATCAAGACAGATATAATAGTGAGAAAACGGGAGTTGGTCATTCCGCAGCCTCCAAAGATTCAGGCGCAAACTTCGCATTGTGCTCTTCGATCCGGCGCTCAAGCTCAGGGCGAAAATGGCGGATCAGGCCCTGGATCGGCCATGCAGCGGCATCGCCGAGCGCGCAGATGGTATGCCCTTCGACCTGCTTGGTCACCTGCTGCAGCATATCGATCTCTTCAATCGCGGCATCGCCGGTGCGCAAGCGTTCCATCATGCGCCACATCCAGCCCGTGCCTTCGCGGCAAGGCGTGCACTGGCCGCAGCTTTCATGCTTGTAGAAATAGGAAAGGCGCGAAATCGCACGGACGATGTCGGTGGACTTGTCCATCACGATGACGGCGGCTGTGCCAAGGCCGGAGCCGAGATCCTTCAGCCCGTCAAAGTCCATCGGTGCGTCCATGATCTGCTCAGCGGGTACCAATGGCACTGATGAACCACCCGGAATGACTGCCAAGAGGTTGTCCCAACCCCCTGAAATTCCGCCGCAATGCTTCTCGATCAGCTCGCGAAACGGGATGCTCATGGCTTCCTCGACCACGCAAGGCTGCTCGACATGACCACTGATCTGGAACAGCTTCGTGCCGTGATTGCCTTCGCGACCAAAGCTGTTGAACCAGCTCGCGCCGCGCCGCAAGATCGTCGGCACGACTGCGATGCTTTCGACATTGTTGACCGTGGTGGGGCAGCCATAGAGGCCCGCGCCTGCCGGGAATGGGGGCTTCAAGCGTGGTTGGCCCTTTTTGCCTTCCAGGCTTTCAATCATCGCGGTTTCTTCGCCGCAAATATACGCGCCTGCACCGCGATGCATGAACACATCGAAATCGTAGCCTGAGCCGGAAGCATTCTTGCCGATCAGGCCAGCATCATACGCTTCGTCAATCGCCATTTGCAGCGTCTCGGCCTCGCGGATATATTCCCCGCGAATGTAGATATAGGCAGCCCTCGCGCGCATCGCGAAACCGGCAACAAGCGCACCTTCGATCAGCTTGTGCGGATCGTGGCGGATGATCTCGCGGTCCTTGCAGGAACCGGGCTCGGATTCGTCGGCATTGATGACGAGGAAGCTCGGACGACCATCCTTGCTTTCCTTCGGCATGAACGACCATTTGAGGCCTGTGGGGAAGCCTGCCCCGCCCCGCCCACGCAGGCCGGAACCCTTGATCTCTTCGATGATCGCGTCTTCGCCGCGCTCAATCAGAGCCTTGGTGTTGTCCCAATCGCCGCGCGCCTGTGCGCCAGCAAGGCCCCAGTCCTGAAAGCCGTAGAGATTGGTGAAAATGCGGTCTTTATCAGCCAGCATCGTCGCGCTCCCCTGCGTTATTCAAAGCTTCCGCCAAGGCCGGCAAGCCCGCTAAGGTCATGGCAAGTCCTGCCAGCAAGCCCGCGGTGCCATAGTTCTCGGCTGTGACTTGATAGAGTGCGAACCCAATCACGAGCACTGCTAGAGCCAAGAGGGCGATAGAAAGGCGGGTCACTTTTGCTCTCCGTCCTGATCGGAATCCGTACCGCTGTCTTGCTCGCCCGACATAAGAGCAAGGACGAGCACGCCCAAAGCGAGCGCTGCTGCACCAAGAGCAATCCAGACCGCCATCACCATTCCCCCCGATAGTCATGGTTGGCGTCGACCATTTCCTTCAAGGACGTCACGCCGTCCTTCGGTTCAGACGTGCGACGCCCGGGCTCTTGCGTGCCGGCCTTCGGGCTCTCGCCCGCAGCGAGCGCATCAAGCACGGCATCAAGCCGTTCAACCGTCAGGTCTTCGTAATTGTCATCATTAATCTGGACCATCGGCGCAGTCGCGCAATTGCCCATGCACTCGACTTCAGTGAGGGTCCAAAGGCCGTCTTCAGAGACTTCACCCTTCTTCATGCCCCGTGCTTTGCAGGCCGAAATAATGTCGTCAGAGCCGCGCAGCATGCACGGCGTCGTGCCGCAGACCTGCACGTGATACTTCCCGACTGGTTTCATGTTGTACATGAAATAGAAGGTCGCAACTTCGAGCACGCGGATCACCGGCATGTCGAGATATTTCGCGACATATTCGATCACCGGCAGTGGGAGCCAGCCTTGCGTGTCGGTCTCTTCACCCACTTGACGCTGTGCGAGGTCAAGCAGCGGCATGACTGCCGATTTCTGGCGGCCTTCAGGGTATTTGGCGATGTGATAATCGGCCTTCGCACGGTTTGCGTCCGTCCATTCGAACGAACCCCAACGCGCGCGCAGTTCTGGCGTATCGGGTGCAGGAGTACGATCAGCCATTAGACTTCCACTCCAATATTGTACGCAAAGTAGCCCATCGCATGACCCAGCCAGTAGACGATGACGATCAGGGCAACAGCCAATAGGATGGCGTAGAGGTGCCGTTTCTGGATACTCACCGGTCACACTCCCCGAAAACGACGTCAATCGCGCCAAGGATTGCAGTTGCGTCAGGCAGCATGTGGCCTTTGCTCATGAAGTCCATCGCCTGAAGGTGAGAGAACGCTGTCGGGCGGATCTTGCAGCGATACGGCTTGTTGGTGCCATCGCTGACGAGATAGACACCGAATTCGCCTTTGGGGCTTTCCGTCGCGACGTAGACTTCGCCTTCCGGCACATGGAAGCCCTCTGTGTAGAGCTTGAAGTGGTGGATCAGCGCTTCCATCGACTGCTTCATCTCGCCGCGCTTGGGCGGTGAGACCTTGCCGTCAGTGCTGGAAACAGGGCCATCGGGCATATCGCGCAAGCATTGCTTAATGATCTTCGCGCTTTCGCGAACTTCCTTCACGCGGATCATGAAGCGGTCATAGCAATCGGAATTCGTGCCCACAGGAATGTCGAATTCCATACGGTCATACACGTCATATGGCTGCGACTTGCGCAAATCCCATGGCAGGCCGGCCGCGCGGATCATCGGGCCGCTAAACCCCCATGCGATCGCATCGTCCTGGCTCACCACGGCAATATCGACATTGCGCTGCTTGAAGATGCGGTTGTCGAGCACGAGGCTCATCGCGTCATCGAACAGCTGGAAAAACCTGTTGTCGAGCCACTCGCCAATATCGACCAGCAGCTTTTCCGGCACATCCTGATGCACGCCCCCGGGCCGGAACCAGGCCGAGTGCATGCGCGCGCCGGAAGCACGCTCGAAGAAGTTCATGCAATCTTCGCGCAGATCCATGATCCACAGGTTCGGCGTGAATGCGCCAACGTCGAGCACGTGCGCGCCCATATTGAGCATGTGGTTGCAAATGCGGGTCAGCTCAGCAAACAGCACGCGAAGGTATTGCGCGCGCTCCGGCACTTCGAGATTGATCAGCTTTTCAATCGCGAGCACGTAAGAGTGCTCCATGCAGAGCGGCGAGCAATAGTCCAAGCGATCGAAGTAAGGCAGCGCCTGCAGATAAGTCTTCTGCTCGATCAGCTTCTCAGTACCGCGATGGAGCAAGCCGACATGCGGATCGATCCGCTCGATCATTTCGCCGTCAAGCTCCATCACCATGCGCAGCACGCCGTGCGCTGCAGGGTGCTGAGGACCGAAATTGATCGTGTAGTTCTGAATGACATCGCCGTCAGTGGTGGGCGACTCTTCGAGCTGCATTTTGCTCATTTGCCGTCCTCCTTATCATCAGGTTCTTCCATGGCCGGAGGATCAGCAGGCGTATCTTTCGCTGCTTCCTTCTCGGTCTTTGCTCCCGCACCGGTATCAGCGGGCTTTTCTGTGACCTTCGGCTTGTCGACATCAGGCGCTTCCGCCTTTTCATCGCCGGGAAGCGTGTAATCCGTTCCTTCCCAGGGCGAGAGGAAGTCGAAAGTGCGCATGTCTTGTGCAAGCTCAACAGGCTCGTACACAACTCGCTTCTCGTCTTCGGAATAACGCAGCTCGGTGTAGCCCGTCATCGGGAAGTCCTTGCGGAAAGGATGCCCTTCAAAACCGTAATCAGTCAGAATTCGGCGTAAGTCCGGGTTGCCAGAGAATTTCACGCCGTAAAGGTCGAACACTTCCCGCTCGAGCCAGCCTGCGTTGGGCCACAGCTTGGTAGCCGTCGGAACAGGCGTGTTCTCGTCCGTGCTGCACTTCACCATGATCCGATGGTTCTTGGTGAGCGAAAGCAGCATGTAAACGCACTCGAAACGCTCAGCGCGCGAGGGATAGTCTACGCCAGCAATTTCCATCAGCTGCTGATATTCGTGATCGTCACGAAGCAGCTTCAGCGCGGTTTCGATCGACTCGCGTTTCACCGTGATGATGATCTCGCCATGCTTCTCTTCAGAAGACAGCACATCAACGCCAAGCGCTGACACAAGTGCCTCACGAACGCCATCATTGGACGCAATCCTAGGAGCGGAATGGACGACGCTCATCGCTCAATAGTCCCTGCACGGCGGATTTTGCGCTGCAATTGCATCACGCCGTAAAGCAGAGCTTCTGCTGTCGGAGGGCAGCCCGGCACATAGATATCGACCGGGACAATACGGTCACAGCCACGCACTACGCTGTAGGAATAGTGATAGTAGCCACCGCCATTCGCGCAGCTGCCCATGCTGATCACGTATTTGGGATCAGACATCTGGTCATAAACCTTGCGCAGCGCAGGTGCCATCTTGTTGCAGAGCGTGCCAGCAACAATCATCAAGTCCGACTGGCGCGGGGACGCGCGCGGCGCAGCGCCGAAACGCTCCATGTCATAACGCGGCATGTTGGCGTGGATCATCTCCACGGCGCAGCATGCAAGGCCAAAGGTCATCCACCACAGCGAACCTGTGCGAGCCCATTGGAACACGTCCTCTGTCGAAGTGACGAGGAAGCCCTTGTCATTCACTTCGGTTTGCAGCGCGTTGAAATAGTCTGCGTCGGGCGTGCGGATTTCGCCGCCTTTCGCTGTCGGCATAGTTGCAGCCGCTTCAGCCGCGCTGATCGGCGCAGTGGGCGGAATGATCGTCGTTTTGTTCGAAGAGGTACTCATTCCCAGTCCAGAGCTCCCTTCTTCCACTCATAGGCAAGACCGATTGCGAGGATCGTGAGGAACACCATCATGGCGCCCCAGCCAAGCCACTGCGTTTCGTCAAGGCTGACTGCCCAAGGAAACAGGAAGGCTGCCTCAAGGTCGAAAATGATGAAGCTGATCGCGACGAGGTAGAAGCGAACATCGAATTGACTGCGCGCGTCCTCGAATGCCGGGAAGCCGCACTCATACTCGCTGAGCTTTTCAGCATCGGGGTTGTGCGTGCCTGTAAGGCGCGAGACGCCCATCGGCAGAAACACGAAAAGACAAGATAGCCCTACGGCTATGAATATGAATATCAGTATCGGCAGATACTGGCTGAGGTCGACCACAACTCTAGTCCAAGTAGCTTAGCTAAATCCCGCGCCGCTCTAGGCGTATGATCTGTATGGCGCAAGTGAAGGAATCGCGCAAATTGTGCGCTTTCCATTGCATTGTGGAGAAGACTCCGGAGCCGAGGCGAATTTCGCCCGGCCCGCGCTGTCATTTCATCATCGTTGCGATCGCCTTCTCGACCGCTTTGCCATAGGGCGGTTTAAAGCCGCCAAGCTTGGCAATGTCGATCTTCGGCTGGTGGTACACAGCCCGTGCATGGCTGAACTCGCGGAAGCCTTCGATCGCGTGGTAGCTGCCCATGCCCGAAGGACCGACGCCGCCAAACGGCAAGTCTTCCATGGAAACATGGAAGATCACGTCATTGGTCGTCACGCCGCCTGATACAGTGCCCGTGAGAACCTGCTCCTGCTCACCCTTGTCCTGACCGAAATAGTAAAGTCCAAGCGGACGGTCATGGTCGTTTACATAGTCGATCGCCTGATCGATATTCTTGTAAGTCATGACAGGCAGAACAGGCCCGAAGATTTCTTCCTGCATCACTTTCATGTCGTCATTGACATTGCGAATGATGTTGAGCGGCATCTTGCGCTGGTTGGCGTTAGAGAAATCCTCATCGCCCGGATTGACCTCGATCACCTCTGCACCCTTCTCGCGGGCATCTTCGACGAGGCTGTTGAGCCGCTCAAAATGGCGGTCAGAAACGATGGAAGCGTAATCGTCGTTGTCGCGCAGCGTCGGGTACATGTTCTTAACGCCCTGGCTCACGCCTTCGATTGCTTCGCCTTCCTTGTCTTCCGGCACATACATGTAGTCCGGCGACAAACAGATTTGCCCCGCATTCATCATCTTGCCCAAGGCAATCCGCTCGCCAGCCTTTGCAAAGTCAGCACTGCGGCCCATGAACACAGGCGACTTTCCGCCAAGCTCAAGCGTCACCGGTACGAGGTTGGCAGAAGCCGCTTCCATCACGCGCCTTCCGGTCGGTGTCGAGCCGGTGAAGACCAAGTGATCGAACGGCAGGGAGGAGAATGCAGCCGCGACGTCAGGCCCGCCAGTGAAGACGGTCACTTCATCTGGGGTGAAGTACTTCTCTACCAATTGCGACATCAAAAGGCTGGTGCGCTCGGTAAACTCGCTGGGCTTGATCATCGCGCGATTGCCTGCAGCGAGCACTTGCATGAGCGGAGAGAAAGCGAGGTTCACCGGGAAATTCCACGGGCTGAGGATGCCGATGACACCCTTCGGCTCGTAACGCACTTCTGCTTTTGCACCGAGCAACCCCAGTGGAAACTGGACCTTGCGCTTATCGGTCTTTGCCCAGTCATCCATATTCTTAAGCGCGTCTTTGCCTGCACCAACACTCGACGCGATGTCAGTCAGCATGGATTGCTGGACTGAGCGGTTGCCAAAATCAGCCGCCATAGTCTTAGCAAAATTTTCGCCGTTATCCTTGAGCAATGCGATGGCACGCTTGATCCGGTCTTTGCGCATGGACATCGGTTCTGGGCGAGACGCGGTGAAAGCCTCTCGCTGGCGTTTCAGTGCCTGCTCCATGTCATGTTTGCGATCGTTGGCCATTGTTCTCTCCGCAATGCGTTGTCGTTTGAGACTTATGTCGCGCAAAGGCCAATGCAATACAAGAGTAATGCAAGCTTCAACTGAGACCAATGGCGCATACGCATTCCAATTGCGTTTGCCGCAATGCAGCATTAGACCGCCCCACAAATCTTTCAGACTTACCAATCAAGGAAGCCATTATGTCCTCTTTCTCCGCCAACGACCCCATTGTCATTCTCTCTTACGCGCGGACACCCATGGGCGGAATGCAAGGCGCATTGGCCGATGTTTCTGCAACTGAACTCGGCGCGACTGCGGTCAAGGCGGCAACTGAACGCGCTGGAGTGGAAGGCGAAGACTATGACCGCATCTATATGGGCTGCGTGTTGCCAGCTGGCCTGGGTCAGGCCCCTGCCCGTCAGGCAGCGTTGAAGGCCGGACTTCCAAAATCAGTTCAAGCAACCACCGTCAACAAAGTCTGCGGCAGCGGCATGCAGACAGTCATTATGGGCGCCGAGGCACTCGCAAGCGGCACAGTAGACATGGTGATCGCCGGCGGCATGGAGAGCATGACCAACGCGCCATATCTCCTGAAGAAGCACCGTTCCGGCGCGCGCATCGGCCACGACACCGCCTATGACCACATGTTCCTCGACGGGCTGGAAGATGCCTATGAAGAAGGTCGCGCGATGGGTACTTTCGCTCAGGACACAGCCAACGAATACCAGCTGACCCGCGAAGATATGGACGAGTATTCCATTGAATCCTTGCGCCGCGCCAATGCTGCAATCGAAAACGGCGCATTCGGTGACGAAGTGGTCGCTGTGACTGTGAAGACCCGCCGCGGTGAGACAGTCGTGGAATCCGACGAGCAACCAGGCAAAGGTCGTCCGGACAAGATCCCGCAATTGCGCGCAGCTTTTGCCAAGGACGGGACCATCACTGCCGCAACTTCAAGCTCTATCTCAGATGGCGCAGCAGCTGTCGTTTTGACACGCGAGAGCGTTGCCAAGGACAAAGGCCTCACACCTGTTGCCAAGGTCGTCGCAATGGCTGCCCACGCTCAAGAGCCGAAAGACTTCACCACGGCTCCGGTAGGCGCAATTACCAAGGTGCTGGAGAAAGCCGGCTGGACGACCGACGATGTCGATCTGTGGGAAGTCAACGAAGCCTTCGCCTGTGTTGCCATGTTCGCAATGCGCGACATCGGCATCCCGCACGAGAAGATCAACGTGAATGGTGGCGCAACCGCTCTTGGTCACCCGATCGGTGCTTCCGGCACGCGCATTCTTGTGACGCTGATCAATGCGCTCAAGACCCGAGGCAAGACCAAGGGAGTTGCAAGCCTGTGCATTGGCGGTGGCGAAGGCACGGCAATCGCTGTCGAGCTCGCCTGACGAACTTCGTGGGCAACCCAAGGCGAGAGCATTTACACCCTTGATCGGATTGCTTCTCCCGCCCATGATGGTGCCATAGCCAGTGGCTGCAGCAATAAGCAGACTATGGCGAGGGTCGCCCGTTTTGGGTTGCAGTCAATATGACTGATTGAGAGAGGGAAATTGCAATGAAAAAACTGATTTTGTGCGCAAGCGTGTTCGCTTTGGCCGCATGTGGCGGCAGCGAGGCTGAGCCTGAGGCGATGGAAGACACCGCAGCGATGGAAGAAGCTGCTGCACCTGCAGGCGATGGCGCTGTCTTGTACGGTACTTTCGACTTGGCCTACGCGGATGGCACAAGCGGGACAGTGACGGTTTCAGAAGATGGCAGTTACGTGAGCACAGCTGGTGACCAGACCAGCAATGGCGTCGTTGAAGACGTGGACGGACAAGCGTGCTTCGATCCAGAGGGCGATGCGCCACCTCAGTGCTGGACTCAGGGCGAGACTGCAGAAGACGGTTCATTCACGTCAACATCTGATGACGGAACAGTCGTGAAGGTAACGCCAACTGCTGCTGAGTAATCGACTGATACTATCGGATATGAAAAGGCGGCCCTTCGCGGGGTCGCCTTTTTTGTTCCTCGAGCCCTGCGAATTAGGGCTCACCAGCCCCAAAAAGCCGTGAAGCCTTGATGAAGCCGGTGCGGCCATCGACGTTCAGTTCGCACCAATTCTGTTGGCAATCGCCCAGTTTGCCAACAACCCCTGGCTCAAGGTTCCAACGCAGTGTCGAATTTTCATCAGGCCGCTCATGCATGGGAGCAACGCCCTCGCCAATCACAAGAGCGCCGCGCGACCTAGTTAGCATCCGCTGCGACACCCAACCCTGTGCGCCATCAGGGTCCTGTACCAAGCGCCAGCCTTCCATGACCCGCAAAACACGCACAGGAAGTCCCTCCCGCTTGTAAACCCAGTCAATGCGGTAATCCATGCTGGGTCCCACACGCATATTCACTTCGCTCACGCGCAAAGAGGCCCAATAAGGCGTCTCTTGCGTCTGTGCCGAAAGCGACGCGGGCAGTGTAATCAAGAAAGATGCAAGGACTGCAGTCAGCAGCGAAACGATAAGGCGAGTCATGCCTGAAACCATACAGCCTAAGCGGCCATTCCATCAAGCGTTGACCCAAGCCGATGAAGCATCTTGACCGCACCCCTTGCCGCGTCCTAGCGCAAACCCATGGCCAGCGATCCAGCAACCCCTGTCAAACCCATCGAGCACACACCGCGCGTGATCGTCACCCGGCATTTGATGCCAACTGTCGAAACACGCATGAGCGAACTGTTTGAGGCGACCCTCAACACTGAAGACACGCCATATTCACGCGAGCAATTGGCCGATGCGATGCAGCGTTGTGATGTGTTGGTTCCCACCGTCACAGATCGTCTGGATACCGAGCTGATCGAAAGCGCCGGTGATCAGCTGAAGCTGATCGCGAGCTTTGGCGCCGGCACTGATCACATCGCTTTGGAGGCAGCAGCCAAGCGCAAGATTCTTGTTACAAACACGCCCGGTGTTTTCACTGACGATACTGCTGATATCGCCATGGAGATGATTATCGGCATTCCGCGCCGTGTCCGTGAAGGCGTTTCGCTGATCCGTCGCGGTGAATGGAGCGGTTGGGCGCCCTCAGCACTGCTCGGCCGCAAGCTCGGCGGCAAAGTTCTCGGCGTTGTCGGCATGGGCCGGATCGGTCAGGCTGTCGCTCACCGGGCAAGAGCATTTGGACTGGAGATTGCTTACCACAATCGCAAGCGCTTGCCGGAGGCAGTCGAGCGGATTTTCGGAGCCCGCTATGTCGCGGACCTCGATACGCTGCTGGCTGAGTCAGACATCGTCACGCTGCATTGTCCCGCCAGCAAGGACACGCAGCACCTGATCGATGCGCGCAGGATTGAACTGTTCAAAGACGGCGCATGCCTCATCAACACTGCACGGGGCGATCTGGTTGATCAGGAGGCCATGATCGCAGCGCTGGAAAGCGGAAGGCTCGCGGGCGCAGGGCTCGACGTTTATCCTGACGAACCGGATGTCGATCCACGTCTGCTCAAAATTCCGAATGTCATGACACTGCCGCATATCGGAAGCGCCACCCGCGAAGGCCGGGAAGATTCCGGACACAAGGTCATCGCGAATATCCGTATGTGGGCAGACGGACACCGCCCGCCCGATCAAGTTCTTACAGCATTGAGATAACCACAGATGGACGCGTTTGCTGCCGATATTGAAAGCCTCGAGCACCTGTTCGCACGTGCGTGGATGAAGCGTGATCGTAACGCTATGAAAGCAATTGCTTCGAGCGAATTCGTATTCCTTTTGGGCGGCAAGGATTCGGCGGTTCTGGACCGGCCCAGCTGGCTTGATGCAACTGCGTCCCGGCTGCGCTGCGACCATTACCAGTTTCACGACATCTACGTTCGTCAGCACAAGCGTTGCGCAATTTTTGCAGCGCGCATGTCGTTTGAAGGCCGGATTGGCCGCAGCGAATGGAAAGGCGAGCTCTGGCTCACTGACCTGTGGAAGCGTGGACGCGTCCGGCGCAAATGGAAATTGACCGAGCGCATTGTAACCCGCGCAGAAAGCGACGTTCAACTGGGCGCGGAAGTCACTGCACTGCAGCTTTGGAAATAAGGCTCAGAACGCTTTCTCATAGAAAACGCTGTGTGCGTTTTCCTTATACGCTCCGAACGGGCCACAAACGGTGAACCCGTGTTTTTCATAGAACCGGTTGGCGGCAAGGAAATGAGGCGGAGGTCCGGTCTCCAGCTTGAGCGCTGAAAGTCCAAGCTCGCGGGCGCTTTGCTCAATTACCGAGAGGATCGCCGTTCCAACGCCAAGTCCAGCAGCCTCAGGCGACGTCCGCATCGATTTGACTTCGGCGTAAGTGTCAAAACTCTTGAAAGCTCCGATCCCGACGAGCTCATCCCCGCGCCAGGCGGCAAAGCCTGAGATATCCGGCTCGCGGAGCGCTTCCAGTCCGAAGGCAAACACTCCGTCTGCGGGCGATGTCTCGTACATCTTCTTCAAATGGAAAAGCACCAGCTGCTCGACGGCCTGTTCGCTGAAGTCAGTCGGACGAACCTCAAATGGGTGCGCCAAGTCGTTCAAAGGTTTTCGAGGTTCGGCATGCCCAACACATGGAAGCCGCCATCGACGTGAATGACCTCACCAGACGTATATTCGCCTGCATCCGAGCATAGATAGACTGCAGTCCCGCCAACCGCTTCAAGAGTAGCATTGCTCCGCAAGGGCGCATTGGCTTCTGTGTGCCTGTATGTCCGGCGTACTCCGCCGATTGCGCTCGCAGCTAGGGTCTTCATAGGGCCAGGACTGATTGCATTCACCCGGATGCCTTCCGGACCAAGGTCGCTCGCCAGATAGCGCACGGTCGATTCCAGCGCAGCCTTGGCAACCCCCATGACGTTGTAATTCGGCGTCACACGCGAGGAACCGAGATAGGTCAGCGTCAAAACTGTGCCGCCGTTCTCAACCATCATCGGATGCGCGCGACGCGTCACTTCGATGAGGCTGTAAGCGGAAATATCCAGCGAGTTCTTGAAATTAGCTCGCGATGTATCGAGGAAGCGGCCGGTCAGCTCGGACTTGTCCGAATAAGCAATCGCATGGACCACGAAATCGAGAGTTTCCCAGCGTTCCTTTATCGCTGCAAATGCAGCATCCAGCGATGCATCATCGGTGACATCAACATCCAGCATGAAGTCCGAGCCAACGCTTTGGGCCAATGGCTGGAGCCTCTTGCCAAATCCTTCGCCTTGATAGGTAAAGGCAAGCTCTGCGCCAGCCTCCGCGCAGGCTTTGGCTATCCCCCAAGCGATCGAACGATCGTTCGCAACGCCCATGACAAGCCCGCGTTTTCCTTGAAGGACACCCATTTTCAGCCTCCGTGCCTACCGGCGATCAACTCTAGACTCGCGCCTCATCCATGAAACTTCGAGAGCAGCATCGAACCGTTCGTGCCGCCAAATCCGAACGAGTTCGTCATGACCGTATCAAGACCCGCATTTTCGACCAGCTCGGTCGCGATCTCTTCCGGTTTCAGTTCCGGATCAAGCGTTTCGACATTGATCGATGGAATGATGAAGTCATGCTCCAGTGCGAGCAGACAATACGCCGCTTCCTGAGCGCCCGTCGCGCCCTGGCTGTGACCAGTCATCGACTTGGTCGAGCTGACCGGAGGTGTTGATCCATCGCCAAACACGCGGCGGACCGCTTCGATCTCACCCACATCGCCAACCGGCGTCGACGTGCCGTGCGCATTGATATAGCTGACACTGCGGTCTTCACTAAGAGTACGAAGCGCGCCGCGCATGGCCCGTTCACCGCCCTCGCCCGACGGTGCAACCATGTCGACGCCGTCCGATGTCGCGCCAAAGCCTGTCACTTCCGCATAGATCTTGGCGCCGCGCGCCTGTGCGTGGTCGAGACTCTCCAGCACCAGCATCGCGCCACCGCCGCCGATGACAAAACCGTCACGGTCTGCATCAAACGCCCGCGACGCGCGCTCCGGCGTATCATTGTACTTGCTCGACATCGCGCCCATCGCATCGAACAGGCATGACAAAGTCCAGTCAAGCTCTTCACCGCCACCGCCAAACATAACGTCCTGATGGCCCAGCGCGATTTGCTGTGCGGCCATACCGATACAATGCAGCGAGGTTGAACACGCCGATGTGATCGAGAAGTTCATGCCCTTGATCTGATAGGCTGTCGCAAGGTTCGCGCTGACCGTTGAAGACATGCATTTCGGAACAGCGAGCGGCCCGATGCGCTTGGTTGCGCCCGTCTTCAGCACCGTTTGGTGCGCGGTCAGCATGGCAGATGTCGACGGCCCGCCGGAACCGGCAATCACGCCGGTCATCGGGTTGATGACGTCTTTTTCTTCAAGCCCTGCATCGGCAATGGCTTGTTCCATCGCGATGTAGGCATAGGCCGCCCCCGGCCCCATGAAGCGCAAGGTTCGCTTGTCGACATGTTCCTTGATGTCGAGATCGACTGCCCCAGCAACCTGCGAGCGGAAGCCGTGCTCGGCCATATCCTCGTTAAAGGTGATGCCCGATTTGCCCGCTTTCAGCGAGGCCAGCACCTCTTCAGCGTTATTCCCAATCGAGGAGACGATCCCCAGCCCTGTTACAACGACGCGACGCATTCTGCCCTCTTTCGTCTTTTCTTTTATCACGCCTCGGAGAGGGCGACCTTCATGTCTTTAACCTGGTAGATGACTTCGCCATCGGCCTCGACGCGGCCATCGGCAACCCCCATCGTCAAGCGGCGCGTCTGCACAGCCTTTGTGAAATCGACAAAGTATTTGAGCATCTTGCGATCAGGGCGAACCATGCCGGTCAGCTTCACCTCACCAACGCCCAGCGCGTAGCCGCGCCCTTGCCAGCCACGCCAACCCAGATTGAAACCGGTAAGTTGCCACAGGCCATCAAGGCCAAGGCAGCCGGGCATGATCGGATTGCCCGGGAAATGGCATTCAAAGAACCACAGGTCTGGATTGATATCGAACTCTGCGACCACATGGCCCTTGCCATGCTCGCCGCCATCGCCAGAGATTTCCGTGATCCGGTCCATCATCAGCATGGGAGGTTCTGGCAATTGCGCATTGCCGGGCCCGAACAACTCGCCGCGTGCACATTTCAACAAATCGTCACGGTCAAAACTCGTTGGAAAATCACTCATCCCCGGCGCAACTCCTCACCTGTTGTACGCAAATGTGAGGATGCGCCTAGCACTGCGATTTCACAAGGAAAAGGCTGGGTTAGCCGTTGTCGGGTAATTGGCCCCGATTACTTGAGCGCGCAGCCTGTAATCTCGCTTTGGGGCGGACGTGTCTCGGCCCGCTGGAACCGCGCGAAGTAGCCTCGAATGTCAGGCTTCTCGAGAAACTCGATGAGCTCATATCCCACCGCTTCAAACTCACACGAAAGCAGCACTGGCGGGATTCCATGCTGGTCGGTTGGACGATCGGAATCGACCACGATCACTTGTCCGCCCTCCGCAAGCGCAGGCCATAGCCGCCAGAGAAAAGCGTACGGTTCACCCACTTCATGATACATGTGGACGAGGAAGATGCGGTCGAAGCTATCAACGGGAAGCTGCGGATCGTCAGGCTGTCCGAGCTTGATCGACACATTCGCAAGCCGCTCACGCTCGACACGCTCACCAAGCCGCTCCAACGCATCACGATCAATATCCTGAGCAAGAACGCGGCCACCTTCACCCACGCGATCGGCCAAACGCACAGTGTAATAACCTTCGCCTGCACCGATATCGGCAACGGTCATGCCGGGCGAAATGCTCGCAAGATCCATGACCTTTTGCGCTTCTCCGCGACTGTCGCGCGCATCTTCGTTGGCGAATTCAGTTGCCCCAAGACCGGAGACAGGCCGGTCAGGCCGAGGAAAACCAAGCGATGATTCCGGTCGCGAGCTGTCGTCCGGTGCAGGAGTGCAAGCGACAACCGTCGCCGCCATTGCCGCAGGAACAATCAGCCGAGCAATTCTCATCACTCGACGTCCTCCACCTCGATCTTCTCGCCGGTTACGCGTTGCGCAAGCGCTGCTGAAATATAGGGATCAAGCGCGCCATCGAGCACATCATCGGGCGAACTGGATGTCACCCCAGTACGCAGATCCTTGACCATTTGATACGGCTGCAAAACGTAGGAGCGGATCTGGTGACCCCAGCCAATATCGCTTTTCTCCTGATACTCGCCGCTGGCTGCCGCTTCGCGCTCTGCCATTTCCCGCTCGAACAAGCGCGCTTTCAGCATATTCATCGCAGTCGCGCGGTTCTTGTGCTGGCTACGGTCGTTCTGGCTCGCGACAACAATGCCGGTTGGCTGGTGGGTGATCCGAACGGCGGAATCGGTCGTGTTAACGTGTTGACCACCTGCACCGGAAGCGCGATATGTGTCGATCTTCAAATCCGAAGGATCGATCTCGATATCGATATCATCGTCAATAACCGGATAGACCCAGACCGAACTGAACGAGGTGTGGCGCCGCGCGGAACTATCATAGGGGCTGATGCGGACCAGACGATGAACACCGCTTTCCGTCTTTGCATAGCCGTAAGCGTTCTCGCCTTTAAGCAAAAGCGTGGCGGACTTGATGCCAGCTTGATCGCCTGCCTGATGTTCGACGGTCTCGACCTTAAAACCGCGACGCTCCCCCCAGCGCGAATACATCCGGAAAAGCATTTCCGCCCAGTCCTGGCTCTCTGTCCCGCCAGCACCAGCGTGGATTTCCAGATAGGTGTCGTTGCTGTCCGCTTCGCCCGACAAAAGCGCTTGGACTTTATCAGCGTCTGCACGGTTCGCGAGCCGCTCGAGGCTCTTGAGACCATCTTTGATGATGTCCTCTTCGCCTTCCGCTTCGCCCATTTCGATGAACTCGACAGCGTCTGACATTTCGGACGAAATTTCGTTCACTGTGTTTACCGCGTTTTCGAGCTGCTTTTGCTCGCGGCTAACGGCTTGTGCTTCCTTGGGGTCATTCCACAGGTTCGGGTCCTGCACGCGCGCATTGAGCTCGTCCAGGCGGCGCAGAGCGCGCTCCCAATCCAGGGCTTCGCGCACTAAGGCAAGTGCAGCTTCGATGCGGTCGATAAAGGCCTGCCCTTCGGCACGCATAGGATAATCTCTCTTAAACTGTCTTGGTGTTCGATTAGCGGGGCTGGCTCAGTTGTAAAGCGCTGTGCAAGACAGTTGAGCCGTTCTGGCCTTCGCTAATAGATGCCGCCTTGCTCTTCGACGAATTGTTCCTCGCGGCCAAAGCGACCTTGCGAAAGCCCGCTTTCCAGCCTGCCACGGCGGAGCAAAGCGATGATCTCTTCACGGCGTGCAGCAATCTCGTCTTGGCGGGTAGCCCGCGGAGGCTCTGTATCCGGCTTGAATGCCTCCCAGATCACATCTGCTTTAGGGTCATCGGTAGGCCATGCATCGAACACGCGTTTGCCGCTGCGCCGGTCAACGCGGACCATGCGCACACCGTTGGGTGCAACGGCAGGGTCAGTGCTCCAACGTGATTTCGTTTTCTGGACAAATTCCTTGAAGATCGGTGCGGCAGTGTTTCCGCCCTGCACCCAATTGCCGAGATCGCGGGGTTGGTCGTGGCCGACATAGACACCTGCCACCACTTCAGGCGATCCACCGACAAACCAGGCATTTGTCGGGCCTGAAGTGGTCCCGGTCTTGCCGAATAGCGGCAGATCGAGATCGCGCAGACGCGTCGCGGTGCCGCGCGTGACGACACCTTCGAGCATATGCACGGTCTGGAACGCTGTGCGCGGGTCCATCACTTGCTCACCCATCGCCCCAAGGCGAGGCATCGGCGCTCCGTCCCACTCTGCCATGTTGCAGCTCTCGCATTTCCGGCGATCGGCACGGAAAATGACTTTGCCGCGACGGTCCTGCACATAATCGATCACACTGGACCGATGCAGGCGTCCGTGATTGGCCAGCGCTGCGTAGGCGTTGACCATCTTCTCGACCGTCGTGTCCCCAGCGCCCAGAGCGAAAGCGGGGAATGGCTGATAGCGACCGATGCCCAAGCGATCGAAGGTATCGATGACTTGCGGCATGCCTGATTCCATTGCGATGTGCACAGTCATCAAGTTGCGGCTCTGCTCCAGCCCCCAGCGCATGGTGTGCACGCCGCCAGACTGTCCGCTGAAATTGCGGAAGCATTTCTCGCCGAGGTTGGAGCCTTGGTAATAACAGAAAGTCTCGTCAGGCACTTCGCTCGCCGGGGTCATGCCATTGTCGAGGCCCGTCGCGTAGACGAAAGGCTTGATGGTCGAGCCCGGCTGGCGGTCGGCCTGCGTTGCGCGATTGAAGTCGGACAGGCGGAAATCGAACCCGCCTTGCATCGCAAGGATACGGCCTGTCTGCACGGATTGCGCGAGGAAACCGCCGGAAACCTCAGGGATCGTGCGCACGCGAAAGCCGTTTCCGCTCGGCTGCACCGCAATCACATGACCGGCTCTGAGGCCGCTCGGTATACCGGAAAGAGGCGCTTCGCTGCCATCGCTGAAGCCGATCGTGGCGCTATCACCATTGCGCGCGGTCACTACGCCGATACGCCAGTTCTCGTAATTAACGCTGATGAATGAGCTAGCGAGCTGACTGTCCCAATCATCACCACTCACATCGAGTGTGGCGATCGGCCCTTTCCAACCGCGGTTTCCGTGATAGCGCAACAAGCCTGCACGCAAGGCATCCCGCGCTGCTGCCTGCATCTCGGTATCGAGTGATGTGCGAACCCAGAGCCCGCCTGCATACACGCTGTTCGGACCTTCTTCAGCGGTCTCGCCGAAGCGATCCATCAACTGGCGGCGCACTTCCTCAAGAAAATAGCCAGCGTCCACTTGCCGAGTGGCGGAACGTTGCGTCACGAGCCCAAGTGGCTTTGCCTTCGCTGCGTCTGCCTCGGCCTCGGTGATAAAGTCATTCTCGACCATCAGGCCGAGAACAAAATTGCGCCGCTCGATGGCGAGATCGCGGAAACGTTCGCGGCCATATCGCTCTGGCGCTTTAGGCAAGATCGCAAGGAAAGCCGCTTCATGCAGCTCAAGCTCGCCCACATCCTTGTCAAAATAGGCGCGCGCTGCGGCCTGAACGCCAAAGCTACGGCGGCCGAGCGGAATTTCGTTCAAATAAAGCTCAAGGATCTCTTGCTTCGTCAGCACGCCTTCGATCCGGCTGGCGACGATCATTTCTTTGAGCTTGCGCGTCACTGAATACTCATCACCCAGGAGCAAGTTTTTCGCGACCTGCTGTGTGATGGTGGAGCCACCAACCGCACGTTCGCCTGAGCCATATTTGGTGACGTAGTCGATCACAGCATTGGCGGTGCCCGTGAAATCAACGCCGCCATGGCTAAAGAAGGTTTTGTCTTCAGCTGAGAGATATGCCTCGATCATTTGCTCGGGGAAGTCGGCATATTGCAACTGAACCCGCCGCTCGCGCGCATAGGAATGGACGATCTCGCCGTCGATACCGCGCACCATTGTTGGCAGCGGCGTTTCATATTCGAGCAGCGTTTCCGCGTCAGGTAGATCGCGAGCCAGGAACGCCCAGATGCCGACCAAAACAACGATGCCGAGCACGAACAGCCCCGCAAAGATGCGGAAGAGTAAACGCTCCCGCCAGCTCTCGACAAACCAGCTTTTCACCGCTGTGAAATCGCGGATCACTCGGTAGTGTGCGTATTCTAGATTCGACTGCTGTTCCATCTCAGAGCTGAGCCCTTAGCATCGGCGCTCGCCACGCCGCCAGAGGCTTTTGTCTATTTCATCGCGCATTGCTGACACATTACCGAAATTCAGTTGAGGCCCTGTCGGACAAAATAGACCTGAATGGCCCGTGCGAGGCTTGCTGCAGCCGCCTCCTGCCCTTCCTCCGAAGATAAGCGCTCTGCCTCTGTCGCATTGGTCAAAAATCCCGCTTCAAACAGGATCGAAGGCATGTCCGGCGTGCGCAACACGACCAGATCGGCGCCTCGCAAGGTTTGAGGATGAAAGTCCAAGCGCCCTCGCCCTTCACGCTGGATCAAGCCGGCGAGCTCAAGCGCCTCTTCTTTGGCGCGTCTCTGAGATAACTCCACGAGGATCGCATTGACGTCTGCGTCTTCGCCTTCAAGCTCAAGACCATTGAGCCTGTCCGCATCATTCTCACGCCGGGCAAAACGAGCGGCAGCGGCAGAGGTTGCGCGCTGGGACAGCGTGTAAATGCTTGCGCCCGCCGCTTCTGCCCCTTCTCCAGCGCTATCAGCATGGATCGATACAAACATATCGGCATTCAGTCGGCGCGCCAGATTCGGCCGCTCGCTCAGCGTCAGAAAATTGTCGTCATCTCTAGTGAGAGCCACGCGGATACCACCAAGATCGAGCAGCTCCTCGCGCAGTTTAAGAGCAATGCCAAGCACAACATCCTTCTCCCGGATAGGCGCGCTGGGCGGCCCGCCCACCGCTCCGGGATCGCGTCCACCATGCCCGGCATCTATCACCACGAGCGGCGCATCGGGATCGTTTGGCCCGGCAACATCAGGAAGGCCGATCTCTGTGGTTTCGCCCAAAGCAACACGCACGACATAATCGCGCCCAAGCTCAGGTACAGGGATCTTGACGCTAAGTGCCATCAATACGCCAATCAGAACGATTGGCAGCAAAATCACAACAGCAAGGAAAGTACGCAGTGACATCGTATTACTGGGTTAGATTGTTGCGCATGAGAAACGCAATATGGTTGCGGCATGAAACCCACGGTGCTAGCAAGCTATCACCGAGTAATCGGTCAGAATGCTGTTTTTTAACGGATCTGGCGGTACTACTCGAACGGTTCGCACCATTTACGGCGAACCTCACAACAGGTTGATGCAGTGACAAGAGTTTCCTCCCCGATCCAGCACGAACCGCGCTTCTGGCGCGATGGTGCGGCATCGGGCCGGATCGCCGTACAAGACGGCTCTCTTTCGCATGCAGACACAAATGAATTTCCCGAGCGCACCGGCGCTGCGGGCTTTGCAACTTTCACCGGACGCCAAATGCGGCCTCCGGTGTTTCCCACATTAGTGCGCTCGCGACAGGCGGCATTGCCGCGCTGCTCCGGCGCCTGGAGAATTATACATGGCAACGCGCATGCTAATCGATGCGCGCCACTCGGAAGAGACCCGGGTGGCGGTGCTCAAAGGCAACCGGATCGAAGAATTTGATTTCGAGTCGGCCGAACACAAACAGATAAAAGGCAATATCTACCTTGCCAAAGTCACGCGGGTAGAACCTTCACTCCAAGCAGCTTTCGTCGATTTCGGCGGCAACCGGCATGGCTTTCTCGCCTTTGGCGAAATCCACCCCGACTATTACCAGATCCCCAGGGAAGACCGCGAAGCGCTTCTCGCTGAAGAAGCAGAAGCGGCGGAAGAGGAGGCCCGACTTCGCGCTGAAGAAGAAGAACGCGGCGAAATTCCCGGCGATGAATACGACGCGGAAGACGAAAGCTCTGAGAAGCTCGCAGAAGAAATTGCAGAAGACGGTCTTGAAGAGATCGACACCTCTGAAAAAGACAAAGTCGCCACCATTGAAGAAGGCCATGTCGATGGCGACAGCGATGATGACGAAGACGAAGACGAAGACGAAGACGACTCTGAAGAAGATGAATCCGACGAAGAATCCTCTGACGACGATAGCGATGAAAGCGAAGACAAGCCCAAGAAGGGTGCGCGTCGTGGACGCGGTCGTCGCGGTCGTGGACGTCGCCAGGGTGGCGGCAAATCCCGCGCCAAGGAAGTTGATGAAGTCAGAGCTCGCCGTCAGGCACTGCGTCGCCGCTACAAGATCCAGGATGTCATCCAGCGCCGTCAGGTGCTGCTCGTTCAGGTCGTAAAGGAAGAGCGCGGCAATAAGGGCGCTGCGCTCACTTCATATCTCAGCCTTGCCGGTCGCTACACCGTGCTTATGCCGAACAGCAGCCATGGCGGAGGCATCAGCCGAAAAATCAATTCTTCCAGCGACCGCAAACGTTTGAAGCAGGTCGTTTCCGATCTCTCCTTGCCCAAGAGCATGGGCTTGATCGTCCGTACTGCCGGCCTCAGCCGGACCAAGACAGAGATTAAGCGCGACTTCGATTATCTTGCTCGCCTGTGGGACGACATCCGGCAAACAACGCTGGGTTCAACTGCGCCGTCCCTGATCCATTCGGACAGCGATCTGATCAAGCGCGCGATCCGCGACATCTACAATCGCGAGATTGAGGAAGTCGTGGTCGAAGGCGAAGAAGGCTACAAGTCTGCCAAATCCTTCATGAAAATGCTCATGCCGAGCCATGCGCGGCGCGTGAAAGCCTATTCGGATCCGGTTCCGATGTTCCAACGCTATGGCGCGGAGGACCAGCTGAGAGCAATGTATGATCCGATGGTGCAGCTCAAATCGGGCGGCTATCTGATTATCAACCCGACTGAAGCGCTGGTGTCGATCGATATCAACTCTGGCCGCTCCACCAAGGAGCACGGGATCGAGCAGACTGCGCTGCACACCAATCTGGAAGCTGCGCGGGAAATCGCTCGCCAGCTGCGTCTGCGCGACATGGCTGGCCTTGTCGTGATCGACTTTATCGACATGGAATACAATTCCAACGTCCGCAAAGTCGAAAAAGCGATGAAAGAAGCGCTCAAGAACGACCGCGCACGCATCCAGGTCGGCCGGATTTCCGGCTTCGGCCTGATGGAAATGAGCCGTCAGCGCCTGCGCACCGGTGTTCTGGAGGCGACCACGCGCGAATGCCCGCATTGCGATGGCACGGGCCTTGTTCGCACCGCATCCTCTGCTGGACTTTCCGCGCTTCGCCTGATCGAAGACGAAGCGGCCAAGGGCAAAGGCACGCTGATCAAGCTCGCTGCGAGCACTGAAGCGGCGATCTATATGCTCAACGAAAAACGTGCTGATCTCGTTGAAATCGAGCAGCGTTATGGCGTAACCGTCGAAATCGTGCCTGAAGGGGAAGATGAAGGCGCGAAGATGAGCGTGACGAGCGCTGGCCCTCGCCCTGCAGAAGCACCAAAGTTCGAACCCATCGTCGATGATGACGAAGACAATGACGACATTCCTGAAGAGGACAGCGACGAAGACGAAGACGCGCCGAAGAAGAAGCGTCGCCGCCGCCGCCGTGGTGGTCGCGGTCGTAACAAGAAGCGCCGCGAAGAAGGTGCAGAGGACGGCGATGAAGAGTCTTCGGACGAAGAGACGTCCGACGAAACTTCATCCGACGAGGACGAAAGCGACGATAAGCCTAAGCGCAAGCGTCGCAGCCGTGGAGGTCGCGGTCGCCGGAAGAAGACTGATGAGAGCGTAACGGCTGAAGATGCCGAGAAGCTCGACGACGTAGCTGAGCAGGTCAAAGAAGACATGCCGGTCGTAGCAGGTCCGGACGACGCGCCGGAAACTGCTGAGGCTATGGCCGCGGAAGCCGAAGCGGAAGAGAAGGCTGAAGAGAAGCCGAAACGCAAGCGGGCTTCACGGGCGAAGAAGAAACCAGCAGCGGAAGAAGCACCTGCGGAGGAAGCAGCTACCGATGCTGCAGAAGAGGAAGCGCCCAAAAAGAAGCCTGCAAAGAAAGCTCCGGCCAAGAAGCCAGCGGCCAAGCGGACTTCGCGCGCCAAGAAGAAGGCGGACGAGCCTGCTGAGGAAACAGCGGCAAAGGACGCTGATGCTTCAGCAAGTGAAGAGGCACCTGCCGATGAAGGCAAACCTCGCCGCGGATGGTGGCAGCGTACGTTCGGCGAGGAAAAGTAACTCGCTAACCAACCACCAATCACTTCAAGAAAAGGGCTCAAGTGCAGTACGCATTTGAGCCCTTTCTTACATTTTCTCAGAGATTTATCGTGCGTTCTTCACGCACCCGCCTTGCGAGCAATCCCCCATTCCATCCAACCCGCGATCCGCGGTGTCTTGGGCATATAACCCTGCCCCATAGGCTCAACATCAAAACCCGCTCCCCGCAGTGTTGCGCCCACAGGCCTCGTCAAATGGCAACCACCGGCAAGCCGCTTCCAGACAGGTTCAACCCGCATTTGCCACTTGGCCACGGAGGCATCGGGCGCGCGGCCATGCTCAAGAAAGAGCATTTGACCGCCTGGCTTTAGTACACGGCGAACTTCGGACAGGACCTTGGCCGGATCCGACACGCTACACAGCGTATACGTGCAAACAACGGTGTCGAATGTGCTGGAAGCAAAGGGGATCTCTTCGCCAACACCCTGCTTGATGTCAGTGTGCCATCCCCGCTCTTCGCTGGCTGCACGCGCTGCATCAAGCAAGCCGTCATGAGGATCGATGCCGCTGAATGCGGCCACCGCGTCCGTATCATAGAATTGCTGGTTGAGCCCGCCCCCGCAGCCGAGCTCCAGCACCTTGCCATGTGCTTTCGGCACGACGAAGGAACGCCGCTTCATGATCTGACCTTGGCTACACGCGAAAGTCACCATGCGCGGCATCACATGCGCATCATACCAGCTTTGCAAACCCATCGGCCCTCTCCCACCCGAACCGCTTCTCGTGTCATGTGTAAGACGTTTCCGCAGTCGCGGTAAAGCGCCGACTTGCGAGTTAGCCAATTTAGGCCCAATGAGCCTCGGAATGATCAAGCACGCAATCTTCTCCATTCCTGAGTCGAAAAAGCAGTACTTGAAGGTTCTGTTTCTTGCCAAACACGCGCTTTCTGGCGGGAAAGCGCATGCAGAAGATGGCAACCACGCGGTCTATCACCATGAAATACTGACGATTCTGGAAGATATCGGGCTCGACGTGACGCCCGCGAATGATTTTCCCGCTTTGATCGAGCATCAGGGTCACGACTTCCTTTTTACGCTCCTGAATCGAGCAGGTTACCCGATGAGCGAAATGCTCGGCCCGTTAATGGCAAAGCGCATTGGCCTGCCGTATTTGGGCGCGTCACCCATCGTTCGCGGGCTAGCTGACGACAAGCACTTGATGAAAACAGCGGCGCATGCACGCGGCGTTCCGGTTGCACCCTGGATGATAGCGCGGATTGGTGCGCCCTTCCCGCACGAGCCTGATTGGGCCTATGAACGCCTCGTTGTGAAGCCCAACGCTTCCTCGGCGAGCTGGGGCATAACCATGCCGGAAACCTGGTCTCAGGCGAAGAAGGACATCAAGGCACTTCATGATGAAGGCCATGATGTCATCATCGAACGCTATGAAGGCGCATATGATGTCGTGGTGCCTGTGCTGGGCGGTGACGAACCCATACTGCTTTCAACGATGCGCTTCGAAATGCCGGGTGATGAAGGCAATTTCCGCTCTTACGAAGAGAAACGCGGACTGACCGATGGCCCAAAAGAGCGCCTCGTCACGATGAGCAAGCCAACCATGACTCGCAAGATCCGTGAGCAAGTCCGCGCCATGCTACCAGAACTATGGCCGTTTGATTATGGCCGGTTCGAGTTCCGCTACACGCCTGAAACTGGCGAAGTTGTGTTCATGGAAGTGAACGTTTCCTGCAATCTCTGGTCGAAGAAAACAGTGTCTGGCGCGGCGCAGATCGCGGGCCTTTCGCACAGACAGCTGATTGAGCACATCGTAGCTTCCAGCATGGATCGCCAAGGCGTGATCAAGGCAGACCGCACGATGATGACGCTCAATACAGACCCGAAAGAAACCGGCGGAGCCGCCATCAATGTCTGAGCCTGTTGCGGTGCGGCAGAATGGAAAAGTCAGTGACACAATCGCTCGATTGCTAGCGGAACGACGCGCGATCGGAGCGGAAGAGCGCGATATTCCATTGGGCTGGTGGTATCATGCGAAGAAGAAATATCCACTTTTCCCGGGTGTGACGCGCGCAACCGGCTCGGCCTTTCTCGAAGAACACTACCGGCATACCGAAGGGTCTCAAGGCCCACTGCGAAAGCTGGTGAATGTGCTGACGTTTGCTGGCTTTCACGCCTGGCTTGGATTCCGGGCAAAGCAAGTGGCGAAGCGGTACAAGATGCCGGATGGCTGGGCGGCGCAAGCAAAAGCCATCGCTCGCGAGCGTTTCGCGGACCCGAACGACCTGGCGCTTTTCCGGATCGAGAAGCCGGAAGAGATGGACGTGTTCCTCCGCCGGTTCGAACACAGTGACCTCAACCGCCGCTTCAATCCCGTCAACTGGACCCGCGACTGCCTGCTCGCCAACAAAATCGATTTCTATCTGTTTTGCCTCGATCGAGGTCTCGCAACTCCGATGCTGCATGGCTATTTCAGCGATGGCCGCGCGACCGCTGTGTCTCTACCCGATGCAGATAGTGTGATTATCAAACCGAATGACGGTGAAGGCGGCGACGGAGTGGAGCTCGTTGAAGTACCGCAGTCTGCGCGCGCCGATCTCAATGTTTTTGCCCGCTGGATTGAGAAGCATTGCGACGGCCGCAAAGGCGAATGGATCTTGCAGGAGCGATTGATTGCGTCACTTGAACTTGATGGCCTGGCCCTTTCAGCCTTGCCCACCATGCGCGTGACAACAATGCTGAATGAGCAAGGCAAACCGGAGATTGTGACGTCTGTCCTGCGCTTTCCGTCTGACCCTGACACGCGGGTCGACAACATCAAGTCTGGCGGACTGATGGCTCCGATTGATCCGGAAACGGGCGTTCTGGGCCGGGGATGCAGGGGCCGCGGCGTGGGAGAATATGATCGTCATCCGGTGACGGATGCTCAGATCACCGAACGCGCGCTCGAAAGCTGGGATGCTACTCGCAAGCTGGTTCTCGAAGCGCATGATCATCACTTCCGCCAATATGCGCTGGTCGGATGGGATATCGCACCCACAACGAAGGGACCGATGATCGTCGAAGGAAATGGCAAACCCTGCATGATCGTCGCCCAGCGTGCGTGTGGCAAAGGCCTTGGCGAGACGCGTTACGGCGAACTGATCGCCTGGCATTTGGCAGAGCGCCGCGCAGGTCGCGATCCGCTAGCCGCGCAAGTGGACTAGTCAGGGACGCGTTCGCCTTTCCAATCGAATTGAAAGCCTGTGTCTTGAGGGCCGAGGCCGTCAATCACAGACAGCAAGTTTGCAGCAGCCTCATCAGGACGCGTCAGCTGCCCATCAGGCAGGTTGGACTGAAATGGCTCGCTCAAGCTGGTGTCCACCGTTCCCGGGTGGAGCGAGACGACGACCGCTTGCTTATGCGTCCGGCCAAGCTCGATCGACCAGTTTCGGACCAGCATGTTGAGCGCTGCCTTGCTCGCTCGGTAGCTGTGCCACCCACCAATGCGGTTGTCGCTGATAGAGCCAACGCGGGCGGATAGGGCTGCAAACACCGCCCTGCCCTCTCGCTGGAACAGCGGTAGCATATGCTTGGCAATCAGGGCCGGGCCGATGGTGTTGAGGCGCAAGACCTGCTCCATCGCTTCAGGATCGAGGCGCTTGAAACTCCTCTCCGGCCCCATTCCGTCAGGCAAGGTCAAAACACCCGTCGTTACGATCACGAGCTCAGGCAGGGACGCGCGCATTGTCTCGGCGGCCGCTTCGATGGAATTTTCATTCGTCAGATCAAAGGAAAACGGAGTGATGGCATCATGCTCTGGGACTTCGCCTGACCGCGAGCCCGCATAAATGCGCTCTACCCCCTTGCTCGCAAGCGCTTCTGCCAACGCACCGCCAATCCCGCCACTTGCGCCGAAGATCGCGGCGGACCGGGGCCAGTTTCCTTGCATCTGTCCTACAGTATCCATGCGCACTAGACGGTTGATATGGCTTTGAAGTTCCCGTCCCTGATCGCGATTGCACCGCGTGAAATGCCTTGGGAGTTTTCTTTCCCAGGACTGTGTAACATGCGTATCCAACATTCAGCGGCAATCGAGAGCCTACTCGCTTCGAATCCGCACAACTGGCCTGCCAAAACTCTCAACAATGCCGCCTTGCCTCAAATGCCTGACACGCTAGATAGGTTGTCGAACAAAGACGGGATTCACGACTGACATGGCTACTTTTACGCTTCCTGCTAACTCCAAGATCCGCAAGGACGGCAAGACGTACAAAGCTGAAGGTGCGAAACGCACCAAGACGTTCAAAATCTACCGCTTCGATCCCGATAGCGGCAAGAACCCGCGCTATGACAAGTTCGAGATCGATCTCGACAATTGCGGTCCGATGGTTCTCGACGCACTGTTCAAGATCAAGAACGAGATTGACCCGACACTGACGTTCCGTCGCTCCTGCCGTGAAGGCATTTGCGGCTCATGCTCGATGAACATGAACGGCAAGAACGGTCTTGCTTGCACAACCGCAATTGAAGACCTTGGCGGAGAGATCCGCATCACGCCGCTGCCGCATATGGATGTGATCAAGGACCTCGTGCCTGACTTCACGCATTTCTATGCGCAATACGCGTCGATCCGCCCCTGGCTGCAAACCGTCAGCCCTACGCCGAGCGGTAAGGAGCGTCTGCAATCGCCTGAACAGCGCGAGAAGCTCGACGGCCTTTACGAATGCATTCTGTGCGCATGCTGCTCGACCAGTTGCCCGTCATATTGGTGGAACTCTGACAAGTTCCTGGGTCCGGCCATCTTGCTGCAAGCCTATCGCTGGCTTGCCGATAGCCGCGATGAAATGACCGGTGAGCGGCTCGATCAGCTGGAAGATCCTTTCCGCCTCTATCGCTGCCACACGATCATGAACTGCGCGAATGTCTGCCCCAAGGGCCTCAGCCCTGCCAAGGCTATCGCGGAAACCAAGAAAATGATGGCTGAACGTCAGATCTGAGCTTCGCCCGGTGCTTAGCGACGATGTGTTTGACCACAAGCCGGACCCGGACAATCCGGGCTGGCATCACTGGAATCTGAAGGACCAGACGCTGTTCAACGGCGCTGTGATGGGCAAGCTCATCACGCGGCGAGAGGGTGACAAGTGCCGTTTGCGCATGTTTCCCGAGCGTCGCCACGAGAATTTGCAAGGCATCATCCATGGCGCTGTAACGCTTGGCCTGATCGACATATCTATGTTCACGACCATGCATGTGGTGGGCACAGGCAATGCGGGGCCGTCTGTCACGCTTGAACTTTCGACGCAGTTTATCGGCGGAGGCGATCCAAAACGTCCGCTCGATGCCCTGACGGAGATCATGCGCGAGACAGGCAAACTCGTCTTTGTGCGCGGCGAAGTGGTACAGGATGATGACCGTGTTGCTGCCTATAGCGGGATCATCCGCAAGTTCGTTCCGCGCGAACAAGGGTGAACGGGCATTATGCTCGCACGCTATGAAAGGCTGATCGCTGCAGGCGAGCTGCGTGAGGATGCGGACCAGAGGCGGGCAGCGGTTCGCCTCACGCATTTGCAGCGCGAACTTGAGCGCGGGAAGCCGGGAGGCCTCTTAGGCCAGTTTTTCGGGCGCAACGCACAAAGTCCGCGCGGCATTTACATGTGGGGCGGCGTCGGTCGCGGCAAGTCGATGCTGATGGACTTGTTCGTCGAGACACTTGGTATCGAAGAAAAGCGCCGCGTGCACTTCCATGCCTTTATGCTGGAAGTCGATCAGATGCTGCGTGAGGCGCGCCAGAGTGATCCGGGTGATCCGGTGGCGAAAGTCGCTGCAAGGATCGCGGCAGATGTGCGGTGCCTTGCCTTCGACGAAATGGTGGTCACGAACACGGCTGATGCGGCGATCATGGCGCGGCTGTTCACGGCGCTCATCCTTGAACAAGGCGTCACTGTCGTCACAACCAGCAACCGGCCGCCGCAGGATCTTTACAAGGACGGGCTTAACCGATCGCTCTTCCTACCCTTCATTACGCTGGTCGAGGAACAGCTCGATATCGTCCCGCTCGATGGCCCGGTCGATTATCGGCTTGAGCGGCTCGGCGGGATCGGCAACTGGAACGCGCCTTTCGGCGATGAAGCAACTGCAAGAGCACGCGAAGCCTTCTTCCGCCTGACTGACTATGATCCGCAGGATGCCGCGAATGTACCGAGCGCGGAGCTTGATCTCGGCGGCGGACGCACGCTGCATGTCCCCAAGAGCCTCAAAGGCGTTGCTGTCTTCAGCTTCAAGAAGCTGTGCCAGGAAAACCGCGGCGCGTCAGACTATCTCGCTATTGCGCGAAGCTATCACGCCGTAATTCTTGTCGGCATCCCATTGATGGGTCCGGAGAACCGCAATGAAGCAATCCGCTTCACCAAGTTGATCGATGCGCTTTATGAAATGCGAGTGAAGCTTTTCGTTACCGCTCAGGCCGAGCCAGAAGATCTTTACACAGCAGGCGATGGCAGCTTCGAATTTGCGCGTACCGTCAGCCGGTTGAAGGAAATGCAAAGCGCGGAATACATGGCGCTGGGCCATGGTGTCGCGGAAACGGCAGCGTCAGACTAGCATCTCTTCCGCCGGTCCATGCCCGAGGAAATTCGCGGGCGAGGCCGTCGCTCCATAGGCACCTGCACAGAAAACCGCGACAATATCGCCAACCTCCGCGCGCGGCAGCTCTGCCTTGTCGGCAAGCCTGTCCAGCGGTGTGCAAAGGCATCCAACCACATTCGCGATCTCTTCCGGCTCAGCATCGAACCGCGAAGCAATCGCCACCGGATAATTGCGGCGAACCACTGTGCCGAAATTGCCTGAAGCCGCGAGCTGATGATGGAGCCCTCCATCAGTCACAAGATATGTGACGCCGTGGCTTTCCTTCCGGTCGACGATGCGGGTCAAATAGACGCCCGCTTCACCCACCAGATACCGGCCCAGCTCGAGACATAGCTCTGTGTCCGCAAGGATCGAAGGTAAGTTTGCAACCCGCTCTGCAAGTGCGGATGCGACTGCATCAAGATCAAGCGGCTCGTCGCCGGGGAAATACGGAATGCCAAAGCCGCCGCCCATGTTGAGCTTGGGCAAAGGCGCGCCGATATCTTCGCTTAGCCTTGCAGCAAGTTCTAACACATTGGCCTGCGCTTCGATAACAGCCTCAGCACCCAGCGCCTGACTGCCAGTGAAGATGTGCAGCCCGCGCCACTCCACTCCGGCTTCCATCAGGCGCTTTGCAAGCGCTAGCACGCGGTCCGCATCCAAGCCAAAGGGTTTGGCCCCTCCCCCCATCTTCATGCCTGAGCCTTTGAGTTCGAAGTCCGGATTGACCCGGATTGCCATGCGCGGCGTGATCCCCAGACGCTCGCCAATCGCCAACGTCCGCTCCGCTTCGCCTTCGCTCTCGCAATTAAGCGTTACGCCGGCGCGCACTGCCGCTTCGAGCTCATCATCGCGTTTGCCTGGGCCAGCAAAGCTGACCCGCGCCATGTCGATCCCGAGTTCTTCCAGCAACGCAAGCTCGCCGGAGGAGGCTATATCAAACCCGTCAACAAGCGGCTCCATATGCCGGACAACCGGGGCATACGGGTTGGCCTTCACCGCATAGTTCAGCCCAATCCGCTCAGGCAAAGCGTCGTGCAATGCAGCGACCCGAGCGTCCAAGCGCCCTCGCGAATACACAAAAAGCGGCGTCCGACCTGCCTCTGTGACCAGCTCGCTTGCCTTTTGACCTGCAATCGCCAGCTCGCCATCAATTGCGACAAATCCTGCAGGGATCGGACCTAAAGCCTTGGGTTTCATGCTGAAAGCTCCCGCAGCAATGCCGTGCGGTCAATCTTGCCATTGGGGTTAAGCGGCATTGTCTCTTTCCAATGTATCTCAGCCGGTTGCATGAAATTGGGCAGCTCTTTCGCAAGAAACTTAGGCAAGCCGGTCTCAAAATCCACTGCCCCGGGCTCAGCGCGGACAACGAGGTGCACAGCATGGCCCAGTCGCTCGTCCGGCAAGCCCAAAGCGACCGCCTCTGCCACTAGCCCGCTTGCCAGCGCGCCTTCCTCCACTTCTTGCGGACTGATGCGATTGCCAGCGCTTTTGATCATCGCATCGCGCCGCGCGACGAAATAGAGCAAGCCGTTCGCTTCCCGTTTGACGCTGTCGCCCGACCAAACCGCCATGCCGCCATATTCGCTTGCCTCTGGCGCAGGCTTAAAGCGGCGCGCTGTCCGCTCAGGGTCTTGCCAATAGCCTTGCGCCACCAGTGGCCCGCAATGGACAAGCTCGCCCTCGTCGCCCGGCTCTGCGACCGCGCCATTCTCGTCAATGACCATGATCTCAGCGAACGGGATGGCCTGACCCATGGATGTGGGATGCTTATCGACGAGCGAAGGGTCGAGAAAAGTGGAGCGGAACGCCTCTGTCAGACCATACATTGGATAGAGGTCTGCTTGCGGGAAAATGCTGCGCAGATCGGACACAAGATCTCGCGTCAAGGCTCCGCCTGAATTGGTCATTCGGCGCATGCTAGCAACCGCCTCTTCCGTCCAGTCAAGCTCGGTGAGTTGAACCCACAAGGGCGGGACCGCAGCGAGCGTCGTGATCGAATGCTTCGCGCATGCCTTCATGACGTCACGCGCAAACAGATAATCAAGCGGGACAACGCTGCCGCCTGCATACCAGGTCGAAAGCAGCTGGTTCTGACCGTAATCGAAAGAAAGCGGCAGCACGCCGAGCGTCACATCGTCGTCAGCGAGCTTCAGGTAATGCGCGACACTAACCGCGCCAAGCCACAGATTGGCATGGCTCAGCACAACGCCTTTGGGTCTGCCGGTCGAACCGCTGGTATAGAGGATGGCCGCGATATCGTCCGGATTGGCGTTACTGGTCGGCAAAGCCTCCGATTGGGAGTAGGCCGCCTCAAGTGCGTCAGTCTCAAGCCAGGTCGCACAGCCTTCCGGAATGTCCTCCGCTTCAAGGCTGTTCATCCGTCCTTTATTGGCAATGAGCATGCTCGCGCCGCAGTCCGACAGGATATGCGCGGCCTGAGCGCGCTTCAGCAGCGGATTGATAGGCACATGCGTCAGCCCTGCCCTTGGAGCCGCAAGCGGAAGAAGGCAGGTAAGCTCACCCTTTGCATCCCAACTCGCAACTCGCGCGCCCTCTTGAGGCACCTGCGCTTTGAGCCAAGCCGCGAGTTTGCCGACGCGGCTTGCAAGCTCTTCATGCGTCAGAGTTTCGCGCTTCAGCACCAATGCAGGTGCGTCACGCGGACCGCGCTCCGTCAGGTGATCAAGCGGATAAGGTGTCGGATCGAGCAAAGCGGGCATGTGCGCAGGATTAGCCGCGCATTTCCGCTGTGTCAGCCCGCCTTGCGCAATATGTTCTGCAAGGCTAAACGCGGGCCGCTTTCAACTAGGGGAAGACACCACAATGTCGGCGGATAGCGAAACATCGCAACAGCCAGTCGCAGAAGAAGGCGAAGCCGCTGCAAAGCCGCTGCCGAGCCGCGCGGTTATCGACGAGACGCTGCGCTCGATCCTTGTTGATGTACTGGGGCTGGATGCTGACGACGTCGAAACGTTTGACCGCGACACCGGCCTGTTTGGCGAATTGCCAGAGCTCGACTCCATGGCAGTCGCAGGCCTTCTGACGGAAATTGAAGATCGGCTCGACATTGTAATCGAAGACGATGACGTTGACGGCGAAATGCTGGAGACATTCGGCGGCTTGATGGACTTCATCGAGACTAAGACGCTGCTGAACTGAGCAGCTCGCAATCTAGCGAACAAACAGGCTCGTCAGCTCCACATGCGTTGACCAGCGGAACTGGCCCACAGGCCTCAACTTCTCAAGTTTGAAACCAGCTGTAGCAAGCTGTGCGGCATCGCGTGCCCAGCTTGACGGGTTGCAGCTCACGTAAACCACGCGTTCGAGCTTGCTTTGAGCGATTGCTGTGATCTGCTCTTTGGCGCCAGCTCGTGGCGGATCAAGCACTACAGCATCGAATTGCGACAATTCATCCGGTTGCAGCGGATTGCGAAACAGATCGCGATGCTTGGCATCGAGTTTTCGACCAGTCCGGCGCGCAGCGGATAGACACGCCAGATACGCATCTCGGGCGGCTTCATAGGCGATGACTTCGCGCGCTTCACTCAGAGCGAAGGCGAATGTGCCAAGCCCAGCGAACAGATCAGCGACGATTGCGTTCCCTTCAAGCCAAGCCGCCGTGTCCTCTGCCATTAGCATTTCTGCGTCAGGTGTCGCCTGAAGAAATGCTCCTTCAGGGTAGCTCACGGGAATGCCTGACAAGGTCACGGTGACCGGCTCCGGCTCCCACACTGCTTCTGCACCAAAGCCCATATCGACCGCGACGCGCGCCAGACCATGATCTCGGGCGAAATCGAGGACAGCTTCAGTCGCTTCCAATCCCTCCATAGCGAAATTGCCAATCGAGCAGTCAACGCCTTGGTCGACCGCAGCGAGCGCAATGTCGATTGAGCCGCGCCCACCATGCTCGGCGACCAGCTTGCGCAAAGGTGCCGCCAGCTCTGTCAGTTGCGGCTGCAACACATGACATTCCCGAAGGTCGACGACGCGATTGCTGCCAGCCTCGCGAAATCCCAGCACTGCACCTTTGGCAGTGCGCAGCCCATGCAATGTCGCGCGTCGGCGGCTTCGACGCGGTGAGAGATGCGTCGGCAAGAGCTCGCCGACCTCAAGGTTCTGGCTTTCCGCAGCGAAAGCGACCCGCTCGCCGACGAATTGTTCGAGCGCAGCCTCGTCTGCGTGCTGCAATTGGCATGCACCGCATGGCCCGAAATGCGGACATGGCGGCGACTGGTAATGCGGTCCTCGCTCAACCGAGCCATCCTCGCGGAGCAGATCACCCGAAACCGCGCCGGAAACATGCTCGCCATCTGCGGTCACACCGTCGCCCCGCGCTGCAATGCGCACGATCTCTTTGGGATAGCTCATAGCGCTGCGGCGTAGGCCTCTCGCACACACATTACCAGCTCGTCGGCGGTGAAAGCGGGGCCTGCCAGCCTTGCAGCCTCGCCATGCAACCAGACCGCTTCGCAAGCAGCCGTGAATGCGTCTTTCCCCGTAGCCATGAGGCTTGCAGCGATGCCGGCAAGAACGTCACCCGTGCCTGCGGTTGAGAGCCATGGTGACGCAGGAGGTGCCATGACAATTCGCCCGTCGGGAGCCGCGATTACAGTGTCCGGCCCCTTGGCGCAGATAACCATGCCGCTCACCTTCGCTAGCGCCTGCGCGCGGGCTTGTCTGCCTTCGGCGATGACGGAGAAAGCGCGGCACAGTTGTTCCAGCTCACCATCATGCGGGGTCGCGAGGACTTGGGCGCCTTTTGCCAGCATCTCAGGCCGCAGCAGCATCAGTGCATCAGCATCGATTACTGTCGATCGAGGGTGAGCGAGCACCGCCCGCAGCCTGTTTTCGGCATCATCATCCCGTCCCAATCCCGGTCCGATAAGAACTGACGAAATGCGCTTGTCACTTAGCGCGTCTACCAGCGGATCGGTGTCCACGACCAACGCCGCAGGAGCGTTAACTGGGGTTTGGAGGGCGAGCAGCTTCACATAGCCCGCTCCGCTTTGCATCGCAGCTTGCGCGGAGAGAAGAGACGCCCCGGGCATCGCCCCTCCGACCACGGCGCATAGACCGCGCGAATATTTGTGTGCGTCCACAGCCGGTGATGAAAGCATGGGTTTACCGAGCAATTGCGCTGCGCCCTCGACCTCTTCAACGCCAATCGGGACGAGCCTCAACGCACCCATTTTACTGCGTGCGGGCAAACGCCAATGCGCATATTTCCATGCGCCCAGCGCCAAAGTGCAGCCATAGTCCGGCAAACCTTCATTGAACAGCGCGCCGCTATCGCTCTCGACAGCGGAAGGTAGATCAACTGCTATAAGCGAGTGCGCACGCGAAGCGAGATCACGTAATATAAGCGCATGTTCCGCTTCTAACGGTCTCGCAAGACCAGAGCCGAACAGGCAATCGACCAAAACCTCGCCTTTAGCCCCTTTGCCTGAAGTCAGCGTCTCGCCTTTGTAAGCAAGGCGCGCCGCCTTGGCCGCTTCAGTCTTGGGCCCAAGTGGCGCGACCACTTGCACCGCGAGACCCCTAACGCGCAGACTTTCAGCGATCACATATCCATCGCCGCCATTGTTTCCCGGACCGCACAAGACCACCACCGGGCGTCCCGCCGCGATGCGCCAAACCCATTCAGCAGCGCCGTTCCCCGCGATCTGCATCAGCGCTTCGACCGACGTTCCAGCGTCAATCAGCGCCTGCTCGGCCGCCTGCATCTGCGCGACAGTGAGAATCTGAGCTGACGTCATGCCAGCACTCTATCAGATGTCTGCAAAAACGTGGCGTTCAGCCTTTGCGCCGGGGTGCGTCAAAGCGCCCTTCACTGCTGGCCCCACATTCTGCGAGTAGCGATACAGAGCGCCGGACTGATAATCATTGGTGCGCGGCTGCCAGGCCTTGCGGCGTGCATCGAGCGTTGTTTCATCGACTTCGAGGTCCATCGTGCCAGCCTCGGCATCAATGGTGATGATGTCACCATCCTCAACCAGCGCGATCGGACCGCACTCCGCCGCTTCCGGACCAACATGGCCAATACAGAAACCACGCGTCGCGCCGGAAAAACGGCCATCGGTGATGAGCGCAACGCTCTCGCCCATGCCCTGCCCGTATAGCGCAGCGGTTGTCGCGAGCATTTCGCGCATGCCCGGTCCGCCTTTGGGGCCTTCATAGCGGATGACGATCACGCTGCCTTCGCGGATCTGGCGCTGCTCGACAGCCTTGAACGCGTCCTCCTCACAGTCGAAGCATTGCGCGGGGCCTGAGAATTGCAATTTGCTCATGCCCGCCACCTTCACAATGGCTCCATCAGGTGCCAGCGAACCTTTGAGGCCAACTACGCCACCGGTCTCTGTGATCGGGTTGGAGACCTCGTAAATGACCTTCTGGTCAGGGTTCCATGTGATCACTTCCAAGTTCTCGCCAATGGTCTTGCCTGAGACCGTCATCGGCTCCGGATCGAGGAAGCCGCCATCCATCAGCGTCTTCATCACCATGTAGACGCCGCCCGCATCGTGCATGTCTTTAGCGACGTATTTCCCGCCGGGTTGCAGGTCTGCGATGTAAGGCGTTGATTTGAAAATCTCCGCAACGTCGAACAGATCGAACTCGATCCCGCACTCGCTTGCCATGGCAGGCAGATGCAGCGCTGCATTGGTCGAGCCGCCGGTTGCAGCGACTACTCGTGCAGCGTTCTCGAATGCAGCGCGCGTGCAGATGTCGCGTGGGCGCAGATTGCGCTCGAGCAATTCCATGATCTGCTTGCCTGCACCGACCGCGACTTCTTCGCGCGATTTGTAAGGAGCAGGCGCCATGTTGCTGTTTGGCAAGCTCAATCCGATGGCCTCGCCGACACAGGCCATGGTGTTGGCAGTGAACTGTCCGCCGCACGCGCCGTGGCCGGGGCAAGCGACCTTTTCCAGCGCGATGAGCTCCTGCAGCGGACAGTTGCCCGCGCCATACTGACCCACCGCTTCGAAAACGTCCTTTACCGTTACGTCCTTGTCGTGGAACGTGCCGGGAAGGATCGAACCGCCATAGACAAAGATCGACGGCACATTGAGCCGCAGCATTGCCATCATCATGCCGGGCAGGCTCTTGTCGCACCCGGCAAAGCCAACCAGCGCGTCGTAGCAATGCCCGCGCACAGATAGCTCGACCGAATCCGCGATCACTTCGCGGCTGACAAGCGAGCTTTTCATGCCCTGATGGCCCATCGCGATCCCGTCCGTCACAGTGATCGTGTTGAACCGCCGCGGCGTCCCGCCGCCTTCAATCACGCCTTCACGGCAGATATTCGCCTGCGCATCGAGCGCAGTGTTGCATGGCGCGCTGTCATTCCCGGCAGAGGCCACCGCGACAAATGGCCGCGCGATCTCTTCCTCGGTCATCCCCATCGCATAATAGTACGAGCGGTGCGGCGCCTTCTCAGGCCCTACAGAAACGTGGCGGGACGGCAGTTTCGATTTGTCGAAGCGGGACATATTGTTACTCGCAAGCAGCTTTACGTGAAACAGCACCTGCCTCTACTCAAGCGCGAGCGCAACCCTTCCTGCAACATCGGCAATCATCGCCGCCCAGCGTGACTGCTCTGCGCGGGTCGTAATGAGGTCCTGCCGCACCTCCAGCGCCATGTAGGGCCGGCCATGCTCTTCGGCGTGGCGGTTCATCGTCGCATTGAGCTCCTTGCCTGAATACGGCTCGTTGTCGCCGACGGTGAGGCCAAGCTCGCTGAACAGGCGGATTGCGTGGCGTGCAGCGCGATCGTCCTCGTTATAGAGCAGCGCGCATTCCCACGGACGCTCTTCATCCGAAGTCGCAAGCTTGGGCGTAAAGGAATGAAGCGAGATGATCAGCTGCGGCTGCTGCTCGTCGAGCCACTTCGCAAGCGCATCGTGATACGGCCGATAGTATCGCTTGAGCCGAGCCTCCACATCCGCGCCAATATTGCCCGGGATGAGATGCCCGTCGCTTTCCATCGGCACCACATTCTTGTGATCTTCCTCGCGGTGAAGATCGCAAACGAGCCGACTGACACAGGCGAGATGGCCCGGAATATTGTGCCTGCGCGCAAGCCGCTCAGCTACACCAGCGACACCGATATCCAGCGCGACGTGCTGTTCGAGCAGCTCCGGCGCAATGCCGAGCTGAATGTTGTCAGGGACATGGTTGGAGGCATGATCAGCGACGCACACTATGGCACCGCGCCGTATCTCCCCCACCTGGCGATATGGCATTCCGTCAATCATCAAATTTTGTTCTCACTTCAGAGAACCTACCATTTGCCACCATTGTGGTTCCAATTCGGCGAGAACGCGCGATGCCCGGTCGCGATGCTCAGCACTCTCATAAAGCGCAAAACAGGTCGCGCCGGAGCCGGACATCTCGCACATCCATGGATCAGTCTGGTTGAGACTGTTGAGAACGTCGGCAATTGCGGGACAAAGCTCGACGGCAGGAATGCGCAGATCATTGCGGCCATTGCGCGCAATTTCGCGGGCCGTTCCCTTGGGTAGCGCCCCGAGGTCTTCGCCTTTTCCGTCCTTGGCCCATGCCTTAAAAACCGGGCCTGTTGGCAGCGGAATACGCGGATTGACGAGCAACACCGCCATGCCTGTCATATCGTTCTCGACAGGCGCGAGCTCAGTGCCCGTCCCTGTGCCGATGGCCATTTCGCTGCGCACGCAAGCCGGAACATCCGCGCCGAGGCGAGCGGCCAAGTCCTCCCAATTGTCCGGCAGGCCCGCAACCTGCTCGATTATGCGGAAGATCGCGCCTGCGTCTGCCGAACCGCCTCCGAGACCCGCTGCGACAGGCAGGTTCTTCTCAAGCGTGACATGCAAGCCTTGGCTTCGCGGCAAAGCGGCCATCGCGCGGTTGACGAGATTGCCGAACGGATTGTCCAGCGTTGCAGCGAACTCGCCGACGACCTCAAAGCGATCAGCATCGGAGGGCTTTGCAACCAGTGTGTCTCCGCAACTCACGAAAGCGAACAGCGTTTCGAGCTCGTGATAGCCATCCTCGCGCCGCTTTCGGACATGCAGCGCGAGGTTGATCTTGGCATAAGCGGTTTCGCGAAACATCTTAGCTATTTCTTCTTTCGCAAAATTCGACGCCGTACTCGAGCTTTAGTCGCACTCTCAGTGCTCCGGTATTCCTTTGACAGATTGTATTTCGATACCCGGTCGTAATGGATGTCGTTCGCCTTAGCGAGGCGAAGGCCACGCCAAACTACAAATGCCATCCAAATCGAAAAAAATGCCAGCGCGGGCCATACCCACCAATATCCAATCATAGGGATCCCAATCGATGGAATGACCCCGACAGACAGCAGAACCTTATAACGGCCACCTTCAACCCATTGGCGATCAACCCACCAGCGCAATTTGAGATAGCGGCTCAACCGGAAGGATCACATGTTCGGATAGTTCGGTCCGCCGCCGCCTTCCGGCGTTACCCAGTTGATGTTCTGGTTCGGGTCCTTGATGTCGCAGGTCTTGCAGTGGACGCAGTTTTGCGAGTTGATCTGAAACTTCATCTCGCCTGAGTCCTCATCTTCCAGCCACTCATAGACACCCGCCGGGCAATAGCGCGTTGAAGGTCCGGCAAAGACCGCCAACTCACTTGCCTTCTGCAAGTCCCAATCCTTGACCTGCAAATGGACCGGCTGATCCTCAGCATGGTTGGTGTAGCTGAACGCGACATTGGTGAGGCGGTCAAAGCTGATCTCGCCATCGGGCTTGGGATAGTCGATCGGCTTGTAGAGGTCCGCGCGCTGCAATTGCTCGTAATCGCGGTGGTGCTTCATGGAGATCGGCAGGCCAATCTTCAGCGTGCGCATCCACATATCCGCGCCTGCGATGACTGTGCCCAGATCGCCGCCAAACTTGGCGACGGCTGGCTCTGCGTTCTGGACGAGCTTCAGTTCGTCAGCGATCCAGCTTGAACGCACGGCGGCATCATAATCCATCCGCTCGTCATGTTCCTTGCCTTCGGCAATCGCAGCAGCGAGGCTTTCAGCGGCCAGCATACCGCTCTTCATCGCAGTGTGGCTGCCTTTGATGCGTGGCACGTTCACGAAACCGGCTGAGCAGCCAATCAATGCGCCGCCCGGGAAAGCGAGCTTAGGCACGCTCTGCCAGCCGCCTTCATTGATCGCGCGCGCGCCATAGGCCACGCGCTTGCCGCCTTCGAGATATTCGCGGATCGCGGGATGCTGCTTCCAGCGCTGGAATTCCTGATAGGGCGAGACGTACGGGTTCTTGTAATCGAGCGCGGTCACGAAGCCCAAAGCGACCTGACCGTTCGCCTGATGGTAGAGGAAGCCCCCGCCCCAGCTGTCGCTTTCAGAGAGCGGCCAGCCCTGAGTGTGGATGACGCGGCCCGGTTCGTGCTTGTCCGGATCGATGTCCCACAGCTCCTTGATGCCAAGTCCGTAGACCTGCGGCTCGCAATTCGCCTCAAGATCGTATTTCGCCTTGAGCGTCTTGGTGAGATTGCCGCGCACGCCTTCAGCAAACAGCGTATATTTCGCTTCGATCTCCATACCGGGCTGGAAATCAGGCTTGTGACTGCCGTCTTCGGCAACGCCCATATCCTGCGTGATCACGCCGGTGACAGCGCCTGCATCGTTGTACATCACTTCTGCAGCGGGGAAGCCCGGGAAGACCATCACGCCAAGCGCTTCAGCCTGCTCACCCAGCCAACGACACATATTGCCGAGCGAACCGGTGTAGCAGCCGTGATTGCTCATCAGCGGCGGCATGATCAGGTGTGGTATCGAGGTTTTGCCGGTCTTGGACAGCGCCCAGTGCCAATTATCGGTCACTGGCGTTTCCGCCATCGGGCAATCCATGTCGCGCCATTCCGGGAAGAGCTCATTGAGCGCCTTGGGATCGACAACCGCGCCCGACAGGATGTGTGCGCCGATTTCAGAGCCCTTTTCCAGGACGACGACTTCAAGCTCTTCATTGATCTGCTTCAAGCGGATCGCAGCGGAAAGACCAGCCGGCCCGCCCCCTACGATCACGACGTCGCATGGCATGGATTCGCGTTCAATGGCTTCAGCGCTCATCGATTATATGTCCTCAATCAAAACCGTGTCCAAAATTCATGCAAAGCCTTGATTGCTGAGCCTTGGAAGGTCAAGACCTGCCGTTACGACATGTCCGCACATCAGCCATCCTTGAAAGACGAGATTTCCGCCGCTCTGGAGTGGTGGCAGCTTGCCGGTGTCGACGCTGATTTTAGCGATGACGCTACGGATTGGCTGGCCGAGCCGGAGCCTGTAGCAAAGCCGGAAGCGGCTACTCCTGCAACCAAGCCGACACTGGCCGCAGAACCGCCCAAGCCCAAGCCACAGGAAATTCCTGAGCTGCTAGGTGATGCGCCTCCAACAGATCTCGCCGCCTTCCATGATTTCTGGCTGCAAGAACCGAAACTGGCGCTTGCCGGTAATGCGCCAAGGATCGCGCCGCGGGGCGTTATCGGAGCGAAACTGATGGTGCTTGTTGCGACGCCTGAGGCTGGCGACAGCGAGAGCCTGCTATCAGGCCCGCAAGGCCGATTGCTCGCAAAGATTACCGCAGCGATGGGTTTTGCGGAAGACGAGGTCTACTTGGCCTCTTGCGTCCCGCAGGCTTTGCCACTTGCTGACGGGCAGGAGTTGCTGAACGCAGGCTTTGGCAAAGTGCTCGCGCATCACATCACTCTTGCCGCGCCGGAAAAGCTGTTAGTGTTCGGCACAAACGTTTTGCCGCTGCTTCAGCACGATGCGGCGCAACAGCCAGAATCTGTTCATGAATATGCGGCAAACGGCTCGTCTGTTCCGTTGCTTGTGACAGAAGGGCTTGATGCCCTCGCCAGCATGCCACGGTTGAAGGCTCGTTTCTGGCGCAGGTGGCTCGCTCATCTCGCCGGTTAGAGCGCAGGTGAGGATAAAGGTCTGCTTGTGACACTTCGCACACGTTTTAGCGCCCGTTTTGCTTATGCTCTGACCGGGCTTGCTGCATTCGCTCTTCCCGTTACCCCCGCAATTGCTGACAGCGCGAACTACTTTCATTCAAGCGAAGCACAGAACGCTTTGCCTGATGTGCTCGATCAAGAGGCCCGCGAATATTACCGCTCGGTCTTCAATGCGATCCAGGCGGAGAATTGGGAGCGGGTGGATGACTTGCTCGATGATCGCAATTCAGGCCTGCTCCATCAGGTTGCGCTGGCTGAGTACTACACGCATGCGAATAGCCCAGAGACCAGCGCGCAGCAGATTGCGGAGTGGTTCGAGATGGGCGTCTCGCTGCCGCAAGCCGAGCAGTTGGCCCGCATTGGTGAGCGCCGCGGGCTTTTCGATACGCCAAGCCTGCCCGGCACGCGCAGGATCCAGCGCCAGCCATGGCAGTCGAAGCGTGTGCTTCCTCGCCCGACAAATGATGGCACGATGCCGGAAAGCGTCTCTCGCGATATTCTCGCGCGCATCCGTGACGATGACCCCGATGGCGCACGCGAAATCCTTGCGGAAGTCGATGCTTCACTGAGCTCTGCAGCTCGCGCCGAATGGCGCCAGCGCGTCGCGTGGAGCTATTACATCGAGAACCAGGACTATGCAGCCTTCTCCATGGCTCAGACGGTCCCGGAAGGCTCAGGTCCGTGGGTGGCTGAAGGGTACTGGACTGCAGGTCTCGCAAGCTGGCGTCTGGGTGATTGCGCCAATGCAGCAGCAGGCTTCAGCCGTGCAGCGCAAGCGGCTCAGAATATCGAACTGACTGCCGCTGCGCATTATTGGGCGCACCGCGCGCTCATCCGGTGCCGCCAACCCGGTGAAGCTGAACAGCAATTGCGCGCTGCCGCCAGCAATCCAAAGACGCTCTATGGCATGCTCGCGCTCGAACAGCTCGGTCAGGAACAGCCTGCCGCAAGCGAAGTCAGCGATCTGACGCGCGATGACTGGCGCCGCCTGGAGCGGATCGAGAATGCGCGCATTGCGACCGCACTAGTCGAAATTGGCGCAGAAGACCTCGCCGGCGAAGTCATTCGGCATCAAGCGCGGATCGGCGATCCGGAGGACTTTGGCGCGCTGACACGGCTCGCAAGGCGTCTAGGCCTACCGCAAACGCAGCTCTGGCTGGCGCGCAGTGCGCCTTACGGAGCGCGCGCTGACGGGATGCTGCAATATCCGGTGGCGCGCTGGGCTCCGTCTGATGGCTGGAAAGTCGATCCTGCCCTCGCCTTTGCCCATGCACTGCAGGAATTGAACTTCCGCACCAGCGCCGTCAGCCCCGCCAATGCGCGCGGGCTGATGCAGATCACGCCGATCACTGTGCGTCAGCACGCGCCTCGGCTTGAGATGAACGCGCGCTACGTCAATTTGAACGACCCTTCGGTCAATCTCTCATTCGGCCAGCGCAATCTGGAGATGCTGCGCGATACGCCTGCCACACGGAACAATCTGCCTAAGATTATGGCCGCATACAATGCAGGCCTCTCGCCCATCACGCGCTGGAACGAGGAAGTGAACGACCAAGGCGATCCGCTGCTCTACATGGAATCGATCCCCTATTGGGAGACGCGCAGCTATGTCGCTATCGTCATGCGCAATTACTGGATGTATGAACTGCAGGCAGGCGTGAGAAACTCGCCAAGCCGCGCGAGCCTTTCGCGCAATGAGTGGCCGGAATTCCCGGCTACGCCTAGAAATGCCCGTTGAGGAGCGAACAGAATGGCGATTGATGAAAGTCTGACCTTCAAGCCGATCAATATCGCTCTGCTGACGGTTTCAGACACGCGCACCTTCGAGAACGATACGTCAGGCGATATTCTCGCAGAGCGCATCGAAAGCGCTGGTCACACGCTTGCAACCCGAGAGATCAGCAAAGACAATGCCGAGGTGATTGCCGCGCATTTGCATCGCTGGATAGACGACCCCGAGATTGACGCGGTTGTCACGACGGGCGGAACTGGCCTCACCGGCCGCGATGTGACGCCCGAAGCGCTAAACCGCATCAAGGACAAGGACATTCCCGGCTTTGGCGAGCTGTTCCGCTATCTGAGCCTTAAGAGCATCGGTACAAGCACGGTGCAATCCCGCGCGATGGCGGTGGTTGCGCGGGGCACCTATGTCTTCGCCTTGCCCGGCTCGAATGGAGCGGTGAAGGATGGCTGGGATGGTATCCTTGCTGAACAGCTCGATAGCCGCAATCGTCCCTGCAATTTCGTAGATCTGATGCCGCGGCTGCGAGAGCGTTAGTTTTCGAGCGAAAGGCCTCTTCACAAGAGGCTTTGTTCTATTTATGTTCCATACATGCCAAAGGTGGAACGCAATTCCCAGATCACAGTCCATGGAGGCCGCGGTGCGCCCTCCTCCGCCGTGCCAACGCGCTTTGGCTTGGCGACGCGTAAGGCGGACGGGGACTGGCGCGATTACATGGAGTTGCTCGACGGGCCGCCTGTAAAGCTCCGCACAAAAGTAACGGAGGAACACCCCAAGACGATCCTCAGCTTTAACCAGTCGCCTGACATTCCGTTTGACCGTTCGATCAATGCCTATCGCGGGTGCGAGCATGGCTGCATATATTGCTTTGCGCGGCCCACCCATGCCTATCACGATCTTTCGCCTGGGTTGGACTTTGAAACGCAGCTGTTTGCAAAGCCCAATGCGGCCGAATTGCTGCGCGAGACCCTTGCGAAACCCAAGTATCGACCGCGTTTCATCGCTATGGGCACGAACACCGATCCTTATCAGCCGATCGAGAAGCGGTATCGTATCACACGCAAAGTGCTCGAAGTCTGTCTGGATGCGCGCCACCCGGTTTCCATCACGACCAAATCTGACCGCATTCTGGCGGACCTCGATATTCTGGAGCAAATGGCGCGGCGGCAATTGGTGGCCGTGGCGATTTCGGTGACGAGCCTCGATCCGAAACTGTCAGGCAAGCTCGAACCGCGCGCAGCTTCGCCGCTTAAACGACTCGCAGCGCTGGGAAAACTCGCGGAGGCCGGTGTTCCCGTGCACTGCTCGATCTCGCCTGTGATCCCGGCGATCACGGACGAATTCATGGAAGAGATTGTGCAGCGCGCAGCAGCCTTGGGCGTGCAGTCAGCGGGCTGGATACCATTGCGCCTACCGCATGAAGTCGCGCCTTTATTCCGCGAGTGGCTGGACGTCCACTATCCAGACCGCGCAGGCAAGGTGATGAGCATCGTGCGCTCGATCCGGCAGGGACGAGATAACGATCCGAATTTCTTCAGCCGAATGAAGCCGAGCGGCGTTTGGGCGGAGCTCTTCCGCTCACGCTTTGCCGTGGCGTGCAAGCGTGCAGGGATCAACGGCAGTACCTCAGCATCCGAGATTGGCGATGCGTTTGAGCTGGATTGCTCGCAATTCAGACGGCCCGAGGTTGGCGGGCAAATGCGGTTATTGTGAATCGCTGGAATTATCGCGCTATGGAATCTCAGAGTAAGCCGTCACTTTGAAGGAACGAACCTTCTCTATCCAAATGCCGTAGTCGTGGATCGCATCGACGCAGATCCTGTCAGGATCTGTAGTGCACCCTGTGTATTTTACCTCCCCCTCCACACAAATGGGGCCTCTGTAAGCGCTTGAGACGGGGCCTCGATCCCAAATGTACACGGCCAAGTCGTCAATTGGCGATGTGTTATCCGCTCGGACTTTAATTACGTTGGATGAGATCATATCACCGCACAACTTTAAGCCTGGGCCCGTCGCAATCTCAGTTTTGCCTATTGATGGAGCGCTAACGGGCGAAGTGGATTGACAGGCTCCGACCAGAAAAAGCGCGAGCAAGAGAACCAAGCGAACGCTTTGTGCTGATGCGGGGAAACTCATGCCAACCCCGACCCTCACCCAAAACCCCCACTCACCTCGCCCGGTTTGAAGCGCATCAGTCGGCTATCGGTCAGCGCGGCTGTGCGGTTCACCACCGCAAGCTGATAATCCGGGTTCTTGATCATTTCGAAGAACGCGCCCGAATTGGGATATTGCGCGACAAAGCCGTCATGCCAAACCTTGTCGTCCGGTTCTGGACCGGTGACCATTGTCTGGAACGCACCGCGCCAGACGATTTTGCCGCCAACCCCTGCAAAAATCGGCCCCGAGGTCTTGCCGTATTCCTGATAGGCACGCCGCCCGGACCAGCCATTGCCGTGATGCTCGTGGCCCTCAGGGTACTCAGCCAGATCACGATAGCGCAGCAAGTTGAGCATGTGGATTGGCTCGTCGCGCGGAAGGTTCTTGAACGCCTGAAAATTGGCGGGCGATGGATCGATATAGGTCTTGGTCATACTGTTCCCTCTTCGTCACCCCCGCGAAGGCGGGGGTCCAGCGCGGAGCCACCTATGCTGCAATCTGGATTCCCGCCTTCGCGGGAATGACAATTTAAGTCACCCCTCCAGCTTGTAGTCCGCAAACTGATCGCGCAGGTCTTTCTTGCTGATCTTGCCGGTCGCGGTGTGCGGGATCTCGTCCACGAACTCGACCGCGTCGGGCAGCCACCATTTCGCGACCTTGTCCTTGAGGAAGTCGATGACTTCGCCGCCGGAGATCTCTGAACCCTCGTTCTTCACGACGAAAAGCACGGGCCGCTCGTCCCATTTGGGGTGCGGCATGCCAACCGCTGCGGCTTCGGCGACTGCCGGATGGCCGACAGCGGCGTTCTCCAGTTCAACCGAGCTGATCCACTCGCCGCCAGACTTGATCACGTCCTTCGTGCGGTCAGTCAGCTGCAAAGTGCCGTCCGGATGGATGATGCCCACATCGCCAGTGTCGAACCAGCCTTCATTGTTGGCCGCGTCCTGATCCGCCTTGAAATATCGCTTGATGATCCACGGTCCGCGAATTTGCAGCGCGCCCGAGGTCTTCCCGTCGCGCGGCAGCTCTGTGATCATGTCATCCAAATCGACAATGCGTAGTTCCACGCCGAAGATCGGGCGGCCCTGCTTCATGGTCGTCTCGACCTTCTCTTCAAAGCTGAGCTCGTCCCAATTCCAGGTCGGACCGCCAACGGTGCCAATCGGAGAAGTCTCCGTCATGCCCCAGGCATGCTGGACGCGCGTGCCGTTTTTCATCAGCCGCTCGATCATGAAGCGCGGACAGGCCGAGCCGCCAATCGTTGCGGCTTTCAGTGGCGGCAAATCGATGCCTTCCTTGTCGCAATATTGGAAATGCGCGAGCCAGACAGTGGGAACGCCGGCGCTTTCTGTCACTTTCTCACGGATCATCAGCTCGTGCAGTACGGCGGGATCATTGACCGCTGAAAACACGAATTTGATACCCGCCATCGCGCCCGCATAGGGCAAGCCCCAGCTCGCCGCGTGGAACATCGGCACAACGGGCAGCATGACGGACGCGCTCGAGAAATTGAATGCCGCGGGCTGCAATCCGGCCATCGCATGCATCATCGTCGAACGATGCTCGTACTGCACGCCTTTGGGATTGCCAGTGGTGCCGGAAGTGTAGCAGATCATGCAGGGATCGGTTTCCGAACCGGTAACCCACTCGAAATCGCCATCCTGCGCGCCGATCCAGTCCTCGAACGCTGGCGCATGCTCGCCGCTATCATAGCAGATGTAGTGCTCGACCGTGGTCCAGCGGTCTTTCATCCGGTCGACGATGGGCTGGAATGCCGCATCATACAGCAGCACGCGGTCTTCGGCATGATTGACGATATATTCGAGCTGATCATCGAACAGGCGCGGGTTTACCGTGTGGAGCACACCGCCCATGCCCGCAACGCCGTACCAGCTCACCAAATGCCGCGAATGGTTCATGGCAAGGCTTGCGACGCGGTCGCCTGTGTTGATGCCCATTGCCTGCAGGGCTTGCGCCATCTTCAGCGCATCAGCGCGAATGCCTGCCCAGTTCGTGCGGCTCTCACTGCCATCGGCCCAGCGTGTGACAATCTCGCGCTCACCCGCCTCACGCGCGGCGTGATCGATCACATGCGTTACCCGCATGGTCCAGTTCTGCATGGCTCCCAGCATCGGCAATTCTCTCCTCAAATACGCTTTTGCGTTTCATGCCGAGACTGAACGCAATTGGCAATGATGGAAGAGCGGATGGATTATGCGACGAGCTTGAGCTTGGATTTGGATCGCTTGGACGTGAGCTCAACCTTGGCAAGGCCTTCAACTCCGGCCAAGCGCTCCGCCAGATCGCCATCGAGACGGAACATGCTGCCAAGCCTTACAAGCACGCTTTCCTCATCGTCGAGCATCAGCCGCGCAATGACTTCGTCTTCGCCTTGAGCATCGCCTGCCAGCGCTGCGTTCAATTCCAATCCGAGGTCAGTCATCGCTTCCATAGTATGCACTTCGAGCGTCAGGCGCATTGTGGTCGAGCCTTGCACCTCTTCCAATGGCCTCGCCCCGCGAACCGTAATACGCGGCGGTTCGTCCGGGCTTGGGCTGTCGAGCTCGACTTGCAGCAATAGGCTGGTGGCGTCCGCTGCCCATTTCTCGAATTGGGGTACGAGTGTCTCTTCAAAGCAGGCTGAACGGAATTGGCCGGTGTGGTCAGAAAAATCGACGCGGGCAAATTCGGCGCCACGCTTTGTCCGGCCTTTGCTCATGCCTTCAACCATCGCCGCCATGACTGCGGTTGAGCGCCCACCGGTCGGCGCGCCGCCTTCCATCAGGCTTTGATAGGTCCTTGCGCCGTTTGCACTAGCCACTTGCCAATGCTGCTGCACGGGGTGTGCGGAAAAATAGAACCCGAAATTCTCGCGTTCCTTCGCCATCATTTCAGGGCGCGACCAACGCTCGACTTCAGCAAGGCGCAACGTATCGACCTGCGCATCCTCGCCGCCGAACAACGCAGCTTGTCCGCTCGAACGCTCGCGCTCTGCCGCATCGGCCACGGCCAGAAGCATATCGGTATTGCCGAAGACCTTCGCGCGGTCAGGCTCGAGGCAGTCGAGCGCGCCTGCCGCTGCAAGGCCTTCAAGCTGGCGAGAATTCATCGCGCCCTTGGGCATGCGCTCGAACAGGTCCGTCAAGTCCGTAAACTGCCCGCTGCCTTCGCGCTCGGCGACGATTGCGTCCATTGCCTTGTCGCCGACATTGCGGATGCCAGCGAGTGCATAGCGTACTGCGGGTCCATCGTCGGTCATCTCGACCGTGAATTTTGCTTCCGAATGATTGATGCAAGGCGGCAGGACGGTCACACCGCCATCCCCATTCGGGTAACGCCGCGCATCATCGACAAACACAGCCAGTTTCTCTGACTGATGCATGTCGAAACACATGGAAGCGGCGTAGAACTCTTCCGGGTAATGCGCTTTCAGCCATGCGGTCTGATACGCAAGCAGCGCGTAAGCGGCTGCGTGTGACTTGTTGAAGCCGTAACCTGCAAACTTGTCGATCAAATCGAAGAGCTCGTTGGCTTTCTTGGGATCAATGCCCGAGACTTCGCCGCAGCCATCGACAAAGCGCTGGCGCTGCGCATCCATCTCTGCCTGCACCTTCTTGCCCATCGCGCGGCGGAGAAGATCTGCGTCACCAAGCGAATATCCGGCCAGGATCTGCGCGGCCTGCATGACCTGCTCCTGATAGACGAAGATGCCGTATGTCTCTTCGAGAATGCCTTCGAGCTTGGGATGCGGGTACTCGATCGGTACTTCGCCCGCCTTACGCTGGCCAAACAGCGGAATGTTCTCCATCGGCCCCGGACGATAGAGCGAGACGAGTGCGATAATGTCTTCGAACTTGGTTGGCTTCACCGCTGTCAGCGTGCGCCGCATCCCTTCTGATTCCAGTTGGAAGACGCCTACGGTGTTGCCCGACTTGAGCAGGTCGTAGACCGCCGGATCGTCCCATTCGAGCGCGCCGAGATCGATTGTAATCCCGCGCAGCTCGAGCAGGTCGACAGCCTTGCGCAGCACGGACAGCGTCTTCAGCCCCAGGAAGTCGAACTTCACCAGACCAGAGCTTTCGACATGCTTCATGTCGAATTGCGTGACCGGCATATCCGAGCGCGGATCGCGGTAAAGCGGGACGAGCTTCGCAAGCGGCCTGTCGCCAATCACCACGCCGGCTGCGTGGGTCGAGGAGTTGCGCGGCATGCCCTCTAGTTGAAGCGCCAGATCAACGAGGCGTTTTACCTCATTGTCATTGTCATATTCGCGCTTGAAATCGGCCGCGCCGTTGAGCGCCCGCGGCAGCGTCCACGGGTCGGTCGGATGGTTCGGCACCATCTTGCAAAGCCGGTCCACATGGCCGTAGCTCATTTGCAGAATGCGCCCGCAATCGCGCAGCACTGCGCGTGCTTTCAGCTTACCGAATGTGATGATCTGCGCGACGTGATCGTGGCCGTATTTTTGCTGAACATAGCGGATCACTTCGCCGCGACGCGTTTCGCAGAAGTCGATATCGAAGTCTGGCATGGAAACACGTTCAGGGTTGAGGAAGCGCTCAAACAGCAAGCCAAGGCGGATCGGGTCAAGATCGGTAATTGTGAGCGCCCAGGCGACAATCGAGCCTGCGCCCGAACCGCGCCCCGGCCCCACCGGAATGCCCTGCTCTTTCGCCCATTGGATGAAGTCCGCAACGATGAGAAAGTAGCCGGGGAAACCCATTTTGACGATAATGTCGACTTCGTAATCAAGCCGGTCGAAATAGGTCTTGCGCTCTTCCTCGCACAGCTCACCATAGGGTGCGAGCCGCTCTTCCAGCCCCTTGCGCGCATCCTCTGCGAGCATTTTTGCTTCGCCTTCCAGATCGCCTGCAAGACTTGGCAGAATAGGATCGCGATAAGGCGGCGCGTAGGCACAGCGCTGCGCCACCACCAGCGTGTTTGCCGTCGCCTCTGGCAAGTCTGCGAAAATTTCCTGCATCATCGGCGCGGATTTGACGAAAGCCTGTTTGTTCGAATGCTTGCGGTCTTCCGCTTCGACATGCGTGGAACCCGCAATACACAACATGGCGTCATGCGCCTTGTGCATATGCGGCTCGCCGAAATTGGCAGGGTTGGTCGCAACGAGCGGCAAATCGCGCGCATAGGCGAGGTCAATCAATGCTTCTTCAGCACGCTCGCAAACCGGATCACCATTGCGCGCCAGCTCGATGTAGAACCGCTCGGGAAAAAGGCGCTGCAACTCATCGCACAGCGGCTCGGCGTGGCTCGATTGCCCTTCAGCGAGCAAGCGGGTCAAAGCGCCCTCACCCGCGCCTGACAGCGCAATCAAGCCTTCTGTGTGCCCCTCTAGTTCATCCAGCTGCACATGCGGCTCAAGCTCCAACGGCCGCTCCAGATGCGCTTTGCTGACGAGATGGCACAGATTGTCATAGCCAGCCTCGTCCTGAGCGAGCAGAGGCAGATAATCGACCTGGACCTGGTCGGAGCCCTCGCGCGCTTCGCGGGCCACGCCCAGCAGCGTTCCGATGATGGGCTGCACGCCTTCATCCTTGCATGCCTTTGCGAACATCACCGCGCCATAAAGGCCATTGCGGTCGCAAATCGCTATCGCTGGAAAGCCGCGTTCCTTAGCGAGCTTGGCAATACCCTTCGGATCGATCGCTCCTTCGAGCATCGAATAGGAAGAAAGCACGCGGAGGGGGACGAAAGGCGCAAATCGCATGGGCTTACGTTAGGCTTCCTCTACGCAGGTTCAAGTTCTGCAAGAGCAGGCTTGGGGAAAAGGCGGTGGATGCGTAAAAGAACCAAATACTGCTAGCTCGGAGAAGCTCATGAGCGAAATGATCGAAGTAGAGAACGTCAACACGCCCGCCCGCATCAGCCGGGTGAACGCGGCAAAATATGCCGATATGCTGCAAGCGTTCGAGGAAGCGCTTCCCAAGGCTTCACCCGGCCTCACTCAGGCGGAAACGCGCGATGCCGTCAAACCTCATCTGAGCGATGAACTTTTCCCGGGCGGTGAAACTTCCGGATGGTGGGCAAAGACCGTTCAGCTCGATCTGGAAGCCAAAGGCAAGCTGGTTCGCGAAGCTACCAAGCCTCTTCGATGGCATTGGAAGTAAGCGAAATAGCTACTCCGCTAAGCATATGCGATCTGACGCCTGGCGGTCCTGAAGGTTGAGTAGGCACCAAAGCTGGCCGCAAAGCCAGCTACCAGCCATACCCAGAGAGGCAGTCCCTCACCGGCGATGGCAAGATATACGTAGGATGCCATGAAGCTCGCGGCTGAAACCAATGCAGGCGTCGCGATCGAGCGCCCCGCCTTCGCGCTGCTGATCAGCCATGCAAGTGCGCCGAGAAAAACAGGTGTCGAGCCGATATAGATCGCTGCGAAAATGTAAGGATTGACGCCAAAATCAGCGCCAATCATCAGCAAGCAGGCATTGATCGATTGCAGCAGCACGAACCATCTCCTTCATGGACGGGTTCGCGCGATCCCAAGCAAAGGTTACAGCAGCTTTTCGATATCCTTCGCGATCATCGACGGCTTGTCACCTGAACCATAGCGCTTCACAACATTGCCTTCGCGATCGATCAGGAACTTGGTGAAGTTCCATTTGATCGCGGTCGTGCCCATGATCCCTTTGGCTTCCTTTTTCATCCAATCGAACAGAGGCGACGCATCCGGCCCGTTGACGTCCACCTTTTCCATCAGCGGAAATGTGACACCGAAATTGATCTTGCAGAACTCAGCGATTTCATCGGCATTGCCCGGTTCTTGCGCGCCAAACTGGTTGCAGGGAAATCCGAGGACTTCGAAATCCTTGTCTTTGTACTTCTGGAACAGCTCTTCGAGGCCGTCATATTGCGGAGTGAAGCCGCATTTGCTCGCTGTGTTCACCACGAGAAGTACTTTGCCTTTCTTGGTTGCAAGGTCGAGCTCTTCACCGCGATTTGTGGTGACAGTAAAATCGGCAACGTTAGTCATGGAAATTCCTTTCCTGCCTGATGTAGGGATCGCCGGAAGCCTATTCCAGCACGCCGTCATGCAACCGCACCACGCGGTCCATCTTACTCGCCAAGCGCTCATTGTGTGTCGCGATCAGAGCAGCGCTGCCCTCTCCCCGCACAAGTTCGAGGAGCTGTTCGAGCACGCGTTCTGATGTGGCTTCATCGAGGTTGCCCGTAGGCTCGTCGGCAAGGACAAGGCGCGGACGGTTTGCAAGGGCTCGGGCCACAGCCACACGCTGTTGCTCGCCGCCGGAAAGCTGGCTCGGCCGGTGATCCAGCCTTTGTGCAAGACCGAGCGAGCTCAGCAATTCTGCCGCACGCTCTTCCGCATCCGCGCGGCGAGTCCCGGCGATCATTTGCGGCATCACAACATTCTCGCGCGCGTTGAAGTCCGGCAGCAGATGGTGAAACTGGTAGACGAAGCCGAGGTTCTCGCGCCGTAGTGTAGTGCGTTCAGCCGCCGCCAGCGCACTCGCGCCGACGCCGTTGATCTCGATCTGGCCGGAAAAGCCGCCTTCAAGCAAGCCAACCGCTTGCAGCAATGTAGACTTGCCAGAGCCCGATGGCCCAAGCAACGCAACAATCTCGCCCGGCTGGATCGTAAGGTTTACACCGCGCAGGACATGGATCGTCGTCTCACCTTGCGTGAAACTGCGCTTTACGTCCCGAAGCGCGACGACCGGCTGCGTTGCTCCATCACTCATAGCGCAGCACCTGAACCGGATCTGTGCTGGAAGCCTTGAGCGCAGGATAAAGCGTCGCAAGGAAGCTCAGCACAAGCGCGAGCGCTACGATGCCGGCCACTTCAACCGGGTCCGTGCGCGCAGGCAGTGTGTTGAGGAAACGGATCGTCGGGTCCCACAGCTCTACGCCGAACAGGAACTCCATCGCTTTCACGATTTGCTGCCGGAAAGTGAGGATGATGAAGCCGAGAATGAGGCCGGCAACTGTCCCGATTGCGCCCACCGTGAAACCCGTTGTCACGAATATCTTGAGCAAGCTCTTCCGTGTCGCGCCCATGGTCCGCATGATCGCAATGTCGCGCGTCTTGGCACGCACAAGCATGACAAGGCTCGACAGGATGTTGAAAGCGGCCACCAGCACCATGATGCTGAGCGCAAAGAACATCGCCACTCGCTCGACCTGAAGCGCTTCGAACAAGGTCGCATTGATCGTCTGCCAATCATTGACGACCGCGCGGCCCGCGAGCTTCTCTTCGATCGGCGCCATGATTTCGCGCACTTCGTCAGGATCATCGACCTTCACTTCGATCATCGGCACGGAATCGCCGAGCAGAAGCAATGTCTGCGCATCTGGGATCGGCATCACAACAAAGGTCTGATCGTAATCGTAAATGCCGACTTCGAAGATCGCCCCGATTGTGTAGCCAATTTGCCGCGGCATCGTACCGAACGGCGTCGTGCGACCTTGCGGATTGAGGATAGTGATCGTGTCACCCACACGAGCGCCAATATTCTGAGCAAGCCGCGAACCAATCGCTACAACATTATTGTCCGGCTGAAGCGTTTCCATGCTGCCAAGGAGGACTTTGTCTTCAAGCCCCTCAATGTCGTCGGTAGTATTCCCGCGTACAACGATGTTCTGCACGCGCCCGTTGAAGCTCACCAGCAACGGCTTTTCGATCAGCGGGTTCGCTTCGACTACGCGCGGCGTTGCTTCAATGTCTTCAAGGATTTCCTCCCAGTTCGGCAAGCGATCGCCATAGCCTTGAACAATCGCGTGACCGTTCAAGCCAACGATCTTGTCGAGCAGCTCTGCGCGAAAGCCGTTCATGACGCTCATGACGACAACCAGCATAGCAACGCTCAGCATCACGACGCCCACGCTGATCCCGGCGACAAGCGCGATGAATGCCTCCCCCTTGCCCGGCAAAAGGTAGCGTTTGGCAATCATCCATTCGAAAGGTGAGAGGATCAAAACAAGGATGTCTTTTGGCTGTTGGTGCTGAACACAGCATGTAGGGGCCGCGATCCGATGCGGCAATGCGAAAAGGTTGGCATTGCACAGCCTCGACCCTTGTAATTGAACCGTAACACCGCCATTGGGAGCGCACCACGGCAACCGGCCAGATTTGGTCTTCAGAGCAGCGGGCAGGCTCGGCCATGAATGTGATGCATCCGTTTTATGATGAGCACGGCGACAAGCTGCGCGAAGAGTGCGGCGTGTTTGGCGCGATCAACGCGTCGGACGCCGCTGCTGCGACCGCCTTGGGGCTGCATGCGTTGCAGCATCGCGGCCAGGAAGCGGCCGGAATAACCAGCTTCGACGGCAAGCATTTTGTGTCGCGCCGCGGGCTTGGCCATGTGGCAGAGAACTTCTCCAGCAAGGAAGCGATCGACGAACTTCCCGGTTCAATGGCTGCTGGCCATGTCCGCTATTCAACAACGGGCGGCGCAGGCCTTCGCAATGTTCAGCCACTTTACGCTGATTTGGCAAGCGGCGGTTTTGCCATCGCGCACAATGGAAATATCTCGAACGCGCATGCGCTGAAGAAAGACCTGGTCAAGCGTGGCGCGATCTTCCAGTCGACGTCGGACACGGAAGTCATCATCCACTTGGTCGCGACAAGCCGGTATCCGACACTCGTCGACCGTCTGGTCGATGCCTTGCGTCTGGTGGAAGGTGCATTCGCTCTCATCGTGATGACACCGGAAGGTATGATCGCTTGCCGCGATGCGCTTGGCATTCGTCCGCTTGTGATGGGTAGAATGGGCGATGCTGTCGTGTTCGCCAGTGAGACAGTGGCGTTCGATGTGGTTGGCGCTGAATTCATACGTGAAGTCGAACCGGGCGAGCTTGTCCGCGTGTCACACGATGGCCAGATTGAATCGCTGCATCCCTTCGGAACAGCAAATCCGCGCCCTTGCATCTTTGAGCATGTCTATTTCAGCCGTCCCGATTCCTTCTTCGCGGGCCGCTCGGTCTATGAAGCGCGCAAGGCCATTGGCGAGCAGCTTGCTGAAGAAGCGCCAGCGGACGCAGACCTGGTCGTGCCTGTCCCCGATAGCGGTGTTCCCGCAGCAATCGGCTTTGCCGCGCGTTCAGGCCTCCCGTTCGAGCTTGGCATTATCCGCTCACACTATGTCGGGCGGACTTTCATTCAGCCATCGGATGGCGCGCGCCATTCAGGCGTAAAACGCAAACACAACGCCAATCGCGGGCTCGTCGAAGGCAAGCGGATCGTCCTGATCGACGACTCCATAGTCCGCGGAACGACGTCCATGAAGATCGTCGAGATGATGCGCGAAGCAGGCGCGAAGGAAGTGCACTTCCGTGTCGCTAGCCCGCCCACCGCACACAGCTGCTTCTACGGCGTTGATACGCCTGAACGCAGCAAGCTGCTCGCAGCACGTATGGACGTTGAACCCATGCGTGACTTTATCCGCGCAGACAGCTTGGCATTTGTGTCGATCGACGGGCTTTACCGGGCAGTGGGCGCTGAAAGCCGCTCCAAAGGTTGCCCGCAATTCTGTGATGCGTGTTTCACGGGCGAATACCCCACCCCGCTCACTGACTTGAACAATGCCGAGCAAGACGCAGCGCAACTCTCATTCCACGAACACGAGCCAGCATAATCATGGCAGATAAAGGCAAATTCGACGGCAAGCTCGCGCTTGTTACGGGCGCTAGCAAAGGCATAGGCGCAGCAACGGCGCGTGCTCTAGCTGCAGAAGGCGCGCAAGTGATCCTCGTCGCGCGTGACGTCAAGGCGCTCGAAACAGTCGAAGACGAAATCCACGATGCCGGCGGTAGCGCAACAATCGCACCGCTTGATCTGTCTGAAGGCGAAAGCATTGGCCGCTTGTCAGCCGCCATCGCGGGGCGCTGGGATACACTCGATTATCTGATCCTCAATGCGGCGTATTTGCCGCATTTGTCGCCGGTGACGCAGATTGACGGCAAGCAGTACACCAAGGCGCTGATGACAAATGTCGTGGCAACGCAAGCGCTCCTTGCGAGCCTTGATCCGATGCTCAAACGCTCGGAAGCGGCGCGAATTATCGGCCTGACAAGCAGCGTCGGCGCCGATCCACGCGCTTTCTGGTCCGCTTATGGTTCGACTAAGGCTGCCTTCGACAATCTTCTGAGCTCTTACGCGCAAGAGACGGAAAAGCTTGGCGATATCAAGGTTGCAATCCTCGATCCTGGTGCAACCCGCACTGACATGCGCGCCCGCGCGTATCCGGGCGAAGACCCTGAGACTGTCAAACCGCCGGAAGCGGTGGCAGACCGCATCGTAGCCCTGTTGAGCGAGGACTTCCCCAATCAGCACCGCGAGCGCGTCGAGAAATAGCCGCGAAAAATCGTCGTAAAGACTGAATTAACTCTGTTTAGAAGTCCGCCAGTAACCTTCTCGCGCGCATGAAAGCGCCAAGATCGGGAAAAGTCCCGCATCTGGAACAGCTTTCGAGGCTCGAAGAGGTTTTGTCATGAATAGCACTCAGGATCGCTATCACATCGCCGCGCAGGAAGACCGCTGTGCGCCGCGGACCAAACTCACCATTCCGGCAACGCTGCGTGCGTCTGGCGGCCGCGCCTTCCAGAGCGTGGTGCATGATCTGTCGATCTCCGGCTTTTCAGCTGCGTCGATCAATCGCATGCATGAAGGCCAGGTCTGCTGGCTCACGCTTCCCGGCCTTGAGTCTTTGCAAGCCCAAGTGGTCTGGTGGGACAACTGCATCGTTGGCTGTGCGTTCACCGAGCTTCTGAGCCCGATTGTGCACGACAACATTCTGCAGCGATACTCCAACACAGGCGTTCGCCGCGCAGCGATCTAAAGCGAATTTCGGCAGCGCTTAGTTCGCTGTTGCAATCTCATCCACGAGAGCGATCCATGGCCGGCGCAGGTCATTGCTGCTGGCGACAGGCCAATTGCCAACCACTGCAACGACAAGGCTCTTCTCCGGCACGATGGTGATCGCTTGCCCGAAAATGCCTTGCGCGCCGTAATGCCCCTTGGGGTATGTCCACCATTGGTAGCCATAGCCAAAGCCGGTGTCGCCGAAATCTACCTTTGAATCGCCCGCTTCTGCAAACCAGCCTTCAGGGACGATATCGCCTCCACCTTCGAGCGCGAACTGACCGAAGCGCGCGTAATCCGACAACCGGATCGAAAGGCAGCACCCGGCGATGTTTCCACCGCGGGGATCGACCATCCAGAACAGGCCGCCTTCAAAGCCAGCTGGTTCAACAATCTTCGTCTGCGCATAGACAGCCAGCGGAAGTCCGACCGCGTTCTCGACCAGCACCCCAATGAGATTGGTTTCGCCCGTTTTATAGACGAATTTCTCGCCGGCCGGCGCTTCACGTTCAAGGCGCTTCATCTGCTCGACAATGGCGTCAGGACCATATTCCAAAACAAAGCGGTTCATCTGCGCGACGTCACTGTTGGGATCGGTGTAGCTCTCATTCCAAGCAACGCCGCTCGTCATGGTCGCGAGTTGTTCAACTGTCACGCCTTCGTAAGCGGAGCCGGAAAGCTCGGGAATATAGGCGGTCACCGGGTCTTCAAGGCTGCCGATAAAGCCATCGTGGATCGCTGCGCCTAGCAAGGTGGAAGTGAAGCTTTTCGCGACGGAGAAGCTTGTCCAGCGCTGTTCCTTGTCAAAGCCCAGCGCATATTGTTCGAAGCGAACCTGCCCGTCTTGCAGGACCATCACACCGGCGGCATTGGTCTCGGCCATGTAGGCTTGAATCTTTGCAGCGATATCGGCGCTCAGCGGCTCTCCGGTCGGCAAAGCGCGCGGCGAGAGAGCGGCAGGCACTTCATGGCCCGCAAACCAGCTCTCCATGTCGCGAAAGCGCGCCTCTCGGGTCGGGCTATCCCAGAACAACACTTGGAGCTCTGACGGATCACGCTGCGGCGGCGTAATCAGCTGCGGCGCTTCAAGAGCAGGCGCTGTGTCCACCGCGCCATCAGCTGCACCAAATGTGCAACCGGTAAGCGCCAGTGTTGCCACTCCTGCAAAAACGATACCCCGCATGCGATCTCTCCCTTAGCCAGCGTTCGGCATATTCAAGCGTGCCTTAGAGCGTGCGAGGTCCAATCTGCAAGCGCCTGCGCTGGTGCAATGCGCGGTTCTAGTTCTTGAAGTCCTTGTAAACCGAAAGGGCACGCTCGCGTGCTTCACGGTGGCCGATGATCTTGGCCGGATAGTCAGCAGGCAAGCAGCCATGCTCTTCCGGATCATGGATGTATGGTTCATCCATTTCAGCCAATTCGTGAACGTAAGCGCGGATATATTCCGCCGCATCAAATTTCTCGCTCTGGCTGAGCGGCGCCATGATCCGCACAAACATATTGGAATCGACGCCGGTCCCGGCGACCCATTGCCAGTTGGTCGCATTGCTCGCGAGGTCCCCATCGACCAGCGTGTCCCAGAACCATTTCTCGCCATGTCGCCAATGGATCAGCAGGTGCTTGATGAGGAAACTCGCTGTGATCATGCGGACCCGGTTGTGCATCCAGCCTGTCTGCCAGAGCTGGCGCATCCCGGCATCGACGATGGGATATCCCGTCCGCCCTTGCTGCCAGGCCTTGAGATCGCGCGCGGCTTCATCGTCCTTGTCAGGGTCGCGCCAGTCCATCTCATCGTCCCAGCCTTCGCGATAGCTGTCGCTCGCATAGGACGGGAATTGGCAGATGACGTTCTGCGCATAGTCGCGCCAGATCAACTCTTTCTCGAAGGTCTTCCAACCCTGACTGCGCTTGTCTTTCAGTTCATGCCAGATTTGCACCGGGCTGATCTGACCGAAATGCAGATAAGGCGAAAGCTGCGACACCTTGTTGTCAGAAGGGAGATTTCGTCCTTCGTCATACTCCCCGACATTATCTTTCCAGCAATCAAGCGCCTCGTGAGCGCCTGCCTCATCGAAATCCCAGAACGTGCGAATGCCGTCAGCCCAATCGGGATCGCTCGGCAAAAGCTGCCAGTCTTCCAGTGTGTCACTGTCCGGCCAACTTTCAGGCGACGACAATGTCTCGGGTTCGGGCAAGACATCGCGCGGCGGAAGCTTTTCAAGCGTCGCTTTCGAGAACGGTGTGTAGATCTTGTAGGGGTCGCCCGAACCGGTCGTGACCGAACCCGGCGGCAGCAGGTAATTCGCATCGTAAAGCTTCAGTTCGAGCTTTTCTGACAAGGCTCGCTGAGCTTTTCTCCACCAAGGTTCGTAATGCCGGTTCGCGTGAACAGTGTCCGCGCCCACATCTTTCGCAATCGCAGCCAGTTCTTCCACGGCATCGCCCCGCCGCAGGACAATCTTCGCATTGCACTTGCCGAAACTCGTTTGCAGGTCCTCCAGCGCATAATGGAGCCACACTCGCGATGCGCCGCCATAGGCGTGGTGGCCTGCCGCTTCATCATCGAGCACGTAGACCGCGACCACCGGCCCCTCCTTTGCCGCATGATACAGCGCGGGGTTGTCAGCGATGCGGAGATCGCGGCGAAGCCAGACGATTTGTGGTTTGGACATTATGCTCCCTTTGTGAGGGAGTGAACGAGGCTACCGCCCTCGCGGTTCCTCACCCAGGTCCACGCATTGCAATTCAGGGATCGAAACTTCGAACCGCCCTCTTGCCCGGGGATCATAGAAGCGCGCATCTCGCACCACGATGGTTCCGTCTGCAGCGCGTTCAGCAACAGGTGCGCGCGACCAGAACATGTAGGCTCGCCCTTCACTGGTCGCTTGAGCAGCACGGTCGATTGCCGAGCGCGAGCACAAACTGCGGACAGCAAACTTGCTCTCGCGCGTGTTGTTGAAGAAATCGTGCTGGGCAAACCACCAGACGCGGCCTTCGCGCCACATGACTTCGCGTTCCCAGAACCGGAACACGACAGGGCTGGAAATCACTTCGTCGGGCTTGCGATCGGCCGAGCCGCCATAGGCGGTGCTGGAACTGATTACGCCGTTGAACCCGATATAGATGAGGCTGAGATACATCCAGATACGGCCTGTTCGCTCCCAGGCGAGCTTCTCTTTCTCATGGCTAAGCGAATGCCACACGCCAAAGCCCAATAGCATCCACAGCCACACATCGATGATGAACAGCGTATCACCATAGAACCACTGGCTTGAAAATGGCTCAAGCAGCCGGACACCGTATACATTGAGCCAATCAAGCGCAGGGTGCGAAAGACAACCGATCAAACTCAGTAGATAGAGCCATTTGAAAGTGACTGGCAGACGTTTTGCGGGCCGCGTTCCGCGCCTTGACTGCCATCGGTCAAAGGTGAGCAATATCCACGCAAGGATCGCGGGAAGCACCACCATAGCAATGGGCCCGTGCGTAATGCCGCGCCGAAAGCCGAGATGCTCGACGCCATCGAGCCAGAAGAAACAGGTCGCATCAACATCAGGCAGGTTTGCGCCGATAATCAGCGCGGGCATGGCAAGACCGGTCTTCTTCTTGAGGCCCATCTGGCCCATCAATGCGCCAAACAGGCTATGGGTAAGATTGTCCATCGATCCCTGTTGCCGCCCCGTCGTTCAAAATGCGTTCCACGCCCCGCAAACACTCTAGCGCGTTCACTGCAAAAGCGTCAGTTTTAACCTTAGCGGCCCCGATTATGTCTGAGACTCATAGACTTCGGTGCAGAAATGAAAAGGGCGATAGCTAAAACTACCGCCCTTTGTCTTACGCAGGTACAGTTGAAAAATCCGATGTGGAGCTATTCTTCGACTGTCCAGGTCTGTCCGCTGGCTAGCAAACGCGCAAGGTTCGGCTCCTTGCCTTCGGTCGCCCGATTGCGCTCTTCCTGAACCACTTTCTCGAATGATGGACGCGGGTCATCATAGAGCACGCCAAGTGCCATCGGGAACGGTCCAAACGGCAATTCAACGAGCATATGCGCGACCGCGCGGTTGGTCACATCATGGACAATAACGCCCGCAGCTTTCCAATCGCCATCGACAACGTCGACCACCTCTAGCCGCAAGGTTTCGTGGTTGAGTGTAATGCCCTTGGTCCCGCCAGAGAACAGCATCGGCTCGCCATTTTCGAGCCAGAGCTGGTTTTCCTCAGCACCCTTGGGCGCGGCGAAATCGTTGAACACGTCCTTGTTGTAGACGATGCAGTTCTGGAAAATCTCGATGAAGGCCGCGCCTTCATGCGCATGTGCTGCTTTCAGGACTTCCGGCAGCTTTTTCGACACGTCAAACCCGCGCGCGACAAAGCGAGCGCCTGCGCCCAGCGCAAAGGCACAAGGCTGAGCCGGACGATCAACCGAGCCGCCCGGTGTAGACGGACTGCGCGTGCCTTCACGACTGGTAGGCGAATACTGGCCTTTGGTGAGGCCATAAATCTCGTTGTTGAACAGCATGATCTGCATGTTCACGTTGCGACGCAGGACATGCATCATGTGATTACCGCCGATGGAGAGACCATCACCGTCGCCGGTTACAAGCCAGACGTCCAAATCAGGGTTCGCAAGCTTTACACCCGTCGCAACCGCCGGCGCGCGGCCGTGGATCGTGTGGAAGCCATAGCTCTCGATGTAATAGGGGAAGCGGCTCGAGCAGCCGATCCCGCTGATGAAGCATGTGTTAGACGGATCTGCGCCCAGCTCTGGCAGCGTGCGTTGCACAGCTTTCAGGATCGCATAGTCCCCGCAACCCGGGCACCAGCGGACCTCCTGGTCCGTAACCCAATCCTTTAGTGTGGTTTCGATTTTAACGGGTGCGTTCATTGGATGTTTCCTGCTTTGGAATTTGCCGGCTCAGATAAATGTCAGTCAGCGACAATGGCAGCAACCAGCATCCGCCCGTGAAGAGCGCGAGGCCGTTGAGTGATCCTGACGAGAAATGGTCAGTGATCGCAAAGATCGATACAATCGCAGTCATCAATCCCCAGACGAGGAAATCATCTCTCTCGCCGCCAGGTTTGCTACCCATTTCGTGGAAAATTGGAGATCTATCCTTGATCCAGTTTCTCGCCTTTTGTCTTTTTAAAGATATCCAAACAGCCGTGAAGAAAAAAACAGTCAGGCCAAGAAACGGGAGAGTTGTCGAGATCCCAAATTGCGCCGGATAAAGACGTTCGAGAATCCAACCGCAAGCAACGGACAGCACCCAAACGGCGAGGATTGGCCTCATTAATCTGGCCCAGGCACTCACCCAAGCGCTCCTTTGATCGCGCCAAGGATCTCGTCGATGGTGAAAGGCTGACCGCTTGTCTTGTTCAAGGGCTGCGCGTCGACCAAGAACTGATCGCGCAGGACCGTCTTGAGCTGGCCGGTGTTCATCTCAGGCACAATCACTTGATCATAGGTTTTCAGCAGCTGGCCAAGGTTTGCTGGCATTGGCCAGATATGCCGGACATGGATGTGGCTGACGTCGAGCCCTTCCGCCCGTGCGCGGCGCACCGCCTGATGGATCGGCCCGTAAGTGCTGCCCCAGCCCACAATCGCGAGCTTGCCGCCCGCCTCGCCCAGCGCGACCTGCTGATCACTCACGCGGATGTCAGCGATCTTGTCCTTGCGCGCCTTGGTCATCGCGGAGTGGTTCGCAGGCGAATAGTCGATGTGACCTGTATCCTGCGCTTTCTCGATCCCGCCAATGCGGTGCATCAGGCCCGGTGTACCCGGCTTGATCCATGGCCGCGCGCCGTTCTCGTCGCGCTTGTACGGGAGCAGCACCGGATTGCCGTCTGCATCCGTGCCGTTCTTCTCTTCGAGGAAGTCTGCCGGAAAACGCTCAAACTGGTCAGGATCGGGTATCTTCCAAGGCTCAGACGCATTGGCGATATAGCCGTCGGTGAGTAGCATGGTCGGGGTCATATACTGAACCGCGATGCGGCAAGCTTCGATCGCGCATTCAAACGCGTCGGCCGGACTGCGCGCAGCAATCACCGGCAGCGGCGCATCGCCATTGCGGCCATAAACGGCTTGGTAGAGATCGCTCTGTTCGGTCTTGGTCGGAAGGCCGGTTGATGGCCCGCCGCGCTGCGAATTGACAATGACAAGCGGCAGCTCAGTCATGATCGCCAAGCCCATCGCTTCGGTCTTCAGCGCAATACCGGGACCTGAGGATGATGTGACGCCAAGGCTGCCCGCATAGGACGCGCCAATCGCCGCACAGATCGCCGCGATCTCATCTTCCGCCTGGAATGTCGTGACGCCGAACTCTTTCATGTTCGCAAGGTGGTGCAGGATCGCCGAAGCAGGCGTGATCGGATAACCGCCGAAGAACATCGGCAAGCGCAGCAAACGCGCGCCTGCAATCAGACCGAGCGAAACCGACTCAGCGCCTGTTACTGTGCGATATGTGCCCGGCTCGGTCGGTGTCGGATCGAGATGCACCTGACGCAAGGGTCCGGCAAGCTCAGCCGTCTCGCCATAGGCATGACCTGCATCAAGCGCCGCGATATTCGCCTTGGCAATCTCCGGCTTCTTCGCGAACTTCTGGCTGAGCCAGTCATGCAAAGGCTTGCGCGGACGGTCGAACATCCACAGCGCCAGCCCCAGCGTCCACATGTTCTTGCAGCGCAGCGCGTCCTTGTTTCCAAGGCCGAACTCCTTGACCGCTTCGATAGTCATCGCGCTGATATCGAGTTTCAAGACGTCGTATTTGGCCAGCGTATCATCTTCGAGCGGACTGACGTCGTATTTGGCCTTGTCCAGGTTGCGCTTGGTAAACTCGCCTGTGTCCACGATCACTAGGCCACCTGGCGTGAGAGCCGGCAAATTCGTCTTGAGCGCCGCCGGGTTCATCGCGACGAGCACGTCAGGCGCGTCACCGGCGGTATCGATCTCGCGGCTGCCAAAATTGATCTGGAAAGCAGAAACGCCGAACAGCGTGCCTTGCGGCGCGCGGATCTCTGCGGGAAAATCGGGGAACGTCGCCAAGTCGTTGCCTGCGAGCGCGGTCGACAGTGTGAACTGTCCGCCCGTCAGCTGCATCCCGTCGCCGCTATCGCCTGCGAAGCGGACGACTACCGCATCGGGCTGTTTGCGCGGCGCTGCGCTGTCACCTGTATCTGCAACTTTCGTCGCCATTACTATTCCTTCCTGCGGCATTCCTGATTGAATGCCTGAATATGTGGAACGCGCAATTATGGCTCCGTTCCCGCTCCCGCAATGAAGTTTTTCTCCTAGCGGCACAAATGTCGAGTGGAAAAGCTCCACAAGGCTGACTACGAGTGCAATCAAAATGAGAGGAAAGACCCATTTCATGACAGATCAAACGCCCTATGTCCGCCCCGATGTGAAAGCATTTCTCGACGGTTTGGCAGCGATGGGTCCGCAGCCGGGTCTGGCGGAGATGACCCTTGAGGAAGCGCGCGCAGGCTATATGGCGCTGCACGGCATGGCGGATCGCCCTGCTCGAGAGCTGGCCGTTATTCGCGACCTGACCTGCCCCGGTCCTGCAGGCGATATTCCCCTGCGCTTTTACGATACGCACGAAGCCCGCGAGCCTGGCCCTGTCATGGTGTTCTATCACGGCGGCGGGTTCGTGATCGGCGATCTCGACACGCATCACGCGCTTTGCACAGAGCTTTGCGCGCTGATGGACATGCCGCTTGTCGCGGTGGATTATCGCCGCGCCCCTGAAGCGCCCTTCCCCGCGGCGATTGAAGATTGCGAAGCGGCAACGCGCTGGATCGCGGGCTCTCCGCAGGATTTGGACCGTAAAGTGACAGGCCTCATTCCCATCGGCGATAGCGCAGGCGGCAATGCGAGCATCGTTGTGAGCCAGCAGCTCGCGAAAGACGCAGCAGAAGCGCCCGTCGTGCTGCAAGTCCCGATTTTCCCGCTGGCTGCCGACAGTTTCGGCTCAGGAAGCTTGGAAGAATTCGCGGAAGGCTTCATCCTGACCAAGGCAGCGGTCGAGTTCTTCGACGCGTCATACAGTCCCGACCGCAACGACCCGCGCGCCATGCCGATGCTGGGAGACATTGGCAGCACGCCTCCGACCGTGTTGGTCACCGCTAGTCTTGATCCGATCCGCAATTCCGGGCGCGACTATGGCGCAGCTTTGTCTGCTGCCGGGATCGATCACGTGCATCTGGAGATGGGAGGCGTGACGCACAGCTTCACCAATCTGCGCGGCGCGGTTGCAGGCGCTCAAGCCGATCTTGAGCGCATGGTCGCCGCAATGAAATACATGCTGGAGAACGCTGCGTGAGCGATCTTCCAACCGCTTACCGCCCTTGCGCAGGGTTTATGCTCGTGAACAGCGAGCGCCGCGTTTTTGTCGGTCAACGCATCGATTCCAAGGACAATGGCGCTTGGCAGATGCCGCAAGGCGGGATTGATCCGGGCGAGGACCATGAACAAGCCGCCTTGCGCGAGCTTCACGAGGAGACCGGTATTACCGCGTCCTATGTGAGCGTCATAACGCGCATGCGGCAGCCTGTGCGATATGATTTGCCGGACGAGCTTATGGGCAAGCTATGGGGCGGCCGCTATCGCGGGCAGGAGCAATTCTGGTTTCTTGGCCGCTTCACAGGCCGTGATGAAGACGTGAACATCGAAGCGCATGATCCGCCGGAGTTTGCGACTTGGAAGTGGGCGGAACCCGAAGACCTGCCTTCGCTGATCGTGCCTTTCAAACGCCACGTTTACGCCGCTGTGCTCGAGGAATTTCGCGAGCACCTGTGAGTTGAGCTAGATCGCAAATGCGACGCTCGGCCGATCGTCAATCTTACGCGCCTTCTGATAAGACGGGAGCGCTTCAACGCGCGCAAACCATGCCATTGCATTGGGCGTATCCGTTGCATTCAGCTCGCCGCGATCGCGCAGCGACTCCATCGGATAGCTCATCGTGATGTCAGCCGTTGTCACATGATCGCCGCCGAACCACGGCGCTGTGCCTAGGTCCTGCTCGATCAGCTTCAGCAGCCGCTCCTTGCGCGGCTTCGTAAAACCTTCTCGCGCTTTGCCGAAAACCGCGCCTAGCAGCTTGTTGATCGGCCACGGCACGCGCTGCTCCAGCACGCGGAACAGCATTTCGATCATGCCGAGCGACATGAGCGAGCCTTGGGAGGCATGGAACCAGAACAGGTGCCGTGCGCGATGCGCGCTACCTGCAGGCGGGTTGACGTCGGGATTGGGATGGCGATCCATGATGAAGTCCATGATCGCATTGCTCTCTGCGAGCGCCAATTCGCCGTCCGTGATGACAGGCGCTGTGCCAAGCGGCGAAATCGCCTTGTACTCTGCAGGCGCGAGATTGCTTTCAGGGTCGCGGTTATAGAGTTTGAGCTCATATTCCGCGCCAAGCTCCTCCAGCAGCCAAAGGATGCGGAAACTTTGCGAATATTCGAGATGGTGAAGCGTGATCATGCCACGCTTCTAGTCGATCAGCTAAGGCCGATCAATTCGATGCGGGCGAGCTTTCCGCTGCAGACGTTTCTGCCGCGAACTGGGTTTGCGTGCCTGTCGCGATGCTGAGCTTCAGATCGCGCGTTTCCGGGCATGACGCTCCGCACAGGCTTTCAAGCTTAGTGAGATTGCGCTTGGCTTTCTCCAATGCGCCTTTTTCAACGAGAGCCAGACCTTCGCCGGAAATAGCTGCGAAATTGTCAGGATCACGCTCCAGCGCCTCGCGGTAATAGCTGATTGCCTTGCCTTGCAGGCCATCGAGCCGCGCCGCTTCCGCCAGCTTCAGGAAGATCGGCGTATGCCCGGGATCAACCGCGAGAGCCGCTTCAAACGCATCAATCGCGGATTGAGCATCGCCAGCCATCAGCGCCGCATCCCCTTGCGCAATCAACGAGGCTGCCCGTGGAGCCGCTTGCCGGTCATCCGCACTCGTCACACTCGCTGAGACAGCAAGAACAAGAGACAAGGCAACAGCAGCGGGCGCAAAACGCATAACTTTCTCCATGAGAGCGGATCGATCGGTCATGACCGCTAGGGCTTCTGCGGGTCAGGCATAATCAATAGAGCTATCATGATGAACCCAGCATGGCGATAAAAAAGCCGTCCGTTCCGTCATGATACGGGGTGAGCCGCATTCCCTGGCCGTGTGCGCGTCCGAATGGGAGTTCGGGCGGCAGTTTGGAACGCCAGTTGGGATGACGCGCCAGGAAAGCATCTACCCGGTCCTTGCCTTCCTCATCCAGCATGGAGCAGGTCACGAAAACCAGAGTTCCGCCCGGTCGGACAAATTCGAGCGCGAGATCAAGCAGATAATCCTGTGTCTTCGCAAACCTGTCGAGACGATCCGGCGTCAAGCGCCATTTCGTTTCCGGCTTGCGGCGCCAAGTACCGGTCCCCGAACACGGCGCATCAACCAGCACCAGATCGGCCTGTCCTTCGAGGTCCGAAAGCGCCTCAAGCTCCTTACCGGGATTGAGCAGGCGTGTTTCGATCATAGCTGCCGCGCCTGCACGTTCCGCCCTGGGCATGAGCTTTGAAAGGCGGCCACGGTCGGTGTCCGCGGCAATCAAGCGCCCTTCCCCGGCCATTTGTGCCGCAAGTCCAAGCGTCTTGCCGCCGGCCCCTGCACACAGGTCAATGACCGTTTGTCCGGGCTTCGCCTCAGCCATTTCGCACACGATCTGACTGCCCAGATCCTGCACTTCCACGAGGCCTTCGCGGTAAGCCTCCCACTGCTCGACCTGAGTGCCGGACGGTAACCGGATACCGTGAGATGAAGCGAGATGATCGCCAGATACAGGCAGATCAAGCGAGATACGGTCCGCTTTCAAGGCATTGACCCGGATATCAAGCGGAGCGCGATCCATCAGCGCTGCAAGTTCGTCAAACTCAAGCCCACTAGCTGCAAGCTTGTCCGTCAGCCAGCGCGGCGCAATCCCCGGTGCGGCTGCTTGTTCATTCTCCTCAATCGGAGGCGGACCGTGAGTCGATCCATCGAACAGCGATTGAAGCGCGTCATCGCCATCGGCCAATCGCAGCATGGCTGCACGACCTGTCGCTGGAACTTCTCCGCATACGCGGATCGCGGAATAGACCAGCTCGCGCACCGCGCGCCGGTCCTTGGAACCGGCATAGCGACGCATCTTGAAATAGGCTCCAATCAACCGGTCTGCAGGTGGGCCCGCAGACTTGGCTGCACCGATAATCTCGTCCAGCAGTTCAATCGCTGCCTGTACTCGCGCGGCGGGTGTCACGAGCCGCTAGCAACTTTCTGAATGTATTGCGGCGCTTCAACGCAGCGCCACACAAATCGCTCTTTGGCGATTTGGTCGCGCGCATCGGTAAAACGCTCCATGCGGTCTCCACGGTCCGCTTCAATAAGCGTCGCTGTCTCAGCGCCTTGCGCCTCGCACGCCGCCTGATCGATCAGCACGCGCGTCTGGATGCGCATGCTCGCATCCGGATCGTCAGCATTCCAGCTCATCATCACAAGCAGGAAAGGTACGTAGACTTCGATCACAACCGATTACCGCGTCGGATAGTTCGGCGCTTCGCGCGTGATGGCGACATCATGCACATGGCTTTCCGAAAGGCCTGCGTTGGTAATCCGCACAAACTTGGCGCGCTCGCGCAAATCCTCGATGGTTGCAGAGCCGGTATAGCCCATCGCTGCCTTGATGCCGCCGACCAGCTGGTGAACCACATCGGCTGCAGGACCTTTGAACGGCACCTGGCCTTCGATCCCTTCAGGAACGAGCTTCATCGCAGATACGTCTTGCTGGAAATAGCGGTCTGCACTGCCGCGCGCCATCGCGCCGACACTGCCCATACCGCGATAGGCCTTGTAGCTGCGCCCTTGGTAAAGGAAGGTCTCGCCCGGGCTTTCCGCAGTGCCAGCAAGCATGGAGCCGATCATGACCGAGGATGCGCCTGCTGCGAGTGCCTTTGCCGCATCACCGCTCGTGCGAAGGCCCCCATCGCCAATCACAGGCACGCCGGATTTTGCCGCTTCTTCTGCGCTTTCCATAATCGCGGTGAGCTGAGGCACGCCCACACCTGCCACGACGCGCGTCGTGCAGATCGAGCCAGGTCCGATACCGACCTTGATTGCGTCCGCGCCTGCATCGATCAGCGAACGGGTCGCTTCTGAAGTGGCGACATTTCCGGCAACCACCTGAACGGTGTTGGAGAGCTTCTTCACGCGTTCAACAGAGCGCGCGACGTCCTTGTTATGGCCATGCGCGGTATCGATGATGACGACATCGCATTCGGCATCGATCAACGCTTCAGTGCGCGCAAAGCCTTTGTCGCCAACCGTGGTCGCAGCAGCCACGCGCAAGCGGCCCGCGCTGTCCTTGGTCGCGTCGGGATAGGTAACGGCTTTCTCGATGTCCTTGACGGTGATGAGGCCAACACAATGCTGGTTGTCATCGACCACCAGCAGTTTCTCGATCCGGCGTTGATGAAGCAATCGGCGCGCCTCTTCCTGGCCGGTACCAAGCGGAACTGTTGCTAGATTGTCCGTCGTCATCAGTTCGCGCACAGGCTGTTCAGGGTTCTCAGCAAAACGCACATCGCGGTTGGTGAGAATGCCGACCAGCTTGCCACCGTCAGTCACAGGAATGCCGCTAATGCGGTTCTGCGTCATGACCGCTTGCGCTTCGCCAAGTGTCGCGCCAGGCTCAATCGTGATCGGATTGACGACCATGCCGCTTTCAAAGCGCTTTACCGCGCGAACGGCAGCGGCCTGTTGTTCAACGTCGAGATTGCGGTGCAGCACCCCGATCCCGCCAAGCTGCGCCATGACGATCGCCATGTCGGCCTCTGTCACTGTGTCCATCGCAGCGGACAGCACAGGAATGTTAAGCGCAATATCGCGTGTGAGCTGCGTCGCTGTATTGGCCATGCTCGGCAGCACGTCGCTTTCGGCCGGACGCAAAAGCACGTCGTCGAATGTCAGGCCGAGAGGGATATCCATAAATGCCACTTTCCGTGTCTGAAGCGCCGACTCGCTAAAAGGTCAGCGCGGAGATTTGTGGCGGCCCATGTAACGACACTATGTGACAGGTGCTAGGGGGTAGCGAGAAACTATTCCCCGCCCGCTGGATAACGCTCTGCATCCGCAAGCTCGATCACGAGATCTTCGTGGAGCAACATGTCTTCGACCGCTCCGCTCAATACCAGTTCGCCCGGATTGTCTTGAGCATTGTGATAGCGGGACTGAAAATAGGTCTGCATTTGCGGAGAGCTCAATGATCCGGAAAGCATCACTGACGGAACACCGGCCTCAAGAAACGCCCAGCCATCCTGTCGCCTGACGAATTGCTCTGCGAGCTCTCTTGAGCCCAAATCCCGGCCTGAGCGGTCAATTGCTTTGAGCACAAACGGGTCAAGACCTGTGTACCCTTCGCCGAGGAAAACCACAGGACTGCCGCGACCGGCAACCGCGACGGTGTCAAAATTGAATACGCCGACGATCTCTTCCAACGGCAGCGGAGGACGGGCAATGAATGCCTTTGCGCCCAGCAAGCCCCATTCTTCTGCAGTCGTCGCAAGGACATAGATATCGCGGTCATGTGCCCCTGACCTTACCAGGCGGTCAGCCAGTTCGATGAGCGAAGCGATGCCAGAGGCGTTATCGATCGCGCCATTGCAGATACGATCTATGTCGCCATCTTCGCCGCAAGTGCCGAAGTGGTCCCAATGACCCAACAGCACGATTGCGCCGCTGCCCGGCTTGTTGCCTTGGATCTTCCCGACCAGATTGTGAGAAATAACGGTACGCGATTGCGTCGAGGCCTCGATCTTGGCGGAAATGCCGATCTCACGCGGAAGGAAATCCTCAGACTGCGCTTCCTCCCGGAGCGTTTCCCACTGCTCGTCACCAACAACATCAGCAAAGGCATTACGAGCCATGAATACAGTGAGCGCATCCTTGGTCTCCTGCGACAATCGGAAACGCTCAACGCCCAGAGCGCGGCGCGCCGTCGCGACCAGATCAGGATTATCGACCAATTGCAGGACCGCAGCCGCTCCCGCACCAAAAGCGCGATCGCGCAAAGCACTGGAACGCGGATCATTTCCATCAAGAACGACCACCTGACCGACAAACTGATCCTCGTCAGGATCGTTGAGATCCGCTCCTGCATAAAGCAGCGAAGCGTATTCCAGCAGGCTGCGGCGTAGAGGCGTGGTTGCAAAAGCGTCATCGCCCGACACCTTGATACGCTTGCCATCCACAATGAAAGCCACGTTCTCGCTGGCGGCATTGACGTAAGACAGCTCTACCGGTGCAAGCCACGGATTGGCGGGATCGTTAGTGCCGGATATGAGCCCGCGCTGCTCGAGTTCGGTCTGAATGTAGGCAAGGGTTTTGCGCTCGCCTTCGGTTCCGGGCTTGCGGCCTTCAAATTCATCAGAAGCAAGCACTTCGATATGCGAGCGCATCGCGCGCTCAAGTTCAGCAAACTCGCTTTTGCTGACGCCTGACGGCGTCGCGCACGCAGCGACAAGCGCGAACAGCAAGCCGATCAGCGCAGCCCGTAATGACGCTTTAGCGCGCAAAGGGATAGCGCAAAGCCTCATTCAGCAGTCCAGCCTCCGTCAATGCTCCAGTTCGCACCGGTGACATTGCCAGCCTCTTCGCGGCAGAGGAATGTCGCCAAAGCGCCAATTTCATCGGGCTGGACGAACTTCTTTGTCGGCTGTTTCGCAAGCAGCACATCATTGATGACTTCATCACGGCTGAGCCCACGCGCTTTCATCGTGTCAGGGATCTGCCCTTCGATGAGCGGCGTCCAGACATAGCCCGGACTGATGCAATTGGCGGTCACCCCGGTCTGTGCAAGTTCAAGCGCGATAGTCTTGGTAAAACCGTCAATCCCGTGCTTGCTGGCGTTATACGCGCTCTTGAAGGGAGAGGCTGTCTTGGAATGCGCGCTGGCCGTGTTGATGATCCGCCCCCAGCCCTTCTCCTTCATGCCCGGCACTGCGAGCCGGGTCGTGTGAAAGGCCGCTGTGAGATTAAGGCCAATGATCGCATTCCACTTGTCAGCCGGAAAGTCCTCAACCGGGCTGACGAATTGCATTCCTGCATTGTTGACAAGGATGTCGATGGGACCGGCCTCAGCCATCATTTGTTCGATTTCAGCAACTTCAAGCAGGTTTGCACCGGAATGCGCTGCGCCCATTTTATCGCATAGAGCCGCGATCTCATCCGCGTCACCGAAACCGTTGAGGATCACTTCTGCGCCCTCTGCCCGAAGCGCCTTGGCGATGGCCAATCCGATGCCGGAAGTGGAACCGGTAACGAGGGCTCGTTTGCTACTCAGGAACATGCAGAACTCCGACGCATTAAAAAACTGTACAAGCTTTTGCTTGCGCTTTGTTTCATGTCCAGCCCAAACAGGGCCGCGAATGCACATTGCCGTAGATAAATGGGGAGAGCCAAATGCGTCTGGGGAAGTACGACACCAGCAATATTCGAGTCCGTTCAGGCGGGCGTGGCGGATTGCCCGGAGGCAGAGGCGGCGGCATTGGCTGCGGCGCGATCATTATCGCAGCGATTGCCTATTTCGTCTTCGGCGCAGATCCCATGCAGACGATCGGTATGATCGAAGGCGCACAGCAACAAGCCCCGCAACAGCAGCAAGCAAACGTTTCAGAAGAGCAAGTGTGCGAAAGCGGCCCCTATGCCCGCGAAGCCTGCAATGCGCTCAGCTCGCTTAACAGCACATGGCGCCCTGAGTTTGAGCGTGCCGGTATTCCGTTTCAGGACCCGATCCTGACGCTTTATAGCGGTTCAGTGACGACACAGGGCTGCGGCAGCGCCACCTCAGCGGCTGGCCCGTTCTACTGCCCAGCGGATATGGGTATCTACATCGACACCAGCTTCTATGATGAAATGGCGCGCCGGATGGGCGCAGGCGGAGATTTCGCGCGCTACTATGTGATGGCGCATGAATACGGTCACCATATCCAGAACCTCACCGGCCTCGCCTCGCAGGTTCGGTCCTTGCAAGCCCGCGATCGTAGCAGAGCAAATCAATTGCAGGTCCGGATGGAATTGATGGCGGATTGCTATGCAGGCGTATGGGCGGGCAAGAACCGCAATCTGATCGAGCCGGGCGATATGCAGGAGGGCCTGCGCGCAGCGAGCGCGATTGGCGATGACACGCTCATGCGCAATGCCGGGCAGCGGATCAATCCGGAGAACTTCACCCACGGCACGTCGCGCCAGCGGATGGAGGCGCTGCGTCTCGGACTAGAAGGAGCCAACGATAGTGTCTGCGATCGCTACTTCCAGAATTAGGAAGCAATCCATCCGGGGCCTCGTCGAGACAGGCTTGATTGCACTGGCGCTTGGCTGTTCCGCCGCTGCTGCCGCGCAGGACGAGCAGGAAGTGGTTCGCGATCAGGAACCAGACGTTGAAGATGTCATCATGACGCCGATCGACGATCTCAACCTTGATGGGGACGAGATTCCGGAAATTCTCGAAACTGTATCGAAAGATCCTTACGCCAGCCCCCCAGGCAAGGACTGCGAGAGTTTGCGTCTGGCGATAGCTGATCTCGATGCTGTGCTGGGGCCGGACTATGACATCATTAACGAAGGCAGCGATCCGTTCAGCGAAGGCAAAATCGCCAAACGCGTCGTGGGATCGTTCATCCCCTTTCGCGGGATCTTGCGCGAAATCACCGGCGCAGCTGGCGAGAAGCGCGAATTGCGTGCGGCCATCGTAGCTGGCCTCGCCAGACGCGCTTATCTCAAAGGGCTCGGCGAAGCGTCCGAGTGCCCTTACCCCTCGCGGCCTGCATTTGTGGCAATCGAGATAGACGAAGACGACGTCGTCAAATTCCAACCTGTAACTGAAGAGTAAACGGCGCTCGGGCGTACGATCCCCGACTGTCCAAATGAAAAAGCCCGGCTGCGATGCGCAACCGGGCTTCTTCTTTGTGTAGCGATGATCCTTAAGCGGTAATCGGTTCGCTCTCCCCGTCGGGCTTTTTCAAAGCAACGCCTGACCAATCCACACCGCGGGTCGCGTACATTACGCCTGCCAGCGCGAAGAACAGCATCAGCGAGCCAATGATCAGCGAAAGCGCTTCAAGGTTCAGCAGGACAAACAACAGTGCGTAAAGCCCGACCAGCACGGCTCCAACCACCCCTGCCCTTGTCCAACTGCCCAGCACAGCTGCGCTGTAAGCTGTCAGCAATCCGATGATCGCAGCGCTTGCAACGATATAGGCGAGCGCGAAGCCAATGACTTCAGCAAAGGCGAGCAGCATCACGAAGAACAGGACCAGTCCCGCTCCTGTCAGCAAATACTCAGCCGTGGCCACGCGCGCGCCTGCAACAATGTCAAACATCAGGAATACGAGGAAAGTGAAGCCGATGAACAGGAATCCGTATTTCACCGCGCGGTCGACCTGACTGTAGAGATCAACCGGCTCAATCAGCCCGATTGTTGCGACCGCAGTGCCCCCGGCGAACGCAGGTGCAGTCCGGCTCGCATATTGATCGACAGTCTCGCCCGGATAGACCTGAGGTCCGCTGTCCGATTTCGTGAGTGTCGACTGGCCCAAAGCGAGGTTCGAAATTGACCAGTTAGCCTTGAAGCCATCGGGTCCGAGCTCACGATCCTCTTCACCAGGAAGGAAGCTACCGGTAAAGCTGGGGTGCGGCCATTCAGACTGCGCAGACCAATTGGTCGCATTGCCGCTTGGCACAACGCTGAACGAACGGCTGCCCCGCAGATTATAGCTCCAGGCAAGGTCAATCGGCTCGCCTTCTGACCAGTCGAAATAGGCATGCACGCCTGAGCCGCCAGTGCTTGCAAGGCCGTTGCCCGGTTTCAATGCCATGGCTTCGCCATCAATGCGGAGAGCGGAGTCCGTTTGCAGCCCGCGAGGGTCAGAAACTCCCAGACGCACTTCGACTTCATCAAGAATGAGTTGATCGCGTTTGACCCCGAAACGCTCGATATCATCGGGCAATGCATATTGGGCCTTGCCAGAAACCGCTGCCGTGTAAATCACCGTCTCATAGATCGCGCGCTTCTTGATGTCGGGCGTAAGATCGGTGTCGATGTCCTGCCTGTCTGCCGACATATAGAGGTTCTTGCGAACTTCGACTGTGCGCGTCACGGATTTGCCGTCCACGACTTCGGTTGTCACCGCTTCATCGCGATAGGGAATGACCAGCAAGGGGCCTGTCACGACTTGCGGCCCGGCCCATCCCGCAGCAATCGAATCCTGAGCAATACGCGCCTGATGCTGGCGATCAGAAACCAGCGCATAGACCATAATCAGTGGGATAATCAGCACTGCGCCGACCAATCCGGCAAACAGCAATTTCATTCCGGGCGAGCGTTCCTTGCTCATTTCAACCTCCATCTTTGTACGATGAAGCGTTGTTTGTGAGCGATGAACTGAATTGTATATGAACCCGGAATCAAATGCGGCGGAGGTCCTGGATCAACCTCCGCCGCTTGGGATGGAACAGAATCTCGAAGCGATCAGGGGTTCACTTCGATGGCTGTGCCTTTAGCTGTTCCAATTCTCGATTTGCTCATCGAGCGAACGCAAAACTTCCTTGCGCGTTTCAGCGTCCATCTCGCTGTTCTTGGCAATCTCAGCGCGCGCCTGCTTAAGCCCTTTCAGCGCTTCAGCCATGACCTTGCTCTTGCAGATCATGACGACATTGGTGCCGTCCTCGCGGGTCTTTTCCGAGGCGATTTCGTCACCCTCGCACTTCATTTCGACGGTCGTTCGGCCGCCTTCCGAACCTTCAAGTTCAAGCCTCACTTCCTTGATGGCGCGCTCAGCCTCGGCCCGCGCATCAACAGATTCAGCCAGAGCAATGCGCATTTCCTTGTGTGCCCTGGCGTTAGCCTTTGCGGCTTCCTTGTGAGCTCGCATGGCTTCCTTATGCGCTTTGGCGTGAGCCTTGTCGGATGCCTTGTGAGCATCCATCGCATCCTTGTGCGCTCTTTCAACACGCATCTCGATCGTGCGTTTCTCTTCGTCTGAAATGTTGCCGCCCTTCATTCTTACAGAGCGTTTTATCTGCTTCACTTCACCGTCATCGGAACGATAGACACTTACTGTGCGATAGACATTCTTGGTCTTAGTGGCGTTGCCATCAGCATCCATTTCCACATCAACGTCCACGCCAACTTCTGGCGGAGCCGGTGGAGCAGGAGGCGTAGGAGCACCCGGCGCTTCCGGAGGCGCTGGAGGAGCAGGCGGCGTCACAGCTTCTTCAGCAAACGCCTCTTCCACGCTCTGCCCTTCAGCGTAAGACACCGTGGCGGTGAGCGGCAGCGCGATAAGCGCCCCTGCCAGCAGAACTGCGCCTGTCTTGCGCCGCTGTGACGTATGTTGGCTCATCTTCAAACTCCTCAATCGTTCAATTATGCTTTTCTCGCCGAGCACAGGACACGCCATGGGCGCTGCGAGCGCCACGTTCGGCCCTGCGGCAAAGCTGGCAATTACCCGCGCGTAATCAGCGCGCTTTTCTTCAGGGCAATGTTCGACAACCCGCGCATCGCAGGCCGATTCCTGATCGCGGCGAAGCGCTTGCCACCCATAATATCCAAGCGGGTTGAACCAGTGCATCGCAAACAGAGGCTGCATCAGCATGTTCACCAGCAAATCGCCGCCGCGGTGGTGCGCAAGCTCGTGCGCGACTGCCAGATCACGGGTCTCGCGGTCATGCATGGCAAGGAAGCCTGGCGGCAAAGCAACCACTTTGTCCTTTACGCCGAATGCGAGCGGAGCTGTCGCGGCAGGCGTCTCCATCAAGCGCACCTTGTCCGAAACACCGACTTCTTTCGCATCCTCGAGCATCTCTTCGCGCATGTCGCGATAGCCCTTGAAGCGCGTGAACAGGAACACAGCTGCCCCGCCTAGCCACAAGGCGAGCGTCAACGCCGTCAGCATTGCCGGGTCAAGCACTGGACCTGCGGCCGCCTGCTGTGCAACCGGCGCACTTGCTGCTTGCTCGGCCAGCGCGAGCGTTACCGGGTCAACTGACGCAGCACTTTCTACGGTTGAAGCGATAGCCGGAGCTTGTTCCGGCGCCATCCATGCCGGCAGCACGAGGGGCGGCAGGATCAGGCGGATGAACGGGATAAACCACAAGGCGTAAGCGACGCGCGGCCCGAAGGCCTTGGCAACCGGACGCCGTATGAGCAGCACCAAACCGATGAGAACGCCGGTCCAGAGCAATGTGTCGTAGAGCCAGTCCGTCATGGCTTGAGCTCCTTCAGCAGCGTTTCAATCTCTGCGAGATCGTCTTCTGTGAGGGCCTCTTGCTCAGCCAGATGCGCGAACAATCCGGCGGCGCTTCCACCGAACAAGCGATCAACCAGGCGGCGCGATTCTCCGCCGACATAGTCATCACGTTCAATCACAGGGCTGTAGAGATAGCGGCGACCATCGGGGCGCGTGGCGATGGCGCCTTTCTGGACCAGTCGGCCCAGCAGCGTCTTTACTGTCGCAAGGCTCCAGCCCCGCTCGCTCGCAATGGCGTCGCTCACATCGGATGCAGATGCCGGGTTTTTGGACCACAGCACTTCCATGACCGCATATTCGGCTTCGCTGATGCGTTCAGGCGTTGGATTGTCTGAATTACTCATCCGTCCCTCCTCGAACTCGTCTTCATACAGCCGAAATCTCGATAACGATTACGGGTGTAGTCAAAACGACTACGGCTGTAAACATTGCTATCGGATGAACAGCAGCGAATCCCGCTTGCTTCTCTGCAAACGACATTTCAACATGGATGAATGACATGGAGAACCAAACTTTCCATCGCGATTGCCACTGGTCTTGGCCTTTCTGCAAGCTCCGCAGCCGCTGAAGAGCCCTTCCTGCCGCAAACGATCCCGGTCGCCTTTGACTCGGCTGATCCGGACAATATCGAGCTGGGCGAGCTCATTTATCGCGGCGGTGTGGAGATTGAACCGGGCGAAGAAGAGGTCGGCTCAATATCTGGCCTGGATTGGTCGGATGGCCAGCTCTACGCGGTGACGAGCGATGGACGCTGGCTCATCATGCTGCCCGATGCGATCCAGAACCGGCTTACTGACATTGTCGAGATCGAAATGGGCGACCTGCTGGATGAGCGCGGCAAAAGGCTGCGCGGCGACGAAAAAGTGATGGCCTCCTCTATCGAGCGTTCAGAGGATGGCGGCTGGCTGGTGAAATTCGACGGCAAGAAGCGCATCTGGCGCTATGCAGATCTGCACGAAGCAGCCGCGCCTCATGCTGCTGCGGTCCACCCAGCCCTCGCAGAATTGAATGCAGGCGAGGCCCTAGAAACCGAGCAATATGTTGCCACCGGCTCTGACTGCGCGAGTAATGGCGTATGCTACGTTCTCTTGCGGCGCGGAACGGCGGAAACAGGCTTTGGTGTCGCGATCCACGCTGTTGGCCCGGACGGCAATGGCGAGCGCTTGGCCGCATGGGGGCCGGAGCTGACCGTCGGCAACTTCGAAGCGCTGGCCGTTCGCGAGGAAAGCGGGCTCACGTATCTCTACATTGCGTCAGACAATGGCGCCGGCGCAGATGATCAGCGCACGCTGGTGATGAAATTTGAAGTCAGCGCGCGTGCGGCGACAACGCCCGGCGTCGGGCCAAAAGTCTACGCAACCGAACTTGTAGAGCTGGAAACTGAACTCGGCACGATCACCATCTCGCTTGAAACAGAGCGCGCGCCAATCACCGCGACGAACTTCCTGCGCTATGTAGACGAAGGCCGCTTTGACGGGATCAAATGCTACCGCGCTTTGCATGTCGAAGGCGGCGAAGAGCCCTCCGGTTTCCTGCAATGCGGCGCGCAGAATGATCCCAAGCGGCTGCTGCCGCCTATCGCGCATGAGCCGACCAGCGAGACCGGGCTAAGCCACACCAATGGCGCGCTTTCCATGGCACGCTTCGATCCCGGCACGGCGACTGGTGACTTCTCCATCATGATCCGCGATCAGCGCGGGCTAGATGCTTGGCCGGAAGCGGAAGATCCTGCGCGCAGGCCCGGCTTTGCTGTGTTCGGCTATGTGGTGGACGGCATGGAAGTCGTTCACGCGATCCACGCCAAACCGCGCGATCCCGACAAAGGCGAGGGTTTCCTGAAAGGTCAGTTGCTCGCCGAGCCTGCCATCATCAAAACTTCGCGCAAAGTCGAGAAATCAACCACCGGGATTGAATGACGGCGTCCCCACGGGCTTCGTCGCCCGCCTGGGAATCTCCGCTTCCAGAGGCGTCAGCCATTCTGCCGCATCGCTGCCGATCGAAGTCTGCGGCTGCGAGGGGCGGACACGCGCCGCACGCTCCCACCCGCTGATTGCATCGCGCGCTTCACCTGCGGCCTGCTCCAGCGATTGCGGCTTGCGCAGCGCATTGTTGATCAGCGCATCGCCATAGAAGGTCCAGTCATTCTCCGCGCGGCAACCGAAGCTCGTCCGGTCAGAACGCGCGGCGGTCAACACCGCGCTATCCGGTGAAGAGACGAAGGGTACAAACACACCGGAATAGCATGCGCTAAGGATCAGGATGCGCCGCTCCAGCCCCAGATCGCGCAAGGCATCGCGCAGCACTTGCGGAGACAGGATGCCATAGCCGGTATTGCCGTAATGGTAGGCCAGACCCTGCGGAATGCCGTGGCTGGTCGTGTACAGCACCAGCACATCCTCATCGGTATCCATCGTCTCGGCAATGCTCGCCAGCGTTACCATCAGTGTGCGGATCGAGCCTTTGGGAAGGCCTGCGTTCTTGCCATCGGGACCCGCCAGCACAATCGTGCGGCCCTGCGCATTATAGCGGCGGCTCAATACCTTGCCGGCTTCGCGCGCTTCGCGGGCAAACACCGGATCGCTGTCGAGCGCGACGGTCACAACATAGGCATCGATTGTGCCAGGACGTTGCGGTTCGAGATTCTCGAGAGCTTTGTCCAGCAAGCGGCGCTCGCGCAGCATTTCTGTCGGCGAGATACCACGCTGCATCTCCGGCCCTTGCGAGAGGCTGCGCATGCGCTCGCCTTGCGTCTTGCCTGTGCCAAGAACGGGCCAATTGGACGTATGCGGCGGAGGCTGGACAGGTTCAGCAGCGTCTTGCGCGATGGATGCAGCCGCCAGCGTGACGCTGAGACACGCGGCCAGTGCTGCAAGATTGCGAAGCCCCTTCATTGGGGAGAGAGATTGGCGGGGCCTCAAACGAACGTCAAGCACCCCGTTGCCAATCAATAAACCCGCGCTTTCGGCTTGATGTATTCCGCATCGTCGGTGAGCGTGTATTCGTGCACCGGACGGTAGTCGATCTTCACCGATCCGCCATTGCCGCCCCAGCCTTCGAACCAAGCGATAGTATGCTTCATCCACTCGCCATCATTACGATCGGGGAAGTCCTCATGCGCGTGCGCGCCGCGGCTTTCCTTGCGGTTCTCTGCGGACGCCATGGTGACGACCGACTGAGCCATAAGGTTATCAAGCTCCAGCGTTTCGATGAGATCGCTGTTCCAGATCAGCGAGCGGTCGGAGACCTTCACGTCTTCCATCCGCTTGTTGATATCCGTCAGCTTCTGAACGCCTTCCGACATCAGCTTGCTGTCGCGGAACACAGCCGCATGCGCTTGCATGGTCTGCTGCATGTCGCGGCGCAGTTCTGCTGTTGGCGAGCCACCATCCGCATGGCGGAAATGATCCAGACGGCCGAGCGCCATATCCGCGCTGTTTGCGGCCAGTTCAGGCTGGCTCGCGCCCGCCTTGGTGTTTTCCTTAAGGTGCAAGCCCGTCGCACGGCCAAACACCACCAAGTCGATCAGCGAGTTCGAGCCCAAACGGTTCGCGCCATGCACGCTCACGCACGCCGCTTCGCCAACCGCATAAAGGCCGGGCACGACATGATCCGGATCGCCATCGGGGCCGAGTGTCACCACCTGCCCATGATAGTTACAGGGAATGCCGCCCATATTGTAGTGAACCGTCGGCGTTACCGGGAGAGGCTCACGCGTCAGATCAACGCCTGCGAAAATCTTGCCGCTCTCGGTAATGCCGGGAAGGCGCTCTGCGAGCACCTTGGGATCGATGTGATCCAGGTGCAGGAAGATATGGTCGCCATTTTCGCCGACGCCGCGCCCTTCGCGCATTTCGAGCGCCATGGAACGCGAGACAACATCGCGCGATGCCAGGTCCTTTGCGGACGGCGCATAACGCTCCATAAAGCGCTCGCCTTCGCTATTGGTGAGGTAGCCACCCTCGCCCCGCGCGCCTTCGGTAATCAGCACGCCCGCGCCGTAAATGCCGGTCGGGTGGAATTGCACGAATTCCATATCCTGCAGCGGGAGCCCAGCGCGCAGCACCATGCCGCCGCCATCGCCTGTGCACGTGTGCGCGGACGTCGCGGTGAAGTAGCAGCGGCCATAGCCGCCGGTTGCGAGCACTACGCTTTGCGCGCGGAAACGGTGGATCGTGCCATCATCCAAGCACATCGCGATAACGCCGACGCATTTCCGCTCAGCGCCCTCACCGCTCATGATCAGGTCGAGCGCAAAATACTCGATGAAGAAGTCCGCATCGTATTTGAGGCTCTGTTGATAGAGCGCGTGCAGCATCGCATGGCCGGTACGGTCAGCAGCGGCACAAGTGCGCTGCACCGGAGGGCCTTCGCCCATATTCTGCATGTGGCCGCCAAACGGACGCTGGTAAATCGTGCCGTCTTCATTGCGGGAGAACGGGACACCGGCATGCTCAAGCTCGTAAACCGCTTGCGGGGCTTCACGCGCGAGATACTCGATCGCGTCCTGGTCGCCGAGCCAGTCAGCACCTTTCACAGTGTCATACATGTGCCATGACCAGTGGTCAGGCGAGTTGTTACCGAGCGAAGCGGCAATGCCGCCTTGCGCTGCAACTGTGTGCGAACGCGTCGGGAAAACCTTGGAAATGTTGGCTGTGCGAAGGCCCGCTTCAGCAGCGCCCATGGTCGCGCGAAGGCCAGAGCCGCCTGCGCCAACGACAACAACATCGTAAGTGTGATCGATGATCTTATAGGCTGAGGTGTCGACCATTATGCCGCTCCTCCCAATGCAAGACGCGCGACACTGAAGATCGCGAACGCGCCTCCGCCAATGACCGCAAGATTAAGCGCAGCGATGAGGCCGAACTTCATGCCAGCTTCGTGGACATAGTCCTCGATCAGCACTTGCAAACCCAGCCGCGCATGCCAGAACACGCTCACAACGAGCAGGATCATGGCAACCGACGGGATTGGCCCCGCAAGCCAGGTCGACACAGTGCCGTAAGAGAAGTCGGGCAGCAGCACGAAGCTTGCGACCAGCCACAGCATCAGCACGAGGTTTCCGACAGCTGTAAAGCGCTGCACCAGCCAGTGATGCGCGCCTTCATGCGCGGAGCCCAGTCCGCGTACCTTCCCGATGGAGGTTCCGTTACCCATTCTAGTTCGACCTATTTATTGAGGATGAGGGCCCAGAAGCCCGCTGTCAGTGCGATGGCGATAAGCGGTGATGCAATTGACCACGCGCGGTTGGTGTCGAGCTCGTATCCGGCGCCGATATCCAGGACGAAGTGGCGAAGACCGCTCATCAAATGCGTGAAGAATGCCCAGCTCAGGCCCACCATGATGACGTAGCCGACCGGGGACGTCATGATGTCAGTGAAGAAGGAATAGTATGCCGGACCGCTGGCAATCGCGCCGAGCCACCAGACAAGAACAAACAGGCCGACCAAAGCCATGCCGTCGCCGGTTACGCGGTGCAGGATGGAAACCAGCATATGCGGCCCCCATTTCCAGATCTGCAAGTGTGGTGAAAGCGGTCTGTTACCCATTGTCTGTCCCGAAATTCCTTGCGCCACTCCCTTGGCGCTCGCACTCCCTTACCGAAAGTGTCGTGTGAAACAAGCGGGCAAGTGCGTGCAATGCCTCGACTCTACCTGCAAAGTTTCGGATAGGTGATGCAGTCAGGACAACGCAGGCGCATAATCGAGACTTGGGCCGGAATTGTTCAGGACGCGGAGAGAGCGAAGGGAAATAGTGGTGCTATTGGCCAAGCGAACGACAAAGTCATGGGCAATTCCGGCCAAGCCGTTCCGGTGGTCGATTGAGGGCGAATGGCGTCGTCACTCGCCTCGAATGGAGAACCACTCCATGCTTCGGCTCGTTTCTAGCAATTCAACCCGCAATCGAACCATCTCGGTTCATGCGCCTGCATTGTCCTGACTGCCTTATGAGTGCAATACTACTGACAGGTTCAAGCCGCGGGATCGGGGCGGCAGCGCGCGATTTGTTGAGCGAACGCGGCGCAAAAGTGATCGGCCATGCGAGCAGTTCAGGCCGAGGTGACGCGATTGGCGCGGACTTCACGCAGCCCGCTTCTCCGCAAATGCTGTGGGAAGAAGCGCTCGCGCAATCAGGCGGCCAGATTGATGTGCTGATCAACAATGCAGGCCTGTTTGAAGCCAATCCGCTGCATGGCTCTGACATTGACTGGATCGACCGCTGGGAAGACACCTTGCGGATCAATCTGACAGCAGCAGCACAGCTCACCCGATTTGCGGTGAAGCACTGGCTCGATACAGGCCGCGAAGGGCGCATTGTCCATGTCGCCAGCCGCGCGGCCTATCGCGGGGATAGCCCGGACCATTGGCACTACGCGGCGGCCAAAGGCGGGATGGTCGCACTGCATAAGACCATTGCGAGAGCCTATGCGGATCAAGGCATATTGAGCTTCGCAATCACGCCGGGCTTTACCGATACCGCGATGGCGGGCGACTATCTGGCCTCACGCGGCGGTGAAGACTTGCTGCGCGACATTCCCTTGGGCCGCGTGGCAGAGCCGGAAGAGATTGCGCGGATCATCGCATTCTGCGCACTGGAGGCCCCACCCAGCATGACGGGCGCAGTCATCGACGCCAATGGAGCAAGCTATGTTCGCTAAGACACTTATTGCCGCCGCTTCGTCTGTCTTGCTCACGAGCTGCGTCGCGGTCGCCGCTGAAGACGGCGAGCCCGGAGAACCCGGCAAGCCCGGCTTTCCCGCCGACCAACAAGCCTTTCTCGACGCTTGCGAGCCTTGGGACGATTGGGACAAGCCCGCCCCGCCCTTCAAGGTCTACGGCAACACCTATTATGTCGGCACGTGCGGGATCGCTTCGATCCTTATTACCGATGATGAAGGGCACGTGCTGCTTGATAGCGGCACTGAAGGCGGCGCTCGCGTGGTCGAACAGAACATTGCAGCGCTGGGCTTCAAAGCCAGCGATATTGTCTTGCTCGGCTATAGTCATGAGCATTTCGACCATGTCGGAGGAATGGCCTATCTGCAGGAACTGACCGGTGCATCGCTGGTCTCGCTTGAGCGAGGCGCTGAAACCATGCGAACCGGCAAGTCAGACCCTGAAGATCCGCAGCACAACATGCACGATCCGTTCGAGCCTGTCCGCGTGGACTTCATTCATCAGGATAGCGATGCGATGGGTGTCGGGTCCATCAATCTCCAGTCCTTTGCGACACCCGGGCACACGCCGGGCGGCACCACCTGGTTGTGGGAAAGCTGCGAGGGGACCGAGTGCAAGACGATTGCCTTTGCCGACAGTCTCTCGCCGGTGAGCGCCGACGATTATCGCTTCTCCGATCATCCAGAATACCTTGCAGAATATCGTGCAGGCCTCGATCGGCTCGCCGGGCTTGATTGCGATGTCCTGCTCGCGCCGCACCCTTCGCATGCGCGGCTCCTCAGGCATCTGGAAGAGCGGACATTGCTGACCATGGAGGCGCCTTGCGCGCAATATGCGGAAGGCAAACGGCAGGACATTGCAAGGCGGCTGGAACGCGAGGCTGGCGCGAACCAGTGACCACAAGCTGGAAGCTCTTTGCCTTTGCGCCAAAGCCGGTCGTACAGGCCGCGCTTCTGGCCCATGAAACGGCGGAAGAGCTTGGAGAATGGGACGGCGAGATCGTCCTCTCCGGACGCGAGATCGCTGAAGACAAGCCGCAGGACTGGGTGCTCGAAGCGTGGATGGAGCGCAAGCCCGGCTCTGCTGAGAAAGGCGCAATCGCCGCGCTGTTTGACGGCAAGCCACCTGCGATTGAAGCAGAAAAGCTTCCCGATGAAGACTGGCTCACAATCAGCCAGCAAGGGGTTGAGCCGATTTTTGCAGGCCGCTTCCATGTCCGCACTGCCGAGTATGAAGCGCGCGCAGACCTTACCGACATTGTTATCCCGGCAAGTCAGGCCTTCGGCACCGGCCAGCACGAGACAACCGCAGGCTGTCTGGAAATGCTCGATGCGATGAAACGCAGCGGCGTGGTCGCGCGCAAAGTAGCGGATATCGGCACAGGTACAGGGCTGCTGGCATTTGCCGCGCGCAAGCTATGGCCCAGCGCCTTGCAGACTGCGAGCGACATTGACGAAGTATGCGCAACCGTTGTCGCCGACAATGCAGCGATGAACGGAGTCCCGCTCGGCGCAAAGTCAGGCGAAGTCACCATGGTGATCGCGCCCGGAACCGACCACCCTTTGATCGAAGCGCGTGGGACCTTTGATCTGCTCATTGCCAATATCCTCGCCGGGCCATTGGTCGAGCTTGCGCCGGACTTCGAAAAGGCGGTTGCACCCGGCGGCAATCTCCTCCTCGCGGGGCTTCTGGAAACGCAAGAGCCGCGCATCCGACGCGCCTATCGAAAACAAGGCTTTCGCTTGGCGGCGCGCTTGGTCAATGGCGATTGGTCGATCCTATGGCTGCGCAAGCGTCGCCAGTGACACTCTGGCTCAAGCGGCTGGTACTATGGCCGCTCGCCGCTCTGCTCGGAGCCGTTCTTCTGTTCCTGCTCAGCGCCTGGATCGGCTCAAGCATCCCGCGCAATGCCGACTGGGAGGAGCCTGAGGACGGCGTTGAAATCCTGCTGGAAACCAACGGCATTCACACCGCACTCGTCCTGCCGCTGGTCAATGCGCACAAGGACTGGCGCGCAGACTTCCCGGCGAGCGATTTGCGGGAGCACGCGCAGCCCTATACCCACGTGTCGATCAGTTGGGGCGAGAAGGAAGTCTTCCTCAACACAGAAACTTGGGCAGACTTGAAGCCGTCCGTGGCAGTGGGCGCTGTCTATGGCGGGGAGCCGTTGCTCCACATCGCGCATTACATAAGGCCGGTGCCGTCGGAGAATTATCGCCCGCTCACCATCACGCAGGATGAATATCGCAAGCTGGTCGCTGCGATCGAACCTTACGTGCTTCCTGCCGACAAGCGACAGACCTATCCCGGCTATTCCTGGTTTGACGTATTCTACGATGCGTCTGGCAATTATTCAGCGCGGCGCACTTGCAATCAATGGACGAGCGACATGCTGGCATCGGCCGGAGTAAGAACCGGCTGGTGGACGCCTTTGGAAGGCGGTGTGATGAAATGGGTGGAGACGCCTCAGGACGCGGACTGAAGCGCGTTTTCGGAACCTCTTGCGCCCCCGGCACATTGGTTTCGCAACAACGAAATCACGAGGAAAATCATGGCGAAAACCTTACTCATCACTGGCGCATCCACCGGCATTGGCGAAGCAACCGCACGGCAAGCAGCAGCCTCTGGCTGGAATGTCGCGCTTGTCGCCAGGTCAGCCGACAAGCTGGAAGCATTGGCAGGCGAAATCGGCGAAGCAGCGCTCGCGATCCCCTGCGATGCAACCGATCGGACTGCTATCCGGGAAGCGCTCGCTCAAGCCGCCAGCCATTTCGGAAGCCTCGATGCAGTATTCGCAAATGCGGGGACAGGGGTCGAAAAGCCGGGTGTCGAAAATGGTGATCCGGATGAATGGCATGACATGATCCACCTCAATATCCTCGCTGTGCTTTATGCAGCGCACGAAGCGATCCCGCACCTAAAGCCAACCAAGGGGCAATTCATCGTCACTGGTTCGAAGGCCGGTCGCGACCACTTCAAAGGCTCGATCTACAGCGCGACAAAATGGTTCGTGCATGGTTTTGCCGGCAATCTGGCGGAGGAAATGCGCGAATGGGGCGGCCGCTGCACTGTCATCTCGCCCGGCATGGTCGACACCCCGTTTTTCGACGAGCCCAAGCCAACCAAGCTGCAGCCAAAGGATATTGCCGATGCGGTGGTCTTCGCGCTGGAGCAGCCCGACACATCATGCGTGCGAGAGATCCATCTGATGCCTAACGACTAACCGGCTTTGGAGAGCGCCTCTTCCAAGGCATTCAGCGCCGCGCGCGTAAAGCTTTCCATATTCGCGATCCGGTCATCGCTGCCGGTTTGGGTTTGCTGCGTATGTTCAAATCCTTGCGGGCCGACGATGGCCGCAACGCTCTGACCCGCTGGCGCGCCGCTTGGATGCGTTGATCCGCCGACTGAACCGCTTTCGGCAACGCCCCATTCGGCATGGAAGTTGTCGCGGATGGAGCCTGCCTGAAGCAGCGCATAGTCCTCGCTCGCACCGCGCATGCCTTTGTAGGCCTCGCGCGGCTGGTCGAACAGGACATCGCGCGCTCTGAAAGAATAGACGACTCCGCCGCCGACAAAGAAATCGAGCGAGCCGGGCACTGTCAGCAGGCTCGCCGCGATAAGGCCGCCAGTCGCACCGTCAGCAACAGCGATCTTTTCGCCCCGTGCACGGAGGAGTTCTGCGATGCGTAACGCTTGCGGGTGGAGGTCACTCAGCATCGGTCGTTTTCTCGCCGGTCCTTTTCCAAGGATAGAGGAATTGCCCGGTATATTTGCGCGGCACTTCTTCAGGGATGCCGTAATTCTCAGGCCAGCGATCCTGCGGCAAGTGGAAGGTGCCGAACAGCTTGTCGATCCACGGGAAATGGATCGCGAAATTCACATCGAATGCTTCGCGCTCCAAGCCATGGTGCCAGTGATGGAAACGCGGTGTCGCAATCCAGTGTCCAAGCTTGTTGAAATTGCCTCCGACATTGGCGTGCAGAAGCGAAGACCAGACATAGATGAAGCCGAGATAAGCCTGCATCACTGCCGGACTGAAGCCCAAGGTGAAGAGCGGTAGGCTCGTTACCATGCGAAGCATCACCACTTCAAGCAAGTGCATACGTGAACCCGCCAGCCAATCCATCGATTTCGCGCTGTGATGGATCGCGTGAAATCCCCACAGGAACGGAACCTGATGGAACAGGCGGTGATACCAATATTGGAGGAAATCGGAGGCAACCAGAACGACAATGAACTGCACGATCCAGGGCAGCTCTGACACCCAGTAACGGAAAGCCTCCCAACTGTTGGTATTCGCATTGATGATGTTCGAAGGCGCAAGCGTCAGAAAGGTCAGGATCTGCACGAACATCGTGCTGATGAGGAAATAGAACAGGTCTTCGCGCCATTCATTGCGGAACAGGCGTTGCTCGCGCCTATGCGGGAAAAGCCGCTCAAACGGCGCAAACATCAAACCTGTCACCAGCAGGTTGATGATGAAGAAATCGAGGCCGAAGAAGACTCCCCAGCTGCGGGTTTCCTCAGGCTGGACATTCGCGCCGCCAAGCAATGCTGCACCAATCCCGATCACCAATGCGCTCATGCCCAGAACTTTGCGCGGTCGCAGCAGCAGGCTCAGTAAGGCGAGGCCGTAACTCAGCAGCAGGATGACATGGACCAGCGCTCTAAAGCCCGTCCATTCCTTGACGATCTCCAGTTCCGGCGTGGCAAACCATTCCGGGAAACGCAGAGCCACGACAAGGAACAGTCCCGTGAGCGAGAACAGCAAAGCGAAAAAGCCGGAAAGCCACCCGCTGCCGAAGCGGCGGACCTGCCTCGGCGATTCCAGGTCGCGCATGAGCTTGCGGAAATAGCCTGAGACTTCCTGCTCGACTGCCTTGTCGATCTTCTTGTTCACCCCGCTGCCGCCACGATCTCGGCCCAGCCTGCTTCATCGATCACTTCTATGCCGAGCTCCTGCGCTTTCTTGAGTTTTGATCCTGCGCCCGGACCTGCGACCAGCAAATCGGTCTTCGCGCTGACAGAGCCAGCGGCCTTTGCGCCCAATCTTTCGGCCTGCGCTTTGGCTTCATCGCGGCTCATCGTTTCAAGCTTGCCGGTGAAGACGACTGTCTTGCCCGCCACGGGGCTGTCGAGCGTTTCAACTTCGTAGCGTGGAGGACTGACTTCGCTCAGCAAATCCTCCCACACCGCGACATTGTGCGGCTCGTGGAAGAAGTCGCCGAGAGCAGTTACAACCGTCGGCCCGACGCCATCGATTGAGCTGATCTCGCTCGCAGCGTCTTCGTCGCCGCTGTGTGCTTTCTGAGCAGCGTCCCGCAGCTCGGGGAGCTCATGGAAATTCTTCATCAGATCGCGTGCGGTGACTTCGCCGACATGGCGAATTCCCAAGCCAAACAAGAGCCTTGCAGCATCCGGCTCACGTTTCGCCTCAATCGAAGCCAACAGGTTGTCCACAGACTTGTCCTGCCATCCTTCGAGCGCGAGAACATCGCTCCGTTTGTCCTTCAAACGGAAAATGTCCGCCGGGGACTCAAGCCAGCCCAGTTTGAAGAACTGATCGATGGTTTTTTCGCCCAGACCGTCAATATCCAGCGCCTTGCGAGACACAAAATGCTTCAATCTTTCAGTGCGTTGCGCCGGACAGATGAGACCGCCTGTGCAGCGCACATCGACCTCGCCTTCCTCCGAGACCGCCTCGGAACCGCATTCAGGGCAACATTCAGGGAACACTAAGGGATCACGCGGCTCCTCGCGAGTGAGGTTATCCACAAGCTGTGGAATAACGTCGCCGGCACGCTGAACCACCACGCGGTCGCCCGGACGCACGCCCAATCGCGCAATTTCGTCGCGATTATGAAGGGTTACATTGGTGACGGTGACACCGCCGACCAGCACCGGCGCGAGCCGACCGACAGGCGTCAGCTTGCCGGTGCGCCCAACCTGGATATCAATCGCTTCGAGCGTCGTTTCCGCCCGCTCAGCCGGGAACTTGCGGGCAATCGCCCAGCGCGGAGCCTTAGCGACAAAACCGAGCCGCTGCTGCCAGTCGAGCCGGTCCACCTTGTAGACGACGCCATCGATTTCATACGGAAGGTCAGGCCGCTGGCTCGCAATGGTCTCATAATGGTTGAGCAGGTCCTGCTCGTTTTCGAAACGCGCAAACAGCGGCGAGATCGGCAAGCCCCAGCCCTCCAGCGCACGCACCATGTCGGCTTGCGTTTCAGCCGGAACTTCAGATGCAGCACCCCAGCCATGCGCCCAGAACCGCAAGGGTCGCTTGGCAGTCACACTTGCGTCTTTCTGGCGGAGCGAGCCGGCCGCTGCATTGCGCGGGTTCGCGAACAGCTTGCCGCCCGCTTCCTCTTGAACTGCATTGAGAGCCGCAAAATCCGCGCTCGACATATAAACCTCTCCGCGAACCTCGAACACCTCCGGGACGCCTTCCGGGAGCGATTGCGGGATGTCCGCAATATGCGCGACATTAGCCGTCACATCCTCGCCCACTTGCCCATCGCCGCGTGTGGCCGCGCGGACAAGCTCGCCTTGCTCGTAGCGCAGCGAGCAGGACAGACCGTCGATCTTGTCCTCGACTGTGAAGGCGATGGTCTCGTCCTCGGGCAAGTTCAGATAGCGCCGCACCCGCGCGATGAACTCGAGCAATTCCTCGTCCGAAAACGCGTTGTCGAGGCTCATCATGCGAACCTCGTGCGTCACTTTCGACAATGGCGAAGCGGCGATCTGATGCCCGACCTTCTTGGACGGAGAATCCTCACGGATCAGGTGCGGAAACGCCTCTTCCAGCTCCGCGTTGCGGCGGACCAGCGCGTCATATTCCTGATCGGTGATCTCCGGATCGTCTTCAGCGTGATAGAGCTGGTCGTGCCGCGCAATGGCCTTGGCAAGCCGCATCAACTCGTTGGCGGCATCGGCTTCGGAAAGGACTCCCATTTAGGAACTTTCCGTTCGTTTGCTCAACGACTTCTTTACCTCGTTTCTAATTTTATCGATAGCTTCGCGTCCCTGCTTGCTAAGCTCATCTCTTGCCTTCCATCGGTCGGGCCTGGGGTTTGGATGCTCGTGCTCAAATCTAGCTTCCTGCAAGGCGGCCAACATCAAGTCTCTGACGATTTCAACCTCAGCCAAGAGTTCGTCGTCGATAAATATACTGTTTGTAATTAGATAGTTGTTAAACTCTACAAAGGGCGCCCTCGCCATATTGTAGTCCTTCCAAAATACGATTTTTCTGAACTCACTTGCTTTATCACCTGAAGCACGAACATCCTCTCTTTCGTATGCAGCGAATTTTTTCTGATCGAAGAGTTCGTCTAATTCAGGTTCACGCATTCGATTCACATCTGGGACGAGCTGAAATGCGCTGGTGAAACTCGCTACCGATCCATGTGCCTCGTTCAAGAGCCGATAGAGCGACGGTAAGATTTCAAATTCACGTTGATTAACAATAGTTGCGCGATCAAACTGAGCATTCAGATCCGCGCGCAGCGACTCAATTTCTCGCGCTTTTTCATGACGAAATGACTCGAGCGACTCTTGGAACTGCTGCTCAATCCATTTTTTCCCAAACCATTTAAATAGCGCATAAGCAGTGCTCACTAGAGCTATTGTCCCAAGGCCAAGGCCACCGAAAAAGACGAGCAGGTCATCGATCATCAATCAAACCCCCTCCAGCAGCCGATCCGCTTGCGCGCGCGCCTCGGGTGTGACTTCAGCGCCGGACAGCATCCGCGCGATCTCTTCCTGACGGCCCGCTTCATCGAGCAGTGCCACGCTGGTCTTCGTCACCGTGCCCGAGGAGGACTTTGCGATCAGGTAATGCGTCGCGCCGCGTGCGGCCACTTGCGGAGAGTGCGTGACGGCCAGCAATTGCTCTTCGCCCGCAAGCCTTGCAAGCCGGTCACCAATCGCAGAGGCCACCGCGCCGCCAACCCCGCGATCGATCTCGTCAAAGATTACCGTGGCCGCCCCGCCCTTCTCCGCCAGCGCAACCTTCAGCGCGAGGATAAAGCGCGAGAGTTCACCGCCGGACGCAATCTTGCCGAGCGGAGCAAAATCCGCACCCGGATTGGTGGCGATGAGGAATTCGACACTGTCGCTTCCAGCAGGCCCCCATTTCTCCTGCGGCAGCGATCCCACTGCCGTGAGGAACCGCGCTGCGTCCAGTTTCAGCGGAGCGAGCTCAGCCGCGACCGCCTTGTCGAGCTGCTTGGCCGCTTTCAGGCGCGCTTTGTGCGCTTTCTCGGCCTTCGCCGTATAGGCCTGCTCTGCCTGTTTGGCGGCGCTTTCGAGCGCGTCCAATTGCGCTTCGCCGCCTTCTATCGCGTCCAGCTGCGAACGCATTTCGCGCATTTTGTCAGGCAGCTCGTCCACTTCGCAGCGATGCTTGCGAGCGAGCGCGCGCAGTTCGAAGAGGCGCGTCTCCGCTGCATCCAGCGCCGCCGGATCATGCACCAGAGCTTCGGCCGCATCGCGCAATTTGTCTTCCGCTTCGCCTGTTTCCACCAGCGCCCGATCAAGCGCGCCAAGCGCTTCGGTCAGCAACGGATGCTCGCCCGCAATCCGGTCAAGCCGTCGCGCGGCCACCCGCAAGGCTGCCAAGGGCGAGTCCGACCCTTCCCAGATCACCCGCAGCTCTTCCAGGTCGCCGGACAGCTTCTCGCCCTTTTGCATAGCGCTGCGCGTTTCTGCGAGCCGCGCTTCCTCGCCCGCTTGCGGTTCAAGCGCGTTCAGCTCTGCCAGATGGGCCAGCAAGAGGTCCTGATCGGCCTTGGCTTGCTCGACTTCAGCACGGGCGCTTTCAAGCCGCTCTGCTGCCTCGCGCCACGCAGTCCATGCGCTGCGCAAGCCGTCCAAATCCGTCCCGGCATATCGGTCCAGCAGAGCCCCGTGCCCGCGCGGATTCACGAGCCCGCGATCATCATGCTGTCCGTGCAGCTCGACCAGTGACCCGGCAAGCTCGCGCAGCAGCGCGACGCCCACAGGCTGGTCATTGACCCATGCCTTGGAGCCACCATCGGCCTTCACCTGACGGCGGATCAGCAGCGGCTCGCCCGGCTCGATCTCCACGCCCGCATCATCGAGCACTTCGGCCACAGCGTCAGGCACGGGCGCAAATTCGAAGGCGGCTGTCACAAGCGCTTTGTCTTCGCCTGCCCGCACAAGTCCACTATCCGCCCGGTCGCCCAGCACCAGCCCGAGCGCGTCGAGCAGGATCGACTTGCCCGCCCCTGTCTCGCCAGTAAGCACGCCAAGCCCGCGCCCGAAATTCAGATCGAGCGCTTCAATCAACACGACATTACGGATGGACAGTCGGGTGAGCATGGCTAGGCCGTGGCTTAGCGCAGCAAAAACGGCGCGTCACCAATGGCGTCGCGCCGTTCTGTGTAAATTGAGGATCACTTGATTTTGCGATACTCGATATTGTCGGCCAGTGACGCTGAAATGAGCGCGCCTTCAACACGTCCGTCTTCTGCCCGAACCAGTTCGAGCCGTTGAACAGGAGACGGGCCGAGCGGTCTGAATGTGTCAGGCTGATAGTGGTCCAGCTGAGCATAGATCGCGTCACCGGTGCGCACCCATAAAGCGTCGTCTCTCACCTGAATTTCAACCGCTTGCTGGAGTGTCTCGCTATAATAGGTCCCCGCGATTCTGGCGGGGTCAGTCGGCTCGCCTGGAACCGGGGCCATTTCCACCCGAGGCGCAGGGATGAAGCCATCATCGCTGACGGTCCACCGCATTCGGCTGGCTCGCCCATCCTCAAAATCGCGAAAGGCAATGCGCAATTCTCGCGCGGGGTTGAGCATGAATTCACCGCGTCCGACTTGCTCCAAAGGGAAGGCTTCATCGCTGCCGAAAGTCGCGAAAGTAATCTGCTCGCCCTCTCGCCGCACTGAAAAGACAACGCCTGCAAAGAGGCGATAGTCGCCGACATACCGATCCAGTTCAGCCTGCGTTTCTGGCGTGAATTCTCTCGAAGGCGCTGGCTCAAGTCGATCCGCCAGCAACACTTCAGCAACGTCGAATGCGAATGCCGCTTTCAGGAAATCCCCCCGGTTGCCCATGACGGCAATGGCCATCTTCTCTGCAGGCACGCGGAGAAGGAAGCTGCGGAAGCCACCGCTGCTCCCGCCGTGCGACCACGTGTCGACCCCGCGAAACTTGCGATATTCCTGTCCGTTGGCTCCGATGGCGTTGCTTCCATCAGCAAGCGTGGACCGCGCGTGAAAGGCCTTGAGAACGCCAGCGTTGCCTATGCTGCCGGTTTCCAATGCGCGCGCCCAAAGCAGCATGTCGCGCGGGCTGGAGACGATACCTGACGCGCCGTAATCGGAATTGAGGAGATTGGCTCTCGCAAAGCCGTCTCGAACCGGATCATAGCTCATCGCAAGGCCTTTGGTGATGCGCTGGGGGTCGGAAGCCACAAAAGTGTGCTCCATTCCAAGCGGCTTAAATACCCTCTCGTCCATGAATTCCGGAAAGGGTTCTCCCGACACTCGCTCGACGATCTCAGCGAGCAAAATGTAACCGGTATTGCTGTACTCCTGCCGCTGACCAGCTGGAAAATTCTCGCCGCGTTGGCGCAGGATCATGTCCATCGAGCGCGCCTGCGTAACAGGCGATGCTTCGCCCGCCCCTGACAGAAGTAAAAGCGTATTCACTTCGCGCAGCCCGCTTGTGTGATCTAGCAAGTGCCGGATCGTAACCGGCGTGGGCCGTTCGTGAAGCTCTGGAATAAACTCGCGCACATCCTGATCGAGCGACAGCTGGCCTTCCTCGGCGAGAAGCATAATCGCAAATGCAGTGAACTGCTTTGTGACCGATGCGATGTTGAAGCGCGTGTCAGAGCTGATCGGCACTTTATGCGAAAGGTCAGCCATTCCGGCTGAGCGTTCGTAAACCACTTCGCCATCGATCATCACCGCGAGACTGATGCCGGGCTGACCGTCACCCTCATAAGGCGCGACCAAGGCATCGATTGCTGCCCAGTCCGGGGTTGCGGCGCGCGCGGGCGGCAGGGCGACAATCGCTGCGCAAAGCATCGCAAAGATCATAGAAATACGCGGCACTGGGAGCTCCTTTTGGATCGGATTTTCTTGCAGGCGGGAAACTGGAGCAATTCGAACCGTCAAGCGTCCGATTTCGCGAAGTCGAACCTATTTTGTGCCGTTTTCTTTGCGGAACATCGACGGCGTCGTGCCAGCATGTTTGCGAAATGCAGTGTTGAACGATGACTTTGCATTGAAGCCAGATGCGAACAGAATTTCAGTCACTGTCTGGTCCGTTTCGACGAGCAGGCGCTTGGCATGTTCGATCCGGTAGCGATTGATGAAGTCGAAGAAATGAACGCCATGGCGCTGGTTGATCACAACCGAGATATCCTTGGCTGTAACGCCGCTGCGACGCGCCAGCCGCTCCAGGGACATGTCAGGATCAAGATACGGCCTGCGTTCCTCCATAAATGTCAGCAAGCGCTGGTCCTGCTCGCCTTGGCTGCGATTGTCTGCAGGATTGGAAACAGATGCAAGCAAACGATCCTGCGTTCGGAACAGTCCAGGGTTCAACATGGCTTGAAGCGCGAACAGGACTGTGATCGCAAGGACCAGGCATGTGGCTGTCGTCTGGAGGGGCTGAAGCAGTTCTTCAGGAAGACCAGAGGCAAAAACAGTCCTGACGACAAACAGGCTGTGCGCGACAAGCGAGCAGGCGACAATCACTGCGAGCCAATTCCAATTTGCCGAAGACCCGGCGTAATGTTCAGTCATTGCGCTTCGAACGCGCCATAATGCATAGATCGCGAGCGCCATGTACGCGGCATATTGAAGCTCAAAAAGTGCGCGCAAAAACGGCAGCGAAAGATCCGCTGCTACCGCTACCAATGTCGCCACAGCAGGCAGCAAATGAAGCGCATCGCGCGGATGGATGGCTTCGCGATGGAAGCAATTCAGCCAGATATAGCCAGTGAACAGCGGCATTTGAGTAAAGGCAATTGCTACACGAAACTGGTCTATCGAGGGGTTCGCCTCCCACCAGTCACCCATGAACCAGCCGCTGATATCAACTGCTGTCGCCAGAAGGAAAAACGCCAGCAGGACATTCGCCAATCGCATTCTGGAAGGCACAAGCAAAAGGAAGACGCTCATCAGTACAGCCAGAAATGTGGCGAGAGCAGCAAGCGTTGGAATGAGCGGCAGCATGAGCGGTGTTCAATTCCGCACTCACGCAATGAATGCAAGCGCTCTGAACGATCCGATCCGATCATTGGCGCAAGCCAGCCGAGCATCCAAACGTACCTCGATTGCCGATCAGCAGGGCGTGCCACCAACGGCAGCGTACCGTTCTGTGTAAGCTGCACATGATGGCCGAGCAATTGATCTGCCCACGGTGAGGTGTGGGGCAAGTTTCAGGCCCCGATTGTCTTCAACTGGAGCCAATGCATGCAGCTAGATCTAGGAGTTCCAAGCCTGACGGAAAGCAATCGCAATCATCTCCGCCTGCGCAGGGTCGGGATACGAATGTGCAATTCTCGCTTCCTGCAACGGCATCGAATCAACGCCATCAAGCGCCTTCAATCGCGCTATCGAGCTCTGCATCAACGCAGTGTCTGATTTGAATGCCCCGAGAATAGCCAATGATAGCCAGCCATAAGGGTAAACCGGATTGAGGCTTGTGGACTCCTTCAAATAGCTTTCAGAGCCCTCAAGATCACCGAGCATGAATTTCGCGATGCCGCGATTGAGCAGTGGCCAATACTTCCAAGGAAACAATGGCGCGACTCTGGCGTGCTGCTCCAGCGATGCTTCAGCATCCTGCGGTCTCCCATGATGGAGGTAATGCCGCGCCAGATAGAGGTTCGCGATCGGATGCCAGGGAGCCAATTCCACGGCTTTCTCTGCCAATGCGAGGCCTTCGGCAGGCCGTGTAATCATGAGCAACGCATGCGCCGTCCAAGCCAGCACATTGGCATCCTCTGGCCCCAGGGCCAGCGCCAGATCGCAATGCTTGCGCGCTTCCTCTGCTTTCTCCGCCTCCTGAGCTCCTGCAATCTCGAAATGTGCCGCCAGAGCATTCGCCAATGCAGCGTGCGCGGCCGCGTATCCGGGATCCAGCTCCACTGCCATGCGTGCGTCGCCGATCGCTTGCTCGATATTGGGAATGTCGATCCGTTGATATGCCGCGTTTGCGCGCACGACCGCTTGCCAGGATGACTGCGCTTCCCCTTGAGCAAGCGATGCCTGCGTTACCTCTCGCACGACAACCGCACTGAGCCGGGAAGCAATATCAATCGTCCATTCATCCGACGGAAGGCCTGTTTCAAGAGCGGCCTCCCAATCCCGCAAGAGAAGTGCATCGCTCCATACGACCTGCCCATTGTCGACCGTCGTCAAGGTGAGGTGGGCGCGCAGCTCCTCAGCACCTTGACGCAGCTCGATACTTGCCTCGAATTCTGCCGGCGGACTGGCTTCCTGACGAAAGACGAGTAGCTCGCGATTGAGCGAAAGTGCCGCCGTGATGTCGCTACCCAGCAGTTGAGCCAGTTCTTCTCCGCGCCGTGCAGAGCCACGAAACCGTGCCGTTTCCATGCCAATAGAGGGCAAGGCGGGCTCTACTGCTGTTGGCGTGCCGGAGTTCTGCTCAGCAAATGCCAGCCCTTCGACGACCAAGCGGTATCCAATCTTCGGGATCGTTTCGATGTTGATGCTGTCAATGTCGGACATCAGACGCCGCAATCGGCCAATGCAGCGCTGGATCGCATCATCTCCAACGATGACGCCCTGCCAACATTGCTCCACCATCTCGTCGCGGCTGACCACGTTGCCGGCTTTTTGTGCCAAGAGGACGAACACTTGCATCACGCGCGGTTCGAGCTTGGTCTGAGCCTCCTTGAAACTGACCAGCCGCAGTCGCGGTTCCAGCCGCACACCTGCAAGCTCAAATCCGTCAATCTTGGCAAGGTCGATCGTCATCGGGCTTTCATCGGAAAATCATCGGGTGATGAACCTATCGATGTGTCGCGCTGCGAGCAACAAGCAGCCGCATCCGCAGACCTATTCAAGGAACGATCCATGTTGGAATTTTTAGCGGCCCTCGTGGCCATGTTCGCCCTTTTCGCAGTCTTTGACTGGCTGACCCCGGCACGCGCTCAACCGACCAAACGGCTGTGGCGCGCAAGGGGGGTGATCGCCTTCGTGCTTTATTATGCAATTGCATTCACCGCCCCGCTTGCGTGGGATGGTTTTCTGGCCGAGCGCACAGTGTTCAATGCATCGGCTCTGCCGATCTGGGCGCAAATCGCTGGTGGCTACCTGCTCTTCAATTTCGGAATGTATGTCTGGCACCGCACTATGCACAGCTCCGACCTGCTCTGGCGATATGTGCACCAGACGCATCACTCAGCAGAGCGGGTCGATATATGGGGAGCCTATTGGTTCCACCCGCTCGACATGACCGGTTGGGCATTGCTCGGCAGCCTGGTGCTGGTCGGCGGTTTTGGGATCTCAGGCGAAGCGGGCGTAGTCATCAACCTGTTTGGCAGCTTCATGGCCATGTTCACCCATGCCAATATCAAGACGCCCCACTGGCTCGGCTATTTTGTGTCGCGCCCTGAAATGCACGCCGTGCACCATGAACGGGGAGTACACCGTTACAACTATGCCGACATCCCCTGGTTCGACATGGTATTCGGAACTTACCGCAATCCGCGCCTGGCCCCCAAAAAGGCGGGAATTGTAGATGGTGGGTCCGATCGCATCGGTGACTTGCTGATCGGCCGCGAGATCGGCTGACACGATCGGGCAAGATCACTAGGACAGGCGGCGCCAACACCTTTTGGTTGTCGCTGTCTGCTGCGGAGAGTCCGGTCCGTGTCCCTCGACGCGGATCGGGCTTTTCCGAGTGATAAGTTATTGGAGAAACGACCAATGAGAAATTTACAAACACTTGGCTTGTTGTTTGCCATTTTCATCGGCATGAGTGCCTGTACGCCTCTGCCCGATATGGGAGAGGACAGCGTAACCCTGATCATTCGTTTCGAAGCGAGTGAAGAGGGACTTGAAGTGCTATCCGGCATCCTGAACGGCGTGTCAGATGCGATGCAGACCGAAGCCGGATTTGTCTCAGCAAATGTGCATCGCAACATTCAAGAGCCCAACGTCTTTGTGCTTGCGGAGGTATGGCAAACGCAAGCTCTTCACGAAGAGCATTTCGATCGCATCAACGCGTCGGGTGATTGGGATCACATCAAGAGTTTGCTCGTGGCAGAGCCGCAGATGGGATACTTTCGGCCGCTATAGAGACCCGCCCTCACATGGGGTGGGGAACGGAAAGTCGGCTCTCAAAACCAAATGCGGCACTATCGCGCATCGCCGTAAGCCAACTTTCGTGGTGGCGAAGATCAATCCAATAAACAAAAAAGGGCGCGCCGCCAATGGCCACGCGCCCTTTCGTTTCAGAATGTCAATGAAGACCGGTCAGGCCGTCATACGCTTGCCTTAGCTAGCGTGTCATCGCTCGCGGTGTCCGCCTGCGTCTCACTCTCCGCCTCATCCGGCAGAGCCGATTTCAGCAGGAAGAAGCCAGCGATAGCTGCGATCGTCGAACCCGACAGCACGCCGAGTTTCACAGCATCTACCTGCTCTGGCGTTGCAAAGGCCAGGTTGCCGATAAACAGGCTCATCGTGAAGCCGATCGCAGCAAACAGTGAAATACCGTGGATCTGACGCCAGTTCACTCTTTCAGGCAGTTTCGCCATGCCGGTCTTCACAGCAAGCCATGCGAACCCGAAAATGCCGATCTGCTTACCGATCAGCAGGCCCAGCGCGATGCCAAGCGGCAATGGCGCGAGCAAGTCAGCGGGGTTCAGGCCAAGCAGCACAACGCCCGCGTTGGCAAACCCGAAAATCGGAATGACAAGGAAAGCAACCCAGGGGTGCAAAGCGTGCTCCATATGCTCGAGCAAGCGCTCGCCCTTGTTCGCCACCAATGGCACCGTCAGCGCAGCGGCTACGCCTGCCAGCGTCGCGTGAACGCCCGATTTGAGCACGAAAGCCCACATGAGGATCGCAAGCAGCACGTAAGGGATAGCCGAAGGAACTTTCATCCGGCCAACCAGCAGCATCACGACGAAGACAGCGCCGCCCATGGCTAGATATCCGGTGTCGATCTCTCCGGTGTAGAACAGCGCGATGATCGTGATCGCGCCGATGTCATCGATCACGGCTATCGCAAGTAGCAATGCCTTGAGAGCCACCGGAACACGCGGACCCAGCAGCGCAAGGATACCAAGCGCGAAGGCGATGTCAGTTGCGGCAGGGATCGCCCAGCCCGCCTGGTTCTCAGGATATCCCGCGTTGATCATCAGATAGATGACAGCCGGGATCGCCATGCCGCCAATGGCTGCGACCAGAGGCAGCGAGGCCTTGTCCCAGCTGGACAGCTGGCCTTCCATAACCTCGCGCTTCACTTCCAACCCGATAAGGAAGAAGAACACCGCCATCAGGCCATCATTGACCCACAGCAATAGAGGTTTGTCGATTACAAAGCCGCCGAACCCTGCGACAATCGGAATATCGAGCCACGCCTTGTAGGCTGTGTTAAGCGGCGTGTTCGCGACGACGAGAGCAGCCAGAGCTGCAAAAATGAGGACTATCCCGCCCGCGCTTTCTTTCTGCATGAAATCGCGCAGCATGGGGGCAATTGCCTTTACCATGGAAAAACCTTCCCTTTGTCAGAGCGGGGCCGATGCGAGGGTTGTCTCCACAAGGCGCCAGCTCTGGTAGTTCTTACCGATCGGAAGGTTGACGCGCGAAACTTGTTGCTGGTTGGGCTTCGCTCATTGAGGTCGGCCCAGATGCGCATCGACAATCCGATGCGGTCCGACATCACAGGTGACAAGCGATTTCGCTTTTCATACCTGCCAGAGGGGCCCGGCCCGCGCTCATTGAACGCAGCAAGAGCGAAAAGGGTCCAGCAAAAGCCGCCATTTCGGATTGAACGGGAATGGGTCCCGGTTCGCAGGCCTTACCGGGGTTGAACCGTGAGCAGGCGGATTAGATGGCGGTGACGCCCGATGCGTGGTCGTCGATCAGCTCGAATGCCTTCTCGTACCATTCTGTGCCCGGATAGTTCGCGCCAAGGACGGAGGCATATTTCACCGCTTCCTGAGGGACACCCAGGGCAAGGCTGCTTTCCGTCAGACGATAGAGCGCTTCAGGCGCGTGGCTGGTCGTCTGATACTCGTCCACCACATTCTGGAAGCGCAATTGCGCCGCAAGCCAGCGACCCGAACGAGCGTAGAAGCGGCCGATTTCCATTTCCTTGCCAGCGAGGTGATCGTTGACCAGGTCAAGCTTCAGCCGCGCATCGGCCGCATATTCGCTTTGCGGAAAGCGGCGGTTGACTTCGGTCAGCGCCGTGCGCGCTTGCTCGGTAATCTTCTGGTCGCGCTGCACGTCGCTGATCTGCTCGTAATAAGAGAGCGCGATCAGATAATACGCATATGGCGCATCGCGATTGCCCGGGTGGATCGACAGGAACCGCCGCGAGCTCTGGATCGACTTGTTGTAATCCTGCGCGACGTAATAGCTGAACGCACTCATCAGCTGAGCCCGCCGCGCCCATGGCGAATAAGGGTGCTGGCGCTCCACCTCGTCAAACAAGGCCGCCGCCAGCTGCGTATTCCCGCGATCGAGCCGCGATTTCGCTTCTGTGTAGAGCGTCTCCACATCGCGCGCGACATAAGCCACGTCCTCATTACCGCCCGCACCACCGGCGCAGCCGGCAGTGAGTGTCGTCACGCCGGCCAGCAGCGCACCAAGAACCAAGCGAGAGACGCGCCGAGGCGCACAATTCCGGGATTCAGTCGTCATGCGCTCAGCCTATAACCAGCGCTAGCGTGAACGCCAAGTGAAGTTGCTCCTGATGCCTTGCAAATGCGGCAGATTGTCGTGCGTAACTCGAATTAAACCAACTTTGGAGAACGCTCTGTTAACCTTCGCGCGAATAATTTGAGCGCTCTTTCGATAAGAGACGCCGCACATCCGGCCTGCGATCATGAGGACCAAAGCTATGCTGATCACTTCCTTGCAAGTGCGCGCCATGCGCAAGGCTCGCATCCTTTCCGACGAGAGCGGCGCGACAGCGATCGAGTATGGCCTCATCTGCGCGCTCATCGCGATTTCCGCGATTGTAGCACTGGGCGCTGTGGGCGACGAGCTCTCCACCACCATGAGCACTGTCAGCACGGAAATGGGCGCGAACAACACCGTCACACCGTAGTTTTTCGCGCGCAGCCTAGCCACCCGCACCCTCCACCCTTCCACCCGGATATTATCCCGGTAGGCTCCGGGTGGAAGGGTGGAGGGTGCGGGTGGCAACGGCATGTCAAATATGACCTGATTTCCTACCTTTGACTTTTCTGCTTGATCCTCTTCGGTTGCCTCGCAACCGCAAGGGCGACTGCCCGTCCGCAGCGTGGGCAGCTTGCCTGCCCGAAAGCGAGGATATCGCGCTCGCGGATGCGAGTGCGGAAAGGAAAAGATGACCCGCAAGGCCGACCCCCGCACCACAAGGCTCCCCGTCCCCGCTGGCGAGCTCCCCGCCTTCACCCCCGTCCCGCGCAAGCGCGCGCGCCACTACGGCTGGACCGCGGCGCGCCAACGCGCCTTCATCGAAGCGCTCGCTGACACCGGCAGCGTCAAGGCCGCCGCCCGCGCCGTCGATATGAGCGCGGAAGGCGCCTATCACCTGCGCCGCCAACCGGGTGCTGCGCAATTCCGCGCCGCATGGCAGAAAGCGCTCGACCTCGGCGTCCAGCGGATCGAGGACGTCGCCATGGACCGCGCCTTGAACGGCGTGGACGAGCCGCTCTATTCCTACGGCAAGCTCATCGGCACGCGAAAGCGCTTCAACGACCGGCTGCTGATGTTTATGCTGAGGAACCGCGCGCCGGAACGCTTTGCGCAAGGTAAATCGGACCTCAAGGGCCTCAACGCCATCGGCAGACAAGAGAAGCGCCGCCTCAAGGCCAAATGGAGGAGGCAGTGGGAGAAGGAGCAGCGCAGCGTCTCGCCCAAGCAGCTGCAGGCGAGGATCGATACCAAGCTCGACGCGATCCGCAAACAGGTCGAGATCGACCGCGCGAACGCGTGGGAGCGCTTGTCGGACGAGACCCGCGCGGCGTGGGAGGTTTTTGAACGCTTGCGCAACCGCGACCTGGAGGCTCTGCAAGCGGATGAGGATATGCGGCTGCTCTTGCGCGAAAGCCCGCCGGAGAAAGCTGCCGCCACGCGCGAAGCGCGCAACGCCGATCCGAAGGATATCTTGCCAGAACCACCCGAGCCTGAGCCGTTTGACGGGATTAGACGGTTAAAGGATGAGGGTTGGGAATAGCGATTCAGCGTCGCAATTCTGTCAAGAAGCCCTCCAGCGATTGCAGTCGTGGCCGTATTTCTCTCGGGAAGGATTTGTGCAGGCCAATAGGAACAACCAGTTGAACGCCTTCATCGATCATTTCGGCGAACTGATTCTCTGATACCCCTTCCTGAAGGGTCAAGAGATGAATGGTAGGAATCCGATCACGGTCAACCTCGTTCCTGATCTGACGCCAGCGATCCTTGCAAGTGGTTTTAGCAGCCAGCATAGTGAGGTCTCTTGAGGCAAACGTGGCATCAAGATAGGCCGCTTTCGATGGAAACAGGAAGTCAGGGCGCTTGCCATCTATTTCAACGTTCCATGCGAAGTCTGCGTCTTGCCTGAAGCCCTCTTCAGTAAGAATTTCGATAGTATGATATTCAAGTGATTTCCCGGATCGACTTTTCCTGCTTTGGAGCACGGTGTTGGCTAGGCTTATGAAATCATCCATTCTGGCGAAACCACTAGTAATCCTATCCCGATAGAACTCCTGCTCCACGCTGCGGAACATTTCGAACTCACAGTCACGGCGTCTGAGCAGTCGTGTATCAACATCGGTTGCGGTCGCAGGCCGAAGTTCAATCGTCTTTTGAACAATCTCCCGTCCGGTCGGAAACTTGATCAGCCAGTTATCCGGTATCTGGTCGCGCGTCAGCCAGCAGTTCCCGTGCGGTGTTGCCTGAGCTGAAAACAGATCGCCCTGTGGGACTACTGCCCCCGGACGCCAAATCACGTAGACGCCAGGCTCAACCGGACCCAATCTTTCCTCAAACAAATCTGATTGAGTTTCGTCATCGCATACCCAGCAATGACATATCCAAGCCTTGTCATCTTCACCTCGGACGAATGCGAAGACGGCAAGCGAACCTGTGTTTTCTGGGTCTAGCACAGCAGAGCCAATCCCACCGAAACGAGTAAATCGGCTCTCATTGCGAGTTTCCTGGTTGTACCAGACCGCTCTTATCTGACGATGCGAAAGTTCCGAGATGTGAGAATCGAGGTGGAACTCAAAGGTTGTATCTGGATTCTTGTCGTTCGGTCTGTTCATTTCTGGGAACATGTCGAACAGAAATTCCTTGGCAATGTATGGCCCAGCCTGATGGGCCTTTGTCGCCAAAGTATCATTCGCTGCAAGGCGTTTTGCGTACCAGACCGCACCTACCTGCCCAAACATGTCTATCCAGTCTGTGAGATCAGCGAGTGCCAATTTCATTTCCCCTAATGTCGAAACGATCCGTGTCGCTCTCCAGCCATTCAGCAATCTTCCCGGCCCAGACGGCAGCTTCCAGTGAGGTTTTTCCTATTAATGCACATTCCCAAACATCAAGCACACGCCATCCATCATTTGCAAGTGAAGCTCTCGTATTCAGGTCTCGTTTTCTATTGCTTTCGATTTTGTCTCGCCAGAACTCGGTTCGAAGTCCTAGGCAGCCGGAATAAATGGCAATCGTGACCGTGCCAGAAGCAGCCATTCACGAAAATGACCGCATTGTATTTGGGAAGTTTGAGATCTGGTTTGCCGGGCAAATCTCTTGCGTGAAGAGAATATCTGAAACCCAGCCTGTGAAGAGCCTTCCTGACGCGCAGCTCAGGTTTGGTGTGCTTTCCCCCGATGCCGGCCATCATGCGGCTGCGAACCTCAGGGGAAACTACATCAGGCAACAGCCTTCTTTCTTACTTTGGCAGTGCCTTTGATGTGCGCTTCCATATGCTTCGCAACAGCCTTCACCGCTGGCACCACCACAGAATTGCCAAACTGCTTGTAGGCTTGGGTATCAGAGACCGGAATAAAAAAGTCGCTCTTGCCAGGCTCGTCGAAACCCATGAGCCTCGCACATTCACGAGGAGTAAGACGCCGCGGCCTCTTACCTTTTTGGTGGATCAGAATCTCCGAACCATCCTTGTAGTATCTGGCTGAAAGGGTTCTCGCCACGTCATGAGGGCCAAACAGCCCAAAACCAAAGCCATTGCCCTTTTCACGGTGCTTGGCTGCATAGCCCTGCAAATAGTCCCAGAGTTTTTCCGAAAGAGTATACTTGTCCAATACATGGGCAATGTTGCCGCCAGTATATCGCTTCTCCACCGCCTCCTTACCATCCTCTGGATGGAGGATAGTCGAGAGCTTTGGGCCATCTAGCACGTCCGGAATTTCAATTTCATCGAAGCTGAAATCTGTATCGTCACGGAAACCAGCAATGAAGATACGCTCCCTGTTTTGGGGCACCCAGCTTTTGCCGTTTATGACTTTCCAATCGATATGATAGCCAAGCTCTTGCTCAAGAACGTCACGGATGACTCTGAAGGTATGGCCCTTGTCATGGTTGACTAGGTTTTTGACGTTTTCGAGCAGGAACGCCTTCGGTCTATGATGCCTGATGACTTCTGCGACATTGTAGAACAAAGTACCCTGAGCATCACAGGCAAAGCCGTGAGGCCTGTTCAGTGCATTCTTTTTTGAAACACCTGCAATAGAAAATGGCTGGCAAGGAAAGCCCGCCAGCAGAACGTCGTGCGCCGGGATTTCATCCATCGCAACTTCGCGTATGTCGCCTGCGATCTCGTGGTCGTCCAGCGGATTGTTTGCTCGGTAGGTTTCGCGAGCAAACCGGTCCCATTCACAAGTGAATACGCATTTGCCATTGATGGCTTCAAAGCCTTTTCTGAGACCACCGATTCCGGCGAAGAGATCAATGAATGTGAAATCATGATTCTCATTGTCGCAAGAGGCACGGTGCTTGCGGAGCTGCCTAAGCATTTCAAGTACGGGCGCCTTTGGATAACACTCACCGTTCTCCCATCGATAAATCTGGCGCTCGCTTTGCTGAAGCAGTGCGGCCGCTTCAGGCTTGCTTAGTCCTGCTTGTTTTCTAAGTCGGGAGAACTCAGACATAACGCACCTCCTCTGGGACGATTTCTGCCACACTGGCAGAATCTCACCACAAGAACAAGGGGGGAACGAAGCCTGGGTCTATCTATTTCCCACTCTCTTGTTTTCCTCAGGCGCTTTCGCTCACTCTTCCCCCATCCTCAGGGCCGCGATGAAAGCTTCTTGGGGAATACTTACATTCCCGTATTCGCGCATCTTCGCTTTCCCCTTTTTCTGCTTGTCGAGCAGTTTCTTCTTACGCGAAATATCGCCGCCATAGCACTTCGCGGTGACGTCCTTGCGAAGCGCTGCGATCGTCTCGCGCGCGATGATCTTGCCGCCCAGCGCGGCCTGGATCGGAATCTTGAATAAGTGCCGTGGAATCAGATCTTTAAGCCGCTCGCACATGCCGCGCCCGCGCTCTTCCGCAACGCTGCGGTGGACGATCAGGCTCAGCGCATCAACCGGCTCATTATTGACCAGGATGTTCATCTTCACCAAGTCGCCTTCGCGAAGGCCGATCTGCTCATAGTCAAAGCTCGCATAGCCGCGGCTGATGGACTTCAGCCTGTCGTAGAAGTCGAACACGACTTCGTTGAGCGGCAGCTCGTATGTCACCTGCGCGCGCCCGCCAACATAGGTCAGGTTCGTCTGTATGCCGCGGCGGTCCTGACACAGTTTGAGGATCGCGCCGAGATAGTCATCCGGCGTGTAAATCGTCGCCTTGATCCACGGCTCTTCAATCATGTCGATGCGGTTCACATCGGGCCAGTCGGCGGGATTGTGAATGTCGATGACGGACGCCGCCTCATTCTTGGTATGCGCGAGGTGCACGCGGTAGACCACGGACGGCGCGGTGGTGATGAGGTCGAGATCGTATTCTCTTGAGAGGCGCTCCTGAATGATCTCAAGATGCAAGAGGCCCAGGAAACCTGCGCGAAAGCCGAAGCCCAATGCAGCTGAGCTTTCCATCTCGAACGAAAAAGACGCGTCGTTCAGGCGCAGCTTGCCGATGCTCTCGCGAAGTTTTTCAAAGTCTGCCGCATCGACCGGGAACAGGCCGCAGAACACCACCGGCTGAACTTCTTTATAGCCGGGCAGAGGCTCGCTCGCCCCGCCCTTCACAGTCGTGATCGTGTCACCGACGCGCGCCTGTTCGACTTCCTTGATCTGCGCTGTGATGAAGCCAATCTCGCCCGGGCCAAGTTCTGTGAGGTCAGTGCGTTTGGGCGTGAAGCAGCCGACGCGATCGATAAGGTGCTGCGTGCCGCCTTGCATGAACTTGATGCTCTGGCCTTTGGTGATGACGCCTTCGATCACACGTACGAGGGTGACGACGCCGAGATAGGGGTCGTACCAGCTATCGACCAAGCTGGCTTTCAATGGCTTGTCGCGTTCGCCTCCGGGCGGCGGGATTTTGGCGACGACGGCTTCGAGCACGTCTTCGATGCCGATGCCCGATTTGGCGGAGGTCATGACAGCTTCGGATGCGTCCAGGCCGATGACTTCCTCGATCTCCTCCTGCACCTTTTCAGGCTCTGCGGCAGGGAGGTCAATCTTGTTGATCACCGGCACGATTTCGTGGTCGTGTTCAATCGACTGGTAGACATTGGCCAGCGTCTGCGCCTCGACGCCTTGCGCTGCGTCCACCACAAGGAGCGCACCTTCGCATGCAGCGAGGCTGCGGGAGACTTCGTAAGCGAAGTCGACATGGCCAGGCGTATCCATCAGGTTGAGCTGATAGGTCTCGCCATCCTTGGCAGTGTAATTGAGGCGCACGGTCTGAGCCTTGATAGTGATTCCGCGCTCGCGCTCGATATCCATGTTATCGAGGACTTGCTCGCTCATCTCGCGCTCGGTCAGTCCGCCGGTGAACTGGATAAGCCGGTCAGCCAGAGTGGACTTGCCATGATCGATATGAGCGATGATCGAAAAGTTGCGGATTCGGGAAAGGTCAGTCATTTGATCGCGCAATTACCGCGAGAAAACCGCCCTGTCAGCCACAAACGTAATGCATTATGCGCAAAGGCAATTGCAGCCTTAGCCGATATCGCCAGTATACCCCTTGGCATAACTGAATTGCGGGATTGTACCTTCGCTCAACATCCCGCCTTCCATGCTCTTGTAATTGCCCGGAGAGAGCGCTGCCAGAGGGGCCCCAGCAGACGCCAGCGCATAGGGTGAAACACGGTGGCGCGTGCAAAGCCCCCCTGCCCCGTCATCGATAAGCGGCGTCTCGAACTCCAAACCTTGTGTGTCTCCGGACGACCGGATCACAGTCGCAACGGCGAGCTGCCCTCCCCCTATATCCAGCACGAACTGAGTGTCGACCGGCACGTCGGACAATCCTTGGATCAGGGCCCCACTGCGGGACAAATTGCGCAATGTCACATCGTAGGAGTGATCATCATGGATGACCTGGACCTTGCGCAGTACCGTACGGCGGCGTGCCCGCTGTGTCCGCGAACTGCTAGGTTCAATCGTCCACTCATCGTTCGCAAGTTCGCCGGTTACATCATCTGCGGTAAGCGGATCGGTGTAGATCAGACCTTGCAAGCCATCCACGCCGCTTTCGCGCAGCGCGAACAAAACATCCATATTCTCGATACCGCTTGCGACGGTTCGCATGCCCAGCGCCTTGGACAGCGCGACAATGGCCTTGATCAACGCAAGTTCGCGGCTGTCCTTGCCGAAATGATCGCGATAGAAATTCTCGCCGATCTTGATCGTGTTGAACGGCGCGCGCTGCAGATATCCGAGCGAAGAATAGCCCGTTCCAAACTCGTCCAGCGTCAACCTAACCCCGAGCTTGAAAAGCTGAGCGAGCGTTTTGTCGACGCTTTCCGTTTCAGCGAGGAAAACGGTTTCCTTCACTTCAAGCTCTAGCCGCGATGGCTCGATATCGGATTCCTGAATTGCAGCGGAAATCGATTCTACAAAGCCGTCTGAGTTGAACAACCGAGCTGGGACATTGACGCAAATGCGCAAGTCATCAGGCCATTGCGCGGCTTGCTGACAGGCGGTCTTGATTGCCCATTCGCCGACATCGACCACCATGCTGGAGTTCTCGACAATCGACTGGAATTCTTCCTCATCGATCTCACCACGCTCTGGATGGTTCCAGCATACCAGCGCTTCGACACCTGTGACCTGCTGGTCGCCAGCCGAGAGCACCGGAAGATAACGCAAGAACAATTGCTCATCCTGCAGCGCTTCATGAAGGTTGCCTTCAAGCCGCCGGCGAAAAATGGCTTCATTCTGCAGATCGCCAGAGTAGAAACGATATTGCCCCCGTCCGCCATTCTTTGCTGCATAAAGCGCCAAGTCAGCCGAGTGCACAATCTCTTCACGGGTTACCCCGTCATGCGGCGCAATTGCGATTCCGACAGAAGCGCCAATCACGCAGCGCCCTTCGTCGAGCGAGTAAGGCTGTGAAAGCATCTTGATGATGCGCGCTGCTATCTCGCCCAGATCACCGCGATCATCCTTGTCCTGAAACATGACCTGGAACTCATCACCGCCGAGACGACCGATTTCGCAATCATCGCCAACTGCACTACGCAACCGAGCAGCCACCTGCTTCAGGAGCTCGTCTCCGGCTGCATGCCCAAGTGTGTCATTGACCTGCTTGAAGCGGTCCAGGTCCAGCATCATGATTGCGCAGTTGCGCTTTGCAGCTTTGAAAGCTGTCAGCGTTCCTTCGATGATTTGTGCCATCCGGTGCCGGTTCGACAGACCCGTTAGCGAATCATATTTTGCAAGACGCTGGGTCTCTTCCTCGCGGTGATAATCTTCCGTGATGTCTGTGCCGGTTCCGCGGAAGCCCATGAATGAACCGCCACGTGAGGAATAGGGACGACCTGAAAGCCGGATAACGACGTGTTGGTTGCCGCGCTGAGTGCTGACCTCGAAACCTGAGAACGATTTGCGTGCGCCCAGCTTTAATGCGAGCGATTGCGTCCTTCCACTTCCGCCTCGTGCCTGGAATACAGACGGAAGCGGTTCGCCGATGAGTTCGTCCAGAGGTAGGTCTACGCGGTCGCTGATGGCTTGGCTGAGATAGGTCAGATTGCCTTCTTTGTCGCAAGCCCAGAACCATCCAAGTCCTGAGGTCTCGAGTTCGTCCAGCATTGCCAGTTTTTCGTCGTCAGACAAAGCTGAGCCGCCCCGGCGACCACCAGAGGCGCCAGAACCGAAAGAACCTGACAGTAGAGCCTTTAGAGGCACCTGACCTGAACTCCTGAATCTTCCGGCCAACAAGCAGGTCCGGATTGCGTATTACGGAGTAAAACGTGTTGGTTATTTTTCTGCTAATTTCGCTCTATGTTAAGGCGAATAAGCGCTAGGCGGCCTCGGAACGGGTCAGCCCTATATCGACTTCCCGAAACTGGGGTTGAGCGACCGGTGCGCTTCCGGTCGCAGCCAGCGCCGAATAAGCGTCTTCCGGCAAGGCGCTCAAAGGCTTACCAGCGGCTTCAATTTGATAGGGCGATACCCGGTGGCGCGTGCACAGACCTTCAAAACCGTCGCTTATCAAAGGAGTTTCGAATTCTAGTCCTTGTGCAAATTCTTCGCTCCGCACAACAATCGCAACTGCGAGCTGGCCGTCGCCCAAATCAAGAACCACTTCCGTCTCAAGTGGCACATCCAACAGTCCTTCGACCCTCGCTCCTGATTTGGAGAGGTTTTTGAGGACAACGTTGTAGCGATAATCGCCATGAATAAGGCCAATGCGGCGCAATTCCGTCCGCCGGTGCGAGCGATAACGCTCCGGACCGCGTGGCTCATACACCAGATCGCCGCTCTCAAGCTTTGCCATCACTTCATCATGGCGCACACCAAACGAGAAGATCGCACCCTGCAAGTGTGTAGCCTTGCGCTTCTTGACCAGCTCGAGCTCGTCTTTCGTTTCGACGCCTTCAGCCACAGTCTCCATATCGAGAGCATCCGCAAGGCTTACAATCGAACTTATGATCGCTGCATTGTTGTTGTCTGGCTCGCAAGAACCGCGCACAAACGTCTGATCTATCTTGATTTTGTCGAAGGGCGCCTTGCGCAAATAGCTCAGCGAGCTGTAGCCGGTTCCGAAATCGTCAAGGGCCAGCCTGACACCAAGGTTTTTGAGCTCCTTGAACATCCTTTGTGTCCGCTCATCGTCCCCCATGAACACACTTTCGGTGATCTCAAGTTCGACCCTGGAAGGGTTTATGCCACTCTTCTTGAGCGCGTTTTTGACCGTGCGCGGAAAATCGTCATTCGCAAACTGTACGGCTGACACATTGATGGCAACACGCAGCTCAATCGGCCATTGCGCGGCCTCGCTGCAGGCCGTTTCCAATGCCCAGGTGCCAATTTTCTTGATGAGACCGCAATCTTCAGCGATGGGGATGAACTCAGCCGGCGAGATCGCCCCTCGTTCTGGATGCTCCCAGCGCATTAGCGCTTCAAAACATGCCACCTTATGCGTCGAGGCATCAACAATCGGTTGGTATGCCATGGAGAGCTCGTCGCGGTGCATTGCATCGCGCAAATCCTCTTCAATGTTGCGCCGATGCTTGGCGCTGTCCTTCAGCGTGCTTGAGTAAAACCGGAATTGACCCCGCCCGCTGCCTTTTGCCGAATAAAGAGCCAGATCAGCTGCTTTGACGAGGTCTTCAGGCTCGATACCATCATAAGGCGCAACAGCGATACCGACCGAGGTTCCAATGATCGCCCGTGCGCCATTGATGGAATAAGGCTGAGAAACCATCTGTATGACGCGGTTGGCAAGATCACCCAGTTTGCCGCGGTCGTCGATGTCCGGCAGCATGACTTGGAATTCGTCGCCACCGAGCCGGCCGATCTCGCCCCGTTTGCCAATTATCTGCCCCAGCCTGGCCGCCACCTGCTTCAAAAGCTCGTCACCTGCCGGGTGGCCGAGCGTGTCGTTCACTTGCTTGAACCTGTCGAGGTCTAGCATCATCAAGGCACATGACCGTTTGGCATTGCGATAGGCGCTCAGTGTTGCGCCAAGTCGTTTGGACATGCGGTGACGATTGGCGAGCCCGGTTAGCGAGTCATATTGTGAGAGGCGCTCCGCATTCCGTTGGTTCTCTCGTGTGGCAGTGATGTCCTTGGCACTACCGCGATATCCATTGAATTCGCCGTTCTTGTCGAATTGAGGCTTGCCAGCGATTTCCCACCATACCTCTGTGGTCTCTACGGCGACGCGCACGTCCAGCTGCGAGATCGAATTTCGTGCGCCCAGAAGGAACTTGAGCGGCCGCTCCGAACGCGAAGCATCATCGTCGTCCGGGGGTAACAACAAATCAGTCAGCGGACGGCCGATGACTTCGGCTTCATCCCAACCAAGCTGAGAAATTGCGTTCTTAGAAAGGTAAATCAGGCGCCCAAAGGCGTCAGTTGCCCAGAACCAACCGAGCCCTGCCTGCTCAAAGCTGTCAAGCAATTCGACCCGGCGCGCGAGGTCATTCTGTTTGATTGGGCAAAGCGGAGCCAGTTTCTCCGTACCATTGCCTTTCCCGCCTTTCAGTCTTCCCAGCAGTCCTGCCATTATTCTTATTTTCTTTTCTACGAAGCGATACCCTGTTGAGGAGTTAACAATAAGTTCTTGCCAATTGGCTAATTTCGCGGTGCTTCAAATTAACCACAATGGCCGAATGCAGGTCGAGAATGTAAGGTTTGGAGCCATCGTAGAAACTAGCAATGTTGGCTTGCCATTTAACGTTCTCAGCGCCATTCAGGTGGCACAGATTAAATTTCACTGCCACTCGGGGAAAGCATGGCTGAAAAGATCAAACTGGAAAACGAAGCCGCTCAATCCACCAACGCTCTAGGACCATTGATCGGAATCGCTCGCGAAGACTTCGTAGGCGCCGTCGCACTCCTTCTGCGAGAAACAGCATCAGACCCTTCACGTATCATGCGCCACGCTCAGACTATGGGCGAGGACATGATTAAGATCATGACCGGCAAATCGGATCTCGCGCCTGACCCAAAAGACAAACGCTTCATGGATCCGGCGTGGCAGTACAATCCATTCTTCCGAGCAGGCGCTCAGTATTACCTCGCTGTCCAGAAAGGTATGCGCAATTGGGTTGAAGAGTTGGAATTGGACGAGCTCGAGCGCAATCGCGCCAATTTCATCTCGAACATCATCATTGATGGCTTGGCCCCGACCAATACGCTCGTCGGTAATCCAGTAGCGCAAAAGCAGCTCATCAACTCAGGTGGGCTGTCGCTGATCGCGGGTCTCAAGAATGCGTATAATGATCTTGTCAACAATAAAGGGATGGTAAGTCAGGTTGACAAACGTCCGTTCAAACTGGGCGAGAATATTGCAACCTCAGACGGTGCCGTCGTTCTGCGTACGGAAATGTTTGAGCTCGTCCACTACGCACCGACGACCGACGAGGTCTATGAAGTTCCGCAGCTGACGATCCCGCCACAGATCAACAAGATGTATATCAATGACTTGTCGCCCGATAAGTCTGTTGTGAAATACCAGCTCGACAATGGCATCCAGACCTTTGTTATCTCGTGGCGCAATCCTTCCAAGGAGCAAGGCGTCTGGGGGATGAGCGATTATATCAAGGCCTGCGAAGAAGCGATGGAAGCCGTTTCCAAGATCACCGGCTCCGACAAAGTAAACGTGTCTGCTGGCTGTTCAGGTGGCCAGACAGCCTCTGTCCTCGCATCGAAACTGGCAGCTCAAAAGAGCGATCTGCTGGGAACGCTTACTCTCATGGTTTGTGTTCTGCATCCCAAGCCAACGGACGTAGAAGCAGGGTCACTGGTTTCGGAGAACGGCATGGCTCTTGCCCGGCAACGAGCAGATAAAGCTGGCATCATTAAAGCCGATGACTTGGCGCGCGGCTTTGCCTGGCTGCGTCCGAATGATCTCATCTGGAACTATGTCATCAACAATTACCTGCTTGGCATGGATCCACCGGCATTTGACGTTCTGTTCTGGAATGCAGATGCGACCAATCTCTCAGCGAGCCTGATGGGTGACTTTCTGACGCTGTTTGAAACGCTCGCCTTCACTAAGAAGGGCGAAGTGGAGATGGCCGATCACAAGATCGACTTGTCCAAAGTGAAGTCGGACATGTTCATTCTGGGCGGGGTGACAGACCACATAACGCCGTGGAAAGCGACCTATCGTTCAACGCAGCTATTCGGGTCCAAAGACATAACCTATGTGCTCAGCCAATCAGGCCACATGCAAGCGATCCTGAACCCTCCGGGTAATCCTAAAGCCAAATATTACGTACAGACTAAGAAGGGCAAGCTGCCCAAGACGGCTGATGATTGGCTGCAAGGCACTGAAGAAGTCAAAGGAAGCTGGTGGCCGTTCTGGATGGAATGGATGCAGGAGCGCTCCGGCGCCAAAAAGCCAGCACCTGTTTCAGTCGGGGATGACGACTACAAGCCGCTGGACCCAGCCCCCGGTCTTTACGTAGTGGAAGAAAGATAAACAGGAGCACCGCTGCTCCGCCAAAACATGGCCCGAAAAGGTCGCAGGACAGGAACCGGGATTTGACAGATAGACTCGATGATGCGCTCGACGAGGCCATGGCCGATGCCAACATCACCATGGAAACCGTCGGCGGGCGTACTTTGCGTGTCGCAACGTGGCGGCTGGACGAGCCGAGCGAGCATTTGCCACTGCTGTTCTTCAACGGGATCGGCGCGAATATCGAGGCTGTCGCACCGCTTGCAGAAGCTCTGCCCGAACGCGCTTTCATTATGTTCGACATGCCCGGCATTGGTGGATCGCCTGAACCGGTCGTCCCCTACAACACAGTCACTATGGCGTGGACGACCACGCAGCTTTTGGACAAGCTAGGCGTCGACATGGTCGATGTTATGGGCGTTAGCTGGGGCGGTGCCATGGCTCAGCACTTTGCGATCCAGCACCCTGGACGCACGCGCAGGCTTATCCTAGCCGCAACTACGGCAGGCATGCTGATGATGCCGGGCAATCCGGCCTCGCTCAGCAAGATGGCTGATCCACGCCGCTATATCGATGCGGCGTTCATGGAAGAACACTTCCAGACGCTATACGGCGGAGCACTTGGCAAGAGCCTCAACAAGATGGAGCATATCCATCGATTGAAGCCCCCTTCCCCGCGTGGATATTTCTACCAATTGATGGCGATGCTCGGATGGACGAGCGCGCCTGCCTTGCCATTCATGCGAAAGAAAACGCTGATCATGATGGGCGATGAGGATCACATTGTCCCGCTCACCAATGGCTGGTTCCTCGACAAGCTGATCCCGGATAGCGAGTTGCTGGTTCTGCGCGAAGGAGGGCACTTGTTCCTGCTTAGCCATAGTGATGAATGCGTCGAGGCTATGCATCGCTTCCTCGACGAACCAGACGGTATCGAACACAGCAAAGCGGCATAGGGACACACCGCTAGCGGATCGGGATAGGAGCGAGGATTGTGCGACATATAGCGATCATTGGCTCCGGTCCGGCAGGCTATTACACCGCGGAAGCTGCTCAGAAGCAGTGGGGCGAAGAGGTTAGTGTCGATGTGTTCGACTTGCTCCCTGTTCCATACGGACTCATTCGCTTTGGTGTCGCTCCCGATCATCAATCGATCAAGGGCGTTTCAAGGCGCTATGAAAAGACAGCTCTGAACGAGAACGTCCGGTTCGTCGGCAATGTAGCGGTTGGTAAGGACATTACCGTCGCTGAGCTTCGCGAACTTTACGATGCGGTTATCTTCGCAACCGGCGCGCCCAATGACAGGCAACTCGGCATTGAAGGCGAAGATCTCGACAACATCTTCGGCAGTGCAGAATTCGTCGGTTGGTACAACGGGCACCCGAAATTCGCAGATCTCGACCCCGATCTCAGCGAGGGTCATGTCGTTGTGATCGGCATGGGCAATGTCGCATTGGATGTCGCGCGCATATTGTCCAAGACAGAAGCCGAGTTCGAGGGCGCTGACATTGTCTCCCACGCGCTGGAATCGCTCATCTCGTCAAAAGTTGAGAAGATTACCGTTCTAGGTCGGCGGGGGCCGCATCAGATTATGATGACGCCCAAAGAACTAGGTGAACTCGGCGCGCTTGAAAGGGCTTCACCACGGGTCGACAAGGATGATTTTCCAGACGAAGCCGAAGATGCACTTCTGGAGCCGGGTTTGCGCAAGTCCGTCAACCATCTGCGCAGTTTTGCAGCGATCCCTGAGGACATGCATGCTGAAAAGCCGATAGAAATCGAATTCGATATGTTTGCAAGTCCGGTTCGCTTCCTCGGCAATGGGAAAGTCGGGGCCGTCGAGGTCGAGCGTACCAAGGTAGAGGCCGGCCGCGCCGTTGGGACCGGCGAGACCTACGAAGTCCGTGCAGGCATGGTCATCACCTGCATCGGCTACCGCACTTCACCTATACCCGACGTACCTTTTGATGAGCGCGCGGGTCGTTTTGCCAATGATGGTGGGCGTATCCTTCCGGGCATGTACTGCGTTGGCTGGGCGCGCAGAGGTGCGTCAGGCACGATCGGCACTAACCGACCAGACGGCTATGACATCGTCGAGAAGATCGCAGAAGACATTGATGGCGGTGTTCTTGGAAGAAAAGGCAAAGGCGGACGCGAAGCCTTTGATGCGCTCGCAACCGAGCGCAAGCTCGATGTCGTCACCTTCCGCGACTGGAAGAGAATCGAAGAAGCGGAAGAAGAAGCAGCACGATCTGGCGCACCTCGCGAAAAATTTGTCGATGTCGAAGCGATGATAAGGGCGATCCGTTAGACCGCTGGAAGCCACGTCCTCAGCTCGGCATTAACCTGATCGGGCACGTCCTGCTGCACCCAGTGCGATGCATTGGGGAACCGCTTCACAGTGAGATCAGCGACGTATTCATCTGTACCATTCAAACAATCGATGTGGATCGCGATGTCCTTCTCGCCCCATAGCACAAGTGTCGGCACATCCACTTTGCCATCGCCTGTCTGCCGGCCATCGGGCGTCTGGAACAATGCTCGATAGTAGTTGAGCATGGCGGTAATTGCGCCGGGACGCGCCGCTGCTGCACGGTATGGTTCTGCCTCTTCCCGGCTAAATCGATCCTTGTTGACTGATGTCTCCCGAAACAGTTTGCCAATGATCGCCGCGTCATCCTTGCCCAGGCGCATTTCCGGTATTTTGGGAAGCTGGAAGAAAAACATGTACCAGCTCTTCTTGAGCTGCTTCCAACTTTTGAGCTCTCTTGCGCCGCAATGAGGGTGCGGCACATTCATGATGACAAGGCGCGTCAGCGGACGCACTTTCCGGATGGCGAAATGCCAGGCGATGATCGCTCCCCAATCATGGGCAAGCAACGTGACTTCTTTCGCGCCGCTCGCATCGATCAAAGCCGCAACATCTGCAGTCAGATTATCGAGCCTGTAGGCCTTCTTATCTGTCGGCCGCGACGTTCCGCCATAACCGCGCAGATTAGGGGCCCAGACCTTGTAGCCGAGCTCTGCAAGTAAAGGCACCTGATGCCGCCAGCTATAGTGCAGCTCTGGAAAGCCATGGAGGCAGATCGCCAAGTGATCACTATCCTGCGGGCCGGCTTTTGCGACTTCGAACGTCAGCCCATTGGCCTCGATCCACTCGATTATAATCCCGCTGCCCGGATCGGGCGTCCAGGTCGCTTCTCCGCTTGGTGCCATTGTCATGCGGAGAATGTAGCACCGCCCTCGCCCTTATGGTAAGCCCGTTGCAAAGAAAAACCTGGAGCAAGTCTGGAGAGGCACCAATGGCGGCATTTGATCTGATTATCCGCGGAGGAACCGTTGTCGACGGTACAGGCGCAGAGCGCTTTAATGCAGATGTCGCCATCAAGGATGGCGTTATCGCGCAAGTCGGCGCGGTAACTGGCGATGCGGAGGAAGAGATCGACGCAACCGGCAAGATCGTGGCGCCCGGCTTTGTCGATATTCACACACATTACGACGGGCAGGCCACCTGGGATCAGGAAATGGCGCCGTCCAGCTGGCATGGTGTCACGACCGTAGTCATGGGCAATTGCGGTGTTGGCTTCGCGCCTGCCAAGCCTGACCGTCATGAGTGGCTTATCAGCCTGATGGAAGGTGTTGAGGATATCCCCGGGACGGCTCTTGCTGAGGGGATCACATGGGATTGGGAGACCTTCCCGGAATATCTCGATGCGCTCGAAAAGCTGCCGCGCACCGTCGATATCGGCACGCATGTTCCGCACGGAGCGGTACGGGCCTATGTGCTTGAGGATCGCGAACAGCCGGGCGCTGTCCCCACCGAAGACGACATCGCAAAGATGGGGCAAATCGTCGAGGAAGGTGTCCGCGCAGGCGCGCTAGGCTTCTCCACCTCGCGCACTGTCCTGCACAAGTCTGTCGATGGCGAGCTTGTGCCCGGAACAACCGCAACCAAGGAAGAGTTGCTGGAGATCGGCCGCGCGCTTGGGCGCGGAAAGCAGGCTGGCGGCCATGCAGTGTTCGAGATGGCGAGCGATCTGCAGCGAGACTGGAATGAGTTTGAGTGGATGGGGCAATTGAGCCGTGAAAACGGCGTGCCAGTGACGTTTGCAGCGCTCCAATCCATCGCCAAAGAGCTTCCGCTCGATGAGCAGATTGAAACCATGCGCGCAGAGAACGATAATGGCGCGAACATCGTCGCTCAGATCGCTCTACGTGGAAACGGGATCATCATGGCGTGGCAAGGCACGGTCCATCCGTTTCGGTTCCGCCCCAGCTGGCAAGCGATTGAAGAACTGCCCTGGGCTGAGCAGAAAGCGAAGCTGCTCGACCCGGATTTCAAAGCGCAACTCCTTTCTGAATCGAACGATTTCAGCGAGGCACCTCAGGATATTTTGCCCGTTGTTGCAGTGATCTCGATGGGCTGGGCCATGCAATACGAGATGGACCCCGGCTTTGATTATGAGCCGACCGAGGAAGAGACGGTTCAAGCGCGCGCTCAAGCGGCAGGCGTTGATCCGCAGGAATACGCCTATGACATGCTGTGCCGCGAGGATGCGAACGGTTTCATTTATCTCCCGATCCTGAATTATGCGGACAAGAATCTGGACTTCCTCCACCCGCTGCAGAACTCGGAAGATACGGTGAATTCGCTGTCCGATGGCGGGGCGCATTGCGGGACCATCTGCGATGCCGCCAGCCCTACCTTCATGCTTCAGCACTGGGTGCGTGATCGCAAGCGCGGCGATCGCATCACGCTTGAAAACGCTATCAAGCGGCAATGCCATGACACCGCAAAGCTCTATGGTCTCGAGGACCGTGGGATCATAGCGCCCGGTTACCTTGCAGACATCAACGTCATCGACATGGATGCCATCGAGCTCGGCAAGCCTTGGCTGGCCTTTGATCTTCCGGCCGGAGGCAAGCGGCTGCTCCAGAAGGCCGATGGCTATGTTTGCACGATCAAGAACGGCAATGTCACCTTCCGCGCTGGCGAATGGACGGGCGCAACGCCTGGTGGCCTGATCCGTGGACCTCAGCGCGCAGAGCTTGCCGAAGCGGCGGAATGAGCGGCTACAAACCTCAACAAGGCGATTGGGCGGTCATAACTGGCGCAGGCCGCGGCATTGGACGGTTCCTTGCGCAGTATTTCGCCGCCAAGGGCATGCGGATTTGTGCGCTCGATATTGATGCGCATGAAGCGAATGAAACTGCCAGACTTTGCGGGCCGGAATCGCGCGGCAGAGGTTGCGATGTCTCTGACCGTGATGAAAATCTCGATGTCGCTGAGAAACTGCAGGCCCAAGGGGTTGAGCCCTCGCTGCTCTGGATCAATGCAGGTGTCGGTACAGCGGACACGATCCTCAGTACGAGGCCCGCAACGCTGGAATGGCTGATGGGTGTCAATGTGTTCGGCGCGATCAACACTGCTCAGGCATGGGTTCCTGCATTGCGCCAGGTCGAGGGAGCGAGGCATGTCGGCATCACTGCGAGTTCCGCCTCGGTGATACCTGTGCAGGCACCCTTCACGCTCTATGCCACGACCAAACAAATGACCGCAGCTGTTGGCGAAGCATTGACAGCCGAACTCGCGGGAGACGGGATCGGCGTCACAATCTTGTGTCCGGGTATCCTCAACACGCAGATCTGGAATTCAGCGCAGTCGCGCCCGGACCGGTTCGGCGGCGCTCGCCAGGCACCGGACGAAATCGGCGATCACTGGCGCGCGCAGCCTGACCCTGAATTGCTTGAAGAGGGGCTGGAGGAAGTGCTCAGTCGCGGCGGCGGATGGTGCATCATTCCGACTGAAGAAGAGACACAAGGCAAAATGACGGAACGCCATAGCGCCCAGGTTCAAGGTCTATTCGATTACGCAACAGGCCAGAAATAGCTCAGCCGCGCTGACTAGTCCGCGCGCGATACTCCGCACTGACCCGCCTGTGGTAACCGCTCCGCCTCCTGCAATGCTTGGGCAGCCGCTCGCGGTCTGTCAGTCGCGATAATATCCACTCCGCCTTCCGCCAGCTCTGCATAGCGCTCGTCCGTACCGAAGCGTTCGAAGATATTGTCCAGCGAATTGCGCGATCGCCCGAGCGTGCCGAAGATCACTTCGACATCGCGATCATCAAGCTGCGCATAAAGGTCAGGCCGAACAACGCGGGTACCCGTAAATGCGACGATACTCTCGTCCGGAACTCCTGCCTCCTCGATAGTTGCAAGATCATCGGGGGAAGAGATCGAGAAGGATATCAGCATCTCCGGCGCCAGGGCATGCAGTTTGGTTGCGGCTTCGGCGGTGTAAGCGATTAGAATGACACTCTGGGCCATCTTGGCTGCGCGTATCTCGGCAATCACCTCTTCGAAATTGGCCGTGCGTTTGAAATCAATCTGCAGGACTGTCTTGCCTTTGGCCCACGCAAGTGCCGCCGACAGTGTCGGAACGCGATAAGGCGTGACCCAGCCCGCTTCATCCACGAGATAGAGCTGAGAGACGTCTTCCCATGACGCATCCCGAACTGAACCTGCACCTGTCGTCGTGCGGTCGAGCGTACGGTCGTGCATCAAGTAGTGCACGCCATCCGTACTGCGTGCGACGTCTACTTCCATAACGGCAGGGATAGCGGTGAGAACTGCATCCATTGTCTCAATCGCGTTCTCTGGCAGGCCAGGCGACGGACCACCTCTATGAGCCGAAATCAAGGTCTGCTCGGTTGCTTCAAAGCAATCGAGAGATGCGGAAAGCGTTGTTTCAGGAACGATCTGCCACTGCCCTGATGGTTCAGATTGAGCGAGAGAAGCGCTCGCTACGAGTGCAAAACCGATGCTCGCCGCCAGCTTCAACCTGATAGCTTTCATGGTTCGATGACGATCCCTTGAGCCGGATCAACCTTGCCGCCGACCATCTCAAGATAGGTCTGCCGCGCCGCTTCTAGGCCCTTGCGAGTCTCAAGAGCCACTGTTCCTTCGACGCTTTCAAGGAAACCGTGCCACGCTTTCGCCATCATCGCCCCTGCCTCTTGCGGCCCATGCTGCTTGAACAAAGCAACAGCATGGTCGGGCGCGAAAAACAGAGTTGGCTTAGCTCCCGGCAACCCACGCTCATCGCGAAGGCCAACACCGCCGCGGTCTTCGATGTGCGTGACGCCGACAAGGCATGAGTATGTAAGATTATCGGTGAGATGCTCGTGCAGCGATTGGAGCAATGACGCATTGCCCGCAAAGTCCACCGTCACTGTTGGTGTTTGCGGCAACGCGCTCACGTCGTCATAGCTCAGGACCTCATCATACAGTCCGGTTTGCTTGACGAACTCAACATTACCGGAAGACGTAAGACCAATGCGCTTGATCGCAGGTGAATTCTGTATGGCGCAGCTCGCAAGACCCATCGCGGTCTTGGATGACGCGCTGGTAAGAACCACGCTCTGAGCTCCGAACCAATTCTCGCTGCGCATGAAATAGTCGATCAGGAAACCCGTCTTGAACAGCGGGCCAAAGATCATGCGCTCGCCTTCGCGTGCAGGATCATGCTCCGGATCTGCCGCGAGCCGCGAATACTGGTTGTATATTGGAGGAAGCGGCTGGCGATAGTCTGTCAAGTCGACAAAACCGCTTGGCGAAACCTGGCCAGGAATTACATCCAAATGCGATGCCATGGGCAGATAGCCATAGATGCGCTCGCCAACGGAAATTTCATCACTGTTGCTCTCGACGACTTTCGCGTGCCCCCACATGGGAACGATCCCCATTCCGTCAGGTGCCGGGAAGAAATTCCAATAGCCAACTTGGGCGCCGACGACAGCGTAAGTGATGTTATTCGACGTGACGGAGAAGCTTTCGATCTCGAGCCGGATCGCGCCTTCCGCAAGATCGCCAAGCGCAACTTCAGCCAGAGAAGCAGAGTGCAAGTCATCGCGGCGGACATGTACTTGAGTGGCAGGCATCAATCAGGCTCCTAAATTGTGAGCCTGACGCTAGCCGTCTTCGCTTCGAATGCAACCGGAAGCGGTAGCAATTATTCAGCCGTAGCTTCCGAACCTTCACCATCATCGGCAGCAGCGGCATCATCTTCACCTGCAGCCATGAATGCTCGGCCAGCGGCCTCGAGGCCCTGCCCCATATTCTCCAACTGCGGCGCACATTTTGTCTCGAGACCAGACAATTCCTCAAGCGTCATCGATTGAAACCGCTCAAACAGATCTGTTTCGAGATCAGTTCCGCCTTGTCCTTCATAACGGCCGATGAAGTACGTCAATCCAGCAGCCAGACCAACAGCAGCATCAGGGTCTGCTTCAGAGTCCACACTATCCATGGCAATCGCGATAAAGATCGCGCAGTCAAGTTCATCGCCAAGCGGATCAGCCTCAACCTGAGCCAGGCCTGGAACAGCCAGTGTTGCCATCATCGCGGCCGGGATCAGGTATTTCTTCATGAGGTTATACTCGCATAGGCATCAGGACATAGAGCGCGGGGCTCTTATCGTCCTGACGGATGAGTGTTGGCGCACCGGCGTCGGCCAGATGCAGTTCAACAGTATCGCTATCGATCTGGCTCAAGATATCCTTGAGATAATTTGCATTGAAGCCAATCTCGAATGAGTCTGAGCCGTAATCGGCGGCCAACTCTTCAGCAGCAGTGCCATTGTCCGGAGATGTCACGGAAAGTGTGACCTTATCCGTATCGAGACCCATCTTGACCGCACGGGTCTTCTCCGTCGCGATTGTTGCGACGCGGTCCACGCCTTGGAAGAAGCTCTTCGGATCAACCTTCAAGAGCTTGTCATTGCCAGTCGGAATGACGCGTGTGTAATCCGGGAATGTACCGTCGATCAACTTGCTCGTCAGGACTACGCCGCCTTCACCCCCCAGAGTGAAGCGGATCTTGCTGGCGGAAAGATCAACCTGAACATTGCCGTCCAGCGCTTCTTCGAGAAGCTTGCGAAGCTCTCCCACCGCTTTGCGTGGGACGATCACGTCCGGCATGCCGTCAGCGCCTTCGGGCTGTGCGATAGTAAACCGCGCCAAACGGTGACCATCAGTTGCTGCGGCTTTCAACACCGGCGTGTCATCGTCTGTGACGTGAAAGAAGATCCCGTTGAGGTAATAACGGGTTTCTTCAGTCGAGATCGCGAAACGCGTGCGATCAATCAGTTCCGCAAGCGTCTTGGCTGGAAGCTCGAAACTGGTGGGCAAATCGCCCTCGACAATCACCGGGAAATCATCGCGCGGCAGTGTCGGCAGCTTGAAGCGGCTGCGTCCCGCCTTGATCTCCATCCGGTTGTCCGCTGCTTCCAGGCTCACCTGGCTGCCCTCTGGTAGCTTGCGGGCAATGTCGAACAGCAAATGCGCGGAGACAGTGATCGCGCCTGGAGTCTCCACCGACGCTGCAGGCATGGTCTCGACCACCTGCAGGTCCAAGTCAGTCGCCATGACTTTCACGGAACCGCCATCAGCTGCCTCGATCAGCACATTGGAGAGGATCGGAATGGTGTTGCGTCGCTCAACCACTGACTGAACATGAGACAGACAGCGCAGGAGCGTAGCGCGTTCGATTGTGGCCTTCATGGGTCCTACTCAATCCCTTTGTGTATGCGCATGGGGGCCGGAATCGCCCTGCCGCGCCGGAAACTTGCCAAAAGACCTTAGCGCACGCGGCAACAGCGGCAAGTTCGGGGCTTCCACAGACCCGATTCCTTGGGGAAAACTGATGTTTTGCTGACCCAATATGGCTGAGCTTAGCCCAGCATCGCCATTCCGCCATTGATGTGCAGCGTTTCGCCAGTGATGTAGCCGGCTTCGCGACTTGCAAGGAAGGCCGTTGCAGCGCCGATATCCTCGCCTTCACCCATGCGGCCCATCGGAATGCGCGCATTGAGCGCATCCTTCTGAGCATCGGGTAACTGATCGGTCATGGCCGTGCGAATAAAGCCCGGTGCGATGCAGTTGGCAGTGATCCCACGGCTCGCGACTTCCTGTGCGAAGCTCTTCGTCATTCCTGCAAGCCCAGCCTTCGCTGCTGCATAGTTCATTTGGCCGGGATTGCCTGTCGCGCCGACTACACTGGTGATCGTGATGATCCGCCCAAAGCGGTTCTTCATCATCGGGCGAGCACTCGCGCGCATCAGGCGGAAGGCCGCTTCGAGATTGATGCGAATGACATCATCCCATTCCTCGTCTTTCATACGCATGGCGAGGTTGTCACGCGTAATGCCTGCATTGTTGATGAGGATATCGATCCCGCCGAGGGTATCGAGCGTCGCCGGTATCAGCTCTTCGACCTGCTCGCTGTTCGACAGGTTGCAAGTGATCTCAACATGCTCGCCATGATCGTGCTTGAACTCACCGTTGAGTTCATCGCGAAAGGCGCGAAGCTTGGCAGCGTTCGAGCCGGAAATCGCGAGCCGCGCGCCCTGTCCGGCCAATGCACGGCAAATGGAGGAACCGATGCCACCACTCGCGCCGGTGACCAGCGCATTCATCCCGTCGAGTGAAAACATCAGCTGATCTCCTTCGCAAAATTCTCGATATCTTCCATTGTGATAAGGCTGGAAGTCGACACCTCTTTGTTGATCCGTCCGATCATCGGGCCGAGCACTTTTCCGCCCAGTTCGACAAATTGCTCCGTGCTGTCTCCACTCATTGCGAGCACGCTTTCGCGCCACCGCACCCGGCCAGTGATTTGTTCGACCAGCAAGTCTTTTTCTTGAGCTGGATCACTGACCTTTGCAGCCGTCACATTCGCGAAGACTGGAAGAGCAAGCGCGCCCGTCTCCGCATCCGCCAAAGCTTCTGCCATCCGCTCCGCGGCGGGCTGCATAAGAGAGCAATGAAACGGCGCCGATACCGGCAAAGGAATGCCGCGTTTGATGCCGTGGTCCTTGGCAAGACCGATTGCGCGCTCAATCGCACCCTTATGGCCGCTGATGACCACCTGTGTTGGATCGTTATCATTGGCGACTTCACACACTTCGCCATCGGCAGAGGCCGCCGCGAGCGCTTCTGCCTTTTCGATATCTGCACCCAGGAGAGCCGCCATCGCGCCCTCGCCCACTGGAACAGCGGCTTGCATGGACTGACCGCGCAGTTTCAGCAGCTGGGCCGTTTGCGAGAGCGAGAACATGCCAGCGGCACAAATCGCCGAATATTCGCCGAGCGAATGGCCTGCAACGCATGAGCCTGCGTCAGCGAGCGAAACGCCGAATTCTCTTTCAAGTACGCGGAGAGTAGCGATAGAATTGGCCATAATCGCTGGCTGCGCATTCTCCGTCAAAGTTAGCTGGTCTTCAGGACCCTCGCGCATGATCGCAAACAGATCTTGCGAAAGAGCATCGTTCACCTCTTCGAAGACCTCGCGCGCAGCAGTGCTGGCTTCTGCTAGCTCAGCACCCATGCCAACTTTCTGGCTGCCCTGCCCTGGAAAAACGAATGCTCGCATCGGATACTCTCTCCTGAATGTGAGGCGCGCCTACTCAGCGGCTGCCGGACTCGCAAGGCCAAAAGGAACGATATGGTTGTCAGCTGTGTGACCGATCTGTGCGCGGCCAAGGTAAGGAATTCCCGCTCTCTCACACCAGAATTCGGTAATCTCTTCAGCGCTTTGACCAAATTCTCGGTCGTTTTCTGGCACACCGGTCACAGCGCCGAGCTTGAGACCAGCCAAACGCGGCAACGCGTTCGCGATGTGGAAAAACATGCGATCAATTGAATAGAGATGCTCGCTGACCTCTTCGACCATCACGACATGGCCTGACAGGTCCGGCATCAAAGGCGTACCGGTCAGCATGGACAGAGTGATCAGATTAAAGGCTGCGGTCGGCGTTTTCCCATCGACGCTTGGCTCAAGCCCTGAAGTATCGCCAGAAAACCAACGCAGCACGCGCCGAACTGCTTCGCGCCCGGTTTCGCTACGAGCGCTCACCGGCATGGAGCCATGCACAGCCTGTCCGATGCCATTCCGGTAAAGGCCTGCGAGCAAATAGCCCATGTCGGAAAAGCCGACATAGGTCTTCTCCCGAGCCGCATCATTCATGCGGGCCATCGCCGCTTCCGCAATGCGGCCTGAGCCATAGCCCCCTTTGGCAAACCAGACGGCATCGAACGACGGATCATTCGCGCATTCAAGCAGAGCCTCGAGCCGGTCCATATCCGTGCCTGCAAAATGTCCATGACTGGCAAAGCATTGCTCATGCACGCTTACCGAATGCTGCGGGAATTCCTCCGCCACCAGCTTTTCAATGGCTTGTGCATGGTCCGGCGTGATGCGGGTTGCAGGCGCGCAAATGGCAATTCTTGTCATGGGACGCACAATAGCCACCTTGTGCTTCGCGTGACAACGCAATAGCGAAGCAAACATGGCCGCGGGATCAGAAAGCAGCGCAACGGAAGACGGGCTCGAAAGAGGGCGCTATTTCTTTTGCGGGATTGGCGGGTCCGGAATGCTGCCGCTCGCGCAGATCGTCCACGGCATTGGCGATGAAGTTGCTGGCTCTGATCGCAGCTATGATCAGGGGCGCACGCCGGAAAAATTCGCTTGGCTGAAGCAAAACGGTTTCAAGCTTTTCCCTCAGGATGGCAGCGGGATAACTTCACCGGATCAAGTCCTGATCGCGTCTGCAGCAATTGAAGACACAGTTCCTGAAGTCGCCAAAGCGAGAGAGCTCGGCTGCGAGCGCCTGACCCGCGCTGAATTGCTGTCCGAACTGTTTAATGCGTCCGGCTATTCATTTGCAGTGGCGGGAACCAGCGGCAAGTCCACTGTTACCGGAATGCTCGGCTGGATACTCCAGCACGAAGACCATGACCCCACGATTATGAATGGCGCGGTGATGAAGAACTTCATCAGCAAGGATAATCCATTCGCAAGCGCCAAAGTGGGCAGCCCCAATCTGTTTGTGAGCGAAGTCGATGAAAGCGATGGTTCTATTGCGCTATATCGGCCGACCGTGGGCTTACTTCTCAATGTAAGCCTCGACCATAAAAGCATGGAAGAGCTGCGCGTCCTTTTCGGAGATTATTTGAAAGTCTCAGGCTGCGCGGTCGTCAACGCAGACGACCAGGAAGCTCTTGCGCTCGCTGAGCATTGCGATCCGGTCGTGACTTTTAGCGCGAAATCCGAAGACGCTGACATTGCGGTGTCGCAGGACACTATCGAAGCAGGCCCACTTTCCATTAGCGCCGCGGTCATGGACAATCGTGATCATTCAGTCTGGCCGCTGATCCTGCCCATGCCGGGCATGCACAACTTGTCCAACGCGCTCGCAGCGATTGCTGCCGCTAGCGCTGCAGGCATCGAAGTAAGCCGTGCAGTTTATGCACTCCGCACCTTCGCAGGTCTCGGGCGGCGGTTTGATGTGATCGGCACAACAGCGAACGACATCACTGTCATCGACGACTTTGGCCACAATCCGGAGAAATGCGCTGCGACCTTGCGGACGCTCAAAGCGTCACGGGGGCGCGTGATCGCATTCTTCCAACCTCACGGATATGGACCATTGCGGCAGATGGGCCACGAACTGGCTGAGACTTTCGCCCATGAGCTTGGCGCAGAAGACATGTCGATCATGTGCGACCCGGTCTATTTCGGCGGCACAGTCGACCGCAGCGAAGGGACAGAGCGGATTATCGGGATGATCAAAGAGCTTGGCGGCAATGCGGAGCATATTGCATCGCGCGACGACTGCGGGGAGCGCATCCTTGAGCTCACTCAGCCAGGAGATCGGATTGTGATCATGGGCGCTCGCGACGATACCCTATCCGTCTTTGCAAAGAGTATTTTCGACCGGCTAGGCTAGTCGCTCGAAAGTTTCGCAAGCGCCGCTTCTTCGCGAGCAACAGCCCGCCTGTAGGCCTCGCGATTGGTTAAACGTTCGCGGTAATCCTTGAGCGATTGAGCAACGCCGTCGTTCAGCCCGACTGCCTTTGCAAGCACCAGCGCATATCCGCAGCAAATGTCCGCCACAGTAAAGCGGTCTGCGACGAGGAACTCGCGGCTTTCCAATCGCTGTTCAAGCTTTACCAAGCGCTTGTGAAACCACTTGGCATAGGCGTGGCCCGCCTCTTCCAGTCCTTTGTCTTTCTCGAACAATGCAAAGCGCATAAAGACGGTTTGCGGGAATGTGATTGTCGCATCTGCATGGTAAGTGAAATCGCAATAGGCAGCATAGTCAGCCTCGCCCGGTGCAACCACCATGTCCGATGGTCCATCTTTGCTCGCAAGATAATGCGCAATGGCGCAGCTTTCCGTCAGCTGCGAATCACCGTCAATCAGCATGGGAACCGTGCCGAGAGGGTTGATCTCAAGATATTCCGGCGCTTTGTAACGCGGCGGAAAAGGCAGCACATGCAGCTCGATATCGACGCCCGCTTCTTCCGCGGCCCAAGTGGCGCGAAGGCCTCGAGAACGCGCACAAGTGTAGAGGAGAGGCTTTGCCCCCATCTCAGTGTGCTTCTGCGTGGCCGAACTTCAGGACCTTGTGCAGGAACAGCGCGATAATCACCCCCAATATGAGCCCGATAATGGCCGAGACCGCTGCATAGGCAGCCCAACCAGCCAAGCCTGACAATGCACCCGCAATTCCCGCGACCGCATATTCTGCACCATGGGCAAGGTCGTAAAACAAGTCGAAGCCGATCTCATGCGTTCCATGGACGATGATGCCGCCGCCAACCCAAAGCATGGCAACCGTTCCAACCACGGATAGGATAGTGAGCAATTTCGGCATCGATTGAAGCAGGAAATACCCGAAAGTTAGCCCGAACCCGCTTTTACGCTCGACCAGTTTCAAGCCTACATCATCCATTTTCACGATCAGAGCGACCGCGCCATAAACTACTACAGTAATGACTATCCCGACTAAAGCGAGCGCAGCTGCCCTGACCCAGAAAACGTCTGTGATAGTCGCGATTTCATTGAGCGAGATCGCCATGATTTCTGCCGACAAGATCAAGTCAGTGCGGATTGCGCCACTAACGCGCTGTTCTTCGAACTTAGCTGGATCGACGATTTCATCCTCGACGGTCTTACCGTGCTTGGCACCGCCGAGTTTCTCCATCACTTTCTCCGCCCCCTCATAACAGAGAAATGCCCCGCCAAGCATCAACAGGAAGATGATCGCTTGTGGCAGGAAGACGCTTAGCGCCAGTGCACCCGGTAGAAGAAACAACAGCTTGTTCTTGAGGCTGCCTTTAGTGATCTTCCAAATGATCGGAAGCTCTCGGGCAGGCGAAAGGCCGGTGACATAGGATGGAGTAACCGCGGCGTCATCGACCACCACACCCGCCGCTTTGGTCCCGGCTTTGCTTGCAGCTAGGCTAATATCATCGATCGAAGCAGCTGCAGTCCTCGCGATGATCGACACGTCATCCAGCAGCGCGACTAAACCTGATGGCACGGATGGCTCCCCTTCCCTGATTGGAACTCTCGACCTGTCACATGCCGTTCTCGAAGGGACCTCGCAAGCCCGTTTGCCGCTTGCATTCCTGTCCAAAAACGTTATGTGCGCGCATCCCTTGCGGCTGAACAGCTGTGATGGGTGTATAAAGAAAGCCGGAGGGGCCCCGCCATACGGGCGGATCAGCCAGCGATCGGCATTAACAGTGAAAGGAAGCAAGATGGCTCTCTACGAGCATATCTTCCTCGCGCGCCAGGACCTCTCGCAGGCCCAAGTGGACGCGCTGGCGGCTTCGGCGACCGAAATCGTCGAGAAGAACGAAGGCAAGGTCACTAAGACTGAGACCTGGGGCCTTAAATCCCTCGCCTACAAGATTGACCGCAACCGCAAGGCACATTTCGTGCTGCTCAACATTGATGCCCCGGGCACCGTTGTTGAAGAGCTGGAGCGTCAGACCCGCATCAACGAAGACGTCATTCGTTACATGACCATCCGTGTCGACGAACACGAAGACGGTCCGTCTGTCATGATGCGCAAGAACGAACGCGACCGTAAGCGTCGCTCTGACCGTGAGGAGCGCGACTAATGGCACGTCCTTTTTTCCGCCGCCGCAAGTCTTGCCCATTCGCTGGCAAGAACGCGCCGACAATTGATTACAAAGACGTTCGTTTGCTGCAGGGCTTCATGTCCGAGCGTGGCAAGATCGTCCCATCCCGTATCACCGCAGTGAGCGCCAAGAAGCAGCGCGAACTTGCAAAAGCGATCAAGCGCGCGCGCCACATTGGCCTGCTGCCATACATCGTGAAGTAAGGGAGAAGACAAGATGGATATCATTCTCCTTGAGCGTATCGAAAAGCTCGGAAGCATTGGTGACGTTGTCACTGTGAAAGACGGCTATGCGCGCAACTTCCTGTTGCCGCAGAAGAAAGCTCTTCGCGCTAACGAAGCCAATAAGAAGGTTTTCGAAGCGAACCGCGAACGTCTCGAAAAAGAAAACGCTGAGAAGCGTGGCGTCGCAGAGAAGGTCGGCGAAAAGATTGCCGGTGCAGAGGTCGTTCTGATCCGTGCATCTTCAAACGCTGGACAGCTCTACGGTTCTGTCAACGTCCGCGACATGGTCGCTGGCTTGACCGAGCAAGGCCACGAGATCGACAAGAAGCAGGTGATCATGGGCGCTCCGATCAAAATGATCGGCATGCATGATGTAACTGTTGCGCTGCACCCGGAAGTGCATGTGACGGTAAAAGCCAATGTCGCTCGTTCTGACGATGAAGCCGAGCTTCAAAGCCAGGGTGTCGACGTTCTTGCTCAGCTGTTCGAAGAAGAGCAGAAGGAAATCGAGCAAGCGGCTGCGGATACACGTATCGACAATGCAGGTCTTGAGCCGGGCGAAATCCCGACAGAAATGCTCGAAGATGCAGCAGTTGAGAATATCGAAGCTGCAGCGGAAGCTGAAGACGCGTCTGCTGAAGAAACAAAGGAAGACGAAGCCTGATCGGCTTTCTCTTGCCTTACCAATCAAAAGGGGCGTGGCTGTGATGGCCGCGCCCTTTTTGTAAGACGAGCCTGTGTGCTAAACCGCCTCGTCCCTGAACCGTAAAACAACAACAATAAGGATGATATATGACCCCAATTTCGCAAATTCTTGAACAACTGCAGCAGGTCTACGATGAGGCCGTCACCACCTTGCGTAAAGACGTGATCGCATTCGGTCGCGACGGGACAGTCCCGCCACAACGCAAGCGCGAAGATGGCAGCTATGCCTATCCCGAACTGAAACTGCATTATTCAGGAAAGAGCGATATCAAGGATCGTAGCCGCGCTTTTGGCCGGCTGGAGGCTCCGGGGACATTTACCACCACTATCACACGGCCCGACCTATACGCCCGCTTCCTCACAGAACAGCTTGCCCTGATCGAGGATGAATATGAAGTGGAACTGGAAGTCAGCAAATCGCGGCAAGAGATCCCCTTCCCCTATGTGCTCGATGGAGAAGCGGGTGCCGCTATGGTGGGCATCGCGCCACAAGACATTGCACAGCATTTCCCTTCGACTGACCTCTCGCTGATCGGCGACGAGCTTGCGGACGGGATCGAGTACCTCGAAGGGGAGGCGATGCCTCTCTCGCTGTTCGATGGCTTGCGCACAGACTATTCGCTCGCACGGCTGGCGCATTATACGGGCACGCGCGTCGAGGACTTTCAGGACTTCATCCTTTTCACGAACTACCATCGATACGTCGATGAGTTCGTTAATTGGGGCGCGCAGCAGATCTGCGACAAGGGCGGCAATGGCTATGTTGGTTTGACCGGTGCTGGCGGTCTGCAGATCAATGAATGTATCGACAACGCGCAAGAGCAATTGAACGACACGGCATGGCGCAAGCACCAGATGCCGGCCTACCACCTCATCCGTGAAGACGGGAAAGGCATCACTCTAGTCAACATCGGTGTTGGCCCTTCTAACGCGAAGACGATCTGTGATCACTTGGCCGTTCTGCGCCCGCATGCATGGATGATGATCGGCCACTGCGGAGGGGTTCGCTCAAGCCAGAAGATCGGCGATTTCGTGCTCGCTCACGCTTATCTGCGCGACGACCATGTTCTGGACAATGTGCTTCCGCCAGAAATCCCGATCCCTCCCATTGCAGAAGTTCAGCAAGCACTTGCCGCCGCCGCTGAGCAAGTATCCGGGGTTCAAGGAGCGAACATCAAGCAACGCATGCGGACAGGCACCGTCGTTACGACTGACGATCGCAACTGGGAGCTGCATTACTCCAGCTCCGCCAAGCGTTTCTCACAAAGCCGGGCAATTGCTGTCGAAATGGAAAGCGCAACGATTGCCGCGCAAGGCTATCGTTTCCGCGTACCATACGGAACGCTTCTGTGCGTGAGCGACAAGCCGCTCCACGGCGAGATCAAACTGCCGGGCCAAGCGAACAAGTTCTACGAAGAAGCGATCGCCGCGCACCTTCAGATCGGGCTTGAGGCCTGCAATCGCCTGCGTGATGAAGGCGACCGGCTGCACTCACGCAAACTGCGGGCATTCAACGAGCCACCGTTCAGGTGAGCTCAATCACGCAACCGCGGTTGCTTCAATCTCGATCATAATCTCCGGGTCAAAGAGGCGCTGGACGCCCAGCAATGTAGCAGCGACCTGCGCGCCTGCTTCGCCGTGAATGGGCATGGTTTCCTCAGCCGATGCCATAAACGCATCGACATCCGTGGTGTAGAAATTGAGCCGAACGATATTTTTCGGCGTCATCTCCGCTGACGCAAGTGCATCGACAAGGTTCTGCCAAGCAAGCTTGTACTGCGCCACGATGTCGCCGGGATGCATCGGGTGCCCCTCTGCATCCGTGGCTGTCTGTCCTGCGAAATACACTGTCCGGGTCGCTCCGGTCACTTCTACAGCGTGGTTCAGCCCAAAGCCTTGCAGCCACGGCGTCGGATTGTGTGTTTTCGTCTCCATGAGTTCACCCCTTCCCCTTTGTCTTCGTTCTACCCGCCTTGGCGTTATTCTCGATGAATTCGATGATCTGACCCGCGACATCCTTGCCGGTGGCCTTTTCGATGCCTTCTAAACCAGGCGAGGAGTTGACCTCCATGATTACCGGACCGTGATTGCTGCGCAACATGTCTACGCCGCACACATTGAGGCCCATGCGGCGTGCTGCACTGACAGCAGTTGAACGCTCCGCAGGCGTGATCTTGACCACCTCAGCACTCCCGCCTCGATGCAAATTGGAGCGGAAATCATCGGCAGCGCCGGTCCGCTTCATGGCCGCGACAACCTTACCGCCAACCACAAGCGCGCGGATGTCGGTCCCGCCTGCCTCCTTGATGAATTCCTGTACAAGAATGTTCACATTGGCGCCGCGAAAAGCCTCGATGACTGACTTTGCGCTCGACATTGTCTCGGCAAGTACAACGCCAATGCCTTGCGTGCCCTCAAGCAATTTGATGACCACCGGTGGGCCGTTGACCGCTTTGATGATTTCCTCTGCTTGCTTGGGATCGTTGGTGTAAGCGGTGAGCGGCAAACCCAGGCCGTACTTCGCCAGGATTTGCATGCTTCTGAGCTTGTCGCGGCTGCGCCCAATAGCGACGCTTTCATTCAGAGGCCAAACGCCCCCCATTTCAAATTGCCGCAGGACCGCAAGGCCATAATTGGTGATCGACGCGCCAATACGCGGGATCACAGCATCATACCGTTGCAGGGTTTGACCATTATAGCTCACCGTCGGCCGATGGCTGGCAATGTTCACATTGCAACGCGTGGTGTTGAGAATGTCGAGCGTGTGCCCGCGAGCTACAGCCGCTTCGAGCAGCCTCTGATGCGAGTACAGATTGGGATTGCGCGCAAGCATAGCGATTTTCATGGTTCTCATCCCTTCAGCCGAGCAAGCGGCGACGCTCTTCCGCGTCAGATTGCAGATAGGATCGTCCTGAATCGACCAGGAAACGGCTTCGCAACGCTGTCCTGCCGATGAGGATCGGGAATTTCATGTCAGAACGATCCGCGAGACTGAATTCAGCACGAAAGCTTTGTGGTCCAATCCGCAGCGCGGTCTTGATGATCAACCGCTCCTGAGATTCCCCATTCGAACTGGTAATCTTGCGTCGATCAGCACGCGGGACTTCACAGATGGCCGGCTCCGAGCGCCCTTCGCCCACATCGAGAAGGAAGCGGACCCAGCGCTTGCCCTCTTTTTCGAACCGCTCGATTGACGTTGCATGAAGGCTGGAAGTACGAGCGCCCGTGTCGATCTTTGCTGGGATACGTACCCCACAGAGTTCGGGAACGAGCACAAGCTCGCGCCAGCCAACTGCGGCAAGGTTTTGCGCGGTCGCGCTCATAAAGCCTTTTTCCTTATCGGGATTTTATGCGCCTGCTTGATGAGAGGGGCCTTACGCGCTTCGCCAGTGCCTTTCCAGAATTCAATTTCGAACATTTTTTGCAAACCTGCTGGAACCACCTGCCTGATGTAACATTAATACATCGCGGGACCGGGCCCCTCTGGCGCGCTGCTAAGCGCGTGATGTCGGACCGCACTGACTGAGAAACAGGGTGGCCAGCGGATTCTCCGCTTCCCTTCCTCACATCGGTCAATTGGCTAATTCACTTGGTCCGGACTTTCGCGTCCGACCCAGAGGAGTACAAAATGAAGAAACTGGTTATGATCCCTGCGCTCGGTGTAGCTTCGCTGGCGCTTGCCGCTTGCGGCGACACAACGGCAACAGCTGAAGTAGCGTCGAACGACAATCCGATCACAGCTGAAGAAGTTGCTGCAGCTCAGCAAGGCTGGGGCGAAGGCATTGTGAACATCGGCAATGTACATACGGACGGCGGCGACGTTAACGCAGCTGCGACCGACCACATCAACACCTTCTATGCCTACGAAGACGGCGAAGAAATCCTCTTCAAGCCAACGTTGGCAGCAGAAGATCAGTTCCGCGGCGACTTTGACGAAGCTTTGAGCTACTTCATCGGTACCGAAGGCACGGAAGATGGTGGCTTTGCAATCGCCCCGTACACGAATGTGCGCTGGGAAAACGAAGGCACTCTGATCGATGACGATGGCGATGTCGCAATGGCGATGGGCAACTACTATTTCACCGGCACTGACGGCAATGAAACCAAGGTAGAATACACCTTCGGTTACACGCGCAACGATGCCGGCGACCTGGTGATCAACCTTCACCACTCATCGCTGCCTTTCAGCGCGGAATAATTACCCCAACTGCTTCAACCCTCCCCCAACGGAAGCAGTAGATCAGCAACCCCCGTCGCTCCTTCGAGTGGCGGGGGTTTTTTGTGTGTGCGATCAGCAGCTTAGCGAAGCTTGCGTTGTCGCCACCAGCTTAGACTCACACCCACGATCAGCCCTACGAATGTCACAACCCACGCGGCAATCTTGACCGGTTGCATGGTCGCGGCCGTCGCTGCGAGCCTGTCATCCCCTCTTGAGTTAAGCTGAATGAATTGACTGATCGTCTCGACATAGTCCGTCCCAAGAAATGTTATCGCAGCAATGCTGACCACTAGGCCGATTGCTGCAATCAGTCCGGAATCGCGGCGCAGCAATAATCCGCCGAACAGCGCTCCGAGGCCGTATACGCCGATGAATACCAGATCGCCTACCATGCCCCACCAAGCGTGATCCATGAGTTCGGCTGAAGACCATGCTGCCTGAATTCGGTCAACTTCTGCAGCTGTCATTGCAGCCTGATGGTCGAGAATACCGCCTGGAACCGCAGCAATGGCCAAAGGCCCATGAGGGATACGCAACAGCGCGAAAATAATCAGCCCGCCAAGCCAGAAGAACCAGAATGCGCGCCGCAAGCTCATGACTGCTCCTTTAGGAAATTCACGATGGCCTCTCCCATTTCCGGCTTCGTCGCACTCACAAGATGCGCGCCGGGTGTTTCGACATAGGCTGCGTTTGGTAAATGCTCGACAAGTTCCTGCGCTGAGCCATTGTCCTGATCCTCGTCACCACACACGACAAGGGTGGGCATCCTCACATTCGCCAAAGCCGCCGGATCGAGGTCTGTCATGCTGTCGAGCAAAAGGCGCGCAGCCACGCGATCGACCCCTTGTGACTTCAGGAACTGCCTTGAGTAATAGGCCGGATCGCCCGGCTTGATTGTGTCAAACTCGTCGATCACGCGCTTGAAGAAGGCGCTGCGACGGTTCCAGTCGGAAACGCCAGCCAGCCCCATTCCAGCGATCACCAATCGCGCAGGCGCGAGCACTCCTTTGGCAACACAGTGGAGAGATGTCCGCGCCCCAAGCGAGAAACCTGCCAGATCATAATCGTCGAGCGCGAGATGATCGACCAAAGCGGCAACATCACGCAGCAAGACATCTGGAGGATAACTCGCCGGATTGGTTGGTGCCTCGCTTTGCCCATGAACCCGAAAATCGAGCATGATCGCTTCGAACCCGGCGTCCGCGAGCCGCTCGGCATGCCTCCATTTGATCCAGTTCATCTCCGCAGAAGAAAAGAGCCCGTGGAGCAGGATGACGGGACGCCCCTCGCCAACCCGATGAACGGCAAGCTCGGTTCCGTCGAATGAGGCGAAACGGTTCGTCGTCACACCGCTCACCGCTTTGCCAGTCCCTTTTGCTCCATCCGCCACTTCGCCATGTCCACGCGGTCCTGTCCGAAGAACGGCTCGCCTTCGAAGACAAGCGTTGGCACGCCCCAATGGCCAGCAGCTTCCAATGCGGCTTGGTTCGCAGCGATCTCGGCGTCGAGAGCATCCGCATCGCTCTCCACCTCTGCATCCATCTCTGCAAGATCAAGTCCAGCGCGCGCAGCAGCGTTTGCCAAGTGATCGCCTTCATCCCAACCGTCGACTTCACCGGAGAAAATGATGCGAGAGACTTCATCGGCAAAGGCCAGTCCCATCCCGCGCCGCGATGCTGCTTGTCCCAATCGGCAGACACGGTGGATCAATGGCTGATCTTTCGCGATCTCGCGTGTGGTCAAATCCTGCACCACCGGGTCAGGTCGCGGCCAACGATAGGGAATGCCCAGGAACTGCGAAGCCCTGAAAGAATCCGCCATAATGTAACGCGGCGCAGCAGGATTACCGGTGAACAGGATATCAGGATCGCGGATCGCAATCGGCCATACCGTGCGAAGGTTGATCTCCACATCATATTCCTCTGCCATCGCGCGATAACGACCGATGGCGAGATAGGAATAGGGCGAACGGAAGCTGAAAAAGAGGTCTGCTTTGAGGGTCATAGTCCTCCGCTTAGCATAGCCAGCAGTAAACCCTATGATTTGTTTCGGCGGCCATCTTCGTACTTTTCCGCTTTCATGTTACCCTCCGAAGACCAGCAAGTAAGGAGAGACATATGAGCCACTCCACCAAAACCGGAAAGTGTCTGTGTGGTGCGGTTCAGTTAACCGCACAAGAAGCGCCAGATGAGGTTGGGGTCTGCCACTGCGCAATGTGTCGTCGATGGGGTGGAGGGCCATTTCTCGAAATCGATTGCGGAACGGCAGTCAGTTTCACCGGAGAGGACAACATTTCGACCTATTCCTCATCAGTCTGGGCCGAGAGAGGGTTTTGCAGAAATTGTGGCACTCACTTATTCTACCGCATCAAGGAGACCGGACAGTCAATGATCCCTGTCGGCCTTTTCGAAGACGAAGGTGGCCTCGCGCTCGACATGCAAGTGTTCATCGACAAGAAGCCCAGCTATTACAGCTTCTCGCAAGAAACGAAGGAAATGACGGGCGCGGAGGTGTTCGCCATGTTTACTGAAAGCGAACAGACCGAACAGGTCACCCCTTCTTTAAATGGCGCCGCCCAAGCAGCTCTGCGATCTGCACCGCATTGAGCGCTGCACCTTTGCGCAGGTTGTCGCTGACACACCACAGCACAAGGCCGTTGTCGACCGTCGGGTCTTCGCGCACGCGGCTTACATACGTCGCGCCGTCGCCTGCACTCTCGATCGGCGTGACGTAGCCGCCATCCTCGCGCTTATCCACGAGCATGATGCCTGGAGCCTCGCGCAGGATTTCCTGAGCCTGTCCAGCCGAAAGCTCGTTCTCGAACTCGATATTGACCGCTTCGGAATGGCCGACAAAGACGGGAACACGCACACACGTCGCGTTCAGTTTTATCTTGGGATCGAGGATCTTCTTGGTCTCGACCATCATCTTCCATTCTTCCTTGGTCGAACCATCATCCAGGAAGACATCGATGTGCGGGATCACGTTGAAGGCAATCTGCTTGGTGAACTTTACCGGCTCAACCGGGTCGCCGACAAAGATCGCGCGGCTCTGCTCGAACAGTTCGTCCATCCCCGCCTTGCCCGCGCCGGACACCGACTGGTAGGTCGAGACCACAACGCGCTTGATAGTTGCTGCATCATGAAGCGGCTTCAAAGCCACCACGAGCTGAGCGGTTGAGCAATTGGGGTTGGCGATGATGTTGCGCTTCGAATAATCGTCAATCGCATCCGGATTCACTTCAGGCACGATCAGAGGCACGTCAGGCTCCATGCGGTAAAGCGAGGAGTTGTCGATCACGACACAGCCTGCGGCCGCAGCCTTAGGCGCGTATTCCTTTGCCGGACCGCTCCCCGCTGCAAACAGAGCGATATCCCACCCTGCCCAATCGAAATGCTCGATATTCTTGCATTTGAGCATCTTGCCCGTGTCGCCGAACTCGACTTCACTGCCCGTCGAGCGTGACGAAGCAACCGCAGCGACTTCCTCGATGGGAAATTCGCGCTCTGCCAGGATCTGCATCATTTCACGGCCGACATTGCCTGTCGCGCCGACGACTGCCACACGGTAACCCACTCGATAGACTCCAGTCCGCTCAGTTTCTGCGCGGGCTGCGCTGCACTGCAGCGAAGCGAATGGCAAGCACTTCTTTGGAGGAAAAGCTATGCACAACGATGCTCGGGCTTGGGAAGCCGCTGCGAGGTATTTCGACTTTGAAGGGCACCGCATCGCATATTGGACGGACGGTTCTGGCCCGGCCCTGCTGCTGGTTCACGGATTTCCGACATGCGCGTGGGATTGGGACGCTGTGTGGGCAGCACTTAGCGAGAAGCACACATTGATCGCATGCGACATGCTGGGCTTCGGCCTGTCAGACAAACCGGCCGCCGGCTATTCGATCCACCGGCAAGCGGACCTACACGAAGCCTTGCTCGCTGAGCTCGGCATCGAGAAGTGGGACGCACTGGTTCACGACTATGGGGTGTCCGTTGGACAGGAATTGCTTGCGAGGCAGAATGAGGCTTCGGGCGCTGAAGGCCTTGAACAGATGATCTTCCTCAACGGAGGCATTTTTCCTGACCAACATCGTGCACGTCCCATCCAGAAGCTCGGCACATCGCCACTCGGTTTCATCGTCAGCCAGCTGTTGAGCCGCAAGAGCTTCGGCAAGAGCTTCTCCGAAGTGTTCGGCCCTGATACACAGCCGACCGAAGCCGAACTTGACACCTTTTGGCATTTTATTGCTATGAAGAACGGCCATCGCCGGTTTCACAAGCTGCTACATTACATTGCCGACCGGCGAGAACACAAAGAGCGGTGGGAGAATGCCCTCGTCCAATCGCAAGTGCGTATTGGCCTAATCAATGGCGCGCTCGATCCGGTGTCAGGCGAACATGCATACGCTAAGTGGCGAGATGTCTTGCCCGATGCGCGGCACAAGCTGCTCCCTGATGTCGGGCACTATCCGCAAGTGGAAGCACCGGATGAGGTCGCTCAGACCGTTCTGCAATGGCTTGATTGACCGGCGACCTCGCCACTTCAAGCATGGTAAATACCGCTCTAACCGCAAAACTTATGCGGATGCTAAACCTGGCTAACGCATTCATACAGGGTCGCTGAGCGGGTCCGGCGGCGGTAAGGATAACAGACAAGCAGCGCGGTACCACGCACTGGGCAACGAGAAAGGGCGGCTCCTCGAACTGAGTGAGCCGCCCTCGATATTTCTACGGCCTGAGTGACCCTATTCCGGCGGCGTTACGCCGTGACGCTCGAGAAAGTTGAAATAGGTGTTCCACAGATGCGGGCTGATATTCTCGCCCGCCACGCGGTGCGTGTATCCAGGATAAAGCATCATCTCGAACGGCACATTGCCTTCCTGAAGCACGGCGATCAGTTCTGACGAATGTTCGAACACCACATTGTCGTCGGCCATTCCGTGCACCAGAAGCAGCGGATCGCTCATTTTGGTCGCATCCTGCATCGCGTTAGCGGTGGTGTAAGCCTCAGGCACTTTGCGCGGATTGCCCATATAGCGTTCTGTATAATGCGTGTCGTACAGCTCCCACTTGGTCACAGGCGCACCTGAGATGCCCGCGGCATAAACGCCAGGCTCGGCTTGCAAGCGCTTCAGCGTCATATAGCCGCCATAAGACCAGCCATAGATCGCGATCTTGTCAGGATCGACGAAATCGAGTGTCTTCAGGAACTCGGTACCTTTGGCCTGATCGCGCGCTTCGACCCCGCCCATCGCACGGTAGATTGGCTGCTCGAAATCGACCCCGCGATTGTTGGAGCCGCGATTGTCGAGCAGGAACCAGATATAGCCTTTGTCGACAATCGCCTGAGCAAGCGCGCCATCCCAGGCGCGATCCACCAGTTGTGGTCCCGGGCCGCCATAGTGCTGGAAGAACACCGGATACTCCTTGCCCGGTTCCATGTCCGGCTTGAGCATCATGTAATGGAGCGGCGTCCCGTCTTCCGCCTCGACTGTGCCGAATTCTGGCGCGACATGGCTGGCAAGGAATGGCGTGTAAGGGTGGTCTGCATCCAGCGTGTTCTCTTCAACCCAAGCAATGCGGTTGCCGTCCGTATCGGCGAGATAGGTCTGTGGTGGCTGGTTTGATGCCGAGCGGCTCACCAGCAGCGTCTGACCCTTTTTGTCCATGCTCGCGGAGTTGACGAAGCCGGCTTCCGTCAGCCTTGTCCAATCGCCGGGTTTGTCGAGGTCGAGCGCATAGACATGGCGCTCAAGCACACCATTGGCATTGCCTTCGAAGTACAGCCTACCGCGCTCCTGATCGATGCCGACAAGCCCCGTAACGACCCATTCGCCTTTGGTGAGCTGCGTCCATTCACTGTTCGCGAAACGATACAAATGCCCGAAGCCATCTCGCTCGCTCCACCAGATCAACGATCCGTCGTTTAGAAAACGATAGTGGTCATCGAGATTGATCCAGAAATCATCGCGCGCTGCATTCTCCGTAAACCAGATTTCGCTTTCGCCGGTGTTTGGATTGACCCGCAGCATGTCGAGGACGGTCTGCTCGCGATTCTGGCGCTGGACATAGAGATAGTCGTCCGGTCCCCAATCGACACGCGCAAGATAGATATCGGTCTCTTCACCCAGATCGACCTTGACGCGGTTCTGCCCGTCCGGATCCATGATGAAAAGCTCGACAATCGCGTTATCGCTGCCTGCAAACGGGTATTTTTGCGAGAACACCCGCGTTCCGGTTGCACCAATCGCCGCGCGGTTGACGACAGCGACAGGTGCTTCATCGGTGCGCTGGACCGCGATGCGCGTGTCATTCCCGTCCCACCAGAAGCCAGTGAGCCGCGCCATTTCCTCTTGCGCGACAAACTCCGCTTCGCCCCAGCGAATGTCCGGCCCTTCCTTAGGCGTAATCGGCGCGGCATCCTCGCCCACCTTGCCGACCCAGAGCTGGCGGTCGCGCACAAAGGAGACATAACCTGCTTTGGGGCTCAGCTTCGGGTTAAGTTCGCTTTCTTCGGTATCAGTCAGCTGAGTCACGCTGCCATCGAGGCCCGCAAGATAGAGATCGCCATCGAGCGGCAAGAGCACTGACTTGCCATCGCTTGCCCATTGATAGCTGATGATGCCTTTGAGATTGCCGACACGCGCGCGCTCTCGCTGCATCAATTCGTCTTCGGACAGCTTACGTCCTGTGCTAAGCTTTTCGCTGTCCACCAGCATGGTCCACTCGCCGCTCTCGCGGTCAAAGCCCCACAGGTCATAGCGCGTGCTGTCATCCTCACGGTTGCGGAGCAGTGTGAGATAGCGCCCGTCCGGCGAGAGCTTGGCTTCACGCGGGCTTGAGCCGTTCAGGCTAGGCGATGCAAAGACACGCTCAAAAGTGAGTTCGGGTTGCGGGCTCATCGTGTCGTCTTCCGCATGAGCTGATGTGGCGAATAGAAGGAGTGCTGCTGCAGCAATTGAACGCATCCCAAGGTAGACCTCGTCATTGCAAGCCACCGGTCGGTGGCGCGGCAATCCAAATTCAAGCGCTGGATTGCTTCGTCGCTATGCTCCTCGCAATGACGGGAAGAATTGGCAAGTCCTCAAGAACAAACAGAACTCGAAAGGAGTCGAGCAGTCTAACTCGACGCGTCTTCGTCAGCCCAGCCAATATCGAAGATTCTCGCGTCGTCAGGAACTTCAATCGATTGCTTGACCTGAAGCGTTTCACCCGCCTTCAGCGCAGGCGCCGCCAAAGCGATATTCTTCGCGAACATCGCACGGTCTCTGTAGTCGCGCGCCACCACGCGCAATTCCGGCAAATCCGCGGGCCCGTCGCCGATATTCGAGATCGTACCGGAGAGGTGAAAGACGGTGACGCCTTTTGCATTCGTACCGACTTCCTGATTGTGTGTATGGAACTCTATGAGAAGGTCCCGATGTTCCGGCGCGAAGCCGTCCGGCTGCTGTGCGCATCCCGCCGCAAACATCATCGCCAGACAGATCAACAAAGCGCGCATGGAACTTCACAAGCCTCCCAAAGAAGCTTTTACCACAGGAGGGCGCTTCCCAGAGATGACAATCCCGAAACACGATAGGGTAGTCACAAAACGGGACTCGCAACGAAAAAGGGCGGCCCGTAATGGACCGCCCTTCTCTATCTCGATGCTGAGAGGTTTACGCCTTAGGCGCATTCTCACGGCGTTCCGCGATACGCGCACGCTTACCGGTGCGGCCACGCAGATAATAAAGCTTCGCACGACGCACGACACCGCGGCGAACCACAGTGATGCTGTCTACAATCGGCGAATACAGCGGGAACACACGCTCCACACCTTCGCCAAAGCTCATTTTGCGCACGGTGAAGTTGGAGCCCATGCCGCGGTTCGAACGGGCGATACACACGCCTTCAAAGTTCTGAACACGCTCACGGTTGCCTTCCTTAACCTTCACACCGACGCGCACAGTGTCGCCAGCCCGAAACTCGGGAATCTCTTTTTCAACCTTGCCGATTTCTTCGGCTTCGATTTGCTGGATCAGGTTCACTGGTCCGTATCCTTGTTCTTTCGCTGCGCGCCAGAGGCAGAACGGACCGGATCGCCACTATAGCGTTCCCATAAGTCCGGCCTGCGTAACCGAGTGATCTCTTCCGACATGGCTTTGCGCCAAGCGGCAATCTTCGCATGATCCCCCGATCGCAGCACTTCAGGGATCGTGCGCCCTTCCCATGTTTGAGGTCGGGTATATTGCGGATATTCGAGCAATCCGTCTTCGAAGGATTCCTCATGTCCGCTTGAAGCCGCGCCCATTACGCCGGGAAGCAGCCGAATGCAAGCGTCAAGTATGGCAATTGCTGCCGTCTCGCCGCCGGAAAGGACGATGTCTGCAAGGGAGACTTGCTCGATTTCGGGCCGGGCTTCGAACAGCCGCTCGTCAAAGCCCTCAAATCGCCCGCAAATGATGGTCACACCGGGGCCATTTGCGATCTCGCGAATGCGTTGCTGGGTAATGGGTTTTCCGCGCGGCGTCATGGCCATTATCGGTATTGAGGCCCGGCCAGCCGCGCCCTCCACCCTTCCACCCGGATGATCACCCGGTAGGCTCCGGGTGGAAGGGTGGAGGGCGCGGGTGGCTTGGGACGCAAGAACACTATCCAGCGCCCGTGCCATCACATCGGCCTTCAGCACCATCCCTGCCCCGCCGCCTGCCGGCGTGTCATCGACCGAGCGGTGCTTGTCCGTCGCAAAGTCGCGCGGGTTTACGGTCGCACAAGACCAATCCCCGCGCTCAAGCGCCTTACCCGCAAGCGACACTCCCAAGGGCCCGGGAAACATATCCGGGTAGAGCGTGAGGATTGTGACGGCGAAGGTCATGGCTCGATCCATTCTCCTGCTTCCAAGACCTTCGCGATGTGGCCCAGCTCAAGTCTCTCATTTGAACTCGGATAGCTGAAACGACCGCGAAAGGGCCATGTCACCAATTGCCATACCAGCATGAATGGAAAGAGAAGCGACAAGCCCTCATCCAACTGGGTAAAACGCTGCCAAGGCCAGCCCCACACCCAATTGCCGAACCGTTCCGCCAACTTCATAGCGAAGTCTTCGACATCCAGACCATAGAGACCAAGGTCTTGATCTAGAGCGCTTTGAGGGTCCGCGTTGCCACAACCGTGCACGTCGCGAGCTAGCCACAGTACGTAGGCCAAGGCGCCGTCATCTTCTTGGGGCGGATCGTCAGGTGTTGAAAAGAACGCCATCTTTGGCCCTCGTATCAACGCTCAGCTCAAACACATCGGGCCGCGAATAATGGCCGTCCGTGTCGAGGTTCGCGAGACCTTGTCCGATCTCGTCCAGGTCCAGTTCCGCGAACAGAGTCTCTTCACTCTCCCCCGCTTGAGCGACAATGCGCGCGTCAGGCGCCACGATGAATGAGCCGCCTCGGTTCAGAACATCGCCTTCGATCGCGTTGAACAGCGCCAACGCGTCCGGATCGCCGCCAACGCGCTCCAACCCGTCAAACAAATCGTCTTTCTTCTGCACCAGTCCTGCGGCGAGCACAAAGCAGCGCCCCTCCATCGCATAGTGCCGGCTTGCAATCGCATATTGCTCGCGCACAGTCGGCCAGGCCGCGACATGCACGATCTCGCCAAGATTATGCATCGCCGCGCGCGCCAGCGGCATCCAATGCTCCCAGCAGATGAGCGAGCCAACCGAACCCCATTCAGCCTGATGCACACCCAGCGTTGATCCATCGCCGCGCATCCAGATCAGCCGCTCGCCATGCGTTGGCACGAGCTTGCGGTGATTGAGCACGTCTTGGCCAGGCCGGAAGGTCATCTGATTGTTGTAGAGGCTCTTGCGGAGCCGCTCATGCGCGCCAATCGAAATCACCGCGCCCGTCTCGTCGCACAGCTCCTGCAAAGGCAGCAGCCGCTCGTCACCGGGCACCACCGCCTGATCCAGCATGATCGCATGGAGCGCGCGCGTGCCGGGATGATCCCACAGCGCCGCGCCGGGTGCTTCATCGAGCCACAGCGGATAGCCACCGAGGAATGTTTCGCCGAATGCGACCAGCTGCGCGCCGCTATCAATCGCTTCGCGCGCGCGAGCAGTCGCCTTTGCAATCCCGCTTTCAAAATGGAGCGGGACAGGAGCGGCCTGACATATGGCGACTTTGAGTGTGCTCACTCGAATGTGTCCGCTGAAATGGGCCCACCGCGCTTTTCTTCCAGCTTGTTTGAAATCACGAATGCGGAAGGGAAACCAATCAGGCCGCCGAAAGTCACCGCCATCACGCAAATCGCGGCAATTGGGATCCAGCCAGGAATGTCGGAATTGCCCGTGCTGACAACCGCGAACAAGGGCAGGAGCGCAGGGAAGAACCCGCCGCAAATAGCTGAAACCACCGCGCGCTTCTTCGCGCTCCAGTCCCGTTTTACATTGTCGAGCGCATAGGCTGTGCCAGTGGAAATCACTGCGACAAGCGCAGCCATGACGAGGAGACCAAGGATCGCAATCATGCGCTTATTCGTCCACGAAATCGGCGGCGATCACAAGTCTTTCTGTGTCCCATTCGATCACCGTTGCCTGTGTCATAGGGACCATGAAGGTCTTCATGCCTTTTGCCGGCACAGGTGACTTTTCGATCTCGATGATGTCCGTCGCGCCGAAATTCTGGACTGCAACGCTGCGTCCGACGGTCTCGCCCGCGTCCGTTACAACGGTAAGTCCGATCAAATCGGCGTGATAATACTCGCCGTCATCCAGCGCCGGCAGAGCCTCTCGCGTAACGCTGAGCACTGTGCCGCGCAGCTTTTCAGCCGCATTGCGACCGTCCACGCCTTTGAAGCGGGCGATTGCGCCGCCTTTGTTATCGCTACGGATCTTGGAGAGGACCAGTTCGCCTTGAGGCACATTGGCATTGAAGCTCTTGTGCTCTTTAAGGGCCTCAAGACCCTCGCCCAGCAGCTTCAAACGGACCTCGCCCGCCACCCCATGCGCGCCAGTAATGGCGGCGAGCTCGATCTGAGCCGGGGCGACGGGCGTGTCCGTCATATAAGAGGCTTACTCAGCCTTCTCTTCTGCATCGTCTGCAGCAGCTTCTTCAGCCGGAGCTTCTTCAGCAGGAGCCTCTTCAGCGGCGGCTTCCTCAGCCGGTGCTTCTTCGGTCGCCGCTTCTTCGGCTGCAGCTTCTTCTGCCGGCGCTTCCTCAGCAGCGGCTTCTTCAGTCGCTACTTCTTCTTCAGCAGGAGCGTTGGCTTCTTCTTCAGCTGCCTTGGCTGCTTCTTCAGCTTCAGCGGCCTTTGCAGCCTTCTCTTCAGCGCGTTCCTTAGCGGCTTCGCCCGGCTCACCCTTCTTCGGGTTGTTGCGCGGCGCACGCTCGAGAATGCCGGCTGCGTCGAGGAAACGATGCACACGGTCAGAAGGCTTCGCGCCAACGCTGAGCCAGTGACGTGCGCGATCTTCGTCGAGCTTTACGCGCTCGCCGGAATCCTTCGGCAGCATCGGGTTATAAGTACCGATCTGCTCGAGATATTTGCCGTCACGCGGGCTGCGCGAATCCGACACAACGATGCGATAGTAAGGACGCTTTTTCGCGCCACCGCGCGACAAACGAATTGCTACTGCCATGATGTATTACCTTTCCAGTCTAAACTCTTGAAATTACTTCTTGTTCAATAAATCTTTGAGATCGGGCGGGAGCGTGTCGGGATCGACACCCAATGCGTCTTTGGGCCCCTTTGGACCACCCAGGCCTGGCATGCCGCCGGGCATTCCGCCCGGACCACCAAGGCCCGGCATGGCTGCACTCATTCCGCCGCCACCAAACAGGGATGCGAGGCCTTTGAGGCCGCCCATCTTCTTGATCTGCTTCATCGCGCGGCCCATTTCCTGATGCATCTTCAGCACTTTGTTGACGTTCTGCACGTCAGTGCCTGAGCCTGCTGCGACACGTTTCTTGCGCTTGGCATTCATCAGCGCAGGGTTCGCGCGCTCTTTCGGCGTCATGGAGCCGATGATCGCATCCATATGCACGAGCACTTTGTCGTCCATGTTTGACGCGGCCATCGCAGCCTTGGCCTTCTTCATGCCCGGCATCATGCCCGCGAGCGCACCAAGACCGCCCATGCTTTGCATTTGCTTCAATTGCATGCGCAGGTCGTTCAAGTCGAATTGACCTTTCGCCATCCGCTTGGCGAGCGCTTCAGCCTCTTCTTCCTTAATCGTCGCTGCGGCTTTTTCGACCAGGCTGACAACGTCGCCCATGCCAAGGATGCGTCCCGCGACACGCTTTGGATCGAAGACTTCGATTGCGTCGAGCTTCTCGCCTGTACCTGCAAACTTGATGGGCTTGCCAGTAACAGCACGCATGGAGAGTGCCGCACCGCCGCGCGCATCGCCATCCATCCGCGTAAGAACAACGCCTGTGAGCGGCACTTCGCCAGAGAAGCTCTGCGCGACATTCACCGCGTCCTGACCGGTCAGGCTATCGACGACGAGCAGCACTTCAGTTGGCACAGAAACGCCGGCCACAGCCTTCATCTCCGCCATCAGCGCTTCATCGACATGTAAGCGGCCTGCGGTATCAAGTAGAAGAACGTCGGAATTCTGCAGCTTCGCGCTTTCCATGGCGCGCTTGGCAATATCTACAGGCTGCTGGCCCGCCACGATAGGCAGTGTCGCGACATCGACTTGCTCGCCAAGTACAGCGAGCTGTTCTTGCGCTGCCGGACGATTTACGTCCAGCGATGCCATCAGAGCCTTTTTGCCGTGCTTTTCGCGGATCAGCTTGCCGAGTTTGGCCGTCGTGGTTGTCTTACCCGAGCCTTGCAGGCCGACCATCATGATGACGACCGGCGGCTTGGCCGCGAAATCCAATTCCGGCGTTTCATCGCCGCCAAGCATTTCGACCAGTTCGTCGTTGACGATCTTAACGACTTGCTGGCCCGGCGTGACCGATTTCAGGACTTCTGAACCGACGGACTTTTCCGTGACCGCATCGATGAAGCGGCGCGCGACCGGCAATGCAACATCAGCTTCAAGCAAAGCGACGCGGACTTCGCGCATTGCATCGCGAACGTCCTGCTCTTTAAGGGCGCCCCGCCCCTTAAGACGATCAAAGACGCCGCCAAGGCGGTCGGACAGATTGTCAAACATCGTCTTTCATCTCCTCGCCCCGCCGATCAGCAGGGATTAAACGCGAAAAACGCCGGCGGACGAAAACTCGTCGGCCAGCGTGCGAATTTGTTGTCTGGTCGCTTCCCGAACCGAAAAAGTGGCATCCACTTTTTCTGGGAAGCTCCCGGATCGAAACCCGACTTCTTTGGTGACTGGTGGAGCCTAGCGGGATCGAACCGCTGACCTCAACACTGCCAGTGTTGCGCTCTCCCAGCTGAGCTAAGGCCCCGCGCCAGTCATGTCACAAGCCCGAAAGCTTGCAGGAAGCGCCCATTACGAGGCGCTATCGCTCTTTGCAAGAGCAATTTGTTTTCCCTCAAGCGCCGGAGAGCGCATCCAAGTCACGGCAGTCAAAGCGCGACTGCGCGCCGCGGCTTATGCCGCGAAAGCCAAGCGGGCCGGATGGCCCGCGCCCGGCGTCTGAGGTTCAAACTTCAAAACTTAAGTATCGTCGTCTCCTTCGTCGTCGCCTTTGCCCTTGGTCACGCCAAGGTCATCGTCGCCGCCGAGGTCAACATCATTGTCCGGGGAATCGTCATCTTCGTCGATGTTACCCAGATCTTCGAGATCATCATCCCCGCTGAGATCGGAATCCGCTTCGCCGTCTTTCTTCTTCTTCTCGTCTTCTTCGAACGGGATCGGCTGCTTGGTCTTGAGCACAGGCTCAGGATGCCATTCCTCACCACATTCGATGCACGTCACAGGCTCATCATTGCCCAGATCGTAAAAGCGTTCTCCGCATTTGGGGCAAGAACGCTTTGTGCCCCATTCTGGCTTCGCCATGGTATACCCTTAAATCGATGCATCACTCGACACGAGTGAGCGAAAATCTGTCTCTGTTTGATGGGACTGTAAGTGTCCGGAATCAAGAGTTCCAACTCGAGTGCGGCGCGCCTTGCCAGAACCGATAAGCGCTGTCAAAGACCTGCGTCGTCTAAATCCGCTCCAACGCTAAGGATTGCCCTTTGCCCTCGCATCGTTTTCTGCCCTCTGGACCGCTGACGGGCCGCATTCGTGTGCCCGGCGACAAGTCGATCAGCCACCGCTCGATCATGTTTGGCGCGCTGGCTGTCGGCGAGACGCGCGTCACAGGCTTGCTTGAAGGCGAAGATGTGATGGCGACCGCTGCTGCCATGCGGGCTATGGGCGCGAGTATCGAGAAACATGGCGAAGAATGGCGAATTCACGGAGTTGGTGTCGGCGGCCTGCTCCAGCCCGAAAATGCGCTCGACATGGGCAATTCGGGCACTTCAACGCGCCTATTGATGGGCTTAATTGCAGGGCACGGTATCTCTGCGACCTTCACCGGAGATGCAAGCCTTTCGAAACGCCCGATGGGCCGCGTGATCGAGCCGCTCAGCCAGATGGGCGCAGGTTTTGAAGCGTCGACTGGCGGAACGCTGCCGCTTATGATGCGCGGTGCCCACCCAGCAGTACCGATCGAATACCGCCTTCCCGTGGCGAGTGCTCAGGTCAAAAGCGCAGTGTTGCTTGCTGGGCTTAACACGCCAGGCATCACGACTGTGATAGAACCCGTGCCGACGCGCGATCACTCCGAGCGGATGCTGCGGGGCTTTGGTGCGGAGCTGGAAGTTGAAGAAGCCGGCGGAGACCGGATCATCCGTATCCGCGGTGAAGCCGAATTGCAGCCGCAAGAGGTAGTGGTACCGGGAGACCCCTCCTCAGCCGCGTTCTTCATTGTTGCTGCACTCGTGATTGAAGGCAGCGATCTTGTGATCGAGAACGTTGGCCTTAACCCGACGCGCGCGGGACTGATTGAAGTGTTGCGCCAGATGGGCGGCTCCATCGAGGAGCTGAACCCACGCGAAGTTGGCGGAGAGCCTGTGGCTGATCTGCGCGTCAAATACTCACAGCTGCAAGGCATTGATGTCGATCCGGCGATTGCTCCTGCCATGATCGACGAGTTTCCGGTTCTGTTTGTGGCCGCTTCGCTCGCGAAAGGCACAACGAAAACCAGCGGATTGGAAGAGCTGCGGGTCAAAGAAAGCGACCGTTTGACCGCAATGGCAGACGCTCTCACCCTTGCAGGCGCGAACGTGACGGAGCGCGAAGACGGCCTTGTCATCGAAGGCACAGATGGCGCACCACTTGCCGGCACATCGGGCAAGCCCATTACCACTCACTTGGACCACCGTATCGCGATGAGCATGGCCATTGCCGGCCTCGCTTCCAAAGATGGCGCTGAAGTCGACGATACCTCGCCCATCCAGACGAGCTTCCCGAATTTTATGGCTTTGCTTGAGGAGGTTGCGCCATGATCATCGCTGTCGACGGACCAACGGCATCTGGCAAAGGCACGATTGCAAAGGCCATTGCTGCCCATTTCGGATTGCCGCATTTGGATACCGGCCTGCTGTATCGTGCAGTTGGCAAGCAAGTTTCGTTGAACAGCGGCGACCCTGACAGCGCAGACGATGCGCTGGCCGCATGCTCCTTTGCGGACGGCTTGCTGGCTGCCCCGCATTTGCGCAGCGAGGAGATCGGCGGGTTGGCAAGCCGCGTCTCCGTCCATCCGGCGGTGCGTCAGGCCCTTTACGAGCGCCAACGCAGCTTCGCCCAGCAGGATGGCGGCGCGGTCCTCGACGGACGCGATATCGGGACCGTCATCGTGCCGGAGGCCGATGTGAAGCTGTTTATCACCGCAAGCGTCGAAGAACGTGCGCGCAGGCGCTGGATGGAAATGCAGGACCGCGAGATGGAGATCACTCTGGTCGAGATCGAGAGAGATATCGTTACGCGTGATGCTCGCGATATCAATCGCAAGGATGCGCCGCTGCGTGCAGCATCTGACGCGCTGGTGCTAGACACAACCAGCTTTGACAAGGCTCAAGCAATCGAAGTCGCCATCGAAGCGGTTGAGGAACACCTCAACGCATAGCAAGCCGCAGCGGCTTACTCAGCATGCGAGCCGACATCATCCTCGTTGATGTTGATCGCGTTTTCATCAAGCTCGACCCCAAAACGCTTGCCCTTGCGCCAGATCACGCGGCCTTTGATCGCTTCGCAATTGGCGAATACAACTTCAACGGGATCGCCGATATTTTTCTCCGTTTCAGCTGACAGGCCCAGACCGCTCGGCGAGATGTCATGCAGCTTGGCTGAGAATTCCTTCATAGTGACATGGCTCGGCCCGCTGGTAAGTTCGGCCGGATAGCGATCCTCATGCCGGTGATCGGTGTTTCGAGCGACATGGCGGACAATCAGGCTTTCAAACGGCTTCTTGCCGATTGGCTTCTTGCGCTGGAGCAAGGAAGGCCCGGCATATCCGCTCTTGATCTGATCTAGGCGGCTCTCTGTCTGTTCTGGCGTCGTCGGGATGTAGGGTTCGGCCGGCGGCTGTGTATTGACGATATTATCGTCATTCGCGCCTACAAGCCGCTCCAGCACAGCTTCGTGCAGCTCGGTCTCAAACCTCAGCCCGCCACGTTGGCCATTGGACCACACAAGCTTGGCCTGAAGCGAGGAGATATCCCCGACCCGCAGCCAGACCGGTGCGTGAAAATTCCCTGCCATCGCGCTCGTATCAATAGTGCATCCGGCAGAAGAGACATCGAACAGTTCTACGACATGCCCGCTGCGACCGCGCTCTCGCACGTGGGCGTGCATGCGCTTCGCATAACGACGTTGATTGCGACGTTCGATCCCCTGATCGTCACCTTGCGTGGTTGCAGACTGAGTGGCTGCCGACATGATGTTCTCCATGCTCTCGTAATTCTATTTCCTGCGCACGGCCTAACTGAGCGCCGGGAAAACATCATCAGTCCGCTTGGGATAGTCTCGATTCAGCACGGGTTAGGGTTCAGTGGTTACCCGACATTAACCGTAAACTTGGGGGATTTGCGCGCTTTCCTACTTTCGCCATCAGGATTTAGGTCGCGCCAATGACTTCCAAAAAGCCAGCTTTGAACCAGACCAATTTCGCCCGATCTCCGCGTCCTGAGTTTTCTTCTCCAGGACTGTGTAACATGCGTATCCAACATTCATGACGGAGGTGCCCTCTAACCAGCCCCTCCGCCCGCAATTCGCTTGCTTTTACGAGCGCTTTGGCCTAGGCGCGCGCCCGTTCACTGACATCTTCTGGATGAAAGGAACCTTCGCGGCAGCATTCGGCTTCGCGGAGATCTCGGCCCTCTTGCCCGCAAGGCCAGCGCAATGGTGCGCCAGGCGGCGGTTTAAGACCCCGGACAACCGGCGGCCGGTAGCAAATGTGAAACAGGATTTATCCTCATTATGGCAACTTCAGCCAACCCTACGCGCGACGATTTCGAAGCGCTCCTTAACGAACAACTTGGCGGTGCAGGCGACGAAGGCTTTGAAGGCCGCGTTGTAAAAGGCACTGTGACAGCCATCGAAAACGGCATGGCTGTGATCGACGTGGGCCTCAAGAGCGAAGGCCGCGTCAACCTCAAAGAATTCATGCGCGGCGAAGACGACCACGGCCTTGAAGTCGGCAGTGAAGTCGAAGTCTTTGTCGACCGTGTAGAGAACGCAGACGGCGAAGCCATGCTCAGCCGCGACCGTGCGCGCCGCGAAGCTGCATGGGACAAGCTGGAAAGCGAATTTGGCGAAGGTAAGCGCGTTGAAGGCCGCATCTTCGGCCGTGTCAAAGGCGGCTTCACTGTCGACCTCGACGGCGCAGTAGCCTTCCTTCCCGGCAGCCAGGTCGACATTCGCCCCGTGCGCGATGTCGCTCCGCTGATGGATGTGCCACAGCCATTCCAGATCCTCAAAATGGACCGTCGCCGCGGCAACATCGTTGTATCGCGTCGTGCAGTACTTGAAGAGACACGCGCAGAACAGCGCAGCGAACTCATCAACGATCTTACCGAAGGACAGGTCACTGAAGGCGTCGTCAAGAACATCACCGATTACGGTGCGTTCGTTGACCTGGGCGGCATTGACGGCCTGCTCCACGTGACTGACATGAGCTACAAGCGCGTCAATCACCCGAGCGAAGTGATCGAGATCGGTCAGACCGTGACCGTGCAGATCGTTCGTATCAACGAAGAAACGCAGCGCATCAGCTTGGGCATGAAGCAGCTCGAAAGCGATCCATGGGATGGCGTCGGTGCGAAGTATCCGGTTGGCGCGAAGCTCACCGGTACTGTGACCAACATCACTGAGTACGGCGCATTCGTTGAACTGGAAGCAGGCATTGAAGGCTTGGTCCACGTATCCGAAATGAGCTGGACGAAGAAGAACGTCCACCCTGGCAAGATCGTCAGCACTTCTCAGGAAGTCGACGTGATGGTTCTGGAAGTCGACAGCGAAAAGCGTCGCATTTCGCTTGGCCTCAAGCAGGCTCAGCGCAATCCATGGGAAGAGTTCGCAGAGAAGTTCCCGGTTGGCGCGGAAGTCGAAGGCGAAGTCAAGAACGCGACCGAGTTCGGTCTGTTCATCGGCCTCGACGGCGACGTCGATGGCATGGTTCACATGTCCGACATTGCTTGGGGCATCTCCGGCGAAGACGCATTGGCGCTCCACCGCAAGGGCGAGCAGGTCAAGGCAGTTGTTCTCGACGTCGATGTCGAGAAAGAACGCATCAGCCTCGGCATGAAGCAGCTTGAAAAGGGTGCACCTTCTGCAGAAGGCGCAGACGCCAGCACGCTGCGTCGCGGCCAGACTGTCACCGTTACCGTTCTCGAAGTTCGCGATGGCGGCCTGGAAGTCCAGGTTGGCGACGATGGCGCGACCGGCTTCATCAAGCGTTCGGACCTCGGCCGTGACCGTGACGAGCAGCGTCCAGACCGTTTCCAGACCGGCCAGAAGGTCGATGCTCTGGTTACCGGTTTCGACCGTTCGAAGAAGCCGAACTTCTCGATCAAGGCACGTCAGATCGCAGAAGAGAAGGAAGCAGTGGCACAGTTCGGTTCGTCCGACAGCGGCGCTTCACTCGGCGACATCCTCGGCGAAGCTCTGAAGGGCAAGGAAGATTGAGAGTAGTCGTCATCTCAGCGTAAGCTGGGAAGACAGTGAAATGGAGGCCCGGCGGTCGAAAGACCGCTGGGCCTTTCCTATTCAGCTGACAGGTCCTACATATACCTTATGCTAGAAGTTCATCAGTTCCCGTGCCTGTCCGACAATTACGGATTTCTCCTCCACGATCCTGAGAGCGGCCAGACCGCTGCAATCGATACGCCCGATGCGAAGGTCTATCTCGCAGAGGCGGAGAAGAAGGGTTGGACAATAACGCAGATCTGGAACACGCACTGGCATCCAGACCATGCAGGCGGCAATAAGGACATCGTGGCGGCAAGCGCGGCGAAGATCATCGCTCCCAAAGAAGTCGAGAAAATCTCGGAGATCGACCGCGAAGTCAGCCACGGCGACACGGTCAACCTCGGCGCATTCACTGCGGAAGTCATCGATGTTTCCGGTCACACCAATGGCCATATCGCATACTACTTGCCGGAAGCTGGCATCGCATTCGTTGGCGACAGTGTCTTCGCGCTTGGCTGTGGACGCATGTTTGAAGGCGCGCCCAAGCAGTTCTGGGACAGCCTCTCGCGGATCAAGGCACTCCCCCCAGAAACGACGCTCTATTGCGCGCATGAATACACGCAGGCGAATGCGAAATTTGCGCTGCATGCTGATCCGGACAATGCCGCACTACAGACATATTCCGAAGACATCGACAATCGGCGCGCGGCAGGCAAGCCGACGGTTCCGACCGTTCTTGCGCGCGAGCTTGCGACCAATCCCTTCCTACGCGCTGACGATCCGGCGCTTATGGCCAAATGGGGCGGCGATGCTCCGCATGAGACTTTCGCTGCGCTGAGAGCCGCCAAGGACAACTTCTAAGCCTCTATGAAGGCACTTCGGGTCCAATCACTGTCAGGCGACTTGTCTGGTGTCGAGCTGGCGGACCTGCCGCCGCCAGAGCGCAAGACGGGCGAAGTGCTCGTCAAGGTGAAGGCAGCATCGCTCAACTACCCTGACCTGCTCATGACACGCGGGGAGTACCAGTTCAAACCCGATCCGCCGTTTATCGCTGGACTCGAGCTGGCGGGGGAAGTCCTTGAAGCAGATGAAAGCAGCCTGTTTAAGCCAGGTGACAGAGTTATCGGTGGCAACAAGACCGGAGCTTTTGCCGAATTTGCCAGCATTCCCGAACCGGGCCTAAGCGACCTTCCCCGCGGCCTCAGCTTCGCAGAGGGCGCAGCGATGGGCGCAGCGTACCAGACTGCCTATACCGGCCTCGTGGAGCTCTGCGGGCTTAAATCGGGCGATTGGGTGCTGGTGACGGGCGCAAGTGGCGGCGTAGGACTTGCTTCAGTAAACCTCGCCAAAGCCTTGGGTGCGAAAGTGATCGCTGCAACGGGGATACAGGCGAAAACACAACGTATCGCGGATATCTACGAACCTGATGCTGTGATTGTCTCTGAAGGGCGCTTTCGCGAAGCGGTAAGCGACATCACGCAAGGCAAACTGTGCGACATCGCGTTCGATCCGGTTGGCGGTGATGTGTTCGACGAAGCAACACGCTGTGTCAGCTTTGCTGGCAAGCTCTGCGTCGTCGGCTTTACGAGCGGACGCATTGCCGAGGTCGCGACGAACATCCCCCTCATCAAAGGGTTTTCCATCGTGGGCTTGCGCGCGGGCGAATATGCACGGCGCTTCCCTGAACGCGGCAAGGCAATCATGTCAGAGATCAATGCCCTGGCCGAAGCGGGCAAAATCAAGCCCGCTCTCGACAGGGTGCTGCCACTTGATCGATGGCGCGAGGGCTTCGATGCGATGGCGAACCGCGAACTGGTCGGGAAAGTGGTATTCGAGCTCTAGCCGAGCAGAACCGCACCAATGAACGCAAACAGGCCAACCACGCTGCTGCCAATCGTGATGCGGCGCAGAGCTTTTACTTGCATTCCCATGATGACGCCGCTCGCGACCAACAGGAACAGTACACTGGCAAGGATCGTCGCATAGACCTTGAACGCGGTGCTGCCCTTCGCTTTGTGAAGCTGGACCATCCAGCGATGGAAGCTCGCCTCACGGATGGTTGCTTCTGCGACAAGAGGATTGTCGGTCGCCGCCAGTTCGATTTCCGCGCGTGCACCATTCCAGGTTAGCGAAGCGCCCTCGCCTTCAGTGACGCTCAGCTTGCCACTCGGCATCGGCAGTTCGCGGCTCGTCAGTTCCTGGACCGCCAGATTCGTGATCGCGCCCTCAGACTGCTCGGACAGCGGTTGCTGCAAAGCGATTGTAGTCGTGTCATCGTACCAAGCGCCCTTTTCACCCCATGTGTAAAGCGCACCTGTGATCAGGAACATAAGCACCGCCGGGAACATGAAGGCGGCAAGGATAAGGTGAAGCTTGGTAAGAAAAGCGCGGTTCACTGACTGAGACCCTATCAATCACGTTTGAGAATGGTTCGCAATAACGTGCTGGACCGATAAGCCAAGCGAAATCCGCAATAGCGCAAAGAAAAAGGCGACCCAAAAGGATCGCCTTGTTTCAATCGCAATGAATGAGAGCCGAGACGCTTAGATCGAAGAGATCACTTCGTCCGCAAGTTTGCTGTCTGCGCTCGCATCGTGACGTTCTGCGATCAGTTTGCGACTGGCGACGGTTGCAGCGGCAATAGCGCTGTCGCGCACGTCTTCGACCGCTTCACGCTCGGCGGCCGCGATCTTGTCTTCGGCCATACGCTTACGGCGCGCGACCATCGCTTTGCTGTCTGCTTCAGCCTTTTCGAGGATCGCATCAGCTTCGCGCTGAGCGCCTTCGACCATCGCTTCTGCGTCTTTCTCCGCATTGGCAATCTTGGCTGCATATTCGTTGCGAAGCTTTTCCGCTTCTTCACGCAGCGATTTAGCTTCAGCGAGCTGGTCGCGGATCTCAGCGATTTTCTTGTCGAGACCGCCTGTGACGAGACGCGGCACCTTTTTCCATACGAAGATGCCGAACAGCACCAGCATCGCAACGGAAACCCACTTATAAGCCGCAAGGCCCAAAGCGGTCGGCTCTGAATAGCTCGCAGCTTCGCCCACTGCGGCAAGGAGCAAGAGTGTATCAGCCATGGGCTAGCGCCTCCTTCACAGCAGCCTGAGCTGCAGCGCCATCAACTGAAGAGCCTGCCAACTTCTCAACGATGCTTTGCGTCGCATCAGCTGCCACGGTTTCAATCTCAGCCATCGCAGCGGTCCGAGCCGCAGCGATCTCCGCCTCTGCCTCGGCCATCTTCTTGTCGAGACGCTTCTGCGCAGCGACAATCTTCTTGTCCGACCTGGCCGCGGCATCAGCCTTGGCTTTGGCAATTACGGCTTGAGCCTGAGCGCGATTTTCATTCTCGCGCTTGCGCCATGCCTCTTCCTGCTCATCTGCGGCGTCACGCGCTGCTTGAGCGGCAGCCAGATCATCAGCGATCTGCTTGTCGCGCATGGTCACGGTGTCCATCACCTTTGGCACCATTCCGCGTCCGATGACGAAGAAGGTGAGGCCGAAAAAGATCAGAGTCCAGAAAACCTGGCTCGACCAGAATTCAGCAAGTTGAGCTATCTGAGGCATGACTTCGTTCCGATTATAAAATCGTCAGAGCACGAATATTCACCGGAGAGCGAACCCTCCGGTGCATATTCGCAAGTTCGCTTAGGCAACGAAGATAAGGATCATCGCCACAACGAATGCCAGCAGGCCGAGAAGTTCAGCTGCGGCGAAGCCGATGAACAGGCGGCCCTGCTGGCCGTCTGCTGCGCCTGGGTTACGCAGAGCGCTTTCCAGGAACGAACCGAATACGTTACCCACGCCGATGGCGGCCATGCCGGCACCGATTGCTGCAAGGCCAGCGCCTACGAGCTTGGCTGCTTCTGCTTCCATTTTGAAAACTCCTTTGGAAAAACTTTTGTCAGTAAATTGAAGGGTGAAAAACTCTTAGTGCAGATGCTCAGCGTCGTTGATGTAAAGCGACGTGAGCAGTGCAAAAACATATGCCTGAATGCCTGCGACCAGAATCTCCAGCGCGCTGATGCCAATCATCAGGATGAAGCTCGGCACGCTAACGAGAGCAGCGATCCCGGCTCCGGCATTGATGCCGTTGATGACGAAGCTCGCGAGAACCTTGAGCAGGACGTGGCCCGCCATCATCGCAACAAACAAACGCAGTGCGAGGCTGAATGGGCGGATCATGAATGAGAAGAATTCGATGAGCGCGATGGCTGGAACCATCGGTGCTGGCGTGCCGTGCGGCACGAACAGGCTGAAGAAATGCAGCCCGTGCTTCCAGAAACCCACAATCAGAACGATCGAGAAGCTCAGGATGGCCAGAACACCGGTCACAGTGAAGTGGCTGGTGAACGTGAAAGGGTGCAGGCCGACGACGCCAATCGGCAGCAGGCCGAGCAGGTTGGCGAACAGAATAAACATGAACAGGCTGAAGATGTAAGGCACATATTTGCGCCCTTCCTTGCCAACATTGGCTTCCAGCATATCGTCGATAAAGCCGGTGAAGCTTTCGACAGCCATCTGCCAACGTCCGGGCACGAGCTGGCGCTTCATGCCGCCAGCCACGAACACCCACAGCAGGACAGTGGTGATCAACATCCACATCGCAGAGTTCGTAAACGCGATGTTGTATCCAGCAACTTCCCAACCGGAGCCTACAACAGGCTCGATCAGAAACTGCTTCATTGGATCGACTTTGCCTTCGGCTGCCACGATCGCTTGGTCCTTAAGCCTTATGTGAAACGCGCCCCGATGATGATCCTAGTTGCTAGGATCGTCGGGACGTGTGTTCGCCGCACGAATAATGTTCCTGAAGGCAACAACTATTCCGATGAACAGCATCACCAACAGACCCCAGGGCGATGTGCCGGCAAAATAGTCTATCGACATGCCAATCACGACGCCGCCAAAAATCCCACCGAGCAAATCCGCTAGCACCCGGTTGCCGCTACGATAGTTCGCATCGACGCCCTTCACTTGCGGCCGGTTGCGCTCTTCTTCCCGCTCGCGTGCGGCCTTCAGCCGCTCTTCGAGCGCGTCGATCCGCGCATCCTCAGCAATGGGTTCCCGTGCGGGCTTCTCTTCGCTCATGCCAGCCTCCTCCTCATAGGGAACGCACGGCACGGGCAAGAGGTGCCCGCCGAGGGCGCGCACCCCTTAGAAGGGGGGCATATCCGAGTCAACCGGTGGAAGGTGTTTCGTACCCGCCCAAGCGTTGTTTTTTCGAAGAGCTCTCTTGCGCTTTGCGCAACCTAGCTGGCGCGGTGGCGACTAAGTGCCTTTACGGACAGCGCGGATCGCGCAATGGCGGTGCACTGGTGCGCGTCTGCCAAGTGCCGTCCGGCGCTTGATATTTCTCACCTGGAACCGTGCGAGCAATCGCCTGACAGCCTGCCGTAAGCGCGTATTCCTCCAACGTCGCACGCGATTCCCGCGCACGCTGCGAATAGACAGCCTTACGCTTGATATTGATGTCATCGACCAGCCGTTGCAGCTCTGGCGACGCGTTGCCGACAATGCCGAGATAGCCATCCATCTTTTCGCCAACCTGCCCTGACGAGCGCGCTGCAGCATAGGCCGGGTCACGCTGAGCGTAAGCAACGCCAGCGACACCTGTCAGCGCGATTGCGGCAAGCACGCCGCTCAGAGCCAGTTTTTGCATGTTCTTGATAGCCATCGGCCACTTCCTTCAAAAAATATCGGCTTCAAAAAATATCCGCGTTTTCTTCAATCGTATTCGCCGCGTCATCTGCGAGCCGGTAAATCACTTCCTGCCGGATGTTCACATTGAGCTCGATTACAATCGGTCCGTCTGGCGCATCAACACTGATGCATGCGCTCAGGACCGCTGCAAGCACGCTCGCCGCTCCCATCCTCCAACCGGCGCTGCGCATGTCCGTCACGATCCCTCCTTCGCGTTCAGCTTGGCGGGTGTGACACCGCAGCGCAGTGCGGTCAAATTGAAGTGTGTCATGGCAGTACTTCGCTTTCTTGAGGCTGAATGGCGGGTTCATCAGGATTGTCAGATTCCTCTGGCTCTTCTGGTTTAAGTGCAGGCATTTCAGGTGGTTGCGGTACGGTGAAGCGCGATCCGTCGCTTTCCAGCAGCCCTAACTCGCGTGGATCTCGCACAAAAGCGGGATCGTACATCGACTGCAGATTGGTCAGCAGACTGTAGAAATCGGCGCGTATATTCACGCGAAACTGGATCGGAAGCTTTGCGATCTGGCGCGTGATCAGATTGTTGGAAGCGCCCTCCCCTTGGCTCACACCGTCGAAATTCAGCCGCGTGATGATTTCGCCGGTGAGCGGCCCGTTCATTTCGACTTCCATCTGCGTAAAGTCGAGCGAGCGAAGCGATTGGAATGCGAAGTTCGCCATCGCGCCTAAGTCCTCATAGGTCAGCTCGCCGATGTAAGAGACATTGCCGCCAGGCTGGCGGGACGTCAGTAGCCCTTGCTCGATCCGGCCATTGCCGTCGGTGTCAAAGACAATCGGAACTGCGCCATCGAACACGCCGCTCGCGCTGATATTGCCGAGCTCCATCTGCTCAATGAAGCGCGCGGCATCGAGCCCATCAATCAGCAGCACATAGCGGCGGTCCATCGGTTCGCGGAAATCGAGAACGGCAGGCTCCAAGGCAAGCTCTCCGCCCATGAAGGGCCAGCGCCCACCTTCGATCTCCAGCACTTGCCCTTCGCTGAGATTGAATGCGACCGTCCCGTCAAACACCTCAATGCCCGGATTAACCGCATCGATCGTTACAAGTTGGTTCGGCGCGGTTGTGAGCTCAAGCAGGTCAGTGAAACGCACTGTCCCGCTTACACCCTTGAGCGGTCCGAAAGCAGCGGCCATGTCAGCATCTGTAGTCGTGAACTCGCCGCTACTGTTAATGCTCTCAGGCGTCCAGTTGATCTGCCCTTGCCCGCTCACCGTGCCTTCGACGTTGGCGATGATCCCCAAAGCGAGGCAGCTGAGACCGGGGTCATCGGGACGATAGTCGGGCGCGAGGCTCGCGCGGTTCAAGCAAACGTCAGAGCCTGCAGCAGGCTGCAAGCCTTCATCAAAGCGCAAGTCTCGCACAAGCAAGTCCGCGCTTCCCGAGCCACTTTCCAACTCATGCTGCATGAGTACCCGCGTAATCAAGCGATCGCTGAAGGGTTCGCGCAAGTCTGCACTCGCCGCAATCACGCCGTCTTCAAACGACATGGCAGCTCCGCGTGCGATAAGCGGCTCGAAACGAGGATCGGCTTCGCGGTCGGACACTTTGAGCGCGCCATCGCTAATGAACAGCTCACTGTCCGCGAACCGCCATGCACCTGATGATTCCGAGATATCAATCGGCACCGCACCCAGCTCGAAAGCTGCACCGGAGAATTCGCCGGACCACGCATCGGAGGGAGTGCCGTTCAATTCAGCCAGACCAAAGCGTGACGCTCCCTCCCCCTCGCCTAGCGCTAGAGACACATCCTTTGCTGCGAGACCTCGCGTAGTTGAAAACGCGATCTTGCCTGTCGTCAGGGATACCGGCTGCCCATCATAGATGCCCCTAAGATCCATCGGCTTGACCCTGAGATCAGCCGCGAATGTACCGTCGCGAAGTAGAAGTCCCGCGCGTCGCCCGCTCGGGCACAATTCAATGCGCGGTTTGTTCAATGCGATGCCTGAGTATGAGAGACTGCGCGCTTCAACTGAGGTACACCGCGTGACCGCTGCTAGACCAGTATTCGGGCCCCAGCGTCCCTCAAGAGGCAACGACAAAGCCTCTACCTTCGTGCCATCTTCCATCGCTCCGCTGGCAAGCGCGCGCACGGCAAAACGCAGAGCGCCGCTTTGATCTTGCGAGACCGCAAGCTCAGGCAATGAAAGGCTGGCACCTCCTGCCGCATAGGGCTCCATCCGGATGCGCATGACCGAGGCGTCCGTATCCAATTGCTCCATGCGCGCAGTGATCTGAGGGAGGTCTTGTCCGGATATGACGGCGTTACCGTCAATGCGCGGAACACTGTCACCATCGGAATATTGCAGTCGGACCCGCGAAAGCGAAGCGATCGTCACGCCTGCATCATCCTGCATCAGTGCTTGCGGGATAACGTAGGATGCGGCTCCAACGCTTTGGCGGACATTGACCGTGGCGCGCAGCGAATTGCCAGCTTGCGCGCGTACCAAGCCGCGTTTCAACCGCTCCATCAAAGGCGCAAATGGGGCAAGCGCAGTATTGGATTGCATTTCGTCGAGTGACTGCATCGACCTTGCTGCAAGGCGGACATCCGAAGCCTCCGCGTCAACATCAGCGTTGATCCAGGTAAGATCGCTCTGCGCGCGCATGCCGCCTGCCAAGTTGAGGCTGCTTGCCATGATAGTGCCATTCGCCACGTTTTCAGCCGTGATGTCGAAGCGTGAGCGGAGCCCCTCTCCGTTCAAGGTAATGCGCGTCTCACCGTTGGCGGATCGTGCATTCACGCCCGCGCCTGACAAGCTTTGCGCGCCAAAAGCTCCTTCAGCATCAAAACCGCTAAAGTCCGATTCTCCCGTAAGCTCCAACTGCCACTCGAACGCATCCGCAGCTAAGCTTTGATCTGCGCACGACACATCACGGACCCGCACAGGCCCGTTAAAACTCGGTAATCCGTTTGCTGTTTTCAGCTGCCCGAAAACGCTCAAATCGCGCGCCTGGCAATCCTCGTTTGCAAGCTCTGGCGCACTGACAGCAAGGGCACCGGTAAAGCCGTCCGCGAGATTTCCCTGACCTTCTGCCTTGAGCCCGAAATCGCCAAAATCGCTTTCAATCAGCGCTCTGCCATCACGCAAATCCATGTCCATATTGGGCAAGGCGGGCGCGTCTTCGCTTGGCCTAAATATTGCGGAATCAAGCGATCCAAATGACAATTGACCATCGCGATAGCTGCCAAACAGGCGTGGATTGAGAAGCGAAATCTGGCCGATTGTCGGCGCTTCCAGTCCGTAAACCAACTTTACGCGCACTTCATCGGCAGTGAAATCAGGCCGATCCGGATCGCCAAGCACGACGTTGCGCAGGACTTGAACTTCCGGACCAATCGAGTTGATCGAATAGCTTGCCGGAATGTTCAGCCTATCCAGTTCGTCGGAGATGATCTCACGCGCAATCTGCTCGCGCGAGAACCACGCATAGGCGACCAATCCAATCAGAAACAGGCACACGCCAAATACGAATTGCCAGCGCTTGCGGCGGGGCCACAAGCGGGCGCGCATCGCAGGCGCTTCTAACGTACTTTGACCCTCAGGCATGCCGCTCGCACTCTTGCGCGGAACCTCCGCGAAAGGCAATGCGCCATCAAGACCTCAGACACTGGCGGGGAGCGCATTGCCGCAAGCTGAAGACATTCCATCGCTATCGCCGGAGAAGCCGGGGCATCTGGGTCACCGCGCGCGGCTGCGTGACCGATTGCTTGGCGGAGGAGCGGAAGCGCTCGCTGACTATGAAATCCTCGAATACTTGCTTTTTGCGGGTATGCGGCAAGGCGACACCAAACCCGTCGCGAAAGCATTGCTGGCCCGGTTCGGGTCATTGGCCGCCGTCCTGAACGCAGACCCTGCTGCGCTAAAGCAAACCAAAGGCGTCGGAGAGACAAGTGCAGCCGCCCTTAAAAGCGTGGCTGTCGCAGCTCGCCGCATGGCGCGGAGCGAAGTCTCTGAGAAACCCATTCTGAGCAGTTGGCAAGCGCTGCTTGATTATCTCCAGATCGATATGGCGCATCTGACGGTCGAGCGCGTGCGAGTCCTCTATCTCGATACCAGAAACCGCCTGATCGATGATCACCATGTCGGCGACGGCTCGATTGATGAAGCGGCAATCCACCCGCGTGAAGTCATCCGCCGCGCGATGGACTTAGGCGCGAGCGCGCTGATCCTCGTCCATAACCACCCAAGCGGGAGCCCTGAGCCGAGCAAAGCGGATATCGCCATAACCCAGCGGATCGCTGAAGCAGGCCGCATCCTCGGCGTGACCGTGCACGATCATGTCATTGTCGGACGCGAAGGCCATGTCAGCCTCCGCGCCAAGGGCTTGATCTGAAACGCTAGCTCAGAATTTGAGGCCCCATGCCCTGTAGATGGAACCGTTGAGCGGGTTCATCTTCAAAGCAAGCTTCACCTCTTCCTTGCCTTCCTTCTTCTCGCCAAGCTCTTGCATCACGACCCCGCGCAGCAAGCGCGAGCCTGCAAGATCAGGCTCTAGCAATAGGGCTGAATCGAGATCCGCTTTTGCTGCTTCCAAATTGCCCATCCGGTAATGCGCAAAAGCGCGGCTATCGAGCACTGAAGCTGCGTAGTTCGCTTTCTCGACTGCTTCTGTGCAGGTCGCGAGCAGCTCGTCCGTCACGATGTCATTTGTCGCAGCGTGCCAGCAGATATTGTTCAGCAGATTGCCATCGCCAGGGCGAATTTCGCGCTGAGCTTCGAGCAGTTCCAAGCCGCTCTCCGCGTCACCAGCCCAGCCCAAAGCAATTGCCATCAGGATGTCCTCTGCGACCTCGTCAGAGCCAAGGCCGCGATAATCCTCAGCCAGTTCGAGCCCTTCATCAGCGCGATCGAGCAAAGCGAGAAGTTCAATACGGTCTTCATAAGTGCTGCCATCAGGCTGCAACTCTTCCATCATCTCGAAGTCTTCCAGCGCACCTTCGAGATCGCCGAGCCTGGATTTGAGCCAACTCCGCCAATCATAAATACTGCGCGATTCCTCGACCAGCATTGCGGCTTCGATATCTTTCAGAGCAGCATCGAAGTTATAAAGGTCGGCGTGGAATTGCGCGCGGTTGTAGAGCGGCATTTCTTCGTCGTCTTCCGCATCCGCCACTTCAGCGTCGTAGAATGCAAGGATCGGTGCGATCAGGTCTGCATCCTTTTCGGAATACTCCCACAATTCGCGCACATCTTGACCGGAGCGAAGTGTAGGCAACGCTCTCGTAAACCGGTTCAAATTGCGCTTTGCGTCGCGCAATTGATCTGCAGGCAGTTCCGGATCGATCGTGCGCATGCTCTGCGAAAGGACATACCGATCTTCTGAAAGGTCAGCCTTTGATGCCAGTTCCACAGCGCCAATGGTCTCTGCACGCTCCGCATCGCCTTTGATCGTAAACGGCGATTTTTCCTCAGGCAGCAGCAGCTCAAGCTCGCTGCGGTGATAAATCGGCCCATTCAGCGAAAGCGGAATGTCGCGCCAGTCTGCCCGCGCCCGATTGGCTCCGAAGCCGATATTGCGCGCGGCCTCAGCCGGCGCAGAGAATTCATAGATGCGTCGTTCGCGGCTCCACGGTGAGCTCATCAACCCCTTTGCAGAAAGCGTCGCAACACCGCGTTCTTCATCGTAAGTCACTTCCTCGTCAGTGAATTCAGTCGAACCGAACGTGGAACTGAGCGTCGATGAAATCGCATCTTCAACGATCTCGCCTTCCTGCTCGACAACCGCACGCCATTGCGCCCCGGTTGATCCACGATATTCGATTTTCACATCGACCAGTGCTGGCAACAGCAAGCCAGCGCGTTGGTTCAAAGTGATGTAGGTCGTCTGGTCAGGGTTTGCCTGCGGACGCACATCCATCGGCATCAGGTCAGAGCCATCCGCGCGAATTGGAAGCGCATAATGGAAGCGCGGCACCGCATCGATCGTGTCGAGCCGTGTGCCGGAAGTCGTCCCGTCAATCCAGTAAGATACGCCGTCCACTTCGGCACGTACAATCATATGATCGAAATTGCCCGGCTGCGGCGTCAATACAGCGAGCGCGTCACCCCCTTGCGAAGCGACAAGCACGACCTCTGAAGTAATCCCGAGTTCTTGCAGGACTGCATGCAGTAAAACGGACTTTGCCTTGCAATCACCAAAGCGCTTTTCCCATGTCTCTTCAGGCATTTGTGGCAGGTAGTTGCCGCCATTGAGACCGTTATGGAGATAGCTGATCTCGTCCTGAACCAGCTCCGTTGCCATCGCCATGCGGACCATTTGATCGTCCGTCGCCGCAGCAATCTTCGCGATTTCAGCCGCGAGTTCGCTGCCTTCGGCTATACTATCAGTGATGTCATAGTGCGGAGCCATGGAGCTCGAAATATCGGTCCAGTCCTGGAACGATGTAACTAGCATGCGCGGCGTTAGTCGATAGCGCGCAGGCCCGTCTGACGGGCGATCATCCGGTTTGGCTATCGGCAGCTGCGCGCTCCAATACATGTAGCCATCGCGCTCGACCGGCTGACCGATTTCGAAGTCACCAAATTTGCCATATTGGATCGGCTGATCAACCGGCCATGAAACGGTGATGGAGCCATTCTCCAGCGGAACTGGTTCGGTGAGCAATCCGGTTTGCCACTGCATTTCCTCGCCCAACGCCTGATCCTTGCGCGTGACAGTGTAGCTGAGACGCAGCACATCTCCGACTTGCGCGCCGGTCAGCGGCATGGTCGCGGTAAGTATGCCGTCCAGCGTCCGACGTTCAAGCTGGCGCTCGCGTCGCAGCACGTCGAACTTCTCTTCATTCTCGAGCAAATTGATCGTTTCGCCCTCGCGCAAAAGCTCAGCCCGGTGAACGATCAGATCGCCTTTATCGGGTTGCCATGCTGCATTGAGCGTGCCGAATTGCGTGAGTGCTTCAGGCGAAGTAAGCTCAACCGCAAAGTCAGAATACACCGAGACTTGCCCATCTTCCAGCCGCGCCTGTTGCTCGATCAGTAAGATGATATTGGTGCTCTCTGCGTCTTCAGCAGTGACGACTGCCTCATCGACCCAATCAGGCGCGTCTGCATATAGCGGATCCTCCCCTGCCCATGCCGCAGAAGTAAGACACACCGCCGCCGTCGACGCCAGCAACGCACGCAAAGCCAATTTCATGAGAACGCCCCTCGAAAAAACTCGTCTTTGCAAGGGCTAACGCTCTCTAGCTGCAAGTCAATTGCAAGTCTTGCATGTGGACCATGCGAAGACAGAGCTTGCCAAGCCTTGCCGCCCGCCTTAGCCGCGCCAGCCATATTCCAAGCCAAGAGACCAGAGCAGGAGATTCCGATGGTCCCGCGTTATGCCCGCCCCAAGATGACCGCTTTATGGGAGCCTGAAGCCAAGTATCGCATCTGGTTCGAGATTGAAGCGCATGCGACACAGAAGCTTGGTGAACTTGGCGTGGTCCCTGAAAGCGCTGGCAAAGCGCTATGGGATTGGTGGGCAACAAACCCCACAATCAATGTGGCAGCCATCGACGCAATCGAAGCGGTGACCAAGCATGACGTGATCGCTTTTCTCACCTGGGTAGCAGAGCAAGTCGGCGACGAGGCTCGCTTCATGCACCAGGGCATGACCAGCTCTGACGTGCTTGATACCACGCTGGCCGTTCAATTGGCCCGCGCGACCGACATCTTGCTGGCAGACCTTGATGATCTGCTCGCAGCGATCAAGCGCCGCGCAGAAGAGCACAAATTCACCCCTACAATTGGCCGCAGCCACGGCATCCACGCAGAGCCTGTGACCTTCGGATTAAAACTTGTTCAGGCCTATGCAGAGTTTGATCGCTGCAAGGCTCGGCTGGAAGCGGCACGTGCTGAAATCGCGACTTGTGCGATCTCTGGGGCGGTTGGCACCTTCGCGAATATCGATCCGTCGGTCGAAGAGTATGTCGCCGAGCAAATGGGGCTGACGGTCGAACCCGTCTCCACGCAAGTAATCCCGCGTGACCGACACGCGATGTATTTCTCGACCCTCGCGGTGATCGCTGGGTCGATCGAGCGATTGGCGATCGAGATCCGCCACTTGCAGCGCACTGAAGTGCTGGAAGCGGAAGAGTACTTCTCGCCGGGCCAAAAGGGTTCGTCCGCGATGCCGCACAAACGCAACCCGATCCTTACAGAGAACCTCACCGGTCAGGCGCGCATGATCCGCGCCTATGCCATGCCCGCGCTTGAGAATGTTGCGCTGTGGCATGAACGCGATATCAGCCATTCCTCGGTCGAGCGTTTCATTGGCCCAGATGCGACAATCACATTGGACTTCGCTCTCGCACGGTTGACCGGCGTGGTCGACAAGCTGCTCGTTTATCCCGAGCGCATGCAAGCCAATATGGACCGCATGGGCGGCCTCATCCATTCGCAGCGCGTGCTGCTGGCCTTGACGCAAGCAGGCGTGAGCCGCGAGGATGCGTACCGTCTCGTCCAGCGCAATGCGATGAAAGTGTGGGAATCGGATGGCGCACTCATGCTGCTCGATCTGCTCAAGCAGGATGAGGAAGTCACTGCTGCTCTTTCCGAAGCTGAGCTCGAAGAGAAATTCGACCTTGAATACCACTTCAAGCAAGTCGAAACGATCTTTGCCCGCGTGCTTGGATAAGCCAGAGCTTCCCTAGACTTTGGCGGAAAATCGCTTAGTCTCGCGGCATTAGTTGAGGAAGAGAGGGGATCTGACAATGCAGATCGTTCGCACAGTTATCTGGGTTGTAATCGTTGCAGCGATCATGCTGTTTTCCGCATTCAATTGGGATGCTGTGGAAGTCACCTTGTGGGAAGGCCTTGTGCTGGAAACCAAGGTCCCTGTGCTGGTGATCGTCTCCTTCCTGCTGGGCCTTATCCCGATGTGGTTGGTGCATCGCGGCGTCAAATGGCAATTGAACCGCCGGATCGGCTCGCTTGAAAATGCAGCACGCAATGCAGCGCTCGCACGGCACGAGCCTAAGCCTGTTGCGCCAGCGCCATCACCCGCGGCGGCTGAGCCCGCGCCTGCATCCGACACATTGAAACCAGCCAGCGAGTAAAGCGCATCCTGTGACCAACCCCATTTATCTTGCCTTGGACATCCCGCAGATCGACCCGGCCAAAGCGCTGGTCGAGAAACTTAAGGGGCATATTGGCGGGGTGAAGCTGGGGCTCGAATTCTTCTGCGCGCATGGTCATCACGGTGTGCATGAAATCGCGCATGCGAGCGGGCTGCCGATCTTTCTCGACCTCAAGCTGCACGACATTCCCAACACTGTCGCTGGAGCGATGCAAGCGATCCACGTGCTGGAACCTGCCATTGTGACCATCCATGCAAGCGGCGGGCGCGCGATGATGGAAGACGCGAAGGCTGCCGCGGCAGACGGATGCAAGGTGGTCGCGGTGACCATGCTCACAAGCTTGGACGAGCGTGATATGGCGCGCACGGGGCTGAGCGGCTCAGCGCATGATCAGGTGCTGCGTCTGGCAGATCTGGCGCAGGAAGCGGGACTCGACGGGATTGTCTGTTCAGGACACGAGGTTGGCGCCGTTCACAAGCAATGGAAAGACGGTTTCTTCGTCGTTCCCGGCCTACGCCCCGGCGGCAAGGCAACAGGCGATCAGAAGCGAGTGGTTACACCGCGCGCGGCGCGCGATGATGGCGCCAGCGTGCTTGTGATCGGTCGCCCGATCAGCAAGGCTGACGATCCGGTGATGGCCGCGCGCGAAATCGAAGCAACGCTGTAGCCCCTCAAATGCCAACTCAGATCAAGATATGCGGGCTTATAACGCCTGAGACGATTGCGGCGTCGATTGATGCAGGTGCGACGCATATTGGCTTGAATTTCTACCCGCCCTCCCCGCGCTTTGTGAGCGAGGATGCGGCAGCTCAGATCGTTTCCAACATAGGAAATGAAATTTCGAAAGTCGGCGTTTTCGTCGATGCTACGGATGAGTTTATCGAACAAAACCTCGAAAGTGCCTCGCTCGACATCCTCCAGCTGCACGGCAAGGAGACACCCGAACGCGTTCGCGAAGTGAAGGCTAAGTTCGGCCTGCCTGTCTGGAAAGTACTGAGCATCGAAAGCGCGGAAGATGTCGCGAAGGCTACTGACTATGCCGACGTCGCAGACTTCCTGCTGTTCGACACGAAGACGCCCAAGGGAGCGCTTCCCGGCGGCATGGGAATGGGCTTCGATTGGGGTTTGCTCAAGGCTTACGATGGCACGCTCCCGTGGGGTCTTGCAGGCGGTCTGACGCCGGAAAATGTTGCCGAGGCGATCCGCCAGACGGGAACCTCTCTCGTCGATACATCTTCAGGTGTAGAGACCGCGCCCGGTATCAAGGATGTGGACTTGATCACGCGCTTCTGTAAGGCCGCTCTCGAAGCTTGAGATTGATATGAACGAGACGACACCCAATTCCTTCCGCAACCAGCCTGACGACCGCGGGCATTTTGGCCAGTTTGGCGGGCGCTATGTCGCGGAAACGCTAATGCCGCTGATCTTGGATCTCCAGAAGGAATATCGCGCTGCGCAGAATGACCCTGCGTTTCAGGCCGAGTTTGACGACCTGATGAAGCATTATGTCGGGCGTCCCTCCCCGCTCTATTTCGCAGAGCGGCTGACGGACGCGCTTGGCGGAGCGCAGGTCTGGTTCAAGCGCGACGAGCTCAATCACACAGGCGCGCACAAGATCAACAATTGCATCGGGCAGATCCTGCTCGCGATCCGGATGGGCAAGACGCGCATCATCGCGGAAACCGGCGCGGGTCAGCATGGCGTTGCCACCGCCACGGTATGCGCCCGGTTTGGCTTGCCTTGCGTAATCTATATGGGCGCAGAGGACGTAAAACGGCAGTCGCCCAATGTCTTCCGCATGAAGCTGCTCGGGGCCGAAGTCGTCCCCGTAACCAGTGGCGGCGCGACATTGAAGGACGCGATGAATGAAGGCCTGCGTGACTGGGTCGCGAACGTCCATGACACGTTCTACATCATCGGCACGGCGGCGGGCCCGCATCCCTATCCCGAGCTTGTCCGCAATTTCCAGAGCGTGATCGGCAAGGAAGCGCGCGAGCAAATGCTGGAGCGCGCCGGACGCCTACCTGATTTGCTCGTCGCTTGCATTGGTGGCGGCTCGAACGCGCTCGGCCTGTTCCACCCGTTTCTTGATGATCCGGACGTGAAGATGCTCGGTGTCGAGGCGGCGGGGCACGGGCTTGATGGCGATGAACACGCCGCAAGCCTGCTCGGCGGAGTTCCTGGCGTGCTCCACGGCAACAAGACGTACCTCTTGCAGGACGAGGACGGCCAGATCACCGAAGGCCACTCGATCAGCGCAGGGCTCGATTATCCCGGCATCGGGCCTGAACATGCATGGCTCAAGGAAACAGGCCGCGTCGAATACACCGCTGTTACCGATGACGAGGCGTTGGACGGCTTCCAGCTGCTATGCCGTACCGAAGGCATCATCCCTGCGCTAGAGCCATCACACGCAATCGCAGCGGTCGCTCAGCGAGCGAAGCAAATGCGCGAGGATGAGATCATCCTGATGAATCTGTGCGGGCGCGGCGACAAGGATATCTTCACTGTGGCGGAAAAGCTGGGAGTGGAGATGTGAGCTTGGGCTCGAAGAAAGCACCAATCGCAGCGTCGATACTGTCTTTAGCAGCTGCTATTCTTATGTTTGCCTACAACGAGCGGACTGACCGTGGCGCACAGCCACTATTTCCCGAAGTATGCGAGAGCGCGGACGCTGCCCCGTGCAATCGCTTTGGCTTCTGGAGCAACACTTCCTTCAGTCAGCAGCTACACGCTATTATCCCGATTGCACTGTTGGTCTGCTCGGCAGGGTTTGGTCTAATCGCGATCTCGAGAGGGGAAGAATGACCCGCCTCTCCTCCGCCTTTGCCAAGCCGCACCCCGCGCTTGTCTGCTTCATCACCGCAGGCGACGGCGACACTGCTGCCAATCTCGACGCGCTGGTCGAAGGCGGCGCGGATGTGATTGAGCTCGGCATGCCCTTCACCGATCCGATGGCCGATGGCCCCGCGATCCAGAGCGCAAACCTGCGCAGCCTCGGCAAAGGCACGACCACCAGCGATGTCCTGATGATCGCCAACGAGTTTCGCGCGCGCCACCCGGACGTGCCGCTCGTGCTGATGGGCTATGCCAACCCCATGATCCGGCGCGGGCCGGAATGGTTTGCCGAGCAATGCAAGGGCTGCGGCGTCGATGGTGTGATCTGCGTCGATATTCCGCCAGAAGAGGACGAGGAGCTCGGCCCTGCCCTGCGCGATGTGGGCATTGCGCCGATCCGGCTCGCGACGCCGACAACTGACGCCGCGCGGCTTCCCGCCGTTATCGAAGGCAGCGAAGGCTTTCTCTATTACGTCTCGGTCGCAGGAATTACCGGCAAGCAGCAGGCCGCTATCGAATCGATCGAAGCCAACGTGACCCGCATCAAGCAGTCCACGGACCTGCCCGTTGCCGTCGGCTTTGGCGTGCGCACGCCTGAGCAAGCCGCTGAGATTGCCAAGGTTGCCGACGGTGTCGTGGTCGGCTCTGCCTTGGTCGAATTGGTCGGCGAATTTGGCAAAGATGCCCCGGCCAAGCTAAGAGACCTCACATCGGCACTCGCAACGGCCATCAGAGCCGCACGCTAGGATAACGCACATGAACTGGTTCACTCGCGTCCGCAATTCCATCGGTTGGCTGCCCAAGCGCACCAGCGACAAGGATCTGTGGGTCAAATGCCCATCCTGTCAGGAAATGCTGTTCGAGCAGGAATATGGCGAGAATCTGAATGTGTGCCCGCGTTGCGGACATCATGGGCGGATCAATGCCGACCAACGGCTCGCGCTGCTGATGGATGAGGGCTTTGACCTGCTGGAGCAGCCTGAGGTCGCGGAAGACCCGCTCAAGTTCAAGGACTCCAAGAAATACACGGACCGCCTGAAGCAGGCTCGCGCAAAGAACGCCCACAAAGACGCGTTCAGCGTCGGCTCTGGCACGATTGACGGTCATGATGCGGTCGTCGGCGTGCAGGATTTCAGCTTCATGGGCGGCAGCATGGGCATGGCGGTCGGCACAGCCTTCTGCCAGGGCGCAGAGCGCGCGCTGGCTCGCAAATGTGCTTACATCGTCGTGACCGCAGCAGGCGGCGCGCGGATGCAGGAAGGTATTCTCTCCCTTATGCAAATGCCCAAGGCGACAGTCATGACACGGCGGCTGAAAGAGGCCGGACTGCCTTACATCGTCGTTCTGTCCGACCCTACCACAGGCGGCGTCACCGCAAGTTATGCGATGCTCGGCGATATTCATATTGCAGAGCCAAACGCGCTGATCGGCTTTGCCGGACAACGCGTGATCCAGGATACGATCCGCGAGAAACTGCCTGAGGGGTTCCAGCGCGCGGAATATCTCCACAAGCATGGCATGGTCGACATGGTGGTGCACCGCAAAGACCTGAAAGCGCAGATCGCGACGCTGCTCGATTACCTCTCGCCTGCGAAAGCGGCCTAGGTACTCCGATGAATGACTTCGGTCGCTCTGACGACCCGCAAGTGCAAGCGCAGCTGGACCGGCTTGCTGCGCTGAGCGTGCCACAGGGACGCTTAGGGCTAGAAACGATCACCGCGATGATGGAGCGGCTCGGCAATCCGCACCGCAGACTTCCGCCGGTGTTTCACGTTGCCGGGACCAATGGCAAAGGTTCGACCTGCGCCTTCCTGCGCGCGATGCTGGAAGCTGAAGGCAACCGGGTCCACGTCACCACTAGCCCGCATCTGGTGCGATACAATGAGCGCATACGGATCGCTGGCCAGCTGATTTCGGATGAAGAGCTGGCGAGCACGCTCAAGGAGATTCTCGATACTTGTGAGGACCTTGGACCGAGCTTTTTCGAAGTCACTATTGCGGCCGCCTTCCTCGCGTTCTCACGCCATCCGGCGGATGCCTGCGTGGTTGAAGTCGGCCTAGGCGGACGGTTCGATGCGACGAATGTGCTGGAGCCGGAGGTGCTCGCCGCCTGCGGGATCGCAGCGTTGGACCTCGATCATGAGCGGTTTCTGCTTGCGCCGGAAGAAGGCGTGCCGAAACAGCCGATGGCGCGGATCGCCTTCGAGAAGGCCGGGATTGCGAAGAAAGGCGTGCCGCTGGTGACCATAGAGCAGCCAGACCTGGAAATGCGCGCGATTTCTGCCGTGGCCGATGCGGTTTGCGCGCCCGTTATGCTCGCCGAGCCGCTTGAGGGATTCGAGCTTGGCCTCACAGGTAAACATCAATTGATCAATGCGGCATTGGCGATCGCCATGCTGCGCGCCCAGTCGAGACTGCAAGTGTCAGCTTCAGCAATCCGCTCCGGTCTGGAATGCGCAAGCTGGCCAGCACGGATGCAAAAGCTCTCCCCCGGCCCGCTTGTCGGCGACCGGCAGGTCTGGCTTGACGGAGGTCACAATCCCAGCGCTGGGCTGGCAATCGCAGGGAACTTTCAAGAGCCGATCCACCTCATTCTCGGTATGCTGGACAATAAGGACCCGGCAGCGATTACCGGACCGCTTGGGGATCGCATGCGCACGCTTACAATCGTGCCGGTACCCGGTCATGACAGCCATCCGGTCGAAGCGTTTGGCCCCGAGGCTCGCGCAGCTGTTAACGTCGAAGAAGCACTCTTCAACATCCCTAGCGATGATCACACGATCCTCATCGCGGGCTCGCTCTACCTTGCAGGCGAAGTCCTGCGTCTCAATGACGAGATCCCTGACTGACTATTCGGCAGGCTGAACTTCCTGCGCAACCACGCCCGCGTCTTTGCCCAATCGAGCCTGCCTGACCCACTCGATCAGGCAAAGGCCAACGGCGAACAGTCCGATCAGGGTCGTCAGGATGAATACGTCGTAGTACCCTCTCTCCTCGATCATTTGCCCAAGCGCTGGACGACCGAGCGTCCCTACGAGCAAGGTCAAAGACGAAAGCAGCGCATATTGCACCGCGCTATAGCCCTTTGCGACGATGCTGGAGAGATAGGCTACGAAAGCCGCTCCGGCGACGCCGACGGCAATGTTCTCCATACCGATGGTCAACATGAGTTTGGACAATCTTTCATCGGCACCAAACAGGCCTGTCAGCCAAGTAAAGCCGATGAGATCGCTCGCAGCCTGCATGCGCGCGCCGCCAACCGCCAAATCGGCATAAAGCAGGTTCGTAAGTGCTGCAATGAGAGCGCCAAGAGTCAACGTCGTCATGCGGCCGATAAGCGTAAGAAGCGCCCCACCCAGCGCCAGTCCGATCAACAACGCACCAACGCCAAAAAATTTCGAGGCAACAGCGACCTCATCTTTGGTGTACTCGAGCTCACCGAGATAAAAAGGATATGCGAAGCTTCCCCAGATTGCGTCGGTGATCCGGTAAGTAAGCACTAGCCCGATGACCAGAATTGCGGCCCAGCGCAGTCGTCCAATGATCTCTGCAAGCGGGAGGATCAAAGCACGGTAGCCGTGGTCTAGCGCATTATCGAGCCCGCCTTTGGATGGCGCTGCTTGACTGAGCACATAGCGGCCTTTCTTGCGCATCGCCTCCAACCACCCTGCGATGAGGCCCGGAATGACAACAGTAGCGATAACGATCAACGGACCCATCTGGCTTACAAATGCAGTGGAATCAGGCCGCAATTCCGGGTTGGAATTGAGTGACCTAACCATGAATATGAGAACGGTTACCAAGGCCCAAGCCCATAACAACCCCACCGCACCTAGAGCCCAGCCCCGTACTTTCGGATTGAGCTGACCCGGCTCCCGCAAAGTGAGCAGGTTTGCTTTCTCATCTTCAATAGCCTGTTCGCTGCGCTCTGCGTCGGGAGCGAAAAGCCCGAGTAGACCCACGAACAGCAGAATACCGCCCATCGTCGCGTAAACAGCTGGCCAGCCCATGCGCTCAGCCATAAAGAGCGCTAAAGCTCCGCCAACCAACGCTGCAATACGATATCCCATCTGGTAAACGGTCGAAAGTATGTCGATTGTGGCTTTCTCGTCAGCGACATCCACCCGCCAAGCATCAATAACTACGTCCTGAGTTGCACTGGCAAAGGCGCCTATTCCTGCCAACAGTGAAAACCACCCAAGCGCCGTTAGCGGGTTCAGCATCGAAAGAACGACCAAGATCACGCCCAGTAAGAGCTGAGCCGTTACAATCCATTGTTTGCGTTTGCCCAATCGCTTCAGCAAGGGCACATCGATGCGGTCGAGTGCCGGCGACCACAGGAACTTGAACGCATATGCAAGACCGATCAGAGAGAAGACCCCCATCGTCTCGACATCGACCTCTGCATCGGTGAGCCACGCATAGAGCGTCCCCAGCAGCAAGGCGTAGGGAAGGCCTGCGGCAAATCCAAAAATCAGCATGTAGCCTGTCTTGGGCTGTCTCAGTGAAACCAGCAGCGTCCACCAGCGCGACATGCGCGATTGTTTTTCAAGCGCCGCTTCAGCTTCTGCCATTCCGTAGCGTCCTTCCTAATCCCTCAAATTTCTGACACACTAACCGCGGATGAGAGGATTGGGAATTGGCGATGAATGAAGCGCTAACAGATCAGAAACGGCGTAGCCCGACGCCGGGTCAACTGGCCCTTGCAGAGCAAGTGAAGAATGGCGGCGCTGAACGCGCTCAAGTAATCACGACTGTGCCAGCAAGCGACTACACTTGTCCCGATCACTTCGCGCGCGAGAAAGCTGCGCTGTTCGACCGCTTTCCGCAAGTCTTGTGTGTCTCAGCACTTTTGCCGGAGCCCGGCATGGCTATCCCGCACGATTCCACCGGACGCCCTTTGCTCATCACGCGCGATGCTGAAGGCACAGCACATGTGTTCCTGAATGTTTGCCGCCACCGCGGGACGCGGCTAGTCGAAGGCGAAGAAGTGCAATGCGCAAAGCGGCTCGTTTGCCCCTACCACGCCTGGACCTACAAGCTTGACGGCAGGCTGCTCGCTCTGCCGCGCCCGGAGACTTTTCCAGGCTTGGACAAGGCGGATTACGGATTAATCGAGCTCCCTAGTCTCGAAGCTGGCGGCCTGATCTGGTTCGCGCCTGACGAAAACGCGGATTTCAGCCATGCCGCAAAGGTGAGCGAAGACTTCGATGCATTCGGCCTTGCGGACAATCACCTCTACCGCCGCAAGCTTCACGCTGTGAACGGCAATTGGAAGCTCATCATGGATGCGTTTCTGGAAAGCTATCATGTGACCCGGCTGCACGCTAACACCATCGGTCCCTTCTTTACTGACGGGATCACTGCAGGCGACACCGTTGGCTCGCATATGCGTTCAGCGGTAGCGAGGTTGGAGGAGATGGAAGGCGTCGACCTCAACGATATGCATGAAATGCGGCAAATCGTGACCTTCGCTTACCAGCTCTTTCCTGCGACCATCGTCATTCCGAGCCCCGACTATTTCAATGTCATGGTGCTGATGCCGCAATCCGAAGGCGTGACATTGGTCGAAGACTTCATGCTGATCCCCGAGGAGCCAACGACGGACAAAGCACGCGACCATTGGGAGCGCAGCTGGAACCTTCTGGATTGCGGCGTCTTCGCGAGCGAAGATTTCCGCGCGGCAGAGCTTGGCCAGAATGGCCTATCGACCGGCGCTATCGAGCATGTCACGCTCGGCACGCTGGAAGGCGGTGTCTCGTATTTCAGCGCTATTGTGCATGAGGCGTTGCGCGCGAGCAATTGAACGCCTAGCGCAGCGCGCATGACCAGCAAGCGCTCAGAAGACCGCCCGGAAGGCGACCGTATTGCCAAATTGTTGGCACGTGCGGGCGTGGCAAGTCGCCGCGAGATAGAGCGCATGATCGAGGACAAGCGGATCGCGATTGACGGCAAGCCAGTCGAGACACCGGCGACTTTTCTCACATCGCTGCGCGGTGTCACTGTCGATGGCAAACCCGTCGCCGCGCCCGAGCCAACGCGGCTGTTCGCGTTCCACAAGCCCACTGGACTTCTGACGGCCGAGCGCGATCCCAAAGGTCGTCCGACAATCTACGCCGCTTTGCGCAATGCTCTGCCCAAAGGCGCGCCGCGACTGATGCCGATTGGACGGCTCGACCTCAACACTGAAGGCTTGCTTCTGCTCACCAATGACGGCGGCTTCAAACGTGAGATGGAGCTTCCGGCAACCGGTATTCCGCGTACCTACCGCGCGCGTACTTTCGGCGATGTGACGCAGGAGCAGCTCGAAAGTCTGATCGACGGGATAACCATCGACGGCGTGCACTATGGCTCGATTGACGCGAATTTGGAGCAACGCACAAAGAATGCCGGTGGGCGCAATCAGTGGATCCAGGTTACCATCACGGAAGGCAAGAATCGCGAGGTTCGCAAAGTGCTGGAGCATCTTGGCCTCAAGGTAAGCAGGCTCATTCGCACCGGCTACGGCGTGTTTGAACTTGGCGATCTGCCACGCGGCGCGGCTGTCGAGCTCAAGAAGCATGAAATCGGCAAATTCCGCAGCCAGATAAGGCGCGGGCCAGGTTAATGAGAACTGGTCGATCATGAGAGTCATTGCAGGTGAATGGCGCGGGCGAAACCTAAAAGCGCCCAAAGGCGAGTTGACCCGGCCAACGGCGGATCGGACACGCGAGACCTTGTTCAATATGCTGAACAGCAGGCTCGGCGATTTCGAAGGATTGCGGGTAGCTGATCTGTTCGCAGGTTCAGGCGCGCTTGGGATCGAAGCACTGTCGCGCGGCGCTGCGCATTGCCTGTTCGTCGAGCAGGATCAGGACGCTGTCAAAGCGATCCGCGCAAATCTTGAGCAGTTTGATGTCCGCTCGCGCAGCTCCGTTCAAGCGAGTTCCGTCATGACCCTCAGCCCTGCGAAAGAGCCATACGACCTTCTCCTGCTCGATCCGCCTTACAACACAGGGGCAGGCGAAGTCGCACTGGACAGATTAAGGCGGCTCGGATGGATAGGCCCTGCTACCTGGATCGCGCTGGAAACCTCTGCTGGCGAGGATGTCGAGATAAAGGGACTCGACATCCTCGCCCAGCGCCGGGTCGGGAAGGCAATGCTTCATCTGTTGATGTTGTCCGACCCGGAGTGAGGAGGGCTGAGATGGAGGGATCAGCCCTCTGGTTCGGCTGAGGGTTCAGCACCTGATGGTGGCTCTGCGCCACGCCCTTCGACCCGTTGCCAGGCTTCTTCACGCTCTTCCGGCTGCATCGCCATCAAAGACGAGCGATCTTCATCGCTCAGCATCCAGAAAAAGTCCTGACGCGAAGGGTTGAGAGACCAGAAGTACTCCTGCGCTTCTGCGCTCCAACTGTTGAACAGCGCTTGCCTGTCAGGGGGCCAGGCATCGTATTCTGCTTGCTGTTCAGGCGTCATGGTTGTGTTAGCTGCGTGTGCAGTCATTTCGTCGACGGCAGACTGGCTTGAAGCCGCTGCCGGAACCGCGGCACCTAAAGCGACAGCCACCGTTGCGATGCCAATCCCTATCACGGCCAGATCGGATTTGCGCATGGGGTATTTCCTTTGTTAAAGCCCCCGGGCTTGCTTCCCCCTGCACTTTCAAGCTGTGACGAGCGTGCGACCCGAAAGATCGGGCTGACCTCTTGTGCGATTTCAAATGCGAAATGGAAAGAGCCAGCGGTTCTGCTGATCGCAAGATTGGCGCGCGCAAGCTTCAGGTGTGGCCGAAATCGGGCAAGCTGAAAACAGCAAGGGCGGCCGCGCCATGGCACGACCGCCCCAATACGTCTGCGGCGTACGAGCTCTGTACGCGCTACGCGAATTCTAATGCTGATTAGTCAGATTCGGTTTCGCCCGGCCAGTAATTCAGCGGACGGTCACCCCAATCCAAACCGGCTGCACGCGGGTTGATGCAGTTGTCCTGATCTTCGCTCATGCAGACATCATATTCATTGTCGCCAATCTTGATGCGTGTAGCCTGACCGCGGTCATTGCGTTCGATCACCTCGGGGCTCTCAGCGACGTAATCCTTGTTCTCCATGTCGTCTGCATGATCATCGGCGAGCGCCGGTGAGGCGGCTCCAAGCACGATGGTGGCAGCGGCTGTTGCAGCAAAAAGCTGTTTCATTTCAATGTCTCCTTTCGTGTTTTCCGTTACTCAACCAATGACGACCCCCACCGCTGGTTCCGAAAAAGTTTTTCGAGGACTGATCGAGATTGGTTCTTGCCCGAGCTGTTGGTGTTCCCTACCTGTTCACTAAGCTGACCATGACAGAGAACTCCGCCTCAAAAAGCCGCGATGTCGCTGATGCACCGCCCTATGCAGCTCGCCTGAACCCGCCACAGCGCGAGGCTGTGCTTACGACCGAGGGGCCTGTGCTGATGCTGGCAGGAGCCGGCACAGGCAAGACTGCGGCTTTGACTTCGCGCTTAGCGCATCTGGTTGCGACACGCCGCGCCTGGCCAAGCCAGATCCTGTGCGTCACTTTCACCAACAAGGCTGCGCGCGAAATGCGCGAGCGCGTGGCTGGCCATTTGGGCCAAGCGGTCGAAGGCATGCCGTGGCTCGGCACGTTCCATTCGATCTGCGCGAAAATGCTGCGCCGTCATGCAGAGCTCGTCGGGCTCGAAAGCAATTACACTATCATCGACACCGATGATCAGCTGCGGCTTTTAAAGCAGCTTATCAATGATCAGGATTTGGACGAGAAGCGCTGGCCAGCCCGCCAACTCGCCGGTCTAATCGACCGCTGGAAGAACCGCGGGCTGAACCCCGGCGATCTGGATGCGGTTGAGAACGAAGCCTATGCCAATGGCCGCGGGCAGCAGATGTACCAGCTCTATCAGGACCGGATGAAGCGGCTCAATGCCTGCGACTTCGGGGATCTGATGCTGCATATGCTCAACATCTTTCGCAAGCACACTGACGTGCTGAAGGACTACCAGCAGCGCTTTAAATACATCCTTGTCGATGAGTATCAGGACACCAATGCAGTCCAGTATCTCTGGCTGCGACTGCTCGCGCAGGATCACAAGAATATCTGCGTTGTCGGCGATGATGACCAGTCGATCTATTCGTGGCGCGGCGCGGAAGTCGCTAACATTTTGCGCTTCGAAAAGGACTTCCCCGGCGCGCACGTCGTTCGGCTTGAGCAGAATTATCGCTCCACTCCGCATATTCTGGGCGCTGCATCCGGGCTTATCCGCTCAAACTCGGAACGGCACGAAAAGACACTGTGGACCGAGGTCAATGGCGGCGACAAGATCCGCGTCGTCGGCGTGTGGGATGCCCCCGAAGAAGCACGCCGCGTGGGCGAAGCGATCGAGCGGTTGGAGCATGAAGGCGCTAATCTCGATCAAGTCGCCATCCTTGTGCGTGCGCAATACCAGACCCGCGAGTTTGAAGACCGCTTCATCCAGATCGGGATCAATTACCGGATTATCGGCGGTTTCCGTTTCTACGAGCGCGCGGAAATTCGCGACGCCCTCGCCTATCTGCGTGTGATTGCGCAGCCGCAGGACGACCTTGCGTTTGAGCGCATATACAACCAGCCCAAGCGCGGACTTGGCGCGAAAACGCTGGAGAAGATGCACCAGCATGCCCGCCGCACCGGCATGCCGCTCGCCGCGGCCTCGCTTGATCTGGCTGATAGTGACGAATTGCCTGCGCGCGCTGCGAACACAATCGGCGGGTTGATGCGGCAGTTCCTGGCATGGCGTGAAGCGTCCGAGGAAATGACGCCTGCTGATCTCCTGCGCCAGGTTCTCGAAGAAACCGGCTATAACGATATGCTGGCCGCTGATCGTTCAGCCGAGAGCGCTGGCCGCGCAGAAAACCTGTCCGAACTCGCCCGTGCGATGGAAGAGTATGAAACGCTCGGCGATTTCCTCGAACATGTCAGCCTGGTGATGGACAATGATGCGCGCGATGATGGGGAGAAAGTCACCATCATGACGATGCATGCGGCAAAAGGGCTGGAATTCGACAATGTCTTCTTGCCCGGATGGGAAGAAGGCGTATTCCCCTCTCAACGTTCATTGGATGAAGGCGGCCTCGCATCTCTGGAAGAGGAGCGGAGGCTGGCTTACGTCGCGATTACGCGCGCGAAGAAGAAATGCACGATTTTCCATGCGGCCAATCGCCGGATTTACGGCCAATGGACCAGTTCGATCCCCTCGCGATTTATCGAGGAATTGCCCGAAGAGCATATCGAAGTCGAAAGCACGATGACCGGCGGCAAGTCGCTCTGGCAAGCAAACTGGTCGGAGAATGAAGACCCGTTTGCCCATGTCGCAACGTCGCGGCCGGAACGCTCGGGCGCGCGCGGTCCGGGATGGCAGCGCGCACTCACCAATGGCTATGAGACCAAGCAGCCGCGTGTGCGCGAGAACAAACGCTCCGCCGCAAGCTTTGCCGCCAAACCGCGCAGCGATGTCGCGGTCGGCGCGCGCGTATTCCATGACAAGTTCGGCTATGGCACTGTGATGGATCAGGAAGGCAACAAGCTCGAAATAGAGTTTGAAAAAGCCGGGACAAAGCGTGTGATCGACAGCTTTGTGCAATTGGCGGATTAGGAAGCGAGGCAATGTCCGCTAACGACCCAATTGCGGACGTAGAATGCCGCACTCAAATGACCCGAAAGCGGACTTAGCTTCTACACACGCTCAAGCGGCAGAAAAGGTTGAGCAGGCAGCTTCACGTTAATGCGGTCGCCCGCGCGAACGAGACCTCCTACAAGCACCACCGTCATAATCCCAGATTTGCGTATCAATTCGCCATTTGGACCTTTGTCGAGCACGGCTGACAGCAGGCCTTTCTGGAAATTGTCTATTTGCGCGCACGGGTTTCGGAGACCGGTTACTTCCAAACGCACTTGCTCACCAATCTCGAGGACTGCATGACGAGGAAGGCCAAGAAGGTCTAGGCCCTTGGTGGTGATGTTCTCGCCGAGGTCTGCTGGCTGCACCCTGAAGCCTTTTTCGCCAACTTCATCGAAAAGTTCCGAGTGGATCAGATGCACTTGGCGAAGATTGGGTTGTGTTGGGTCGACTTTGACACGTGAACGGTGCTTCACTCTTTCGCCGAGATGAGCGTCACCATCGACACCCAAACCTGTGATGATCTCGATTTCTGGAACGATCGTCTTCGAGAAATTGTGTCCTTCATCTTTGGCTACTGCGATGACGGTTCCTGACACTGCGCTTACTCCAAACCAAAGCTTCGGTCGGCATTAGCTGCATATTCGACGAAATCCAGACAGTCCGCTTTCCACCCCAATTGCGGACCTTCCCCGGTGACAGCGCAGCGGGTATGGCATTCTTTGGCAACATTGATGTGAGATCGTGCTCTGAGACTTAATCCTTATACTCGGCCAATCTTGTTCGCGCGATGTTGGCGACATTCGTTTCTTGGATTGCTGGCATTTCAGGATGGAAGGTTCGAGGCTGCCGAACACCATACTTCGCGCAATATCGCTTTGTTGGAGGCGAGAGGATTCAGGCCGGGCGTAAAAACGCTGATCCGCTGTCTTGTTTCACAGCTCTCGACACAAGATTCGCCCCCTCCAATCGAGGCATTGGAGAAAGTTCGGCACACAATCGAAGTTAGCTCAAACCTATCGATCTCCGATCGTGACTATCTCAACCTGTATATCGAGTGGAACTATCAGAGGAATGGATTCGATTATCCGCTGCGTTTTCCAACGGCTCGCAGAACAGTAATCGAACGAGTGACGACTGATCTAGTAGAAGAGTTTCCGATAATCGAAGCTAGTTGATCTTGGAAATACGAATGTCCGCTTTCCACCCCAAATGTAGTCATTCCCGCGAAGGCGGGGAAGCACAGCTGTCCAAAGGACAATCCAGTCTGGCCTTGGCCCTAGTTCGCACTGGATCCCCGCCTTCGCGGGGATGACGAACACAGGTTCACTTCCAGTGCCACTCAACTCAGCCTTTCGACAAGCTCAGGCTGAGCGGATGTTACACCGTCGATCGCATGACAAGGCAATGCGCCTCAACATTTCCTACGCCTGCCACCGCGAGCTACGAAGCAAGCGGCTCTTTGACATCGTCGACCCCTTGAGAATACGGCAATTTCGTCGCTGCACCACGCGTTGCGCCCGGTCCGCCGAAAGTCACACCTTCACGCGCCAATTGAACCTCAAACCCGCAGAAACCCTAAGTTCCTTAGCAATCTGCCGTTATTCGAAAACCGCACTTAGCGTATCACGAAACCCGTAGCATTTGTCTGGCTCACAAATACAAACGGGGCGCCCCGTTAAGGACGCCCCGTCAGTAAATGTCTGCACTCCCGCCCTTGCGGGAATGATGACGAGCAAAGCTTACGCCGCCGTAGCAAACGCCTCTTCGCCCAGCGCCATCATGTTCTCGCTGCCCGCCTCCAGCTTGCGGCGCAACGCGCCAGCATCGGGCAGGAAACGCTCCGCATAGTAACGCGCGCTGGTGAGCTTTGCCTCATAGAACGCAGGATCAGATGGCGAGCCAGCCAGCGCAGCGCTCGCAGTCTTCGCCATACGCAGCCACATCCAGCCCAGCGTTACGATGCCCATGATGTGCATGTAGTGATGCGCACCTGCACCCAGATGGTTCGGGTTCTGCATCGCATTGTTCATGAACCACATGGTCGCCGCTTGCTGCTGACCGAGTGCCTTCTCAAGCATCCCAGCAATGTCCTTAAGGCTCTCATCCTGCTTGGCGGCTTCGATGTCTTCGCCCACCATCTTGAAGAAGGCCTGGATCGCTGCCCCGCCCTTGCTCGCAAGCTTGCGTCCGCACAAGTCCATCGCCTGAATGCCATTTGTGCCTTCGTAGATCTGAGCGATACGCGCATCGCGCACGAACTGGCTCATGCCCCATTCCTCGACATAACCATGGCCGCCGAAGACCTGCTGCATATTGGTCGCAATGTCATAGCCCTTGTCCGTGCCATAACCCTTGATGACCGGGGTCAGTAGGCCAATCAGCGAATCTGCCTCTGCCCGCTCTTCCTCGGTCTGCGCTTTGTGGGTCAGGTCTACCTGGAGCGCACCCCAAAGACAGAATGCACGCATGCCTTCCGTGAAGACTTTTGCGTCCATCAGCATGCGGCGCACGTCCGGGTGGACGAAGATCGGATCGGCCTGTGATTCGGGCTCAGTCGGTCCGGTGAGCGCGCGGCCCTGACGACGGTCGAGAGCATAAGCGACAGCGTTCTGATAGGAGGCCTCTGCTTGTGCGAGACCCTGAATACCCACGCCCAAACGCGCGGCATTCATCATCACGAACATCGCCGCAAGGCCCTTGTTCTCTTCGCCGACCATCCAGCCTTTCGCGCCGTCATAGTTCAGCACGCAGGTCGCATTGCCGTGAATGCCCATCTTGTGCTCGATCGAGCCGCAAGTGACCGCGTTGCGCTCACCCAGCGAGCCATCATCGTTCACCAGAACCTTCGGAACCACGAACAGCGAAATGCCTTTCGAGCTATCCGGCGCCCCTGGGGTCTTGGCCAACACCAAGTGAATGATGTTGTCCGTCAAGTCATGCTCGCCGGCGGAGATGAAAATCTTCGTGCCCGAAATGGCATAGGACCCATCGGCCTGAGGCTCTGCCTTCGTGCGGATCATGCCGAGATCAGTGCCGCAATGAGGCTCTGTCAGGTTCATCGTGCCAAGCCATTCGCCTGACACCATTTTCGAGACATACTTCTCTTTCTGCTCATCCGTACCAGCGGCAATCAGTGCAGAAATCGCGCCTGTGGTGAGGCCAGGATACATCCCGAACGCCTGGTTCGAGGCAGCCACAAATTCCTCGATCACAAAGCCGAGGACATGCGGGAGGCCCTGACCGCCGAACTCTTCAGGTGCCGAAATCGTGCCCCAGCCTGCTTCGCGATACTGGTCAAACGCTTCCTTGAAACCGTCTGGGGTCGTTACGCTACCGTCTTCGTGACGGGTACAGCCCTGCTGGTCGCCAATCTGATTGATAGGAGCGAGGACTTCGGAGCAAAATTTGCCTGCTTCGTTGACGACCGCTTCGACCATGTCAGCATCTGCGCTCTCGAAACCCGGCAGGTTTCCATAGCTGGCAAGATCGAGCAGCTCATTGATGACGAAACGGGTGTCACGTGTGGGTGCGTTGTAGATGGGCATCTGGCGTGTCCTTGATGTGTGGTCTTCGAATGAAGGGGTTAAGTGAAGTCAGCTGAGGTCGAGATTTTCAATCTCTTTCACAAATTCTGTGAGGTCCTTGATTGATGAATCGATATCGGCGCGCTGAGCTTTGAGCTTGGCAATGTGATCGCGGCATTTCTCAATCGTGACGCGGCGCTGCTCGACCCGGCCATCACCGAGATCATAAAGGTCGATCATCTCGCGGATTTCATTGAGGCTGAAACCGACATTCTTCGCGCGCATGATCCAGGCAAGCCTTGCCCTGTCGCGCTTGGAATAGACCCGGCTAAGCCCGACACGGGCCGGCGCAATCAAGCCTTCATCTTCGTAGAAGCGCAAAGCTCTCGCGGTACAGCCGAATTCTGCGGTCAGGTCAGAGATGGAGTAGGTTTCGCGATCTTGCGCATCCGGACGATCAAGATGCGCACCTGCGTGCTTGTCAGCAGTGGTATTTGCAGTAGCCATGACCAGCTACGTACTTTACCTTTACGTCAAGGTCAAGCCTTTACGAGAACGTCACCCTCGTCATTGTCTAGATCCAGCTTGCGGTAAAAGCAGGATCTCTCACCCGTGTGGCAAGCGGGTCCGCGCGGCTGTACTTTCATAACCAAAGCATCCTGATCGCAGTCGACCAGGATCTCTTTCACTTCGAGCATATTGCCGCTGGTTTCGCCTTTGCACCAAAGGCTCTGGCGAGAGCGCGACCAGAAGTGTGCGAGCCCTGTCTCGCGTGTCTTGTCGAGAGCCTCGCTGTTCATAAACGCAACCATCAAGACCTCGTTGGTTTCTGCATCGCATGCAATCGCTGTCAGCAATCCCGCCGAGTCGAATTTTGGGAGAAAAGCACTGCCCCTCTCGCGCTCTGCTGCCGAAACCTTGTCACTATCAGCGCTCACTTATCCGCCCTTCGATCAAATGCCCTAGTCACGCGATGGTTTGTTGCACGATAACCACAGACTGTCACCAAAATCTGCCGCGCAATGCTTTCGAGCTTTGGAATATGAATATCAGATGACAGTTTCCTCCCCGCACCCGCAAGGGCGCAACACCAGACTAACGGTGCCGCTAAAGAGCGCCAAGGGTCAGGGGGTAATCAGGCAGCGCCGCCATGGGGGTGGCAGGAGCGCCTGAAACGTATGATGAGGGTTAGAACCCAGGATAGCATCGGGGGACGCTGTCCATAGCTCGAAAGAGCGGGTTCATTTAATTTCGTCACGTGGCGCCCGGGGTCTTCGGACCTCGGGCGTTTCACTTTCTGGGACCGGTGTCTCCCCTGTCTTCTATCAAGCAGCGGCATCCAGTGCCTCGTCCAATACCCGGGCAAAGCAAGCAATCCGCACAGACCTCGCGCCTGCCTTGAGCAACGCGCCAACGCAAACCTCACTCGTCGCTCCGCTGGTCATTACATCATCGACAAGTATGACATCCCGGCCCTTGATCCGCGCCTTCCGTGAATCCGGAACACGGATCGAGCCGGCAATCGCTCGCTGTCGCGCTGACCTGCCTAATCCGCCTAACGATGGTGTTGCTCGGTGGCGCTCAAGCCCTTCCAGCATGAGCTTGCCCTTGCCAAGTTTTGCCAGTTCGTGTGCGAGCAATGCCGCTTGATTGTAGCCGCGCTTCCACAAGCGCCAGCGGTGCAAGGGAACTGGAACAAGTAAAGACGGGTCGTTTTCATCAGCGTCCGTCAGATGAGGCGCGATCAATCCAGCCAACATCGGCGCAAGAGCGATCTTCCCGCCATGCTTGAACGCGAGCACCAGCTGCCGCGATGCATCATTGTAAAGCGTGCCAGCTGCAATCCCCGTATGTCGCGGCGGATGCGCGAGGCAAGGAGCACAAATCATCTCCTCGCTTAAGGCTTCGCTGCCGAAGGGTCTTCCGCAGCTCTGGCATTTGGGCGAGCCAGGTATGGCAAGGCTTGACCAACAGGGCATGCACAAGCCACTCTGCCGCGCAATCGCATCGCCGCATAACGGGCATCGCGGCGGGTAGACCAAGTCCATGACCGGCGCGAGGCCTTCAGCAATAGTTTGCCGCCATTCCATCGGTGGCCACGCTGAACCTCTTGCGTGCACGGCACAAGCACGGCAGGGCACTGAGCCGATGAACAGTTTGAAATCCTCAAAATCTGTCCCGACAATTTTCTCAAGGCATCGCCGCGACCTTGCGATTGAGCGCGCTGAGAAACTGGCAAGCCATCCGGATGCCGCGATGTGGCTCGCGCAGGATTTCGCCGATGAAATCGAAGAGAGGCTGGACTTCATGCAGCTCTCTCCACCGCAAGCGCTGGTTTGCGGGTCCAATGGTGCCGCCGTAGCGCAGCAGCTTGTCCAACGCGGTGTCGACGTCACCTTCAAACCTCAGTTCGACCATGAGCAGCCCGTTGAGGCGCAACCTTTCGATCTTATCCTCGCTTGCGGCTCGCTCGAGACCGTCAACGATTTGCCGGGAGCGCTGATCCACATCCGCAATGCGCTGAGCGAAGGTGGCTTGTTCATTGGCCAAATGCTCGGCGCTGGAAGTGTATCTGCCTTACGCCAGATCATGCTTGATGCTGACGGCGAGAGACCCGCAGCGCGTATCCATCCGCAAGTCGACAATCGCGCCGCCACCGCGTTGCTGGAACGTGCAGGGTTTAAGCGTCAGGTCGTCGACAGCCGCACGCTTCAAGTGCGTTTTTCCAGCTTCGAACGTCTAGTCAGCGACTTGCGAGATCAGGCGCTGACATCCGTGCTGCTATCGTCTGCACCGTACGTAGGAAAGGCTGGCCTTGCGCGCGCTCAGGAAGCATTTGCGAGGCTTAGTGACGAAGACGGCAAGGTAACGGAGACCTTCGAAATTCTAACTTTAACGGGCTGGCGCTAGCGCGCCTCGTCAGTCACCCAATGCCGCCTGCGCAGCCGCAAGTCGCGCAATCGGAACGCGGTAAGGAGAGGCGCTGACGTAATCCAGGCCGACCTGCTCGCAGAACGCAATTGAGGCCGGATCGCCGCCATGCTCGCCGCAAATGCCGAGCTTGATATCCGGCCGTGTTGCCCTGCCCCGCTCTGCTGCGATCTCTACAAGCTGGCCCACGCCTTCGATATCCAGGCTCACAAACGGATCGCGCGCGAAGATGCCTTTCTCCACATAGGGCGCGAGGAATTTGGCAGAATCGTCGCGCGATACACCAAGCGCTGTTTGCGTAAGATCATTCGTACCAAAGCTGAAGAACGCGCCTTCTTCCGCAATCTCGCCCGCCATCAGGGCGGCACGTGGGAGTTCGATCATTGTCCCGACGAGATACTCGACCGTCGTGCCCTGCTCTTCGAACACTGCCTTGGCGGTCGCGTCGACCAAAGCCTTTAGCAGCTCCAGCTCGCGCTTGGTCGCAACCAGCGGGATCATCACTTCAGGGATCGGCGCGAGGCCCGATGCTTTGGTGACTTCACAAGCCGCCTCGAAAATTGCGCGCGCCTGCATCTCGTAGATTTCAGGGAAAGTGATTCCCAAACGACAACCGCGATGTCCGAGCATGGGGTTGAACTCATGCAGCTCATCCGCGCGGCGCTTCAAATGGTCCACGCCGAGCCCCGTCGCATCAGCAAGCTCTGCAAACTCCGCATCGCCTTGCGGCAGGAATTCGTGGAGCGGCGGATCAAGCAGACGGATCGTGCACGGCAGCCCCGTCATCACTTCGAAAATGGCTTTAAAGTCCGCGCGTTGTTCGGGCAGCAGCTTTTCAAGCGCGTTGCGCCGGCCCTTTTCATCTTCAGCAAGGATCATCTGGCGCACTGCGCTAATGCGGGCAGCATCAAAGAACATGTGCTCTGTGCGGCAAAGGCCGATACCCTCCGCGCCGAACTGGCGCGCACGTGCACAATCGTCAGGCGTTTCTGCATTGGTGCGCACGCGCATCCGGCGATGCTTGTCCGCCCATTCCATCAGCGTGCCGAAATCGCCTGCAAGCTCAGGCTCTATCGTTGGCACCGAGCCAAGCATGACCTGACCATTGCTGCCATCCAAAGTGATGACATCGCCTTCCTTTAATTCTTGCTTGCCGATGCGCAGCGCTTTGTTTGCCCGGTCGATGGAGACTTCGCCTGCGCCAGAAACGCAAGGCCGGCCCATGCCGCGCGCGACCACTGCGGCGTGTGACGTCATGCCACCGCGAGCGGTCAGAATGCCTTCAGCGGCATGCATGCCGTGAATGTCTTCCGGCGATGTCTCGACACGCACCAGAACCACTTTCTCACCGCGCCCTGCCCATTGCTCAGCTGTATCGGCATCCAGCACGATCTTGCCGCTTGCGGCGCCTGGCGATGCAGGCAAGCCGGTTGTCATGACATGACGCGGCGCCTCTGGATCCAGCGTCGGGTGAAGCAACTGGTCGAGCGCCATTGGATCGACCCGCAGGATCGCAGTCTTTTCATCGATCAGCCCTTCGCCGACCATATCGACCGCCATCTTAAGCGCAGCTTTCGCAGTGCGTTTGCCCGAACGGGTCTGCAGCATCCACAGCGTGCCCTGCTGCACGGTGAACTCGATATCCTGCATGTCCTTGTAATGCTTCTCGAGCAGGTCAAACACGCGGGCAAGCTCGCCATAGGCTTCCGGCATCGCCTCTTCCATGGAAAGCGGCTTGGCGTTCGCAGCTTCACGCGCAGCCTTGGTGAGGTATTGCGGAGTACGGATACCGGCGACAACGTCCTCACCCTGCGCGTTGATGAGATACTCCCCGTAATAGGCGCTCTCGCCGGTCGCAGGATCGCGGGTGAAGGCGACGCCTGTCGCGGAAGTGTCGCCCATATTGCCGAACACCATCGCCTGCACATTGACCGCTGTACCCCAGTCAGCCGGAATGTCGTTCAAGCGGCGATAGACCTTCGCGCGGTCTGCATTCCAGCTGTCGAACACCGCGCGAATCGCGCCCCAAAGCTGCTCGGTCACGTCCTGCGGGAATGGATGGCCAAGCTCGCCTTCTGCGATGCGCTTGTATTCGGCGACCAGCTCCTGCCAGTCGGACGCTTCCATTTCGGTATCGGCGTAAAGGCCCTTGTCCTCTTTCGCGATTTCAAGCGCTTCTTCGAACAGCCCGTGATCGAGACCCAACACAACATCGGAATACATCTGAATGAAACGGCGATAGCTGTCCCACGCAAAGCGCTCATCGCCTGACGCGCTGGCAAGCCCTGCAACCGTCTCGTCATTGAGGCCAAGGTTCAATACAGTATCCATCATCCCCGGCATGGAGACACGCGCCCCGGAGCGGACGGAGACCAGCAGCGGATCGGACGCATCGCCGAATTTCTTGCCAACGGTCGCTTCGATATGTGCGAGTGCCTCTGCAACGGCAGCACGCAGCCCATCAGTGAATTCAGCACCTTCACTGAGGTACTTCACGCACTCTTCGGTCGTGATCGTGAAACCGGGAGGAACCGGCAAGCCAATGCTTGCCATTTCAGCAAGGTTTGCGCCTTTACCGCCTGTGACAGTCTTGTCCTTCTGGCGCTCGTCCGAATGGTCCGCTGTACCGCCGAATGTATAGACTGTTTTCAATGCTCTAACCTTCCGTGAGCCGCCCAGTTAGGGCCATGTTGGATACGCATGTTACACAGTCCTGGGACTAAAAAGTCCCCGACTGAAAAATCACCCTTCAATGCGGCTGAAATCCGCCACGCGATGAACCGCATTGCGGAAAGCGGCGAGCAGGTCGAGCCGGCTTGTGCGCTTGTCCTCATTCGGGTCATTGACGGTCACTTCCTCGAAAAACTGGTCGATCGGTCCGCGCAAGCTTGCAAGGGCCGCCATAGCCGCTTCAAAGTCTTCCGCTTCAATGGCTTGGGCCGCTTTCGGTTCCGCGGATTGCAGCGCGTCGGTCAAGGCTTCCTCGGCCGGTTCTGGCGAGTAGGAAAGCTCGGTCAGGGTGCCTTGGCCCGACCATTCCTCCTTCTTCAGGATATTCGCCGCGCGCTTGTAGCCAGCGAGGAGATTCGCGCCATCGTCGCTGGCAAGGAAGGCCGATAACGCTCTAGCTCGCGCTTCGACGCGGTCGATGCGCCCATCGACAGAAGATCGCCAATCAGTAGAAGCAGCAACATAGTCGTGGCGAACGCCGGCCTCTTTCAAAACAACAGACAGACGATCATTAAGAAAATGAGGGATCGATGTGATGATTTTCCTTCGCGTAATGTCGGCTTGAGAGAGTTGGCGATTATCGTGATGCTCAAGCCAACCCAGCCCGAGAGCCATACCAAGATGAAGCTTCAGCTCGTTCTCTCGGACAAGTCTCAAGAGTCCTATAGCGGCTCGACGAAGGGCGAACGGGTCTTTCGAGCCTGTCGGAAATTCCTCAATCTCAAAGAATGAAGCGAGCGTATCCAACTTGTCCGCCAAGCTCACAGCCACCGTCACCGGCGCAGTCGGCACTTGATCACCCTGCCCTACCGGCTTGTAGTGGTCGCGGATCGCATCGGAGACTTCCTGCGGCAGTCCCTCTTTCTCGGCGTAATATCCGCCCATCAGACCTTGGAGTTCGGGAAACTCGCCGACCATTTCAGTGACTAGGTCCGCCTTACACAGCTTTGCGGCTTGTTCGGCAAGGTCTGCGTCGCCCTTCACGATGCCTTCTTCACACAGCCAGCGCGCCAGCTTCGCGACACGCTCGACCTTGTCCGCGACCGTGCCGAGCTGCTCGTGAAACGAAATGCGCTCCAACCCTTGGGCGTGCTCAAGCAAAGTCTTCTTCTGATCAAGCTCCCAGAAGAAGCGCGCATCGGAAAGCCTTGCGGCGAGAACTTTGCGATTGCCATCGACCACCACCGCCGGGTCCGCCGCCTCGATATTCGCGGTGCAGACAAACGCGTTCGCGAGTCTGCCGCCCCCGTTTTTGGCCGCATCCTCGCACACGAAATATTTCTGGTTCACCCGCGCCGTGAGCTGGATGACTTCCGGCGGTACATCGAGATAGTCTTCGTCGAACCGACCAAGCAGAGGCACTGGCCATTCAGTCAGACCCGCATTCTCGATCACAAGGCCTTCATCTTCTACCAATGTAAGCCCTGCGGCCTCGGCAGCGGCCTTCGCACCAGACCGCACCGCATCCTGCCGCTCTTCATGGTCGACGATTACATGCGCATCGCGCAGCTTGGCTGCGTAATCATCCACGCCATCAATCGTGATCGCGCCTGAGGAATGGAATCTGTGCCCTATTGTCTCGCGGCCAGCGGTTACCCCGCCCGCTTCGCATACGACCACCGCGCCATCGAGCAGCGCAACAATGCCGGAGAGCGGCCGAACCCAGCGCGGGCTTTCTGTTGAAATAGAGGCCTCGCCCCAGCGCATCGACTTGGGCCAGGAGAAATCGCGCACAATCGCAGGGATCGCTTCAGCCAAGAGATCGGACGTCTCGCGCCCCGGCACATTCTTCACTGCGAAGTATGTCTCGCGGCCCTTCACATCGCGCACTTCCAGATCGTCACGCGACACGCTGTTCTTGCGGCAGAACCCGTCAATCGCCTGATCCGGCGCGCCAACCGGCGGTCCCTTGGCCTCTTCGCTGATGGCTTCTGTCGCTTGCGGAAGGCCTCTTGCAATCAGCGCAAGCCTGCGCGGTGTCGACCAGACAGTCAGCTCGCCCACCGCAACGCCTGCGGCCTCAAGCTCGCGCCGGAACAGCTTTTCCAGCTCAGCACGAGCGCCCGCCTGCATGCGTGCAGGGATTTCTTCAGAGCGAAGTTCAAGAAGGAAATCAGCCATTAGCGAAAGTCATATCCAAGCGCGGAGACAGCCTCCGCATGGGGTTCAAGTCCGGCACTGATCGCAGCGACCTGTTCAGGCGTGAGCTTGCTGATCTGGCGCGCATTCATGTTTTCGAGCGGACGCGGTTCGTAGTCCTTGACCCGCAGCTTTGCCTCGCGGTTCACATCGTGGAGCAGCGGCTCAAGCTCAGCCAACCGGTCGAGAACCTCGCGCGGGTTTTCCGTAAGCTCCTCATAGGTGAGCGCCATCTGCGTCACATCTTCAAGGTCAAGCAACAGTCTCGCGCGGCGGCCATATATGTCCCCCAGCAAGCGGTAATGGTCCAAGCTCTTGGTTTCGACGCCCGCAACATCCTCGTCCCAGAACTTTTCCAGATGCTCGAGGCTGTACCGCTTCGCCCAGCTTGCACATACGGCATAGGGATCACGCGTGAGGCGGATGACCGTGCATGGCATGTCCGAGAATGCCTCAAGCAGCGGGCGCATCCGGACCATGTTGCCGGGAGATTTCTCCACCACCAGCTTGGGAAAGCCGCCAACCTTGCGCACTTCACGCAGCCACATGCCGCGCACCAGTTTGTAATCGACATCCGCATCCGCGTTCCAGCGGCGCCCCGGAGCGTGAAGCTGCGGCATAAGCCACTGCCCTTCACCATCGTCGACCAGCCGCATGGCAGCGCTCGCCGTATCGAGCAGCTCGCCCAGCGCCGTCGATCCGCCATTGTTGAATGTCGCGATGAACAGCCAGCGCACTTGGCCGGGCTCAGGCGTCCAGCTGTCACGCTTCGCGACCGCCTCGATCAGCGATTGGTGCAGGCCTTCGCCCATGATCTTGCGAAAGTTGATTGAGCGCAGGAGGGATTTGGTCGAACTCATGTCCATCCGTTGACCTCCATATATTTCTCGCACGATCCGCGCGCGAGATCGCGAACCCGCGCCATGTAGCTTGCGCGTTCCTGCACGCTGATGACGCCGCGCGCCTGCAGCAGGTTGAACAGATGGCTCGCTTCGATCGCCTGCTCGTACGCTGCGATCGGCACATTATTGGCTAGCGCGTTCTGACACTCTGCCTCGGCCTTGTTGAACAGCTCGAACAACGCGTCAGTGTCAGCGACTTCAAAGTTCCATTTCGACATCTGCTTTTCGTTTTCGAGGAAGACTTCCCCGTAACTCACGCCGCGGCCATTGAAGTCCAAGTCATACACATTGTCGACGCCTTGGATATACATCGCCAAGCGCTCGAGCCCGTATGTAAGTTCGCCTGCGACCGGCTTGCAGTCAAAACCGCCCATTTGCTGGAAATAGGTGAACTGCGTGACTTCCATTCCGTCACACCACACTTCCCAGCCAAGCCCCCATGCGCCAAGCGTCGGGCTTTCCCAGTCATCTTCGACAAAGCGAATATCGTGCTTCAACGGATCGATACCGATGCGTTTGAGGCTTTCCAGATAGAGTTCCTGAATATCAGCGGGGCTCGGCTTCAGGATCACCTGATACTGGTAGTAATGCTGCAAGCGGTTGGGGTTCTCGCCATAGCGGCCATCGGTTGGACGGCGGCACGGCTGAACGAATGCTGCGTTCCAGGGGTTTGGTCCGAGCGCCCGCAAAGTCGTCGCTGTATGGAACGTCCCTGCCCCCATACGCATATCGTAGGGTTGCAGAACCAAACAGCCCTGCGCGCTCCAGAAATCATGCAGCGTCAGGATCATGTCCTGGAAGGATGCCTGCGGATTGCGGGCGGGAATATCGGTAGTGGCCGCTTCGGTCATGGCGCGCGCCATGGCGTAAGCCCTTTGCCCCGTCAATGCTGCATCCGCTGATGCTCCACGATGTCACGTTTTTATGACGAAAAGTCAGGTTCTCTTGACATAGTCAGCAAATCGCGACATATAGTCAGGCATACCTGACACAAAGTCACTCAAACCTTACGGAGACGCAACATGACAATCACTCCCAAACACAAAGAGAGGTTCTCTCAGTTTCTCGCCGTGCTGACGATTGGCCTCGCGGGCTATGCGGTCGGTAATATCGGCGCGAAAATTGCGCAGGCCGTATTCGGCTGATTGCCATGAATAACCGCCTCAAAGTTCTGCGCGCGGAACGCGACTGGAGCCAGGCCGAACTGGCTGGCCGGCTCGACGTGTCCCGCCAAGCCGTGAATGCGATAGAAACCGGAAAGCACGATCCGTCGCTTCCGCTCGCTTTCAAGATCGCACGCTTATTCAATATGTCCATCGAGGAGATTTTCGATGACGCAGCCTAATGACATGAGCCAATCCGGCGAGCAGCGCCTGAAGGACCGCCGTCGCAATTTCTGGCGATACGTTGGCATCGCTATCTTTGTCGCCATGCTGGCCGGGTTTTTCAGCGGGTTCCTGATGGGCACTTATGAGAATGGCGAAATCGGTCTCTGGGTGCCACTTTCCGCAGGCGTCGTCGCAATCGCGCTCTGGATCTGGTTCAGCGTAGACTATTTCAAACGCATTGATGAGCTCGATCTGATGGACAATCTCTGGTCGCACCTGATCGGTGTTTATGGAGCCGTACTCACCTATGCCAGCTGGTTCTTGTTGGCAGAGCTGGACGTTACACCTGAACCAACAGCTTTCGGCGTTGTTGCCGCGATGCTTGGCTTCACTTTTCTCGCTTACGGCGCCCGCAAACTGGGCTGGCGCTGATCCTTCATCATCGGTTAAACCCTAACTCTCAAAGGATAATCACATGAAAAACACATTCCGTACTCTCACCGGCTCACTCGCGCTGAGCGTAGCCTTCCTTGCCACCCCCGCTTTCGCAGACGACCACGCCGCAGCGACGACTGCGGCTGTGGCAGCTGAAGCGCCAGCTGGCCCGGCGCTGTGGTCCGTCGCTGACGAAGACACGACGATCTATCTGTTTGGAACGGTGCACGCGCTGCCAACCGACGTAGAATGGCTTGACGAAGACATTTCCTCAGCCCTAGCTTCCTCGGACACTCTGGTCACCGAAGTCGATATGGAAGCAATGGCTGGCCCGAAAATGGTCGAGCTGGTGCAATCCACCGCTGTCCTTCCTGCAGGCACCACTTTGCGCAGTCTGATGAGCGAAGATCAGGTCAAGATCTACGAAGCAGCCATGCAGAAAATCCAGGTTCCGCCGGCCGCATTCGATCAGTTCGAGCCGTGGTATGCAGGCATGATGATGTCGCTCGTGCCGCTGATGCAGCAAGGCTATTCGCCTGACGCAGGGGTTGAAGCCGTGCTGATCAAGCAAGCAGGCGAGATCAACAAGGATGCTCTTGAAACCATCGAATTCCAGCTCGGTGTGTTTGATGGCCTTCCGCAAGATGCGCAGGTCAAGTTCTTAATCGAAGCATCCGAAAGTGTAGATGAGATCAAGCCGATGCTCGATGCGATGGTTGCAGAATGGCTGGAAGGCGATGCTGAAGGCCTGGCTGACATCATGAATGAAAGCTTGGACGACGAAGCGCTCGCAGAAGCTTTGCTTTACTATCGCAACCGCAACTGGGCTGAGTGGATCGAAACCCGCATGGATGCGCCCGGCACTGTCTTCATGGCAGTCGGCGCTGGTCACTTGGCCGGTGAAAAGAGCGTTCAGGACTATCTCGAACAGCGCGGACTGACGGTAACCCGCGTCCAGTAATGCTTCGCACACTTCTGACAGGCTTTGCGGCGCTCCTCGTCGCAGCATGTAGCGATACGCCCGACAGCGCATCCCAAGGTTCAGCGCCATCACCTTTGCTTTACGAAGTAACGTCCCCCGATGGTGCGACCGAGGGGTGGCTGTTCGGGACTATCCATGCCTTGCCTGACGGAACCGAGTGGCGGACGGACATCCTCCAGAACACGATCGAGAATTCAGACTATCTGGTCGTAGAGATCGCCGGTCTCGATAATCAGCGCGCGATGGTCGACACCTTCATGGCTCTTTCACGCACGCCGGATCAGCTCGACATTGGCACACGGGTCGAGCAAGGCGAACGGCCTCTGCTGTTCGATCTGATAGACCGCGCGGGCTATTCGCCACACGACTTTGCCAGCGTCGAGACTTGGGCGGCGGCGCTCATGCTTGCGCAAGTGAATGCAACCGGTGATCCTGCAAATGGTGTCGACCGCGCGCTACTTAAGGATTTTCAAGGTCGCCCTATCCGCGAGTTTGAAGGTGCTGAAGTCCAGCTCGGCATTTTTGACACCCTGCCTGAAAAGGATCAACGCGATCTGCTCTCTGGCGTATTGGAGGAAAGCCAGTCAGACGATCCGGCAAGGCTGCGTAATGCCTGGCTTGCTGGCGATGAGACTATTCTTATCGAAGCAACCAATACCGGCATTATGACAGACCCAGAGCTGCGCGCCGCGATCCTGACGGACCGAAATGATGACTGGATGCGCCAGCTTTTCCCTATGCTGAGAGATGCCCCAAAACCCTTTGTAGCGGTTGGCGCAGCGCATTTGGTCGGGCCCGAGGGTTTGCCTGCACAGCTGAAAGCGCTCGGCTACACGGTTGAGCGCATCCAATAACGCCGCTTGAGCGACACCAGACAAAGCTTGCCATTCCCCCCTCTCCCCTCTAAGGGACCGCGCTTCGGCGTCATGGTCATCCCTGGAGGCGTGGCGGACCGAAACTGTAATCAAAGCAATTCGAAAGGTTTGTGACATGAGCGACGCTCTGACATTGCCGGCCGAAGCGCGCGAACGGGCTGGCAAGGGAGCCTCCCGTGCACTGCGTCGCGAAGGCCGAGTACCCGCTGTAATCTATGGCGGCAAAGAAGCACCCACGATGATCCACGTGGAATCGAAGGAACTGGTTCGCCAACTCGGCACCGGCCACTTCATGAACTCCATCGTCGAGATCAATCTTGGTAGCGAGACTATCAAGACTCTCCCTAAGGACGTGGCGCTTCACCCAGTCACTGACCGCCCCGAGCACGCTGACTTCCTCCGCCTTGCGAAAGGCGCGAAGGTCGAGGTTTCTGTGCCGGTTATCTTCGCAAACGAAGAAGAATCGCCAGGCCTCAAGAAGGGCGGCGTTCTCAACGTGGTCCGTCACGACGTCGATCTGGTCTGCGAAGCGGACAAGATCCCGGGCGAAATCGAAGTGGACGTTACCGGCAAGGAAGTCGGCGACTCGATCCACATCAGCGAAGTGAAGCTGCCTGAGGGTAGCGAAAGCGCGATCACTGATCGTGACTACACCATTGCAACGCTGGTCGCTCCATCAGCTCTCAAAAAGAGCGAAAGCGAAGACGGCGAAGATGGCGAGGACGTACCAGCAGATGCAGTCCCTGCAACCGAGCAGGGCGAAGATGCGGACGCTGCTCAAGAACAGGAAGACAAAAGCGAGTAATCGCACCGTCTTACAACGCAATCACCAAGGCACCGGGCTTCGACAAGAAGTCCGGTGTTTTGTTTTTGAGAGCACATCTCTAGAGAGCGACCATGCAAATCTGGGCTGGCCTTGGAAATCCTGGACCGAAATACGCGATGCACCGGCACAATGTCGGGTTCATGGCGGTCGATGTCCTGGCTGAGATGCACAGCTTTGGCCCGGTGCAGAAGAAGTTTCAGGGCTGGATTCAAGAAGGAAAGATTGGCTCCGACAAGATCCTGCTGCTGAAGCCCGCCACATTCATGAATGAAAGCGGGCGCTCCATTGGCGAAGCGTTGCGCTATTACAAACTCGGCCCGCAGGACCTGACCGTCTTCTATGACGAGCTCGACCTTGATCCGTTCAAAGTGAAGGTAAAGCGCGGAGGCGGTGCTGCAGGCCACAACGGCATCCGTTCAACGATCCAGCATGTCGGTGCCGACTTCCGCCGCATCCGGCTTGGGATAGGCCATCCCGGCCACAAGGACCGCGTCTCCGGTTATGTTCTCGGCAATTTCGCCAAGGCCGAACAAGATGATCTGGTGCAGATGCTTGGCGCAATCGGCGCAGAGGCAGACTGGCTCGCGAAAGGCGATGATGCCCGCTTCATGAGCGACCTTGCGTTGAGGCTCCAAGACTAGTTAGGTTCGCGCCACAATCTGAGAGGATAGCCCCATGCCCAATTTGAACCGCCGCACACTTCTCGCAGGCGCTGCCGCCACCGGAGCCTTGGCCGCAACTGCCAGCTTTGCTCATTCCGACATCGTCGCAGCGGACATCGACATGACCGGCAAGAGCGTACTCATAACCGGCACATCGACCGGTTTCGGTCGTCTGATGGCGGAAGACTACGCACGCAAAGGCGCGAAGGTATTTGCCACCATGCGCAGCTTGCCTCGGCCTGAAGCAGACGAACTTGAAACACTTGCGGCTGCGGAAAATCTCGACCTGACTGTCATTGAAATCGACGTGACTAATGACGAGCAAGTCACCGCCGGTGTTGCAGAGGCTGAAGAGCTTGCCGGGGGCGCGCTCGATATCCTGATCAATAATGCTGGCACGAATATTGGCGGTCCCATCGAGATTCAGGACATGGAAGCGACGCAATCGCTTTTCGATGTGAACACCTTCGGTCCGCACCGGATGGCTCGCGCTGCCCTCCCCGCAATGCGCGCGGCGAAATCCGGGCTTATCGTGAATATCTCATCGCAGCTTGGCCGTGTGATGATTCCCGGCTTTGCCCATTACTCGCCCACCAAGTTCGCGCTTGAAGCGATGAGCGAGCAGATGGCTTACGAGCTTGTGCCGCACGGCATCGACGTGCTGATTATCCAGCCCGGCGGCTATCCGACGATGATCTGGAAGAACGCAAATGAGAACGCACTGGCGCTGCTGGAACGTGCGGAAGAAAAGCATACGTCCGGTTACCAAGCGATGATCGCGCAATTGGGCCAACGCACTGGCGGCGGTTCCACCGATCCAATGGATGTACCCAATGCCATCGCAGAGATCATCGCCATGCCGGCCGGGACCCGCCCGCTGCGACGTGCGGTACATCCGGGACCCAAGCCTCAGCTTGCGATCAATGACGTGTCGGCACAGACTCAGGTCGCAATGCTCGGCGAGTCGCCCTTTGGTCCGTGGATCAAGGCCGTACATAACGTTTGATCCACTCGGGCTGGCAAAGATGCAGCATGCCCGCTAAAGGGCGCGCCAACCAATTATTCCGGAGTATCTGATGGGTTTCCGTTGCGGGATCGTCGGCTTGCCCAATGTCGGCAAGTCCACCCTTTTTAATGCACTGACTGAGACGCAGGCCGCGCAGGCTGCGAACTATCCGTTCTGCACGATCGAGCCGAATGTCGGCCAGGTCGCTGTGCCCGATGAACGTCTCGACAAGATCGCAGCGATTGCAAAGTCGGCCAAGGTCATCCCGACCCAGCTTGCATTCGTCGATATTGCAGGTCTCGTCAAAGGCGCAAGCCAGGGCGAAGGCCTTGGCAACCAGTTCCTCGGCAATATCCGCGAAGTCGACGCAATTGTGCACGTGCTGCGCTGCTTTGAAGATGATGACATCCAGCATGTTTCCAACAAGGTCGATCCGCTTGCAGACGCTGAAGTGGTTGAGACAGAGCTGATGCTGGCAGACCTTGAAAGCTTGGAAAAGCGCGTCCCGAATGCGCAAAAACGTGCGACCGGCGGGGACAAGGAAGCCAAGCTGATGGCGTCTGTCCTCGGCCAAGCGCTCGACTTGCTGCGGGATGGCCAGCCTGCGCGTTTGACTGAGCCCAAGGATGACGAAGAAGCGCGCATTTTTGCGCAGGCTCAGTTACTGACCGCCAAGCCCGTGCTTTATGTCTGCAATGTCGCGGAAGATGAAGCGGCGAGCGGCAATGCGCTTTCCGAACAGGTCTTCGCCAAGGCAGAAGCCGAGGGTGCACAGGCGGTAGTGGTCTCTGCTGCCATCGAAGCCGAACTCGTTGCCATGCCAATGGAAGACCGCGCGGAATATCTCGAAGCATTAGGCCTTGAAGAAAGCGGCCTCGCCCGTGTCATCCGCGCTGGCTACACGCTGCTGGGCTTGCAGACCTTCTTTACCGCGGGGCCAAAGGAGTCGCGCGCATGGACTTTTCCTGAAGGTGCCAAGGCGCCGCAAGCCGCGGGTGAAATCCACACCGACTTTGAGAAAGGCTTCATCCGCGCCGAAACCATCGCGTTCGAGGATTACATCGCTTTGAACGGCGAAGCAGGCGCGAAAGAGGCAGGCAAGATGCGTCAGGAGGGCAAGGAATACCTCGTCCAGGATGGCGACATCATGCTCTTCAAATTCAATGTCTGACACTCCAGAGCCAGTTTTTCGGAACCGTTAACCCTTTGATACCGTTGATTTCCTGAATCCTAATTCGGGAAAAGAGACCAATGGTAGACAAATCAGAGAAGTTCAGCACTGCAGTGCGCATCGGTTATTTCAGTCGCGCTCTGCTCTATTCCGTCCTCGGCATCATCGCGCTCACCAGCGTTGGTGAAATCAGCAAGGGAACCGACGGCATTTTCCGCGCCATCGAGAATTTCCCGGCTGGTATCGCACTCTTGTGGGTGATGGTGGTCGGATTGCTGGCTTATGCGCTGTTCCGGTTCTCATCGACATTCTTCGACATAGAGAACCATGGCAGCGACACAGTCGGCTGGGGCAAGCGCTTGGGCCATGCCGGTAGCGCGATCGGCCATTTGGTCCTTGCATGGACAGCCTTCCAGTTCGCGACAAGCAGCGGGTCATCCTCAGGTGGCGGCGCGCAGGAAGCTGCGTCGGGAGTATTGTCGTTCGAGCTTGGGGGCGTTGTGCTTGGAATCCTTGGCATCGCGTTTTTCCTGGCAGCCTTCAATCAAGCGAAGAAGGCTTTCACCGCCAGCTTCATGCAGCGCATCTCAGCCTCCGCACCATCGCAGACGAGTATCCTTGGACGCATCGGCTACGCCGCGCGAGCAGCGGTTTTTACGATCATCGGCTGGTCACTATTCCAGGCGGGATTCCTTTCCGCAGGCGCTGAGCAGGTCAAGACGCTTGGCGACGCACTCGCATCGCTTGCCGGTCAAGGTACGATCTTCACTGTCGTCGCGGTTGGCTTGCTGGTGTTCGGCCTGTTCAGCCTGATCCTTGCACGTCACCGGATCATTCCGGAGCTCGACAGCGACGGACGCGTCCCGGAATTCCGAACGTCGACAGCCTGAAGAACAAACCTGGGCTTGAACCATAAATGATTGCGCCGCATGGGGTCTCCATTCTTTTCAAAGAGCGGAGATCCCATGCTGTATTTCGAGGATTTGGAGGTCGGCAAGCGCCAGAGTTATGGCCGCTATGAAGTGACTCGCGAGGAAGTGGTCGACTTTGCTAGGAAGTACGACCCTCAGCCGTTCCACTTGGATGACGACGCGGCGGCGCAAACGCATTTCGGCAGGCTCTCCGCGAGCGGCTGGCACACCTGCGCGATGACCATGCGCATGCTGGTCGACAATTTCACTAAGCAGAAAAGCGCAGGGCTTGGCTCGCCCGGCCTTGAAGACCTCAGGTGGAAGAAGCCCGTTTATCCAGGTGATACACTACGCGTCGAAAGCGAATTGCTGGAGAAACGCCGCAGCAAGTCTCGGCCGGAAATGGGCCTCACCAAGTCACGCAGCTGGGTGTTCAATCAGAACGATGAAGTCGTGCTGGAGATGACCAATATCGGGCTGATGCAAGTCCGCGACCCGGACGCGCCGATTGAAGAATAGCTGTCGGCAATGGGTGGAAAGCGGACGTTGTCAGTAGCAACTCACAAGCTGTCTATCAGTGCTGCCGCTTTTGGCTTTTTCCAAACTGACGAACGCCCATTCGCATCAGTCGGTGAATCGTATCTGGTTATCGTGATGCGTGTTATCTTTCCGTCCAGAAACTCGATCTCCTGTGTCGACCGGTAAGCGCCCTTCATTGGGTATGCTCTTCTAACTTCGCCGCGCTCAAGCTTTTCCATTGTCCAGCATCGTTGGACGCCTGCATCTCGTTCTTCGACCGTTCTTTCCAGACCAATCGGCGCCATCGGATCATCTGCACATCTCAAGACCCACTTGTCCCTTGTGGTTTGAACCGGGACAACAAGCAACGCGTCCTCCATCGGTTGCCCAAGGGCGTAACCGGGCAGCGTTATGGCAACGGAGTAAGCAAGCGAAAGAACGTCGAGCATGCTTCTGGCTTAGCAGAGCACTTGCGGGTTTGCGAGGTTCACCAGCCGACGAGGAAAAGGCTGAACCTAGCCTCAGCAAATAAGATGTAGTACCGTCTCTTTCTTGCGACGTTGCGGAGGAAAACGAAAATCAATCTGCGAAAGTTATCCGTTTGTGCGGCTTGGCTTGTATTCGCGCAGACAACTGCGCTTGCCGAAGTCCCAGCTGGACAATTTACAATTCTGCCGGATGTCTATTTCGACACCAGCCGGGACAGGATTAGCTGGCTCGAGAGCGCTTCGATCCGATCAGGAAAGATCGCAGATTGCTCGGATGCTACCTATTATTGCTTGAATAGCGAGCGGCTTTCACTTGTCTGGCCAAAAGCTTGTGGGGCATTCGTCGCAAGTGATTCAAGTTGGTCTTTGGGCGGTGTGACGACCAGAGTTGTAGGATATACGAGCCGCATTGTGCATCACACTGGACTGACGGTGCGTCATCCATTGATCATGACAGACGGTCAACCGCATTCCGCATTCGTACTTGATAACGGCCGTATTCGGGGCGTGCTGACAATGACCAAAGGAAATGCTGATCTTCGGTCGGAAATTGCAATGAGCAACAGTCAAAACAGGTTTGATCTAACCGAGACCCTATTGGCCAATACGACCTATTCTCCGGTTCTTTCCAGCAGCCAGTTAGGGAAATGCGAGGACTCTCTCTAATTCCAGATCATCCGCGTGTTCTTTCAGGATTTTAGTCCGCCAAGCCAAGTGTCGCAATCGGTCCGCAACTGGACTGCTAGCGAAATAGAAGCCTCTAATGCCGACCGAACAGTTTTTCGACGTCTTCCATGCTGAGCTTCACCCATGTCGGGCGGCCGTGATTGCACTGGCCTGAGCGCGGGGTTGCCTCCATTTCGCGCAGCAGCGCATTCATCTCCTGTACGCTCAGCACCCTCCCTGCCCTGACCGAGCCATGGCAAGCCATAGTGCCAAGGACATGCTCGATCTTCTCTTCCAAAAGCAGTGCCTGCCCATGCTTCGCAATGTCGTCTGCAAGGTCGGTCAGCAGCGCTTGCGGATCGCCTTTGCGCAAAGCGTGCGGCATCGCGCGCACCAGCATGGCTGAGGGCCCGAACCGTTCGATCACGAGACCGAATTTCGCGAATCCTTCAGCGGCCTCTTCCAGACGATCGCAATCAACTTCATCCATTTCGACCACATCGGGCACGAGCAAAGCTTGCGAGCGTGCGGCGGCCTCCCCTGCCCCCGCAGCACGAAGTCGTTCGAGCACCAAACGTTCATGCGCCGCGTGTTGATCGACGAGCACCAACCCGTCTGCGCTTTCAGCAACGATGTAAGTGTTGGCGACTTGCCCGCGCGCAATGCCCAATGGAAATTGAGCGGCATCCTCAGGAAGAGGCGCTGCTTCCTCAGCCCTACCCTGCGGTGCAGCGATGACTTCGCCATCGGATGATGGCGCGCGCCATGTGTGTGGGCTTTCTGAAACGCGCGATTGCGGTGCCGACCAGTCCCGCGAGAAAATGCTCGCCAAAGGAGGTGCAGGCTCGTGCTGCCACCGTTCCATCGCGCCGCGATCCGGACCTTGCGCGCTGCGCCGGTCACCCGTGCTCAACGCTTGTCGTAGCCCCGAAACGATAAAGCCGCGCACACCATTGGCATCACGGAAACGGACCTCGGTCTTGGCCGGATGGACGTTCACATCCACATCTTCGCTTGGCAGTTCCAGGAACAGCGCGAGCACCGCATGGCGATCCCTCGCCAGCATATCCGAGTAAGCGCCGCGCACGGCGCCGACCAGCAAGCGGTCCTTCACCGGACGACCATTGACGAAGAGATACTGATGATCGGCCACACCGCGATTGTAGGTCGGTAGGCCGGCAATCCCGGTCAGCCGCATCACACCCGAAGGCGACGGTCGCTCCAGCTCGATAGCGACCCCATTGTCCTTGAGCTCGCGCGCAACAATCCCGGCCACACGATCAGCAAGCGCTTCATCGCCTTGTGTCGCGATGACCTTGCGTTCTCCATGCAGCATCGAAAACGCGATGTCAGGCCGCGCCATCGCAAGCCGCCGGACGACATCCAAACAGGCAGCATATTCGCTTCTGGGCGTGCGCAGGAATTTACGGCGGGCTGGCACAGAGGCGAACAGTTTCTCGACTGTCATGCGGGTCCCGGGTGGAAGCGCAGCAGGCCCTTCCTCAACCAGCTCCCCATGATCGACAACAGCCTTCCAGCCACTGTCAGCCGCTCGAACACGGCTTTCAATGGTCAGCCGCGCGACACTTGCAATCGATGGCAATGCTTCGCCGCGAAAGCCGAGCGTACGAACGCGTTCAATCGCGCCTTCCTCGCCCACTAGCTCCACTGGAAGTTTGGACGTTGCGTGCCGCTCCAATGCAATCGCGATGTCATCTTGCGACATACCGCAGCCATCATCGGCCACTTCGATTTTCGTGAGGCCGCCATCGACCAGCTTCACATCAATACGACTCGCGCCTGCATCGATCGCGTTCTCGACCAATTCCTTGAGCGCGGCAGCCGGCCGCTCGACCACTTCACCGGCTGCAATGCGGTTCACCAAAGCGGCAGGAAGGCGGCGAATTTCAGGCATGGTGGCCAATCTAGCGGTCAATTGCCGGAAATTCGAGGCCAGCGGTGGAAAAGGACCATTACCGTCAACAATTATTTTGGCCTTTGTGTGCTCTATTGGTTAGGAGACGAACACCTGACAACTAAGGGCTGCGACGGGGGGAGAGTTCTGTCGGTCCAAGGCCCACTAACCCGCGGTATCCCATGAGCTTCTTTTCCAATCTTCTGAAATTCGGTTCCCAGAACATGGCCATTGACCTGGGGACAGCCAACACGCTGGTCTATGTCCAGGATCAAGGCATCATTCTGAACGAGCCATCAGTGGTCGCGATTGAGACCATCAACGGCATCAAACGCGTCAAAGCGGTGGGCGATGATGCTAAGATGATGATGGGCAAGACGCCGGACAGTATCGAAGCGATCCGGCCTTTGCGTGATGGCGTTATCGCAGACATCGAAATCGCGGAAGAAATGATCAAGCACTTCATCCGCAAGGTGCATGGAAAACGCAACCTATTCCGCTTTCCTGAGATCGTGATCTGTGTGCCGTCAGGCTCGACTTCGGTTGAGCGCCGCGCGATCCGCGATGCGGCATCAAATGCCGGCGCTTCGGAAGTGCATCTTATCCTGGAGCCTATGGCAGCAGCGATCGGCGCGGACATGCCCGTGACAGAGCCGGTCGGTTCCATGGTTGTCGACATCGGCGGCGGTACAACCGAAGTCGCTGTGCTCTCATTGCGCGGCCTCGCTTACACCACCTCGGTTCGCACCGGCGGTGACAAGATGGACGAAGCGATCGTGTCTTACGTGCGTCGACATCACAATCTGTTGATCGGTGAAAGCACGGCTGAGCGGATCAAGAAGGATTACGGTGTGGCCGTTCCACCCGAAGATGGCGTGGGCGAGTCCATCACGATCAAAGGCCGTGATCTCGTTAATGGTGTTCCAAAGGAAATCACTATCAACCAGGCGCATGTGGCAGAAGCGCTCTCAGAACCGATCGGTGCGATTATCGAAGGCGTGCGCATCGCGCTCGAAAACACTGCACCTGAGCTCGCAGCAGATATCGTCGATCAAGGTATCGTGCTCACGGGAGGCGGAGCTTTGATCCGCCGTCTGGACGAACATCTGCGCGAGGAAACCGGCTTGCCTGTGAGTATAGCGGAAGACCCGCTTTCCTGCGTTGCAGTAGGCACTGGCCGCGCGATGGAAGATCCGGTCTATCGCGGCGTACTGATGGACGCATAACCTGAAAGCCCGCTTTGCTTTGGGGAGCATGGGAAGGCAGGCGTAAGAGGAGGACAAAGGCATGGCGCCGCCATCATCCCGGCGCTCGGGCCATTCGCGCAGAGCGCAATATTCGGTCTTTACCGGCTATGTCATAGCCGGGATCGGTGCGCTTATTGGCGGCGTTCTCCTCGGCATTTCCCTATGGCAACCGCAGACCTTTTCAGGGTTGCGTAACGGCGCGAATGAAGTCGTTGCGCCTGCAGGCGAAGCCACCTCAACGGTGCGCAGCGGCAGTTCCGGCTTTTTCGATTCCGTATCCGGCTATCTTAAGCGCGGCAGCGAATATGCAGCGCTCAAGGAAGAAGTGGAGCTTGCCCGCATCCGTCTGGCAGAAGCAGAGGCAGTCGAGCAGGAGAATGCCCGGCTCAAAGCCCTGCTGGAATTGAAGGACAACGAGATCGAGCCGGTGACAGTGTCGCGTCTGGTGGGCTCTACTTCGTCAAGCACCCGCCGCTTTGCCTATCTTGGGGCGGGCAGTGCAGACGGCGTAGCCGTCGGACAGCCGGTCAGGTCGCCCCGCGGCGTCGTTGGCCGTGTGCTCGAAGTTTCCATCAATTCTTCACGCGTTTTGCTCCTCACAGACAGCGAAAGCGTTCTGCCTGTGCGCCGCGCATCGGACGAGATTGTCGCCTTCGCGGAAGGGCGCGGTGACGGCCTGCTTCGCATTCGCTTAATCAATTTGGGCCTCAACCCGCTTGAAGTGGGTGACGTCTTCGTAACCAGCGGTGCTGGCGGTTACTACCGGCCCGGTGTCGCTGTCGCTGTGCTAAGCGAGATTACCGATGATGGCGGCATCGCGAGGCTTATTGCAGACCCGGCCGCGACCGACTTCGTCTCGGTCGATCCGATTTGGCAACCGGGCGCGGTAGACAGCGCGGCCACTCCGATCGAGCAGGAGCTGGGCGAAGAAACGAGCGACAATTAATGGAGCGTTTGAACCTCAAATCGCGCTCCGATCGCTATGGCAGCCGCATCAACCGGGTGCACTCGCCGCTGCGCGCGCGGATCGTGCCTTATGCCTCAATCATGATCGCATCTATGCTTCCCGCGCTGTTTATGGCGGGTGCAATGCCGGTTACTCCGCCATTGGGATTCATCGTTCTGCTGGGTTGGCGCATGGTCCGCCCTGGGCTTCTCCCGCTTTGGGTGGGGCTGCCTTTAGGGGCATTTGATGACCTGTTCAGCGGTCAACCGTTCGGCAGTGCGATCCTGCTGTGGTCCGTCGCCATGCTGGTGCTGGAATTGCTGGAAGAGCGCTTCCCTTTTCGCGGGTTCTGGCAAGACTGGTTCACCGCCAGTTTAGCCATCGTACTCTATCTGCTTGCAGCCATGGCAGCGTCTGGCACGGTGCCTTCGATATTCCATCTCACAGCCAGCGGACCACAGGCCTTGCTGTCCATTCTGCTTTACCCCATTATTGCGCTCATGGTCGCTACGCTTGATAAATTCCGGCTTTCGCGCGTGAGGGTCATTGGCTGATGGTGAAGAAGGGCAAAGGCCCGATTATCAGCGCCTCGACCCTGAAGCACGACTTCGACCGGCGCAGTTTTTTCATCGGTACCGTGCAAGGCGGGATCGGTGTTCTTTTGGCTGCGCGCATGGGATACATCGTCCTTGCTGAAGGCGACAAATACACAGTCGAATCTGAAAGTAACCGCGTCAACTTGACGCTTATCCCTCCACGGCGTGGATGGATCCTGGACCGCGATGGTGCGCCGCTCGCTTCCAATCGCGCAGACTTCCGCGTCGATGTGATCCCCGAGCGCTTGAAAGATCCCGAGGCGACCGTCGATCAGCTTGGCGAGCTTCTCGCGCTAGAGCCTGATCGCATCAACGACATCAAGGAAGAGATCGCACAAGCGCGCGGCTTCCAACCGATCGAGATCGCGAGCGGACTTGAGTATGACCAATTCGCCGCCGTCAGCGTGCGGTTGCCGGATCTGCAGGGTGTGGTCCCGCAGCGCGGCTTCTCCCGTTTCTATCCCACCGCCACATCTGTCGGCCATTTGATCGGTTATGTCGGACCTGCTTCTGCCGAGGAGTATGAGGATGACCGCAATCCGCTCCTGATTACGCCGGGCTACAAGATCGGCAAAGATGGCTTGGAAAAACAGTTTGAGCAGGAGTTGCGCGGTGTGCCCGGCGCAAGGCGGGTGGAAGTCACCGCATCTGGCCGCATCGTTCGTGATCTGGAAACCCGCGAAGACGTGCAAGGCGATCCTGTCCGTCTGACGATAGATGGACCACTTCAGGATTATGCCGCGCGGCGTATCGGGCTGGAAAGCGGTTCGGTTGTCGTGATGGACTGCTTGACCGGTGACCTGCTTTGCATGGCCTCCATGCCGAGCTTCGATCCCAACAGTTTCTCGGACGGGATTGGCAGCGTCGAATATTCCATGCTGCGCGACGACGAACGCGTGCCGCTACGCAACAAGGTGCTGAAAGGTCTCTACCCGCCTGGATCAACCGTGAAACCGATGGTGTCGATGGCCTTCCTGCAAGAGGGTCTGGCGCCAGACGAGACAGTCTTTTGCGGGGGCGGTTTGCGCGTCGGCAACCGCGTGTTCCGCTGCTGGAAGCGGAGCGGCCATGGCACAGTCGACATGGCGAAAGGCATCTATCAAAGCTGCGACGTCTATTATTACTACTTCGCGCAGCGGATCGGGATGGATCCGATTGCAGCAATGAACAAACGCTGCGGACTGGGCGAGGAATTCCCCCTACCGGTGACTAGCCAGTTCTACGGCACAGTCCCTGATCCGGAGTGGAAGCTCAAAAAGTATGACCGCGAATGGCAGGCCTTTGACACTGTCAACGCCACTATCGGGCAAGGCTATATGCTCGCCAACCCGCTGCAACTTGCGGTCAGCGCGGCGCGTCTTGCGACCGGACGGCATGTCATGCCGCGCCTCACCTTGGACACACAGCCTAAAGGTTTCGATCAGGTCGACTTTTCCGACGAGCATGTGCGCTATGTGCGCCAGGCAATGAGCGATGTGGTCAATGGTCCCGGCACCGCAGGCCGCGGGCGCTTGCCGTTCGAAGACATCAAGATGGCAGGCAAGACCGGAACGGCGCAGGTCGTTTCGCTCAACAAGTCGGACGGTAAGACTGGCCCGTGGAAATTCCGCGACCATGGTCTCTTCACGTTCTTCGCGCCGTTCGACAATCCTCGCTACGCTGGCGCTGTGGTAATCGAACATGGCGGAGGGTCAGGCGCCGCCTACCCGATCGCGCGCGATGTCTGCACTTTCCTGTTCGATCCTGCAAAAGGCATGGAGGCATTGCGCGCACTTGAGAAGCAATGGGGCGGAACCGCGCAAGAGCGCTTGGAGCGCAAATATGCGGCCTATGCGGCAGAGCGAGGCCAGCTGGTCACCCCTCCCCCTCGCCGCGATGAAGACATCTTCGACCAGGTCGAAGCCGAAGCGCGTCTCGCCGCCACGCAGGCTGAAGAAATCGCGAATGACGTGGTCGCGCCGCGTCCAGAAGCTGCGCCAAGAGGCGAGCCTCGGACCGCGCCGTCCGTCCCGCAAGAAAGCGCACCGATCACTCCGGCAGAACCTGCTGTCACCACCGAAGCTGCAGCAAACGCAGAAACCGCAACGATTGCCGAGCCGGTTGTGACTGAAACACAACCCAATCCGCCTCCGCCACCATCGGAAGGCGTGCCGCAGCCATGAACAGCATCGTCCCCGCCCCGATAGCGCGCCAGCCTTGGCAAATGCTGATCCCGCTCTTCGCGCTGATCGCGTTCGGAGCGGCCGTGCTTTATTCGGCGGCAGGCGGTTCGATGCAGCCCTACGCATCCTCGCACCTGATCCGCTTTGGCGTGTTTCTCGCTATGGCCAGCATTATCGCAGCCATGCCGCGCGACTTCGTAAAGTTCATGACATACCCAGCCTATATCGGCGTTTTGCTGATGCTGGTCGCGGTGGAGGCAATGGGATTTGTCGGCGGCGGGAGCCAGCGCTGGCTCAACCTTGGATTCATGCAATTGCAGCCGTCAGAGCTGATGAAGCCGGTGATTATCCTGACGCTAGCCCGCTTCTATGACGGGCTGCCCGTAGGCATGTTTAATAGCTGGCAAGCGTTTGTCCCTGCAGGTGCGCTGATCGGACTACCTGTCCTGCTGGTCCTGATGCAGCCCGATTTGGGTACTTCTTTGGCCATCGTATTTGGCGGCGTCGTCATCATGTTCCTCGCAGGGTTGCCGATGAAATGGTTCGTCTGGGGTGCAGGAGCCGCCGCTGTGGCAGCGCCACTTGCATTCTTCTTCGGTCTGCAACCCTATCAACAGCGCCGCGTCACAACGTTCCTTGATCCGGAAAGCGATCCACTCGGAGCGGGTTATCACATCACCCAATCCAAGATCGCAATTGGCTCGGGGGGCGTTACGGGCAAAGGCTTCAATGAAGGCTCGCAAAGCCACTTGAACTATCTGCCTGAACCGCACACCGATTTTGTGTTCGCGACTATGGCGGAGGAATGGGGCCTCATCGGCGGCGTGTTCGTGATAGGCGTCTTCGCCATCATCTTGAGCTGGGGCTGGAAAGTCGCACGCGCTTCACAAGACCGGTTCGCGAGGTTGATCGCTGGCGGCATGGTCGCGACTATATTCTTCTATGTCGCGATCAATCTCATGATGGTCATGGGACTTGCGCCTGTGGTCGGCATTCCCTTGCCCTTTATGAGTCACGGCGGATCGTCGATGATGACGAACATGATCTGTATTGGCGCGCTCTTGATGGTGAACCGCTGGAACCGGAACTCGCCGAAAGCGCGTTTTGGTTGAGGCATTGCGCGCCTGCTCTGCGCGATAAGCCCTTTTCAATATCGCCAGCGTCGCTATATGCAGCGCCTCGCGCGAATCGGATGCGGTTTATTCCTCCGTCAGACGCGACTTTTCCAAGCGGTAAAGCCGGTGTGGACGCATAGCTCAGTTGGTAGAGCAGCTGACTCTTAATCAGCGGGTCCTAGGTTCGAACCCTAGTGCGTCCACCAAACCTTTCAATAAGTTATGGCCCAAAACGACAGAAGCTTCTGTGGTCTAGGCGAATTTGGGCAACTTCTGGGGCAACAATGTCGCGCCTTTAGCCTTCCAGCTTCGCCATCCTTCCTTCAGAAATAGTCAATCGCATCAATTTATTGCGGTGAGACATTTTGCGGGGCACAAGCAGTTTTATGGAGGGGCCTGAAGTAAAAGCGCGCAAGACCATAGACAAGCTGCTCGAAGCGGCTGGCTGGGTATTGCAAGATCGAGACGAGTTCGACCGCAATGCATCGCTTGGCGTCGCCGTGCGAGAGTTCCAGCTTCCTGCTGGTCCATGCGACTACCTGCTCTTCATCGACGGCAAAGCGGTTGGTGTCATTGAGGCCAAGAAAACCGGCGTGACCTTAAGCGGTGTGGCCGAGCAGTCCGACAAATACATGGCGGCACTGCCGGAGCACCTTGCACGGTGGGACGACATCCTCGTCTTCGATTACGAAAGCACCGGTGACGAGACGTTCTTCCGCAATATGCGCGACCCCAAGCCGCGCTCGCGGCGGCTGTTTGCATTTCACCAGCCAGAAACTCTTCGCGAGTGGCTGCTGCAACCGGACACCCTGCGCGGACGACTTCGCAAGATGCCGCCACTCGACGAGACCGGGCTGCGCGACTGCCAGGTCGAGGCGATCAAAGGCGGTAAGGGCCAGAAAGGTCTCGAACCTTCACTCGGCGAGGATCAGCCCCGCTCGCTCATCCAGCTCGCAACAGGCGCTGGCAAAACCTTCACAGCCTGCACCTTCTCTTACCGCCTCATCAAGGAAGCGGGTGCAAAGCGCATCTTGTTCCTCGTCGATCGCAACAACCTTGGCGATCAGACGCTCAAGGAGTTCCAGAACTTCCACCCGCACGGAGCCGCAAACCGTTTCACTGACACTTACATTGTCCAGCACCTTAGCTCGCACCGCCTTGATCCCGACGCGAAGGTCGTGATCACCACCATCCAGCGCCTATACTCGATGCTGCGCGGCAAGGAGCTTGAGCCTGAAGATGAGGAAGAATCCGCGTTCGAGAAATGGGGCAATGAGGACGCTGAACAGCCGCCAGTCGAATACAACCCTGACATCCCAATCGAGACGTTCGACTTCATCATCACCGATGAGTGCCACCGCTCGATCTATGGCCTTTGGCGGCAGGTGCTCGAATATTTCGACGCCTACATCATCGGCCTGACAGCCACTCCCTCGAAACACACGCTAGGTTTCTTCAACAAGAACCTCGTGGCCGAATATCCCTATGAGCGCTCGGTCGCCGACGGTGTGAACGTTGGCTACGAAGTCTACCGCATCCGCACGCGCGTGACCGAGGAAGGCGCCACCCTTGAAGGCGAGCCGGGCTTTCCCGTCCCGGTGCGTGATAAGCGCACGCGCAAGGTGCGCTATGAGGAGCTCGACGGCGATCTCGAATACACTGGACAGGACCTTGATCGTTCGGTGGTCAACCCGAACCAGATTCGCACCGTTCTCCAAACATACAAGGATCGAGTCTTCACCGAGCTTTTCACCGACCGCACTGGCGATTGGCTGCCCAAGACATTGATCTTTGCTAAGGATGACGCGCATGCCGAGGAAATCGTTCTGGCTGCGCGCGAGGTGTTTGCCGAGGGCAACGATTTCGCCAAGAAGATCACCTACCGCAACACCGGCGAAAGCCCGAAGGCGATGATCAAGGCGTTCCGCGTCGATCCCTTCCCGCGCATCGCTGTCACCGTGGACATGATTGCGACCGGCACCGACATTAAGCCGGTCGAGGTGCTGATCTTCATGCGCGACGTGAAATCGGAAGGCTATTACGAGCAGATGAAGGGTCGCGGGGTGCGCACCATCCCCGACGCCGACCTCAAGGCTGTTACCCCGGACGCAAAGACCAAGACCCGCTTCGTCCTGATCGACGCGGTCGGTGTGTCCGAGACAAAGAAGAACGCCAGCCAGCCTCTAGAACGCAAACGCACCGTCAGCTTCGAGGCGCTGATGGAGCAGATCGCTATGGGTCGGCGTGACGAGGATGCTATGTCATCGCTCGCCGCGCGGCTGGCCGCACTTGATCGCAAGCTGGGCGATGAAGACCGCCAGCGGGTCGCCGAGGCTACTGGAGGAAGCACGCCTCGCGACCTCGCTAACGCGCTGCTCGATGCAATCGACCCTGACAAACAGGCCGAAGAGATCGCGGCCATTTATGGCCCCATGGCGTCAAAGGAGCAGGAAGACGAAGTCGTCGAGCAGCTCGCCAACACGGCATGCGAGCCGTTTGACAAGCCAGCGGTGCGTAACCTGCTCAAAGACATCAAAGCGAAGACCGACATCGTCATCGACGAGATCACCACCGACGAGGTGATCAGCGCTGATTTCGACCTGAAGCGATCTGAAGAGATCATTACCAGCTTCAAGCAGTTCATCGAAGACAACCGCGACGAGCTGACCGCGCTGCAAATTCTCTACAACCAGCCCCTCGGCAAACAGAAGCTGACCTATGCGGCGATCCGCGAGCTGGTGACCGCGATGGGCGAGAAACCTCCCTACCTCACCACTGCGAACGTCTGGCAGGCATATAAGCGGCTGGATGCGAAGTCCGTGCGCGGCGCGCCGGTGGACGAACAGCTGACCGAGGTGGTCAGCCTGGTGCGCTTTGCATTAGGGCAGGTCGACGCGCTGGAGCCGTTTTCCAACGTGGTCGAGCAGCGCTTAAACCTCTGGCTCGGCCGGGAGAAAAAGGCAGGGCGGGGCTACACGCCCGAACAAGAGGAATGGCTGCGCATGATCGCGAGCTTCATCGCCGCCAATGCCGAGATCGCACCGAACGATTTCATGGACGCGCCTAGCCTTTCCGACAGAGGCGGTATCCTGAAAGCGCGTCAGCTGTTCGACCCGCGCTTTACCGAGACGCTTGATGAACTTCAGGCGGCGTTGGTGGCGTGATGCTCGACGACAAGCAGCTCGCGGAATATAGTTTTTATTTGCCCGCAGAAGACCTTCCGACGGGTTGGACAGTAGCCTCCTTGGCGGATGTGTCGAACAAAATCACCGATGGCACTCACAAGACTCCTGACTATCAGTCGCAAGGTGTAAGGTTCATTTCGATCAAGAACATCCGGCCTTACAAGCCTGTGAATTGGTCAGCCTATGAGAAGTATATCACTCGGCAGGAACATGAGGCTCTGACCAAGAGGTGTAAGCCGGAATTTGATGACATTTTGTTCCCAAGGATCGGGACTTTAGGGTTCGCGAAGCGAATAGACTTTAAAGAAGAGGTGTCGATTTTCGTCGGCCTGGGTCTGATCAAACCGAAAAAGGATATTGTCCTTCCTCGGTTCGTCGAGTTCTACATGAACACGAGCTATATTGATCAGTTGTCGCGAACCAAGGCTAACGGGTCCGGTCGAATGACGCTTCCGCTTGCCCAGACGAAGAAGTTTCCTATCCCGATCCCACCCACTGCCGAACAGCAACGCATAGTCGAGAAGATTGAGACGCTTTTCGCCGAGCTCGACAAGGGCGAGGAGGCGTTGCGCGCGGTGCAGAAGCTGCTCGTGCGCTACCGCCAGTCTGTCCTGAAAGCCGCAGTCACCGGGACCCTCACTCGGCAAAGCGCGGCTAACTGGAAGCCAGTGGTGCTCGGTGATCTTCTAGAGGACATCCGCTATGGCACCGCCAAGAAGTGCCTTCCCGATGTGCAAGGAACGGCTGTCCTCCGCATTCCCAATGTCGTTGGCGGTGCAATCGACCTGTCCGATCTCAAGTTCGCCGAGCTAACGGACAAGGAACTAGGAAAGCTTGCGCTTCGAGAGGGGGACGTTCTGATCGTTCGCTCGAATGGAAGCGCAAATCTGGTTGGCCGAGGTGCAATCGTGACACCAGACGCGGTCGGCATGGCCTATGCTGGCTACCTGATCCGTCTACGACTTGACCGCCAGCGCATCCATCCCGCGTTCCTGCACATCGTGCTCAATTCGCCGTCAGTCCGGGCGCGGATTGAGCGGCAGGCAAAATCCACAAGCGGCGTGCACAACCTCAATAGCGCCGAAACGAAGGCCATCGCCTTCGACCTCCCAGACATCGATACGCAGGCAACGATCGTGGAAGCCGTCGAAGAGGCCATGGCTAGGATCGAGCAAGGCGAAGCGTGGTGCGAGACCGAACTCCAGCGGTCCGCAGCGCTGCGCCAGTCGATATTGAAGGACGCCTTCTCCGGCAAGCTCGTCCAACAAGACCCGTCCGACGAGCCCGCCGAGAAACTGCTCCAACGCATTCGTGCGTCGCGCGCCGATAAGCCCAGGGCCAAGCGCAAGAAGACAAGCGCATGAGCAACTTCCAGCGCGAGGGCGCAGTCAGCAATGCGCATGTGGGACGAGACTTTGAGCTGCTCGTTCAGTCTCTATTGGCCGACGAAGGGCTGCATCTGGAAGTCAATCACAAGGTCGATTGCGGTCTGCATGAATGCACAAAACCACATTCGTTCGATCTTGGTGCCGACCACCCGAAGGTCATCGTCGAATGCAAGAGCCACACATGGACCGCCAGCGGCAACGTCCCCAGCGCCAAGATCACAACTTGGGTGGAGGCCATGTTCTACTTCCACATGGCCCCATCGAACTACCGCAAGCTGTTCGTGGCGGCGCGTAGCCTACGCAAAGGATACGATGAGCCGCTGCTTGCCTATTTCGCTCGCACCAAAGCGCACCTGATCCCCAAAGATGTCGAGCTGTGGGAGCTGGACGAAGCGTCATCAACGCTCGTTCGGCTAGATGGAGAAGCTCGTGAGTGACCTGAAGCTGTTCTTCCAATCGAACCCTATTGCGCTGTTCGAACGAACGCCCCGAGCTGCGGGATGAATTTCGCATTTCTATATAACTGCGATGACCCGTCGCTCACAGGCAACTACGCCTACGCCTTTCGTGATTTGATTTTCGCGACAGGTATTTTGCAAGAATGCGATCGTCCGATGCGATTTGCAGAGGGAGACATCACCACATTCGGCCGCGCGAGGACCTACGGCGATTACAAGGCTCTAACCTTGCAGGTGGTCCAGCCAGTTTCGACCGAAATGTTGCTGGAAGACAAATTGAAGGGATTATTGCCAAACATAAACGTGGCGACGATGACCTTTCAAAATATGAGGGTCGAAACTGCTGAAGCGTTGCACAGCGCCCTTTTGAAACATGACTGCTATCTTGGAGCGGTAGACGTTGATTTCTCCCGTCCAGAACACCTTGTCATTTTCCGCAATTCACTGATCGAGTGGGGCCGCCTCAATGGTCGATCTGTCAGTCTCTTCTATACGATGGGAGACCTGGAAAACTCCAAGGATTGCGCTCTAGTTCAGAATTTCTCCAACGCGGGTTTCGCGGTAACGCATGTAGACAGGGGCGCAAGACGCACAATCTTCGACGACTTCGACACACTTGAGCACTTTCATCGAATTCACGACTTCGCCGTTCTCCTGACGACCGAACTGGAAATACCGGGACCAGAGGTATCGAACTTCTGTCACGCTTTGGAGGAAGTGCATCCCCGGCTGTTCGAGACCCTATTTTCTGCCAGCAAAGCGCTGCGCAACGCCTCAACAGCAGATGAGGTAGCACAGGTTGGATTGGCATGCAGGAGGTTCATGAAACTCCTGACAGACGCTTGGTTTCCCGGACGCCCCAAGGCGAAGTTTGGGACTAGGGACGTCACCGACAGCCACGTGAAAAACCGGTTTTGGGCGCATCTAGAAAAGAACGTCGGCCTATCTGGCATTGCCTTGGAGGCTCACGGGAAACGGTTCGATGCCCTTTGGGAAAAGGCATCAAAGTATCTTCATGAGAATGATCCGAGAGCCGACGAGGTAGTCGATTTGTTGCGGCAGGTTATGGCGTTGGTTTCGGATCTCATTGCTCTCAATTTTGAAGCGGCAACGCGACCTTACACAGCATACGAGGAGTCAATCCGCTCCTTCTGGAGAGACGTGGTAGCGGACAGGGAGACATCATGAGCGACCTCAAACTATTCCAAACCCAAGCGGGGACAATGTGCGAGCTGGAAAGTTCATCAGCGCCGCTGGAGAAAGGTCTCCAGACGCAATTCGAGACGAATCTCGACACCCTGCTCGGTGTGCGTTTTATTGCCAGCGAATTCGCCACGACCCACGGCGGGCGCATGGACACGCTGGGCATCGACGAGAACGGCTATCCTGTCATCATCGAATACAAGCGCGACCGTTCCGAGAACGTCATCAATCAGGGGTTGTTCTATCTCGACTGGCTGATGGACCACCGCGGCGATTTCGAGATTTTGGTGCGCGATCGCTATGGGAAGCAAGCCGCCGAAGCGATCGAATGGAGCGCCCCGCGCCTGATATGCATCGCTGCCGACTTCACGAAGTATGACGAGCACGCCGTCAAGCAGATGGGCCGCAACATCGAATTGGTGCGCTATCGCAAGTTTGGCGATGACCTCTTGCTGCTTGAATTGCTGACGGCCGTGTCTGCCACAACTTCGACCAGCACTACGGTAGCGGCTCGTAACGGCTCCAAGCCACGTAAGGACAAGACTGTGTCCGAGTATATGCAGGACATGGGGCCAGAACTGGCCGAGCTGTTCGCAGATGCCGAAACCTATTTGCTGGCTCGCGGCGATGACGTGACGAAGAAGGTTACACAGTTCTACCTCGCCTACCGCCGCATCAAGAACTTCGCTTGCGTCGAGGTGCGGCCCACTCTCGACCAGCTCAAGATGTTCCTGAAGCTCGATCCCGGTACGATCGATCTAGAGGAAGGCTTTTCCCGGGACGTGCGTGAGATTGGCCATTTTGGCACCGGCGACCTCGAACTGACAATCGGGTCGCACGAAGACCTCGAGCGGGCGAAGCCGCTGATACTTCGATCATACGAGGAAAGCTAATGTCTGCTCGCGTATTTATTTCATATTCGCATGTCGATGAAGAGCTGCGGGACCAGCTTGAGGTGCAGTTGGCCATGCTGAAGCGCCAAGGTCTGGTCGAACTATGGCATGACCGGGGCATGCTTCCGGGCGATCATCTTGACTGGACCATCAGCAAAGAGCTGGACGAAGCAGACATCATTCTGCTGCTCGTAAGTCCAGACTTCCTCGCTTCTGACTACTGCTACAAGATTGAGAAAGGCCGTGCGCTCCAGCGGCATCGCTCTGGCGAAGCGCGCCTCATCTCAGTGATAATGCGCCCTTGCGACTGGACTTACACCGATCTCAGTGATTTCCTCGTTACGCCAAGAGATGGCAAACCGGTCACGATGTGGCCCGATAGGGATGAAGCTTTTCTTGATGTTGCGCAATCGATCCGACGAGCGATCGAAGAGTTGGGAAAGGCTGAGAATCCCAAGCAAACTCACGACTACATCGAGCGCACTGCCGCTGTCGCAACCGATGAAACACCGCCATTGCCTCGCAGCTCAAATCTGCGCCTGCGGAAGGCCTTCTCAAAGGCGGACAAAGACGACTTTCTGATTGAAGCGTTCGAATATGCCGATCGGTTCTTCCAAGGCTCTCTCGATGAGCTGGAGAAGCGCAACGAAGGTATAGAAACGCGACATCGCCGCATCGATGGTAACACCTTCACCGCGACCATCTACCAATCAGGTGAGAAGGCCGCGAGCTGCACCGTCAGGCAGGGCGGGATGACTAACGGGATTGATTACGCGGACGGCGATGATGCGCGGCCAGGCACGTCCAATGAGTCCATGTTAGTCGAATACGACGATCAGAAGATGTATCTCCGCCCCCTTGGCCTTGGCATGATTGGACATGGCCATGGAAGAGAAGAGGTCGCACTTTCTCACGAAGGTGCAGCAGAATACCTATGGTCGATACTCATTCGAAGATTGCAGGAATGATCGTATGAGCAACGAACAACTCGTCTCGAAAGTCTGGAATTATGCGCATGTCCTTCGGGACCAGGGTATCTCCTACGGCGATTACGTCGAGCAGATCACATTCCTGCTGTTTCTCAAGATGGACCAAGAGCGCGTGGAACTGCTCGGTGAAGCCTCGGCGATTCCGCCAGAATGGGCATGGCCGCAACTTGCCTCGAAAGACGGGGAGGCTCTGGAGCTGCACTACCGGCACACGCTGGAGAAGCTTGCAAAGGCTGACGGCCTGATCGGCACGATCTTCCGCAAAGCACAAAACAAGCTGTCTGACCCGGCCAAGCTGAAGCGGGTGGTGAGCTTGATCAACAAGGAAGGTCCTTGGATCGGCCACAGCGTTGATGTGAAAGGCGAAATCTACGAGGGCTTGCTAGAGCGCAACGCTTCCGAGGTGAAATCCGGTGCGGGGCAATACTTTACGCCGCGCCCAGTTATCGAGGCGATCGTCAAGTGCGTTGATCCAGTGATCGGGGAAACTGTCTGTGACCCTGCCTGCGGCACTGGCGGCTTCCTGCTTGCGGCCTACGATCACATGAAGGGTCAGACACAGGACCGAGAGAAACTGCGCGAGCTGCGGCACAAATCATTCAAGGGCTATGATATCGTCGATGAGGTGGTGCGTCTGTGCGCCATGAACCTATATCTCCATGGCGTGGGTAATGGTGGCAGTCCCGTCGAACAAGCCGATACACTGGCCGGCGATCCAGGCGAACGCTTTAGCGTAGTGATCGCCAATCCGCCATTCGGCAAAAAGTCGAGCTACAAAGTCGTTGGCGAAGATGGCGCGGTCACCACGGAACGGGAGAACTATGAGCGCGAGGACTTTAAGTTCACCACATCGAACAAGCAGCTCAATTTCCTCCAGCACATCATGACGATTATGGAAGCGAACGGCCGTGCCGGGGTGGTGTTGCCCGACAACGTGCTGTTTGAGGCCAATCGCGCTGGAGAGGGGATCAGGAAGCGACTGCTGGAGAACTTCAACTTCCACACATTGCTGCGACTACCTACGGGCATTTGGTATAGCCCCGGTGTCAAAGCCAACGTACTCTTTTTCGACAAGCGCCCGGCATCCAAAGGAGCGCAGACTAGGGACTTGTGGGTCTACGATTACCGCACCAATATCCACAAAACGCTCAAGACCAAGCGCCTAACCAGCGCCGACCTCAATGACTTCGTAAAATGCTATCAAAACCGGAATGAAAACGATCGCTTTCGAAGGTTTACCTTTGAGGATCTGATCGACCGCGACAAGCTAAATCTCGATATCTTCTGGCTGAAAGATGATAGTTTAGAAGACATCGACAGCTTGCCCGAGCCGAACGTTCTGGCACAGGAAATTGTCGAAAATCTTGAAGCTGCGCTGGACCACTTTCGCGGGGTCGGTGAAGAACTGAGCAATTCATCCCTCCACAAATTCGGTGACGAGCCAAGCTAGTTCTGTCTCGCAACGGCTGGTTGCGCGGCCGTCTCAATTTCGTCTCTTGCTCTTTCAGCTTTCATGGCATGCCCCGCCGCCGCCTCAATCTCATCGGCGGTCAATGATGCATCTTCTGGAAATTGGATCTTAGTTGACTTCGTATCTGGGTAAGAATCAAACCCAGCTTCTTTTGCGCGATAGCAATCCATTTCTGAGAATGCGTGCCACAATCGATAGTTCTTCTCGTCTGCGGCATCGAGATGGGCTTCGACGACATCGCGGCTCGCTTCACATATCTCGCCATAGGTGCCGGTTCGCTTGACCATTTTATATCGATCCTCCGCCTCTTTGGCGGTGTCAGCACATCCAGCCACGATTATGGGAACGACGAATAGCAAGTGACGCATAGAATACCTGTGTTCAGCCACACCTCCCGCCAGCCGGGACGGTTTGATCGACGCGAACACAAGAACACGCCCCCGCGTATTCCCAAGAAGGTATTTTATTTCGCAGGCCGCCCGACCTGAAGGTCGAGAGCCTTGTGTTCGCCGCCGATTGCGGATCGCCTCTTCCGATCAAAGTTGAGGCGACACATTCACGATATTTCGGGTGCGCTCATTTGTCCATCTACCATCGCGATTGCCATGGAGATTGCGCGGAACAGCGTCGGGCTAATGAGAAAGAAACTCTTGCGCGCCCGAAGCCCAGCCGAGCAATAGAGATCGTCCTGATCGCAGATCCACCATAACTGGCTTATCGGGATGGATCGTCCCGCTCGCCCCGATAAGATTGGCAAAGCGGGCGAATTCATCGAACCAGCGTCTAGTCGGCGAAAACGAATGAACGATCATCCCCGCCAGCTTGGCGTCGAATTTTTCGGCTTCGATCAGGGCCGACGCGGTGCGATGAAGTAACTGGTATCGAACATCTAGCGGGCAAGCCGCCAAGCCGAACAAATCGCAGAGTGCTGCCAAACGCTCTGTCTTGCCGACCGATGGGCTTGCTCCCCAATCCCCAACTGTAGGTCCGAACGCTTCGTCGACCTTGCCCTCGATCGTATAGGTAGCAAGTCCGCTCGGATGCCGCACCAAGGCAAAAACATCCGACTGACTTTCGCGCGTCCCGCCTGGCAATGCAGTCTTGCGCTCCGGGACCGCCATCAACAGTTCCGCAGCTCCAAATCCCTCGGTCATGACTTTCTCGACCTCTGGCGGGATATTGATGGCTGCCTCCCAGGAGTGTGCCATCGTCCTGGCTGAATACCCGGTGGCCCAATGCAGGTCCGGCTGGGCGAGAAAGCGTTTCCAATCATCTGGCCCATTGGACGGCACAAGTATCTTGCTCATTCGAGCATTGTATCGCCCCATGCTAAGCAAGCGAAATACAATCTTACCGCGCAAAGAAGCGAGGCAAAGTTGCCCTGAAGTTGCCCGAGCGCGCGCCCATTTTTGATTGGCGCGCCTTCTCGTTCAAACTTCAGAGAGTTATGCGCTCGGGGACGATGATCAACGATCAGTGTCCACGAGATATGGCCTTTACGACAATGCTAAGCCGGAGGCTCAAGCGGCAGCTTCTTCCTCAATGCGAGTAGCGCCGTCAATCATGCGTGCCAGGAGCGACATTATCATCAACGCATGAACAGCATCTTCTTCGTCGGTCTCGCGGACCTCGTGGGCATGGGGATTGCGAAGGAATGATCGCCACCCTTGCATCAGTAACATCGCCCCGCGCTGTAGGTTGCGGTCTGTGTCACTCTCAAGCTTGCCAGCAACAAGCAATTGCGGATTGTTGGGGCTGAATATGCGCCCGATTTCTCCGTCGGAGTCGTCTGCTGCCCCTGACTTGCGCTGGAAATGCGTTGCAAGGTCGACGCAGCACGTGAGTATTAGAGCGTGGAAGTCCGGTTCAGCTTCACGCAGCGCCAACTCAAGGCGAGGTCGGAAGCGAGCATGCAAGAACTCCTCGAAGCCACCTAGTTGGTCATCTGGCAAATCGGAGGCGTATCGCTCGGCCTTTGCGAGAATGTCGGGCACGTCGAGCAGCACAATATCATACCAATCGTTTGGGTCACAAAAACCAATATGCCGTGCAAGATCACCAATTCGGCTCTTCGGGAAGTCTTCGGGTAGCAAACCTAGTAATGCGTCCTTGTGCGCATTCAGAGCTGCGCGCAGCGTGTCTTTGTTCGCTTCTTCTTCATGTTCGTTCCGATCTCGGATCGCGATGCCAGCGATCTCAATGAGCTTGCGGCAATGCTCGCTTACCGATGCCAGCCACTCCGTTGATTCATTTGCCATGCGACACCTTCGTTTCCGCTTCTGCTTCACATGAGGGCCAACGTTGGCCCAATTCGACACTCATGGTAGCCACTTGGAATGACGAAGCAAACGCGCAGCAAAGCCAAGCGAAAGAAGCTCAATATTCCCCCTGAAAGGAAGGTGGCATCAATTCGCGTTGATCACGACAGAAAGCAGGTCGTTGTCACAACGAAAGATATGATCAAGAACCAGCTTCATCGGGATGGTCCGAAGATCAGGCGGACCTTTGACGTTCTTGCCAAGCCCCACGTTTCTGCTTGTAGCGAACTGTTCGGGGAAGCGGCGGGATTGATCTTTCGTCACCTGCCGAAGAGGGACGACGACGGCTACAAGGCCACGGTATCTCGCTTGCTGAACAGCGCTGCTAACACCTATCTCGCCAGCATCGAAGTCGCTCGCCACGGCTACCGCCGTCAGTATGGAATGTTGGCGAGATCGTTCATTGAAACCGTCGCCACGGTCATTGCAATAGCTATCGAGCCAGATGCACTTGAGAATTTCCATGCAGGCAAACTGAAGTCGACAAAATGTGTTGGCTGGGCAAAGGGCGTCGTCGCGCCAATTGGCATGTATTACGGGATGCTCAGCGAACAGTTTGTTCATGTTGGCCCAGCCCACGCAGCTTTCGAACCGATAGCCCCCTACACTGCTGGCGACGAGGCGCTGACTTTCATCGTAAGCTCTATGCGAGGCAACGCATGGCTGCTCTACCTAGCGGCTGAACTGGTCGTTCACGATGAAATTGCGACTACTCGATACTGGAAAGCTTTGGGAGGTGGTGCGGTTGCATACGATCCGTCTGGGAAAGAACGCGATTGGATGGCAGAGTTTTTGATCACGCCAGACTAGCCTCGCGCGCGCGTGCGCGCGCGTAATTGTAGCTCATGGAACCCAGAAGCGAACGATTTGAGACGCACGAAGCAAGAAAGTGCGGCCACGGAGTCGATTTCTGATGGAGTTAGATGAAGTCGTCCAGTCGACTCTCAGAGCACCCTATAGACATATAAACAGAAGTCGCCACGAAATTTGCAGCGGGTAATTGCTCAAGGTAAGTCAAAATCTGTTCTGAATCGCAATCTTGATTTCGAAGTGGGCCGAAACGCCATGGGAAGACTAATTATACACTTGGTCCATGGAACTTGGGGCAACGTGAATCTGCCAGGGTTCACAAGAAGCCCTCAGTGGCACCAGCCAGGTCATCAATTCTATGACGCTATCGCGGAGAACCTTCCCGAAAACGCGGAAATAAGGTCATTCACTTGGGGATGGGGTCCAAATCTACAAACCGCGAGGAGCCTTGCCGCTAAAAAGCTCGAGCTGGCTATCGAGAGCAGTCGGCGATCAGACCGCCACATATTGATTGGTCACAGTCACGGAGGAAACATAATATTTCGAGCTTGCCAGAGGCAAGATATTGCTTTGCGGGTCGATCATGTTGTCACGCTTGCCACACCGTTCCTTATTTTCCGCGAAGTCGAAGCGATTACAAAGATTACACTCATTTGGCTCGCAACAATCGCATTTTTGGTTTCCTACAACTACTATCTTTGGTCGCTCACGATTGAAGAACCAAACATGTTAATTTCTGGGCTGGCAGTTGCTATCGGGTTCACAGTACTTTTCGGCTTAGCACTGGTAATGGATTGGCTAGACTTCAAGCCAGGCGAAGTCGAGGTTCCCAAGAGTTTGCCTTGCGAGGTCTCAATTTTTCGTAGTTCAGGCGATGAGGCAACGGGTGCCTTGGCGATCGCTGCACCATTGAATTGGTTGGCTTTCTTCCTGATCAAGCCGCTGAGCAAGATTTGGGAGATCTTGCTTTTCGCTCTTCGGATTGTCGGGGGATTTGGAGGGCTGATTTTCTCGTTAATTTTGTTGGTTGCGTTCTTTTCTGGCAAGCAGAGCGACATTTATGCGCTGGCCAAGCAAGTCGTCCTGATTCCTATAGGTCTTACCTGGGTGATCTTTTTTGGGATTGCACTGCTTAGGGTTCCCTTCGGGTGGGATTTATTGGTCCGTGGTTACGGCTACGTCTTGACCGTCGAAGCATCTCCACCGGGCGACTGGCAAATCTCAACCTTTCAAGGAGATGACAGTAATACTATTCGGTTCGCTCACTCGGAAATTTATCATCATATAGAAGTTCGCGAACGGGTCAGTGAGATTATCAAGCGGACTGCTACTTTGCCTCCACGCAAACCCAGACCATGGTCGAACATCCCCACTGATCCGATCATAGGAAGTGAGGATTAATGAGAAAAAAAATTGAACAGCGGCTCAATATCTACTTTGCGAAGCAAGCTGGCTTAGGAGTGAACTCTCAATTTTGCCGGGATAGGTCGATTGTTCTACCCCTCGACTATCGCTAGGCATTTCGCTGGGACAACAATGATTGTGCTTCCTCGTTCGGTCACCATCAGGTTTCATTGTCTAGGCACTGTCTTTACTCGTTGTCCTTGACGACTTTGCGCCACCGATGTCCATGTGTTGTTCTTGTTTGGTGGCAGTAACCCGCCCAGTCCAAGTCGTCGTCTAGAAAGTCATCGTCAGCAATCAAATAGCGGACGCTCATGCTATTGCAGTGCTGAACCAAATACTGCCGATTGATCACCCGCACAGCGTCTCCAGGCATATCGGTATGAGAGAAATTTGGTGGCCCACCTGCAACGATGAAGACGCCGCAATGGCGGTCAAGCGATAGCCACCACGTTCGCAGGTTGTCGAACAAGGAACCGAAGACAGATTGTCTCCCAGGAGAAGATATCAAGAGGGTTGGATTTGTTGATGTCCGCAGTGGAATTGAGGACTGGCAAACTATGATGTTGATCTTGTCTGCGTCATCCGGAATCGCTGTGTCCATTGCACCTGCACGAAAGAGGGCATGTGCGTTGTCCGTGGAAGCAGAAATCCAACTATGCATTTCACCTTCCTCCGCAGTCAGGTCGGAGTCGAGCGACCCAGCCCTAAAACGAGTAACTTCCGCTTCGATAAAGCGAAGCGTCTCCAGGTTCCGGCGTTGGAGGTGACGGGCAAAGCCATAGAGGGGGATTTTGTCCGTTTCGTCCAGGCTTGCACATGCACAACTGGTGATCTTTTTCCATGTCTCCCCAGAGGAAAACGGCGTTTCGATTATCCGATTAAGGCGGCCTTCAATTGACCTTGGCAAGCCATATTCGACGAAATCGTGCATCGACTCTTCGTAGCCGATCCTGCTGATTGATTTCTGGTTGGTGACGATAGTTTCGCCATGCCGCTCAACGATACGAACCTTGTTGCGATCTTCCCGGCACGCAAATTGGCGCAAATAGAATTGCGGGACATAGTGATGTCGCTTGGACGACCCTTTTGGCATAGATCCCCTTCTGATTGTAGATCGGCGCTTGGAATGACTTCTTGTTTCTAGCCTGTTCTATGAGCGAACTCAGAAATCACTATGGCCTTGGGCTATTCGTCCTTCGCTCTCTTCATCAAAGTCCGAGCTAAGGGTGGTGCAGATGGTTGCTGGAGCGCATCGGCAATCGTGAAATCACGCCCGTCGTAAGAGTCTTTTGTCCTTCTTTCTGTCCTTCCTTGCAACGGCGCTCGAACGTTCGTTCGAACTACATCGTTGTTTTTATTGTAATTGGTGGCTCGAAGATGCTCTCTTCTCTCCTGTGAAGGGGCATTGCTGCTTGGTGGTTTACCTTCGATGTGTTGGGCTTTCCGCGCCTTGCCACTTGCAAGACCCGCCTGCCTTCGCTGTTCCATCAGTGAGGCCGCTTCTACATATGAGTGCATAGCCAGGGGACACTGAATTTTGCCATCGCACAACGAAATGTAGCCGCTCTCAACGAGCTTGGCTTTTAACACGCGCCATCTCTGGCCGGTCAGCGCGAGATTGCCGGAGATATATTTGTCGTCGTCTATCAGATTCCCACCACGCAAACAGTATAAGTCGCGGATGCCATCTAACGCGGCCTTTAAGAGAGGGTCGCCGAGATCAATGAGAAGCTCAAGTTCTTCTCGGTGATGTCGTTTCGTCCAAGGTGGTCTCGGGTCCATGCTTGATAATCAGAGCCAATCTCGCCGACCGGCGAGGAACTCAGACAGGACCGACAGGCGCAGCCCCCTTCGCCCAGGGCTGATTTGTTCAAACATTGGAAACTCGCCCCGGCGCTGCATCCGAGAGATTGTGGGGAAGCTCAGCGTGGTCGCCTCTTTGATGGCCTTTCGGTCTAGAAAGGGATCGATGGGATTTTCGTTCATTGTTGCCTCGCTATGGAATGGATTGGCACGCAATGAAAATCAGCTTCGAACGCTGCAGGTCAGGTCTACAATCTTTATTGGAGAGGTTGACGGATCGAAATTCTCCGCAGTTGGCCCCCGACTTTCTGCATTCTCTCGGCAAGCTGAGGCCAGGGACCATACTCTCTGACCGAGAGATAGCTTTCTTTAAGCTGGTAAGCGCCCGGACGCGAAGCTGCCCATTTGCGCGCAGCTAAGAGTATCGGATACCCAATATCGAACATTTCGGTTTCTCGCGGGCACGCACGTTCGGAAAGCTGCCAACCGAGCCAGAGATGCATAACCGGTGCAAACAGTTTCAATTGCTTACGAATATGAGATGGGGAGCCGGCCTCCCCGATGGACGTGGAATCGCACACAGTCTTTATGGCCCTTGACCAACTGGCAGTCTCGCTTTCATCGCAGATCAGCGCCCAAAGCACTTTGAAAGCGTCTGCTGCCAGCCCCGCTCCATTCAGCCTGGACGATACGTCGCGATTATCAATATCAGCGGCACCAATCGCTTCTGCAAACGGTATAAGTCGATCAGTGAAGGAGTGCCCTGCCTCAAGGTAAGACTTCAGCGCACCCTTCGAGAGTTGTCTTGCGTGCCAAGCACGCGCTTTAGCCAGATCGTCTGGGAAGAGCATAACGGCAACGGTAGATCCGAAGGTGTCACCGAGCATTACGGGTATCGGAATAAATGGGCTGGTCACCGTGATGCAGATCGCAACTCAATGACGTTCTGCCGCTCATTCTTTGCGATGATCTCAGCGCTCAGAAAGGCCTCCCATGCGCGCAGTGCTTGGCGCCAAGGTTCGAACATTTCGGACCTGTTATAGACCCGCATGATTTTTGAGGTTGTGGCACTCGCAACGTGATTCAAAATGCGATCCGCAACGGCCGCGTCGATGTTTAGCTCTTCGCAAGCAAGCGTGGTGAACGTTGTTCGTAGATCATGGAAAGTCCAATGGGGCATCGGCTGGGGATCGATCCCGGACTCCTTGGCCTCCCTTGTTCGTGCTTTGGCGATAAGCTTGTCGAGCAGGCGCTTCGCCTTTGCAAATCCTGAAACTGAAGTTTCGCCCGTAGTGCTGAACACGAACGAACTGTTCTTGGGACGACCTTTGTCGGCGATTGCGTTCTGGATGATCGACCTTGCGAGCGGTGACAAAGGTATTCTGAGCGCGTTTGCACGCTTGGTCCTATCAGCTGGTAAGGTCCAGATACCCTCAATGGTATCATCGTTCCCGAGGTCGAGTTCCGCGATCGGCATCGCGGCCAGTTCCTCCCTTCTCATCGGCAAGACGACCAGCAAGCGTATCAACGGACCAAATGGATAGCCAAGCTTACCCGTTGCGGCCCAGATCTCCGCCAATTCCCCAATCGAATGATACCGATCACGGGGAGTTTCATTGGCAGGCTTGGAGATGGACCGCGCAGGATTTTCAGGAACGATCTCGTCTCTCACGCACCAATTAAAGAAGGCGCTTGCGTAAGCCAGTTGCCGATTGGCTGAAATCGGAGAAAGGTTCGCCCTCTTTCGCAGTGCAGATCTGATCTCAGTTCGCTGGATCGAGGACGGTTCACGCTCCTTGAAGTCCGTCAAAAGCCCACATTTGCCGTCCAGGGCGCGCCGAGTTGCGTCGCCGCGTCGTAAGTTTGAAAGCCGTTCTCGCTGATATTGATCCAAGACGTCCGACAGCGTCCGCCGGGTCTGACGAATTCGCTCAGCTTCGATGCGAATACGCTCCGCATCTTCTGCGGGATCAATGCCCTTGCGGATGAGGCCTTTCCAATCAACCGCCTTATCGCGGGCATCGGCCAGCGATAATTCTGGAAACGTGCCGAGGAAACGCCGGGTCGGACTCGCGCCGGGCTTGAAGCGGGCCAAAAGTACAAAGCTGATATGAGCAGCCTTGCCCTTTCGGCGACGATCACCGGATTCTACCGCCGCATCGCCGACGCGGACTCGAAGGCCTTTAACGTGTGTGTCGGAGATCTCGTATCGCTGGCCTTGATCGGCTGGCATGAGGTTCTCTAACCGCTTTACGGTAAGCTCCTCCTTTGGCGTCGGCACCCTAGCCTCCATCGTCTGGGCAACATCAGGGCAACATTCTACCTAAGCTTTGGTGTTGCCCTGTGAAACGCAATGATATGGCAGTTCACGATTGAAGCAAGATATTCAGGGGTTTTTGTCGCATGGGCGCGATGATTGAAACGTGCTGAAATGCGCTGAACGAGGCCATTTCTTGTCTCTTAATCAGCGGGTCCTAGGTTCGAGCCCTAGTGCGTCCACCATACCGCCATCCTATGTCTTATCACACTGGAATGTTTCTCCGCCTGACTTGCAATCACATTGAAATGTGATTAAGCCCTTCTCATGGCTACTGTAATCGAACGCGTTCGCGATCTCATCACATCCGGCGATATGACCAAGAGCGGGCTTGCCCGTGCCGCCGGTCTTCATGCCAACACTTTGCGCGATGCAGGCGAAAACGCGTGGAACCCCACGGCTGAAACGCTCGCGAAGCTCGAAAGCTTTCTCCTCAGTCACGACGACAGCCCGGTGCTGGTAGGCATTGAAGAGATCATCGAGGAAGCGCGCAATGGCCGCATGTACATCCTTGTCGATGATGAAGATCGCGAGAATGAAGGCGATCTTATCATCCCGGGGCAAATGGCGACGCCCATGGCGGTCAACTTTATGGCAACGCATGGTCGCGGGCTTATCTGTCTGGCGCTGGATCGCGCACGGGTGGATGCTCTCAATCTTGAACCGATGAGCCGCAACCATACTGAAGCAATGAAGACCGCTTTCACGACTTCTATTGAAGCCAAAGAAGGGGTCACAACCGGTATCTCCGCTGCCGACCGTGCTCGCACCATCTCAGTCGCAATCGATGCGACCAAGGGCCCCGACGATATTGTCACGCCGGGCCACGTGTTTCCGCTGACCGCGCGCGATGGCGGTGTGCTCATCCGTGCTGGCCACACCGAAGCGGCGGTGGATATTTCGCGGCTCGCCGGCCTCAACCCGTCTGGCGTGATCTGCGAAATCATGAACGAGGACGGCTCCATGGCGCGTCTCGATGATCTCATCATCTTTGCGCGTAAGCATAGCCTCAAGATCGGCACGATCCGCGATCTCATCGAGTACCGGATGCGCAATGATCACTTGGTCGAGCGCACGGGCGAGCAAAGCTTCACTTCCGATTATGGCGGCGATTGGCGCATGCTGACCTATCGCAACACAGTTGATGGCAGCGACAGCTATGTTTTGCAGAAAGGCCAGGTTACGCCCGGCGAGCCGACCCTCGCCCGCGTCCACCCGATCTCGATCTTTGACGATCTGCTCGGCAAGCCGGGACCTCGCAAGCGCACTCTTCAGCGCGCGATGCAAGCTATCGGCGAACATGGCTCTGGCCTGATCGTGCTCATCACTGGGCGACCGGCAGGCAATGAAGGCTATAGCGAGGAAGACGAGGTTCGGAATGTCGGTGTCGGTTCACAAATCCTCGCCGACCTGAAAGTCGAGGACATGATTCTGCTGTCCAATTCGCAGCCCAATGTCGTCGCGATTGAAGGCTATGGCCTCAACATCGTCAGCACACACCCCATCCCGGAGTAAACCCATGGCCAAGATTCTGATCGTCGAAGCGCGGTTCTACGCGCACTTGAATGACATGCTGATCGAAGGCGCGCGCGCTGCCATCGAAGCGGCCGGCCACGAAGCCGAAGTCCTGACCGTACCTGGCGCGCTCGAAGTGCCTGGCGCTATCGCGATGGCGGCTGAAAGCGGCATGTATGACGGCTTTGTCGCTATCGGCGTCGTGATCCGCGGCGAGACCTATCACTTCGAGATTGTGGCTGGCGAAAGCGCGCGGGCGATCATGGCGCTGACCATGGACGGCATCGCTATCGGCAATGGAATTCTCACCACGGAGAACGAAGAGCAAGCGCTCGTCCGCGCCGATCCAGCTCAGAAAGACAAGGGCGGCGAAGCAGCCAAAGCTGCGCTGACCTTGCTTGAGCTGCAGGGCCGATTCTTGGGCTAAGCTCCTGCTTCCTTAGGTATTCGTGCGGATAGGATTGTCCACGAGGCCTCTGCTAACCCCAAGACTACAGGGGCGAAATCAGGAACGGGTATAGGGACACCGCCATGGTGTGCACGGCAGCGATTTTGCCGGTGAGAGCCTGTACCCGAATTCTGCATTATCGATTTCATAAGAGCCCCTGCAGTCGCAGGAGGTCCGATTGGATCAGACAAAGTGTATACTCGCGCAGCCATCGGCTGATGCTTCCGTGATTAGCGTTATGCGAAAGCAAGGATGATGGCGAGCAGGTCCCCCACCCCTAGCCCCAGCCTTTCCATTCGGCCTCGCACGAGAGCGGACGGGGTGCCTCGGGCACGCGAACGCCGTGACAACACTGACGACAGTGCAGCGCGCGACGCCTCTTCACAGGAACTGCCGAACCGTGACGACCTGATGCGGCTATCAGAGCAGCTTCAAGCGCTCGCGGGTGAGCTCCAATCGGCTCAACAAGCGGGTAAAACGAGTTCGTTGTCGTCAGAGACCGGCCCGACGCTCTCGGAAAAAGAAGCAGACTTGCCTTCGCTAAGCGGTGAAAGCCGCAAGCCCGGTGATGAGCAAAGCCAGTTCCTCACGCTCGCCCGCGCCCGATACGACGCACGGCGCAAACGCGCGAGCGTCTTCGACAATGAGGAGCTTTTCGGCGAACCCGCCTGGGACATACTGCTCGACCTTTATATCGCGCACGCAGAAGGCAAGCCTGTATCTGTCTCCAGCGCTTGCATCGGTTCTGCATCACCGCCGACAACCGGCTTGCGTTGGCTGGGTGTGCTTCAGGCTGCAGGCTTGCTGGAACGCGAGCATGATATGCGAGATCAGCGACGAGTGCTGGTCAGGCTATCGAACCACGGTGTCCAGCGGATGGAAACGTATTTCCGGGACGCCCTCGGTCAAGCGCTACGCTTGCCGTAGCAAGCCGCGCCTGCATATTTTGCGCTGTCGCCCAACTCTTCCTCGATCCGGATCAGCTGGTTGTATTTTGCAAGCCGGTCAGAGCGCGCAAGCGAGCCTGTTTTGATCTGTCCGCAATTGGTCGCAACGGCGAGATCCGCAATCGTTGCGTCCTCGGTTTCGCCCGAACGGTGGCTCATCACGGAGGTATAGCCCGCGCGGTGAGCAATATCGACCGCATCAAGCGTTTCTGACAGCGTTCCGATCTGGTTGACCTTCACCAGCAATGAGTTCGCAAGACCCTGAGCAATACCATCTGTAAGGCGCGCGGGGTTGGTCACGAACAAATCATCGCCAACCAGCTGCACGCTGTCGCCAATCAGGTCGGTCAGAGCTTTCCAGCCGGCGAAGTCATCTTCTGCCATTCCGTCTTCGATCGAGCGGATCGGATAGTCCGTGCAAAGATCGGCGAGATACTGCGCCATCTCATCCGGGCTAAGCGACGTCCCCTCGCCTGCCATGTCGTAGCGGCCATCAGCAAAGAATTCCGTCGATGCGCAGTCAAGCGCCAAGGTGACATCCTCGCCCGGTTTGAAACCAGCCTGTTCGATCGACGCCATGATAAAGTCGAGCGCGTCGCGCGTGCTCGCAAGGTCAGGTGCGAACCCGCCTTCATCGCCCACAGAAGTCGCGAGGCCTTTTTGTGAAAGCCCCTTCTTCAGCGTGTGGAAAATCTCCGAGCCCCAGCGTACCGCCTCTGCAATCGAATCAGCGCCAACCGGCATGACCATGAATTCCTGGATGTCGATCGGATTGTCGGCATGCTCCCCGCCATTGATGATATTCATCATTGGCACTGGCAGGACATGCGCGGACACGCCGCCAATATAGGAATAGAGCGGAAGTCCGCGCGCATTTGCTGCGGCCTTTGCGATCGCCATGCTCACACCAAGAATGGCATTCGCGCCCAGATTGCCTTTGTTGGGGGTGCCATCGAGCGCGATCATAGCGAGATCAACGTCGCGCTGATCTTCCGCGTCAATGCCGAGCAGCGCATCGCCAATCGGACCATTGACCGATTCAACAGCTTTCAAAACGCCCTTACCCAGATACCGCGCTTGGTCTCCGTCGCGCAGCTCGACCGCTTCATGCGCGCCGGTAGATGCTCCCGAAGGAACCGCAGCACGGCCGAAACTGCCGTCTTCGAGCAGTACATCCACTTCCACTGTCGGATTGCCGCGGCTGTCGAGGATTTCGCGTCCGTGTAAATCAATGATTGCGGTCATGAAGAATGCCTGTTGCTTGGTGTTGTAATGTGATAATACACCCCCCATATAAGAGAGGCGTATGTTCCCCCGCGCTCTATGCCTCGGGAACTTAACGCGCAAGGCGCGTTAGATAATAGAGCACGTTTTCGCTGTCTCGCACGCGGAAATGACTATATTTTAGGTCGAAGACTCAAAAGGAGTTCATCATGGCAGAAACCAAAACCACGCGGAAGAAAACCACCGCGAAGAAAACCACTACCAAGGCAACCGCGAAAAAGACGGAGGCTGGCACCAGCGAAGCCAAGACCCGCTTCAACGCGGCGCTTGAAGAAGCGAAAGCTGGCGCTGCTGCACTGAAGGCAGAAGCCGGCGAGCGCGCAGGCTCATATCGTGATGATGCCAAAGCAAAAGGAAACGATCTCGTGGCAGAAGCAAAGAACTATGGTTCCGAAGCGAAAGTGAAAGCCGGTGAGCTTGCTACTGAAGGCAAGACCAAGGCAAGTGACGGTCTCGCATCGCTTGGCAAGGTAATCTCAGACACAGCACCGCAGATCGATGAGCGTTTTGGCGATCAGTATGGCGACTATGCACGCAGTGCATCGCGCAGCCTGCAGGAAGCGTCTGCAAAGCTGGACGCCAAGAGCGTTGAAGATATCGGCGAAGATGCTCGCGAATTCGTGCGCAAGAGCCCGGGCACGGCCATCGGTATTGCAGCGGTCGCTGGCTTCCTGCTTGCCCGCATGTTCCGCGGATCGCGCGACTAAGCGAGCTTGTAGCCACTGCTGGAGCTTAAGGGGGCCCTATGCGTGAAGATGATGCACCGGGCGATAATGCGTCCAGTGCCGAGGATGAATTCGAAGAGGCTCTGCGCGGCGAAGACGATTCGCCGGAGCAGAAACCTGGCCTTTCGGAAGAAGTCCTCGCTCTGATCGCAGATGGGCAGACTTATGCTGAAGCTGAGCTGGCCTTTCAAAAGTCGCGGCTCAGCTACAGCGCGCAACAAGGCAAGTCAGCAGCTCTTTCTGTGCTTGCCGCACTGGCATTTCTGCATCTCGCATTGATCGCTTTGGTCGTAGGCGCAGTCATCGCATTGACGCCTTACCTGACCGCATGGGGTGCGACAGCGCTGGTAGTAGGGGTGTTGCTGCTCGCTACAGTGATCGTCCTGCTAAGGGCTCGCAATAATGCCCGCGAAATTGCCGATGCTTTTGCTGAGGATCAGTCATGAGCGAGCTAAAGCGTCAAATGCTGGAAGACCGCGCTGTCCGTGATGCAGCAAAGGCGCTGATTGATGCCGATGTAGCGCATGTGAAGAACACGTTTTCAGGCCCTAGCCTGACAGAACGCGCAGCGAGCAACCTTAATGAAGGTGCGCGCGAAGTGTTTGACAAGGCGAGCAATGCGGCTGGTGATCACAAGGGGGTCTTGGCAGCGCTGATCGGCGCCATACTGATCTGGTTTGCGCGCAATCCCATTCTCTCGCTGTTCGATAACGAAGAGAATGACACCAGCGACGAGCAAAAGAGCACACCAACAAGTGAAGTTGCGCCTGCGACTTCCGGAGAAATCGAGACCTGACAGTCGCCAAGCGATATCAGGTTCAATCGGAGAGACATAATGACGAGCGAAGAGAAGCGCGAAGAATTGAAAGAACGTATTGCGGAAGGCGAAGCGCGCCATGCCGCGCGCAGCATCGCCGACGGTGCCAAGGAAGCGGCTGGCAACGCGGCTGATTTTGTGAAGAAGAACCCGCTTGTCGCGGTTGGTGGCGCCATAGCTGCAGGCCTTGCGATTGGCATGATGACCAAGCCGGGGCGCCGCGTCGCCCGTCAAGCCGCTGGCCGAAGCAGCATGTTTGCAACGCTGGCTCGCGATGCAGTGCTTGCATATGGCGTCAAGCTGATCGATGGCGCGACCGATGTCGCTCGGACCAGTCAGGACAAACTTGAAGATTTGAGTGACGCAGCGCGCGATACCGCTCGCTCTGCCAAACGCGAGGCAACTTACATCGCAACCAAAGCAAGCGATAATGCAGCGTCGGCCACGCGTTCCGCTTCGCGCGGCACGCGCCGGAAATTGCGCGGATTTCGCGACCGTATCGCGCATTGATACCACGCGATCTGTAGGTAGAGCGGCTTGGCGGGTTTGCCTGTCAGGCCGCTTCGTCTATGGGGCTGAGCAATCGCGCGATTGTCGCGCCTCTCCCCAGTAGAAGCTCCCTGAGAGAAAGGTCGAGAAAGTGGAAGAAACAACCCCGAGCCAGAAGCTGCATTTGGTCATGGGCGGACGTGTAAAGGATCCGCGCAGTCTGGAATTCCAGGACCCGGAAAGCTTGCACGTTGTCGGCGTGTTTTCGAACTATGATGCGGCCGAAGACGCGTGGCGCGCACAGGCGCAGCGCACAGTCGACGATGCGGAGATGCGTTACGTGGTCGTGCACATCCACCAGCTGCTGACGCCGGACGCCTGAGGCGGACAACAGGCAAAAAGAAAGGGCGCCGGACCAAGCGGTCAGCGCCCTCGCCTTTTTCCAAGCTGACGCTCAGATGAATTCGATTTTGTCGACCAGGTAAAACTTCTCGCCTGACGGGACCGTCACTTCGATTTCGTCGTCCTTCTGCTTGCCGATCAAGGCACGCGCGATGGGGGAGTTGTAAGAAATACGGCCCTTCGCCGCATCCGCTTCCGTCTGACCGACAATCTGGTACTTCACCGGCTTGTCGTCTTCATCGAGCAGCGTAACCGTCGCGCCGAAAATGATGCGGTCGCCTGACAGCGTTGACGGATCGATGATCTGCGCGCGGCTGACCTTGTCTTCCAGCTCAGCAATCTGCGCTTCGACCTGGCCCTGGCGTTCTTTCGCCGCGTGATATTCCGCATTTTCCGAGAGATCGCCGTGCGCACGCGCTTCTTCGATAGCGTCGACAATGCGCGGGCGTTCTTCGCGAAGGGTTTTAAGATCAGCGGTCAGCTTCTCATAGCCTTCGGCCAGCATTGGGACCTTTTCCATCGTTGCCATCCATTCTATCCTTCAAGGCGTAAATCCCTCAGAATGCAGCGAAATTCAGACCGTAGCCGTTCCTGCCGGAGCGGCGCTTAACGTTCATAATTTCGGGAGATACGCTGTGTTTCTTCAGCTATAATAGTCCTGCAGCGAGCGAACTTCAAGCTCAGTTGCATTCACCGCATGGATTGCGCTCGCCGCAGCCCTCGAAGCCGTGGCTGTCGTGTAATACGGAACCTTGGCCTCCAGCGCTGATGCACGGATCGATTTGGAGTCCTTAAGGCTCTGCCAGCCCTCGGTGGTGTTGAAGATCAGCGCGATCTCACCATCGATGATCTTGTCGACGATATGCGGCTGTCCTTCGGCGACCTTGTTGACGCGTTCAACCGGCAAGCCCTGCTCTGCGAGGAAAGACTGTGTGCCGCCAGTGGCCACGACGCTAAAACCCTGATCGATCAGCGTTTTGACTGCGCCAAGAATGTACTCCTTGTCCGTATCCTTGACCGACACAAACAGCGTCCCTTCGCGCGGCAAGCTCATGCCTGCGCCCATTTGCGACTTGAGGAATGCTTCGTCCAATGTGCGGTCGATGCCCATGACTTCGCCGGTCGATTTCATTTCCGGCGTCAGCACCGGATCGCTGCCGGGGAAGCGGTTGAACGGGAAGACCGCCTCTTTCACCGCCATATAGTCAAACTCGCGCTTGAACGGCTCGAAGCTGCTGAGCTTTTCGCCTGCCATCACGCGGCTTGCGATCTTGGCGACCGGCTGTCCGATCGCCTTCGCAACGAAAGGCACAGTGCGCGAGGCACGCGGGTTCACTTCGATGAGGTAAACCTCGCCATCCTTGACCGCGAACTGGACGTTCATGAGGCCCACGACATTGAGCGCGCGGGCGAGTGCTTCGCCTTGCCGCTCCATTTCCGCGATGATTTCGGCGGGCAGCGAGTACGGCGGCAAAGTGCACGCGCTGTCGCCAGAGTGGACGCCCGCTTCCTCGATATGCTGCATGACGCCTGCAACTCGCACTTCCTCGCCATCGCACACCACGTCGACATCGCACTCGATCGCATCGCGCAAATATTGGTCGACCAGAACCGGACTGTCGCCGGACACGTTCACCGCTGTCTTGATGTAGTCATCGAGCTGCGCTTCGCTGTCGACGATCTCCATCGCGCGGCCACCAAGCACATAGGACGGACGCAGCAGCACGGGGTAACCGATCCGCGCAGCGACGGCTGCGGCTTCATCGCGGCTATAGGCGATGCCATTGTCAGGCTGTTTCAAGTCGAGCTGGTTGACAAGCCGCGCGAAACGTTCGCGGTCTTCGGCCAAGTCAATCGCGTCCGGCGAAGTGCCAAGGATCGGAATGCCTGCATCTTCCAAGGCTTGTGCAAGCTTCAACGGCGTCTGCCCGCCAAACTGCACGATCACACCGACAAGCTCGCCAGTGGATTGCTCCAGCTTGAGGATTTCCAGCACGTCTTCAGCGGTCAGCGGCTCGAAATAGAGCCGGTCGGACGTGTCATAGTCGGTCGAAACCGTCTCCGGATTGCAATTGACCATGATGGTTTCGAAGCCGACTTCTGCAAGCGCAAAGCAGGCATGAACGCAGCAATAATCGAACTCGATCCCCTGCCCGATCCGGTTGGGCCCGCCGCCAAGGATCACGACCTTCTTGCGGTCGGACGGGTCCGCTTCGCATTCCGGTTCGCCAAAGCTCGGCGCTTCATAGGTCGAGTACATGTACGGCGTAATCGCTTCGAATTCCGCCGCACAGCTGTCGATCCGCTTGAACACGGGCCGCACGCCCAGCTTCTCGCGGAGCTTGCGAACCTCTTCTTCCGATGTAGCGCCAGCCATGGCTTGCAGCGCATCGTGCAGCAGGCCAGAGCGTTTCGCTTGCGTCTCGCCCATGCCGCCCGCAACGCCGACAGAGCGCACAGCCAAAGTCGCCAAACGCTTGTCGGAAAAGCCCATCGACTTGAGCTTGCGCAGGCCCGCCGCATCGCTCGGCAATCCATTGGTGGAAATGTCTTTCTCCGCCGCAATGATCTCTTCGATCTGGCGCAAGAACCACGGATCATAGCCTGTGATCGGCTGGATTTCGTCGACGGTGAGGCCTTCGCGGAATGCCTGCGCGACATTGAGCAGCCTGTCCGGCGTGCGCTTGGAAAGCGCGGCGATAATGACTTCCTTCGAGACGCCTTCCAGCTCAGTCTGGCGGTTGAAGCCGTCCAGATCAGTCTCAAGCCCGCGCAGCGCCTTCTGCATCGATTCCTGGAAGTTGCGGCCAATCGCCATGACTTCACCGACGGACTTCATCGCGGTCGCAAGCTCTGGCTTTGCGCCTTTGAACTTCTCGAAGGCAAAGCGCGGAATCTTCGTCACGACATAGTCAATGGTCGGCTCAAAGCTAGCAGGGGTTGCGCCGGTGATCTCGTTGGTGATCTCGTCGAGTGTGTAGCCCACAGCGAGTTTCGCCGCGACGCGCGCAATCGGGAAACCGGTCGCTTTGGAGGCGAGCGCAGAGGAGCGCGACACACGCGGGTTCATCTCGATCACGATCAAGCGGCCATCCGTGGGATTGACCGCGAACTGTACATTGGAACCGCCCGTCTCGACCCCGATCTCGCGCAGCACGTTCAGCGACGCGGTGCGCATGATCTGGTATTCCTTGTCGGTCAGCGTCAGCGCCGGCGCGACAGTGATGGAATCGCCCGTGTGCACGCCCATCGGATCGACATTCTCAATCGAGCAGATGATGATGCAATTGTCCTTTTTGTCGCGGACAACCTCCATCTCATATTCTTTCCACCCGAGCAGAGACTCTTCGATCAGCACCTCTGTGGTGGGCGAAGCATCCAAGCCTTCGCGCACGATCCGCTCAAACTCGGCCTTGTTGTAAGCGATCCCGCCTCCGGTGCCGCCAAGCGTAAAGCTCGGTCGGATGATCGAAGGAAGCTTCGTGCGCTCCAGCACTTCCAATGCTTCATCAAGCGTATTCGCGACCCCGCTGCGCGCGCTTTCCAAGCCAATTGCGTCCATCGCATCGCGGAAACGCTGGCGGTTTTCCGCCTTGTCGATCGCATCGGCCTTCGCGCCGATCATCTCGACGCCATGCTCTGCAAGGACACCCATTTCGTCGAGGCTCAGCGCGCAGTTCAACGCGGTCTGCCCGCCCATGGTGGGGAGCAGTGCGTCCGGCTTCTCCTTGGCGATAATCTTCGCGACGATTTCCGGCGTGATCGGCTCGATATATGTCGCATCGGCGAATTCCGGATCGGTCATGATCGTCGCCGGATTGGAGTTCACCAGAATAACGCGATAGCCCTCTTCTTTCAGAGCCTTGATCGCCTGCGTTCCGGAATAATCGAACTCGCACGCCTGGCCGATAATGATCGGGCCAGCGCCAATAACGAGGATCGAGGAGATGTCATTGCGTTTGGGCATTAGTTCTCTTCAACTTCCTCAATCTTCTCATTTCCGAGAAATCCAAAGCTTACGTTTTCGCCGAGGCCTCCCGACTTTACGAAATCAAGCATGCACTCCATCGATTGGAGGTCATTTACTCGCTGGGGAAAATAACTCACTGTGTCAGATGAAAGGATCAGCATGGGGTCGACCTTAACCCCACACTTCACCAGTTCCTGATCGATGATCGAACGAAGTTCTGGAAAGTATGTTGCGTCGTCATAGGCTCTGAATTCCAGTTCCAGTCCGGCGAACATGGCCGGCATCATAAACATGCGCGCTTGAGGGGCGGTACGCCAAGCATACGCCAGATAATGATACTCTCCGGTATTTTCATAAGACCTTAGAAAGGTTCCCCCCTCCCAATTCGCTCCAATTTCTTCGTGGAAACTGGAGAGTATCTCGGTGTCTCCAGTCAAAACATAGACGGTAAAGTCAGATTCTGGCCTGATGATAGGTTCCGGATCTAGCGTAATCTCTTGCCCAATCGCGCTTGAAGCAAAAACCAGCGAGACTGCGGCAGCCAGACTTGAAATCAGATGCCTCATCCCAACCCTCCAACAAACTTCTCGAACAGGTAGAAGCTGTCCTGCGGGCCGGGTGAGGCCTCGGGGTGGTACTGAACGCCGAATGCGTTCTTGCCCTTGATGGTGATGCCGCAATTCGAGCCATCGAACAGGCTCACATGCGTCTGCTCGACATCTGGCGGAAGTGTCGCGGCATCTACCGCGAACCCGTGGTTCATGCTGGTGATCTCCACCAGATCTCGACTTGTCTCCCATGCATCTCCGACGCGCTGAACCGGGTGATTTGCGCCTCTATGGCCCTGGTGCATCTTGATCGTCTTTGCACCTGCGGCGAGCGCAAGCATCTGATGTCCCAGACAAATTCCGAACAGCGGCACGTCGCGCTTCAGCAGCGCCTTGATCACCGGGACGGCATATTCGCCGGTCGCCGCCGGATCGCCCGGACCATTGCTCAGGAAGACACCATCGGGTTTGAGCGCATCAATTTCCTCGATCGAAGTCTTCGCTGGAACGACTGTCACTTTGGCGCCAGCGCGCACGAGATTGCGGAAGATGTTGTCCTTCGCGCCGTAGTCGATTGCGACCACATGCGGCCGGTCGTCGCCCCCTGTTTCCTTGGCACCCGTCTCGTATCCATGGCCTAGCCGCCAATAGCTGCCCGCCCAATCCTCGAGAGCATCGCGCGTGACTTTCTCAGCCAAGTCCATGCCTTCAAGCCCCGCCCAGCCTTGCGCTTTGGCCAGCAGAGCATCGACATCGAATGTGCCTTCGGGCGAGTGCGCGATCACCGCATTGGGCGCGCCGGACAGGCGGATGCGGCGGGTGAGCGCGCGGGTATCGACGCCGGAAAGGCCAATCTTTCCATTGGTTTGCATCCATTCGACAAATTGCTGCTCGCTGCGGAAATTGCTCGCAGGCGTCACTTCCTCGCGAACGACGCAGCCGACCGCGCCTTCAACGCGGCTCTCGATATCCTCGGCGTTCGTGCCAACATTGCCGATATGCGGGAAAGTGAAAGTAACGATCTGCGCGGCATAGCTCGGGTCAGTCATCACTTCCTGATAACCGGTCATACTGGTGTTGAAGCACACCTCGCCAACCGCATCGCCAGTCGCGCCGAAGCCTTTGCCCCAGACAATTGTTCCATCTGCCAGAACGAGGCAACCTGTCGCACCAGATGGTTGCGCAGGACGTAAGGCAGCAGAAGCCATTTGGGGCTCTCCAAACAAGGGGTTTCCAACGATGTCGCTAAGACCCATCCGCTAGGCTTGCGGATTGAGTCGGTCAACCTATCTGTTGGAGGTAATCTGCGCTAAACCGCAGATCGAACACATCCATCCACAGGAAAGACCTTTTGCATGCTGCGCGACGACATCAAGACCGCAACGATCACTTCCATGAAGGCTGGCGACAAGGATCGCACGGCAACGCTCCGCCTGATCGGCGCGAAGATCAAGGATCGCGATATCGAAGCGCGCACCGGCAAAGCTCCTGAGAAAGACGATGATCTGGTTGTCGAAGTGCTCCAGAAGATGGCGAAGCAGCGCCGCGAATCAATCACGATGTATGAAGATGGCGGGCGCGATGAGCTTGCGGCTCAGGAAAAGGCCGAGCTTGCGGTGATCGAGGAGTTCCTGCCCGCGATGCTCGATGAAGCGGCGACCAAGGCTGCGATTGAAGCAATCAAGGCAGAGGTCGGCGCCGAAAGCATCAAGGATATGGGCCGTGTCATGGGCGAGCTTAAGAAGCGCCACGGTGCAGAGCTTGATATGGGCCTTGCGAGCGGGCTGGTAAAAGCAAGCCTGAGCTAGTCCACAAACCTGTCACCAGATGGTGTTGGGAAGCTTCTCGACACAAAGCTTTCGGACAGGCATTCTTCACAGATGGCACTTTCCCCGCAATGGCTGGATGAACTGCGCGCGCGCGTGACGCTTTCGAGCGTCATCATGCGTACGACCAAGCTCCAGCGTGCCGGGCGCGAGTGGAAGGCATGCTGCCCGTTTCACAATGAAAACACACCGAGCTTCACGGTCAATGACCAGAAAGGCTTCTATCATTGCTTTGGCTGCGGCGCGCATGGCGATGTGATCCGCTGGATGACTGACCAGCGCGGGCTTGGCTTCATGGACGCGGTGAAGGAGCTTGCGACCGAGGCCGGGATGGAGGTCCCCGCCCCTGATCCGGTTGCGGCCCAAAAGGCGGAGAAGCGCGCGAGCCTGATTGATGTGACGGAGGCTGCCCAGAACTGGTTTAGCGACCAATTGCGAAGTCCGTCGGGCAAGCGAGCTCAGGACTACCTGCTATCGCGCGGTTTCTCTCGCGAAATCATCCGCGAATTCGGCTTCGGCTACGCACCTGATAGCAAGGTTGCCCTGAAAGGCGCGCTCTCCAATTTCGATGCGCAGATGCTGGTCGAAAGCGGCATGCAGATCAGCGTCGACAACAAAGCACCGTATGACCGTTTCCGCGACCGGCTTATGCTGCCGATCCAGGATCAGCGCGGCCGCGTGATCGCCTTCGGTGGCCGCATTCTCGAAAAGCTCGATGGAGTTGCGAAGTATCTCAACTCGCCGGACACACCGCTGTTCGACAAAGGGCGGACGCTCTACAATATTCACCGCGCAGCCCCCGCAAGCCGCCAGTCTGGCCGCATGGTCGTCGTCGAAGGCTACATGGATGTGATCGCGCTAGCGAATGCGGGAATCAAAGATGCTGTCGCCCCGCTCGGCACCGCGCTGACTGAGATGCAGCTCGAAATGCTGTGGCGCATGGTGGAAGTTCCCGTGCTGTGTTTCGATGGCGATAATGCGGGTCAGCGCGCGGCAATGCGGGCTATCGAGCGCGCGCTACCCATGTTGCGCCCTGCCCGCTCGCTGGCGATTGTGCGGCTACCAACCGGGCTTGATCCGGATGATCTGATCAAGGAGCAAGGCACCGAGGCGATGGAGCGCTTGCTCGCTGAACCTGCCAGCCTGTTGGAAACTATCTGGACATTCGAGCGCGACGCGCAGCCGCTCAAGACTCCCGAGGATAAGGCCGGCTTGAAAGCGCGCCTCCTTGCACACTGCGACGCGATTGAAGATCAGGACATCCGCTCTCTCTATCGACGCGAGCTGCTTGATCGCTACTCGGCATTCGCATTTCCACCACGACAACAGCGAAACAATGCAAGCCCTCAGCGCCATTCTGGACAACCGTGGCGGTCAGCGCCGCCGATCCTTTCGAGCGAGGCTGCAGCGCGGTTGCGTGGAGCACTTTCGGGTGGTTCACGCGACGCTTTCACACGCGCGGTCATCGCCGGGCTGGTCAAGCACCCAAGCGAGATTTCACGGCATGCGGAATCGCTCGGACGGCTTGCCCGACTGGCGCCTCAAGCAACCACGCTTGTGGAATCTTTGTTTGAACTTGCTGAAACCCTCGAAGAAAGCCTTGATTCGCAGCCCACAAACGCCATATTTGAGGATGGAGGCCTTCCCGCCCCACCGGATCAGACCAGATATGCCTTCTTGAGAGAAGGCTCCAACCCCGGTGATGCGCGCGCGGAATTGGCTGAAGCTGTTGCGTTACTGGTTGAAAAACCGGCGCTGGAAGCCGCGATTTCCGCGGCAACTGCGCGTTTTGAAACCGACCCGGAAGGTTCTATTGCAGAACAATCCCGATTGCGTGAACGGCTCGCCGACTTAAATCAGCGCTTGAGAGTTTTTGGGCGCAGGAAGGCCGCAGCCGCGGCTGATATGGGGAATATTCGCACATCGGACGAAGTGCCGCTGAGCGACATGGAAACGGACTGATAGAAACAGTATGGCTACGAAGTCTAAGAGCGCGGACAAAGACGACGCGCCGCTGATCGACCTCAATGAGGCACAGATCAAAAAGCTGCTCACCAAAGGTAAGAAGAAGGGCTATCTCACTTACGATGAGCTCAATGAAGCTCTGCCTTCAGGCGAGATGAGCCCGGACCGTATCGAAGATGTCCAGACCGCGATCTCCGAAATGGGTATCCAGATCGTCGAGAACGACGAAGAAGCTGAGGCCGAGGCGGAGCAACAAGCCGAAGTCGAGGAAATGTCCGTTGGCGAGGACAAGAAGGACGCCAAAAAGCCCGCTGCCGCTGTAAAGAAAACAGCCACCGGCGAGCGCACCGACGACCCTGTCCGCATGTATCTGCGCGAAATGGGCGCGGTCGAGCTGCTCAGCCGCGAAGGCGAGATCGCCATTGCCAAGCGTATCGAAGCCGGCCGTGACACAATGATTATCGGCCTGTGCCAGAGCCCGATCACTTTCCATGCGATCATTCAATGGTCTGAAGCGCTCAATAATGAAGAGATGCAGCTGCGCGAGATCCTCGACCTCGACGCGATGCTTTCAAAAGAGCCGCCAGCTGAGAAAATGGCGGATGACGCTGAAGACGATGATGGCGAGATTTCAGAAGAAACCGCCGGCCCATCCATTCGCGACGACGACGATGAAGTCGAGGATGAAGACAGCGACGAAGACGAAGATGGCGAAGAAGGCGGCTCCAAAAAGAGCGACGATGAGGATGAAGAGGACAACACCCTCAGCCTCGCGCAGATGGAAGCTGCTCTAAAGCCGGATGCCATCGAACGGTTTGCGCGTATCGCGAAGACCTTCAAGAGCTTCGAGAAACTGCAAGCCGAGCGTGTCGAAACGCTCGCGCGCGGCGATGTGCTCACCAAAGCAAAGGAAAATCGCTACGAGAAACTGGGCGAAGAGCTCACTTCCGAAGTGGAAAGCATGCAATTCCACGCGACGAAGATCGAATTCCTCGTCGACAATCTCTATGCCTTTAACCGCCGTCTGACAGCGCTTGGCGGCCAGATGCTGCGCCTTGCTGAGCGCCACAAGATCAAGCGCGTCGATTTCCTTGAAAGCTATATCGGTAACGAGCTCGACGATAGCTGGATGAAAGCCAAAGCGAAGAAGGACAAGAAATGGACCGCCTTCGCTGAGAAGGAAGCGGACGCGATTGAGCGTATTCGCTCCGAGATCTCGGACATTGCCGCGCAAACCGGTATGAGCCTGGAAGAGTTCCGCCGCATCGTGAATATGGTCCAGAAGGGCGAACGCGAAGCGCGGATCGCGAAGAAGGAAATGGTTGAGGCGAACCTGCGTCTCGTGATTTCGATCGCGAAGAAATACACCAACCGCGGCTTGCAGTTCCTCGACTTGATTCAGGAAGGCAATATCGGCCTCATGAAAGCGGTCGACAAATTCGAATATCGCCGCGGCTACAAGTTCTCGACTTATGCAACCTGGTGGATCCGTCAGGCGATCACCCGCTCAATCGCTGACCAGGCACGCACGATCCGTATTCCGGTTCACATGATTGAGACGATCAACAAGCTCGTGCGGACCTCGCGCCAGTTCCTGCACGAAGAAGGCCGCGAGCCTACCCCGGAAGAAATGGCAGCGCGCCTCTCCATGCCATTGGAGAAGGTTCGCAAGGTTATGAAGATCGCCAAGGAACCGATCTCGCTGGAAACGCCGATTGGCGATGAGGAAGATTCGCATCTGGGTGATTTCATTGAGGACAAGAACGCGGTCATCCCTGTGGATGCAGCGATTCAGGCGAACCTCAAGGAAACTGTCACCCGCGTGCTTGCTTCGCTCACCCCGCGCGAGGAGCGTGTGTTGCGTATGCGGTTTGGCATTGGGATGAACACCGACCATACTCTGGAAGAGGTTGGCCAGCAGTTCTCCGTGACCCGCGAACGTATCCGTCAGATCGAAGCGAAGGCGCTGAGGAAGCTCAAGCACCCGAGCCGCAGCCGCAAGATGCGGTCTTTCCTCGATCAGTAGAGGTACAATGCAAGTTCGTTTTGCTTTTCTCGCCGCAGCCGCAGCGCTGTCGTTTACGTCGCCGACTCTTGCTCAAGAGGTCGGAGCACAAAGCACAGCAGAAGAGAGTCAGATTCGTCTGAAGCTGGCACAGGATATTGTCGAGATTTCCTACCCTCCAGAGACGCGAGAGCCCATGTTCGCGGCAGTTAGCCGCCAGATGGAAGCTCAGATGTTACAGTCATTGAAATCTTCGATGAGGATCGATGACGACGCGCTTGCGATCATTGAGCGATGGCAAGCAGACGTGTCAGCGGAAACAGATGCTGCTTTGATGCGTCACATTCCGAACATTATGGAAGGCTGGGCGCAATCCTATGCAGCGATCTTCTCTGAGGATGAGCTCCGAGACATTCTCGCATTTGTTTCGACCGACACCGGCAAGACATACATGCTGAAGTCAGTGGACGTCGTCACCCACGAGCACTTTGCTAAAGCAAATCAGCAGTTCATGGACGAAACGATGGAAATCGTGACGGGCAGGTTACCGCAACTGATGGATGAGCTTGTTGAAAGTCAAGCCAGGGGTGATGAAGCGAGCGAGTAACTCGACATTGACGCTTGACTTCGATATTGTGCGCTGCAGCATAAAGCGCAGGACAGTACGAAATGCCAATACCCGCCCCCAAAGTGATTGCTATCGTCAGCCAAAAGGGTGGCTCGGGCAAGACTACGCTCGCCGTTCACCTGGCGACGCGCGCCGCGCAAGCAAGCCTTGAAAGCTGCGTCATCGACACTGATCCGCAAGCCACAGCTTCGGCGTGGAGCGATTGGCGCGGTGACTTCCTCCCGCTTGTTGTCACAAGCCCCCCTGCACGCCTTGCGCGTACAATCGAAAATGCGAAGAAGAACAGCGTCGAATTCATCGTGATCGATACGCCGCCGCACGCCGATGCCGCTGCTAGAGAAGCGATCAAGACCGCAGACTTGATCCTTGTCCCCAGCAGGCCGCGGGCATTCGATCTGCATGCGCTGGAGCCCATCGCTGATCTCGTAGCCTATGCTAAGAAAGAGGCCTTTGTGGTTCTCAATTCCGTCCCATCAGGGGCAACTGTGCTGGAGGCGGAAGCGAAGGAAGTGGTGAAAGGCTTAGGCCTTGAAATCTGCCCTGTAATTTTCGGAGATCGTGCCGCGTTCCACCGTTCATCCGCCAGCGGAGAGACTGCGGCGGAAATTGACCCTGAAGGCAAGGCCGCAAAGGAAGTCGAAAAACTTTGGAAATGGGCCTCCAGAAAGCTCAAATAAGCGGTCCATCTCGGATCCGGTCAAAAAGCCCGACGAAAAACCCTACTACGGGGTAGTGAGAATCGCCCCTACTCCCTATGTGAGCCCCATGCGTATCGCGATTGCATCAGACCACGCTGCCACCGAGATGAAGGCAGAACTCGCCGAATGGCTTATCGATGAAGGCCATGAGGTGGCAGACTTGGGACCAGACGCAGGGAAAAGCGTCGATTATCCCGACTATGGCTACAAGCTTGCCTCGGTCATCGCTGACGGCACGGTCGAACGCGGCATTGCGCTATGCGGCAGCGGCATTGGCATCTCGATCAGCGTTAACCGCAACCCTGCCGTGCGTTGCGCGCTCGTGTCTGAGCCACTTTCCGCTGCGCTCGCACGCGAACACAATGATGCGAACTGCATCGCGCTCGGCGCGCGGCTTACCGGGATCGAAATGGCCAAGTCCAGCGTTGCCACTTTTCTCGCAACCGAATTTGCCGATGCTGGTGATCCGAGCGGCCGTCATCAGCGCCGGGTCGCAAAACTCGGCCACCCGCCAGATGGCTCCGACACGATCGAACCGCTTCAATAAGCCGCTTCAAAACAGAGCAAACAAATCATGAGCACAGCCCCATCCAACGACACCGACATCATGGCCCGCTTTTGGCATGATGACCTTGCAACCGCCGATCCGGAGATCGCAGCGGCCATCGGCAGCGAGCTTAAGCGTCAGCAGGACAAGATCGAACTGATCGCGTCTGAGAATATCGCATCCAAAGCAGTGCTCGAGGCGACCGGAAGCGTCTTCACAAACAAATATGCCGAAGGCTATCCAGGCAAGCGCTATTACGGTGGTTGTGACTATGCTGACGTGGTCGAAGCGCTGGCAATCGAGCGCGCGAAGGAGCTGTTTGGCTGTAACTTTGCCAATGTTCAGCCAAATTCAGGCTCCCAGATGAACCAGGCCGTGTTCCTTGCGCTGCTTAAGCCGGGCGACACGTTTATGGGACTTGACCTCAATTCGGGCGGTCACCTGACGCATGGCTCGCCGGTCAATATGAGCGGCAAATGGTTCAATCCGGTCAGCTATGGCGTTCGCAAGGATGACGAGCTGATCGATATGGACGAGGTCGCGGCGACTGCACGCGAGCACAAGCCCAAGCTGATCATCTGCGGCGGCACTGCGTATTCTCGCACTTGGGACTTCCCACGCTTCCGCGAAATTGCGGATGAAGTCGGCGCTTACCTGCTGTGCGACATGAGCCACATTTCTGGACTTGTCGCTGGCGGCGCTCATCCCTCGCCTTTCCCGCACGCGCATATCGTTACCAGCACCACGCATAAGAGCCTGCGCGGACCGCGTTCAGGGATCATCCTTTGGAACGATGAAGAGCTGACCAAGCCTCTAAACATGGCAGTATTCCCTGGCCTCCAAGGCGGACCGCTCATGCATGTGGTTGCAGCCAAGGCTGTTGCTTTTCGCGAAGCACTGCGCCCAGAATTCAAGGCGTACGCGCATGCTGTGGTAGAGAATTCCCGCGCGCTGGCTGCAAGCCTTGAAGAAAACGGTCTGCGGATCGTTTCAGGCGGCACGGACAACCACTCGATGCTGGTCGATCTCACGGCAAAGGACGTGACCGGCAAGTCAGCCGAGGCCGGCTTGGATCGCGCTTGGCTCACCTGCAACAAGAACGGCATTCCCTACGACACGCGCAGCCCGTTCGTGACTTCGGGCATCCGTCTGGGCACTCCGGCAGGCACCACGCGCGGCTTCGGTCCGGCAGAATTCCGCAAAGTTGGCGCACTGATCGCTGAGGTGGTCGACGGTCTGTCCAAGAAGGGACCTGAAGGCGACGCGCAGATCGAGGAAAGCGTGCGCGGCCGTGTGGCTGAGCTTTGCTCGGCTTTTCCTGTATATCCCGGCCAATAAGGCGGACATATGCGCTGCCCGTTCTGCGCTCACGAAGACAGCCAGGTCAAAGACAGCCGTCCAACCGAGGACAATTCAGCGATTCGCCGCCGCCGGCAATGTTCCAGTTGCGGCGCGCGCTTCACGACGTTTGAGCGCGTACAGCTGCGCGAAGTAACGGTCGTCAAATCGGGCGAACGCCGCGAGCCGTTTGACCGCAGCAAACTCGAACAATCGGTAAGCCTTGCGTGCCGAAAGCGGGGTGTTACTCAGGAACGCATTGACCAACTGGTGTCGGGCATCCAGCGCCAAGTTGAAACCGCTGGCGATCCTGAAATCCCTTCAAGCCGGATTGGCGAATTGGTGATGGATGGACTGCGCCAGATCGACAGCGTCGCCTATATCCGTTTTGCCTCGGTCTATCGCGACTTCAGCGAAGCGAAGGACTTTGAAGAGTTCGCGCACACTGTTCACGAAGCGGCCAAAGATGGCGGCAAATGAACCTCCCATCATAGTTCTTGTCCGTCCGCAGCTGGGCGAGAATATCGGCAAAGCGGCGCGCGCCATGCTCAATTTCGGGCTTACGGAAATGCGCATCGTCAATCCGCGCGATGGATGGCCTAATCCTGACGCGGGGCCTTCCGCAGCAGGCGCAGATATCGTGCTGGAGAAGGCGCAAGTATTTGACACAACAGCCGAAGCGGTGGCTGACTGCGCGCATATCTATGCCACCACTGTGCGCAAACGCGGCGTAACAAAGCCTGTCGTTAGGCCTGATGAAGCGGGCCGTGCAATCGTCAGCGAGCATGGTCGCAGTGCCATACTGTTCGGACGCGAAGCCTCCGGGCTTGAAACGGAAGACGTCGCGCTCGCGCGCAGCATCCTCACAGTGCCTATCAATCCTGAGTTCGGTTCGTTGAACCTTGCACAAGCGGTAATTCTCACAGCCTATGAGTGGTCCAAGGCAGCGCGCGAAGAGGACGGTGCCGACGCAAACCTCATACAGCCAACGGCTGAAGACGAACCGCTGCCCCCTGCCCCGCAGGAAGAGCTTGACGGATTGGTCGCGCATCTGGAGCAAATGCTTGAGCCTAAGGGCTATTTCTTTCCCGAGGCGCGCGCAGACGCGACACGTCGCACTCTCCGCGGAGTTTTGACCAAGCCCGGCTGGAACCATCTGGAAGTGCGCACCTTGCGCGGTGTGCTTTCCACGCTTGAACGCGGGGACCGTAAGCCAGAGCAATAGGTCAGAGGAATTGGCTTGATTTACGCCTGAACCCTGCTATTCGCGCGCCTCACGCAAATTGGCCCTGCACCCCGGTGAAGCAGTGGCCGCACATGACATCGCGTCATGTGGTGCGATGCCGGGTTGAATGGCTACCGCTGGGGTAGCTCTGCAAATTGAAGGAAAGACCTATGTCTAAGCGCAAGAGCGCCAAGTATAAACTCGACCGCCGGATGGGCGAAAACATCTGGGGTCGTCCTAATTCACCAGTGAACAAGCGTTCTTACGGTCCGGGCCAGCACGGTCAGCGCCGCAAGGGCAAAATGAGCGACTTTGGCCTGCAGCTTCGCGCCAAGCAGAAACTTAAGGGCTATTACGGTGACGTAACCGAGAAACAGTTCCGTCGCACCTACAAGGAAGCAACGCGCATCAAAGGCGATACGGGCCAGAACCTCATCGGTCTTCTTGAGCGCCGTCTGGACATGATCGTTTACCGCGCGAAGTTCGCTCCGACAATCTTTGCCGCACGTCAGCTCGTTTCGCACGGCCACATCCGCGTGAACGGCGTGAAGTGTAACGTTGCATCGCGTCGCTGCGATGTTGGTGATGAGATCAGCCTCGGCAATAAGGCCAAGGAAATGGCGCTCGTCATCGAAGCGCAGAGCCTGCCAGAGCGTGACATTCCGGACTACGTCGCAACCGACGGCAACGACAAGGTAACCTTCACCCGCGTGCCGAAGCTCGACGAAGTTCCTTATCCGGTGACGATGGAACCGAACCTCGTGGTCGAGTTCTACTCACGCTAATCACTCGATTAGACGGAATACAAAAAGGGCGGTCCGTGCGGGCCGCCCTTTTTTGTGAACTGTGGCTTTAGTTCAAGTTCTCTTCCAAGAACTCGTCGATACCTTTGAGCATCTCGTACCGCGCCTTGCTGTCGCCCAACGAATGCGCAAGTTTCTCGAACTCCATATAGTGTACCGACTTACCAGCGCTTTCGAGCCGCTTCTTCATGGTGCGCGACTGATCGACATCGACATTCTGGTCGAAGGTTCCATGAACCAATAGGACCGGAGCCTTGAATGCCGCTGCGTTCACTGCTGGGCTGCCTGCCCGGACATGCGGTCCGCGCCCAATAAACGCATCGACCAGTCGACCACTTGTGAAACGCATCGATTCCTCGCGCAGCTGTTCCAGATCGGTAACGGGAGCGATTGCGACCACGGCTTTGTAGAGGTCCGCATCGAGGACCTGACTTTGTAGCGCTGCATACCCTCCATAGGACCACCCTACGATCGCGAGCTGGTCCGGATCAGCGATCCCTTTAGAAACGAGCCAACGTCCCGCATCGTTAACATCGCCAACGGCGGTCTGCCATGACTGGAATCCGTTACGTCCGAACCATGCCTCTCCATAACCTGAAGACCCACGATAATTGGGTTGCAACACCGCATATCCACGTGCAGCAAAGAACTGCACCATCCAGTCAAAGCCCCACTCATCGCGAGAGGAAGGACCTCCGTGAGGTAGCACAACAGCGGGAATATTCTTCCCATCTGATCCAACAGGCAATGTCAGATAGCCCGGTATTGAAGTGCCGTCCGCTGCTGGAAATGAGACCGGCGTCATCGTCGCCAATTGCCTGTCATTCATATAGCTGCGCACGGGAAGCAGCGGCTCAAGCTGTCCAGCCGTGCGATCAAGCAAGTAAACCATGCCCGGATCAGTGTCGCTCGACGCGATGATCAGCAGCTTTGTTTCGTCACTGCTCGCGTCGACAATATTAATGAGAGGTTGGCCTGGCAAAGCCGCGCTCAATTGCTTGGCGATCGCTGCGATTTCCGGGTCCGTATAGATAACACGCCGCTTTTCTGTAGCGTAACTGGCGCCAACAACTCGGCGTTGGCGACCGATGCGAACCAAACCGTCGACATCGGCATCCGTCTTGGCAAGAAACAGTTCCGGCTCCCCACCGCCACTCAGAGAGATCGTGTAAAGTGCTTCGAAACCGTCATTCCTTCCAAAAGCGAAAGCAACGTCCATTTGGGAATCAACAGCAATCGGATAGAACCCGTCATAGGTTTGACTGTCCACTTTCGTTCGAGTGAGCGGTTGCCAACGTTCGGAATCCATCGGGCGATAGAAGAAGTCCAATCGCCCGACGCTGCGGCCGGTATTATCCACCCGTTGCTGGACTTTCAATCGAATGCGCCCCGTTTCGTCCGCGACATAATCCACAGCATTTGGATCGGGAGCCTCGACTGTAGATCGTCGAGCGGATTTCAGATCGACGCGCTCGACGCCAAAGCCTTCTTTTTCGTTCGCGAGGCGTGTGCCGGTCGAGAACTCTTTCACCCACTGGCGAGTCATCAGTATCTTATTCTCGTCATCCGGGAGATCAAGCGCGACAACACCGCCGCCATATTGAACGCGGCCCAGCGCGCCAACGCGGTTGGATTCCGTCAGAATGTTGAAATCGCTTCCGTCAGCCTTGATCGAGACCATTCGCGAGAACCCAAGCAGATAGCCGGGCTCCTGCCGGATTACGCGAATACGGCAAACCATGTAATCATTGGTTGCCCAGTCACAGCCGGAAAGCGTCTGATCGTCTTCGACAAAGCGCAAGATTGGTTTGGGCTGTGCGTTTCCGGCCAGATCAATGATAACGAGGGCTTCGGCGGAATCGCCCGCTGGTGAAATGTACGCGATCTTGTTCCCGTCAGGAGAGAGACTGATATCCAGGACATTCTGGAGCGTCCCAAACGCAGCTGCGACCTCGTCGACTTCAGACTGTGCAGAAAGGCTGGAAATAGGAAGCGCGGCAAGAGCCAATGCGCATAAAAGCTTCTTCATAGTTCCCCCGATATGATGTCAGACCATACTATCGGGGAGGAAACAGAAGACAAGATTAACAGAGAGATAGTTCGCGAAAAGCAGGCTAACTACGCGTGCGGTCCCATTCGTCGAGCTCATAGGCAATCGACGCCTCGACCAATTGCTCCCAAATCATCGCAAGCTTCTCAGCCGGAAGGCCTCGTGCCTCTGCATCCACGCGTACCGCTTCAATCACTTCCGCCTTGCGATCCTCATCGCGCACTGTGTCACGGCTCGGCTTGATGCGCGCCGCCGCACGCATGTAGCCAAAACGGGTATCAAGCAGCTCCATCAGCGCGCGATCGGTTGCATCAACACCTTCGCGCACTTCAGCCATGCTGGTGCAGTCATCGGGCTGTTTGGGCATTAGGTATCGGCTTTCAGGTAGTCACGGCGAAAATCGCTCGCGAATTGAGTAAATTGCCCGGCTCCAATGGCATCTCGCATCGCTTGCATCAACTGCTGATAGAACGACAGATTGTGTTCTGTAACGAGCATGGCGCCGAGGATCTCTCCGGACTTTTGCAAATGGTGCAGATAGGCCCGCGAATAGGAGTCGCAGGTCGGACAGGAACAGCGTTCATCCAAGGGTCCTGTATCCTCGGCATGACGCGCATTGCGCAGGTTTAACGGGCCATTCCAGGTAAAAGCCTGCCCGTTGCGGCCAGAACGCGTCGGCAGCACGCAATCAAACATGTCGATGCCGCGCTCAACAGCGCCGACAAGATCATCTGGCTTTCCAACCCCCATCAAATAGCGCGGCTTGTCATGCGGCAATTGATCGGGAGCGAAGTCGAGCGTCGCGAACATCGCCTCTTGCCCCTCGCCTACCGCGAGACCGCCTACCGCATAGCCGTCGAAGCCGATATCGATCAGCTTTTCAGCGCTGACTTTCCTCAAGTCTTCGATGAGTGCGCCTTGCTGGATTCCGAATAGGGCAGCGCTTTCAGCATGCTGACCACCGCGATCAAATTCCATCCGGCTACGCTTCGCCCAGCGCATGGAGAGCTCCATGCTTTCCGCGATCTCGTCACGCGGTTGATCGGCGCGCGGACATTCGTCGAACGCCATGACAATGTCGGAACCGAGAAGACGTTGAATTTCCATCGAGCGTTCTGGCGTAAGCATATGCTTTGAGCCATCAATATGGCTGCGAAACTCGACACCGCTTTCAGTCAGTCTGCGCAGCTCGGAAAGGCTCATCACTTGATAGCCGCCACTATCGGTCAGGATCGGGCGATCCCAGTTCATGAAGCTGTGCAATCCGCCGAGCTTCGCCATCCGCTCGGCACCCGGGCGCAGCATCAAATGGTAGGTATTGCCGAGGATGATGTCCGCGCCCGTCGCGCGGACACCTTCAGGCTTCATCGCCTTGACCGTAGCGGCTGTCCCAACTGGCATGAAGGCAGGCGTGCGGATCTCGCCGCGCTGCATTATAATGCTGCCCATGCGCGCTTTGCCGTCGGTAGCGTTAATCGAGAAGGAGAAGCGGGTCATTCTGGCGCGCTCGTTACGGCAGCAAGAGCGAGGAGTCACCATAGGAATAAAAGCGATATTCGTTCGCGATGGCATGCTCGTACACGGCCATCATCCGCTCGCGTCCCATCAAGGCACTGACCAGCATCATCAGCGTCGATTTGGGCAAGTGGAAGTTAGTCATTAGACCGTCGACACCGTTGAAAGGGTGGCCCGGTGTAATGAAGATGTCGGTATCACCTTCAAACGGGGCAATTGTGCGGTCTTTGCGCGCGGCACTTTCAAGCAGTCGTAGCGACGTCGTACCCACGGCAATGATCCGTCCACCGGCGGCACGCGTAGCGTTCAGGCGCTCAGCCACTTCCGGTGTGATCCGGCCCCATTCAGAATGCATTTGGTGGTCGTCAGTGTCGTCGGCCTTCACCGGCAGGAATGTGCCTGCGCCCACATGCAATGTGAGCATCTCTCGCTGGATGCCCGCTTTATCAATCGCATCAACCAGACGCTGTGTGAAATGGAGTGAGGCGGTAGGAGCTGCGACCGCGCCATCCTTCTCAGCGAACATCGTCTGGTAGTCTTGCAAGTCCTGCGCATCGACGCCCCGTTTACCGGCGATGTAAGGCGGCAATGGCATGGTGCCTGCCCGGTCGAGAAGCACTTCAACCGGTTCTTCGCCTTCAAAGAACAGCGTAAAGCTACCATCCTTGTGGCGGGCTTCCGCAATCGCTGTCACCCCTCCACCAAAGATGAGCTGATCACTTTCACGCACGCGTTTCGCATTGCGGATAAAGGCCTGCCAGCGGCGTAAATCCTCCCGCTTGTGTAAGGTGACACCGATTTTCGCTTCGCCGCGACGCCCTTCAAGCTGTGCCGGGATCACGCGCGTGTTGTTGAAGACGAGGACGTCGCCAGCGTCGAGCAGCTCCGGCAGATCGCGCACGCCCCGGTCCTCGAACGCGCCCTCATCCGGCACATACAGCATCCGCGCTGCATCACGCGGACGCGCCGGACGCAGAGCGATCAGTTCTGACGGGAGCTCAAAATCGAAAAGGTCAACACGCATGGCCTGCGCCCTAAGCGCTTGCGATACCCTTGGGAAGTCTGGTCAAAGCGGCGCGTTGAGCATATCCGCTGTGACCTCTTCCTCCGGCGCAGGAGGCGCAATCACAGGCGGCGCTTTTCCATCAGAAGCGAGAGAAGCCTGCAGAATGCGCGTGGGCTCTGCGGGCGGTTCGCCGCGATTGATGTCGTCTACGCCTGCAATGTTGTCGATCACACGGCCAAAGTTCGTATAGCGTTTGTCCAGGCTGAAGCGCGGATAAAACACAATAAAGAACTGGCTGTTAGCGCTGTTCTCTTCAGAAGCGCGCGCCATTGAGACAGTCCCGCGCACATGCGGCATGGGATTGAACTCTTCTTCCAGATCGGGAAGCTGCGAACCGCCCTGCCCGGTACCGGTCGGATCACCGCTCTGCGCCATGAAACCGTCGATCACACGGTGGAAAATCACGCCATCGTAAAAGCCCTGCCGCGTCAGCGTTTTGATCCGCTCCACATGACTTGGCGCCCACTTCGGCATCAACCGGATTGCAACCCGCTCGCCATTTGAAAGATCGAGCAGCCAGACATTCTCTGGATCCTCAGTCTCGTCATAATTGATCGGCGCGTAAACGAAGCCGCTGCGTTCCGCCGCCTCTTCTTCCTGAGCCATGGCAGGCGCGGCCAGCAGAGTAAGCGATGCCGTTGCTGCAAGGAGTTTCTTGAACATGAATACTTTCACAAAATCAGGTCAGTTGAATTGATGGAGCGCGGTTTAGCGGCTCGCCGCTGTCACTTCAATGAATGATAAAGGCCAAGTCCCCAGCGCTCTGTCGGAGTTCAAAAGTCACCAAGCCGGCCGATTTCCTCGACTCTAGCCTTCACTTCATCCCGAACCGGTGCGCTCACGAATGGAGTGATATCGCCTCCGAACAGTGCGATTTCCTTGACCAGCTTGCTTGCTATCGGTTGGAGCGAAACGTCTGCCATCAGAAATACTGTCTCAATCTCACTATCAAGCTGCTGGTTCATGCCCGCCATCTGATATTCGTATTCGAAGTCCGCGACCGCCCGCAGTCCACGGATGAGGACATTCGCGCCCTCTTTCTTCGCAAACTTGACAAGCAGCGCATTGAAACCGGTAACTTCAACATTGTCGAGGCCGAGCAGTTCAACTTCGCGCTCAACCATCGCAAACCGTTCTTCAGTCGAGAACATCGGATTCTTCGAAGGGTTGGTCGTGACGCCAATGATGAGCTTGTCGACCAGCTTCGAGCCGCGCCGGATGATGTCGGCGTGCCCCAAGGTTATGGGATCGAAAGTGCCGGGGTATATGCCGATTCTCGGAACGGTCATGTTACATCAACCTCCCAAACCAGGTTGCCCGGACGGATTCCTGCATTGTCAACAAACCGTAGGCGCTCAAGAGTCCCGTCGATGACGTCTCCATTCAATTCACCGGCCTTACCCTCAGCGAAACCAAGGTGAACCGCAGCACTTTGCAGCTCGCTCAGACACTTATCTGGAGCATCAAACCTGCGCTGATGAAAAACCGAGTCCCCGACATTCACACGGCCTGCATATCGCAACCGTGCATCAAGACACGAAGGCGCATCGAAACTATCGACGAGAGAATCTACGAGTTGGTGGTGAATTGGCTGTCGTGCGAGCTCTCGTGGCAAAAAGGGCTCGGAGTCAGAATCGGACTTGTCACCCGAACATCCAACAAGAGCGAGACTCGCGACCAAAGCCGCAAAATGTCTGAAGTTCATCGGTCTCTCTCCACGATAAAGCGGGCCAAAGCGCGCAGCATATCAGCCTCTGCGCCATGCGAGCCGAGATGCGCGATGGCTTGATCGACTAAAGCTCTTGCCTGCTCGCGCGCTTTCTCTGCGCCCATCAAGGTCACGAAGGTCTGCTTGCCTTGCTCTTCGTCCTTGCGAAGCGCCTTGCCTGCCTTCGCCGCATCGCCTTCGACGTCCAGCAAGTCATCCGCGATCTGGAATGCCAAGCCAATGTCGCGAGAATAGGCTCGCAAATGCGCTCTACCCTCCGGCGGAACGCGCCCGAGGATTGCACCCATCTCAACCGACGCTGCCAAAAGTGCGCCGGTCTTCAACTGCTGCAATCGCGTGATCGAGTGGAGATCGTACTCTTCCTCGTCGGCAACCATGTCCATCATCTGGCCGCCGGCCATCCCGTTAACGCCGCTTGCAGTGCCAAGGGTGGCGACCAGCTCTGACCGAACAAACGGATCGCTGGATGTTTGCTCGTCAGCGAGGATGTCAAACGCAAGCGCGTGGAGCGAGTCCCCGGCCAGCACTGCTGTGGCCTCATCGAACACCTTGTGAAGTGTCGGCTTGCCATGGCGCAAATCGTCATCGTCCATGCACGGCAGATCATCGTGTATCAGAGAATAAACATGGATCGCTTCAACCGCGCATCCGACCCGGACAGCGGCATCGCGAGACACGCCAAACAGCTCAGCGGTGCTCGCAACAAGCAATGGCCGCACCCGCTTGCCTCCACCGATGACGGCATAACGCATGGCCTCGACCAGCCGCAGACGCGTATCTGTCGGCAAAGGCAGTAATGCGTCAAACACAGAGTCAACTTCGCGCTGAACACGTTTCAGACCATCGCTCAGCAAGTCGTTATCGATCGCAGTCAGCATAGCCGAACGCCTCAGGATTGCTCGTCGAACGGCTGTGTTCCGCTCGCCTGGCCAGCGCTATCGGTGACAATCCGTTCAATCCGCGCTTGCGCATCATCGAGCCGCTTCTGGCAGGCCGCGCGCAGCTTCTCTCCGCGTTCATAGAGCGCGATAGACTGATCAAGCGGCACATCGCCTGCTTCAAGCGATTGCACGATCTGTTCAAGCGCGGAAAGCGCCTGTTCAAAGCTCATTTCTGCAATATCTGATTGTCCGTCCACGGAACCGAAACCCTCATCCATGTGTAGGAGCATTGACCGTGCATACCCGCGCGGTCAAGTTGCGAAACAGATCGGGGCACAGCAAATGAAGTGGATTATCGCATATATCAGCGCGGCAGTGGCATTCGGCGTTCTGGATTCCTTATGGCTGCGCTGGGCTGGACCGAACCTCTACCGCCCGGTGATCGGGGAGATAATGGCGGACAATTTCCGGGTTGGAGCAGCGGCTGCCTTCTACTTCATCTATCTGGCTGGAATGGTCTGGTTTGCCATCAAACCTGGCCTTGCGAGCGGCAGTGTCGCAACCGCGGTGCTGAACGGCGCTTTGCTCGGCGCGCTATGTTATGCGACCTTTGACCTGACCAGCCAAGCTGTGTTCAAAGTCTGGGCAACGCATGTCACTGTAATCGACATCATGTGGGGCGCCTTTGCCACAGCGACCGCATCAGCGGTTGCAACTTGGGTGACGCTAAAGCTAACAAGCTAGCGCATGTTCATTGGCCACTTCGCACCAGCATTCGCTGCAGCCGCTATCAGCCCGCGCGCACCCAAGCTTGCCACGCTGTTTGTTGCGGCGCAGCTGGTTGACTGGGCATTCTTCACATTTGCCTTTTTCGGTATCGAACGCATGCGAGTGGACCAGGGCGCGACCGTCATGGTTCCGCTCGATCTCTATCACATGCCTTACACGCACAGTTTGTTAGGCACGGCTATTTGGGCGATTGTGTTTACCGGGCTCGTCCTTTTCGCCCGTAAAGATGCGCTCGCAGCGCTGTTGGGCGGGTTCGTAGTGCTTTCGCACTGGATACTCGACTGGCTGACGCATCGTCCTGATCTCAGCTTGGCGGGCGGTGAAGAAAAACATGGGCTCGGTCTTTGGAACGAGCCGATGCTGGCGATCCCCCTGGAGCTCGGGATTACAGTCGGCGCGTTCTACTGGTATATGAAATCGACAAGAGGGCCGGTCGGTCCGCCAGCGATCCTGCTGACAGTGCTTTTAGCATTCCAAGCGATCAACTGGTTTGGCCCGCCGCCACAGGTCGCCGGGCCGTTTCTTTACGCGCAGGCATTGCTCGCTTTTCTACTAGCGACGCTTTTTGCCGCTTGGGTGGGGACAACCCGCAAGCACAAGCGTGCAGTTCTTTTCTTGTCGGGGCCGCGCCGCTAAAGGCGGCTGATGGCCACTACAGCTTCTGAAATCACCCCTGAGATTGTCGAACAGCACGGGCTGAGCCCGGAGGAATATGAGCGCGTTCTAGCAGGGCTCGGACGCGAACCGAATCTGGTCGAGCTCGGCATCTTTTCAGTGATGTGGAGCGAGCATTGCTCCTACAAAAGCTCGCGCCTGCACTTGAAGAAACTGCCGACCGAAGCGCCGTGGGTTATTTGTGGTCCGGGCGAGAATGCTGGCGTGATCGACATTGGCGACGGTCAGGCAGCGATCTTCAAGATGGAGAGCCACAACCACCCCTCTTATATTGAACCTTATCAAGGCGCAGCAACGGGCGTTGGCGGCATCCTGCGCGACGTCTTCACCATGGGCGCGCGCCCAGTCGCGAATGCCAATGCCCTGCGTTTTGGCCGGCCCGAGCATCCCAAGATGCAGCACCTCGTCAAAGGCGTCGTTGCTGGCATTGGCGGATACGGCAATTGCGTGGGCGTGCCGACAGTTTGCGGCGAGACCAATTTCCACCCGGCCTATGACGGCAACATTCTCGTCAATGCCATGACCGTTGGTGTCGCGGACGCAGACAAGATTTTTTACTCAGCCGCCACCGGTGTCGGCAATCCTATTGTCTATGTCGGCTCCAAGACCGGGCGCGATGGGATCCACGGCGCGACCATGGCGAGCGCCGACTTCGAGGAAGATGCCGAAGCCAAGCGCCCGACGGTTCAGGTTGGCGACCCCTTCACAGAGAAACTTCTGATCGAAGCGTGTCTGGAACTGATGGCAACCGATGCCATCGTCGCGATCCAGGATATGGGCGCAGCGGGCCTCACCTCGTCCTCGGTTGAAATGGCGACCAATGGCAAGGCGGGCATTCGCCTCGACATGAACAAAGTGCCGTGCCGCGAAGAAGGCATGACGCCTTACGAGATGATGCTGAGCGAAAGCCAGGAGCGCATGCTCATGGTCTTGAAGCCTGGCAAGGAAGAGATGGCTGCAGCGATATTCGAGAAGTGGGAACTCGACTTCGCGGTCATCGGTGAAGTGACCGATACGCGCCATATGGTCTTGGAATTTAACGGAGAAGTCGTGTGCGACATCCCGCTCGGGCCGCTCGCAGCGGACGCGCCGGAATATGACCGTCCTTACCTCTCCAAGGACGAATACAAAGCCTGGGCTGAGGTGAAACCGCTCGAAAATACGCCTGAAAGCACTGATATTGCTGCTGATTTGCTAAAGCTGATGGCGAGCCCCAACCTCGCTTCACGCAGCTGGATATCACAGCAATATGATAGCCAGGTGGGCGCAGATACCCTGCAGACAGGCGGAGATGCAGGCGTTGTTCGGGTACATGGGACCCAGAAGGCGCTCGCGATCAGCACCGATTGCACGCCGCGCTATGTCTATGCCGATCCTTACGAAGGCGGCAAGCAAGCCATTGCCGAAGCTTACCGCAATTTGTGCGCGGTTGGCGCGCGCCCGCTTGCCGTCACCAATTGTCTCAACTTTGCAAACCCGCAGCGCCCTGAAATCATGAGCCAGTTCGTCCATGCGCTTGAAGGCATGGGCGAGGCCTGCCGCGCGCTCGACTTCCCGATCGTTTCCGGCAACGTCTCGCTTTACAATGAAAGCAAAGCGACCGGCGGCGGCTCAGCCATCCTCCCTACGCCTGCCATAGGCGGGGTCGGCATCATCGATGATTATGCAAAGATGATGACGATGGGCTTCAAGAACGAGGGCGATGCGATCTGGCTGATCGGCGATCCTGGGGAAGGTGGCTGGACACCAGTTGAGGGTCCATTGATCGAACAATCCCTTTGGTTATCGGAAGTTCATGGCCTCTCGAATGGCGAACCTCCCAAGGTCGATCTTGCGGCAGAAGTGCGAACAGCCGAATTTATCCACGATATGCGCGATCGTTTGCTTGTAAACGCCGTTCACGACATCTCGGATGGAGGTTGGCTAGTCGCATTGTCAGAGATGGCACTAGCATCAAGTCTCGGTGCTTATCTTCCCGGTGCGTGGACATACCATGATAGCTACCACTCCGCTGGCGTATTCGCAGAGTTGCAGGGGTGCTATCTGGTCACAGTTCCTCAAGGATGCGAGAGTGAGTTTGAGTCCCTCTTGAATGAAAAAGCGCCTGATTCACAAAAACTTGGCCAGGTGTCCAGAGACAGGATCGTCATCCCAGAGGATGAAGTGTATTCTGAAGTAGCTGTGACGCTCTCTGACCTGCGCGAAGCGCATGCGAGCTTCTTCCGCGACTGGATGGAAGCATAGAGCTCCTTCAACCCATCCTCCATTATGGCGGTCACTGGCTGGTGCCTTTCGCTATCGCCTGGGTGATCTGGCGCGAGCGCTGGAAAACCGCTGGCCTCGTCATCGCGAGCGCAAACCTGATCGATCTCGATCACTTGCTAGCTGATCCCATCTTCGACCCCAACCGCTGCAGCATCGGTTTCCACCTCCTGCACGGATGGGAGGCGGCCATCGTCTTCCTCCTTATGCTCGGCGTGCCCAAATGGTGGGTGCGCGCGCTTGGGCTCGGCGCGTTGTGGCATTTGGCGGTTGACTATGGTGACTGTGTAATGATGGGACTTCCGCCGCTATGAGCGCCGCTGAAGGACAACCACCTGAGATCAAGGCCACGCTGGGCATGGTCGCATTCATCGTGTTCATCGACATGGTGGGGATTGGCCTCATCATCCCGGTCATGCCGACTCTGCTCGAGACGATTACAGGCGAGCCGGTCGACCGCACAGCCGAGATCGGCGGGCTGCTCGCCTTTGCCTATGCGCTGATGCAGTTCCTGTTCGCGCCAGTGATCGGCGGCCTGTCCGACAGGTATGGCAGGCGGCCTGTCTTGCTCATTACCCTGCTGCTGCTGGGCGTTGACTACATCATCATGGCGCTCGCACCGGATCTTTGGTGGCTCTTCGTGGGGCGTCTCTTGAGCGGCATCATGGGGGCGAGCTGGGCGGCAGCAAACAGCTGCGTTGCCGACATCGCAAGGCGCGAAGAACGCGGCAAATATTTCGGCTTGCTTGGCGGAGCAGGCGCGAGCGGTTTTGTGATCGGGCCAGCGCTTGGCGGCTTGCTCGGCAGTTATGACGAGCGCCTGCCTTTCATCATGGCGGCCATCTTCGCCATCTCGGGCGCGATCGTTGGCTATTTCATCCTGCGCGAGACCCTGCCCGCAGAAAAGCGTCGCAGCTTCACCATGGCGCGTGCCAACCCGTTCGGGACGATTGTCCAGATGGGCAAGACTCCGGTGGTCCTCGGCTTTCTTGGCGTGATCTTTTTCATGCAGCTTGCCGCGCAATCCACTTTCACGGTCTGGGCGTATTACAATTTCCTGCTGTTCGGCTGGGACGAGTTCCAGATCGGCCTTAGCGTTGCCTTTTACGGCTTGATGCTGGCAATTGTGCAAGGCGGACTAACCGGCCTTGTCATTGCAAGGATCGGAGCGAACGCTACCGCAACTCTCGGCTTCCTGTTTGCCCTGCCCGCCTATTTGCTGTTTAGTTTCGCGCCGGACGGCTGGGTGATGATCCTCGGCATATTCCTTGGCGGTTTCGCAGGCATGACCTTCCCTGCGTTGCAGCAATTGATGTCAGAACGGATCGCCGACGACGCGCAAGGTGAATTGCAAGGCGCAGTCGCAAGCATGGTGAGCCTCACCAGCATTATCGGCCCGCTGGTGATGACCGGCTTGTTCGGTTATTTCGCAGACGATGTCGGGCTGTTCTTCCCCGGCGCGCCGTTCCTGTTGTCAGTGATTATCCTCATCCTAGCGCTTGTGCTGCTGAGGATGAACCTCAAACGCCTTATGCCGCTTTAGCGCAGCACTCGGTGTTCTCGGCCTTGGCTTGCGGAGCCATAAGGTCCGCTTCCAGATGCCCTTCGCTCTCAAGCTGTGCCAAGCATTCGCGATAGATCACAGGCTTGCCGATATTAAGTCGCGCGCGCGCGTCAGCAATGTCTTCGCGCATGACTTGCTCGACATCCATATGGGCAAGCTTTGCCGCTTCTTTGCCTAGCCGCCGACCTTCATTGATCGCGGAGAACAACGGCGCTTTGGTTTCTGTCACTTTGCGGATCTCATTCGCGGCCGCATAAGCGATAAACTTGATGCCGAGATTGTGGTTCTGTTCAAAGCTGAAGCCGAGCAGTGCCGCTTCACCCAGCGCATCGCGGCCATAGCCGGTCAGCACATGGAACAGGTCATGCGTGTCGCGCAGGCGCGTGAAATACCATTCAGTGAGATCTTGCGGACGCTCGCTTTCCGGCTGCCATTTATAGCTTTCGTCAACCAGACCAGCGGCGGACAAACCTTCGCGCTTCATGAAGCGGATGTAATGCTGCGCCACGCTGTCAGGCCCGCAATCGGCCCAGCGTTCGTGGTCGTCCAGCATATCAGGAATGAATTTCTCTTCGCGCAGGAAGCGCTGGCCGGTTTCCGAGGCGATAAAGTCCCAGGCCTGCTTGTGGCTCTTCTTGCCTTTCATCGCTTCGATGATGTGAAAGACCTGCTCGGTGTCTTCCTTGTCGAGCACGAGCTGGCGGAAATGCCGCCACGCCTTGATCGGACGAAAACTGGTCGTCTTGCGAGTCTCCGCGACAAGCGGACGGTCGATCAATCGTTGCGCTGCTGAAGCCATGGCCTTGCTCCTGTAGGTTGCGAAGCGAAACTTACATCATAGTCAGTTAATTGTCCATGACCCATTCGCTCTGCGGAATGCCGAGCAATGTGAGCACAGTTGTGAGGTCGCCGCGATCAATTCTGGCATTGGCTGCCGCGCGTGCCTTGGGCTTGGCGTGGTAGGCAAAACCGTAGGTCGCAGCTTCCAGCATGGGAATGTCATTCGCACCGTCTCCTGTGGCGAGCGAGATTGTGCCCTCGCCTGCTGCTGCGATCTCCTCTTGGAGGACTTTCTTCTTTACCGAGCTATCGACGATGTCGCCGACCAACCCACCAGTGAGCTTGCCAGAGACCACTTCCAACCGATTGCCGACCACGCGTTCAAAACCAAGCATATCGGCCACCGGATCAGCGAAATGATGGAAGCCGCCCGTCACCAGAACTGTCCGGCACCCTTTGGCTTTGAGCGTCTGCACGAGCGTTCGCGCGCCTGCCATCGGCGTGATCCGTTCATCGAGGCACTGCTGGATTGCGCTCTCATTGAGGCCAGCAAGCAGCCCTACCCGCTCGCGCAAGGCCTGTTCGAAATCGAGTTCGCCTTGCATGGCGCGTTCAGTGATGTCCGCGATCTTTTCCTTAAGGCCCGCATAGTCTGCGAGTTCATCGATGCATTCCTGCCCGATCATGGTTGAATCCATGTCGGATATGAAGACTTGGGGGATGTCGAAAGCGGCGGCGCTGATCAGCGCGGCTCTCGCGTTCAGCAACTCGTCGAGGATGCGGTCGAGTGCTTCGGCCGAGCCAATCGGATAGTCGAACTCGAACAGATCATTACCAAGCTGTCGAAGCGAAAGCGCGACGCCTGCTTCATCGAGCCAATCGGGTTGATGCTCGGCACTTTCCAGAGAAGCCGTGTCTGCTATCAGCCTGACTATGGGCACTGACGTCTCTCCTCAATCGGGCAATCTGCCTCCGGTCGCGCTCATTGCAGGACCAACCGCCAGCGGCAAGAGCGCAGTGGCTGTGGAGCTTGCGAAGGCTCTGGAAAAGCAGGGACGCAAGGCAGCTGTGATCAATGCGGACAGCGCGCAAGTCTATGCCGATTTGAAGGTGTTGAGCGCGCGGCCCAACGAAGACGAGATGCAAGGGGTTGAGCATCTGCTGTTCGGCGCATGGGATGGCGCTGGACCTTGCTCGGCTGCCGACTGGTCCGCAGCGGCCAAGCGCGAGATTGCGCGGCTGCATGACGACGGTGCCGTTCCGATCCTGGTTGGCGGGACTGGTCTTTACATGCGCACGCTCTTGGAAGGGATTGCGCCCATCCCCGAAATTGATCCTGCGATACGCGAAAGCGTGCGCGCCCTGCCCACCGCTGATGCCTATGCGGCGTTGCAGATGGAAGATTCGGAGCGCGCGGCCAAGCTAGAGCCCGGCGATAGCCAACGGATCTCGCGCGCGCTGGAAGTCGTGCGCTCGACCGGCAAGACGCTCAGCGAATGGCAAGCGGAAAAGTCTGGCGGGATCGGCGAACAAGTCGACTTGCACCCGTTGATCCTTCTGCCGACGCGCGAGTGGCTGTACGAGCGCTGCGACCGCCGCTTTGAGATCATGCTCGATCAAGGCGCTATTGCTGAAGTCGAAGCGCTGCTTACGCGCGGACTCGCAGCAGACCTTCCTGTGATGCGCGCGATTGGCGTGCCAGAAATCGCCGACCTCCTGCAAGGGGAGCTTTCGCGCGAAGAAATGATCGCGGCAGGTCAACAAGCCACGCGCAATTATGCCAAGCGGCAATACACGTGGTTCCGTCGGCAGCCGCCAGAAGACTGGCCAAGAAACGAATCTGAATCTGTCGATATTGAGCGCTATTTCGCACGATTATTACAACATTAAGTGTTGACATGACATATTCATACTCATACCGAGGCTTGCGAAGGCTCGGTGCGTACCCCCATGCACCGGGCCGCATTTTTTGTTAAAGGCCCGCTTTTCCGTAAGGGCCATTGGAAAGGTTTTGACGTGACAGCCGAGCGTAGCGGCGCAGCGATATTGGTCGATTGCCTGGTCGAACAGGGCGTGGAATTCGTCTTCGGATATCCCGGCGGCGCGGTGCTGCCGATCTATGACGAACTGTTTGCCGACGATCGCATTCGCCACATCCTCGTACGTCATGAAGCTGGCGCAGCGCATGCCGCAGAAGGCTATGCGCGCTCGACCGGCAAGCCCGGCGTTGTCCTTGTGACCTCGGGACCCGGCGCAACCAACGCTGTCACCGGCATCGCGGATGCGTTCATGGACTCAATCCCGATGGTCGTGATCACAGGACAAGTTCCGACCCCGCTAATCGGGACTGATGCATTTCAGGAAGCGGACACAGTCGGCATCACGCGCCACTGCACCAAGCACAATTATCTCGTGAAAGAACCGGCCGAGCTCGGCCCTACCCTGCGCGAAGCATTCCGCATTGCGACCACAGGCCGTCCCGGACCGGTAGTCGTCGACATCCCAAAGGACGTGCAGATCGCCGTACCGTCCATCCCTAAGGACGAACGCAAGGAACCCGCCTCGCATCGCTATGCCCCGCGCATGGCCGCCGTGTGTGAGGAAATCATCGAAGCCGTCGAGTTGATGGCGAAAGCTGAGCGCCCGATCCTCTACACAGGCGGCGGCGTGATCAATTCAGGGCCTGAAGCAAGTGCGCTGCTGCGTCAGTTACAGGATATCACCGGCGCGCCGCTGACCAGTACGCTGATGGGGCTGGGTTCATTCCCGAGCGATCATCCCGACTGGCTCGGCATGCTCGGGATGCATGGCACCTATGAAGCGAACATGGCGATGAACCAGTGTGACGTCATGGTTTGCGTCGGCGCGCGCTTCGATGACCGGGTTACTGGCCGGCTCGATGCGTTCAGCCCGACTTCCAAGAAGATCCACATCGACATCGACCGCAGCTCGATCAACAAGACTGTCCCCGTCGATCTCGGCATTGTCGGCGATTGTGCGACTGTGCTCGGTCAGCTGATCGAAGCCTGGGGCGAGCGCAAGCCGCAGGATTTGGGCGAATGGAAAGCCCGCATCATGGGCTGGCGCGCGCGCGACTGCCTCGCTTATCCTGAAAAGTCGGAAATGATCATGCCGCAAAAGGCAGTCGAGCGGCTGTTTGCGCTGACCAAGGATCGCAATCCGATCATCACCACAGAAGTCGGTCAGCACCAGATGTGGGCCGCGCAATATTTCGGTTTCAACGATCCGAACAAATGGCTCACCTCAGGCGGGCTTGGCACGATGGGTTATGGCCTTCCTGCGGCGATTGGTGCGCAGCTTGGCAATCCCGACACGCTGGTGATCGATATTGCGGGCGAAGCATCGATCCAGATGAACATTCAGGAACTAGGCACAGCCAGCCAATACCGCCTGCCAGTCAAGATCTTCATCCTGAACAATGAATATATGGGCATGGTCCGCCAGTGGCAGGAACTGACCTATGAAGGCCGCTATTCGAACAGCTATTCCGACAGCCTGCCCGATTTCGTTGCACTGGCAGAGGCTTACGGGTGGAAAGGCATTCGCATAGAAGACGAAGCGGGCCTCGATTCCGGTATCGAAGCCATGCTCGATTATGACGGGCCTGTGATAGTCGATTGCCTCGTATCGAAAGATGCAAACTGCTTCCCGATGATCCCGTCAGGCGCAGCGCATACCGACATGTTGCTCTATGGCGATCACGTCGAAGGCACGATGGACGACGAAGCGAAAGCTTTGGTGTAAGGGCGCCGACATGAAAATTCACACTGAAGCCAGCGAACGGCATGTGCTTGCCGTCACCGTCGATAACGAGGCCGGTATTCTCGCGAAAATCTCCGGCATGTTCACGGCGCGCGGCTACAACATTGATAGTCTGACAGTGGCGGACATCTCGGACGATCATGCGGTCAGCCGTATCACGATCGTCACCAATGGCCCGCCGCAAGTGATAGACCAGATCGAAGCGCAGCTTGAACGGCTCGTGCCGGTGCACAAGGTGGTCGACCTGACTACCGCGGGTCCGCATGTCGAACGCGAGCTGGCGCTCATCAAGGTCGAAGGCACTGGCGAAAAGCGCGTTGAAGCCCTGCGCATCGCTGATGTTTTCCGTGCAAGCGTCGTCGACACAACGACCGAGAGCTTTGTATTCGAGCTGACCGGCGCGCCAGACAAGATCGACAGCTTCATCACACTCATGAGGGGCCTCGGGCTCGTCGAAGTCGGCCGCTCAGGCGTCGTTGGCATGATGCGCGGAGCTGAAGGGGCATAATTACTATTGACTCTACTATTACTACTATTTTAGCTATAGGCACTTCAACAGCAAGGAGAATGCCTATGGAAATGAAACAAATCGAAATCGACTTTGAAGTTTATCAAGCAATCGAAGCTGAAAGGAGAAGCTTCTCAGAGCCAGCAAACGCCGCTCTACGAAGACTGATCGGGATCGAATCTGGATACTCAGATGACGACGAAAGCTTCGCAAGCCTCGACGATGGCGCCTGGTCATCAAAAGGCGTCACGCTCCCCGAAGAAACAAGTCTTCGAATGGAATACAATGGATCAGTGAAGCGCGCTTTCATCAGCAAGGGCAAATGGAAAACGCCCAGAGGTATTTTTAACGGTCCTTCACCCGCTGCAGCGGCCGTTGCGACAACAAAAGACGGGAAGACGCCGACTTTGAACGGTTGGATTTACTGGCGAGCAAAATTACCGGGATCGAGGAAATGGGTCCCCATTCAAGAATTACGCGACAAAGCGAAGGATAAATGATGAAAGTTTACTACGACGCCGATGCCGATCTGGGCTTGATCACAGACAAGAAGATCGCTGTCCTTGGCTATGGCAGCCAAGGCCATGCCCACGCACAAAACCTGCGTGACAGCGGCGTGAAAGACGTTGCCATTGCACTGCGCGAAGGCTCTGCCACTGCGAAGAAGGCAGAAGAGGCCGGCTTCACAGTCATGACCAACAGCAAAGCGGCAGCATGGGCCGACGTTCTCATGATCCTCGCGCCGGACGAGCATCAGGCCGCGATCTGGGAGAATGACCTTAAAGGCAATATGAAGCCGGGCAGCGCCCTCGCTTTCGCACACGGTCTCAACATCCATTTTGGCCTGATCGAAGCGCCCGACGACATCGATGTGATCATGATCGCGCCCAAAGGTCCGGGTCACACCGTACGCAGCGAATACCAGCGCGGCGGCGGCGTCCCTTGCCTCATTGCGATCCATCAGGATGCTAGCGGCGCGGCGCATGATGTTGCGCTTGCATACGCATCGGGCGTTGGTGGCGGCCGTTCAGGCATTATCGAAACCAACTTCAAGGAAGAGTGCGAAACCGATCTCTTCGGCGAGCAAGCCGTCCTTTGCGGCGGGATCACGCATTTGATCCAGGCGGGTTTCGAGACGCTAACCGAAGCCGGATACGCGCCTGAAATGGCCTATTTCGAGTGCTTGCATGAAACCAAGCTCATCGTTGACCTGCTCTACGAAGGGGGGATCGCGAACATGCGTTATTCGATCTCGAACACCGCGGAATACGGCGACATCAAGACCGGCCCTCGCATCATTACCGAGGAGACCAAGGCCGAAATGAAGCGCGTACTCGCTGACATTCAGTCAGGCCGTTTTGTGAAAGACTTCGTGCTCGACAATCGCGCGGGCCAGCCTGAGCTGAAGGCCAGCCGCAAGGCCGCTGAAGCGCATCCGATCGAGAAGACCGGTGCAGAGCTTCGCGCGATGATGCCGTGGATCAGCGCCAACAAGCTGGTCGACAAAGCGAAAAACTAAGGCCAAGCGTGCGGGCGTAATGCAGAACGTCCGCACAACCCACATCCTCTATGCACTTTGCGCCATCGCGTTTGTGGTGATCGTTGCGCGCGCGATATCCAACGTCAAAGGACCGGAGGATTTCGTCGTCACAGCCACGACTGAGGAGGTCACCGCCTTTGCTCGCGAGCAGCTCGCCGCGTTGCAGGAGCAGTCTTTTGCCGAAGACACCGAATATTGCGGGATCATCTTCGAAGACAGCAATGGCGATCTGGGCGCTGGCCGCATACTGACGGGCAAGCAGGCGAGCTGTGACATTGCGTACTTTGACGAGCCCGGCATGGCGCCTCTCGCGAGCTTCCACACTCATGGTGGTTTCGGCGAAGAGTTTGACAGCGAAGTGCCATCCACCATCGACCTGGAAAGCGATATCGCCAGCCGAATGGATGGCTATGTGTCCACACCCGGCGGACGGTTCTGGCGCAATGACGCCCAGGCAGGCAAATCGATCCTCGTCTGCGGGCCAGGCTGCTTGCCGCGCGACCCGGCTTACCGCCCCTGCCCTGCTGCGGAGCCCAAGCCGGAGTACTCTGTCTCTTCATTACGCGCCCGTTTCGAGCGCGGTACGGAGCGCTGCTGATGCGCCTTTCTGATTGCCACAATATCGATGACTTCAGGCGGCTTGCGAAAGCGCGGCTGCCCTTCCCTGTGTTCGACTATATCGATGGCGCAGCAGACGACGAGCTGACCAAGGCGCGCAACACGGATTCCTATGCGAGCTGTGATCTCGTGCCTGATGTGCTCGCGGGCGTTGCCGAGATAGACACAAGCTGCACGATCCTCGGGCGCAAGAGCGCTTTGCCGCTGGTGCTCAGCCCGACCGCTGTCCAGCGCGCCTTCCACCATCAGGGAGAGACTGCGGTCGCGAAAGCGGCAGAGAAGTTCGGCCTTTGGTTCGGCATATCGAGCCTTGCAACGCGCAGTATTGAAGAGATCGCCGCGCTAACCTCAGGTCCGAAGATGTTCCAGCTCTATGTCCATAAGGACAAAGGCCTCAACACGAGCATGATCGAGCGCTGTCAGGAAGCGAAGTTCGATTGCATCGCACTGACAGTGGACACGATAGTCTCAGGCAAGCGTGAGCGGTGCCTTCGCTCTGGTTTCACGACCCCGCCCAAGTTCACGCCCGCTTCCGTGTGGTCCTACGCGACACGGCCGCGTTGGACGCTCGACTATCTCTTCCGCGAGAAATTCCGTCTGCCCAATCTCGACACGCATGTCGACGAAGGGACCGGCAAGGCTGTCAGCATCGCGGAATATTTCAACACCATGCTCGACACCTCGATGGATTGGGACACAGCGGCCAAGATCCGGCAGGACTGGGGCGGCACATTCGTCTTGAAGGGCGTGATGAGCGCTAACGATGCTCGCCGCGCGGTTGAGGTCGGGGCGGATGGTATCATGATCTCCAACCATGGCGGCAGGCAATTGGATGGCAGCCGCGCGCCGTTCGACCAGCTGAGCGAAATTGTCGATGCGGTCGGCGGCGAGATAGAGATCATCTGCGATGGCGGCGTACGGCGCGGCACGCACGCTTTGAAAGCGCTGTGCACCGGCGCGACTGCGGCCAGCGGCGGTCGGCTTTACCTCTATGCCCTTGCCGCAGCAGGGCAAGACGGCGTTGAACGCGCGCTCGGTATCCTCAAGGACGAGATTGAGCGCGGAATGCGCCTGATGGGCGTCACATCGGTCGATCAACTGACGGGTGAACGGCTGCGCTGGCGCTAATCTGCGCAATTTTCAGCAGTCTTAACTTGCCTTTCACGCATCAATCGGCAAAGACGCTTCGCATGACACGTAACGGAACGCTGCACCTACGACTTACGCGCCCTTGGGCGTAAGCTGCTGCGTGCCAGAGGCGCGCGGGGCGCGTCCAAGGGGATAAAGACCCGCACCAGCCTCTCAAAACTTACCGTTACGAGCTGAATTCATGCCCATGCTTTCCGATCCCGGCCGCAAATACCGGCCTTTCCCGCAAATCGACTTGCCTGACCGGCAATGGCCGAGCCGCACGATCACATCGCCGCCACGCTGGCTGTCGACCGACCTGCGCGATGGAAACCAATCGATCATCGATCCTATGGATGCGGTGAAAAAGAACCGCTTCTTCGACCTACTTGTCGAGATCGGCGTGAAGGAAATCGAAGTCGGCTTCCCGAGCGCTGGTGCGACGGAATTCGACTTCATATCCGGCCTGGTCACATCGGGCCGTATCCCGGACGATGTCATCGTCCAGGTGCTCACGCAAAGCCGCGAAGATCTGATCCGGACAAGCTTCGAGAGCTTGGCTGGCGCGAAGCAGGCGATCGTCCATCTCTACAATGCGGTCAGCCCTGCATGGCGCGACATCGTGTTCCGCATGTCGAAAGACGAAGTGCGCGAAATTGCGTCGCAAGGCGCGAAAGTCATGCGCGATGAAGCGGCCAAGCGTCCCGATACAGACTGGCACTTCCAATATTCGCCGGAGACCTTCTCAACCGCAGAGATCGATTTCAGCATTGAGGTCTGCGAGGAAGTGATGCGCGTGCTAACACCCACACCTGAGCATCCGATTATCTTGAACCTGCCTGCGACAGTCGAAGCAGCAACGCCCAATATCTACGCCGATCAGATCGAGTATTTCTGCAAGAATTTGCCCAATCGCGAGAGTGCAGTCATCAGCCTGCACACGCATAATGATCGCGGCACAGGTGTGGCTGCGGCAGAGCTTGGCCTGATGGCAGGCGCAGACCGGGTCGAAGGCTGCCTGTTCGGCAATGGCGAGCGCACCGGCAATTGCTGTTTGGTGACAGTGGCTCTCAACATGTACACGCAAGGCGTTGATCCGGGGCTGGATTTCTCCGACATCGACCGCGTCATCGAAACCGTCGAATATTGCAACGAATTGCCTGTCCATCAGCGTCATCCCTATGGCGGTGAGCTGGTCTTTACGGCTTTCTCAGGCAGCCATCAGGACGCGATCAAGAAGGGCTTCGAAGCCAACGATCAGCAGAATGACGAGCAATGGCGTGTCCCTTACCTGCCTATCGATCCAGCCGACCTTGGCCGCGATTATGAAGCGGTCATCCGCGTCAATTCGCAATCGGGCAAAGGCGGTTTTGCATGGGTGCTCGAGCAGGATCAAGGCCTCAAACTGCCTAAGAAGATGCAAGCCGACTTCTCCAAGCACGTGCAACGCATGGCGGACGAGCTTGGCCGTGAACTCAACGCCCCTGACATCTGGGAAGCATTCAAAGGCGCTTACCACGTCCAAACGCCCGACAAGCACTTCCAGCTGGTCGACTATGAGGAAAGCCGCGCTTCGGATGGCACGCGCATCTTCACCGGCACCGTCATGGTCAAAGGCGAAGAACAGCGCGTCTCGGGCCGCGGCAATGGCTTGATCTCGTCAGTGCTGGGCACGTTAGAAGAGAGCTTTGGCTTGGACATACGCGTGCTCGACTACACCGAACACGCCATGGGTTCAGGACGCGACGCGCGCGCAGCCGCCTATCTCATGTGTCAGTCAGGCGAAGATATCATCTGGGGCTGCGGAATTGACGAAGACGTCTCGACAGCGAGCGTTCGCGCAGTGCTGAGCGCTGCAAATTCCGTCGTCAGCGGTTGAGCAACGCGCGGTAGTGATCTTCGAGAGTCTCGCTTCCGAATTCGGGGGTGAGACTTTCGGAGTACGCACCGGCTTCGGCATCCCACACCAACATGCTCTCCGTCGCATAATATCGCGCGATCCGTGCGTATTCGCGCTTCTCCGCAATCCATGAAGATAGCTTTGCGGGCAGCGCCAGCATGCCGGAAACAAGGCTGAACATGCCCACCGGCACGCTTTTGTGGCGCGGCGGTTTGCCAGCAAGCTTGAACAGCATTTCGCCTTGTTCGCGCGGGGAAATGGCTGGCCCTGGCCCGCCAACCGGCAGGATAGCATTCTGTTTCGTCGGATCGTCCAGACAGCTCACGATGTAACGCGCCAAGTCCGCATCGCTGATCGGCTTGCACCGGGTCAGCTCACCATCGCCGAACAGCAGAAATGGCTTTCCCGCCCTCACCCGCTCGACCTGACCAGAAAGCGATTTGAAAAAGGCCGTCGGACGGACAATCGACCATGTAAGCCCAGAGACTTGCAAGCGGCGTTCGAACCGCAATTTCGCATGCTGGAATGCAAGCCGCGGCTTCTGCACACAGATCGCCGAGAGCAAGACGAATTGCTTCACGCCAGCCGACACAGCCCGATCCAGTGCATCCAGATTGGCCTGGAAATCAATTCTTTGTACGTCTCTAGGTGCACCTGAACGCGATGCTAGGCAGGATATCACGGCATCAGGCTTCGAAGCCTCCATTGCATCGGCGATTGCAGCGCGATCTGTCACATCGCCGAAATGAACGGTGCTGCCTCCGCGCTCCAACGTGTCTGCCAGCGCTTCATTGCTCAACGAACGGCGCATCAGACCGACAGGCGTGTGCCCGGCTTCGACCAGCGCCCTCATCACCGCCTGGCCAATCGTACCGCTCGCGCCCAGCACCAATACGCGTTTCGATTTGTTGGATTGCCCCGCCACACGCGTATCCTACACCGGCATTGCATGTTTCGTCGAGTTCGCTTTCCTAATTGATCTGCGCGCTATTACCCTATCCGCCATGGCTCAAACCGCGCATTTCCCGACCATTCTCCCTCGCATGACCGTGTTGGATACCATGCGAGCTTTTCTTTCCCAGGACTGTGTAACATGTGTATCCAACATGCTGAGTTGGACAGGAAAGGCAGCGCCAGGATGAATGAAGAGATACTCGAACCCGACCTTCCGATCATTGATCCGCATCATCATCTGTGGGACTTGCGGCCCCTCATGCCGATGTTTCCGGAGCCCCGGCACCGGTTTATCGAAACGCTGGTTCCGGTGGTGCATTACACGTTCGACCAGTTCCTCGCTGATCTGCAGACCGGTCACAACATTGTCGCAACCATCTTCATGGAATGCAGCGCGTTCTACCGCGAGGGCGCAAGCGAAGCGATGAAGGTCGTCGGCGAAGTCGAGTATGTGAACGGTGTCGCTGCGCAATCAGCAAGCGGACTTTACGGCAATGCGCGGGCATGTGCCGGGATCGTCGGTCATGCGGACTTGACCTTGGGTGGCGACGTTGCGCCTGTGCTGGAGCGGCTCCAGGCGGCCGCGCCTGACCGGTTTCGCGGCATTCGCCACTCTTCGGCCTGGGATGCAGATCCCGAAGTCCTCGGGCCTCCCTTCAGCGCAGCCGAAGGTCTATTGCTCGATACGAAGTTCCGCGAAGGCTTTGCAGAGCTTGCGAAAACCGATTTGAGTTTTGACGCGTGGATGCTGGAGCCTCAGCTGCCCGACCTGATTGATCTTGCGCGTGCCTTTCCAGACCAGCCGATCTGCTTGGATCACTGCGGCACCCCCCTGGGCATGGCGTCATATACCGGCAAGCTGCATGAGCGTTTCGATACCTGGCGGCACAGCATCCATGAACTGGCAAAGTGCGAGAACGTTTCGATCAAGCTTGGCGGGCTTGCGATGCACAATTGCGCAATGCCCGAAGAAGGCCCTGCTGCTGGCATAGGCTCTGAAACGCTCGCAGCCTTGTGGAGGCCCTACATAGAAACATGCATCGAAGCCTTCGGGACGAAGCGCGCAATGTTTGAAAGCAATTACCCGGTTGATCGTTGGGGCGCGACTTACCCTGTGCTCTGGAATGCGTTCAAGCGCCTGACCCGCAGCGCGAGCGCTGAGGAAAAATCGGATCTCTATTCCGGGAACGCAGCGCGGTTCTATCGCATTGAGCATGTGCTGAGCTAATCCAGCATCAGCATTGACGTTTACGTAACGTCAGTCTCGACAAGCCGCTATGCGCGCCATAGGCGGTCAACCAAACTGATTGTCACAAGGAACTTTTCGCGCATGTCTTTGCCCGCTCCGTTTGATCGCCTTCGCTTGCCGCTGATCGGCTCTCCGCTGTTTATCGTCTCCGGACCGGAACTGGTGATCGCGCAATGCAAGGCTGGCGTCATCGGAAGCTTCCCGGCCCTAAATGCTAGGCCGCAAAGCCAGCTCGACGAATGGCTTCATCAGATCACTGAGGAACTGGCCAAGCACAACCGCGAGAATCCGGACAAGCCGGCAGCACCCTTCGCCGTCAATCAAATCGTCCACCGAACCAATGACCGGGTCGAAGCGGACATGGCGACATGCGAGAAATGGCAAGTGCCGATGGTGATTACGTCGCTGGGCGCGCGCACTGAAATCTTCGATGCGGTCCGCAATTGGGGCGGGGTCAGCATGCACGATGTGATCAACAATCGTTTTGCTAACAAAGCGATCGAGAAAGGCGCTGACGGCTTGATCCCTGTTGCTGCAGGCGCTGGCGGCCATGCGGGCACGCAGTCGCCCTTCGCGCTGATGCAGGAAATCCGCGAGTGGTTTGACGGCCTTGTCGCTTTGTCCGGATCCATTGCTCACGGCTATTCCATCCTTGCAGCACAAGCGATGGGTGCAGACTTTGGCTATTGCGGCAGCGCGTTTATCGCGACCAAGGAAGCTAATGCTGTGCAAGGTTACAAGGACAGCATCGTTGAGAGCTCTGCTGAAGGGATCGTCTACTCGAACCTCTTCACAGGCGTCCACGGCAACTATCTGCGCAATTCGATCGAAGCAGCAGGGATGGACCCAGACAATCTGCCGGAAAGCGATCCGAGCAAGATGAACTTCGGCAGCGGCGGCAATACCAAAGCCAAGGCCTGGAAAGACATTTGGGGCTCAGGCCAAGGCGTGGGCGCGGTCAAAGAGGTTGGCACCGTTGAAGATATGGTCGCCCGTTTTGAGCGCGAATATCACAAGGCCAAAGCCGAGCTTATCGCGAAGACCGACTACACCAGCTGGGAAGGCTGATCATTTCGCGGCGTAAAGCACCTCTGCCATTGCATCGAGGTCGGTAAAATCAAAGCCATAGCCGAGCGGATCCTTGCGATTGAGAACGAAACGGTTTTCTTGCTGCAGCAAGCGTTTGCGTAGCGCCGTTTGAAGTAAGCGCATTCGCATGGAAGCCGCTTCTATCGCTTTGCGTGGGTCTGCAATCCGTGTTCTCGACCAATCCCGTTCGATGCTGCCGACCCGCTCGATCACCATTTGGTTATAGCGCCTGTGCGGCCCGCGATGCATCGGAAGACCCACGCGCTGTGCAGCATTTTCGTTGGCTGGCAGAAGCAGCCCGTTCGCGCGAAAATCGTCAAAACCGACCCGACCAGGCTCAATCCAATCGAACATGCGCCTGAAGCAACTGCGAGAGAGCAGTTGTCGCGGCAAAAGATGATGACGCTGGAAACTTGGATCGTAATTTGGTGCACCGCGGCGGTTCACCGCATGAAATGGCAGCCGCGCGCATGCGTCGGCCTGTAGCTGTAACATTGGCCCCCCCGAGTAACCGCTGTTACTCTCGAGAGACCCTCACAAACTTTCCATTTCGTGAAGGACTTAGCAGAAGGCGGCTACCATCGGGTCCAACTATCGTTTCAGCCTTGTCTATCCCGCCAACCAGAACGAGCTGATTTATGAGCCTCAGCCCAAGCCGGGTGGCCGCCAGTTTGTCAATCGCAAGTTCCGGATCGATCAGAATCTCCTGATCGATAAAATGACCGAGCCCAACGCTGACAATACCGCCATCAGCCTCATCAGCGAAGGCTGTCAGACCGAGGGCAGGAAACGGTCCACCGTCAAGCCAGGACGTCACAGTTGACTCGAAAAAACGGCGCCCAATCGCGGATTGCGAAGGAGGCCAACAGGCCACTTTCGCCTCTTTGAAATGGTGCACAAAGTCGCGTGCCAATCCTAGCAAGCCTCGCAGAACGGGCACACTGCGCCCCCCGCCAGAAAGGTGCTTGCCTGGTGTCAGAATGACAGATTCATAACTCTCCAAAGGCGTATGTGGTTCAATATCAAAGCGATAATTGACCTTCGGCGCTTCGCTTGATTCTCGCGGGGCCAAGCCAACGCAATCAAATGTCAGGCCTTCGCGCAGCAGCTCCATCCAAACAGGCTGGCCAGCCAACTGCTGCAAGCCACTTGCATTGGGGCCCGCGTCAGCGTCGACCAAACGAATGTCATTCGGCTCTGTGCAAGGGTCGTGCGATATCGCAACTTGCGGAGCGGATTGAATGAATTCGCTCATGGCGACGCGATCAGGACGCTTGCCTGCCGTGAAGAGCAAACAAACGCTGTGGCTGGCCGCTATTTGCGACCGATCCCCAAGTTTCTCGAACCCGATTGGTCGATCCCCACCAATTGTCCGTCGTTAGTCCAGACAACTTGCAAGGAAACGCTAACAAGGTCGAGTCATTAAATTGCTGAAAGTAATAAAAACTTGCGGATTGTAGCATTCAAAATATGCCGGAACCCAACCCTTCGGCCATGGCTTCCCCAAGTTCATGGCATTGCGCAAGGAGGTCGTTCGGCACCGTTTTGGGGGCCAGGATCGCCTCTGGCGATTGCGCATCAAGATTGATGATCAGTTCTTCAGCAACGCGTTTCAAGCGCCATCCGGTGGCTATCCGATTAATTTGACGCTGCGCACCTTCTCCATCTGATCCCGCAGCGATGATCGTCGCATAAGGCCGACCCTGAATTTTATCGAGCACCGGGTAGTAGCAACGATCAAACATCTCCTTCATGAGCCCGCTCATGCTCGCGAGGTTCTCAGGGCAAACGAAGAGATAGCCTCCCGCGTCCAGCAAATGCTCTGGCCGGGCGTCATCAGCACGCATGAGAACCGCGTGATTCCCTGCACCGTCCGCAGCAGCGCGCGCCATAGCTTCACTTGCGCCTGTTCGGCTGTGCCAGACAATGAGAAGCGGTGCGTTTGTCATCGTCTTGAGCTTGGCACCTCCTGCCCTCAAGTCAATCGCTGTCGATTGCAACGACGCAAGGCTGTTGCTCTGTCATGAGCTACGCTAAAGCAAACGCATGGCAACGACACCACTCTCTCATGTCCTTGGCGTAAAACAGTCACTGTCCGGTCAGGCTTGGCAGTGGCGCGGCGGCGCGATGGAAATGACTTCCGGCCTCGAACAGGATCTCACCAGGCAATTGCTGATGACGCGCGGCGTTTCGCCAGAGGATGTAACGCGTCATGCCAATCCGACCATGCGCGAGTTTCTGCCGGACCCTGCCGAGTTCAAAGACATGGAAGCGGCTGCGGAACGGATTGCGCAGGCCATCTTAGGGCAAGAGCGCGTTACCATTTACGGCGACTATGACGTTGATGGTGCGACCAGCGCGGCCTTGCTTGTGCAATTGATGCGAGAACTAGAGCTGGACGCCGATTATTATATCCCAGATCGGCTGCTCGAAGGATACGGTCCAAGCGGCGAGGCTTTGGTCAAACTGGCGCAGAACGGGTCTAGCCTTATTGTCACTGTCGATTGCGGCGCGATGGCTCATGATGCCTTGGCCCAAGCGCATGAAGCCGGCGTCGATGTGATTGTTGTCGATCACCACAAATGTGCTGCCGAGCTTCCGCGTGCGGCGGCGCTGGTCAATCCCAATCGCCTGGATGAGAACGATCTTGCAGCATCACATGGTCATCTGGCTGCCGTTGGCGTCGCGTTCCTTCTTGCCATTGCAATCGTTCGAACCCTGCGTGTGCAAGGCTATTTCGAGCAGCGCGATGAGCCCAATCTGATGGCTCTGCTTGATCTGGTAGCGCTCGGCACTGTTGCTGATGTCGCTGCTTTGCATGGCTTGAACCGGGCATTCGTGACGCAAGGCCTCAAGGTCATGGCTCGCCGTGAGCGCATTGGCATGGCAGCCTTGATCGATACGAGCAGGCTCAACCGCGCTCCGAAATGTAGCGATTTGGGCTTTGCGCTGGGTCCGCGCATCAATGCAGGTGGCAGGGTCGGCGAATCGACGCTTGGCGTGCGATTGCTGACCACAGAAGATCCTGAAGAGGCGCGCGCCATCGCCGCGCAGCTATCCGATCTCAATGAAGACCGCAGAGCAATCGAACGCGAAGTACAGGCGGCGGCGGAAGAAATGATTGCGGGGTTAGACAATCGCGCCGTGCTTACTCTCTCCGGCAAAGGCTGGCATCCTGGGGTGATCGGGATTGTTGCCGGGCGTATCAAGGAAAAGACCGGCAAGCCGTCGATTGTGATTGCGATGGACGAAGCTGACGGGACCGGCAAAGGTTCAGGGCGCTCGATTTCAGGCGTTGATCTCGGCGCGGCAATAATCGCAGCGCGCGAAGAAGGCCTCCTCGTTGCAGGCGGCGGACATGCCATGGCAGCCGGACTGACTCTCGAGAGTGACAAGCTGAATGCGCTTGCGGACTTTCTGGATGAACGCTTGTCGCGCGATGTGACGCGCGCTCGCGCTGCGCAAGTCATGAAGCTCGATCTTTCGGTATCGGCAGGCGGACTGACAACGCAGCTTGTTGAAACGCTCGAACAGGCAGGCCCTTATGGCGTCGGTTGGCCCGCACCGCGCATTGCAGTGGGTCCTGTGCGAATCGTCAAGGCCGATATCGTCGGGCAAGACCACGTTCGTGTCATCGCGGCGGGACCAGAGGGCGGATCCTTCAAAGCCATCGCATTCAGAGCAGCTGATAGCGAGATGGGGCAGACCTTGCTTCATCGCGCACAAGGCCGCCGATTTCACTTCGCAGGCCGCGCTAAAATCGACGATTGGGGAAGCCGACCGCAAGCCGAAATGCACCTTGAGGATGCTGCCTTTGCAGATTGATGTGAAACAAGGGTTGACCGCTAGGCATAGCGCCCCTATTTGCCCGCTCTCGCAAGCGAGCGTGGCCCGTTCGTCTAGCGGTTAGGACGCGGCCCTTTCACGGCTGAAACACGGGTTCGATTCCCGTACGGGTCACCACCACTTCACCACGATCCTTGCGAGAAAACACCTTCAAATTCAGGAATTGAAGCCCGTCAGCTGATGGCAGCCGCTTTTCGCTTTGCGGACTAACCACTGCTCGCTATGGGCGCTGTTGTGATGGAGTCGCGCACAACGCCCCCTTACACCGGCATGATCTTGGCGCTTGTCAGTTGCATCGCGCTGACTTTCTTCGGTTTGCATCCGGTCGCAGCGCTCGCGGTGCTGATCGTCTGGATCGGTTCACTGTTTTTGACATCGGAAAAGCCGCCAGACACGCGTTCAAAGCGACGGAAGAACCGCCTCGATCTGGAAACGATGGGTACGCTCATCGAGAACGCCCAGTCGCCTCTGCTCATCACCAATCGAAACAAGGTCAGTATTGCAAACCACAGCGCGCGACGCGTTTTGGGTGGTCATGTGGTGGGTCAGGACACTCGCGTGATCTTCCGCCAGCCGCAAGCCGTCGCTTTGTTTAGCTCCGACCGTGATGGTAGTGCGGTCGTGAAAGGGTTAGCGCGCAGGCGTGATATCTGGCGGATCAACCGGCAGACAATCGACGGCGACATGGCTGTGATCGAGCTCACCAACAAGACTGCAGAGGCTGATATAAGCCGCGCACATACGGACTTTGTCGCGAATGCCAGCCATGAGCTGCGCACTCCGCTTGCTGCGATAATCGGTTATGTTGAAACACTCAGCGACACGCCGGATCAGCTTGCCACGGACACCGCTAAGAAGTTTCTCGATACTATCCTTCGCGAAGCGCAGCGCATGCGCAATCTGGTGTCTGACTTGATGTCATTGTCACGGGTCGAGGCTGAAAAGCATGACGAACCTGACGAAACCATCGAGCTTGCAGGATTGATTAAGCGCGCGGCTAATGATGCGGCAGGCTCCGAGCGAAAGGATCGTCTCGCGCTGGAATTGGAGACGGAGCTCTTCATTCGGGGCGATACACAGCAGCTTGAGCAGTTGGTGCGCAATCTGGTCGACAATGCGCTCAAATATGGCGCTGAGGGTTCTCCGGTCGCGGTTTCACTTGAAAAAGGTAATGGCGGCCACGCACGCTTGGCCGTTCAAGATCATGGCGAAGGTATCCCAGCAGAGCATCTTCCGCATCTCACTCGCCGATTTTACCGCACGGACCCCGGACGCAGTCGTGCATCAGGCGGCACGGGCCTTGGCCTAGCGATCGTGAAGCACATTGTGGAGCGGCATCGCGGGAAACTCGATATCTCAAGCGCCCCCGGCGAAGGGACAAAAGTAATGGTGCGTTTGCCGATTGCGGACGAGACGGCCTAGTCCCGTACAAAGTGGCAGACATGACCTTCTGAAAGTTCTCCACTGCTTGTCCACAGAGTGGTTGCGGTAGGGCGAGCGGCTGTCACAGAACTGTAATGCAACCGTCATAGGCGCAGCCCCGGACGAACAAATCCGGAAACCGATTCTCATGAAAACGCACTCTCTTTTGCTCGCGGCGACCGCTCTGAGCACCCTCGCCGCTGTCCCAGCTCACGCTCAGGATCAAGAGCCAACCTCCGCTGAGCAAATCGCTGAACTGCGCGAGCAGATGGCTGCGCTGATGGCACGCGTTGACCAGCTTGAAGGCGAGCTGGAACAAGCCGAAGCGCAAGCTGAAGCCGCCAATACGGCGGCGGCCGAAGCGAATGCAGCAGCCGTCGCAGCCAGCGAAACAGCAATCGCCGCTCAGAGAACTTTAGAAGAAGCGCCAAAGATCGCGTTCAAAGGCACGCCGGAGATCAGCACTTCAGGTGGCTGGAAATTCAAACCGCGCGGCCGCCTGCAATACGACACCGGTTTCGTAAACGCGCCATCCTCTACTGGTGCAGACGATGGATGGGACACTGATATCCGCCGCGCACGTCTTGGCATGGCAGGCGACATGCCAGGCGGCTTTGGCTTCAAGTTCGAAGTTGATGTCGCAAACAGCGATCTTGCGGTCACAGACGCGATCATTTCCTATGAGGCTGGTGATGTTGAAATCAGCGTCGGCCAGTTCAACAACTTCCAGTCTCTGGCGGAATTGACCAGCTCGCTGCACACTAGCTTTATCGAGCGCGCCGCTTTTACAGACGCGTTCGGCTTCATCCGCCGCGTTGGCATCGGCGCGACTTACGGCAAGGGTGACGTCCTCGTTCAGGCCGGTGTCTTTACCGACAATATGGACGAGCTTTCCAACGATGAGTGGAGCGTCGATGGCCGTGTGGTCTACATGCCAAAGCTTGGCAACGCTCAGCTACACCTTGGCGGCTCGCTTCACTATCGGGAGCTCGAGAACGGCGCAACGACACGCTATCGCCAGCGTCCATTGGTCGCCTTCACTGACGAGCGCTTCATCAATACCGACCGTTTCTCAGCCAGTAGCGAGACGATGTACGGCCTTGAATCTGCAATCATCTCAGGTCCATTCCACGCTGTGGTCGAAGGCCATTGGAACAAGGTTTCGCGCCCTGGCGCGCTGGACAATCCAACCTTCTTCGGAGGCTATGCTGAAGTCGGCTACTTCCTGACCAAAGGTGACACGCGCGGCTATAAGGGCGGCAAGTTCGACCGTACCAAGCCGGTCAATCCGGTTGGCGAAGGCGGTATCGGTTCGATCCAGCTCAACGCCCGCTATGACCGTCTCGATCTGACCGATTCCGGTGTCATTGGCGGCACACAGGATGGTTACTTCCTGTCACTGGTCTGGAAGCCGACGGATTACACGATGTTGCTCGCCAACTACGGCAAGCTGAAATACTCCGACGCTGTCTTCCCGACCGGAACCGGCGATGTCGACTATTCAGTCGACGTGTTCGGCATGCGCGCGCAGATCGATTTCTGATCGCGGATATCCACAAGTAAAAGTGGCAACGTCTCTACCCTGTAACAATTGCGCGCTTTTGCGCTTCTCATAAACAAAGTGAGAGAAACCATGACTAAGACAAAATCCCTTATCTTCGCAGCCGCTTCTGCCCTTGCCCTGACCGCATGCGGAGGCAGCGGCGGTGATGGCGCTGCCCGCGACTCTGTCCGCGCTGTCGGCTCTTCAACGGTCTTCCCATTCGCAAAGGCCGTTGCTGAAGCGCTTGCTCGCGAAAACCCAGAGATCAAATCACCGATCATCGAATCGACCGGCACCGGCGGCGGCATGAAGCTGTTCTGTGAAGGCGTAGGCGCTGCAACGCCTGATATGTCGAACGCGTCGCGCCGTATGAAAGCGAGCGAGTTCGCCGATTGCCAGGCCAATGGCGTGGCGGACATCATCGAGCTGAAAGTCGGCTTGGACGGCATCGCATTTGCGTCCGCACAAGGCGGCATCATGATGAGCCTGACCCCAAAGCAGGTCTATGAAGCCATTGCTGCAAGCCCCTATGGTGGTGAGCAGACCAACACCAATTGGTCAGACGTAGACCCGTCACTACCGAACGAGCCAATCCTTGTTTACGGCCCGCCAAGCACATCGGGCACACGCGATGCGCTGAAGGAACTCGTGCTCGAAGTTGGCTGCAAGACCAATGAAGACATGAAGGCCCTGAAAGAATCAGACGAAGATCGCTATGATCAGGTCTGCACAGAAGTGCGTTCAGACGGCGCCTATGTTGATCAAGGCGAGCAAGACAATCTGATTGTGCAGAAAATTGAAAGCAACCCGAAAGCAGTTGGGGTTTTCGGATATTCTTATCTTGAGGAAAACGCCGACAAAGTGCAGGGGCTGCCTATGAACGGTGTCGAGCCCACCTACGAGAACATCTCGAGCTTCGCCTACCCCGGTGCGCGCCCGCTTTACGTCTATGTGAAGAAGGCTCACGTCGATGCGATCCCGGGTCTCAAGGAATACCTCACTCAGTGGACCAAAATGTGGAACGTTGACGGCCCGCTGACCGACATCGGCCTCATTGCGTCCCCTGCTGATGTGATGGAAGCGAATATGAAGGCTGCAACCGAGTTCACGACCATTGATGGTTCTGAGCTGAAGTAAGGTAACCCGTACGCATGTCGCCAACTATCCTGTTACTCTTGGCCTTAGGCCTCGGGCTCGCTGGATGGTTGGCGGCTCGTGCGCGCGCCTGGACATTCGCTCGCGAGAGCGAGACCGGGCGATTGCCCAGCCTGCCGACCTATCACGGCTGGTATGTGGCGCTATGGATCGGGATACCGATCCTTCTCTTTATTGGGCTTTGGAGCCTGTTCGCGCCCGGGCTTGTAACCCAAGCGGTGCTGGCTAGCCCTGAAGCGGCAAATCTTCCCGATTTTGATCTGCAGCGGCAAGCGATTTTGTCCGAAGCACGCGCGGTCGCAAGTGGCTCGACTCAAGCAGTCTTCAATCCGGCTGCCCGCGATTACGTCGAACTCTTCCGCGAAGCGCAGAGCTTTTATGGCTGGGTTGGCTTTGCCGCGACCTGTGTCATCGGCTTTCTGGGAGGCGCGTTTGCCTTCCTTCGCCTGAAGCCTGATTTCTCTGCCCGCACCCGCGTTGAGCGGACTGTGATGATGATCCTGTTGATCGCCTCTCTGGTCGCGATCCTCACCACCATCGGCATTCTCGCCAGTCTGGTTTTTGAGACCGCGCGCTTCTTCACCATGATAGGGCCGTTCGACTTTCTGTTCGGGACGCATTGGGCGCCCGATCCAATGGCCAATCCAGACAACCCTGACCCCACGCGCTACGGCGCGATCCCGCTGTTTTGGGGCACAATCTTCATCGGTGCGATCATTGCGATGATCGTTGCGATCCCGCTCGGATTGATGAGCGCGATCTATCTCACGCAATATGCAAATCCTAAACTGCGTGCCTGGGTAAAGCCCGCTCTGGAGATCCTCGCAGGTGTTCCGACGGTAGTGTACGGCTATTTCGCAGCGCTCACGGTTGCACCAGCGATCCGTGATTTTGCGCAGCAGGTCGGAATTAGCGGCGCTTCAAGCGAAAGCGCGCTTGCCGCAGGCGTCGTGATGGGCGTGATGATCATACCCTTTGTATCTTCCATGGCGGACGACTCTATTGCTGCTGTCCCGCAAGCCATGCGCGATGGAAGCTTGGCCATGGGGGCGACAACCAGCGAAACGATCCGCCGCGTGCTTGTTCCTGCAGCTCTTCCCGGTATTGTCGCAGGCATCATGCTCGCAATCAGCCGCGCAATTGGTGAGACTATGATCGTGGTGATGGCAGCTTCCACCGCCGCCAATCTCAGCGCAAACCCCCTAGACCGTATGACGACGGTCACAGTGCAGATCGTCAAGATGCTTACCGGCGAAGGCAGCTTTGATCACCCGGCCACGCTAAGCGCATTTGCACTTGGCTTCGTGCTGTTCATGGTCACACTTGGATTAAACTTCGTCGCTCTGCGCGTCGTGAAGAGGTTCCGCGAAGCCTATGAATGACACCGCATCTTCGGCAACTGCGATGAGCAGCGACGCGGAGCGCATCCGCCCTACTCGCACGGCGGAATTCGAAGCCCGGCTCGCCAAGCGTTACAAGGCAGAGCGGCGCTTCCGCATCGTTGGCCTAAGCGCCATCGTGTTTTCAGTCGCGGTGCTAGTATTCTTGCTTGGCTCGATGACATTGAATGGCATCGGCGGCTTCCAGCGTGTCGAACTTTCAGTACCTGTTGACTTCACTGAGGCAGGCATCGCTGCAGATCCTATTGCCATGCAGCAACCGGGCGCAGTGCAATCGCTGGAGGCGCAAGGCCTTCCCGCTGTGGTAGATTTCTATGCTGAACAAGCGCTTGGCGCAGAGGGAGCCGAAGAACTCGATCCGAATGCCTGGCGCGAAGTTGCTCAAGAAATCATCGCTGACCCCAGCATTTTGCGCAGTGAAACGAGGTTCGAGCTCGCAGCCACGCCTGACCTTGCAGCGGGATTTGCTGGTGAAGGTTCTGCTGACAAGCAATCGCTGGCTTCAGAGCTATCGAGCGCCGGAGTGCTATCGAAGAATTTCGATCCTGGATTCCTGACACGTTCGGATGCGACGAATCCACAGAAAGTCGGCATCTGGGGGGCGCTCAAAGGCTCCTTGCTGACTATGGTCATCACGCTTTTGCTGGCGTTTCCGATCGGCGTTCTGGCTGCGCTTTACCTTGAGGAATATGCTCCCAAGAACCGCTGGACTGACTTGATCGAGGTCTCGATCAACAATCTCGCGGCGGTCCCATCGATCATTTTCGGCTTGCTCGGTCTCGCGGTTTTCTTGTGGATTTTCCCGAGTTACCGCTCAGCGCCGCTCATCGGCGGTATGACGCTTGCGCTGATGACGATGCCGGTTGTGGTTATCTCTGGCCGCAACGCCATTAAGGCCGTACCTCCGAGTATCCGCGATGGTGCGCTGGCGATTGGCGCTTCACCTGTTCAAGTGGTCTTCCATCACGTGCTGCCGCTTGCTCTCCCCGGCATCCTCACAGGCACAATCATCGGCATGGCGCGCGCTCTTGGTGAAACCGCTCCGTTGCTCATGATCGGCATGCGCGCATTCGTCGCGACACCGCCAGATGGATTTACCTCGCCCGCTACGGTATTGCCGGTGCAAATCTTCCTGTGGTCGGACGAGATCGACCGCGGCTTCGTCGAGCGCACCAGCGCTGCGATCATTATCCTGCTGCTGTTCCTGCTCGTCATGAACGGCCTTGCCATTTACCTGCGCAACAAATTCGAGAAAAAGTGGTGACAGTCATCCATCCCAATCTTGAAGGCTCCGTCGCCAAAATGGGCGCGCGCGATGTCTCGGTCTATTACTCGGAAAAGAAAGCGATCGATTCCGTATCGATCGATATTCCGACAGAATATGTGACGGCCTTTATCGGTCCATCAGGCTGCGGGAAGTCGACTTTCCTGCGCGCTTTGAACCGCATGAATGACACGATCCCTACCGCGCGAGTGGAAGGCGAGATCACGCTCGACGGGGAAGACATCTACAACTCCGGCATGGACGTGGTGCAATTGCGTGCGCGCGTTGGAATGGTTTTCCAGAAACCCAACCCTTTCCCCAAGTCGATTTACGACAACATCGCATATGGGCCGAAAATCCACGGTCTTGCGCCAACCAAAGATGATCTGGACGCAGTTGTCGAAACTTCACTGAAGCGCGCGGGCCTTTGGGACGAGGTTAAAGACAGGTTGGAGGATAGCGGTACAGCGCTTTCTGGCGGTCAGCAGCAACGCCTTTGCATTGCGCGCGCCATCGCGGTTGATCCTGAAGTGATCCTGATGGACGAGCCATGTTCCGCGCTTGATCCGATCGCTACCGCCAAAATCGAAGAGCTTATTGCCGAGCTTGCCGGGCGATATGCTATCGTCATCGTTACGCACTCCATGCAACAGGCCGCTCGCGTGTCGCAGCGCACGGCCTTCTTCCACCTCGGGAAGATTGTGGAGTATGGTCGCACGTCTGATATTTTCACCAATCCGATCGAGGACCGGACCAAAGACTACATCACGGGACGTTATGGCTGAGCATACAGTAAAGGCATTCGACGAAGACATCACGCGTCTTCGCGGGCTTATCGGAGAGATGGGAGGCCTCGCCGAGGTCGCCATCCAGGAATCGCTCGACGCGATGGTGCGCGGCGATGAAGAGCTTGCTGCCAAAGTGGTCGAGCGGGACAAGAAGCTCGATGATCTCGAAATGCAGGTCGACAAGCTGGCGGTCCGGTTGATCGCATTGCGCGCGCCGATGGCAGACGATTTGCGAGAAGTGATCGCGGCTCTCAAGATCAGCGGCGTGGTCGAGCGGATCGGCGACTACTCAAAGAACATTGCCAAGCGCGTTGGCGAGATCGAAGGCCGCAGCCGGTTTGAACCGCTCACTTTGCTCCCTGCAATGGGCGAGCTTGCAAGCGAGATGGTGCACGATGTGCTTACAGCCTATGCTGCCCGCGATCCCGAGCTTGCCAAGGAAGTGATCGCCGCCGACGAGAAAGTGGACGCGTTCTACAACTCGATTTTCCGCAATCTTGTCAGCTACATGGTTGAGAACCCTGCGACGATTTCCAGCGCGGCACAGCTCTTGTTTGTCGCGCGCAATATCGAGCGGATCGGAGACCATGCGACAAACGTTGCCGAGATGGTCCATTTCGCTGCGACTGGCACATATCCGGACGATGAAACCGACTGATTTCGCGTCCTTTTGTGGAGTGCCAGCTAAGCTCCGTAGTAGAGCGATGATTCGCCTCCAAACAAGTCGCGAAATTGAAACAAAACCCGTGCGAGGTCTTTGGTGGATTTAGGGGAATCACCAATGACCGCTGCAAGGCTGCTCCTTGTTGAAGATGATCCAGCGCTGGCCGAATTGCTGGAATTTCGCTTCCAGAATGAAGGCTATCAGGTCCGCTCAACGCCAGACGGCGATGAAGCGCTGATGCTGGCGGCCGAGGAAACGCCGGATCTGATCATTCTGGACTGGATGATCGAAGGAACGAGCGGGATTGAAGTGTGCCGCCGCCTGCGACGAGACAAATCAACAGCGCATGTTCCCATTATCATGCTGACAGCGCGTGAAGCTGAAGACGACCGTGTTCGCGGGCTGGACACAGGTGCGGACGACTACCTTACCAAGCCTTTCTCACCGCGTGAACTGCTCGCGCGCGTGGCGGCCGTCATGCGGCGTATCCGCCCTGCGCTTGCTGGCGAATCGCTGGAAGTGGGCGACATTACGCTCGATCCCGTCGCGCACCGTGTGACGCGCCATGGCCAAGCCCTGCAGCTCGGACCGACCGAATACCGCTTGCTCAAATTCTTCATGGAGAGCCCTGGCCGGGTATTCAGCCGCGGACAATTGCTCGACGGAGTATGGGGCACGCAAAGCGATATCGAGCTACGGACGGTCGATGTGCATATCCGACGCCTGCGCAAGGCACTGGAAGTCAACGGATCGAGAGACCCTATCCGTACTGTCCGCTCAGCCGGTTATTCGTTCGAAGCTGTCTGAGGCAGCGATCGAGCGGTCGCTCAACCAGAGCTCAGCGGCAAACCCTTGCCCAACGTGTGCCCTGATCCAAGTGAAAGTGGTCAGCGTGCTGCGCGTTATATTCCGGTGAGAGAACGGTGCGAAAACTCGTGCAAGCACTGTCTCGAACGGCTTCCAGAAAATCGCCTTTCTTGCCCTCGCCCCAATGCTGCAGGACGCTTACATATTCACCATTGGCCAAGACAAAGCCGCTGATATCAATCGCATTGCCGCGGGCATGTTCGCTCCATGGCGCAGTCTGGCTTGAGTTCACGCGCCGACAATTGATCGTGCCGAGGTGCAGAATTCGGGTTACTTCGCTGTCGAGATGTTCAGCGGCGGCTTTCTGAACCCCATGGTTCAGCCATAGCGCCAGACCTGCATTGACTGGACAGGTTGCGACAGTGCTTCCCGGAACAATCAGCGGATTATCGATCCGTGTGCGATCAGGCAGGCCGCAAGGGCCGTCGCCTTCACCAGGCAATGCGGTGAACTGCACATTGCTGCGTGTCAGCACATCGCGGCACAGCGCTTGATTGCCCTGCAAGTCGGAAAACTTGCTTGCAGTTGCCCAGCCCGGCGGATCATTGAGATCAAGCGGCGCGAGCGGATCGTGCTGAGGATTTTGCGCAAGCCAGACCCATCCGGCGAGCAACACTGCGCCGGATATCATGATGAGGAGTGCACGGCTGTCGCCTGTAAACAGGCCGACTGCACGCGAGATGCTCCATACCTTCATGATTTTGCCCCCAAATTCATAATCTTCCCTTAGTGAAAGTCACGCGACTTGGGAATAATGCGTATGTTGCGCGGATGTCCCTGTTGTTGCGGAAGCTCATCAATCAAATCCCGTGGTCGCAAGCCGGTTTGCGCCTGCGTGCGCGGTTGGGACAGTTTGGTCGCATGGGCTGGGAGCGGACTGGTAACATGATCGGCTCTTGCGACCGGCGCATTCAACAAATCATCTGACAACGCATGAAGCGAAGCGGTTGCGTCTGTCATATGATGCGCGATCACGTGAATCACCTCGTCGTCATATTCTACTCTTCCGCGCACCTCCATAAGGCGCGCACCCATGACGACCCGGCGCTGTTTTTCTTTTAAGTCCGGCCAGACAACGAGATTAACCACTCCGGTTTCATCTTCAAGTGTAATAAAACACACGCCTTTCGCGCTGCCCGGCCGCTGACGGATCAGGACGACGCCTGCGACCTGCACCATGCTGCGATATTTGCGATCTCTTAAATCGGATGCGCGGATGAAACCCCGCTCTGCAAGGCTGGCGCGCAGGAACGACATCGGATGCGCTTTGAGGCTCAAGCGCGTGGTCTGATAATCCGCCACGACCTCTTCCGACAAAGGCATTTGCGGGAGCTTGGTGAGAGCCTCCTCAACCCCTTCGTCACGCTCCTCTGCCGCCTTGAACAGCGGCAAATCAGGCGAAGCGATCAGGCTGCGCGCGTCCCACAAGGCCTGACGCCGTGAAAGCCCAAGCGAGGTAAAGCAATCCGCACTGGCAAGCCGCTCGATATGTGCTGGCGAAAGCCTTGCCCGCTCGCGCAGCTCTTCCACATCCTTGAACGGTCCGTCTTCCGTGCGTGCGGCGATCAGGCGTGCAGCGACATGTTCAGGCAACCCATCAACCTGGCGTAACCCCAAACGCATGGCGATATTTTCTCGCTTACGATTATGTGCCGCGCCACCTGCACTCTCTAGCGTACAATCCCAATCGCTCTCATTCACATCAGCGGGGCGTACTTCAACACCGTGCTCGCATGCGTCGCGCACGATCTGAGCCGGCGCATAAAAACCCATAGGCTGCGAATTGAGCAAGGCTGCCGCAAAGGCCGCTGGAAAATGGCATTTGAGCCAACTCGACACATAGACCAGATGCGCAAAGCTCGCTGCATGGCTTTCAGGAAAGCCGTATTCGCCAAAGCCTCGGATCTGATTGAAGCAACGCTGAGCAAAGTCCGGGTCGTAGCCACGCTCAACCATGCGATCGACCATCATATCCTGTAACGCGTCCACCATGCCGCGCGAACGGAAAGTCGCCATGGCTTTCCTGAGCCGGTTGGCTTCCAGCGAGGAGAACTTGGCCGCATCGAGCGCGATCTTCATCGCTTGCTCCTGGAAAATCGGGACACCCAGCGTGCGCTCGAGAATGCTGGAAAGCTCATCCGGGGGCCCATGCTCGGGGCTTGGTGCGGGAATGCGCACTGGCTCGACGCCCCGCCGACGCTTCAGATAGGGATGCACCATATCCCCTTGGATCGGGCCCGGTCTTACAATCGCGACTTGAATAACGAGGTCGTAGAATTCGCGCGGACGCAGACGCGGGAGCATGTTCATCTGCGCCCGGCTTTCGACCTGGAACACGCCAAGCGAATCGCCTTTGCGCAGCATCGCATAGGTCTCCGGATCCTCGCGCGGAACTGTAGCGAGTGTCAGCGCGCGATCATGGTGATCCTCCAGCAGGTCCAAGCATTTCTTGATGCAAGTGAGCATGCCGAGTGCGAGCACATCGACTTTAAGGATACCGAGTTCCTCGATGTCATCCTTGTCCCACTCGATAAAACTGCGATCAGGCATCGCGCCATTGCCGATCGGGACAGTCTCCGTCAGCGCGCTTTGTGTCAGGATAAAGCCGCCCACATGCTGGCTGAGATGGCGCGGCATACCGATCATCTGCTCGGTCAGTGCCAGCACTCGCTTCAGATGCGGATCAGCCATATCCATGCCAGTCTCAGCCGCATGACGTTCATTAATCTCGCGCCCCATCGAACCCCAAACCGTACGCGCCAAGGCAGAGGTCACGTCCTCTGACAGGCCCATCGCTTTACCGACTTCGCGGATCGCCATGCGCGGTCGGTAATGGATGACCGTTGCGGTTAGTCCCGCACGGTCGCGACCATATTTACGGTAGAGATACTGGATGACCTCTTCGCGCCGCTCATGCTCGAAATCGACATCGATATCGGGCGGCTCTTTGCGCTCCTCGGAAATGAAGCGGTCAAACAGCAGCGCATGCTTGGACGGGTCAACGGACGTAATGCCGAGGCAATAACACACCGCTGAATTGGCCGCGCTCCCCCGCCCCTGGCACAGAATTGGTGGCTCAACCGAGCGCGCGTAATCGACGATATCCTTGATAGTGAGGAAGTAGCGCGCAAGGTCGAGCTTGCCGATCAAAGCCAACTCGCGCTCAAGCGTTTGAAACACGCTCTCAGGAACGCCTTCAGGATAGCGATCCTCAGCCCCCCACCACGTCTCTGTCTCAAGATATTCCTGCGGCCCCATCCCGGCGGGATATATCTCTTCAGGATATTCATAGCGCAGCTCTTCAAGCGAGAATTGGCATGCGTCAGCCACCTCGCGGGCAGCTGCAATCGCATGCGGCCAGCGCGCAAACAGTCGCTCTATTTCCTTAGGGCTTTTGAGATGCCGCTCGGCATTGGGATGAAGCAGGTGTCCGGCCTCAGCGACCGTCGTCTTGTGCCGGATCGCTGTCATGACATCCTGCAGCGGGCGTCGCTGCGGCACATGGTAATGGACGTCATTGGTCGCGAGCAGGCTTAGTCCATGAGCCTTCGCAAGGTCATCCAGACGATCGATCCGTGCAACGTCGTCCCCGCGATAGAGATAGCTCGCGGCGATATGGCGGAGCGTCGGGAGGCCCGTAGTCAGATGTGGGAGAAGCTCTACAAAGCGCCCTGTCACATTGTCCGACAAGGCTTCACCGTCGAGAGCGACAACATTGCTCGCCCATGCAGGCACAGTGTACACCGCATCGAGATCATCGGGCGGCAACAGGATGAGCTGCACATCCTCGCTATTTTCAGCCAACATGGCGAGATCGATCTCGCACACGCCCTTCTCCTGCCACTCACCGGAAAGGGTCTGCATCCGCCCGGCACTGATAAGCTTGCACAGCCGCCCGTAGGCTGCGCGATCCTTGGGATAGGCAAGGAACGCAAGACCTTCGACAGTCTCGATCCGCGTCCCGATGACAGGTCGCAGCTTCAGTGTCTTTGCTTCGCTGTGAACCCGCACTACCCCTGCAAAGGAGTTTGCGTCCGCTATGCCAATCGCGTCATAACCCAGCTCTCGAGCGCGCATGACAAGATCGACAGCATCCGAGGCTCCGCGCAGGAAACTGAAACAGCTCACAAGCCCCAGTTCAACGAAACTAGCGCGCGGCGGCGATTCGATCAGGTCAGGATCAAGCTCGATCGTCCGCTTGGGTATCTGGAGATCATTTTCAGGCATGCACTCACGCCTTTGAGCCTGGACCAAGCTCCTCCAGCCGTGCTTTCACTGCCGACAGATCGCGCGCGAAAAGCGCCTCTTGCTCGGCCCTTGCGACCCCGTCCAATCGCAGCAAGTAAGATGGATGCGCTGTCACCCACAGCTCTGATCCATCCTCCAGCGCGATAGGAGCCCCGCGCACCTGGTTCAGGCTGACAGTCTTGCCCAGCAGCCCGCGCGCAGCCGACGCACCCAAGGCAAGTACAAGCTTTGGTTGCACAGCCTTGCGTTCGGCTTCCAACCACCAACGACAGGTATCGATTTCTTTCGCTTGCGGGGTCTGGTGAATGCGGCGCTTGCCGCCCTGAATGATCTTAGGCACAAATTTGAAATGCTTGACCGCATTGGTGACGTAAGCGTCCTCGCGCGCAATTCCGGTCGCTTGCAAATGCGCATCGAGCAATTGGCCCGCCGGTCCCACAAACGGCTTGCCAGCCAAATCTTCTTGATCGCCCGGCTGCTCGCCAACGATCATCAGTGCGGCATCAGACGGCCCCTCACCCATCACAGCACGCGTCCCACATTCAGCGATTGGGCAATCCCGACAATCTGTCACTGCTTGAGCGATATCCGGCAAGGTCTGCGGCCTATCTGCAAGTTTACGCCCGCCATCTCGCACCATCTTCGCTTCGCGCGATTGCGCCCCTGCGATAAGATCGGGGATCAGCGCTGCCTCAGGCATATTCTTCCAGTATTTCTTCGGCATCTCCGACAGCATCGCGCCGATTTTCAACCGCGCAGGATTAAAGATCGAAGAGTAATAACTGCGCCATAGCTCTTCGACAGGGTCGCCTTGCGGGGCATCTGAGCGCTCAGCCGGAGGGCCTTCGCGCATCACCTTGCCATCCCAATGGATCGAGCCGCGCGGTGTCAGGATCGACCAACGCATATTGGTAAAGCGGCGCATGAAGAACCCCGCATTGGCGCGCACGATGTGATGGTCAGGTTCAAACCAGGCGACATAGTGCTCGCGCGTGTCGCCGTTCTCATCAGGCTCTTCAACCAGGCGAAAACGCACGAAAGCGTGCATCTTGTGGCTGTCACGCCGGACAGACTTGTCCAGCATTTCGAGCTGCCGAACGTCAGGATCGGCCTTGTCTTCCATCGCGCGCGGATTGCTCTGCAAGCGCCACAAGAGCCTGTAGAGCAGTGCAAATCGCTGCGGATCGGAATGAAGCGCTGCATTCTTCGCAAGGCTCATGAAGCGTTTGCTCGTGCGCACAGCGCGTGCTTCGAGCGGGGGCTGCGGCAAGGCGGTGTCGCCCCCTGCAAACAGATCCCCTACCCCGCCCGGTTCAACCCAGCTCACCCGGTCAGGGGCGACATTGCACTGGATCAGCCGTCGCGCGTGATCGCGCCAGAAGTCAAAGTCATCCGGGCGCGGCAAACGCACTTCATAGTGTTGATCATTGATAGAGGGCGCGAGCGCTGTCATGCGGCAAACAGCTCCAGCTGCTCCTGCTTCGGGGCAAGCAGACTGCGCAAATCCGCACGGTCAGTTAGCATGGTCGGTCGCCAGTCCAGCGCGACAAGGAACGGGCGCACCTTGCTGATAGAGACTGTCAGACGCGCAACGTCGTCGAGCCGCAAGGTCCGGTGGCGCCGTGCTGCCAGAATGCGTTTGACCGCTGTCGTCCCCAGCCCCGGCACTCGCAGCAATTGCTCTTTCGAAGCGCGGTTCACATCGACAGGAAATTGCTCGCGAAACTTCAGCGCCCAAGCGAGCTTAGGATCGATGTCGAGCGGCAGCATGCCATCGCTGTCAGTTGCCTGCATGACTTCGCCAGGCTGATAGCCATAGAACCGCATCAGCCAGTCGGACTGGTAGAGCCGGTGCTCGCGGATCAGCGGCGGGCGCTTCAAGGGCAGAACTGCGCTCGCATCGGGAATGGGCGAGAACGCCGAGTAATAGACCCGCCGCAGCTTGAAGCTGTCATAGAGCCGGCTTGCCTTGCCGACGATATCAGAATCCGATGCTTTGTCCGCCCCCACGATCATCTGCGTTGATTGGCCTGCAGGTGCAAAGCGCGGTGCATGGCGGAAACGTCTGCGCGCATCTTTCGCTTCGACAATGTCCGAAGTGGTCTTGGCGAGCGCGCCTTCGATCTGGCGGCTGTCCTTGTCCGGTGCGAGGCGTGTTAGGCCGTGATCGGTTGGCAGCTCCACATTGATCGAGACACGGTCCGCATAAAGACCCGCCTGATGGACCAGTTCCGGATCAGCCTCCGGAATTGTCTTCAAATGAATGTAGCCGCGAAAATCGTGCTCTTCGCGCAGGATGCGCGCGGCCTCGACAATCAGCTCCATCGTGTGGTTGGAGCTTTTGATAATGCCGGAGGAAAGGAACAGTCCTTCGATGTAATTGCGGCGATAGAAATTAAGCGTGAGGTCCGCGACTTCCTGCGGTGTGAAGCGTGCGCGCCGCACATTCGAGCTCTTGCGATTGATGCAGTAATGGCAGTCGAAGATGCAGTGATTGGTCAGCAGGATCTTCAGCAGTGAGATACATCGCCCATCCGGCGCATAGGCATGGCAAATACCCATGCCCTCTGTTGAGCCTACGCCCTTTCCACCAAGCGAGTTCTTTTTGGCCGTTCCTGATGAAGCGCAGGACGCATCATATTTGGCTGCATCTGCAAGGATTTCGAGCTTTTGAAGAATCGTTGGTTGAGACATGACAGATAACACAGTTGAATTTCTGTGTTCACTATATGTTCCAATCCATCATTAGCAACAGGATATTTGCTATCCTTGCTCAAATAACAGCTCAGCCGTTAGCCCGGCGCTCGCTTTCCAGCTTCTTTTCCAGTGTTTGCCGGCTCAGATGGTCGACGATGGCTTCGTGCATCTTGCCTTCAAAAGCGACGCCAGCAAATTTGCCCTCTACCCAGACAACTTTGCCAAGCGGAGAACGCACATCGTTGATCTTCAGTGACAGATGTTCGCCGACTTCAGCAAAGCCATGACGCCCTTTGATCTTGCAGCCGCCTTCCGAAACATCGAGCAGTTCCACACAGATCGGACGCGAGCGCATGCGCCCATCGACAAGAATGTCGAGCGGTTTGCGCAGTGACTGTCTTCCGTGTGAGGAATTGTCCATCTGATGCCCCATAAAATGATCCGGACCTTGCTTTAGCGGGGAAAGGTAATCAGCCAGTTAACCTTGGCTTACGCTCTTCTGTGGCGAGCCAGCCCTGTAAGCTCAGGCATACAGGCCGTGCAGAAACCAGTCAGGCATTCCTCCGCGACCATCCCCTGATAGCCCGTGGCGATACATCCAGTACCGACGTCCCTCAGCATCTTCGATCCGGTAATAATCGCGCAAGCGTGTGGTCGAGCGCTGGCGCCACCACTCCGGCGCAATGCGTTCAGGGCCCTCCACCCGCGCCACTTCGTGTACTTCACCGCGCCAGCGAAAGGAGCGCGGGTGGCCATCAGGCGACGCATAAAGCACAGCGATCTTCTCTGCACGATCAAGCAGTTTGAGCGGGCGAGCGTGAAAGGCCAGCTCACCTTGCGAGCTAGGCTCAGCAACAAGCGGAGGCTGCCAGCGTTGCGCGCGTTCCGGCAAATGGCTGGCATAAGGCACTGGCCGCCTCACAGCCTTGTCGCCCAGCCGAACGGTCAGCCGGTCGATACAGGCTGCAAGCGATGTCCCGTGTGCTTCCGCGCTTGCTTCAATATCACCTTGCTCAAGCGCGAGCGGCTCAGACCAGCTCGCACGCAGCCGCACGGTTTCTATTCCGAAACCTGCCTCGACATCGTCCAGACGGTTAGCAAACAGACGCGTGATGTGTGCTGCATCGCGCGTTGCTGCAGCCAGTTCGAGATTGCGCACCAGCGTCTCGCCATCAACGCGCCATAGCCCTAGCTCCAACCGCCTTGCGCCTTGCCCTCGCCCTTCCAGAACCCGCGCCATATCGGCCGCAAGATCGCTCAGCACTTGATCGAGCAGATCGCGATGGCGGATCGGCTCCATCAAGCGGCGCTGCACCAAGGGCATATTGTGCGGGACGACCGGCAGCAGCGGCTCCGGCAAGCGGCCAAGCAATTGATCCATCCGCAAAAGCGGGCTGGAAGCAGGCGATTTGCGGTTGCGAAAACGACGCTGCAAAGCATCGCGGCCAACCCCTGCAAGATCGCCCAATTGCTTCAAACCGAGCCGCTTAAGGACAATAAGGACACGCGTATCAAGGCGCAGCGCTTCAATCGGCAATCCTACAAGCCGGATTGTAGGATTCTCGTCCGAACCGATGATCCTGCACGGCCCGCCATAATGTGCGAGCGCCCATGCAGCCCCGGCAGTCGGCGCAATCGCAACCCGCACAGTCAGCTCGCGCGCGGTAAACCGCGCTTCCACATCATCCAGCAAGCGCTGTTCCCCGCCGAACAGATGCGCGACTGCGCTGACATCAACCAGCACACCATCGGGCGCATCGACCGCACTCCACGGCCCCCAGCGCCGCGCCCATAGCGCGGTCTTTTCAAGAAAATCGAGATCGCCTGCCGGATCTGCTGGCGCGACCTGTATCTGCGGGCATAGCGTGCGCGCATCCGCCAGCATCATGCCGATACGCGCCCCGGCCTCAGCCCCGGCAGCGTTGACAGCATCGATCCGCGGCCCATGCGCGGTTTCCGTAATCAGCGCGAGCGGCGCGCCATCCGCCCCTTCGCCCGGCTTCAGGCCTTCACAGAGCCGCCAGCGATCGACCGACAGTCGGGCGAGCCAGATCGCCATGATACGGCGGGGCGGAGACAGGTTCAGCTTCGTCGTTTGCGTTGTCGGGTCGATCTGCGACGAGACGTCCTTCGTCATTTCGCAGTATCCATTGACCAGGGGGGTGAGAGCGCGCGCGGAACAGCTCTGCCTGCCAGGCCGGCGCGTCAGGGGCCGCACTGTTCCAGCGCGGCGGTGAAGAAGGATGCGCGCTTGTCCGCCAACGCATCCGGGCAGAGGAGAGATCGCTCTCAGCATCGAGCCGGATCAGCCACAGAGGTACGCCGTGTTGCTCAGCCGTCAGCGACAAGCGGCGGGATGCGGTAAAATCAAGCGCGCGCGGATTACCCGCAATCTCTCCGATCACGAACATAAGGTCGCGGCAACGCAGCCCTTCCTCCAGCGCGAAGAGCGCATCTTCAGGCGTTTCAGCATCAACATGGATGATCCGCCGCTGCAGATTGTCCGCCAAGCCTGCCCGATAAGGCCGCCCATTCAAGCGAATGGCTGCGCGGTCCTGCACCCACAGGATGCTGCGCGTATCTTCGCTTGGCGCAAGCGGATCAGACTTCGCAGCCTGTTCTTCCAAAGCCAGTGCATCGCACGCCATGGCAAGCGCGAGTCCTGCCCCGCTCGCTTCGCCGGACTTTGCAAAAACCTCGCTATGCTGAGGCGCAGCAAGACCGGGCCGCCAGCGCTGCGCAGAAGCAGCATCAGCCGCCAGAGCGGACAAGGGTTGCAGATCACAGGAAGCGGATAACTGCGCGAGAGACATAATCGGAACGACTCGTTGGAGGGTTATTTGTTCCTATTATGTTCCAACATCAGGAGATTCGCAATGCGCCATTGCATTTCATCGCCCGAGAGACACTCCTCAGCGAGCCATCGGAACAAATCTCTTTTACATTCATTGGTTTAGTATTCGAAAGGAGCACATAGCTTATATGAAATATGATCAAGGCAACGCAAACGAACTGAAGAAAAAATTCTGGAACGCACTGGCAGACTCGCCATTCCTGTTCCTCCAGCGCGATGCCGATCCCGATACCGCCGTACCGATGACCGCACAGCTGGATAAGGATGCCGATAGCGCGATCTGGTTCTTCACAGACAAGACCAGCGATTTCGCGAAGCTCGGCCCGGTCACGGCAACATTTGAAGGCAAGGACCACGACGTGTTCGCCCGTTTCAAGGGTACGCTCGCGATTGAGAGCGACCAAGGCCGTTTCGAACAGTTCTGGAACAACTTTGTGAAGGCATGGTTCGACGGCGGCAAGGACGATCCCGACATCCTGTTCCTGCGCATGGATCTTTCAGACGCAGAAATCTGGAGCGGCGATCTCAGCCTCATGACCACAGCGAAAATGGCGCTGGGCAAGAACATCCGCGAAGATGTCGCAGACAAGAAGGTCGAAACGACGCTCTAAGTCGAAACAATCCAACAAAGACTAATAAGGTCGCAAGAGGCCGCTCCACACCGGAGCGGCCTTTTTTGTGCTTAGCCCAGAAGCTCCGGGAACAGCCCGAACAGCAGCACCAGCGACACAGCGATAGGGCAGAGCCACGCCACGAGGAAACGCCACAGCGGGAACATCGCATCAGACAAGCCCGTCTCGCGCTTGATCAGATTGCGATCAGCCTTCCAGCCGATAAACACCGCAACCAGCAATGCCGCCAATGGCAGCATGATCTTGCCGGTAAAGCCATCAATTGTGTCGAGAATGTCAGTATTCTCGAAGATGTCCCAGAAACCGAGCAAGCGGACATCGGCCCACACATTGTACCCCAAGGCACAAGCAGCGCCGATAGCCCAAGCTGTCAAACCAACAATAATCGACGCAGGCACACGCCCCAGACCCGAAGCGTCGATGACCCAGGCCGTTGGTCCTTCGAGCAAGGACACAGAGCTTGTCAGTGCTGCAAAGAAAATGAGGATGAAAAACACAAAGCTGACCAGTGCCCCAGCGGGCATTTGGTTGAACGCAACTGGCAGGGCCTGGAAAATCAGCGCCGGACCGCCAGCTGGATCAAGGCCAACCGCAAAAACGATCGGGAAGATCATAAGACCAGCAAGGAGCGCGACTGTCGTATCCGCCATCGCGATCATACCGGCAGTCGGCGCTAAATTCACATCTTTGCTGACATAGGCGCCGTAAGTAAGCAAACCGCCTGCTGCCAAGCTCAAAGAGAACAGGGCCTGAGCCAAGGCCTCATTCAAAACTCCGGGTGTGAGCTTTGAAAAGTCTGGCGTAAACAGGAATGAAACCGCTTTTGCGAACTCGCCTGTGAACGCGCCGTAAATCGTGATGATAACCAGCAGCACAAAGAAAGCAGGCATCAGCCAGGTTGCCGCCTTCTCGATCCCGCCGCTGACGCCGCGAGCGACAATAAAGATCGTGATCGCCATAAACAGGCTGTGGAGCCCGATCATCCGGACCGGATCGCCAAACAGGCTGCCCATTCGCCCGGTTATCTCGTCCTGGGTCTCGCCTGCAAAAGCATTTGCAAAGGGCGCGCCTGAAGCGATTGCGCCCAGCCAATCGGCACCGGAGATGAAGATGTAATTCAACACCCAGCCTGCAACGACGCAGTAGAAGCCGAGGATCAAGAAGCCCCCTGTGATCTGCAGCGCGCCAACACCGCGCCACATCTCTGACCTATCAGAGTCAATGGCGACATTGCGCATCGAACCGATTGCGTCTTCGCCGCCTGCACGTCCGAGTGTGATTTCAGACAGCACCAAGGGCAGACCGAGCAAGACCACAAAGCCGATATAGACGAGAACGAAAGCTCCGCCCCCGCTTTCCCCCGCGAGCGTTGGAAAACGCCAGATATTGCCCAATCCGACAGCAGCCCCCACCGCTGCCAAAATAAATGCCGTACGCGAAGACCAGCCTCCGCCCGCTGCTGCTGCACCTGCCATAGAAAATATCCCCTCAGCCCTCTCCCGGGCGAATATTCATGCCGCACTTACTGCCTTGAAACAAACGCATAGTCGAGCGAACATTTGCGCAAATCCCCTACTGGGCTAAAAGCGCCGCATGTCTACCACTTTTCAGCTCGACACGTCGACCAGCCGCGCAACCCCAACGCCTAAGCCGCGCAGGCGGCTGACCGTGCCTCGCATCCGCGATCACAAGAAGGACGGCAAGACCCAAGAACCCTTGGTCATGCTGACGGCTTACACCGCGCGGCAAGCTCAGCTTCTGGATGCGCATTGCGACATCCTGCTTGTCGGAGATTCGCTCGGCCAAGTCATTTATGGCCTCGATTCAACGCTGCCAGTCACGCCTGAGATGATGATCGCTCATGGCGCAGCGGTGGTTCGCGGAAGCTATCACAGCCTTGTCGTGGTCGACATGCCTTTCGGGTCCTACGAAGGATCGAAGGAACAGGCCTTTCATGTCGCGAGCCGCATCATGGCGGAAACGGGCTGCGCGGCGGTGAAACTCGAAGGCGGTGAGGCCATGAGCGAGACAATCCATTTCCTGACCAATCGCGGCATCCCTGTAATGGGCCATGTTGGCCTGACCCCTCAAGCGGTGAATGTGCTCGGCGGATATGCCGCGCGCGGTCGCAGCCAGGAAGAGCATGAAAAGATCATCCGCGATGGCAAAGCTGTCGAGGACGCTGGCGCATTTTCTGTTGTCGCTGAAGGGGTTATCGAGCCAATTGCGATCTCACTGACGCAGTCGCTGGAAATACCGGTAATAGGGATCGGAGCCTCTGCGCAATGCGACGGACAAGTGCTTGTGACCGAAGATATGCTGGGCATGTTCGAACGCGTGCCGCGCTTCGTGAAGCGGTATGAGGATATCGCGAGCATTATCGAAAAGACCGTCGCAACCTATGCGGAAGAAGTTCGCTCGCGCGCATTTCCCGGTGAAGAGCAGACCTACCAACCGAAGAAGTGAACGCGTGGCTTGCGCCTGACGCAGCTCTGCCCTAGCTCCCCGCGCTAAAGGGAATGGGGTCAATTCGATGGAAACGCTGCTGCGTTACTACAAATTTTCGCTGCTATTCACGCTCGCCTGCTTTGCTTTGGCGGTGTGGTATGGCTGGGCGAGCACAGGGTCAGTCACTGCGACGCTTGGCATCCTGTGGATCGTGGTCGTCTTGTCGATCCTCGAAGTCTCGCTGAGCTTCGACAATGCAGTCGTCAACGCAACAGTCCTGCGCGACATGGACCCTGTGTGGCAGCGGCGCTTCCTCACCTGGGGTATCCTGATCGCTGTGTTCGGGATGCGGATCATCTTTCCGATCGCAATTGTCTCGATCGCCGCAAGCGTCGGCCCGATGGAAGCGATCAACCTTTCGCTCAACGACCCGCAGGAATACGAGCGGATTGTCTCAGGCGCCCATATCGGCATCGCCGGATTTGGCGGCGCTTTCCTCGCCATGGTTGGCCTCACATTCTTCTTTGAAGAAGACAAGGAAGTGCATTGGATTGGCGCGCTGGAGCGGACCATCAACAAATTCTCGACTGTGCCAGCCGTTGAAATCGGCCTGGTGTTGGGCCTGATCTATGGGGTCTCGACGCTGCTTTCACCAGAAGATGCGCTGACTTTCCTAACCGCAGGTGTGCTGGGCGTCGTGACCTTCATCGGGGTCCATGCGCTTGGCGCGATCATCGAGCAACGCGAAGCGCGCAAAAAGGCAGCAGGCGAGATCGTTCGCTCAGGCCTTGGCGGGTTTCTCTATCTCGAAGTGCTTGATGCAAGCTTCAGCTTCGACGGCGTGATCGGCGCCTTCGCGCTGTCGAACAATATGGTCATTATCGCGCTTGGCCTGTCAGTCGGCGCTATCTTCGTGCGTTCGATTACTATCCACCTGGTGCAGACAGGCACGCTCGCGCAATATCGCTATCTTGAGCATGGTGCGTTCTGGGCGATTATCGTGCTCGGCGTGATCATGCTGGTCAGCGCGAAAGTGCACATCCCTGAGACGATTACAGGCCTTATCGGCGCTGTCCTGATTGGTCTCAGCCTGTGGTGGTCCGTGCGGCACAACCGCAAGCACGGCGCGGACGAGATCAATCTGTCCGAGCAGCAAGTGAGCTAGCGAGCGGGGCGGCAATCATCAGCTGCAGCAAGTGATAGAGCAGCAGCGGCGCAATCACGAAGCCCGCGATCTCAGGCGCGAACAGGATCGCTGCCAGCGGCGCGCCAATGGCGACGCTCTTTTGTGATGCTGCGAAGAGGAACGCCTTGCGGTCTGCCATAGCAAACCCGAGCATACCGCCGCCAAGCCAGGCTGAAACGTTCGCTGCGATCAGGAATGCCACGACAAGGCCGAGCAGCGCGCCCCACTCAAGCCCACCAAACATGCTTATCAGTCCTTGTTCGACCGCGCCGGAAAACGCGACATAGACAGCGATGCCGATCACAATCCGGTCGAGCCATACAATGCGCGCCTTGTGCTCGAGCACCCAGCCGCGCGTCCAGCCTTGCACCGCTTGGCCGATTGCAAACGGCAGGATCAGGATCAGACCAATGCGCAGGATCGTTTCACTGCCAATTTCCGCGAGCTCTCCTCCACCCAGCGCTGCAAAAAGAGGCGCGGTGACGAACACTCCAGCGATATTGATCAGGGCAGCGCCAATGACTGACAACGCTACATTTCCATCGGCCAAGGTGGTATACGAAATTGCAGACTGGATCGTTGACGGAAGTGTGCCGAGATAGAGAAATCCAATCGCGACCATGGGCGGCAAGATGGCCGCTGCGACCAATGAAAACCCGAGCCCCATCAGCGCCATCGCGCCGAACACAAACAGCATCAGCGGCAGGAAGAAGCGCCAATTGACAAAGCCGCGCGCGATTTCAGAGCGCGCAACGCGCATGCCGTTGACCAGAAACAGGACAAAGATCGCCACATTGGTCACAAGCTGCGCGGGCTCGCGCATTTCGCCTGTCGCAGGCAGGATGAACCCCGCCAGCGTCGCCACCAGCAGAACAGCGATCATAGGATCAGCAAGAGGGGCCAGGCGCTGCATCATTATGCGATCGCCCTGCCCTCGCCCGCCTATAATGTCGAGAGATTGCGTCCCGACTTACGCTGACAGATCGTATTGCTTCAGCAGGTCGTAGAGCGTCGGGCGGCTGATCCCGAGCATCTTGGCCGTGCTGGAGATGTTGCCTTCGCTGCGTGCCAGCGCGTGGCGAATGACTCGCCGGTCCGCTTCCTCGCGTGCTGTCTTGATGTTGAGCACATCATCGCGCTCGTCACCGCTTTCCTGCAAGTCGAGATCGCCTGCAGAAACAAGCTTGCCATCCGCCATGATGACCGCGCGCTTCACGCGGTTTTCAAGCTCGCGGACATTGCCCGGCCAGCCGTGATCATCGATTGCCGCGAGCGCATCAGGCGCGAAGCCGTGAACGGCAGGGTTCATCTCGTTTGCGAAGCGTTTGAGGAATGCTTTGGCTAGCAAAGTCGCATCACCGTGCCGCTCAGCCAGCGTCGGGATTTTCACGACGATTTCAGCAAGGCGATAGTAAAGGTCCTCGCGGAAGCCGCCGTCTAGAATCATCGCTTCAAGGTTTTGATGGGTTGCGCAGACGATCCGCGTATCAACCGCAATCTCCTTGCGCCCGCCGATCCGCTCAATCGTGCGTTCTTGCAGGAAGCGCAGCAGCTTCACTTGCAGCGGAAGCGGGATGTCGCCGACCTCGTCCAGGAACAGCGTGCCTCCATTGGCGCTTTCAATCTTGCCTTCGGTCGTTTTGACAGCACCGGTAAACGCGCCCTTCTCGTGACCGAAGAGCTCGCTTTCCAGCAGGTTTTCCGGGATCGCCGCGCAGTTGATCGCCACAAACGGGCCGTCCTTGCGGTCGCTCGCATCATGCAAGCCTTGCGCGAGCAATTCCTTACCAGTTCCGCTAGCGCCCAGCAGCATGACAGAGACATTCGTTTTCGCAACGCGCTCGATTGTTCGCGCGACCTGAACCATCTCAGGGGCATCTGTGATCAGACGGCCCAGCACGCGATTATCTTCGCCTGCCTTGGCGGTCAGGCGGCGATTTTCCGCTTCAATCTGATTCAAATTGTAGGCTCGGCGCACGATCAGCCCGAGCGCATCGATGTCGACTGGCTTTTGATAAAAGTCGTAAGCGCCGCGCTCTATTGCCTGCAGCGTGCTTTCACGGGCACCATGGCCGGACGCAACCACAACCTTTGTATCGGGCTTCATCGCCATGATCGCATCGAGCACAGCAAAGCCTTCGCTCGTGCCGTCCGGATCCGGCGGCAGCCCCAGATCCAGCGTGACAACAGCGGGTTCGAGCTGACGCAGCGCGGTAATCGCCGCATCGCGGTCGCCTGCAATCACAACCTCGAAATCCTCATAGGCCCATTTAAGCTGAGCCTGCAGACCTGGATCGTCTTCGACAACCAGAAGAGCCGGTTTCTTGTCGGCCATTACGCCACCTCACTTTGAATGCTGTCCTGACCGCTTCCAGTCAGATGTTCTGTATTGAATTTCGGGAGTTTGACGCAGAACCGCGTGCCTAGCCCTTCGCGCGATTCCACTTCCATTTGACCGCCCATGGCGCGCACCAGTTCGCGCGCTTCGAACGCGCCAATACCAAAGCCGCCATCTTTGGAAGAGACGAAAGGTTTGAACAGACCGCTGCGCACAAAGCCCGGGGTCATGCCTTTCCCGCTGTCGACAATCTCGATCCGGCCGAACATTCCGTCATTCGTCACATCGAGGAAGACAGGCTGGCCGTTATCTGTCGCATCAATCGCGTTCTGGACGACGTGGATGAGCGCTTGCTCCAGCGCTTCAGGATCAGCATGGACCGGGCATTCGTCGCCTCGGACAAGGTCCACCTTATGCGCAGGCTTGAACCGCTCAGTAAGTGCGCGAGCAACCTGGCTGAGATCGACCATCTCCCGCCCACCAGCCTGACCCGAGCCATAGCGCGACAGACGTGCAATCAGTGCGTTCAATTTGTCCGAACTGTTTTTCAGGGTCACCAGCATATCCGCACGGAAATCCGGATTATCACTATGCTTTTCCGCATTGCGCGCGAGCAGGCTGAGCTGGCTCGCAAGGTTCTTGATGTCGTGCATGACGAAAGCAATGCGGCGGTTGAACTCGTCAAAGCGCGACGCTTCCATCAGCGCTTCCTGCCCTGTCTGCTCAGCCAGGTAGCTCGCCAATTGCTGGCCAACGACGCGCAGAAGATCCAGATCTTCCCAGTCGAGTGGTCGATGCGCTTTTGGCCGAGCTAGGACGACAGCGCCGACCAGACGGTCATAATGAAGCAGCGGGACCATCGCCCAGGCATCATCCGCATCTGTCAGCCATGACGGGGCATGTTGCGCTTCGCCATGTCTGTCGACGCCTTGGCGAAGCTCATCCAGATTGAGGATGTAACTGTTCTCTTCCAGCAGTGCGGCAAGCTGATAGGGCGCCGCGATGGCAGGCACTTCCACATTTGGCCATTGCCAACGAGCGACAAGCTCCAGCTCTGCCTTCTCATTGGGAGCGAGCAAGAGCCCGGCATTGCTATCGGTAATGTCTGCAAGCGCTTTTACCGCGCGCTCATGCAGAGTTTCGTCGGCGCTGCCCCCGCGTCCAATGGTGTTGGTGAACCGCAGCCACTCCTCGCGATAGTCATAGCGGTGCGCAAACAAGTGCTTTGTGACAGTTACCCTCAACCATGAACGCAAGCGCTGCGATGGGAGCCAAAGAAGCGCCACAAGACTCGCGACAACAAGGAAAGCGACTTGCGTGAACCGGCTGAGATCGCCGCCAGCACTGTCGAGCGAGCGCGCCATGATCAGCATGGCGAGGATGTAAAAGCTGATCAGCAGCAAAGAGAGCGACTGGAAGGTCACTTTCCGGCTCGGGCGAAACTCCAGTTCCGGCGTCGCATTGCTTGCCCCCAGCGCTAGCGGGATAGCGATCAAAGCGACAGCAAATCCACGCAAGGCGCTGAGGAGAGCTGGCGGATTGCCGCTAAGCCAGGCAAGCAGATGATAATTGAGATCGAATGCCCATAGACAGGCCAAAGCAATAGCGCTGGACCGCAAGAGCAATCGCGAAGAACCCGCCGCGCCAGAGTAGAGGTTATGCAGCAGGACCAGCGCGCCCATGGCTCCCAGCATCCTGAGCGCCATCGCCATCTGGAAGGCGAGCGCATACTCTGTGCCGGTGACCGCCATCAGCATAAGCAAGGGTTGCAAGAGCTCGACGAACACCAGCGCTGCAACAACTGGCTTGACCAGCCGCACGCTTTCATCGCGGCCGTCATTGGCGAACATGCGCTGAAGCAACCAGATGGTTGCGAGGATGCGGATCGTCTCAGCGAAGAGAGCGAGAACAGAACTCGCACCGGACGTCGCAGCCAATGCGCTCCATACAGCCAGCAGGATGAGCGTTGCGATTTGAGCGCTGCGGTCAGGCCTGCTGCGGTCGCCGCGCTGGACAATCACTATCGCGCCAAATGCGCAAATGATTGCGCTGGCGAAATATCCGGCGAAGCTCAGGCCGACGAGGAATGTCTCACTCAACATGACAGGCTGCGTAAATTAACGCTGAGAAGTTACCTGTCGGTAAACTTTACACCTGCAATCAAGTGACTGTTTTTATGAGCTTTAGAGAGTAAACAGGTTATTACTGGCTCGGTGGACGCGGTTCGCCAAAGGCAAACGGTGTTACCCCGCGCTTGACTCGGTCGATCCGCAAGGCTGCACCGCGCGGCGGGAGCGAGCGCTGGCGGCAGGACTGAACAAAGCAGCGGGCACAGCCTTGACCGATGGTTTGTGCCGCATCCGGATCAAGGCGCACGCCTTGCGCCGACGCAAGATTACCAGCCAGCCGAGCTTCGACGCCGAGCACGATCACAAAGCTTGCGGTTGTGCCGGCTCCAATCGCTTCGACTGTGCGCGCCATTGTGAACCAATGCGAGGGTCCGGCATCAGCGCCATCGACAGTGACGTTCTGGACGCAAAGCTGACCGCGCCGCTCGAACGCCTGATGCGGGATCCACAGGGGGCAGCTCGCATCGCTTTCAAGCCAGGTTGCGCCGCTTGCTCCGGAAAAGCGCTTGGAAAACTGTCCGGCCTTGTCGATCCGCACCATGAAGAAAGGCAGGCCCCGCTGGCCGACGCGCTGCAAAGTCGTGAGGCGGTGCGCGACCTGTTCGAACCCGACCCCGAAGCGGCGCTGCAGGATCGTGATGTCGTAGCCGGTCTGATCGCATGCCCTCAGGAAGCGGCCATACGGCATCAGGATTGCCGCTGCGAAGTAGCTGTAGAGGTGATGTTCGAACAATTGCCGCGACGCATCATCGGTCAGCTGCGAGCCGGCAACCAGGTTCGTGATTGCTTCGCGCTGCTCCAATTGTGCGATCTGAAGCGCGATCTGAAAACTGCGCGATGACCGGTCAAGCATCTCTGACAGTTGCAATTGCCGCGCATGCAGATCAAGCCGCCGCATCGCTTCGGGCATGACATCCAAGGGCAGAATACGCACAGAAAGCTGATGCCGTTCGCGTAGGCGCTCTGTCAGAGCCGCACCGATATCGCCGCGGGACAAGCGCAATTCATCGGCGAGCTTCTCAGCTTCGGCATCAAGGTCAGCGAAGTGCCCTTGCCAACGCTCGATCTCGCGGCGCGAAGCAGCGAGCGAGGAATTGACCCCACCCGGCTCTGGCGCGGCCTTGTCGTAAAGGCGGACAAAAGCGGCTGCCACTTGCGGCGCTGTGGCGAGAAACTCGTCGATTTCTTCGCGATCAATGCCAAGGTCGCTGAACCGCTCGTCATTCAATCTGCGCGCGAGGCCATCGAGCCCGCCAATTGCTTCGTCTTCGCGCAATGTGCGCGGGTCGAACTCGAATTGCTCGATGACCTGGACGAGAACGCGTGCGGATAAAGGCCGCTGATTGCGCTCGATGAGGTTGAGGTAACTGGGGCTGATGCCCAGCGCGCTCGCCATGGAGGCTTGGGTCAAACCCTTGCGTTTTCGCAAACGCCGGATCGCCGGTCCTGCAAAGACTGAGCCGTCTGCCATGCGCATTCCCTTTCATTCATGCGGCGAAACGCCTCTAGCAGCCTTGCCTCCCGTTTGTAAATTTATTTACTTCATTACACCCAATTGCCACCAGTTTACCCATTTGAGACAAGTTTTTTTGTGAATTTCCTGTCGAATCGCGCCTCTGCACGTCATCACGGTCAAGCAAAGGGCGCCTCCCCGCCCTGACAGGAGAACCACAAACATGACCTACACAGCCACTATCCAGCAGTTCCGCGAGACCATCGAAGGCAACGGCCCGAGCTGGGGCGCGATCGATCCGGAGAGCGCTGCTCGCATGGCGATCCAGAACCGCTTCCCGACCGGCCTCGACATCGCGAAATACACCGCGAAGATCATGCGCGCCGACATGGAAGCCTATGATGCTGACCCTGCGAACTACACGCAGTCGCTTGGCTGCTGGCACGGTTTCATCGCGCAGCAGAAGATGATCTCCATCAAGAAGCATTTCGGTACGACCAAGCAGCGTTACCTCTACCTCTCTGGCTGGATGGTTGCCGCTCTGCGCAGCGAGTTCGGCCCGCTGCCTGACCAGTCGATGCATGAAAAGACCAGCGTTCCTGCGCTGATCGAAGAGCTCTACACTTTCCTCAAGCAAGCCGATGCGCGCGAGCTTGGCGGCCTGTTCCGCGAACTCGACGACGCCAAGGCTGCTGGCGACGCGGTCAACACGCACCGCCTGATGCGCAAGATCGACGAGCATGAAACGCATGTCGTCCCGATCATCGCCGACATCGATGCAGGCTTCGGTAATGCTGAGGCGACCTACCTGCTTGCCAAGAAGATGATTGAAGCGGGTGCCTGTGCGCTCCAGATCGAAAACCAGGTGTCGGACGAGAAGCAGTGCGGCCACCAGGACGGCAAGGTTACTGTGCCGCACGAGGACTTCCTCCAGAAGATCCGCGCATGTCGCCACGCTTTCCTTGAGATGGGCGTTGAAGACGGCATCATTGTTGCCCGCACCGACTCGCTGGGCGCTGGCCTCACCAAGCAGATCGCGTTCTCGAAAGAGCCAGGCGATCTGGGCGACCAGTACAACGCTTTCCTCGATTGCGACGAAGTCGATCCGGCGAACATCACTAACGGCCAGGTCTTTATCAGCCGCGATGGCAAGCTGATGGCACCGAAGCGTCTGCCGTCGAACCTCTACCAATTCCGCGCTGGCACAGGCGAAGACCGCTGCGTTCTCGACTGCATCACGTCGCTCCAGAACGGCGCTGACCTGCTCTGGATCGAGACCGAGAAGCCCCACGTCGAGCAGATTGCCGGCATGGTGGACCGTGTGCGCGAAGTCATCCCGAACGCAAAGCTGGTTTACAACAACTCGCCGTCGTTCAACTGGACACTGAACTTCCGCCAGCAAGTCTATGATGCATGGGCAGAAGCCGGCAAGGATGTATCGGCATTTGATCGCGACCTGCTGATGAGCGCTGACTATGACAGCACTGAGCTGGCACAGGAAGCTGACGAGAAGATCCGTACCTTCCAGGCTGATGCTTCGAAGCGTGCCGGTATCTTCCACCACCTGATCACGTTGCCGACCTATCACACGGCTGCGCTGAGCACGGACAATCTTGCGAAGGAATACTTCGGCGAGCAGGCCATGCTGGGCTACGTCAAGAACGTCCAGCGCGAGGAAATCCGTCAGGGTATCGCTTGCGTGAAGCACCAGAACATGGCCGGTTCGGACATCGGCGATGACCACAAGGAATACTTCGCTGGTGAAGCTGCCCTGAAAGCGGGCGGCAAAGACAACACTATGAACCAGTTTGCGGCTGCCTGATTGGAGAGGAGACCGGTCGAGCCCGCAGGCTTCACCGGGAACCAACCCAGACGGCAACAGTCGTCTTAAAGACAGCCATGGAGAGTGATTATGACTGAAGAGACAACCGCAAGAGAACCAGGCCGGGCCCGCGCCCTTTTGTCGACAGCAGACTTCAAGCTGCTTCGACGCGCGCTGGAAAGCCACGCAAAGGCAACCGAGGACCGTGAAGAGCTCGCGAAGATCAACGCGCTTCACCATCGCTTGGGCAATTACGGATAATTGCATGCCGCTATCGCAACTTGAGTAGGGGGCTCTCCCGCGCTCAGGTACCAAAGCGGTAGCGCAGATACACAGAGTTCTCCTGGGGAGGAGAGCACGGCCGTCAGAGCACCCCAAACGCTCTGGCGGCCGTCATTGATTCGGCCCCGGAATCCGGCTGTCCCACGGCCATGTTGGATACGCATGTTACACAGTCCAGGGACAAAAACTTTTCGTAGGTTCAAAGCGCCCACGAACCACCTCAAACTCTTGAAATTGCGCGGAGAAACCATCGCGCATGGCTGCGAAATGTCAGCAAAGTAGGAAAGCGCCACCGCCAGCTATCGTGACGCTGCTCCGGCAAGTAATGAGAGCGGATACGAGGGCCCGCACGCGGCCCCTGACCCTGCCCCCCCCAACCCTACATCCCGTAAGTCAGCGACAGCAGGATCGAGAGCGTTGTTACCATGATCAGCACCAGAGGCACGCCCGTCCGGACATAGTCAGCAAAGTTGTAGCTGCCTTCTGACATGATCAGCATGTTGGTCTGATAAGCGATTGGCGTGGCATAGCAGAGGTTGCAGCCGAACAGGACAGCCAGCACCAGCGGCTCTGCCGGCATGCCGAGCTGTGCGGCAATCGCAAACGCAATCGGTGTGCCGACCGTCGCTGCGGTCGCATTGGACGCAAAGTTCGTCAGGATCGTCACGAACAGCATGATGGCCGCAATCACGCCTGCAGGCGGCAGGAATTGCAGACCAGCGGACAGCACGGTCCCGAGCCAGCCAGCAGCACCGCTTTCAAGGATGATGCGCCCAAGCGCGATACTCGCGGCTATGAGGACAATAACCTGACCGGACAAGGCACGCCCTACGCGGTCGAACTTCACGCAGCCTGTGACAAACATGAGGATCGCGCCCGCCAGCGCAGAGATCGCAATCGGGAATACGCCGATAGATGCGGTGAAGACGGCAACGCCCATGATTGCTGCGGACAGCAATGCCTTGGATTTGCGCGGCAATTCACGCGCGCCTTCGAGCATCAAGAGGCTGTCCGCACGCGTGAAATTATCGAGGTCCTCCGGCAATCCCATGACAAGGAGGACATCGCCTTCCTTGATCCTCAGGTCGCCGCCATCGCTGTACTGGTCTTTCTCACCCAGCAGCCGGTCTGGCCGGTGAATGCCGAGCACCGCAACGCCGTAAAGATCTGCGATACCCGACGTCGGCAGTGTGCGATTGATCAGGCGCGAGTCGGCGGTAACCGTCATCTCGACCGCGAGAATGTCCTTACGCTTTGCAGAGGATTCGCGCCGGATACGGTCCAGCACCCAGCTCGGCGCCAGCTCTCCCTTCAGCACGCGCACAGCGTCTTCCAGCGCTTCGTGCGTGCCTGAGATGTGCAAGCGTTGCTGTGCTTGAACAGGACCTGTGCTCTTGTCGTGAAACTTGATGTCTTCCGGCAACTTGTGCTGGATCGCAGCGAATTCCTGCCCGATCAGTTCGCTTTCCCCGCCAATCCGCAGCCGCGTGTGAAACCGCCTCTCCGCATACTGGGCTGCCACACGGTTATCTTTCAGCATCCGCGGCATCACGAGCCAGATGTAAGGAAGCGCAACCAGCGAAGCCATCAGCACAATCGGCGTGAAGTCGAAAACGCCCATTTGTCGCATGCCCAGATCAACCGCGATCGACACCACCAGAATGTTGGTCGACGTGCCGATAGTGGTCGCTAGCCCGCCCAACAAAGACGCCGCATTCAAAGGCATCAGGGTTCTGGAGGATGCCATCGCCCCGCGGTGGGCCAATGCTGCAAATATCGGAATCATCAACACCAGCACCGGCGTGTTATTGATGACCATCGAGAAGGAAAACGCGATCAGCAGCGAAATCAGCAATCCTACTTGCAGGTTCATCTTGAACATACGTTCCAGGAAGCGGGCCGCAGGTTCCAGCGCGCCGGTCACCACCAAGCCTCTGCCCATGACCATCAGCGCACAAATGGTAATCAGCGCTGGGTGTCCAAAGCCTTCAAAGGCAAGGACCAATCCGTCGGTCTTGCTCGTCCCGTCGAGCGGAAAAAAGTAGAGGCCCACAGCGATAACCGCGATGGTCAGCAGCGAGACGATCTCGATCGACATGCGGCCACGCGCGAAAGCGATAAACATCGCTACCGTCACACCCATGGCTGCAATCGCGTGAAGGGAAGGCATTTCAATCATGCGTGAATACGGGAATCCCAAAGCTCAGCCGGAATTACAAGCGAATTCGGCTCTGTTGCAGTTTCTTTAATGTAAAGGGAGTGTGGTGCCCCTGGCCCGACTCGAACGGGCACTCCGTTAGGAACTCGATTTTGAGTCGAGCGCGTCTACCAATTCCACCACAGGGGCACGCCTCTAGCAGAGCGGAGCGCTTTAGACAGGGATTGCCCCAAAAGACAACACCAAATCACAACACTCAATCACAAGCAGCGCAAGTTGGCTAACTTCTATCGAATTCTGCATGATTTGCATAATGAGGAAGCCAGCCATATGCTCGCAGGCAAACAACAGGTCGCCCAATTCAATAATCCTGGGAGAGACCTGTAATGTTGCGCATCGTCACAGCCATTGGCGCAAGTATCGCGCTAGCCTTGAGCGGAGCAGCCGCCTCGGCACAGTCAAGCTCGAAGAAACAGCAACAGCGCATCCTCATCCCGACCAAGAAATTGCCGGTTATCGTCCCGCAAGTCGAAGCAAGAAACACGCTTCGCATGACGACATTTGATCCGGAGCGGCATGGGTTCAATTTCGGCAACCGGTTCCGCAACAACTTTATATCCGAGTTCGATGTTCGAACCGGCGGGCTTTGCGGAGGCATGGTCTATACAGCGCTCGATTACTGGAAAGCAGGCAAGCCAATCCCGCAACAAACGTGGCTGCCGACGGAAGGTTCTACGTTGCAAAGCTACATCTACAACCGCCAGGTGCTGTCAATTGTGCGGAATGGAGACCGGTGGGCGGAATTGGCTATCAATCCGTTTGGCGAGCGAAACAACGAGTTCTGGCGCTGGGGAATGGAAGGCAAGCAAGGCGGCCAGATCGAAGTGCTCAAACGCTATATCGATGCCGGCAATCCGGTACCGCTTTCAATGAGGGGCTGTGGTGAGGATTGCAGTGATGATCACCAGATCCTTGCGATCGGATACGATATGGGCCGATACAAAGGTGATCTAGGTCAATTCCAGACCGACTTCAAAATCTTTGTCTATGATCCCAATCGTCCGAATGTCCGGCGTATCCTGCGCAGCGATCCGGCGAAGCGGAAATTCTATTTCGAGGACGATCCGGACACGAATTGGCGAACCTATTTCGTCGATACGAAATGGCAAGCTGCGAATCCTCCAACAATTGCAACACTTGAGCGCGAACTGCTGCTGACATTTGAAACGGGCGAGGATGATTTGAGCAGCAATGTCCAAGTGACCCTTAGGCGCAACAATGGCCGGGATATCGTTCTACCCCCACTCAATAACAAAAAGCGCTGGATCACCAATTCCACCCAGACCGTACCTGTCTCTCTTCCCGCAGGTACAACGGCAGACAACATCACAGGGATCAGAATCTGGCGCTGGGGCGTAAACACCGGCGAGACCTTTGGAACCGGAGTCGACAATTGGGATCTGAGACGGCTGCTGATCCGATCAGGTGACGCCGATGGAAAACGTACGCTATTTACGCGCGCCGGCTCACCGCTTCACCGGTTTACCAAAGAGAACCACGAGGTTGAGTATTCATTCGGAACATCCGCCGGCAATGAACTGATCGTCACATTCTACACAGGCAGTGATGACCTGCGCGGTGGCAATGACAACGCAGATTTCTTCCTGACGCTGCATGACGGCCGATCCCTGCCCTTCCGCAACGTCAATGAAGGACGGAAATGGGAGAATGGTGCTACGATCACCCGCTATCTGACGTTACCTTCCGGCGTGAGCCACAGCGACATAAAGGGCGCGCGGATCGTGACGCGATTCAGTGGCGGCGTTGGCGGCGACAACTGGAATCTCGATGCAATCAACGTGAAGACGCGCGAGGGAGGGATGGAGAACCAGCTATTCTATGCTGAGGGCGATGATGGACCGCTCCATCGCTTTACCGCTCATCGCGGCCCGCACGCAAAAGCATGGACGTTCTAACGGAACGTCAGACTGACAGGCATCCCCCTAACGGGAGCTCGCGGGTGATCCAGAGCTAAGATTTCAGCGCGCCGACCAGCAATTTGTGCAGCCGCGAGTGCAGCGTGTCGTTCGCAGCCAGGACTTGCTTGGAATGGATCGGCTCGCTGCGTCCACGATAATCGCTCACAAAACCGCCTGCTTCGCGCACAAGCAAGCAGCCTGCGGCCGTGTCCCAATCGCTAAGGCCGCTTTCCCAGAACCCGTCATACCGGCCTGCGGCAAGCCATGCGAGATCGAGCGAAGCCGCACCAAAGCGGCGAATACCCGCCACTTGCGGGCCGATTGCTGCGTAAATCTTCATCCACTCTTCAGGATCGCCCGCGCCCTGAAACGGAATGCCGGTGGAAATCAGCGCGTCCGACAGGCTTGAGCGGGACGACACGCGCAAGCGGCCATCCATCAGCCATGCGCCGCGCGACTTCTCTGCCCAATAGGTCTCGTCATGGATCGGCTGGTAGATGACGCCTGCGGTGACTTCACCCCAGCCCGAGCCATCGAGCTTAGGCTCCTGCACAGCGATGCTGATCGCGAAATGCGGGATGCCGTGCAAGAAATTGCTCGTCCCGTCCAAGGGATCGATGATCCAGCGCGGCTTTGTCGGGTCGCCTTCGATGATCCCTGCTTCCTCAAGCACGAAACCCCAATCGGGCCGTGCGTGAAGCAGCTCGTCATAGATCGCACGCTCTGCGCGCATGTCGGCTTTCGACACGAAGTCTGCAGGACCCTTGCGGCTCACCTGCAAGTGTTCGACTTCGCCAAAATCGCGGCGCAAGCGGTTACCCGCCTTACGGGCAGCCTTTTCCATCACGCGAATGAGGCCAGAAAACATCGACATGGCGCTTAGCTCGCTTTTCCGACGTAGGTCTGCTCGTAAACGTCAACCACGATCCGCGTACCGCTTTCAATATGCGGCGGAACCATGATGCGAACGCCATTATCGAGCACAGCTGGCTTGTAGCTGGAAGAGGCGGTCTGCCCCTTCACCACTGCGTCTGCTTCGACGATTTCAGCTTCGATCTGCTGCGGCAGCTGCACGCTGATCGGCTTTTCTTCCCACAGCTCAAGCTGGACCTGCATACCGTCCTGCAAGAACGGGCGCGCATCGCCCAGCAAGTCGGACGGCAGCATGATCTGCTCGTAGCTTTCCTGATCCATGAAAACGAGCATGTCGCCGTCCTCATAGAGGAACTGGTATTCACGCGTATCGAGGCGCACTTTCTCGACCGTATCAGCGCTGCGGAAGCGGACATTGGTCTTGCGGCCATCCTGCAGGTTCTTCATTTCGACCTGCATGTACGCGCCGCCTTTGCCAGGCTGCGTGTGCTGGATCTTAGCAACTTTCCAGATGCCCTTCTCATATTCGAGAATGTTACCGGGGCGAATATCGACGCCGCTGATCTTCATGGGAACCAACCTTTTCAAGGAACCTGCAGAGCCACGCTCTGCCATATATGGCGCGCCCTTAGCCGAGGGCTGGTCCCACGTAAAGCGTAGCGCAAGGCTAGTGGAGGTAAGACGCGCACCATGCTAAGCCAACACATGATGAAGAAGCTTTCGATTTTTGCGGCCGGAGGTGCCATCGCGCTATCCGCGCCAGCGCTTGCGCAAGATGGCGGAATGCTGCGCACCATGCCGCATGGCACTTATGAATGCGCCTATCCCGGCTCCGCTGCAGGGGCAGCAATTGAACGCGCAGAAGCGGAGGATTTCCGCCTGAGCAGCGCTTCGCGTTACCGCAATGAAGAAGGACGCGGCACATACCTGCTCAAAGGCGACATCTTTACATTTACGCGCGGACCCAAGAAGAGCGAGCGGTTTATCCGCGAAGGCGCAAACCGTCTGCGCAAGCTGGATAGCGCGGGCAATGCAACGCGCCTGCTATGCGTGCGTCGCGGCAGCTGAGACTAGCCCGCGTCAGCGATAGCCTTCGCAAAAGCCTCCACGGCCGCTGTTTCGTCGCCATTCCAGACAGCGCCTGAAACCGCGAGGAAGTCTGCGCCTGCTGCAATCAAAGGCGCGCAGTTGTCTGGCGTAATGCCGCCAATCGCAACGCACGGAATTTCGAACAGAGAAGACCACCATTCGAGGATATCAGGCGCAGGCCGCTCGGCATCGCCTTTATCTTTGGTTGAGCTCTCAAAGAACGCTCCGAAAGCAACATAGTCCGCGCCCGCTTCACCGGCTTCCATCGCCATGTGTTTGCCTGCATGACACGTCACACCGATCTGGGCTTCGCGGCCCAGCTCTTCGCGAGCCTCGCGCGGGTCGCCATCGTCCTGACCAAGATGCACGCCATCCGCCTTCAGGCGTTTGGCGAGCGAGACACTGTCATTGACGATGAACGCCACATCGTGGTCAGCACAAATTGCCTGCAATGGCTCTGCCAGCCGCGCGGCCTCATGATTGTCGAGGCCTTTCACGCGAAACTGGAAAGCTGTCACCACGCCCTTCCCCGCTTCCAAAGCGCGCTCAAGCCGCGCGGGAAAGTTGCCGGACACATCCAGCGGAGAAATCAGATAAAGCTGCGTTGCAATTGCGGTATCACTCATGGCCGCGCCTGATAGCGCCCGTCTGCGCGCTCGCCAAGCAGGAGAAATTGTACCCGATTGGCACAGTGGATAGCTGAGAGGTTAGGATTTCGGAAACCATGTTATTACGGGACCCGAAGTCCAAGGAGTCCGCAATGCCCCACCTCGCCTTCACCAGTGCACTTTTCGCGATTGCCAATACAGCTGCTCCGGCAGCGGTCGACGATGTCGCGATCTTCGAGCGCGCTCAGCTGAGTGACGAACTGGCTGTCACCAGCTTTGGCATTATCGAAGACTCACGCTGCTCTGGCGAACGGTTCTGCTTTCACGAAGACCGCTTGGTCATCGCCGCGGTTGTCCATTACCGCGGGCAGGATCGCGAGGTCTCATTGGTTCTGGGTGAGCCGTTGCGCCTCAATGGCGGAACACTGACGCTGACCGGAACGGCCACCCCGGCGAGCAGCCAGGGCGCGATCCAGTTGAAGCGCTATCGGCTGGACTTCGAATTCCAGCCGAATAGCTGATTTCAGCTTGTTAGCGGCTATTTATCCCGCGCAGGACGCCGCGCAGATCTTGTTGATTGCGCCGCCAAGAGCGCTGTCGAATTCCTCATCCGACTGACCCTTGCGAAGGTCCTGCAGCAGGCCGCGGCTGAAGCTCGCGATCATGCCGGGGTTCTTCGCGAGATGCTCGCAAGCGTCGTCGGTCGAGTAACCGCCTGAGAGAGCAACAACTCGGAGCACGTTCGGGTGATTGATCGCTGGCGTATAAAGGCCCGGCTCTACCGGGATCGACAGCTTCAGCATAACCTTGCGGCCTTCCGGCAGCGCGTCGAGGCCTTTCATGATCTCTGCCAGCAGGATCTGCTCGCCTTCAGCGCGATCAGCGGCGTTGATATCATATTCCGGCTCAAGCATCGGAACGAGACCCGCATCCGCGATCTGATTGCCGACTTCGAACTGCTGCGCGACAATCGCAGCGATACCGTCTGCATTGGCTGATTTGATGACGGAGCGCATCTTCGTGCCAAACATGCCCTTGGCGACAGACTTTTCCAGCAGCGCCGGAAGCTTGTCCAATGGCTTCATCAGCTGCACGCCGTTTTCCTCATCCGCCAAGCCCTGATCGACCTTGATAAAGGGCACCACGCCGCGCTTTTTGAGTGCGTCAGGCGTAGGCAGACCGTCGACTTCGCCGTCCATGGTCTTTTCAAACAGGATCGCGCCGATGACTTTGCCATTGCCGAAGCTGGGTGACGTAATCACACGGCTACGCATTTCATGGATGCGAGCGAACATTTCCTCATCGCCGTCCCACTCATTGTCTTCAACGCCATAGCCGCGAAGCGCCTTGGGCGTGGAGCCGCCGGATTGGTCGAGCGCAGCGATAAAGCCTGCACCGGTTGCGATTTGAGCGGTCATTTGGTCGAAATTCATCAGTCTCAGGCCTCTTCGATGGCAATTCTTGCATACGAATGCGTTGCGAGGCGGTGTAGCCAGACCGCCCTGAACCGGCAACCGATCAGCGCCGTCAAAAGGCCAGTTTTCCAAGACCTGACACGATTTGGGTCAGCTCTGCGGGATTTATGACTTCCTCGGGCCAACCTTGCGGATGATACCGGTGAAACTGAGCGCCGGATCACCATCGGCCGTCACAAGCCCGCGCACGAACAGCGTTTTTCCGCCGCCGCGTGTGACTTCGCCGCGCGCCTCGACGAGAGCGCCTTGCTGAACCGCGCCCAGAAAGTCGCTTGAGAGGTTCATGGTGACGCCCATCTGGTCGCGCATATGGTCGGTTGCGATGGCAAACAGCGCGAAATCCGCAAAGGTCATCAGGCAGCCGCCATGCATGAAGCCTGCACCGTTCATATGCCGCGCTTCAGCACGAAACGCGCTCAGATAGCTGCCATCATCCTGACGCTGCATGAAGAACGGTCCCGCGCCCGTTTCAAACGGGTCATGGTTCCAGTGATACCATCCGGCAAATTCGCCCTCATCACAGCGCACTGCACTGCCGTAGCCGGTCTCGCTCATTTGGTGAGCGCAGCCACGCCGGGAAGCTCACGGCCTTCCATCCATTCAAGGAATGCGCCGCCCGCGGTCGAGACGAAAGTGAAGTCGTCTTTCACGCCTGCATGAGCGAGCGCCGCAACAGTGTCGCCCCCGCCTGCAACTGAGGTCAGCGAGCCTTCCTGCGTCAGCGCAGCAGCAGTTTTTGCCAGAGCAACCGTCGCTGCATCGAAAGGCTCGGTCTCAAACGCACCCATCGGGCCATTCCAGACGAGTGTGCGGCAAGTTTTGAGCACATCTGCCAGCGCTTCAACCGCGCTCGGGCCAACGTCCAAGATCATTTCGTCTTCAGCGACTTCATGGACGTTGCAAGTGCGCAAGCTCGCCGGGTTCTCGGCAAATTCCTTAGCGACCACAACGTCGTAAGGCAGATGGACTGTGCAGCCTGCATGATCGGCTTCATCCATGATCCGGTTGGCTGTGTCGGTGAGGTCATGCTCGCAAAGCGACTTGCCCACATCGACCCCGCGCGCGGCAAGGAATGTGTTCGCCATGCCGCCGCCGATAATCAAGTGCTGCACGCGGCCCACAAGGTTTTCCAGCACCGCCAGCTTGGTGGAAACCTTCGCGCCGCCTACAACGGCAGCAACCGGCGGCTGAGGCGTGCCAAGCGCTGCATCCAGCGCTTTCAGCTCTGCTTCCATTGCGCGCCCGGCATAGGCTGGAAGATGATGCGCCAAGCCTTCTGTCGTCGCATGTGCGCGGTGTGCGGCTGAGAAAGCGTCATTGACGTAGAAATCGCCATTGGAAGCGATGGCCTTTGCGAAGTCCGCATCGTTGGCTTCTTCGCCCGGCCAGAAGCGGACATTGTCTAGCAAGCCAATATCGCCATTGCGCAGGATGCCGATGGATTGCTCCACGACAGGCCCCGCGACCTCTGGAATGAACATCAGCTCCTTGCCGAGGACGCCTTCAACATCGCCCACGACCATGCTGGTAGAGAGCACCGAGGAACGCTTGCCCCCCGGGCGACCGAAGTGCGCGAGCAGCAGGACCTTTGCGCCCTTCTCGCTCAATTCGAGAATAGTTGGCTTGGCTGCTTCCACCCGTGTCACATCGGAGGCTGAGCCATCCTTCATCGGAAGGTTCAGATCGACGCGCACCAGCGCGACCTTGCCTGTTACATCGCCAAGGTCGTCCAGAGTCTTGAAAGCAGCCATACCGTTTTCCTTACAGGAACTTCGCCATTACGCCCGCAGTGTCGATCATGCGGTTGGAGAAGCCCCATTCATTGTCGTACCAGCTTACCACGCGGGCGAGCTTGCCTTCCATCACAGACGTCTCGAGGCTGTCGACCGTCGAGCTCGCCGGATGATGGTTGAAGTCCGAGGATACCAGCGGCTGGTCGGTGTAATCGAGCACGCCCTTCATCGGACCTTCGGCGGCAGCTTTCAGCGCTGCGTTCAGTTCTTCAGCCGACGTGTCGCGGCCCGGCGTGAATACCAGATCAACCAGCGAAACATTCGGAGTAGGCACACGAACCGATGAGCCGTCGAGCTTGCCAGCGAGTTCCGGCAGTACGAGGCCAACCGCGCGAGCAGCGCCGGTAGTCGTCGGGATCATGTTCTGCGCGCCGCCACGAGCACGGCGCATGTCAGAATGCATCTGGTCAAGCATGCGCTGGTCATTGGTGTAGGAGTGGATCGTGGTCATGAAACCGCGCTCGATACCCACCAGATCATTCAAGACCTTCGCCACCGGCGACAAACAGTTCGTGGTGCAGCTCGCATTGGAGATCACATCGTCTTCAGCTGTCAGCGTTTCGTGGTTCACACCGTAAACGATGGTTTTGGACACGCCCTTGGCAGGCGCTGAAATCAGCACGCGCTTAGCACCTGCGGTGATGTGCGGACGCGCCGCTTCGTCTGACTGGAAGAAGCCTGTGCATTCCAGCACGATATCGACGCCCATTTCGCCATGCGGCAGGTTCGCCGGATCACGCTCGCTCGTCACAGCGATGGTCTGGCCGTTCACTGTGATGGTGTTGTCGCCCGTTTCCACTGTGCCAGGGAAGCGGCCATGCGTGAAATCGTATTGGAACAGCAGAGCGTTCGACTTCGTGTCCGCCAGATCGTTGATTGCGACCAGTTCGAAATCGTGATCTGTCCGCTCCAGAAGAGCGCGCGCTACAAGCCGTCCGATGCGGCCAAAACCATTGATTGCAACTTTCGTCGCCATGAGAGTAACTCCTGCTTATCCGTTCAATTTGTTCATGATCTGCGGAACGATCGCGTCCGCGGTAAATCCGAATTTCTCAAAAAGCTGCCCTGCCGGAGCCGATGCCCCAAAACGGTCCAACCCGATGTTGAGCCCGTCGCGGCCTGTGTAGCGCTCCCAACCGAATGTCGTGCCGGCCTCGATAGAGACTGTCAGGCAATCGGTCGGCAGTATGTCCGCGCGATAGTCTGCGGATTGTTCGTCGAACAGCTCGGTCGAGACCATGGACACCACATCGGCGCCGATACCATCCTCTTCAAGACGCGCTGCACATTCAGCCGCGACATGCAGCTCAGAGCCGGTCGCGACGAGTACAACCTTGCGGGTCCCCTTTGCAGCGCTGATGCGGTAGCCGCCTTTAGCCGAAAGGTTCTCGCCTGCATCCTCAAGACGCATTTGCGGCAAGCCTTGCCGCGTGAGCGCGAGCACGGACGGGCGATGCTTCTCCTTCAAAGCGATTTCCCACGCCTCTGCCGTCTCGACCGCGTCAGCCGGACGCAGCACAAGCAAGTTGGGCATCGCCCGCAAAGACGCGACATGCTCAACTGGTTGGTGCGTTGGTCCGTCTTCGCCAAGACCAATGCTGTCATGCGTCATCACGTAAATAACGCGCGTTTGCTGAAGCGCCGACAAGCGGATCGCGCCGCGCGCATAGTCGGTGAACACCAGGAAGGTGCCGCCATATGGGATCACACCGCCGTGCAAAGCCATACCGTTCATGGCCGCAGCCATGCCGAATTCGCGAATGCCGTAATAGACATAGCGGCCTGAATAATCGTCAGCGGTCATCGCTTCGATACCGCCAGCCTTGGTGTTGTTCGAGCCGGTCAAGTCCGCGCTGCCACCGATAGTATCCGGCAGGCGCGGATTGATGTTTGCCAGCGCCATCTCGCTCGCCTTACGGGTCGCCACTTTCACTGGTTCTGCAATCAGCGAAGCGACATAGTCCTTCATCGCATCGCCATCCGGCAAGTCGCCCGCCATCCGGCGCTCGAATTCGGCCTTGTCGGATGAAGCATTGAGCCGGGTCAGCCAGTCTGCTGAAGCCGCACGGCCTCGTTCACCAGTCGCACGCCAGTCTGACAGGATATCCTCCGGCACTACAAATGGCTTGGCTTCCCATCCAAGTTCTTCGCGCGCTGCGGCAATCTCGTCCGGCCCAAGCGGCGCGCCATGCGTTGCGCTCGTGCCTTGCTTATTGGGAGCGCCCTTGCCGATCACAGTCTTGCACGCCACGAGGCTTGGACGGCCATCGGCCACCGCTTCGTCAATCGCACGCTCGATGTCAGTAAAGTCGTGGCCATTGCATTCCGCGACATGCCAGCCGGTTGCGGCATAGCGCGCCTTGATGTCTTCGCTGGTCGACAGGTCCGTGCCGCCATCGATGGTGATGTTGTTGTCGTCCCACAGCACGATCATGCGGCCAAGCTTCAAGTGGCCCGCGATACCAATCGCTTCGTGATTGATGCCTTCCATAAGACAGCCATCGCCTGCGACCACCCAGGTGCGGTGGTCGACCAGATCGTCACCAAAGACAGAGTTCAAATGCCGCTCTGCCATGGCCATACCCACTGCCATCGCAAGCCCCTGCCCTAGCGGTCCGGTCGTGCATTCGACGCCTTCCAGCAGAAAGTTCTCCGGGTGACCTGCACATGGGCTACCAAGTTGGCGGAAATTGCGGATGTCATCCATGCTCGGCGCCGCATAGCCTGAAAGATGCAGCAGGCTGTAAATAAGCATCGATCCGTGCCCTGCTGACAGCACGAAACGGTCGCGGTCAGCCCATTGCGGATTACCCGGATCAAACTTCAGATATTTCGACCACAGCACACTCGCGACATCGGCCATCCCCATCGGCATGCCGGGGTGTCCGGAATTGGCGGCTTGCACAGCGTCCATCGAAAGCGCGCGGATGGCGTTTGCCATATTCTGCAAGCGGGCGGGATCGAGACTCATGGTCGGCAAGGCTCCTGCTGGTCTGTTGGCCAAAGGACACCGCCTCAGCCGCATTTTTTTGGGGCGATTCGTCGCGGAGGAAGCCTTCGCGGAGCAACGGGGCGAGGTCAAGCGGCGGTGAGACGCATTCCCCGCCCTTGCCCAAACAGCGGAGACTTTGTCCGATTTTCCGAGTGTAAAGGCAGTTGGACGACAGTTATCAACAACGTGTCTCTACGGCTTTGCGCAGGGTACAGGCTGCTGATATTATTCAGTGCATGGGAGAGGCCCGCCTTGACGACGCGGTGCAACGCGTAAGCACTGCAATGGACCGCTTGGAAGCGGCGCTCGTTTCGCGTGCCGCGTCTGTGTCGACTACCGCAGCTTCTGCGCAGTCTTCACAGCATGAACTCGAACTCATCTCCCAACACGAAAAAATGCAGTCCGAAGTGCGCGATACATTGACAGCGCTCGACGAGCTTATCTCAGGGCTGGAGAAATGAGCGAAGTCACACTCTCTGTCGGCGGCAAGCACTACACCGTGGCTTGTGCGGCAGGTCAGGAAGCGCACATTACAAAGCTTGGCGCGATGATTGATGCCAAGATCGCGAGCCTTAATGGCAGCCGCACCAATTATGACGCGCAGAACCTGCTGTTCGCAGCTCTGTTTCTGGCAGACGAACTGATCGAAGTGCGCGGCGATAATGCGAAGGCTGATGCGGGGCCTTCAGCCGAAGAGAAAGCGGCCATGGCGCTCGAGAAAGTGGCTGAACGGATCGAAAAACTCAGCGCAAAGCTTGAGGAGCCGCTCCCGGCATCCTAAGTAGCATACTGGCGGGACTGCCCGGCACGAGCCATTTGAACATCCCTGAGGCTATAAGCAATTCCTAGGGAGCTGTCCCTGCCTTGGTTTACGGGTTCGTCCTGGGGACCAGGGTATACGGCGCCCACCTGACGTTTAGGCGTCAGAGGATTTCTCGGGCAAACGACCCATGGTGGTTCCGTCACTCACCATTTGGTGCGGCCATGACATCCGTCCTGCCCGTGCGGCACCGGCCCACTCCCCCTCCCTACCACCCATGCAGGATGATCCCGTGGGTGGCCGGGAGGAGGAGCGGGTGGCTAGTTCCGAGAACTACGACTAGAGACCCGTTCGGGCTGAGCCTGTCGAAGCCCCGCTTTTCCTTTGTCTTGTGGGAACTCTGATTCCGGTGATCGATAAGTACGCCTTGAGAAAACAACTCCGCGCTGCCCGCCGCGAGCATGCTGCCGCGCAGCCAGAGGCGATCCGCGCGCTGCTGTTCAATCGTCCGCCTGCCCCGCTGATGGACATCATCGCGCCCGATGCGGTGATCGGGCTCTATCATGCAAACGCGTCAGAGGCGCCGACCAGCAGCTATGCGAAGTTCTTTCAGGAGGCCGGACAGACGCTTGCCCTTCCCCGCTTTGCGGACGAGAGCTCACCGATGCATTTTGCCGAGTTCACCGATCCATTCGAGGAGAGCGATCTTGAGAAAGGCGCATTCGGCATGATGCAACCGGCGGCGGATGCGGCCGAGATCACGCCCACTGTGCTGTTCGTGCCGCTTGTGGGCTTTACCGCGGAAGGCGCGCGACTGGGCCAAGGCGGCGGGCATTACGACCGCTATTGTGCGGAACATTCAGAGGCGCTGCGGATTGGGCTCGCATGGGATGTGCAGCTATGCGAAGCCCTGCCGACCGAGCCGCATGACATGCCGCTCCATGCGATTGTCACACCAACCCGGATTTATGGACCTTTCAATGCGTGAGACCCCGACTTGGCGAATTCCCGTGGGCATTCTCGGCCTGTTTGTGGCGCTGATCGTCTACGGCATCGTAATCGCACGTTACGCACCGGAAATCATTGGTGGGTGGCCAACACTGGTTCAGACGATTGTGTACCTTGTCCTCGGCGTGATCTGGCTCTTGCCCTTGCGCCGGTTCCTCATCTGGATGGAGACCGGCAGCTGGAGCCCTCCTGCACCCACTGAAGACAACTAGATCCGTTCTGCATACTCTGCTTCAAGCTGCTGATCGCGAAGCCAGAAGTCGGTCTTGCGAGGCCCTGCTAGCGTCTCGACCATCAAGTCGAAATGGCCATGCCAACCGGCAAACACGCTGATGATCACGTCGTGCCCTTCCAGCCCGGTGTGAACCAGAAGCAGCTCGGTTGCCCCATCGCCCGTTTCGCTTAGCGTGATATCCACCCGGCTGGAGCCATCGCCTGCCGCTTCGAACCATGTGAAGGCCAAAGCATGCGGCGGATCATAGGCGAGGATCTCCGCATCATGCGTCGCAATAACTTCATCGGCATATTTTTCAGGCGGCGCGCTCTCGGCAAGCCTGCGATGATCAAATTCCATCACAATCCTGCCGCCGACATGATCGTCGGTTGAGCCGCCGCAAAACCACAGTTTGCGCTTCTCCGGATCGACGAGAAACTGCCAGACCGTCTCGATATCCGCATCGAACTGCCGGCGAAATTCCAGCGTGCCCGGTGCGGTCAGCTTGCCATAGTCACCCATCGCCATTCTCCTTGAGAGCCTTGTCCAGAGCATCGAGCCGTTCATCCCAGAAGACTGCATAGCGTTCGACCCAATCGCGCAACGCAAACAGTGCGTTGGGATCGAGCTTGCAGACACGCTCGCGGCCGCGTTTCTCGCGGCGCAGCACGCCTGCCTCTTCAAGCACGCCAATATGTTTGGAAGCACCTGCAAGGCTCATATTCATAGGTTCGGCCAGCGCCCCCACGGTGCACTCGCCCTGCGACAGGCGCTCGACAATCTGCCTGCGCGAAGGATCTGCGAGCGCTCTGAAGAGTGCATCCTGATCGATTCGATATTCAACCATATGGTTAAATAAACACGCCACCCCTCAATAGTCAACCAATTGGTTAAGTGTTGGGCGCGCGCACAAAAAAGGCCACCAAGCGCGGCCCATTCAAACAGCTCGAATGTAAGAAATCCCCAAGTGGCGCGAGTGACGGGACTTGAACCCGCGACCTTCGGCGTGACAGGCCGACACTCTAACCAACTGAGCTACACCCGCGCAGCCACTTGGGAGCCGCGCAAATAGGGCCGAGCGCATATGCTGTCAACGGCCCTTTACGCGAAACTTCAAACTTTATTCACCCGATCAATCGCCCAGCAGCAGAACCGGCGTTTCAATGACCTTTTTGATCTCCTGAATGAAGCTCGCTGCGTCATAGCCGTCGACCACGCGGTGATCGCAGCTGATCGAGATATTCATGAGCTTGCGCTTCTCGATCCGCTCGACCCCGTCATCGCCGGTGACAAACATCGGGCGCTCAATAATCCGGTTTGGCCCAATGATCGCAACTTCAGGACGGTTGATCACTGGGGTGGTTGCTACGCCGCCCAGTGGACCCAGTGACGTTACAGTCAGTGTCGAGCCTGAAAGCTCTTCGGACTTCGCAGAGCCATCGCGCGCTGCATTGGCAAGACGCCCGATCTCCATGGCAAGTTGCCACAGATTGCGGCTCTGCGCATCGCGAATGACTGGCACCATCAGGCCTGTATCGGTCTGCGTTGCCATACCGAGATGCACCGAGCCATGACGTGTAACCACATTGGCCTCATCATCATAACGCGCATTGATCATCGGATAGTCCGGGATCAACTTGCAGATCGCACTGATCAGCAGCGGCAGCATGGTGAGCTTGGGCTTGTCGCCGCGAGCCGAGTTCAGCTGCGCACGCATCCGCTCAAGCTCGGTTACATCGCATTCTTCCACATAGGTGAAATGCGGGATGTTGCGCTTTGCCGCGCTCATATTCTGCGCGATGCGCTTGCGAAGGCCGATGACCTTGATCGCTTCGTCTTCGCGCGTGCGGCCTGCAGCGGCAAAACCGCCGCCTGAATTGTAGCTAAGGAACTGATCGAGATCGCCATGACGAACACGGCCATCTTCAGCGGGTTTGACCTGGGCTAGATCAATCCCGAGATCGCGCGCACGCTTGCGAACGGCAGGGGTCGCAAGGACCTTAGTCTGCGATTCCGTTCGCCCTGAGCTTGTCGAAGGGCGTGCCTCCTCATCCGCAGGTGCTTCGACAGGCTCAGCACGAACGGGTTCTTCTTCTTTTGGTGCGACTTCCACCTCTGGCTCAGGCTCTTCTTGTGCTGGCTCTGTCGCTGCTTCCTCGGCAGCCTCTTCCGAAACTTCGCCTTCCACTTCGATCACCAACAGCATCGCGCCGACCGCAATCGTGTCGCCCACTTCGCCAGCGACTTGCTTGACCACGCCATCGACCGGGCTTTCAATGTCGATCGTTGCCTTGTCGGTCATGACATCGACGAGATGCTGGTCTTCGCTGACAGTGTCGCCAACCTTGACCTGCCATTCGACGATTTCCGCTTCCGCCACGCCTTCGCCCACATCGGGCATGTTGAATGTAAATGTCGCCATGGCGTTTACTCGCTCAATATCTTGTCGATTGCCTCGCCGATGCGGACAGGACCCGGGAAATAGGCCCATTCGAGGCTGTGTGGATAAGGTGTGTCGAAGCCCGTCACGCGTTCGACCGGCGCTTCCAGGTGATAGAAGCACCGTTCCGTGACGAGCGCGGAAAGTTCAGCGCCAAAGCCCGATGTACGCGTCGCTTCGTGTACGATCAGGCAGCGACCGGTCTTTTCAACCGAAGCTTCGATCGCTTCGATGTCGAGCGGTACTAGCGTACGCAGGTCGAGAATATCCGCTTCAACGCCTTTGTCTGCGCAAACCGCCTCAGCCACATGCACCATCGTTCCGTAAGCCAGAACTGTGAGCTGCTCGCCCTCTGTCACATGGCGGGCTTTGCCCAATGGGATCTTGTAATACCCTTCCGGAACGACGCTGTCCTTGTGCCTTTTCCAAGGTTCGACCGGCTTGTCGTAAAAGCCTGTGAACGGGCCGTTATAAATTCGCTTCGGCTCAAAGAAGATCACCGGATCATTGTCTTCAATGCAGGAGATCAGCAGACCCTTTGCATCGTAAGGCGTTGAAGGGATGACCGTTTTCATGCCTGAAATATGGGTGAACATCGCTTCGGGGCTCTGACTGTGCGTCTGCCCGCCAAAGATGCCACCTCCAAAAGGGGAGCGCACTGTCATCGGCGCGATGAACTCGGTCGCCGAGCGATAGCGCAGCCGCGCGGCCTCGCTCACCAGCTGGTCGAGCCCAGGATAGATATAATCCGCAAACTGGATTTCCGGCACAGGACGCAGGCCGTAAGCGCCCATCCCCACTGCGACGCCGATGATGCCACATTCGGAGATCGGCGTGTCGAACACGCGCGTCTTGCCGTGCTTTTCCTGTAGGCCAGCCGTACAGCGGAACACGCCGCCGAAATAGCCGACATCTTCGCCCATGATGATCACGTCAGGATCACGTTCGAGCATGATGTCGAGCGCATCGTTGATCGCTTCGATCATGTTGATGCGGCGTTCTGTTTCAGCCTCTGCTTCGGGCGCGGTAGTGGTGTCAGTCGTCACGCTCATTTCCCCGCCCCCTTTCCGGCAAAGTCCTTCGGATGTTGGTCAGGCCACTTGATCTGACGCTCACGCGTTGCCTGCTCGGCCTGCTCTTCAAGATGCCAAGGCAGTTCTTCGAACACATCTTCGAACATCGTATGGAATGGATGATGGAGGCCGTGGCCCAGAATGCCGTTCTTTTCCGCTTCTTTCGTCGCGGCTTTCACATGCTCAGCGCATTCCTTATCCATCGCCGCCTGACGATCCTCGTCCCACTCGCCGTTCGCGATCAAATGGTTCTTCAAACGCATGATCGGGTCGCCAAGCGGCCATTCCTCGCGTTCTTGCGCGGAGCGGTAGCCGGATGGATCATCCGAGGTGGAGTGTCCTTCGGCGCGATAGGTGAAATACTCGATCATTGTAGGGCCCTGGTTGGCCCTTGCACGGTTCGCAGCCCATTGCTGTGCGGCAAACACTGCCAGCGCGTCATTCCCGTCCACACGCAGGCCCGCAAGACCATATCCAAGAGCGCGTGCAGCGAATGTCGTGCGCTCTGCACCTGCAAAGCCGGAAAAGCTTGAGATCGCCCATTGGTTGTTGATCACATTCAGGATGACCGGCGCGTTGTAGACTGTCGCAAAAGTGCAGGCTGAGTGGAAGTCACCTTCGGCTGTAGACCCCTCGCCCACCCATGTCGCAGCAATGCGGCTATCGCCTTTGATCGCGCTCGCCATGGCCCAGCCGACCGCTTGCGGAAGCTGCGTCGCCAAATTGCCGCTAATCGTGAAAAAGCTGTGATCGCGCGCCGAATACATGATCGGCAGCTGACGCCCCTTCAGTTTGTCCGCTTTGTTCGAATAGATCTGGTTGATCATGTCGACAATCGGATAGCCGCGCGCAATCAGGATGCCCTGCTGGCGATAACTAGGGAAGACCATGTCATCGCTCGCAAGCGCCATGGACGCGGCAACGCTGGTCGCCTCTTCGCCCGTGCACTTCATGTAGAAGCTGGTCTTACCCTGCCGCTGACCACGGAACATACGTTCATCGAATGCGCGCACCATCGCCATGTGGCCGAGCATGGTGCGGAGCGTTTCAGGATCAAGCTTCGGGTCCCAGGCGCCATGGGCCTTGTTGTCGTCACCCAGCACGCGGACGAGCCCATAGGCAAAGTCCTTCATCTCAGCCGGCGCAGTTGCTTCATCGGGACGCGGCATCGCGCCTGCTTCGCCAATATCGATATGGCTGAAGTCTGCCTGGTCGCCCGGCCGGAACTTCGGCTCAGGCACGTGGAGCGCGAGCGAAGGCTTGTTGCTGCCAGCTGCGCTAGATTGATCGGGGGCCTTTGCGGCCATAATGCTCTCCCGCGCTTGCCGCTCGCTCTTGCCGCGCGCGGTCAATGCATAAATTTCGCGAAGGCGTTATTTTATTTCAAACGCGAGATTCGGTCAAGCAAATGGGCTATACCGCAATCAGACAGCAACCGGGGCTTTGATCGGCGCAAGGGGTGCATAGTCGTGCACGGCAAAATCCTCGATTTCGTAGTCGAAGATGCTCTCCGGCTTGCGCAATATTTCAAGGCGCGGATTGCCCTGCGGCTCGCGGCTCAATTGCTCCGTGATCAAATGCTCGTGATTGAGGTAAAGATGCACGTCTCCGCCCATCCACACGAGCTCGCCCGGCAGCATGCCGACCTGCTGGGCTATCATGCGCTGGAGCAATGCCGCTGACCACAGATTGAAAGGCAGTCCCAACGCGACATCGCAGCTGCGCTGATAGAGCATACAGTTAAGCTTCGCTTCGCTGCCTTCGCCTGCAACATGAAACTGATAGGTCTTGTGGCACGGCGGCAGCGCCATCCGGTCAAGCTCCGCTACGTTCCAGCCTTCAATAATGTGGCGACGGCTACCGGGGCTGGTCTTGAGGCTTTCAACCACTTGCGCGACCTGATTAATCCCCTCGCCCTTTTCGTAGAGTCCGTCCTTGCGATAGCGATAGGTCGGCCAGTCCACCCATTGCTTGCCGTAGACCGGGCCGAGGTCGCCCCAGCGCGCCGCAAACGCCTCGTCATCGGCGATACGCTGGACAAAATCCTCAAGCGCAATGTCCTCGCCCGTCTCCTTGACGTAGCGGGCATGCGGCCATTCATTCCAGATTTTCACGCCTTGCAGCACGAGCGGGCGGATATTGGTCTCGCCGGTAAGGAACCACAGCATCTCGCGCGTCGCAGTCTTCCAATAGACGCGCTTGGTGGTGAGCAGCGGCATTGCGCCCTCTGCCAAATCATACCGCAGCATCGCACCTGCAATCGAACGTGTGCCGATACCGGTGCGGTCGATGCGCTCGCTTCCCTCTTCCCAAATGCGCCGCATCAGATCGAGATATTGCCATTCGGGATGGCTTGGTCCTGTCAACTCAGAAGGAATCGTTTGTGCAGTTTCAAGCGTTGCCATGGTGCAAACTATACGCGGCATTTCGCCGCTTGCCACCCCGTGAGCGCCCCCTTATACGGCCGCCCTTGCCTCGGCTCACAGCTTATCGACAGCTGTTTGAGCCTGACACGGTCGGGGAGTAGCTCAGCCTGGTAGAGCACTGTCTTCGGGAGGCAGGGGCCGGAGGTTCGAATCCTCTCTCCCCGACCAATTGACCGTTTTCCCCGCACTCAAGATTGCTTGCCCCAATCGTGCCACATTGAAGCATGCGTGGCGCAAGTTTTCTCGATATGCTTCAAGCATGCCATAGGCTCTGCGCCGAAATTGGCGTAGCGATCAGAAACTTAGCAATCGGCAGCACAGGGCGATTAGAGGTTCAAACCCGGGCATGACACTGAGCATCATCATACCATTTTATGATGAGACGATTTTCATTCGTCAGACCGTTGCCTCGTGTCTGTTATTGGGCAAAGTCCTGCATGAAGTGATCATCGTCAATGACGGACCGAAAGAGCTGGAATCCAAGCATTGGGACGATCTCGCTGGCGCAGAAAAGGTCCGCGTGATCAAGAACCCGGTCAATCTGGGTCATCCGGGCAGCCGCAATGTAGGCATAGAACATGCGAGAGGCGAGCTCTTGATGTTCCTCGACGCGGATGACTGGCTTGTCACCAAGTGCATGCGCGCGGCGGTAAAGTTCGCTCTTCGTAGTGAGGCAGACATAACCCACCTGCCCACGCTCAGCTATCGGCCGCGCTTTGGCGCATGGGAACGGTTTGAAAGGGATCGCCGGATCCTCGCCAAACGCGCCTCGGGCATGACGATCGATGACGCACCTGAGATGCGCTATACGGTGGCGACATGGTCTTGGATTTTCAGGCGCGAATTTCTGATCGACCGCGCAATCCGGCTCGATGCGACCCAGCTACGCTATGTCGATCATGTGTTCGCGGTCGGTGCTTTGCAGCAGGCAGAGCGTTTGGCGACGTTTGACCGATACCCGCATATCTGGCGGCGACGCGGCGCGTCCATGTCAACTTCGCCCGAAACCGATGACCAGTTTCAATTCCTGATCCATTCGATAGCTACAGCATCAGACTTGCTGCAGCCGCATTATGCGCCTCAATCGCCTCACTTTCAGCGCGAATTGGCTTTTTCTGTCGCTCGCGTTGTGGGGGAATGGGATTTGCTGAGGGTATGCATACCTGCGCGGCATGATGATCAAGGCAAGGCGCGTTTGCTGTACAATCTTGCAAAGGAATTCCAGCGCTTCGATCTCGACCCTGCAATCGTCGAAGACCCGATCCTCAAGCGTATTTATCGCAAAGGCGTTCAGAAGGATCCGTTCGCTCCAATCTTGTTTGAGCAACTGCCGCAGCTCTACAGGTTAATCGCGCAGGAAGCATGGGACGAAATTGCCATCGCGCTACAGATTGGTCCTGAAGGTATATCGGCTCCTGCTCAGGCTTTTGCAGATATACCTGCAGACCTGGCCCCTGCCCCGGCCCTTTGGAATGCTTACGCTGAGCTCGTGAAAAGCGATGACAGCATGGAGCACCGGCTCTTCACTGAGTTTCTGCTCGATGAACTTGATGCCTATTGCGACCAGATGCGAGGGCGCGACATCGCATATGATGCTGCCAAATGGCCACAAGATATGTCCGCTGTGATGGCGCAGCTTGCTGATCGATTTGATGCGACCTTGCCTCCGAACACGGCTGAAAGTCAGGCAAAGCTTGCTGAATTGTGCAAAGCTGCGGAGGCCACCACTCTCGCTTATGTCAAAGCCAAGACCGGCGGCTCGGGCAATCACCAAGTCCCATTGCGCTCAGAGGTGCTGGAAGCCTGGCGCGGATGGGAAAGCCATCTGATGGGCGAGGCACTGGACGCCATTTCTGCGACCATTCTGGAACGCGGCGAAGAAGCCAGTAGCGGTGATGCAAATTGGCGTGCAAAGCGCACACTCAAGAGCCGCTTGCGCGCAAAAGTGGTAGAGCCGCTAACCGGATCGTGAGAGGTTTTTTTGAGCGTTCACACGGTCTGGATCGCGGCTATTCCGAGCGCGATTGTCAGAATGCCAAGCCCGACAGACAGGTGTAAGCGCAGCCGCATGAACGCACGGTCTGCAAAACTCAGTGTGCGGTCGACGAGCGGCGAAAGGCCGATGAAGAGCCCGAGGTAAAGCAGCGCAGGACCGGGCCATTCCCAGCCAACCGTCCACGGCAGGAACAGCGCGAGTGCCATCAAGCTTGGCGCAACAGCGAAGAGAAACGGTTTAGCGCCCGCTTCGCCAAGCGCGAGCGCTTGGCCCCACCATACACCGCCAAGGAAACTGAAGATCAGCGCGGCATAGGCAAAGCCCCCTGCAATCGCGACGAAGCCCCACTCGCCGCCGCTGAGCGCCAGCGCCAAAGCGATGGCCTGCGGGATGAGGCCTGCATAGCCCAGCGCGAGGGGTGTTGTGTCCAATGAGCGGCTGTTTTCCATTCGTGCTCAACGCAGATTTGCGGCCAGTGGTTCCTGAAGTGCGGTATAATGGGAAACCCAAGTTTTTCGGAACCCAAATGTGCTCAAGCCATTGATTTCACGTAACTCAGCGCGACACAGCGCAGCACATGACTAAATAAAGGAGACAAGCCCATGGGCATCCTCGCACTCATTCTCACAATCCTTCTTCCGCCCCTTGGCGTTGCCATGAAGCATGGCTTGTCAGGTACGTTCTGGATCAATGTTATCCTGACGATCCTAGGTTATATTCCAGGCATTATTCACGGTCTGTACGTAAACCTGTCAGGGACCCGATCGCTCGCATAAGGCTGAGCGCGGGCATATAAACCGCGATATTTAATGGGCGGCGTTGGAGAGGGCGGGAACCCTCCCCTTCGCCGCCCATTTGGATTCCATGGTCGAAAACATTCTGTCTGATTGTCCCTCACTATGAGCGATGATGCCTCTTGGGGACGCCAGCGAGCTGTGCCCAGCGGCCGCCTGTCGCGCCTCGCCGGCTTTGGCGGGCTTGCAGCGGGCGTTGCCGGCTCTGTTATAGGCGAAGGCGCCAAACGTCTGGCTGCAGGCGAACGCCCTTCGCTTGACGAGCTGATCCTGACCCCTGGCAATGCACAACGCCTGACAGACCGGCTCTCGCATCTGCGCGGTGCCGCCATGAAGATGGGTCAGATGATCAGCATGGACGCGAATGACATGCTGCCGCCGGAACTTGCGCAAATCCTCGCTGCATTGCGCGACCGCGGTAATTTCATGCCGACCAAGCAGCTCGATGGCGTTCTGAAGGCGGAATGGGGCAAGGATTGGCGCAAGCAATTCAAGTGGTTCAACCCGCGCCCGATTGCCGCAGCTTCGATCGGGCAGGTTCACAAGGCGCTCACCCGCGAAGGCGAACTGCTAGCGATCAAAGTCCAGTATCCCGGCGTTGCGAACAGCATCGATAGCGATGTCGACAATGTTGCCAGCCTCTTGTCCATCTCCGGCTTGCTTCCGAAAGAGCTCGATATCGAGCCCTTGTTGAAAGCCGCCAAGGAACAGCTCAAGGAAGAAGCGGACTACATCCGCGAAGGCGAACAGATGCGCCTTTATGCCGAACGCCTCGCGCATGATGACAGTTTCGTTGTGCCGCGCCTCCATGAAGCCCTGACCACTCCGCAAATCCTAGCGATGAGCTTTGAAGAAGGCGGGCCAATCGAAGATCTGGTGAGCGAGCCGCAAGAGCTGCGCAACGCCACGTTCGAAAAACTTGTCCGGCTGGTGACGCGCGAACTGTTCGAATTCGGTGTGATGCAGACCGATCCGAATTTCGCAAATTTCCGCTATCGCAAGGCTGATGCGAAAATCGTGCTGCTCGACTTTGGCGCCGCGCGCGATGTCGAACCGCAAGTGACATTGGCCTATCGCAGACTGCTTGAAGCCGGGCTTGATGCAGACCCTGTGCGGATCAAGCAGGAGGCGCTGAACGCGGGCTTCATCAACGAGGCCGTGATCGAGCGCCAGGGCGAAGCACTCGACCGGATGATCAAGATCATTTCCGACGAGATGAGCCGCGATGCGCCGTTCGATTTCGGCAATCGCGAGTTTGTGCCTATCCTGCGTGAAGAGGGTATGTCGATCGCGCGAGACAAGGGCAGCTGGCATATTCCACCGGCTGAGACATTGTTCGTCCAACGCAAGGTCAGCGGGACCGCCATGCTTGGAGCAAGGCTGGGTGCGGTGGTCAATTTACGCCGGATCGTGGAAGAAATGCTGGAGGTAATGCCCGCGTGAACTCGCCATCATTCCTGTTTGTGTGTCTTGGCAACATTTGCCGCTCACCCATGGCTGAAGGCGCGATGCGGGCAGCAGCGAGCAAACACGGCCTGGATCTGACTATCGATAGCTGCGGCACAGCTGCCTATCATGTCGGTTCCCCGCCGGACGATCGCGCGATAGCGACTGCGGAGAGTGGTGGAGTGGATATATCCGGCTTGCGAGGTCGCCAGTTGCGGCCGTCAGACTTCGACGACTTCACCCATATCTTCGCGATGGATCACGAAAATTTACGCAATATCGAGCGGATGATGCCGGATGGAGCGAATGCGAGCGTCTCGCTGTTGATGGACACAGTTGTCGGCCGTCAGGGCATGGCCGTGTCTGATCCCTATTACGGGGGAGAGGAAGACTTCGAGCTCACTTGGGCAGACGTAAATGCAGCAGCATATGCGATCACAGCGGCGTTGGTTTCAGAACGCGGCGAGTAAGCCGCTCAACCGCCGCGCAGCAGCTGCACACCCCAATCGCGCTCCAAAAGATAAAGCAATATCCGCGCAGCTTGCCCGCGTTCGGACGCTAGCCCGCCATCGCGCTCCATCAGCAAGCGCGCATCGGCGTGCGCTGCTGGTAATAGCTGCGTGATTTGCTCAAGGCTGGCAATGCGAAAGGCTTCTTCACCAGACTGACGCGTGCCGAGCAGCTCACCGCCGCCGCGCAGCGCCAGATCTTCCTCCGCGATGCGAAAGCCGTCCTGCGTCTCGCGCATCAAGGCAAGCCGCTTGCGCCCTGTCTCCGAGAGCGCGCCGCCGCGCAAAAGCAGGCAGACGCTCTTTTCGCTGCCCCTCCCCACGCGTCCGCGCAGCTGGTGCAATTGCGCTAGGCCAAAGCGTTCTGCTTGCTCGATCACCATGAGCGTTGCCGCTGGTACATCGACACCAACCTCGATCACGGTTGTCGCAACGAGCAGCTTTGCCCCGCCGCTCGCGAACCGCTCCATTGCGGCATCTTTCAGTTCCGGCTTCAATTGTCCGTGAACGAGCACAACGTCCTCGCCGAACTGCTCCTTCAATACCCCATAGCGCGCTTCAGCAGCGGCAATGTCATCGGTCTCGCTCTCAGTGACCATCGGGCACACCCAATAGGCCTGCTGGCCCGAGCCGATATGCCGCGCAACGCCTGCAACAACATCCTCCATCCGCTCCTGCGCGACCACGCGCGTGTCGATGGGTTGGCGACCGGGAGGCATCTCGTCGAGCTTGCTCACATCCATCTCGCCATATTGCGCGAGAGTGAGCGTGCGCGGGATCGGCGTAGCGGTCATCGCGAGCGTGTGCGGCGCGAACTTGCCTTTGCTCGCTAGCGCCAAGCGCTGCTGCACGCCAAAGCGGTGCTGCTCGTCAATCACAACCAGCGCCAGATCCTTGTAATTCACGCTGTCCTGAAAAATCGCATGCGTGCCGACGACGATATCGATCGAACCATCGAGTAGCCCCATCAGAATGCTCTCGCGCGCGCGGCCTTTGTCGCGTCCCGTCAGCAGCGCGACTTCCACACCTGTTGGCTGCCCCATTGCGCGCAGGCTCTCATAGTGTTGCCGCGCGAGAATCTCCGTCGGGGCAAGCAAAGCGGCCTGCTTGCCCGCCTCGTTCGCAATCAGCATCGCATAGAGCGCGACAACCGTCTTACCCGCACCGACATCGCCTTGCAGAAGGCGCAGCATTGGGGATTCCTGTGCGAGATCGCCTTCAATCTCGGTAACCGAACGCGCTTGTGCTCCGGTGAGCGAGTAAGGCAGTTCGAGCTTGCCCCGCAGCGTTCCATCGCCTTGCAAGGACTGACCCTTGCGCTGTTTATTGCTCGCGCGCACGAGCATCAGCGCGAGCGCATTGGCGAACAGCTCGTCATAAGCTAGTCGGTCGCGCGCACTGGCATTCACATCCTTGTGCGATAGCAGCAGGGCATCGCGCCACGCGGGCCAGCCTTCTTTGTCAAACTGACCCGGCTCGATCCATTCAGGCAGCTCGGGCAGTTTCGACAGCGCTTGATTGCAAAGCGAGGCAATGCGCGGCTGCGTTAGTCCGGCGGACAGCGCATAAACCGGTTCGTTCATGCGCTGCAGGCTCGCATCCGCTTTCGTCTCTACATGGTCCGGGTGAACGATCTGGAGCATATCACCATAGCGTTCGAGCTTACCGGATACCCAGCGCTGCTCGCCCACTGGAAGCTGTTTCTTGGCGGTATAAGACGCACGCCCAAAGAAAGTGAGCGCGCAAATATTCCCGACCGCATCCTGTGCGAGCACGCGATACGGCCCGCGCTGATTGCGGCTCGCGCGATGTTCCGTAGGTGTAAGAGCGATTATGATCTGCTCGCCTTCACCCGCCTCGTCCAGATTGGCGACCGCCCGCCGCGACACGAAGCGTTCCGGCATGTGATAGGCCAAGTCCTTCACCCGCGTCAGGCCGAGCTTGCCAAGCGGCTTTTGTAGCTTAGGCCCGACGCCATCGAGCGCATCGCTCTCGGCAAACAGCGGATTGAGGATTTCTGGGCGCATTTGGTCGCTATAGCGGCTTGCGCGGCACGCGCGAGTCCCCTACCCGCTCGCTATGCCCGAAGCACTGACCATTGATGGCCGCAAGCAGCGCTGCAAGTTCCGCGCATGGCATCGCGGCACGCGCGAAGCCGACTACACGATTGGCGGCTTTTTCGATCGCTACCACGAGGAATGGGGCGCAGAGGAACTTGCCTGGTTCGAAGCGCTGCTGGAAGAGGACGACGTCCACATCCTGGCGTGGGCGTTCGGGACCGAACCTGTGCCGCCGCGCTTTCAAGGCGAGCTCATCGAAAAGATGCAGAAGCTCGATTATGTTGAGATCCCGCGCTAGGAAGCACGCGGCCTGAGGGAACGCCCTCCTTCGCCATGATTTGATCTGACACGCATGCCTGACCTCTCTCGCATCCTTGCCGCGGACGCTCCGCTGACGCTTTCTTCGCTTGCCCGAGGCGCGCAGCCGCTTGTGCTTGCAGATCTGGCTCGCGCGTCGAAATCGCGGGCAGTGTTTATTGCGCCCGACGAAGCGGCCATGCGCTCGATTGCCGAGGCGGCGCAATTCTTCGCGCCGGAACTGGAAGTGATCGAATTTCCGGCATGGGATTGCCTCCCTTACGACCGCGCGAGCCCTGCCCTGTCCGTGAGCGCCAAGCGGCTGTCCGCGCTATACAAGCTGCAGGCGGGCAAGGCGGGCTCGCAGCTGCTGGTCACAACCGCCAACGCTGTCTTGCAGCGCGTGCTTACGCCATTCCGGATTCGCGAGAGTGTGCGCGCATTCGCCCCCGGCACAGAGATCGGCCATCAGAGCCTAGCGGCTTTGCTCCAGCGTCAGGGCTATTCGCGCACAGATACTGTTGTCGATCATGGCGAATTTGCGATGCGCGGCTCGATTGTCGACGTATTTCCGTCAAGCTTGGATCAAGGCCTGCGGCTCGACTTCTTCGGCGACGAATTGGAAAGCCTGCGCCTGTTCGATCCGACAACGCAGATGAGCACTGGCGCGCTCAAACAGCATTTGCTGCTGCCCGCTTCCGAAGCGCTGCTCGATGAAGATACAATCAAGCGCTTCCGCAGCCGCTATCGCGAGCAATTCGGTGCGACTGCGACGCAAGACCCGCTCTACGAAGCGGTAAGCGACGGACGACGCCTTGCGGGGATGGAGCATTGGCTCCCGCTGTTTGAAGAGAAGCTCGCGACCCTGTTCGACCATCTGTCGGACGACGATGTCGTGGTGATCGACAGCGCTGCGCAACAGGCGGCTGATGAACGTTTGAAAGACGTCGCGGATTATCATCAGGCGCGTCAGAAAGCTGCTGGTCAGGCGGCGGGAAGCTATCGCCCGCTCGCGCAGGATGCGCTTTATCTAAACGGCGACGAATTCCGCGAAGCGCTGACCGCTTACCCCGCGCATAAATCGGTGATTTTTGCGGAGCCCGAAAGCGCAAACACCGTCGATTTCGGGTTTTCATCAGCGCGCGATTTCTCGCCCGAACGTGCACGCGGCGACAATGTCTATGAAGCGGCGGCAAAGCACCTTCAAGCGGTGGCCAAGTCCGGCAAGAAACCGCTGCTTGCTGCCTATTCCAGCGGAAGCCGCTCACGCATCGCCTCGATCCTCTCCGAAGCGGGCTGCGAGACCAAGCTTGCCGACACATGGCAGGAAGCGCTGGGCCTCGCGGCAAAAGGCCAGCCGGTCGCGACCGTCCTTCCGCTCGAAACAGGCTTTTCCAATGACGAGCTGGAGCTGCTGACCGAGCAGGATGTACTCGGTGACCGGCTTGTTCGTCGCAAAAAGCGCCGCAAGGATTCCGATGCCTTCCTTGCTGAGCTGCAAGCGCTCGGCAAAGGCGATCTTGTCGTCCATGTCGAGCACGGCATCGGAAAATATCTCGGGCTTGAGCCGGTCGCGGTCGGCAAGAGCCAGCACGACTGCGTGATGCTCGAATATCGCGGCGGCGATAAACTCTACATCCCGGTCGAGAATATCGACGTGCTCTCGCGCTATGGCTCAGCCGAAGACGCGGTGATGCTTGATCGGCTTGGCGGTGAAGCCTGGCAGAAGCGCCGCGCGCGTCTTAAGGAACGTATCCGCGAAATCGCGGGTGAGCTCATGCAAGTGGCCGCTGCTCGCGCGCTCAAGAAAGCGCCGGTGCTGGAAGCGGAAGACGGCGCCTTCAATCAGTTCGTCGAGAAATTCCCGTGGGAGGAAACCGATGATCAGGACCGCGCAATTGCCGATGTGCTGCGCGATCTGGAAAGCGGGCGTCCGATGGACCGGCTCGTCTGCGGCGATGTTGGCTTTGGCAAAACAGAAGTCGCTTTGCGCGCGGCATTCGTCGCAGCGATGAGCGGACAGCAAGTCGCAGTCGTTGCGCCGACCACTTTGCTTGCGCGTCAGCACTTCCAGAACTTCTCCGAGCGTTTTGCGGGCTTCCCCTTGAAAGTCGGGCGGCTTTCGCGGCTCGTTCCGGCCAAGGAAATGACGGAAACGCGCGAAGGCATTGCGAGCGGTGACGTGGATATCGTCATCGGTACGCATGCGATCCTCTCCAAGAGCACGCAGTTCCGCAATCTCGGCCTGGTGATTGTCGATGAAGAGCAACGCTTTGGCGTCACGCACAAAGAGAAGCTGAAACAGCTTCGTGCCGATGTTCATGTGCTCACACTCACTGCAACGCCGATCCCTCGGACGCTGCAAATGGCCATGACAGGCCTGCGCGAGCTTTCCACCATCCAGACGCCGCCGGTCGACCGGCTAGCAGTGCGCACTTACGTGATGGAATGGGATGAAATGGTGATGCGCGAGGCCTTACTGCGCGAACATCATCGCGGCGGGCAGAGCTTTATCGTCGTCCCGCGCATTTCCGACATGAGCGAGCTGGAAGAATGGCTGCGCGAAACGGTGCCAGAGGTAAAGATCGTCACCGCTCACGGGCAGATGGCGCCGGGCGAAGTGGAAGAGCGCATGAGCGCTTTCTACGACAAGAAGTATGACGTGCTGCTCTCGACGACAATCGTGGAAAGCGGGCTCGATATTCCGAGCGCGAACACCATCATCATCCACCGCGCCGATCGCTTTGGGCTTGCTCAACTCTACCAATTGCGCGGCCGTGTAGGCCGCGCAAAGCTGCGCGCTTATGCCTACCTGACCTATGCGAAAGACGTGCAACTTTCCGAGATCGCGGAAAAGCGCTTGAAGGTTCTGGGCGACCTGGATTCGCTCGGCGCAGGTTTTCAGCTCGCAAGCCATGATCTCGACATTCGCGGCGCAGGCAATTTGCTTGGCGATGAGCAATCCGGTCATATCAAGGAAGTCGGTTTCGAGCTCTATCAGTCCATGCTGGAGGACGCGATCCTTGCAGCCAAGGCTGGCGAAATGGGCTTGGAGCCGGACCGCGAGAAGGTCTCCCCGCAAATCACTGTCGATGCGCCGATCATGATCCCGGAGGATTACGTGCCAGACCTTGCCGTTCGCATGGCGCTGTACCGGCGCTTGAACGATGCCAAGGATAAGGCCGAGATTGAAGCGCTTGCAGCGGAAATGATCGACCGCTTTGGCGATCTGCCATCAGCCACAAGCAATCTCATCAAGCTGATCGAGATCAAGCATCAGGCAATCACCGCCAATATCGCGAAGATCGACGTCGGCGCGCGCGGCACCTTAGTGACATTCCACAATGATGACTTCCCAGACGGGCCGGGTCTCATCGCTTATGTCGACAAGCTGCAAGGAACGGCCAAGCTGCGCCCGGACATGAAGCTGGTTATCAACCGTGCATGGGGCGATCCGCAAAGCCGCTTGAATGGACTGTTCCAGCTCACCAAGGGGCTGTCGAACATCGTCCGGCGTTCACAAAAGCAAGGCAAAGTCCGCTCTAAAGCACCCGCGTGAAGCTGAGCGCTTAGACCTTCGAGAGCGTGTACATCTGATGCACGCCCAGCGGCTCTGCCCACAGATAGCCCTGCCACGCATCGCAGCCTTCATCGATCACGACCTGACGTTGGCCTTCTGTCTCGATACCCTCAGCCACCGTCTCAAGCTCCAGCGCTTCAGCTAGCCGCAGGATCGCGCGCAGCACTTCCAAATCGCGCTGGCTGCGGGTGATGCCATGCATCATGCTCCGATCTAGCTTGATCGCATGAACCGGCAATCGCTTGAGATACTGGAAGTTGCAAAAGCCAGCGCCGAAATCATCGAGCGCAATCCGCACGCCTGTCGCAGCGACCGCTGTCAGCGCTCTTGCGCTCGCGTTGAGGTTGCCGAGCAGCGTCTGCTCAGTGATTTCCAATGTCAGTCGTGCTGGCGCAAAACCATGCGACACAAGCAGCAAAGTGAGCTCGCTCGCAAAGGCAGGATCGGCCAGCTGGTCCGGTGTGATATTGACAGAGAGGCGCAATTCCTGCGGCCACTCCGATGCAGCAGCCACAGCGAGCGAAACCATATGCCGTGACAGCTCGCCTGACAGATTGCAGCGCCCTGCCATGCTGAAAAGCTCTGCTGCACCAATCTCGCCCAGCACCGGATGCTGCCAGCGGGCAAGCGCTTCGGCGCCCAGCATCGCGCCCGATTTCGCGCAGAATTGCGGCTGGAAGCGCAGCTCTATCTGCCCTGCGTCCATCGCGCGCGCGACATCGCGGCTAAGCGCTTTTTCCAGCGCAGGGTGAATCCCTGAGGGTCGCATCGTTGGCGACAGAGGTGTTTGCGACTTCATGCCAACCGCCTTAGCTCAACCTCGCGCCCCTGCACCGGGAGAATGCGAAGCGTTGAAAAATGGCACAACCAAACCTAGGACAGTCCCTTAGGCGCAAAGCGGGTCTACGCTCTGAGCATCACAAAAGGGGGCCTGAATGCCCAATTCGCAAACATCGTCGGAAAGCATGCGCCTGGCGCTGATCGCTTCGGATACCGAGCGCGCGCAGGAAGCCTATTCAGAGTTCATCGAAGCGCACGACTGGGTCGCGCAGGACGAAGCCGATATCGTGGTGGTGCTCGGCGGCGACGGGTTCATGCTGCAGACGCTGCATGCGATGATCGATAGCGGCCGCATTGTCCCAGCCTATGGCATGAACCTCGGCACAGTCGGTTTCCTCATGAACCGCTATCGCAATGGCAAAAGCCTGGCAAAGCGCGTTGCCAAGGCCCGCGCGCTGAAGATCGCTCCGCTCGCGATGGAAGCTGTGACGGAAGACGGTAAGAGCCACGCGATGCGCGCAATCAATGAAGTCTCGCTTCTGCGTGAGACACGCCAGACCGCGAAGATCGAAGTTTCTGTCGATGACCGGGTGCGGATCAAGGAATTGGTGTGCGACGGTGTCCTGCTTGCAACGCCTGCCGGATCGACCGCGTACAACTTGTCAGCCAACGGACCTATCCTGCCGCTCGATTCGGAGTTGCTTGCGCTGACCCCGATCTCCACTTTCCGCCCAAGGCGCTGGGGCGGCGCCATCCTGCCGGATCGCAGCTCTGTCAAATTCCGCGTGCTGGAGCATGAAAAGCGTCCTGTCTCAGCTGTCGCCGACCAGAAGGAATTGCGCGACATCGCAGAGGTTTCGCTGAAGATCGACCGCGAGACAGAGCTTACTCTGCTGTTCGATCCGGGCCATGCTCTGGATGAACGCATTGTCGCTGAGCAATTCGTAGTCTGAGTGCGTTTCAGCGCCGCCTATCCCAATTCTTGCAAAACTGTTGCTTGTGGCATGAAAACCCACTTGCAAAGCCGCGCACACGCCCATATAGGCTCGCGCTCGCCTTAAGGGCTGCTCCCCGATAGCTCAGCGGTAGAGTAGGTGACTGTTAATCACTTGGTCGTTGGTTCGAATCCAACTCGGGGAGCCATCTTTTTCCTTACCTAACAGTTAGTTCATCAAGCGCGTTAACCTTTGGGTTATCGACAATCCCGCTTGCGGACAGGCCCCAAGCGCGCGCTGGCGCGTAACCTTTTCCTCGCTCAAAACGAATTGAGAGGCAAAGGAGTGCCAGACATGACACGCTACAGTTTTCGTTCAAGCCAACCCGATAGCTGGGTTGCCCCGCGCCCGTATTCGGACCCGAATCTGCGCATGCGCAAATATGGCCGTATCCAGCCGATGGAAGGCCCCGGCCTGTTCCAGCGCTTGCTGCGCGCGGTCTGAGATCGCAGCCTAACTTCCGCTCAGGCTCCTACGAGCAAACGGATACCCACCAGAGACACCAGAGCTGCTGTCAGCCAGCGAATCCATCGCGGCGGCAGCAGTTTTAGCGCCATCAAGCTGCCGATCTGCCCGCCAATCGCCACAGCGATCAGCAGCGGCAGGCTTTCATAAAGAGCGCCTGCGAACGCCTCCGGCCCGCGCTTCAAAAGCTGGCCAGCCAAGCCGAACAGCGAATTCACCAGAATGAAGAAACTCGCGGTTGCAGCAATGCTGCGCGCATTGTTCCAGCGCGTCAGGTGAAGCAATGGCGCGAGGAATATCCCTCCCCCAATCCCCACAAGCCCCGCCAGATAACCCATCGGCGCGGCGATGACCGGCATGAAGCGCGCCAGCTTTGCAGGCTCGCCTTCCAGCGCCTCTCGCACCGGCAGCAGCATAGTCGCGCCGGTCAGAAGCAAGCTCGCTCCCAGCAGCGAGAAGAACAGCCCTTCGCCAATCGGCGTCAGTCCGCCGAGCAAAGCTGCAGGGGCTGCAAGCGCTGTAACAGTGATCGCGCCCCGCCACGGTGTCACCCCTGCCCTTGCAAAGCGAACGCTGCTGCCAGCGACAACCACGATATTGCAAGCAAGCGCGATCAGCGGAAGGATACGGTAATCAAGCCCGGACAGCGCCAGCAGCGCAGCATAGGTCGATCCCCCGCCGAAGCCGACGCTCGCATAGAGCAAAGCGGTTACAAGAAAAGCAGCGGCGAGCCATGGCATGATCGCTCTCTATCTCCGCGCGCGATGGAGTGCTAGGCCGTCCCTGCCTGGATTGAGGGGGAAATATCCGATGGGACCGGATGATATCGAGCTTGGAGCTGATCTGACCATCGCAGGTCCGCGCGATGGCAAGCGGATCGGTGACATCACCGCTGATGCTTTCCGCAATGATCCGTTCAACGCATGGCTGTTCGGAAATTTTGCCGGGATCAAAGCGCTATTCCGACTGCAGGCCAAACGCATCTACACGCAGCGCGGCTATTGCTACAGCGCGGGCGATGACGGCGCCTGCATGTGGATGCTGCCGGGCGGGAGCGGCAATTTCAGCCGCATGGACTATGCGATTTTCGCGATGAACACTTTCTTCGCTTCGGGTCGCGGAGCCATAGATCGCGGGATCAAAACGGGGCAAGCCATGGAAGCGCGCCACCCCGATTTCGAGCACGCCTATCTCTTCAGCATAGGCGTGAGACCCTCTGCGCAAGGCAAGGGTCTGGGACGCAAGCTGATCCAGCCTGTGCTGGATGCGTGTGATCGCAAAGGCCTGCGCGCCTATCTGGAGAACTCCAATCCAGCGAACACAGGATTTTACAATTCCTGCGGGTTCACGCAGCTGGGCGAGCCGATCCACCCGACTGAAGACAGCCCGGCGCTCGTGCCAATGGTGAGAGAGCTGCGCGCTCGGGCTTAGTCCCGCACGCGCAGCTCGCTTGGGCGTCAGGCAGCCGGAGCTTTCCCGCCAATCGCGCCGTGGCAATGCTTGTACTTATTTCCTGATCCGCACGGGCATGGCGCATTGCGGCTGACATTCTGGTCGCGATAGGGATCTTCCACGAAGGCTCCGCCCGGCCCTGCGGCCGCGCGCGGACTGCCCGCAAGCGCGCCGAACAGCTCAGGCCGATCTTCCGAACCATCGCCGTCATTCGAATTGTCGAGGCCAGTCAGCGGGTCGATGTGTCCTGTGAGGAAGTCCGGCAAGTCTGGCAGCGGCTGCTCCATCGGGGCTGGCTGCGGCTGGATTTGCGCTTTGACCAGGATCTTCGTCACATCCTCGCGCAAATTATCGAGCATGGAATCGAACAGGCCAAATGCTTCCTGCTTGTATTCATTGATCGGCTGCTTCTGCGCATAAGCGCGCAGGTAAACGACCTGGCGCAGCGCATCGAGCGTCGCCAAATGTTCTTTCCAGTGATAGTCCAGCCGCTCAAGCAGGATCGACTTCTCGATCTGGCGCCAGATGCCGCCTTCGGTCTCTGCGACCTTCTTTTCCATGATCGCATCGGTTTCCGCCTGAATGCGTTCTTCGAAGATGTCCGGCTCAACCGCTTCTTCTTCCAGCCAGTCATCAATCGGCGGCTGAATGCCGAAGACATCGTCGACTTTCTCTTTAAGGCCTTCGATGTCCCATTGCTCAGGGTATGAACCCGGAGGACATGCGGTTGTGACCAGCGAATTGATCGTGTCGTGACGCATATCAGTGACGACGTCTTCGACGCTGCCGGTTTCCATGATCTCGCCGCGCTGCTCATAAATGACTTTGCGCTGGTCGTTCATCACGTCGTCGTACTGAACGACTTGCTTACGCGCGTCGTAGTTGCGTGATTCGACTTTCTTCTGCGCGGTCTCGATGGCTTTGGAGAGCCATTTCGAGCCAATCGCCTCACCATCGGCAAGGTTCGAATTCATCATCTTGGCAAACAGTGTGTCGGGGCCAAAGATGCGCAGCAAATCGTCTTCAAGACACAGATAAAAGCGCGACAAGCCCGGGTCACCCTGACGGCCTGAACGACCGCGCAACTGGTTGTCGATCCGGCGGCTTTCATGGCGCTCTGTGCCGAGTACGAACAGACCGCCTGCATCGAGGACCTTCTGCTTTTCAGCAGCCACTTCGGCTTTGATCCGCTCGATTGCAGCATCGCGTTTCGCGCCGTCTTCCATCTCACCGAGCTCATCACCGATGCGGAAGTCAACGTTACCGCCAAGCTGAATGTCTGTGCCACGGCCAGCCATATTGGTCGCGATCGTCACAGCGCCCAGGCGGCCTGCCTGCGCAACGATATGCGCTTCACGTTCGTGCTGGCGAGCGTTGAGGACTTCGTGCGTAACGCCTTCCTTCTCGAGGAACTGGCTCAGCAATTCGGACTTCTCGATGGAGACAGTACCAACGAGCACTGGCTGGCCGATCTTGGATTTCTCGGCAATCGCCTTCGCAATTGCCTGAAACTTGTCCATCGTGTTCTTGTAGAACTCGTCATCTTCATCGGTCCGCTGGACCGGAACATTGGTCGGGATCTCGACGACGTTCATCTTGTACACGTCCCAGAATTCCGCCGCTTCGGTCGCGGCTGTACCGGTCATGCCGGACAGCTTGGGATACATGCGGAAATAGTTCTGGAACGTGATCGAAGCCATGGTCTGGTTTTCCGGCTCGATCTTCACGCCTTCCTTGGCTTCCACCGCCTGGTGCAAACCGTTGGACCAGCGACGCCCGTCCATCATCCGGCCGGTGAACTCGTCAATGATCACGACCTTGTCGTCCTTGACGATGTAGTCCGTGTCGCGTTTGAACATGTGCACGGCCTTCAAGGCTTGGTCCATGTGGTGCACAACCTGCGTGTTCTCGACATCGTAGAGGTTGTCGGTTTCGAGCACGCCCTTCTCGATCAGGAGCTTCTCGATCTCTTCCGTGCCGTCTTCCGTCAGCTGGATGTTGCGGGTCTTCTCGTCCTTCTCGAACCAGTCTTCCGGCACTTCCTTCACGATTTCATCGAGCGCGACATAGAGGTCGGACTTGTCTTCGGTCGGACCTGAAATGATGAGCGGGGTCCGCGCTTCGTCGATGAGGATCGAGTCGACTTCATCGATGATCGCGTGGTTGAACGGGCGCTGGACCATCTGGTCACGCGAGTGCTTCATATTGTCGCGCAGATAGTCGAAGCCGAACTCGTTATTCGTGCCGTAAGTGATGTCGGCATTGTAAGCTTCGCGGCGCTCGAACTCGTTCATGTTGGGCACGATCACGCCAACGCTGAGGCCCAGCCAATTGTGCAACTTGCCCATCCATTCAGCGTCACGGCGAGCGAGATAGTCGTTCACGGTTATGACGTGGACGCCCTTGCCTTCAATCGCGTTCAAATACGTCGCGAGCGTTGCCACCAGCGTCTTGCCCTCACCGGTCTTCATCTCGGAGATTTCGCCGCGATGGAGCACAATGCCGCCGATCATCTGCACATCGAAGTGCCGCATGCCGAGCACACGGACAGAAGCTTCGCGAACCGTCGCAAAGGCTTCAGGCAGCACGTCATCGATCTTCGCGCCATCATCGAGCATGCGGCGGAATTTGTCCGTCTGCGCTTTCAGTTCGTCATCGCTAAGCGCCTGGATTTGCGGCTCCAGTGCGTTGATCTGGTTGACGATCTTGCCGATCGATTTGACGTAGCGTTCGTTCGAAGAACCAAAGATCGACTTGGCAATGTTCTGAAACATGAGGAGAGGTTCCTGCTGAATTCTCGCAGCACGGGCTGCAAATATATGTGAGAAAAGGACAGCCGCGCTTCGCTATGCGCCGACTGCCCGAAAAACGGGGTCAGATTGTCAGAGTGCGCGCGCTATTCGTAAGCGCGGTCGATCCCGAACAGCACCGGCGGACGAATGACGCGCACGGTCTTTTTGACCGGCTTTTGCGCTTCGGCTGGACCTTTTGTCGGCGCGTTGACCTTGTCGTCCTCGCATGCCGCACGCTCTTGCGTAGTGCCGTCATGATCGTGAGCAGACGCACCAATCTCGCAGCTCAACGCATCGACGACCGACGCATGCGCCGGCGTTCCGAGAGCAGCAAGCCCTGTCAAAAGGGCTAGAAGGGCGAGCAATTGGCGTCGCATAGTGCCTTACTACATAGCGATTCAGCTGCGAATCGTCCACCTGCAATACGCATTTACTGTGAACGTCTCGTGACCTAGAGGCTTGCGCCATGGATCTCGACACTTCGCCTTTATCGCTCCCCTTCCCTGACATGCCCGCCATTCAAGGCGTGGAGCTGCGCGTGGCACGCGCAAATTACAAGGAATGGGATCGCTGCGATCTCACTTATGTGGAGCTCGCTGAAGGCACGTCTGTTGCTGGCGTTTTCACGCAAAGCGCGTGTGCGTCGAGCGAAGTGGAACTGGGCCGCGAGAACGTGAGATCCGGTTCTGCGCGCGCGCTTATCGTCAATGCAGGCAACTCGAACGCGTTCACCGGTTATCGCGGACGCGAAGCGGTCGAGCAGATCATGGGCCAGGTCGCAGAGCATCTCGGCTGCAGTCCCGCTGAAGTGTTTGTCTCCTCTACCGGCGTGATCGGCGTGCCTTTGCCCAAGGACAAAGCGCGCGAAGGCGTCACTAATGCGCTCACAGCAGAGCCGTGCGGCTGGGAAGACGCCGCAAGCGCGATCAACACGACCGACACGTTCAACAAAGGCGCGAACGCCAGCGCGATGATCGGCGGCACGAAAGTGCATCTTTCCGGCATCATCAAAGGCAGCGGCATGATCGCGCCCGATATGGCGACCATGCTCGGCTATGTGTTCACTGACGCGGTGATCGAGCCTGCTTTCCTGCAGGAAATGCTCAGCGCTGCAAATGTGAAGACATTTTCCTGCATCACAGTCGACGGCGACACTTCGACCAGCGACACAGTGCTCGCTTTTGCGACCGGCAAAGCAGCGCATGAGACCATTACCGGCTGGGACAGCCCCGGCGCGGATGCCTTTGCCGCAGCGCTCCATGATGTCTGCCGCCAGCTCGCCCATCTGGTGGTGCGCGATGGCGAAGGCGCAAGCAAGTTCATCACTGTCCGCGTATCCGGCGCAGTCTCAGACGATAGCGCGCGGCGGGTCGGTCTCGCCATCGCCAATTCACCACTCGTCAAGACCGCCATCGCAGGCGAAGATGCCAATTGGGGCCGCGTTGTGATGGCGGTGGGCAAAGCGGGCGAGCCAGCAGACCGCGACAAACTCTCCATAGGCTTTGGCGGTGTCTGGGCGGCGCGCGACGGCTTGCCGTCCGAGAACTATGACGAAGCGCCCGTTGCAGAGCACTTGAAGGGGCAGGATATTGATATCGCTGTAGACCTTGGCCTCGGCGATGGACGCGCGAGCGTTTGGACTTGCGATCTCACGCATGGTTATATCTCCATTAATGCGGACTACCGATCATGAGCGATAGTGGCATGAGCGCTCTCGATAGCGAGATCCACGACCTGTTCCGCTTTGCAGCCGAGCGCAGCATGCTGCCGCGCTTCCAGAACCTTGCGGAAGGCGAGATCGAGCAGAAAGGCGAAGACGACCCCGTCACTGTGGTCGACCGAGAAGTCGAAGCGTTTCTGACTGACGCGCTCACCAAGCTTGCACCCGATGTGCCGGTCGTCGGCGAAGAAGCGGTGCATGAAGACAAGTCCGTGCTCGACCATCTGTCCGGTCCATGCTGGATCATCGATCCGCTCGACGGGACGATGAACTTTTCCGATGGCAAAGACCCGTTCGGCATCATCATCGCGCTTGCCGATGCAGGCGAAACGGTCGCCGGGTGGCTCTACGATCCCAAAGCTGACCGACTATGCCACACGCGGCGCGGCGAAGGCGCTTTCGTCAATGGCGAGCGGGTGACTGCCAAGCCGACCGGCGGCGAGCAGCCTGTCGCTGCGATTTCCCGCATTTTCCTCACTGAAGAACAGAAAATGCAAGTCGATGAACGGCTGATGCCGCATTATGCCTGTGTGGAAACGCCGCGCTGTGCGGCAGAGCAATATCCGCGGCTCGCGCTAGGCCAGAACGATGTCTCGTTCTTTGAACGCACGCTCGCATGGGATCATGCCGCTGGCGTGCTGTGGCTCAATGAAGCGGGCGGCAAAGTCGCGCGGCCCGATGGCTCGCCTTACCGCGTCGATGAATGGGATCGCAAAGGTATGCTGGGCGCAGCGAGCCCGGCCTTGTGGGACGAGCTCGCCGCGCGCATGCAGGGTATGTATTGAAGCCTGAGATCAGGCTTAAGTCCCGGTCTTAGAGTTCGCCTTCAAGCCACTGCTTTAGCTGGCTTTTCGGACGAGCACCTTGCAGCTGAGCGACAATCTCGCCGCCTTTGTACAGCGCCAGGTACGGGATACCCTGCACGCCAAGCTTACCCGGCGTATCGGGGTTCTCCATGATGTCCATCTTGGCGATGGTGACCTGATCGCCCAGCTCATCGCTGATTTCTTCCAGCGCCGGTGCGATCATCTTGCACGGGCCGCACCAGTCAGCCCAGAAATCGACCAGAACGGGCTTCTCGGCGTCCAGTACATCAGACTGCCAGCTTGCATCGGTTACTGCGACAGTAGCCATTGGAAATCTCCTTATTCGTGTTGCGTTCTATGTAAGCTTCGTAAGCGCAAGCACAACGGTTACGGATCACAAGGATTACTCACTGTCCACAAAGGCGGCCTTGTGCGGCTGTAATGTAGCGTCGGACAGTGCGATGAGACGCGGCGTGTGAGTGTAGAGCACGGCTGCACGAACTGTCCGATCCGGATAGATCGCTTCCAGCGCGGCTACATAGGCCGCCATTTGTTTGAGGATGGCCCTTTGGATTTGCGTTTCACTTGCAGGCGGACGGCGCGTGGTCTTGAAATCGACGACGGTTACCGCCTCGTCAGTCACCAGCAGACGGTCCGCGATGCCTGCAATCACTTCTCCGCCAACGGTCGCGGCGAGCGGGACTTCAGCGAGCGATCCGGGCGCGAAAATCTCTGCAAATTCCGGCGTTGCGATCACGCTGAGCGCACTTGCGAGAATGTCAGCGCGTTCGGCTTCGCTCAGATCCCAGGCCTGTTGCGCGAGCCAGGCTGCGGCTTTCGCTTCACGCTCGGCTACCGCCACATCGGGCAAGCGTTCCAGCAAGCGGTGCAAGATCACGCCGCGCCGCGCGGCAACCTTGGCATCGGCGGGCTTCAACGGTGGATCAGCGCCCGCTTCCTCGCCTGCAGAGGACGGGGCGAGCGGCTTGGGCGGACGCGGTTCAGGACCGATGGGTGTGCGCAGCCATGCCGGGAGTTCAGGCGCTGTCGTTTGTCCGGCCTCCACTGCGTCATCTGACGGCACCCACTCAGCGCGATAGCCTCTTTCACGCCGCGCATCCCAGATATCATCGCTGAGCGCGTCTTCGCCAAACAGCGGCGCCAGATGCGCGTACCAGCTGTCCTCCGGCGGGCCTTCCTTGTTGCGCGGCCCCAGCGATCCACCGATGAACAGCGCTTCTTCCGCGCGCGTCATCGCAACATAGAGCAAGCGCCAATGCTCTTTCATGTCTTCAATTGTCGCGCGCTCATGGGCTTCTTCAACCGGGCCAGCGCGCTCTGCCTTGGAAAGACCAGGGATCGGAATTTGGCGCGGCTCGGACCGGCCCGAGAGCGCTTCAGGCAAGCGTTCGGGCAAAGCGATATCGCTCCCCTGCCCCGGACTGCCCGTCGCATCGGCAAGGATGACGATCGGCGCTTGCAAACCTTTCGACCCATGCACTGTCATCACGCGGACCTGATCGGCATCACCGCCCGGATCGCGCTTCAATTCGCCATCACCTGCGTCAAACCACTGGATGAAGCCTGCAAGACTGGGTGTCGCGGTGCTTTCATAGGCAAAGGCGGCATTGAGCAGCTCGTCGAGCGGATCGTTTGCTTCGCGGCCCAATCGCGCGATCAGCTTGGCCCTGCCTTGCCATGGCCCTGTCAGCAGCCATGCGATCAGCGCTTGTGGTGTGTCGAAGTCAGCCCGCGCGAGCAGCTCGCGAAGCTGCGCGACGGTTTGTGCCGCCTTGGGTTCGTCGCTTACGCGCAAGTGGTCCCACAAGCGTTGCTTTGGTTTGCGCGGGACATGCTCAAGCAGATCATCCTGGCTCCACCCGATCAGCGGCGAGGAGAGCAGGTTTGCAAGGCTCAAATCGTCCAAAGGCTGCGCGGCAAAACGCAGCGCTGCGAGCACGTCCTTCACCGCAAGCGGCGCGCCGAGCCGAAGTCGGTCGACCCCCGCCACCGGAACCCCGCGAGCATGCAAGCGGCCAACGATGAGTGAAGCAAGCTCCTTGCGCTTGCGGACCAGCACCATGACATCGCCGGCAGTCGCGCGGCGCGGAGCGCTCTTCTCAAGGATGAAAGGCTGGTCATTGAGCCAGCGATGAACTTGCTCGGCTATCTTGTCTGCAAGCCGCCTGTCATGCCTTGCAAGCCAGCTATCCTGGGCGATCTCGCCATCATCTCGACTTATCTCGGGGTCATCTCCATCATCCGATTTGACCGGCTCCCACAGCGTCACAAGCCCTGCTTTATCAAAGCCTTGATGGGGTTCAGAAGGGGTTGCAAGGCCAAGCGTTTCAGACCCTATCGCTGCAATCGCCGCATCCACGAAGTCGAGCACAGGTTGCGTCGTGCGAAAGCTACGCGCCAAGTCCATGTCCTTGAGTTCGCTTGGCTTTTTTCCGCTACGAAGGCTTGCCGCATTCTCTGCCGCTCCTACCATCATGGTTTTCACACGCCGTTTGGCCGCTTCAAAATTCTCAGGGCTAGTGCCTTGAAAACCAAAGATTGCTTGCTTGTAATCGCCCACAGTGAAGATCGTTCGCACGCGGTCATCGCGCGCGCCTTCGCCTGCGAAAAAGTCGTCGATCAACCCGTCAAGGATGATGGTCCATTGGCTCGCATTGGTGTCCTGCGCTTCATCGACGAGGATATGGTCGAACTGGCGGTCGAGCTTGTAGCGGATCCATGCCGCAGAATCCTTTTGCGACAGGAGCTTAGCCGCCATCGCAATGAGATCATCGAAATCGAGCAGCCCTTCGCGCTGCTTTGCATCACGCCAGAAAATCGCAAAATGCCGCGCCAGTTCAAGTGAGGGCGTGAGGAAACCCGATAGCTCGATTAGTCTTTGCCGCTCAGCGACTTCCGCCACACCTGTGGCAATCCGATCCTGATAATCCGCGAAGTTCGGGTCAGTATCGCAAGGCTTCTTCATCACCCGCGGAAGGCCATCCTTCTTGAGGATCGTGTCGTAAAATTGCTCGAGCAAATCGCCACGGGCGGTCATGTCAGCTGCGAGCCAAACACCTATAAACTCGGCACTATTTTGCCCGTTTTTCGCATTCCAGCCCTGCAAAGTCGGAAGCATGGCGCGCAGCGTGTCGTCTGGAAAAACCTCTGGCGAAAGCGCTTCTGCAACCCACGCTTCATCCGCATCAACCGGCAAGCCGAGCAGCTGCATCACCTGCCCGCGCATCGGCGCTTGCCATCCGCCCTGGCCGAACCACAGCTCTTCATGGCTTGCGCAGCGCATCAACCAGCCGCGCAGCGCGTCCGGGCCCTTGCGGCGCGTGAATTCCGCCACCGCTTCAAGCGTTTGAGCGTCGTTCGTCCGCTCAGCTTCAATCAGCATATCTGCCAGAACATCGCGCGCGAGGATCTCGCGCTCGCGGTCTTCGATTGGCCGCATGCCGGGCTGCAAACCGGCCTCTTGCGGGAAGTTAGCGAGCAGCCATTGCGAGAAAGCGTGGATCGTATCGATCCTGAGGCCGCCGCCCGGACAATCGAGCACGCTGGCAAACAGAGTACGCGCTTTCTCGCGGGAATCAGGGTCCGTCGGTGCGCCAAGATAAGCGAGTTCTTTGCCCAGCTCACCGTCCTCAAGCCGCACCCAGCGCGCGAGCACATCATTGATGCGCACCGCCATTTCCGCAGCGCCTGCCTTCGTGAAAGTGAGGCACAGAATATCGCTCGGATCGACGCGCGGTTGGAGCAGCAAGCGCAAAACGCGTGCAGACAGGACCTGCGTTTTACCTGTGCCGGCCGATGCGGAGAGCCAGACGCTCTCGCCCGGATCGACCGCATGCTGCTGATTGCCCGCCAGAGGATAGACCGCGCCGCTCACGCATCATCCCCTTCATCGGCGAGCGAAATCTGCCATTCCTCCAGCCGCATCAGCTGATCGTAATCGGCATAGCCGGGATAGTCCGGATTGAGCTTGGCAGTGAACGGCTCGCGACCCTTGATGTATTCGCAGATCGCCCGATGGAGATACTCCTCATGCTTCGGAAGAAACTCGTCCGGGGTGAGGCCCTTCTGGCGGTCGGTCAGCTTGAGCGGCTCATAGACATAGCCAAAAGCGTCTTTGTCTTTTGCGAGCGACCAATATTCGAACCTGGACGCATCACCTGTCAGCAACTGACCGTCTTCGCCTTCAAACGAGCCAGCACTCGCGACAAGCCCCAGCAAACCCAATTGCAGAGCAAAGCCTTCAGCAACCTGCATGCGGCTCGGCGGCTTGCCGGTCTTGTAGTCAATGATCGCAAGGCTGCCATCTTCCAGCCGGTCAATCCGGTCCGCACGCCCGTAAATCTTGACGCCATTGACCTGCATTGCCCCATCCAGCTCAACGCCGAGAACCGTGCGTCCCTCTTGCCCGCGAACCGTCTCTTCCACCCATTTGAGGCCTTCCAGCAAGCGCGGCAGCCATAGCCCGCGCAGCAGCGGGTGCGCGTTCTCCCGCGCCAGCACTTCACGCGCTACGGCTTCGATGGAGACATCCGGATCGTTGCGCCTGACCCGGTGCCATTCCTCGATCATGTCATGTGCGAGCGTTCCCTTCCACGCGGGGTCCTGCGTCACATCGCCATCAAGCGGATCAAGCTTGCGGAGATCAAGTATCGACTGCGCATAGAACTGGTACGGATCGCCGAGCAGCCGGTCTAAAGCCGTCACTCGAATATCGACTTGGCGCAGCGCGGGAGACGGGTCCGGCTTTGGGCGATGATAGTCATCTGCCCGCGGCACTGCGCGGTCCAATTGTTGCGCAAGCTGAGGCACCTCGACATCGCGATGCGCGGCAACGCCTTTTTCGCCGAGCAATGCCTCTATGCGCGACAGGAAACGCGACGGTATCGTCGGTCCGTCAGCATCGCGCAGCGCCCGGCTGACAACCACTTCCGGTGCGCCGAGTGCGCCTGCAAGATCGTGCGCGGCAAGGCCGATGCGGAAATCATTGGCAGGCACACCCAAAGCGCGCAGCAGTGCTGGCGCCAGGATCGGATCAGGCCCCGGCACGCCCGGCCATGTGCCTTCATTGAGCCCTGCACAAATGACCAGATCAGCGCGCGTCATGCGCGATTCCAGCAGGCCGTAAATCGCAACGCGAGGATGGCCGCCATATGGAGGTCGAACAGCAATCTCAGCCATCGCGTCGCGCAAGGCTGAGCTCAAATCCGATGGTGCAAGCCGCGTTTCCGTGACGCTCGCCTGTGCGCGCAAATCCTCGACAAATGCGCTGAGTGCACGACCGTCTTCCGCGCTCCAGATCGCGTCCCCCGCCAGCGCTTCTGCCGCCTCAGCAATCATATTGAGCGCTTCTTCCAGCGTCACATCATCGCGTTCTGAAAGCGCGACGAGTGGCAAAAGCGTGGTTTCAACTGCGCTCCACCAATCCTCTTGCCCCGCCAGCTTCGCCAGCGTTCCCAAGGGCCCAAGCCCCGGAGTTGGCCGCGGCCCGCGAAGCTTGCGCTCGAACGCCCGCAGACTGGTCAGCCACGCACTGCGATTACCGTCGCGCTGCACGAAGGGATGCGCCAGCGCCGCAACAAGCGGAACGGGTAGAGGACCTTCGCTCGCAATCTCGGCAAGCAACAGGAACAACCTCCCGGCCGGAGTCAGATCAAGCGGGCGGCCAGCCGTATCGTCTGCAGTGATGTTCCAGCGCTGTAAATGCTGTGAGACCCGGCGCGCTAGCCCGCGATCGGGCGTGATGAAGGCAACACGCTTTTCCGGTGCTTCCAGTGCCTCGCGCACAAGGATCGCAATCGCCTGCGCTTCTTCTTCGCTAGTCGCGCTTTCCAGCAAGCGCAGATCAGAAAATCGCCGCTCTTCAGCAGGCATCGTGCTCCAGACCTTGCTGGCCTGTGGCGGCAGAAACAGTGCGGAAACCGCCTTCGAGCGTTGCGGCGCTGAAGCGCTTAGCCCGCGCCGGTGCCAGGCTTTCACTTCGCTGCGATTGACGCTCATCCTGTTAAGCAGCAGCTTCAAATGGTATTGAGGATGCGTGACAGCATCAGAGCGTGCAAACACCTCATCGCTATCAGGCGCTGGCGCCCCTGCCCTGCCCAGTTCTTCCCACGCTTCGTCGCTTATCGCCAGATCGAGATCAGGCAGGATCACTGAACCTTCAGGCAAGTCCGCGATCACTCGCAAAAGCTTCGCCAGAGTAGGTGCAGCGCTCGTTACACCTGCCGCAACGATGGGCTTGTCAGGCGGATGCAGGCGCCACTGCTTGGTTGCGCGTTCGAAGAGGCGATTGCGGCGATCAGCAGCATCGACCAGACCATGCTCATCAAGCCAAGCCTGCCAACGCACCAGGACACGGGCGAAGACGCGCGTGCTTTCCTTCCAGTGCTCTGACAATTCGGGAATAAGGCTAAGAACCCGCTCGCTCAGTAGGTCCTGAGGAGCGATTTGCTCGACCAGCAGACGGTCCATCGTGCTGGCAAATTCGCGCGCCATGCGCAGCGTCGCTGCACGAGAAGGAGCTTCGCCTTCCTCCGCCTCCAACTCAGTGGCCAGAATGCGCTCCAACTCCAGCCAGCGACGCGTTGGCTCCACCGCTGGCGGAATGTCCGACGATCCCAGCGGGTCGAGCAATGCGCCCAGCGTCTCGTCCAAATTGAGATCGCCGACCATCGCCATACGCGGCATCAACAGGCCCTTGCGGCCTTGCTCTCCCGCATAACGGATGAAGGCTTCGGACACCGTCCGAGCCGCACGCGCGCTCGGCAGCAATAGTGTCAGATTGGCGAGACCCAGTGCGCCTTCATCATATCGCGGCAACAAGCCAGCCACGAGCGCATCAGCAAAGCCGCGATGCGCGGCAATGGAATAAACGCTGGGACCTTCGCGCTCAGCCACGACCTAAGGCGATCTCCGTCGGCTTGATGGCATCAGGCGTGCCGACTTCAAACCATTGACCGGTAAAGCTTGTCCCGAACAAGCGGTCTTCTTCCATGGCGCGGGTCCACAGCACATTGGTCGAGAACTTGCCGTCGGGCGCATCGCGCAAGAGGCGGTGCGAAACCAACTGAATGCCGGTGTAGATGAAAGGCGCGATCCGGCCAGTCTGACGGCGGCGCAAGCGACCCTCAGCGCCCATGTGAAAATCGCCGGGTCCGGTGAAATTGGCGGCGCGCGAATGCGGGACGACCAGCAAGAGCGCGTCCATCCGCTCCGCATCCCACACGCGCGACAAATCGTGGAAAGCGTTGCGCGGCCCATCGAGCCAGATATTGTCTGCATTCAGGCAGAAAAACGGGTCGGGAAGATGCGGCTGAGCCTTGATCATGCCTCCGCCGGTTTCCAGCAAAGCCTCGCGCTCATCAGAGACAGTCACCGCTGGCTTGGCGCGCTCTTTCACATGCGCTTCGAGAGCATCGGCCAAATAATGCACATTCACGACAGCCTTTGCGACGCCGGCTTCAGCAAGACGGTCCAGCGCGTGATCAATAAGAGGCTTGCCTGCAACACGAACGAGCGGTTTGGGCTGGCTCGCCGTAAGCGGTCGCATGCGCTTGCCAAGGCCGGCTGCCATGACCATCGCGGTATCGCTAGCGAGCCCCTTTCCGCTGTCGCTCATGCGAGCTTGCCTCCCTCAGCGTCACGTAAGTCTTGCGGTATGCTCGCGTCGAACCATTCGGCCACGGGGGCTAGATCTGGATGCTGCAAGTCACGCTCCATTGCGCGCCACACGCGCGGAATGAGATCAAGATAGCGCGGCTTGCCATCGCGCTTCCACAGCCGCGTGAAGATGCCGACAATCTTCGCATTACGTTGAGCGCCAAGCAGCGCATAGTCGGCTGCGAAATGCGCGTCTGGCTGGGCTGCCGCCGCGTAGCGAGCCAGCATGGCTGCCTCCAGCTCCTCGGAAACATCGCGCCGCGCGTCCTGCAAGAGCGAGACCAGATCGTAGGCTGGATGCCCCACAAGCGCATCCTGAAAGTCGATCAGACCTTGAGGCGCGCTTGGCGAGCCGCCCAGTAGCATGATGTTCTCCGCATGATAGTCGCGCAGAACTGTTACACCCGGTTGCTGACGCTCGTAGAGGGGGGCAAGTACCTCACGCCATGCGGCCTCATAGCCGTCCACGTCGACGTCCAGTCCTGCAGCGGGGCAATACCACTGAGTAAAGAGTGCAGGCTCGCGAAGATAGGCAGCCATATCATAGGGCGGAAACGGACCGGCCTCATGCTGATGCAATTCTACCAGAGCGTCGATTGCGCCTTCATAGCAAGCAGTCTCGCCCGCTGGATTATCGTCAATCCAGTCACGCATCCGGTCATTGCCAAAGTCTTCCAGTAGCACCCAGCCTTGCTCTGCATCAGCGGCGAAGATTTCCGGCGCACGCATGCCTTTGCTGTTGAGCCACTCTGCCACATGCAGAAACGGCTTCGGGTCTTCATGCGGAGGCGGTGCGTGCATCAGCATGGCGGGCTTGCCATCCTTCGTAATGCGGAAATAGCGGCGGAACGAAGCATCACCCGGGATCGGGTGGATATCGGCGTCGGCCCAACCTGCGCTTGCGAGGAATTCCATCAGTCCGTCGGGGAGAGTCTCAGACGCGTCGCTCATGGCATACGTCCTTGCCAAGCCTTGCCGCCGCTGACAATCGCACGCCGCCCTTGTTCCGCAATTTCCAGCTCTATTGTGAGGCACGCAGGCTCATGCGCGAAGCCGCCGGCCTTTTCCGGCCATTCAGCCAAAAGAGCGGCACCTTCGCGGTAATCGTCGAGCCCCAGCTCAATCACTTCTGCAGGATCATCCAAACGGTAGAAATCGGCATGCGCCACCGGCAAGCGCATCGCCGCATCGTCATACAGCTCAATCAAAGTGAAAGTCGGCGAAGGCACATCGCCTTCATGACCCAAGGCCGCGAGCACCGCCCTCGCCAGCGTCGATTTGCCAGCGCCCAGATCGCCGCGCAGCTCCACAACATCGCCGGGCTGCAATTGCGCTGCGATGCGCGCGCCAAACTCTGCCATCGCCGCAAGATCAGGCAGCTCTATCGTCGATTGCGCCTCGCTCATTGCAGCAGGATCACCGCTGCCGTGCCGACACCCTTCTGGCTTTCGATTGTCAGAGTGCCGCCATGCGCTTCGACCAATCGGGTCGCGAGCGGAATGCCAAGACCTTCACGCGGGCTTGCAGGGTCGGCGTCATCGCTCCGACTGCCATCCAGAACGCGCTGGAGCTCGCTTTTGGTCATGCCGGAGCCATTGTCTGACACCACAATCCGCTTGCCTTCATCCAGCGTCGCGAGATCGATCAGGATCTTGCCGCCGCCATTCGTGCTCTTGATCGAATTGTCGAGCAAGTGGCTGAGCGCGCGGCCCATTTGGCGCGGATCAATCTCAGCCATAACGCCCGGATCACCGCGCAGATCAAGCCGCAAGTTAGCCGCGACAATGTCGTCCTCGCTCTCGCGAACAACTTGCGTAAGGAACGCAAGCAAATCGGTTTCTTCGCGTTTCAGCGGCAGCAAGCCCGCTTCGCTTTGCGACAGGTCCAGCACGTTCTCGACTTGCTCGCCAAGCCGCGCGACGGAATCGAGGATCGCTGCGATATATTCCGCCATTTGATCGGAAACCGGTCCGGCAGCGCCAGACTGGATCAGCTCGGCAAATCCGCCGATGGATGTCAGCGGCGTGCGGAATTCATACGACATATTGGCAAGGAAGCGTGACTTCATCGCGTCTGCATCTTCGAGCGCTTGCGCGCGGTCACGCAAGGCACGCTCGGCATTTTGCGAGTCCGTTATGTCCAGCACTGTCAGCAAGCCATTGCCGTCAGGCAGCGGGACGCCTGCAAATTCAAGCGTGCGGTCGTCTGCAAGGTCGATCCGTCCGCCTTTCTCCTTGCGGTCAAGTGTTGCTGTGCGGATGATTTCCCCGATTGCCTGGACTTGCTCCGGCTGCGCCAAGTTCGGCTCGATGGCCGCGAGCAAATCGTCAACGGACGGGTGCGAATCCAGCAGCTCCGGTTCCAGTCCCCATATCCCGCCAAAGCTGCGATTCCACAGCTGCAGCGAGCCATCCGGCGCAAATACAGCAATCGCTTCGAACAGGCTATCGAGCGTTGCGGTGCGCGTGCGAAGCAAAGTGTCGCGTGTTGCAGACAGCGCGAGCTGTTCAGACTGATCCTCTGCTATGAGCACCAGTCCGCCATCAGGCATAGGCTGCGCAACGATCCGCAAATGCTCACCGCTGCCGAGCGTCCAGTATTCTTCCTGGCTCTCACGCGAGTTGAACCATTGCAGATGTTCTTCGCGCCATGCAGGGAAATCGCGCACGCCAGGCGTGCGACCTTTCTCATGCGCATCGGCAAGGAAGCGGTCGAACGGCAGTCTTTCCGTTAGCGCACTGCCGCTCAGATCAAGCAAGCGTTGGAAGGGCAGGTTCGCAAACACAAGTTGCTGCTGCGCATCGAATTGCGCAACACCCACGGAAAGTTTGTCGAGCATGGCCCGCTGCGCATCGCGGAACGCGCGGAATTCGCGGGCTTGCTGCTCGAGCTCTTCGATATCGATGGCATAGCCAGCAATACCTTCGCGCCCCACTGCGAGATCGCTCACGCGCAAAGACCGGCGCGCGCCGCTGACTGTCGTCGGGACGATGCGCTCTTCTGCGCGATCTGCCTTCGCCGCTTCAGCTGCCAATTGGCCCGGCTCCATGCCGTCTGTCGGCTCAAGCAGCTCGATCTGCTTGTCGATGACTTGCTCGGCATCTTCTGCGCCAACCGCTTCGACATAGGCGCGGTTGACGAGCCGCAGCTTCGTATCGCGGCCGCGGAACCACATCGGGATTGGAGCCGCTTCGATCAAACCGACCAGCGCCGCAAAATCGTGCTGAGCGCGGTGCGCTGTTTCGCGCAGCTGGGCCAGTTCGCGTTCACTGTCAGAGAAATCGAAAATCCACAGCAGCGCAGCCCCGCCCGGCCATACGGACGGATCGGCGCGCGTCCCGGCCACCGCCAAGCTTCGCGTTGAACCTGGCGGCGTCATGACAAGCCGGAATGGCTGCGCAGTTGTCTGTGCAGCCTTTACCGCTTCTGAAATCTGTTCGACTTGCCCGCGGCCCAACCCTGTTTCTTCATCACCATGCAGCTCGCTGAGGAAATGCGGCACACTGTCCAGACCCAGCCACGCCGCAAGCCTCTCGCCCGCCTCTATCCCGCCATCATTGCGCACAAGCACAGGGACAGCAGGCGCAGCGTCGATCATGCGCTGGCTGCGCTTCAGGCTTTCGCGCATTGCGTCCACTTTGCGCGATGTGCGCGATGCCCTCATCATCAGCACCGCTGCACCAATCGTCCACGCCGCAAGCAGCAAGCCGATAAGCGCCAGGACGTCGGGTGAAACAGTCATATCTTCCAGCTATGCGCGCGAGGCCCGCGATGCAACTGGCGAGGATAGGAAAAGCCCCCGCAAATACGATGATCTGCGAGGGCTTTTAGTATTGTGTGATTTATCGCGCCAAATCAGTAGCGATAATGGTCCGGTTTGAACGGACCTTCTTTCGGCACACCGATATAGTCGGCTTGCTTCTGGCTCAGCTTTGACAGTTCAACGCCGAGCTTTTCTAGATGCAGCGCAGCGACCTTTTCATCCAAGTGCTTAGGCAGAACGTAAACGTCGTTCTCATACTCGTCCGACTTGGTGAACAGCTCGATCTGAGCAAGCGTCTGGTTGGTGAAGCTGGCGCTCATGACAAAGCTTGGGTGACCGGTTGCACAGCCAAGGTTCACTAGACGGCCCTTGGCAAGGATCAGCAGCGACTTGCCATCAGGCATCGTCACCATGTCAGTGCCTTCCTTGATTTCCTTCCACTCGTAATTGTCGAGCGCGGAAATCTGGATCTCGCTGTCGAAGTGACCGATGTTACAAACGATCGCCATGTTCTTCATGGCTTTCATATGTTCGCCGGTGATGACGTCTTCATTGCCGGTAGCCGTCACAAAGATGTCAGCGCGCTTGGCGCCTTCTTCCATGGAAACAACTTCATAGCCGTCCATAGCGGCCTGCAGTGCGCAAATGGGGTCAATTTCCGTGACCATCACACGCGCGCCACCATCGCGGAGCGAAGCCGCTGAGCCTTTGCCAACATCGCCATAACCAGCGACGCAAGCGACCTTGCCGGCCAGCATGACGTCGGTTGCACGGCGGATCGCGTCGACCAGCGATTCCTTACAACCATAAAGGTTGTCAAACTTCGACTTGGTCACACTGTCATTCACATTGATCGCCGGGAAAGGCAGCTTGCCTTGCTTCGCGATCTGATAAAGCCGCATGACGCCTGTGGTCGTCTCTTCGGACACGCCCTTGATGTTCTGGACGCTCTTTGTGAGATAGCCGGGCTTTTTAGCAACGAAGGCTTTCAGCGCGCGCTGGAATTCGATTTCCTCAGCATTTGCTGGAGCAGGCATTTCTTCGCCCGCTTCAATACGTGCGCCCCACAGCGCGAACATCGTCGCATCGCCGCCATCATCGAGGATGATGTTGGACGTGAGGTCAGGATCGCTGTCCGTCGACCAGTCGAAAATGCGGCCAACATAGTCCCAATAGTCCGCAAGGCTCTCGCCTTTGATCGCGAACACCGGAATACCCTGATCCGCAATGGCCGCTGCCGCATGGTCCTGCGTCGAGAAGATGTTGCAAGTCGCCCAGCGCACTTCTGCTCCCAAAGCCACCAGCGTTTCGATCAGAACCGCAGTCTGGATCGTCATATGCAGCGAGCCGGTAATGCGTGCGCCTTTCAAAGGCTGCGATGCGCCATATTCCTCGCGCAGAGCCATCAGGCCCGGCATTTCAGTCTCAGCAATCGCGATCTCGTCACGGCCATATTGTGCCAGCGCGATATCTTTAATGACGTAATCTTGTGCAGCTTCAGCCACGCACATTCTCCTGATGGATGATAAGTGTAAGCCCGCGCACGAAGGCACGGGCCATTGGCTGCAGCCTCTAGCTGGAGATCACTTGATTTGCAAATATAAAGCTATCTTTATATCTGACCTTTCGAGTCCGCCTTGGAGCAGTTGCCGCTCAGTCCTGCGCGGATGTACTTGCTGTATCTAGCAGCGCCACTTGCCGCGGTTCTTCGCCGAGGGTTTCACGCGCTGCAGCCGAGAGGCGAACATAGTCGCGTTCAGCGCTCAGCTCTTTTGCTAGTTGCTTGAGCTCTGCACAGCTGAGCCAGGGGTGCCCCAAACCGTAAGAGTTCGCGATCCGCACATCGACTTTATCGAGCGCGCGCTTGCTACCGCGTTTGCCGTACCGCGCTTCCATATGCCGCCTCACATTTGAGCTGGCACTATTGATGCGGCGATGATGCGCTGCGTTGAACTGCTGATATTCAACGCGGAAATCATGCTCGGTTTTGCGGCACCGCAGGCTTGTCACCATAAGCATGATGTTGAGCTCGCGCAGCTGCTCTTCATCCGATTGCGTTGAATTCGCCTGTGCGACTGCCGGAATTGCCAATGCGGCGCTGCAAGTCAATGCCACTGCGCGCCGCGTGAATGTTGTCCTCAAATCCATGTCTGCCCCGTTGATCGTTATCGTGCTGTTTTCGCCCCACCAGCACGAGGCAATCTCAGGGACAGGATTTACCGAAGCTTCAATACCCAAGGTAAAGGGGTCTTAAGGTTACAGAACATGCTTGAAGCTGCGGCCCCGCGCATTAAGTGATACACACAAGCTTTCCGCCTCAACTAATGAAGGACCATGACGCTATGACTATTTCTGTGGGTGACAAACTTCCTGACGTAAAACTGGTCAAAGCGACCGCTGAAGGTCCCGAGCAGGTTCAGGCTTCGGAATATTTTGCAGGCAAGAAAGTGGCACTGTTTTCTGTCCCAGGCGCATTCACGCCGACTTGCTCAGCCAAGCACCTTCCGGGCTTTGTCGAAAAAGCTGAAGAGCTGAAAGCCAAAGGCGTGGACGAAATTGTCGGCACAGCCGTCAACGATGCTTTTGTAATGGGCGCATGGAATCAGGCAGCTGGTTCTGACGACATCACTATGCTGGCAGACGGCAATGCCGATTTTGCAGAGGCGGTTGGCCTCACCATGGACGGCTCAGGCTTCGGCATGGGCAAGCGCGGCCAGCGCTTCTCCATGGTCGTCAATGACGGCGTGGTAGAGCAGCTCAACGTCGAAGCGCCAGGCGACTTCAAGGTCTCCAGCGCAGAACACATGCTGGGTCAGCTCTAAGACCTTACTGCACTAGATATCGAAGAGGGCGTTTCCGGCAGCGGTCGGAAGCGCCCTTTTCTTTGTCCTCAATCAGTTCGCCAGAGCTTTGGTCGCAGCCTCGGCCAAGCTGCTCATCGCATCACGCCATGGGCCGGGTCCATGGCTTACCCGGGCGACGCCGAGCCTCCCGAGATCAGCGTTTGAGAGCATCCCCGGCAAACGCATGACATTGACCGGCATTTCCACGGCTATGCACAACCGCTTGATGCAATCAGGATCGCTCAAGCCGGGCACAAACAGGCATCCCGCGCCGGCTTGCCGATAAATCAATCCGCGCTCGATCGCCGCTTCCACCAGATTGTCTTGGTTGGGGTCTTCCCCCCTCATGAGGGGCTTCAAAAACAGATCGGTTCGCGCATTGACGAAGAGGCCAGCCTCATTGACTGCTTCAATGCGTTCCGCCTGTTCAGCCGGCTCTCGCAAAGCCTCGCTACCGATCAATTGGTCTTCGAGATTGCACCCTACCGCGCCCGCTTGACGCAAGGCCTTCGCGTTGGCTGAGAGCGCTTCAATGCTGTCAGCATAACCGCTCTCGATATCGACACTTAGCGGTAAAGAGACTGCGCCTGCGATCCGCTCGGCAATGGCAAGCAAAGCATCAAAGGGGATTTGCTCGCCATCATCGAAACCCTGAGCGCCTGCAACTGAGAGGCTTCCCGTTGCAATGGCCACCGCTCCAGCATCGGCAACAACCTTGGCGCTTCCTGCATCCCAGATATTGAAAAGTACAAGCGGATCGCTGTTGGCATGCAGCGCTGCAAAAAGATCTTTAGTCATGACATGTTCCCGCCTTCGCGCTTGAGCAATTCTGCCTTGATCTCCGGTCCATAGGCATAGCCGCCAACGCCGCCACTTGCCGGGACCACTCGGTGGCAGGGGATCAGTACCGCGATATTGTTGGCACCGTTCGCACTGCCCACTGCCCTGCTCGCTTTGGGATTTCCGAGCATGGCCGCTTGCTCCCCATAGCTGCGCGTTTCACCAGCGGGGATTTTGCGCAAGGCCTCCCAGCACCGCTGCTGAAAGGCGGTCCCTTTGACATCGAGCGGGATATGCGCGTTATCGAGCTCAGGCCGTTCAACCGCGTCGACAACCTGCGTCAGAAGTTCCGCAAAAGCATCGCTGCCCTGCACCAGATCGGCATTGGGAAAACGCGTGCGTAGTTCGGCCTCGCCTTCATTGAAACTCAAGCAGCACACTCCTTTGTCTGTCGCAGCAACCAGCATATCGCCGAGCGAAGTCTTCACTACCGTCCAATGGATAGTGATGCCCGCCCCGCCTTTGCTCCAGTCGCTTGCCTGCATGCCCAGTTTTCCTTCCAAATCAGCATAGAAGCGGCTTGGCGCTTCATAGCCTGCATCATAGATCGCATTGCTCACCCGTTCACCGCCAGACAAGGCCGCACGCGCTCTTTCTTCGCGCAAGGCGCGCCTGTAAGCCGCCGGCGAAAGACCCGTCGCGCGCTTGAAGACGCGTTGAAAGTGTGTCGGCGAATAGCCTGTAATCACTGCCAATTCTGCGAGCGGTGCCCGCCCCTCGCCGTCGCGCAATTCTGCGATTGCTGCGAGCACGGCCGCTTCATCGCGTCCGACATCGTCCGGCAGACATCGCTTGCACGCGCGCAGACCTGCGGCCCTCGCCTCCGCACCAGTCGCGAAGAAGCGCACATTCTTTCGCGCGGGATGCCGCGCAGCGCAGCTCGGCCGGCAATAGATCCCGGTGGTGAGCACACCTGTCACGAAGCGCCCGTCAAAGCTGCGGTCGCGCCGCAAGACAGCTTGCCAGGCGGCTGCTTCGTCCAGGGGTTTAACTTCGTTCATGCAAGCTTCTTTAGCGAAGGCTGCGCATGACTGCATCCCGAAGCTTGCGGCCAAAGCGCAAGCCTTTGTATATGGCGAGCGCAATGGGAAGATTTCTAACAGTTCTTGCAACGCTCGCCGCGTTGCTGATGCCGCTCGCCGCCAAGGCAGAGCCTGCCGACATTGACGCAGCAGCGCGAGGGGTCGTGCGTGTTGTGATCATCGGAACGGACGGCACTGAAGTGTTCCCGGTCAGCCATGGCAGCGGCTTTGCTGTCACGCCAACGATGATTGTTACGAACGCGCATGTCATTCGCGAAGCTTTGCAGGACGACACGTTGCGGATCGGGATTGTCCCATCCGATGGTGCAGAGGCCGCTTACGGCAAGCCCGCAGCGGTGAGCCCGCGCAATGATCTCGCGCTGGTCGAGATTACCGAAGGCGGCCTGCGCTTGCCTCCGCTGACGCTCGCAGCAGGCGTTACAGGAGACTTGGGAGAAGTTTCTGCCGTCGGCTATCCGATGAATGTTGACCGCGCACAAGGCCTCGACATTGGCGACATCTTTCGTTCGCAGCCGCCGGTGAAAAGCCGGGGCTTTCTCTCTGGCGCGCGTCCCAGCCGCCAGTTCGACACGATCCTTCACACAGCACCGATTGCGCGCGGTAATTCGGGTGGGCCTTTGCTTGACCCCTGCGGCCGCGTCGTCGGCGTGAACTCCTTTGGCGCCGATTCCGATGGATCAGATGCGGAGTTCTATTTCGCCGTATCCCTGGGCGAATTGCTGCCGTTCCTACGCGAGAACGAAATCGAAATCAGCCCGAGCGGCACTGAATGCCGCAGCCTTGCCGAAGTCGATCTCGCAGAGCGCTATCGCTTGGAACAACAACGCGCTGAAGCCCGCGAGCGGTTGGTGGCGCGCGAAGCAGAACTGCGCGAGGCGCGTGCACGCGCACAGCTTGAAGCGCAGCTTGAAGTCATCGAAGCCCGCGAAAACCTGATGGCGCTTGCGATGCTGTGCCTGCTTGCCGGGATCGGCGCAGCTTTCATCGGTTTGCGCTATCGCGAAAAGCCCGATCAGCGCAAAGCCATGCAAGTCACGTTCGGAATTGCGTTGATCGCCTTGGCAGGCACAATTGTCACTTGGCTGATGCGGCCCGGCATTGACCGGATCGACGAGCTTGTTGCGATCAAGCTCAACCAGACTACTCCTGATGAGCCGGCCACTCCGCCTCAGCAAGCGAGCGATGGCACTCTGCTTTGCTCGTTTGTGCCTGAGCGCAGCCGCGTTACAGGCGCGCGAACCGATGATGTCGAATTTGACTGGGCAGCGGATGGCTGCGTCAATAGTCGCACGCAATATGGCCAAATGAATGGCGAATGGAGCCGCGTGCTGGTGCCTGAGGATCAGAACGCTGTTGCGATCAATCGCTATGATCCGGAGACCCGCACCTTCCGCACGGACCGCTACCTACTTGGCCGCGCGGAAATGGAAAGTGTTCGCGAGGCCCGTGCCGGTTACGAGCCGCCAGTATGCGGCGTGACGGATGCAGCCCGGTCGCTCGGCGATCAGCAGCAGGCAATCACGTCTATGCTGCCGAACCGCCCGAACGAGCGCTTGGTTTACACATGTGCCCCGCGTGAAGTTACGGCTATAACGCCGCTCACCGCTGAGGAATAAGCTGAAGGCCAATCGGCCTCAAGTAGCGAAGCGATAGGCCGACAAACTAAGCAGCCAATGCCTCACCCGATAGTGTAATCCGGTGCATCTCACGGCGATGACCTTGATAGTCGTTCATCGCATTGTGCCATGTCGTCCGGTTATCCCAGATCGCGATTGTTCCCGGCTTCCATTGTAAGCGGCACTGATTGTCTTCCATCACCGCTGCATCGAGCAGTTTCTGCAGTAGCGGCAGGCTTTCCTCGCGCGTTTGGCCGACGAAATGGATCGTAAACCCGCCATTGACATAAAGCAGTTTGCGGCCCGTATGAGGGTGGCGGATGACCACAGGATGGATCGCACCGGTCTTCAGATTCTGACCACGCAAATTCTTGCCCATATCGGTCTGCGCATATAGCCCGTCGGCTTTATATACGTGGTCAGCGGTGTGAAATGCCTCAAGCCCTTCGATCTGCTCTTTAATATCATCGGGCAAAGCGTCGTAGGCAGCGCCCATATGCGCCCACATGGTATCACCACCGCTCGGAGGAAGGTCACGCGCGACCAGCACGGAGCCCATTGCCGGGATCTGATCATAGGAATGGTCGGTGTGCCACGCGCCGCCAATATTGGTGGCTTCATCCGCCTCTTTCTTGACCAGTGCAATCTCAGGATAGTCGGCATTCAAGGGGAAATAGTTGTTTACATCGATCCCGCCCCAGCGATGACCGAACTTAACGTGATCTTCCGGCGTGAATTCCTGATCCCGGAAAACCGCAACACCATGTTCGTAGATCGTCTGCTTGATCGCACCCATCTCTTCATCGCTGCACGATGCCAGCGATACCCCTGAAATCTCGACCCCGCATTTGGGTGACATTGGTGTGAGTTGCATCTTCATCCTCTCCCAGAGCGCTGTCCGCGCTTTCTCTCAGGCACGATAGCGCACAGATGCAGATAGTGAAACATTGCTCTTGTAAAACGCCACGGACTTGGCTTGCGTTATACAGGGGCCGATGCTAGGCGCGCGCCAGCTTTGCCGGGGTGAGTCCAACTCGCTCCATTTGGCTTAAGCGATGCATCGTTACTCTCTTCGATCCTAGAGGATATAAAGCGCGTGGATATTTCCGCCGGTATTCAGGCTAGCCTATCAGGTCGTTACGCCTCGGCATTGTTCGATCTTGCTTCCGAGCAAGGAACAGTGACTGCAGTCGAATCGGACCTTGAATCGCTAAAGAGCGCGCTCGCCGAATCGGCTGAGCTTGCGCACCTCACCACGAACCCAAAGGTTTCGCGTGGTGAATCAGAGAAAGCGCTAGCCGCTGTCGCCAAGCATCTTGGCCTGAGCGAGCTCACGCAGAACTTCCTCGGCGTGCTCGCACAGAACCGCCGCCTTTCCGCCCTTCCCGACGTGATTGCCGCGTTCCAATTGATCGCAGCAGCACAGCGCGGCGAAGTCAGCGCAGAAGTCGCCAGCGCACACCCGCTAAGCGACAGCCAGCTCGAAGAGCTTCGTCAAAAGCTTACTGCCCGTCAGGGCCGCACGGTGAAGCTCACCAGCAAAGTCGATCCCGACCTGCTGGGCGGCCTCGTCGTAACCATTGGATCGCAGCGCATTGATGGCTCGATCCGCACTCGTCTCAATTCACTTGCCCAGGCCATGAAGGCCTGACCAAACGAAAACGGCCATGAAGGCTTAAAGGAACCACAAACATGGAAATCCGCGCCGCAGAAATCTCCAAGGTCATCAAGGACCAGATCGCCAATTTCGGTACAGAAGCCGAAGTCAGCGAAGTCGGCTCCGTTCTCTCCGTTGGTGACGGCATCGCCCGTATCCACGGCCTCGACAAGGTTCAGGCCGGTGAGATGGTAGAATTCGCCAACGGTGTTCAGGGCATGGCTCTGAACCTCGAAGCTGACAATGTCGGCGTCGTGATTTTCGGCTCTGACGCCGAGATCAAGGAAGGCGACAGCGTCAAGCGGACCGGCACCATCGTGGATGTTCCGGTTGGCAAGGGCCTGCTTGGCCGCGTGGTCGACGCTCTGGGCAACCCGATCGACGGCAAAGGCCCGATCGTTGCTGACAAGCGCATGCGCGTTGAAGTCAAAGCGCCAGGCATCATCCCGCGCGAATCCGTATCCGAGCCAGTGCAGTCAGGCCTCAAGGCGATTGACGCGCTCGTTCCGGTTGGCCGTGGTCAGCGCGAGCTCATCATTGGTGACCGTCAGACCGGTAAGACCGCTGTCGCAATCGACACCTTCATCAACCAGAAGGAAGTCAACAAAAGCGACGACGAGAAGAAGAAGCTTTACTGCGTTTACGTAGCGGTCGGCCAAAAGCGTTCGACTGTTGCGCAGATCGTGAAGCAGCTCGAAGAGAACGGCGCGATGGAATATTCCATCGTCGTGGCCGCAACCGCTTCCGAGCCTGCCCCGCTTCAGTACCTCGCCCCGTATACCGGCTGCGCGATGGGTGAATTCTTCCGCGACAACGGCATGCATGCTGTGATCGTCTATGATGACCTTTCCAAGCAGGCTGTGGCTTATCGTCAGATGTCACTGTTGCTGCGTCGTCCTCCGGGCCGTGAAGCCTATCCGGGTGACGTTTTCTATCTCCACTCACGCCTGCTTGAGCGCGCGGCGAAGATGAATGAAGAGAACGGTCACGGTTCTTTGACCGCTTTGCCGATCATTGAAACGCAGGCGGGCGACGTGTCGGCCTATATTCCGACCAACGTGATCTCGATCACTGACGGCCAGATCTTCCTTGAAACCGACCTGTTCTTCCAAGGCATCCGTCCTGCGATTAACGTGGGTCTGTCGGTTAGCCGTGTGGGCGGTGCCGCTCAGACGAAAGCGATGAAGAAGGTCTCCGGCTCGATGAAGCTGGACCTTGCACAGTATCGCGAGATGGCAGCGTTTGCGCAGTTTGGTTCGGACCTGGACGCGGCAACGCAAAAGCTTCTAAACCGCGGTGCGCGCCTGACCGAGCTGCTGAAGCAAGCTCAGTTCTCGCCAATGCCGTTCGAAGAGCAGACAGTATCGATCTACGCGGGTACTAACGGCTTCCTCGATGACATCGCTGTCGACCGTGTAACGGATTATGAAGAGCAGATGCTGGCCTACTTCCGCAGCGAACACGGCGATGTTCTCAAGGACATCCGTGAAAGCGGCAAGTTCGAAGGCGAGACGGCAGACAATACGAAAGCTGCTCTCGAAACATTCGCGAAGCAGTTCGCCTGAGACACAAGAGCCAATTAAGGAGCCGAAATGGCCTCGCTCAAAGAACTCAAGGATCGGATCGGGTCGGTCAAATCGACTCAGAAGATCACCAAGGCGAAGCAGATGGTCGCAGCGGCCAAGCTGCGCCGTGCTCAGGCTGCAGCTGAAGCGGCGCGTCCCTATGCAGAGCGTCTGAGCTCTGTAATGGCCTCGCTCGCGAGCAAGGTTTCAGGCGACAGTGCACCGAAGCTGCTTGCTGGCACTGGTTCAGACAAAAAGCACCTCTTGGTCGTCGTCAACACGGACAAGGGCCTGTGCGGCGGCTTGAACTCGAACGTCGTCAAGGAAGCCAAGCTGCAAGCGAAGAAGCTTTCGGCTGAAGGCAGAGATGTCGCGTTCTATCTCGTCGGCAAAAAAGGCCGCGCGCCGATCAAGCGCGATTATGCAAGCCAGATCGCCAAGCATTTCGACACGTCGACTGTGAAAACGCCGGGCTTCGATGAAGCCGACGCTATCGCAGACGAACTCGTCGCCATGTTCGAAGAAGGCGCGTTCGATGTAGCCCATCTGGTCGCGCCGAAGTTCCAGTCTGCGCTGGTCCAGACGCCAACCACCTCGCAGCTCATCCCTGTCCCCTCGCCTGAGGAAACAGAGAGCAGCGATGCTGTTGTCGAATACGAACCAGGCGAAGAGGAAATCCTTGAAGAGCTGCTCCCGCGTTATGTGAAGACGCAGCTGTTCGGCGCTCTGCTAGAGCGCGAAGCATCGGAGCAAGGCGCTTCGATGACAGCGATGGACAACGCCACGCGCAATGCAGGCGACCTCATCAACAAGCTCACCATTCAGTACAACCGCAGCCGTCAGGCCGCGATTACGACTGAACTTATCGAAATCATTGCCGGCGCTGAGGCGCTGTAACCCTAACGAGGAAATCCCCGTGAAGAAACTTGCCCTCTCCCTGCTCCCCCTTTTCGCAATCACCGCGGCTTGCGGCGAAGAGCCTGCTCCTGAGCCGGCTCCGGTTGAAACGCCAGAGCCAGAGCCGACACCAAGCCTGCCAGCGCCTGATCAGGCTTACTTCACCGGCAAGCTTGCTGATGCGTGCCCGGGCCTCAAGCCGGTCAACACTGCTGTTTGCAAACGCGCTGGCATGGGCTCGCCCGATGTCGTGTGCGAATACGGCCTCGGCGACGATGAATTCCTGCGTCATACAGCTGTTCTCACTGCAGGTGAGGCCGACTGGACGCTCAACGACACTGACACAGTCTGCACGCAGGGCGCATAAGCGCTCGCAGACGCATAACAACTAACACAACACCGCTAGGTAGGACTGAAAGACATGGCCACCGCTCCCGTACTCAACCAGACGACCAATGGCACGATCAGCCAGGTCATCGGCGCTGTCGTCGACGTGCAGTTCGAAGGTGAACTGCCGGCAATTCTGACTGCGCTTGAAACCAAGAATGGCGACAACACGCTCGTGCTCGAAGTTGCGCAGCACTTGGGTGAAAACACCGTTCGCACCATCGCGATGGACGGCACGGACGGTCTCGTTCGCGGTCAGGAAGTCGTGAGCACTGGCGCGCAGATTTCTGTGCCCGTAGGCCCGAAGACACTCGGCCGTATCATGAACGTCGTAGGTGAGCCTATCGACGAGCTTGGCCCGATCGGCGCTGACATGAGCGCACCGATCCACGCCGAAGCGCCTGAGTTTGTTGACCAGTCAACCGACGCATCAATTCTCGTCACAGGGATCAAGGTCATCGACTTGCTCGCGCCATACGCGAAGGGTGGTAAGATCGGCCTGTTCGGCGGCGCCGGCGTTGGCAAGACTGTTCTTATTCAGGAACTGATCAACAACATCGCGAAGGGTCACGGCGGCGTGTCCGTGTTCGCTGGTGTTGGTGAGCGTACCCGTGAAGGTAACGATCTCTACCACGAATTCCTTGACGCGAAGGTTATCGCGAAGGACGAAAACGGCGTCGCAACCAGCGAAGGCTCGAAAGTGGCTCTCGTCTTCGGTCAGATGAACGAGCCTCCGGGCGCACGTGCTCGCGTTGCTCTGTCGGGCCTGACGATGGCAGAATACTTCCGCGACCAGGAAGGTCAGGACGTGCTGTTCTTCGTCGACAACATCTTCCGCTTTACGCAGGCTGGTTCGGAAGTGTCCGCACTTCTCGGCCGTATCCCGTCAGCGGTGGGCTATCAGCCAACACTGTCGACCGACATGGGCAACCTGCAAGAGCGTATTACGTCGACCACCAAGGGTTCGATTACTTCGGTTCAGGCGATTTACGTTCCAGCCGATGACTTGACCGACCCTGCTCCTGCAACATCATTCGCTCACTTGGATGCGACGACCACGCTGTCACGCGCAATCTCCGAGCTCGGCATCTATCCTGCGGTTGACCCGCTCGATTCCACCAGCCGTGTTCTCGAGCCGGGTGTTGTTGGACAAGACCACTACGAGACTGCTCGCCGCGTTCAGGAAACGCTGCAGAAGTACAAGTCGCTGCAAGACATCATCGCCATTCTCGGCATGGACGAGCTCAGCGAAGAAGATAAGCTGACTGTTGCACGTGCGCGTAAAATCCAGCGCTTCTTGTCTCAGCCGTTCCACGTGGCTGAAGTCTTCACCAACATCCCAGGCCTGTTCGTACAGCTGGAAGACACCGTGAAGTCGTTCAAGGCGGTTGTCGACGGCGAATACGACCACCTGCCAGAAGCAGCCTTCTACATGGTTGGCGGCATCGACATGGCGGTCGAGAAAGCCAAGAAACTGGCTGAAGACGCTTAAGGCTCGTGAAGGAACAGGCCAATGGCACTGCACTTTGAACTCGTAACGCCCGCCAAATTGGTGCGCAGCGAAGACGTCCACATGGTCGTCGTCCCCGGCACTGAAGGCGAATTCGGCGTGCTCGAAGGCCACGCGCCTTTCATGTCGACTATCCGCGACGGCGCGGTGCAAGTCTACAAGACCGAAAATGCCGAGCCGGAAAGCATTGAAGTGCGCGGCGGCTTTGCTGAAGTCGGCGAAAATGGCCTGACAGTGCTCGCGGAGCATGTCGAAGGCTGAGCTTCACGCTTCATACAAGACAACAGGAGGGCGGCCCGGAAACGAGCCGCCCTTTTTGATTCAGGAGGCCTCTAGGCAGTCTGTCGCTGTACCCATTCGGCGATTTCCATCATATGCTTGGGTGATGAATTGATCGCGGCATCCTGCATGATCGATGCGACTGTCTTTGCAGCAAGCGCTTCGCGATAGGCATCCTCGGCAACAGCAAAAGCGGCGGCGATCTCGCAAGGCCGCTTGCAGTCTGATCGCTTCAAGCCGCAAGGGCCATTCTGGCGGATTTCTGTGCAGCGAAAGGCTGGCATTGGTCCTTCAATCGCCATCACGATATCGAGCAAGGTGATCGCATCGACACTTCGCCCAAGACGATATCCCCCGCCCTTACCCCGCACTGACTCCACAATCCCGGCACGGCGAAGCAATTGCATTTGCTTGGCAAGATATGCGGACGGGACTTCAAAGAACTCCGCAAGCGCGTCGACGTTCAGGCCCTGCCCTTCGCGCAACAGCGCCAGCAATGTGCAAACATGCGTGGTCCATTCGACACCTTTGGCGATCTGCACGCTTGACTCCTTAATCGGATATTCTTTATCCGGATAACAAAGGTCCGGTTAAGGAGAAGTGACATGGAAGCGCCAACCGCACAAGCCCCACGCAACCGGAGCCGCTCTGCCGCCGCTGCTAAACGCGCGCATGGCATGCTTGCCGGTTTCATCCTTATCTTTATCGCGGTCCACTTCGCCACCCACTTCGCCGCATTGGGAGGCGCACAGGCACACGCGGCGGCTCTGGACCTAGCCCGCCCTGTCTATCAATTTCCGCTGGTTGAGATCGCGCTGGTGATGGCTCTGGCCACGCAGATTGTGCTCGGCATTCGGCTCCTCACATTGATCCGCAAAAGGGTGCGCAAAGGTTTGTGGCACAAGGTGCAGTTCGCGAGCGGCGCGTATCTTGCGTTCTTCATTATCCTGCACACCAGCGCTGCTGTGATCACGCGGCTTTTTGTGGGCCTCGACACAAATTTCTATTGGGCCGCCGGCACAGTGGTCCTGGCGCCGCTCAAATACGGTTTCACCCCCTACTACGTGCTCGCAGTGACCGCCATTGCGAGCCATCTGCTCGCTGCAATGCATTTCCGCAGACCGCGTCCTTGGCAAGTCCCGGCGCTTGCGGTTGGCCCGCTCCTCGGCATCACATTCGTGCTTGGCTATGGCGGAGCATTCAAGCCTGTTGAGCTGCCGCAAGAGTATCGCGACTATCTTGCGACCTTCCCCGGCGTTGCAAGCTAAGGCCGGATTTTCCTACTCACACAGCGTATGGCAGTTAGAGGACATGCCTTTAAAACTGCGCCTATCCTCACTCGCTTTTCGAGTGTTGAAGCTCGCGTCACGTTTTCTTCTCCAGGACTGTGTAACATGCGTATCCAACATACGCGCTCCGGTGAGCAGATCGACCCGAATTCACTTCACTTTCAGGCGCAAATCGCCATGGTATTCCTATCCACGAATCCCCCATGGAGAGGACCTTTGAAACTGGTTTCGACACTGGCTCTTGCGGCAGCCATCTCAATGACCGCAGCAACTGGCGCATCTGCCGACGATCACAGCGAAGAGAAGACATCACCTATGACCGAGACGCTTGTCCCCGGCCCGGAGCAGGATCCCTATATTTGGCTGGAAGAAGCACGCAGCGACGAAGCGCTTGCCTGGGTCGAGAACGAGAACGAACGCACGCTTGCTGTCATGGAAGCCGATCCGCGCTTTGAGCAGCTGAAGAACGAAGCGCTTGCAATCCTCGATAGCGAAGACCGCGTACCCTATGTGAGCTTCCGTCCGGACGGACTCTACAATTTCTGGCAGGACAAGGACAATCCGCGCGGCATCGTGCGCAAGACAACGCTGGAAAGCTATCAGACCGACGATCCCGAGTGGGAGCTCGTTCTTGATGTCGACAAGCTTGCAGAAGAAGAAGGTCGCGAATGGGTCTACAAGGGCTCGACCTGCCTGCCGCCTGCGATGAACAAGTGCATGATTGCGCTCTCGGATGGTGGCAAGGATGCGACTGTGCTGCGCGAGTTCGACTCAACTACGAAGCAGTTCGTCGAAGGCGGGTTCGAACTTCCCGAAAGCCAGGGCGGCATCCAATGGGTCGATGAAGACACTCTGTTGGTGGGCCGCAATTTCAGCGAGGAGCTCCAGACGGAAAGCGAGTATCCCTACACCTCGCGCCTATGGAAGCGTGGTCAAAGCATTGATGAAGCAGAGGAAATCTTCCGCGGCAAGCGAGAAGACGTGTGGTCCGGTGCGAGCCTGTTGCGCGACAACAAATCAGTTGTGCATGGCATGTCCGCCTTCCGCGCGGTCAGCTTCCACGAGACCGAGTATTACTGGCAGCATGAAGGCGAATGGCTGCGTCTCGACATTCCATTGAAGGCCTCGCCTTACGGCATCATTGACGGACAGCTGCTTTTCTCAACCGATGTCGATTGGGAAACGGCCGATGGCACTTTCCCGGCTGACAGCCTTGTGGCTGTCGATCTTGATGCGTTCAAGGCCGATCCCAATGGCGCGACCAAAACGCTCGTCTGGGCACCGGGTGATCGTCAGACAAAGCGCGGCGCAGCAACCACAGGCAGCTCGCTGTTTGTGAGCATGCTCGACAACGTCGTGGGCAAGATTGTGAAGTTCGATTTTGCAGATGGCGAATGGCAGCAAAGCGAAGTTACTCTGCCCGATAATGCAACGCTCGGCATTGCGGCATCGTCTGACGAATCCGACCAGATCATGTTCACAGCCACGGATTTCCTCAATCCGACCACGCTATTCTACTCTGACGGCAGCGGCGATCCGATTGCGATCAAGCAAGAGACCAGCCGCTTTGACAAAGCCGGCATGACGGTCGAGCAGCATGAGGCAACCAGCGCTGACGGGACCAAGATCCCTTATTTCATCGTCAAGCCTGAAGGCATGGAGATGGACGGGTCAACCGCTACGCTGATGACTGGCTATGGCGGTTTCCAGGTTCCGCGCTTGCCCAGCTATATGGGCGTCACAGGCAAGTTGTGGCTTGAGAAAGGCAATGCCTTCGTCCTTGCGAATATGCGCGGTGGCGGCGAGTTTGGACCCATGTGGCACCAGACAGCGATCCGCGAAAACAAACAGCGCACATGGGATGACTTTATCGCAGTAGGCCAAGACCTGGTCGACAAAGGCTTCACCTCGCCAGAGCATCTGGGCATCATGGGTGGCAGCCAAGGCGGCCTGTTGGTCGGTACAGCCTTTACTCAGCGTCCGGACCTGTTTGGCGCAGCGATCGTGCAGATCCCGCTGTTTGACATGCTGCGGTATCACCTGATCGGGCGCGGCGCGTCATGGATCGGTGAATATGGCGATCCGCGCATCCCGGAGCAGAATGAGTGGATCCAAGGCTATTCACCGTATCAGAAGATCGTTGAAGGGGTGGACTACCCTACCCCGTTCCTGTGGGCTTCCACTGCTGATGACCGGACCCATCCGGCTCATGCGCGTAAAGGTGCAGCGAAATTGAAGGAGCTGGGACAGCCCTATTACTACTTTGAAGACATGACTGGCGGACACTCCGGCGGGGTCGACAACGAGCAGCGCGCAAAGCTTCAGGCCTTGCAATATGTCTATCTGAAGCAGCGGTTGATCGATGCTCCAGCGCAAGCGGATTCGGCCAGCGAGGCAGGCGAGTAAAGCCTTGTCAATTAACGATTAATCGAGGCGGCCTGATGCGGGTCGCCTCGATGATCGCCCTTCAACTCAGTTCACCGCAGCGCCAGCACGGACTGCATGTTTAACCTCAAATTAGGCATGAATGGAAAGTCGGAATTAACCTTCGAAACCCAGTTTTTCTCACGACGGGGGACCAAAGCGTGACGAAAATCAGGAGTTTCAAATGGCGTACCCGCGCAATTCTACAGTCTCACAAGCCATCAAGAAGGCAGGACTTCCCAAGTCGCATGACATTCACTGGTCCAAGGCTCGCAAGGCCGAAGTCGTGCATGCTGTGCGTGACAAGCTGATCAGCTTTGACGAAGCACGCTGGCGCTATCTTTTGAGCCAGAGCGAGTTTCGCAGCTGGGAAGCGGAAGTCGACAAATCAAAGGCACCTTCCGTCAGCGCGCATGACCGCCGCCGCCTCGAAGAGGTTTAATTGAAGTGAGATAAGGTCCCCGAAGCGAGCTTGTTCAGTCGCTCGCAACGGGGATCATGACTTCATTGCGGCGCAAGCGACCAGGCACCATGGGCGCATCATAGAATGCGAACTCAGCATCGCCGACAGGCTGCAAATCCTTGTCCGATATCCATTCGCGCAGCATCAACTCCATTGCGACGAGATCGCGCTGCTCTCCAAATCCGTTGAAGGTAATCGTTGCCATCCGGCGCGCCGGGACCTCAGTCAGTGTGACATCGGCTGGCGGCTGCGGGAGCGTCTCCATGGTGTATTTGGCAGGCATCACGAAACGCGTGCGCCAAGTATCGCTGCCAGTACCATCCTGCATGACAGGTGATGTCATCGCGATCTTCTCATCCTGTGCGACAGCATCACTCGGGCGGTCAGAAATGACAGGCGATGTCATCGCAATCTTGTCCTTGTTTGCACCAGGGCGGTCTTCCGCAAAGATGTAGGCTGCTAGCCGCCTGAAGCCTGCATTCATCGCTCTGCGGCGATCGCCTGTATGCGTGACCTCCGCGACGATCATCGGTTCGTAATCGCGCAGCTCAAACGCTTCTTCGGTTACAAGCGCGTCATAGGGCGGCTTTTCGATGCTGCGATATTGCGCGAAGGCCACGGCACCACCCAAAGCGGCCAAGCCAAGACCTGCTGCAACCCATTTACCCGCGCCCATTATGCCACTCCTCTGCTGTGTCCTACATCAGCAGTTACGTGCGCAATTGGTTCCCGGATGCCCGATAGTGGCGTCGCGATCAGCGCGTAGGCGCGTGAAAGTCAGGCGGCTTGCCTTTGACCCACTCGACAAAATTGCAAAGCGTTTCGTTCTCCAGCAAACGCTCGCGATCATTTCCGAAACGAGCAAGCTGCGCGTTGGTGAAGTTCTTGTGGATCGCGCGATGGCAAATCGGATGGACTGGCACAGTCTCTCGCCCTTTCTTCGATTTAGGCACGAGATGGTGGTAATGAATGAGCGTCTCAAAGCCTCGCTCGCACAGCCAGCACCATTCCTCTGAGGATTGATCTTCTCCGGCAATTGACAAGCGCCCTCTCGCTTCTCTTTGTGATTTCTCAAGGCTTGCGCGGCAAAGGCCGCCAGCGGGGGATTAGCGCACATGTATCAGGCTGACGAGCGTAATGGCGCGCCCGGGACCGGCGGATTGGTCGCGGTGGCAATCGTCCTGCTCGTAGCAGTGATCGCGACGCGCGCGCTGTGGTGGGGCAACCCTGCGGCAACGACAGACGAGCAGCTTTATGCTTTGATCGGCGGAGCTCTAGCGCAAGGCGAGTTGCCCTATGTCGAGCTGTGGGATCGCAAACCTTTTGGCTTGTTTGCGGTGTTTGCGGTCGGAGAGTGGATCGCGCCCGCGCCTTACGGCTTCCAGATTTTGGCTGGACTATTCACGGCAGCTGGCGCTGCGATCACATACCGCATTGCGCGCAGTCAGGTCGACTGGATCACTGCGACAGGAGCGGCGCTGCTCTACGCCATTCTGATATCGGTCTATGGCGGTTTCTCAGGGCAAAGCGAGGTCTTTCATGCGCCGATGATGCTGGCCATGGCATGGCTTGTGCTGGATAGTTCGGCTGCCCATTACAGCACCCGGACGCTGGCCGCGATGTTGATCGGCGGACTGGCCCTACAAATGAAATACACCGTATTGCCGCAGTGCCTGTTCTTCGGGTTCGTAGCCTTGTGGCAATTGCACAAGCACGGCTTTGGCTTGCCAAGGCTAGCGGCGATGGCGGCTGCATTCGCGGCGCTCGGTCTGCTGCCGACCGCGCTCGTCGGCGTGCTTTATGCCGGGGCTGGACATTTCGATGTGTGGTGGTTTGCCAATTTCGAAAGCTTCTTCGAACGCGGCAGCGCGGGACGCTTCCTTCCGAATGTACAGATCGGTTTGCTTCCGCTGGCAGGGATTGGCCTCGCTGGCGTCTATCTCGCCTTTCGCGGTAAGCCGCTACGCGATCCGGCGCTGTACACCTTAATGCTGGGCTGGACGCTGGCTGCGCTTGCAAGCGTCTTCCTGCCGGGGACAGTCTACCTCTATTACTTCGGCGCATTGGTCGCACCCGTCATTCTGATCGCGCTGCCACTGCTCGATCGAAAAGGCCCCGCCAAGGCCGTGCCCCTGGTTCTGGCGCTTGCCGGGACCACCTGGTTGCTTGGACCGCTGGCAGACTGGAAAACATCGCGCGATGAGACGGTTTCGCTGCAGTCGCTGGCCGCCAAGATCGAACCTCTGGTCGATGGGCCGCAGTGTTTGTGGGTGCATGATGGACCGACTGCGCTTTACTCCATGACCGACAGTTGCCTGCCCACGCGCTTCATCTACCCCGATCACTTGAACAATGCGCTTGAGAATGACGCGGCATTGGGCGCATCGCAGTCAGGTGAAGCGCTGATCATTCTGGCTGATCGCCCACCCGTTATTGTGACTTCCAAGCGTGCACTCACTCAGCAGAATGCACAGGTGCGAGAGGCGCTCAGTGAATTGCTGGAAACCGACTATGACGAGCTTGGTCGAGCGGAGAGTGGCTACCGCGAGGTGATCGCCTACAACCGTAGTGAGCTCAGCGCACGCTAGAGCGGCTCAGGGAAACTGCGTGAGCGAAAGCGTATTCCCGTCTGGATCGTGAAACCAGCACACTTGCGCGCCATCAGGAGTGGTCCAGATTCCGCGCTCATCCTGCTCAAAATAAGGAAAGTCGAGGAAGCTGACACCGCGATCCGCGATACGATCTCTTGTCGCCTTTATGTTCGAGACCCGCCAACCAATCGCTGTGAAGGGATAGGCTTCAAACGCTTCGACCTTTTGTACACGAAGCATTGTCCCAGCCGCGTCAAAAGCGAGAGCAAAGGGCGAGTCCTCCGTCAGCTCAAATCCCATCACATCGCGATAGAATTGCAATGCTTCGTCGTGACGAGCGCTAGCAACGAACAAGATGGGATCCATGTGACTATTCCTCTTTCTTCGCTTTCTCTGCTGCCTTTTTCTTCTTCATCGTGTCGTGGAAACGGTCCGCCCAGCCTGGCTTGACCAGCTGCTCAGCGCGCACCATGCGCAGCTCGCCTGCACCGACATTCCGGCTGACTGCGCTGCCGGCTGCGACAATCGCATCCGCACCGATCGTCACCGGCGCGATTAGAGCGGAATTCGAACCGATGAATGCGCGCTCGCCAATCTCTGTGCGATATTTGAAATAGCCATCGTAATTGCAGGTGATCGTGCCCGCGCCGATATTCGCCCCTGCCCCGACATTTGTATCGCCGAGATAGGTCAAATGGCTCGCCTTCGCACCTTCGCCCAAAGTCGTATTCTTCATCTCGACAAAATTGCCGATAAAAGAGCCCTCTTCCATCACAGCACCCGGGCGGAGCCTTGCGAAGGGGCCGACCTGCGCGTTTGGCCCTACGTCTGCGCCTTCGAGATGGCTGAACGCTTTGATATGCGCGCCTTGCGCGACCTTCACACCCGGTCCGAACACGACATTTGGATCGACGACCACATCGCGCTCAAGCTCGGTATCCCAGCTGAAAAAGACCGTCTTGGGTGCGCGAAGAGTAACGCCAGCATCCATTGCTTCACGGCGTTTGAACGTTTGCCATTGCGCTTCAGCTGCGGCGAGCTCCGCGCGGCTGTTGACGCCTGCCACTTCATCGGGCTGATCAGTGCGCACGGCCGCGCATTTACGGCCGTCCTTGACCGCAACATTGACGATATCCGGCAAGTAGTACTCGCCTTGAGCGTTGTCGTTATCGACGCGTTCGAGCAGCTCGAACAGCTCGTCAGCGCGCGCCGCCATCAGACCTGAATTGCACAGTCGGCAAGCACGTTCCGCTTCATTTGCGTCCTTGAATTCGACCATTTTTTCGATGGTATCATCAGCGCGGGTAATGACGCGTCCGTATTGGAGCGGATCGTCAGGTTCGAAGCCGAGAACCACGACCGCGGGGCCATCCGCCTCTTGCAAGCGAGCTAGCATGCCGCGCATCGTTTCCGCCTTGATGAATGGCGCATCGCCAAACAGCATCAAAACATCGCCTGAAAAGCCCTTCAGAGCGTCTTTTGCTTGCGCCACCGCATGGCCCGTTCCGAGCTGCGGCTCCTGCAGAACACACTCCGCGCGGGTTCCTACTTGCGTTTCAACTTGCTCGCGCTCGTCACCAACAACGACGATCGTACGCGCAGGACCAAGCTCAGCAATCGAAGCCAGCAGATGCTCGATCATCGGGCGTCCTGCAATGGGGTGCAGCACCTTGTGCAGATCGCTTTTCAGGCGCGTGCCCTTGCCCGCTGCCAGAATGATCGCTGCAAATTCTTGTGTTTCGCTCATAGCTGTTAGCCATGCCACCAAATGCTTGCGGTTTGAAGTCGCATCCGTCACCAGCAGCGCGATGAATGACACTATTCCCTTTGATGCCGTCGGTTTTGACTTGGACGGCACTCTCCTCGACACATTTCGCGACCTCGGCACAGCGGTGAACCACGCGCTCGAGCTTGGCGGGTTTGACCCGGTGCCAGTAGACAGCAGCAAGGATCTGATCGGTGGGGGCGCGAAGATTATGCTCGCCCGCGCAGTGGAAGCTCAGGGCGGGATGCCGGAAGACGAGTTCCGCAAGCTCTACAAAGCCATGCTGCGCTATTACTCCGACCACAACGCGGTCCACACGCAGCCTTATCCGCATGCACTCGAAGTGCTTGATGCGCTTGATGACGCGGGCGTCAAGACCGCTGTCGTCACCAACAAATTCGAAGCCTTTGCGCGAGACATTCTCAGTCAACTCGGCCTTGTCGATCGATTTGTCACGATAGTCGGCGGCGACAGCCTTGGTAAAGGGGCAGACGGAGCCTTCATAGCCAAGCCTGCGCCTGATCCAGTCCTGAAGGCTGCCGAGGCCTGCGCTGCTGAGCGCTTCGTGTTCATCGGCGATAGCTCCTATGATGTGAAAGCAGCGAAAGCGGCAGGCGTGCCGGTCGTGGTCGCCGCCTATGGCTATTGCGACAAAGCGCCGCATGAACTTGGCGGCGATGCAGTAATCGATTCGCTATCCGGCCTCATTCCTGCCTTGCAGAGGCTTTAACCTTGGCGTTCTGACCCTACGGCATAGCGCCTTGGCAAAAGCGCTGTTGCAATGCAGCACACAAAATGCCACCCAGCGGCCACATTTACGTAAACGGAAGGTTTTGGAGAGCCCCCATGAGCATCGATTTCAAGGATAAAGTAGCCATCGTGACTGGCGCAGGCGGCGGCCTGGGCAAGGAATATGCGCTGGAGCTCGCACGTCGCGGCGCCAAGGTTGTCGTAAACGATCTGGGTGGTTCGCGCGACGGCACCGGTTCCTCTGATGCGGCTGCTCAGGTTGTCGCCGAGATCGAAGCGATGGGCGGCGAAGCGATGGCCAATGGCGGCTCCGTCACTGAATTCGACCAGATGGAAAAGATGGTCGCTGACGCCAAACAGAAATGGGGCGGCGTACACGTTCTCATCAACAATGCAGGCGTCCTGCGCGACAAGACCTTCGCCAAGATGAGCCCGGAAGACTTTGAATTTGTTCTCAAGGTTCACCTTACCGGCTCTGCATTCGCCACCAAGGCATGCTGGGAGCTGTTCCGCGAGCAAGCCTATGGCCGTATCCTGATGACCGCCTCTTCAACCGGCCTGTTCGGCAATTTCGGCCAGGCAAACTACGGCGCGGCCAAGCTTGGCCTTGCTGGCCTTACCAAGACGCTTCAACTCGAAGGCGCAAAGTACAACATCAAGGTCAACACGCTCTCGCCGGTTGCTGGCACGCGTATGACGGAAGACCTCTTCCCTGAAGAAGCGTTCAAGTTGTTCGACCCCGTCAATGTTGTTCCTGCTGCGCTGTTCCTTGTGAGTGAAGATGCCCCCACCAACGCCATTGTCGGCGCTGGCGCAGGCGGCTTCCACAGCTCTTGGACTGTCATGAATGACGCGGTCTGGTTGCCCGACGGCGAGCGTACGGTTGAAGGCTTTGCTGAGAACTGGGCAAAAATCAGCGAATTCTCCAACCTGAAAGCACCGCAAAGCGGTCAGGAACAATCAGGCGCGATCCTGACAGCGATGCAGAAAGTGACCGGTCAGGGTCCCTCCAGCGCGCGGGGGTAACACCGCTTTGAGCGAATATTGGTTAGCAGCCGTAATCGGGGCGGGAAGCGGAGGACTGCTTCTCGCCCTTTTTGCGCGGCTGCCAGTGAAAGCGCTGGCAATGCAGGGATTTATCATCTTTGCAGTGATGCTCTGGATCTACGTAGGCGCGCGACTTGCTGCGGGATCTACGCAGGCCATAGCGTTTGAAGCCCTTTTTGCGCTTGTCGCAGCTGGGATTGCGCAATTGGCTCTAGTTAAGTGGCCGCCGGGTGTCGGCATCGCCATCTTGCTGCACGGCGCTTACGACGCAATCATTGGACCACATACCGGTGTCGCTGAATGGTATCCGCCCATGTGTGCGGGGTTTGATCTGGTGTTTGGCGCGGGGTTGCTCGCTGTGCTCTATCGCAAGAGCAGAACGCAGACCTAATCCTCAACAGCCTTGACCAGTCGGCGCTCCATCGGCGCGAGGACACTAGCAAGCTCGTGCCCGCGTTTCAGCACTTGGCCATGCTCGCCAAAAAGTGCCCACATGCCCTGCCGGTTGCGCAAGGACGGGCGCTTCTCAATCCGCGCCTGAGGGCGTTCGGCCGCCCGGCGGAAGGCTGCAAAGACTGCAGCATCGCGAGTAAAGTCCATCGCATAATCGCGCCATTGGCCTGCGGCGACCATACGTCCGTAAAGGTCAAGAATCCTTTGTAGCTCGTCGCGCGCAAAGCCGACCTGATTGGGCGAGCGTCCCGGAAAGGCAATGACAGAGCCGGCTGATCCAGCCGTAGAGCCTGAAGCCATTAGTCAGAGGTCCCGCTTCGTTTCAGGGGATCCGGTTGAATTGCGTTCTTCGACTCTTTGAGTGCTTCGATCTCAGCCTTCAGTGAACTGAGCTCGCCTTCCAGTTTCTCCAGACAGTCAATGCGGTTGCCCTCTGCATCCTCGCACTCGATTGTCGTGCCGTAAGGGATGAACTCCTTCGCCCATTCTTCCGCAGGAATGAGCGTAGAGCGCGCCTTGAGACCGATCATAGTCGCTCCGGCAGGCACGTCCTCCATCACCACTGCGTTCGCACCTACACGCGCTCTCTCGCCGACGGTAATCGGACCGATTATCTGCGCGCCGGAACCTATGATAACATTGTCACCCAGAGTGGGGTGCCGTTTGCCGCCAATGCCGTTCGCAGGATTGGTGCCGCCTAGCGTGACACACTGATAAATCGTGACATTATCGCCAATCTCAGCGGTTTCTCCGATCACTGTAAAACCATGATCGATGAAGAGATTTCGCCCGATCTGAGCACCTGGATGGATATCGATCGCAGTCAGGAAGCGCGAGAAGTGATTGATCAGACGCGCAAGAAAATAGAGCTTTGCATCAAACAGCCAATGCGCAACGCGGTGCAGAAAAACCGCCCAAACCCCTGGATATAGGAGGATTTCCCAGCGAGAGCGCGGCGCGGGATCGCGCGCGCGGATGGAGTCCAGATAGGCTTTGAGCCGGTTGAACATGGTATTCTACTCCCACCAATCGCAGTTCAAAGCAAGCGAGCTTGCTCTGGACCGTGGGTTTGATCCAAGGCGTCCCTCCAAACCGACATGGTAGCAGGAGCCTTTCGTTCAAGGCTTAACCGGTCGATTGCGGCCACAAGTTGTTCCAGAGCCGCAAAGCTGCGGTGAGCGCGCGGGACGAGATAGTCGGCTGCGCCATCAGCTAAAGCGAGCCCCCTTTGCAGCGCAAGACTTGCAATCAGATGCGCCGCCATCTCGTCATCCGGCACACCAATCTCAAGCTGCAAGGCTGCGCCCAGACGAGATCTCAGATCTGGAAGCGCGATCTCCCAAGGCTGGCTGTCTGTAATCAGCAAAAGCGGAAAGCTGTCTTCCTGCGCTTTGTTCCAGCGGTGAAACACCTCATCCTCAGGCAATGCATCCGCACCGTCGATCACCGTAACAGCTTGCGCCGCCATCCATTTGCCGAGCAGAGACTTGCCAGACCGCGGCGGACCGGCAAGCACCGCGGTGCGGAAGGGCCAGTTGGAAGGGTCAGACAGCGCATCAATCGCCGCGCGATTGGCATTACCAATCACGATATTGGCGACTTGCGAGGAGCCCTCGATCGATAGAGGCAGAGCAATCTGCGACATGGTTCCGCCTTAAAGCGCCTCAGCGGCTGATGGCAATCGCGCTTGCGCCCTGCTGGACGGTGTAGCCACGCTGGCTGAGTGCTGCGCCAAGCTCGTTCAAGGAGCCGGCATAGTTCACAGACATCACGGATTGCCCGCCGATAGCGGTGCTGGTGACGGACAGACCGCGAACCCCCGGAACGGCGCGCACTCCGCTTAATGCCGCATCAAAGGATGCCGCGTCAGGCGTGCTGAATTGAACTACATGCGTCTGGATTTGCGCAGGCGTCATCGTCGTTGTCGGCTCTGGCGTCGCGCCTGCTTCAATAGCGGCATCGCGCGCTTCCAAAGCGCGTCCAATCGCGATCAACCTTGCGAGTGCTGGATCCATCGTGCCGCCGCCTTCATCAAGAGTCGGATCAGCGCGCAGCTTTCCATCCGCGAAGGCTTTCTCAAAGATTGTGTCAAACTGAGCGACCGCCCGGCTTAGCATTTGAGGGAGTTCCTGAGGGGTCTCCGCAATCATCGTAAAGCTGTCGAGAACTTTGCTGTCAGGGCCATAGCGCGCTGTGAACTCACCGCGGATCGGACCACCAGGCCATTGATGCTCAAGCTTAGCAACCGGCACCAGCACGCTCGCTGCGCCAAACTGATCAAGGATTGCGCGCCACCATGCGCGGCTCCGGCGCTGGACCTGTCCGTAATTGAGCAGCAGAGAATCTCCGCCGACGCCCGAGGGCCGAACGTACTCGATCCGCGAATTGCCAGGCTGAAATGCAGCCCATGCGCGCTGCCAAGGGTTGCGTACTTCGTAGATAGTGTAGGCGCCGCCGCTCACACTGACCGGCAAAAGCAGCATCGGTGCTGATCCGCGCCCTCTTTGCGCGCCACCAAGGAATGGCGCGACACGGGCACGATCAAAAATCACACCAAGTGTTGCGATATAGCGCCTGGGACCGATGCGTTCCTCTTCGATGATAACTGCGGATACGAGCCCGGAAAGCTGGCTATCGGAGATCGACGGGCCATTGAGCCTGCTCCACGCTTCACGCTGGGCGCTGCGCCATGCTTCCTCGCGTGCCTCAGCGCCGCTTGACCCGCGACGGTCGACTTTGATGCCGCGCACTTCAATATCGCTGCTGCTGGCGACCGGTGCGATTCCACGATCGCCTGCGACCTGCGCTGATACAGACAGCCCGAGAACCAGCAAAGCGCATGCCGCTAGCGCTGCTGAAAACAGCACAATCACTCGATTTGAGCGGTGGGTTGCTGACGGAAGGAGTGTAAGTGTCATGGACATCGGGGAAAACCGGCGCTCTTTTGCCCAATGCTGAGTGGAATTCCAAGCGCGAAAGGCTAAACGTGCAAGAATAATGACCGGTAACAATCCTCCTCCTGAGAACTACACCTATGAGAGCGCGGGCGTCTCTATCGATGCTGGCAATGCATTGGTCAAAGCGATTGGTCCGCTCGTCAAAGCGACTATGCGCCCTGGCGCCGATGGAGAGATCGGCGGATTTGGCGGTTTCTTCGATCCCAAGGCGGCAGGGTACAAGGACCCGCTGCTGGTTGCTGGCAACGACGGGGTCGGGACCAAGCTGAAGCTCGCGATTGACCATGACAAGCATGACACCGTCGGAATTGATCTTGTCGCGATGTGTGTCAACGATCTGATCGTTCAGGGCGCGGAGCCGCTGTTCTTTCTCGATTATTTCGCGACCGGAAAGCTGGAAAACGGCATTGCGGAACGTGTTATTGCAGGGATCGCAGAAGGCTGCATGCAAGCTGGCTGTGCGCTTATCGGCGGCGAAACAGCTGAAATGCCCGGCATGTACGCGACAGGCGATTACGACTTGGCCGGCTTTTGTGTCGGCGCGGTCGAGCGCGGCGAACAGCTAACAGGTGAGAAAGTCGCACCGGGTCACGCTCTCATCGGTCTTGCCTCGTCCGGCGTACACTCCAATGGCTATTCGCTTGTGCGGCGCCTGGCCGAAGACAAAGGCTGGCGTCTTAACCGCCCTGCGCTGTTCGATCCGGAGACATTGCTGATCGATGCTCTCACTGAACCGACGCGCATCTATGTGAAGAGCTTGCTCCCTCTTGTCCGTGAGGGTCTGATTGACGGGCTTGCGCACATCACCGGCGGCGGTCTCTTAGAGAACATCCCGCGCGTTCTGCCTGAAGGTGCGCATGCAAACGTCGATGCTGATCTTTGGGATCAGCCGCGACTGATGGCTTTCCTCCAAGCCCAAGGCAATATCGAGCCAAGTGAAATGGCGCGTACGTTCAATTGCGGCGTCGGAATGGTACTGGCTGTCGCGCCGGAGCACGTCGGAACTGTGACCGAGCGCTTGCAGGAAGCGGGTGAAACAGTGCTTGCGTTAGGCGAGATCGCCAGCGGTGAGCGCGGCTGCACAGTGCGCGGATCGCAAGGGCGTTGGGGCGCGAAATCCGACTGGGAGGCAACGCATCTTGCCTGAAGCCAAGGCAAAGATCGCAATCTTCATCTCCGGTGGCGGCACCAATATGGCCGCGCTGCTCTACGCCAGCCGACTAGACAATGCGCCTTACGAAGTGGTGCTGGTCGCAAGCAATCGCCCCGAGGCGGGCGGCCTCGACCTCGCAAAGACCGAAGGGATCGCCACCTTCGCGTATCCGCATAAAGGCATGTCCCGCGAAGAGCATGACGCCATCATGGAGCAGGCTGTGCGCAATGCAGGCGCGGAATACATCGTGCTCGCAGGATATATGCGGATATTATCCGCCGCGTTTGTCGAACGCTGGCATGGCGCGATGCTCAATATCCATCCGTCGCTGCTGCCCCAGTACAAAGGCCTCGACACGCATCAACGCGCCATCGATTCAGGCGACAGCCACGGCGGGGCAAGTGTGCATCTGGTGACACCCGAGCTCGATGCGGGCGAAGTGCTTGGTCAGATCAAAGTGGCGATCCGCGACGGCGATTCGGCGGATGCATTGGCAGAACGCGTCAAAGTCGCCGAGCATCAACTTTATCCGCGCGTGGTTGCCGATTATGTCTCGCGCGCCAGCAATCCTGAATTCCTGCTCGAGCAAGTGCGCCGCCGTGCGATGCAGATGCCTGAAGTTGAAGAGCGTGCGAGCCACGGCGCTCCAGGCTGGAGAACCGCTGGCAAAAGCGGGAAATACTTCGCCTATTTCAGCGACCGTCATCACGGCGAAAGCGCGACAGCCCTGCTCGTCAAAACAAGCGGTGCGGACGAGCAAGCTGCATTGATTGAAGGCGATCCGGAACGTTTCTACAGTCCGAAATTCTATGGCCCGAGCGGCTGGATCGGCATTGTCTTGAACGCGCCCGGCCTCGATTGGGAGCAAGTCGATTATTGGCTGTCCCGCAGCTGGCGCAGCGTCGCGCCCAAGCGGCTAACGAAGCTGCAAGACGCAGCTGATATGTTCACATAATGGCCAAACGCCCTCAAAAACGTTCGCGTGTCCGCCCCCATCCGCTCGCAAGGGCGCCGATGGTCGATCGGCTCGCCCGATTTCTCAACACAGGCTGGGAGAGAGGCTGGATGCCTCAGCCCCCCTTTACCGCAGAGCAGCTTATTGAGCGCGGATCAAAAGGCTTTCTGTCTGAGCACGAAGTCGCGGGCCGCACGCAAGAGGAAGTTGAAGATTTCCGACTACGCCTCGCGAAACTGTGTGAAGCCGTCACTACAGAAGCCGATCTGAATGCTGTCGGCAAAGCATTCGCCTATGGCCTGGTAACCCGTGCGATCCAGCAACGCTTCGCACTGGGCAAATTGTGGCATGAAAAGCCTGAGCTTGCGACGACAGAGATCGCCCCGCCGGTTATCGTGTTGGGCCAGATGCGCAGCGGAACAACGCGCATCCATCGCTTGCTGGCAGCGGACCCCGCGCACAGCGCCACGCGGTTCTGCGACAGCTGGCATCCAGTCCCGGAAAAGCCGGACTTCCGGCCTTTACGCGGGACATTCACCCTGTTCATGGCGCGCAAGTTGGATCCTTGGCTCGATACGATCCATCCCTTCGGGGCTGCTCGAGCAGATGAAGAGCTGGGCTGGCTTGCGAGCGCGTTGGATCATTCCGCTTACGAAGCGCAATGGCGCATTCCGGGGTACGTCGCATTCAGTGAAGCGCGAGATTCCGGACCTATCTACGCTGAGTTTGAACGTTTGCTGCGCACAGATGCCGGCCAGCACGGACACGGCGAGAAGCCGCGTATATTGAAAGTGCCGCAGTTCACCGAAGACTTGCCTGCCTTGCTAACACGCTTTCCCGACGCGCGACTGGTCGTGTCACGCCGGTGCAGCGAAGAAACCTGGCGCAGTTCTGTGTCGCTGGTCGCAAACCAGATGGTGATCCAGTCGGACAGTGTGGACCTGAGATGGATCGAGCAGGAATGGCGGCGCAAAATTGCGCTTCGCGATGAACGTTTGGAATCCGCGCTCGCCGACTGGACCGGCCGAGTGGCAATGATCGACTTCGAACGCCTGGGTGCTGACTGGGAGAGCGAAATGCGCGACCTTTATAAAGCGCTCGAAATGCCATTTACTGATGCAGGTCTCCGCGCGATGAAGGCGGAGATGCGCAAGAGCGCAGGCGGTGCGCATACAGGCCATGCTGCGCAAATGGATCAGTTTCAGGAAGCGGGCTAAGCGCTTCAAAAGCAAAGGGCCCACCGCGATGCTCGCAGCAGGCCCTTCAGGAATTTCTCGCGAAAGGTCGCGAAATGCTCAGCCCACAATCTCTTCCGGCTTGAAGAAGAAATCGATTTCGATCTTCGCATTTTCTTCGCTGTCCGAACCGTGGACGGTGTTTTCACCAATCGATAGGGCATGCTCCTTACGGATCGTGCCTGGTTCTGCTTCAGCAGGATTGGTTGCCCCCATGATGTCGCGGTTGCGCTTTACAGCGTCTTCGCCTTCGAGAACCTGTACGACGACAGGCTCGCTCATCATGAACTCAACCAGCTCACCGAAGAAGGGGCGTTCCTTATGGACGGCGTAGAAACCTTCAGCCTGCTCGCGGCTCATATGGATGCGCTTGGAAGCAACGACGCGAAGGCCAGCTTCTTCCAGCATCTTGGTAACAGCGCCAGTCAGGTTGCGCTTGGTTGCATCAGGCTTGATGATCGAGAATGTGCGGGTAACCGCCATGGTAACGTTCCTTGCGAAATTGGGGGTAGAAAATTGGTTGCGCGCGCCCCTAGCGCCGATGGTCACAAGGGGCAAGTCTTCGCGTTAGCTGCCCGCTTACCAGCGACCGCTCTCATCCTGCTTGTGAATGAAGCGTTCCGCGCCTTCTTGCCCGTCGAGTGCGCGCCATAAATCGCGCGCGGCCTGTGTTTCATCGGGGCCGAATAACAGGAACGCGCGATCAAAGCTGGTCGCTTCCTCGCGCCATTTGCCATCAGCAAAGAGCACCATTTTGGCAGAGTTTGCTGCTTGCGTTTCGCCTGACAGCAGGATCGGCTGTTTACTTGCTCCAGCGCTGTCTGCCTCTCCGTTAGCGAGGAATTCTTCAGGTCCAGCACTCCACAGCTCACGGCTGATAACAGCACGCTGGCCGGGATTATCGCTGACGATGAGCAAGCGGTTGCCTGACTTAATTACCAGCCGGGCAAGCATGGCCGTCACCCGTTCCACAGGATCGCGGCTCAACTGATAGAAATCCACCCGCATTTCTCTCTGCCTATCGCTTCGCTACTTGAGGCATGGATCATTCGCCCATCGCTTCACCACTTCACGCATGGCTTACCCCTTGGCGGCCTTGTTGCGCTTGCACCGCTCGGAACAGTAACGGACATTGTCCCAGTCCCGCTCCCATTTCTTGCGCCAAGTGAACGGCAGACCGCACGATGCGCAAGTCTTCGTCGGCAAGTCCGACTTCTTACGCATCTTGGGCATTATTTCTGATGCCTCAAGCGCCAGCGTTCGCATTCGCTCACTTGGCTATCCTCGCTTCCGGGCAGGCAAGCTGCCCCCGCTGCGGACGGGCGGTCGCCCTTGCGGCGCTGCGCGCCGTTTGGGAGAGACCACAAATCGTCCAATTATCCCTCAAGCGTGTTGGCAACAAAGCGATCAATCAGACGGGCACCAAAACCGGTAGCGCCCTTATCCCACGTCGCACCGGGCTTGTCCGCCCAAACCATGCCAGCGATATCGCAATGCGCCCAAGCGGTACCCTTCTTGATGAAGCGATTGAGGAATTGCGCGGCGGTGATTGAACCTGCGCCGCGCGGCCCAACGTTCTTGATATCGGCAATCGGACTGTCGATCAGCTTGTCATAAGCAGGACCAATCGGCATCCGCCACATCTTGTCGCCGCTATCCTTGCCAGCATTCAAAAGGTCTTCAGCAAGGTCATCATCATTGGCGAACAGGCCGCCATGCTCATGGCCAAGCGAAATGATGATAGCGCCGGTGAGCGTCGCAAAGTCCACGATGCGTTTCGGTGCAAACTTCTCCTGCGCCCAATGAAGCGCATCGCACAGGACCAAGCGGCCTTCTGCGTCGGTATTGATGACTTCGATTGTTTGCCCGCTCATTGAAGTTACAACATCGCCGGGGCGCTGAGCGTTTCCATCGGGCATGTTCTCGACCAGACCGACAACACCAACGATGTTGGCTTTCGCCTGACGCTTGACCAGAGTGAGCATGCCGCCAGCGACGGCAGCCGCACCGCCCATATCCCACTTCATGTCTTCCATGCCGCCCGCAGGCTTGAGCGAAATACCACCAGTATCAAAAGTGACGCCTTTGCCGACAAATACAGTCGGGGCTTCATCCCCGCCGCCATTCCAGCGGATCGCGAGCAGGCGCGAGGGTTGGCGCGAACCTTGCCCCACTCCCAGCAATGCGCCCATGCCCAGCTGCTTCATGACATCTTCGTCGAGCACGGTGAGCTCTGCACCTGTGTCTTGAAACGCAGCCACGCATTTCTCAACGAAGCTTACTGGATAGACCTTGTTGGCAGGTTCGGTCACAAGCATGCGCGTGAATTCCGAGCCCTCTGCGATCGCGGCTTTCTCGACCCATGCGGTAGAGGTGCCATCAGGCGAAGCGGTCACTGCGACATGTTCAAGCGTCGCTTTTTTGTCCTCAGCAAGCTTCGTGCGATAAACATCATGCCGCCAAGTGCGCAAACGCAAGCCCAGAACAACGGACGCTGCATCATCGGCCGACAATCCCGCGCCAGCCAGCGAGAGCGCCATTGTTTTCTCGCCCGAGCGCAGATATTTCGCAGCGAGCGCTCCGCCGGCCTTTTCAAGATTGGCGCTTCGGTCGTCCGAATTTGCTTCTCCCAGACCGGCGAGCGCGATCCGGTAAGTCACACCGTCCCGCGTCACAAAGCCTTCAAACACTTGGCCCGGCTTGCCTTTGAAGCGCGCTGCGGTGGCACCTTCCGCCAAAGCACCTTCCAGTCCGACGGGCGTTTCGCCCTGGTTCACAACGTGCGCAATAAGGTGGCAATCTTCAGGGGCTGACGCGCCGAAGGTGATCTGCATGAGAACTCCGCTAAATCTGTGCGCTGACGCTGCAGCGCGGGGGATCAGTTGGTGACGAAAAACGCGCACCGGGTAATGGCGATTGCGATTAGGCGCGAGCGGTGCGATAGGCAAGTCATGCTTCCGACCTTGCCGACACGCATGCAAGCTTTATCCGCCCGCTTGCGCAATCCGTGTGCTTCGCGTGCAGCATTGTGCGCATGTGCGTTTGCGTTGGTGACGAATCCCGCAATTGCTTCTGCTCAGAGCGAAGAGCTCACGCCTGAAGAAGAAGCCATGCTTGAGTACGAGCGCGATCAGGCGACGTATGGGACGCCGCCTTCCGATGACTTGCGGCCAGTCCCTGTAATTGTGCCTGAGGAAGCTGGATCAGCTCGCGAAGCGCAAGAACCACTCGCAGAGGAAGCCAGAGCGATCGATTTCGAAGCGCGCGAGCTTGCCTATGACGCTGAGAACGACGTCGTTATCGCAAGTGGCGATGTGCTGCTTTCCAGCGATGACCAGTCTGTGCGCGCAGACCAAGTCCGCTGGGACCGCAAGGCCGGCCTCATCACAGCGACAGGGAATGTCCGGCTCGTCGATGCCGATGGCAATCAGCTTTACTCAGACCAGATCGAGCTCAACGACCGGTTTGAAACCGGCGCGATGAACGACCTGCTGCTGGCTTTGCGCGCCGGGGGTCGGCTTGCTGCGCGCTCAGGCGAGCGCGGCGAAGACGGCACAGTCGTACTGACAGATGCCGCCTATTCCGCTTGCGCAGTCGTTGACCCTGAAGGCTGCGACCAAAGCCCAAGCTGGAGGATTACCGCCAACCGGGTGACATATGATCCCGCCGATAACCGCGTGAGTTTTGACGGCGCGGTGTTGGAGTTGTTCGGAGCGCGTATTCTGCCTTTGCCCGGCTTGGCTGTTCGCACAGATGGCCGCGCGATCTCTGGCTTTCTCGTCCCCGATTTGCGTTTTTCAGAATCAAACGGTGTCGAAGTCAGCGGCAGCTATTACTGGCGTATGGCGGACAATCGCGATCTGACGCTCAGCGCTTTCGTCTACAGCGATGCCGCGCCAATGGCTTCAGCGGAATGGCGCCATTTGACAGAAAAAGGCGCCTATCAGATCACGGGCTATGCAACGCACAGCCGGCGCATCTCTAGTTTCACCGGCAACCCGACGACCGAACGCGATTTTCGCGGTTACCTCTTCACCAATGGCCGGTTTCAGTTTGACCCCAATTGGAGCTTCACAGGCTCTGTGAGGCTTGCAAGCGACCGTACATTCCTGCGCCGTTATGACATCAGCCGCGATGACCGCCTGCGTTCGACTGTCAATCTGGAACGCATCGACGACAATTCCTATTTCTCGCTGGCTGGCTGGGCAACACAAACCCTGAGGCTTGGGCAAGAACAAGGGCAGGTGCCGCTTGCATTGCCGGTGCTCGATTATCGTCGCAGATTGCCCGATCCGCTACTGGGCGGGAAGGTTGAACTTCAGGTCAATACACTCGCGATCGAGCGTGACGAAGGCCAGGACACACAGCGCGCCTTTGCAGGGGCAAAATGGGATTTGAAGCGCCTCACTGGAATGGGTCAGGTTGTAACGCTGACCGCGCTTGCACGCGGAGATGTCTATCATTCAGATGAGAATGAGCTGACTGCGACAGCTATCTATCGCGGTAATCCCGGATGGGAAACGCGCGGCATCGCGATAGGTGCTGTGGATGTGGAATGGCCGTTTGTCGGGCGCGCATTCGGCGGCACACAGGTTTTCAAGCCACGCATTCAAATGGTTGCAAGCCCGGCCATCGAGAACTTGGACATTCCCAACGAAGATGCACGCGCGATCGATTTGGAAGATTCCAACCTATTCGCGCTCAATCGTTTCCCGGGCTACGATCGGGTGGAAGACGGCGTTCGCCTGACTTACGGATTTGATTGGGAGCTGCAACGTCCGGGCTGGCGTGTTAAAACGACGCTGGGACAATCCTATCGCTTCGACAAAGACCCTGCGCTTTTGCCAGACGGGACAGGCCTGTCCGAACGCGTCAGCGATTTTGTCGGCCGCACTGAAGTCCGCTTTCGTGATCGCGTAAAGCTCACTCATCGTTACCGTTTGGACAAGGACAATTTTGCGGTCCGTCGTAACGAATTTGACGCGACAGTGGGCAGCACGCGGACCTATGTTGAAGTCGGTTATTTGCGCTTGAACCGTGACATTCAAACCGTCGAGGATTTGCAAGATCGCGAAGAACTGCGTGCCGCAGGTCGCCTTGCCTTTGCGCGTCATTGGTCGGTCTTTGGCTCGGGCGTCTTCAACTTAACCGACCAGAGCGAAGATCCGGTATTCGGCTCAGACGGGTTTGAGCCCATTCGTACCCGTCTCGGTATCGCTTATGCCGATGACTGCCTTGAGTTCGGCTTTACTTGGCGGCGCGACTACATAAACGCAGGCGACGCTGAGCGTGGAGACACGTTCCAACTCTCTTTCAGGCTACGCAATCTCGGCTTTCGCTAGGGCTTCGAATAGTCGAGTGAATAGGCTGGGCAATTAAGCACGCTGAGCGTTGGCAGATTGCGCAATTGCCGCTATCTGCACCGCTGAACTCATCCAGCGTTAAGGGTCTTTTCGCCAAAGAGTTTGCGGGATCTGGCGCAGATATGCGTCGCAATTGGAATACACACGTGATTTTGAAGAGTTTTTCGACCGGTTTTGCTTCGGTTAGCATGACAGCGCTGGCAACCGTCAGCATGGCGCTTACGCCCGTTGCCGCAACTGCGCAGCAAGCGGCTGCAGACAATCCGCTGGGCTTGCCGGACCAGGTCAATGTGATCGGCGAGAACGATCCGAATACCCGCACGGCTACTGCGATTGTAAATGGGCATGTGATCACCGGTACTGACGTCGATCATCGTCTTGCATTGCTGCTCTCCAGCAGCCAGCGGCAAGTCACAGAAGCTGAACTGGTTCAGCTGCGTCAGCGCGTCCTGCGCAATCTGATTGACGAAACGCTCCAGATTCAATCAGCCGAAGCGCAGGAAATGCCGGTTGCACAGGCGCAGATCGAGCAGACCTATGCGCGCGTTGCGTCTCAGAATTTCGGCCAAGATACGCAGCGCATGGACGAATATCTGCAAAGCATCGGGTCTTCATCCGAATCCTTGAAGCGCCAGATTCACGGCGAGCTTTCCTGGCAGAATATTCTGGGCCGCAATATCGCGCCGTTCGTTAATGTCTCCGAAGAGGAAGTGAACGAGACGATGAAGCGCCTTGAGGAATCGCGCGGCACTGACGAATACAATCTCGGCGAAATTTACATTTCCGCGACGACTGAGAACCAGCAAGAACGCTTGCAGCTCTCGCAGCAGATCATGGAACAATTGCGCCAGGGCGGCCAATTCCAAGCCTATGCGCGGCAATTCTCAGAAGCATCGACTGCATCGGTTGGCGGCGAGCTGGGCTTTGTGCGGCTTGGTCAGTTGCCGATGGAACTCGCGACGGTTGCACAGGAAATGCAGCCCGGACAGCTGGTTGGCCCTGTGCCGATCCCCGGCGGCTTCTCCATCCTCTATCTGATCGACAAGCGTCAGGTTATGATGGCTGATCCGCGCGATGCAGTCGCCTCGCTAAAACAGATCTCCATCACCTTCCCTGCAAATGTGACAGAGGAAATCGCCGCGCGGCGGGTCGATGAGTTCGTTACTGGGGTACAGTCCATGCGTGGGTGCGGCGACGCCGACGAAGCGGCGGCTGCCATGGGCGCAGATATTGTGACCAATGACCAGATCCCGATCAGGCAATTGCCTGACCAATTGCAGAACCTAGTGCTACAATTGCAGGTCGGACAGGCGACACAGCCATTTGGCTCGATCGACGAAGGTGTTCGCGTGCTTATGCTCTGCGGCCGCGATGACCCGCAAGACTATTCCGGCCCAAGCTTTGACGAGCTGATGGCGCAAAAGGAAGACGAGCGGATCAACAAGCGTGCCCAGCGCTATCTGCGCGACCTGCGCAACGACGCCTATATCGAGTATAATTGAGCCCGCTCGCGCTATCGCTGGGTGATCCCGCCGGGATTGGCCCGGAGATCATCGCGTGCGCCTATGCGGCCAAAGATCGCGAGAAGCTCAAGCCGTTCTTCGTCGTGGGCGGCACCGACATCTTGCGCGCGTCAGCCGAGCTGCGCGAGCTAGACATTGAGATTGTCACAATCGCTGACCCTACAGAGGCAGAGCGCGCCTTTGCCAGCGGCCTGCCGGTGCTTGCAGGACAGGATGGGCCGTATAAACCGGGCGCGCCAAGCAAGTACGGCGCAGGCCTAGCGCACGCATCGTTGACGCAAGCGGCCGAATTCACCCGTAGCGGAATTGCCTCAGGTCTAGTGACCGCGCCTATTTCCAAGGCGGAGCTTGCAGAGGTCGGATTTGCGCATCCGGGACAAACCGAATTTCTCGCAGATGTTTGTGATATGCCTTCGCGCGATGCTGTGATGATGCTTGCAGGGCCAAGTCTGCGCACTGTGCCGCTAACTGTGCATTGCGCCCTGTCAGAGGTCCCTCATCTCTTGAATTTCGAGCTTATCTACCATCGATCTCGCATCGTCTCGGCTGCACTTGCCCGTGATTTCGGGATTGAGCGCCCTCGTCTCGCCTTTGCCGGGTTGAACCCTCATGCAGGCGAAAGTGGGCGCTTTGGCGATGAGGAAGAGCGGATTATATCGCCTGCAATCAAGGCTTTACGTGAAGAGGGGATTGACGCGACTGGTCCGTTCCCTGCCGACGCATTGTTCACTCCGCGCGCCCGAGTGCGCTATCATGCAGCGATCTGCATGTATCATGACCAAGCGCTTATCCCTCTGAAAACACTGGAATTTGATGAAGGCGTGAATGTCACTTTGGGCCTCCCGATCATCCGCACCAGCCCGGACCATGGCACAGCCTACGACATTGCCGGGAAAGGCATTGCTGATGCCGGCGCGATGATCGCCGCGATCCGGCTTGCAGGCGAATGCGCAGAGCGACGAGCGAGCGATGGCTGACTTGCCTCCGCTGCGCGAAGTGATTGCAAAACATGGGCTTTCTGCAAGCAAGGCGTTGGGCCAGAACTTCCTGTTTGATGCGCAATTGCTGGAGCGGATTGCGGCAATCCCAGGCGATCTTATAGGCAAGGCAGTCCTCGAAATTGGCCCCGGCCCGGGCGGTTTGACTCGCGCTTTGCTAGCCGCTGGCGCGCGCGTCACTGCAATTGAAATGGACACGCGCTGCTTGCCTGCTTTGGCAGAACTTTCAGAGGCTTATCCAGGTAAACTACGGGTGATTGAAGGCGATGCGATGAAGCTCAATCATAGCGAGCTCATGAGCGGCGAGCCCTTCGCCGTCGTCGCAAACCTGCCCTATAATGTCGGGACTGCCTTGTTCACTGACTGGCTTGGCGGTGAGCAATGGCCGCCGCAATGGACTTCGCTCACGCTGATGTTCCAGCAAGAGGTCGCACAGCGGATCGTCGCCAAGCCGGAAACGTCGGCCTACGGGCGGCTGTCAGTGCTAGCGCAGTGGCGCTCAAATGCGAAGCTTGCAATGAAAGTACACCGTAGCGCCTTCACCCCTCCGCCCAAAGTGATGAGCGCGATAGTCCATGTCGAGCCAGCCGCGGCGCCTGAAAGCGTCTCTGCGCGCAAGCTGGAAGCAATCACCAAAGCTGCCTTCGGCCAGCGCCGCAAGATGCTGCGCCAAAGCCTCAAAGCCATGCCCGAAGCGCTCGCTGCGCTTGAAGCCGTCGGCATTGACCCAACTCGCCGCGCAGAAACGCTCAGTGTGGAAGAATTTGCCGCGGTGGCCAGGACGATCAGCTAGCTTTTTTCTTCAAACGCCAAGCATGCAGCAGCGGCTCGGTATAGCCAGACGGCTGCTCGACACCCTTGAAGATCAGCTCCTTCGCTGCCGTCATGGCCGCGCCATCCGGATTTTCCAGCAACGGCTCGTAGAACGGATCGCCTGCATTCTGCGCATCGACCTTAGCCGCCATGCGGTTCAATGCGTCGAGCACCTGCCCGCGTGTAACAACGCCGTGATGCAGCCAGTTGGCAAGATGCTGCGAAGAAATGCGCAAGGTCGCGCGGTCTTCCATCAGACCCACATCATTGATGTCCGGCACTTTGGAGCAACCAACGCCCTGATCGATCCAACGCACCACGTAGCCGAGCAGGCCCTGGCAATTGTTGTCGAGCTCTTCGGTCAGCTCATCTTCAGACCAGTTTGTGCCGGCCGCCAGAGGTATGTTCAGCAGCTTGTCGAGACCTGGAACATCGCCCAGCCCTTTCTGGTGATCGAACACGCTTTCCTGATGGTAGTGCAGCGCATGGAGCGTCGCAGCGGTCGGTGACGGCACCCAAGCCGTGTTCGCCCCGGCGCGCAGATGGCCGATCTTCTCCACCATCATCTGCCCCATCAGATCGGGCGCGGCCCACATGCCCTTGCCGATCTGAGCCTTGCCGGAAAGGCCATGACGCAGGCCAATGCCAACATTGCGCGCTTCGTAGGCGGCAAGCCACTCACTGGTCTTCATCTCAGCCTTGCGGATCATCGGTCCTGCTTGCATCGAAGTGTGAATTTCATCGCCCGTGCGGTCGAGGAAGCCTGTGTTGATGAAGACGATACGGTCCTTCACCGCTTCAATACACGCACCTAGGTTAGCCGAAGTGCGGCGCTCCTCGTCCATCACGCCGACCTTGATCGTATGACGCGGCAGGCCCAGCAGGTCCTCCACCGCGTTGAACAAATCATTTGTGAAAGCGCATTCTTCGGCCCCGTGCATTTTGGGCTTCACGATGTAGATGCTGCCGTGCCGCGAATTGCCGTAATTCGCATGGCCTTCGACATCGATTGCGCCGATTGCAGAGGTGAAGACAGCGTCCATAATGCCTTCTGGCACTTCGCCGCCATCACCCAGTGTAATCGCAGGATTGGTCATCAAATGGCCGACATTCCGCACGAACAGCAGGCTGCGGCCCATTAGACTGTGCTCGCTGCCATCAGGAGCTGTGTAGTGCTTGTCACCGGCGAGCTTGCGGGTCAGCGTCTGTCCGCCCTTCTCGAAGCTCTCTTCCAGATCGCCGCGAATGACACCCAGCCAATTGGTGTAGGCCAGCAGCTTGTCCTCGCCATCAACCGCCGCGACCGAGTCCTCGCAGTCGCAAATCGTCGTGAGCGCACTTTCGCAGATGATATCTGCGATACCGATCTTGTCGGTCTTGCCCACAGGATGCTCACCATCGAACACGACCTCGATGTGCAGACCGTTGTTCACAAACAGACGGCCCTTTTCGGTCTCGCCGACATATTGCTTTTCGTCCTTGATGGCGATGCCTTGCGTCGCGTCGGTCAGGTCGGCCCAGCTACCTTCGGCAAGAGGTACCGCCTGGTCGAGGAATTCACGCCCACGCTTGATCACTGCAGCGCCGCGTTGCTCGTCATACCCGCCGGGTCGTGCTGGCGGCGCATCGAGCGCGTCAGTGCCGTAGAACGCGTCATAGAGACTGCCCCAGCGCGCATTCGCAGCGTTCAGCAGGAAACGTGCATTGAGGACGGGCACAACCAACTGCGGGCCGGCCATTTTCGCAATCTCCGCATCGACATTCTGTGTGCCGATCTGAAATGCCGCAGGCTCCGGCACAAGATAGCCGATTTCGCGCAGAAACGCCTGATACTCAGTCTGATCGAGCGGCTTACCGCGGCGTTCTTTGTGCCACGCATCTATCTGAGCCTGCAGATCCTCGCGCTTTTCGAGCAGCGCGCGATTGCGCGGCGCGAAGTCCGCCAGCAGCTTTGCAAAGCGCGTCCAAAACGCGCCAACATCTCGGCCAAGCGGGGTCAGAACTTCGGTTTCAAGAAATTCAGCCAGCGGCGCATCAATCTGAATGCCAGCGCGGTCGATCTTAGTGGTCATGCGTCCTCAAACTCCAAATTATCCCGGTCGGGATTCCTGTCTGCGATAGCTGACCTGGGGAGGAGGACAAGCGCCCTATGGCTAACTGATCGCACAAATGCAACGCCCCTCATCTTGCGGGGTTGGTAAAGCCGCTGCGCCCCGCTAGAGATCGTTGCTAATGAAACCGGATTTCCTCACAGCAATCGATAATGACGCCATGCTTGCTCAGGTGCAGGAGTGGTGTGCGATCAATACCGGCACTGCCAATCTTGACGGACTGGCTGAGCAAGCGAGCGTTCTGGCGGGCGCCTTCGCCAGCTTGCCGGGAGAGGTTGAGCTAGTCGATCCGGCTCCCGTCACAGCGGTTGCAGCGGACGGAAAGGAATTCGAGAAGCCGCACGGCCAGCATCTGGTTTTGCGGGTCCGCCCGCAGGCCAATCGCCGCATCCTGCTGACCGGTCACATGGACACGGTCTTTCCCAAGGATCATTCCTTTCAGGATCAGACCTGGCTCGAAGATGATGTGCTGAACGGACCCGGTGTCGCCGACATGAAAGGCGGGATCGCGGTCATTCTCCATGCGCTCACTGCGTTTGAGCAGTCTCCGGGCGCGTCTGCGCTTGGCTATGATGTGATGCTCAATTCGGACGAAGAGACGGGATCGCTCGCCAGTGCCGCGCTGATTGAAGAAATGGCGCAAGGAAAGCTCGCCGCGCTGACTTACGAGCCAGCCGCTTTGCCTGATGGGACGCTCGCCCATGCGCGCGGCGGAAGCGGTAATTATTCGGTGATTGTCACCGGGCAATCTGCCCATGCCGGTCGCAATCCAGAGGATGGGCGCAATGCGCTGGTCGCAGCAGCAGACTTGGTCGTGCGGCTAAAGGCACTTCAATCGAGCGACATCAGCATCAATCCGGCCAAGATCGAAGGCGGCGCGGCAAACAATGTCGTCCCTGATCATGCCGTATTGCGGTTCAACATCCGTCCTAAAGCGCCCGAAGCCGCCGAGACGTTCGAAGGGCAAGTGCAGGAAATCATAGCGGCCATCGAAGCAGAGCACGGTGTCTCACTGCACCTGCACGGTGGTGTTACCCGCCCGCCCAAGCCTGTCGATGACAAGGCACAACGCCTGTTCGATCTGGTCAAAAGCTGCGGTGCAGAGCTTGGCGAGGATATTCGCTGGCAATCGACCGGCGGGGTTTGCGACGGCAACAATATTGCGGCATGCGGTGTGCCGGTGGTGGATACGATGGGAGTCCGCGGAGGCTCAATTCACAGCCCGCAAGAGTTTTTGATCGTGCCAAGCCTTGCCGAACGCGCGCGACTTTCCGCACTCGTTATCCATCGCATCGCTGAGGGAGAGATGCATTGAGTTTCCGATTACGCGCTGCTCGAGCCTCAGACCTCGAGCCGCTCTACGAAATGGCCAAGCTGACAGGCGGCGGGTTCACCAATCTGCCTGCTGATCGCAAGGCTTTGGGCGGCAAGCTGGAGCGCGCGGAAGGCGCATTTGCCAACACTGAGGACGAGCTCGTCGATGAGCAGTTCGTCCTTGTGCTTGAGCATGCAGAAACCGGCGCAATCCGCGGCACTTGCCAATTGATGACCCAAGTTGGACAGCAATGGCCGTTCTATTCCTATCGCCTCAACACGCTCACTCAGTATAGCCAAGAGCTTGACCGTACTGTCCGTGCTGAACTGCTGAGCCTTGTAACGGATCTGGAAGGGTCAAGCGAAGTCGGCGGGCTGTTTCTGCATCCTAATGAGCGCGCGGGCGGGCTAGGCCTGCTGCTCGCTCGCAGCCGCTACCTATTCATAGCAATGCACCGCGCGCGATTTGCCGACCGTGTGCTGGCAGAGCTGCGCGGGATCATCGATGAACGCGGCGGCTCGCCTTTCTGGGATGGTGTTGCAGGCCGCTTTTTCGGGATGAGCTTCCAGGACGCAGACTATTTCAACGCGATCAATGGCAACCAGTTCATCGCGGACCTGATGCCCAAACATCCGGTCTACATAGCCATGCTGGATGACGACGCGCGCAGTGTGATTGGCGTGCCGCACCCAACTGGCCGTGCAGCCATGCGGATGTTGGAGAACGAAGGCTTCCGCTATGAAGGCTATGTCGACATTTTCGATGGCGGCCCAACCATGATCGCCCCCACTGACAGCGTGAAAAGCGTCGCTGAGTCCTCAGAGCTCACAATTTCCGACGTTGATTTACAGGAAGGCGAACGCGCGATCCTGGCTTGCGGAAAGCTGTCCGACTTCCGCGCTTGCTATGGCGCAAGAACGATCAACGCAGACGGCTCTATCGCGATTGATTCAGCCGCCGCTGATCTGCTCGATGTGAAGACCGGCGACAAAGTGTGGAGCGTCACACGTTGAGCAAGCTGTTTGAAGTCAATTTCGACGGAATTGTCGGCCCAAGCCACAATTATGCAGGATTAAGCCTCGGGAACGTCGCAAGCGCCAAGCATCAGGGCCAGACGAGCTATCCGCGCGCAGCAGCTTTACAAGGCCTTGCGAAGATGCGCGGCAATCTTGCGCGCTTTGGTCATCAAGGGTTTTTGCTGCCCTTGCCCCGCCCCAATGGTGAGCTACTCGCGCAGCTTGGCAAAGGCGCGGAGAACAACCCAGCGCTGCTCGCCGCTGCTTACTCTGCCAGCAGCATGTGGACGGCCAATGCAGCGACGGTCAGCCCAGCGCCTGACACGGCAGACGGCAAGTGTCATCTGACGCCTGCAAATCTCGTCACTATGATCCACCGCGCGCAGGAATGGCCCGACACCAAGCGCATGCTCGACCTTGCCTTTGCGGATAGCGCTCATTTCACTGTGCATGACCCTGTGCCAGATACTTTCGGGGATGAGGGCGCGGCCAACCATATGCGGCTTTGCGCTGACCACGACCAACAAGGTGTCGAAGTGTTCGTATACGGACGCTCATTGGCTGAGCGTGGTGGCGGGAAATTCCCAGCACGCCAGCATATCGAGGCGAGCCGTGCGGTCGCTCGCCTTCACGGCCTTGACCCAGCACGGACAGTTTTCATCGAGCAGAACTCCGATGCCATCGACGCGGGCGCTTTCCATAATGATGTCGTCGCCGTCGCAAACGGAGATACCATCTTCGCACACGAGCTTGCGTTCGCGGATCGTCAGGCGGCCTATGATGCAATGCGGGAGGCCTTTCCCGCGCTGCAAGTGGTCGAAGTGCCCGACAGCGCGGTAAGCCTATCTGATGCGATCACAAGTTACCTCTTCAACGCCCAGCTAATCACCCGTCAGGATGGCGGGATGGCGCTCGTCGTGCCGGAAGAGTGCCGCGAAAACGGCTCTGTATGGTGCTATCTTGAAGACATGCTTGCAGGCAATGGGCCGATCCGCGAAGTCGTACCCGTTGATGTGCGCCAGAGCATGGCCAATGGCGGCGGCCCAGCTTGCCTGCGCTTGCGCGTAGTCTGCGATCCTTCAACAGTCGATCCGCGCTTCCTGCTCAGCGAGGAAAAGGCGGACATGATTGAGACCATCATCGCCAAGCATTGGCCTGAGCAGATTGACCCTGCCGATCTCGGCCATCCTGCGCTCGACAAGACGATCCGCGAGGCACGTTTTGCACTGCTGGAAGCGCTCGATCTCGCGGAACTTGGTTAATGCGCTAGACACCACGTCGGTCCGCTTTACACTTGGCTTCTCGTTAACCTTCAAACTCCGCAGAAAACCGTTCTTGGCATGGGGTTTGCAGGATCAATCGTTAACGGAAGGACGTGTATGCTGCGCAAGATTGGTCGGCTGTTTGTGATCAAGACCCGCTGGGAAGCGTATTTGATCATCTATGCGCTGGCCCTGGGCGCAATGACGCGTGGCGCGCATTACACAGTCGAATATCCGGGCACGATGGGATGGGTTCTGTTCTCACTGACTGCGGGTGCGGTCTTCCTCGGCGGCGCAAAAATCCTTGATGCCTTGCGCTATGAGCAGCAAGCAAAAGAGAGCGCGCTGGCAGAGGCGGCAGACGCTCAAACCTAATCCGCGGAACGTGATCGGCATTGGCCGCGTTTCATCCTCACCATGACTTTGCAGCAAATCAAGCTTGAGCCGGTAGCGGCCGATGAAGACAACTTCGCTCGCTTTGGCAAGCTGATCCGTCCTCATGAAAGCGCCGGTCGCGGCACCCAGTTCTATGATGATGCGGTTGCGGTGTGGGACATTCCCGGCATGGTGACGGACGAGGAAGCGACTATCTCCGTTGCTCGCACTTACCCTCGCCCGCTGAGTGTCATCTGGATGGAACGGCACTTCAAGCACACGCAAGTATTCATGCCGGTCAATGGCCAGCCGTTTCATCTTGTGGTCGCGCCGTCCAATCAGAATAACGTACCCGATGTGGACGCCGTTCGCGCATTCACTTTCGACGGGAAAGCGGGCGTGATGCTCGACTTAGGCATTTGGCATGAGTTTCCATTCGCGATCGAGGACGCAGCGGACATTGCCGTGTTTTTGCGCCGCGAAACCAACGCCAATCTCGAAGCCTTCGAAAATGGTGAAGCAATCGGCGGCGACCTGGAAAAGCGCAATATCCAGACCCGACTGGGCGTGGAGTTTATCGTCTCTGCCTAATTGGCCACTTAGGGACTAATTCTGTCAGATCGGATGAAAGTGGGGGTTTCTGTTGCTAGCTACCCCCGGAGCCCCGGAATCCGCTTCTGTTGCCCGGTGGGTCCAACCGCGCTTTAGCTTTGTAAATTCAGGCCGTTAGGCCGTCACATTACGCTGCGAGAGCGAGTGCTTCGTTATCGTTTGCACTTATAAAGATGAACAGTTTTACGGGTTACTCAGCCCGAGCAAAAACACTGCTTTTCAACACAGGTCGATCCTAGTTCGGCCCCGTCATGAGGCCCGGGTTTCTTCTTCGATTCCCGGGCTTTATGGTGGAGCCGCCGGGTACTGCCCCCGGGTCCCTTGCATCTATTACACAGCGCAATTTATCGCCATATCCCGCAAAAACGGGCAGGACCTATATAGGCCCTGCCCGCTTAATGTGAAGTGAAAGTGGTTGAGGTGGATTTGACCACCCCAGGCACTTACTTCTTCAACGCGTCGCGAATTTCCTGGAGCAATTCGATCTCTGTCGGACCTGTATCCTCTTCAGGTGCTTCTTCCGGCTTCTCCATGGCTGCCTTCGCCTTGTTGGCATAGCGCACCAGCAGGAAGATGATGAAGGCGAGGATCACGAAGTTGATTACCGAAGTCAGGAACGCACCCCAGGCAAGGACGTTCGCGCCGGCTTCACGCGCCGCTTCCAGGCTCATGCCGGCTTCGATGTCGCCGCTCAGCACGATGTATTTATCGCTGAAGTCAACTTCGCCGAAGATCGCGCCAACCAGCGGCATAATCAGGTCTGACGTCATCGACGCCACAATCACGCCGAACGCACCGGCAATGATAACAGCAACCGCCAGCTCCATGACGTTGCCCTTGGCAATGAAATCCTTGAATTCTGAAAGCATGGGTCCCTCACTCTCTTCCCAAAAAGACGGCGGACAATTGCATTCCTTGCCAGACTTGCCAAGACTTTCAGCGCCTTGAATATCCACAAGGGTGACCTATATTACTAACACAGGCCGTGTTGCCTTGCGCAACGTTCGCAGTCGAAATTTTGAGGGGAATTCGCTTATGTTTACCGCTGTACGCCGCATCGTTTTGGTCGCGGCCGCTTCGCTCACATTGTCCGCTTGCGGGATCAACTCTGTCCCAGCGGCTGAAGAAAACGCGAAGGCCAAATGGGCCGATGTCGAAGCGCAGTTCCAGCGCCGCGCGAACCTCATCCCTAACCTTGCCGAAGTCGCTCAGGGCGCAGCGGAAAATGAGCGGGCGATCCTGACAGAAGTGACAGAAGCCCGCGCAAAGGCGACCAGCGTCAACATCTCGGCTGACGACCTTGGCGATGCAAGCAAGATGCAGGAATTCGCGGCTGCGCAAGGCCAGATGAGCCAGGGCATCGGGCGTTTGCTGGCAAGCTTTGAAGCCTATCCGCAGATCACCTCGACTCAGAACTACATTGCACTTCAGAGCCAGCTCGAAGGCACAGAGAACCGCATCGCTGTTGCGATCCGCGACTACAATGAAGCGGTCCGTCAGTACAACACGACCATCCGCACCTTCCCGGACACGATTGGCGCCAACATCATCCACGGTGCTGAACCGCTGGAGCCGTACACGTCGGTAACCGAAGGCGCTGAGGAAGCACCGCAGCTCGACATGACGTCGAATTGAGCGGTGCTGCGAGCATTCCTGACTGGTCTAGCTGCGCTTGTGCTTGCGGGCGCATGCGCAGCTGAGCCACCCCCTGAAGCTGAAGCTCATTTGGAGCTCACAGGACGTGTTGTGGATGCCGCCGATATCTTCGAGCCTCAGTTTGAAGCGGAGCTGACGCAGACTTTGGCTGAGCTGGAAGAGGATACACTTATTCAGCTGGTTGTGGCGACAACACCTTCGCTGGAGGGCCATGACATCGCTGACTACTCCCGAGAGTTGGGAAATGCATGGGGCATCGGTGATGCGGAGAGAAACGACGGATTGTTGATGCTCGTTGCGCCGAACGAACGCAAAGTGCGGATAGCAGTAGGTTTTGGACTTGAGAGCGTCGTCACAAACACTGAAGCCAGCGCAATCATAGAAGAGTTGATCCTGCCCCACTTCCGCGAAAGCAATTACGAAACAGGCGTTGCTGCGGGTGTTGAGGGCCTCATTGAAGAAGTCACACCTGCCCAACTTAAGGAAGCTGCGTGAAGCGAATACTCTTCTTACTTACTGCATTTTTTGCTCTACTTGCGACGCCGCTGTCAGCGCAGGATTTTCCTGAGTTGACCGGCAGGGTCGTCGACCAAGCGGACTTGCTCACGCCAACGCAGGAAGCGGAACTGACTGCAAAGCTAGAAGCGCTCGAGAATGAGTCTCAGCGTCAGTTGGTTGTCGCAACTGTCCCGAACCTGCAAGGCTATGAGATCGGCGATTACGGTTATCGGCTAGGACGCGAATGGGGCATCGGCGATGCAGAGCGCAATGACGGTGCGCTACTCATAGTAGCCCCAAACGAGCGCAAAGTCCGCATCGAAGTCGGTTATGGCCTTGAGGGTTATTTGACCGATGCGCTGTCTGCCTTGATCATCCAAAACCAGATTGTTCCGCGTTTTCGAGCGGACGACTACCCCGGCGGGATTATTGCGGGCACAGACGCCATTATCCAGCAATTGCAACTGCCGGAAGACCAAGCCCGCCTGGTGGCACAACAGGCCGGCGAACGACGCAGCAAGGACAGCGGCTTTCCTGTCGGCGCCCTGTTCTGGTTCGCAATCTTCTTCTTTTTCTTCATCCTGCCCATGCTGCGAGGCCGTGGCCGCAAGCGCCGCTATCGTGGTCGCGGGCGCGACTTTGGCGACACGGTCGGCGACATCATCCTGTGGGAAGTCGGCTCTGCAATCGTGCGCGGCGCAGTGTCCGGCGGCGATGACTGGGGCGGCGGAGGCGGCGGCTTCGGCGGAGGTTTCTCCGGTGGTGGCGGCAGTTTCGGGGGCGGCGGCGCCTCGGGAGGTTGGTAGATGGGACGCTATCTTAATCAGGATCAGCACAAGATCGTTTCAGACGCTGTCGCAGCAGCAGAGCTCAAAACCAGCGGTGAAATCGTCACTGTTCTTGCGGACCGGAGCGATGGCTACACAGACGTAGCGCTTGTCTGGGCAGTCACAGTCTCGTTTACTGTGATGAGCCTGTTCGCGCTTTTCCCTCAGACCTTCATGAACCTCTGGGATACGCTGGTCATCGGTCCGATCTTTGGCGGCTGGGCGCATGAATGGACGACGGGTCAGCTTGCAAGCATGACAATCGGTCTTGGCTTGGTCAGCTTTGTCCTCACATGGGCCGTGCAGCTCTGGCAACCGCTCAAATTCGCGCTAATCCCCTCCCCTGTGAAGACCGCCCGCGCGCATGACGCGGCGATCACTCACTTCAAGGTTGGCGCAGAGCGGCGCACACATGGCCGCACCGGCGTATTGCTGTACCTCTCCATGCGCGAACACCGCGCGGAAATTGTCGCGGACGAGCCGATTGCAAAGAAAGTGAACGCCGAGGTTTGGGGCCAAGCCATGGCTGACATGCTGGAGCACATCAAACGCGGCGAAATCGCCGAAGGGCTCGCAGCCGGTGCACGCGATGTGGGCGACGTGCTGTCAGAGCAGTTCCCGCGCGAAGAAGACGATCAAAATGAGTTGCCCGACCGCCTGATTGAAGTCTAAACGCCGCCCTCATGAGTGATCCTGATGCCGAAAAGCCAGAGGAAATCCGCTGGCAAGGCAAATTCATTACCGCCAAGACACGCGGCCGCTGGGAATACGTAAGCCGTGCGCGCGGCATTCGCGCAGCCGCCATCTTGGCGATCGATACCGATCCTGACGGTTCTCGCCATGTCATTCTCGTCGAGCAATATCGCGTTCCGCTAGGCAAAGTCTCGCTGGAGATTCCCGCCGGGCTGATCGGCGATGATGACGGAGCTGAAGGCGAAGCCGCTGAGGATGCAGCGATGCGCGAGCTGGAAGAGGAGACCGGCTATCGCGCGACAAATATGGAAGACCTTGGCGAGTATTATTCTTCGCCCGGCATGGTCTCGGAAAGCTTTCACCTGCTGCGCGCCCATGGCCTCACCAAGGTGAGCGAAGGCGGCGGTTTGGAAGGCGAAAACATCACCGTCCACCGCGTTCCGCTCAATTCCCTCGCGCAATTCGTTGCAGACTGGCGCGCGAAAGGGCATGCGGTGGATGTACGGATCGCCATGCTGCTGACAGCTGGATTTATCGGAAAGGATTGAGGAAATGGCAGGACGCGTAGAAGGCAAGCTCGCTATGGTAACAGGCGCAGCGCAAGGCTTGGGTCGCGCGCATGCGAGCCTGCTTGCACAAGAAGGCGCACGCGTGCTGTGCACGGATATCAATGGCGATGGCGCAGCTGAAACCGCTTCGCTGATCAATGAGGCATCAGGCGACGGAACCGCCTTTTCCATTCAGCACGATGTTACTGATCCGGCTGCTTGGGAGGCAGCTGTCGAAGCTGCGCGCGAGAACCTTGGCGGCTTGAACGTGCTCGTCAACAATGCCGGGATTGGCGTTGCTGGTAATATCGAGACTTGCGATTTTGAAGACTGGAAACGCTGCTTTTCCGTCAATGTGGATTCGATCTTTCATGGCTGCCAGAAGGCTTTGCCCCTGATGCGGGAACACGCACCGGGCTCCATCGTGAATATCAGCTCGATTGCTGGCCTTATCGCTAGCGATTCAATGCCTGCATACAATGCGTCGAAAGCGTCTGTGTGGATGTTGTCCAAGTCGATCGCACTGCACTGTGCGAAGAAAAACATGCAGATCCGTTGCAACTCCGTGCATCCGACCTTCGTTGATACGCCGATCCTTGATGGAACCGCGAAGCATTCGGGCCTGGAGAAAGATGTTCTGATGGATAAACTCGCGCGGCAGATCCCGTTGAAGTTTATAGGCGAACCGAATGATATCGCGAACGCTGTGCTTTACCTTGCGAGTGATGAAAGCCGCTTCATGACAGGAGCTGAGCTCAAACTGGATGGCGGCATTAGCGCGATGTGATTGCGGGCATGTCAGCTCTACGACTGTAGTCCCCCCCCAGAACCACAAGAGGGGCCAAGTGGCCCCTCCCGGTTAGTTCGATTTTGACACGCAGCGGACGAGACTGTGGCTCAAAAAACCGGGATCCGCTTTTCTGATGCTGCGTGTTTAGTCGGCGATCAATGCAATCGCGCCGTAGACCAATGCGGCCGTTCCGAGACTTACAAATGCGCCGACTACGAAGCCGATGCGAACCCACATTGGGTCGATGCCGGCATAGTTAGCGATACCGCCACATACACCGAAGATTTTTCCGTAAGTCTTGTCCAGGTGAAATCCTGGGGTGCCATTGCCACTGGGTTTGATAGGTGAATTGGTCATACAAGGAACTCCACACCGGGTGATGCCGGGATGATGGTGGTTGCGAATACGACAGCTGACATTGCGAGAGCGCCGACGGCTGCGAAAAAACGGGAAGCTGTGTCTGAGTTAAACATGGTTGGGGGAACCTTTATTTGAAGTGCCTGATAAGAAGCTTAGGCGACAAATGCGCCAGGGCTTGCTGGAACGATGGCCATTGCAAAGAAGACTGCCGAGATAGCCAGTGAGAATACTGCTGCGGCCGCTTTATTGGCGTTGTCAGAAGCTGCGAACATGATTTTGAACCTTTCAGTTTAGAGTTTGTACTGCCCCGTTGGAGTGTTCCAGCGGGTTGTCAAATACAATGCAGGAGGTGTGCCAAAACTCAGAACCTACACATTTTCAATTACTTAGAGATTCCGCAAGATAAACCTCACATTAATGAAAGCCAATATTCGGGAATTTTCACCATATATCAGGATTGCGGATTTTACGGACCGAAGGCATGGCGAATATCGCGCCGCCTGCTAGGACTACGACCAGCATGGCGCTCGACCGGATCACACTCTCTCACTACCGAAATCACCGGGAAACCGCGCTTCATGGCACCGCGCAGTTCAACCTGCTGATTGGTGAGAACGGTGCGGGAAAAACCAACATCCTCGAAGCTTTGTCACTCCTCTCGCCAGGACGCGGATTACGGCGTGCTGCACTACCAGAAATTGCCGGTCCTGATGGCGGTGGCGGCTTCGCAATTGGTGCAAGCCTCAAAGAGCAAGGCCACGAAAGCGCTCGGATCGGGACTTATGTCGACGCGGAGCGCGCCAACCGTCGCCTCGTGCGTGTGAACGGTGCGGAAAGCACAGCCGCCAGCCTGGCGGAGTGGCTTGCTATTGGCTGGCTGACACCTGCGATGGACGGTCTCTTCATGGACAGTGCTGGCGCGAGGCGGCGCTTCATTGACCGCATGACGCTTGCGATCAGACCTGAACATGCTCGCCATGTCTCACGCTATGAGACTGCTCTGCGCGAACGCAACAAGTTGCTGGAGCAAAACCGCAACAGTGATGCGACTTGGCTTGACGCGCTTGAAGGACAGGCTGGCGAACATGGGGCATCTGTGGCCGACGGACGGCGAGACTTGATTGAGGCGCTGAGTGATGAGCTGTCAGCTTTGCCCGATGCGCCCTTTGCCAAACCGGTACTCGCTTATAGACCGGGCGGGCCAGACGATGCTGCTGCCCTCGCCCAGGCCTTGGCAGAGAACCGCGCGCGCGACCGGGCGGCAGGACGGGCGCTGACCGGACCTCAACGCGATGAGCTGGAAGTGGTCATGGCAGGCTCCGGCCAACCCGCTGCATCGTGCTCTACAGGCGAGCAAAAAGCGATGCTGATTGCAATTACGCTCGCGCATTCCGTGCTCGCAGTCGCTGGACGACCGGGCGTGCTGCTGTTGGATGAAGTGGCAGCGCATCTCGATCCGGTACGGCGCACGGCTCTGTTCGACCGGTTACGTGCGGGCAAAGCACAGATTTGGCTCACGGGCACGGAAGCCGCGCCGTTCGAGGATATTATGGAGGAGGCCGCCGTGTGGCGTGTCTCGGACGGAACCGTAGAGCGGCTGTAAGCCTTACTCACTATCCTGAGGCAAAGCGGCAGTCACAGTTTCAAGCGTCGCCTCGACCAGTCGCTCAATCCCGTCCTCTGTCGGGTGAATGCGGTCGGACTGGAACAGCGACGGCTCTTGATAGATCGCTTCCAGGAAGAACGGATAGAGATCGACGCTGTATTGCTCAGCCAGCTCGCCATACATCCCGTCAAAAGCAGACTGGAATTCCGGTCCATAATTGGGCGGCGCGCGCATGCCCATCAGCAGCACGTCGATATCGCGTGACTGCAGTTCTTCGATCATTGCCGCCAGATTTTCGCGCGATTGCTGCGGCGAGAGACCTCGCAGCAAATCATTGCCACCTAGCTCTACGATAGCGAGATCTGGCTTCGTCTCCTGCTCATCTAGCGCAAATGCCAGGCGTTGTAGCCCCGCAGCTGTCGTATCTCCGGAAACCCCAGCATTGTACACCCGCGCGTTAATCCCTTTTACTCTCAAGGCGCGCTGCAGCTTTGATGGATAACTGTCTTCGGGCGCGACATTATAGCCTGCAAACAGACTGTTGCCGAAGGCAAGGATACGCTTTTCCGGCCCCATGACGGGAACCTCCGGCAGTTCGGAAACGTTCGTATCCGAACGCTCTGCTGCGCTTGCCCCATCCGGCGAGTTATCCGGGGCATCGGAACCACACGCGGCAAGGGATAGAGCAAGCGCTCCTGCAACACATATCGACCAAAGCCTGTTCTGCATCTGCGAGCCTCGTTTCATCGTAGCTTCATGGTGCTAATCATGTTCGATCTCCCCGCCCTATGACATTGGGATACTGTGACAAGCCCTGAAATCGCCATTCGTGCCCGAAATCTCACTCTGACGCTGGGCAGCAGCGCAGCACCGGTTGAAGTGCTGCGCGGCATCGACCTCGACATTCACAAAGGTGAGATTGTCGCTTTGCTGGGTCCTTCCGGCTCTGGCAAAAGCTCGCTTATGTCCGTGCTCTCGGGCCTAGAGAGGTCTGATAGCGGCGAATTGAGCGTCGCTGGGGCTGATTTCGCGGGCATGGACGAAGACGGACTTGCCTACGCAAGGCGCGGCCGCATCGGCATTGTGCTGCAAGCGTTCCACTTGCTGCCCACGATGACAGCGCTGGAGAACGTCACCACGCCTATGGAGCTGGATGGCGCTAGAGACGTGCGCGATCGTGCCGCTGCCGAATTGGAAGCAGTTGGGCTTGGTCACCGGCTCGACCACTACCCGACCCAGCTATCAGGCGGCGAGCAGCAACGTGTCGCCATTGCTCGCGCGATTGCGCCGGGCCCGGAGCTGATCTTCGCTGATGAGCCAACCGGCAATCTCGACACCTCAACCGGTCACGAGATCATCGAACTCTTGTTCGGTCGCTGCAAGGAAAGCGGCGCGACGCTGTTAGTGATCACCCACGATCCTGAGCTGGCTGAACGCTGCGGACGCGTTTTGACTATGGCTGACGGGCGGATCGTGTCCGACACAGCTACAACCGGCTCGACAGCAGCCAACGCGGCGTAACACTGGTGAGCAGCACAACTCTTTCATGGGGCGGCGCCTGGCGCATCGCTAAGCGTGATTTGAACGCACGCTTTCGCGGGCTCCGCTTGCTGCTGGTTTGCATATTCCTTGGCACGGCAGCGCTTGCGGCGATCGGTTCGCTGACGGCGGCGATTGAACGCGAACTGTCTGATCGCGGACAGGAATTGCTCGGCGGAGACTTGGAAGTCGAAGTCTGGCAGCGCCCACTTTCAACCGAGGAAATGACCGCCTTGGAAGCGCTAGGCCGCGTCTCCACCGGTACGCGTATGCAAGCGATGGCGACCACTGCCGACGGTGCTGCACCGATTGAACTCAAGGCCATCGACGACAATTGGCCGCTTTACGGCGTTCTCACGCTCGCTGACGGGAGTGAAGCAGGCGCGCCCTCCCCCGGCGAGGCATGGGTCGCGCAAGGTGCGCTTGACCGGCTCGGTATTGGTGTTGGCGAGACTTTCAAGGTCGGCACTGTCGATCTGAAAGCTGCAGGCGTAATCGACAATGAGCCAGACCGCTTGTCCGAAGGCTTCCAGCTTGGGCCGACGGTTATTGTCCGCGAAGAAGTGCCCGCTCGCGCCGGTCTATTGGCACCCGGCTCGCTCTACGAAAGCAAGGTGCGCGTCGCGTTCGACAATGCCGGACAAGACCCCGAAGCGGTCGAAGAAGCTCTCGAAGAACAATTCCCGGAAAGCGGTCTGGATACGCGCACTCGCGACCGCGCTTCGCCCGGCGCTGACCGCTTTGTCCGGCAGATGAGCGATTTTCTGACGCTGGTCGGACTTGCAGCGCTTGTGATCGCTGGCATAGGCATTGGCGGCGGCGTTTCTTCCTATCTCGAAGCACGCCGGACAAGCATCGCGACACTCAAAGTACTGGGTGCAAAGAGCGGAGACATCGTCCGCATCTACGCGCTTCAGATCGCTGCAGCGGCCGCCGTTGGTACGATCGCAGGCCTGCTCGTCGGTGTTGGTGTCACCCCTGTCCTCGCGGTCGCTTTGGAAGGCCTTTTGCCTGTCGAGCGCGGCGTGGTGATCGAGCCGGGACCGCTGGTCCTCGCGGCAGCCTACGGTTTGCTAGTCGCATTTGCCTTTGCCGCAACGCCTTTGCTGCGCGCCCGCAGCTTCCCGGCGATGGCGCTCATGCGTGCTCGCGTTGCACCCTTGGGCCGTGACAAGCGTGCACTTGCATGGACTCTTGCCGGCATTGGCGCAATCTGCGCTCTTGCGCTGGCTACGACAGCTGATGTGCGTCTTTCTGCTGGTTTCCTGCTCGGTGCTGCATTCGCGCTCGCACTGCTAGCTGCAATCGGGATCGCAATCCGCGATCTGGCAAAACGTCTGCCCCGGTCCAGCAACCCGCTCCTCCGCAATGCGCTCGCCAACCTGCACCGCCCCGGCGCGCCAACAGGTGCGCTTGTTACAGCGTTGGGCTTTGGCCTTGCCGCTTTCGTGCTGCTTGCTGCCGTCCAAAGCGCGATCAACGGCAATATCGAGCAGCGTGTACCTCAGCAGGCTCCTGACTATTTCGTGCTTGATATTCCGGTTGAGCGTCAGGCCGAGTTCGAGCAACTGGTGCTGGATAAGCTGCCGGAAGCAGATATTCGCGCAGTACCGACCCTGCGAGGCGCTGTCCTTGCCTATGGCCCGCGCGACAATATGCAGCGCGTATCCGAGCTTGAGGCCATTCCAGACAATGCCTGGGCGCTGCGCGGTGAGCGCGGCCTTACCTATGCGGACGAGCTTCCGATGGGAAATGTGCTGACAGAGGGCGATTGGTGGGCCGCTGACCATAATGGCGAGCCATTGGTCTCACTCGATGCGGATTTCGCGGCCGCTGCAGGCATTTCAATCGGCGATTACATAACCGTGGGCGTCCTTGGCGTCGAACGCACAGCACGGGTCGAAAACCTGCGTCGCATCGACTGGGAAAGCATGGGCTTCAACTATGTTTTCGTGTTCAGCCGCAATGCGCTGGCGGATGCACCGCATAACCTTGCAGCCACGATTGAACTGACACCGGGCGCGGAAGACCGGACATTGCTCCGCGATCTCGTTCGCGCGTTTCCTTCAAGCTCCGTTATTGAAGTGGGTGAAGTCCTGAAGGAGGCGCGTACAATTCTTGAACAAGTTGCGTTGGCAACATTGGCTGCTGCATCCGTTGCTGTGCTGGCGGGACTTGCGGTGCTGCTTGGAGCCATCGCTGCCGCGCGCGCCGCCCGAATGTATGACACGGTCATCCTGCGTGTGCTTGGCGCAAGCCGCAAACAGGTCTTGCTCATGCAATTGCTGGAATACGGGCTGCTCGCCTTGCTGTTGGCAGGCGTAGCTCTAGGTCTTGGCACCTTGCTGGCCTGGGTAATAGTGACTCAGCTGTTCGAGTTCGACTGGCTGCCCAATTGGGGCGAAGTCTTTGCCGTACTCGGCTTTGGATTGACGCTGGTGGTTGGCTTTGCGCTGGCCGGCTCGCTCCCATTGCTGAGAGCGAAACCGAACCGCGCACTACGCGAACTTTAGATTCCGGCCTTAGGAGAAAACCGAGGGGTCCACCCCTGCGGTCCCCGGCTGTCCCTTGATCACAAGAGTGCTGGCAAGGAAGTCGTGCAAGCCCTGCTTGCGCTCTGTGAAACCGACCATGATGTAGCCGATGAACAGGATCAGACCGGAGAGTATCTTCGCAAAATAGCGACCGAGGGCACGCAGGAAAGAAATCCTTCCTCCGCTGGAATCCGTTACAATCAAGCCAAGAGCGCGCTTGCCAGGCGTTGCTTGCCAGCTCGACGACTCAAAACCAGCAAAATAGGCAATACCTACTACCAAGCCGATCAGGTCAGTCGCTCCGTATGAGACCGACGCTGCTGACGTCGTGTCGAAAATATTCTCGCCAAAGACAAAACCAACAATGCTCATGAAGATGATCATAATGACCAAGTCGACGAGATAAGCCCCCACTCTGATCCAGAAACCACCATATTCCATTGAAACACTCCCTCCAGTGACAGACCGGCAATGGAACACACAAAGCTTAACGATACAACGAAAAAGGGGCCGGTTTTCACCGACCCCTTTGTCTAAGGATTGCTACTCAAGCTTAGAACTTGAAGCGGACAAGCGCTCCGTAAGTACGTGGCACGCTTGGGTACCCTGAAATCGAACCAGCCTGCGCAACGCTCGGGAAGATCGTTGAGATGTACTGGTCATCGAACAGGTTACGACCCCAGAGACCAAGCTCAAGACCATTATTGAGCGCCAGTGTCATAGACGCATTCACGAGATTGATTTCACGAGTGTAGTTGCGAGCGATTGCTACGTTGTTCTCAAGCGAGCCGAAGCCGCCCACCGCAGTCAGGATCTGCACGTTCGACTCATGGTTATAATCGACGCGTGAGATCAAGCGCGCGCCCGAATTAAACTCGTGCGTGTAGGTCGCCGACGTCGAGATAGCCCAGCTTGGAATGCCGGCAGGACGTTGCCCTGAAAGGTCGCCAGCGGGGCCATCGACGAACTCGTCAAACAATGGATCCAAGTGGGTGATCGCAAAGGTCAGGACCAGCGGATCGGCCGGAGTGATCGTCGTATCAAACTCGAACCCACGCACGGACTGCTTACCAGCGTTGGTCAACTGGAAACCAGTGCCCGTGAACAGGAAGTCCTGAAAGCCTTCCAGTTCTTGATCGAAGATCGCGAGGTTGAAACCTACGCCCGGAAGGTTGCCCTTCAAGCCAATTTCCCAAACCGTTGCGTCCTCTGGGCCTGCGAAGCGCGAACCTGTGCTCAAGTTCGTGATCGGCAAACCAGCATCAGTGATTGGTGAAGACGGCGCCAAGAAGTTGCTACCGCCGAGAACTGCATTCAACGGATCCATGGTGGCTGGGTTTGTCGGGATCGGACCCGGGATGAAATCACCAAACGCCGGACGGCTGTCGCGCGAAAGGTTGACAGAGCTCGCCTTGAAGCCCGTTGCATAGCTCAGATAGACGTTCAGTCGGTCAGACAGATCGTATGCTGCGCGCAGCGTGTACGAGAAGTCATCGTCGCGCGTCCGGCCATCTTCAATCGCATTTGGCAAATTGAGGAATGGAGGCTGGAACTGGAAGTCGGCTAAGCCCAGGAACGGGTTCACAAGCGGATTGAGTGCGCCTGCAGCCAATGCGTCTTGGTTCGCCTGCGGCAATGCCAAGAACTGGTCACGTGTCGTTATTGTGCCGCCGCTTGCAATCGTAATGAACGCATCAACAAGGTTGACGTTCGCAAGCGGATCAAATGACGTCTGACTAAGGGCGAAATCCTTCTTGTCATCCGTGTAGTTGAAGCCGGCGGTCAGAACGAGCCCGTCGAAAGGTTCAAAATCAAACGTACCGAAAATGGACCAAGCCTGGTTCTCCATCGAATATTCTTCGCTGGTCAGAAGCGGCGTCGTGAAGATGCTGTCCTGAGCAAGGCCAAGAGCCCCTTCAATGGTATTGAAGCTAAAGGTCGGATCGCCCGTTGCCGCTGCGGCAAGAAACTCACCATACTGACGGAAATCACCACCGGTTGCGATCTCGCTTTCTTGCTCGATCGACTCGTCGAAGAAGTAGCCACCAAGCAGGAAGTTAAAGGGTCCGTCAAAGTCAGAAGCAACACGAACTTCCTGAGTAAAGGTCTTCACGTCCTGGTCACGGAATTCGCTAGCAAGATCCGCACTGGTGAAGTCGATGTCCTGATCGAAGAAGTTCTCAAGCTTACGATAAGAAGTGATCGACGTGACAGAAAGCGCGCCAACGTTCCAATCGATCTGACCGGAAATCCCATAATTGTCGACGATGTTCTTCGGAGCCTGGCTCAAGAATGTGTCATAGCTGAAAAGATTCTCAGGATCGATTGCACCGCCGACACCAAAGATCGCAGCACCGGTGGGGCCATTCAGGATGTTCCCAACTGTACAACAAACTTCATCGATCTTCGCATAGTCGGCGATGATACGTGCTTTCAGGTCTGGCGATGGTTCGATCAGCAGCTGACCGCGCGCGCTCCAACGATTACGGTCAGACAAATCCTCATCGAGGTTCACGATATTCGCGTAGCCATCGCGGCGGTTGTACGAACCATCCAGTGACCACGCGACGCTGTCACCCAGTGGGCCGGTGACGTCAGCCTTGAGGATCAGCGCATCAAAATTACCATAGCTAGCTTCAATGCTTCCACCGAATTCGAATTGCGGTTCGCGAGTAACTACTGAAATCACACCAGCAGACGCGTTCTTGCCGAACAGCGTTGACTGAGGGCCGCGCAGAACTTCGATACGCTGGACGTTTGCAAGGTCGCTCAGCGCGCCTGCACTACGGGAGCGATAAACGCCGTCGATGAACACGCCGACAGAAGGCTCCAAGCCGAAGTTGTTGGCGCCGTTACCGAAACCGCGAATGAAAAATGTTGTGTTGGACGAGCTCTGGAGCTGGCTGACGCGGAGCGAAGGAGCAACCGTCTGAAGGTCGAGTACATCTCGGATTTGCGCCTGCTCAAGTGTCTCACCGCTTGTGACCGACACGGAAATCGGGGTTTCTTGCAAGGTCTGCTCACGCTTGGTCGCGGTCACAACGATGACATTGTCAAACTCCTCGGCCTCTTCCTCAGCAGTGACATCACCCGCTGCATCCTGAGCGAATGCAACTGATGGAACAGACATGGCCGTTGCCGCTACACCGGCAAGAAGGGCATAACGGGGTGAACCGGCGGAGCCGGCAAAAGAAAAACGCATGTGATCTCCTCTCACAGTAAACCGATCAGGCGACGTCCCCAGAACGCCTTTTTGCCCGATCGAGCGATGCATAATTTAACATCTTGCCGCATTTGTACAAGAATCATCGTTAAAGTGACGTTTCGCCGCCACTGCGGTGTGGCACGCGAGTCACACTGCAGAGTCTTGTGAAAATCCGCCCATTAGGCTAGGCGCGCGCAAAATTGTGCGACGCAACACGTCGTTCCCCGGCCCTGACGCGGCGTTACTTCGCATCAAGGGGCAAAATCAAAGGCTTCTGTACTCATGTCTTCGCTTCGCAATGTCGCGATCATCGCGCACGTCGATCACGGAAAAACGACGCTTGTCGATCAACTGTTTCGCCAGTCTGGCACTTTCCGTGAGAACCAGCGTGTGGAAGAGCGCGCGATGGACTCCGGCGATCTGGAAAAAGAGCGCGGCATCACCATCCTTGCCAAGTGCACTAGCGTCGAGTGGGAACACGGCGGCGAGACAACGCGCATCAACATCGTAGACACACCCGGTCACGCTGACTTCGGCGCAGAGGTGGAGCGTATCCTCAGCATGGTCGATGGCGTCATTCTGCTGGTCGATGCCGCTGAAGGCGCGATGCCGCAGACCAAATTCGTGACCGGCAAGGCGCTCGCTTTAGGCCTAAAACCCATCGTCGTGGTCAACAAGATTGATCGCCCTGATGGTCGCCCGCAAGAAGTGCTCGACGAAGTGTTCGACCTGTTCGCTTCGCTCGATGCCAATGACGAGCAGCTCGACTTCCCGTCGCTGTTTGCAAGCGGCCGCGACGGCTATGCCAGCGAAGACGAGAACGCACGCGATGGCTCACTCGATCCGCTGTTCAAGCTCATAACAGAGCATGTCCCTGCGCCAGGCCTCGACACATCAGGCAAGTTCAGCTTCCTTGCAACGCTGCTGGACCGTGACAATTTCATGGGGCGCGTTCTTACGGGGCGCGTCCAATCCGGCACGCTGAAAGTCAACGACCCGATCCACGCGATCGATATGGACGGCAATGTCGTCGAAGTGGGGCGCGCGACGAAGCTCATGAGCTTTGATGGGCTCGACCGCGTTCCCGTTGAGAGCGCGCAGGCTGGCGACATTATCGCGCTTGCAGGTCTGGAAAAGGCGACCGTCGCAAACACGATCTGCGATCCTGCGGTGACCGAACCAATCGCTGCTCAGCCTATTGACCCGCCTACACTCGCCATGCGCTTTGCCGTCAATGACAGCCCGCTTGCGGGCCGCGAAGGCGACAAGGTCACTAGCCGTATGATCCGCGACCGTTTGCTGCGTGAAGCCGAAACCAACGTGGCTATCCGGATCACGGAAAGCGACGACAAAGACAGCTTCGAAGTCGCAGGTCGCGGAGAATTGCAACTTGGCGTTCTCATCGAAACGATGCGCCGCGAAGGTTTCGAGCTAGGCATTAGCCGCCCAAAGGTTCTCTTCCGTGAGGAAGACGGCCAGCGCATGGAGCCGTATGAAACGGTTGTTATCGATGTTGATGATGATCACTCCGGTACTGTCGTCGAGAAGATGCAGCGCCGCAAAGCCGATCTCACTGAGATGCGTCCTTCAGGCCAAGGCAAGACCCGCATTACCTTCTCAGCGCCATCACGCGGTCTGATCGGTTATCACGGCGAGTTTCTGTCTGACACGCGCGGTACAGGCATCATGAACCGTCTGTTCGAGAAATATGGCCCTTACAAAGGTCAGATCGAGGGGCGCAATAACGGCGTGTTGATATCGAACTCGGATGGCGAGAGCGTCGCTTACGCCCTGAATGCTTTGGAAGATCGCGGAGAGCTGTTTATTGCACCTCAGATGAAGGTCTATGAGGGCATGGTGATCGGTGAGAATGCCAAGCCGGACGATCTGGAAGTGAACCCGCTTAAATCGAAGCAGCTCACCAACATCCGTAGCTCAGGCAAGGATGACGCTATCCGCTTGACGCCGCCGCGCCGCATGAGCCTTGAGCAGGCGATTGCCTATATCGACGACGACGAAATGGTCGAAGTGACGCCGCAATCCATTCGTTTGCGTAAAGCTCTCTTATGCCCGCATGAGCGCAAAAAAGCGAAACGCAAGAAGGAAGTAGCGTAGGACCTAGCCTTCTGGTTCGATGAAGCTCGCGATGGTTTGAATGACGCCGTCAGCGAGCGGCAGATCGGGATTGGCGTAGGTCTGCAAGTTAGCCGCACGGTCGCCTGCGGGCACGGACTTCAGCACGTGATTGACGCCTTCAAGTATTGCAAGCTTTGATTGCGGCTGCGCTTCATGCAGGGCTTCGCCATCAGCCATTGCCACTTGAATGTCTTCGTCCGGTTGCAGAATCAACAGGGGCCCCGAGTATCCGGCAGCAAGCTCAGCCGGATCATACGCCATGAAGCTCTTGAGAAAGCCTTGGATCTGCGCGCCAAACAGGGGGATCAGGGCTGGATGAAGGTTTGTTGCGCCATAATCTTCGCCCGCTTCCAATGCTGAGATCGCCGCTTCAGCTTGGCCTAACAGCGGAGCGTTGGCAGGATTGGCACGCAATTGTTCACGCAGAAGATCACCAACCGGGCGCCCAGGAGACGCAGCCAAGATAACGCCGCAAATCCGGTCTGTGCTGGTGGCGACAGTCGCGAGAGCAACAACACCGCCTTCGCTATGGCCAAGAAGCCAAACGCAATCCTGATCGGCGTGCTTTGCCAGCGTTTTTGCCCAAGCGAGCGTATCAGCGATGTATCCGTCAAACGTAACATTGTTTGGGTTGTCGATCGCAGCCGAGCTGCCAAACATACCGCGTTTGTCGACGCGAAGGTTTGATATCCCTGCCTCTGCAAGGCCTTCAGCAAGCAGTCTATAACTCGCGGCGTTAATGCCAAGCGGGCTATTGCCATCGCGATCGGTGGGGCCAGATCCGGGAATGATAAGCACAGCCGGCGCATTGGAAGCGTCGCTTTGCAGGAAGGTTCCCTTGAGAGGACCGGCAAGCCCGTTATGCGTGACGCTCAATTCCTCGGCCGATGCGGTCGCAGGTACTGCCAAAGCAGCAAGACTTGCCGCAATTGCGCCAATCAGTGCTTTTCTCATGAGCGGTCTCCGTCAGAGGTTTCTGTGTGTGTTCGCCAAAACCACCAGCTGTAAACAAGCGGCACGAAAGCTGCGATGAGGACAGCGGCGACGACGACGACCGCCGTGAACTCGAGAATGCCCGGAAAGAAGGATAGGAGTGCGATCAGTGCCCCTGCCAGCATGAAGAGTTTGCCTCCGAGCCGATGCGTCGCGATCCAATTGTCCGTGTCAGTAATTGTCCAGGGCGTGCGAATGCCGACAAAGAAGCCGGGCCTGCTTTTTGGCAAGGCATTCCCGATAAGCAGTAACAACAGCCCCACCCCAAGCAGCACAGCATTGATTGGCATTTCAATGCCAAACGCAGGCAGGCCGACAACCGCCTGCAAGATGCACATCAGAATAATGATCCCCAGCCAACTCACTTTGAGCAGCGGCGCAGAGCCTTCGAGTTTATTCTGAAGCGGCTCAAGCGATGGCAGAATCCAAAAGAGTACAGACGCACCGGCAAGAATTGCTGGCGAAAGCAACAACGCTTGCAGTGCGGGCGCGAAATCATCAGGCGTCCCAGCCGCGTTCCAATGAACCGGCAGCTCAGCGCCCGCGGGCAGGCGCGCTTCAGCCATGAACGCAAACACGACCATTGCCACGCATACGGCCATTGATCCAAAAAAGAGGCCTCTAAAACTCATCTCAATCACTCTTCCTTGCCATGTTGAGCTCATCGTCCGGCGTTGCGTCCTCGTCGCGTCGAACGCGCGACATGAAGCCCATCAGCGCCTCTTCCAGCGTAGACAAATTAAGCGTGTAGATAATGGAGCCGCCATCGTTCTCGCCGAGGATCAGCCCGGCAGCCTTCAGCTTTGAAAAATGGCCGGACATGGTCGGCTTCGAAACATCGAAGCGATCAGACAATTCGCCAGCAGTCATTCCGCCGCTTTTTAGCAGCTCCAGCACTTCGCGCCGGATCGGATGGGAAAGGGCTTCGAACACACTCGTCATAGCTATTTAGCTAATTCGCTAAATAGCTATTGTCAATGAGCGCACGTAAATTTCAGTCGATTCCTAGATTGCTCTCAATCAGTCACCAATGATTGGCCAGGAGCGTTTAGAGACCAATTAGGTGCAGTCGTTCACCGCCAGTGACTGAGCGTTGGTAATGTTGAGGTTCTGACGTCCACGCACATTGAAAGCACTTTCATATTTGATCTGCTGCGTAGGAATCCAATCACCCGCCACCAGTGGTTGATAATCGTAGGTAACTTCAACAAACATGACAGCGGTGCCTTTCAATGCACCGATGCGCTTACCTGGCTTGCCAACTCCATCCTTGAGGCTGTTGTCATTACGGCCTTTGTTTTGCTTACCATACGCAGGCGCGACCGCGAGATCGCCCCAGCAGCGCTGCCAGTTGATCATCTGACCCTTCTTATTTCCCTTGCCATTGTTGAGCTGGACAGAGGAGAGGATCAGACGGCCGTTCTGTTTGAATTCAAGCGGTTCTCCGATCACCTGAGCGCCAGCAAACACCTCATAGATGTTGGCTTCATCAATACTTGTCGGAACTCGTCCGGCATTATCTGCAACAGTCATCGCCATCTGGCTGATCCGCATATGAGACAAGGCATAGTTGACGACCTCTAGGCCGCCCAGGATCATCAACAACAAAATGGGCGCGACAAGACCGAACTCGACCATCGCAACGCCCTCGCGCGCGTCCTGAAGCCGCTTGAGAAACTTGTAGCTCATGCCGGTTCTCCGCAAACGGTTGGAACGACAGCCTGAGTGGCATAGGGTTGGTTACGAATGGCAGCCTCTGCTGTGGTTTCCATGGTTTCATCCAGACCCATCAGATTGGCCATCGGAAACAGACGCGGCATGCTCATGGTCACTTCGTAGAAGACAACGTCATCAGAACCACCGACGCCTGTCCGGCCGGCATCAAGATCGTAACTGCCATTGCTATTGAGGTCTTCGAAGCAGTCGCCGTCAGTTTCGTCATATTGGCCATTGCCATCGACATCGGTCAAAAGTTTTTCTGGCTTACCAACGCCAGCAAAGTCAAAATAGTTGCTGATCTTGACGTTATAGCTTGCCTTGGGCGCGATGTAGTTCACTTGGGACGTAACGGTATTTTTGATCCGCTCCTCCAAAGTTGATCCCGACGCTGTGAATGACGGATCCTCAACGGACGCGCGACGAGCGGCATCGTTGAGCGCACCTTGCAAGAGCGCGCGTGAGAACGCTTGGTGCGCCAGGTCCATCCCGCCAAGCAACATGATGAAGAGCGGAATGGCGATCAAACCAAACTCAGTCGCCGCCAATCCGTCTTCGCTACGCTTACCGCGAATGATATTCGCCATGGTTGCAATCATCGTGTGAGCCTCAAATTGCCAATGCCCTGACCGATCCGCTCGAACACCTGCTCAAGGTCTGACCCGTCACTGGTGTAAAAATGGTCGTCACTGGTTGCACAAGGCTTAATGTCGTCAATATCCGTCACATCGAGTGCGATGACCCATACTGTCACGTCGCGGGATTTTGCCCGGGCGCAGACCGATGCGAAGCGGTCGATATGTTTCTCGCTACGCGTGCCTGTGCCCTGCGTCCGGGCTTGGAAATCCTCGATCCCGTGCGCCGAATAAAGACGGCCACCAGTGTCCAGTTTACCGTCTGTCATGAAGACGATGTGTTGACGGACAGGAATACCGTTGATGTCGTCTGGGTTCTCCGAAGCGAAAAAGCCGGTGCGTGAAATAAAGCGCGTGCCCCACAGCATGCCGATGTCGTGATACGTACCGCCGGTGACCCGCGCTGTTGCCGCATTGATAGCCGCGTTAAAGGATGCTTCGTCCGCGTACTTCTGCAGTTTTGACGATTCAGAGGGACAGCCCGACTGTGATTCGCCCTCCTGAATGGCCGGATCGTAGCGGCCGAATTGAAGCTTTTTATCATTGGCATTGGCAGGCAAGAGATCGATGTCGTCGTCTGTTATGTAATCCTTGATCTCAATGCCGGAGTCGCCGAAGCCAACGGTTGAGCGCTCTTCGATGCATGCGTCCCCGCTGGTTCGGAACGCTTGCATGTTGCCTTGGTCATCGCCCGTAACATTGTTCCAGGATGACTTGTTAATGTGAACTTCCTTGGTGTTGTAATAGCACCAGTTCGTGTCACACCAGTAGTTGATGTATTCCTGACGCTTCAGGAAGTCGCGGTTGCGCAGTGATCGGCCAATATTGACTGTATGGGAATAGGAAACGATCCCGTAACGCGTCTCTGAATTCGATCCATCATCGAGCGCACGGTAAAGACCAGAGGCGCCGCTGCGAAGGCGAGAGATCTTGGAAGTCCCGCCTGCTGATGGCGCGTCATTCATGGAACCGGTCGTGTCGAGTACCAGCACCACATCGTTATGCCCTTGCTCGCGCTTGGCGTCGCAAGAAACGGCTATCTCGATCGTGTCATAGCCGAAAATTTTCATGATCGACGTCGGGATTGACGCACTCGCGGTGCCGATCAGCTCCTGGCTGTCGCTCGCGTTCTGATTGATGTCGAACTTTGTATTGCGCGCGCCATAGGCGTTGCCAGGGAAGTTGAAGTCGAAAAACTTCTTGGCTTCATTCTTGTTCTTGTTCTTCCAGTCAGTGCCCTCCATTGATTGGCGTCCAGCCAAGACCGCGGAGTCGCAAGCGTTTTGAAGCTTTGCGCGCGCCATGTAGGAGACGCTCATATCGAGACCTCCACCAATCAAAGCCATAAGCGGGAGCAAGGCCGCACCGACCATAAGCGTGGTGTTGCCCCGTTCGTTGCTGACCAAGCGAGTCAGAATTCCGTTGCTGTACTGCGTCATAACTCTACCAATCGATGCACTATTCGATTGCTAGAATTTGCCACCAAACTCTTGCGATTTACGTGCCAAAGCAGGTTTAGATGAGGTGATTAGCTATGGTTGATGCTGGACTGTGTTCTGCACGGAAAACTCCCAAGCCCGTATGCCTGAGTCAGAATCATAGTTGTGTAAGTTGCTGATACTTTGTGATATATTTAGTTTCGAAATATTTACATCCGCTCTAGACAGTCTCGTCTCGTTAACTTTTGCCGCTTCAAACTAACGACTTTAGTTGACGAAACCCGTCAAAAGTAACCGGTGCATTAACCATCATACCCGAACCGCGATTCGCTACTGCAGCCGAAAAAAGCGGAAGTCGTCACCAGCAGCGGCACCAGAAAGATGCCGCTGCAGTGTGTAATTCACCGGTGCGCAGGGTCCAACAATCCCGGAGGCCGATTAATCAGCCGCCAAAGAAATTGGGCTGCCCGTTCGATGCAGAGACCCCGCCGTCTACAGGCAGATTCACGCCGTTTACGAAGACGGCATCATCGCTCGCGAGGAACAGGACTGGCCCTGCGATCTCGTCGGGCACCGCCGCACGACCCAAGGGCATGCGATTGGCGAGCATTTTCAATGCATGCTCATTGTCGGTTACGCCTTTGGTCATGTCCGATTCCGTCATGGATGGGCAGATTGCATTTGCGCGCACACCCTGGCTTCCGAACTCTAGCGCCATCGCTCGGGTCAGGTTGCAGACGCCACCCTTGGACGCGTTGTAAACGCCGAGGCCCCAGTCGCCGCCGAGCCCCGAGACGCTGGAGATGTTGATGATGTTTCCCTTGGATTTCAGGAGATGCGGCAAGGCCTCGCGAGTCAGGTAGAGGATGCCTTTGAGATTCACGTCGATGATCAGGTCAATAAAGTCATCGTCCGCTGCAGAGAGACGTCCGCTTCGGCCAATCCCGGCATTGTTAACCAGCACATCGATTCCGCCGAAAGCTCCAACTGTCTTCTCGACCATCTCCGTCGCAAAGGCTGAAGAAGAAACATCGCCTGCAACAACGAGCACGCGTTCGCCACCAAGTGAGGCTGCCACCTTCTCGCAATCCTCAACCTTACGAGAGTTGATGACGACATTCGCGCCTTCCCCGTGGAACCGGCGGGCAATTGCTTCTCCAATGCCCATTGAAGAGCCTGTGACGATAACGGTCTTGCCGGAAAAACGCTGCGTGCCTGTCATAAGAGTATCCCTTCATAGATTTCTACAGAACCAACGCATGCCAGCGGCGGGAGTGCCCGTCGATCCCACTTAAAGGCCTGCGATTTTGCGAAGCTGCACAAATCGCGCATAAGGCGAATACTTGGACGGAGGTTGTGATGGCAAAAGTGACGGGCCTGGGCGGTGTATTTTACGTGGTGGAAGACCCTGAAGCGACGCGAGCCTGGTATCGCGATACTTTGGGGATTGATGGCACCTATGGCCCTCAACTCGCTTGGGCGGAGGAGCCAAAGCAGAACCCCTATTCGCTGATCAGCCATTTCTCAGACGACACCTATGTCAAACCTGGCACAGGCGGCTTCATGATCAATCTTCGGGTCGATGACTTGGACGCATTTGTGAAGCAATTGAAGAAGAAGCGCGTCAAAGTGCTCGACAGCATTGATGAGGGCTATGGCAAGTTTGCTTGGATCCTCGACCCGAACGGGATCAAGATCGAACTTTGGGAACAAGTCGCGGACGAGTTGCCAAGCTGACGCGCCTTGTTCGTCCAGACTGCTTTTTTCACAAGGTCTGCGGCGATGGATGAAGCTCCACGCTGATCATGCAGTAGCGCTGCCTTCCATTTGCGCTTCAATCCGCAACCGAACCGCTTCAGCAGCGTGACTCGCACCTAGCTTGTTCATCATGTTTGCGCGGTGGATCTCCACTGTTCTCGGGCTGATCTGCAATTGTCTCGCTATGATCTTGTTCGAACTGCCTTCGACCAACCAGTCGAGCACCTCGCGTTCGCGGTTCGATAGGTTTGATATACGCTGGCGCGCTTCGATCATGCGTCTGCGCGCTTCGCTGAACTCAGCTGCTTCGTTGGAAATCCGGCTTAAGCATTGCTCCACACGGGAAGGATCCAAGGGCAGAGCAAGGTAATCCAGTGCGCCTGCCTTGATGGCCTCGACAATTCGATTGGCCTGAGGCTCATAATCGACTGCAATCAGTGGGAGCCAGACGCCCAAGTGGCTGAGCCGATCAACACAAGCCTTGATCCCGCCATCTTCCGGCACATCGCGGGCGATGATAATCCCGTCCCTTGGCGGGTGAATACCAAGTTCAGCGATATCGCCATAAACCTCTGCATGGTGGCCGAGGTCGAAGCCAATACGAGCCAGCTCAGCACGGTTGCGCGTATTGCTGTCGATGAAGTGGAGTACGGGTTTGTCAGTCATGCGCAAGGCTATGACTCAGCAGTCGATCAGCTTCATTCTGTGTTGCGACCAGTATGGAGTGATCTGAGTGAAGACCCAAAGCCGCAGTGAGAAAACGTCGCGATTATACAACCGAAACGGATGATAATTAAGCACAAATCCGCAAGCGAAATTGCCTAGGTAGTGATCAGGAGGTCATTATGAGTTGTTGAACTCGTAGCTCGGCAATGCATGAAACGCTTGTTTGAGCGCATCACCCCATCCGTCAGATATGGAATTGAAGTATGGGTCATCGGCGAGAATGCGACGTTGGTGTGTTGGCGCGAAATCGTCGCGACCGATCACCATAAGATCGAGCGGCATACCGACAGAGAGGTTGGCCTTGAGGGTAGAGTCAAAACTCACCATCAGCAGCTTGACCGCATCTTCGAACGCCATCTTGGGATCATAACCGCGCAGGATAATCGGACGACCATACTTCGTCTCGCCGATCTGAAAGAAAGGAGTGTCCGAGCCAGCCTCGATGAAATTGCCTTCCGGATAAATCATGAACAAGCGCGGCTCCATGCCGGCAATCTGGCCTGCCACAATCATGGAGGCGGTAAACCGGCCTTTCCCGCCGTTACCGTTTGCAGCCTGACGGTCGGAGATCGTTGAGCGCAAAAGCTTGCCGATTTCCGTCGCGACCTGAAACATCGTTGGCGCGGTAAGAAGCGTATTGTCGCGCTCATCAGGTGCTTTGGTGCGCTCTTCAAGCTGGCTTACGACCGCTTGTGTCGTCGCCAGATTGCCTGCGGTCATGACGGAGATAATGCGCTCGCCCGGAACCGACCAGTGAAACATCTTGCCAAAGACAGAGATGTTGTCGACGCCCGAATTTGTACGCGTATCGCTCATCAGGACAAGCCCGCGATCAAGCACCATCCCCACGCAATATGTCATTTACTGTTGTTCCATTTGCTGCTGCTCGACCGCAACTTCGACAAAGAGCGATTCATCAGAACCGCCATAGCTGATTCCCGTCAAAGGCGCCGCATCGCGGTAATCAAAGCCGGTTGCAACCCTGACGTAACGCGGATCGGGGCTGATCCCGTTGGAGATGTCGAAGCCAACCCATCCGAGCCCCTCGACATGCGCTTCCGCCCATGCATGAGTGGCCTCCTGATCAATGCGGTCGTTCATCATGAGGTATCCGCTCACGTAACGCGCTGGAATGTCGTTGGCCCGTGCAGCACCGATGAAAATGTGAGCGTGGTCTTGGCAAACGCCAGTACCCGCTTCCAACGCCTCTTCAGCAGATGTGCGCGCATTGGTCTGCCCCGTCGCGTATGAAACACCTGTCCTGATCGCCGCTGAAAGTGCGTGCAGAAAATCGAGTGGTGCGTCCGCTACAGCAGGCAGCTCTCGCATAAGGGCGCGCATGTTAGGGCCAGGCTTCGTCAGCTTCGTCTGACTAAGGAAGCTCCACAAGGGTAGATGGCCAGAATGCCGTCCGATGACCCCGGCATTGTCTTCTGTGTCAACCTTGCCGCGGCAGGTCACCACCACTTCCGTAGTTCCCGGCTCAACGGCCACAAGGGTCGTGTGATTGAAGTGCTGGTCGTCATATTCCAGCTCAATCTCGGCGTTTTCGAACTCCATCGACCAGTCGAGAATCTCCTGCCCCTGGGTCGCCTTGGGCGTCAGGCGCAGGCGCTGCAAAGCATGAGCGACAGGCTGATCGAATTGATATCGAGTGGTATGGCGGATCGAGAGGCGCATCAGTCAACATCGCTCATGATAGAAACCTGTAATCCTCGGCGATTGCAGCACCGATCTCAGCGTTGCGTTTTGTGAAGCCGATCAAGTACTCATGAAGGCCTTGCTCGAAGATCTTCTCGGTAGTCAGATCGGCAAGCGCGATATCGGATTCACGCATCAATACATTGCAATCCCCCTCGCTGCCATGAATTCGCGCAAGCGCCGCGAGGTGCCGCCGGAGTGCTCCATGGCAGAAAGCAAGGCTGCGCGGGAAACTCTCATCAAGAACGAGAAAGTCAACGATCCGCGCGGCATCGATTTGACCTGCATGCAGCCACAGGAAAGCACGGTCGCCGGCAACCGAACGCAGCACCTGCTCCCATTGGCCGCTGTCCATACTACTGCCAACGTAATTGAGCGATGGCAGCAGCAGATAGTACTTCATGTCTAGGATACGCGCTGTGCTATCGCCACGTTCGATGAACGTCCCTGCGCGTGCAAAATGGTAGCCAGCATTGCGCAGCATCGTGTTGTTGACAGCGCCGTGGACCAAAGTTCCGACACGGCGGATCTGGCGCACAACCTCGCTGATCTGGCTTGCGGGTACCGGCCGCGAAAGCTTGCCATCGATCTCCATCCAGCCCACATTTATCGCTTCCCAGACTTCACCGGAGATCGCGTTGCGCGCAGCGCGTGCGTTTGTGCGAACCAAGCCGAGCATTTCGCGCACGCTTGCTGGATTCTCTTTGTCCCGCAGCAGGAAGTTCCAGGCCTGCACACCTGAATAGCCTTCGTTTGCCGCTTCATAAGCAGCGCGTTGTCCCGAGGTGGTTATGACCGAGCGCCATTCGGATTCCGCAGTTTCCAGATCACGCGTGAGCGCAATGCGCAGGCCTGCATCGAGCAGGCGCGCCATATTCTCTGCCCGCTCAAGGTAGCGGAACATCCAGAAGAGGCCGTTGGCTGTCCGACCTAGCATGATTGCGCCCCGCTCACTCCTTGAGCACCCACGTGTCTTTCGTCCCGCCACCTTGCGAAGAGTTCACAACTAGCGAGCCCTTCTTCAGCGCGACACGCGTCAATCCGCCTGGGGTAATCTCGACCCCGTCAGGCGAAACGAGAACGAATGGCCTGAGATCAAGGTGGCGCGGTGTCAGGCCTTTCTTCGTGAAGATTGGCGATGTGGAAAGCGATAGTGTCGGCTGAGCGATGTAATTCTCCGGACGGGCTTCCAGCTTCTTGCGAAATTCAGCGATGTCTTTCTTGGTCGCTGTCGGACCAATCAGCATGCCGTAGCCGCCTGAGCCATGGACTTCCTTGACGACCAGCTCAGCGAGATTGTCGAGGACGTATTTGAGGCTCTCCGGATCAGCACAGCGCCATGTCTCAACATTAGGCAGAAGCGGCTTCTCTCCGGTGTAGAATTCGACGATCTCCGGCATGAAAGAATAGATAGCCTTGTCGTCCGAGACGCCCGTCCCCGGGGCATTGGCTATCGTGATCCCGCCTGAGCGATAGACATCCATGATGCCGGGCACACCTAACATGCTGTCCGGATTGAATGTCAGTGGATCGAGAAATTCATCGTCGACACGCCGATAGAGCACATCGATCGGCTGATAGCCGCGCGTTGTGCGCATCTGCACTCTGCCATCGACGACGCGCAAATCGCTGCCTTCGACAAGCTCTGCACCCATCTGGTCCGCCAAGAATGCATGCTCGTAATAGGCCGAGTTGTAGATGCCTGGCGTAAGCACTGCGACGGTCGGCTTCTTGCCCTTTGCGCCATCAAATGCAGGCGGCGCGCATGCGGCGAGCGATCGTGCCAACTTACGCGGGTAGTTTGACACCGCTTCAACCCCGACCCGCTGAAATAGCTCAGGGAACATCGCCATCATCGTCTCGCGGTTCTCCAACATGTAGGAGACACCCGATGGCGTGCGCGCATTGTCTTCGAGCACGAAGAAATCGTTCGGACCCGTGCGTACGAGATCGATGCCGACAATATGTGTGTAGATCCCACCGGGAGGCGTAAAGCCGACCATGTTGGGAAGCCAGGCATCGTTGTTGCGCAACAGCCTTTCAGGCAAGCGTCCGGCCCGGATGATCTCTTGGCGATGATAGAGATCATAAAGAAACGCGTTCAGCGCACTGACGCGTTGTTCAATGCCTTTGGTCAGCCGGCGCCATTCGCTGGCGCTGATAATGCGCGGCACCATGTCGAACGGGATCAGACGTTCCTCGGCCTCGTCCTCGCCATATACGTTGAATGTGATGCCAGTGCGGCGAAAGCTATCATCCGCTTCTGCATCCTTACGCGCAAGCCATTTGGGGTCCTGGTCATCAAACCAGGCACAGTAATCCTGATAAGCGGGTCGTACCCCGCCATCAGCATCGAACATTTCATCAAAGTGGCTATCTGAGCCGCTCATTAGTCCCCGTTTGCTTTCGTCCTATCCGGACCGTTCCGCAGATCCTTGCTCAATGCAGGTTTAGCGAGCCCTCACATTATCTTAAGGCATCAGCCGCGTTCGAGTTCCAGCAAAATCGCTTCAATCGCATCAGGGGAATAGGAAAAGCCCATATGCGTGCAGCGAGCAGTGACCACCCGGTCGCGCTCGCCCGGCTTACCACGAGCGCTTCGCGATGCGACAACGCCATCGCGCGGGCTCCAGAAAGCCACGGTTTCAACAGGTGGTTTTTCGCTCAACGCACTTTCGACAGGAGGCTCATCGACCCGGTGCCCGGCAACAAGCTGATACAGCCGCCATGCATTATTGGCTCTTGGATCGCCAGAGAATGGAGAGCCTAAAGTGATTACTTTCTCCGTAGCATGCGACTGACGCTTCGCCAGTTCGCGTGCGAATAGTCCCCCAAGGCTCCACCCGATCAATGTGACCTCTTGGCCCTTAGTCTCGAAAAGCGCGCGCAGCTCTTTTTCGAGGCTTTCCAATCTTGCAGGCGTTGGACCTGTATTGAAGCCCAGCGACCAATGCGTGACTTCATGACCCGCAAGCTTCAGCTGCTCACCGAGATACGCCATGTTTTGCGGCCCCGCGAGAAAGCCAGGCAAAAGAAGCACATTCTTCGGAGCACTGGTGAGTGTGACTTTAGGCGCACGCCGGATGCGCCGCGTAAGTGGTGCGAGCGGATAGCTGGCTTCGCGCAGCATACGTCGCGCAGAAGGCCGCGCGGCGCGTGGGCCGTCAATCCGCTCTGCCGCCAGCTTCAGCCGTTCGCGCAAACCTATTCGCTTGCCCCTCAGCCGCAATCCCCGATCCGTTCGTGAGATGCTTTCATGCGGATTGTGGATTCGCCCATTCCCGTCATGTTGCCTTGCATGGTCATGTCCATCTCAGAGCTTGTCGAAGTGCCTGAGCCAACCATGGTCATCGTCACAGCACCTTGTCCCGGGATGTCGCAGGACATCTTGGCATCGATGTCCCCGCCATCGATGTCAAAGCGCTCAAAGGTGCAGTTTTCATCCTGACCCTGCCGCGCCATTTCCTCAAAGCCTTTATCGACGTCAGCTTGAGTTAAACAGTATTCCTGGCTTTGCGCGCTCATCATTCCGCGCATCATTTCAGCTGCTTCCGGCGGCGCACCCGGAATATCGATTTCCAGTACTTCCATAGTCAGGCTGTACTTGCCCGGCTCCGGCTTGACGGCCGAGCTCTGCGCGCGATCCGCCACTTCGTCCATGCTGAGCGCTCCCCCGTCCGAACTGTCAGGCGTATCGCTTCCGCATGCAGCAAGACCAAGGGAAAGTGCGGCAAGAGGAAGGTAGCGAATGTGCATGAGGAGGCTCCATCTGTGATTGAGCGCCAAGCCTAACACGCTTGGGAAGAAGCGCAATCCGGCGTTGCGAATCCTACCCATGCCCCCCATATGTTCCACCATGGCTGAACTAATTATTCGCAGAGGATTGGAAGAACCTGACACGACCGGCGAATTCGTCCCGCACAAGCCTGCACGGCCGGAAAAATCAGATGGTGGGCGCAAGTTCGAACTGGTCAGTGACTATCAGCCCGCCGGTGACCAGCCCACTGCTATTGCTGAGCTTGTCGCCGCCGCTGAAGAGGCCGATCAGACGCAGACTTTGCTGGGTGTTACAGGCTCAGGCAAGACCTTCACTATGGCCAAGGTCATCGAGGAAATGCAGCGCCCTGCCTTGGTGTTAGCGCCCAACAAGATCCTCGCTGCGCAGCTTTACGGCGAGTTCAAAAGCTTCTTTCCGAACAATGCGGTCGAGTATTTCGTATCCTATTACGACTACTACCAGCCCGAGGCATACGTGCCGCGCTCCGACACTTATATCGAGAAAGAATCCTCGGTTAACGAGGCCATCGACCGGATGCGCCACTCGGCCACCCGCGCGCTGCTCGAACGCGATGATGTGATCATCGTTGCTTCGGTCTCGTGCCTTTACGGTATCGGCTCGGTCGAGACCTATTCAGCGATGATCTTCGACATCAAGAAAGATGATACGGTCGATCAGCGCGAGCTGATCCGAAAACTCGTAGCGCTGCAATACAAGCGCAATGATGCGGCCTTCGCCCGCGGATGTTTCCGGGTCCGCGGAGACAATCTGGAGATATTCCCCAGCCACTATGAAGACATGGCTTGGCGGATCAGCTTCTTCGGCGACGAGATCGAAGAGATCAGCGAATTCGACCCGCTCACCGGCAAGAAAGGCGCTTCGCTCGACAAGGTTCGGGTCTATGCGAATTCGCACTATGTGACGCCCGGCCCGACCATGAAACAGGCAAGCGAAGCGATTAAGTTCGAGCTCCAGGAACGCTTGAAGGAACTGCACGAGGAAGGCCGATTGCTCGAAGCGCAGCGGCTGGAGCAGCGCACCAATTTCGATCTGGAAATGATCGCGGCGACCGGCTCTTGTGCTGGGATCGAAAATTATTCGCGCTTTCTGACCGGACGCCTGCCGGGTGAACCGCCCCCTACCCTGTTTGAGTACCTGCCAGAAAACGCGCTGCTGTTCGTCGATGAAAGTCACCAGACGGTGCCGCAGATCGGCGCAATGGCGCGCGGCGACCACCGCCGCAAACTCACGCTCGCTGAATACGGCTTCCGTCTGCCCAGCTGTATCGACAACCGTCCGCTGCGCTTCAATGAGTGGGACGCGATGCGCCCGCAAACCGTTTGCGTCTCGGCCACTCCCGGCGGCTGGGAGTTGGAGCAAACCGGCGGCGTGTTTGCCGAACAAGTCATTCGTCCGACCGGCCTGATCGATCCACCGGTGGAAATCCGCCCGGTCGAAGATCAGGTGCAGGATTGCATCCAGGAATGCCTCGCGACTGCCAAGAAAGGCTACCGCACGCTCGTCACCACGCTGACCAAGCGTATGGCGGAGGACCTGACCGAATTCATGCACGAAGCGGGCGTGCGTGTGCGCTACATGCACTCTGATGTCGAGACGCTCGAGCGGATCGAGCTGATTCGCGATCTACGACTAGGCGTTTATGACGTGCTCGTGGGCATCAACCTGCTTCGCGAAGGTCTCGATATCCCCGAATGCGGTCTTGTCTGCATTCTCGATGCGGACAAGGAAGGCTTCTTGCGCAGCGAGACTTCGCTCATCCAGACCATCGGCCGCGCTGCGCGTAACGTCGATGGCAGGGTCATTCTCTATGCAGACCGGATCACCGGCAGCATGGAACGCGCGATGGCGGAGACAGATCGTCGCCGTGAGAAGCAGCGCGCTTACAATGAAGAGCACGGCATCACGCCGAAAACAATCAAGCGCGATATTGCGGACATCGTCGCCCATGCAAGCAATCAGGACAGCGTCACCGTCGATACCGGCGATGACGAGGTGAACAATCTCGTCGGGCACAATCTGCGCGCTTACATCGAGGACCTAGAGAAACGGATGCGCGATGCGGCAGCTGATCTGGAGTTCGAGGAAGCAGGACGCCTGCGCGATGAAATCCGGCGGCTCGAAAATGATGAGCTGGGCCTCAATGAAGAACAGAAGTTCGCGCCAGTCAAAGGCAAGAGCACCGAAGGTCGTCCGGGAACGCGCAAAATGCGCTACGGCAAAACCCAGCGGAAAATGCGGTGATGAAAGTAAGCTTTGCGATTTTCTCGAGCTGTGCCTTGCTTGCCGTTGCAGCGTGCAAACCACCTGCAACAGACGGTTTTGCGGAGCGAGATGAACACGCAGCATCTACGGACGGCCCGTCGGTCCCTTTGGAGTCGCCGGATACTGAAGGCGCTATCTGGTCTCAAAGCGCGACGCCGATGCGCGTGATTTACGGCAAACCGGGCGAACCTCCTCTTTTTGCAGTCGCTTGCGAGGTGAGCGAGGCTGAACCTGAGCTACGCTTCACCCGCTTCGCACCTGCTGATGAAGGCGCACAGGCCTTCCTCGCGCTGATCGGCAATGGACATGTCGCACGCATACCTGTCGATCTGGTCGAAGCCGATACAGGACTTCGCTGGGAAGGCGTGGCCGATCCGGAAGATCAGCGCATGGAAGCCTTCAGCGGTGCCCGCGCTGTGACAGCGACTATTCCAGGTGCTGGCATGGTGCGGCTTAATCCCAGCCCGCTACCAGGCGAGCTGGTCGAGGCATGCCGCGCGCGGTCAGAACCGCCTAAGGCCGATCCCGCTCCGCCCGCTCAATAAGCATGTCCGGCGTCAGGACTTGCGGCAATTGTTCCGCTTCCGCGCCTGGTTCATACCAAAGATAAAGCGGTACGCCCGCGGCACCCTGCTCGGTCAGGAACTGCGTGATCGCTTCATCGCGCAAAGTCCAATCCCCTACAATCGCGACCACACCTGCCTCTTCGAAAGCAGCCTTTGTCGCTTCGCGCTCAATCGCAACACCTTCGTTGACTTTGCAGGTGAGGCACCAGTCCGCTGTGAACCAGACGAATACAGGCTGCCCTAAGGCTCGCGCTTCGGCCAATGCATCAGCTGAGAATGCCTCTGCAGCAAGGATAGACTGCGGCGCGCGGTCTGCGCGAGTTTCAAGCGCTGAAGGCAAGGCAAATGCGCCGAAGATAAGGAACGGTGCAGCGATCAGCCCAAACGCCGGCCATGCCATCTTGCCAGCGCGCTGAAGGCGTCCGACGACGAGCAGAGCAGCGACAATCCCGACGACGACCACAAGCGCTACAATCGCGAAGCCTTGCCCGCCGAGGCGCGATGTAAGCCAGATAAGCGCAAGCGCGGTGAGCCCCATCGGGATCGCCATGGCCTTGCGAAATGTCTCCATCCAATTGCCAGGCTTTGGCAGCTTGTTGCGTAGCGACGGAACCCAGCCGAGCAGAAGGAAAGGCAAAGCCAGCCCTAGCCCCAGCATAGCGAACAGCAACAGCGCGGGGAGCGGCGGCAGCAACAGAGCCGCACCCAAAGCGGCAGCCATAAACGGTCCGGTGCAAGGCGTCGCAGCAAATGCAGCAAGCAATCCCGTGCCAAACGCGCTGGCTGGCTGGCCACTGCGTGTGAAGGAGACAGATGGGAGCTCAAAACTACCTGCAAAATTAAGCGTAATGATCGTGGCGAGCACCAGAAGTCCGACGACCACTCCCGGTGATTGCAGCTGGAATGCCCAACCCACTTGTTCGCCTGCAGCACGTAGCGCCAGCATCAACGTACCCAACGCGACGCAAGCCAAGACCACACCTGCAGTATAAGCGACGCCATCGCGCCGGGCTTGTGCTTCGCTCGTCCCTGCTTTTGCCAAGCTCAACGCTTTGATCGCGAGGATCGGGAAGACGCAAGGCATGATATTGAGGATCAGCCCCCCTGCGAGTGCACCCAGTATCAAGCTCCAGAGCGGCGGCGTATCGACCGCCATGCGGACGAGTTCACCGCCTGAGCCGACCTCTCCCGCATCCGCTGTAAAACGCACGCCTGTGCCTTCACTGAAAGCAACAATGCCGATCACTTGATCCGGCACATCGCGCTCGCCCTTGCGCAGCGGAATCTCGACGATGAGCGCATTATCCTTGCGGTAGAACCTTTGCGGCTCGGCATAGGAAACCAGCCGATCATTACCGACAAACACATGCGGATCAGCAAGCTCGACTGCCGATGGAACTGGGATGGAAAGGCGCAAGAAATTCTCGGTGACCTCGAATGCCCCCACGCTGTCCAGCATCGGCGCAAGCGCAGCTCGCCAAGTCGCGAAACGAGCATCGCTGGCATCAGATCCATCTGACAGCGAGAGAGCGAATTCGCCTTGCTCAGGCACGCAGATCTGATCCGTGCAGGCAAGCCATTGCGCTTTTAGCGAGAGCTCTACTGGAGTGCCAGCAACGTAGTCATCAGGCACACTGATAGGCACGAGAACCGCATAATCGCCTTCGTAAATGTGGTTCATCAAACTGGAGATCACGAGCCTTTGCGGGACGGGATATAGCTGCTCGCCCGCTTCCCATCCGTCAGGTAAGCTCCATTCCAACTGCATGCCCAGCCCTGCATCGCCGGGGTTCGACCAATAGCCATGCCATTCCTGCGCTACGGGTCGGAAATGCAGCGCAACCATCAGCTCTTTACCCGGCTGTGGAGGAGCTTCAGCGACAAGCTCAGCCCGCAGATTGTTGGCTTGGACAAAGGCTTCCGTTGCCTCTTGCGCACGTGCCGTGCTGCCAAGCGCAACCAAAGCAAGCGCCATGGCACAGAAAATTGCGATTTGAGCCGCAAACCGGTGGAACAATCTTGCTTGAATCACGCTCATCCCTCTAGGGCTATGCTTCCCCTTTCGCAACGAAGTGGCAAATGGTGACAGTCGGCATGACAGAAAAGACAGATCTTCTCATCATTGGTGGCGGCTTGGTCGGCATGACACTGGCGCTTGCTGCTGCGCGTAAGGGCTTCGCCAGCCATGTTGTCGACCGCGCCGATCCTGCAGAGCTGACCGCTGAAGGGTTTGATGGTCGCGCGTCTGCCATTTCGACTGCCAGCTGGAATCTGTTCAAGAATATCGGGATCGCTGCATCGCTTGAGGATTTTGCCTGTCCGATCTCGTCAATTGCTGTGACCGATCAGAACAAGCCGGGGCGGATCGATTTCCAGCCTGAGCCGCATGAAGGTTCGCTAGGCCGCATGTTTGCCAATCGCCGCTTGCGCTTGGCTCTTTTCGAAGCCGCTGATAAAGAGCCGCTTATCCATTGGCATTCGCATGCTGAAGTCGTTGCGCGCAATCGCAGCGAGCACGGCGTATCGGTCACGCTTGCCGATGACCGCACGCTTGAAGGCTCTCTGATGATCGCTGCCGAGGGGCGCGGCTCGCCGACACGCGAGGAAGCCGGCATTTCCATCGCGAAATGGGATTACAGCCACCGCGCGATCATTGCAGGGATCACGCATGAGCGCCCCCACAGCAATGTCGCATGGGAAATCTTTTATCCAGCCGGTCCGTTCGCTTTGCTCCCGATGCTGGACGATACGGATGGCACGCATCGCAGCGCGTTGGTCTGGACTGTCGATGAAAAGGATGCGGCAGGCGTTCTCAAACTGTCCGACCGCGCTTTCCTTGCTGAGACAGACAAGCGGATGGACGGCGTATTTGGCGAGCTGTTCTCCGTCGGCCCGCGCAGTTCATATCCGCTCGGCTTCCACCACACCGCCAAGATCACTGGCGAGCGACTGGCGCTGATTGGCGATGCCGCACACGGAATTCACCCGATTGCCGGGCAAGGCCTGAATCTTGGGCTGCGCGATGTCGGCGCACTGGTCGAAGTGCTCGATGAGGGGCGATTGATTGGTATGGAGCCGGGCGATGCACAGTTGCTAAAACGCTATGAGGATTGGCGCGGGCTTGATAGCTTTATGGTCGCGCTGGCCACCGATGGCCTGACGCGCCTTTTCGGAGTGCCGGGGATGGCAGCTTCAAGCATCCGCCGGATCGGAATGGCGGGCGTTCAACGCGCACCGATCCTCAAGAAGTTCTTCATGGACGAAGCGCGCGGTGTGTCCGGAGATCTTCCCGAATTGCTGCGCGCTTAGCTGTCGCCGACCGCTTCCACCGGGCTTGGTTGCTCGACCCGATTACCGACTCCGTCACGCAGTCGACGCGGCTCAAGTACAGCTGCTGTTTCAAGCCGATCAAGCGCATCCATAGCGTCACGAAAACGTTTCGCATCGGCAATCCAAGTCGCTGCCTGTTCAGCTCCAGGCATCGCTTCGACTTCCGCAATCGCCGCATCTGTTCTCCCGCTCTCGAGGAACAGCCGTGCACGTTCCAAACGGCGCTCGGGCTGAGGCGACGGTGTGTCTTCGCGCCGGATGATGAATAGCTGGCCCAACTCACGCTTGATATCGGCCAAGGAACTGACCGATTCCGCTTCGCTGATTTCCGGGCCCAAACCTTCCAAACGGAACAGCAAGCGATCGAGCGTTATCGGGTCGCGCGAGAAGGAAATGACTGTGCGAACTGCATTGGGCCAATTGTCGCCAAAGCGCAGCCGGAGCTGGTCAGCGAGAAAACCGAGCTCCTCGCCCCGCTCCAGCGCTCTTCGTGCAGCAAAGGCGATAAGCAGGCCCTCCGCGCGCGCGGCGTTACCTGCTGCTGCCTGCGCTTGAAGATCGAGCCTTGAAAGGCGCTGCTCGGCCGCTGCAAGGCGTTGATCAAGTCCGCCCTGCTGCTCGGCAACGCGTTCGACGGCCTCTGCAGCTTCAGCTGCTTCGCTAGCGGTTGCGGTAGGTGCCGGTTCCGGCGTTTCGGTATCAACTGCTGCGACGTCTTCGACCGCAGCCTGCTCTACCGCAGCGACTTCGGCTTCAACCGGTTCGGCTTCGCTGCTATCCCACAGAAAATAGCCCACAATCGCCGCGCCAAGGACAAATGAGCCCAGTGCTGTGCCTGCGATCGCTGTCGTCGATCCTGTCTTGCGGCGAGTGCCGTATTTGGGTTCCATTATCGTGTGTGTCCGCAACCTGTTTTTGTGTGCGCAATAGCGAAAGCGCGCAATTCAGATAGTCTCGCACATGTTCTTCGCCAAGGCCAGTAATGCGTCTTCATTGGGGCTTTCCGCGCATTCCACCCGCATCCAGCCTTGTCCCACATCTTCGATTATCCGCGGCCCCAAACCCGCAAGCGCAACTTTAGCGCGATAAACGCCAAGCGCGTTGCACTGCTCGACAAAGTGCCGAGCTGCTGATGCGGAGTGCAGCAAGACAATGCATTTGCGCCCCAAGCTAGCGGCCATTTCTGGCGGAACTTCAACAGCCTCAACCCGATAGACAATACGTGCTGTGAGCTTCAGATGATCCGGCAGGTCGAGCGGAACATGTTCTTCACCCGCCAGTCGCAGCCAATGCGCATGCTCGCTTGCCTGCGCGTCAATCAGCGATTGGAGCCCGCCAGCACCGGTGGTGCGCACGGAAAATCCTGCTTGGACTGCCGCCGTCGCGGTCGTCCTGCCGACCGCGAGAACGGGAAGCGAGCGCAGTGCTTCAAGCTGATCTCCGCCATGCCGAAAGACATTGCCGCTTCCCACGAGCAGGGCATCGAATGCGGTCGGCTCCGGTGCCTCCCAAGCCACTGGCTGAACCTCGAACAAGGGATAGCCCGAGACTTCCAGACCCACCGCGCGCGCAGATTGAACGGTTGCGCTGAGCCCCGGTTCAGGCCGGATCGCAAGAACCGGCGTTTGGCTCATGCAGGCTGCCCGAAATGCTTTCGGATTGCGTCAGTAGAACGGCTAAGCAGATCGCTGGCCAGACTTTCTGGACCGCTGGCATCTCCGGCTGCAAAATCTGCCTCGCCTTCGACCCTCTCTTGTCCGTCAGGGCTGAAGACCACAGCGCGCATATGGATGCGGGCATCATCATAACGGCTGTTGACCGCGACTGAGCTGTGACAATTGCCGCCAAGCACCGCGAGCAAAGCGCGGTCAGCCAGAACTTCCGCATGGCTGGGCGTGTCATCGATAGCTGACAGCAGCTCGCGCACCCGCGTGTCGTTTGCGCGGCATTCAATGCCGATGGCCCCTTGGGCAGCTGCAGGCACCCATGTGTCTTCATTAAGCGGCGCGCCGACATCGCTTTGCCCCAAGCGCGCAAGGCCAGCCGCAGCGAGGAACGTCACATCGGCTTCACCCGCTTCGAGCTTTGCAAGGCGTGTTGCAACATTACCTCTGATGCCGACGACTTCACAATCAGGCCGATGGTTTAGCAATTGCGCTGCGCGTCGCGGTGCACTTGTGCCCACGCGCGCGCCCTGCGGAATTTCCGCAATACTCTCCGCGCCTACCAGCACGTCGCGGCGGTCAGCGCGCGGCAAGATTGCGCCAATTGTGAAGAATTCGGGACGCAGTGTCTCGACATCTTTCATCGAGTGAACGCAGGCATCAACATGGCCTTCCCCGAGCCATTGATCGAGCTCTTTAGTCCACAATGCTTTCCCGCCAATATCCGCCAAAGGCCTGTCGAGAATTTTGTCTCCGCTCGCCTTCACAGTGACTAGCTCGACTTGCGAGAGCTCCCAGCCATGTGCCGCACACAGCCGCTCGCGAGTCTCAATCGCCTGCGCCATTGCCAGCGGAGATTCTCGGGTCCCAAGGCGAAGGAGCGGTGCGGATGCAGAGTTTTCAGTCATTGCTGTGTTTGCCCTAGCCCGCTGAACAGCTAAGGGAAAGCGCAATGGCGCTTGTGCTGGGGATCGAATCAAGCTGCGATGAAACAGCAGTGGCGCTGGTCGATACCGACCGGCGTATTCTTGCTGAGTGCATTGCATCGCAAGTGGAAGAGCACGCACCCTATGGCGGGGTTGTGCCGGAGATTGCGGCGCGCGCGCATGCCGAGCGGCTCGCACCGATGCTCGAAGCGGTGATGGATGAGGCAGGCGTCACGCTTGCCGATTGCGATGCGATTGCGGCGACCGCAGGACCGGGCCTGATTGGCGGCGTTATGGTCGGCCTCGTCAGCGCCAAGGCGCTCGCAATGGCCTCGGACACGCCGTTGATGGCAATCAACCACCTGGAAGGTCATGCGTTAAGCCCTCGCCTAGCTGACCCTGATCTCGATTTTCCTTACATGCTGCTGCTGGTTTCCGGCGGGCATTGCCAAATCCTGCGGGTTGAAGGTGTTGGGCAATATCGGCGGCTCGCGACCACGATTGATGATGCGCTGGGCGAAGCCTTCGACAAAACCGCAAAGATCCTTGGTCTCGGCTATCCTGGCGGTCCTGCTGTGGAGCGATTGGCGAAAGAAGGCGATCCGTCAGCTGTGCCGCTCCCCCGCCCTCTCAAAGGATCGAGCGAACCTCATTTCTCATTCGCAGGCCTTAAAAGCGCAGTCTTGCGCGCTAAGGAAAGCGGCGAGCATGAGGATGCCGACGTCGCAGCGAGTTTCCAGCAAGCAGCGGTCGAATGCCTGCTCGATCGATTGACCGGCTCACTTGCAAATAGCGAGCCCGTCTCTGCGTTGGTCGTGGCTGGAGGCGTGGCAGCCAATCAGACCATACGCGCAGCGCTCGAAGGATTTGCGGACAGGCACGGCATGACCTTCTCTGCACCTCCGCTGAAACTGTGCACCGACAATGCCGCGATGATCGCATGGGCAGGTTGTGAACGTTTGGCGCTTGGGCAGAACGATCCGCTGGACTTTGTCGCAAGACCGCGTTGGCCGCTTGATCCCAAGGCAAAACCCGCGCGCGGCGCAGGAGTGAAAGCATGACCATTGGCGTTCTGGGAGCCGGTGCCTGGGGCACAGCGCTTGCGCAAATGCTCGCGAGTGACGGGACTGAAGTTTTGCTCTGGGCATTGGAAAGCGAACTGGTCGACGAGATCAACACCGCACATACCAACAGCATTTATCTGCCTTCCGCGACGCTTGCGCCGAGCATTCGTGCAACCGGTGAACTTGACGACATGACCGGAGTTGAAACCGTGCTGGTTGTTACGCCAGCGCAGCACCTTGGGAGCATTGTCAGCAAGCTCAGAGAACCTCCGCGTGACTTGGTCCTTTGCAGCAAGGGCATTGAGGCGGGCAGCGGCCGCTTGATGAATGACGTCGCTCGCGATGCTTGTCCCGGTGCTGATATCGCTGTGCTTTCAGGCCCGACCTTCGCGCATGAAGTCGCAGCCGGTCTTCCAACCGCAGTTACACTCGCTTGCGGTGGGGGACGCGCGCAATGGAATAGGCTGGCACCGCAAATCGCACGCCCTGCATTCCGACCGTATTACTCAGACGATGTCACGGGGGCGGAGATTGGCGGCTCTATCAAAAACGTCCTCGCGATCGCTTGCGGCGTTGTTGACGGGTTACAGCTTGGCCAGAATGCGCGCGCTGCGCTGATAGCGCGAGGTTATGCTGAGATGCTGCGCTTTGGCGAGAATATGGGCGCGGAAGCCGAAACGCTGGCAGGGTTGTGCGGTTTAGGCGACCTCGTGCTGACTTGCTCGTCGACTTCCAGCCGCAACTTCTCGCTCGGCAAAGCATTGGGGGAAGGCCAATCGGCGGAAGCGCTCATGACCGATCGCCGCACAGTTGCAGAAGGCGCGCACACAGCGCCTGTGCTGAAACAGCTCGCGCAGGATCGCGGGATTGCCATGCCGATTGTTGATGCGGTCAACGCCATCCTTGAAGGCGCCAGCGCAGGACAAGTTGTGGCAAAGCTGCTGTCGCGGCCCCTTCGTGCTGAACGAGGCGACGAGGGGTGAGCACTCCCGCACCGCCTGAGGAATCCGGCGATCAGGATATGGCTGCGCTCGCCAAGGGTGGGCGTACGAATGTCATGGGATTTCTGCTGCGGTTGCTTGCGCGAATCCCTTTTCTCTTCATCGCTGCTCGCCTTTATGGAGTTGAGGAAATGGGGCGGTTCGCCTCAGCGCTGGTCGTAATCGAATTGCTTGCCTTGATGTGCTCGCTGGGAGAGAAGCGCGGGCTTGCTCAGCGCTTGACGGAAGGCGAAGGCAGTCAAACCAACCTCGTCTATGACGGGCTGCTGTTGGCGCTAATTTTCTCAAGCCTTGCAGGATTGCTGCTGTGGTTTTTCCCTGCACCGATGTTCCCCAACGGGATGAATGGGGCGAACGACATCTGGCTGATCATCGCAATCCCCGGATATGCGATGACAGAGATCCTGCTAGCCGCTCAAGCCTATCGCTATGACATTGCGACCACGGTCCGCGCGCGCGCCGTCGTCGAGCCTTGGACGATCTCCATCATGGCTGGCATATTTTTCTATATTCCCGAGACGCGTGATTCCGGGCTCGCGCTGGCGTATATCTGTTCGATCTTTGCAGGGCTTCTCGCTGCCGCCTGGCCATTCCTGCGCACATATGGACTTCCGAAGCAGTGGCGCCCGCACCCGTTCCGCATGGGCAAGATCACCACGCGCGCCTTCCCTCTGCTAGTCGCTGATGCGGTCGAATGGGGCACGCGCCGTCTCGACATTTTCATCCTTGGCTTTTTTGCAGCTTCTGAAGCGGTTGGGATCTATTACTTCGCGCAGCAGATCGCGAGCTTGCCGCAGAAACTCAAGACGAGCTTCGAGCCGATCCTCGGACCTGTCATCACCAAGAACCTGAAGCTCGGGAATCTCGCTGTAATCGCTGCCCAGGTCCGCCAGGTTGGCTTCTGGATCATCGCGGTTCAGGCCGGAATAGCGCTCGCGCTCGCCATTCCCGGCGAAGCTGTCATGGGACTCGGTGGACCCGATCTCGTCGGCGGCACCGGCGCATTGGCGTTCCTGCTAATGGCGGAAGTTGTCGCTGCGACCGCCGTCGTTGCGGAAAGCGCGCTCGTCTACACTGCGCGCAAACGCAACCTGGCGATCTCTATCGGGACTATTATCCTGCAAGCAGGCCTGACTGTCGGGCTGATCATGCTCGTCAATCATTTGGGCTTCGGCGAACCTTTCAAGGCGGCCGCTGCGGCAGCGGCTCTCATGCTCGCACTCGGTGCTGCGAGTATCGTGAAAGCCATCCTGCTGAGCCGCATTCTCAAAGCGCCGGTTGGCAATTGGCGCTGGGCGCTTGTCTATGCGACGGCGCCTGCGGTGGTGGTTGGCTACCTCGCAACGCTCCTGCCGGAATGGGCGGAGCTGATCTTCGGCATTCCAGCCATCCTGCTGACTTATGGTTACGTCATCTGGCACAAGGGCTTCGGCCCGGAAGACCGCGTATTGTTCCGCAAGAATATCGGCGGAGGAGATGATGCCGCAAACTCGGCAGATCAGCCCTAAATAGGCCTTTCAGCCACACAGTTTCGCCGCTAAGCATCGCCGATGCGGATCCGCCCTCCCTTTCTCGTCATTGCAGGCGCATTGGCCAGCTTGAGTGTCGGCATCGCTGGTGCCGCACGCAGCGATGATGCATTTGTCGATGCGCTTGCCGTGAAAACGAGCGAAGCGATCGCGGCAAATGGCGGCACTGGGATCAGTGCAGAGTTTGCTGATCGTTTTGGCAATCCTACACGCCACCCGCTTTTGTCAGGCGGCGAGTCACAAAGTGAAGCGACCCGGGATGCCGTTGCGAAAGCAGTTGCAGGACTTCCCGGAGTTGGCGGAGTGCGATGGGCAGATGGTTCGATGCTCGCCCAGTCAACCGAGCAGCCATTGTCTCCGCTTCATTGCCAAGATGATGTCGAAGCTTTGCTGGCCGCGCGCACTATTCGATTCGAAGAAACCTCCAGCACACTTGATGCTACTAGTGATACGCTCATCGATGAAGTGGCCAATGCGCTGCGCCCATGCCTTGGCAGCATTATCTCTATCGTAGGTCATACAGATTCATCAGGCGATGAAGAAGTGAATTTGGCTTTGTCCAGAGCACGCGCGAGGTCTGTTCAACGCGCACTGGTTGCACGCGGAATTCCTGCCGAAGGTCTCAAAACCGAAGGCCTCGGTTCCAGCGAGCCGGCAGACGGATTGCTAGCCACCGACCCGGCCAATCGCCGCATCGAGTTTGAAGTGGTTGCTACAGTTCCGATTGAACCCACCCCTATCGATACGCCTGGGCCTCGATAGCATGGCGGTATGGGCAGAAGTCATGGTTTTGTGTTTGGCCGCATATGGTCTTGGCCTGGTGACCGGGTGGTTGCTATCGGCTGCGCCTATACGCCTGCCGCGCAGAGCGCGCCCGCCGAATAATGATTGAGAACGAGGAATTGATGCCTGAACTTCTAGCTACCTATTGGCCCTACCTGCTCATTGCTTTTCTTATTGGCCTCGCGATCGCATGGTTCGCTTTTGCTTCCAATCGCAAAACATCGATCAAGCGAGAAGATAGCGCGAGGAAAGACGTACTTGATGAAGGCGCCACGCCCGCATCACGGAACGAAGCGCTGATCAACGCGCAACCGGCTGCCAGTACACTTTCCGGCGCGGCCAATTCGCAAAAAGTCGCTCATGCAAGCGCAACCGCAGATGCAGAAGCGGGCGCCACAGTCGCGCCTTCAAGACCCTCCGCCCCAGCCGCTGGTACAACTGGCTCAAGCGCAGACAACCTCACGCGCATAAAAGGGCTGGGTCCAAAACTGGCAGCCATGTTGCAAGAACAAGGCATAACCACGTTCGCTCAGATTGCAGAATGGTCCGATGCTGATGTTGACCGGATCGATGCGGGGCTTGGCCGGTTCCAAGGCAGAATTCGGCGCGATTCCTGGGTTGAGCAAGCGAAATTGCTCGCTGCTGATGACGAAAGCGGTTTCGCTAACCAGTTCGGAAACACGCAATAGATTTGATATCGATCAGTTTTCTGGGAACAACTTGGACAGAAGCGACGTTTGTGTTGCATAACACAACACATACAGGGGGTTTTGAGGATGGTACAAATGCGCATTCTGGTCGCTGAAGACGAAGCAATCGTCGCGTGCGATCTTATCGATACAGTTGAAGAAGCTGGGTTCGTCGTTGAAGGGCCACACAGGGATATCTCATCCGCGATGTTGGCTTTTCAGAAAGAAAAACCTGACTTGGCAATCCTCGACGTAAAACTGAACGATGGCGTGGTTTACCCGCTCGCTCAGAAGCTCGCGGAAGAGCATATTCCGATCATTTTCCATACTGGCGAGTATTCCACCGCAGAAGTGGCCAGCGCGTTTCCTGAAGCGCAGTCGCTTGCCAAGCCCTGTCCCCCTGCCGCGGTAATTGACGCCGTAAACACAGCGCTTTCGGACTAAGTCCAAAGCCGCAGTACAACGCGCTTGCGGTCAGAGGATCGCACTCCAATTTATCTCCTGAACGCTCTTGCAGCGTGCTTGTGCACCTGCGAAAGGAGCGAAAACCAGTTTCAGGAGCAACCAGTGGCCAACATGGTCCCGTTCAATTGGGAAGACCCCTTCGATCTCGAAACGCAGCTCACTGAAGATGAGCGCATGATCCGTGATGCCGCGCGCGGTTTTGCCCAAAGCGAGCTGCAACCGCGGGTAATTGACGCCTTTCGCGACGAAGTGGATGCGCCGGAATTGTTTCCTCTTTTCGGTCAAGCCGGATTGCTGGGTGCAACTATACCCGAAGAATATGGCGGAGCTGGCGCGAGCTATGTCGCCTATGGCCTGATCGCGCGCGAGATCGAGCGTGTCGACAGCGGCTATCGCTCCATGGCGTCTGTGCAGTCGAGCCTCGTGATGTATCCAATCCATGCTTATGGCTCGGAAGAGCAGCGCAAGAAGTATCTGCCCGGACTCGCGAGCGGCGAGTTGATTGGCTGCTTCGGCCTGACTGAACCTGACGCGGGTTCCGACCCCGGCGGAATGAAGACCGTCGCGCGCAAGGATGGCGATGGTTACATCCTCAACGGTTCCAAGACATGGATTTCCAACGCGCCTTTCGCGGACGTATTCGTCGTCTGGGCGAAGTCAGAGAAGCATGGCGGCGGTATTCGCGGCTTCGTGCTTGAGAAAGGCATGAAAGGCCTTTCCGCGCCTAAGATCGAAGGCAAGATTTCATTGCGCGCATCGACCACCGGCATGATCGTGATGGACGATGTGAAGGTCGGCGCGGACGCTCTGCTGCCTGATGTTCAAGGCCTCAAAGGGCCATTCGGATGCCTCAACCGTGCCCGCTATGGCATTAGCTGGGGCGCGATGGGCGCCGCGGAATTCTGCATGCACGCTGCGCGCCAATACGGATTGGACCGCAAGCAGTTTGGACGGCCGCTGGCCGCAACACAGTTGTTCCAGAAGAAGCTCGCTGACATGCTCACCGACATTGCGCTCGGTTTGCAAGGTAGCTTGCGTGTTGGCCGGTTGATGGATGAAGGCCGTTTCGCGCCTGACATGATCAGCGTCGTCAAGCGCAACAATGTCGGCAAGGCGCTCGATATCGCAAGGGCCGCACGCGACATGCATGGCGGCAATGGCATTTCCGAGGAATACCAAGTGATCCGTCACATGGTAAACCTTGAGACAGTCAACACCTATGAAGGCACGCATGACGTGCACGCCTTGATCCTTGGTCGCGGGATTACAGGTCTCGCAGCGTTTTAGGAACGGGCCGGTCTTGGAATAGCTGAGCCACCCACTACATCTTCTCCTCTGTCCCGCTACCCGTTCATCCGGCAAGGCTCTCGATAGGCTATGGCTGATAGGTTCGGGCGGCTTGGCTCAATCGAGGAGGAAGCTCATGAAGCTCTATGGATACTTTCGCAGTTCGACCACCTACCGGCTTCGCATCGCGCTGGAGCTGAAAGGGATCGACTACGAGTACTTTCCGGTAGATCTCCTCGCGAGCGAACAGAAGAGCGATATCTACACCAGTCGCAACCCCTTCGGCAGCGTGCCTTTGCTCGTTGCGGACGGACGAGATCGCGCGCAATCCATGGCTCAGCTTGAATGGCTGGACGAGGCCTATCCTGAAAGCCCGCTCCTGCCAGCTGACCTCGAAACCCGCTTCAGCGTCCGTGAGCTCGCTTATGCCATTGCGACAGAAACGCACGCTCCTAACAATCTGCCAGTGCTGAAGTATCTCCAAGCGAACTTCGATGCATCACAGCCGCAATTGGATGACTGGTACCGGCATTGGCTTACACGAACTTTTGAACCGGTAGAGGCACGACTTGCTCAGCACGGGTCGCAAGACTTCCTGCTGGAAAAGCCAGGTCTTTTCGAGGTTTTGTTACTCCCGCAGATGTACAATGCTCGCAGGTTCAGCATGGATATGGCCAAATATCCGCACATGACGCGGATCGAGCAGGCCTGCCTTGCCCTGCCCGCTTTCCAGCGCGCCCATCCGGACAATCAGGTGGACGCGCCGAAGGCAGATTGAAGTGGCCGTTTAGAGCGTCTCGTGCACGGTCTTCGTGACCATGCAAGCCATAACACCTTCCGGGCCATCCTCGTGCCCGTAGCCCGACCATTTGACCCCGCCAAACGGCGCGTCGGCCGCGCTGATCGAGCCATGGTTGATACCAAGCATGCCCGCCTCGACATCGCGCGCGAGCCGCTGGCGCCGCGCTGAGTCCTTGGTCCACGCATAGGCTGCCAAACCATAAGGTAAACGATTGGCCTCTTCGATCATCTCCGCTTCACCGGCATAGCGATTGATGATGGAGACCGGTCCGAACGGTTCTTCCTGCATGATTTCAGCCGCTTCCGGCACCTCTGCAAGCACGGTCGGTTTGTAGAAGAAGCCCTGATTGCCGATCCGCTCGCCGCCTGTCAGGCACTCAGCGCCCTTGTCCTTTGCATCGCCAATCATGCGCTCCATCTGGTCCGGACCGCGCGCATTGGCCATCGGTCCCATATCGTTCGCTTTGTCCAATGGATCGCCGACCACCATCTTCTCGACACGCTCCACAAAGCCATCACGGAAGCGCTCGTAAACCGGTTCCTCGACGAGGAAGCGCGTGGGGCTCACGCACACTTGCCCGCCATTGCGATAGGCGTTTGGAACCATGGTATCGAGCGCGCGGTCGATATCGCTGTCCGCAAAGACCAGGATCGGCGCATGTCCGCCCAGCTCCATGGTCGTGCGCTTCAGGTCTTCTGCGGCGAGCTTGGTCAGGTGCTTTCCGACCTTGGTTGAGCCGGTAAAGGAGAGCTTGCGGATGATCGGCGATCCCAGCAGGTGCTCGCTGACATCCGACGGCACACCGAACACCACCTGGCAGACTTCCGGCGGGCATCCTGCATCAAGCAGCGCTTGCGCTACAGCGAGACCTGCCGCTGGCGTTTCCTCTGACGGCTTGACGATAACCGAGCAACCTGCCGCAATCGGTCCGCCAACCTTGCGCGCGACGTTCAATGCCGGGAAGTTCCAAGGCGCGAAGGCCGCGACGGGCCCGACCGGATCATAGCGCACTTCACTGCGCTGCCCTTCAGGCCGCACAAGCGTACGGCCATAAGTCCGCTTACACTCGCCTGCATAGAACTCGAACAGCATGGCCGAGTAGATCACTTCGCCTTTGGCCTGAGCAATCGGCTTGCCTTGCTCGCGCGCCAACATGTCAGCAATTGTGCCGGCCCGTTCGCGCAGCAACCTTGCCGCATCGCGCAGCACGCTTTCGCGCTTGTCCGCTGGAGCCAGCCGCCACTGGGCAAAGCCTTTCTGAGCATTCTCAAGCGCAGCGTCGAGATCATCCGCAGTCGCATGCGGAAGCGCTGCCATCGCATCGCCTGTCATCGGGCTGATCACATCTTCGCTCTCGCGCCCATCGCCGCTCAGTTTCTCGCCGCCGATCAGCAAATGAAGGTCAGGATATTCGCTCATGATTCGTCTCTTTCAGGGCTTGCAAAGGCTGCTTGTTGGATACGCATGTTACACAGTCCATGGAGAAAAAGTTCAGAACCGATATCAGCGCGTAAAGTTATGATTACACTATACAAATGGCTGAGAGCGCGCATGTTTCCTGAATAAAAGCCTCTCGCTTGTGTAGGAAACCGCGCGGCTCAAATCTCATTGGCTTTGTAAGCTGTCTCCGGATCGCCTGTGTTGGGCATATCGCGCGGATCCATCAGCAACAGCTTGACCTCGCCTTCCGGTACGCGCGGGAAGTGCTCGACACCGCGAGGAACAATGATCATTTCACCTGCCCCAAGGGTTTGGGCTGAACCGCGAAACTCCATCACAAGCTGGCCTTCAAGCACGAGAAACAGCTCGTCCGTATCGTCATGCTTGTGCCATTGAAAATCACCGGATGCTTTGACCAGCCGGACTTCGTTGTCATTGTAGCGACCGACGATACGCGGCGCCCAATGATCGGAGAACAGCGCGAGTTTCTCAGCCAGATTGACTTTGGTTGGAGCGGTATCAGCCATCAATAGACCACCACGCTGCGGATGCTTTCGCCTGCATGCATCAGGTCGAAACCCTTGTTGATCTCGTCAAGCGACAAGCGATGCGTGATCATCGGATCGATCTTGATCTTGCCGTTCATATACCAGTCGACAATCTTGGGAACGTCTGTCCGCCCCTTCGCGCCGCCAAAGGCTGTGCCGCGCCAGTTGCGCCCGGTCACAAGCTGAAACGGGCGGGTCGAAATCTCGCGGCCTGCCTCTGCAACGCCAATGATGATCGATGTGCCCCACCCCTTGTGACAGCATTCCAGCGCGTCGCGCATAACCTCGACATTCCCGGTGCAGTCAAAGCTGTAATCCGCGCCGCCATCGAGCAGTTCGACCAGATGGTCGACAACATTTGCGGTCTCGCGCGGATTGACGAAGTCGGTCATGCCGAACTTCTCGCCCCATTCGCGTTTGGCCGGGTTAATATCAACGCCGACAATGCGGTCCGCACCCGCCATCTTCGCGCCCTGGATGACGTTCAGGCCAATGCCTCCCAGCCCGAACACGACGACATTATCGCCCGGCTGGACTTTGGCGGTATTGGTAACCGCCCCCACGCCTGTCGTGACGCCGCAGCCGACATAGCAGGTCGTATCGAAAGGCGCGTCGTCGCGGATTTTTGCAACCGCGATTTCCGGCAGGACAGTGAAATTCGAGAAAGTCGAGCAGCCCATATAATGGTAGATTGTCTCGCCTTTATAGCTGAAGCGCGAAGTGCCATCAGGCATCAGACCTTGGCCCTGTGTCGCGCGGATCGCGCTGCACAGATTGGTCTTGCCAGACAGGCACATTTTGCACTGGCGGCATTCAGGCGTGTAAAGCGGGATGACGTGATCGCCGGGTTTGACGGAAGTGACCCCTTCCCCAACCTCGCGAACGACGCCGCAGCCTTCGTGGCCCAAGACGCTCGGAAAAATACCTTCGCTATCAAGCCCGTCGAGCGTGTAGGCATCGGTGTGGCAAATGCCGGTCGCCATGATCTCGACCAGCACTTCGCCCGACTTGGGCCCTTCCAGATCGAGTTCGACAATCTCAAGCGGCTGCTTGGCTTCGAATGCGACGGCAGCTCTGGTCTTCATTGGCCCTCTCCCCAATCGGAACTGGAGAAAAGGGCAACACCCTTAGCGCGGCTTCGTCAACCGATTTTCCGGTGCTTCTTCTTCACGAATGGGAGCGCCCGGGCGGTGCGCGTCCTTGTTGTCGAGCTCGTCTACGAAAGCGTGGTTGACATCGCGATGCTCGGCTTCGTCTGCACGCACCGCTATGATGACATCGCGTAGGCGCGCGTCAGGGCATAGCTGCCAGTAATCGATGGCGATTTGCGGCGCTGGCACATTCTCGTGCCGCCCGGCATCCACTTCTGCAAGATAGGCGGTGTAGCTGATCACAGCCTCTTCCTCGAAATAGCCGACCACCCGGTGAGCGGTCCGCGGCGCAAACAGGTAAAGCCAGAAATAGAAATTGTAGAAGATCAGCTGCGTGACCATGATCAGGAACCGTTCGAACCGGTTGGGCTGAGCGATCTCGATGAAGGTCATCAGATGCATGCGCTCGTTTTCGGCCTCGTCCAGCAGCGTGCGGATCCAGCCGTCATCATCGCGCATTTTCCGCAGAGCGGTAAGGTGCTGCCACAGGCCCCCGACCATGCCAGGCACACCTGCAACGGTCTCCAGCACCACCGCGCGGTGGCCGTAACGCTTGGCAAAGAAAGTATCGGCAAAGAACCGCAGAAACTTCACAAAACTGAAGGCAATCTTGTCGCTGACGGTCTGCGGCGCGACATGCGTCGTCAGCGAGATATCGGGATTGACTTGCCTCACCAGCGGCTTGGTATCGAGGTGTTTCATGGGCCTGCTTCCATTGCGTTGGCAGCGCGCCTCACTCGCGCAGCGGTGGTTCCTTTTGTTCTGCTTATCCAACGAAGATGTGGCCTGTTTGATCCGCAAGAAAAGCGGATTTCCGGCAGCATCTGTTCGCTTTCTTGCAACGCATAGGACCGCTGCGCTTGGGCCGGCCTGCACAGAGATCAGTGCAGCGCTGGAACACTTATCCATCGCGGCTTTGACACGAGGGGCGCGCTCGGTTTAGCTGCGCGCCATGACACAGACAGCAACACCATGGCATGCGCGTCTCGCGCTGATCCTCGCTCTCCTGCTCCCCCTCTATTTCGTGGCCTCCGCGCTGGGGACGAAGTTCGGTGTATGGAGCTGGCAATTTGGTCTTGGCACGATGCTGTTCCAATGGGCTCCGTTTGTGATCGGGGCGGTTGCCCTCGTCGCGATCATTTCGCTGATTGTGTGCCTGGTAAAGCCGCCGCGCGATGGCTGGGGTAAAGCGCTGCTGGCGCTGGCCGTACCTGCAGTAATCATCGGCGCGGTTATGAACATCCAAAGCAAAGCGGCTGACATTCCAGCGATCCATGACGTCACGACGTCGCCGGACAATCCGCCGCAATTTTCCGAGGGCTGGATACAGCGCCGCGTGAACGCAGGCGATACCAACCCGCTGCTCGATTATGCCAAGCCATTGAACCAGAGCGAGATGTATCAAGGCGAGCGGTTTGGTGAGCTCGGACCGAAGACGCTCGCTGAAATCAATGCAGATAGCTATGGTGATCTCACGCCGCTCCCCATTGGCAACAGCACGCCCGCTCAGGCTCAGGAAGCTGTGCTGTCAGCGATGCGTTCGATGGGAGCGACAGAGACCGATACTGTGGGCGGCATGGTCTTCGGCACTTTTTCGACCTTTTGGTACGGCTTTGAAGACGATGTGGTCGCGCGGATCGAAGGCGGGCAGATCGACTTCCGTTCAGTCTCGCGCGTTGGTGTCTCAGACCTTGGCAAGAATGCCGAACGCATCCGCGAGCTTCGCGCCAAGACTGCCGAGCGACTGCAATAGTCTTCAGTCGCGAAACTGGCTGACTGCCATCGCGCTGCGTTGGAAGACAGTCAGCACGCAAAGCCCTGCATAAACGAATGCGATCGGGCCGAACCAGGCCGGGAACAGCGCCATCGCGATGAACACAGCGATGGTCTCTGCCCCTTCCGCTAATCCGGTCGAATAGAAGAAGCTCTTCTTGCCGTGCGCGTCTGTGTCCTCGCCGCGTTTGGTCGCGATCACGGCGAAGGCAAGGAAGCTTGTGCCTGTCAGTACAAAGCTTGCGACCAATACGAGAGCGGGCAGCAAGCTGGCCGGATCGGCAATCCCGAAGGCAAGCGGGATTGAAACGTAGAACGCAAAGTCCGCAACGATATCGAAATAACCACCTAAGTCAGTTGGCTTGCTGGCTCTTGCGACCGCTCCATCGAGCCCGTCAAGCAAACGATTTGCAATGATAAGCGCGAGGCCCAGCCAGTAATGCTCCATCGCGATTGAGGCCGCGCCGAGCAGTCCGATCACCAGTCCGGACAGCGTGAGCAAGTTCGCGCTGATCCCTTCGTTCGCGAGCCATGCGCCCGCCATATTGAGCGGCGGATCAATCAGCGGGCGGAGCTTTGCATCGAACATCAGAAGGTCAGCTCCATGTGACTATCCCGATCCAAGCCCCTGTCATCAGCGTCGCGAAATTGCCGGCAAGCCAGCTCTTCATGCCGAGCGCAGCCGCTTCAGCTCGCCGCTCCGGACACAGCGTCCCGATGGTGGAGACCAGCAGTCCGACACTCGCGAGATTGGCAACGCCGCACAGGGCATAGGTGACGATCAACAGGCTGCGATCATCGAATGTGTCTGAAGGAAGCGCTGCAAGCTCCAGATAAGCCACATATTCATTGAGGATCGACTTGGTCCCCATGAGCCCGCCTGCAGCTTGCGCCTGATCCCACGGCACACCGATGAGCCACATCAGCGGCGCGAACAGCCAGCCGAAAATGCGCTTCAGCGTAAGCGCTTCACCGCCCACTTGGCCGAACACCGCAAGGATCTGATCGGCCAGCGAGACGAAAGCGAACACCACGATGATGATCGCGATCACCGCGAGGAACAGTTGCATCCCGTCCATCGTGCCTTTGACGATCGCGTCGATGCTGCTCTCATATTTGAGGCCTGGCTCGCTGTCGTCGGTTTGCGTGGTGCCTTCGCCCGGTACCATCAGCTTCGCCATCAGCAGCGCTGCCGGAAGCGATATGAGCGACGCGGCAATCATGTGTCCAACCGCGTCCGGCACTGTCTGGGAAAGCGTGGTCGCATAAAGGATCAGGATCGCGCCGCTGATCGTCGCCATGGCGAGCACCATGACCTGGAACAGCTCTGCGCGGCTCATCTTCGCAAAGTAAGCGCGCACAGCGAGCGGGCTTTCAACGACGCCCAGGAACATGTTTGCGCCGCCAGCCAAGCCGACGACGCCGCTCACTTTCAAGCTCTTGCGCAGCAGGAAAGAGAGGCCATTGACCAGCCAGCGCAGCACGCCCCAGTGCCACAGCAAAGCCGCGAGCGCGCTGAATACAATCACGAGCGGCAGGATCTGAAACGCGATGATGACCGGCGCAGCTGTGCCTTCCTTTAGTTCAAAAGGTAGCGGCGCTCCGCCCAGATATCCAAACATGTAGGAGGAACCATCGAGCGTCGCGCGCTCGATCGCTGTCACGCCGTCATTGGCAAGTCCGATGATGTTCCAAACGAAGGGCAAGCGCACAATCGCCAGCGCCAATACCAATTGCAGCACGAGCGCTCCGCCAATCCAGCGCCAGCTCGGCACGTCCTTGCGGTTTTCCGACAGGGCCCAAGCAAGCGCTGTAATCACCGCAAGGCCCAACAGGCCCTGAAATTGCGCGAGCACCGCCATCGGGATCTAGCCGCGCACCCATTTGAAATAGCGTTCCAGCCATTTCAGAGCGGCTTCAGGCTTGTTCGCTTTCTTCCATTCGCCCGCGGCAAATTTGTTCGCTTCTGCCATGGTTGGATAGGAATGGATGGTGCCGAGGATCTTGTTGAGACCCAGCTTGTACTTCATCGCTGTCACATATTCGGCCAGCAGCTCGCCCGCATTCGCGCCCACAATGGTCGCGCCAAGGATCGTATCCTTGCCCGGCGGCGTCAGCACTTTGACAAAGCCCTTGGTCTCGCTCTCTGTGATCGCACGGTCGAGATCATCCAAGTGGTAGGTCGTCACGTCGTATTCGACGCCTTGCTCTTTCGCTTCGGTCTCATTGAGGCCGACGCGCGCAAATTCCGGATCGAGGAAAGTCACAGCCGGGATCACGCGGTAATCCGCCTTGAATTTCTTGAAGGCACCGAACAGCGCATTGACGCTGGCAAACCATGCCTGATGGCTTGCGGTGTGGGTGAACTGATAGGGTCCAGCGACATCGCCCGCTGCGAAGATGTTCGGGAACTTGGTCGCGAGGAATTCGTCCGTCACAACCGTCCGCTCTGTATCAACGCCCAGCTCTTCCAAGCCATAGCCTTTAAGCCGCGCGGCGCGCCCTACGGCTACGATCAGAACGTCAAAGCCGATCTCGCGCTCCAGCCCGCCATGCTCTGCGATGATCGCGCCTTCTTCGACGCGCACAGCCTTGTGGTCAGTCAGGACCGTTACGCCGCTCTCTTCGAGCACGGATTTGGCAAGCGTTGACACTTCCTCGTCATCGCGGCCCAGCACGCGCTGCGCCATTTCAACCTGCGTTACATTGGAGCCAAGGCGCGCCAAAGCCTGACTGATCTCGCATCCAATCGGTCCACCTCCGAGGACCGCGACGCGTTTCGGCGCTTGCTCCATCCCGGCAAACGCATCCCACATCGTGTCACTGGTGAGGTAGCCGGATGAATCAAGGCCGGGGATCGGCGGCACGAGAGGCGCAGCGCCCGCTGCGATGATGATCGATTTTGCGGTCAGACGCTGGGTCTCGCCATCGCGGCGCGCGATCTCGACTGTCCAGGGGTCTTTGATCGTGGCGTAGCCTTGAACGACATTCACGCCCAAGCCTTCATATCTCTCCGGGCTATCATGGGGCTCGATGGCGCGGATTGCGTCCATCACACGCTCGATCACCGCCTTGAACGGCACTTGCGGCTCAACCGGGGTCAGCCCGTATTTGTCCGCATTGCGCATGGTTGAAGCGACTTTAGCGCTCTTGATCAGAGCCTTGGACGGAACGCAGCCAGTGTTGAGGCAGTCGCCGCCCATTTCCTTGGCTTCGACGAGTGTGACGCCTGCTTTGACTTGTGCTGCGATATACGCGGAGACGAGGCCAGCGCTGCCTGCGCCAATGACAATAAGGTTCTGGTCGAAGCTCTTGGGCTTAGTGAAGCCTTCATAGACGCGGCGGCGCTTGATCGCTCCGATGATGGCCTTGCCGATCCATGGCGCAATGCCAAGCAGCGCAAAGCTGCCGAGAACAGCCGGCGAAGCAATACCGGACAGGCTTTCGATCTGTGCAAGCTGCGTTCCTGCATTCACATAAACGATTGTGCCGAGCAGCATGCCGATCTGGCTGACCCACGCGAATGTCCACGTCTTGATGCGCGTAAGGCCCATCACAAGGTTTACCACGAAGAATGGAAACAGTGGGATCATCCGGATCGTGAAGAGGTAGAATGCGCCGTCGCGTTCAAGCCCGTCATTGATCGATTTCAGTCGGTCGCCAAACTTGCTCTCGATGCTGTCGCGCAGGACATGACGCGATGCGAGGAAGGCTAGTGTCGCGCCCAGCGTCGAAGCAAACGAGACAAGGATCGTGCCGACCACAAGGCCGAACAGCGCGCCTGCCGCGAGCGTCATGATCGCAGCACCGGGCAGCGAAGCGGCTGTCACTGCGACATAGATTGCAAAGAACGCCGCAAGGATCGGAACGGGATTCTCAGCGTATTCCTCGCTGAAATCGGCTGCGATCTGCTTGATCCCGTCAATCGTCAGATAATCGCCCAGATCGAAGATGAAATAGGCGGCAATCAGCGCAACCAGCGCAAGGATGATGACGATTTTCTTCATATGCGTGTCCCCGACCTCAGGCGTATCCCTTGTTTCGGCTCAATGCCGCGATTGGTTACGCTTTGCCCTCTTCGCTTACCCGTATTGATCGAGCCAGCGTTTGTCGATTGCCTCTTTCCAGCGCTGCGCCCAGGCGCCTTGCCCGCCGAGCCAGCCATAGCTCATGATCGCTTCGCCTGTGCCGTTTGAGAGAAGATAGAGGCTCGCCGGGCGCGGAGTGTAGGTTTCGCTCGACTGTTCGCCTGCCGCAAGCGCGCGCAGGTTTGCTGCAAGCACGGGTCCGGTATGCACGGCGTGGACGCCTGCATGCGGGACGCGGCGGTCCATTCGCTGCGCTACGTCCCCGCTCGCAAAGATATGCTGATGCGAGGTGGAGCGCTGAAAGCCATCGACCGCGATAAAGCCGCGCGGGTCCGTCGCGAGCCCGCTTTCACCCGGCCATTGCGGCGCGCCGCTGCCGACCGCTGCAATCACTGCATCTATCGGCTCAAGCGCCTGGCCTTGCACAGTGAGCGCGCCGGCTCGGAACTGAGCATCCGCTTCAATAAGCGGGATGCCTTGCCGTTCCAGCTCTCGCTCAGCCAGACCGCGCACCCAGCTGCCAAGCTCCGGCAGAAGTCGAGCTTTGCCTGCGATCAGAACAACTTGTGGCGCTGGCTGCATGCCTTTCGCATTGCGGATCGCAAGGGCCAGCTCAACGCCGCCTGCGCCGCCCCCGATGACAGCAACATGCAATTGTTTGCCTTTGTGCTGCTCTACAAGATCGCGCCAGTTTGCGATGAAGCCATGGATCGGACGCACATCGATGAGCTTGTCGCTTCGGCCGAGGATTTGTTCTGCCTGCCCCACCCCGCCGGTATCAATCGATGCGATATCAAAGCGCACTTGCTCGCCGCTACCGAGAGTCACTGTTCGCGCATCCGGATCAATCGCGACCACGCGGTCTTCGATCCGCTCGATACCAGCACGCTCGCAGAGCTTCGCCAGATCGACTTGGCCGTGTCGGGCACCATGCTGGCCGCTGATAATGCCCGGCACTGTCCCGGAATATCGCGCATGGCTCGCCGGATCGATCAGGGCCGCGCGCGCGACCGGCAAGCCATGGTCGATCCAGTCCTTGATGACCGCAAGCTGCGCGTGTCCGCCGCCGATCAGCAGCAGATCATAGCCGTCAGGACTTGGCTTTTCATTCAAGCAGTGCGCGCTCCGTCAATGGGCAGAACCGCACCATTGAGGTAGCCCGGCGCGCTGCGCAAGAGCCAGTCGACGACGTCCGCGATCTCGCCCATCTCACCAAAGCGCTCGACGGGCGTTTCCAGCCGGATTTTCTCGAAGATCTCCGGCACGCGCTTTTCAAATTCGCGGAATTTCTCTGTCGCGATGATACCGGGCGCGATCGCATTGATCACCAGCCCCTGGCTCGCATAATCCAATGCGGCTGACTTTGTGAGGCCGATCACGCCCCATTTAGCGGCGGAATAATCGCTCATCGCCTTGGTCCCGCGCAGCCCGCCTGTGGAGCTGTTATTGACGATCCGCCCGCCGCCATTCTTCAGCATTAGCGGGACCTGCGCTTGCAAAAGATGGAAGACCGAGGAGAGGTTGACCGCCAGCGTCGCGTCCCAGCGTTCCGGCGGTGTTTCATGGAGTGGCGAGTCCCCCAGCGTGTCGCCGAGATTGTTGAACGCACCGTCGAGCCGCCCGTGCTTGTCTTCAATCGCCTTGATCAGCGCATGGCAACTCGCTGCATCGGTCCCGTCGAATTGCAGGGCTTCAGCCGAGCCTCCGCCTGCGCGGATCTGCGCCGCTGCTTCTTCGCAAGCTTCTTCGCGGCGCGCAGCAAGCACGACATGCCCTTCGCCTTCACCGAGCTTCAAGGCAGCTTTGCGCCCCATGCCGGAACTCGCCCCTGCAACGAGAAAGACAGGCGTGTCACTCATGTATGTGTCTCCAGGAAGGTGTTGATCGCGCTCGCCTTCGCGTCCGGCGATCCGTCAGTGCGCACAACCTGCGAGCCCGCGACAAGCGCCGCGACCTCTTCGCTCGCCTCGTCCAGCGCGCCATCGTCATGGCTGAGGATCAGGACTGGCAGATCGAGCAACTTCAGACGCGCGCGGACATCGTGCCGGAAGACCGCTTCATACGGCAGATGATATGTTTCAAGATTGCCGAGCACGTCCATCGTCAGATCATGCAGCGTGCGCGCATCGAACACGCCTTCGGGCCGCCTGTGCGCATTGTCCTTCTTGTAGTGCGGGTAGAAGAACATCTGGTCGCGGATGAAATTCCATGCCCAATGAAACTGGCTGCCGCTCTCGTCCGGCACTTTGTGCGGGGCGTATTTCTCAAGGAACTCTGCCGCCATTTGCGGCTCCATCAGCGCGACACCATCAAGAATAAGCGCTTCGACTCTGTCTGGCTCAGCCAGCGCCCATTCCACCATGATATGCGAGCCGGTATGCGTCCCGTAAAGAGCGACTTTGTCTTGCTCGAGCGCAGCGCACCCACGCGCCAGCATGTCCGCAAAATCCGCCATCGCAGGGGCGTCGGCAACAGGCGCGCAGGACTGCCCGTTGCACGGATTGTCGACCGCATAGAGCGAGCGGCCTTGCCCGAGCGCCGCCAGCAAGGGCTCGAGCGAGCGCGAGGAAGACGGCGATGCATGCGAGAGGATCAGCGGGGTTGCGCCCGGCGTGCCTTCGACATGGCGCAGATGCAATTGCCCTTCGGCGATGCGGACATACCCCTTTTCGATTGGGGCCTCGTCTATGCGAGCCGCCAAGTCAGTCGCCCATGCCGAGCTTGGGCAGTTCCAGCGGCTCTTGAGGGATCATCGTGGTCTTCTCTTCCGTGAAAAGCTCCACAGAGCCCGGCAGGCCATCGCGCCCGATGCCCGACTGCTTGTAGCCCCCGAATGGTGCGCGCAGATCGCGCGCCATCGGTGTGTTCACCCAGACCGTGCCCGCTTGAAGTTCGCGCCGTGCGCGCATCACGCTCGGCAGATCGTCTGACCAGATGTAGCTGACGAGACCAAACTCGCTGTCATTGGCGCGCACCAACGCATCGTCGAGATCGCGCACGCGCTGGACTGCCACAAACGGCCCGAAAATCTCTTCCTGACACAGGCTGGTACTGTTGTCGCTGGCTTCGACGACCGTCGGCGCGAAGTAATATCCGCGGTCGAATCCTTCCGCCTTCTTCGCGCCGGTGAGGACCGAGTACTCGTCGCCTGATTGTGCCCGCTCGGCAAAGTTCAGGACACGGTCGTAATGCGCTTTGAATGCCAGCGGTCCGAGCTCAGTGCCGGGTGTGAACGGATCGCCGACTTTCACTTTCTCGACCCGCGCAACCAGCGCGTCGATGAATTTGTCCGCGATGGCATCCTCGACCATGATCCGGCTTCCGGCAAGGCATTGCTCGCCATTGCCTGCGAGGAAACCCATCAGCGTCCCGTCAATCGCGCGGTCAAAGTCGGCGCTTTCCAGAATGATATTGGCGGACTTCCCGCCAAGCTCCAGCCCGACTTTTTTCAGAGTGCCAGCAGCATCCGCCATGATGCGTTTGCCGGTCGCGGTTCCGCCGATAAAGCCGACGACGTCGACGCCGGGATGCTTCACCAATTGCGAGCCAGCGCCAGCCCCCGGACCTGTGACGACTTGCACCACGCCTTCCGGCAGGCCTGCCTCGTGCAGGATTTCGACTAGCCGCATGATCGCCAGCGGAGCATATTCGCTCGGCTTGACAATGACGGAGTTGCCGAGCGCAATCGCCGCCGCCATCTTCATGGAACCGAGCACAAGCGGCGCGTTCCATGGCGCGATCAGCAGGCTTACGCCCACCGGCTCACGCGTCACGATGGAGAGATAGCGACCGGTCTGCTCATAAGCCTCGCCTGAAAGTGACGTCGCCAACTCTCCGAAAAAGCGGAAATTTTCCGCTGTTCGCGCGACATGCATGCCGCGGATCTGCGGGAACGGCATACCGGTTTCCAGCGTCTGCAATGTCGCCAGCTCATCTGCATGGGCGAGGATCGCCTCTTCGAATTTCGCGAGCATACGTGCGCGGTCCGCTGCGAGCATCTTGCGCCAGGGGCCATTGGCGAAGGCATCGCGCGCTTTAGCGACCGCCCTTTCGACTTCGGCTTCGCTCGCATCCGGCACATCGGCCAGAGCTTCTTCCGTCGCAGCGTAGATAAGCCGCGAATGGCCGGGTTTGGCATCACCACTCGCCCAATCGAGACCGGCGGGCAGCGCCGGTGTTCCATGCGGCAGGCTCACATCGATCTTCATCGCGCACATACTCCTTTGACGGGTTTGAAACGCCTAAAGCATGCGCTGGGTCCCGCTTCAACGCAGAGTGCAAGGCTGCGCGCAATCTGCTCGCCTGTCGGAGAGGCGCGCGCACCTCACGCAATCGCAATCCATATTGCCAGCAGGCGCTAAACCTGCGCATTGGCACAGCATGGAACTGGGCGTTTGCTATTATCCCGAACACTGGCCGCAAGAGCGCTGGGCCGTGGACGCGCAAATGATGCGCGATGCAGGCCTGTCGCAGGTGCGCATCGGCGAGTTTGCATGGAGCCGGATCGAGCCGGAACCGGGCAAGTTCGCCTGGGATTGGCTCGACCAAGCGGTCGAGACACTGCACGCAGCCGGGCTCAAAATCATCATGGGTACGCCCACCGCAACGCCGCCCAAATGGGTGGTCGAGCGGATGCCGGATATGGTGGCGCTGGATCGCAATGGGAAGCCGCGTGTGTTTGGCTCGCGGCGGCATTACTGCTTCAGCCATGAAGGATATAAGGCAGAGGCAGCGCGGATCACGCGCGCGGTCGCAGAACGCTATGGCAAGCATCCCGCGATCACAGCGTGGCAGACCGACAATGAATACGGCTGCCATGACACCGTGCAGAGCTTCTCAAACGCCGCGCGCGATGCGTTCCGCGAATGGCTGGCTGAGCGTTACGACACAGTCGACGCGCTCAACAAAGCCTGGGGCAATGTCTTCTGGAGCATGGAATATCGCAGCTTCGCAGAGGTCGAGCTGCCCAATCTGACGGTCACTGAGGCAAACCCTGCGCATTGGCTCGCTTTCCGGCGGTTTTCATCGGATCAGGTGATCGCTTTCAACCAAGCGCAAGTTGAAATCTTGCGCGAATTGTCGCCCGGCCGCACGATCACGCACAACGCCATGGGATTTTACACTGGCTTCGATCATTTCGACCTAGCTCAGGGTCTGGATGTGCTGGGCTGGGATAGCTATCCGCTCGGCTTTCTGGAGATGTTCCGCTTTTCCGACGAGGAAAAGACTGCACTCGCGCGGTGCAGTCATCCTGACATCGCGGCCTTCCACCACGATCTTTATCGCGGCTGCGCAAAGGATGGTCGCTGGTCTGTGCTGGAGCAGCAGCCCGGGCCGGTGAACTGGGCACGGCATAACCCCGCCCCGCTCGCCGGAATGGTGAAGCTCTGGACGCTGGAAGCAGCCGCCCACCGCGCAGAGCTCGTCAGCTATTTCCGCTGGCGGCAATTCACGCATGCGCAGGAGCAAATGCATGCCGGGCTCTTGCGGCCCGATGGCGAGCCGGCTCCTGCCCTTTGCGAAGCGCGCGAAGCGGCAGACACTCTGGAAGAGCTTGGCGATATCGGCACGCCGGTCAAACATGCCGCGATTGTGTTCGATTACGCCGCGGAATGGATGACGCAAATCCAGCCGCAAGGCGAAGGCTTGAGCGCGCTATGGGCGGCGTTTGATTGCTATTCAGCGGTACGGCGGCTGGGGCTGAACGTGGATTTCGTAAAGCCCGGCGCGTCGCTCGCAGGCTATGCGCTTGTGATCCTGCCATGCAATCCGATTGTGACGCCGAAGCTTGCAGTAGCCTTGGAGCAGAGCGAAGCGCAGATCATTATCGGCCCGCGTAGCGGATCGCGCGATGGTGACTTTGCCATTCCGCGAGAACTCGCACCGGGTGCGCTCACGCAGCTGTGCGGACTGACTGTCGCGCGCAGCGAGAGCCTTCGGCCGGGCCTCGAGCATGAGGGCGATGACTGGGCGATTGCGCGCTGGCTCGATCATGCAGAGGCTGGCCATGCGGCTGAGGCTGAACTTGTCGCCAAGGACGGGACGCCTGCGAGCTTCCGCCATGGGCGGGTGCGAACGCTGGCGACGTGGCCGCAGAGTGCGGTGCTCGAAACGCTCGTTGCGATGGCTGCGCGCGATGCAGGCCTTCCGTCTGAACCGCTTGGCGGTCACAAGCGCCGCCGGACCACCAGCCGCTACATGTTCGACTTCGACTGCCCGTCGGCGCAATTCTCTGTCAGTCCGGTTTGACGAACTCAGCACCGCTTCGCTGAGCTAGCGCATCCCAGTCGATCTGCAATTCCAGCGCCATCATCTCGCGCCAATGCGCGCCGACGCGTAGCATCGCGGCACATTCCTCGTGAACGTCGCGCGGGTCTGTGCTGAGAGCCGGAGACCGCTGTGCTGCTGCACTGAAATCCCATGGCGGCGCGAACAAACGGCCACTGCGCGCAAAGCTCCAGGCAGCAATCAGATGCGTGCCATCCATGCGCGGCGAAAGGTCCGGCAAGCCGCCTGCAAGCGCGGCTTCGACTTGCGCTGTCGAATAACGCTCCGGCTCGACAATGCGGAGCGTGCCCAAGCCCAATCGCTCAGCCAACGTGACCGCCACTGCCGCGCCCAGCCCTTCTGCAATCACATCTGCGCCAGACAGACCCTCGCTTTGCAAGGTCGGAATAAGCGCATCTGCCATCGCTTCGACTGAGATTCGCTCATCAGATGGAAGATCAAAGGACGCGCCGTGGCATGGCAAGTCAAACGCCACAATCGGACGACCATTTGCTTGGGCTTTGAACAGCTCGACAAACCGCGCGGCGGACCCGCCTGCCCCATGGAACATAACGACCGGATCGCCCTTGCCCGCGCGACGCTCGCCATGGATCCGGCCTGCGGGTGTGTCGCACCAGAAGCGGCCTTCGCCCAGTCCGGCATCAGTCTCTGCCACTTCAAAGGTGGGCAGATCAGCGCCCGCCAGAAAACCCTCAAGCGCTTCAAGCTGCACGCCATAGCGCGCTTCCAGTCCCGTCTCCGCGCGCAGCAATGTGACGTTCTCCGGCAGGCCGCGCGCAATCAAAGCATCCGCCAGCGCCAGCACCGGGCTCGATTCCCAGCGCGTCATGGTCGCAGGCACGTCCATGCCTTCCAGATGCTCGACGTTCTCCGCGTAGAATGCTGGCTTGTAGGCATCGGCATAATTCTCGCCCGCCTGCAAATACCGCAGCAGTGTCGCGTGGATCAGTTCGACCGGCGGCGTATCGAGACCAAGCCTGTGTTCAGGCGCGTCCGAGAACCACGGGAAAGCGTAAAACAGGTTGCGGCACATGTCCCAATAGGTGAGCAAGTGTGCGCCATCGCGCTGCGGCGTAACGTCAGCAAAATAGCCCGCTTCGATATATTCCGCGCATTCCTGCTCGGTCAGCTCGCCATTGGAATCGAGCATGACGAACGCAATCCGGTCAGGGAAAAGCTTGCCCATCTCTGCCGCGATCTGAGCGCCAGTCGCAGCGCCATAGACGCACGCCTTTTCAATCCCGAGCACGTCCATGGCCTCGACAAATCGGCGCGCATAATCGCCGAGCGTCGGCGTGCCGCTGACGGCAATCGGATCGGACAGACCATAGCCCGGCGTATCAAACGCAACGCACGTGCACGCTTTGGATAGCGCGCTCATCCCCGGGATAATCGCTTCTGAGTTTTGCGGCGAGGGATGCAGTAAAACCAGCGCAGGCCCCTCGCCCATGCTGCGATAATGCATCTGCTTGCTGTCGGGTAATGTCACGTATGCGCAGTGCATGACAATTAGTCCTTCTAAATCTCAGAGCCTGTGCGCGAATTCCCTTCGCGAATGTACGATGCTGTAGTGGTGCGCCATATCGAATGTAAGGCAAAACTGACCATCTGCGCTGTTGCCAAGAGGTTACAGTTCAGCGGAAAGGCGGAAATGGTTAATCGAGCGAGCTTGCACTCAATAACGCATGAGCGCAGAAAAACTGCGGGACTGGAGTTAGCCGGGCGAATTCTATTTCGCTCAGAGAATAACTTCATTTCGATCCATACAAAATGATCGAAAAATCAGAGGGACTCCTCGATGAACAAGGTAATCGCTTTTGCGACGCACAGTCCTGTGCGCGCTGTAGCTGGAGCAAGCGTGTCAGCGCTTGCTATCACACTTGCAACCCCCGCGCTTGCGCAGGATGCACCAGACACTGAGACTGAGACCGCCGAAACCGACAACGCCATCGTTGTTACCGGTACGCGTCTTAACACCAACCCTGGAGCGGCTAGCCCTAACCCGATCGTAGCGATCGATGCGGAAACGATCACGCGGTCAGGTGAAACAAACCTCACTGAATTGCTGACGCAAAGCCCGGCGCTGTTCAACTCGGAAGACAATTTCGATGCGGCCGGTTCGCAAGCGCGATTTGGTGGTGCTGGCGTCAACCTGCTTGACCTGCGTAACCTCGGTCCAGAGCGTACGCTCGTTCTCGTCGATGGCCGACGTCATATCGCTGGCGTACCCGGTGAAGCGGGTGTGGACATCAACACCATACCTACTGCCTTGGTTGAGCGCGTCGACATTCTGACCGGCGGCGTTTCATCGGTTTACGGTGCCGACGGCGTATCCGGCGTTGTTAACTTCGTGATGAAGCGTAATTTCGAAGGCATTGATGCACGCGCCCAGGCTGGCGTGTCTGACTTTGGCGATGCTGAAAGCTTCCTCGGCGCAATTACGGTCGGCACGAACTTCGCTGATGATCGCGGTAACATCGCAGCATCTTACGAATACCGTAAGGACGGACGTGTTGCCTTTGGCGATCGTCCAAACGGTCAGTTCGACGCTTTGGTGTTCGTGCGCAACCCGGATGATATTCCTGACGATCCAGACATTTTCGACAACATCCCGCTACGGTATATCGGCTGGGCCGATAGCGCTCCTGGTGGTGCATTGATCATCGATGGCGGTTTCTTGCCGGAATTTCGCGGCGATGGAGCGCCCTATAATGCAGGCACATTCCTGCCGAACTCAGGCTTCCTGTCTGCTGGTACTCCAGATACGGACGATACGCCTGTCGCAAGCTATCAGGGCGACCTTCAGGCAAGAACGGAACACCACTCGTTCAACTTGTTCACGCATTATGAGCTGACCCCCACGGTCCGCTTTTTTGCTGAAGGCAAGTATGTAAACAGCGAGAACTTCTCGATTGCGCAGCCTTCTTTCGACTTCGCCACATTCGTCTCTGTCGACAACCCGCTGATACCGCAAAATGTGCGCGATGCGGTCAATGATCGCGGCGACTTTGGTGGCGTGTTCTTCAACCGCGACAACTTCGACCTTGGCACGCGTAACGAGCGGCTTGAGCGAGATCTGTTCCGCGGCGTAGTCGGCTTCGACGGCGACATTGGCGACAACTCACGTTTTGAGTTGAGCTATGTCTACGGCCGGAACAAGACCACCTACATCTCCGAAAACTACCGCATCGAAGACCGCTATTTCGCAGCGCTCGACGCAGTGGACGAAGGCGAATTCCTGACAGGCACGCCAAACGGTAACGTGGTTTGCCGGATTTCGGTCGATGGGTCTGGCTTGGTCGATTCTGGCAATCAGAACTACTTTGACGAAAACTTCGATCCACAAAGTCCGCAGACGTTTACGCCAGACCAGTGTGTTCCATTGAACGTGTTCGGTGAAGGCGTTGCAAGCCAGGCTGCGCTTGACTTCATCAACGCTGATCTGCGCAACGAATTCACTCTCACGCAGCACGTTGTAAACGGCTTTGTTTCCGGTGATTTCCGTTCATTCTTCGAACTGCCAGGCGGTCCTGTCGGCTTCGTGCTCGGCGGCGAATACCGCAAGGAGAAGAGTGTTTCGCTTGTTGATGATCTTGCGCGTCAGTCAGTTACCTTTGTACCAGATCCCAACGGGCCTGGGCCGGGCGTGCTGGCAGACCTCGCGATCCTCGACAATGAGACCGGTTCGTTCGATGTGATCGAAGGTTTCGCTGAATTGTCCCTGCCTCTACTCGCCGATGTGCCATTCTTCGAATTGCTCGAGCTGCGCGCCGCGGTGCGATTCTCGGACTATTCGACTTCAGGCTATACGGACAGTTGGTCTGTTTCTGGTATCTGGGCGCCGGTTCAGGATATCCGTTTCCGCGGCAGCTACGGCCAGTCAGTACGAGCACCGAACATCACCGAGCTGTTCGCACCTGCGACTGGTACGTTCGATTTCCTCACCGATCCTTGTGACCCCATCAACGTCAACAACGGTGCTCCTGTCCGCGAAGCGAACTGCCGTGCGCTGATCGAAGGTCTGGGTGCTGATTTCGATACTTACGATTTCGGGAATGATATTGCTTCAAGCGCGAGCATCCAAGGTGCCGTCAGAGGAAATCTGGAATTGACGCCGGAAGAAGCAACCACCTGGACAGCGGGTGTGGTCGTACAGCCAAGCTTCCTGCCGGGTCTTACGTTCAGCTTTGACTGGTTCGACATTGAAATCGAGGATGCGATCAACACAGCAGAATTGTCAGAAATTGCAGAGTTCTGTGTCGATTCTCCGACGCTGGACAATGAATTCTGCGATCGCGTTTCGCGCGCTCCTGGGACGGGCTTCGTCAATAACTTCTTGCTCGCCCCGTTCAACGTCGCGTTCTTCGAAACGTCAGGCGCTGACATGACCATGAGCTATCAGTTCGACGTTGACGACAACAGCGACATCCAGCTGCGCGGTACGCTCGGCTATCTGGATACGCTGTCATTCGTTCCGTCAAACGGTGGCACTGTGGACGACGACCGCGGCGAAACCGGTGCTCCGAAGTGGAACGGCAATGCCGACATCACTTACACCCGTGGCAATTTCGCTCTTAACTACGGTGTCCAGTATATCGGCCCGCAACTGCGTTTCGAGAAAGATGTCCTGGCTGCAAACCCGGACCGTGCTGCACCGGAATTCCTGACAATCGGCTCACGCTTCATGCATGACATTCGTGCGGAATTCCAAACTGCGGACGATCAGTTCCAGTTCTACCTCGGCGTGAACAACTTCACGAACGAGCTTCCAGCTATCGGTTTGGACAACACACCAACCGGCTGGCGCGGACGTTACTTCTATGCGGGCATCCGTGTGAACTTCGCGGACATTCCTGGCCTTTAAGAGCCAGCAATATCAACGTGATCAAGGAGAAGGCGGGAGCGATCCCGCCTTCTTTTTTGTGCGCGCTGTACGTGGCATCGCTTCCGGGAACAGGCGCATCCCTCACGGATTTATCCAATCAGCGATTAGCGAGCGCGTTGTGCCGCCAGATCATCGGCGCTCGCGCTAGGCCGATGCTGACAGAATTGCACAACCTACGGACCCCTGACCCATGGACCTTTCCTCCGCTCCCAAACCCAATGCAGAAGCAGCCGCCTTCCTCGCCCGCGACCAGCACAAGCTGCTGGTTGACGGCGAATGGGTGGGCAGCCAGTCAGGCGAGACTTTCGACACGCTCGATCCTGCCACCGGAAACGTGATCGGCAAGGTTGCGCGCGGGAATGCCGCCGACGTTGATGCTGCAGTTGCGGCGGCTCGCAAGGCGTTCGAAAGCGGCCCATGGCCGGCGATGACGCCGATGGAGCGCAGCCAGCTGCTCTGGAAGATCGCAGACTTGATGGAAGCCAATATTGACGAGCTGGCAGAGCTGGAGACGCTCGACCAGGGCAAAGCGCTCTATGTCGGGCGCTGGGCGGAAATTCCCGGAGCGGTGGCGCAGTTCCGCTATTTTGCAGGCATGGCAACGAAGATCGAAGGCTCGACCATTCCGACTTCGATCAATTACCAGCCTGAAGGAAAGCGCGTGCATGCCTATACCCGCCGCGAGCCGGTAGGCGTTGTCGGAGGCATCCTGCCATGGAATTCTCCGCTGGTGCTGACCGCGATGAAGATCGCCCCTGCGATGGCTGCAGGTTGCACATTGGTGCTGAAGCCGTCCGAAGAAACATCGCTCACGACTATCCGGCTGGCAGAGCTAATCCAGGAAGCAGGAGTACCGCAGGGCGTGGTCAATGTCGTCACAGGCTTCGGCGCGGAGGCGGGCGCGGCGCTGGCTGAGCACAAGGACGTGAACAAGATCGCATTCACCGGCTCGACAGTGACGGGCCGCAAGATCGTCGATGCATCGCAAGGCAATCTGAAGCGCGTGAGCGTAGAGCTTGGCGGCAAGTCTCCGGTCATCATCATGGATGACGCTGACTTGGATGCGGCGATCCCGGGCGCGGCCAATGCAATCTACTTCAATGGCGGTCAGGTGTGCATCGCCGGCTCTCGCCTTTACGCGCATTCCAGCGTCTATGACCGCGTGGTTGAAGGCATGGCCGAACAAGCCAAAGCGATCCAGCTGGGCCACGGACTTGATCCGGCAACGCATATGGGCCCGCTCATCTCAAAGGGGCATGCGGGCAAAGTGGCGGACTATATCGCGGACGGCAAAAAGGCTGGCGCGAGCGTGCTGGTGGGCGGCGAGACAGCTGGTCCTAATGAAAGCTTCGTCACGCCGACTGTCATCACCGACATCAAGGCCGATATGCGGATCGTGCGCGAAGAGATTTTCGGGCCGGTTGTGGTTGTCACTCGTTTTGACGATGCGGACGAAGTCATCGCAGCGGCCAATGACAGCGACTATGGTCTGGCAGCCGGCATCTGGACAGAAGGGCTTTCCAACGCGACGCGCATGGCTGAGCGGCTTCAGGCGGGAACGGTGTGGATCAACAGCCATGCGATGTATGACGCGTCGCTCCCGATCGGCGGGATGAAGCAATCAGGCTATGGCAGGGACAGCGGACAGGCCGCGATGGACAACTATCTCGAGCTCAAGACTGTCTGCGCGATTGTGTGAGGTATCTCGCGGAGGTCTCGCGAGATCTCCCTGCATCTCAGGGTTATCTCGCTTTATCTCGGGGTTATCTCTGAACGCTCTCAGCCTTTGAGCTGGTCCGGAAAGTGCGCTTCGTGATTGTCGACATACCAGTCGGCAATCTCTTCACGCGTTGCCCACCAGACACCATCAAGTGATTGAGCATATTCGATAAATTCGCGAAGAGCGCGGATTGTGTAAGCCCGCCCCGAGACATGCGGGTGTAGGCCCACATTCATGATGCGGCCGGTTTTCGCGCCCTCTGCATGCAGCACCTTCAATTCCTCGATCAGCAGGTCGCGATACTCGTCAGTGGTGCGCGCATTGCGCGTCAGGATCGTGAAATCGTTGATGACATTCGAATATGGCGTGCCGACAATTGGCCCCGCATCGGTGCGGATCATGTAGGGCTGATCATCATTCATGATGTCGCAATAGGCCTTGAAACCCTCTTCAACGAGGATCGTCGGCGTGTTCAAAGTACCGCGCAAACTACTGGAAAGCCACACTTTTGGCTTCCGTCCAGCGTGCTTCTCATACATCTCGACAGAGCGGCGGATGATGTCGCGTTCGGTGTCGATATCGTCATGGAAATCGGTGAGCAATTCGCCTTGCTCGTAATTGTGCGCGATCAGCTCCCAGCCGCGCTCAAGGCATGCATCCGCCATCGCCTTGCGCCGTTCGAAGGTAACCGCATTGATCGTGCAACCTGCCTTCGCGCCCATCTCGTCGAACATCTCGAACATGCGCCACACGCCCACGCGCTGACCATATTCGCGCCAGGAATAGTTCGGGTAATCCGGAATGCGGCCCGCAAGCGCGTTCGGCAAAAGCGCTGGTCCGCCTGCGTAATACGGCTGGTCCGTATCCTTCACCAGGTCCCATGTTTCGAGATTGAACGTGAACATGAGCGCGACTTTCGCGCCGTTCGGCCAGCGAAGCGGAGCGCGCTCCGGGAGCGGGACATAATCATATTCGAACATGTTAGATTGTGTTCCTTAGAAATCAGACATCAGCCGGCCAAAGCCGGTCTTTTGATCTTTAATCCCGTTCTGGCGCAATGCGTTCCAGTAGGTCGCTGTATTGATTGCGATTACCGGTTTGCCGAGCCAGTCTTCAGCCGCCGCGGCAAAGCGCACCATTGAAAGGTTCGTGCCCACCTGCACCAGTGCGTCGACATCATCCCCATCAAGCTTCATCAACTCATCGCGCAGTGTTTCTGTCGGCACTTGCGCAATCGCAGTCCAGCTCGGGCATTGGAGGCAGGTGTCGCGGACAACTTCGATGCCATGGTCAGACATGAAATGCGCCACATGCGCGTTAGCGCTTGGGAAATAGGGCGAGATAACCGCGATCTTCTTGATCCCGCCATAGGCATTGAACGCTTCGATCAACGACTGCGAGCCCGTGCACAGCTTGAGGCCCGAAGCATCTTCGATGTTCTGTCGCCACTCTTCCGCGCCTTTAGCCCCGCCGTAGAAAGTCACCGCTGACATACCCATGACAAGATAATCGGGGTTGCAAGTCAGAACGCCACGAACAGCCTCAAGCGTGTTGTTGCTGATCTCCAGCGTGCCCGCCATGAAAGTCTCGTCCGAGATTGCATTGGCATCGTCTACTACGATCCGGCTGTAATGATTGGTGACACCGCGCACACGCAGATCGTCAAAGTCAGGCTGAACGATTGTATTGGTGGATGGGCCAAGCACACCAAACAGCGCGCGATACCCTTGAGCGTCCGGATTAGGACGAGGCTTGACCGGCATCAGGCCATTTCCCTTTCCTTCTCGACACAATCAATCATCGACTGACGAAGCAGGAATTCCCGGCGGCGCACAGGATCATCGCGCACGGCCTGCATTTCAGCCTTGCGCCGGTCATGCAACTGATCCTCGCCCTCTTTCAAGTACTCCATGTTGCGGATCGTCTGCGCCTGAATGAAGTCATGCGTCGTGGTGCGCCGCTGACGCTCAAACGCATTGAGCTCGTGGTCCGCATCGGCACCATGCTGATAGATCTTCAACAAGCGCTCACCCAGATTGAAGGCATCGTGAATGCCTGAATTCATGCCGAACCCGCCGATCGGATTGTTGAGGTGAGCTGCATCGCCGATCAGAGCAGTACGGCCTGTCAGGAAGCTCTTCGCGACGCGTTGATGCACGCGATAGATTGTGCGGTGATGTGTCTTCACATCAGCTTTGCCGATCAGGCGGTTGAACACTTCTTCCTTCTTAGAGTCCGCTTTCAGGACCTCGTCCGGCGTATCCATGTCGGCCGGGACCAGCACCCGCCAAAGAGAAGGCACACGCAGCAGAACCATCCATTCCTCTGGGTCAGACACGTAGTTTACGTAAGCGAGGTTCTCGATGTGCTCTTCAAGCGGCTCTTCAGTGGTGAAGCACAGGAACTTCTCCGGATAAGTGAACCCGTCGAATTCCGTGCCAAGCCACTTGCGGACGGAACTGTTCGAACCGTCAGCACCAATCAGATAGTCAGCTCTGATCTTTAGGATCGAATACGGCGTCTCCGCATAGATAGTCACATCTTCTGGTGACTGCTCCAATGCGACAACGCGGTGGTTGAACAGGACTTCAGCGCCAGGCTGGCTGCGCACACCTTCGGACAGCATGCGCGACAAGTGATATTGCTCGCACTGGATACGATAGGGATGTTTAGTCACATCAGCGATTTCGCTCATGTCAAAGTCGATGACTTCGCCAGTGCGACGCTCGCGGAAATGGTAGATCGGTGCTTTCAAACCCTTCTTGATCAAGCGAGGCGTAATGTCGAAGCGTTCGAGCATCTCAAGCGTGGGCGGATGGAAAGTAGACGCGCGCAAGTCGAGCGCACAGTCCGCGCCATCTTCCAATAGCACCACATCGATACCGCGGCTCGCGAGCAAATAGGCTGCAACTGTCCCAACTGGACCAGCTCCTGCCACCACTACCTGCGTGCGGATTTCTTGCATTGTAAACTCCGAGTTTTCGACCAAGCTTTGCTGCAGCAATAAGGGAGATAACAAACCGAACAGGCCCCGCTTTGCATTTTCTCCACCCTGCGAAGAGCTTGTACCCCTACGCCCTTGGCAATCGTCCAGGAAGGTGCATTGAGGCATGGAAAATATCCGAAGCGTGGATAGTATCGGGTCCTGCTCAACCAGTATCGGACCCCCTTTGGTAGTGCTCTGCGTTGAAGACCCAAGGAGTATGACAATGCCGCTCAATTCCAGCCCGCTGCGCGATATCACTCAGCAAGATATCGAAGATTACAAACGCGATGGTGCGGTGTGCTTGCGCAACGTGCTGGATAATGAATGGATTGATTTGCTTGAGCCCATTGCGCGTCAGGTCATCATCGAGAAAGAGGATGTCGGCCTGCTTCCAACAATCCCCGGACGCTACATGGCGCGCCGGCTGGAAGCCTATCGTAAGCTGGTGTTTGACGGTCCGCTGGCGGAAGCTGCTGGCAAAGTGATGGAATCGAAAGAGATCCGGTTCTTCTTCGACGAATTCTTCGCGAAGCCCGCTCAATCCGATGCAAAGACATTGTGGCATTGCGACCGGATGGCATTCCCAGTGGAGGGCAAAATGGTCCCTTCGATCTGGATCCCGCTGACGCCGATCGTGAAAGAGAATTGCCTGGAAGTGCTCGCAGAAAGCCAGCATGATGATGTGCCTTATTGGCTGTTCAGCCCCAATGCTCGCAAGATGATCAAGCCAGATGATCGTGTGCCTCACCCGGATATCGAGCCGCTGCGCGGCCAGCCCGGCAAGCGCTTCCTCACTTGGGACATGGATCCGGGCGATATCCTCATCGTTCACCCGTGGGCGCTGCACTATTCAGCAGGCAACCCGACCGATGACTGGCGGATTGCCATTTCCGAACGTGTGTTTGGCGATGACATCCGCTGGGCACCCCGCCCTGATTGCTTGAACATTGCAGGGGTTAGCTTTGACGAGATGCTGGAAGGCGAAAAACCCGAAGGCCCACTCTTCCCCCTCCTCTGGTCAGAAGATGGCCGCAAGGACGATGACAGCGAATATCCGCGCGGCTTTGCAACCCGTTGGCCGAAAAAGGAAATGGGCGGCGTCAACGAGTTCGATACCTTCAAGAATATGAAGCAAAAGGAAGAAGCCGGGCAGCTGTCTGCCAAAGACAAGTCACCCGATCACCAGAAGGTTGGCATGCATTAAGCTCGACCTACAGAACTTTCCGAAATCAGACCTCAACAGCGCGAGGAGCATATCCAATGAAGTTGTTTTACTCTCCGTTTCACACCTTCATTCACAAGGTGCTCGTCACTGCGCATGAGTGCGGATTGTGGGACGAGATCGACTTCATCGCGACATTCCCCTTCAAGAACCTCGATGGCGAAGATCAGGGCGAGGCCTATTCCATCCAGGCGATCAATCCGCTGAGCAAGGTTCCGACAATCGCCACGTACGAGGGCCAAGTCATCTATGGCAGTCAGGCGATATGCGAGTTCCTCGACAGCCAAAGCAAAGCGCGCCGCATGTATCCTGAGCCCGGCCCCGCGCGCTGGGATGCCGTCACACGCCTCGCGCTGTCCGATACGATATTCGAAGGCACTGTCCAGATGGTGGCCGAGCAATGGCAAGAGCCGGAGCAGTGGAACATGTTCGTGTTTGAGCGGCTCTGGCCGAAGTTCATTCGCGGGCTAGACTGGCTGGACAGCGAAGCGGCGAAGGGCTGGGACAATTTCGATGTTGGCCACGCGGCGATGTTGCATGCGATCAGCTATTTGGGTTTCCGTGCGGAATTCTACGAAGCAAAGGACCCGATCTATCCCAACTTCGATTGGCGCGAAGGCCGTCCAGCGCTCTCTGATTGGTACGATGAGGCGGTCGAGCGTCCATCGGTGCAATCGCATTACAACAAGGACTTCACGGGCGACTCCAGTCCCGAGCGACTGCAAGCAGCCGTCCAAGAAGTCCTCGCGGCGCAGAAGGCTTAATCGCAATGATCGACTTTTATTTCTGGCCAACACCCAACGGCCACAAGATTTCCATCGCGTTGGAAGAGTTCGAACTCGATTATGTGACGCAGCCGATCAACATCCTGACCGGAGAGCAGCACGCGCCGGACTTTATCGCGATCAGCCCTAACAACCGGGTGCCAGCCATCGTTGACTATGACGGACCGGATGGGCGCCCGCATACAGTGTTCGAATCCGGCGCGATCCTGCTTTACCTTGCGCAGAAGACTGGCAAATTCTGGCCCGATGATCCGGTTCAGCGATCCATCATTACGCAGTGGGTGTTTTTCCAGTGCGCCAATATCGGTCCGATGTTTGGCCAGTGCGGACACTTTCGCGGATACGCAGCCGAGGAAGTCCCTTACGCTATCGACCGCTATGGTGGAGAGACCCAGCGGCTCTACGGCCTGATCGATCGCGAGCTTGCGAAGAAACCCTGGATCGCTGGCGAAGAGTATTCGCTTGCAGACATGGCAACCTATCCTTGGATGGATGCGCGCCAGCAGAAGCTGCATGGCATCGACATCGGTGAATTCCCGAATGTCGCTGCATGGATCGAGAAATGCGAAGCGCGTCCGGGTGTTCAGCGCGGCATGGCTTTGCTCAAATCCGATATGAAAGTCGGCGATCCCACAGAAGAAACACGCAAGGCTTTTTTCTTTAGAGAGTGACCGCGCGGCCCTCGCCGTTCAGTCGACTGCGCGCGCGATTATGTTTGGCAAGATGGCGTCATCGAACTGCATGTTGACGAGGCCCGATCGCGCAATTGTCACCCCCTCAGACGGCATCACATAGACACGCTGTCCACCGAACCCGTCAAAATAGACAATGTCCTTGGCTTCAAACGCCTCGCTGTGCGTGATCTTGATCGGATTGGCAGCGCTGTAAGCGCGTTGTGGCGTCCACTCTCGGCCAAGCCAGACGTGCAAGCCATATTGCGGGTTGACCGCCGATGGCTTTGCCATCTCTGCGATCCATGCAGCTGGTACGATCTGTTCCCCATTGGCTGAGCCATTGTTCCGGATCAGCTCGCCAACTTTGGCCCAGTCGCGCAACGTCGCATGCAGCCCGGCATAGCCGCGCGCTTTGCCTGCTGGATCGACCCAAACCAATGCATCGCTACCGCCCATCGGGCACCATAGCTCTGCCTGCAGGAATTGCGCGAGGCTTGCATAACCCGCCGCGCGCACTTGCCGGTCGAGAATGATCGCAAGGATCTTGCTGTTGGCATTGCTGTAATTGAACTCAATATCCGCCGCGCCAACCATCGCGGCCTGAAGCGCAACCGGCGCAATGTCCGGCGCGAAGATCAGCTGCATGAAGTCGGTCGGACCGAGCCCGGCAGACATAGTCATCAGCTGCCGCAGAGTAATCGCTCCGCGCGGATCGTCGGCCCACTCGTCAAGGTAGTCGCTTACAGGATCATCAATCGCCGCAATAAGTCCTTGCTCGATTGCAATGCCATAGAGCAGCGCCAGCACGGACTTCATCTTGGACGCAGAGGCGGTCAGCGATGCTTCAACCGCGCCATTGGCGTAGCTTTCATGCACGACCGCACCATCCACCATCACGATCAGGCCGACACCGTTTGCCTGCTCGGAATACGTCTTTGCATCGGCGAGAGCTTCTGAAAGCGCTGGTGTCGGCTCAGCCACAGGCAGTGGCGCCGCTTCGCACCCTGTCAGCCTGTATGTCGGGCGATAGCGATCAACATCAAGGATTGTCGCACCCTGAAACTCGTCCGGCCGCATGGAATTGTCGAGATCGGAGTATAGCTCCGCCTGATCGGGGTAAGACTTCTCAGCAGGCGCAGATGTCTCAGCAATCTCCGGCGATTGACCTTCCATTGTCGCGCATCCGGCAAGCGCAAGCGCAAGGCCCGATGTCAGAAGCTTCATTTCGCGTGTCATGCACTATCCTCTCGATATGTCTCGCCCAAAACTGACGGGCCGAGCGTGCAAATCCGATCATTGCCAACGTGCCGGTCGATAAAGTTCAAACTGACTTCCAGTGCACGCTGGAACAGACGCTGGCTGTCTGCATCAGCCCGTTTCTCGCGCCCGAATATTCCACCGAAGTAGTGGTCGATACCTTCACCAACCCAGGAAGCACGTTTGCCAATCGGTGCATTCTCGTAACTTGCCAGATGCGCGCGCCAGTCATCGATAAAACCGGGGAGCACATCGGTTGTTCCGGTGATTGTGAGCGTCGGCACAGCGAGCGTATTCCATCCCTCTGCGTCAATCATCGTCGGAATGGCACCAGGCGGAGACCAACCGACCACGACGTCCACCTCGGGATCGGTACGATCAAGTTGCGACCCGTCGCTTTCAAAGGCGAGCGCGCCTCCGGGTAGCTGCGCCATAATCGCGCCATAGCTATGCCCGACTGATGCGACCTTGCCTTTCGGAAGCGTGAAACCGCGCTCCTCAAGCACGTCGAGAATCTCGCGGTTGGGATTGAGCGCGAGCGCCATATCCTCGTTCCGCGTGCGCCAGGTTGTATCGCGATCAGGCTGCTCATGCGATCCGAACTCTTCGGAATCGACATGCATTGGCGCGATGACGATGTAACCCGCACTCGCTAGTGGCGCGAGCATCGCCCGATAGCGGGTCGGGCTGGCAAACGCTCCGTGCGAGAAACCCAACAGTGGATACTCACCGGGCTGCTCGGGCAGGAAGAGCGTGAGCGGTATTTGGCGCCCGCTGTCTTCAGTCACACTCAACGAAACTTCGCTGGAAGCTCCTGCGAGAAGCGCTGCGCAGCTTTCATTTTCGGCAGATGAAAGGGCCTGCTCCGCCGGCGGGGTCTGCTCGAGCGGGCCCGTACATCCTGCAAGGATCGCCGCGACACCGAAGGGCATGACTGTACGCTTCAACACCATAGGTCTTTCTTGTCCCTGACAACGTTTGACGAGCCTTCATCCGAGCAGAATGATCTCTGTCGTCGGATCTGCCAAATGAGCTAGTCGCCCCCGTCGGCACCCTGCAAAGCTGCGATGACATTCTTGAGAATCAACTGCGTGCTGGCATCCGCGCGCGCCTGAAACTCTTCAGACGGCTGATAGGTATCAACCGCATCTCGCACATCGACACCCTTTTGGCCCAACACCTCTTCAAGCACCATCACACGATCGTTCAGAACCGCAACTTCGCGCGTCAACGTGAGCACTGCGCGGGCGATGTTGTCGATCTGGTCCGGAGCGAAAATCTCCGAGTTTGGCGTGTTGAAGCTCTTGGGGTCGACTGAGCTCATGGCTTACGGCCCTGAACGACGTGTGGGTAATGCCCTTCCGCTTTCACATCGACAAAGCCTGCTTCACGAGCAATTTCCGCAAGGTCCAAGCTCGCGCTTTCACGCCAATGCGGTTCGCCGCCAAACTTAGCCCCGCGATCCGCTTTCCAGACAGCGAGTTTGTCCATGTCGGCATAACGCGTGACATCACTCATGAGCATGTCGCCACCCGATTCCAGAACGCGAAACGCTTCGACAAAAACCGCTCGAATGGCGCTGGCCGGCATTTCATGAAGAATGATGTAGCTGGCGACCAAGTCGAAGCTTCCCTCATCAAAGCCGGTATCTTCAGCTGCACGCTGATAAAGCTTCCAGTTCCAGCCATTCGCATTGGCTGTGCGCCAGGCATGCTGCAGCATCTGTGCGGAGAGTTCCACGCCGTAAATCTGCGCGTCAGGATAGACAGTCTGCAACCCAGTCGTGAAGTGACCGGAAGAGCAGCCCATGTCGAGAATACGCTCGTAATCATCACGCGGCGCCATCGCCGCAACTTCAGCGCGTTGCTTGAAAATTCCGCCAGGGAAGAAACGCGCGACCATCTTCTTGTGAATGATCTCGCCATGCACATAGCCTTGCTCGGGATGTTTGTCCCAACCGCCGTGGGTGCGGTGAAAATTCACGCCATCCCAATAGTCTGGCGGCACGAGATCGGGATCGAGCTCCAGCGTCGCAGGACCGTCTTCAGCCGCTGCAAAGGCTTCGGCCAGATCACGTTCAACTTCTCCGAATGCTTCTGCAGCGATGCGGCCGTGCATGCGCCCATGCCAGTCGCCCATCAGCTGCTGGACGGTGTAGGCAGGGTTATCGGCGAGCGCTGCATCCATGTGGGCAAGGCGCTCATCCAAATCGTCAGGCAGCTCGGCAGGGTCTTTAACCGCCTTGCTGACTGCGCCATCCACTGCCTGTCTCACGCCGCCCGAGGCCATTGCCATCTGAGCGAGAAAATCCACTGAAGCACGCCCGCGCTGACGCAGTTTTGGGTCCTGATAAGTTACTGTCATGTCGATACCTGATTGGTTTTCTTTGTGATGTCTTCCTCGCGCAAATCATAGCCTGAAAGAAGCCATGCTGCGAGGGCGTAGAATACTGCTGGGAGCCAGGACACTGCGAGTAAAAGAGCTGTGTCTACGTCGCCGCCTTGCGGAACATCGAACGGCAAATCCTTGTTGAACCCAGCCATACTAAGCGCGATGCCGACAACAAAGGGTCCAACCGCACCTGTGAGCTTCTCGACGAAGCTGTAAAGCGCCGTGAATGCACCTTCGCGGCGGACACCTGTGCGATCCGCATCTTCGTTGATGATATCTGTCAGCATGCTCATCGCCATGATGACATTACCAGAGAAAGCGACACCAACCAGAAGACCGCGCGCAAGGATCATCCATAAAGGATCGTCAGGCGATGAGAATGTCCAACTGAGAGCATAAGCGATGTTTACGCCAGCTGCTACGAAGTACGCGGCTTTCTTGCCGTAGCGCTTGGAAAAAGCGACCAGGATCGGCGAGAAAATGATGGTCGCAATCGATACAACCAGAAAGAACAGGCCGAGCGCTGTGAAGTCCTGCATCAGATACTGCAGGAAGAAATACGCCATCGCGGCGCCCATGGTCTGCACGCCCATAAGCTGAGAGAACTTCACACCGATCAGTCGCAAAAAGTGTTTGTTGGAAGAAACCGCGCCGAATTCTGTCCGCAACTGCTCGAATTTGTTCGTGCCCGTGTCTTCAGCGGGGTCTGTGTAACGGGCAGATGCGGTCGAAAAATAGGTGACCATCATTGAAATGAAGACCAGTGCCGCGCAGGCTACGCCTATAATCGCCCAGCTGCTGGCTTCGGTGCTGCCAAGATAATCGAGCGCGAACTTGATACCAGACCCTGCTGCCATGCCGCCTAGCGCGACGAACACCATCCGATACGCATGGATCGAAGACCGCTCATGATAGCTGTCGGTCATCTCTGCTGGCATGGAAATGTAGGGAATATTGAACAGCGTGTACCCGAATGCATAAAGACAAAGTGCGCCGAACAGATAAGCCGCGGTGACGTATTGATTATCAAACGCCGGTGTTGTGAAGATCACCGCGAAACTGGTCGCGCTCAGCACTGCTCCCCAAGTAAGGAATGGCCGGCGACGACCTTTACTCGACCGGTGACGGTCGCTCCACAAGCCGACAATAGGATCAGTCACAACATCGAACAGTTTGCTGACTGTAATCACAGTCCCAGCAAGCCAGGGATCGATCTTCAGCAAGCTGACTGCAAACAGCAGAATGACGCCCGAAATGCCGTTCATCAGCAGCGCGACGCCGAAGGCACCTGTGCCCCAGCCCAGCTTTAAACCAATGGAAAGCTTATCCTCACCCGGTCTCCCAATCGGGATATCAGGGGCAGAAGTTGAAGCCATCAAATAAACCTCTCCGCGAACAAACGCTTTGGCTCAAAGTCAGGTCCTGTAACCCGTCGGCGCAGTCCTGTTATCCAGCTTAGATACGTCCCAGTCGCGAGACACATAACGTTAGCGGGAGCCTCTAACCGCCTGTCGAACAAATGCGCCATCTCCATTCAGCAGAAGGCTGAAATGGCCAATTGGGATCGCATCTGGTTGGGGAAGAACCCAAACCAATGAACTTGGAGGAAGTTAGAATGAGGCGTTTCCTTTCTAAGACCAGCGTAGCAGCGATTGCGACCAGCCTGGCCGTATTTGCTCCTGGCGCTGCACTCGCGCAGGCCGAAGATGAAGCGGCTGCAGAAGATGCAGAAAATGGCAACGTCATCATTGTGACGGCACGTAGTCGGGCGGAGGACATTCAGGATGTTCCGCTGGCGATTACAGCTTTCGGCGAGGAAGATATCGAGCGTCGCGGCTTGCAAGAGCTCGACGACGTAGCCCGCTTTACGCCGGGCTTCAGCTTTGAGGATTTCTCGGGCGGTTTCGCGCAGCCTACCATTCGTGGTCAAGCTACTTCACGTGTGACAGCACTCGAATCGAACGTGTCCACCTTCTTCGACGGCATCTATATTCCGCGCAGCTGGGCAGTCGATATCGGCACCGCCAACCTCCGGCGGGTGGAGATCGTCAAAGGTCCGCAAAGCGCGCGTTATGGTCGCAACGCCTTTGCCGGCGCGATCAACTATGTGCCTTTCAAAGCCTCCATGGATGGCTTCATCTCGGGCGGCGTAGAAGGCACGTTTGGTTCAGATGATCGGTATGACATTGGTGGTCATCTGAATTTCTCCGTCACCGATTACCTCGCGATTGCCGGTACCTATGAATATTCGAGTTTTGATGGATCATGGGAAAATGCGCACCCGTTTGCTGATCTGAGCATTCCCGGACCAAGCACAAAGGGTAATGTCGGCGGCTGGGAGAATGAATCCTGGTCGATTTCAGCGGCTGCGAAGCCATTTGAGGGCCTGACGATTGAAGCTTCTTACAACCGTTTCGAAGTTGAAAACGAGGCGCGTGCTTCCCGCTATTTCGGCGACAGCAGCGGCGGTATCCTCGATCCTGACGCGAGCACCGATCTCACTGGTATCACCAATTGCGGTGCTCTACGCTTCGGAGCATTCCCTCCGCTGGTCTGCGGCGAATTGCCCGATCCAGCTGACTCCGTTCTCGTCGATCCGCGTAGCTTTGCGACGCAAGCAAATACAGGGATTTTCCGGGCCGCAGCGACGGCTGAACTGACAGACAATATCGAACTCAGCTATGTGTTTGGTAACGTCAAAGGCAATGTAAATATCGGCACGAGCGGCGAGCCTGATCCGATCAATTGCGGTGCCATCGTCAGCTTTGGCAACAACCCGTTGTTTCCACTTTGCAATTTCCAGCAAACGCCCGTCGGCGACATCAACTACGATACGCATGAAGCGCGCCTGACGTTCGATAACAGCACGATCCGGGCTTCGGTCGGCGGGTTCCTGTCGGATGGTACAGACAGTGTTCTGTTCACCAGTCAGAACCTACCTCCAATCACTGAAGGCAATCCGATTATTCCGATTCAGCCTCCTGGCACGGCGATCGTTTTTCCGACACAGCTGAATATCCTGCTTGCTGATGAGCAAACGCGCACAGAAGTGGAGTCGATCTTCGGTGAATTCTACTGGACGTCCGCGGATGGTCGCCTGACCGTTGGTGCCGAAGCGCGGTATTCTGAAACGGAAATCACCGCTCAGGATAATCGCCGTGCAATCACTTTGAATGACACTTTTAAGGAGTTCACGCCGCGTTTCACGATCGATTATGAAGTCAATCCGGACGTGTTGTTGTTCGCAACAGCGGCTCGCGGTGCGAAAGCTGGCGGCTTTAACGTTACCGCGCGTCAGGAAATCGACAACACGTTCGATCCGGAATACAACTGGACGTACGAGCTCGGCGTGAAGAGCAATCTGCTCAATGGCGATCTCGTATTCAACGCGTCTGTCTTCTACACCGACTGGACAGACATTCAGGTCAATGCGGCTGATGAAGATCCGGACAATCCGAACGATCCAAACGTCCCGAACATCACTCAGAACCTGGGCAACGCGACGGTCTACGGGATCGAGATCTCGACCCGCTATCAGGCGACTGACAATCTCAGTTTCGATGCGACATTCTCGCATTCGGAAGCCGAGTACAGCGACGATACAGTAGACAGCCGGTTCAGTCGCGGTGTGCCAGGCTCTACTGCGCCATGCGATGACGTAGTCTGCAGTACGACCGGCGACATCGGGGGCAATGAAGTTGAGCGTCAGGCGCCGACGCAAGCCTCTTTCGGTGCACAATATGATGGCGACTTCGGTGACGGTAATTCATACTTCATCCGCACCGATGCGAGCTGGCAGAGCGATTTCTTCGCAGATTCCGGCAATCTCGGCATTATCCCTGACCGCTTGCTCGTGAACGCGGCTGCGGGCGTGAGCATTGACAATTTCAAGGTTCGCCTCTGGGCACGCAACCTGTTCGACAAGAAGTACACCTCGAACGCGTTCGTTGTGCTGCTTCCGTTCGGCAACACGTACGGCCAGTTCTTCGGTGAACGCCGGACCTTTGGTGTGACTGGGTCTGTCGACTTCTAATTCGAGCTGAATGGGCAAAAAGAAGGGGCGGCATCGCAAGATGTCGCCCCTTCTTTTTTAGTCCTGAGGTGACGCTCAGCTAAGCAAGCAGATCAACCACAGTCCCTGTGTTCTCAGCCTCTGCAGCGAGATAGACTGCATTGCCCGCGGCAAGATCCTGCGCGGCGACACCGAGCGATTTATAGCACGTGATTTCATCGGGCGATCCGCGAGCCGGTGCATCGCCTGCCGCGACTTCGCCGATCTCTGCGACAATGTGCTCTTGCGTGACAACACCCGCCTCAATTGCTTTGAGCAGTTCGCCTGCCGCCGCCATCGCTGCGGGGTGATAATCGACATAGAACCGGCTGCGTTTCACAGCTTCGTGGTCCACTTCCGACGTTGTCGGAATGGCAGAGCCTACCAGATTGATGTGCTGCCCCGGTTTCAAGTCAGCGCCCATCAGGACGGGATCTCTCGCTGACGTTGTCGTGCAAATGATATCGGCGTTCGCTACTGCTTCAGCCGGTGTCGCTGAAGTGACTACTTCGACATTGCATAGATCGGAAGCGTCTGCAGCGAAGGCTTCGGCCCGCTCCGCATTGCGTCCCCAAACGGTTACATGCTCGATTGACCGTACGGCCTGCATAGCCTTGATGTGCCGCATGGCCTGCTCGCCATTGCCGATTACAGCCAAACGAGTGGCATTGTCTCGAGCAAGCAAATCTGTCGCCAGCGCGCTTGCGGCAGATGTTCGGATGGAAGTGAGCGAAGAGCCTTCGACCATCGCCAGCGGAACACCCTTAACGCTGTCGAACAGCATCACCATCCCGACATGCGTGCCAAGCGGATCACCATGCGGACGTTCGTACTTGCACACCAGCTTGATCCCGAAGCTCGCGACCTCTGCTTCACCCGCAGTGCCTAGCGAGCCTGGCATGATCGCCATTTTCCCAGCGGCTCCCGGCACCGGCATGAACTGGCGGATCGGGAGACTGACATCGCCGCGCGAGGTCGCAATCATCGCTTCGCGCATGACGGGCACACAGGCGGCAACAGGGAGCAAGCGCTCCACTTCGGATTGCGGGATTATTCGCATGGGTTTCCCTCAGGTTCCGCGCGGGGGGAGGAAGCGCATCTTGTCCATCACGTCCTGCACATTGTCAGGCCGGTCAAACGGTTCCGGCATCGGATCGCCAGGTTTACGTTCTTTTCCAATAGCATAGAACCAATCCTCCAAGCCCGGCGGGAAGAACACCCAGAACATCTTCATGTCCGTGTCGCCTGTGTTCTTGATCCAATGCGTGCAATTGCGTGCGAACAGGATGGTCGTGCCGGGGCCAAATTCAGTCACTTCGCCATCGATGTCGACTTGGCCAGTGCCTTCATAAACGAACACCAGCTCGTGGTTCTGCTTGTGACCATGCTCGCGGACCATGCAGCCCGGCGGCATCACCTGAATGCCCGAAGACCATGTATCATAAGGCATATTATCGGCTGTGAGGTTCACATTGACGTAGCCGCGGCTTGGCATGGGCTGCCACAAGGAACGGCCTTCATCGGGTCCGACAATCACGGATTGTCCCTTGGTGATGTGGCCAATAGGGGGATGATCAGACATCGTCTCTTCCTCAGCTTTGCAAGAATTCCAAAACGCGCGAGTTATACTCTTCAGGAACGCACAGCGGGGTAAAATGCCCCCCATTATCAAATAGATGAAGCTCTGATTGGGGAATCAGATCAGCCATCTCTTTCGTGAAACCGGCAGGCGTTATCTGGTCATCCAGAGCCCCGAGACACAGTGTAGATAAAGCGAGATGATCGAGCTTTTCGCGTAGATCATGCGAGATGACCGCAGATATGCGCGAGATTTCCACCTCCACTCCGGGAAAGGCAGCGAGCCGTTCTTCCATGTAGGATTTCGCGCTCTCCATTTGCGGCTGCAGATAGCGGCTCGGCATCGCAAGAAACGTCCCGGACGACAGATAATCAAGCGGGCCGCATTGCTCGAGCACCGCTTGCCGCATCCGGAACAGCTCAATGAAGTAGGCATCCGGTCCGGACCAGCTGCATGACAGCACAAGCTTGTCCAACCGCTCCGGCGTTTCCAAGCCGATATGCTGTCCGATCGCGCCGCCAGTTGAATGACCGACCAGATACGCGGATTGAATATCCAACGCGTCCATCAGCGCTGTGACATCGCTTGCCATATGCGCGACGCTATCGACCGTCTTGCCCGGAGTGCTGTTCCCGCAGCCCCGATGATCGAAAGTGATCACTCGGAAGTGCCGCGCGAAAGCCTGGATCTGGTTCGACCAGAAGGCCCCTCGCCCGCCGAGACCAGCGACGAGGAATACATCAAGCCCCTCGCCCGTGATCTCAACATGCAATTCCGCGTCGCCTACGTCGATGCGGTGCACATCAGTAGGAAACGCAGGGGTACTCACCAGGCCGACTTCAACTGCGTGAAGACAGATTTGGTGTTGAGGTAAAGCTCCAGCCCATCGCGGCTGTTTTCGCGCCCGATGCCCGACTGCTTGTACCCGCCCAGCGGAACATCCCAGTCCGCGCCCATCGCAGTGTTCACACCGATAATGCCCGCCTTGATTTTGCGCGCCATGGTGTGCGCGCGGGTCACGTCCTTGGTCCAGACACAGCCTGCAAGACCGTAGTCGCTGTCATTAGCAAGCGCGATGACTTCATCTTCGCTGGAGAATGTCTGCGTGACCAGAACAGGGCCAAAGATTTCCTCACGTACGACGGCCATGGAGTTATTGGTGTCCGATATGATCGTCGGCTCAAGGAAGTATCCGCTATTGCCGTGACGCGCACCGCCTGCGGCAATTTCAGCGCCTTCGCTCTGGCCCTTCTCGATGTAGCTTGAAACACGCTCGAACTGCTTGGCTGATACAAGCGGGCCAAGCTGGCTTTCTTCATCAAGACCCGGCGCGATCTTCATCGACTCGCCGACTTCCGCAATGCCCGCAATCACTTCGTCCTTCACGTCCTCATGCACATACAGGCGCGAAGGCGCTGTGCAGGTCTGGCCGCTATTGAAGAAAATACCCATGGCTGATGCTGGAATAGCTGCGGCCAAGTCAGCATCCGGCATGATGATGTTGGGCGACTTGCCACCAAGCTCCAGGCTGACTTTCTTCAATCCCTCTGCTGCAGCATGAGCGATGATCTTGCCAGTCGCGGTCGAGCCGGTGAAGGCAATCTTGTCGATCGCCGGATGCTTCACAAGCGCGTCGCCGACTGTGTGGCCGTAGCCTGTGACAATGTTGAGCACGCCTTCGGGAAGGCCCGCTTCAAGCATGATCTCGCCCAGACGAAGCGCGGTCAGCGATGTGTCTTCAGCAGGCTTCAGCACGGCGGTACAGCCAGCAGCCAAACACGGCCCCAGTTTCATTGCGGCCATCACCAGCGGATAGTTCCACGGAACAACCAAGGCTGCGACACCGACTGGCTCTTTCAATGTGTAGACGTGATGCTCGCCGGGCATGTTGATGTTGTGTGTTGTGCCCTGAATCTTGTCGGCCCAACCCGCGTAGTATCGCATTGCGCCAATCGCTGCGCCCACATCGGCGCGCGCCCACATGATCGGCTTACCATTGTCGAGCGTTTCGAGCTGAGCGAGCTGCTCTGCATTGGCTTCCATCGCATTGGCGATTTTGTTCAGAAGCAAGACGCGCTCGCCCGGCTTCATATGCGGCCATGGGCCTTCATCGAACGCCTTGCGTGCAGCCATGACGGCGCGGTCAACGTCAGCAATGGCGGCATCGGCAATACGTCCGATCGCCGCTTCGTCAGCCGGGTTGATCACGTCAATCGCGCTGTCTGACGACGGGTCCGCCCAATTGGCGCCGATGAGGATCTTCATGTCCTTGCCAAGGAAGGACTGCGTTTCGGGGGCAAGATCGATCAATGCCATGAGAATTATGACTCCTGAGAAGATTGAGCGGCCAGCATGGCCTTGTAAGGTTTAACGGCGAAAGCGATGAGAATGATCCCGCACACCATCATGGTCGGGGCAGCAATCGCCATCGACTGATTCAATGATGCAGGATCAGCGAAGTAATTGTCGGTCAGCGCGGCGATGAAAATCGGACCTGCGGAATATCCAACGAGATTGGCGATCAGCAGATAGATAGCGATCACTTGAGCGCGCATCCGGTTAGGCGTGATCAGCGGGAATGTGGAGACGCCGGCGCCGAACGGGACCGTTCCGAGCAGCAGGACAAGCCCAAGCAATCCGAGCGCGACGAACGGGCTTTCCATGAGCGGGAAAGCGATTGCGAACGGAAGCGCGCACGCCACCGCGATCATGGACAGCTTCAAGGTCGCATCCTTGATCCCGCTCGCCATCATTTTGCCTGCGAGGAAGCCGCCTGAGACGACGCCTGTCACGCCTGCGACCATAGTCACAGGGCCGAGGTATTGACCGATCTGAAGCTCGCTCCAGTCAAAAGTGCGACCGAAAAAGCTCGGTGCCCACGCCCCGATCCCGTATTGCGCCGCTGCAAAGCTGGAAAAGCCGAAAAACAGCGGGATGAACACTGCCGCGTTCCAACCAATAAAACGCGCAATTTCGAAGGCCGGTGGCCCATCATCGGTCGCCATCACGATATTGTCAGGTTGGCGTTCTGGCTCGCGCACCAGGAGCAACAGGAAAAACAGCGGCACGCTCAGCATCGCCACGGCCATGAAGGTGAGCTGCCAGGGCTTGAATGTGCCGAAAGGCAGTGTGACCGGCCCTATGGCCGCGAGCTGCGCGTAAAGTATGCCGCCGACCGTGAGCGCAAGACCTGAACCGATAAAGCCGGACCCTGTAAAGACGCCCAGCGCCGCCGGAAGTCGTTCCTTGCTGAAATTGTCCGAGATAATGGAAAAGCCAGCCGGGCTCAGCGTCGCTTCGCCTACGCCGACCAGCATTCGCGCGAAGAACAAGAAGAGGAACCCTGCGGCAAAACCGCTCATGAAAGTGGCGCTCGACCAGCAGATGAGCCCTACCAGGATCACCCATTTGCGGTTGTGCCGGTCCGCCATCCACGCAAGCGGGATAGCCATGACCGCATAGAACAGTGCGAAGGAAAACCCCTGAAGCAGGCTGATCTGGACATCGCTCAAAGCGAGATCGGCCTTGATCGGATCAACCAACAGGTTGAGGATCTGCCGGTCAATGTAGCTGACGATCCCTGCAATCGAGAGCGCAAACACAGCAAACCAGGCCCGGCCCGGCGAAGGCAGATTCGCCGTCTCAGGCGCTTGGTAAGCGGGGTTTGCAGGGGCGGAAGCCATGATTTCGCCTAGACCTCCGGATCGCTTATCGCACAATCGCGCGCGCCACTATCCGCGTAGTGGACAGCCGATTGGCCTATCTCGCGAGAATTGGTTTAGAACGTAAACAGACTGGCTATGAATGCACCGATGAAACCGGCTGAAACCCTTGCAACTGACCTCGTCTCCGCTTTGACGGAGCTGCTCGGTAGCGAAGGTGTCGAGACACGCGAAGAAGAGCTGCGCTTCGCCAGTCAGGACCTGTTTTTCGAAGGCGCTTTGCCTTTGGCGGTCGTCTCACCGGGTTCAACGCAGGATGCGGCAAAGGTAGCAAAATGGTGCAGCGAGAACGGCATTGCGATTTGTCCGCGCGGCGGCGGGATGTCGTACACCGATGCGTTTCAGCCACGCGCGACGAGCAGCATCATTCTCGATTTCAGTCGGCTGTCCGCGATCCGTTCGATCAACGCGCAAGATGGCGAAGTGACAGTCGAAGCAGGCTGCACATGGGCGGTGCTCGATGAAGCACTGGCAAAGCACGGCATGCGGGCCCGGTTCTGGGGTCCGATGTCTGGTGGGACTGCAACTATCGGGGGCGGCCTCAGCCAAGGCTCGGTTACTTTCGGTTCCGGCGTGGCTGGTGCGTCCGCCAATACAGTGAAGAGCTTCGAGATCGTCACCGGAGCAGGCGAAGTTTTGCATACCGGCTCTGATGGGAGCGCTGGCACAACGCCTTTCAACCGGAACTTTGGCCCCGACCTCACAGGCATATTCGCCAATGACGCAGGCGCTTTAGGGATCAAGACCGCCGCAACGCTGGAGATCGAGCCTCGCCCTGCCTTGATCAATGGTTTGTCATTCGCTTTCAATGACTTTGAGCCAATGTCTGATATGCTGCGCGAAGTGCGTTTGCGGCGTCTGGCGAGCGAATTTCTCGCTATGGACGCAGATGTGGCGCGACAGAATGCAGGCCCGCCCAACTTGGTCGAAGATGTCAAAGCGATGTGGCGCATCGGCTTGGCGGCAGGCAGTGTAACAGGCGCGGTTGGACGCATGGCGCGGGTCGCGATGGCCGGGCGGCGCTTCCTCGACGGTGCTGCTTACACCGCGCACTTCATGGTCGAAGCACGCGACAGGGACGAGATGCGCAGCCGCTTGAACGCGATCAAATCGCTCGCCAGAGGCGGCAAGGAAATCGTCAACACAGTGCCGCTGGCAACGCGCAGTGCGCCCTTCCCTGAATTGCCGGTGACGCACCCGGACGGACGCCGCTTGCTGCCAATTCACGGCGTTATCGCAGACTCGCGGATCAAGGCGTTCCATGAGGAATACATCGCTTTGAAGAAGCGCCGCGAAGCGCAATTGGCGCAGCATAAGGTCACTATTGCCGAGTTCTTTGCCGGCATTGCCGGGATTGGCACTCTGTACGAACCAGTGTTCTACTGGCCGGACAGTCAGATGCTCTATCACGAACGACGCACGCCCGCTTATCTTGATGGGGTCGCACAGGAATACCCAGATAACCCTGAAGGCCGCGCGCTTGTCCGCGAGCTTGTTGAGGAAATCGTCGGCTTGATGCGCGAGCATGGCAGCACGCATTTCCAGCTCGGCAGGCTCTATCCTTACGCGAGCACGCGCGAAGGCGAAGCCGATGCTTTGCTGCGCGATTTGAAACAGCGGTTGGATCCCAAAGGCGTCCTCAATCCGGGAGCTCTTGGACTATGACCCAGGTTGCGATCATCGGTGGCGGTATTGGTGGGCTGACGACCGGCATTGCTTTGCAAAAGGCCGGCCTCAAGCCTGTAATTTACGAACGGGCGCCGGAATTCGGTGAAGTCGGAGCGGGCATTTCGCTTAGCCCCAATGCGGTCAAAGGTCTCGACAGCATTGGTCTCGGCGGCTTTCTTGAAAGCACAGCGAACGAGCCGCTTCACCAGCTGCTATTCCATGGGCTAACCGGCGAGCTTCTGCTCGACATCGACCGCGTGCCGTGCCGCGACCAATATGGCGGGCCTTACCTGCAATTGCGCCGCGCGGACTTGATGAGGGGATTGGTCGACGCGTTCGGCACAGACAATTGCGTCATGGGCAACGCTTTGACCGGCCTGTCGCAAGACGAAAGCCAAGTCGAATTGCGGTTCGAAGATGGAACAAGCGCTGAGGCCGACATTATCATCGCTGTCGATGGATTGCGCTCTGTGATCCGCGACATTCTGTTCGACACACCAGAGCCCGAGTTCAGCGGACATGTGGCATGGCGAGCGCTCATTCCGGGACACAAGCTGAGCCCGCGCGCAACCGAGCGGACGAATGTCAACCACATCGGCGCCGGTCAGAATCTCGTCACTTATCCGGTTCGCGGCACTGATCTGGTCAATATGGTTGCCCTCACCCGCGCTGACGGCTGGGTTGAAGAAAGCTGGAACGCGAAAGCGCACCCGTCGGACCTTGCCGCGATTTTCGAAGGCTGGACCGACTATGTGACGGACGCAATCGCTGCGATCGGCGAGGACGACCTTTATCGCTGGGGTCTCTTTATTCGCACGCCGCTCAATCAATGGGTCAAAGGCCGCGTCGGGCTCTTGGGTGATGCCGCACACCCCATGCTCCCTTACATGGGCCAAGGTGCATCAAGCGCGATCGAAGACGGAGTGGTCCTCGGACGGTGTTTTGCTGCGAGTTCTGACCCGCTGCAGGCGCTTAGCATGTATGAAAAAGCGCGCGTTGAACGCGCCGCATTCCTCCAGGCCGAAAGCAATGTTGGCGGAGATCGCTTGCAAGCGATGGATCCCTATATCCTGCGCGACAATCCGCCTAAGAACGAAGATGCTTTAGGCATCTTCAAATATGATCCGGCCAGCGTCGAACTGGCTTGATCTGACTGAAGAACGCCAAAAGAAAACGCGCCCGGATCACTCCGGACGCGCTCTCCTGCGTTTAGCTCTTTTGCGTCAGATCAGTCTGGCTTGCGCGCTACCAGCGACTGCAGGAAATCATTGGTAAGCCCGGGGCCTTGCTCGACTACAAAGCCTGCTTCTTCAATGATGCCTCTAAAGTCGCTTGCAACAAAGCCCGGTGAATACGGCTCGCAATTGTTCTTGCTGTCGTAGTCGATCAGGAAGCGGTGTGCCGCGCTCACCTGATTCTGGTCATTGCTGGGGAATTCATAGATCGAGAAAACACCGCCGGGCCGCAGCACGCGGAAGGTTTCCGCGATGATTTCCTTCATCTTCTTCACTGGCACTTCGTGGAAGAGAATATAGCTCAGCACCATATCGAATGAGCCATCTTCAAAGCCGCTGTCTTCCGCCAGCCCTTGTTTGAAATGGACTTCCTTATCGTGCTCCAACGCGCGCGCATGAGCATAGCGGACCAGCGGCTTTCCGACATCCAGTCCCCAGACATCGGCTTCAGGATAAAGGTCCTTCAGAACAGTCGTCGCCTGACCGATTGAACAGCCAATATCGAGAATACGCTCGACCTTGCCGTCAGCGGGCTTCGTTGCTTTTTCAGCAAGCTCGATATGAAGCTCGTCCTGGTCGTTAAAGCCTTCGTAGAAAACCTTGGTCCCATAATGGAAAACGATGCCGCCCATCGGATCATCAGTATATCCGCCTGGTTGGCAGTGGATCTCGCGGCGGGTGTAGTCCGGCTCAACAAAGTCAGGATCGATATGAATACGCTCAGGGCATTTCGCCTCGGCATCATCCATGTAAGCCATCACTTCGCCGATATTGCGATAGAAGCTTTCGCGCGTCCGACGCCACATCATCTCTTGCTGAGTGCGGACAAAGCGCTGGAACGTCGGCGTAACCGGGTTCTTGCCGAAGGCCTTCTTGATCTCGCCTAAGGGGAGCGCTTCGCCTTCAGCAGGCTTGGCGACCTCACCTTGTTCAAGCGATCTTGCGAGCGCGACTTCACCATGCTCCGCTACCTTCGGGAACATCTCCTGAATGGCCAAACGGCGGAAGCTCGTGATGAATTCAAGATAGCTTTCATCCTCAAGTTTGGTCGGACGTGGCAGAACGCCAATGTGACCGCGGCTCATGCTTGATCTCCTGCAGATATGTTCACGCCGGCAACCGGCCGACGAACGAAATTGCCAAATACGCGCTGGACCATTGCAGCGCGCTGTTCTGCCCGCGAAGCGATTTCCGCTTCGTCGGGGACATGCTGCTCAATCTCTTCAGCTGCGTTGATGCCATGCTTCTCCAGCACTTTTTCAAGCACAAGCAATCGGTCCTGGAATGTCCATGTCGCAGCGGACAATTCGAGCAGCGCGTCGAGAATATTGTCGATCACGACATTCTCGAAATAGGCTTTGCCCGAGCCTCCGATCTCATCGCCTAGCTGGGCGGGAACTTCGGTGCTGGATGTTTGCTTGTTCATGACAGCCTTTATGTCTTTCCTGTTTCAGGAGTGATCTCTCACTAATCCAAATATCAAAGCTGCGCGCAGTTCCGCAAAGGTCCACAGAGACTATCCGCTCATTGGATAATATCGAGCCATGGGTAAGCGTCGTAAGCGAGGCAGGAATAGAGGCGGTGAGCACAAGAGTATGATGCCTATGAACACTTATCTTCCCATCTATCAGCGCTCGATCAACGAGCCCGAGGCATTCTGGGCGGAGCAGGCCGAGGCCCTGCATTGGGAGGTGAAACCGCAGACCATCCTCGAGCGCGGAGGTGATCTCATCCCGCGCTGGTTCGTGGATGGGAAAATCAATGCCTGCTACAATTGCGTAGATCGCCACGTTGACGAGGGTCACGCTGACGAAACAGCGCTGATCTACGAAAGCCCGGTCACAGACATATCACGCACACTGACCTATGCGGAATTGCAGGACGCGACATCGCGACTGGCCGGTGCAATGGCTTCGCTTGGCGTGAACAAAGGCGATCGCGTGCTGATCTACATGCCGAACTCGCCGGAAGCGGTGATCGGAATGCTGGCCTGCGCGCGGATCGGAGCCATTCATTCTGTCGTCTTCGGAGGTTTCGCTGCGCCCGAGCTTGCCAGCCGCATCGATGATGCGCAGCCGAAAGTCGTGCTGGCTGCGAGTTGCGGGATCGAAGGGGCAAAGACCCTGCCCTACCAGCCGATCCTTGATGATGCCTACGCGCTCGCCGCCCATCGGCCTTCACACACGATTTTCTGGCAGCGTCCGCAGCATGAAGCCGATTTGTCAGCTGACAACGCGCATGACTGGTCGGCTTTGATCGCGAGCTCCGATCCAGCTCAGTGTGTTCCTGTTGAAGCGACGCATCCGCTCTATATTCTCTACACTTCGGGAACGACCGGACAGCCCAAGGGGATCGTGCGCGACACTGGCGGGCATCTGGTGACGCTGAACTGGAGCATGACCGGCATCTACAATTGCCCTCCGGGTGAAGCCTATTGGGCGGCGAGCGACGTTGGCTGGGTCGTTGGTCACAGCTATATTTGCTACGCGCCACTGCTGCATCGCAATCCTAGTGTGATCTTTGAAGGCAAACCCGTCGGCACGCCTGATGCAGGCATTTTCTGGCGTATCATGTCGAAGCACAAGGTGCGCAGCTTCTTTACCGCGCCAACGGCCATGCGCGCGATAAAGCAAGTCGATCCCGATGGCGAACTCGCGAGGGAAGCAGACCTTTCCAATCTGAAAGCTGTCTATCTCGCAGGCGAACGTACCGATCCCGACACGCTCAAATGGACGCAAGATTTGCTCGGTGTGCCGGTGGTAGACCATTGGTGGCAGACCGAGACCGGCAGCGCGATCACCGCCAACCCTCTGGGTATCGAAGAGTTTCCGACTAAGGCAGGCTCCTCCACCATGCCGATGCCGGGCTGGAACTTGGTCTGCGTCAGTGAAGCAGGCGAGCCTGTCGCAGCTGGCGAAAGCGGCGCGATTGTTGCGCGCTTGCCTTTGCCGCCGGGCTTCGCGCCCACACTCTGGAATGCACCGGAGCGCTACCACGAAGCGTATCTCAGCCGCTTCTCCGGCAATTACTTGACCGGCGATAGCGGCTTCATTGACGAAGACGGCTATCTTAGCGTGATGGCGCGCATCGATGACGTCATCAATGTCGCGGGCCACCGTTTAAGCTCGTCTGCCATGGAAGAAGTGCTGGCGGCCCATCCCAGCGTCGCCGAATGCGCTGTGATCGGGAAAGCGGATCAGCTGAAAGGCCAGATCCCTGTCGGTTTTGTCGTGCTGAAAGCGGGCGCAAACATTGCGGCTGATGATCTTGCGGCTGAGCTCATTTCCGCAGTTCGCGCTCAGATCGGTCCGGTTGCCGCATTCAAGCAAGTTCATCTGCTCGCCAAGCTGCCCAAGACGCGCTCGGGCAAGATCCTGCGCAAGACCATTCGCGAGATCGCCGACGGCGAACAACCCAAGGTCCCGCCCACAATCGAGGACGCGTCTGTGCTTGAAGAGATCAAAGGCATTTTCGCATGAGTAAAACGCAAAAACCCTCAGGCGGCGCTCAATTGCGCGCACTGCTCGCAAGCGAAGATATTGTCGCTGCGCCCGGCATCTATGACCATATGAGTTTGTTGCTCGGCCAGGCTGCGGGACACAAAGCGCTCTATGCCTCGGGCTATTGGGGCACGGCCTCTGCCTATGGTGAAGCGGATGTCGGCATTGCTGGAATGAGCGATTTCGTGAGCACTTTTGGCCGGTTTGCCGCCCGCGCCGAAGTGCCCATAATCGCAGACGCGGACACAGGCTTTGGAAGTCTTACGAACTTGCGCCGTGCGGTTCAGCTCTACTGCCAAGCCGGGATCGCTGCGATGCAGATTGAAGATCAGCCCTTCCCGAAGATTTGCGGTCATGTGGGGAGAGCTACATCTGTCCCCGCTCAGGAGATGGTCAAGCGAATACGCGTCGCGGTAGAAACACGCGGCGATGACGATCTGATGGTCATCGCGCGAACCGATGCGCGCCGCAGCGAAGGCCTTCAGGCTGCAATCGACCGCTTGTCAGAATATGGCGAGGCAGGCGCAGACATTCTTTTCCTTGAAGCGCCTGAGAGCGAAGAAGAGATCGCGACAGCCGCCGCAGCGCTCGACAAGCCGTTGCTGATCAATGCAGCGCATGGCGGCTTTACGCCGATCTTGTCCCCCTCAGGCTATGCGAAATTAGGCGCGAAGCTGGTTATCTATCCTGCCGGCCCTTCTCTTTCCGCTCTTCAGGGAGCCGCGAATTTCTACGCATCGCTCGCGCGCGATGATGCCAACCCAGCGCATGAAAACATGTTCGACTTCAAGGAAATCTCGCGCTTGCTCGGCATGGAAGAGATCGTTGCGTTTCAGGATCGGCACGGGGGCGCTTGATGCCGCGCTCCATCCAAGCAGCCGTATGTGACGGCCAAGGCGCACCGCCTCGGATCGAAACACTCATGCTGGACGATCCGGCGGCGGACGAAGTCATCATCAAAGTCGAAGCCGCTGGCATCTGCCACACTGATCTCGGCATCTCGCAATGGAGCGAAACCCCTCGCGTTTTCGGCCATGAAGGCGCTGGAACGGTGGTCGAGACAGGCTCTGCCGTTACGAAATTCGAGAAAGGCGACCGGGTCGTTGCAACATTCGGCTTTTGCGGCGCTTGCCCGAATTGCGAAGGCGGCAGGCCAGCCTATTGCTTTGACGGGATCGCGCTCAATATCGAGGGGCAGCGCGCTGCGAACCGCCCTTCCCTCAAACGTGAAGATGGCAGCGAAGTCGGCGGCGCATTCTTCCAACAGAGCTGTTTTGCGACATACGCCTTAGCGACTGAACGCAACCTCGTGCGCATCCCAGATGGGCTCGACATGGTCACAGCAGCCCCGCTTGGCTGCGGTATACAAACAGGCGCAGGTGCGGTTTTCAATCAGATCGGAGCTCTGCCTGATCGGCCATTGCTGGTCGTCGGCGCTGGCGCGGTAGGCGCTGCAGCGATCATGGCGGGCAAGATCATCGGATGCGATCCAATCATCGCGATTGAACTCAATGCGGAGCGCCGCACGCTTGCCAGACAGCTGGGCGCGTCGCATGTTATCGATGGCTCCAACGAGGATTGGGTGGAAGCGGTTCAAGCGCTCACCCATGGCGGCGTTACAGCAGCGCTGGACACTGCAGGCACGCAAGCGACATTCGAAGCCTGCATCGCAGCCCTGCACAGTGGCGGCACTTTGGGTGTGCTGACTTTGCCCGGCGAATTCGACGCCCCCATTTCGCATCCCGGCGGGCTCGATTTCATGACCAAATCGATTGTCGGGATCATCGAAGGCGATGCGGTCCCGTCTAAATTCTTGCCCTTGCTAACCGCCTATCTTGCAAGCGGGGACATGCCAATTGACCGCTTGATCAAAACCTATCGGTTTGAAGACATCGCTGAGGCTTTCGCGGATGCGGCGAGCGGCAAAGTCATCAAGCCAGTTCTGACTTTTGAAGGTATGCACACATGAGCGAAATCCGCGTCATTCGGACTGAAACCGTCCAAGCCATCGCCGATATTCCCGTTGTGATTGTCGGTGGCGGCGGAACCGGGCTTTGCGCTGCGCTTGCTGCGCGTGATGCAGGTGTCGATGTGCTGGTTGTCGAACGCGACGGCCAGCCGATGGGGACAACCGCGATGTCGACTGGCCTTATCCCGGCAGCAGGCAGCACGATCCAGCGCGCGAACGGCATTGAAGACTCGCCTGAACTTTTCGCGAAAGACATTGCGGACAAAGCCAAAGGCAAAGTCGACACAGATCTTGTTCGGCACCTTGCAGTGGAATCGGGCCGGACGATTGACTGGCTGGTCGAGAAACACGGCATCGATCTGAGCTTGGTCGAAGGCTTCACTTATCCCGGACACTCCGCTCTCCGCATGCATGGTATGCCGAGCCGGTCCGGCAGCGAGTTGATGGGCGCACTTGCGAGCGCATGCGAAGATGCAGGCGTAGACATTCTGACGGACAGCCTCGTGAACACGATCTACGTCAATGATGACGACAAGATCATTGCCATAGGAGCAACACGCCCCGACGGTGAGACCGACATTATCGGCTGCGATGCATTGATCCTCGCTTGCTGCGGTTTTGCTGGAAATCAGGAGATGGTACGCGAGCTCATCCCTGAGCTGGAACATGCCACTTTTCACGGACACCCAGGCAACAAAGGACACGCTATCACGTGGGGCCGAGATCTCGACGCCGCCATGGCAGACTTGAGCGCGTATCAAGGGCATGCGGGGCTTGCAGCAGGCTATGGAATTCCGATCCTTTGGCCGCTGATCACAGAAGGCGGCATCCAAGTGAACCGCGCCGGTGAGCGCTTTGCCAATGAAGCGGCAGGTTACTCAGAACAAGCGGTCGAAGTCTTGCGGCAGGACGGCCATGTTGCCTGGAGCATCTATGATGAAACCCGCCATCAAGTGATGGTGCAATTCGACGATTACCAACAAGCGATGTCTGCCGGATGCTTGAATTCTGCCGACACACTCGCAGAACTCGCTGAGAAAATCGGTGTCGATGCCGAAGGTCTTGAAGCGACAGTGGTAGAGACCCACCGGCTCATCGAAAGCGAAGAGCGCGACCAGTTCGGGCGCAGTTTTGCCGGCAAAGCGCCGCTTTCCGCGTCTTTCTATGCTGTCAAAGTGACAGGCGCGCTGTTTCACACCCAAGGCGGCTTGGAAGTGGACGAGCATGCGAGGGTCAAACGCTCGGGCGGAGGCACTATGCCCAACCTCTATGCCGGCGGAGGGGCTGCGCGCGGCATCTCAGGCCCAGGCGCAGATGGCTACATGGCTGGCAATGGCCTGCTTACCGCAACGACGCTGGGCAGGCTTGCGGGCGAGCACGCCGCAACCTGCGTCGTGCCTGCTTAGTTTTATCCTGAGATGCGTGCCTAAGCGGCTGCGCTTGTTGCGGCTCGCATCGCAGTGCCTATGGCGCGCGCGGTGTCTTGCATCGGTTTGAGATATTTCGCGACCGCTTCATCACCATTCATAGCGCTGGCGAAGAATATCAGCGCAAGCGAACCGATCAGCTGATCGTTCCCATCGAATAGAGGGACAGCGATTGAAGAGGTCTTACCCGGATCCGCATTGTAAACGTTACGGATCTGCATCGCGTAGCCGTCCTTGCGGATCTTCGTGAGCATGTAGTCATCGCCCATCAGAACGAGGCCCATATGCGAGCTTTCGGTCTCAATCGCCTTCAAGCCTTCAAGAATAGCCTCGCGCTCTTCATCATCGCAAAAAGCCAAGTGCACCTTGCCCGTTGCGCATTCCGCGATCGGTAGAGTGTATCCAGGGAAGTAGTGCGAGAACGTCAGAGAGGTCATCTTGTGCGTGGAATCGCGTACCATCATGCGCGTGCCGACGCGCGTTGCGATGGAAATCGGCCAGCTGAGCTCGTGGCAGAGAGTCTCGATATGCTCGCGCGCAGCCGAGACCAGCATGTCTTCCGTCTGATAACCGGTCGAAAGGGTCTGAACTAGCGATGTCACCCGGTACCGCTTTCGATGTGGTTCCTTCTCGACCATTCCTTCATGCAGAAGCGTCTGAATGATGCGGCAAGCAGTCGGGTACGGAACCTGCGCCGCCCTTGCGATGTCCATCATCGAAATGGGGCCGTCGCGATTGACTGTTGTCAGGACTGAAAGCCCTCGACTGATCGCACGAATTGGTACCCCACGTTCCATACAGCGCCCTTGCTTCTACAACTTTGCAATTGCGATGAAACCGACCAATGTCATCACAGGATGACAATAGCGTATGTCACACAGTTTTTACAACGTTTGATCAAATATAGTCCTACAGCACCCGCTATCCCGAGAATTCCTCACGTATTTCAGAGGATTGCGCTCCAATGGTCGGAACACTTGGAACCCGCGCTGCCGCACTGTCTCCATAAACAGCGCCCGGTGCAATCACGTGGACCTCTCCCGCGTCTGTGTTCACGCTCAGCCGCCTAAGATGCGGGTGCTCCGCCAATTCAGCGATAGAATTCAGCCTTCCATATGCGATACCGCTGCGCTCCAGCAGCTCCATTGCTGACGCGATACTGAGTTCGGAGAAACGGGCGCGGACACGGCTTTCCAGCTCGCTGCGATTGTCGAGCCGTTCCATATTGGTCTTGAACAGGGGGTCATCGGCAAGGTGTGCATCACCCATTACGTGCTCGCAGAAAGCATACCATTCACGCTGGTTCTGGACGGAAAAGATAACTTGCTTGCCATCGCCTGTAGGAAAGGCCCCGTAAGGCGCGATGGAGGGGTGGTTCACGCCGCTGCGCTGGTTCTCGTAACCGCCATAGGCGTATTGCAGGAACGGCACGTTCATCCAGTCCGCGAGCGCATCGAACAGCGAGACCCGGATCCGACGCCCCTGCCCATCCCGCTCACGGCGGAAAAGTGCCTGAAGGATCGCTGCATGCGCTGTCATTCCAGCCGCAATGTCGCAAACCGATACGCCAACCCGCGCTGGACCATCCGCTGTGCCAGTGATTGCGCATAGGCCAGCCTCGCCTTGAACGATCAGATCATAGGCTTTGAGCCTGGAATATGGCCCCTCTTCGCCAAAGCCCGATATCGAGCATGCGATCAGACGTTTGTTCTCTTCGCATTGCGCGTCCAGATCGACGCCGAACTTTGCCAGCGTGCCGGGCTTCAGATTTTCGATAAAGACATCGGCCCGCGCAATCATACGAAGCAGCAGGGCGCGGTCGTCTGCTTCACGCAAATCGAGGCATAGCGATTCCTTGCCTCTGTTGAGCCACACGAAATAGGCGCTCTCGCCTTTGACTAAGGTGTCATAATTGCGCGCAAAATCGCCTTCAGGCCGCTCGATCTTGATGACCCGCGCGCCCGCGTCAGCCAGCCGCGAGCTTGCATATGGCGCAGCGACTGCCTGTTCGAGCGAGACGACAAGTACGCCGTTGAGATCATCCTGCATCGGAAAGCTCCGCTTGAAGCCGCGCGCGGATGGTAGCAAGCGCACGCGCCTGCTCATTGCCGACGATAGTGATACCTTCGTTTACGCCCATACCCGGTTTTGCGAGCATCATGCTGGCTCTCGCCGCGAGCGCGACGTGGACGCAAGCGCGTGCTGATATGTCAGTCTCTGCGCTGGTCCCGCCGCTATAAGCGCCAATGCCTGCTTCGCGCGCCGCGACAATGGCGCGCGCTGTATCAAGCAAATTGCCAACATCCGGCGTCTTCACCTGAATGATATGTGCCGCGCGCGCTGCGATGAAAGCTTCGATGTCATCAAGCGTGTTGCAATGCTCATCCGCAACGATTCTCACGTTGCCGCATAGCTGATCGACATGCTCGACAATGGCGGCATAGTTTTCGATCTGCGCGGTCCGGTTGCCGTAATCAGCGGGGCACTCAATATTGAGCGTGTAGCCGGGCACACGCTCAGCAACTCTCGCGATATACTCAGCGATAGATTTCGGCTCGGTCCCGATACCGAGGCCTATCCAGCCATAGACATCGAAGTGAAGCGTTGGCTTGTACCCCGCTTCGCCCAGTTGCGCGATCCGGTCAGCCACCCAGACGACATAATCGCTGAAAGTCGCGCCATCAGGCCCGAACTTCTCTGCTGAATTTATCAGGCCATGAGGCAGCACATCGACCTGTTTGAGGATCATCGTATCGACATTGGCGTGTCGCTCATCACTGCTTTGCGCGAAGAGCGGAACGGCTTCTGTTGGCGGCGGAACGCCAAGCCACTGCGCAACAAGCTCTGCCGGCGTTATCCGGCGCGCATAGGCAGCCGCTTTGAGCAGCGCTTGGCTGGCTCCGTATTCGACCGCGAGCGGCAAGCGCCTACCCTCATGAAATGCGAGAACGGTGTCGCATATTTCCGCACCCTGACTTACATCAAGGCCAGTCAGGCGAGGAACAAGAACTTCGCGACAAAAGCTCAGGATAGCGGCTTGCTCAAACAGAGGGTCACGTCCGGCTGTACCTGAATATTGCACGCTGACCATATCGCCCCAGATCACCGTACCATCTTCCAGCATGAGCCCGATGGAGAGCGCCTTTGATGGCTGGCGAACGCTCGTGAAACCGGGAGTGACAGGGTCGCCTTTATAGGCCACGCCGTCATGCTTGCGGCCTGCGCGGATAGCGGCCTGATCGTCATAGAAAAATGCACCATTGGCAGGCGCAAAAAGGACATCATTGATCTGCAAGTGCGGCCTCCGAGCCGAGAATGTGGATTGCAGATTGCGCTGCCTCGCCAACGGGCCTTGTGGCACTCACCCCAAGACAATTATCCGCCTAGTGGATGCGGATCAGCTCTCTTTCGCCAAGCGCCGCACGAGCGGCCCAAGCACGTCTTCGATAAGCTTTGATCGCGCGGCTTCGCGCACTCTCGCACTCTCCATGTCGGGTTCACGCGCATCCAGTGCATCGGCTGAAACCACGCCGCTTTCCGTCAGTAACGCTTCAAGGCTTGCCAACCGATCGCGCGTGACCGACAGCTCCATTGTCACCGTCACAAGCGAACGGAGCAGTTGGTCCTTCACGGGATCATCGAAGAACGTCGTTTCGCGCTCACCTGCGCGCGGACCGGCGGGGAGTTCTGATACATCGCTCATTGCGGTTTCCTACCGCCGAAGAAGTGATAAATCGCAGGCCCCTGTCCTTCGTAAGTCGCAAAAGCGTGCTCCGGATCAAAGCCGGCTTTCACAGCTTCTTCCTTCATATCGAGGCTCGCGAACCCGCTCCAGAACGGCTCGCCATTGTGGCGGACCTGCCAATTGTTCGTGACTTGCTTCACAAGCGGAATACGCGAGGGCTGGTACGGCACGTCGAGATGGAGAACCAAGCCGCCGGGGCGCACGAGACGCCAGCATTCACTCATGATGTCATGCACCTGCGCTTTGGTCGTCTCGTGGAACATGATGATCGAGACGATCAAATCGAAGCTCTCGTCTTCAAAGGTGGTTGCGCCTGCATCCATCTCTGCAAAGTGCACCGAAACGCCTTCGCTTTCAGCATGGCCATGCGCGAAGCGGATAAATGGACGCGCAACATCGATCCCGGTCACTTCTGCGTCGGGCCACTCGCGCTTGTAACCGAGCGTCTGCTCGCCTGTCCCACACCCCATGTCGAGGATCGTCTTCGGATCGAGATCGGGCGCGTATTGCCGCGCAATTCCGGCCACAAAACGCGCTATGGAATCCGCGGCTGGCTTGGCGCCGATCCCCATGCCTTTGGCGTTACGGTAGAGATCGACAGTCCCGGCATAGTTGAGCGCGGCCTCGATGTCGTCAGGACGTTTCTCACGCCAATATCCGCCCGGCTGGCGGTGGATTTCGGTCGTGGCAATTGGCGCTTTGACGAGCAGTTCGTCACTTAGTGACACTGAGCCACCCTTCGCTTCTTTGCTCGCGATCTGTCGATAAGCATCGACCTGCGCATCAATCGTGCGGTCGGTAGTCTCTTGGACTGCGTTCCACATCAGGTTCTGGCTGTGAAAGGTGAGCGACGCCCAAAGCTGGTAAAGCGGATGGGGCTCTAGCAATGCTTCCGCATCATCGCGCGCTTGCGGCGGACTTTCTGCGGAGGCCACCAATTCATTGTCGAACACTTCGGCAACTTTTGCTTCGACGTCGAAATTGACAAACTTCTTGAGGCTCGCGACGAATGCCTGGCGCGATGCCTCATCATGATTGGGTGCAAAACCGATATGTTCAGTCATGGCAATCCTGTGCTCACTCTGCTCTGATACCCGCCATCGTAGCGCTCCATCATTCTAGAAGTCTCACCGCGCGGTTTTCTCTCGACTGGCGAACATTGTCCTTCGGCGCGTAACTGCACCAACATTTCAACGCACGAACCGGAATGAAGTGTCCGTGAGCACCCCGAATATCTAAGCAACAGCCATCAGGCTCGCATTCCCGCCGGCGGCGGTGGTGTCGATGGATGTCGAGACCTCTTCGACCATCCAGTCCGTACGATAGGGCTTCTGAGGACTGCCCAACTGCACAATCGGAATGGGACCATCCTTGACCGCAACCGATTGCAGGATCTTGCTCACATCCTGACTGCCATCTTCGATCAGGACATGCGCGAAGGGCGGCTCAGCGCGCCAGTCTGTGACCCATTCGAGCCTCGCGAAGTCTTCCGGCGCAAGCGCTTCGGCAAGGCTGCGCACGCGATCCGACAGGACAGCGATGTTCCCGGTATCAGTGATCGCGTCGAGCTGGGCTTGCAGCCCTTCAATTGTCTCCGGCAGCGCGAGCACCCGCCCCCTTGGATGGACTGCGTATAGATTGCGCTCACCAACGGGCCCCGGCAATTCCACTGGAAGACCCAGCGGTGGCGCTTGTGAGGCTGCGCCTTGGACAAGTCGTCCAAGATAAAGCGGCCCGCCTGCCTTGGGTCCGGTGCCAGACAGGCCTCTGCCCCCAAAAGGTTGCACGCCGACAATGGCTCCAATCACATTGCGATTGATGTAGATGTTGCCCACTTCTGCCAGAGACGTGACTTCCGCGATCGTCTCGTCAATCCGGCTGTGAAGACCAAAGGTCAGACCATAGCCAGTCTCCTTGATCTGGCGCATGACATCTCGCAGCTCGTGGCGCTTGAAGCGCTGGACATGCAGAACCGGCCCGAAGACCTCGCGGCCAAGCTCAGCCAGGTTTGCGATCTCCATGATTGTGGGAGCGACGAAGGTGCCGGCATCGGTCTCCGGGCTGAGTTCGAGCTGTTCGACGCGAGACCCATGCGCTTCCATTCGTTTGATATGCGAATTGATCGTTCGCTGCGCTTCGGCTGAGATCACAGGACCAATATCGACGCATAGCCGCGTGGTCGAGCCGACCTTGAGTTCAGCAAGCGCGCCGCGCAGCATCTCGAGCAGATCGTCCGCAATATCTTCCTGCACACAGAGAACCCGCAGTGCCGAGCACCGCTGGCCCGCGCTATCGAACGCGCTTGCGATCACATCGCGCACGACTTGCTCAGGTAAGGCAGAGCTATCCACGATCATGGCGTTCTGGCCGCCGGTTTCAGCGATCAGTGGGATCGGTGAACCGTCGTTCAAAAGGCGTTCCGCCAATTGGCGTTGGATGAGTTTTGCGACTTCGGTTGAGCCGGTGAACACAACGCCGCACGTGCGTTCCGAGGCGACAAGAGCTGCGCCAATATCGCCGGCGCCTGTGACAAGTTGCAGCACCTCTTCCGAAACGCCTGCTTCATGCAGGATCGCAACCATCTGCGCAGCGATGAGCGGTGTTTCTTCAGCCGGTTTGGCGACCACAGTATTGCCCGCAACCAAAGCGGCCACCACTTGGCCAGTGAAGATCGCCAGCGGGAAGTTCCAGGGGCTGATACAGACGATCGGGCCAAGCGGTTTTGCGCCGTCCAACCCGTCGCCAGCTTGCTGAGCATAGTATCTCAGGAAATCGACCGCTTCGCGCACTTCGGCAATCGCATTTAGCGCGGACTTGCCCGCTTCACGCATGATCAGGCCGAGCAGATCTTCCATCCGCTCTTCCAGCAAATCAGCGGCCTTATGAAGACATTGCGCGCGGGTTTCGACGGGCAATTGCGCCCAAGCTTCCGACGCCGCTTTTGCATTGCGCATGGCGAGCGCGACATCTTCTATCGTGGCGTTTTCGGCAGTGCCGACACGGTCGGAATGATTGGCCGGATTGAGGACTGCTTTAGCCACGCCCGCACCGCTTCGGCCCGGCACCAAAGGCTCGGCTTTGAACTCGCGCGATGCGCTGTTGCTCAGTCGCTCAGTCAGGGTGGTCAACGCGATTTCATCAGTAAGATCGATGCCGCGCGAATTGTCTCTTTCGGGATAAAGCTCGCGCGGCAAGCGGATCAAAGGATGAGGCGATCCGATGGGCTCGATCTCGCGAGCTTCTTCAGCCGGATCGCGCGCAAGCTCTTCAATTGGCACGTCCTCGTCCCAGATCCGGTTCACGAAAGAAGAGTTCGCGCCGTTCTCCAGCAATCGCCGCACCAGGTAAGCGAGCAATGTCTCGTGGCTTCCAACGGGCGCATAAATGCGGCACGGACGGTCGAGCATATCTGCGCCAACAACCTCCTCATAAAGGCCTTCACCCATGCCATGCAGACACTGAAATTCGTAGTCGCCTAAAGCGAAGTCAGGCCCGGCAAGATGATAGATGGTCGCAAGGGTCTGCGCATTATGCGTCGCAAATTGCGGGAAGACGAGTTCGCGCGCCTCCAGCAGTTTCCTGGCGCAGGCGATATAACTCACATCAGTGTGAACCTTGCGCGTGAAAACCGGGAAATCAGCTAGGCCATCGACTTGTGAGCGTTTGATCTCACTATCCCAATAGGCACCCTTCACCAGCCGGACCATTATCCTGTGGCCTGAGCGTTTTGCGAGGTCGATGATCCAGTCGATCACCATCGGGCAACGTTTGCCATAGGCCTGCACGACGAAGCCCAGTCCATCCCAGTCGGCCAGCTCTGGATCAAGCGCAAGCATCTCCAAGATGTCTAGCGATATCTCCAGCCGATCTGCCTCTTCCGCATCGATATTAAGTCCGATCTCATAGGATTTCGCCATTAATGCGAGCGCGCGGACTTTCGGCAGCATCTCGCGGATGACCCGGTCCGCTTGCGCCCTCTCATAGCGAGGATGGAGCGCGGACAGCTTGATCGAGATGCCCGGCCCCTCATAGATGCCGCGACCCGTCGCAGACTTGCCAATCGCATGGATCGCGCGCTCGTAGTCGGCATAATACCGCTCGGCATCGCGCATCGTCATGGCCGCTTCGCCAAGCATGTCGTAGGAATAGCTGAAGCCTTGCTCCTCCATTTCCCGCGCGCGCTTCAACGCTTCTTTGATCGTTTCGCCAGTAACGAACTGCTCGCCCATCATCTCCATTGCGTGATGAACGCCAGCCCGGATCACCGGCTCGCCCGCGCGTTTGATGAGACCGGTTAAAGACGCGCCCAGACTGTTCTCTTGTACAGGTGTCACCAGCTTGCCAGATATGACCAGCCCCCAGCTCGCAGCATTCACAAAGATCGAACGGTCGTCTCCGACATGGCTGCGCCAATCGCCGCCAGCAATCTTGTCACGAATTAACGCATCGCGCGTCGCATTGTCTGGAACACGCAAGAGCGCTTCAGCAAGGCACATCAGCGCCACGCCTTCCTGAGTGGATAGCGAGTATTCGGCCACCAGCCCTTCAACGCCGCCTTGCTGGCCTTTTTGGCGCAATCTGCTGACGAGCTTCGCAGCAAGGGCCTCAATTGCAGCTCTATCCGCATCAGGAAGAATTGCCGCTTCAAGCAGCGGTGTAACGGCATCCGGTTCGGGCAAGCGATAAGCTGCTGTTATCGCGTGACGCAGCGGAGTGCTCGCAGACATCGGCGAAGCAAAACGGGCAAACGGATTATGATCGAGCATGGCAGCCTCTCCTCATCCATGCCTGATGAAAGTGTCCGCATTCCATTCGGATATTTATGTCATCGCGGCAAGAGAAAGCTGATCCTGCCCACCACATAAAAAAGGCCGGGCGCCCCTCGGTACGCCCAGCCTTTTCTCCTTACCCATCCAAGCGGAAGGAACTATTAGAAGCGGAAGTAAGCGCCTGCGCTGATCACCCATGGGTCGAGCTTGTGCTCGGTGCGGATGATTTCGGTGTCGTCAACGAAGAAGCGCGCATCGGTGTCGATGAAATAGCGCTTCGCATCGATCGACAGGCCAAACCCTTCATTCAATTCAATGTCAGCACCGGCCTGAAGCGCAATGCCGAACTCGTTGGTGAGGTCTGCATCGGTCACGCCCAGATCAACCAGGTCTGCGCCTGCATCATCGTTAAAGATGATGAAGTAGGCTGGACCAGCGCCGATGTAAGGCTTGAAGCCTTCGCCGAGATCGAAGTGATACTTCGCTGTCAGCGTTGCAGGGATGATGCGCAGGTCAGAGACCAGCTCTGCCCCGTCAAGACCGCCAAGGCCGTCAACATCGTGCTGCGTCACGCCAGCAATTGTCTCCAGCGAGAAGTTGTTGCTGACAAAGTACTCGATCGCGATCGTCGGCGTGACATTGTCATTCGCCGCACTCTGCGTGCCCTCTGGCAGACCAAAGTCGTCCAGTTCAACATCGGTGATCTCAGCATCAGCAAACACTGCCGTTGCAAATACCTTGGCCTGAATCGAACCAGTGCGATCTTCCTGCGCAAGGGCAGGCTGTGCGAGCAGCGCAAAAGCAGCGGCACCGCAAGCGAGAAGAGTTTTCATCATTCTAATCCCAGTGTCGCAGCGGCCACCCAACGTGGCCCAGGATGTTTGCGACAACAAATGTGCCTTAACCGCAGACTGCCCTGCCTGACCTTGATCGAGATCAAAGACCGTTTCCGCTGTTTTTGACAAAGCAATGCTACCAATTGGTCACGACTAAGGCGCTCCATGGACAAACAAACCATATTTCAGACATTCATGCGCTCGATCTTTGGACAAGACCCCGGAGGCGTACTCGGCACACAGCTAGTGCACCTTTCAGAACTTGTGCCGCTCGAGCCCGGCCAAGCGGCCGAACTTGATCTCGGCCAGGACAGGATCGTCTACATCGCGCGCGGTGCCACCAAGTTGGTCGCGCGTGCATCGCATGAACGGGAGCAGATCGTTGCGTTTCAGTTTGCAGGCGATTTGGTTTCGACCCCGCGCGCTGAAATGCATCAGTACGCGGTCTCAGCACTTACGGACACGGCCTTGCTAGTGTTTCCAGCAGGACAGTTTCTCGATTGTATATCAAGAGAACATGACGCTTCGCGCGTTGTTATCGAACGGCTGCGCGGTGCATTACATCGCTGCCGGGACAAGACGGTTGCGCTTGGCCAAAAAAACGCCTTGGAGCGTGTTTCGAGCTTTCTGCTCGCAATGGCAGAGCGTGTTGGCGGCGCGGAACTCAATTCCTGCACGCTTGAACTGCCCATGTCGCGCCGGGAAATCGGCGACTCATTAGGGCTCACAATCGAGACCGTCAGCCGTCAATTCAGCGTGTTGCGTGACGCGGGCCTGATAGCGACACGTGGACGCTCACAGGTCTCGCTGCTCGACTTGACCAAGCTTGCCAGCCTTTCAGGCCGTTGTGAGCAAAAGATCGCGCAATTCGACAAAAAGCATACTTTTGATTTAGATCAAGGTGGGGGTCAGACAGCTGAGCTAGCTGCTCTGACGACAGGAGGAAAAGTATCATGACATCGGTTCTGGGCCGGATCGGCCTGTGGTTCGTCGTGCTTTGCCTTGCGATATTGGCTTACGCTAATGCGCAAGACATGGGCTATGCAGTGCATGCGCTGATTATTGCGGTAGTTGCATTTCTGCTGATGTGTTTCACTGCAACCAGCTATGATGAAATGGCTGCAGCACAGAGCATTTTCAAAATGCCAACTGGCCCGAGCCGATATGATGACGATGTCATCCGCTGGGGCGTCATCGCAACGATTTTCTGGGGCATGGCAGGTTTTCTCGCCGGGCTCTTCATCGCGCTGCAAATGGTGTTCCCGCAGCTCAATCTTGAGCCATATCTGAATTTCGGACGCCTGCGGCCGCTGCACACCTCTGCGGTCATCTTTGCATTCGGTGGCAACGCTCTGATTGCGACAAGTTTCTACGTTGTACAGCGCACATGCCGCACGACGCTAGCGCTGCCCTCGCTCGCGCGGTTTGTCTTCTGGGGCTACCAGCTGTTCATCGTGCTCGCGGCAACCGGCTATTTGCTGGGCGTCACGCAATCGAAGGAATATGCCGAGCCGGAATGGTATGTCGATCTGTGGCTGACGATTGTCTGGGTCGCCTATCTGGTCGTCTTCGTCGCGACGATCATCAAACGTCACGAGCCGCATATCTATGTTGCGAACTGGTTCTATCTCGCATTCATCCTGACCGTTGCCATGCTGCACGTGGTCAATAATCTCGCGATCCCGATCAGCCTGTTCGGTGCACGCAGCTATTCGGTCTTCCCCGGCGTACAAGATGCCATGGTGCAATGGTGGTACGGTCACAACGCGGTCGGGTTCTTCCTGACGGCAGGCTTCCTTGCGATGATGTACTACTTTGTGCCCAAGCAAGCGCAGCGGCCGGTCTATTCCTACCGCTTGTCCATCATCCACTTCTGGTCGCTGATCTTCCTCTACATCTGGGCTGGTCCGCACCACTTGCACTACACCGCTCTGCCAGACTGGGCGCAGACCCTGGGCATGGTGTTCTCGATCGTGCTGTGGATGCCGAGCTGGGGCGGTATGATCAACGGCCTGATGACGCTCAACGGAGCATGGGACAAAGTCCGCACGGACCCGATCATCCGCATGATGGTTATGGCGCTGGCTTTCTATGGCATGAGCACTTTTGAAGGTCCGATGATGAGCATCAAGGCCGTCAACAGCCTCTCGCACTATACCGACTGGACCATTGGTCACGTCCACTCCGGCGCGCTGGGGTGGAATGGCATGATCACCTTTGCCTGCATCTACTTCCTGGTCCCACGCCTATGGCAGCGCGAGCGGCTCTACAGCCTGCGCATGATCAACTGGCACTTCTGGTTCGCGACGCTTGGCATCGTTTTCTATGCCGCAAGCATGTGGGTCGCCGGCATCACTCAAGGCCTCATGTGGCGTGAGTATGGCGTAGACGGATATCTGGTGAACAGCTTTGTCGACACTGTCGCAGCGCTCAAGCCAATGTTTGCCCTGCGTGCCTTTGGCGGCCTTCTCTACCTCATCGGTGCCGGCCTGCTCGTCTACAATGTATGGATGACCATCCTCGGCAAACAAAGGGAGGAAGCGCCCATGAGCCACACCCCTCTCGATGAGGAAGCCGACCGTCCCATCAACGCTGTTCCAGCTGAATAAGGAGCGGAAACGATGACTGATCCTAATGCAAAACCCGCCAAGGGCCATGAAAAGCTGGAGCGCAATGTCACTCTGATGGCGCTGGCAACCCTAGTCACGGTCGCGATTGGCGGCTTGGTGCAAATCACTCCGCTGTTCTATCTCGACAACACGATCGAGCAGGTTGAAGGCATGCGGCCTTACACGCCGCTGGAGCAGGCCGGACGCGACATCTACATCCGCGAAGGATGTTATGTCTGCCACAGCCAGATGATCCGGCCGTTCCGTGACGAGGTTGAACGCTACGGCGCTTACAGCCTGGCTGCGGAAAGCATGTTCGACCATCCCTTCCAATGGGGTTCGAAGCGCACCGGACCGGACCTCGCCCGTGTCGGCGGCCGTTATTCAGATGAATGGCACGTCCTCCACTTCACCAACCCGCAAGCAGTCGTGCCAGAAAGCATTATGCCCCAATACGGCTTCCTGAAAGAGAACTCGCTCAAGGTCGCTGATCCTTCAGCGATGCTGACAGCGCTATCTCGCGTGGGTGTCCCATACTCAGAGACCGACATTGCTAGCGCTGAAACGGACATGATGGCGCAAGCTGATCCCAACGCCAATCCAGGCGATCTGGAAGAACGCTATCCCAAAGCGCAAGTTCGCGACTTTGACGGCAATCCTGCAATGGTTTCAGAGATGGATGCTCTCATCGCATATCTCCAGATGCTCGGCACTCTGGTCGATGTGAACAGCGTCGCAGCGCAGCAGGAACTGGCTAAGGAGAGAGGTCGATGAGCTTTTACGACACTCTGCGGCACTTCGCGGACAGCTATGCTTTGATTGTCATGTTCGCGATCTTCCTGGGGCTTTGCGCATGGCCGTTCCGCCCCGGTGCCAAAGCGCACAATCACCAGGCCGCGCACTCGATTTTCAAAGATGATGATTTCAGGGATGAAGACCATGGCGAATGATCCCAAACAGAACAGCCGCGTAGACGAGCCCACCGGAACCGAATTTGTCGGCCATGAATGGGACGGCATTGAAGAACTTAACACGCCATTGCCGCGCTGGTGGCTTTGGACGTTCTATCTGACCATCGCCTGGGCTGTGGTGTACGCAGTGCTCTATCCCGCATGGCCGATGATCGAACGCGGTACGGAAGGTGTGCTGGGCTGGACCAGCCGCGGTCAATTGGCAGATGAGATGGCAGCGGCTGACATGGCGCGCCAATCTGTGCGCGAGCAGATTGCGGCGACAGACATCACCAAGCTGCCCAGCAACACAGAACTGATGCAGCAAGCCATCGCAGGTGGTGCTGCTGCATTCAAAGTGAACTGCGTGCAGTGCCACGGCGCGGGCGCAGCTGGCTTTGAAGATTATGGCTACCCCAACCTCAATGACGATGACTGGCTGTGGGGCGGCGATATCGCTGCAATCGAATACACGCTTGTGCATGGCATTCGCTGGGAAGGCTCGGATGAGACCCGCTTCAGCTTGATGCCGGGCTTTGAAGGTATCTTCAGCGATGCAGAGATCGATGCGGTTGCAAACCACGTCCTTTCCTTCACAGGCAAAGGCCAGAGCTCTCCGCGCGGCGCAGAACTATACGCCAACAACTGTCTCGCTTGTCATGGTCCGGCAGGCGGCGGAGACCGTATTCAAGGAGCGCCAGCCCTTAATGACGCGATCTGGCTGCGTGGCGGCGAACTTGCCGAGATCCGCGCGCAGATCAAGGCCCCGCGCCACGGTGTGATGCCTGGCTGGGCGGATCGTCTTGATCCGGTAACGATCAAGATGCTCGCGGCATATGTCTACTCTCGCGGCGGTGGGGAAACCCTGGAAGCGCCTACCCAAGGCGAAGAGACCGCAGAGGAAGCGCTAGCGAACCTCGCAGAGGCCGAGGTCGATGGGCAACTCTGACGCTCCGATCAAAGACCCTCCACCTGATGACAGGTGGGAAAAGGCTGTGTCCGGTGGTGGCGGCACCACCGGCGCGTCATCGCCTTCCTCTGGCGCGATAAAGCCTCATAAAGCTGCTGCAACGCAGGCGATCCCCTCCTCGCTTTATGCCAAAGGCGAGACAGTCCACAATCAACGGATCGACGGGCCATTCCGCCGTTTCAAATGGTTTGTGATGCTGGTGACGCTGGGCATTTACTATATTACGCCGTGGCTGCGCTGGGATCGTGGTCCGTACGCGCCTGACCAGGCGGTGCTGATCGATCTTGCAAATCGCCGCTTCTACATGTTCGGTGTCGAGATCTGGCCGCACGAGTTCTATTTCGTTGCCGGCCTGCTCATCATGGCAGGCATTGGCCTGTTTCTTGTCACAAGCGCTGTCGGCCGCGCCTGGTGCGGATACGCTTGTCCTCAAACTGTGTGGACCGATGTATTCCAGCATGTCGACCGCTTTTTCGATGGCGACCGCAATGCCCGCATGCGGCTCGACAAAGCGCCTTGGGGTCCGTCCAAGATCGCTCGCCGGACCAGCAAATGGACCGTCTACCTGCTGATCAGCTTTGTCACCGGCGGGGCTTGGATCTTGTACTTCGCGGACGCGCCGACGCTGTTTCGCGATTTCTTCACTCTGGATGCAGCACCAATTGCCTACATGACTGTCGGCGTGCTTACCGCGACCACCTTTGTGCTCGGCGGTTTCATGCGCGAACAGGTGTGCGTCTATATGTGTCCTTGGCCGCGCATCCAGACCGCGATGCTGGATGAAAAGTCACTCATCGTGACATACAAGGACTGGCGCGGAGAGAAGCGCGGTAGTCTGAAGAAGGCGCAGAAAAATCCCGAGGAATATGGCGACTGCATCGACTGTAATCAGTGCGTTGCTGTGTGCCCCACAGGCATCGACATTCGCGAAGGCGCGCAGATTGGCTGCATCACCTGCGCTCTATGCATTGATGCTTGCGACCGTGTGATGACTGAGATCGGGCGGCCACGCGGCCTGATTGACTACGCCACTCTCGAAGCTTGCGAAGCCGAGGCAAATGGCGCCCCGCCCCAGCCGATCAGGCAGGCGCTGATGCGCCCTCGCACTCTGGTTTATCTTGGCGTCTGGACAGCGATCGGCGCAGCGATGTTGTTTGCACTCGGCACGCGCAGCCATACTGACCTAACAGTTTCACCAGACCGCAATCCTCCTTTTATGCTTTTAAGCGATGGATCCGTCCGCAACGCCTACACTTTGCGTTTGCGCAATATGGAAAGCCGTCCGCGCGATATGGAAGTGGCTGTCACAGGTCTCCCCGGTGCTGTCATGTGGACCGATATGATTGGCCCTGACAAAGCGGCTAATACTCAAACCATTGCTGTACCGGCGGACGCCACACAAACAGTGCGCGCTTATGTGATGGTCCCCGAAGGAGCCGAGACAAGCGAGTTCTCGTTTGTCCTGACCTCGCTCGATGAGCAGCGCGAAAGCGATACGGTAGACACCACTTTCAACGGTCCGGGAGAGCCATGATGCAACGCGAATTCACTGGCCGAAACATGCTCACTATATTGGTGGTGGGCTTCGGCATCGTCATGGCCGTGAACTTCCTGATGGCTACATTGGCAACGCGCGGCTTTGGCGGCGTGATCGTCGAGAACACCTATGTCGCAAGCCAGAAATACAATGGCTGGCTGGAGAAGGCTCGCGAGCAAGACGCTCTTGGGTGGAGCGCGAAAGTGGCTCGCACTGACGATGGTCATCTGGAAATCAAAACCAGCGCGGTTCCGGATTATGCGAAAGTCAGCGCATTGATGCGTCGCCCACTCGGCGAAGAGCAACGTCATACAATAGCCTTCGTCCCTACAGGTGAAGGCACTTACCGCTCGGAAGCGCAGATTGCTGAAGGACGCTGGATCGTACGGCTCGACCTCACTGCAGGCGAGAAGAACTGGGCGCAGGAGATCGCCATCAAATGAATGTCGCGGTCGCCATCGATCCTCTGGAGAAAACTACGCTCAGCGATACAAGGCTGACTGTGCCAGGCATCAAATGTGCTGGCTGCATTGCGAAGATCGAGCGCGGCCTGCTGGATGTGGAGGGCGTCGAAGCCGCGCGCGTCAACTTCTCTGCGAAACGCGTGGCGATCCAGCATGTATCTCGACTGGACGAAGGCGATCTCGCCAATGCGCTGCGTGATCTCGGCTTTGAATCGCAGCCTGTTGCAGAGAATCCGCTAGGCAGCGACGACAAGGAAACGAAGCGGCTGTTCCGCGCTTTAGGCGTCGCAGGCTTCGGTATGATGAATATCATGCTGTTTTCCGTCAGCATCTGGTCCGGCGCAGAGGGCGCAACGCGCGATCTCTTCCATTGGCTCTCAGCCCTGATCGCACTTCCGGTAATCGCGTACTCGGGCCAGCCATTCTTCGCGTCAGCCTGGATGGCGCTAAGCCACAAGCGCACCAATATGGACGTGCCAATTTCTATCGGCGTGCTGCTCGCAACGGCGCTGAGCGTTTATGAAACTGCAACCGGCGGTAGCCATGCATACTTTGAAAGCGCGGTTATGCTGTTGTTTTTCCTGCTCGCAGGGCGCGCGCTCGATGCAATGATGCGCAACCGGACACGCGCTGGAATTGGCGCGTTGCTCGGCCGGATGGGACGCAGTGCGAGCGTAACCCAGCCAGACGGGTCGATGCGGCGGATGGCAGCAGAAGACTTGGAGACAGGCATGGTCATGCTGGTCGCAGCCGGCGAGGCATTCGCAGCTGACGGAATAATCCTCGATGGAGAAAGCGCGGTCGACAATGGCATGCTGACCGGCGAAAGCACGCCTGAGCCCGTCAAGACAGGTGACACAGTTCATGCCGGAGCGATCAATCTGACTGCGCCCATTCGCGTGGAAATCACCGCTGTATCAAGCGATACTGTCATCGCAGAAATAGCGCGTTTGATGGACGAAGCTGGCCAGTCACGTAGCCGCTATGTTCGGATCGCGGACCGCGCGTCGCGCCTTTATGCGCCGGTTGTACACACACTGGCGGCGCTGGCATTTGTTGGCTGGATGATTGCTGGGGCTGGCTGGCATCAGTCGCTGATCATAGCGATCGCTGTCCTCATCATCACCTGCCCTTGCGCGATGGGCTTGGCTGTTCCCACAGCGCAGGTCGTTGCATCCGGCGCATTGCTCAAGAAGGGCTTACTCATCAAAGATGGAAGCGCGCTTGAACGCCTGGCCGAAGTCGATCTCGCGCTGTTCGACAAGACCGGGACATTGACCCTCGGGACGCCTCGACCTGACCTTTCTGATCTTCCCGACACGGCCAAGGGCGTGACTTTGGCATTGGCTCAATCGAGCCGTCACCCGCTGAGTCAGGGACTTGCCGCGGCTCTAAATGAAGAGGGTGTAACCGCCGCGCCAATTGCTCATCTGAGCGAAACCTCAGGCACTGGAATCACCGCGCGCTGGGGTAACGTTGCTGTCGGCCTTGAGCGCCCGCAGTCCGCAACAGACGGCATGGCAACCGATCTGGTAATTGGAGAGGATCGCTGGACGATCACTTTTGCTGACCATTTGCGGAGCGATGCGGCAGAGACCGTCGAAGCGCTAACGCAGCTGAACTTGGATACCCGCATTCTCTCAGGTGACAGAACTGGCCCGGTTGGAGAAGTCGCCCGCGAGCTGAACGTTTTCGCGCACGCTCAAGCCAGCCCGCAGGACAAGCTGACCGAGCTCGAGAATTTGCGCGCGCAAGGCCATTTCCCGCTCATGGTGGGCGATGGGCTGAACGATGGCCCTGCCCTCGCCGCTGCCCATGCCTCGATTGCACCCGGCACTGCGAGCGATGCCAGCCAGCAAGCAGCCGACGCTGTGTTCATAGGAATCAAGCTCATGCCGGTCGCACTCGCCATTCGTGCGGCTCGCTGCACCATGCAGATCGTCCGGCAGAATTTCGGGCTGGCCATTGGTTACAATGTGCTGGCAGTGCCGCTGGCATTGTTCGGCTATGTCACTCCGTTGATTGCAGCGATTGCTATGTCGCTGAGTTCTGTGATTGTCGTCGCCAACTCCTTGCGACTGGCGCGAGTGGCGCGATGACTGGCCTGATGCTCTTGATCCCGGTCGCGCTGGGCATGGGCCTTTTCGGCTTGGTTATGTTCTTGTGGGCGATGCGCAGCGGACAGTTCGAAGATCTGGACGGCGCGGCCAACCGCATCCTCATCGATGATGAAGAGGATGACGCTGCATGATCAAAGCGTTGCTCCTCTACGCAGCGGCAGTTCCTCTCGCGGCAGGGTCAGCTTTGCCGGAGACTCAAGTCTCAGGTGAAGCAGCGACCATCACGGCAAAACTGTGTAGTGGCGGCAGCATCGAAATCGATCTCGGACTGCCGAAAGAGGAGCATCAAGACGCGCCGTGCGAGCTCGAAGCTTGCCATGCCGGGACCTGCCGCAAGAGGATTGATCTGCGTCAATGACCGCATGAGGCTCCCACGCGACATAGCATCGCATGTGGCCTTATCATCCCGAATTGCTGGAAACGCCCGTACCGCGCTACACCAGCTATCCCACCGCCGCGGAGTTCTCCGCGCTTGATCCCGCTGCGCACCGCAATGCACTGATAGCCCTTGAAGGGCCGACATCGCTCTATCTGCATATCCCTTTTTGCGAGAAGATTTGCTTCTATTGCGGCTGCAATACAGGCGCTTCTGGACGCAGGCAGCGGCTCGAAAGCTACCTGTCGGCCTTGCATCAGGAGATTACGGTTGTCGCATCGCTCATCCCGCAAGGCACATCAATCCAACGTATTTCCTTTGGCGGAGGGAGCCCCAATGCCATCCGCCCGGAGGAATTTCTGCATTTGCTAGGGGCGCTATACCATCACTTCGATTGCAGCTCACCAGAGCTATCGATCGAGCTTGATCCGCGTACGATGAGCAAGGAATGGGCTAATGCCATCAAGAAGGCGGGCATCTCGCGCGCAAGCCTTGGTGTGCAGACATTTGCAAGCCACTGTCAGACGACCATCGGCCGCGTTCAGGATGATGCGCTGATCGATCAAACAGTCGATTGGCTTCGTGATGCCGGCGTTACATCGCTCAATTTCGATCTGATGTACGGCTTGCCGCGTCAGACGGGCGGAGATCTGCAAGAGAGCTTATCGCGTTCAGTAGAGATAGGCGCAGATCGGATCGCTCTGTTCGGATATGCCCATGTTCCGCACATCGTCCCTCGCCAGCGCGCGATCGATCCCACTGGCATGCCTGACCAACGCGAGCGCTTTGCGATGGCGCAGCTTGGTTTCGAATATTTGATTAGCCGCGATTATGCCCCGGTCGGGTTTGACCACTTTGCCAAACGAGGTTCTGACCCGCTTGCCATTGCAGCAGTTGAAGGCACATTGAAGCGCAACTTCCAGGGTTTCACTGACGATCAGGCCGTCAATCTCATCGGGCTTGGCAGCTCTGCTATCAGCAGCTTCCCGCAATTGCTTGCACAGAACGAGAAGAACAGCGGGCGCTATCGCATGCTCGCATCACAAGATCGGCTCACGACTTCGCATGGTCTTGTTCGCGGCAAAGACGACATGCTGCGTTCTCACGTCATTGAGCGACTTTTGTGCGATGCGGAGGCCGAGCTTCCGTTTTGTCTGCAGAACGAGATCCGGCACGGCCTTGTCCCGTTTATTGAACGCGGGCTGGCCGAGCTGCAGGATATGACGCTGTCGATCACGCCTGCCGGGCTGCCTTATGCTCGGGTAATCGCGTCGCTATGCGATGGTTATCGCAAGCAATCGCTGCGCCAATTCAGCTCTGCAATCTGAAGAGCACCGCGCGGTAATTGTAGATTGTTTGCTCGACAGGCGGAGTTCGCGTTGAACTCTTTCTTGCGATCTGCATGCGATTGCTAGCACTAGTGCATTATGACTTTTTGCGCATTTTCATCCGCACCATCCTTCCGGATCTTCGCCCCCGCCCTACTCTGTAGTGTTGCGCTCGCAGGATGCACGACAGCAATGCCAGCCGAAACCACAACAGCATCAGCCAAAGAGGCAATTGCAGAGGACCCTGACGAAGCGCTTTATATGGCGCGTTTCAATCGGTTGCGCGAAGGCGGAAGCGGCGGCGCAGGCCTGTCCGGCTATGATACACTTGAGCCCTTGGCAGGCGCGGCGGAGCCTTCGGCATTTCGAAACGAACCTGCGGCCACACTTTCTAGCAAAGCGCTCGCCACAGCACGCGACTACGCTGCGCAGCGCAACTCTTCGGCCTTTCTCGTTTGGCGCGATGGCGTCATCGAGGAAGAAAGCTATTTCGGCGAATTCGACCAATCGACTCCGATCGTCTCAAAGTCACTTGCCAAGCCAATTACAGGCATCGTGGTCGGTCGCGCGATTGAGCAAGGCCATATCAAGTCGCTCGATCAGTCTGTTTCCGACTTTATCACAGAGTGGAAAGGCAACCCGCAGAAAGAGGCGATCCTCGTGCGGCATTTGCTGGACATGCGAACGGGCTTCCTGCCGCAATCATTCGCGAGCGATCCAGAAGATGTACTCAACCGCGCCTATCTTCACCCGCGCCACGACGAGATTATCATCAACGAATATCCGGTCGTGAATTGGCCAGGCTCAAGGTATGAATACGCCAATGCAACAAGCGAGATGGTCGCACCTTTGATCGAGCGCGCAACGGGGATGCGCTATGGCGATTATCTCAGCTCAGCATTGCTGCAACCGCTTGATGCAGCGGGTGGCTCTGTGTGGGTCAATCGTCCCGGAGGTACGGCCCATTCGGGCTGCTGCGCCTTGCTGCCCGCACGCACCTATCTACGCATGGCAGTGTTGCTGATGCAGGATGGCATGTGGGATGGCGAGCGACTGCTTCCCGAAGGCTATGTCGCAGAGATGCGCACTGGAACAGCTGAGAACCCGTATTACGGCCTCGGTCTTTGGGTGCCGGGGCCTTTCACCGAACGCCGCGGTTTTGCCCATCCGGCTGTTCCCTTTGGCAAGGTTCTTCATTCAGAGCCCTATGCTGACAAGGACATCGCTCTGTTCGATGGCAATGGCAATCAAGTGGTTTACATGATCCCGTCCGCCAACATGGTGGTCATTCGTTTGGGAGGTAGGCCGCCTCGTGACGTCGCTGAGTGGGACAATGTGTTCCTTCCAAACCTGCTCATTCGCGACGCATTTCGGGATAATCCGGATGCGATGCCACAGCCGCAGGCTCGCTAAGTCTAGCTAAAGAGAGCCTTGTTTAGGTCCGGGCTTGTTTTGAAGAAGCTTTCCGGTGCACAACCAAGTGCATGAGGCTCCGGCAAATCGAGATTTTCTACCACGTCTATCGTGCTGGTTCGATCAGCGGCGCCGCGCGCGACCTCAATGTCTCTCAGCCCTCAGTCAGCAAAGTCCTCCGCCACGCAGAGGATCAGCTGGGCGTCACCTTGTTCCTTCGCAATAAAGGGCGATTGGTTGCAACGACTGCAGCGCATGAGCTCTTCGCTGAAGTCGAGGACATATATCACAGGCTTTCTACATTTAGCCGCTCGCTTGAGAATATCGCCAAGCGGCGCGGAGGCAATTTGCGGCTTGCAGTCTTGCCTTCTCTTAGCCTCACCTTCGCACCGGACATCATTGCGCGTCTGCATGGTGAAGATAATGCCATGCGCTTTTCGCTGACAACCTTGCACTCTTCCGAGCTCCATCAGTCAGTCTTGGAGCGCGACGCAGACCTGACAATGGGCTTCGAAACTTCAGCTGACCCGCGGCTGGAATCTCGACAGATTGGCGAAGGTCGAATGGTCCTCGTTTGTGCATCACCTATACCCAATGCAATGCAACCTGATACCGACGGGTTGTGGGCGCACTTGCAAGGCCAGCCCTTTATCGGTCTGCATGACACTGGACCACTTGGCAAAGTAATTGATCGCGAGCTTGCCGCTCGATCCATCCCGCGAGATGAGATTGTGACCGCGCACACGTACCATGTGGCACTGGCTCTGGTCCGCAAGCAAATGGGCTACACAATAACCGATCAGTTCACCGCCTATTCGCAACTTGGTGCCGGCCTGCACCGCTATGTTCTCGAAGACTGGCCGCGGATCCCTGTCTTCGCCAGTCACCTGCAAGATCACCCCGACACTGAAATGATGGCAAAAACGCTACAGCTTGCTGGCGATGTATCGGAAAAGATAAATAGCGCTATTGCCAGTATGCAGCCACCGAAGGCATAACCTTTTGCTATGGCAGCGCTTGCATAGAATTAGAGCGCGGGCTGACGGGACTTGGCAAAAGCCAAACGCAACAGATTGAGACAGTGACACCTTTGAGGGCTTTGGTGCTGCTGATCCATCGGGGAGACAGATGATGAAATTCACTAAGCGACCTCTAACGGCATTGCTTTGCGGAACAGCAGGCATCGCGTTGGCGGCACAACCTGCATTGGCGCAGGATGCTGCTGCTGAAGCGCCTCAAGATGCGGTCGATACCAACAATCCTGAAGAGCCAGTGATCGTTGTCACCGGCACCAGCATTCAAGGCGCTCAGGTCGATGACGTTCTCCCGGTCACGGTTGTTGCTGAGGAGTTGATTGATGCGATCGACCCTGCCTCTGGTGACGAGCTATTCCGAGCCATTCCGCAAGCAGGCTCAGTCAACTTTAACGAGCAAAGCACAGCCGGCGGCGTCAATGGTGCACGCGGTGACATCGCTTCGATCAACCTGCGCGGCCTTGGCACTGGCAACACATTGCTGCTGATCAATGGCCGCCGTATGGTCCTCAATCCGGGCTTCCAGACGGAGCTGTTTGTTCCGGTCGTCTCGCCTGACACCAATACGATTGTTCCCGGCTCAATCCGCCGTGTCGAAGTACTGCGCGATGGTGCGTCCGCTGTTTACGGTGCTGACGCGGTTGCAGGTGTGGTCAACACGATTCTCAGAGGCGGGCGCGATGGCGGCTTCCTTCAGACCAATTACCGCGCTTCGGATGGCACGGGCCTTTACAGTTTTGCGTTGACTGGCGGCGTTGGCTTCGACTTCGCTGATGGTCGCGGCAACCTGACTTTGAACGGCCACTACTTCCATGAGAATGGAATTGGGACCGACGCGCGCGACTATTCACGCAGCAGCGACCTTCGCCCGTTCCTTGTCGGCACGGACTTCGAAGGCGATACGCAGTTTGACAATCGCTCGATCAACTCGCCTTGGGGTGCATTCGACATTCAAGGCTCCAGCGCAACATCATCGGGCACTACCGCGCTGCGCGATGATGATTTCCACTTGCAGCCTTGCAACCTGTTCGGTCCGAACGGGGCAGCAGACAGTGATGGCCGGGTCATTGATCTTGGCAACGGTATCTGCGCCGATAATGGCGGGACAATCGACCGTGCGATCCGCTATGACCTTGGCGGCGACCGTCAGCTTTATTCGGAGAAAGACCGCTACAGCGTCCAAGCGCTGTTTAGCTATGAGCTGAGCGATGCCGCGGAACTTTATTTCGAAGGTTCTTACTACCGTTCGGAATTCTTCCGTCAGCGCGAACAGAACACCATGCTCAGCGCAGTGCCACTGGGTATTGAAGCGACAGCGTTCTGGAACCCGCTAGGCGCTGAATTGCTGCAGGACGGATCACCTAACCCGAACCGCGTGGATAACGGCATCGGCGCAGGTGTAGGCCCTGAAGGTCGCGCGCTCCTCATGGAAGACTATCGCTTTATCGATGCAGGACCGCGCCAAGGCTTCGTCGACAAAGACGTTTATCGACTTGTGCTCGGTGTTCGCGGCGACTTGGGCAATTGGGACTACGATGCAGGCCTCCTCTATTCGCAGGCCAACACCAACGACCTCACCAAAAACCGGGTCTCCAGCACGCTCGCGCAAGCCGCGATCAACCGCACTGATGCGACGGCTTACAATCCGTTCAACGGCGGTTGCTTCCCGGATGAACCTGGTACTGGCGCGAATAACAATGACTGCACGCCAAACCCGCAAAGCGTTATTGACGATATCACGATCGACGTCTTCCGCAAGGGTGAAACAACCCTCGCGCTGGCAGACTTCAAAGTGTCGAACCCGAACGTTTTTGAACTGCCGGGTGGCGGTGTCGGTATCGCAGCCGGCATCGAATTCCGGCGCGAAACCTTCAAAGATGATCGCGATCCGCGGCTCGATGGAACCATCACATTCGTCAACGCTGTAAACGGTGATACGTTTGGATCCGACGTGCTGGGCTCCAGCCCGTCACCAGACACAGACGGCAACCGTGAAGTATACTCGGCCTTTGCTGAAGCGCTGGTTCCGATTGTTTCGGAAGACATGGAAATCCCGCTGATCCACTCGCTGGAACTTCAGCTTGCTGGCCGGTTCGAGGACTTCTCGGACAGTTCCAGCGCCCTCGTCCCGCGTGCTGCACTCGCATGGCGCCCGGTTCCCGACCTGCTGCTGCGCGGTGCGTGGTCAGAAGGCTTCCGCGCTCCCAACCTCATTCAGATCAATGACGAAGGCACATCGCGTTCGAACAGCGTTGTTCGCGCAGTAGAGTGCGTTGCCGAGATCATTGCTGGCGATGAGGACGATGTACCGGACTGCGGTACACAAGGGACGATCGATTTCCGTTCCGGTGCACGCGATCTTGAGCCTGAGAAGACTGAGAGCATCAACCTTGGTGCAGTCCTGACGCCAAGTTTTCTGCCGGGCCTGACGATCACAGCTGACTATTGGCGCGTGAAGCAGGACGGGATCATCGGCATCTTCGGCAATGGCAATGCCATTCTGCTGGATCTGGTGCTACGCTCGCAGGGAAGCTTCAACCCCAATGTGATTCGCGATGATCCGGATGCTGATCAGCTCGATCTGTATGCAGGCACAGGCATTCTTCCTGCAGGCGATATCGTTCAGATCCTGAACCCTTATCGCAATCTGGACCAGCGGACATCGGAAGGTCTCGACTTTGGTCTGTTCTATGACATCCCGACCAGCATCGGCGATTTTGGCATTCAAGTGAATGCCGCACGTCTGCTCGGCTTTGAGCAGGAAGCGGGTCCGGATGCCTTGCCACTGTTCACGGAACTGACGCCATTCCTCGAGTCTATTCCTGAGCTTTCGGTCGGCGATGTAGCGGCGCTGCAGCCAACCGGCTTTGGTGAATTGCTGGAGATCGACGGTCGTCCAAAGTGGCGCGTAACCGGCTCTTTGAGCTGGGAAAACGGTCCATGGCGCGTCAACACGTTCGCTCGCTACATCGACAGCTTCTTCGATGATAGCGCGCAGCAAAATGACACGGCGGAGTTCTTCCGCGTCGATGACTGGTACACGCTGAACGCCTCGATCAGCTACACGATCGACAACGATACCGCTTTGAGTGGAACGCGCATCCGCTTCGGTATCAACAACATCTTCAACGAAGATCCGCCGCTCGCGGATGAGAGCTTTGGCTATTACGGGAGCATCCATTCTGCCCGCGGCCGTCAGTTCTCATTCGACATTCGCAAGAACTTCTAATCAGAGCGGGCGGGTGAAGCACTTGCGCTTTAACCCGCCTGCCCTCAACCGGACATTTCCCATGCGACTAGCCATCCCGGCGGGAGCCCTTGCTCTCGCGCTGAGCGCCTGCGCGCCTACTGCGCAACTCGAACCTGTTTCAACGGCCTTTTCCGGTCCCGATAACGCACGCTGCGTCGCAGGGGGTGTGGCGATCGACACCGGCTTTCCAGCAGGCGCATTGGAGGAATGCAGCATCGATGCGAATGGTGATGTGACCATTACGTTTGCGCCGGAAGATGAGCCGCCGATCAATTGCAGCCCGTGGTATGCTTTCCGGGTTCACACAGCTCAGCCTCGCGACGTGAATGTGAAGCTGACCTACACGGCGTGCGGGCATCGCTACTGGCCAAAGACCAGCACGGACGGGCAAAGTTGGGACTACCTCAACCAAAGCGCGGTTGAGGTCTCGGAGTTCTCCGGACGCAAGCAAGCCGAGCTGCGGCTTGGTGTCGGTGCCCGACCACTCTTCGTCTCCGCTCAGGAAATCATCGTGCCAGCAACTTATGATGCCTGGCTTGATGGCCTGGAAGCGCATCCCGAGTTGCGGCGCGCCTTGCTTGGCAAATCAGCCCAAGGCCGCGACATCGAAGTCATCCGCATCGGCAATGCATCAGCGCGCGAGCAAGTTCTGCTGGTCGGCCGGCAGCACCCGCCTGAAGTAACGGGTGCGCTTGCGATGTTCCCGTTTGTCGAGGAACTTTTGTCAGATACAGAGCTCGCCAAACGATTCCGCGCACGCTTTCAGGTCACTGCTGTGCCGCTGCTCAATCCGGACGGGGTCACGCTGGGTTACTGGCGACACAACACCGGAGGGGTCGATCTCAATCGCGACTGGGGTCCGTTCACACAACCTGAGACGCGTTTGATGAAAGGCGTGATGGACGCAATCGCGTCAAACCCTGAGCAAGAGCTGCGCGTGATGCTCGACTTTCACTCGACCAATCGCGACGTCTTTTACACTATCCCCGATGAGCTACCGACCAATCCAGAGCTGTTCACTGCAAAATGGCTCGAACGTTATCAGCAGCTTATGCCGGGATATGAAGTGGATCGCGATGCACGCCACGCTGAAGGGCGTCCGATCTCAAAGGCCTATGTCTATGACACTTACGGTATTCCCGGGATCACGTTCGAATTGGGTGACGAGACTGATCGCGAGCTTGTGAAGCGGATCGGAAAGCAGTCTGCCATTGCGCTGATGGAAACCCTTTTGGCGACTCCAGCGGAATGAGCACCAGGCGCGCCTTTGGGTGCCTTGGCCTCTCGCTGGCTCTTGTCGCTTGCCAGACAAGCGGTGATCCCGAGCCTGAAGCGGACTTGGTGATCGCAAACGGGCTGATGCATGATGGCAGCGGCCAGCCGGGAGCAATTGCGTCTGTTGTCGTGACGGATGGCATGATCCAGCGCATTATCGGTGAGGGGGAGCCATTGCCTCGTGCCGCTCGTGTGATCGATGCGAGCGGATTGATTGTCGCGCCTGGCTTTATCGATCCGCATACGCACGCCAATGGTGACTTGAGCTCCGACGACGCAAAGCGCCGCGCGAACTTGGCGCACGCGTTTCAAGGTGTTACGACAGTCGTGGTCGGAAATGACGGTTTTGGATCGCCGGACATAGGAGCGCAATCGACCGCCATGAGCGAAGCCGGGATCGGCACTAATGTCGCATTCCTCGCTGGCTTCGGCCCCATCCGCAGAGCTGTGATTGGTGATGCAAACCGGGCGCCGAGCGAGGCTGAGTTGCAGCGCATGAAGAGCCTTACCCGGCAAGCGATGTGCGAAGGTGCATGGGGGTTTTCCGCTGGACTGTATTATGTCCCGCAAAACTATGCTTCGACCGAGGAAGTCATTGAATTAGCGAAAGAAGCAAGCGTACTCGGGGGGTATTATGACACCCATATGCGCGATGAGAGCACTTACAACATAACAGTCGAAGGCGCGCTGGCAGAGACGCTGAAGATCGGACAAGTTTCTGATATTCCAGTGCATATTGCTCACATCAAAGCGCTTGGTCCAGCCGTGTGGGGCCATTCAACCAAGATGATCGCGATGATCGAAGAGGCGCGCGCGAACGGACAGCGCGTCACAGCCGATCAATATCCGTGGGCAGCATCAGGCACGCGGGTGAGCAACGCTCTGGTACCACGAGCAGCGCTTGAAGGCGGGCTAGAGGCCCTGCGCGAACGTCTGCGTGATCCAGCGCAGGCTATGCAAATTCGCGAAGGTATTTCAGCAGGTTACAAGCGGCGCGGTGGCCCTGAAAGACTTCTCATCACAGGCCGTCTACACGGCGCGGAGATACCCACCGGAATAACACTCAAAGAGTATGCCGATAACCTCAATCTCAGCCCTGTCGACGCTGCCATTTCCATTCTGATGCAAGGCGATGCACGCGTTGCTTCCTTCAACATGAACCCTGATGATATCGCTGCTTTTGCCGGCCAGGATTGGGTTGTGACCGGGTCTGATGGATCGACCGGTCATCCGCGCAAATTTGCCAGTTTTCCCAAGGCTTATCAGGACCTTGTCAAAGGTGAGGCGGGTATGAGCCTTGCCCGCCTTGTCCAGCGCAGTTCAGCGCAAACCGCTGAAATCATTGGCCTTCGAGATAGGGGGCAGATCAAGCCTAGATGGGTGGCAGATATCGTCATCTTTGACCCAGATACCTTCGCACCGCGCGCAGATTACCAGAGACCTCGCGAGCTTTCCGCCGGTGTCCGTCATTTGCTGGTCAATGGCGTGTCTCTAATCACTGACGGCGAGTACACAGGCGCGCTTCCCGGCAAGCCTTTGCTGAAGCGAACCGGCTGCTGATTAGGCTGCTTCTTTCACGACTTCGCTGAGCTGCTCAGCAGATCCCATCGCAAGCGTCCAACCCAACATGCCCTGGCCAGCATTCACAGCAATGCCGGGCTCCAGCATCCGGATGATTGGTAGAGAATTGGGTGTCATGGGCCTCAGGCCCACCCAGCCTTCATCCGCATCGGAATAGACCGCCGCTTCCGGCAAGGATGCATGCGCGGTGGAAATCATCGACTGCAATCGCTCTGAGTCCACATGGAGATCGACGCGCCCCATTTCCGCAATTCCGGCGACCAGCATGCGATCCCCCAGATGTGTGAACACAATGCGCCGCTTGTGATCTGTCACCGACACGCGCGGCGGCGCATTGCCCAGTGGCGCAGTGAAGGAATAGCCCTTCATCGGCTCAATCGGTAAGCCATGACCAAGCGGCTTTAGCAGAGAATTGACCGCTGGACCTGCTGCGATGATCGCCAAGTCTCCGACCAGCTCTTCGCCATCGCTCAGCGTAACAACGGTTTGTGACGATTGCCGCGAAACAGCTTGAACTTGCCGCCCAGTCAGAACCTGCGCGCCATATTCGCGGGCTGCCACGTCCAATATGCTTTGAGCGAATTGCGCACAGTCCCCAGTTTCATCATCAGGTGCATAAAGGACGCCGCGCAATCTCTCGCGCACCGGCTCAAGCGCGGGTTCGATCCTTATGGCTTCCTCAGCGCTCAGCAAATGCTGCTTCAGCCCGTCAGCCTGCTTGGCTTCAAGCGATTTGCGAGCAGAGGCCACATCCGCATCGCTCTCCAGCAAGACCATCTTGCCAGCCTGCTTGCGATCAAAGGAAATCGTATGCTCGCTCAGCAACCTCGCCATCGCTTGCTTGGAACGGTGTGCCAGTCGAAGCGCCGCAAGCGTATTGCGGCGATTGGCCGACGCATTGCAATTGGCAAGGAACCGCAAGGTCCAGTCCCAGAAACCGCGGTCTGCTCGTAAGCTCATGCGAAAAGCCGGATCGCATCCAGCCAAGAGCGACGGAATGCGCGTGAGCAAACGCGGGCTCGCCAACGCATTTGTGTGCGAGTAGCTCAACTGCCGGCCATTACCGAGCGAAGTGCCCTGCCCCACTGCAGCATGCCGTTCAACCAGCGTGACCTGCCAGCCATCACGCGCAAGCACATAGGCGCTTGTCGCACCGATAATGCCGCCGCCAATAATGATTGCTGACCGCTGTTGTCCCATGCAGCGGTGTGTGCCCGCACCCCAATCGCCTCACTAGGACAATTCGCGCGCGCGGCTATAACCGCGATGTATAGCGCCGCTGGCCATAAGGCTCGCGTATTGCCATAGTGAGCTGAAGAATAAGGGGATCCGATTTGAATTGGAAAGCGATTGTCGCGGCAGCCGCGCTTGGCAGCCTTGCCGCGTTTGGCTCACTGGCGGCGCATTCGTCGCATAGCCCAGCTCAAGCGAACGCTACAGACTCGAAAGTGCCGGACGTTAAACGGCTGCAGATCGATACGCCCAAGCGTATCCTGTTCGTCGGCAACAGCTACCTCTATTACAATGACAGCCTTCACAACCATCTGCGGCGCATGGTCACAGCCGCTGAGACCGCTGCGAATGTAGAGCTGACGTACAAATCCGCGACCATTGGCGGTGCGTCCCTACGCGACCATGCGATCGATCACTTGCTCAAACCTGCAAACCTGCGCGTCGATGCGCCGTTTGAAGTCGTTGTGATGCAAGGCGGAAGCGCTGAGCCATTGAGCGCGAAACGCCGCAAGGCCTTCAAGAAAACCGCCACAGCCTATGCGGCCAAGGTTCGCGCGGCCGGAGCAGAGCCAGTGCTCTACATGACGCACGCTTATGTTCCGCCTCATGCCCGCTACCGCGCGGACATGATTGAAGACGTCGCGTCGCTTTATCTTGAAACCGGCAATGCGATTGACGCGCTTGTCATTCCGGTCGGACTGGCATTTGCAGAAGCCTATCGCCGCAATCCCGAAATGGAGCTTCACAAGAGCTTCGATGGATCGCACCCTAGCCTGCTCGGAACATATCTCGCAGCAGCAACGGTCTATGCGAGCCTCTACCGCACATCGCCGGTCGGGAATTCCTATGATTATTTCGGAGAGGTCAGCGCAGAGGATGCTGAGTTCCTGCAGCAGGTTGCGCATGACACCGTCACACAATTCTACGGGGCAGAACTGACTTCATGACATCGGACAAGGCATCGCTCGTGCCGAAAGCGCGCGGGATCAATCCGTTCGGGCTTGTTGCAGGGATCATCGCATTCGCTCTGTTTGCGCTGTTCTTTGCGCCTGACGGGCTGGACCGTTCAGCACAATTAGTCGCAGCTATCGGGGTGATGATGGCGATCTGGTGGGCGACAGAAGCCGTGCCCTTGCCTGTCACCGCTCTGCTTCCGATTATCGCGTTTCCGCTCGCCGGTGTAATGAGCATTCAGGATGCCACCGCGCCCTATGCCAATCCGATCATCTTCCTGTTCCTAGGCGGCTTCCTTGTCGCTTTGGCGGTTGAACGCAGTGAATTGCATCGGCGTATTGCGCTGCTGATATTCCGGCTCACCGGCAATAGCGGCAAAGGCCTCGTCGCGGGATTCATGCTCGCCGCAGCGCTGCTCAGCATGTGGATCTCCAACACATCGACTACGCTCATGCTTTTCCCGATCGCCGTCTCGCTGGCTTTGGTCGTGGGCGAAACCTCACCGGGCATGACAGACAAATCGAAGCATGACTTCCAGATCGCGCTGCTGCTGGGGCTGGCTTACGGCGCTTCAATCGGCGGCGTCGCGACACTCGTCGGAACGCCGACCAACGCGTTCATGGTTGGCTTTTTGCAAAGCGAGTACGCGCTCGAAATCCCGTTCGCGCAGTGGATGATGGTGGGCATTCCTGTCACCGTGCTCTTGCTGCCTTTGGGCTGGGTCCTCCTCACCCGTTTTCTGTTCCCGGTGACCTTCACATCATCGCCTGAAACGCGCGCAGAGCTTGATCGCCGCTATGAAGCGCTGGGCAAAATGTCGACGGCGGAGAAACGCACGGCGGTGCTGTTTGGATTGCTCATCGCGGGCTGGGTTTTGAGAAAGCCGCTGGGCGGTGCGCTGGGCCTCGAAGGCCTCAGCGATGCAGGCGTTGCGATGATCGCGGCCTTGCTTGCCTTCATGATTCCGAGTGGCACAGACCGCCATGCGCTGGTCACATGGGAAGACACCAAGCGCTTGCCCTGGGGCGTGCTGATCCTGTTTGGAGGCGGTCTGTCGCTTGCTGCCGCGCTGTCGTCCAGTGGCCTCACCTTGTGGCTGGGCCAACAATTGGCACCGCTCGGGGTGATCAATCCCTTGCTGCTTGTAATTGCGCTGACAAGCCTTGTGATCTTCCTGACTGAACTCACCAGCAATGTCGCCACAACTGCAACGCTTTTGCCAGTGGTGGCAGCTCTTGCGGTCGAGCTGGGCGTCGACCCGCTCATGCTGGTTGTGCCGGTAACAATCGCAGCGAGCTGTGCCTTCATGCTGCCGGTCGCAACGCCGCCCAATGCGATTGTATTCAGTAGCGGAGAGATTCAGATCCGCGAGATGATGCGCGCGGGCCTATGGCTCAACCTTGTGTCGATCGTGCTGGTCTCTGCCATCGCAATGTGGCTTGTCCCGCTAGTGCTTTGAGCGGATAGCGCTATGCCTCGAGAGCTTGCTTGAGCGGGTCGAGCCACGGCTCGAACGGCTTCCACGCATCCTGGCCCTTGCGGTTGATAGGCTGGCGAACCTGCTCGCTGCTGGCGGTGCGCACGGCGCGGTCAGTCTTGTGGAACTGCAAGCATGCTTCCTCGAATGGAAGGCCGAGATAATCGAGCATGCGGCGTGTCTGCCCTTCAACATCGTCAAGCACATCCTCATGCTGCACGCGCAGGACTCTGTCTGGCAGTACCGAATCCCAGTGGTCCATCAGCTCGACATAGTCCGCATAATACCGGCCGACCTCATGCAGGCCGTAAGTGAATTCCTGACCTTCTGCGAAAAGCTGTTTGAAGCCGGAGAAGCAGCAATCCATCGGCGCGCGGCGCGCATCGATGATCTTGGCATTGGGCAGGATCAGATGGATCAGTCCGATATGCCGGAAGTTATTCGGCATTTTGTCGATGAAGAATGGCGCGCCCTGCCGGTGAATGCGGGTATCTTCGATAAACTGCTGACCGAATTTCGTCAGCTGTTCGGCAGTCAGTTCATGCAGAATTTCTGGATAGCGCGAAGCACCAGCTTTGCGGCCGCGCAAACGATGCGCCAGCGCGAGGATATTGGGAAGCTCCAAAGTTCCATCGACTTGTGAATGACTTGCGAGGATTTGTTCAAGCAAAGTCGAGCCTGCGCGCGGAAGGCCTAGAATGAAGATCGGATCAGGCGCGTCATGGCCTACGCGCGCATGTTTTGCGAAATGATCGCTCGTGCAGGCCTCTTTCTGAGCGGCCAGCTCACGCGTCATCGCGTCCGCACTGTAGCGCGTTTGCGCGCGTTTCAGCGAATTGCCTTGCTCATAGAAGCCGAAGCTTGCTTCATAATCCTTACGGTCTTCCAGCGCCTTGCCCAATGCAAAGGAGAGATGGACCCGGTCCATGAATGCCAGATCCGGCCGATCGATCTGCGCACGCATCGCGTCGATTTCCGCATCCTCGAACCGGTACGTTTTCAGGTTCGCGAGCGCATAATATGCATCGCCGTGATCGGCCTTGGCGTTAATGGCTGAGCGGTAACTCGCAATCGCATCATCGCTGCGCCCGACAGTCTTAAGTGCGTGTCCCTTGCTTGTATGTGTCGCAGGATCATGCGGGAGCTTCGCCAGCACCGCATCGAACAGCTCAAACGCGCGGTCGAAATCGCTGGTCTGCATGCTTTCAATCGCAAGGCGCGACTGGAATAGCGGGTTTTCAGGATCGCGCTTGTGCAGCTCTTCTGCTTGCTCGCGTGCTTCATCGAACTTCTGTCTGCGGCGGAGCACATCGATATAGTCGAGCCGCAACTGGATATTGTCCGGCTCGAATGTAACAGCGCTTTCCAGCAGAAATTCTGCGTCGTCGAGTATGCCTAACTCAACCCCGATCCGCGCCAGCAAACGCATGCCTTCGACATTCTTCGGATTAGCGCGCAGGAAATGCCGGCAAATCTCTTCGGCTCTCAGCAAGCGCCCTTCATGCAAGTGATTGGTGACCGCGAGCAATTCTCGCGGGAGAGCGCTCACCCGCTCAAATTGCGCCTTGGCCGTCGCGGCTTCACCGCCAAGCCCCGCTCCTTCAGCCAGCCGCGCCTGCTCGCGCCAACTGGCCGCAAGCGCAGGATTGAAGCGCGTCGCGCGTGTGAACGCATCAAGGGCGCGAGCAGGATCGCCTTGTGCAAGCGCAAGATGGCCTTCCTCTTGCCAGGCTCTGCCATATTCAGGCAACACCGCATGAAGCGTCGCGAGATGGCTGGAGGCCGCATCGAAGCGTTCAAGATATCGCGAAGCAACCGCCGCCATATAAAGCGCTTCGCCATCGCGCGGATCATCCGCCAGCACTGCCTCTGCCTGCGCAAGCCCGGCGGCAAAATCGCCGGACTGCAGCGCAGACTGTGCTGCTTTCAATTGCTCTTCGCGGGACGCCATGGCCACTCTCTACAAAGCAAAACGGTGGAGGTGAACCGTCAAGGCTCGCCCCCACCGCTTGGTATCATGTGCTGCCGACTTAGTAGTCGAAAGAGACGCGCAGTCCGACAGTGAGCGGACGGTTGGTCGTAATCCGTTCGCGGTCGTTGATGTAATTGCCGGAGATCTGCGCGCGCGTGTCGAACAGGTTCTCGCCAAACACTTCAAACGACCACTGGTCTTTTGAGACGCCCGCCGCCAGGTCAACCACAGTGTAGCTGTCCAAGCGGAACTTGTTGATCTCGATGATGTCCGTCAGCTTGGACGCCGAATAGGTCACTTGCGGCATGATGAAGGCAGTCATGCTGTCGCTGACATCCCACTCATAACGCACGCGCATATTACCCTGGAACGACGGCGCAAATGCGAGGTCCTCGCCTTCAACCACATCGTCCGTCGGGATCAGAACATCGGTGATCTTTGTATCAAGGATAGAGAATGCACCAGCGACGGTAAGGCCCGGAAGCGAATACGGCGCGAAAGTGAAATCGGATTCGATGCCGAGAATTTCTGCATCCGCCGCATTGGCTGAGAAGAACAGGTTGGTGATGCTCGGATCAAAGATCGTCGTCTGCAAGCGGCTGATATCAACGTAGAATGCACTACCGTTGATGCGCAGCTGGCCATCTGCAAGCTCGGTTTTCCAACCGATCTCGTAGTTCTTCACTTCATCGGTTTCGAGTTCGAACGGCACAGTGAAGCCTGCGCCATTGGTCGCGCCGCCCGGACGGTTTAGCAAGCCGGGACGGAAGCCTTCCGAATAGGTCGCGTAGAACAGCAAGTCTTCGCTCGGAGTGAGCGTAACCGTGCCTTTGTAAATGAAGCCATCGGCATTCGCCGTATCAGGGGCACGCACAGCGTTAAATGCCCGTTGCGCCCGCGCCGCATCTCCACCCAGCGCTGCAGTGATGTCTGCCAAAGAGTCGTCCAGGTCAAACGTCTGGGGAGCAGAGCACCCTGGGCCACCGTTGAACGTGAAGACACCATCGCCATCGTACAGATCCGAAATGTTGGTCCCGTAAAGCTGCGCGTCCTGAGCTGCGCCCGAGTTACAGAAGGACCCGTTGGCGCTACCTTCAAAGTCGACTTCGATGTCGTAATAACGAGCACCAAACGTGACAGTCAGCAAGTCTGGCACGATGTCCAAGCTTGCTTCGCCGAAAATACCAAACTGTTTGTCAGTGCGGCGAATGTCATTGCGGAAGATGGTCTCTGCCGGGAAAGGTCCGGGCGTGATGAAATCATCGTCGGTCAGCGGGAAGTTTGGCGCAAATGGTCCGAAAGGCTGTGCAAGCACATTGCCAGGATAAGCAAAGTCGTTGCGTTCTTTCAGCTCAAGGTCTGAATAGAAGCCACCAGCGGTTACGCGCCAGCGGTTCTCAGCCGGCGTGCTGAAGCGCAGTTCCTGCGTGAAGACAGTCGTTTCGCTGACCGAATTCACATAAAGATTTGGAGCCTGACATACGCCGCTTGGGTCAGCCATGCCCGGATAGGTCACTGAGCCATCACAGATATAATATGGCAGATACTGGCCGACGAAGAGGTAGTCCGTGTAATCGACGCGCTGTTCGGTTTCTCGGTCCGTGTACGCGCCGGTGTAGACCACATCGAGCATCGCGATGCGGCCTTCGACCGTCCAGCTGGTGTTTGAGAAGTCGTCTTCCAGACGATCTTCTTCGAAGCGCTGGATTTCGAGGTTGTCGAGGTCAAGCTCCGGGTCAGCAAAGAACACGCCGTCGCTCTCAATGCTCTGGCGTGCGTGAGCGATTGTTACTGTCCAATCAGGTGTGACTTCCCACAGGGCAGTCGCACGGAAACCGGCATATTGCGTGTCATTGAAATCGTCTTCGACAATGCCTTCATTGTTCGCTTCAAGGAAAGTCACATCATCGAGGTCTGCGTCAGCCTGGAATCCTCCACGCAGCGCGTTCACCGGAACGCCGTTTGAACGAACCGTTCCTGCTGGACGGAAGCGCGCGCTTTCGCTGAGATCCCGCGTGCCTTGGACATTGTCGACATAGCCGCCCTGGTCATCGAGATAGACAACACCGCGCAGCGCAAATGTATCGCTCACTGGCACGTTGAGCATCGCTTCGGCCTTGTAGCTCGTCTCACCGCCTTTAGTGAAAGAGACACCGGCAGCTGCGCTTGCATCAAAGCCGGAAAGCGAAGGCTTGTTAGTGATCAAACGCACCACACCAGCTTGCGAGCTCGCACCGAAAAGCGTGCCTTGTGGGCCGGAGAGCACTTCGATCCGCGACATGTCAGCCGCGTAGACATCGAGGTTACGGCCAGGCTGCGCGAGCGGTTGCTCGTCAAGATACATGGCAACGTTGGGCGCGAGGCCTGCAACACCAGCCGTGGTCAAGTTAGGCGTGGTGGACGCAAGTCCGCGAATGTAGATTGTGCTTTGACCCGGGCCAGAACCGCCAGCGGTCACAGTAGGCAGCTGATCGAGATAGTCTTCAAACGTATCGATGTTGAGCTCGCTCAGAGCTTCTTCGCCAATGGCTGAAACGCTGACCGGAACATCCTGCAAGTCTTCGCTACGCTTTTGCGCTGTCACGACGATCGTCGGGACACCGCCGGTGCGTTCCTGCGCACCTTCTTGCGCTGCGTCCTGTGCGAACGCCGGGTTTGCCATTCCGATTGCGATCGCGCCACACGATACACTGCTGGTAAGTTTCTTCATTATTGCTTCCCTGATTGCTCCACCCACACACGCGCAAATGCCGCGCGAGATCGCACGAACACAATATTCGCGATCAGAATGGGAGAAAGTGAGATGAAATCATGCCTCTTGAGGCGCGCCCTAACAATGCAAGTTAAACGTCACCACAGCGCGACTGGATATATTTTGAAAAACGAGACTCGTGTTGCGTCAAAACAACATAAATATCCGAAATCTAGTAAATCTCAAATATTCAAAAGTCCGGCGCAATTCTTCGATTTTTTCACTTAATCGGGATTTGGTTCGAGCAAATATATTTTAAAGTATACTCATGTATACTCAAATAATGACATTCTTATTCGAAAATGCCCGAAGTCAGTGGGATTTTAAGGACTTGGCTCTACTTGGCAGCTTCCCATTCTTCACACGCCTCTGCGGTGGTCGGTACGCCGTGATGCTTACGGATCAAGTCAAAGACTATCGCCTTGACGATCGAAATCGCCATGAGCGCAAGCACAAATGAGAATGGCAATGCGCCGATAATCATTGTGATCCGGATGGCATCGATGCCGCCGAGCACCAGCATGCTCCCGACCATGAATGCGAGCGCTGCACCCCAGAACAGGATGTGATAGCGGCGCTCACCTTCGTCATCGCCAGCCCCGTTGATCGTGTTCACAATCAGGATCGCGCTGTCTGCAGAGGTAACGAGATAAGTCATCAGCAGAACGACAACCAAGATTGAAACCGCAAACGCTATGCCGGGATCAAGCAAGACAGCAAGCGTCGCATATAACTGATCGGAAATACCGGCATTGACGATAGTGCCTTGCGCGACACCGCTAAGCTCAAGATCGATTGCCGTACCTCCGACAATCGCCATCCAGATAAAGCACATCAGTGAAGGCACGAGTACCACGCCGAACACATATTCGCGCAACGTGCGGCCTCGCGAGACGCGCGCAATGAACATGCCCACAAATGGCGCGAAAGCTATCCACCACGCCCAATAGAAAATGGACCAATCGAGCTGCCATTGGACAAGCGCGTCGCCCGTCGCGCTTCCATCGCTTGAAAACAGTGACAGCGTATTAGCGGGCAAAGTGCGCAGATAATCAAAGATGCCGGTCGCCAGCAATTGCAGCCCAAGCCAACCAGAACCAACCAAGAGGAAAAGCGCGAGCAGGAAGAACGACAGCCCCATATTGAGGTTGGAGAGCCACTTGATGCCCCTCCCCACTCCGGAAAGCGCGCTGATGGTCGACGCGCCGACCAGGACCAGCAGCGCGACGACTATAGCGGCTGTACTTGCTGTACCAGTCTCTGCGATCAACCAGTCGCCCATACCAACACGGTGAAGACCTGCGACGAACTGTTCGACTCCCAGCCCCATCGTGACCGACACGCCCAGGATGGTTGCGACAACGGCCACGACATCGACGACATGGCCGCCAAACCCTGACATGCGCTGCCCGAATAGCGGCACAAGGCTTGAGCGGATCGTCAGCGGCAGATTGCGACGGTAGGCGACATATCCAATCGCGAGCCCGACCAGCGCGTACGTCGCCCAGGCGGCAAAGCCCCAATGCAGAAAAGTGTAGATGTAGGCCGGGCGCACAGCCTCAGCAGAGCGCGCTTCCAGCGTGCCGCGGATAATGTCCGGATTGTTGGAAAAATGCGCGAGCGGCTCACCCGTCGAATAGGTAAGCATCCCGATGCCGATGCCTGCCCCGAACAGCATTGCGAACCAGGAAAACTTCGAAAACTCGGGCTTCTCGCCGGGTGCACCGATCCTCAACCGCCCGGACTGCGGGATCACAGCAAGGACAAGAGCGACCAGCATCAGGGAGGCGACCAGATAGACATACCAGCCACTAAAGCTTGAAATGATACTGTTGTTTGCAGCCTTCAGGGTTTCGCTCGCGCGAACCGGAAAAAAGATCGCCCACATGATGAGGAGCGATACAATGACTTTGCCTGGAATGGTGACAGCCCGGCTGAACCCATCGTAGAAGCCTTTGTCATGGGTCTCGATGGGAAGATCAACGATAGGTGGTTCGATCGGCGGATCGATCTGTGTTTGCATCAGCTCTTCTGGCTTTGTGTCTGCTGGCTAAACGGCAAACCGCGCAATGGATTACGCAGCAAAACGCTCAGCGATGAGTGGAAGGTTCATCGCTGAGCATAGAAGCCGTGGCGCGTAATGCAAATTGCATGATCTCAAGAAGCAGAGCCTAAGGCAGTTGCAGAGCTGCTTTCAACTCAACCCAGGATGCATATTTGAAGTTTTGCGCTGCTGCTCCGTTGATGCCATCTTGTGCGACGAAAAGCCCGCCAGGATAGGCGGCGCCGAAACTGCGATTATCGAGTGCGATGCCATCGGTTTCCTCTGTCGCGCCGAATGTTCCCGCAGTGACGCGGAAGCGGCCGACAGGCTGGAGATCGGGCAAGCGATAGACAGCATAAGCATTGTCGCCCTGGCTCGACGCGACGAGATATCCGCCCTCTTCGCCTTCCGGCGCGAGCGCGAGGCCTTCAACGTCGGCCACCAATTGCGCGTTGTCGATCGCGGCAACAAGCCGAGGCATCGAACCGGCACTCAAATCGAATACCCAGATGCCGGTATTCTCTTCGCCGACATAAAGCATGCCCGTGCGAGCATCATGCACACAGCCTTCAGGCTGAGTGGCAAGCTTGTGCAATTGCCGCGACTGGGCTTGCCAACCAGTATCATCTTGGCGGAGTTCCGTCAGGACAACGCTGCCATCCTTCACCGGGCTGAAAACGCGGACCGTACCGTCAGAACCAGGCTGCGACATGCAAAGGCCATAGCCTTCGCCCGGACCCACCGGATAGCGGCCGATTTCTGTCAGCACACCGCTCGCGCCGTCGAGCTCGGCCAGCATGACATGCGCGGTTTGGGGATCAGTTCTGTCGCTCGCAGCCACGAGGATCGTGCCGTCAGCGAGCTCGACCAAGTCTACATTGTTAAGCAGGCCTGCGCCCAGAAAGCTCTTCTGGCTGCCATCGAGCGCATAGACGTGCAGGCCGGCCTTCTTGTCCGTGCCCACAATCAGGCTTGCGGCCGGGTCTGCTGCATTGCGCCAGATCGCAGGGTCGTCCGCCGCGTCTTCATTGGTCGTCCCGACAGGTACCGTTTCAGCCAGTGCAGCAACTTCCACGGCAGGGTCACCCATGACAGGAACCGTGGCACAAGCGGCCACGGTCCCCATAGCGATGAGAGCAATGGCTCCAGAAATTGCTCGCATCAGAAGTTGATCCTCACGCCGCCCTTCATGGTCCAGCTGTACTCTTCGTATTGCAGGTTGTTCACCTGATTGCCGAAGCGATTGAACGCGAAGTATTTGGCGTTGTTGATATTCACCCACTCATAAAAGAACTGGATGTTGTCGGTGAGGCGGTACTTCGCGCTAAGGTCCAGCTGGAAGTGATCATCGACATAACGGTCAAGCGAGGCTTCGCTTTCCAGTTCATCGAGATAGCTGTCGCGATAGGTGCCGGACAGGCGGATATCGAATGGCCCCTTGTCATAGCCAAGCGAGATGTTGCCGGTATGCTTCGACGTTGCCGGGAGCGGAATACTGCGCGGATTGGTCGGATCGCCATCCTGGAAAACCGTGCCATCGGCATCAGTGAAAGTGTAGTTCGCCTGGATGATGAAGCCATCGAGCGCGCCTTTCAGCGACTGCGAAAAGCCCAGTTCAAACCCGAGTACAGTCGCGCTGTCGCCATTGATGGGGACCACAGCTTCATCAAAAGGAATTCCATTGAAGCTGCTGTCTTCGCGGACCTCATTTATGATGTAGTCCTTGATATCCTTGTAGAAGAAGGCGGCCGTCAACGCGCCGTTTGACGACATGTACCATTCAGCAGAAGCATCGAAGTTCCATGCCTTGAACGGCTGCAGGTCCGGATTGCCAAACTCACCTTCGCGCTCGCCTTCATCGTTTTCTTCAACGGCAAAGCGCGGTGCAACGGCGCTGAGGCGCGGACGAACCAAGCTGCGATATCCTGCCAGACGAAGGATCAGATCGGGCTGCGCTTCATAGCGAATGTTGAGGCTCGGCAGCCAGATGTCGTAGTCGCGCTCGAAATTGACAGGCGCCACGGTGACAGTCTCAGTGTCTTCGTTCAGCGTCACGAGATTGCCGCCGAGCGTGTTCGATGTGTGCTCATAGCGCACGCCGCCAATGATGCGCAGGTCAGTGCTTTCCCAGCGGCCAAGCAGATAACCCGCCATAATGTCTTCTTCGACAGCATAGTCGGAGATCGAGGAGTCGAACGCGCTATCGAGCTCTTGCAATTCAAACTGGTCACGATTGGCGAAGAAAAAATCTGTCGCTTGTGTGAAGCCAGGCAGCGGGTTCAGATCGGTGATGCGATAAGTTGCATCTTCACCCAGCACATCGGACAGGAAGTAATCGTCGAGCTCGTAAAATTCGACATCGAAGTTGAAGCCTTTTTCGCGCCAACGGCCTTTGAAACCGGCTTGGACAGTGAACTCGCCGCTATCCATCTGGAACCGGCGACCCAGATCGAATTGAGCCGCATATTCTTCGTCCTCGGAATCTGACAGGACTGTGAATTCAATGTCGTTGAGCGGGTATGTCGCAGGATTGAAGAAATCCACCCCGTCATTGATGACGCTGTATTGCGGCACTCGCGGATCAGAATAGTCGAAGCCAAGTGTCAAACCATCGTCGGAGAAACGCTCGCGAAACTCAGTCGGGTCGACATTGCCATCTTCCCTTTCCGTAGATTTAGCCCAGCTGACCGCATATTCTGCGAACCAGTCGCCGAAGTCGCTTTCGCCGCCTGCAGTGATGGAGCGGATACGCTGCCGCTCAAAGCGATCCTTGATATCGCGGCGGACACCAATGCGTTGGCGCACGTCTTCTCCGCCGATATTGACGGTTGTATCATCGAAGGTCGCTGAAGTTCCGCTGACGCTAGTCGGACCGAAATCCTCAAAATCATCGAGATCGAAACGCAGACGGCGGCGGAATTCCTGATCGTCAAACTGGCTCCAGATGCCTTTGACATAGAGCTCGGTCGTATCGCTTGCGCGGAAATCAAAGCCGAGCGTGGCGCTGATCCGCTCGCGCTCTACATCATAGTCGCGATACTGGACTTCGATCGGGAAGACCGCACCGCCGGCATCAGTCCATCCATCGGCTTCGATATTGTCGGTTTCAAACTTGCGGTTGTAGAAGGAGACACCGCCGGAAACGCCGAAATTGTCGCTGAGGCGGTTGGAGAAATCCAGGCTGACTTTCGGCGTCAGCTCGCCTGCATAATCATTATAGCTGCCTTCGGCCTTGATCGTCAGCAGATCCTTCGTGCGGTTGAACGCGCTGGTTGTTTCAATCTCAACCGATGCTCCGATCGTGTCACCGTCCATATCCGGTGTGAGCGATTTCTTGACGGTGATCGATTCAATGATGTCGCTGGAAATCACATCGAGCGCGACGGAGCGCGTATCGCTTTCAGGGGCCGGCAAGCGCACGCCGTTAAGCGACGTTGCAACCAGCTCCGGATCAAGCCCGCGCACAGAAACGAAGCGGCCTTCGCCCTGGTCATTGAGGATGTTCACGCCCGGCAAGCGACGCAAAGATTCCGCGACGTTCTGGTCCGGGAACTGGCCGATCGCATCACGCGTCAGGACATCTGCGACTGTGTCGCTGGCCCGCTTGCGAGAGAGCGCACTCGCCTGGTTCGCGCTTTGGCCGATCACAAGGATGCTGCCGTCCTGCTCGCCGATCACGAAGTTCAACTCAACCGTACCGGTCTCTGGGACAGTGATAGTCTGCCGGACCGGATCTGCCCCGATATAGGTCGCGACAATAGTATATGTGCCACCGGGCACGTCATTAAAACGATAGCGGCCATCAGATCCGGCCGTTGCCTTACGACCAAGTTCCTCAATGGTGAGCTCTGCAGCCTGCAAGGCGAGCGTATCGCTGCCATCGACCACGATGCCAGTCACATCACCGGCAAGAGCGGTGGCTGGAAGAGTAAACGCTGCAAATGCTGCACCGGCGAGAAATCTGGTTTTCATGAATCGGGGTTCCTCATTTGATTCTGAGGTGCCCCTAAAAGTCGGGAGTGACGCGTGAGTGTCAGTTATGTGGCGAAACAAAGAATCTCAGATGAAATTCGTCACACAAGTGTCATTCGAATCTGACGCTAGCTCGAAATAGCTGCCCAATCCAAATCAAACTTCGCGAGATATTTCCTGAGACGATCGGAATCGTTCACAGAGGATCGCTGGGATCGCGAAACAGCAAAAAGCTTGCGCCCAGCCTCCGACAGGCTTCTGGAGTTTTCGCACACTGCAATCACATAGGCGAGCTGTACGCGATCAAACGGATCGATCGCGGAAATCTGCTCGTCGCTTAGCCATGCCGACAATTCTTCAGGCCTTGTGTCGGCACGGGACCATAACCGCTCAAGGCGTTCCGTTTCCAACGCCACGGCATCGCTGTCGATACGACCGCTGGGAGAAAGCGTTGCCATGCGTGTGATACTGGCAGCCAGGTCACGGAAGTTGCCTTGCCAGGTCGCTGACGGGCTCTCGGCAAATGCAAGATAACGCTCCCAGGCTTCTTTGTTGAAGGTTACTCGCGAGCCTTCCCGTTCGGCATAACGCTCCAGCTCATAATCCAGATTGGGTGCAATGTCCTCGCGGCGCTCAGCCAAGCTCGGCAGCGCAAATGTCCAGAGGTTGAGCCGCGCAAACAGATCCTCGCGGAATTGGCCAGCCGAGACCTCCTCCATCAGATTGCGATTGGTTCCGGCGATCAGCTGAAAATCGCTGCGCGCTTCGCTGTCAGCACCGACGGGTAGGAAGCGTCCCTCTTCGATGGCACGCAGGATCATGGCCTGCTCGTCCAGGCCCAGTTCTCCAATTTCATCAAGGAACAGGACGCCGCTATTGGCGCTTCGCAACAGCCCTGGTCTGTCCTGGACAGCGCCAGTGAACGCGCCCTTTTTATGTCCGAACAAGGCCGACATGGCACTGTCGCCTTTGAGTGTCGCGCAGTTTACTTCGACAAACGGGCCGGCCACCTGATGGCGTAGCTTCTTTAGCTCGTAGATCTTGCGAGCCAACTGGCTCTTGCCAGCACCTGTTGGCCCCAGCAGCAGGATCGGCGCACGGCTACGGACAGCGACCTGCTCGATCTCTTCAATCATGCGATTGAATGCCGAGTTACGGGTTTCGATGCCGCTTTTGAGGAAGCTGGTGCTTTCTGCACTCGCTTCGGCAAATCGGCTCGCAATCGAATCATATCGCGATAAATCGAGGTCAATGGATGTCCAGCTGCCAACCGGCTGAGGCTTGCCTTTGCGCGGTTGTGTCTGGAGCAACTTACCCGGAAGGTATCGTGCTTCTGTCAGCAGAAACAGACAAATCTGCGCGACATGTGTGCCTGTGGTGATGTGGATCAAGTAATCCTGTTCATCGGGATCAAACGGATACTCAAGCGAAAAATCCAGAAGCTTGCCATACACTTCCTCAAAATCCCACGCGTCGTCAAAATCCATGACATGCGGGACGACTTCAGTTTCCGGCGAGACATCAGCAATATCCTGCATGACCATTTCTGCCAGCCGACGGTGGTAGGTGCCATGGATCAGCACGAAACGGTCGACACGCAGATCTTCCTGCATGCAGATGCTCACAGTCGGCCGCCACCTGTTCCACCGGGTCGGTCCGAATTTCGCAGCATCAAGAGTAGACCCAAGGAATCCGATGACTGTGACGGGCTTCATTCTTAGTTGATACATATTTATCAGTTACGATACAACTATCTACGCAGTCTATGACTTGGGCCAAATGCAGCGGTACCGAGATAAATATGCTTCACCAATAATTACAGAAACTTAGAAGGTGATTGGTCAGCGGGATGACGATTTGGCACGCCTCCTGCTGTATGTGGTCGGTCAGGTCAGTCGAACACCTGGCATCAGCGGCGAAGAAAGGGCGGTCGGAATGGGCCGACCGCCCAAAGCCGCCAGATAGAACATGATATTGGAATTTTCAGATGTCACAGACCACTTATGAATTCGCACAGGTCGAAGGCGGCTCGCCGATCAAGATGTGGACGCGGGGCGTTCCGGTCGACGACAAAGCGCGCGAACAGCTCTCGAAGGCGGCGCAGATGCCCTTCATCTTCAAGCACGTTGCAGCGATGCCGGACGTGCATGTTGGTATGGGCGCGACCGTTGGTTCGGTCATTCCGACCAAAGGCGCAGTAATTCCGGCCGCCGTTGGCGTTGACATCGGCTGCGGTATGATGGCCGCACGGACTTCGCTGGTTGCAAGCGATCTGCCGGACAACCTCGCAGGCATCCGGTCTGCCATCGAAGCGGCTGTCCCTCATGGCCGTTCAAGCGGCCGTGGTCGGGGTGGATCGCGGGACAAGGGAGCCTGGGGCGAACCACCAAAAGCGGTGGTTGACGCTTGGGCTGCACTACAGCAGCGGTTTGATGCACTTTGCGCCAAATACCCGCGGCTGAAGAATACCAACCACCTTACCCATCTCGGTACACTGGGAACGGGCAATCATTTCATCGAGCTGTGCCTGGATCAGGACCAGCGGGTATGGGTGATGCTCCACTCCGGAAGCCGGGGCATAGGTAATGCGATTGGCCGGTTCTTCATCGAACTCGCAAAGCAGGACATGCGCAAATGGCATATCAACCTGCCTGACGAAGACCTCGCCTATTTCCCGGAAGGGACCGATCACTTTGACGATTACGTCGAAGCGGTTGAATGGGCGCAGGACTTTGCAAAGCTTAACCGGCGCGTGATGATGACGCATGCGCTTGATGCGCTGCGGTCACAGATCGCGAAGCCGTTTGAGGCTGAATGTGAAGCGGTGAACTGCCATCACAACTATGTGAAGCGCGAACACCATTTCGGTGAAAACGTGCTGGTCACTCGGAAGGGTGCAGTGCGGGCCGCGAAAGGCACGCTGGGTATCATCCCTGGTTCGATGGGCGCGAAGAGCTTCATCGTGCGGGGTCTCGGCAATGCTGAGAGCTTTGACAGCTGCTCGCATGGTGCGGGACGGGTCATGTCCCGGACGCAAGCAAAGAAGCTGGTGAGCCTCGATGAGCATATCGAGGATACCAAGGGCGTTGAATGCCGGAAGGATGCGGGCGTTATCGATGAGACGCCCAAGGCCTACAAGCCGATCGAAGCCGTAATGGCTGCTCAGGCAGATCTGGTAGAGATCGTCCATACACTCAAGCAAGTGGTGTGCGTGAAGGGGTAGCGCCCTTCATGCCCCCCAAGGCAGTTTCCCTGCGAGGCGGTGCAGCTTGGACGGGTATCTCCAAATGAACGGGGTTGCTCTCCGGTTCGATTGAGCGAAGAGAAAGACAATGATCACAATCGACGGGTCTAAAGGAGAAGGCGGCGGGCAGGTGCTGCGCTATGCGGCGGCACTTTCGCTGCTAACCGGCGAGCCCTTTACCATCGACAGCATCCGCGGAGGACGGGCAAAGCCTGGTCTCATGCGTCAACATGTCACGTCGCTCGAAGCGGCAGCACTGATTGGTGGTGCCGAGGTCACCGGTCTCGCCGTCGGATCCAGCGAGATCACTTTCTCGCCGGGCAGTGTTACGCCCGGAGATTATCACTTTGCTGTGGGCACAGCAGGCAGCACCGGACTGGTCTTGCAGACGGTTCTCGTGCCTCTGATGTTAGCCAACGGACCGTCGCGCCTTACAATAGAAGGCGGAACTCACGCCATGGCCTCGCCTCCGTTCGAGTTCATAGCGAAGACATTGCTACCCGTGCTTTCAAGAATGGGGCCAAAACTGAGCGCGACACTCGAGCGACATGGATTCTACCCTCGCGGAGGGGGTCGGATCATCATAGATGTCAACCCTGCGCCGCTACAGCAGATTGAATGCTTGGACCGCGGCTCATTCGAGAGCGGCATGGTCGAAGCATTGATTGCGGGTGTACCTTTCGATATCGCGGATCGAGAGCTGAAAGCAGCTCGCAAGGTCCTTGCCGAATGGCCGGAGAATGTCTTTCTTCCGCGTCAGCTCTCGGCTGATCTCGGACCAGGCAACGCACTGCTAATCACCGCGAAATATGAAAATGTAACTGAAGTCATGTCGGGCTTCGGCAAGATCGGAGTGTCCGCTGAGCGGGTAGCCAAAACGGCAGCCAAGCGAATGGCAGGCTATATGACATCGTCCGCTTTTGCAGGCCCATTCCTGCAAGATCAATTGCTTCTGCCGTTCGCGCTGGCCGGTGGTGGCGCATTCTCAACCGTCAAGCTGAGCGAGCATACCCGTACAGCTGCGGAACTGATCGAGCGCTTCACAGGAACAGGGTTTGCCATGAATGAGCAGGAAGATGGATCACATATCATCGAAGTTCGCTGAATTGGCCGACTGATTTGGCTCAAGCACGTACAGTTGGGGGCCGGAAACGATGGGCGCTGAACTGTTGCCAGAAATGATCAAGCCCGCTTCCGGCTCATCGTTTTTGGGATTGTGTATTCGAGAAGTCCCTCAAGGCCGTTCTCAACTCCAAAACCTGACTGTTTGTGGCCCGCGAATGGCACCTTGGGCGAAAGCGGGCGGCTTTCATTCACCCACACATTGCCTGCCTCAATGCGTTGCGCGAGCGCCCAGCCTTCATCTTCCTCGCCAGCCCAAATGGTCGCACCAAGCCCGTATTCGCTTGCGTTGGCGCGGCTTACGGCATCATCATAGTCTTCGAACCGGATCAGCGGGACAATCGGTCCGAATTGTTCTTCGCAAACGAGCCGCGCATCTTCAGGTGGATTGTCGATGATGATCGGCGGGATGAAGTAGCCCTCGCCTTCAGGGACTTCGCCGCCCAACGCAAAATTCAATCCTTGCGCCCTGCTTTCTTCGATCAATTGGATGATGCGCTCGTACTGCAGCCGGTTGTTGATAGGACCGAGCTGCACACCTTTGTGGCTGCCATCACCCATTTTCACTGTACTCGCGAACCGCACCAGCGCGTCGCGCACTTCATCGTAAATGTCGGCGTGGACATAGACGCGTTTGGAAGCGAGGCAGACCTGACCTGAATTGCCAAAGCTTGCCCAAAAGAGCTGTGGTGCGAGCGCCTGTGGATCGACATCATGCATCACGATCGAAGGATCGTTGCCGCCCAACTCCAGCGTAATGCGTTTAAGCGTCTCAGCGGCGCTGGCCATCACGCGCTTGCCGGTCGCGGTAGAGCCAGTGAACGCGACCTTGTCGATATCCGGATGACTGGTGAGCCATGGCCCCAGATCATCGCCTCCGCTTACGACATTGAGCACTCCGGGAGGCAAAATGTCGCTCGCCAGTTCGCCGAGCTTAAGCGTTGAGAGCGGCGTGAACGGGCTCGGCTTGAGCACCACACAATTGCCTGTTGCGAGTGCTGGCCCGAGCTTGAAGGCGGCCAGCAAAAGCGGATAATTCCAAGGGGCAATCGCGCCAACGACACCGATTGGGACATGGCGCGTCTCGCAATAGCGCTCTGCGCTGTCCTCATGGACATGAACCGGAATGTCCCAACTCGCTGCCGCCTTCAGCCAGGCGACCAGGCCGAGGACTTCCCGCTTGGCCTCTGACACCGGCTTGCCTTGCTCGGCTGTCAGCAAGCGACTGAGAGAATCTGCTTCGGTTTCCACCTGCTCCGCCAGCTTGGTGACGAGTTCGGCGCGATCCCTGTGCGGTGTTTGGGCCCATCCCGCAAAAGCAGACCGTGCTGCTGCCACCGCGTCATCGAGATCGCTGCGCGAGGCGTCAGGAGCCTCAGCAAACGCCCGCCCCGTGGCAGGATTGATCACAGAAAGCGTCTTGTTGGCGGTGCGTATCGCTCCGCCAATTGTCATGCGGAAATCGCCTTCGAAGTTCATCGTACGGCCTCAGCCGCCAGCGCTGAGTTCTATGTCGAAGCCCATGGGCGCGAACCACTCGCGATCCTTGCGCGCACGTGCTCTGCCCAGCGGCAAGATGATCTGCGCGAGTGCCCTGTGATATTCGCTGGCTCCAGCCTGACGAGCCGTGACAAGCAAGCCATCGATAGCGCCGCGAATGCTCTCTGCCTTGTTGCGCGCGAGCGCACCTTCACTATTCAAGGCGTCAGCGAGCGCTTGGCTCGCGGATGATACAGCCGCTGGCGCATCGCCAACTTCAAGCACGGCACGCGCCATTGCGGTGATGTCCTCGAGCTCACCCTCTTCATAGGCGGGTGTAACATCGCGCTGTGCCTGAATGATCTGCAAATGCCCCATGGCGAGCATGACCTGTTCCTGCGCGAGGCTTGCTTCTGGCGGAAGAGCAGGAAGCACTACGGTCTCAAGCGCGCGCAGAACCGAATTCAAGCGGTCATCGATAGACGGGTTCATTGGCTTTCCTCCATCATCAAAAGCCGCGCGAGTTCATCGACGAACAAGGGCCCTGTCGCGGCCAGGAAAGTCAGCAAAACATCTTGATGGTTGTGCTTAGTATTGGCCGCTTGCATTCCAAGCGCTGTAACCAGAATGTAGCTCTTCCAGGCATTGAACACTGTAAAATAGTGAAGCCGCGCCGGATCGACCGGGTTGCCGCTTGCAGATTCGTATTCGGCCAACAATTGCTCGGGAGACGCGAGATCGCTCGCTCGGAATTTACCGTCGATCATGCTGCCAAAAACCGGCTGTGTCGCCCAGGCAAGATCGTCATGATAATCGCCGATATAGGCCATCTCCCAGTCGAGAATGGCTGTGATCTTGCCAGTAGCCTCTTCAAATAGATAATTGCCAGTACGATAATCGCCATGGACGATGCCGGGCTTGGGGCAATCCGGTACGTTGTCTTCCAGCCACTGAGTCGCAAGGCGCAAAACCGGCTCCTTGGTCACTGCATCCTGCTCCAGCAACTCTTTCCAGAACTGGATGAGCCAACGGGTCGGTTGTTTGGGGTCGGCAACAGGTCCAGAGAACTCTGTAAAACCGGCTGACTGCCAATCAAAATTATGGATTTTGGCGAGGTATTCGACAAATTGCGGTCGGACTTTGTCTCGCAAAGGATCGCCGAGGACCGTGCCAAGCCCGGTCACAGACACGCCATCGGTCGCAGGCTTCGTCACGCCATCGACGAATTCCATAATGACTGCAGGCGTCGGGAAATGCGTCGCATCGCCATCGACCCAGATCGGATCGGGACAGGGAACCACGCCTTGGAAAGCCTTGAGGAGTTCATATTCGCGCGCTCGGCTTGTCTCCGTGATGCCTTCCAGCGCGTCCATGCGGAGGACATATTTGCGCGCAGCCCCGCCGGGTTCTGAGAGCGTAAAAATAAACTGCTCTTTCGATGCACCCCCGCCCATGCGTGCCACACCGCTAACCGTTGCATCAGGATTTTTCCTGGCAAAGAAGCTCTGTAGCAAATCGCTGACGACTTCGTCGCGCTGCGGAATGTAAGGTGGAAGGTCGCGGCGCGCTTTTCGCGCTTCCAGCATAGCCGCAAGCTGAGGTTCGGTATCCACTGCCATTGCGTGTCCCTTCAAGCTGCCATGAAGCCGCCGTCAACGGCGTAGATCGAACCTGTGCAATAGCTGGCGTCGTCGCTTGCAAGGAAGGTCACCATATTGGCCACTTCCTCGTTTGAACCGTAGCGCCCCATGGCGATAAGCCCTGTGAAACCCTGGCGCGCCAGCGACGGATCGTCAGGGCTTGCCTGCTGTTCGATAGACCGGATCATGTCATTGTCGATGGGTGCTGGAGCGATTGCGTTTACGCGTACGCCCGCTTGCGCAAGTTCCAGAGCGCCTACTTTCACAAGGCCGGAAATCGCGTGTTTGCTTGCGGCGTAGGGCCCGATCCCTGCTACGCCAACTTGCCCAGCGACAGAGGACAGCGCGATGATCGATCCGCCGCCGGTTTCCTGCATCGCAAGACCGGCATGCTTGATGGCAAGGAACGTGCTGCGGATGTTGGCCTGATAGACGGTATCGAGGTCCCCTACATCAGCCATGCATAGCGGCATGACCTTCCCTTCAGTGCCGGCATTGGCAACGAAAATGTCGAGCCTGCCGAAAGTATCTTTAGCTTTTGCAACGAGCGCGGCCACATCGTCTTCCTGCGATGGTTGCCCTGCGCAGATAGCGATAGCATCGCCGCCACCAAGAGCCTCTTTAGTTTGTTCAAGGCGACCCTGATCTCGCCCGGCGAGAACGACATTGGCTCCTTCGTCGAGAAACTTGCGCGCAGTGGAGGATCCAATTCCCCCGGTTGCTCCGGTGATGATCGCGGTTTTGCCGCTCAATCTTGCCATTTTTGCGCGTCTCCCAACGTCTTGTTCCAACCTGTGACGATGCTGGGAGTGTCTTGCTCCTCAAGCATCGCGCCAGCGATATTTCTAGTCCTCTTGTTCAATCAGCAAGCTGGTCAAAACGACGCAATCGCAGTCTTCCTGACACTGACATCACAAAAACATGACATTGACATCACTTTTTCTAATTCGTAAGTCAAGGGTTCATTTTGGACTGCTCGCTTGAAGAATGTGAGTTTCCAAACCGCACCCAGCTGCACGGGATCGGGAGAGTAAAGTGGGCTTGAAGCCGGTTGAAATTGAAGCGAGCGAATTGCCCCCTACCCGCAAAGGCAAGGCGACGCGCGAGAAGCTGCTCCAAGCGGCTGCCGTAGTTTTCGGCCGCTTGGGATACAGCGCGACACGCATCGCGGATATCGTCGCCGAGGCAGGGATCAGCCATGGCCTGTTTTATCGCCACTTTGCAGACAAAGACGCGATCCTGCTCGCGGTGATTGAGCGTCTGAACGATGATTTGCGGCACACATCAGGGCGCAGTGTTGGCGAACAGAACACTTTTTCGCTTACGCAAATGGAGCAACGTAACATCCAGTTCTTCCGTGAGTACCGGCAGAACCGTCTGCTGCTCAGAGTTACACGTGAAGCGGCTGCTCTAGGCGAGGAAACGGGCTTTCGTGATGTCTGGCTCACGATCCGGTCTCGCTTTGTTGAACGCACCGAACGCTGGCTCACACAGTTGGTTGAAGACAAGGTCATCGAGCCCATCGCTGATATTGCGATGGTTGCTGAGAGTCTTTCCGCGCTGACTGAACAGCTTGCTTATGTGCAGATCGGTCTGGCCAAGAGCGATCCGGACGATGCCTTTATCGAGCGGCTCGGAAAAGCATGTGGTCTAGTCTGGTATCGGACGATAAGCGGGCAACCTGCATGAGCGCCATGGACTTGCTGGACATCGGCGTATTCGAAGCCTCTGGAGAGCATGCACTTTTCAACGATTTGCGCGCGCATAAAGGTCTGTGGTTCAATCCCGAGCCGGATGGCCCCGGTTTCTGGTCACTCGTCCGGTATGACGATGTCCTTGCAGCAGCACGCGACACCAAGACTTTCCTCTCCAGCCATGGCACTCAAATCAAAGACCGGAAACTGGAAGGGCATGGCGCGCCCAGCGTCCACAATAGCGATGGCACTCTTCACGCGCGTCTCAGGGCAATCGTGATGCCCGGGCTTTCACGATCTGCTGTGGAAGCGAAAGCCGAGCTCATCATGCACACCGCGCAGGCACTGGTCGCTTCCGCACCCAAAGGCAAAGCGTTTGACTATGTCGAAACGCTTGCCGTGCGCCTGCCTATGTTAGTGATCGCAGCCATACTTGGTGTGCCGGAAAGCGAAGCGCCGCAATTGGTCGACCTCGCCAATACGATGTCGGATGTAAATGCTGATGATGCGCAACAAGCAGACGCGCGCGCCAGACTTATCGAATATTTTCACCAGCTGGCCGAAGCAAAACGAGAGAACCCGGCTGAGGATGTTGCGACTTTATTAGTCCAGGCCGATTGGCCCGATCCCGATCGCGCTCAGCAATTACTTGATGCCTATCTGATGTTGCTTACCGTCGCCGGGAACGAGACGACACGGTTTCTTGTCTCAGGCGGCCTCGTACAGCTCGTTCGCCAAGGCGACTATGCGGCGATGCGCGACAATCCATCCGGCATCCCCGCGATTGTCGAAGAGATGTGCCGTTTTGTCTCGCCGGTGACCCACATGCGTCGCACGGCCAGCATAGATACTGAGATTGCAGGTCAAGCCATCCGCAAAGGCGAGAAAGTGGTGCTGTGGTTTGCCAGCGCAAACCGGGATGAACACAAGTTCGCAGATCCTGACCAGTTGGTCCTCAATCGTTCACCCAATCCGCATCTTGGCTTCGGCATCGGGCCGCACTTCTGCCTAGGCGCGCATCTCGCTCGCTTTGAAAGCAAGGTCTTCTTTGAAGCTATGGCGCGCGAAATTCGGGAGATAGAGTTGATCGAAGAACCCGAGCGCCTGCCTTCCAACTGGTTCACAGGATGGACCCGCATGATGGTGCGCTGGCAATGAGCAGGCGTATCCTTGTAACAGGCTCAGCCAGCGGCATTGGCGCAGCGCTATATGCGCTTATTCGTGAAGCCGGTGATACGCCTATCGGGCTCGACCGAGCGGATGCGGACATCATTTGCGATCTGGCCGACGATCAAGCCGTTGCCTCCGCGTGCGAAGCGATAATGGCGCCGCTTGACGGCATAGCGCATGTCGCCGGATTGCCTGGAACGGCCAGCGCTGACGCAATTTTGCGAGCGAATACACTTGCGCCAATGGTGCTCACTGAGAAGCTTGGCGATAAGATCAATAACGGCGGATCAATTGTAGTCGTCTCCAGCGTCACAGCCCTGCGCTGCGATCTCGCGCTGGAAACAATGGATACTGCGCTCCAAGGCGGTCCGCAGGAAATTCTCGAGCTCGGCGAGAATGCGGACGGCAAGAGCGCGTACGAGCTTTCAAAGGCACTGATCAATCGCTGGGCGTTGCATCAGGCGGACAGCTTCAAATTGCGCCGCATACGCGTCAACACTGTCAGTCCAGGCCCGGTTGAAACGCCCATTCTCAAAGATTTCGAGACATCAATCGGGGCGGACCGCATTGCGGCAGCCGGCGCTCTGACCGGCAGGCACGGAACACCGCAAGAAATCGCGAACGCAATTGCCTTCCTCCTCTCGGGTCAAGCCAGCTGGATCAACGGAACCGACCTCAAAGTCGATGGCGGATATCACGCGTTTCGCACGGCTGAGGGAGCGCGCTGATGCGACTTATCCTCGTTCGCCATGGCCAGCCCGATACGGCTGCAACAGGCACGGCAGGCAATCCGCCACTATCTGCCGCAGGACGCGAGCAATCTCAGCGTGTGTGCGACTATCTCTCGCATGAACACATCGATCTCGTAATCCACTCAGGGCTTGATCGTGCGCACCACACTGCCCGTCCTTTGATCAAACGGTCGGGCACATCTGTGCGAGTCATTGCTGAGCTAGGCGAAGTCGACCGCTATGGCGGACAGTACGGCAACATCGAGACGATCAGGTCAAAAGGCGAAGCGGAATGGCAACGGTTTTTGGCTGATCCGATTGGCTATTTCGGCATTGATGGCGATCGCTTCGTCGCGGAGACGCTCGATGGCTACCGTTCGATATTTGCCGAGTATGATCGTCAAACCATCGCGATCTTCACGCATGGTTTCCCAATCAATATCCTGCTGACACATGCGTTGGGGCTGGAGGGAATTGCAAACTTCGTCCCGGATTATTGCTCCATAACTCGGGTAACAGGAAGTGACCTTGATCGCTTGACCGTGGTGAGCGTCAATGAGACCGCTCATCTAGCCCCTCTGCGGCAAGAGGCCGCCGAATGAGGTTCGATCCGGCCTTTATCGCATCTCAGACGCCAGACCGCGAAGCAATCGTGATTGGCGCGCAGCGCTGGAGCTATTCGCTCCTCGACAGCTTTAGTGCGGAGTGGGCCTGCCGACTGTTCGATGCAGGAATGCAGCAAGGCGATAGTGTCGCGATCCTCGCTGACAATTGCGCCGAGTATCTCGGCCTCTGCTGGGCGGCGCAGCGCTCCGGGCTCTATTATCTTCCAGTGCCGTCTCGACTGACAGCTGGCGAAGTCAACTACATCCTCGAAGACAGCGGCGCGAAGGTCCTTGTTTGTGACCCAGCTCATGCGGACATAGCGAGAAGTGCGACTAAGGACATCGACAGCATCCTAGTGATGGCGCTGGACGCTCCACCTCCGCTAACCGGCTCGCAGAATGCACCCGCAGCAGTTGAAGGCGGAGATATGCTCTACACCTCCGGCACAACTGGCAGCCCCAAGGGCGTGCGCCGTCCATTGTCTCTTGCCCCGCTTGGTTCAGAAGCCAAGCGAGTGCAACGCGGCGAGCAATTGTTCAGTTTTTCTTCCGAAACCCGTTTCCTCTCCCCTGCCCCCCTTTATCACGCTGCTCCCTTGCGCTTTGCGATGAACCTATTGCGGACGGGCGCTGGTGTCGTCGCGATGAAACGCTTCGATCCGGCAGAGGCCTTGGCATTGATCGAGCGCGAGCAGATCACGCATAGCCAATGGGTACCGACGATGTTTTCACGCATGCTCAAGCTTTCCGATGAGCAGCGCTGCGGGCTTGATCTGTCCTCTCATCAGGTCGCCATTCACGCCGGAGCACCCTGCCCTCCGACTGTAAAACAGGCGATGATAGAGTGGTGGGGTCCGATCCTGCATGAATATTATTCCGGCACCGAAAGCGTGGGCTTCACCCAAATAACGTCGCAAGAATGGCTGGAGCGCCCCGGAAGCGTCGGCAGGCCTTTCGGTTGCACCGTCCATATCCTGGATGAACATGGGCAAGAGCTTCCACCGCTTGCGAGCGGCGCAGTCTACTTCGCTGGCAAAGGCGGACTTGAATATCACGGCGATCCGGCAAAAACGCGCGCTGTGCATGACGCACAGGGACGCTCGACCATGGGCGATCTGGGCTATGTCGATGAAGATGGGTTCCTCTATCTCACCGACAGAGCGCATTTCACAATCATTTCCGGCGGCGTGAACGTTTACCCAAGCGAAGTGGAAAACGCCTTGATGGAACTGCCACAAGTTGCCGATTGCGCGGTCTTTGGGCTGCCAGATCAAGACTTGGGCGAAGTGGTCGCAGCGGTCGTCGAGTTGAACGACGCCAACGCAACGACCGGCGAGGCGCTCGCTCAGAGTATGGCCGGATTGCTCAAGAGCTCTTTGTCCGGCCCCAAACGTCCACGCCTCTGGCGCTTTGCAAAAGTCGAACGAACTGAAACCGGCAAGGTGCAGAAGGCCGCGTTGCGAGAGGCTTGTCTCGCTGAGGGTGCAATGCTCGATTTGCGAGTAAAGTCACCCAGCCCAACGATCACATAAACAACAAGACAAAGGTTCTTAGGAGAAGATGCCATGATCAAACGCTCAAAATGGATTGCAGGATTTTCTGCCAGCAGCAGTGCGCTTGCATTGCTCGCTAGCCCGGCGGTCGCTCAGGATGCTGAGCAAAGCGAAGCGGCAGACGAAGCCGGTGGCCTCAATGTCATCGTCGTCACCGCGCAGAAACGTGAAGAAAACTTGCAGGAAGTGCCTGCCGCGATCTCGGCTTTCTCTGCTGATGACCTGATCCAGCGCGGTGTAACGGAAACAAGTGACCTCATGGGCAGCCTGCCAAACCTGCAGGTGACCAGCGCCTATTCTGACACACAGCCAAACTTCAGTCTTCGCGGCATTTCGGTTGCCAACGAATTCTCTGCCAGCACTGCCTCTCCGGTAGGTGTCTATGTGGACGAGGTCTATCAGAGTTTCCGGGCAAGCCACGGACAACAGCTTTATGACCTCGAACGGGTCGAAGTTCTGCGCGGTCCGCAAGGAACGCTCTATGGTCGCAACACGACAGGCGGTGCGGTGAACTTCATCACCCGCAAGCCGGATCTCTATGGCGCAAACGGCTATTTCACAGTCGGCTACGGCAATTTTGATACGCTCAAAACCGACGGCGCAGTGGAGTTGACGCTGGCCGAAGATGTCGCGGGTGTCCGCTTTGCTTTCACCCGGACCAAAGGTGACGGGTACACCTTTAACCCGACGCTCAATCAGGATTTTGCAAATTCCGACAGCATTGGCGGCCGCCTCTCGTTCCGGTTCAAACCAACGGACAGGATCGATATCAACATCAAAGGCTATTTTGCCGAAAACGATCCGCGCCAGGATATTCCTTATGGCATCGGCTATCTCGAAGGCCGCACCAATGCCGGCGGTTATTCACGGTTCGACCCGCGCCCTGAGCTCGGTGGTCGGTTGCTTGCTGAAAACGAGATCCAGGCAGACACGGCTGGTGAGTACTTCACTGAAAGCTACGGTGCGTCACTGACGATTGAAGCCGAACTAACCGACAATCTCACGCTCACATCGATCACTGGTTATGACGAAGGAAAGTACCGACTTTCGCCCTTCGATTGCGACGGCTCGCCGATCGATATCTGTGCGATTCGCTACAATTCGCAAAGTGAGAACTTCAACCAGGATTTCCGCCTCACTTACGAGAGCGACAGGTTGAGCTTGATTGGCGGCTTCTATTATGGTCGCGACAGCATCGACACGCAGAACGAGCCGGATTTCTTCGGTTTCCTGCGCCCATTGCTGCTCGACGCTGGCCTCCCGGGCGATTTCTCCAACATCCCCATTGCAGTCGGTAATTCCCTGGGCACGTTGCCAGCGTTTGCACTTGATCCGACGCTAACGCCTGCGGATCCCGGCTTCTGTGATCCGGTCGTTGTCAATCCGGGCGGCTATTTCGATGCACGCAGCCTGATTGCCTTCAATACCGACGTTGCGCTCACTAACACCGCGACCGGCGTGGCTATCCAAGGCGCATGTGCGGCTGCGGGTGCGCCGCCCTTCGGCCCGATCCTCGCCGAGCAGCTCTTCACCATCACGCGTCCTTCGACAGCGATTTATGGTGAGGCAGCTTACGATCTGACCGACAAGCTCACGCTTACTTTGGGTCTGCGCTACACTTGGGACGATGTGCGCTATGAAGATGCGCTCACCACGCTGTTTGGGCTTGATGGTGTCACGCCGATTGCCACGCTTGTTCCGTATAGTTTCCCGTTTGACCCGAACGCAGAGCGCGTCAATCAGGAGGAAAGCTCAGGCGAGTTCTCTGGCCGTATCGTCTTGGACTACGAGATCGCGCCCGACATCCTCACTTACGCAAGTTACAGCCGCGGCTACCGTTCCGGCACGTATAACGGCCTTGCTTATCAGGACATCAGCCAGGTCTACTTCCTTGAGCCGGAAGAGGTGGATGCATACGAGATCGGCCTGAAAAGCCGCTTCTTCGACAACCGCATTCAGCTGAACCTGGCTGGGTTCTATTACGACTACAAGAACCAGCAGATCGCTCAGATCATCGGGGCGACGTCATTCCTGCGCGCTGCCGACGGTCGTGTGTGGGGCGGTGAAGCGGAACTGGCATTCCAGGTCAGCGACACCGTGCGCTTCGATGCAGCGCTGGGTTATCTCAACACGAAGTACACCGGGAACGAGATTGATCCGACAGATCCCTCTAGCCTCACGCTCAACATCAACGGCAATGACTTCCCGAATGCGCCTGAGTGGACCGGAAGCGCAGGCGTTGAGTGGACGGCCCTCGACACCGGTAAGCACCGACTGCAATTGCGCGCCGACGCGCAATATATGGGCAAGTACTTCTTCGACCCATTCGGCTCTTATGGTCAGGATCCGTGTGACCAGCCTGCCGCGCCGTCGCTCGTCTTGCTCGCAACGCCTGAAATCGCGTGCGGCAATCCGGACTATGTTTTAGTCAATGCGCGCGCCACCTACACATTCGACGAGCAGTTCTCCGTCAGCCTGTGGGGCAAGAACCTGACTGACAAGTTCTACTACGTCTATGGCCTGAACTTGAATGCGTTCTATCAGGACTACTTCACGCGCGGTGCGCCACGCACTTACGGCGTAGAGGCGACCTTCCGCTTCTAGATCAAGGCGCTAAAAAGCATGCGGCTGCGAGATATTTTCTCGTGGCCGCATTTAGTTTTGTGTCACAGCGAATGGACATCTGGTCGCCCAATTTGCGCTTCAAGGAACCTGCGCTGATACGAAATATGGGCTCACAAGGGCCGCGATAGTCATCGCCCACACGCTACAGCGCGAAAGACATGGACGAGCTCACAATTTGGCCTTGCTGCTCAAAGCCGGATGGCATGAATTCTCATCCAAGCTTAGCGAAAAGCGTTCACCTGCGGCCCGTGCCGACCAGTTCTTTTAGTCCGGTACACTCGTTTCTGCACTCGGCACGATAAAGGCGCTGATGCTCGCATCATTGTCGAATACACGAGCCGCAAGCGCGTTGATCTCTTCCACGGTTGTCTCACGGTAGGTTTTCTCGCGAGCATTGAAGCCGGCAAGGCCATCTCGCGAGGTCTGCGCGTCGCGCAGCACGTTCATCCAGTACCCGTTATTCTCTAGCGTCGTGCTGAGATCCTCCAGCAGCGGCGTTTGTGCGCGAACGAATGCGTCCTCATCTACGCCTTGGCTGGCCATGCTTTGTGCCACCCGCAGTACGCCTTCGCGAACCGCATCGACCTGGTCCGGGCTCGTCGTAATGCGCGCATAAATGTAGCCGTAGTCTTCAAACAGTGAGCTCGAATAGTTCGCAGCACCCGGCGAATAGGTTGCGCCCATCTCCTCGCGCAGCACTTCCGTCAGACGATTGCGGAAGATCCCGCGCAGCATGCGCATGCGAAATGGGTCCGCTGGATCGCTGGCATCGGGAGCGGGCCAATAGACATAGACAAGCGCCTGATCGGCATTGCCTTTATGCTCAAATACATGCGGCGTTGGATCACCTGCCGGAAATGCGATGTCGGTCGCGCCGGCCAGAGGCTGCTTGCTGTCCGCACGGGCATCCAACGCGCCGAATGTGCGCGCTACTTCGCGGGTTGCAGTCTCCAGATCGATATCGCCCACGATGGTGACTTCGATCAAGCCATCGCTGAACTGCGGCTCCATCCAGGCACGCACTTCTTCTAGTGTCGGAGCAAGGAAATTGTCGAGATCGTCATATCCAAAGCGCGTGTCGCCCGAACGGATCAAGCGTGGCAAATATTTGTCAGCGACCTCCGTGACAGAGGAATTATGAGTCGGGTACCAGGCCTTCATCCGCTTTGCATGCTGCTCAGCGATCTCTTCACGAAAGGCGGGTGCTGCGACTTTGGCCGCCATCAGTTCGAGCTGCGCGCTGAAATCATCCGGTCCCGTAGCGCCGAGCAGGTCGAATGCATCATCATTCAACCGCGTGCGAGTGCTCAGTCCAACGCGACGCCCGGCAAAAATTGCGCGCAACTCGTCCGCTGTGTGTGCCTCTACACCACTGCGGCTCAGCAAATTGAGGCCTAGCCTGCGCAGACCTTCGCTTTTCTCAGGCATGGAGAGGAAGCCTTCTCCTACCCTTGCACGAAGATAGATCGTCCCGTCATCAAAGTCGGTCTGCTTGAAGTTCAAACGGACATTGTTTGCAAATTTCACAAGATGGGCGTCTGCATCTTCAAGATAGGTGACAGACGTGACTTCGCCCGGCTCACCGAAATCCGTGTAAGCAAACTCGGGCGTTTCACGCAGTTCCGGCGGTGAGACAGCAACCTGTTGGGTCTCTTCCAGCGCGGCAAGGATCGCATCGGCGCCGCCTTCAGGAGCAACGCTTGAGCTGAAGTAAATCTTGGGCTCTTCAACCCCTTCCCATGCCGCGCGGAAAGCCGTTTCGACTTCAGCGACGGTCAATCCTTCAACGGCTTCTTCAAACAGCTCGAGGCTCGTCTGAGGCGAATTGAAGACGCGTTCTTGCGCAAACGCATCGACGATTGCCTTGGCGTAATTGAATTCAAACCCACCAGCATATGTCTTCCTGGTGCCGGCACCCTCGACCGCGGTCTCGCGAGCCTGCCGGGAACGGGCGATTTGTTCGTCCAGTTCAGCCTGGCTGAAACCGAATTGCAGCGCGCGGCGCAATTCCTGCTCCCCATCAGCAAGCGCAGCAGACCAATCCTCTGGCGTCGTGCGGAGCGTCAAAGTCATGCCTTCGACTGTGTCTTCCACCGGATACCAGTTCGCACCGCCTGCAAGGTACGCCGCGCTGCCTTCGTTGACCTTGCGTCGCATTCGTTCGTTGAGCATCCGCGCGCCAAGCCCGCGAAGCAAGCGCTCCCGCCGGTTCGCAGCATTGTCGGGCCGTTCAGTATAGGGGCGCATCGCTGCAAGTGTCAGCGTCGTCATAAGACCGTCATCGATGTAAACGCCGACCCTGCCGGGGATGATGTCCGCTGGATTGCGTTGAGCCTGTGGGAGCGCCTCGCCTTCGGGCACCCAGTCGCCGAAGTAACGCTCGATCCGGGCGATAGCATCAGCCGGATCAAGGTCACCGATCACTGCAATGAACGTGTTCTCCGGACGGTAATAACCGCGATAGTAACTCACGAACTCTTCGCGCGGCATACTTGCAATGGTTTCATCAATGCCGATCGGCAATCGCCCAGTCAGACCGCTGCCATCAGTGAAAAAGCGCAGACGATCGACAAAAGCGCGAAATTGCAGAGAATCGCGAGCAAGCTTCTCTGACGCGATTACTCCGCGCTCGCGCTCGATTGCGTCTGCATCGAGCAACAAGTTGGACGCCGTCTCGCGCATCAGGAAAAATGCTTCGTCGAGAACTTCATCCGCAACGGTCGGCAGATTGAGCTTGTATGTTGTCTGGTCAAAGCCGGTGCTGGCATTTGTGTCTGCGCCAAAGGCAAGGCCATAACGCTCAAGGCGCTTGACCATTTCGCCTTCAGGAACATTGGTCGAACCGTTGAAAGCCATGTGCTCAAGGAAATGCGCGAGCCCCTGCTGGGCATCGGTTTCATTGAGCGAGCCTGTATCGATCCGCATGCGAACCGCTGCCACGCCGCTTGGTGTAGAATTGCGCATGACGGCATAACGCAAACCGTTATCCAGCTTGCCATAGATGACGCGATCATCTGCCTGAATATCACTCGCTTGATGAGCGAAGTCTGATTCCTCCATCTGCTCTGCCAAGGCAGGCGTGTGAAGCGGCGCGGACATAGTCAGCAGCAGCGCAGTTGTAGCTGTGAATGCGAAGACGCGGCGTGGCATGGCTCTCTCCCAATAGAAGCGGCGTGAGGCAGCAGTGCTGCCAGCAAAGTCATGACTAGCAAGATGCGTGTCCTCCGCTTTTCCTCAGTCCATTCGCCGCATTTGCGATGGGATCGCTAACTCTCTTAGGCCTGCAAAAATACAACGCCGCGCTCTCCAGTAAAGAGAGCGCGGCGTCGCATCGCACTTTTGCCTTTTGGACAGGTTATCAGGGAGGTCAGAACCTCGCGCGAATACCGGCGGTCAGCGTACGGCCGCCGTTGAACTGGTAGCCATCGGGGAAAAAGAAGTCTGCACTACCCCCACCGAACTCAGACGAGAATGCTCTGCGCAGATCAATGTCCTTGCCGCTGTTGAGCATGTCATCACCTTGCAGATAAACCGTGAAGTTCGAGCCACCTGCATCGAATGTGTAAGACAGACGCAGATCCAGAGTGTCATACGATGGCAATACTGTGTCGATGCCATTAACCTGAAAGTTTGACGCTGTTGCAGACTGATAAGTGTAGATCACGCGGCCTTCAAAACCGCCTTCAGCATAGCTGAGGGAAGCGTTGTAGATCCATTCCGGTTGATCTTCGAGGAAACGGTTCAACTCGAACTGCGTGAGGTTCCCATCATCATCGCGGCCTGACACAAGTGTGGGGAAATCCCCTTGAGTCCAAGTCAAGTTGCCAAGGAAAGTGAAGTTTGACAGGCGTCCGGGCAGGAACGTCAGCTGACGGATTGCTTCCAATTCTACGCCGTAAATCTCACCACCTTCGCCGTTCTCTGGCCGGTTGCGCAGAAACTGAGTATCGGCATCAAAGGCTACAAGGTCCGGTCTGTCGGTGGCCAGACTTCCGAAGGTATCGAGTATCTCATCGCGTACGGTGGTGTCGGCACCGTCAAGGAAGAAGACATTTGTGAAGTTGTTCTTCACGTCCTTGTAGAAGAACCCGACACGAACCAGACCCGGAGAATCCGTGAAGTAGTAGGAAAGGTCGAAGTCAAAATTGTCTGTCTTCGTCGGACGCAAATCGGGATTGGCTTCACGAATAATCGCGCGATTGACTGTAGGCCGCAAATCAATGGAGATTTGCCGTGGACGGCGGATCAGGCGGAAGTCCGGGTTCACCGTCGAACGGAAATACGCAAAACGCGCCACTATATTGTCTTGTGGGCGGTAGTTCATGATTAGGCTTGGCGTGAAAATTTCCTGCGTGCCTGAAAGATCAGAGAATTCCACCAACCCTGCATCGACAAAAGTCTCGCGCGGTTCGGAGGCCCCGACGGCCGGGCGAACCGATGGAGCGGTTATTGTCTGGCCTGATCGGAATATCCGTTCGTAACGACCACCGCCAACAAACTCGAAATCGCCGAAGGTAAACTGTGTCTCCAGATAACCAGCCGTGCGGTCTTCAATCGTTTTGGTTGGAACCAGTCCGCCACTGTCGAGGATCGGGTCGAGGTTGCGACGATCCGTAAAACGGAACCGCTCTTCGTTTTCAGGCGTATTCGGATCATCGGCAAGGAAACCGGGCAGACCGTCAAAAATAGCGTCTACAGCATCACCAACAATGAACGGTGCCCTGAATGTGTCGGCACCGATCTGTCCGAGCCCTTGCGTGTCCACCAAGCCGTCACCAAACGCATCCAGTCCCGTGTTGCGGCCGAAAATGCGCAGATAGCTCTCGACAGAAAGCAGCGAACCTGTCGAAGTCGTCGCAAACACGTCGTCATTTGCGCCACGCTCAGAGCGATCCCATTTTGCACCTACCTCGATGTAGTCAAACCAGGATTGCGCTGGAAGGTAACGCGCGCTCCCTTCGAGCGTATATGCGTCAGTCGGGCTGTCGGTCAGAGTTCGGCTCGCGCTTGTCAGACTATAATTGGCCGGATCGTTCAAGTAATCGAGGCCCGCTTGTGAAAGCGAAAGGACCGGCAGACCGTTAGGCTGGAAGATCACTCCACCACCGACAACTCTTGGCGTCATCGCAATGTCATCATCCGGATTGATAACAATCGTGTCCGAAGAAATGAGATCGGTTAGGTTGGTTGCCTGATTGCCCAGCGCACTGAGGTTCGTATTATTCGAGCGCGAAACGGCGTATTGGTAACCAGCCTTATAGTTAAATACCCAGCGATCGAGATTCGTTGTGCCGCGCAGGCTGACGGTGTCCTGACGCGCTTCAAGGTCTGTGACGTTGAAAGCAAGGTTCGGCCGCAATGAACGAAGGGTTGTGCGGCGGCGCACTTCCCCATCAAGCTCAGGGATCGGCATGTCTACAGCAGTCGTAAGGAAGCTAGCGGTCGTGCGCGCTGTCTCTGCGAATGAATCGCGTTGGATGCGCTGAAGGTCCAAACGCAGGCTTGTGCTGTCGCTTACATCCCATGCAAAGTTAAGCGATGCTGTGAAGTTCTCTTCCTCGCGATCACGACGAAGATAGCTGACGCCGGTTTCGAGTTGGGAGTTAAACTCTGGATCGAAAGGAAATTGCTGGCTTCCCGGAACGCGGAACAACGCAGTAAATCCGGACGGGAGAACTTGTGGAATGACGCCAGCGACATCTGCGTCAAAGTTGCGCCGGTCCGTCTCACGATACTGAAGGGTCGCAACTACACCGAAATTATCAGTCAATCGTGCGGACACCAGACCGTTGATCTGAAACTCATCACCAAACCCGCCTGAAAGCGTGTTCTCGCTCTCAATGCCGATCTGCGCGGTGAGGCCATCATAGTCCAAGCCGGACTTGGTCTCGATCTCAACGAGGCCACCAGAACCAGTGGATTCCATACTTGGCAGCAGCGATTTCTGGATCGTGATCTCAGAGATATTGTCTGCAAGGAAACCGGACAGATCAATTGTGCGTTCAAACCCTGTGCCTTGAAGCTCGAGCCCGTTGAGCTGGACATTGATGGCCTCAGAAGAGAAGCCGCGCACTGTGATCCGATTGCCTTCGCCCGTTGCATCATCGCGTCCGAAGGCCACACCGGGAACACGGCGCAGAGCCTCAGGGACGTTCTCTGCCGGAAAACTTCCGAGCAAATCGGATGAGATGACAGTCGAATTGTTCGTCGCACGCAATTGCTGGTTCAGCGACTTCTGCAAGCTACTCAGATAGCCGACTACCACAATGTCATTAGACGCTTCACCAAACGCGATGCCAATGCGCGTACGATCAAACGCATTGTCGGGAATGGGGTAAAGCACAGATGGCTCCCCAAGATAAGTGATCCGAAGATCGCTTGCGGATTGCGCGACTGAGGGGAAATAGAAAAAGCCGCGATCATCTGTGTTCGCGACGAGGTCTGTTCCTACCACTTCGACGCGCGCACCCGGCAAAGCGGTGCCGGTCGCTGCGCTGCGCACAATACCAGAAACCTGCGATTGAGTGCTGTCAGCGCGATCCGGGGTTCCTGCTTCGCGCAAAGAGAAAGTACTTTGTGAAACCTGTGTCGCAGTCAGGCCTGTGCCCGACAGCATCCGCCGGAGTGCTTCTGCAGGCGTAAAAGTTCCGCTTACCCGGGTTGATTGCTTCCCTTCTACGAGGACCGATGAGTACAGCAAATCCGCTGAAGACACCTGCGCGAATTGGTCCAACGCGGTCTCTAGTGGCTGCGCTTCAATGTCGTACTGCTGGGACATTGTCTCGGATTGAGAGTTGCCATTGTCTTGTGCGACTGCGGCAGTGGAAATTGCTGAAAGGCTGCATCCTGCGGCCAGCAAAGCGAACGCGAAACCATTACGAACCATCAAGTTCCCCCATGGGTTGGTGTCTTCCTGTAATCGAGCGCATTTTCTTTTCGCTCTTGCATAGTGGGATGCAGCAGTCTGGCTTTTCCTCAAGGCAAGATTAAAAAAACTGCGTTGAGCGCAGTTCTTGCGATATTCCTGGTGCTTTGAGGAGATGTTTGCAGCGCTATTCTTGCGCTGACATCACTTCCAATATTTGCCCCTGATCGCGCGCACGCACGACAATCGGGAAGCCCGCTTCCAAGGTAGCCGCAAAGTGTTCGCTCGATTTGATCCGGAAGGTACCACTCACCAGAAAGTCAGCCAGCTCAGGGTCGCGCAACACATGCTGCTCGATTGAATAGCGATTGAATTCACCCAGCACTTCACTCAGCGGAGTGTTGTCAAACACCAAGCGACCATTGCGCCAACTCGCGGCACTCGCGAGCGGAGTCTTACTGATCGCAAATCCTTGACCCGAACTTACAGTGAGCCGCTCGCCTGCAGAAAGCTCAGCACTCTTCAGATCTGCACCTGATTCATTGATTTTATCGACCCGTACACGCCCTTCGATCAAAGTCACGTCCGCTTCATCACCTGCGCGGCGAACAGCAAAGACAGTGCCTAATGCTACGACGCGGCTACTTCCGGCTTGGACAATGAAGGGGCGCTCACGATCTTTCGCGACACTGAAAACAGCTTCGCCCTTTACAAGAGCCAGCATGCGCCGACCGGCAGAAAAACGAACATCGACTTGCGAGCCAGTGTTTAGTGCGATGCTTGAACCGTCGGGCAAATCGAATTCTGCCATCTCGCCGATTCTTGTCGAATAACTCGAGCTAAAGGCGAATTGCGCATGAGCGACGTTTGTTTCGTCTCGATCCGGCGTAATCTGTTCACTAGCCTCCGAGTTCACTGCAAATTGCTCACTCATCTCGCTCGGCGCGCCCCTGCCCCATGGGAAAAATCCTGTCGCAGAAATTGCAAGAAAGCTTGCAACGCCAACGCAAAGCACAATCGCAGCAGCCATGGCAGCACGCCGGGCGCCGGGTCGCTGGGCGGGTTGCTTAGCCAAAGCGGCCAGCCGCATTTCCATGATTGCCGGTGCATCTCCATGATCACCAGCTCGATCCCAAATCTTTGCTAATCGGTCATAGGCGGCGGCATGGGCGGGCGAAGCATCGCGCCATTGCCGGAAAGCACGCAGGTCGTCTTCTCTGACCCTCTCATTCCCTATTCGCGCGAACCAGTCTGCTGCCTCGCTTTCAAGCGTAACAGCGTCGTCATTCGCGGATTGGGGTTGTTGCTCTTGCATCACATTCTATCCAAGCGATGCGCGATATGACGCGCGGCAGATGCAATATGCTTCTCTACCGCGCTTACAGACACGCCGATCCGCTCCGCGATCTCGCGGTATTTGAACCCTTCGAAGCGGTGCAACAGAAACACCGTACGTGTGCGAGGCGGCAATTCAGCCAAAGCTTGCTCCAACAGATGCAATTCATCCTTGCCCTGTAAGATGCGCTCGGGCGTAATCTCCTCATTGAAACTTTGCTGAAAAGCATAATCATCAAGCGTGGAGCGCCTTGTCCCGGCCTTGCGATAGCGCTCGTTCAGCAAATTTGCTGCCGCTTGAAAGATGTATCCATCAGGATTTTCGATCGCCCGCTGACCCTTCGCAGACCAAAGTCTCGCGAGCAACTCTTGCAACAGATCATCGACATCTTCAGGTCGATTAATCCGTTTAGCGAAAAAGGCCCGCAGAGGCCTTTCATAGCGCGCAACAAAGTCGCTGCGCTCACGCTCATCATCTGACTGGGTTGGACTGCGGGTCATTGGAAATGCGATCTCCGTGCAAGTGTATCCTAGTGCGGAGATCGAAACACGCAACAGCACGCCTTTTTGTAAGCAGGCCAAAAGCCAAACACCATCTCGTGACCGCCGGACCTAGGACACGCCAACTGGAGCATCCATCAGCCCATGGCTTGGCCATTGAGCTGATGCTCCAATAGACTTGATCCGTTTGTCCACGAATGACCCGGGCGCGCTCTCAAGGGGCAGTCATCTTTGATTGGAAAACAGCTGAAATCTAAAGCTTTTTACACCGATCGAGGTGGTGGCGGAGAGACAGGGATTCGAACCCTGGGTACTCTTGCGAGCACAACGGTTTTCGAGACCGCCCCGTTCGACCACTCCGGCATCTCTCCGTGTTTCCTGATCGCGCTACCACTATGCTTATCAGCACCGGCGTAAGGTCGCTTCGCCATCAAGAAGCGGGCCGATTAGCGGACACGCACCTTAATGCCAACCCTATTTGCAGGCGTTTATGCGAGAAATTGGGGGATGGACCTTCGCCCACATCTTGTTTCCATGCCGCATCGCACCATATCTTCGTCATCATGGACCGAGCCACATTCTTCTCTTCGCAAGCCGGACGCACAATCGATGCTCCGCGGCAAACGCGAACGCGCTTTGGTATCGGAGCGGTTGTGCGCCACAAGCTGTACGATTTCCGCGGCGTCGTATTCGATATCGACCCCGTATTCGCCAATAGCGAGGAATGGTATCAGTCAATCCCTGAGGATCTGCGTCCGGAGCGCGACCAGCCGTTCTACCACCTGCTCGCTGAGAACGATGATAGCAGCTATGTTGCTTATGTGAGCCAACAGAACCTGCTCGGCGATGCAGGCAATGGCCCGGTCGATCACCCACAAATTCATCAGCTTTTTGAAAGCTTTGACGGCGGGCGATACCAGATGCGGCGGGCACTCACACACTAAACGGCGGTTCGTTTGGTCCTTGGCAACACTTCTTTGTTAGTGAGACAGCCATGGATCGGATGACGCCACCTCAGACATTGCAGCCTGACAGTCTATCACTCGCGCTTGATCGTGAGCTCAAGTCTGGTGAGAGGGTGTTGTGGGAGCAGCGCCAGATCGCGCGCCTCTCCTATATGTCCTTTGGCATCTACCTGTTCGCCATACCATGGACCGCGTTTTCGATATTCTGGACCGCCATGGCTGGCGCAGGCGCGTATGCAATGCAGGAAGAGAGCGGCTGGCTAAGCTGGGCATTCCCTTTGTTCGGCCTGCCATTTGTAGCCGTGGGTCTCGGCATGCTTGGATCGCCCTTTCTGCCGCTCTGGAACAAAGGCAAGGTCCTCTTCGCCATCACCAATGATAGAGTGATCAAACTTCGTCTTGGCCGTTCCATCGACGTCGATTCGGTCCCGGCACGCCGCATTGGCGCCATAAAGCGTAAGGAGCATCGCGACGGCTCAGGTAGTCTCAGCATCGTCACAGGGACGCGGCGCGACAGCGATGGAGATGTAAGCGCGGAGCGTTTTATCATCGACAATGTGGCGGACGTCCTGCGCGCGCAGGACATTATCGAAGAGTTGGCGGATCAAGCGCAGCCCAAACCCTCAGTCCTTGAGTTTCCAGCCTGATTTGAGGACCGCATAAGTCGCGGCTATCAAAGCGATGTTGAGTACAAGCAGGCCGCCGGCTGCAACCAGCACGTTCGCGTCCGAGCCAATATCGCTCTTTCCAAGAAACCCGTAGCGAAAACCCGAAATCACATAGAAGAACGGGTTTGCCCGGCTGATCGCCTGAAACAGCGGTGCAAGATTGTCGATCACGTAGAATGTGCCGGAAAGCAGCGAAAGCGGCGCAACGATGAACTGCGAAATTGCGGCGTTATGGTCGAACTTCTCTGCCCAGATCGATGTCGCAAGACCTATCACAGCAAGCAGCATAGATCCCATCAGGCCAAACCAGATCACTGCCCACCAATGCGTCACCGCGAGCGAAACACCCGGCCAAAGGAGAATAACGAAAGCGACAGCTGCTCCCAACATAAGCGCACGCGTAACCGCCGCTCCGATAATGCCCGTCATCAGCTCGCCTTCCGATAGTGGCGGCATCAGCATGTCGATGATCGTCCCCTGTATCTTGCCCGCGAGCAGCGAGAAAGATGAGTTCGCGAATGCGTTCTGCATCATGCCCATGACAATCAGGCCGGGTGCGACGAAATTGACAAACGGTGCGCCAAGCACTTCGCGCCCGCCCCGTCCCAAGGCGACAGAGAATATGACGAGAAACAGCAAGGTGGTGACCGCCGGGCCCCAAATTGTCTGCGTGTGCACCTTGAGAAACCGCCGAACCTCCTTAATATAGAGGCTCCACAATCCGATGCGATTGATGCCAGTGATGATTGGCTCACCGCGCGGCGGAAATGCAGCGACTGACCGCGCTGCAGCTTCACCCGGATTATCATTGTTTTGAGGCGCATTCGCTGCGCTTGTCATAGGTGCTTGATCGGCCATGACGCGGCGAGTAGTGCGATAGCGCAAGACTGGCAAGCGCTCGGGACGATCGAGCAAAGCTGCCACAGAGGAATTGGAAGATTTATGGCTTGGACTGACGAGCGGATCGCAACGCTCAAGAAGATGTGGGAAGGCGGATCCACCGCTAGCCAGATTGCTGAAGAACTTGGCGGAGTGAGCCGCAATGCCGTGATCGGTAAAGCGCACCGGCTTGGTCTCAAGGCGCGCCCTTCCCCGGTGAAAGCAAACGACAAGAAAAAAGCGGCGGCGAAGAAGCCCGCGGCAAAGCCAGCTGCGAAGAAAGCGGCAATCAAGCCAGCGGTAAAGCCGGCAGCCAAGGCGCCCGCAGCTAAGCCTGCTGCCGCAGCAGGGCCAAAGGCAGCAGGTACCGCTGTCCCTTCACAGCCCATCCCTAATCCAACGCCAGACCTGCCGAAGATCGTTTCTGTGGGTCCCGGCGGCTTTCTGCGTCAGGGTCCTGGCGACCAGCAAGCGCCGATCCCGCCTGCACCGCCACGCCGTCTGGTTCCAGCGAAGCCTAGCCCTGAGATTGCCGACAAGACGAGCCTGCTCGATCTTTCAGACAAGGTCTGCCGCTGGCCGATGGGTCACCCGGGCGAAGCGGACTTTCACTTCTGCGGTGAAGCTGTGAACCCAGGTTTCCCCTATTGTGTCGAGCACTGCGGGCGGGCCTATCAAGCACAGCTGCCGCGCGGTGCGCGTCGCCCCCCTCCTCCGCTGCCATTTGGCGGCCCGCGGGTGCGCTAAACCAAAGCTTACAATAGGCCCGGTCATCCCAAGGGAGCGCCGGGCCTTTCTCATTTCAGGAGAACCCCATGTCTTTGTCCCTCTATGATGCGTTCGTTCCAGGTGCGCAGCAGACCCTTGCTGGCCTCAACACCGTAATCGGCAAAGGCGAGGATTTCGCGAAGGACCAAGGGATCGACCCAAGCGAGCTCATTGAAGCCAAACTCGCTGAAGACATGTGGAACCTGCCATGGCACGTGCGCAGCTGCTGGATGCATTCCGCTTATGCAATAGAGCGGCTTGAGCTCGGCGAATTCACGCCGGATTTCACAACGCTGCCTGAAGGCTTTGAGGGCATGCGCGCGATGGTTGCCGATGCCCAGGACAAGCTTGCCAAAGTGACGCAAGATCAACTGGTAGCGGTCGCTGACAAGCCTGTTGGCTTCGTCATGGGCGGAAAAACGCTGATGACATTGACCGGTCAGAATATGCTGCTCAGCTTCAACCAACCAAACCTCTATTTCCATGCGACGACGTTCTACGACATCCTGCGTATGAAGGGCGTTCCATTGAGCAAGATGGACTTCATGGGACCCGTGCGGATGATGACCTGATCTCTCGCGTTTTTTCACGAGCGTCCGATACATCAAATTTAAGTCTGACTAGCCGGATTTCCGACGAGGATATCACTATGCTTCGCATCTCATTGACGGCCCTGTTTCTTGCATTGAGCGCATCTCCAGCTCTCGCTGAGTTGCCTGAACCCACTCGCGCTATGATCGATGCTGCGATTGCCACTGGCGATGCGGATAAGGTCAGTACGGTCCTTGAACTTGCGCGCACTGTGCATCCGGAAGATGCTGCGGAGATAGATGCGATCAAAGCCAAGTTTGACGAGGATCAGAAAGTCCTCGCGGCTGCAAAGGCCGAGGAAGCAAGAGAAGAAATCCTCACTGCTGGCCTGTTCGACAATTGGTCCGGCAAGGGCGAGTTGGGCGGTTTTCGGGCAACGGGAAACAGCTCCGAAACGGGCATCACAGCTGCGCTTGCACTGACCCGTGATGGGCTGGGCTGGCGGCACAAGTTGCGTGGACGAGCAGACTATCGGCGCGCGGATGGCACTACTACGCGCGAGCAATTCTTCGCGGCGTACGAACCCAACTACAAGATCTCAGACAGATTGTTCATATATGGGCTAGCGCAGTACGAACGCGACCGCTTCCAGGGCTTCTCGGCGCGCTACGCTGTCTCTGGTGGCCTTGGCTATCAGATCGTTGACCGCGACAACATGCAGCTTTCGGCCAAGATCGGTCCTGCCTATCGTATCACACAGTTTGTCGATGGTGACAGTGAGAGCCGCATCGCAGGCCTCGCAGGCGTCGACTTCGATTGGGATTTCACCGATCGCCTCAAGCTCACGCATGACACCAATGCTGTCGCGGAAACCGGCGGTTCAGCCACACTCATTACTGATGGAAGCAATACCAGCGTGAACCTCGTGACAGGCCTCAACGCAAAGGTCAGCGACAAAGTCACCGCACGTTTCTCTTATGCAATCGAGTATGACAGCAACCCGCCCGAAGGCGCAGTTGGCACGGACACGTTAAGCCGCGTTACGCTGATTTACGATTTTTGAGTATTTGCAGCCTGGCAGTAAGCGTCACTTTGACCCGTCGAGCGAGAACTTACGACCCAAGAAGATAAAAAGCGTGGTCGCCTGTTTGTTGCTTGAAAGCTCCTTGTCTTTGGTAAAGGCAAGGCCCAGGCCTCCGTTCAGCTTACCATCTTTCGACGTTAGAAACACAGGGAGCTCCCAACGTGTCTTGTCCTTTCGCCCGTTACGGAATTCTCGTTGATAGCTCGGAGCGAGACCGATAGCCGGCAGGATTGACCCCTTTTTGGTTCTCAAACGCAGTTCGATCTTGGGAATGTAACTGGTCTGCATTCTTGGACGGAATATGACTGTGGAACTGCATTGTTCTGACGCGTCAAAGATGCCATCGGTTGAGATGTTGCCCAAATCTGCTCGACAGATCTCCGTGCTCTTCCCTTCGAGGCTTTCCAATTCGCGTTTTGTCTGAGCATCCACCCTAAGGGTTGCAGCGGCAAAGAGGGGAAAGCGCTCAAATTTCCAATTCCAGTAGCTGTAAACACCAGCCGTGTAGGCAAGCCTCTGATTAATCTGGCGAAACTGATTGCTTCCTGAGGGTTTCGTAAAGAAAATCTCGTCGACGAGACTTGTGTCGAGATTCCGATCATCATCGGAGAACAAATGATAGTCCTGGTTAGCAAGACCCATGCTCGAAGTAGCTCCGAAGCCGAACTGCGGAATCTCATCCTCTGACGACCTTGATACCAGTTGCTCAAATTCGCCTACAAGATCAGCATGTACGTAAGCGCCCTTCTTCTCTCTGTATAACCAGTTCAGAAGACCAAGATCATAACAATCAGTGACAATTTGCGGAGAATCCCGACTTGCCTCTTGAATGCACTTGTTACGGGCTTTTTTGAGAAACTCATCTCGTCTCTCTTCGAATTCCCGAAACGTTTCCTTGCGGAAGAAATTGTATCCAAGCGCGAAGCGTAGAACGACATCGTTGTTCAGGCGATCCAAACTTAGGAAATTTGCATCATCAGAATTGCCGCCAACGATGTTGGCGATGCCGTCCTCCAGTTTCGCTTCAATCCCGCCAGAGAAACTGACCGTCCGAGTGCGTCGCGACAATTGATCCTTATCAGGGTTGCGGGAAGCAAACTTGGTACCCCTGAAACCCAATGTCCGGTTCAGTGTAATCGCAGCATTGGCGCCCGATTGCGCTGTCGTGAGGTTCTGCTCAAGATTCCAACGTGAAGGTCGATCCGGCGGCTGTCCGTCTTTGGCTCTATAGCCGGGATTGGCCGCTCTAAAAATCTCACCGATACAGTGGTCAGGCCTCGCAAACAACGCGCTCGTGCCGTCGCTGTTGACCAGACGGCAAGCCTCAGGGTCCGCTCCGTTGCCGGTTGTCAAAACATCTCTGCCAGGCACCGAAGCCTTGACTGATTTCACGCCCGTTTTCGACTGGGAAGAAAGATTAACAGCAAACCAGCGTCCAAACGCCGATTTTGCTGACTCCCATGTCTCTTCGTATTCGTCACTCTGCTTTCGCGCTTTCTGATACGCCTTGAGCGCTCTTCTGAATTTGACGTCAGAAGGATCTTGCTCCTCGAGCATTGTACCTTGTTCAGTCGTCGCTTGCGCACTCCCGCCAGCGTCAGAAGAATTTGTCTTCTTCTCGGGTATATTTTGCGGTTCAACTCGATCCTGGCAAAGCAGTTTTGCTTGCTTGCCCTTCAACTCTTCATCCGAATTCGCATCAAGCAATGCGAAGAAATGACTTGCCGCATCTCCACGGATGTAAGGATCGCGTTGCACAGATCTGGCCTCAAAAAGGCAGTTATCAAGAGCCTTCTTTTTTGCAGCATTGAGCGCTGCCTTTTTGGCCTGCATCTCGACGAGCAGGGCCTCAAGGGAAGCACATTTGTTCTTGGTAAAGAGATTTGAATCGTCCTGGAGCCGACTACAATCCGGTGACTGCGCCTGCGTCCCTTCAGGCGCATCCGACTCCGCAGCCTGTACACCTGACGCAAGAAGTCCGCTTGTCGTTGCGAGAAACAACACCAGCAATCGCATCGCTACCCCCTAGCAATACAAAAGCGACCCGAGTTTCTAATTTCAATTCCAGCTCAGAATTGACGGAATAGCAAATCGATTAACGACTTCTAATCCGTGTGATTGATTGAACGCAGCCGGATCCGAGGCTTGTTTGCTAACAAAGAACCGCACACTTTTTGCGATGTACGAGTATGCGTTTGTTAAACGACTGGCACTCGCGAGAAAATAGCGAATGGCGCTATCCCTGCTTGCGCGCAAACCAGATCGTGTGATGCGCGCCTTTGTTGTTGGGCCGCGAGCGCACGGACAGCTCCTCGACCTTCAGCCGCACATCCTGCATGCGCTTTCTAAAGGCGTAATCAGGCGCGGCTGACCATACAGCGAGGATCCCGCCAGGCTTCAGAGCATCGCGCGCCTTGGCGAGGCCTGTGCGTGAGTAAATCCGGTTGTTCGCATCGCGCACCAAGCCATCGGGGCCATTGTCGACATCGAGCAGGATCGCATCGAACTTCTCGCACGTCTCGTCATTCGCGTCATCGATCAGCGCAGCAACATCGCAAATCTTGAGGTCCAACCGTGGGTCATCAAGGCAATCGCCCGTCAGCTCAGCCATGGGACCTTTGGCCCATTCGATGATCTTCTCGCTGATTTCAGCGACAACGGCTTCACCGCCCTCCCCCATCCGCGCAAGAGCCGCGCGCAGGGTAAAGCCCATGCCATAGCCACCGATCAGAATGCGCGGCGTGTCATCGGGCAAACGGTCGAAGGTGAGCTCTGCCAGCTGCTCTTCAGAAAAGCGCATACGCGTACTCATGAGCTCGTTGTAGCCAAGCACAATCATGAAATCGCGGCCATGGCTGTAAAGCGTGAGCTCCTCGCCATCGGGAATTTGCGCAGTGTCGATAAGTTCGCGTTTGAGCATGTTTCCTCGTTAGCTCTGCTGGGCACTATTCCAAAACAAAACCCGCCAGGATCGCTCCCGGCGGGTCTGTTGTTCGGTCTGGAAGGAGAATTAGTCCTTCAGGAAGTCCGGCACGTGCGCTGCGCCCCCAGAATCATTGGCATCGCCGCCACCGTCACGATTGTCATTACGGTCACGGCGTCCGCCACGATCGCCACCGCGTGAGCGGTTGCCGCGTGGACCACGACGATCACCGCCGTCGCGCTTGTCACCACGTGGTGCCTTTGGTGGACGGGTGTCTTCCAGCTCTTCGCCGGTTTCCTGGTCCACGACGCGCATCGACAGGCGAACCTTGCCGCGTTGGTCGATCTCGAGGACCTTCACCTTCACTTCGTCGCCTTCGCTAACAACGTCAGAGACTTTCTCGACGCGCTCATTCCTCATTTCGCTGACGTGGACGAGACCGTCCTTGCCGCCCATAAAGTTCACAAACGCACCGAAGTCGACGATGTTGACGACCTTGCCGGTGTAGATCTTGCCGACTTCAGCCTCTTCAACGATGCCTTCGATCCACTTCTTCGCGGCTTCGATTTCATCGCCATTGGAAGAGCTGATCTTGATGACGCCTTCGTCATCAATGTCGACCTTGGCGCCAGTTTCCGCAACGATTTCGCGTATGACCTTGCCGCCCGTACCGATAACGTCACGGATCTTCGACTTGTCGATCTGCATGGTCTCGATGCGAGGTGCGTGCTTGGAAACACCTGTGCGTGAAGAGCCAAGAGCCTTCGCCATTTCACCAAGGATGTGCGTCCGGCCGGCTTTCGCCTGCTCAAGCGCCTTGGCCATGATTTCCTGCGTGATGCCAGCAACCTTGATGTCCATCTGCATGGTAGTGATACCAGCTTCAGAACCGGCCACCTTGAAGTCCATGTCGCCCAAGTGATCTTCATCACCCAGAATGTCGGACAGAACCGCAAAGTCATCGCCTTCAAGGATCAGGCCCATCGCAATGCCGGATACCGGACGCTCGATCGGAACGCCTGCATCCATCATGGAGAGACAGCCACCGCAAACGGTTGCCATCGAGCTTGAGCCGTTCGACTCAGTGATGTCTGACAGAACGCGGATTGTGTACGGGAAGTCTTCATGGTCAGGCAGCACAGGGTGCAGCGCGCGCCATGCAAGCTTGCCGTGACCGGTTTCACGGCGACCCGTGAAACCGAAGCGGCCCACTTCACCGACCGAATAAGGCGGGAAGTTATAGTGCAGCATGAAGTGGTTGTAAGAGAGACCTTCCAAACCGTCGATCATCTGCTCAGCGTCTTTAGTGCCGAGCGTGGCGGTGCAGATAGCCTGCGTCTCACCGCGCGTAAACAGCGCTGAACCGTGCGTACGTGGAAGAAGGCCCACCATCGCTTCAATGGGACGGACTTCATCGAGCTTACGACCGTCGATGCGGGTGCCGTCCTTGAGGATCGAACCGCGCACGATGTCGCTTTCCAGCTTCTTCACGAGCTTCAGTGTGCCGAGATATTCTGCCGGATCGCTTTCAGCCAAATCTGCAAACACTTCACGCGCCTTTTCGCGCGCTGCGTTGACCGCATCCTGACGCTCGGACTTGTTGGTCAGCTTGTAGGCAGCCTCCAAGTCTGCACCGATGGCATCGCGAAGCTTCGCCATCTTCTCGCTCTTGTCTTCGACCGGATCGAGGTCCCAAGGCGCTTTCGCGGCTTGCTCAGCGAGATCGACGATCGCGCCGATGACCTTGCGGCTTTCCTCGTGTGCGAACACCACTGCGCCGAGCATTTCTTCCTCGGTCAGTTCTTTCGCTTCGGATTCGACCATCATCACAGCGTCTTGCGTTGCAGCAACGACGAGGTCCAACCGACCCTCTTCATCGAGACAGGTTTGCAGTGACGGGTTGAGTTCGTATTCGCCATTGCGGAAGCCGACGCGCGCAGCACCGATCGGTCCCATGAATGGTACACCCGAAATGGTCAGCGCAGCAGAAGCTGCAATCATGGCGACGATGTCTGGCTCGGTCTCGCCATCATAGGAGAGAACCTGACAGATTACGTTGATTTCGTTGTAGAAACCTTCAGGGAAGAGCGGCCGGCATGGGCGGTCGATCAAACGTGAAGTGAGCGTTTCTTTCTCCGTCGCGCGACCTTCGCGCTTGAAGAAGCCGCCGGGGATCCGGCCGGCTGCAGAGAATTTTTCTTGGTAGTGAACGGTCAGCGGGAAGAAGTCCTGTCCTTCCTTGACTGACTTTGCGGCGGTCACGGCGCAAAGCACCACGGTTTCGCCATAAGTGGCCAGCACTGCGCCGTCTGCCTGACGGGCGATCTGGCCTGTTTCGAGAGTGAGGGTTTTTCCGCCCCATTCAATCGATACGGTTTTCTTGTCGAACATATTTATCCTTCATGACCCGCAACGCCTGATTGCGATGCGGGGCCTACAATTTCCGGGGAAGCCGGCCCGGTCCGGTGCGGGGCTTCGTTTTCGCCCCCAAGCCCCTTCACCGAATTGCGAAGGATGCCAGATATGAGAGAGGCGGCCTTTTGAGCCGCCCCTCGGAAACTCTTATTTACGCAGACCCAGCTTCTGGATCAGGGCGTTGTAGCGCTCCACATCCTTCTTCTTGAGGTATGCGAGCAGATTGCGACGCTTGTTGACCATCATCAGGAGGCCGCGGCGCGAGTGGTTATCTTTGTGATGACCTTTGAAGTGCTCAGTGAGGTTGCGGATACGCTCGGTGAGGATCGCGACCTGTACTTCAGGACTGCCCGTGTCGCCTTTGGCCTGGGCATTGTCCTTGATAATCTCAGTTTTCTTTTCGGCAGTAACCGACATGTGTGTTCTCTCTTACTCTGCGACATCGGGTAGATTGAACCCGCGTACGACCTTAGCCGTACCAGCGTTGAGTTCCATGAGCGCTACCGGAACATTATCCAGCATCGCACAATAGAGCCCGTTGCTTTGGGGCAGTTCAGACAGGACCCGGCCCTGGCGGACCGCCTGCGCGCTTGTCTGATCGAGAATGAGGGCCGGGATGTCGTCCAGCCCTGCCTCGAGCGGCAGGAGGAGGTCTTTCAGTGGCGCGCCTCTACCAACTTCGTTGAGTTTGTCCAGCGAAATCGCTTGTTTTTCGAGGAAAGGCCCCGCCTTGATGCGCCTGAGATAAGTAACGTAGCCGCAGGTTCCAAGCGCCCGCGCGATGTCCCGTGCAAGAGAGCGGATATAGGTGCCCTTGGACACGTGGGCGGTGAGGGTCACGCTGTCCGCCAGAACAAGCGGTGCAGATGGGTCATAGGGATCAGGCCTGCCGGAGGTCGTCTGGAATGCCGAAGTGACTTCTGCTTGTGGTTCATAATCCGAAGAGAATGAGAGCGAATGGACTGTCACGGCCCGAGTTTTCGGTTCAACGGCCTCCCCTGCCCTCGCCCGGTCATAAGCTCGTTTTCCGTCAATCTTCACTGCAGAATAAGCCGGCGGAACCTGTTCGATCTCTCCGGTGAAATGGTCCAGCATTGCGGCAATAGCGGCCATAGGCGGGCGATGATCGGAGCGCGCGATGACTTCGCCTTCAGTATCGAGCGTTTCCGTCTCTTCGCCGAATGCAATCGTGAACTCGTAGATCTTGCTCGCATCCAACATCCGCCCGCAAAGCTTGGTCGCTTCGCCCAGCGCGATGGGAAGCACGCCTTCTGCTAGCGGATCGAGCGTACCCCCGTGACCCACTTTTGTCTTCGGCAAGCCTGCTTCGCGCAAATTGCGTTTTACGGCAGCCACCGCCTGAGTCGAGCCAAGCCCGCGCGGTTTGTCCAGGATCAGCCAGCCACTGGCTGGTGCATCAACCACCGGCAATCGCCTCTGCAAGGCTGAGATATTGGTTCAGCGCCCATTGGACCGGCGGCCAGATCGTATTCTCCAACACTCCCAACTGCGGCGCGAACCAGACCAGGGCGACAAGTCCGAAGAATAGCACCATGCCTAGCGGGCGCAGCTTCGCGTAGAGATGGACAAAGCGGCGCGGGAGCAGCCCTTCGACGATGTGCGAGCCGTCAAACGGCGGGATCGGCAAGAGATTGAAGATGCCAAGAAAGACATTGATGACGATGAAGTAGAAAAGGCCTGTCAGAAGTAGACTGGTCTCGCCTGTCGCATCGATGATCGTGAGTGTCTCTGCGCCAGGCGCAAAACCCCATAGGGGCGGTGCAATGATGCCCAGAAGCACGGCGCCAATACCTGCAAGGATGAAGTTCGAGCCGGGGCCAGCCGCTGCTACCGCCATCATCCCGAAGCGCGGATTGTCCAGCCGATGCGCGTTAACCGGGACGGGCTTGGCCCAGCCGAAAATCGGACCAGTCCCTCCGCTTGCCAAAGCGAGAAAACCCGGCACCAGCAAGGTGCCCACAGGATCGACGTGCCGGATCGGATTGAGACTGAGCCGGTTGCGTTCCTTTGCGGTCGGGTCACCCAGCGATAATGCCGCCCAACCATGCGCGACCTCGTGAAACACGATGGCAATGATGAGCGCTGGCACCAGCACCAGAATGAGAAGAACGGTATCGGACATTCCCGTTAGATAGGGTGCGTCAGCGCATTAAGCCAGCGCAGTCAGCCAGCCCACTCGTCCTTCAGCAGTCCGAAGATCGCCGTGTCGCGGCGATAACCTGTCCATGTGACCATATCCTGCCGCGTTGTCCCTTCATGCTTTGCACCCAATTTCAGAACAGCTGCCTGCGAACGTTTGTTGCGCGTATCGACGCGAAACTCGATCTTGTGAAACCCGCAAGCGAACGCATGTTCAATCATGAGTTTTTTCATCGCCCGATTGAAAGCGCCACCTCGAACCTTCGGAGCAATGTAAGTCCCACCGATCTCGACCACGCCAAATATTGTCGGGCGGATGTAATTGGTCATACCAACAAGATCACCACTCGCTGCGTCGAGCACGGCAAAATTGATCCAATCGGGGCTGGCGCGAAACATACCGATCGCGCCATCAAAACCATCGCCGCCCAGATTAACAGGGTATATCTCCCAAATGTCAGGATCGACCTGACAAGCAACGCGCAGCGGCTCCAGATGCTCGTCTTCGAAGGGGACCAGCTTGACCGGGCCAAGCTCAAGCGTGGCTGAGAGGTTATTCATTGCAGCGCCTCAGAGAAATGCTTTCGGCAGAGCGCAACATAGCGGTCATTACCGCCAATCTCTGTCTGCGCGCCTTGTTTGACCGCCTTACCGCTTTCATCAACGCGCAAGTTCATGCTGGCCTTCCTACCGCAATGGCACACGGCCTTGAGCTCCACCAACGCGTCGGCAATGCCGAGAAGTGCAGCCGAGCCTGGGAACAGCTCGCCTTGGAAATCCGTGCGCAGGCCATAGCAAAGCACTGGAATACCCGCTTCATCCGCAAGCCGCGCAAGCTGCCAGACTTGATCCTTGGAGAGGAACTGCGCTTCATCAATAAGCACGCAATCGAGCGGCTCGACCTTATGCGCCGCCATGATTTCCGCCCACATGTCTGTATCAGGCGCAAATCGATGCGCATTTGCGCCAAGGCCAATGCGGCTCTCAATCGCTTTGTCATCGCTGCGATCGTCAAGCTGCGCGGTCCACAGCATGGTCGTCATCCCGCGCTCGCGGTAGTTGAAATCCGCTTGCAGCAGGGTCGTCGATTTGCCCGCATTCATGCTGGCGAAGTAGAAATAGAGCTTGGCCATGGATGATGCTTTGCACTGGAATCACGCTTCGACAAGCAAGGTACCAATGATCGGACCAATTGATGCACAGGCTGGACATTCAGAGGGCAGACAGGCGCAGCGCGTGATGCTAGCGACGCACACAGAGGGAAATCATCAATACAGGGTATGACAATGGCGGACGCAGCAGCAGCCAAGCAAGGCGGCATTCTGGGATGGGTCGAGCGGACAGGCAACAAGCTGCCCGATCCGGTTTTCATCTTCTTCTATCTGATCATCGCACTGGTCGTCATATCCGTCATCTGCGCGCTGTTGGGCGTCTCTGCTTTCCATCCGACACAGGTTGACGAAGCCACGGGCGGCGCGCTCAAGATCAGCGCGGTCAGCCTGCTTTCGGCGGACAACATCCAGCGTCTCTGGGTCGAAATGCCGAAGACGTTCACACACTTCCATCCGCTTGGATATGTGCTGGTCGTGATGCTGGGTGCCGGCGTTGCGGAGCGGTCCGGCTTCTTCGCGGCGGGTATGGCGAAAGCTGTCAAAGGCGCGCCAACCGCATTGCTGACGCCGGTTGTCGCTCTAGTTGCAATGCTCGGCAACCATGCGGCGGACGCTGGCTATGTCGTGCTGATCCCGCTTGCGGGCATCCTGTTTGCTGCTGCCGGAAGGCATCCGCTGGCGGGTATTGCAGCAGCCTTTGCAGGCGTGTCCGGTGGTTTCTCCGCCAATATCTCACCCGGTCAGCTTGATGCGCTGCTGTTCAGTATAACTCTGGAAGCAGTTGAAGCGAGCTCAATCGATCCATCTTGGACCGTGAATATTGCCGGCAATTGGTATTTCATCGCTGCAATGACATTTTTGTACCTCCCGATCATCTGGTACGTCACGGACAAGATCATCGAGCCGCGTCTGGGGGCCTGGACAGGCGGCGCATCGGCTGGCGGTGATGCTGGAGACACAAGCCCTGATCCGACCGCGCTGGATGGCGATCTCGCTTCAAAGGGACTGCGCGCAGCCGGGCTTGCAGCGCTGTTCGTGGTCGCACTTTGGGTCGCAATGGTGTTCGCGCCAGGCACGCCTTTAGTGAACGAAGCGGCTTGCCTTGCAGACGACGGCGCGCGCATCCCGGACTGCTCGATCCACACCGAGCTTGGCCCGCTTTACCAGTCGCTTGTCGCAGCTTTCTTTTTGCTTTTCCTGCTCACCGGCTGGGCCTATGGCCGCGCAACCGGAGCGATCAAAGATCACCGCGATCTCGTCAACATGATGGCTGAGTCCATGAAAGATATGGGCTATTATCTGGTCCTAGCCTTCGCGGCGGCGCATTTCGTGGCGATGTTCGGCTGGTCGAACCTCGGCCTCATCACTGCCGTCCACGGCGCGGCGGGCATTCAGTCGACCGGATTGCCGCTCCCCATCGTGCTGGGCCTGATGGTGATCTTCGCAGGGCTCTTGAACCTGTTCGTAGGCTCTGCGAGCGCGAAATGGGCGTTGCTTGCACCTATCCTCGTGCCGATGCTCATGCTGCTCGGGATCAGCCCTGAGGGGGCAACCGCAGCCTATCGTGTGGGCGACAGCGCGACCAACATCATCACGCCGCTGATGGTGTATTTCCCGCTTATCCTCGTCTTCGCGCAGCGCTGGCAGAAGGATTTCGGGATCGGAAGCCTTACCGCGATGATGATCCCTTACTCGATCTGGCTGCTGATTTCCGGCGTGATCCTGATCGTCGCATGGATCTATCTCGGCATCCCGCTGGGGCCGGATGCGCCGGTCACTTACACCCTGCCGAGCCCGGCCGGATAGGCTCTGGAGAAACCTTTTGAGCGCTCGCAGCGTATTATCCAATGTGATGACATCGCTGCGCGCACTCTTTCTGGCTCTTTTTGCCGCCGTATTGATCGGCGCAAGCCCTGCCGGGCAGGTCTATTCGGTCGACAACACGCAAAGCGCATTGAACGCAAAAGTTGGCTTTCTCGGCCTTGGCAGACGGACAGCGGGTTTCCCCGAAGTATCCGGCACAGTCCGGCTCGATAAAGCCAGACCTGATACAATAGACCTCGATGTCACTATCGATGCGACTGCGCTGACCGCTCCCGATGATCTGACCTTGAGCCGGTTAAAAGGCGAGAAGTTCTTTTGGGTCGAGAAATACCCGCAAGTGCGCTTCGTAGGCCGGGAGATGAAACTCACGAGCCAGACGAGCGGCACAGTGGACGGCGAATTGACCGCACGCGGTGTAACGCAGCCGGTCACGCTTGAGGTGAGTTTTGATAGGGCTCCCGCCGAGCTTGCGCCGGGTCAAGCGCTGACACTTTCGGGCACGACGCGCATCAATCGCCGCGCATTCGGGATGACAAGCTATTCACTGATTGTTGGCAAATGGGTGAATATCGAGCTGCGCGCACGGCTTGTGCCGCAAGGCTGACGCTCAGAGCTTGAGCAGCCAGTGCTCGCTCAGTTCTTCCTTGCCAAAGTCGGATTGCAGCTCGGTCGACGTGATCCGATAGCCTTCAGCTTCGTAGATCCGGCGGGCGCTATGGAGCACGCCATGGGTCCATAGCACTATCCGGCTATAGCCTGCCTCGCGCGCAAACGCGGTGCATTGCTTGACTAGGCCTGACCCAACGCCGAGGCCGCGTGCCTCCGGTTCGACGTAGAGCAATCGAAGCCGTGCGGTGTCCGCATCCTCTTCAACCAGCATGACTGCGCCGAGCATTTGTCCGTCGCGATCGGCGACCCAGCATTGCTCACGCCCCGGCCTGAAGTCTCGCAGGAATGTGCCGCATATATCGTAGATGATCGCTTCAAGCGGCTGCCCCCAGCCCCACTCATGGGCATAAAGAATAGCCTGTCGCGCGCCGATCAGGCCGACATCGCCGCTTTTGAAGGTGCGTAGCTGCCAGTCGCGATCGTTACTCATCGCCAGCTGCGAGATCGTCGCTCAAGTCCCTCGCGACCTTGGGATCGCGCAGCAGCTTCTCGATCCGGTCTGCTTCATCGAAGCTTTCGTCCGACCGAAACTTGAGCTTGGGCGCAAATTTGAGACCAAGCCGCTTGGCAACTTCGCGCTGCAAATAGGCCGTGTTTTGCCGAAGAGCCTTTACCACGACATCCTCGTCCGCGCCCAGCAGCGGCTTCACATAAGCGGTCGCATTGCGCAGGTCAGGCGACATGCGCACTTCTGTCACCGCGATATTGGCAGCGCTGACGATATCGTCATGCACTTCCTGCCGCGCAAGAAGCTCGCTCAGGATGTGCCGGACGCGCTCTCCCACTTTGAGAACACGAACCGATTGCTGCTCAGCGGTAAAGTCTTGCCTGCGAGCCATTATTCGACCCCCTCTGGTGGCGGGGCTGGACGCGCGGTCGGGATCGCAGTCGAGGTCGCACGAGCGAGAACCTGTCCTTCCTCAGTCTGTAGCTCACCCTCAAGAAAAATTACGCGGCGACCTCCTCGGACCACCCGGCCTTTGCCAATGATTGTCGCGCCTTCAGTCAGCAATCCCAGCAATTGCATCGATATCTCGAGATTGAGCGGTGCTTGTTCGCCATCAGTCGCAGCGACGTAAGCATAGCCCATGACGTCATCGAGATAGCCCGCGACCAGTCCACCTTGCACGCCTCCGCGCCAAGTCGTCATCGCCTTCTGCACGGTAAAGCGCATAGTCGCAGTCGCACTATCCTCATCAAAGCCAAGGAATTGTGACCCCAACAGCGCGCTATGCGGCGACTCGTGCTCGCTCGTCCAATCGCCATTGCGCTTCATACCAAGACCTCCGCGGCGGGCGCCTCTTAGCCAACCTCAAGCGTACGCTCACGCTCCTCGACCTCGAAGACTTCGAGCTGGTCGCCAGCTTGTATGTCGTTCGTGTCTTCGAGCACGACACCGCATTCGAGGCCTGCGCGAACTTCGTCGACATCGTCCTTGAAGCGGCGCAGCGAAGCGATGGTGGTCGCCGATACGATAACGTCTTCGCGTGTGAGGCGGGCGAACAGACCCTTGCGTATGACGCCTTCCTCGACAAGCAGGCCTGCGGCCTTGTCCTTCTTGCCGGACTTGAAGACCTGCTTGACCTCTGCACGGCCCACGACAGTCTCGATCCGCTCCGGACCAAGCTCGCCGGCCATTTCCTTCGCGACTTCTTCAGTCAGGTGATAGATGACGTCGTAATACATCATCCGCACATCGTCCTTCTTCACCAGCTCGCGCGCTTTCGCGTTCGGGCGGACATTGAAGCCGATGATGGGCGCATTGGATGCCGACGCGAGCGTGACATCGCTTTCCGTGATCGCGCCAACGCCTGCATGCAAGACGCGCACCTTGATCTCGTCGGTCGAGATGTTGTGAAGGGCTGTCACGATCGCTTCGACCGAGCCCTGCACGTCCGCCTTCACAACCACTGGCCATTCGATGACGTTGGCCGCTAGATTGTTGAACATCGTATCGAAGCTGGTCGGAGCAAGCGCGGTGCGCTTTTCGGTCGCCTTTTCCTGACGATAAGCAGCAACTTCACGTGCGCGCTGCTCGTTCTCGACAACCGTCAGCTGATCGCCGGCGCTTGGCACACCGCCGAGGCCGAGGACTTCGACCGGCATGGAAGGCCCGGCTTCCTTGATCTGTTTGCCTTGATCGTTGACGATCGCGCGAACGCGGCCGCTTTCCGTACCCACCACGAAGGTGTCGCCGCGCTTCAGCGTACCACGATTGATCAGCACGGTTGCGACGGGGCCACGGCCCTTGTCGAGCTGCGCTTCGATCACGGTTGCTTCCGCATCGCGGTCCGGACGGGCTTTCAGCTCCATCAGTTCCGCTTGAAGCTCGATCTTCTCAAGCAATTCGTCCAAGCCTGTATTCTTAAGTGCAGAGATTTCGACATCTTGCACTTCACCAGACATGCTTTCGACAATCACTTCATGCTCAAGCAGACGCGAACGAATGTTGTTCGGATCGGCTTCCGGCTTGTCGCACTTGTTGATCGCAACGATCATGGGAACGCCTGCAGCCTTGGTGTGGCTGATCGCTTCAATGGTCTGCGGCATGACGCCGTCATCGGCAGCAACGACCAGCACGACGATGTCCGTGACATTTGCACCGCGCGCGCGCATTTCAGAGAATGCCGCGTGGCCTGGCGTATCGAGGAAGGTGACTTTGTTGCCGCCCTTCGTCTTCACCTGATAGCTGCCGATATGTTGCGTGATGCCGCCGGCTTCGCCCTTCACCACATTCGCGCCGCGCAGCGCATCAAGCAGCGAGGTCTTGCCGTGATCGACATGGCCCATGATCGTGACGACCGGAGGACGCGGCTTTAGCGTCTCTTCCGGATCCTGGTCTTCGGTTGTGTCGATATCGACATCAGCCTCGGAAACCTTCTCGATATTGTGGCCGAACTGTTCGACCAGCAATTCTGCGGTTTCCTGATCAATCGTCTGATTTACAGTGACGATCATGTCGAGATTGAAGAGCTCCTTGACGAGGTCCGCGCCCTTCTCGCCCATCCGCTTGGCGAGCTCGCCGACAGTGATCGCTTCCGGCACAATAACGTCGCGAACTTGCTTCTCGCGCGGCTTGGTCGGGCCGCCTTGCGCGCGGCGTTCTTTCTCACGTGCACGCTTCAATGCTGCGAGTGAACGCGCACGACGGCCCTCATCCGCGTTAAGCGCTTTCGAGACAGTAAGTTTGCCTGAGCGACGCTTGTCAGGACGCTCTGAAGTGCGAGATTTCTTCTCTTCCTTCTTCTTCTCGGGACGCTTTGGCTCTGGTCGAGCAACTGGAGTAAACTTGCGGCCGGCAGGTGCGGCTTTGCTGGTCTCTGCCGGAGCTTCGGTTGGAGCCTCAGCAGCTGCAGATGCAGCTTCGGCTTCAGCTTCTGCAGCAGCCTTTGCTTCTTCCGCTACACGCTGCTCGGCTTCTTCTTCAGCCTTGCGGTTTTCCTCCGCGCGCTTTTTTTCGTCAGCCTTGGCTTTCTTAGCGTTTTGCTCTTCACGCTTGCGCGCTTCTTCTGCGAGCTTCAGCCGATCCTCTTCCGCTTCGCGCTGCAAACGCGCGACGCGTTCCTGCGGTGTTTCAGCAGGCACAGCAGGCTTCTTCGGCGCAGCCTTCTTCGCCGCCTGAGCCGGTGCGGGCTCGGGCTTTGGTTCTGGCGCGGGAGGCGGTGGAGGCGGCGGCGGCGGCGCCTCGCCCGGTTTCACGAGCTTGCGGCGGCGCTTGACCTCAACCGCAACCTTATTGGTGCGGCCGTGGCTGAAGGTCTGCTTGACCTCGCCAGGCTGCGAACCTTTAAGGCTCAACGGTTTACGGGCCGGTTTTTTCTCTTCGTCGCTCATCTAGCTCGCTATTCCTTCACGCATTCAATTCATGTCGCCCGGCAATCCCGCTGTCTTGCGAAACGCCATCGATTTCAATCGGTTCTTCCGAACCCAGATAGTTAAGCAGGCGCGCCAATGCCTGTTCGACCCGGAGCGCGGCTGCCGCCTCTCCGATCCCGAGATGGACGACATTTTCGCGGCCCAATGCCACAGACAAAGCCGCCCGGTCCAGTGGTAAGACAATTCCGCGCGCGCCCGTGCCTTCCTTATCACACCCGACGCGCCAAGCCTGGTCGAGCTTCTTGCGCCCGTCCTCGCTGCTATCCGAGGCATGCATCAGCAGTGCAACGCGTCCTTGCCGTGCTTGCTCAGCGATCCGCTGAGAACCCAGCACAACCTGTCCGCTGCGCATTTCCAGACCCAGGCGGTCCGTCAGATTGCGCTGCAAGGCTGCCGCGATCCGTTCTGCCAGATCATCCGGAACGCTTAAATCAGCTCCTTTGAATGCGCGCGCCAACGCGCCTTTAAGCTGGCCCTTGGCAAGCGCTTCTTCAAGAGCCTGACGATCCACGCCGAGCCAAGCGCCGCGGCCCGGGGCCTTGGCGTTCGGATCAGGGAGCACCAGACCATCGGGCGAGATCGCAAGCCGCAGCAAGCGCGCGCGCGGTTGTATCTCCCCGGCAAGGATGCAGCGGCGCTCAGGCTCAGACTTGCTGGGCCGCGACGCGTCAACGATGTCGGAAGCTACGCGCTCATTGGGTGGAGTCCGCATTGGCGGCCTCCTGATTGTCAGGCTCGTCTTCGAACCAGTGCGCGCGAGCGGCCATGATGATCTCGTTGCCTTGCTCTTCGGTCAGGCCATATTCGCCCAAGACACCGCCAACATCTTCCTGACGCTGCGAAGGACGACGCATCGGTGGGCCATCCGCATTGTTCCTGCGGCGCGGTGCAGCCCGCTTCTTCTGGATGAGTTCGTCGGTCGCAAGATCCGCCAAATCATCCAGCGTTTTGATGCCGCCCTGCCCCAGCGTGACCAGCATGGCTTCCGTCAGATGCGGGAGCTCAGCAAGATCGTCCTCAACGCCCAATTCGCGGCGGGTCGCGCGGTGCGCTTCTTCCTGACGGTCAAGCGCTTCCTTAGCGCGGTTCTGCAGCTCTTCGCCGAGTTCTTCATCGAAGCCTTCGATAGATGCGAGCTCTTCAAGCTCGACATAAGCGACTTCTTCAAGCTCCGCGAAGCCTTCAGCAACCAGCAGCTGCGAAAGCGTTTCGTCGACGTCCAGCTCTTCTTCGAACATCTTCGAGCGTGCAGCAAATTCCTTCGAACGCTTCTCGCTCGCCTCTTCCTCAGTCATGATGTCGATCTGGTGACCGGTGAGCTGGCTGGCGAGACGCACGTTCTGGCCGCGGCGACCAATTGCGAGCGAAAGCTGATCGTCAGGGACGACAACTTCGATGCGGTTTTCTTCCTCATCGAGCACAACGCGCGCGACAGTCGCAGGCTGAAGTGCGTTCACGACGAAGGTCGCTGTCTCTTCAGACCATGGAATGATGTCGATCTTCTCGCCTTGCAATTCCTGCACGACGGCCTGAACGCGAGAGCCCTTCATACCTACACAGGCACCGACCGGGTCGATGCTGCTGTCATGGCTGATGACACCGATCTTCGCGCGGCTTCCCGGATCGCGGGCAGCGGCCTTGATCTCGATAATGCCGTCGTAAATCTCTGGCACTTCCTGCGCGAACAGCTTGCGCATGAAGTCAGGGTGGCCGCGGCTGAGGAAAATCTGCGGGCCGCGATTGTTGCGCTCAACCTTGGTGATCAGCGCACGAACACGCTCGCCAACACGAGCCGCTTCACGCGGGATCTGCTGGTCGCGGCGGATAACGCCTTCTGCGCGGCCGAGATTGACGATCACATGGCCGAATTCAACTGACTTGATGACGCCAGTGATGACTTCGCCTGCGCGATCCTTGAACTCTTCAAACTGACGCTCACGCTCAGCATCGCGGACCTTTTGGAAGATCACCTGCTTGGCGCTCTGCGCATCGATACGGCCGAGATCAACCGGAGGCAGCGGATCAACGATGAAATCGCCGATCTTGGCGTCCGCTTCCAGTTTCTGCGCCGCCTTCAGATCGACCTGCTTGAAATAGTCTTCAACTTCTTCGACCACTTCGACGACACGCCACAAACGCAGATCGCCTGTTTGCGGGTCGAGCTTCGCGCGGATGTCGTTCTCTGCACCATAGCGGTTGCGCGCGCTTTTCTGGATCGCTTCTTCCATCGCTTCGATGACGATCGCTTTGTCGATCATCTTTTCCGAAGCAACCGCGTTCGCGATCGCAAGCAGCTCTGCCTTGTTGGCGGAAATTGCACTGGCCATCAGTTGTTCAAGCCTTCTCTTTTTCGTCCGTTTCCGGGTCTTCTAAAATATCCTCGGCACCAGTGGTGTCGAGCGGTTGTGTTGCAGCGATCAGCGCGTCGGTCAGGACGAGCTTCGCGCTGTGAATGGCTTCCAGCGGGAAAGCAACCTCTCCTGCCTTATCGTCGGCGATTGTTACGATTTCGCCTTCTATCCCTTTGAGCTCGCCGCGCACGGTGCGAGGTCCGTCATAACCCTTGACCATGGCGATCTTCGCTTCGTGGCCTGCCCAATCGGCAAAGTCCTTCGCGCGGGTCAGCGGGCGGTCGATACCGGGACTGGACACTTCAAGATGGTAAGCGCCTTCGATCAGCTCTTCGCCATCTTCCTCGGCTTTATCCATTGCAGCGGACACCGCTCGCGAGAGCGCCGCGCATTGCTCGATCACCAGCTGGCCCGTTGCCGGGTCCTCCGCCATGATCTGCAGCGCCATGCCGCCATCGCCAGCTTCAGATGGCATCATCTTTACGCGCACGAGATCAAAGCCCAAGGTCTTCGCCTCTGGCTCGATGATCTCTGTCAGGCGCGCAATATCTGCCATCTGTCTCGCACTATCTCCGGTTCTAGCCGCATCATCTCGCAAAGCGGTTCGGGGCCGGCCCCTTGCGGCGCCAGCATCCTTTCTTTGTCACGACAATGTCGGGATGAGTTGCAGATAGGCGCGTCACCACCGTTACGCAAGCGCTAGTTTACAGAGCTGTCGCCTTTGTCATCGCCAAAGCATGTATCAGGCTCATAGGTGCCATAGCCGACCAGCTTCACCTTAGTCGGATCATCCTTGCACACCCAAACCTTGATCTCATCGCCGACTTCAAGTTGTTCAAACTTTGAGTTTGAGTACATCACACGGCGGAATTCGCTCTGCTCAGTACCGTCCGCGCCCTCATACTTAAACCGCACACTTCCCGCCTGAATGGCGGTCGGGTTGTCAATCCGCTTCACTTCAGTGACGACCCCCGGGACAGTGTCATGGGCGACGGCGCCAGCTACCATTACACCGCCATAAACGAGGATCAGCGCGCCGATCCATTGGCCGGTCTCGGTTTGCGTGAAAAAATAAGCGAGCGCCCCGCCGATCAGCAGTAGTCCCAAACATCCGCAGCCACAGAGCTTTTTGCCCAAATTACGCACCTCACACTACCTGTGCGCTAGTCCTAAGCGATGATGATTAAGAGGGAAATAAGCTGTTAAGCGCGTCCGGCGACGAAATCCTCTGCCATTTGGAGCAAGCGGCGACGTTCCGAGCGATCATAGGTGTCTGCTTGGCGGCGCAGCTCAATGACCATTTCCCGGTCAAGCGGTTCGTCAAAATGCATCCCGAAACGGGTATCCAGCGCCCATGCGACATTGCCGAAGAACTCAATTGGCGAAAATTCGATAACGGCCATGGCGCCGACACGCGGAGGCTCATCACAGCCGATTTGCGCACCCGTTTCCGACACGTCGAGTATCAGGCAGGATGTTGTTCCGTTGAACGTCACCATCCGTCCAGGCAGGGCCAATCGCGCGCGCGCAGCCCCGCGCCGCCCCAGCGTCAGTGGTTCGCTCGCTGGCTGGTTCCGGGCCGCATTGGCAGACCCACTCGAGAGACCATGCATGGACGCTCGAACTGAACGATTGGATAGCCCAGTCATAACAAGACCGGGCATGGCACGGGCATGGCTAACGCTCTCGCAGCCTGACCCTAGGGGTTTCACACGGGGGAACCGTTAGAGCCGAAGCAACGGTCAGCTTTCTTCCTGCATCAACCCATGCTTTTTGATGCAGTGGCGTAGCTGGTCATAAGTCAGCCCCAGCGCTTTCGCAGTCTGGCGCTGATTCCAGCGATGCTTGCCCAGCGCGTGCTCTACAATCATGCGCTCATGTGCTTCCACCGCCCCGCGCAGATCATCGACATGATCCAGTTCCACCGCGGGCGCGGCTTGAGCCGTTGCAGGAGTGGCTGCGACCGTAGGTGCTTCCGCTTTGGCGTTTGAATGCAGCGCCTTGCGGTGCTCGGGCACAAATGGTTTCCAAGGACTATCGAACGGGTCGAACTGGACATGCGCAATCGGGGTATTGGGATCATCCCAGCGATAGACCGCCCGCTCCACGACATTTCGCAGCTCGCGAACATTGCCGGGCCAGGCGTAATCCTCGAATTGCTTGGCAATAAGCGGCGCAAAGCCTGGCCAGTTGTGCCAATCGAGCTCGGCTGCCATGCGGCGTCCAAAATATTCAGCCAGCACGAAAATATCACCTTCGCGCACTCTTAGCGGGGGCAAAGTAATGACTTCAAAGCTCAACCGGTCGAGCAAGTCTGCGCGAAACTCGCCGCTTGCTGCCAGCGCTGGCAAATCGTCATTGGTCGCAGCGACGATGCGCACATCCACGCGGATAGGCCGCGAAGAACCGATGCGGGTCACTTCGCCATATTCGACAGCGCGAAGCAGGCGTTCTTGCGCGCCCATCGACAAAGTACCCAGTTCGTCGAGAAATAGAGTGCCTTTGTCGGCTTCTTCAAACCTTCCCGCGCGCGATTTGGTAGCGCCGGTGAAAGCCCCTGCTTCGTGACCGAACAATTCGGACTCGATAAGGGTTTCGGGAAGAGCAGCGCAGTTCATAGTGACCAGCGGCTCGTCCCAGCGGGTGGACAGGCGGTGCAAACGCTCTGCGATGAGTTCCTTGCCTGTCCCGCGCTCGCCAATAACAAGGACCGGGCGCGACATCGGAGCCGCTCTGGAAGCGCGCTCTACCGCGTCGAGAAAGGCCCCCGATTGGCCAATAAACTGGTTTTCCCGCTCCATCACCCCAACCTATAGTGAAAATTCCCAATGCTTGGCAATAGAAACCAATCACTGAAATGGGTATTTCCATCAAGTCATTGTTTTATCGATGTTATTCCGGTTTGGCACACCCCTTGCTGATATGTGAACAAACACCAAGGGAGTAAAACAGCAATGTACAACCACAGCTTCTTCCAGACCAAGCTCGGACACGCCTCTCTGGCGAGCGTCAGCGCGATGGTGCTGTTCGTAGCGCTGGCCACGCAGATGCAGTTTGCCCCAACGCTTGCCTTTGCTGCTGATGAAACGGTCGATCCTGTGATCGCTGTGGAACTGGCATGAGCAAGGAAAACCCCAAATCACCTACGAAGTCCCCCACGAGGTCCCACGAAGGGTCCTCTAACGGGCCGGAGCGCTCAGTCCCCCATAAGAGCAATCCTCTCGATGTTGAATCCAGTCTCGACATCGATGCTCCGGCCCACCCCTCTTCAGAAGGCGGCTCAGACCGCCAACGTATCTCGCGCCTGGATGCGGAAATTGAACGCTTGCGTCGCAGCCCCACTCCGACGCAAACTCCGCGCGAACGCCTGCGCGACAGCGCGAGCAGCAACAGTTTACTTGATGGAGTAGCCTTCATGGGCATTTTCAGCCGTACCCGCGATATTATCGCTGCCAACTTCAACGACATGCTCGACAAGGCGGATGACCCGTCAAAGATGATCCGCATGATCATCCTCGAGATGGAAGAGACGCTGGTGGAAGTTCGCGCATCGGCCGCTCGCACCATCGCTGACCAGAAGGAAATGCATCGCCACACTGTCAAGCTGGACCGGCTTCAGGCTGACTGGGGCGAGAAAGCGCAGCTCGCGCTGTCGAAGGATCGCGAGGACCTCGCCCGCGCCGCTCTGGTCGAGCGCAAGAAGGCTGCGGACATGGCTGACCAGCTGAAGCAGGAAATCGCTGTGCTGGACGATGCCTTGCGCGCTTACGAAGACGATATTCAGAAGCTGCAGCACCGCCTGCGCGAAGCACGCAGCCGTCAGACGCAGATCGCGGCACGCCTCGAAAGCGCGGAAAACCGCGTGAAGCTGCGCACGCTGATGAGCACGGAACGCACGGACGAAGCGCTCGCCCGCTTCGACCAGATGGAACGCCGGGTCGACTACGCGGAAGGCCGCGCAGAAGCCCTTTCGATTGCAGATCAGTCCGGCAAGCCAAGCTTGTCAGACGAGATTGCAGCGCTGGAAGGCGCAGACGCGATCGATGATGAATTGGAACAGATGAAAAAGGCGCTGGGCAAAGATGGCGCTGAGAAGAAAGGTTAAGTCATGGAACTCGAACCAGTCCTAGTTGTCGCTCTTCTGTTTATTGGGCTTCCCTGGCTGGTCATGCACTACATGACCAAGTGGAAGACCGCCGCGACGATCACCTCAGATGACGAAGTCCTTCTGGACGAACTTTATCAGCTGGCCCGCCGCTTGGATGACCGGATGGACACTGTCGAACGCCTGGTGGCTGCCGACAACCCCGATTTTGAAATGAAACGGCTTCAAGCCGACCAGGAAACCGACAACCAGCAATTGCGCGAGCTCGACCGCCTGCTCGCCGACAAGAAAGGAGCGAACCGATGAATTCCCCCCGCACTACGCTTTATCGCGACAAGGCCAATGCGAAGCTTATGGGCGTTTGCTCCGGTATCGCGGATTACACTGGCGTCAGCACATTCTGGGTGCGCTTGGGTGCGTTCTTCTCGATCTTCGCAACCGGCGGCTGGTCGATCCCCGCCTATTTCATTGCCGGGATCATCCTGAATAAGAAGCCGCCGCATCTCTACAAGGATGCAGAAGAGCAGCAGTACTGGCAGCGTGTCCGCCAGAGCCCGCAGCGCTCTGCGCGCGAAATCCGCGCACGCTTCCGCGACGTTGATCGCCGGCTCGCCAATGTCGAGCATCACTATGTGAGCAGCAATCCGCGGCTTTCGGCTGAGATCGAGCGTCTTCGGTAACTCAGGCACTACAGGGAGGGACACTCAATGGATCCGATTATGATCCCCATTCTCGGAATTGTGTTTGGATGCACAATTCCGGTGGTCGCGATTTTTCTGAAGCATAAGGAAAAACTCGCACGCCTTCAGGTCGATGTGACGGCGGAACACACCGCAGAGAAAGCGGCGCAATATGCAAGCCAGATCCAAACCCTTGAAGACCGCGTCAGGGTGCTTGAGCGCATCGTGACCGACAAGGGCTACGACGTAGCAACGCAAATCGAAGCGCTGCGCGACGAGCGCCGTGTCGACGAGCAAATGGGCAGCGGCGTCCCGCTCGAAATGGAGCGGAAGGAGCGCGCATAATGGGCGACCTTTTCGAATTTCTCTTGTTTGCAGTGCCAATCACAGGCGCACTCGCCGCTGGCTATTTGATCACACGGGGCAAATTCAATCACTTGCGATTGGCCCTTGCTGAAGAACGCGGCGCGAACAAGACGGCATCGATCGCGATGGAGAAAATGGCGCTGGAAGAACGCGTTCGTGTCCTGGAGAGGATCGTCACCGACAAAGGTTATGACGTGTCCGAACAGATCGAAGCGCTGAGAGAAATGCCAGCACGAGAATTACCCGCACCAGATGGCGAAACCGGCAGTGGCACTCCCCTCAATATTGAAAATCAGGAGCGCGCATAATGGATTGGCTTCAGGGACCTGGCTTCATCGTCGCGATTATCGCCGTCAGTTATGGCGGCTGGCTCATCAATAACTGGATCCGCGCCAAGCACGGTTACGAGCTGGAAGACGAATGGGGCGGCAAATCCAAGAAGGCAGATAGTGCTGAAACACAGAAGCTGCGCGCGGAAAACAGCGAACTCAAGGATCAGCTTGAGCATGTGCAGGACCGCATGGCGGTGCTCGAGCGCATTGTGACAGATCGCGGTTATTCGCTTTCAGAAGAGATAGAGGCCCTTCGCGAACTACCATCCAAGAAGGAGGCGAACTAATGGATAACGAGTTGGTCCTGATATTCACGTTCGTGACCATCGTTCTCGCGATCCTTGGTTTCAGTGTGAACAGCATCGTGAGCAAGGCGCTGAAGCACAAGCAGTGGATGGAAGAGAACCGCGCGAGCAAGCGAGGCTCTGTTTCTTCCGAGCGTCAGGACGCGTTGGAAGAACGTGTTCGCGTGCTGGAGCGAATTGTCACTGACAAGGACAACGACCTTGCGGGCCAGATCGAAGCTCTGCGCGATGTGCAGGAAATCGAGCAAATGACGGCACCGCGGGAGAAGGCTTCATGAATTGGGCGACAGCCATCGTTTTGATTGTCCTCATCATGGCAATCTCTGGCGTGCTCGGCCGTCGAAAACGTTCCCGTCGCGAGCTGGAGAAGCGTGCGCAGGAACTGCCCAGCCAGCGCGAACAGGAATTGGAAAGCGAAGTCACAGAACTGCGCGAGCGCATTCAAGTGCTTGAGCGGATAGCCACTGATACGAATTCAAGCGAAGCGGTCGAAGCCCGGCGCATCGCTGCAGAAATTGAAAGTCTGAAGGAAGACAACAAGCAGGCCTGAGCCCTGCGTGAATGAGGTAAGAAGGAGCATCAGGGATATGTTGGACCCCGCCGTCATTATCGCTGCGACCTGTTTGGTCGGACTGTGCGTCACTGCTTTCGCCATGCTACGCGCCTGGCATAGCTGGCTCGGCCTGAAGCAGCGCGAACTCGACAATACGCCTGCCGAAATCGAAGGCGGCGTTGGCGCAAGCGCCGCGCGGATCGAGATTGCGGACCTCAAGGAACGCATCAAAAAGCTCGAAGCCATCGCAAGTGGGGTGGATTTGTGAGCGAAAGCGCTTAGATGCGCTGCTATGCGATCCCTGTCCGACATAGCTGAAGAATATGAGTTCCTTGAAGGCGATGAGCGCTATCGCCTGCTGATCGAGCTCGGACGTCAGCTCGACGATATGCCTGATCCGTTAAAAACCGATGCGACGCTGGTGCGCGGATGCTCGGCCAGCGTGTGGGTCTATCCAACCGGTGATACAAGCCAGCTGCACTTCCTCGCAGACAGCAATGCCGCGATCACGAAAGGCATTGTCGCGCTGGTCATCGCGGCCGTGCAGGACAGGCCAGCGAGCGAAGTTGCCGGGATGGACATCACAGCAGAACTCGCGCCGTTTGACTTGAAGAACCAGCTCTCGTCCAACCGCACGCAAGGCGTTCCCAACATGATCGCACTCGTGAAAGAGCACGCGTCGCGGATCGCAAGCGACCCGGCTGCGGCGCAAGCAGGCTCAGGCTGAGATGCGCCCGCTCTATCTGGCGGGGGGCATCATCGCGACAGGGTTAGCTGCGGCAGGCGCGTTCCTGCCAATCGTACCGACTGTTCCTTTCCTGCTTGTGGCAGTTTTCTGCTTTGCACGGAGCAATCCCGCTTGGGAGCAGAAGATCCTCGATCACCCCATCTGGGGGCCGCAAGTACGCGATTGGCATGAAAGGCGCGCTATCCCGCGCCGCGGCAAGCAGCTCGCCATTGGCGGGATGAGTGCAGGCGTCGCCTTCACTTATTTCACGCTTGGCTTTCCGTGGACCTGGATCTCGCTGGCGATCCTGTTGACCGTTGGCCCATGGATATGGACGCGGAATGAGTAGAAGTGCCTGAACGAACATGCTCGTTCAAGTTCAACCGATTTCCTACTTCAGGTCAGCGAATTAAGCGAAACACCGCTCTTTGACTTCGTCGATCTTTCCAGCACTCTTGCAAATCGCGCTCATTGCTGGCGCGAGATCGTAGGAAATTATGTTGCGTTGATCGCCCGGAGTTATTGCTCCCAGGACTGTGTAACATGCGTATCCAACATGCCTACACCAAGCCAGCAAAGATGGACGTTTGACTAAGCGCCTACGCTGTCGCGAACGACCGCAGTGCCGGCCTCGCGCTGCTTCTTCAGTTCGGCTTTGAGCTTCACGGGGTCGCGCGCGAAGACGAAACCGAAGCTGACGCCGCCTTCCTTGCCGATCGTCGCGTGGTGCAGTTTGTGCGCTTGCACCAACCGCTTCGCATACCCCTTCTTCGGGACCCATTTGAAATAGCGCTGATGAACCAGGCCATCGTGCACAAGCGTATAAATCAGCCCATACAGCGTTATGCCCAGAGCAAACCACCAAAGCCACTCCCAATAGAGCGCCCCATAGATGTACATCGCAGCATTGATCGTACCGAACACGACCGCATAGAGATCGTTGCGCTCAAGAGCGTTGTCATGCGGCTCATGGTGATCACGGTGCCAGCCCCAGCCCCATCCATGCATGATGTACTTGTGTGCCCACCACGCAAACAGCTCCATCCCGATAAGGGAGGAAAGCACAGTCAGGATGATTTCAGGCCAACTCATGACCCGATCTCTCTACACTTGCTTTGTGCGCTCGCCAAGGAGCTTGCAGGCTGGTTCGCCGAGCCTACACCTGCCCGCTTGGCTCCCGGCAAAGCCCACCACGGGACCTGCGGCTGTCGGTGATGCTCAAGGTGATAACCGAAGTGAAAGCAGGTCAGCAGGCTAGCTACAGTGCTGAAGTCATTGCTGCGGGCATTGTGCCGGTCTGCAAATGGCTTGTCACCCGCCTGGTGATGCGGCCGGTAAGTGCCGAAATAGAAAAGCTGCAGAGAGGAAAGCAAGGCTGGCGCGCCATACAAAACGAAGATCTGCATAAAGGGAACATCGAATACAAACAGGTAGAGGCCCACCACCGCATGGACGAACAGGAGCGACTGCCACCCGAAATAGCGTTTGAAGAATGTCCAATACCATTTGAGGAAGTGGCCCGGGTTATCCTCGTCAAAATCGGGATCGCCTTTGTGACCGGAAAGCTTGTGGTGCGTGAAATGCGCATCGCGCATCCTGGTCCATTTGAAACCGGCATAGAGCAACAACAGGCCCGCCCCGATAGCTGCGTTCACCCGAGGCCAACCGGGTGCCAAACTGCCATGCATCGCATCATGGCAAATTATGAAAACGCCTACGCTCAGCCAAATCTGGACCGCCGCCAAAACGAGAGCGATCGGCAAAGTGCTCCAGCTCAGTTCAAATACAAACATGCCGTAAAAGTGGATCGTCAGCCAGCTACCCGCGATCAGCCCGGCCAATAACAGGCCGATTGCTGACTGCACCGGTCGCGGTGGCAGGGTATTCAAAGCTGAGCTCATGCTGAATATACGCAAGCGATTGGCATATGGCTGCTATAAGCGCTTGGAAAAAAGCTGCAAATGATCATGCAGGACTGCGCAAGCGCTCACTCTCAGGAGTTGGGCTCAGCGGGGAAGAAGAAGTCTTTCATATGTTCGCCAATGCGCGCGGGCCGCAATGTTTCCGCATCAATGCAGCACCAGCTTGATTTGACTTCCGCCAGCACGTCTTCACCGCGACTGATCACGGTGGTGTAGAATGCCCGTGCGCCCTTGAAATGGTCGAGAACGGTTTGCGCGATGACATCGTCTTCAAGGAATGCCGGCTTGCGATAGGTAATCTCGTGCTTCAGCGCGACCCATGCCTTGCTTGCGACTTCTTCTGCCGGTGCGAGCTTGTTCCAATGCGCGAGCACCGCGTCCTGAACCCAATTGAGGTATCGCGCGTTATTCACATGACCCATGAAGTCGATATCTTCTGGCAAGACTCGGATCGGGAAAGTGAACGACGCTGCTGACATGATTGTCAGTTAAGCATGACAAGATGAAAAATCCATGACTGATCGTCAGGTAGTCACGCCATATCTTGCAAGTGTTGCGCAATCGCCGCTAATCGGCTCCGCAAACGGATAGGAATACCGCAATGAGCACTGCCCCTCGCACTCTCTATGACAAGATCTGGGACGCGCACGAAGTTGAACTGCGCGATGATGGCACGAGCATTCTCTACATCGACCGCCATCTTGTTCACGAAGTAACAAGCGCTCAGGCATTTGAATCGCTGCGCCAGACGGGTCGCAAGGCCCGCCGCCCTGAACTTACTCTTGCAGTGCCGGACCACAATTTGCCGACAACGCCTCGGCTGGATGCGGATGGCAACAAGATCCCGATTGCGGACCCGATGAGCGCACAACAACTTGCCGCGCTTGAGAGGAACGCACCTGAGTTTGGCGTCAAATACATTGACGCGACTGCCGCTGCGCAAGGCATCGTCCATGTCGTCGGCCCTGAGCAAGGCTTCTCGCTGCCCGGAACGACGATTGTTTGCGGCGATTCTCACACAGCGAGCCATGGCGGGTTGGGCGCTCTGGCCTTCGGCCTCGGCACCAGCGAAGTCGAGCACGTGCTGGCGACACAAACACTGCTCTTGAAGCGCTCCAAGCCCATGGAAGTGCGCGTTGAAGGCATGCTGCCGACCGGCGTGAGCGCGAAGGATCTGATCCTCCACATCATCGGGGTCGTTGGAACCGCAGGCGGTACTGGCCACGTGATCGAATATCGCGGCGCCGCTTTCGAAGCGATGAGCGTCGAAGAGCGGCTGACGGTCTGCAATATGAGCATCGAAGCGGGCGCGCGCGCTGGCTTGATCGCGCCGGATGATACGGTGTTCAACTACCTCAAGGGGCGTCCGATGTCGCCCAAGGGTACAGAATGGGACGATGCGGTCGCCTATTGGCGCACGCTCAAAACCGATGACGGTGCGACCTTCGCTAAGAGCGTCGTAATCAACGCAGCTGATGTCGAGCCGAGTGTGACATGGGGCACCAGCCCAGAAGACGTCGTGGCGATCGGCGGTGTCGTGCCAGACCCTGCAAGCTTTGCCGATGCTTCTAAGCAGGCAGCCGCTGCGAAAAGCCTTGAATATATGGGTCTTGCTCCGGGGCAGCGGATGCAGGATGTGACAGTGGAGAACATCTTCATCGGGAGCTGCACTAACAGTCGGATCGAAGATCTTCGTGCCGCGGCCAAAGTGCTCGAAGGCCGCAAGAAAGCCGATAACGTTAAATGGGCGATTGTTGTGCCGGGCTCAGGTCTTGTAAAGATGCAGGCCGAGGAAGAGGGCTTGGACAAAGTCTTCACTGAAGCCGGCTTCGAATGGCGCGAGCCGGGATGCTCTGCGTGTCTTGGCATGAACCCTGATAAAGTCCCGCCGGGGGAGCGTTGCGCATCGACCAGCAACCGCAATTTCGTCGGTCGCCAAGGTCCAGGCGCGCGCACGCACCTCGTCTCGCCTGCCATGGCTGCAGCTGCTGCGATTGCAGGCAAGCTCGCTGACGTGCGGGAATTCTCCTGATCCTGCGCCGCAGAGCCTTGCAACGCCTGTGCGAAGTAAGGCACAAGCGTGAGCAGATGGAGAGGGTGGAATTATGGATGTCATGAAAGGGATCAGAGTCCCCGAACGGCTTTACAAAGGCGTGCTTTGGCTCGTCTCGATCATCTTTGCGGGCTTCCTTATCGGTTTCGGCAATCTGGTGATTGGCGACTTGCCGCAAGTCGAAGACCGGATCGAGCGCAGCGATTATGTAGAGAGCGCCGAAGTCACAGAGCTTCGCGGCGAGTTGCGCGATGTTCAGCAACAAAGCGATGCTGTGAATGACCGGCTCGATTTGCTCCGCATCCAGCGCAATCAGGCTGCTTCAGAGGCGCAGTCTGCCAAGGAAACTTTCGAAGCGTGGATTCAGACACGCACAGCGACGACCGATCCGACGCAGGACCCTGAAGTCATCCGCCGGACGCGCGAACTGGAACAGCTCCAGCAGAACGAGCGCTCAGTGCAGAGTTCAATCAGTGAGCTTGAGACTGAGCGGACACAGCTCGATCAGCGCTCAAACGCGCTTTATGACAGAATTTCCGATGCTGAGCTGACCGGTATACCGGCGTACGAGCAAGCGCAATTCTGGCAGGAGTTGCGGATTTTCGGCCTGCGATTGCTGATCACTCTGCCGATGCTGGGCTTTGCCGCCTATCTGATCGTCAAGCGCCGCAAGGGCGAATACTGGCCGATTTCGCGCGGCTTTGTGCTCGCAGCGGTCTTCGTCTTCTTCGTCGAGCTCGTCCCCTATCTGCCGAGCTATGGCGGCTATATTCGCTATGGCGTGGGCATACTCCTGACATTTGCTGCCGGGCATTTTCTCATCAAGAACATGCGGCAATATCTCGCAAACCGGCAAGAGGTCGAACAGAAGGCAGAAGAAGAGCGCCGCAAGCTCGTCTCGCATGATGAGGCGTTCAAGAAGATGTCATCGAGCGTCTGCCCTGGGTGCGACCGCCCGATCGCCAAGATGGAAGGCACAGAGACCAATTTCTGCGTTCATTGCGGCATGACGCTGTTTGATCACTGCTCGAGCTGCGACACGCGCAAAATGGCCTTCTTCCGCTTCTGCATGAAATGCGGCACGGTCGCCGAGGATGAACCCGCGACGCCTTCTGCCGCACCGGCCCCGACATAGAACGCGAAACCGCTTGTCATCCCCCACCCCCAACCCCATGAGACAGTCATGACCAAGAAATCTAAAGCTGCCATCGCCGCCGGAGCCATCGGCTCTGCTGCCATCGCTGCGGCCTTGCTCTATGCAGGCAAGCGCAAGAAAGACACGAAGAACACGCCGACGCAGCCGGGCCCGATCCCGTCTGGCGAAAAGCCGGAGACTGACTGATGGATGCTGTGTCCACAATCGCTGGCAAGGCCTATCCATTCGGCGCGAAGAACGTCGACACCGATGTTATTATCTCTGCGGAATGGCTCAAGACCATTACCCGCGAAGGGCTTGGCAAAGGCGCGTTCGAAAGCGTCCGCGAGGCTGACGACAATGTGTTTGACGATCCGCGCTATGCGGGAAGCCCGATCCTGATTGCTGGCGACAATTTCGGCTGCGGCTCCAGCCGTGAACACGCCGCGTGGGCGATCAAAGACATGGGTATCAAAGCCGTTATCGCGCCCAGTTTTTCGGATATCTTCTCCGGCAATGCATTTAAGAACGGCATCCTGACTGTCGCCATTCCGCAAGAGCAGATTGATCGTTTGATGGAAGTCGCCGCTGAAGAGCAGGAGATCACTGTCGATCTCGAAAGCCAGACAGTGACGACGCCGTATCAGGATCGCTTCGAGTTTGAAGTTGATCCCTTCCGTAAGCATTGCCTGATGAACGGCTTGGATGAAGTAGGCATCACGCTACAAAGCGATGGCACTATCGGCCTTTTTGAAGCCAAGCGTGCTGGCGCCATGCCATGGATCGCACATGGGACGAACGCTGCGGCCTGATTGCCCGCTCAATAAACAAGACTACCCGGGAGAGAAAAACCAATGAAAGCCCTTCGCACGCATGGAATTGGCGGCCCTGAAACGCTCACGCTGGATGACGTGGAGGTCCCTACCCCCGGCAAAGGCGAAGTGCTGGTCGACGTGAAGGCGTGTGCGATCAATTTCCCGGACACACTAATCATTCGCGATCTCTATCAATTCAAGCCTGAGCGCCCTTTCGCGCCGGGCGGGGAACTCGCCGGTGTTGTCGAGGCAGTGGGCGAAGGCGTTGAGGGTTATTCGGTTGGCGACCGCGTGATGGCGGGCATCGGGCACGGCGGGCTTGCCGAGAAAGTCGTGGTACCTGCTGGACGCATGTTCCCTGTACCTGACGGCGTACCATTCGAAAAAGCCGCCTCGCTATTGATGACTTACGGCACCACGATCCATGGCTTGAAAGACCGCGGACACATCAAGGAAGGCGATGTTGTGCTGGTCCTTGGTGCTGCGGGCGGTGTTGGCCTGTCTGCAGTTGAGCTTGCCAAGGCATTCGGCGCGCGGGTTGTCGCGGCTGTATCTTCTGAAGAAAAGGGAGAAGTTGCAAGGAAAGCCGGCGCTGATGATGTCGTGATCTATCCCAAAGGCGAGATGGACAAGGCAGCCTCGAAAGAGCTCGCCAATGCATTCAAGGCCGCATGCGGGCCAAATGGCGCGAACATCGTCTACGATATTGTCGGCGGACAGTATTCCGAGCCTGCGCTGCGCTCGATCGCTTGGGAAGGCCGTTTTCTGGTCGTCGGCTTCCCGGCAGGCATTGCAAAGATGCCGCTCAATCTCACGCTGCTTAAGAGCTGCGACATTTGCGGTGTGTTCTGGGGCGCGTTCACAGCGCGCGAGCCGCAGAAATTCGTGTCACAGGTCAAAGAGCTGTTCCAGCTTATGCAGGACGGCAAGATCGATCCGCTCGTGTCGGAAACTTTCCCGCTAGAGCGCGGCGGTGACGCAATTGCCAAGCTGGAGAGCCGTCAGGCCGTCGGCAAACTCGTCGTGAAGATGGATTGAGTTCAAACCTGGCAATCGTGCTTGTCGCGAGGCCACGCGCACCCTATTTTACAGTTTGAGAGATATTCCTGAGGGGACACACGCTATGACCGATTTCAAGGACCGCGAACGCGCTGAAGAAGCCAAATTCGCAATGGATGAAGAAACCGCTTTCAAAGTGGCGGCGCGCCGCAATCGCTTGCTTGGCGAATGGGCAGCAGGCTTGATGAACCTCACCGAGGAAGAAACAGACGCTTACAAGAAAGCGGTTGTGCAAGCGGATTTTGAAGAAGCCGGTGATGAAGACGTTATCCGCAAACTGCTCGGTGATTTGACAGCTGCGGATGCTGACGTGTCTGAGGCAGACATCCGGGCAAAGCTCGATGAATGCGCGGTTGAAGCGCGGCGTCAGTATATGAGCGAAAGCTGATCCAAGTAGGAGTTTGCTCGCCATGCCGATGAGCGCAGATGAAATTACCGAAGCGATCAAGGAAGCTCTGCCTGGCGCAGAGGTGGAGATGACTGACCTTGCGGGCGACAACGATCACTGGTCTGCCAAGGTCACTGCACCGCAATTTGCCGGCAAGAACCGCGTTCAGCAGCACAAGATGGTTTACGAAGCCCTTGGCGGGCGCATGGGCGGCGTGCTCCATGCCTTGCAACTCACCACCGCCGTTCCCAAGTAGACCGCATCAGATTTAACCGGGATCCGAAACACAATGTCCGATATCAATGATCGCATCCAAAGCCTCGTTTCAGACAATGACGTCGTGCTTTTCATGAAGGGAACACCTTTGTTTCCGCAATGCGGCTTTTCAAATCTCGCGGTGCAGGTGCTCGATCATTGCGGCGTCGCCTATGAGAGCGTCGACGTGTTGCAGGACATGGAAGTCCGACAAGGCATCAAAGCATATTCGGACTGGCCGACAATCCCTCAGCTATACGTAAAGGGCGAGTTTCTGGGCGGCAGCGACATCATGAAAGAAATGTTCGAAGCTGGTGAGCTGCAACAAATGCTGGACGAACAGGGCGTCGCTAAAGCGGAGAGCTGAGCAGTCTGAATGCGCGCGCTTGTCCGCGCGCCCGGATTACGCTTCCAGTCACCATTCTCACACAAAAGAAAACCGCCTCTGCGGGCGGCTAAATATTGAGATCTTTGTCTTTTTTAAGATTTCGGTTGTGTCGGGCGAGGCGGGATCGGGAGACCTGTGATCCCGCCTCGATATCGAAGACCAACGGGTATGCCTGATGACATGCACAGGGCGTGCCAATTTCGAAGATCGATGGGTTTGCAGCAGCTTAGATGGTTAAAGCCTGTTCAGAGCTTGTGCGGTTTGTAAAAAATCCCGACGGCAACTGGCGATTGGCGGGTTGGCAAGGCGCAGGCGACACGCCACTAAGGTTTGCATGAGTTCTGCATCCGACACTGCCCCGGTGGGTATTCCCGCCGCGACCATCATCATTTTCCGCAATGGAGAAGCGGGAGAGCCACCGGAAATCCTGATGACCATCAGGAGCCGCGAGATGGTGTTTGCAGGAGGCATGGCGGTGTTTCCCGGCGGACGTGTCGATCCGGCAGACTTCGAGCTCGGTGCAATGTTGGGCGGTGATCTGGAACCGGAAGAGGCCGCGCATCAGGTCGCTGTTGTTCGCGAGACGCTGGAAGAGACCGGCCTTGTCGTCGGCCTCAAAGGTGAAATAGATGCTGACAAAGCACGCGCGTCGCGTCTTTTCTTGCAAGAAACCGGCGAACTTGCGCCCGTGCTTGAGCATTTCGGGTGGGAGCTCGACTTGGATCAGATTACTCCGTTTGCCCGTTGGTACCCAAAGAACGAGCAGCTTAGCCGGGTCTACGACACGCGCTTCTATTTGGCGGACCTCGGCACCGGTGCGGTAGATATCGCGGCCGATCAATCTGAGAACACGCATCTGTTCTGGACGACCGCACAAGGCGCTCTGGACGCGGCCGATCGAGGCGAGATCAAACTGATCTTCCCGACGCGACGCAATCTTGAGCGGCTCGCACTGTTCGCGAACTTCGAAGAAGCCAAGGCTCAAGCTGATAGCATTCCCGTGCGGACGATCGTCCCGAAAGTGGATGACAGCTCAGGCCAACCCATGCTCACGATCATGGAAGATGCAGGCTATCCGATAACAAGCGAACTGCTGGAAAGCGTAATGCGAGGGTAATGGCGCGCCCGGCAGGACTCGAACCTGCTGCCTCAAGATTAGAAGTCTCGCGCTCTATCCAGATGAGCTACGGGCGCAACGGCTGAAAGCCGCAGTTTTCCGTAGGTTTTTGCATTTAGCAGGTCAACGGCTATTCGGAACAGGGCGGAAACAAGCGGCACAGAAAGGCACACGGATGTCACATTTTTGGTCACACAACGCTGCCGGCGCGGTGCTTGCGTTGGCGCTTACCCTTTCGCCAAGTCAAGCTGCCGCTGAGCCTTCGCCGATTGCCGCGCAATGCACCGCCACTGATGGCGACACCATTCGATGTGGTGATGAGCGGATCCGGCTGCTCGGCATTGACGCGCCCGAGCTTGGCGGTTGCCGCAAGGGCCGTCGATGCGTGCAGGGCGACGGCAAGGCATCGCGTGCCGCCCTTGCGCGCGCAATGAAGGGCAAGGCGCTTTCGATCAAGCGCGCAGGCGAAGATGCTTTCGGGCGCACGCTCGGCGTGGTGTACGCCAGCGGTGTCAATCTCAGCTGCGCGCAGATCGAGCGCGGGCAGGCCGAATATGTGGCGCGCTGGGACAATCGCGATCTGGTGCGCCGCGATTGCCCCGAGCTCACCCGCTGATCAGGCGAGCTCGTCGCAGGCGATTTTGTCGCCTTCGCCAAGCACATGAACTCTGACCGCGTCTGTTTTCATGGCCCACCCGGCGCTGGCATTGGTAATGGCGGGAGCAGTCTTCGCGATGTCGACCCGCGAATCGCTGGTCGCGCGGAGCAAATACATGCCCGCCTTGTCTGCTGCGACATCATGGTCGGCGCCGTCCGCAATCGTGAATGTCGGCGTGTCGGGATCGCGCGGACCCAGCGCATCCACCTTGCCAATGTCTGATGGGCGCCACGCGAAATATGTCACTTCCAATGCCATTGTCTGATTCCTTTTCAGTTTTGAATTGCAAAGCTATTGCGCGGCAATGGTTCGCCGCAGATCACCGCCCGCGAAAGACATCACCTTGCCCGAAGGCTGGACCGCGCATGATGGCGGCCGATGCCCGATCGCACCGGACAGCATGCCGAAGCTGATGTTCCGCATGGGCACGCGCACCAGCGGCGACCGCACGGCCGCATCGTGGGGCAATATGTGGCAGCATGACGGCGGACCGATGGACATCATTGCTTTCAAGCTCGATCATGCCGCCAGATGAAAGCCGCTTGCCGTCGCAACTTGCGGCACATTGCTTGAATTCAGATAGCCAAGCGCCTGCATGAAATCCGTCCAGCGGCCTTCCGATGCGTTGGCCAGCGACGCATTCCAATCCCAAATTTTGCCCGTGGCGACCTGATCCCGGATCATCACCGGACTGCCGTCCTTGTATGTGCATTCATGCGCGACAAGGTTGTAGGTCGGCCCTTCAGTCGTCGGATAAAATGCCCCGTAAGCCGTGTGTTCGTTCGTGACGTGATCAGAGAACCGGCATCCGATCAGCGCCATATTAGCAACCTGCGTGCCAGCATCGGCTGAGAGATTGACGGTGTAGCCGCCTCCGATCAGCAGGCAATTGATCGCGATGAGATTGGAGAAATTGCCCCCATCGGTGTTCCAATTCAGGCAATTCGTGACACCGTTCGCGCCCTCGTAATAGATTGTGTCATCGCCCGGTGCATTGGAACCCGGCAAGTAAACCGTCGAATTCCAGATCACGAAGTCTGAGACGTTGCCGCCGCCCTGAATGCCGTCGCTGTGGCTGCTCGGATCGCCGATGCCGAGTTGATGGATGAACGTATCCTTCACTCGCTTTGGCTTCATGCCAAGCATACGAATGCCATCGGATTGCTGCGAGTAAATATCGTAGCGATTGATCACGCCATGCCGAAGCATTGCGCCAAGGCTCTTCTGGTTGGTCAGCGTGCCGCGCTCGGCATCCAGCCAAGCGTCTTCGCCCGCGCCCTCCATGCTGATGCCGAAGAAGCTTTCGCCTTGACTGTCGACATGAATGTTCTTCAGCGGAACGCGCCCGACAGTTGGTGAGGCTATATCGATCAGGCCGCGCTCGATCTTGTAATTCTCAGCCCGCATCTGGGTGCGATTGCGGTTGCCGAGGAAGGCGAGACGGCGATTGCTGGCATCCCAAAGCGGATGCAGCGAGGCGTCAACCAATGCACCGGAGTGACCAAAATCGACACCGGCCTGCATCATGCTCTGCGGCCAGCTTGCCTCACCGAAATAGCTTGCTAGACCTTCTAGCGTTGTCGGCCCGCCTGGGCGAGGGCGCGCGGTCAATGCCTCGTTGCCGTTATTGTCAGCAACCCATTGCAGGAGGGGCTGGTCAAAGTCGGATATTGCCTGAGCGGATGTTGTTCCGGCGTCCCCGCCTATGGGTTTCCCAACCCTACTCCGTCGATCAGATAGGTGTAGAAAGTCGGCCAGTACGCCAAGGCATCGGTGTAATCGCCTGCAGACTCATCCAGGACACATGCGGGCAATAAATTCCCGTTCACAAAGAAGCCACCGCCACCAGCGTAACCTCCGAAATACAACGAATCTGCAGGGGTCATATCGGCTCCGCGATGATCAAACCGATGCACAGCATCATCAGCCATCGCAGTTGAAAGATCACCTCTATCCGCTTGAGCAACCCCGTCTACGTAAGAGGTTCCGCTGCTGCCAAAATTCGTGCCGTTCGGGTTCCCTGATTGCCAGATTCCGATAGACGGATTCACGTCAGTGTCTGACAGGATAATCCCCGCTGGATCAGTGCCCTTCCAGACTGCACAATAGGTTGCAGCCGAAGGTTGAGAAGGAGGCGAAGCATTGCCAATCCGGTCGGGCGTAGCAAAAAGCAGCCCGTTTGTATTTACGGGCCGGTCATCTCCCGGCGGCGAAAGGTGAAACGAGCCAACCTGATCAAAAACAAGGCCAACTTCTGCATCGGCGACCACCTCGTCGGTTCCATTTGTTGCGCGCATGGTGGAGTCGTCCGAGACATCCCACAAGTGAATGCAGGCATCAAACGAGGCCATGATCTGCGGGGGCGTCAGAGAAGGCGCAGATGGCAAATCGACCTGACTGTTGCCTGGAAGCTCGATTGCGCCCGGGAGCATATTTCCAAGCAGCATCAGTCCACCCTCACTTTTTCTTGTTCTTCCTGAAATGCGATGAGCTCATCCAGCTGGATTGCCTGCTCGGTTGCGATCTGCGCCTCTTCTCGGCTGAGACAGACGCGACCTTCAGGGCAGCCGAGCTGAGAACTCAGAGCTACTCGTTGTGGGTACTTGGTTGAAAGTCGACGATGACGGGCTTCCTCATCAATTTCCGAGGCGCCTTCTCCCGCTCGGGGCAGTCGCATTGTTCCGGCTGCACTTTCAAGGTTGGCTCGGGCGGTTCTTTCGTGGTCGAGCAACCGCTCGTAATTGCGACGAGAGTCAGCAATGCGCCGCTCAAAGCTGGACGAAACAGCATCTGTAATCTCCTTTTGCTGACGTTTGATCCGGTCAACCCTCTTCTTCTGGCGGTCAGCGGCGGCAACTTGAGCAGCGCGATAATTCACTTTGGTTGTGCGATGGTTCTCTGCTTCGACTTCGCGCAGGGCTGTCATTCTCACTAGATCGATACGCACGATCGCATTGCTGGCCTTGTAGCCATTCCACCAACAGTCCGGCTTCTTCTGCTCGCCGGTTACGGAATCTCGATCAAAGTATTCGCAGCCGATACCATTGATCCGGACGGTCTGAGTGGCCGCGACTATGGCGGCAGCGCCAAACAGTCCCGCAAAGATTTTCGCTCCGAGGATAGTGAACGGGTTAAACATCTTTCATGCACTCCCGATACTCGCGCTGGCGTCGATCAGTCAGACCCTTCACAGGCCGCAAGACGCCTTTCACACGCGCTTTGTTCCACCATGTCATCGCAAGGCAGCCCCCAGCCCAGTTTCTCGCGACGAAGCGCTTACGCGCAGTCGAACCGCAATACGCGGCCACACCGATGTTGTAGGTCAGGCCTACACCGGCATAGATCAGATGCGGACGATCGCCGGGCTGCAGGCTGGGTGTGCACTGCATGAATCCCTTGGCGTGAACGATGAGCTCTTTCTCAAGGAAGTAAGCGCATTGCGCCTCGGTCATGTGGTCTGTTCGCCGGACCTTGCGACCATTAATGGATGTCAGACCGTCGCAGATGGTCGCAACGCCAGCAATATCCAGATAGGCGCGCAGATACTGCCTACCGCTGATATGACGAACACTCGCACGCCCATCCTCGGCAATTTCCACTTCGACCTTGCGTCCGCTCTCGTCAGCAGGGACGTGCGTCAGGAGCAGTTCAGCCGCGGTGAACCCGACAATTGCCGCGAGCCCGACTACGCCTGCCCCTTTGACTGCCGTCTCAGTGCTCGGCCCACGGCGGTTCAGTTCGACCCGTTGGATGGCTTCACCACCATCGCCCTTCCGTCCGAACAGGATTTCAAGAACTCGCCACATTGGCCGCCTCCTTGACCTTGCGGCGAGCAGGTGGTTGGCGAGTAACTCGCATCAACATACCAAGCACAAAAAGGATGATGCTGATTGCTGAGACCATCTGGCTTGGCAGAAGTGTGGCAAGCTGATCTGGCATCATCCGCCAAATCCACAAGACGGCGCCCGGGTCGAATGTGATCCAACCGTGCAGGAAAATACCGAAAGCCATCACGCGAGCGCTCCACCATCGCCACCAATCTTTTATGTCAGGCACGAGCCATCGCTTGATCGATTTGATCATTGTGAGTTCCCATTCAGTTTGTGAAATCGGCGTAATCCGAGCGCCTATCTCTTTGCTCAATCCGGATGCTGTTGCAGCCGGGCACGGATGCAGACACCGCGCTTCGGTTCGCGCGGGATCAGATCCGCAAAGGGTGTCGGCCAGACCCGAGCCTGGCACGGCAGCGGAGCGACGGTCGTTTCGCTTAATGTCACACAGCCGGGCAATGCAGAGCTCGCCAGCAATGCGGGCACAAGTCGCGCTTTCATTGTCCTGTCTCGCGAAAGTCGCTGATTGCTGTCTGGACACGCGGCGAACGCAGCCAGTATCCACTCAGCATCAGCGCCGTGTCGCGTACCTGGCGCGCAAGCTCCGGATTGCGTTCAAGCGGCGTGCGCGCGCTGACTGCAAGGAGTCCGAGCGGCTCGCCATCCAGCCCCGTGATCGGGCATGCGGCCGATGATTTAAGGCCTGCGCGAGCAAGAAAGTTGCGCAGTCCTGCGTTCTCGTACTCATCAGAGTTGCGTGCGATGCATTGCGGGTTGCTCGGATCAGACAGCATGAACGCGACTGAATCGCTGATGTCATCGAGCGGCAGCGGTGTCTGACGAATTCCGGTCCGCTCTGCCAGCGGATCCATGCTTTCAAACACATCGGTGACACCGATAATCTGCGCCCGCTCGTTCACATCGAACACATAAGCGCGCGCCACACTGCGCGCGGTGCCGGTGCGGAGCCGCAATTGCAGCACTTCGCGCGCGATCAAGCCGTCGACCTGCTTGCCTTCGCGGATGCGCTGATCCTCGCTCAGACGACGCGCCAGCACGCCGCCCTGCTGGTTGTCCATCCAGCGGGCGAAGTCTTCGAACTTCCAGATAAACACAGCGACACCGATCGTCAGAAGCGCGGCAGCAATGGAGAACCCGGCGCGGCGCGGCTTTTCATCGATCCATGCGCCCAGGTCTTTGAAGACATCGACCCAGCCTGCGGCAAATTCTGATTTCATGCAGGCGGCCCCTGATTATTGTTCTTGTTCTGCCGCGCAGTGATCACGCTGGCTATTGGCCCGGTCAGGGCACCACAAAGTCCGCCGTGCGCGCACGGCTGCGCCCGAATGCGGCATTGACCTGAAACACCTGCACAGTGATCGTGTCGCCGGGAACAAACCCGTCATCCGTGCGGTCAGTGATCAAATACATCGCAGCCGGGCTGGAAACGCTCAGCGTGCGCTTGAATGTCGCGTCGTCATAAATGTCGACTTCGTATGCCTCTGGCGCGTCGGTTTCCAGATTGCCGCTGTCGAACCGGCTGCGCCGCGACCATGTGAGGTTCAGATCGCCCGCACCATCAAATGCCCCTGCCAGGTTCACCGGCGAATATGGCCGCTTTGCCTGCCCGATATTGGCAAAGCTGACCTCTGGCTGGCCGCCTTCCGTTTCCAGCAGGTGCACTCCGCGCAGCGTCAACGCATCACCCCAGCCCGTGTCATCGGTGGCAACAATGCGGAACACGCCGCCCTGCCCCAGCAGCACGAATTGCTCGCCCGCGCCGTGTGCGGGAATCGCATAATCCGTGCCGCGCCGGCCGCGCCGCAGATTGGTCAATTGCCATGTGCGGGGTCCGGTTTTTGTGGCCGTCTTGAACTGCAGATATTCGCCCGTTCCATCCGCGCCAACAAAGGCAAAGTTTGCATTTGCATCCAGCTGAGCATCGGTGGCGCTCTGCAGGATCATGCCGTCATGCAGCAGCTCGACCGTCAGGACGGTCGCGGTGTCGAGCGTGTCGTCAAGCCCGCTGGTCGAACCGGCGGCCAGCGTGCCGGTCACATCGCCCATCACTGCGGACTGGTTGCTGTCAATCAGCGTCGCAAAATTCACGCCATCGGATGACACCTGAGCCCGCCCGCGCGTCCAGTAAGCCGCGCCCGCACCCATCGCGATGTAAAACCCGAAATCGTCATGCCCGTCAGTCGTCATCGGCATGTCGATCGGCACCACAACGGTTGCAGCAAACAGTGTGCTTTCGTTCACGATTGCATCGCCGCTGCTGCCGCGCAGCTGGCCCTTGAATACCACATCTTCGTCGCTGCGCGCTTCGATCTCTGAAACACCGTTTGCGCCGCGCAGGCGCTGCGTCACCCGGTAAGGCAACATCACGCCGTCCACCGGCAAGGCATAAACCCGCCCGGGCTCAAGCGAGATCCAGTCATCGGTGACTGCGAAATTCGCACCCACAATCCCCAGCGAGGCATCCCAGTGCATGGTCGCCGCCGCGGTCGCAGCCTCGTCTGCGGTCAATGTCAGCGCCAGCGTGATGTCGACATTCGACCGGCTGTCCCCGCCGCTGCGCTGGCTGATCGCTGTGTTCGACTGGTAATCGCGGCCCGGATCAATGAATGTCAGGTTTGTCGCGCGCGGGCTCTGCGTCGGATCGCTGCGCGTGAAGGTCACCCGCGGCGGCGGACTGTCGCCAAATTGATGCGCGCCCAGATCATCATCGGTCAGGCTGGCGCGCCAGCTTTGCGCGCGGCGGTGAAACCGCACCTGGCCTGCGACCTCTGCCACATCCATCCGGTATGCCGGCAGGATCGGGCGGATCGCATCCCAGCAGCTTTTCTGCTCAGTGATCGCAAGCCCGGCCAGCACGGTGCTGGCGAGCTCGCTGGATGAAAGATCGCGCGTCACATCAATGTTTGCAGACGCGGCGACCGCATCGACAAATTCGCCCAGGCTCTGCCCTTCACGCGCACGCACCAATCCCTCGACCGGGGACGGAAAGGCGTTGCCGAAAAACTCCAGCTGCAATTCCTTGATCACTACATAAGCGCGCCAGCGATAGCCGGGCTGCGGGCCGATTTCTGCCTCGAGCAGCGGGTCGGCCACTTGCTCATTGCCGCCGCCGTAAATCGTCAGCTCTTCAAAATAGCGGTTCTCGCCCCATGTCCGCTTCAGCAGATTGCCATTGCTGTCGAGCGTGGTGACCGGTGCCGGCAATTCAGCCGGATCGAACAGCACGCGGCCATTGGCCCACATCTTCAGCAGGTCTTCAATCGGAACATCGCCCGTGCGGTCAGCGATCAGCAGCGCGACAGCAGGGTAGGAATAAGTGTAATATTTCTGGTCCGGCGCACCCGCACCCAGCAAGCCGCCAATCACTGCACCGGCGATCGCGCCAATCGGACCGGCCGCAAGGAAGCCCGCCGCCGCCCCGCTGATCGCGCCGACCACTTCTGAATAATCCTGAACTTCGTGCTCGGTTTCCTTGATGTCGGACATGGCGATGATTGGCAAAGTGTAGCGCGCCGCGCCGCCAAAACAGCGCGGAATCGCCACGCCATATTCGCCGCTTGCCGCGTTCAGGTTTTCCAGTTTCGGCGCATCCTGCGCGCCGATCCGCCCGAGCAGATAGCTTGCGCCGAGCTGGGCAACAAAGGTAAGCGCCTGAACCGCAATCGTCATCAGAACTTCCTGACATCGGGTTGCTGGCGCGTGCGATCGCGCCCTGGCACGGATGGCTCGCCGCCGTAATTCACAAAGTTTACCCAGGCGTCGCAGCCATTCGTGCCGTCCGCTGCACCCTGCTGGTTGGTGCAACCTGGCAGCATATCGTAAGTGTCGCCCGCAAGTATCGGGAATTGCAGGCGCGGCCACAATGTGAACACGCCGCCTGCCCCATGCGTTTTGATGTCGGCAGAAATCCCGGCATTGTTGCCGCTGGTGAAGGTCACCACGCCGCGGCTGAAATATCCCGCCGCCTCTGCCCGCGTGCTGTCGGTAAAGCCGCGCTGGCCCGCACCGCTTTCCACCGTCCCGCTGACTGTGATCGGCGCAGGATCCTTGCCGCAATTCGCATCGCAGAACCGCCACCGGCAATTCGGCTGCGTGACATTGATCAGCGGTGTCTGTTCCAGCTTTGCCCCGTCGCCCTGGATTTCGACGGTGAAGTCATTTTCCGAATATTCGACCACGCCAAAACTGCCGCGCATCAACAGCTTGCGATCACCCGGCCCGTTCCACGGCACCAGCCACGCCTCGACCGTGGCGCCGTCATAAAGCCCGGCGTGCAAGTCGCCCTGCGTCACAGCGCCGCTGGCGAGCAGACCGGTCAGATCCATGCTGCCCGCGCCGCCGATCTCTGCAATGCTTTCCGATGCGCTGGGCAACAGCGATGCGCAGCTACGATAGGTGTCGCCCCGGTCGACCAGGTCGCGGTCGAGCGAAGTGAAGCGCAGCATTGTGCCGTCGCTGCGCTCGATCGTCCATATCTGGCACCAGCTGGTGTCGCAGGGGCGGTGCTTGTAAAGCACCTCCACTCCGGCCTGCGAAACGCGGTAAGATGCCAGCACGCGAAACAAGACCTCCACACCCGCCTGCGATGCCTCGACACCCGGCGTGACACGAAACAGCGTCTCTGCGCCTGACTGGCTGACCTGGACATCGGGACTGGCGCTCTGGAGTGTTTCGACCCCCGCCTGCCCGACACGCGCCTCGGTCATGCTGCGCGCTCGATCACCTCGAGCGCCGCGTCAAGCTCTGCCGGTGTCCATGGCGCACCGGTGTCTGGATTGAGCGGCACGTTCGAATCGTAATACGCAGGGGCGGTCGCGATCGGCTGCGAAGAAACGGTCGCCTTGACCCCGCCCGATGCCATGCTGGGCGAAACCTGCGCGGTGCCTGCATCGTCTTTCCATGCACGCACGGCCGGCCGCGTGGTGAGAATTTCAGAGGTGTTGACAGGACCGGCTGCCAGGCCAAAGTCGGACCGCGCGCTGGTGGCGCTGGTCGCGATAAAGGTCGCATCGTTTGGCGGCGTGTCATCCAGCAGGTCGAACCCGACCGAACCGGTTGATTTTGTGAAGTCTGCCTGCGCGGTGTCGGCATCCGGCTCGCGCCATCCGCTTTTGCAGTCGCCGATCCATGTGTTGCACCCGCTGCCATCGTCGACCGCGTCATTGCAAAAGAAATCCGCGAAGTCCGCAGTCGTATATCCGCACAAAGTCTGCGGACCGAATGACCACTGGCTGAATTCGACATTCGAGGTGGAGATCGTGTTGATCCCGGTCAGGTTCAGCACAGTTGCCTCGTCAACGCGAATTTCCAGCGCGCCCGATGTCCCCGTGCCGGCAACCGCATGCACTTCAATGTGCTGGTAAGCGCCCGCACCGATCACCGGATCAGACCGCCCGAGAATGGTGGAGCGCCGCCGCGCTTCGAGCGCGCCATCGGTCCCGAGCCAGATCGAGCATTGATCGCCATTGGATTGATCGCGCAGGCTGAACAGGCACCAACCGCCAGAGCCATTGGTCAGCTGTCCGCTGCTGCTGGTTTCAGTGGTCGGCAACGTGTGGAAATAGATCGCGCAACCAAGGAACACTTCGGTCAACTGCGCGCCGAACACGCGGCGCGTGGTCCGCTGGGTGACGCCGTTCGCATATCGGTAGCAATGCGTCCCGGTGCGCGGGTTGGCACCGGAAAGCGAGACAAGGCTTGTGTCGGTCGGAACCTCCGCCCATGCCTGGCTTGAAGATCCGTTCAGCATCAGCGGCTTGCTGCCGCCATACCGGCCAAAGCCGTCGCACCATCTGTTTGCCACGTTAACACGCCCTCACTTCGATCAGAGTAATGTCGGCAAAGCCGCCGACTTCCGCCGTGCGCAAAATGCCCTCCAGCTGGTCATCGCTTTCAAAGCGGACTTCGACATCGAACAGGAAACCCGCAGTCAAAGCCGCACCGTCCACCGGCGCGGTGTCGAACGTGACAACCCCGCCAGGACGGCTGACGCTGTAATCTGCCGGATTGACCTGCACACCGTCCGCCGCGATCAGCACGCTATCCAGCACCGGCAGCAGGATCGGGCGCGTGTATGTCAGCCCGGATGCGGCATAAATCTTGTTCAGGCTGAAAACCTTGTTCACGCCGTCGCCTGTGCCCAGCACCTGGTCGGTCCCCGCGATCGCGGGGATCACATTCGGCTTGACCAGATCGCGCGAGGCAAAGTCGAGCGGGTCGCGAAACGGCCAGCTTTTTTCCGGCCCGCCCATCAGCCGCCAGTGCAGCAACAGCGCCTGCACCACTTCCCATTCGCGCGCATCCGCCTCTGGCAGGATGAACCGGTGCAGCGGGTGCTCCCATTCGCGGTTGCGCCGCTCGCGCCCGCCAGCGTTCACAGTGATGCTGGTTTTTGTCAGCGGCACAGAAAGGCAGGGATACCCCGGTACCGCCCCCGGCAGCGGCTTGTCCGCAAATGTCATCCCGCCCGCCTTTTGACTTCGCGCTGGATCTGGCGGCGACCCCGACGGAAACTGTCCGCATCATTGGCGTACACGTTCATGTGGATGTCGCCGCGGGCAAACCCCGCCATCATGCCGCGCGTGTCGCGGGCATTGAACACGCGCTCGCCGCCGGCAAAGCTGACCAGCTCCGGCCCGCGCTCACCCACCAGCGCCAACCCGCGCGGCGCGGACAGTGTGCCGCTGGCAAAGCCGGGAATGCCGATCGCTGTGCCCAGCGCGTTGAACCCGCTGTCGAAGATCATGTCGGCCATGCGCAGCGCCAGATTAGCGAGCGCATCGGACAGCGACTGCGCGCCGGTGACGAGTCCGCGCAGCTGGAAACCAAGCTCGCTGAATGCGGCACCGCCGAGCATTTCAATTTCAGTGAAGGTGCGCCGTGCCATCTGGGCCGTGCGCGCCATCGCCTCGGCGGCGCGCTGAGCCGCTTCGGGAACGCCAGTGTCTATCGGTTCGTTGCGCAAGAAAATATCGCTCACGGGTGCTTCTGCGCCCCCGCCCACCGCGCGGAAACGTGCCTCGCGGCGCGTCTCTGGCGTAATCAGCCCGGCGGCTGCAGCACGGTCGAGCAGGCCCAGATCGTCCATCATCTGCCGCATGCGCGCAGCTTCAGGAAACAGGTTGTCGAGCAGTGCGCGCACATCGCCCGCCATTTCGCGGAAGGCGTCACCTGTCTTGCGGGTCGCTTCAAGCGCAGGGTTCACCATGGCCTGGTCAAGCCGCGCCATTTCGCGGGCGATGCCATCCACCATGTCCGGCACATATGAATTGCCGACCACCGCATCATACAGATCGAAGAATGCGCGCTTGACTGTCTCGATGCGCTTGATCGCGCCATCCCAGATCGCATTCAGCTTGCCGCTCAGCCAGCTGCCGATGCCGGTCACCATGTCGGCCACAAATTTCTGCGCGGCGCGCGATCCATTTGCAATCGCATTCGGCAGATCGGACCGCCAGAAATTGGTCCAGTCCGCAAGGAATGCGTCGATGCCGTCCGCAACCGATTGAGCCGCCACAGCAAAGTCGCGCAGCCCCTGCCCGACTGTGCGCCACCCGCTGTCTTTTTCAAGCTCGGCGCGCGTTGCGCCTGCCTTCATTTCAACCAGGCCGAGTCCCTCGCCCAGCGCGGTGAGCTCGTCAATCAAAGGCTGGATGCGCGGCGCGATCTCATCCCAGTTGCGCCACGCCAGATAAACAGCCGCCGCAGCAATCGCCACCGGGCCAAGCGCTGCGCCAATGCCCAGCACCCCCGCCTTGACACCGACCAGCAATCCGCCCGCCGCGCCGACCGCCTTGATCGTGCCCAGCAGCGGCGCCATGGCGCTGACAACCGAGCCCACCACAAAGGCAATCGGGCCGAGCGCGGCCGCAAGGGCAGCGGCGACCACAATCGCTTTCTGTGCTGGTTCGGGGAGAGATGCGAAGGCTTGCGCGAGCGACGCGATCGCATCAGCGACCGGTCCGATGATAGGCAGAATGGCCTCGCCAATCTTGTCCATCGCTTGCCCGATTTGGACTTGCGCGCGGCGCCATGGTGTGGCGTCTGCAGCGGCCGCTGCAGAGCCCCTTACTTGCCTTTCAACTTCGGAGAGGATTTCAGACTGAACTTCAGCAATCTTGCCTTCTTTCACCATCAGAGCGATCCGCTCTTTGTTCGCAGCAACCCATTCTCTTTGGATCGTCCCGTTTCGGCTTAGCGAAGAAATTGCGTTGACTGGATCATTGAGCGCTTTGGCAAGTTGAATTGCGGCTTCCTTTGGTGCCGTGCCCATGCGCTGAGCCATATCGATCGCGGCTTGCTGCGCGCGGTCGAACTGCTCGTTTGCGATATTGCCAAAGGTCAGGAGGTTGGCGGTCACCTCTTTCAGGATGATGTCTGCGTCGAACAGGCTGTTAAGCTCCATCCGGTCAGCCATTGCGGCCAGTTGCGCGGATGTCTTGCCGGACACATCGCCCATGCTGGCGAGAGCGGCGTTGACATCAGCCATCGCCTTTTCCTGGTCGATGAACCCGAGCACCGCTTGCCGCCCGATCGCAACCATCGGCGCGGTCACAGCCACGCTCAACCGCGCGCCAAAGCCCTGCAGCTGGCGGCCCATCTTTTCAAAGCCGCGAATGCTCTGGCGCAGCTGGCGTTCCGACACTTCAAGCCCGGACTTGAATTCACCCGAATCCAGGCCGAGCCGGATCAGCAGGCTGCCGATCTTCGTTGCCATTGCCGCGCCCTACTCTTTCAGTGTTTCGTGATCACGCCGCGCGCCGCCATCGCGTCGAGCCGGTGGATGATCTCTGCATCGCTCAATCGCGCCGGCGCATCGAATTGCGCGCGGAACCGATCAAACGTTGAAATGCTGTGCTGTTTGAAATCCGCACCCTGCAGCCGCGCCGTGTAATACGCTGTCAGCAACGCCAGGTCGCGCCGCTCTTTCGCTTCCGCTTCCAGCGCCGCAGCCCGCGCCGCCATGATGGGCACGAATGTGACCGGGGATTGCTCCCAGAATGCGTCGGGCGCCAGACCGGTTTCGACCCAGCGCCCGAACAGCGTCAGGATTTCGACTTGCCCGCTTTCTTCGCCGGCTTGTCGTTTCCCTCATGTTCCGATGCGTCCGCGTCGTCGTCGCCGAAATACTCTGCGACACCCGCGGCGATCTGCGCCATCACAGCTTCAAGCCCGGCCTCGTCAATCAGGTCATCGGCCTTTTCGCGGGTGACGCGGTGCGCAGGCTGAAGCGATGCCCAGAACACCGCGTTCACAACGTCAAAGCCAACCTTTTCGCCGCCACCGCTGAACACGCTGGCGATGTTTTCGCCCAGCTCTTTCTCGGCCATGCGCAGCGTGCCGAACTTGAACACCATGCGATAAGTGGTGCTGCCAATTTCCAGCACCTTCGTCACGGCCCCGCTCACGATGCAGCGCCCTCGGTGTAGCTGCCGCTGACACGGATGACAGCCGTTGCCTTCATGGGCTGGTTCGGGGTGACCGGCTGCGTCAGGTAACTGCGCACAAAGCCCTGCCCGTTATACTCGCGCAGCGGCATGCCGTCTGCGGCCGGATAAACGATCTTCCAGGGCCGCGTGTCGGCCGCCGCTTTGGCAGCGCGAAACAGCTGGTCGGTGGTCGAATTCGGCACATGCCAAACCTCGATCGTAATTTCCCCTGCATCGATCATGCCGGGGATGTATTCTTTGTAGCGATTGGGCGATTCGAGGCTGGTGACCTCGTGCTCGTCCGCGATGTCCTCAGGCGGAGACAGGCTGTCAATTCGCTCGATCGCGACCAGCGTGCTGCCGTTGTGCAGGTGGAACTGCCCGCCCCAGCCAATGCTTTCACCACTCATTATTCAATCCTTTCATCAATCGTGCATGACCAGCAGGTCGAAGCGCTGGCGGAAGATCCGCCCACTTTCGGACGGCTCGGCGTCGCCGAACACGTTTTCGATCATTCCGCGACCGAAACCGATTCCGTTAAATGTGCCGCCCGGCACCACCGCGGCGATGGCCGCTTCGCGCAGGGCAATCGCCGTGTCGCGATCGGTCGCCTCGCAATTCACTTGAACGCGGCTTTCCCGCCGGCTGACAAAACCGGCCAGGTGCTGCGGACGCGGATCGCTGACAAGCCTCAAGACGCCGCAGGGCAGCTTCGTTGTCTGTTCGCGTTCGTCCCAGTCCCACCGGTCAGCTGCAATCGCGCTGGTGGCCCCGTCTTCAATCAATCGCAGAGCAAGCGCTTGTTGCCAGTCCATATCACTTTGCCCGCTTCGCCAGCTTTGCCGCTTCGCGCTCGATTTCCGGACCGAGCGACCGCGCCGTCAACAAAATTGCACCTTGCGCATGCTGGTCGAATGCGGGCCGCATGAACGGCTGCGCCGGAACACCGGGGCGCCCGAATTCGATAATCACGGAAACGCCCGCAACACCCGGATCGCGATAGGTGCCTTGACCGCTTTTGCGCGAGATGTAGCGGGCGGGGTCGACATTCTGATCAATCCCGATCACCACATAAACCTGATCCCCGTCCTCGCCGCGCTCGCGCCGCCCGGTCGCCATCTTGATCGACTGGCGCAGGAACTTGCCCGGGCCGGTCGCCGGATCATCCGGCGCCAGCATGCGGGCGGTTTCCAGCATCGGCTTGCCGCCTTTGCGCAAGGCTGCTCGCCCTGCACGGCGCACTGCGCGCAAGTCGCCCAGTTGGCGCAGCTGGCGCTCCAGCTCGCGGCCACCGTCGATCTTGACAGAAACGCTCACTCGACCGGCTCTGACGCATTGGCGAGCTCGCCCGCCACGCCGATCACTTCGATGCCTTCACGCCGCCCGACCTCCATCGGCGGCGCGGTAATTTCATATCGCCTGCCTTCGTGAACCAGCGAGTCCTGCTCCGTCACAGAACTGGTCACCCGGTCATACCGGAACCAGAAAGACATCGGCTGCTGTCCGCTGCGGCCCTCCGCTTCCTGCGTCTCGCGGCCGCGCGCTGGCTGCACACTCGCACGGCGCTTGCCAACCGTTCCCCATGGCCCCGGCTTGCGTGACCGCCCGTCATGCTGCGCAGGGCCGCGGCGCTCGATCGCGACCACGCGGTCGAGCTTGCCTGCACGCATGAACCCCATGGCGATCTGCCTGCGCGCCTATCAGGCGAGCACTGCGCCCGGATTGTGAACTCGCACATCGATCTCGGTGGTGGAGATGCCCATGCCGATATAAATCGGATAATCGCCGCTCGTCAGGTCAGCATACGGCGCAATGCCGCCAGCGACCGGAGAAAGGTAATAGGGAACGCCTGGTGCCACAGTCGCGCCAATCGCCATTGGCCCCTTCTCCAGCACGGCCACCGGCTGACCATCACTTGCCCCGTTCAGCGCAATACCGCTCGCATTGCGAATGGCGGCAGATGGATCGTCGCAATCGGCCAGCTTGTACTTGTTATCGGCCGGGTCCAGATAAACCGCTTTGCCGGCCGCCAGCGTCGCGCCCGCTGTTCCGCGAGCGATGCGCGCGGTTGAACCTGGCACAACATTCGCAGGGGTGATTGACAGATCAGCCATGTTCAAATTCCTTTATTATCAAAACTCACAACACCGGCATGCGGTAGCTTTGGCAAAGCGCTCTGAAACCCAGCGGGATCTCGCCGCTGATCGTGCCGGTCAACACGGCCTCGCGATTGGCAAACAGGTGCGCAGTGAACATCTTGACCGCATGCACCAGCGCAGAAGGCCGGTTCTGGGAGGTAAAACCTGCATCGAAAGTGATTTCGACACCGCCGCGCACACCCGATGGCAACACCTGCCCCGGCTTCAACCGCAACTGATCACGAACTCCGATGCGCCAGATTGCCGGATCGCCAATAATTTCCGCCGCGTCGCTATCCAGCCACTTGATCGAGGTTATGCCGGTGACCGGCCAGACCCCCAGACTTATCGGCGCGCAAAGCGCCTCGGATTTCCAGACAAGCCCTTCGCACGTTTGCAGGCGCACCCCGCAATATCGCTCGACCTGGTCGATCGCCGCATCGCGCAGCACTGTCAGCAGGCTGTCAAATTCGTCTGTGCCGGTCATCGACACATGGTTTTTGATGTCCTCTAACGAGACGACATCATCACCATACCCACCCGGCAGGTCGAACGGCGCAAGCCCAAAACGCATCATCCGACCTCACTAACCAGAGTGGCGATCAGCTCGCCGACTTGTTGTCCGGCTTTGGCGCCGCCTTGTTTTTGGGTTTTGCAGCAGCTTTCGCGCTACGAATGATCTTGACCGCCTTCTGTTTTACAAGGCGGTCTGCATCGGCTTTGCGAAAGGTGCGTGTTGCGCCAATTTCGTCGCCGTCGAGCGGCTTCAGCAACTTGCATTTTACTTCTGACATCAATCACTCCTTAGCTTGCCAGAGGGTCGCAGGACGGCCCTTTGGCAAACAGCGGAGGCGAGAAAACCCGCCCCCGCGTTTGAACTGACGCGCTTACGCTACGCGGCCAAAGTCGCCATAAATGATCGCTTCTGGGCGATAAATCGCCAGAGCGAGGCGCTCTTCCGCCCGGATGGTAACCTTGTTCTTCGTGAAGTTGTTGCCATCTTCAGTCGAAGCCTCGACGGTCGCATCTTGGCGGTCAAAAATCTGCGCGGCCAGATTGAATGCGCCGACCAGGAACTTGTCTTCGGTCATCGCCTGCGTGGCAATAACTGGCAGACCCCAAAGGGTCGGCGCGGTTGTGCCTTGCGGGTTGCCGATCAGATAGTTGCCGTCTGCGTCTTTCAATGTGTCGATCACCGCCCAGTCGATCGGATTCATCACAACGCCATTGGCGGGATATTCCGCAAGGGCAACCTGCAGCATGGCAAGTCGGACAGTATCGATTTGCTGAGCAGCGGTCAGGCCCGATGGCGCCGCAAACGCTGTCGCAGCAGTGACCAGACCCTCAAGGTTTTCACCGGTGCCGCTACCGTTCAGCAGCTGCAATTCCTCGGCAAATGCCAACCCATAACGCAGGCGGCCGTCGATCATCGAGCGCAAGGCTGGAGCATCCGCAAGGATTTGCACGTTTGCCCGCATCCAGTGAGCGATTGTGCGAACCGGTGCGGTCACATCTTCAAACTGGAGCTCGGACTGAGGTTTGTCAGCACCCTCTGCAACCGGAGCAGCACTGTTGACGAACCCTTTTTCGCGTTCATATTCGATCATGTTTGAGCTGGTTTGACCAGACGCAAGCAGCGAGCGAATTGTCATGCGGCGATCAGGCTGCATGACAGGCGCAGGTGATCGATCTGGATCGACCAGCGCACCAACCGAACCTGCGGCATCGGTTGTGAGTGACGAGATGTCTTTCACATCCACAATCACACGACCGCGCGGGCGGGTTTGTCCTGCGAAAGACTTGAATTCATCCGCATCGATAAACCGTGCGCCAGCAGAGATCGGCCCACGCTGCCGCTTGGCATCCGCTGCCAGCTTTTGCTCAAGGTCTTCGAACCGGCCCTTAAACTCATTCATTTCGGTCAGGGCGCTGTCGATGTCACCTTTGTCAGTTTCGCTGAGCTTCACACCGCTCTGGGCTTCGGCAAGCGCTTTCTCGGCAAGCTCTTTGACCTTGTCGAGCTTGCCATCGAATTCATCCTTGACCTCGCGTGCGAGATCGGCGGCAGTTTTCTGCTGCGTCATAATATCAGATTCCTTTTTTTGGTTTTGCGAGCTCAGTCAGGCTCGCCAGTCAAATCGACCACGGGAATTCCGCCAAGCTCGCGCCAGAACGCTGCCATCTCGACGCTGTCTTCCGGTGGTTTCTGGTTGTCTGATTCGGCCTCGCACCGAAGCAAGTAAGCCATGCCATGCGATGCAATCGCTCTGGCTTCGCTTCTCGAAAACCCGCCTGCCTCGCGCAGGAAAGTTTCGAATTCAGGAAGCGCAGGCAAGCCGCCTGCGCGAATATGTTTGACAGCACTGACCAGCGCCTGGTCGTTTGCGCCCAGAGAAACGACTGAGACTTCGACCAGATCAACCTGCTTCAAAAGCTGAACGCCTCGATTCTCATCTTCCTCAGCCTCGCGCACACGATAACCGATTGAAAGCCCGTCTATGTCGCCAGACTTTAACAGGGCATAAGCCTCGCGGCCTTGCTGAACATCCATATTCAACTGACCTTGGACCTTCAGCCCGATGTCATCTTCCTCCATCGAAAGCCACTTGCCGATTGGCTGCCATGCGTCATGCTGCCAAAACAGCTTCGGCATGGTCTTGTTCTTTTTGTGCTCTTCAAGGCTCGCCGCAAACGCCTTCGGCATCACAATATCGCCGTAGCTGTCACGGTTTCCAAACACCGAGCCGTAGCCGGAAAAGTGACCATTTTCGCCGAAGTCCTTAAGTTGCAGGACCGGCAGACCTTGCTTCGTTTTCATTCGCTCTGATCTCCGGCAATTGCAGCAGACAAGGGAACGTCCTGCATCTGCACCATCGCAACATCACCACCATCAAGTGGCGGCAAATTCTCGTGCGCGCGCGCTTCATTTCGCGTCATCAGGCCCAGCCTGACCATGATCTGATAAAACTCTGCTCTTCCGCGGCTATCGCCGCGCAACAAACCGTCAATATTGAATTCGATTGTCACGCCGCGCTGACGCTCTGACCTGGTAAGCAATTGCTTCGCCAGCGCTTGCTCAACTCGGCGCAAGCGTTTCCGCAGCGCAAACTTGATAAAGCCAAGCACATCAACCTCTTTGCCGGTCCCCCAATTTGATGCTTTGTCACCGTAACCAACCATGGCCGGCGGAACTCCGAAAATCCGGCAAATGTCCTCACCGCTGAATTTTCGGCTTTCAAGCAACTGGGCATCCTCTGGATTGATTGTCAAAGGACTCCACTTCAAACCATTATCGAGCAGCATCGGCCGCCCGGTATTGACTGAACCAACAAACTTCTTTTCCAGCACCTCTTCGAGCAGGGCGCGCTGCTCTGGTGTCAGTGGGTGGTCTGTACTGAGCACCCCTGACGGCATGACGCCTTTTGCAAAAATTCCCTTTGCTCCGGTCTCTGTTGCAACCGCACCAGAGAACGATCCTGCGCACGCCGAAAGTGTGGAGACACCTTTCAGGCCGGTGCTTCCAAAGCCACGGATGTGCAAAACATCAGCCCGCCTCGCAGTGTATTGCTCGCCGTCTTCCGTCCAGCGATACTCCGCATCACCTTGCGGCAGCTTGCGCACAACCATGGTTTCAGGGCGCAGAGGGGAAAGCGCGATCACGCGCTCTCCGGTACGGGAAATCTCCGCATACGCATTGCCATGCAACTCAAGCGACGCACTAAGGTATTCCCAAAACTCGAACGCGGTCTGAAATGTGTTCGGGTCTTGCTTGAGCAACCAGTAAAGGCGGTGCGCCTTATCTTCGCGCTTCACCCCATCCGGCCCCGGCACAAAAACCGAAGGGTTTAGGCTGGCTATGGTACCTGCGATCAGGTTGACGCACGCCCAAGTGGCAGAAAGTCCGACCGGATTGGTGGGCGCCATGCGATCCATAAGGCTCGCAACAGTTACCCGATTGGTGGTAAAATTGTCTCCATCAGAAAACGCCAATTCACGACGAGCGCCAAAAGTCAGCGACTTGTGCGCGTCAAGATCGCGCCCTTCGGCGCGAAAAAACTCCGCCATGCGGCCAAGCATGCTCACGCCTGCAACATCCCCGCAAGCCACTCTTCCTGCGACACTTTCCCGCCGCCGGCTTCTGGATTGCGTTCCATCAACTTCACTCCATTGAACAACGCAACCAGCGGATCGATCTTTGCTTTGCCAGCGGTCTCTTTGGTTATGTAAACCGCATTTCCGCGCTGTTCGGCTTTGGCGTTTCCAACGCACCAGGCCATCATCTCAGAACCGTCATGCAACAGCGTACCATCACGCAGCTTGCGCTCGGTGGTCCAGACCGCGCTGGAAAGGCGAAAGCCTTGCCCGATAGCGACCATCTGATCTTCGGTGACGCCCGCATTTGTCAGGGCATCCACCAACATTCCCACACCCAGCGGGTCGAGGCCGAATGCGCCTTTTTCGGGCAACAGACCCGACGCGATCAGCTGGCGGGCATAGTCCGCCACTTCCTCAAGATCCTGCGTTGCACTATCGCACAACGTCAGCGTGCCTTCCCGCTCGAAATCAAGCAGTCGAGGCGCGATGTCTTTTCTCAGGTCAAGCACTTCGCGCATACACCATGCGCGCTGCCAGCTCAGCCAGCGATCGGTGTCGCGCTCGCGGCCAACCACAGCCAGACCGACCAAATCGTCAAGCCCGCCGCCGTCAATCCCGGCGACTGCGACCTCACACCGCTCGAGCAATTCTTCCAAGCTGAGCCCGCCTTTAATCGCGGCATGCAACCAATGGTCCGCACCCCGCCATCGCTGCGAATGCAGCCCCATGCCGATTTCGATGTTCAGATGCTGGCTTGCCCAGCGGGCGAGCTCTGCTTCACCTTTCTCAACCGCTTCGGCATACTGGCCTTCTAACAGATCCAGCTGCACCGAACGGCCAAGGTTTGGCAGCACCTGCGGCCATATCGCCGGATCACGCCAGGGCTGTTCCGGATCGGCTTGCACCTCTTCCGGGTACTCATACAAAACCGGCAGCGTCACCGCTGCTTTTCCTGTCACTTTGCCGTCGCGAATAGCGCGTGCCAGCTGCAGCTCGGCTTTGAATACGCCCGCCGGTGGCTGATCGCTTTGCGTCGTAATCATCAGCAGGAAGGCGCCTGGTTTTGAAACCATGCCTCCCCATAACTGGCCGAGCACCCGCTCGGCATAGTGAACCTTACCCAGAATGTGGAGCTCGTCGATCAGAACGCCTTTAGGGATTGCCCCCGTCGCGACCTTCTCGTCAAACGTCTGAACCCGCAGCGTGGACTCTGTCACCAGGTCGGTGATTGTCTTGCGATGCTCCGCAATATGAAACCGCGCTTTCAGAACCGGATCCTGGCGGATCATGCCGCTGGCCTGATCGAACCCGCGCTGCGCGATCGCCTGCGTCGGCCCGAACAAGTAATAGGTCTGTCGCGGCGCGTCATCCATCAGCAATGCGGTGACACCCAATGCGCCGGCATTGGTTGTCTTGGAATTCTTTTTTGGCACCATGCAGAGCAGCTTGCGCACCTGCCTATAACCGTCCAGCGTGACTGAACCCAGCAAAGCCGCAACAATGTCGCGCGCCCAATCGCCCGCAGCTTCCTTCAGCGCAGGCGAACCGGCAACATCAGGCAGGCGCAGCTTGTTAAAGATCGACACCGCACGCCGAGCGACCTTTTCGTCAAGCGGCAGGTCAGGCACCAGACTGCGCCCATCGCGCAGACGGTCAGCCCAGTCAGGGCACGAAAAATCCCAACCTTCCGCCAGCGGCATGATCAGTGCGCGGCGGTACCAGGCGCGATGCCCAGGTCGCCCCACTCCTCATCACCTGCCCCGGCGAGAAGCGCGTCACGCTTGCGCTGCTCTTTCTTGCCAAGCTTTTCAGTCTTTGGCTTGGCGGCTTCGCGCTTGCCGAACTTTTCCGATGCATCACGCATCCGCAAAACTTCAATGCGGCGGGACAGCTCGCGCTCCGCCGTAACATTGCCTTGCTCGGCTTGCGCGTTTAGCCGCTCGAGCTGGCGCTGCTCCATGCGCATGCGCGCCGTCGCCTTCAACGCGCACTCGCGGGAATAATGTTTCCGCAGCGTCTTCGCGTCGACCCCGATCAGTTTTGCTGTCTCAGCGTGGCTCAGTCCGCGCACAAACGCGAGCAGCACCCGGTTTGAATTTTCAAGTGTCCAGACATGTTCGGGCCGTCCACGCCCAGCCTTCGGCAATGTGATGGGGTTGCCGAACAGATCGGCTCCCAAATTTCCATCTGCCAAAGAAAAAAATCCCTCAATGAGATGGGCTGCGGTCCACGGGCGGTCGGGCTGGTGAACTTTGCACCCCCCCCTATCCCTTTCCGCTCGCCCGCTTAGCCCTTGCCTCTGCCGTCTTCCGGTTGTGACAGCCCGCACAATACCAGTGCGCCTGCTCGAACGGCGGGAAGTCTGCCCCGCCATCCTTACGCTCGACCGCATGGTCGAGGATCAGCCGCTTGTTCGAGAAGCACTTGCAGCACCACAGCCCACCTTCGCGTTGCCGCGTCCAAGCCGCATGCCGCTTGCGATAGCTGATCCACTCTTTCGATTGATAGAACCGCTCGGCCAGCTTTGGCTGCAGCTTCACACGCGGAGGCAAGCTGCCGATCCGCGCGGCCATGTGCTTCAAGCGGCCCATTGCCATTCTCGGTTAACTGTAAAGCGGGACCGGCACCACCCTCTGGCCTCCGGTCCCGCTGGACTGACTGGCCGGGAGAGGATGGCCGCCAGGATCAGGCTTGTGCGAGGCGGCGGGGACTGATCCACTCAAACGCTCGCGCCCAATCTACTTGTTGAATGCCGCAAAACAGGGTGGGCGGGGAAGTGCAATATTCGCTGGGCGCGCCCTGCGCCCACTTGACAAACGCGCGGGCCAAGCATTTCCGCGGCTTTCGCTGGGCGGACCATGTCAATCCTCCTCGCGGCTTGCAGAGTATTCCTGCGCCAGCACCCGCGCGCGGCGGCTCGGCCAACCCCGGATCAGGCACACCATCGTGCCCATGGCGAGGCGATAGCGCCACGCCAGCGCCTTCGATGTGCGGACATAACCCAGCCATCCGCACAGCGCGCTCCACGGGATCCGCGCTTCACCCGCATGCAGCTGCGCCGTGGCAAGCCACACCAGCTTGCGGTCCATCTGCTCGGGTAGCAATTGCAGCCAAGCCGTCACGCGGTCGCGCTCGTCAACCTCGCGCCGGTCCAGCGCAACGCGCGGACGCACCGCATCCACCTTGCGCACCTCGAGCTCTTTGCCCGACTTCGTGTTCATCAGGGTTGCCGAGGCATCGCCCGCCTGATCACCCGCCTCGCCCTGGATCAAGTGCCACGGCCCATCGCCTGCAAAGGGCCAGCGGCCCGCACCCGGTGATCGCCGCCACAGATCATGGCACTCGATCAGTACCTCTTCCATCTCCGCAACCGTGGAAGGCAGGCCGGAGGTGTGCGTGGAAGTCTTTTGGATGTTCTGCAAAACGCTCATTTCTTCAACCTTTTTATATAGATAGTTGCAATCTCTCTTACCTCTGAAAGCATAAATGGAAGTCTGGAAGTGATTTTGTGACGGCAGAACGTGCAAGTGGTATGATGCATTTCCGCACGGGAGTTAGTCAGATTTCGCTTCCATCGCGGAAGTGATTGCACAAGCGCTTGATCGCGCTTGAGAATTTCGCCTCCATTTGCTTCCATTCGACATTCCAAGCCGGTTCCGCACTCGCGGCGGTGGAAGTCGCCGCAAGCCTGCATTTATGCGCCAAGTCGCTGAAATTATTCGGCTAATGCTCAATCTGAGCATGCGACACCCCCACGTTCGGCGTTGGCACACTGAGCATGTCCTGAAGGCCGCCAAGCCGATCGATGCAGCATTGCAACGCAGCCTCTGGCGTCGGATGATCGAAATCTGACCGAACCTTCGCAGTTACACCCTCGGGAGCAGGAAACGTGACTGAGCAATGCCATCGCCCGCGCTCGGTCTTTGAAACCGATGGCTGGCCAATCTCAGCCAATTTCAGAAGCATTTGGCGCAGATCACTCATCGCCCGGCACCCCTCCATCACCGGGTTCCCATTCGCCGGAATTCCACGCCGGATCATCTGGCGCTGGTGCACCCGGATCGCCTGCAGGCGGCTCTGGCGGGCCGTCCCAGCGGCCATCGCGGATCGCCTCGGCATCAACCCCGTTGCGCAGGCGGATACCCACCCACCACACGCCGTTCGATGTCTTCTGCTCGAACCCCTTGTCCAGCATGGCTTTCTTGAAGCCGCCCGCTTTCCAGTGCGCACCGCCCGCTTCCTCGCACCACGCCAGATAGGTGTCATGCAGCTGCTTGGCCTTGACACGGCACCGGCCGGCGGGCTCATCCGGCCCGACCTCGCAAGTGGCAGACAGGAACCGGCCCAGCTCGTCGCTCTGGTCGCGGTACGCTTGCGTTGCCACGCGCACCTGGTCAGGCTCGATCAGGCCGCTTTCGCGCCAGTCGCACAATCCCGCCAGCAGCCAGTTGAGGATGCCGCTCGCCTCCCCCTTCAGGGTTTCCGACAAGCTGCGATCCACCTCGGAAGCGGGGATCGTCACATCCCACGGGACCAGCTGCATCCGCCGCCAGATCCCGTCGCTGGTGTCTTTCACATCAGGCTTGTGATTGCCTGAAATGGTCATCTTGAAATCAGGCAGGAAGGTGAAGAACCCCTTGTTCAGATGGCGCGCGTCGACCGGATCGCCGCCCGTCACCATCTTGATCAACCCTTCATTCAATTGCGATTTCTGTTCCGGCTCGGAAACGCGCAGCAGGCGGACGCCCGGCAGGCGCGCGATGTCCGGCGTGGCCTGATCGCCGCGGCGTTTGACCCCGCTGTTCAGGAAGCTCTCGATCGGGATTGACCCGGCATAATCGCCCGCCACATGCGCAACCGCTTCCACCGCGGTGCCTTTCCCGTTGCGGCCGCTGCCGTAAAAGAACGCGAATTTCTGTTCGCTGATGTCGCCGGTCATGCTCAGGCCCAGCCACTGGGCCAAGAACCGCCGCATGGTGGCATCGGGCTGCACCCGCTCGATAAATGCGCCCCATGCCTGCGCCTCGGCGCTGGGCGCGTATTTCACCGGCGCCAGCTTCGTGATCAGATCGGCGCGATCATGCGGGTGGCGCTTGACCTTCCAGCCATCGGTCTTCCACTTGGATTTCCCCGCCGCGATTTCCTCTGGCGGGCGCTGCACATTGTTGCGGACAAGCCGCAGCGTGCCGTTCAGCACGTTGATTGCCATGCGGTCCTGGTCGAGCTGGCCGGTGCGGATCGCGATGTCGGGGAGGCTCTTGGCCAGCTTCGCCACCGCCGCCAGCTTGCCGTGCGTCTCGCTCTGCTTGGCATGGTGGGCCAGCGCGTCAGACATCAGCTTGCGTTTGGTCGGCGCGGTCTCGATCGCCATGTCGAGCATGGGCTGGTTTTCGAGGAACGCAGCGCGCGTGCCATCATCATCGCCCGCCAGATACGTTTCCAGCGCGGCTTCCTGCTTGTCATTGGCGAAATCGGCAAAGTTTTCTGCCGCCTTCTCGCCCATGCCCAGCGGAATCGGGCACCCGCTCGCTGCGATCAGCGCGGCTTCATTGCGGATCGCACGCACGGTCAGCATCACCGATTGCATGACCTCGGCCGGCAGTGCATCCTTTTCCTCGCTCAGCAGCGCCCAGCGCCGCCCATCCCAGTGAAACCAGCCAATTTCGGGACAGAAACGGAAATCATCGCCATGCCTGCGCCGCCAGCGTTCGGCATTGCCCATTTCTGTCAGGGCGAGCCGCGCGCAATACAGATCCGTTTCCGGATCAGGCTGCGCACGAATGCGACCTGCCCATGCGTTCCATTCCGCACCGGAATTCCGCGCAGAACCGCCGCCGCCCGAACCGGTGCCCGATTTCGGCGGCGCGCCGCCGGTCCCGCCAGAAGCGGGGTTCAAGGGATTGCGGGTGGACACAGATCAGGCCGTCGCAGCCTTTTGGCGCGCCGACTTCAGAGCATCATCGCGCGGCCCACGATTTCAATCAGCCACGGCCTCTACATCCCAATCTGCAAGAGGGCCTGCCGCGCCGCAAGCATCGCATTGAACCTGCTTTCCGCGCCTTCCAGAGGTGACTTGGCAGTTTTTGCCACCGCACCATTCGCAAGCATCAATTGTCATTGGTAAACCCTCCGCTTTAATGTCTGGCGCATCGGGCTTTCGTAAACACCGCCCGCCCGTTTCCATCCTGCCTGGCGCAGCACGATCGCGCACAGCGCTTTCGTGTTGCCCGTCTCGCGCATCAGCGCTTCCAGATCGATCGCCGCGCGGCCATCGATCGCGGCAAAAATCCGCTGGCGGTTCATGTCAAATGTCATGCCGCCTCACTTTCTGGCCGCATGGGCCGTTTCTCGGTGATGCGCGGCAAGCCGCCGAACATCAGCAATCCCTTCAGCCGCCGCTGCGCGCCCGCATCGCAGCGCAGCACCACCCGCTCGCCCAAAGCGCGCAGCCGCGCCAGCGCATCGACGCTCCAATCGAGCACCGCGATTCCCTCGCCGCCTGCGCGCAGCCAGCCCAGCGGGGTCGAATGCAGCCGCAATGTGCGTGGATGGCAGCGTTTCGTGCGCACCTCGTGATCGCGCTCCACCGCCGCCAGGTTCCATTCACCCAAAAAGCTCGCATGGCCGGTCAGCAGCGCCCATTCGTCTGCGTTGTGCAGCGCCAGCGCGAGCGCATCCACGCGCTCGAAATCGGCATCGCGGACCGCGATGACCAAACGCCCGTCCGGCCCGCCCAGCTGGAAACGCTCACCACGCTGGATCAGGTCGACCCGCGCCTGCCAGATGTCGCCGGCAATAAAGAATTCACCCAGCAGTGAACGGGGAATACCTGCGGCAAGCACGCGCTCCTCACCTTTCTCATTGAGCAGATGCGACGCATCAAGTCCGGCTTCAGTGATCGGGCAATCCTGCCCGCAAAATGCCAGATGCAAGTCCACAAAACTCGCTTCCCTGGAGTATGAAAACGGCTCTGGCGGGCGAAGCATGCCCATCTGCTGCATGGTCGCAGCTTCCGACTGAGTCAGTCGCCCACTCTCGATCGCTTCGATCCACGCTGCCGCATCCTCGCGCGCTTGCTGCTCGCGCTGCTCCTCAATTTTCGTGCGCAAATTGGCCAGCCATGAGCGAACGTGGGCGTTATGTTGTTCAGAGCCAGAACGGCCCGAAGGGCCGCAAGGGCGACCGCCCGTCGCGCCTTTTGGCGCGGAAGCCAAGGATGCGGATGCATCCGCCGGCGCTTGAGGCGAAACAAAAGACTCTTCACTCATCGCCTGCCCCCTCGATTCCGGCGAGCAGGCCGAGCTCGGGATCCGCGCCTTTGGGCAGCACCAGCTTGCGGCCGGCGATCAGCTGCATCTGCTGTTCAGCCACAGACGGACCTTTGCGGGGTTTCACGCGCGCACGGCGATCTGTGCGCCTGCGCCGCTTTGCCCATGAATATTTGCGAAAATCACTCATCGAACAGCCCCCTCTTGCGCCGCGTATCAAGCGCACGTTCCACCGCCCGCGCATCAGCTCGCGGGACAGGAACACCCAGAACGATCACCGGATCGACGAACGGCTCGCGCAATGCTTGGCGGACATGGGACAGAAGATCGCTCACACCGCGCCCTCGCTTGCCAGCAGCAGCGGTTTTGCCTTGCAGAATGCGCTGGCGCAGCGCGCGGCGCGGGTTTCGCACACGCGCTGGTCGCATTGCTCGCACCAGACGGTTTTTGGCAGCAGATCCGCCGCGGCGGGCTCAAATTCCTGCTTTGCCTTCGCTTCATTCAAGGACTCGCGCTGCGATTTCGCTTTCGCGTCCGCCCGGCGCAGCACATCGATCCATTGCCGGTCGTCATCACCGGCTTGCGCGCGCTCGGCCTGCAGGATCGAAGCGAGCAGGCCCTGCGATGCCATGCGCAAAGCCGGATCAGCCGCCATGCGCTTTTCATGCGTTGTAACGCCGTAATAAATCATCGAGTGATCGCGGCCGGCAAATAGCTGCCCCAGCAAAGGCATGCTGAGATCGGGCATCGCCTTGCGGCAAATCCACATGGCAAGGTGCCGCGCCTTGCACAGCGAATTGAGGCGCGATCGCCCAATCACTTTTTGAGGCGGAATATCCAGCGCCTTCGCCACGGCATCACGGATGCGGCGGTGGCGGGCGCTCGGCTCCCATGTGTCAAGGAACGGTCCGCTCATACCGCTTGCCATCCCAGATCGGCGCAGATCGCCAGCCACAACTGGCTGCCTCTGCTGCCGCTTTTACCGATGGCTTTTGCTGCGGCGGTGATGCTGGATCCTTGCGCCACCAGCTCTGCGATCTGCGCTTTCTGCCATTCGGTCTGCGTGCTGCTGACCCGGTGAAACGAGGCAGGCTGAACCGCCTTCGCGCGCGGGTATCCCGGCACTGGCGGCGGGCTGTTGCTGAACAGGAAGGCGGCGCCGTGCCGCTGGATGTACGCCAGGCGCCGCTCCAGCAGGTTCGCCCGCTCGCTGGAAAAAGCATATCCGGCGCCGGTGGCAGAGAAGGATTCAAACGTCATGCGGCACCGCCTTCGGCAAATAACGGGCCGGGATCGGATTCTTCCTGTTTGCGCGTCTCGCGCTGGCGATCGTGTTCATGGATCAGCGCCGCACCTTCGCCGCGCAGCACCGCCAGCTTGCGCTCGATGTCGGCGACATGATCGGCTTCCATCTCGATCATGGTGCAGGCAAAACCTTCAGCCAGCGCCGCGATGCCTGTTGTGCCCGATCCCGCGAAAGGCTCAAGCACAACCCCGCCCGGCGGCGTGATCAGCCGCACAAGCCAGCGCATCAGGTCAACCGGCTTGACCGTGGCGTGCGTGGTGCCGATCCGGTCGAGCGGGCCGGCCTTGGCGGAATAGAAAAAGCGGGAAGGATGGTTTTTCGCCACCCCATCCGGGGCGGCGTCCTCGCTGCTATTCGCAGCAAGCTGCGGCAGCTGCGGGCGGGCGGTCGCCCTTGCGGCCCCTCCGCCGGGGCCGTTTTCAAAGCCGTCCAGAACCGGCGCACTTCCATCATGAAGGATGTTGGCAGGCCAGCGGCCCGCACCAATCTCCTCGATCTTGTGGCCTGTCCGCCATCCACTATCCGCATAAGGCGCCTGCTCACTTCGTGTCGTACCGCCCTCATTCCCAACCCGGCAGGCATCGACATTGACCGCACCGGTGCCGGTGGCGAGCACTTGCGCTGCGACCGATTTTTCGCTTATCGGCTTGCGCGCCAGGCAGATCGGCTCCCATGCGGGCTTTAATGCAGTGCCGAATCCTTTCCATTTGCTCGTCGAGGACCGTATCGCCTCCGCATTTTCAGCAAGGCTCAATTCCGCGTCATCCTGCGGCGAGGTTTTGCCATCCGGCTCAGGCCTGCCATTGCCCCGCTCATCCTGAGCCTGTCGAAGGATCGCCTTGCTGACATCGTGGCTTTTGGGAAAGCCGCTGCCGTAAACCCACGCCAGCTGGTCGCGGATTTCAAACCCTGCATCCTCGATCGCGCAGGCCATGCGGTGGAAGGTGCGCGTGCCGGAAAAGGCGACCAGATGCGCGCCCGGTTTCAGGCAATCGAACACCGCGCGCCATGTCTCGGGCCGGAAGGCGACATCGCCGCCATCCCATTCCTTGCCCATAAAGCCCTTGCTGGCGCGGGCGAATGCGCCCGTGCCGCCCTCTGGCACGCGCGCCTCGGCGCTGCCTGCTTTTCCGAACCGTTTGACGATGCTGGTCAGGTGATAGGGCGGATCGGTCACGCAGGAATTGAACGGCTCTGCCTCGCCCGCCGCGATCTTCGCAGCATGCGCGGCCAGCCATTGGACGCAATCCGCATGATGAACCGCGATGGTCACCGTCAGGCGACCTTCCTTGGCTTGACCGGCGTACCCATGAATGAACCCGGCGCATGGCCCGGCATCGGGAACACTTCGCGCACGGGCGCGTCAATCGTCACCCGCAAGCCCGGCATCGCTACGCGCTTGGCACGGCGGATCAATTCACTATGCAAGCCCTCGCGCTGCATCTGTTCAAGCACGCCGGCGGCGCGCTCCAGATTGTCGGCAAAAACCGCCTCCGCCAATTCGGCAAGATATTCTTCACGGCGTTCATAATCGCGCATCGTCCACTCCTCTCCTAAATCCGCACCGGCATCAGCGTGACGAGGCACCCGTCATCGACCGCGCGGCAGAACAGCGCAGGTGCCTGCGGGTCGCGGTGATGCAGCTCGACCGTTTCGCCGCCCACTGCGGCCAGCACATCAGCGAGATATGCTGCGCCGAACCCGGCGCGCGGCTGTTCGCCCGGCTCGGCCGGAATTTCCTCGCACGCGGTGCTGGCATCGTCTGCGCGCATCGAAATACGCAGCAGGCCATCACCCGGATCGAACGTCACCGCATTGCTGAGCTTGTCCGATGCGATCCGCACCCGTTTGAGCGCGCCAAGCATGCCCGCCGGATCGAACCGTGCGGGATCGTCAACTGACGACGGGATCACCCGCCGGTAATCGGGAAATGTGCCGTCGATCACTTTGGTGGTCAGCGTCACGCTGCCCAGCGCAATCCGCACCATGCGCGGGTTCCATTCCACCCTGGCGAGCCCTTTGCTATCCGCCAGTGACCGCATCACCGCAGCACCCTTGGCCAGCAGGATCACCTCGGGCGCGCCATCGGGCCATTCGGTCCCCTTTGCGATCGTGCGGCAAAGCGCATTGCCATCGGTCGCAGCGAGCGCAAGCTCACCCTTTTCGCCATGCCACAGCGGGCCGCACAAATAATACCGGGTTTCCTCGGTCGACTGGAAGGGCTGCACCCGCTCCAGCAGCCGCGCCAGCTGCTGGACATTGATGTCCAGCGCCGCCTCTGCGTCACCAAACGCCAGCGCCGGATAATCGCCCACCGGCAGCGTCGGCAATTGCCACCGGCTGCGGCCCGATTTTACTGTGACGCGGTGATCCTCACCGGGCTCCAGCGTGATCGCTGCATCGCCGGGCAGCGCATTGGCAATCGCGCCCAAACGGTCCGCGCGCACCGTCAACGCCAGCGCGCCGTCGCCGCCCACCGCCACCCGCTCGCGATATTCGACATCCAGATCGGTCGCCGCCAGCTCCAGCTCGCCATCGGATGCGCGCAGGCACACGTTGTCGAGGATCGGAATAGTGTTGCGTTTCGCAACCACTTGCCCCGCCACCCTCATCATGCGCGCCAGCACACCCGCTTCGATCGTGATACTCATTGGATTCCTTTCTTCCCTACCGCTGCGCTGCTTGAGGGTGTTTTTGTCCGCCCTACCGCTGCGCTGCTTGAGGGCGGCCCTTCCAGAATTTCGATCGCGCGCGGGCCGCGCGGTGCCCCTTCAGGATCGGGCAGAAACACCCGCGCCTTGCCTTCCAGCTCGAGCCGTTCGAGCAGAACCCGCGCCCGCCGCCGGCCGCGATCACCCGCACCCAGATTCAGCTTCTGTGCAATCTGCCGATTGCTCGGGCAGTCCTTGTCCTCGCGCGCACGTTCGCGCAGCCAGCGCAGCAAGCGGGCGAGTTTCTGCCGGTCGGCGGTGACCCGCGCCGCCGCGCGCGGCGGGCACGCCGCCCCCGCCCCGCTCAGTTTTTGCACCATGAATTGCCATTTGCGGCCATCCGCCGGATCGCGCCGCTGCGTCGTCACCGCATGTTTTTGCGCAACCCAGCCCCGCACCAGCTGCACGCCTGGCGCGGATTGCGGCAGATCGAACCCGCTGGCATACACCGCGCGGTCACCGGCCGGCGCACGGTCAAACCAGTGCTGCAGATCCTCGACCGTGGCAGAGGTTGCCAGCACCAGCGTGAATGTGTCGGTTCTCTCCCCCGCGCTCAGCATGAAATCAGGAACCTGCCGCTTTCAGGCCCACAAGCCCGCGCAGATCATCAAGCCGCGGCTGCCCCGGCGGCGTGGTTGGCGTGCGGTCGCCATATTCGCCGCAGCCCTTGCCGACCGCGCCGGGATTGTCCGGATCGGTGAAGTCCGCCCAATGCACCCAGCCCTGCGGGCAAGCGAAACCCCATTCACGGCACTTTGCGCCGGTAGCGAACAGGGTCACCGCCGTTTCATCAGGATAAAGCTCGACGCGATGCAAGGCTTCCGCTTCGCGGCTGTTCACATCGCCTGCGCGGCGCTCAAACACGCCCTGCGGCGTAAACTCGCGATACCGGCCATCCAGAATAAAACTGGTCGAGGGCCACGGGTGATCATGCAGCGCACGGTCATCATCGCTGCCGCGGAAGTCATGCAGATAAAGGTTGAAGCTGTCATTGCGCGGCACCAGCCACCAGCGGCGCAGATAATCATCACCAATGACGACATCGGGCGGGCGCGACGCCATTATCCCGCGCGCCCATGTCAGCATGTCGGGAAGCTCGGCTTTGAACATTTGCGCCATCACATCAACTCCCGCGCTTCTTCCACCGTCATGATCTGCACATCCTTGCCCTGCATCGCCTGCACCATCGCCCGCGCCTCGACCGCCTTGTCGATCAGCTGGTCAAGCTGCCGCTCGATCTCGCCCGCTTCCGCGCGATTGACCTGCCCGTCGCGCAGCGCATCGCGCACCGCGTGGCTGACATCGCCCAGCTCGTCGGCCAGCTCGATCACCTGCATCGGCAGGTTCGCGCTGTCGCCCAGCGCGGGATCGGGCAGCACCAGAAACACCCCGCCCGCGATCCGGCACAGCAATTCCGTGACCGGATGCTCGCCCGCATGCGCTTCAAGCAGCGCGGCATCGCGCAGGTTGAGGAAATTGTCGGCATCGTTCACGCTGGCGCAGCGCTGCAGCTGGCTCTGGCTTTTGCCGACGATGCTGGCGGCCGCTTCCTGCCCGCCGCACAGCGATTGCAATTCGCCCGTGGCGATCTTGAGGCTGCGCTCGCGAACCTTTTGCGGAGCGCCGTTCATGCCGCTGCCCCCTGATCGGCAGGGGTAATTTCGCCGGAAGTACCCGCTGACAGGTCAGGGGCGGGCGCGGTAACACCAACGGCATGACAAAACGCCAACGCCTCTTGTGGAATGAGTTTCTGTGCTTCCGCGCAGGACTCGCCTTCAACAACCCAGTTGAGCGGATCGGCAAAGAACGCAGCAAACTTTTCCAAGGTCGCGAGGTTCACCCCGCCGCCCGAAGCGATCCGGTCAAAGAACGTCGCATCGAAAGCGATTCGCTTGCCCAATCGCGAAAGCGGCGCATTGCCGTGCACGGAACACCACGCGGCGGCGGCGGCTTGAAGCCGTGATTTCAGGTCAATTACTTCGGGCTGAGCCACTGGCATCTCCAGACTGTGTTGGAATGCTTATAGGTGGAAACCTCCACCGCCTGTCAAGTGGAAACAATCAGTCTGGCGATATTTTGTGTGCGGTGGATAATTCCACCATGGCTGAAACGGCGGAAATCCTGCTCGAGCGCATCGACGAATGGCTGACCCGCCAGGACCGCACACGCTATTGGCTGTCGAAGGAAATCTCCGGCGGCAAAAGCACGCGCATCTTCACTGACATCGCCCGCACCGGATCCGTGCCCAAGGAACCGCGCCTGCGCCGCATCGCAGAGGTGACGGGACTGGATGTCGATTATCTGATGGGCCGCAGCGACACAGCCGAGCAGCTGCAAAGCGAAGTCGGCGTGGCAGACCGGCGAATCGAATGGAAAGGCCCGCCATCGGAACCCGGCATTCCGCTGGTCGGCACGGGCGATTGCGCTGACATTGAATTGCACAGCGACGATGGCAAACTGGTGTCAGTCGAACGCTGCAGCTTCGATCCGGAATATCACGTTCGCTACATCAGCCGGCCCCCTGCCCTTGCGGGCTTGCGCGGATTGTACGCAATCTATTTTCACGGGCAGAGCATGGAGCCGCGCTTTGAAGCAGGCGAGGTTGGCATCGTCGATCCGACGCGCCCGCCCGCACCGGGCGATTATGTGCTGGTGCAGCTGAACAATGGCGAGACTGACGATGTGGTCAGCGTTCTGGCAAAGCGACTGGTGCGCGCCACCGCGCGCGAGCTGGTGCTGGAACAATTCAATCCGGCGGTGACCTTCACTGTGCCGCGCAGCCGCATCCAGCGCTTTCATCGCATCCTGAAGCAGACCGATCTGCTGTTCTGATCATTCAGGCGTGGCAGCGTCCGCCGGTAACACCACAACATTGTCGAGCGCAGCATCGCAGGACGAGGCATAACCGGCGGCATCACTGAGATCCTGCTCCATCCCGACCATCACTGACGGACGTGCATCGCCATCAAAGAACTGCGCGGCTTTCTCCCCCGCCTCTTTCTTCAGCCAGACTTCGGTTTTGCAAACCTCGATCGCATCGTCGATCTTGCTTTCGGTTGCACTGTCAGCATCGGGCACGGGGATGTCGTCAAGCTGCATCCACACCGACCCGCAGCCGTTTTCCATGTCCTGCGCCGCGCGAAAGCCATCCACGGCGCTGCCATTCCCTTTGCCGAATGCCGTCATGCGTTCCCCGAGCACGCCCGCGCGCAGATTACAGAACACGCGCTGCGCCTCGACCTCGCGGCGCCAGTCAAGCAAAGCGGTTTCCATTTTTACCTGCTCGACCGGATCGGAAGGGAGCGACTCAGGATCACCGATCAGCGTGCCAAGCACCCCAAGCCCGACGAAAACACCCGCGCCGATCAGCGCCCACTGCCCACATCCACGCTTGTTTGGCTTGCCCTGACCGTCCGCCATCGAATTCCCCTTTCCATTGAATTTGCACAGGAACCTTTGCCCGAAGCGCCAAAAATCTGACACGCTGAGATTTTTCTACTTGACTGAAGGTGGAGGTTTCCACCTATAACGCCGCATCGAAGGAGAGACTTCCATGCTGGCAACACAGCCTGATTGCACAATCGAACTGCCCTTTGCGGGCAGTCGGGGATTTGAGCGGCTGACCGCTCGTCCGATCACCGTTCTTCAATTGCGGCCCGATGGCCGTGCGCTGGTTCGGCGCGATGATGTGGCCCGCCCCAGCCCGCATCGCGCCGGCGATGCGCGTGGCAATGCCACGCTGCCGTTGAACGACCTGTTCGACGATGCAAAGCTGGCCGCGCAAGGCGACCGCCGCCGCAGCGCGGCGCGCAAAGTGCGGGGGCTGTGATGCGCATTCCGGTTTCATGGAAGATAGCGGGATTTTCTATCTGCTTTGCCTTTGTTTCGACAGCCTTTGTGTTCGGCTCGATCGACCCGACTGCATGGGGCGTCGAAGGTAGGGCGGCGGCCATCATGATTGCGCTAGGAATGTCGATCGGTGGTGGAGCGGTCGAGGGGCGCAGGCAGGCAAACGAAGAATTTCGGAACAAGCGAATTTACAGGCGAGATCAATGACCGATCTCGCAGCCTTTGGGCTCAGCGAGTTTGAGCAGCGCGCGGACAAGCTGCGCGATGCCGTGGGCAAGGGCTTCGATCCGCGCCGCGCGGAACGCAATGCGCGGACATGGCTTGCCATCGCGCTCGCGGCAGGGGCAGAGCCGAACGTGCCCGCCCTGCGCACCGATTGCATCTTTCCCGAAGGGGCGACCGCTCTGCTGCGGGCATGGGACATCGCCCCGCGCGAGGAATGCCTTGCAGAGCTCGAACGAGCGCGTGACACGCTGCTGAATAAACATGCTGGCGAAATCACCGATGCCACGCTGGCGGGCCGGATTCGCGGGCTTTGCACGCTGGCGAACGCGCTCGGCTGCGCGCCGTACAGGCCCGCACCACTCACGCAGGAACTCGCAGCGTGACGCGCGAGCTTTCCCCGCGCCGCAAGCTGGCGATCTGGCTGCTGTCTGCTGCCGCCAGCTGGTGCGCGTTCATCGGCGCGGCCGTGCTGCTGCGCACAGCATTCAATTTCATTGTGGAGTTTTTGCCATGAAAGATGTGATCGATTTGGCGCGCGAAGGGCTGCGCCATGACTGGCAGGCGCTGGCCGCGCTGGTCGCTGGCCTGGCCGTCTGGGCAGGCGCATGGATTATAACACCATGAGCGCGCCGGTGCTGCTGCCGTGTCTGTGCGATACCTGCCACAGCATGCGCCGCCGCGGGCGGTGGATCCGCTTTGCCCGCGGCCTTGCGCTGAGCATTCCTGCAACCGCGCTGCTGTGCGCCTGCGCATGGGTGATCGCGGTGTGACCACAGACACAAGCAATGTGACGCTAAAGCCTTGTCCGTCAGGCCATGACGCGGTGGCTATGCAGTACGATGATGAATTTGAGCTTCATTTTGTTTCTTGCCAAGCCTTCGGCTGCTTTTGGCGGACTGCAGGGCAGACTTTGGACCTTGCCCGCGAGCGCTGGAACACCCGCCAGCAACCAGCGCAAGACGTTGTGGAGGCGCTAGCCGAAAAGATCGTGCGGGGCCTGTATGGAGAGCAAACGTCATACCCTGTTGTTCCATCCAGAGAGCGAGCCAAAGAAAACATCATCGCAGCCCTCTCCGACCAGCCCGTCAATGAACTGCGAGAGGCTTTGGAGAAGATGGCGGGCAATCCAGATGAATTTGGAGAGGTCGCCAGCGATTTTGCGCAAGCCACCCTCAGCAAAGGAGACGCGGGATGATTATTTCGTGCTCAGTTAGTTATGACACCTATTCTAGGCTTCAGGTTGCAAGTCGTAGGCTTGGCATATCAATCGAAGACCTTGCGGAGCGCGCAATTGCGGAGGCGGTGCTTGAGGATGCAAAACGAAACGGGGAGTATCGCATAGATTTGGGGGGCTGTTCTATCGGGCTTCAACTTCAACCAGACGGCTCCATGAAGGTCACACCATGACCCACTACATCATAGAGCCTATCGAGCCGCGTAAGGTCAATCAGCTCCGTCTACCAATTTATCCGATACCAGCGCTGGCAGGGCATCCAACACACTTACCCGCCCAAGCCATCCGCAACGCAGCTGAAGCACAATGACCGCCCCGCAACTCCTCACCGAGGCCGAGGCGGCCGAGGCGCTGCGGCTTCACAGCAGAACCTTGCGCAAGGCGCGCCAGGACGGCGAGTTGCATTTTGTCAAGATCGGGTCCAGCATCCGCTATTCACCCTCTGACCTCGCCCGATTCATCGAAAGCAAAAGGATATGCGCGTCTACGAAAGAGAGGGGTCGCCCTTCTGGTGGTACACCTTCACCGCACACGGTGTTCGATTTCGAGGAAGCACGCGCAAAAAGAGCAAGCGCGAAGCGGAGCTGATCGCAGCCAAATTGCTGCAGGACAAGCTGGCCCAGCGCACCCGCGCCCAGCCATGGCGGCTGCGCGAATGCCTCGGCGCATATTGGCAGGAACATCTGCGGCACAAGCCATCGGGCGACGGCGCCTTTCCAAAGCTCGACGCACTGTCGCGGATCCTGCGGCCTGACACGCTGATCACGGACATCACAAATGCCGACCTGATGGATTACCGCGCGGCGCGCGTGGCAGAGGGGCTGCAGCCGCACGGCGTGAACCGCGATCTGGCTTATCTGAAGGCGGCGATGCGATACGCGAACACCATGCACGGCAAGGATATTCCGCCGATCGCGTGGAGCAAGATCCGGATGGCGGAGCCCGCGCACCGCATCCGCTTTTTAAGCAAGGATGAATATCACCGGCTGCTGGACCATTGCCCGGAAAACGTCGCGCTGATCGTGAAGGTTGCGGTCGCGACGGGGCTGAGAAAGAACAACATCCTCAAGCTCGACTGGCGCGAGGTCGATCTGTCCAGCGGGCTGATCACAGTGAAGGTGAAAGGCGGGAAGCTGCACCGGGTGAAGCTGCCGCCGCCGCTGCGCGCCGCGCTCAGCACGCTGCCCAGCAGGACCAGCGGCGCGCGGGCCGACACCGGCCAGGTTTTCGAGACGAAGAACTTTCGCAAGCTGTTTGAAAAGGCGGTGGCGGATGCGGGGATTGAGGATTTCCGCTTTCACGATCTCAGGCACACCTGCGCCACCTGGATGCGCATGGCAGGGGTCGACCTGATCGACATCTGCGAGGCGCTGGGCCACTCGAATATCAGTGTGACGATGCGATATGCGCACATCGATCCGGAGACGCATGAAAGCCCGTTCGACCGCATTTCCGCGCGCGTTTGGTCACAATCCGAGTCACACTCGGGCGAAAAACGGCGGAAGTCCTAGAGTTTTGAAAAGATTAGAAGTCTCGCGCTCTATCCAGATGAGCTACGGGCGCGCGCCGCGCGCTCCTTAGCGTGCTTTTCCTAAGGGGCAAATGGCGTTAGGGCGCGCAGCGATGGAAAATTCTGAAGTGAACCCAGCGCCGCAGCGCACCTCCACGGCACCCACCAGCTTCCGGTATTACGATCTGGTGATGGCAGCATTCGTGACGATCCTGCTGCTTTCCAATCTGATTGGCGCTTCAAAACCGAGCTACATCACGTTGCCCGGCGGCGATCCGTGGATCTTCGGGGCAGGCGTACTGTTCTTTCCGATCAGCTACATCATCGGCGACGTACTGACAGAAGTCTATGGCTATGCCCGCGCACGGCGCGTGATCTGGACCGGCTTTGCTGCCCTTGCTTTCATGGCATTCATGGCATGGGTGGTCGTCAGCCTCCCTCCTGCTGACGGATGGCCATTCCAAAGCGACTATGAGAATGTCTTCGGCAATAGCTGGCGGATCGTGATCGCAAGCATGGTTGCATTCTGGGCGGGCGAATTTGCCAACTCTTTCGTCATGGCGAAGATGAAAGTCTGGACGCAGGGCAAGCATTTATGGACGCGCACAATAGGGTCGACCGTCGTCGGCCAAGGTCTCGATAGCCTGATTTTCTACCCACTCGCATTTTGGGGTATTGCCGGATGGCCACCAGAGACGCTGGTCCAGGTTGTGATCTCGCAATGGCTCATCAAGACGGCATGGGAAGCATTACTCACACCAGTGACCTATTTGGTCGTCAACAAGCTCAAACGCGCAGAGGGCGTCGACCTGTATGACACCGATACGGACTTCTCGCCATTCGCCAGCAGCAAAAGCGGAGCACGCTAGGGCTTATTCCGCCGCTTGGCTGACGTTATCGAAGGGATCATCCTTTCCCTTCTCGCTTGAAACATCCCATTCTTCGTCGGGAACAGTGCGGATTTCATAGTCCCCGCCCAGATGGTTCGCCAGCAAGGTCATATCCTTGTCCTGTGGCAGACCGTGCAAATCCCTGTGGCTTTCACGCAGTTGCAGCACAAGTGTATCGCCATCGCGCAGCAGCCTGCTGACTTGGAAAGAACGTTTGGAGCGCGCTCCGAGACGCCTTGCCAGCCGGACTGACAGCCCCCAGCCGATTGCCTCGTTCACGGCCTCGTCACTCGCCAAGTCTGTGACTTCAGATGGCAAATCCAGATGATTGCGGTTTGCACATACAGCCGCCGCCATCATTGCCCGTTCGTGCGCTTCAATTCCGATCCAGCGCTTATGCAGCGCCCAATCCACTGCTTGGTGAAGCCGCAAATTCGGCTCGATCTGCATCGATGCGAGCGACAGCATCGTTGCTGCCAGCCGCAAGCGCTCAGAGCCGTGCTTGCCAGCCGGCACTGCATCCACCGTCCATCCTGCAACCCGCGTCGAGAGCCGGGGTGGAGCGCCGCGCTGCGCTGCGAACAAAGTCAGACCGGCGAGCAGCGGGTCCTGCGAGCGAGCGCCAATCTCAAGCCGGTCATAAAGCAGCCCTTCGCGCAGGCCCCATGACGAGAATACGAGCCGCTCAGGTTGAAGCTCTTTCAACATCGCCTGCAGCAGCACGGCTGCATGCGGCATGGTGTTGGAACGCATGGTCGAGATGCGCTCGATCTTCTGAAGGGTTTCAGGCGTCGCTTGCGCCAGGTCTTCAGCGAGGACGCGTGCACGCTTGGGATCAAGCCAAAGGCTGTGCGGATCGCTCAGAGGATGCCCGACCTTCTCCATCGCATAGACCGCCATCGCGCGCCACGTTCCGCCAACAAGATAGAGCGGTGCTTGGATAGGCTGGCCCCAGCCGCCCTTCTTCAGTTCTTTGCCCAAGGCGTTGAGCATGGATTCAGGATCACCGTCACCAAATGCGGAGAGCCTCAAGGTGCCAAGCGGCAGTGACGCTGCATCGGATGTCTCGCCGTCCTGAATGCGGATCATTTCCAGACTGCCCCCGCCCAAGTCTGCCATGACGCCTTCGACGCCAGGAAAGGCGCCGATCACACCTTGCGCGCTAACCCTTGCTTCTTCTTCGCCGGAGATGACACGCGGCTCGAAACCGAGCTCCTGCACCGCCGCGATGAAGTCTGGGCCATTCTCTGCTTCACGAGAAGCGGCAGTTGCGACCGTTTCCACATCGTCGATCTCAAGCTCTTCAAGCAGCAAGCGAAAGCGCCGCAATCCCTGTAGCGCCAGATCGAATGAGTCCTGCGGAATGCGCCCGGTCTCGGCCATTTCACGCCCAAGCCTTGCAGCAACTTTCTCGTTCAAAAGCACCACAGGCGCGCGCATGGATCCGCCATAGACGACCAAACGCACGGTATTCGAACCGATATCGATAATCGCACGTTCCGGCGTATTGCCGCTGAAAATGCCATCGCGGTCAATACGACGTGCACGAAGGCTCATGCGTGACGCCCTTTGCGCAGCGCGAGCTTTGGCACCGCATCGGGCTCCAGCGCCCCTCCCCGACCGGAAAGCGAAGGGTTTGTCATGAAATAGCGGTGACAATTAAAGGGCTTATCGTCAGGTTTCATCCGCGAATAGCTCCCATCAGGATGCAGCTCCCAGCTTTGTTCTGTGTCAAGCACATTTGCAAGTAGCACTTGTTGTAACACCTGATCGTGCACGGTCTTGTTCTTGATCGGAATGAGCGCTTCGACCCGCCGATCAAGGTTACGTCCCATCAGATCAGCGGACGAAATGAACACCTTGGACTTGCTGCCCGGCATGGATTGGCCATTGGCGAACGCAAAAATACGGCTGTGCTCAAGAAACCGGCCGATAATCGATTTGACGCGAATATTGTCGCTGAGGCCGGGCACACCCGGGCGCAATGAACAGATACCGCGGCAAACAAGCTCGACCTCCACGCCAGCCTGACTGGCCGCGTAGAGCCGGTCGATCATGTCCTTGTCAGTGATTTGGTTAAGCTTGAACCAGATCGTCGCAGGCTTGCCTTTGCGCGCGTTCTCGATCTCTTTGTCGATGCATTCATAGAGCTTCTCGCGCAGGTTCAGCGGCGCAACGGCAAGTAGCTCCATGCTGTGCGGTTCAACGTAGCCTGTAACGAAATTGAAGAGCTTCGCGGCGTCGCGCCCGAGCTTGGGAGACGCGGTAAAAAAGCTCAGATCGGTATAAATCTTGGCTGTGACCGGGTGATAATTCCCGGTCCCGAAGTGGCAATATGTACGGAAGCCTTGCTCTTCACGGCGAACGACCATTGCGACCTTCGCATGCGTCTTCCAGTCGACAAAACCGTAAATGACTTGAACGCCGGCCCGCTCCAGCTTGTTTGCCCAGAAGAGGTTCTGCTCTTCATCGAAACGCGCTTTGAGTTCGACCACTGCGGTGACAGATTTTCCGTTCTCCGCCGCTGCGATCAGCGCATTGATGACGGAGCTTTGCGTGCCAGCACGATAGAGTGTCTGCTTGATCGCGACGACATCGGGGTCGGCCGCGGCTTGCCGGATGAAGTCGACCACCACTTCAAAGCTTTCATAGGGGTGGTGGATGATGATGTCTTTTTCGCGAATGGCGGAGAAACAGTCCCCATCATGTTCGCGAATGCGTTCTGGGTATCGCGGCGAATAGCTGTCAAATTTGAGATCCGGACGATCCTCGTCGACGATCTCGGCCAGCCCATCGATCCCGATAATGCCGTCTGTCTTGATGACAGCTGCTTCATGGACCCCCAGCTGCTCAAGCAAGACTTGCTCGGCATGGCTGTCGAAATCCTCTTCCATTTCCAGCTGGATCACTTGCCCGCGGCGGCGGCGCTGGATCGCGCTGCGGAAGGTCCGCACAAGGTCCTCAGCCTCTTCCTCGATCTCGATATCGCTGTCGCGCAGCACTCGGAAAAGACCGTCGCCTTTGATCGTGAAGCCGGGGAAGAGTTGATCTGCGAAGCGAACAATCAGGCTCGCAATGCTGACATAGATCGCTTCTTCGCCGGGGACGCGAACATAGCGCGGCAGCGCCGGTGGGATCAGGATCATCTCGATGATCCGTTCCTTGTCCGCTTCCCGATTGAGCGTGAAAAGCAAGCCCATCCCTTCGTTGGTGACGAAGGGAAACGGGTGCGCAGGATCAAGCGCTTGCGGCGTGATGATCGGGAGGATTTCCTCCAGGAAATAGTTCTTGAGCCATTGATAGGCGGACGGCTTGACCCGGTGCTCGTCAGCAACGTGAATGTGCATTTCACTAAGGCGATCATGCAAGTCGCGCCAGATGGCTTGCTGCCTTGCGCTGAGTTCTACCAGCTTTGACCGGATCGCCGCGAGTTGCTGAGACGGAGACTGTCCATCAATTGATGGCTTGCTGATTCCCCGCTGCACCTGGCCGACAAGGCCCGCCACTCGGATCATCATGAACTCGTCGAGATTGCTGCCTGAGATCGAAAGAAACCGCAGGCGCTCCAGCAGCGGATAGCTTTCATTCTCCGCTTCAGCGAGCACGCGTTCGTTAAACGTCAGCCAGCTTAGCTCGCGATTGAAGTAGAGCTCGCTATCCGCGATCTCTGCGTGGTCTTCGCTGATAGGCGCGTGCGTATTCATAAACCTCTCTAGTTCGTGGTGCTTCCCACCGGAAACACGCACGAATCGGCGATCAATCCCTCTTATGCCTCAATTCTTGGCAATTCGTGGAATCAGAAAGCGCTTCGCGAAATTGAGGACGCTTACTCCGGCAGGACAGAAACCTGGTCCATGGGAGGCAGGCTCATTCCCATGCCGGTAGGCGCCTTGGGTCTATACGGCGCTTCGAGCGCTTCGATTTCTTCGCTTGTCAGCGCAATATCAAGCGCCGCGACAGCATCGTCGATATGGTGCGGCTTGGTTGCACCGATGATGGGCGAGGCCACTTGCGGCTTGGTATACTGCCAAGCGAGCGCCACGCTTGCCATCTTTGCGCCGCGCGCCTCTGCGATCTCTCCAACTGCTGCGATGATCGAATGATCGACTTCATTCTCGTCGTCATAGATGACTTTGCCGAAGCCGTCGGTTTCGCTTCGGACAGTTGTTTCACCCACCGGACGGGTCAGTCGGCCGCGCGCGAGCGGGCTCCACGGGATCACGCCAACGCCCTGATCCGCACATAGAGGCAGCATTTCGCGCTCTTCCTCACGATAGAGCAGGTTGAGCTGGTTCTGCATGGAGATGAAGCGCGTCCAGCCATTGGCGCGGGCAACTTCCTGTGCCTTTGCGAATTGCCAGGCATACATGGACGAGGCGCCGATATAGCGCGCCTTGCCGGCCTTCACGATATCGTGCAGCGCTTCCATGGTTTCTTCGATCGGCGTCGCATCATCCCATCGGTGTATCTGATACAAATCCACATAATCCATTCCCAGACGCGTCAGGCTGTCATCGATGGCTTGCAGGAGCGCTTTTCGAGACAGGCCTGAGGTATTCGGCGCGCCTCGCCATGGCAGATAGGCTTTGGTGGCTACGACAATCTCGTCACGCTTGGCCATGGCGCGCAAATGCTTGCCGGTAATCTCTTCCGAGGTGCCGCCGGCATAACCATTGGCTGTGTCGAAGAAGTTGATCCCTGCTTCCAGTGCCCGGCGGAAGAACGGCGCAGAGGCCTCCTCATCAAGCAGCCAGTCCCCGTGCCAACCCTTGGCCGTGTCGCCATAGCTCATGCATCCAAGGCAAAGTCGTGAGACTGCAAGGCCTGACTGCCCAAGACGTGTAAACTGCATGATTTTTCTCCAGATTTACGGCTAGAGCGATAGCCCGCCGTCAACGATCAATGACTGGCCAGTGACGTAGCTTGCTAGCGGTGACGCAAGGAAAACCGCAGCACCCGCCATATCGTCCGGCGTGCCCATGCGGCCCAATGGTATGCGGGCGATTGCCCCTTCGCGGCGCTTCTCATTCTCGGTCGTTACCCGTGTCATCTTGGTTGGCACGAAACCCGGCGCGATCCCGTTGACGCGCAACCCGTCCTTCGCCCAAGCCTGAGCAAGCGATTTGACGAGGCTCACTGCTCCCGCCTTGCTCGCGCCGTAAGCCGGATTTCCGATCATGCCGTGAAATCCGCCGGTGGAGCTGACGATGGTAATCGACCCGCCACGCTCAGCCAGCCCTGCACGAAACGCACGCGCGCAATCCATAAGCGAAGTCAGGTTGACTTGGACAACCTTGTCCCAGCCTTCCGCTTCAAATTCCTCGCGGTTGTAACGCGCGATGCCTTGGCACAGGATAAGCACGTCGACCGCGCCAGTCTTCTCGGCAAGGGCATCGACGCGATCCCGTTCGCTGACATCAAGCTGGTGGTAGGTGAGGCCCCTGAAGTCGCTGTCTTCCGCTTCCAGATAGTCGCCTTCGTCCGGCCGAGTTCCTGTGACGCGAACATCGGCTCCCCGCGCGGCGAAACCTTGCGCGATACCGTTGCCGATGCCGCTTGATCCTCCAATAACGAGAACCCGTTTGCCGGTGAAATCAAGCGGATCAGTCATTTACGTGCCTTCCCTCAGATTGCGCGGCTGATCACTTCCTTCATGATCTCGTTCGTACCGCCAAAGATGCGTGTCACGCGCGCATCGCGCCATAGGCGAGCGATCATGTATTCGTTCATATAGCCCGCACCGCCGTGCAGCTGCAGCGCCGCATCGCAGATTTCCCATTGCAGATCGGTGTGCCACAGCTTGGCAGCACTCGCTTCATCGGTCGTAAGCTTGCCATCCAGATGACGTTTGATGGCCCAGTCCAGATGCGCCCAGCCGACTTGCAGCTTGGCCTTCAAATCAGCGAGCGTGAATTTGGTGTTCTGGAATTCGAACACGGTCTGACCAAAGGCCTTGCGATCTTTCGTGAAATTGACCGCTTCATCAAATGCGCGCTGAGCGCCTGCTTGCGCGCTCACTGCAATCGACAAGCGCTCTTGTGGCAATTCTTCCATTAGGTGGACGAAGCCGCGCCCTTCTCCGCCAAGGATGTTCGTCTTGGGCACACGGCAGTCACTGAAAAACAGCTCGGACGTGTCCGCAGAATGCTGCCCGATCTTGTCGAGATTGCGCCCCTTTTCAAATCCCGGTGTGCCCGCTTCAACCAGCACAAGCGATGTACCCTTCGCGCCTTCGCTTGGATCAGTTTTTGCGACAACAATCACCACGTCGGCATTTTGGCCGTTGGTGATGTAGGTTTTTGAGCCGTTGAGGACCAAGTGGTTGCCGTCTTCAATCGCGGTGGTACGCACACCTTGCAAATCGCTGCCTGCCCCCGGCTCAGTCATGGCAATGGCCGTGATGACGTCACCAGAGACCATGCCTGGCAGATATTTCTCGCGCTGCTCTGGCGTGCCCAAGCGTTCGAAATAGTTCGCTGTGATGTCACTCTGCAGTCCGAAGCCTGCTGACGTCCCGATATAGCAAAGCTCTTCGTTGACGACGCAGTTGAAACCGAAATCGAGCCCTAGCCCGCCATTCTCCTCCGCAACCGTGGGGCACAGCATGCCCGCTTCGCCAACTGCCTTCCAAGCCTCGCGCGGGACGATGCCCTCTTCCTCATGTTGATCCAAATAAGGGACCATATGTTCTGCAAGCACTTTGCGCACAGTGTCGCGAAATGCCTCGTGATCTTCATTGTAAGCAAAGCGATTGGAAGTATCGAGCATGGGTGTCCTAGTATCTGGTCGATGGAATCATTGGATGTGGTCTCAAGCGCCGCAAGAGACACGCATAAACATGCCATGCCGAGAAGAGATTGCAAAGCGCAACTGATCTTCGGATTGAGTTAGCTTGAATTTGCTAACATGTTAGGCGACAAAGGCACTGTCACCGCTTGAGATGATAAGCGACCACGCTGGGGCTGCTGCTGGACCAAGAGCATGCGTCAGTTTGATCGGAGAAGGGGCAAAGAATGGATAGGCTCGATACGGGAGCTTTGGTTGGTTGGCGCGCGGATGATTTGGGTCAGCGGGTCGTGCTGCATCTGCAAACCATGCATCGCAATGGCGGCAGCGAACGGGAAATGCGCGAACGCGCAATCTTGCTTGATCGCAATCAGGCAGTGCAGCTGGCTAACTACCTTTTCGATGCTATTGGCGAGACCAAACCGGCAAAACGCGGTGCTATCAGAGCCTTCTTCGGGACATAACCTCGTTAAGCCAACCAGTTTGTATCTGAATTTCAGAGTGATAAGCGGGCAAACGCCTGATTGCTGAAGGCCGTACTGAAGCGGGACTAACGCTCAGTAGTGCTTGCGATAAGCCGGGTGACGTCTAACCTACCTTACATCCGCCGGGATTAACCATGCTCGGTCGTTTGCGGTAAAGGTTAGCGAGTCACGCAATGCTTACGATTTTCTCAGCTCCGAGAAAGGAATTGATCGTGGCCTCGCGTGTATCATCTATCCTCGCCTTGTGCGCTTTGACGAGCGCATCCATTCATCCACTCAGCGCTGGTCCCCGGGCAATCTCTATCGGTCCGGATGGAACCGTCATCGAGCATCCTTCTCAGCAGCCGCTTGGAAAAGGTGGTGTGTCACGCAGAGGCCCCGGGTCTAGCAAACCGCTTCCCGAAGATGGCGGCACTGGCGGCTCCAGCACAGGATCAGGCGGAAGCAGCGGATCTGGCTCGACCGGAAGTGACGGTGGGACCGTGGCAGAAAGCGATCT